>NZ_JAXCHP010000001.1:0-2400000 GCF_035984545.1 Cryobacterium sp. GrIS_2_6
TGCCGCCGCTTTGGTCGAGTGCTGCGACGAAGCCGACTCCGGTGTTCATTCTTGCTGCTTGTTCGGAATTCAAAGTCCCTCCCAAGGTCGTGGACTCGACTCAAGTTTAGCGAGCAGTGATCGTCGCCCGAGCATTGGCGCAGAGGACGGCCAGTTTGGAATCCTCGATTGCGCTCATGAGCCCGCTCTCCTCCTGCGCGGCCGCGCCTCTCGTCACGATTACAACCTTCGCCACGAAACGCTCGAGCGGTTCACGGCGCCGATTTCACCGGCTGACGAGCCGGGCTTCTTGCCGGCACCGGGTGATTCTCCAAGCTGAGCCAGCACACCTCCCGTCGATACGCGATTCGCCCTCGGGGGAGCGGGCTCATCCGACACCACCTCGACCCCTCGATCGCTTGCCTAGGACGTGACCGCGAGTGCGTCTACGGCCTGTCGGATGGCGATCCCAGCGGCGCCGCGGGCGCACGAGATAAACCCGCTTTCATGAATGCGAAGGGGACTACCCGTGGATCTTGCCTCGATCCCGTGGCTCCGCCGCATAGGTGTGGTGCTCGCTGGATCAGGACTCCGCACGAGTCCGGACGCTGACGAACTCTAATTGCCGCTGTACTCGTCATCGGTGATGTGCTCAAGCCAGGTGGTGGTTTTGGCCGGGTCGTCGCCCGACTGAACCATGGCGATGTGCTCCATGAAGACGCCGGGGGCGGCCGGGTTGAGCGTGGTCGGTACTGCAGGTTCGATGATCATGATGTTCCTTACTCGTTTCTGGAGAAATACTGCTTGGCAACGCCCATGGCGGCCATGCCCTGGGGCCAGCCGGCGTAGAGCGTGACGACACGGTCGAAGACCTTTCCGGGATTGACGGTGCCATCGAGGATCGCCGGCATCAGCTGTTCGATGTAGGCCCGCACAGGAGCCGGGCCGCCGGTCAGGGTGATGTTGCCGCCGAAGAGGTTGCCGAACCCGATCGGTGCGGCCTCATGCTGGGGGACGCCGACGCGGCTGATGACTCCGCCGGGCCGGACGATGCGGTAGGCCTGTTCGTAGGCGGGCAGATGCCCGACCTCTTCGAGCACCTTCCGGACGCCGTGACCTCCGGTGTGTGAGCAGCGGGGTCTTCTCGTCGATGCCGGGGACTTTCACCAGGGTCCCATCGGCGAAGGGGACCCGGATGCCTTCGGCCTGGGCGCCGCCCATGCCGGGTATGTCCCAGAATCCGCCGTGGATGCAGGAGGTGCAGAGGCCTTCGCGGCAGAATTCGCACGTTCCACCGGAGAAGGCGAACGGAGAGATGACGAGGTCGCCGGGCGCGAGGGTGCGGACGTCGGATCCGATTCCTTTCGGACTACGGCGTCGGTGGTGTCGTGCAGGACGGGGTCGGGGGCGTCGACGAGACGAACGTCGCCGGCACCGAACATGTATGTCGCTTTCATTGTTATCTCCAGATGTGTTGCTGTCGATTGGTCGAATGGTTGAGACATTGTGGGAAACGGTTGGCAGGAACGAGTTGGCGATATCCGAGTCGTCGCCTCCTGTTGTGGTGAGAGCGGCTTGGACCTGGGCGGATTCCCCGCCGAACGCGATTCCCCACAGAACGGTGGCGACGATGATCGCCGCGGTCGAGGTGTGCCCGATGAGGAGGACAACACCGGCCATGATGAACAACGCCGCGTTGCCGTGCAGCAGTGGTCTCGGATGGCGGTCCAGTAGCGCCCCGGTGATGACGATGCCGCCGATTGAGGCGACTCCGAAGATGAAAAGCTGAACGTCGACGGTGAGGCTGCTGCTGGTCGCCCTCAGGTGCGGGGAGATATAGGTGTAGATCGTGTTGTGCGCCAGCATTCAGGTGAAGATGACGGCCAGAATGATGGCGATGCCGGGGATCCGGAACACCCGGACCAAGGGCAGTCGTGAGCTTCCCGGCTGTCCGTGGGCGGCGGGGGCGATCGCGGCGATGAGTGCACCGGCGATGATGGCCACTGCGGTGAGGCCCGCAATGACCGGACGCAGGCCGGCCGACATGGTCTCCATCGCCACGAGAACGAAGCCGATGACCGCCAAGGCAACCAGGGTCGCCAGGGGCAAACGCTTCATCGTCTCGACAGCGGCCGGTGGTGGCACCGTGATGGTCGTATTCAAGATTCTCCTCACCGTCGACTGTCGCGTGCGTTACTGCCCACGGTGTGCAACGGCCCACACCGTGCCCGCCGTGAACAGCTGGTTGCATATGCCTCAGTCAACGCGTAGGGGTATACCAGCAGGGCACCCCGCGCCCCGCGCCGGGGACGTAGTCTCGTCGACATGGACAATCACTCCGAGGTACGCGAATTCCTCATGTCCCGCCGCGCGAAAATTGCTCCGGAACAGGTGGGCCTTCCCGCCGGAGCAAACCGGCGGGTGGCGGGGCTCCGTCGCACCGAGGTGGCAACGCTCGCCGGCGTCAATGTCGAGTACTACGCCAAGCTCGAACGTGGCGCGATCGGAGGGGCGTCCTCCTCCGTTCTCGACGCCCTTGCCCGCGCATTCAACCTCGACGACACGGAACGGACCCACCTCTTCGACCTCGCCCGCGCAGCAGCAGACGGAGTCCCATTGTCCGGACGTCCGCGCAGGCGCGCCACAAAGAACGCCGTGAGCAGGCCCAGTTTTCACTGAGTACTCAGCACGATCACCGACGGCGTCGCATTCGTGCGCGACCAGCACCAGGATATTCTCGCTACAAACGAACTCGGACGTGCCTTCTACTCGCCACTGATCGGCGACGGTGGGCGCACACCGAACCTGGCCCGGTTCCAATTCCTCGACCCCGCATCACGCGACTTCTATCCCGACTGGGATCTCTGCGCCGGAATGCGCGTCGCAATAATGCGTGCCGAAGCCGGGCGCGACCCGAACGACAAAGGCCTCCAGGACCTCGTCGGCGAGCTATCCACCCGCAGTGACACATTCCGCCAGTTCTGGGGGGCACACGACATTCACACCCACGGCTCCGGCACAAAACGCCTCAATCACCCCGTCGTCGGCGAGCTCACTCTTGCCTATTAAGAGCTCATCATCACCGCCGACCCAGGATTCGTCCTCATGATCTACGCCGCGGAACCCGGCTCACCCAGCGCAGAGCGTCTGCGACTCCTGGCCAGCTGGGCAGCCCCGCGAATCGAAGCGGCCGAACCCCGGTAGGGGCCCACTTCGGTGAGGCGGTGTTGCCTGCTGTCCATTCATCGATCAGGCGCCGACGAACGAAGGGGCTACTGGCCGGGCCGACCCGAACCGTAGAAGCCGGACTTGATATCGGCAACAAGACCGGGGTGCGTCGGTGTCCAGCCGAGCAGGTCCTGCGTCCTGGCGCTCGAGGTGGGGACGTCGAGGCCAAAGAACATGCCGATCCAGCCGAAGTGCGCGGCGGCGTCTTCCGGTGAAATCGAGACCGTTGGGATGCCTCGAGACTCGCCGATTGCGGTCGCAATCTCGAGCGCCGAGATGCCCTCTTCGCTGACGCCGTGCATTCGGGATCCGGCAGGTGCCTTCGCGAGTGCGAGTGCGACCATCCTCGCTGCGTCAAGACGATTCACGGCGGGCCAGCGGCTGGAACCGTCACCGACATAGCCGGAGATACCCTTTTCGCCGGCGATTCCTGAGATGACCTGCATGAAACCGTGGTCGCCTTCACCGTGGACTGTCGGGGAGAAACGTAGGGCGACGGAGCGGATTCCGCGGTCGGCGTAGGAAAGCGCGAGCGCCTCGGCGCCCCCACGCGGTGCCTCGGGGCCGCTGAACGGAACCGCGTCGTCCTCGGTTGCGAGCTTGTCTGGCGCGAGCCCTGCAACACCCGACGCGAACAGAAGCGGGCGATCCGAGCCGCCGAGGGTGTCCCCGAACATCTCGATGGTGGCTCGCTCGGTCGCACCGGCACCAGCCATATCGGAGAAATCGTGCTTGTATGCCAGATGAATGACGCCGTCCGACGCCGACGCCGCCTCGCGCATGCTGCCGAGATCGTCGAGGCTCCCACGATGGGGGGTGATGCCGGCGGCCTGGAGTTTCGCGAACGACGCGTCGTTTCACGCCAGACCGACAACCTCGTGTCCGGCAGCGATGATTTCCTGGGATACGGCAGATCCGATCCAGCCGGAAGCGCCGGTGATGAAAATACGCATGAGTGCTTTCTCCTTCGAGACGCGCGCCCGGTCGGTTGCCAGGCATCGGCTATTGATGTCAGTTGCTGACGTCAGAGTAGCATCTAATGTCAGCGACCGACATCAGCTCGGAAGATCGTAGACTGCTTCTCATGGGACGCTGGCTACCGGATGCGCACGGTCGGCTCGCGCGCGCGGCACTAGAGCTCTACTCGGAGCGTGGCTTCGAGCAGACGACGGCCCTTGAGATCGCCGAACGGGCGGGTGTGACCGAGCGCACGTTCTTCCGTTACTTCGCCGACAAACGGGAGGTGCTCTTCCAGGGATCCCAGGAGCTCCAGCGCATCATCCTCGAGACCATTGCTGAGACGCCGGAAGATGTGCGACCTGTCGACGTGGTCATTTCGGCCATGAACAAGGTCGGCGGATTGGTCTTCGACCGCGCACACTCCATTCGACGGGCCGCGATCATCGCGGCCAATCCGGCACTGCTGGAGCGTGAACTGCTGAAATTCTCTACCCTGAGCGCAGCCGTCGCTGGGGCCCTGCGCGAGCGCGGTGTTACGGAGCCCTCGGCGACTCTTGCTGCCGAGACGGGCGTGACGGTCTTCAAGATCGGCTTCGAGAGATGGATCGCGGGTACGCCTTCGGAGGACTGGGCCGAGTGTATTCGTGACACCGTCCGCCAGCTTCGGGACGTCACACCCAGCGTCATCGTTGGGTAGACGTGAACGCGGAGTAACTTGAGAGCATGACCGAACAACAGCCCTATGCGGTCGTGGGCGATTACGACGGTTTCGAGTTGCGCAGCTATCCAGAGCACCTCGTTGCGGAGGTCGTCACGACAGGGCCATTCGAAGATGCCGGCAATCGTGCATTCCGATACCTGTTCGCCTATATCAGTGGAGAGAATTCCGTTCGTCAGAAAGTCGCGATGACTGCGCCTGTTGTGCAGGCCGAGGCGTCGACGAAGATCGTGATGACCGCTCCTGTCGTTCAGGAGGCCGTCGGCGGAAAGCCAGGTGATCCTGACGAGAAGGGGGCGTTCCGCGTTGCCTTCGTGCTCCCCACGGGTCTCACGATCGAGACGGCTCCGCAACCAACCAGCCCGCAGGTGCGGCTGAGGAGGGTTCCGGGGAGCGTCACCGCAGCGGTGAGGTACCGCGGACGATGGGACGAGGTCGGCTACGCACGCCACCTCGAGATGCTCCGGGGCGCGATCGTCGCCTCAGGATTCACGGCGCGGGGAGAGCCCCGTTTCGCTCGCTTCGATCCACCGTTCATGCCCTCGTTCCTGCGTCGTAACGAGGTCCTGTTTGATGTCGTGCCCGCCAAAGGAGAGACTCGACCGTGACCCCGTAAGCCAGGCCGAGGGCGGCCGGCTGGCCGCAGGCGGCAAGGCCAGCCCCGTCGCGCTGGTCGTTGCGTCGGCCGCCGTCTGGTCGTTCGAGATCTCAGTGAGTCCCGAAGGATCGACGACGGTCTCGATCGCCCGGGTGAGCTACGGCTCCAGCCTCGCGGGGATTGGAGCCGGCATCGGATCACTCCTCGGCCGCCCTGCCGGAGGGGTCCTCGGTGGCGCGATCGGCGGCCTGCTGGGAGGAATAGTGGACGACAAGAAGGGCAAGAAATAGTCCGTGCCTCAGGGCGGGCCACTGCATGATGCATGCACCGGCCCAACCAATGGTTAGTCGGTCACGAGAATGGCTTCCCGCTTGTCGGGCTGGGAATCGGGGCGCTCGTCGAGTGCATGGCCTTCCATGTCGAGATTCGGGAGAAGGTGATCGAGCCACTTCGGCAGCCACCACGCGGCCTTACCGAGCAGGGACATCAGTGCGGGCATCAGGATGAGGCGCACGATGAAGGCGTCAGCCATCACCCCGACCACGAGTCCGAAGGCGATGGATGCGGCGATCGGGAAGGTGCTCGTTGCAAAGCCTGCGAAGACGACGGTCATGATCGTTGCCGCAGCCACCAGGACGGGGCCCGAGCGGGAGAAGCCTTCGATGATCGCCTGCTTCGGCGACATGCCCGTGTTGTGCATCTCCTGGATCCGGGACACCAAAAAGACCTGGTAATCCATGGCGAGCCCGAAGAGCACGCCGACGAGCAGGATCGGCAGGATGCTCATCATCGGGTCGCCCTGGGGCGCCGGGATGAGTGGATCGAGCCAGCCCCACTGGAAGACGGCGACGCTCGCGCCGAAGGATGCGCCGACCGAGAGCAGGTAGCCGAGAGTGGCGATGAGCGGGATGAGCAGCGACCGGAACATGACGATCAAGAGCACCAGGGAAATGACGACGATGACAATGAGATACCGGATCAGGGCGTCCTGGAGGGCCTGGTCCTGGTCGATGCCGATCGCGGTCTCTCCGGTGACCTCGAGGTGGACTCCGGGCACCGAGTCGGCGTCGGTGCGGATCTGCTGGACGAGGTCCTTCGTCTGCTGATCGATGGGGCCGCCCTCGGGGACCACGGTCAGAAGTGCGACGTTTCCGTCGGCGCTGATCGGGCCGGGAACGACCATGTGGACCCCGGGAAGGCCGGCGACTGCGTCCTGGACGGATGCGGTCTGCGCGGTGATATCGCCGTCGGCTTCCGCGAGCACGACGAGCGGGCTTTGCACCCCGCCGAATTCCTCGATGATGAGGTTGTACGCGGTCCGCTGCGTCGAGGTCGGGTCGGCGCCGCCTGGGATGCTGAATGCGGTCTTCATGCTGAGGATGGGGGCGGCGACAATGCCGAGCACGACAACGCCGGCGAGCAGCGACCTGACCGGATGGGCGACGACGAACGTCCCCCAGCGCCGGAGGAACCCTTTCCGAGTGGGGGGCTGCGCGTCCGTCGAACCATCGGATGGCGTCTCGAAAGCGTTCGAGCGGCGGGTGCGTTCCTTCTTTGGCAACACCCGGCGTCCGAGGGTGCGCATCAGGACCGGGAGGAGAGTCAGGGCCATCAGCACCGAGACGAGGATGGCGAAGGCGGCGGCGATTCCCATTTCCGAGATGAAGCTGATGTTCGCGACGAGGAGGCCGACCAGGGCGATGATGACGGTGAGGCCGGCGAACACGACGGAGCTTCCGGCGGTTCCCGTTGCCCGGGCGACGGAGTCTTCGACGTTCCTGCCGCTCCGGAGCTCGGCGCGGAACCGGGTCAGGATGAACAGGCTGTAGTCGATCCCGACGGCGAGGCCGAGCATGGGCGCGAGGATGATGGTCGTGTCGCCGATCGGGGTCAGCGCCCCATAGGCGAGAACGCCCACGAGGCCGACGCCGACGCCGAAGACGGCTATCAGGAGGTTCACCCCGGCCGCGAGGAGCGACCCGAATGTGAGGATCAGGACGAGGAAGGCGACGATCACTCCGACGCCCTCACCGATGCCCGCGGGCGGGGCGCCGAGCGGGACCAGGTTTCCGCCGACCTCGACCCGGAGGCCGTCAGGGGCATCCGCTTGCACGGTAAGGGCGGCCTGGTAGGAGGCTTTCTGCTGGTCGGCGGAGAGGTCGCCGAAGCTGAGCGTCGCAACGGCGGTGCTCCCGTCCTGGGAGATGTACGGCTTCTGCGTGTCGAACGGGTCGCTGACGGACGCGATGTCCGGGATGGTCGCGGCGTCGGCCAGTACGCCGGCGATCTGAGCGGTGACGGCGGCATCCGTGACGGCGGCCCCCGTGTCGGACTGGAAGACGAGCTGCAATGAGGCGGGCGTGCTGGTGCTCAGGTCGGGGAATTCCCGGCTCATCCGCTCCAGTGCCTGGGAGGACTGCGTGCTCGGAATCGACGTGGAGGCCGTTCCGGGGGCGCCCTGGCCACTCGCAACGACCAGGGTGCCGATGAGGCCGGCGAAGATCAGCAGCCAGGCGCCGACCACCACCAGTCGATGCCGGGCGCTGAAGCGCCCGATGAAGGAAAGAAACGTGGCCATGATGCTCCTAGGACTAGCGAAGAGAGGCGTCCGGGCATTCGCGATCGGCCGGTTGGGCCAGGCGGATGCTGCCGTGCGGCAGGGACAGTTCCTATCGTTCCCGAGGGGCGGCTCGGCCACCTCGTCCAGGCGCATCGGCCGGTCTACTGCATGCGCAGTAGACGGGTGCGGGAGTGAGCCGGCTACGCGGAGAGCCCGGCGCGGTAGGCGAAGGTCACGAGCTGGGCGCGGTCACGGGCGCCGAGTTTCATCATCGCCCGGTTGACGTGTGTCTTGACCGTGTATGGCGAGACGAACATATCGGATGCGATCTGGGCGTTGTCGCGCCCCGTCGCGATGGCGATGACGACGTCTCGTTCGCGGGGCGTGAGCACGGAGAAGCGATCGACCATGGCCGCGTCGACAGCCGGGCGGTGTTCCTCGGCGACATGGTGGATGAGCGCCGCGGTTGCGGCGGCGGATAACGCGCCGCCACCGGAGGCGACGTCGAGGATCCCGGCCACAAGTTCGGTCGGTCCGATGCCCTTGCTCAGGAAACCGTTCGCGCCGGCCCGGAGTGCTGCGAAGACGTTCTCGTCGTTTTCGAACGTGGTCAGGATGATGATGCGCAGTTTTTCGGCCGGAAAGTCGAGGCGCAGGCGCCGGGTGGCTTCGACGCCGTCGATTCCGGGCATGCGGATGTCCATCAGGACCACGTCGACGGACAGCCCGACGATCTGCTGGAGCGCTTCGAAACCGTCGGCGGCATCCGCCACAACGTCGATGTCCGGCTCCGGGGCGAGGATGGCGCGCAGCCCTACCCGGATCATCTCCTGGTCGTCCACGATCATGACCCGGATCATTGGACCCTGCCTCCGTCGACCCGGAGGGTCGCGGTGATCTGGAAGAGGTCATCACGATCCTCGACCACGAGTTTGCCGCCGGCCGACGCGGCGCGTTCCCGCATTCCGACGAGACCGTAACCGCGGTGTGGGGCCAGGTCTGCCCCCGTCCGCGCCCGCGCCGAGGAGGCGATCTTCGCGGTGCGCAGGGTCTTCGGATTGGAGACCGTGATCGTGAGGACGGCGCCGGCCAGAGTCGTTCTCAGCGTGACCGGTCCCGAACCGTGGCGCTGGGAATTCGTCAAGGCCTCCTGCACGATCCGGAATGCGGCGGTGCTCACTTCGGGGTCGAGCGCGGCGGGTGCCTGGGTGAGGTCGGCCCGGACATCGACCCCGGCGTTCCGGCAGGACTCGATGAGATCGGGTATCCCGGAGAAGTCCGGCGCCGGCCGCAAGCCGACGCCCGAGTCGCGGCCCTCTGTGCTGTCGGAGCGCAGCACGTGCAGAATACGCTGGGTCTCGAGCAGGACGGATTGGACACTCGTGCGCGCCGAGTGCAGGGATTCGCGGGCGGCGGCGGCGTCGCTCGGCAGGTTCACTTCGGCGACGCCCAGGTGAATTCCGAGGACGGCCACCTCGTGCCCGATCACGTCGTGCAGGTCGCGTGCGATCCGGAGGCGTTCCTCGGTGACGCGGCCGTTCGCCTCGGTGTCCCGCGCGGCGAGGGCGTCGAAGGTGCGCAGTTCCAGCTCGTTGCGATAGCGGTCGTGGCTGCGCACCGCGCTCCCCGCGGCTGCGGCCATGAAGCCGAAGGCGAACGCGGTGAACGCGGTTGGGCTACCGAAACCGATTCCGTTGTACATCACTGCGGCGAAATACAGGGTCGGTCCCACGAGCAGACCGACCCACACGCCCGGAAGTGCGCGCAAGGTCACGGAGAAGGCGGTGAACACCGCCATGGTCCAGGTGATCAGCGGATCCCAGCCGACCGCGGCCGCGAGCAACGGAGTCAGGGTGACGATCACGATGCCGGTCCAGGGGTACCGTCGGGAGACGAGGACACCGAGGAGAGAGAGGGTCAGGGGCACGTAGCCGAAGAGGCTCGTGCCGTTGGCCAGGGGAACACTGAATTCGGTCGCCGCAGCGACGAGCGTGACCGCGACCGCGGCTAGGTCGAGCGTTCGCGGATTGCGGTACCAGCGGGGTCGATAGGCGGCGAGTTCTCTGGGGGAGGCCGACATCGTCACCCCTTGATCCTCCCACCCGACGCCGGCCTCACGGCAGCAGCGCATCTACTGCATTCGCAGTAGATGCGCTGAATGGCGTGAGTTGCGCTACGAGAGTGTCCGCTTGCCGGAACCCTCATTCGTGTCGACGACGCGGATCAACCCGGTGCGTACCGAGAGGACCGGCTCCGCTGTCGGGTTGGCACCCACGGAGAGCGACTCGTCGAGCATCTCCTTGTTGAGCGACTGTTCGCCTTCGGCCTCGTCGATGTGGGTGGCGAGCGGCTTCTCGACCACGAACATCAGCAGCACCGCGGCGACCAGAACGAGCGGCACCATGAACAGGAAGATCGGGGCGAGCGCGTCGTTGTAGGCGTTGACGATCACCGTGCGGGCGGCTTCGGGCAGGGCAGCGACGAGCGCCGGGGTGAGTGAGTTGGTTCCGGTGCTGCCCGTGCCGCCGGCCGGCAGGTTCGCCGAGAGGATGTCGGTCAGCCGGGAGACGAACAGGCTGCCGACGATCGCCGCGCCCAGGGACGAGCCGATCTGGCGGAAGAAGTTGTTCGAGCTCGTCGCGGTTCCGACGATGGCCCGCGGGAATGAGTTCTGCACGACCAGGGTCAAGATCTGCATCGAGAGGCCGAGTCCGAAGCCCATCACGGCGAGGAAGGCGCACATGATCCAGATCGCGGTGGTCGCCGTGAGGGTGGAGAGCAGGAACAGGCCCAGGGCGGTGACGAACATGCCGATGATCGGGATGACCTTGTACTTGCCGGTACGGGACACGATCTGGCCGGAACCGATCGACGAGATGAGCAGGGCACCCATCATCGGGATCATGAGCAGGCCGGCATCCGTGGCACCGACCCCGGTGACCATCTGCAGGTAGGTCGGCATGTAGGCCAGCGCCCCGAACATGGCGACACCGGTGATGAGGCCGGCCGCGGTGGTGAGGTTGAAGTTGCGGTTCTCGAACAGCTTCAGCGGGATGACGGGTTCTGCTGCCCGGTTCTCGATGAACACGAAGAGACCGGCGAGCGCAACCGTCGCCACGATCAGGCCGATGATGACGGGCGAATCCCAGTCATAGGTATTGCCACCCCAGGTTGTGAACAGCACCAGGCTGGTCGCGGCGAGGGCGAGGACGATCATGCCCGGGTAGTCGATGCGGGGCTTCGCGTACTCGCGCTGGGGCAGCTTCAGGAAGAAGACGGCGGAGGCGATCGCGATGAGTCCGAGGGGCAGGTTCATCCAGAATGCCCAGCGCCAGCCGGGACCATCGGTGAACTAGCCGCCGAGCAACGGGCCCGCGACGCTTGAGACGGCGAAGACGGCGCCCATGATGCCGGAGTACTTGCCACGCTGGCGGGCGGGAACGACGTCGGCGATGATGGCCAGCGCGAGGATCATCAGCCCGCCGCCACCGAGGCCCTGAACGGCGCGGCCGGCGATGAGGGTGCCCATGGAATCGGCGAGGCCGCCTATGACGCTGCCCACCAGGAAGATCGAGATCGCCCCGACGAACAGCCACTTTCGTCCGACGAGATCACCAAGCTTGCCGTAGACGGGCATCACGATGGTCGAGGCCAGGATGTATGCGGTGGTGACCCAGAGCATGTGTTCGACGCCGTTGAGCTCGCCGACGATGGTCGGCAGCGCGGTGCTGAAAATGGTCTGGTCGAGCGACGACAGGAGCATCGCCACCATGAGGCCGGCGAAGACGAGCAGCACGCTGCGGGTCGACGGAACACCTGCTTCTTCTGCTTGCCTGGGACGGGTGAGGACGGTCGTCATGTGAGTTTCTCCATTACAGTTCTGAGCGTCGCGATGGCGCGCTCGTACGTTTCTCGGGGGGCAGCGGATGCCGGTGGCCCGGTAGCAGGATCCGGATCGCCCGCCCATTTCTTCATGGTGATTCGCACGGTGGCGAGGGAGACGCCGAGGATGATGCGAGCCTCGTCGAGGAGCTCGGCCTCGCTCTGTTCTGCGAAACGTGCGTCCGTGACCAGCCAGCCGACGATGATCGCACAGAGGCGGTCTTCGAGCTCGGCGACGCGCACCATCTGGCGGGTCATCAGGTGCGGGTATTTCCGGATGACGTCGCGCTTGAGGTCGGACTTGATCCCGCCGCCTGTGGCTTCGAACAGCGCGGTGATCAGGTCGAACAGGGCGAGGAAGATATCCCCGTCGCATCCGCGCACTCTGTCGAGCTCGGCCGACACGGCGACCTCGTCAATGCCCAGGACGGCATCTTCCTTGGTCGGGAAGTAGTTGAAGAACGTGCGGGTGGACACGCCGGCCCGGTCGCTGATTGCCTCTATGGTCGCGGCGTCCAGCCCGCGTTCGAGTGCGAGTTCCGCTGCCGCGACGTGGATGACCTCGGAAGTCCGCGCACGCTTGCGCTCGCGGAGCCCGAGGCCGGAAGAATTGTTTATGAATGCATTATTGCATGATGCGCAACACTGCGCGGTTGCATTATTGCATACCGCGCAATAAGTCACAGGATTTTCACAGGGTGTCGCACTGGGCGGAGACCGTCCGGTGCGTCAGGAAGTGTTGGTTCTAGGCTCGGGGCATGCCTGAACTGCTCTCGATCGTCGCCGTGTTCGGCGGGATCGCGGCCGTACTCGCGGGCCTGATCGCGCTCGCCGCCCGTGCGCGGCGACGCGGTGTGGTGTGCGGGTGCGAGTATTGCGGGAGCGATGGCCGCCTACGATGAGGCGTTCTACGGCACCGCGCACGACTCTTACGTCGAGGTGCAGGTGCAGGTGCAGGTGCAGGTGCAGGTGCAGGTGGACCGTCCGGTGCCCATCCCGGCGCCGGACGATCACTGACCTGCTGACACGCCAGCGAACCAGCGCCCGGTCCGCAGCGAAGAGCCAGGCGGCAGGTGCCCAGGCCCTGAAGGTGGGACTCATGCTCGGGCCGCCCCCGACGCAGACCCGTAGTCTGGAGAGTGACAAGGTGCCAAGCGAGAGGACGGGTATGCCCAGGATCACTGCCCCGACTGTTGCCGAGCATCGCGTTCGCCAGCGTGCAGCCCTCCTCCACGCGGCGAGGGAGCTCCTGATCGCGGGGGGAGTCAGCGCCGTCACTCCTGCAGCCGTCGGTGCTGCGGCCGGATTGTCTCGTCCCAGCGTCTACGAGTACTTCTCCTCCGGTGCGGACGTCCTGGTCGCCGTGATCGAGGATGCCTTCCCGCGGGCCAATGCGGAACTCCAGTCGGCTTTGGACTCGGTCACGTCTGCGTCGGAACGGCTCGACGTCTACGTCCGGGTGACGTTGCGGTTGGCGGCGGAGGGCGTGCACCGGCCGGTGGCGGCGCTCGCCGCAGCCCAGCTGCCTGCAGAATGCCTGGCGCGCCTATCGGAGTTGCATCGCGAACAGGCGGCACCCTTCATCGAGGCACTGCGCGAGCTCGAGGTTCCCGAGCTCAACATCACGGCCCGTCTGCTCGGGGGCGTGCTCCAGGCCGCTATGGCAGCGATCGAATCGGGCGCGTCGTTGCCCGTGGTCACTGAGCGAACCCTGGTGTTCGTCCGGTCCGCGGTGGCGCCAGCTCTCGAGCCCCCGCAGTAGGTTGCCGCTGAATCAGGGTTTCTGGGGGTAGATCGTCTCCCCGCGTTCGAGCATGGCGACGAACTTGGCGATGTTCGCTGCACGGGTCGCGGGTCGCTTCACACCGCTGATGCGGAAGAGAATGGCAAAGCGGTTCTGCGATGAGAGCCTCGAGAACAGGTCCGCGGCCGACGGGCTGGCGTCGAGGGCGGACTTGAGGTCATCGGGGACCGGACTGTCCTTGTGGCGGTAGGCGGCTTCCCATCGTCCGTCGGCCTGGGCGCGCTCGATCTCGGCGAACCCGGCCGGTCGCATTCGCCCGGCTTCGATCAGTTGTGCGACGAGGTCCCGGTTGCGCTGGGACCACATGCTCCGGGGTCTGCGCGGGGTGAAGGCGCGAAGAAAATAGTCATCGTCGTGGGTGCCGGCCTGCCCATCGATCCAGCCGAAGCACAGCGCCACCGTGAGTGCCTCGTCGTAGTTGATGCCCGGTGCGGAGGAGTTCTTCTTCACGAGCTGCAAGCGGATACCGTCGTGGTCGACGTTCTCCTCGAGCCAGGCTTCCCAGTCCTGCACGGTGGCGAACAAGAGGATGGGCTTGCCCGAGTTTTCCGCCATGGCTCCCATCGTAGAGATCACCCGGATCTCGCTGAATAGGATCGAGGGGTGATCGGACATATTGATGAGGTGGTCATCGACTGCAGTGACCCCAAGGCGCTCGCGACGTTCTGGGCGAGCGTGCTCGGCGGCGAACCGCGCGGTCGGGACGCGGCCTGGTGGTACATCCTGCCCCCGGGGTGGACACAACTGTCGTTCCAGAAGGTGCCTGAGGCGAAGACCGTGAAGAACCGGCTCCACCTCGACGTGCGTGTCGACGATATTGCGGCGGCGACGGACCAGGCCGAAAGGCTCGGAGCGCGCCGGATCGGTGAGGCGCATCACGATACCGCCGGATCGTTCCAGGTGTTGCAGGACCCCGAGGGCAACGAGTGGTGCGTGGTCAGCCCGGCCGCCGCGCATGACTGAGTGGGAGCTCGACGTGGACGGCCCACTGTGTCCCGTGTGTGGCATCGAGATGCTCGCCGACGGCGTGGACACGGCTGAGGGTCTCGAGTTCTGCCATCGGTGCCCGCGGTGCAAGCTCGTCGTTGTCATTTAGCCGGAACGACGGGCCAGTGCAGTCGGGGGCGAGAACGAAATCGGTTCGCGGGGGGCTGGTACGTTGACGACATGAATGAATTTTCCGTCGGCGACCAGATTACGGCCTTCGTCGCGGAGCGCGATTGGGCACAGTTCCACACTCCGGAGAACCTCGCGAAGAGCATCTCCATCGAGGCCGCCGAGTTGCTGGAGTGCTTCCAGTGGGATGCCGAGGCGAGCCCCGAGCGCGTACGGGAGGAATTGGCCGATGTGCTGACCTACTGTCTCCTCCTAGCCGATCGGATCGGCGCTGATCCGAACCAGATCATCCTTGACAAACTCGCGCTGACGCGAGAGAAGTATCCGGTGGACAAGGCGCGGGGGCGAAGCACGAAGTATGACGCCCTGTGAAATTGGACGCCTAGAGATCTAGAAGGGCGTCGGGTCGTCGGGGTCGTCGGGTGTGGGGTCCAGGTTCCAGACATCGACGAACGGGGCCGGCGGTTTGGGTACGGGCGTGGGTTTCCGGGGTGGTCTCATGTCCGCTGAGGGTTCCACGATGTAGCTGTACCCGGCCGGGGACGTCCACTCGATGCGGCCGTCGCCGAGGTGTCTCGGCGACCACCTCGTGTAGCTCTTCACGGCGTGGTGATACGGGCAGAGATGGGCGAGGTTCATCGCGTCGGTCTCCCCGCCGTGCTGCCACTCGATGCTGTGGTCGAGGTCGGACCGTTTGGCGGAGCGGCGGCAGCCCGGGAAGATGCAGGTTTCATCCCGCACCTCGAGCCATTTCTTGAGCGCTGCTGGCGGTTTGTAGGTGTCGCGTCCCATCGAGAGCACGACGCCGGTTTCCGGGTGGGTGAGTAGCCGGGTGAAGCTCGGCGCCCCGGCGGCGAGACGCCTCGCGGTGTCGGGGTCGATGGGTCCGTACCCGGCCAGGTACCCGGGTTCCTCGCTCTTCCCCAGCAAGGTCAGCACCGGAACGGTGACGTTGACCTGCGCGGCCACCCCGGCACCGAGACCGTCCGGGGTGACCCCGCCGATCAGGACGTCGGTGAGGACGTCTGCCGCCAGCTGGGTCAGCGTGCGGGTTTCCTCCGGGCCCTGCAGGGAGAGCGCCGTGTCGAGGGTGCGGTGGTAGGCGGCCTGCACCTTCTCCGCGTCCCCGGTCACAGACAACGACGCCATCCCGTCGTTGAGGGCCTGGAACACGACGTGCCGGTCTTCGACACTCTTCTGGTGCCTCGCGGTGATGGTTTCCGGGTGGGTGCGTTCCCGCACCCGCCGGGCCGGTCGGCGAGCTTCGCGACGGTGAGCACTTCCGCGTCGGGCACGAGGACGTCCTCGAACACGGCGCGGGCCCGCGCGGCCGCCACCGGGTCATCATCCATTCGGATGCCCCAGGCCTGTTCCATGATCACCTGCGCGTGCCGGTAACTGATCGCCCCGCGGGTCAAGGCGTCCCGTGTTGCGGGGAGGTCCTCGGCGAGGGTGCGGCTGGCTTCGATCAGGGTCTCCGCCGTGCGCCGCGGGAGCCGGAGCAGGGCGCCGACCTCGCAGGTGAACTCCTCCTTCGTGGCTTCTTCCGGCGACCACGGCGGGCGCGGGCCCCCGGCGCGAACCGCGGCTTCCGCCCGGGCCCGGCCGACATCGGCCAGCACCCGCTGCCCGGCATAGATCGCCGCCGCCCGCTTCGCGGCGGCCCGGTTCATCTCCCGGTCCGCCTCCCGGATCGCGTCATACACCTCGGGCAGGGACGGCTCCACCAGGCTCAGGTGCCGGGGATTCAAATACGAGTCGGGAGGGGTCCCGGGCGGGGGCTCCGCCGTGCTGTCTACCGCGCTTTCCAGGTCAGGTTCTGAGGTCTTTTCAGCTGTCATGCCGGTCACTCTACGGAGGACCACCGACATTCCACCGGCATCCGCACGCCCGCAAATCACCTGTGGATAACCCGGTCAGAAAGCATTTGTTGAGGAGTGGACAGCACTGTCCGCCGCTACTGGTCGACCTGGTCCGTGGCGAGTTCAGCAGATTCCTACGACATGAGACACGGGAGTCCGCGCTGTTCCCGTAGCGTGGGGCCATGGTGAACACTCGGCCCGACAAGCACAATCCGATGTCCTTGAAAGACTCGACACTGGCCGTGCATGCGGGCAATACGATCGATGCGGGGTCGGGTGCGATCCGCACCCCGATCGTGATGGCGAACTCCTATGCATTGCCGGAGGACCCGTCGTCGGTGAGCTGGTCGGGCACGGACGTACCGCTCTACACCCGGAATTCGGGAGTCAACCAACTGGGACTGCAGGCCAAGCTCGCTGCCCTGGACGGTGGCGAGGACGCCGTCGTGCTGGCGTCGGGTGTTGCGGCGCTTCACGCGGTGTTCTTCACGTATCTGCGCTCAGGGGATCACGTGGTGGTCGCCGATGTCGGCTACGAGGCTACGTGGCGGTTGTTCACGGAGCTCCTTCCCGACAAGTACGGAATCGAGGCCACGTTCGTCGATGTCAGTGATCTGGCCGCGGTCGCTGCGGCGATTCGACCGAATACGCGACTCGTGCACACGGAGGCGATCGCCAATCCGACGACCCGGGTTGCTGACATCGAGGCCGTGGCGGCAATCGCCCATCCGGCGGGCGCGCTGCTCGTTGTGGACTCCACCTTCACTCCGCCGCCGTTCTATCGACCTCTCGCGGACGGCGCCGACCTGGTCGTCCATTCCCTGACGAAGTACATCAATGGGCACGGCGACGCGATGGGGGGCGCGGTGATCGGCTCCCGCGAGCTGATCCAGCGCATCAAAGCGGATGCGATGGTCGACGTGGGCGGAGTGATCTCGCCGTTCAACGCGTGGCTGATCACTCGCGGGTCGGTGACGCTGCCGCTTCGTCTCCGGCAGCATTTCGATTCGGCCCAGTCGGTCGCCGAGTTCCTCGACTCCGACCCGCGGATCGCGTTCGTCGCTTTCCCCGGGCTCGCGAGCCACCCGCAGCATGAGCTCGCCGCGCGACAGTTCGCTGGTCGGGGCTATGGCGCGATGCTGGCGTTCGCCGTCGCGGGCGATCCGGAAACCCAGAACCGATTCGTCTCCCAGCTCCGGGTCATCACCTCCGCCGTCTCGCTCGGCCATGACGAGTCCCTGATCGTTCATGTCGGCACGAGCGGACCCCGGGTCGCTGCGTACCCGGCGCCGTTCCGCGAGTTCGGGCATCTTCGATTCTCGGTCGGGCTCGAGGATCCTCTCGACCTGATCGCCGACCTGCGCGCGGCTCTCGACGCCACGTTCGCGTAGGCGTCGCAGCCACAGCCACAGCCACAGCCGTAGCCGTAGCCGCGGTCGCAGCCGCAGCGAACGTCAGGCCCGGTTGCGCAACCGCGCGCGGCGGCCCTGACCGTCCTCCTGCAACTCCGCAATGGAACGCTGGGCCTTCAGGAAGTCCGTGAACGACTTGAAGCCGATCTTCTTCTCATCGAACCCGGGGTCGAGGCGCTTCATCTGCTGTTTGAGAGCGGATGCTGCCATCCAGCCGTCGACGTCATCATTCGCCCGCCCTCGAAGGGCGCGCATGAGGAGTTTGCGGGCCTCCTTCGCAAGGTCCGGCGCCGGCGGCTCGGCGGCCACTGTCGGAGTGGAGTGCGGGACGTCCTCGACGAGGTCCTCCCCGAGGTCCTCCCCGAGGTCTTCAACGAGGTCGTGGTAATACGAGAACTCGTCGCAGGCGTTCTTGAACGCCGCACTTGTCGAACCCTGCACACCGATCCCGATGACCGTGCGGCCCAGGCGCCGTGCGCTCTGGGCGAGCGGGATGTAGTCGGAGTCACCGGCGACGATCACAACGTGCGAGATGTCCTGCAGCCGGAAGAGGTCTTCAACAACGTCGATGGCGAGGCGGATATCCGCGCCGTTCTTGGTTCCGGAGGTGTTGAAAAGCTGCACGAGGTCGACCGCGCGGTCGACGAGCTGCTTCTGGTACCGGGTGTTCGCGGGTGCTGCCCAGTCCGCATAGGCGCGGCTGATTGCGACGGCTCCGAAGGACGAAGCGAAGTCGAGGACTGCGCCGATGTTGACCGTGGCTTCCTGAAGCCGATCCGCGGTCTTGCCGGTGGCGGTGCGGGCCTTCTCTTTGATGAAGGCTCCACGACCATGCACATTGTCGTATTGGGAAATGATGATGTTGTCGAAATCGATGTAGACGGCGACACGTGTCTCGGACAGTTCAGCCATGCTTCAACGCTACCGCGCGGCGTCTTCACCGGTGGGAGCGTCTTCACCGGTGAGGGCATCCCGGCAGGCGACGAGCTGAGCGAGGAGTCCGGCATGTTCCGCGGGGGACAGGGGAGACAGCATCCGTTTCTCGACCCGGGCGACCGCCGAACTCGCGACCGCCAGCGCCGCGTGGCCTGCCGGGGTGAGGCGCGTCGGCCGCGCCCGGCCGTGTTCGGCGACGTCGGCGCGCGCGACCAGACCGCGCTCCTGAAGACCGCGCAGTACCTCGTTCATCGATTGGCGCGTGACGAACGCCCCGCGGGCGAGATCGGCGTTCGATTGCTCCGGCTCGTGACCGAGTAGCTCGAGCACCGAATACTGCGACACGGTGAGGCCCTGCGGGCGCAGAACCGCGTCCATCGAGGCGTGCAGGGCCGTCGCTGCCTGCTTGAGCAGATAACCCACCGACTCAGCCAGATCGCCGACCTTCTCCTCTTGACTCATGTCAGCATCCTGACACACAATGGAGATGTAAGGATCCTGACACGCGGGATTCGACGAGGAGAAGAAACCATGACTGTCACTGGACCCGATTTTCTAGCCCTGCAGGTGAGCGACCTCGAGCGGTCGGCGAACTTCTATGAGACGCTGCTCGGGCTGCGGCGCGCGCCCGTGAGCCCGCCCCATGCCGTCGTCTTTGCCACCGAGCCGATCGCCTTCGCCGTGCGGGAACCGATGCCGGGGTTCAATCTCGATGCGGTGCGCCCGTGGGCTGGTGCGGGGGTTGCGCTCTGGTTGCACGCCGATGACTCCCGGGCCGTGCACGACGTCCTGGTCGAGGCGGGAGTCCGGATTGTCAGCGCCCCTGCCCCCGGCCCGTTCGGTCTCACCTTTTCATTCAGCGACCCGGATGGCTACGTCGTCACCATTCACGACCAGGTCTGATGAGGAAGACGCGGGCCGGGCTCGGCAGCCCGGTGCGGCTGTATTGATCAGTACCCACCAGGAGTCATCAGGCGGCGAAGGGACCTCCGGGCCCGAAGGCGAGCCGGGCGAAGCGCTCGCCGATGCGGTGGTGCGTTGCGGCATCCGGGTGGAGGTGGTCGGGCAACGGATGCTCGGCGAAGTCCGCGGCGCCGAAGAGGTCGAGGCCGTCGAGGTAGTGCAGGTTCGGATCTGTGGCCGTCCGCTGCTGCGCGATACGCGCGAGCTCCGCCCGGATCACGGTGAGCGTCAGCTTTCCGGCGGACGCTTCGGCCGGGTCCCCGGTGGCCACGAATTGCAGACGACCGGACGCGAGGGCGGCGAGGTCGAAGGCGCCGGGCCCGGGTGTGTCCTCGTGGATGGGGCAGAGGAGGGGCGAGACCAGCAGCAGCGGTGTTGTGGGGTGACCGTCGCGGATGGTGTCGAGGAAGCCGTTCACGGCCGGGGCGAAGGCGCGCAGGCGCATCAGGTCAAGATTGACTAGATTGATGCCGATCTTGACGCTGATCAGGTCGGCGGGGGTGTCGCGCATGGTGCGGGCGATGAAGGGGTCGAGCAGCGCGCTGCCGCCGAAGCCGAGGTTCACCAGATCGACATGGACACTCGAAGCGGCAAGCGCCGGCCAGGTCTCCGTGGGATTCGCGGCGTTGGAGCCGTGGCTGATCGAGCTGCCGTGGTGCAGCCAGACCCGGTTGCCTGTCGCAGGCGCGGGTTCGATGGTCCCGTTGGAGCGGAGGGCGACGAGCTCGGTTCGTTCGTTGTGCGGGAGCCAGATCTCGATGTTCTTGAGGTGATCCGGCAGGCCGGTGAAGCGGAGGGTGCTGATGGGGCCGAGCTGGTTCGTGGTGGCGCCGGTGGCCATGTCGACGGTGACGGTGATGCCGGTCGTCGCGATGGCCTGACCGGCGAGCTTCTTGTCCACGAGGAGTTCGTACACGCCGACCGGGCGCGGCGGGGCGCCCAGATAGACCAGCTTGGTGGGCAATACGTCGAGTTCGAAGTCGGTCGCTCGGGTGCTGAAGGCCAGGCGGACCGCGGAGGGCTGGGCTTCCATGGTGGCCAGCTGTGGGTCGGCGTAGACGCGAGCCCACGCGGGCAGGCGGTGCGGGAGTATTCCGTGGGCGGTCTGTTCCAGATCGAGCGCGCCGCGGAGGAGGTCGGGGGTGATGGGCGTGGTTATCCAGTCGTGCTGGGAGGACATCTGTGAACCTTCTGATCGGGGAATTCCGAGGTGGGGGAGGTGGTGCGGGTGCCGGACGCGTGGCGTTCTGGCGTTATTCGGGCGCCGGCCAGGTGCGCAACAGGGCGTCGAGGGCATCCAGAGAACGAGTCCAGGACTCCTGGGAGTCGGGGGAACTGTTGCTGAAGCCGCCTTCCAGCTCCAAGGTCGCAAAGCCATGGAAGACACTGCCGAGCAGCCGGACGGCATGTGTCTGGTCCGGTTCCATCAGGTCGTAGCCGCGCAGGATTGCGCGGGTCATCGCGGAGTGGCGGACGCCGGCGCTCGCGATCGCGGTCTCCCGGTCGAGCCGGAAGTGCATGGCGGCGTAACGCCCGGGATGTTCGCGGGCATAGTCGCGGTAGACGTTGCCGAGCGCGACCAGGGCATCCTTGCCTGCCCGGCCCGCCACGGCATCCGCTGCCCGGTCGGCGAGTTCCTGGAGGGCGAGCAGAGCGATCCTGGTCTTGAGATCGTGCGAGTTGGTGACGTGGGAGTACAGGCTCGCGACCTTGACCTCGAAAAGCCTGGCCAGTGCCGAGAGCGTGACCCGGTCGAATCCGACCTCGTCGGCGAGTTCAGCGCCCGCCCGGGTCAGGCGCTCCGCGGTCAGTCCTGCGCGTGCCATGAGAACCTTTCCATTTTGCTAATGCTACATTAATTTTGCCTAATACATTTAGGTAGATTCGCGACGGGCGCCGTTGGGATAATTTCCCCATGACCGACACGCGCAGAATCCGGTCGGCGGCCGGGGCGACAGCCGGCCGAGTCGACATGGCCTTCTTCTGGGCCGCCCGCGTCGTGGCGACGCTCGGCGTGATCGTCACTGCCGGGGCGGCACTGTCGACCGGGTCGATGCTTGTGCACGGGCATCCGGCGTACCTGGTCTTCCTCGTCCTCACCTGTGCCGTCAGTCTTGCGGTTGCGCTGCGCTCCTGGCTCACGCGTGCGGTGCGGCATCGCGGGCGCAAGGGTTTCCGGGGTGTGATTGTTGGGCTGTCGCTCGGAGTGATCGTGCTGGCCTGGTGGCTCGTGCCGTTGTCGGCCGTTGAGCCGGCCCTGTCCGCGATGGACTCCGACACGAGCGTGACCGTGACCGAGACGGCCGACCAGATCGTCCTTCAGCCCACGGGAACCGCGAGCAACGTCGGGGTGTTCTTCCAGCCCGGAGCGCGCGTTGACGCTCGCGCATACGCGGCCATGCTGCGCCCTCTCGCCGAGGCCGGGCACGTGGTCGTTATCCCCAAGCAGCCGTTCGGGATTGCGTTCCTCTCGACGGGAGCATTCGGGTCGGCGCGCGCCGCGCATCCGCCGGTTGCGCGTTGGGTGGTCGGCGGCCACTCTCTCGGCGGGACTGTCGCGGCGATGGATGCCCAGTCTTTCGCCGGTGCGTCGACAGACCCGGTTGTCGGATTGTTGTTTTTCGCCTCATACCCCGCGAACGACCTGAGCGGGCTGGGCGCCAGCGTGCTGTCGATCTCCGGTACGAACGACGGTCTGGCGACTCCGGACAAGATCAGCACGTCGAAAGCGTCGCTGCCGGCGGATGCGCGATACCTCGTGATCGAGGGCGGCGTGCACGCGTTCTTCGGCGACTACGGCCCGCAGTCCGGGGATGGAGAGTCGTCCATCTCCCAGGATGCCGCGCGCGCCGAAATCTCGGCGGCGAGCGTCAGGTTCGTGAACGCCTTCGATAAGTAGGACGAGCGCGCGGTCAGTCGCCCGCTGCTCGGCGACCTGTTCGTCGACCACCTGACCTGGCAGTGGGCGTTCTGCATCAACATCTCCGTCGGCGTTATCGCCTTCGTGATCGCCTGGTTCACCGGGACCCGCAGGCGCTCAACCAGCTGCGGGCAGCACGGCGGGACGGAATCGTCGCAGCGTACGCGGATGCCCTCGCACCGGTGTGCTGGTACCTGCTGCCGTTCATCGCGCTCGCCTTCATCCTCTCGCTCTTCCTCAAGCAGATTCCGCTCTCGGGCGTCCGGACTGATCGCCCGCGGAGAGGCCATCGGCGGGGACGAAGCGGAAGTCCTCGAAGCCGCCCAGCGCGGCGGGGACCTGCGCGAGTTCGCTGGTGCTCCGGAACGCGCAGACACTAAGCCCGCGCGAGCGTGCCTAACTCAGGAGATTCTTGTGCGCGAGCGGGATCAACCGCACTGGTCCCTGGGCCGGCAACGGTCGCCCGGGCGGATCTCCTGAGTGAGCCACCACGGGCTCGGCGTGTTCAATTTCAGGTCGGCCTTACGATTTCGGTGAGATGACCAAATCTGAATTGCCCCTGAACCCAAGCCGTTCGGCCATGATCGAACGATTTTTATCTCACTGGAATCGTAAGGGCGTTTCAGGTGCGAAACTCGGGATGCTTGACCTGAAATTAGGTGAGTATGGCTCGCATTCCTGTTCGATTTGCGGTAGAATCGGGGTATGGCAGGAGCTTCAGATCCCCAGTCACACACCCCGCAGACACCCGGTTCCGGGGCCGCGGGTGATCAGCCCATCGTGGGTGTCGAGTCGGCCCATCCCGTGGCGGTTGCCGTGGGATTCGAGGGCGCGGAGGGGCTGGCCAGGTCGGTGCCATCGGTTCATGCGGATGCTGTCGCCCGGCTCGCCGAGGCGCAGGCGGCTCTCGCAGAGGCCCTGGCTGCGATCCCGGTCGGGTTGCTCAGCGACACAGAAGCGGTGAAGGCGCTCAGCACGGTGGAGGCCATCGGGCGGACCGTGGATGCGGCCCGGGTGAACACCGCCACGGAAGTGGACCGGCGGGCCCGGGTGCTCGGCCGCGAGGGTCTGGCCTGGCGGATGGGCTGCAAGGGTCCGTGGGATGTGCTCACCCGGGTGACGCGGGTCTCGGCCCGGGAGGTGAAGCGGCGCACGAAGCTCGGCGACGCGGTGTTGCCGCGGCCGTGCGGCGGGAGCAGCTGGTTGCCGCCGTTGTTCCCGACGGTCGGGGCAGCGCTGACCGCTGGGGAGATCGGTGTGGAGACGGCGGAGTTGATCGTGGAGGGGTTGCAGGTGATCAGTCACCGGGTGGCGCCGGATGACTTGTTGACGGCCGAGCGTGCCCTGGTCGCCTCGGCGGCCGGGCTGATCACCCCGGAGACCGAGGATTTGGCCGGGGCAGGAGTGCCGGTGACCACGGACCTGATGCGGGGCATGGTCGCGCAGTGGCAGGCCATCCTCGACCCCGACGGGGTGCTCCCGCAGGAGGACGTGTTCGAGGCGAAGTCGAACATCGGCTTCGGACAACTCAAGAACGGGTTGTATCCGGTGAAGGGTGGGGTGACACCGGAACTGTTCGGGGTGATGAACACCCTCTTCGACGCTTTCCTGAGTTTCCACGCCCGCCCGGCGTTCCCCACCGCCGAGGAACAGGCGCTGATGGATTCGGGGCAGTTGGTCCCCGGCGCCGAGACTGCGGACGGCGAGACCGGCACGGGCCCGGATCTTGACGTGATCGAGGCGGAGCTGCGGGAGCGGCGCGCGGACACCCGCACGGGCGGGGAGAAACGCGCCGACATCCTGCAGGCGTTGTTCGAACACGCAGCCCGGGACACGGACACGCCCAGCATGGGCGGGTCGGCGCCGACGGTGATGGTGCACGTGAACGCGGCCGACCTCGCCTCCGGGATCGGGGTCGGGTGGATCGACGGCGTTGAGGCCCCCGTGTCGCTCAAGACCGTGCACCAGCGCATCTGTGACGGCGGCTTCCAAGGGGTGTTGTTCGGGGCGAACAACCAAGTGCTGAAGCTGGGTCCGGAACGGCGCTACTTCAACCGGGCGCAGCGCCGGGCCATCAGCGCCCGGGACGGCGGCTGCATCATCCCCGGCTGCAAGGCCCCGGCGCACTGGGCCGAGGTGCACCATGTGAAGCCGTGGGCCACCGGCGGCCCAACGAACGTGGACAACGGGGTGCTCCTGTGCTGGTTCCACCACCACACCATCGACACCTCCGGGTGGGAGATCCGCATGGTGAAAGGATCACCGCAAGTGCGGGCCCCCGGACTCATCGACCCGCAACGACTCTGGCGGCCACCAAACCGACACCGCGCCCACCAAGACCTCACCGGACCACCCAACCGCGACTGACCGGCCCGAATGAACCTGGAGCAGCGAGGCTCGGTTCTCGTCGATCACCTGCTATCGGTCCGGCCGCCCTGCCGGTCGTGCAGAGGCACGCTCTGGGCGTCTCACGGTATTCGGGCTAGGCGACTGCTCGTGAGGACTATGGTCGCAAGAGCCACTGTGGCCCCGCCGCGGAGCGTCAAGGCTCGCCCCGACCTGGCAAGCACGGCGTCGCGGATGCCGAGGGTGTCGACGTTCGACCCCTGGGCGCTTCTGGAAGTACCGGTCCCTGGCGGGCCGTCGATCTCGACCTCGCCCTCGAGGACGACGACAAGGACGCTCTCGTCGGGACTCGGTGCCACCGAGAACGGGCCGGTGAGCCGCTCGACCCGGAGAGAACCCGTCGCGGCGGTGCGGCGCAGCATCAGGTTCAGGTCTTCAGAGTTCTCCGCCGACCCGGTCGACGAGACCACGCTTTCCCCGGAGAAGGCGCAAACCTGGTACTGGCCGACGTGCTGCGCTGTGCCGTCGATGGTCAGGTCGAGGCCGGCCTCGGACAGCGGGACGAGATATCGGTCGATGCCGGCGAACTCGGAGAATGCCGAGTCACCGGCGATCGTCGCGATGCTGACCCGCCACTCGAAATCGTCCATTGTCGCCGCAGGGGGCGCTACTGCCACCGTGCTGGTCCAGCCTCCGTTGTTTCGCCAGGCGACGGGAACCCGGGCGCTCGCGCGGGAGACCGGATCAGCTTGGTCTGGGGTGAGCCAGTCCGGCTCAGAAGGCGGCTCGGGCGGCACGGGTCACCGCCGGGAGCACGCGCTGTCCGAGCAGCCAGGTGGCGGCGGTGAGCGGCACCCCTGGACGATAGGCGATGTGCGAGATCGAGGGCGCGTCAAGCACCTGCAGATCGGCGCGACCGCCGACCCGGAGCGAGCCGACGGCATCCGCCCCCGAGTCACGCCCGAGGGCGCGGGCGCCGCCGCGAGTGGCCGCTCGAACGGCTTCCTCAACGGTCAGGTGCATCTGCAGCACGGCCGTTGCGATGCAGAACTGCATCGAGGTCGTGTACGAGGTGCCGGGGTTGCAGTTGGTCGCGATCGCGACGGTGATGCCCGCGTCGAGGAGCGCGCGGGCCGGCGCGAGCGGTTCCCGGGTGGACAGGTCACAGGCCGGCAGTACGGTCGCCACAGTGTCCGAAGCCGCCAGGGCGTCGAAGTCGGCGGGAGTCAGGTAGTTGCAGTGGTCGACGCTCGCCGCACCGAGCTCGACGGCCAGGGCGACACCCCCGCCGTGCCCGAGCTGGTTGCCGTGCACACGCAGGCCGAGCCCCGCCGCCCGGCCGGCGAGCAGGACCTCGCGGGATTGTTCGACGTTGAAGGCCCCACGCTCGCAGAACACGTCGATGAAACTGACCCACGGCGTCACGGCGGCCAACATCGGGCCGGTCACGAGGTCGAGGTAGTCGCGAGCGCTGATGCCATCCGGAACCAGATGCGCGCCCAGGAAGGTCACCACGTCCGCCCCACGAGAGGCGATCTCCGCGGAGCGGCGCTCAGTTTCGACGTCGAGGCCGTAGCCGGTCTTGGTCTCGAGGAAGGTGGTGCCCTGCGCCCGCGCCTCGTCGCGCAAGGCTCGGAGATTGGACTCGAGTTGGGCATCCGTTGCGGCCCTCGTCGCATTCACGGTGGTGCTGATGCCGCCGGCGGCATATTTAGTCCCGGCCATGCGCGCCTCGAATTCGGCAGAGCGATCGCCGGCGAAGACGAGGTGGGAATGCGAGTCGACCCACCCGGGCAGCACGGCCCGCCCGCCGACACTCGTGCGCACGTCGGCGACGGGCGGATGCTCGGCGTCGCCGATCCAGGCGATCCTGCCGTTGTCGATCACGAGCGCGACGTTCGTGCGACGGTCCTCGTGGTCGGCAAAGGTGCTCAGTTCGCCGATGTCGGTGATCAGTTCGGAGGTCATGCGCGTTCCTTCGGGGTCAGGCGGGTCGGGTTCAGGCGGGCGATGGTGTCGTCGAGCCGGTGCAGCGCCGCACCGAGCAGGACTGGGGGGGCGGCAGGGGGCGACACGAGAAGCCCATCGTTCGCGACAATACGTCCGCCGACGATGACGCGGCGCACATCGCTCGCGGTGGCGACAAGCGGGAGCTGGTCGGGACCCGCGCCGACGGTGCGGACCGACGCCGTGTCGAGTTCGACGAGGTCCAGCCACGCACCGACCTGTAGCCCGCCGGTCCCGAGCCCGAGCGACGCGTAGCCGCCGCGGGTGAGGGTCTCGGTCAGTTCCGGTGGCGAGAATCGGCCGCGCCGACCGGAGGCGAGCCGCTCGCCGGCCTCGAGGCCGCGGGCCTCGAGGAAGGGGTCGACGACCGCATTCTGGTCGGATCCGAGGGCGAGCCGCGCACCGGCATCCGCCAGGCGTCGAGCGGGCCCGATCCCGTCGCCCAGGTCGGCCTCTGTGGTCGGGCAGAACACGGCCGTCACGCCGGCGGTGCCGAGGAGTTCCACGTCCGTGTCGGTCAGGTGGGTCGCGTGGACGACGCTCAGCCGAGGAGTGAGCGCGCCGAGTTCGTGCAGCAGGCCCGTGGGGGTGAGGCCGTATTCGGCGAGGCACTCCGCGTTCTCCTGGGGCTGTTCGGAGAGATGGATGTGCAGCGGAACCGTTGCCGGCAACCCCGCGAGGATCGTTGCCATCGCCGACCGGGGCACAGCCCGCACCGAGTGCAGTGCGGCACCGAGCGTGACGGCGGGGCCCGGACCGGCCAGAGTGGGAGCGCCGGTATCGAGGGTGTCCCGCAGGCTCGACCAGCGTTGTAGCCAGGCCTCCGGCGAGCCGTCGCCGAACCGCCGCTGCAGGTCGGAGAGCGGACGATCCGCGCCTCCGCGCAGGTAGCAGGTGTCGAGCAGGGTCAGGCGGATCCCGGTGTCTCGTGCGGCGGCCGCGACCGCGAGCTCCATGGCGTGGGCATCGGGGTACGGCCGGCCGTCCTGCCGGTGGTGCACGTAGTGGAATTCGCCGACGGCTGTCCAGCCGCTGGCGAGCATCTCGGCGAACACTGCCGAGGCGAGTTCGTAGTACAGGTCGGGGTCCAGAGCGGATGCCGCGGCGTACATGCTCTCCCGCCAACGCCAGAAATCGCCGCCGTCCGCCTGCGTGCGTCCGCGCAGGGCGCGGTGGAAGGCGTGTGAATGCGCGTCGCCCATCCCGGGGATCACGGTGCCGAGGACCGTGTCGCCTTCGCGCGCCGGAACGCCCAGCTCCAGCCGGGCGATCGTCCCGTCCGGCGCCGCGTGCAGCCGGACCGCGTCAACGGGCGTGCCGTCGATCAGGGCGCGTGCGCACCAGAACGCCACGGTGATTCCCGGTGTCACAGCAGTTCCCGGAGAACCTGCTCGAGCGCCGCGACGCCGGCGAGGCAGTCGTCGAGCGTGGCGAACTCCTCCGGCGAATGGGAGACACCGGTCGGGTTCCGCACGAAGATCATCGCGCTGGGCAGGCGACTCGACAGCACGCCGGCATCGTGGCCGGCGCCCGTCGGGAGGGTCGGGGCTCCGCTGAGCGATCGCACGAGCCGGTCGCGCAGCGCCGGATCGAAGGCGACGGCGCCGCTCCAGGACTCCTCGGCGACGACCGCGGTGCATCCCTCTGCTGCGGCGGCCTCGGAGACCCGCGCGGTGATCTCCGTGACGAGGTCCTGTGCTGCGGCATCCTCGGCGGCACGGGCGTCGAGCCAGACAGTGACCTGCGAGGAGATCACGTTGGTGCCACCGGGCACGGCCTCGATCCGGCCGATCGTGGCCCGGGAGCCGGTGCTCGCGACGGCGGCATCCCGAACCGCGAGCATCGAGCGGGCGGCTGCGAGCATCGGGTCCCGACGGTCGGTCATGCGCGTGGCACCGGCGTGGTTGCCCTCTCCGGTGAAGGTGACGCGCCAGCGCCCGTGGGCGAGGATCGAGGAGGCGACCGCGACCGGGCTGCCCAGGTCGATCAACCCGCGGCCCTGCTCCACGTGCAGCTCGAGGAACAGGCCGATGCGTGCGAGCGACGCGGGGTCTTCACCGAGGCCGGCCGGGTCGATGCCGGCAGCGGATGCCGCTGCTTCGAGCGAGATTCCGTCCGCGTCGACGAGAGCGCGGGCCCGATCGGCGTCGAGTGCGCCGGTCATCAGCCGGGAGCCGAGGCAGGCGATACCGAACCGGGAGCCCTCCTCCTCTGCGAAGACCAGCACGGCGCAGGGCCGTGCGGGCTGGAACCCGCTCGCCTGCAGTCGTGCGATCGCGTCGAGGGCACTGACCACGCCGAGGGGGCCGTCGTATGCGCCACCGCCGGGAACGGAGTCGAGGTGGCTGCCCACGACGATCGCGTCGTAGTCGCGCGGCCCCCACCACGCCCAGGTGTTTCCGTTCCGGTCGATCTCCACGTCGAGCCCGAGCCGGACGGCGCGTCCGGTGAACCAGTCGCGCAGCTCCAGGTCGGCCGGCTGCCACAGGTGCCGGGAGTAACCGCCGCGCCGGGCATCCCTACCGATGTCCGCGATCTCGTCGAGGCCGGAAAGCAGGCTGTGCGCCGTTGCCGGCGCCGTCATTCGGCCTCCCACATCGGCACACGCAGCCCGCGCTCACGGGCAACGGCGGCCGCCCGTTCGTAACCGGCGTCGACGTGACGCATCACACCGGTGCCGGGGTCGTTGATCAGCACCCGTTCGATCTTCTGAGCGGCGAGATCCGTTCCGTCGGCAACGGTGACCTGGCCGGCGTGGATCGACCGGCCCATGCCGACGCCGCCGCCCTGGTGGATCGACACCCACGTCGCGCCGGATGCCGTGTTGAGCAGGGCGTTGAGCAGCGGCCAGTCGGCGATCGCGTCCGAGCCGTCCTTCATCGCCTCGGTCTCGCGGTAGGGGGAGGCGACGGAGCCGGCGTCGAGGTGGTCGCGTCCGATCACGATCGGGGCACTGATCTCGCCGGAGGCGACCATCTCGTTGAACCGCAGCCCGGCGAGGTGCCGTTCCTTGTAGCCGAGCCAGCAGATCCGGGCGGGGAGGCCTTCGAACTGCACCTTCTCCTGGGCGCCGTGGATCCAGCGCGCGAGTTTCGCATCGTTCGGGAACAGCTCGAGGATCGCCCGGTCGGTCGCGGCGATGTCGGCCGGATCCCCGGAGAGGGCGGCCCAGCGGAACGGCCCCTTGCCCTCGGCGAACAGCGGCCGGATATAGGCGGGAACAAAACCGGGAATCTCGAACGCCCGTTCGCAGCCGCCGAGCACGGCCTCCGCGCGGATCGAGTTGCCGTAGTCGAACACTTCCGCTCCGGCGTCGCGAAACCCGACCATGGCGGTGACGTGCCTGGCCATCGATGCCCGCGCCCTGATCGTGAAGTCCTCGGGGTCCGCGGCGGCGCGGGTGTGCCAGTCGGCGACGCTGATGCCCTCCGGCAGGTAGCTGAGCGGGTCGTGCGCACTGGTCTGGTCGGTGACGATGTCGATCGCGACTCCGCGTTCGAGCAGTTCGGTGAAAACGGATGCCGCGTTGCCGACGAGTCCGACGGAGAGCGCCCGGCGCTCCGCCTTCGCGGCGAGGACCCGGGTGACGGCGTCGTCGAGGTCGTCCGTCATCTCGTCGAGGTAGCCGTGTTCGACGCGGCGCTGCAGGCGGGCGGGGTCGACGTCGACGATGAGCACCGCGCCGCCGTTCATCGTCACGGCGAGGGGCTGGGCTCCGCCCATGCCGCCTGCCCCGCCGGTGAGGGTGAGGGTTCCGGCGAGAGTGCCGTCGAATCGTTTGTCGGCAATGGCGGCGAAGGTCTCGAATGTGCCCTGCAGGATGCCCTGGGTGCCGATGTAGATCCACGAACCGGCGGTCATCTGGCCGTACATGGTCAGGCCGGCTTGCTCGAGTTTGCGGAATTCGGGCCACGTCGCCCAGTCTCCGACGAGGTTCGAGTTGGCGATCAGTACCCGCGGAGCCCAGGTGTGGGTGCGGAATACCCCGACCGGTTTACCGGACTGCACGAGCAGGGTCTCGTCGTCCTCGAGCTCGCGCAGGGTGCGGACGATCGCGTCGAACGCCTCCCAGCTGCGGACGGCCTTCCCGGTGCCGCCGTAGACGACGAGATCGTCGGGGCGCTCGGCGACTTCGGGGTCGAGGTTGTTCATCAGCATGCGCAACGGCGCCTCGGTCTGCCAGCTCTTCGCGGTCAAGGTGGTGCCCCTGGCTGCGCGAACCGGACGGGGGAGATGCTTCTGGGCCACGATGTTCTTCCTTCTGGTTGATGCCGGTTGGTGCGGGTCGGTTAGTCGGTTGGTTTTGTCTGGTTCTGCGGCAGCGGGTCGGAACCCAGCCGTTCGGAAATCTCGCCGGCGACCCGGATGAGGAGGGCGCCGATGCGATCCAGTCCGGGATCGGTGACGCGGTAGTTCGGGATGACGACCGACACGGTTGCGACGATCTTGCCGACCGAGTGAACGGGAACGGCGATCGCGGTCGAGTCATGGTCTGCTCCGCTTCGGACGACTGCGAAACCCCGGGGACCGACAGCGCCGGCGAATGCCCTTCCGGCCGCCGTCGTCGAGCGGGGAATGACCCGGCCGACCCAGTTGGCGAGCTGGACCGGATGTGTCCCGTGCACGCCGGCCGCGTACAGCATGGTGTCCGAGGTCGACGGCAGTCCGAGGTAGGCGTTCTCGCTCGTGAGCTCGACGATCTCGTGCAGCTTCGGCTCCGCGACGGAGACTACGGTCTCCTGGGAGAGCGCCTGGGCGCCGAGCCGTATGGTGATGCTCCCTGGCCGGTAGTCGCCGCTGTCATCCCGCGAGACGAACCCCGTGGTTTCGAGGGTCCGCAGGAGCCGGAGGGCGGTTGAGATCGACAGGTCGCTGCCGCGCGCGGCTTCGGTCAGGGACACGGCGCCGTGTTCGCACACGTAGGCGAGGAGGCCGAGTGCGCGTTCAACGGTCCGGGTACCCGTGGATTCCGGAGCGTCCAGGCTCATTCCGCCGCCTTTCGAGAGAGTCCGATCAACCGCGACCGGAGAATTCCATCTAGTGACAACATGATTTCATTTTTTGAGGTTCCGGGCAAGCCCTGGCGGGTCCGCACGCGGAACAGGTGCCGTGCTCAGCCGGGCTGGGGTGCCTCGAGGGGGATGACTTTCGGCTTGCGCAGGGCCCGGGTTGCGGGCAGGACCAGGACCAGGATCACGAGGGGGATCAAGAAGGCGAAGCCGAAACCGGTCTGGTCGGCGACCACCCCGACGATGACGGTGCCGAGGATGGCGCCGGCGTAATTGAAGAGGTTCACCCTCGCGATGATCTCGTCGCTGCGGGACGGGAGGACGTCGCCGGCGGCCCCGAAGGAGAGCGGGACGAGCGCCCCCGCGATCACCCCGGTGAGGGCGAAGCCGATGATCGCGCCTGCTTCGCTCGGAACGAGGGCGATCACCACGAATCCGATTCCGCCGAAGACGATGGCCGACGTTGCGATCACCGTGCGGGCGGTACGGCGGACGAGGTAGTCCACGCCGAGTCGTGAGATGAGTACGACGATCTGGTACGCGGCGTAACCGAGCGGCGCAGCCCATGCCGCCGTGTGGAGCGTGCCGCTGAGGTAGACGCTGCTCCAGGTGCTCACGGCGGAATCGGCGACGAACGCGGCGAGGATGAGCGTCCCGATAACGAAGACGGGCCAGCGCGGAATGCGGGTGGCGTCGCGGGCGTGGCCGGGGTTGCGGGCTGCGTGACCGGTGTCGAGGAGCCGCCAGCCGGCGACGATGACGAGCACGTCGACAACGCCGACGATCGCGAGGACCGCCCCCGCGCCGGCCGGGGTCTCCACGAGCGCGACCATCAGGAATGCCCCCACGATCGCCGCGAGCGTGTAGGCGGCGAAGAACCGCCCGAGGAGGGGTCGGGGCCTGCCCCTCTGCACGAGGACGCCCTGCATCGCGCTCGATGCATCCACCGCGCCCAGCCCGACGCCGTAGAGCAGTACGGCGCCGATGTAGATCGGGGCCGGCTGTGCGGTCGCCATCATGAAGAACCCGACGGCCTGGGCGGCGAGCCCGCTGAGCAGCGCGGCCTTGCTGTTGCGGCGGATGGCGATCGCGTCGGCGAGGACCGATCCGCCCGCCGCGGCGAGCGAGACCCCGAGGAGAAGGAGGGCCACCATCGTCGCGTCGAGGGACTGGCGCGCCTGGATGGTGGGCAGGGAGGTCGCGATGACTGCGTACCCGAGTCCCTGCACGGCATAGGTCGACCCGACCGAGGCCAGCTCCGCCCGTGGGGCGGGGAGGTGCGGGCTCAGCTCCACAGTGGATGCCGCTTCCGGACGATGAAGGAGGCATGCCTGGCAATGTCGATCGTCATGTCCACGTCCGTTTCGGTGAGGGCGGCGTTGATGAAGTGGTTATGGTGCGAGGTGATGAATACCCCGCGCTGCACGCATTCGGCGACCCATTCCTGATGGAGCATCAGTGAGTGGTCGTCGGCGAGACGTAGGTAGAACAGGGCTGGTTCCCCCGAGGATACAAGTGTGAAGTCCTCGTCGTGTGCCGCCGCGACGAGACCCGTGGTCAACCGGGTGCCGAGCCGGGCGAACTGGTCGGCACTGAAACCGTAGTAATGGTCGGAGCAGGCCAGGAGCGCGTTGTCCACGAGGTTCCCGTGCATGTCCGCCTGGGCGATCAGCCCGGCGAGCTGGCCGGCATGCTGTTCGAGGGTGTGGCGTAAGGCCTCGAGGTCGTTGAACGGAATGGTCAGGTCGAGCTTCTGCGACCAGGGTGCAACCCCGTGGTAGTAGCCCTTCACGAAGGTGATCTTCTTGGGGCGGGTCGCGGCGCGTGCCGTCAGTACTCGTTGCCGTCGACGTCCCGGAACCTCACCGCGACCGGGCGCTTCAGCCTGCGAGGAGGGCCTGGGCGTCGGGGGCGAGTTCGGCGAGCCGCGGCCGCGCGCCGAGTACCGCGTGCAGGGTGACCTGGGCGCGCACGTGGGGGTCGGTGTCTGTGAGCACGGGGTTCCTGTTCGGTGTTGTTGCCGGTGTTGTTGCCGGTGTTGTTGCGGGAGTTGTTGTCGTCACAGTCGAGATCGAGATCGAGATCGACAGGATTTGCACGCCGGCCGGGACAGGCACAATGCCGGGACAGGCACAATGCCGGGACAGGACGTATTACACTCCGGTAATCTGATGAAACATGCACGCCACGCAACGCCCCAGGTCGTTTCCGCGCCGCAGGACCCCTCCCGGTCTAGAGTGAGATCGCGTCCGTCCGTTCTGGGGTCTGGCGGCGCTTGCGCTCGGGGGATGTATGAATCGCATGGTCAGTCCGACCTTTCCGAACCGAAGCGAACCGGTCGGGAGTCACGGGGTGCCCGGCGTCGGCGCTGAGCTGCTCGCCCGGGCGTTCGCCGCGACGTCCACTGTCTCCCTGATCACCGACGCGGCGCAGAATATCCTGCACGTCAGCGCCGCGTTCACGGCGATCACCGGGTACAGCGAGGATGAGATCGTCGGGACCAACTGTCGGCTTCTGCAGGGATCCGGGTCCAGTGACGCCGTCCGGGGGTCGATCCGGCACGCACTCGAGGCCGGGGACGGCTTCGAGGGCGACATTCTCAACTATCGCAAGGACGGCTCGCCGTTCTGGAACGGACTGAGCATCGTGCCGCTCCGGGACCCCGCCGGCGTGATCACGCACTTCGTCAGCGTGCAGCGCGATATCAACACGAGGATCGCCCTGCAGGAGCAGCTGGACTTCCAGGCCGGCCACGACGCCGTGACCGGACTGCCGAACCGGTTCGGCTTCGAGTCGTACCTGCAAGGACGATCAACAGATGCCGCACCCACAGGCCGCCCCGATCGTGCCGGGTTCGGGCTGATCGCCCTCGAGCATGTCGGACAGGTCCGGCATTCGTTCGGATTCTCCGGAGCCGATGACGTGCTCGCGGAATTCGCCTGCCGCCTGAAGAGCCGGCTCCGCGGTGGCGATTACCTCGCGAGCTTCAGCGGCGACCAATTCGTCGTCGTCCTCGAGGGCCTCTGTGACGACGCATCGCCTGAGCTGGCCGCCCGGCTCCAGCGCCTTCACGAAGTCGTCGAGACCCCGTTCCCGGTCGATGACGAGTCCGTGATGCTCGGGATGACCATGGGGATCACGCCGTTTCCCGCGCGGAGTTCCGGGCCTCACGTTCTTCGGCTGGCGAGCCAGGCGCTCCCCGGGCCGGGGTCGGACCTTTCACGTCCGGACTCGTGGTGGCGACTCGCTCCCACGGGACCGATTGTCGAGTGGGACACGACGATGGCCGCGAGCGATTTCCGCCGCGGGGAGCGATCCCGCGTCCATCGGGAACGCCTGTTCGCCGGGGGACTGTCGATGTACATGCAACCGATCATCAGGCTGTTCGACGGGACCCTCCGTCGCGTCGAGGCCCTCGCCCGGCTGACCCTCGCCGACGGCACCGTCGTCCCGCCGGACAGCTTCGTGCAGCAGCTCAGCAGCAACGACCTCGACGAGCTCTTCCGGATCGGACTGAACGACGCCCTCGGCTGGGTCGCCCGGTGGGAGCAGGACGGACTGGCCCTCGATGTCTCGGTGAACCTGGCCCCGTCGACCCTGCGGCACCCCCGGTGCACCCGATGGGTCGCGAATGCACTGCGTCGGCACGGGCTGGCCCCGAACCGGCTCAGCCTCGAACTGCTGGAGACGCAGGAGCTGGATGCGGCTGCCTCGCGCTCCGTGCTCGAGGAGCTCACGGGCCTCGGCGTCGGGCTCGCCCTCGACGACCTAGGCTCCGGCCACAGCAGCCTGAAACGGCTCGCCCAGCTGCCGTTCGACTCGATCAAGATCGACCGCGGGCTGCTCGCCGGCGTCGCCACGAAACCGGTCGAGACGCTCAGCCTCATCGCGACCCTGTCCCAGATGGGTCGGGACATGGGCGCGGCCGTCGTTCTGGAGGGAATCGAGAACGCCGGCCTCGCGGAGGCGGCATCCGTGCTCGGAGCCTCACTCGGCCAGGGTTACTACTTCGCGCGCCCGATGCCAGCCGCGGACGTGCCTTCGTGGGCGGCAGGTTTCGGGCTGCCCGAGGGGTTCCATCTCCCGGATCAATCCGGTCAACTGCACACCGAGCTCGGCGCGCTCGCGTATCACTGGCAGTACACCCGCTGGGGATCCCCTCACCCCTTCAGCATCGACGACTGCCCCCTGACAGAGTTCATTGCCGACCGCGTCATGGCCGGAAGCGCGCCGAGCCTGTGGCATGACGTCCAACACGGACTCGGCGGCGACGATCGAGCCAGCGGCCTTCTGCTCGACTGGCTGGTCGACGCCAGCACGGGCCAGACGGGCGGGCTCAGGGCTCGCGCATAGATTCACTCGGTAACGTCGTCAGGCACCCACTGGAAAGCTCACGGACGGACCACCGAATCATGCTCGCGAAGGTAGCCGTCGTGCCCCAGCCCCAGCCCCGATCCCGGCAGGAAGGCAGCCGAACGCGCGGGATCATCATCGCCGGCGTCGCAGTCGCAGTCTGTGTCGGACTCGGCTTCGCCGGCTGGAACCTCGTGGGCCTGGGGGTCGGCGCCCTCCCCGGAACCGCGGTCACGTGCCCGACGGCCGACCCCGTCGTCGTCGGTGCGATCACCGTGCCCGCCGGGCCCGTTGCCGGCTATTGCCAGGACCGACTGGTCAACGCGGCCCACATCATAAACGCAGGGATGGACCTCGGGATCGGGACCCACACCCAGACCGTCGGGGTGATGACCGCACTGGGCGAGTCGGGCCTGCGGGTCCTCGACCACGGCGACGCGGCAGGCGCGGACAGCCGCGGGCTGTTCCAGCAGCGTGACAACGGCGCCTGGGGAACACTGGCCGACCGAATGGATCCCTACGTCTCTGCGCAAAATTTCTTCATCAAGCTGACGAAGGTCGCCGGCTGGAAGGAGATGGAGCCGACACTGCTTGCCCACGCGGTCCAGGTCAACGCCGACCCCGAACACTACGCGGCCTACTGGGCGCGGGCGGAGGACATCGTCGCGGCCCTCACGGCCCCCACGGCCCCGTGACGTCCGGGGCCGTGGCGGCAGTGAGGTCCGGGACTCAGCTGCGGCGACTGACCAGGTAGTCGAGCGCCGCGGTGTGGAGCTCGGCGTCGAAGCCGCGGGCGACCCCGTCGATCTCGACGATCGGCACGATCTGCCGCACGCTCGAGGCGAGCCAGACCGAGTCTGCAGCATGCAGCTCGTCGGGAGTGACGGTGCGGTAGGCGGTTTTCAGCCCGTTCGCCTCCGCGTACTCGAAGAAGGCGGCCTGCGCGGTACCGGCCAGAATGCCCTGGTCGGTCGACGGCGTGACGAGGTGCCTGCCGAACTGCAGCACGACTGTCGACGTCGGCCCTTCCAGGACGAACCCGTCGCTGCTGATGAAGATCACGTCGTCGGCTCCGCGGCGCTCGGCTTCGCGGTAGACCGACTTGTTCACGGCATAGGAGAGGGTCTTCGCGCCCTGCAGGAGCCAGGGGGAGGTCTGGGCGACATCGTGGCGGTAGCCACGGTCGAGGGTGACCACCTTCAGGCCGTGGGTGCGCGCTTCGGTGAAGTCGGGCTCCGGGTCGACGAAGACCCAGCCCGTGCACCGACCGGCGCCCTCGATGCCGCGGGTGAGCACGAGCTTCACTGACAGGCGCGGGTCGGTCGACGCTGCGATTCCCTGGCGGATGCCCTCGCGGTAGAGGTCGAGGCACGGGGCCGGCAGGTCGAGCAACCTGGCCGAATTGGCCAGACGGGCCAGATGCGGCTCGAGGGCCTGGCCGAAACCGTCGATGGCGTCAAGCGTTTCGAAGATGCCGTCGCCGCGGGTCACTGCGAGGTCGAGCACCGAGATCTGCGGGTCTGCCGGGTCGGCCCGGCGGACCGAGGCCGCGAGCGCGGAGGCATCCGTTCCGGTCTGGGTCGGGTCGTCCAGCATGAACAGCACGCGGGGGTCCACCCCGTCTGTGGGCGATGCGTCCGTGTTCGTCGAAACGGGATTCGTGTCTGCTGTGCTCATCGTTCTACTCCATAGTGCTCGTGGCTGATCGTGTTCTCGGAAATCCAGTCGGGCAGCACCGCGTAGCCGAGACCCGGCCCGGTGGGAACGGTCACCATGCCGTCGAGCGCGGTGACCGGGGGCTCGATGATGTCCTTCGCGTAATACTTCGCCGACGCCGACACATCGGACTGGTAGCTGAAGTCGGGCAGCGACGACAGGGCGACGTTGGCCGCGCGGCCGATGCCGAACTCGTGCATCCCACCGCACCACACCGGGATGCCCGCATCCGGGGTGCGTACGGCTGTTCGATCATGCTGAGGCCGAATTCGTCGAGGCCGCGCATCAGGGCGGTGGTCTCGTCGGTATCCGCGTAGATCCCGTTCGCGTCGACATGGACGTCCTGCTTCGGGAAGGCAGCGCGTACCGCCCGAACGGGACCGATGTCCCAGCCCGGCTTGATCGTGAGTTTCACGCGGCGGTTTCCGGCGTCGACATGGCGGCTGACCTCGGCGAACAGGCCGTCGATGGAGGATTCGATGCCGAGGGAGACAGGGAAACGCCCACTACCTTCATCGTGCTCCTTCGATGCTGCGTTCAGTGCTGCGTTCGTCCATTGTTCACTCCACGTAACTGTTCAGGATCTGGTTCAGCTGCTCCCGCTCGGCGAAGCTGCGCCGGGCTCCTTTGGCACTGGCAATACTCACGGTACTCGCCAGGTGGATGACGACGGCGACCGCCGTGGGGGAGTCGGCGTACGAGGCGCTGCTGGTCGGCACGGTCACGGTTTCGGTGGCGAAGGCTGCCACCGGAGCATCGGGGGAGTCCGTGACGGCGATAACGGTTCCGCCGGCCGCGGCGAACCGTTCGGCGACGAGCACGCTCTGCCGCTGGTACCGGCGGAACGAGAACACCACGAGCACATCGGTCGGGCGGACGTGGCTGAGGACGTCGATCGAGCGGACGGCGGCTTCGTCGATGAGGAGCACCTGAGAGAGTCCGGCCGAGAGGTCCCAGGCGAAGAGGGTCGCGTCGGCGAATGACTTGCTCGCGCCGAGCACGTACCGCCTGCGGGCGGCCACGATCCGGGCCGGCGCGCGCACGAGGGCATCGTCTTCCCCGAGGTGTGCGAAGGTCTCGGCCACGGCGGCTCTCAGTGCCTGGACGATGACGGGGGCGAGCGTCTTCGCGGGATTGTCGGACGGGATCGGCACGTGGATGACGTCGCCGTCGCGCACCGGCCGACCCCAGTGCCGGGGCAGCGTCGTTCCCAGTGCTGTGGGATCCACGACGGGGAAGCTCGGGGGGCCTGTAGGGACGTCCCCTCCGGACGAGCAGCGCAGCACTGCAGCCTAAGATTCAGGAGGGTCATCCTCAGCGGCGTCCCGCCCGTCTGCCGAGCTCCGGCAGCTGGCTGATGACTGGCCCCGAAGGACGACCCACCGATGTTGCACAAAACCAGCCTGCTCGCCGGGCTCACGGCCCTGGTCCTGCTTCCGCTCGCCCTCACCGGATGCTCGACGAACGGGAGCACCGTGACCGGATCGGATGCGGCATCCGCCGGGAAGACGACCATTGCGGTGGTCACCCACGGAAACCCGGGAGACGCGTTCTGGGACGTGGTCAAGAGCGGCGCAGAGCAGGCTGGCACCGACCTCGGCGCGACCGTGACGTACCAGGGCGACGGCGACCCCGTGCGTCAGAGCCAGCTGATCGATTCTGCCGTCGCGACGCATCCGGACGGCCTGATCGTCTCGATGGCGAACCCCGAAGGGGTCAAGGCCTCCGTCGAGAAGGCCGTGGCGGCCGGCATCCCGGTGATCACGATCAACTCGGGACTCGAGGAGTCCCTCGCCTTCGGTGCCCAGACCCACGTCGGCCAGAGCGAGTACGCCGCAGGACAAGCCGCGGGGGAGCGCCTCGCCAAGGCGGGAGCCACGAAGGTGATCTGCGTGATCCATGAGGCAGGCAACACGGGCCTCGAGGACCGCTGCCGGGGAGCCGCCGCCGGACTCGGCAGCCCGGTCACCAACGTGCAGGTCGACATCGCCAACCTCGCGGACGCCCAGAACACGATCAAGAGCACGCTCCTGGCCGACCCGACGATCGACGGTGTGCTCAGCCTGAACCCGGGCATCGCCGTCGCCGCGAGCCAGGCCATCACCGACGCGGGCAGCCACGCGCAGCTCGCGACCTTCGACGTGTCCAAAGATGTGACGAAGCTCATCGAAGCCGGCTCGATCCTGTTCGCGGTCGACCAGCAGCCCTACTCCCAGGGCTACCTTCCGGTGGTGTTCCTCACCCTGCAGAAGCGCAACGGCGACGTCGTCGGCGGCGGCCAGCCGGTGTTCTCCGGCCCCGGGTTCGTGACGAAGGAGAACGCGGCGCAGGTCGCTACCTACGCGGCACACGGAACCCGATGACCGGGCTGCTGCGCCGCCCCGAGGTTGGGGCGTTCGTCGCCGCGTTCGGGATCTTCCTGTATTTCTCGATCTCGACATCCGCCTTTCTGACACCGGCCGGCGTCGCAACCTGGCTGTATTCGTCGTCGCTGTTCGGGATCATGGCCGTCGCCGTGGCGCTCCTGATGATCGGCGGAGAGTTCGACCTCTCCGCGGGCGCGATGACGGGAACCACCGGCCTGATCGTCGGCATCGCGACGACGCAGTGGGGCATGAACGTGTGGCTCGCCCTCGTGCTCGCGCTGGCCGCCGCCCTCCTCGTCGGGGCATTCAACGCATGGCTCGTCACCTCGACCGGCCTGCCGAGTTTCATCGTGACCCTCGCAACCTTCTTCATCCTGCAGGGCCTGAACCTCGCCGTCACCAAACTGCTCACCGGAACCGTCGCGATCCAGGGCCTTGGAGCCGTCACCTGCTTCGACCAGGCCCGGGTGCTCTTCGGCTCCTCGTTCCCGCTGTTCGGCATGGACGTCAAGATCTCGATCGTCTGGTGGATCCTGCTGACCGCGCTCGCGACCTGGGTGCTGCTGCGCACCCGCTTCGGCAACTGGGTCTTCGCGGTCGGCGGCCAGGCCGCAAGCGCACGCCAGGTCGGCGTGCCCATGCGCCGGGTGAAGTTCGGGCTCTTCCTCACGACCGCAGGCGCCGCCTGGCTCGTCGGCATGCTCCAGCTCTTCGACGTGTCGACCGTGCAGGCAACGACGGGCATCGGCCAGGAATTCGTCTACATCATCTGCGCCGTCGTCGGCGGCTGCCTGCTCACCGGCGGGTTCGGCTCCGCGATCGGCGCGGCCCTCGGCGCCCTCATCTACGGCATGGCGCTCCAGGGCATCGTCTTCGCCCAGTGGGACAGCAACTGGCTCAAGGCCTTCCTCGGCGGCATGCTGCTGCTCGCGGTACTCGTCAACCTCTGGGTGCGCCGCCAGGCCGGTGAGCGCTCATGACCGCGGCGGGGCCCCTGGGCACGGCGGCGGATGCCCGGACGCCCCTTCTCGAGGTCCGCGGTCTCGGCAAGAGCTACGGTTCGGTGCGCGCACTGAGTGGGGTGACGGCCTCGATCGGAGCCGGCGAGGTGCTCTGCGTGCTCGGCGACAACGGCGCGGGCAAGTCCACACTCATCAAGGTTCTCGCCGGGGCGCACGGGCACACCGAAGGCACCCTCCTCGCTCACGGCGTCGAACAACACTTCGGGAGCCCTCGTGACGCGCTCTCCCTCGGCATCGCGACGGTCTACCAGGACCTGGCCCTCGTGCCGCTGCTCCCGGTCTGGCGCAACTTCTTCCTCGGAGCCGAGGAGACGGTCGGTCGCGGTCCATTCCGCCGCCTCGCCGTCGCCGCGATGCGGGCGACCACCCGGGACAGCCTCGCGACCCTGGGCATCACCCTCCGCGACGTCGACCAGCCGATCGGCACTCTCTCTGGCGGGGAACGCCAGGCCGTCGCGATCGCCCGCGCCGTGCACTTCGGCGCGAAACTCGTCATCCTCGACGAACCGACGTCCGCGCTCGGCGTCACCCAGGCCGGCCTCGTGCTGCGGTACATCGCGCGGGCCCGCGACCGCGGCATCGGCATCGTGTTCATCACGCACAACCCGAATCACGCCTGGGCCGTCGGGGACCGGTTCCTCGTGCTCCGTCACGGCACGAGCCTCGGCGAGTTCCCGCGCGACGCGATCACGCTCGAAGCGCTGACGGGGTTGATGGCCGGCGGCGAGGAGCTCGACGCGCTCGGCCCCGAGCTGGGCCGGGCGGCATCCGCTGGGGACCCCCTCTGACCGAGGTGCTGCTCGACACCCCGGCGTCACACGCCTGTTCTACACTGGGGAATCGTCGTGCAGTGCCGAGCACCGCGTCCCGAGCCGAGGAGCGAGCGTGACAGAGACCCCCGTCCCGCAGGGCGCCGCGCAGGCCGCAGCCCAGGCCGGCGCGCAGGCCGGCGCCCAGGCCGTGCTCGAGGCCGGATCGCGCACCGCCGAGCCCCGCACCCTCATCGACATCCTCTTCGCGACGGCTGCGCTGCACCCGGGCGCCCTCGCCCTCGAGGACCAGGTCGGCACCGTCAGCTACCGGCAGCTCCGGCACCTCGTCAACGAGCAGGCCCTCGCCCTCAGCCAGGCCGGCGTGCGCCGCGGGGATACCGTCGGCATCCGCATCCCCTCCGGAACCCGCGAACTCTACGTGTCCATCCTCGCGACCTTGCGGGTCGGCGCCGCCTATGTCCCCGTCGACGCCGACGACCCTGAGGAACGCGCTCACCTGGTCTTCAGCGAGGCCCGTGTCGTCGGCGTGATCGGCCGCGGCGGCGTTTTCGAGTTCCGGCCGGCGGTGGACGACGTCATGCTCAGGCAGCGGATGCTGCCGCCCGAGGAGGACCTGACCCTCGCGCACACCCAGCGCACCCTGCCCCGCGGCAGCGACGACGCCTGGGTCATCTTCACCTCCGGTTCGACGGGGGTGCCGAAGGGCGTCGCCGTCTCGCACCGCTCTGCGGCGGCGTTCGTCGACGCCGAGGCCGGACTGTTCCTCCGGGCCGACCCGATCGGCCCCGCCGACCGGGTGCTCGCGGGCCTTTCGGTCGCCTTCGACGCTTCCTGTGAGGAGATGTGGCTGGCCTGGCGGGGCGGCGCCTGCCTCGTCTCCGCTCCCCGTTCGCTGGTGCGCAGCGGCGTCGACCTCGGTCCGTGGCTGATCGCCCACGGGATCACGATCGTGTCGACGGTGCCGACCCTCGCCGCTCTCTGGCCAGAGGAAGCCCTCGAACGGGTGCGCCTGCTCATCTTCGGCGGCGAAGCCTGCCCGCCCGAACTCGCCGACCGGCTGCAGGCCAGGGGCCGCGAGGTCTGGAACACCTACGGTCCGACCGAGGCGACCGTCGTCGCGTGCGCCGCGCTGCTCGACGGCAGCGCGCCGATCCGGATCGGCCTGCCCCTCGACGGGTGGGACCTCGCCGTCGTCGATTCCGCGGGTGCCCGCGTCGCCGAGGGCCAGACCGGGGAACTCATCATCGGGGGAGTGGGTCTCGCCCGCTACCTCGACCCCGCCAAGGACGCCGAGAAGTACGCGCCGCACGCCGGCCTCGGCTGGCCGCGCGCCTACCGGAGCGGCGACCTCGTGCGCTTCGAGGCGGCCGGCCTGGTCTTCGTCGGCCGCGCCGACGACCAGGTCAAGCTCGGCGGCCGTCGCATCGAGCTCGGCGAGATCGAGGCCGCCCTGCGCACCCTGCCGGGCGTCGCCGGGGCCGCCGCGGTCGTGCAGCGCACCCCGGCCGGGAACCAGGTGCTCGTGGGCTACCTCGCACTCGTCGATGCGGCATCCGCCTTCGACCGCGCCCAGGCGACCGTCCGCCTGCGGGAGGAACTGCCCGCCGCCCTCGTGCCGTTGCTCGCCGTCGTCGACGAGCTGCCGACGCGGGTCTCCGGCAAGGTCGACAAGGCAGCATTGCCCTGGCCGCTCCCGGCGACGGGCGACGACACGGATGCCGGCCTGCTGTCTCCGACGGCGGCCTGGCTCGCCGAGAAGTGGGCTGCCATCCTCGGGTCCACCGTCGAAGGTCCGGACGCCGACTTCTTCGCCCACGGCGGTGGCTCGCTCACGGCCGCCCAGTTCGTCTCCGCGCTCCGCGAGCGCTATCCGGACACCCGGGTCAACGACATCTACGACCATCCCCGGATCGGCGCGCTCGCCGCCGAACTCGACTCCCGCACCCCGGCGGTGGTGGCCGCGGCGCGCATCGTGCTTCCGGTCCCGTTCCGCAGCCAGCTCCTGCAGACCCTGCTCGGCATCCCGCTGCACGCGCTCGTCGGCGCCCGCTGGCTCGTCTACCTCGCGGCGGCGAACAACCTGCTCGCCGCGGGCGGCGCCACGTTCGCGCCGACCCTGTCCTGGTGGTGGATCCTCGCCGGTTTCCTCGTCTTCGTCACCCCGCCGGGCAAGATGGCGCTCTCGGTGCTCGCGTCCCGGCTCCTCCTTCGCGGGGTGAAGCCGGGTGCCTACCCGCGGGCGGGATCCGTGCACTTGCGGCTCTGGCTGGCCGAGCAGGTGTCCCTGCTCGTCGACGCCGTGAGCCTCGCCGGAGCGCCCTGGATCAGCTACTACGCGAGGGCCCTCGGCGCCCGCATCGAGCCGGGCGTCGACCTGCACGCGCTCCCGCCCGTGACGGGGATGCTGTCCATCGGCGAGCGCGCCGCGATCGAACCCGAGAGCGACCTGTCCGGCTACTGGATCGACGGCGACGTGCTCCGCATCGGCCGGGTGAAGATCGGCGCCGGCGCCACGATCGGCGCGCGCAGCATCCTCCTCGGCGGAGCGGTGATCGGTGAGGGCGCGGTGATCGAACCCGGCGCCGCCGTGTCCGGCCACGTGCCGGAGGGCGAACGTTGGGCCGGTTCGCCCGCCACCCGGGTCGGGGCCGCCCGCGGCGCCTGGCCGGCCGAACACCCGCCGCGCGGCCGGCGCTGGCTTGCCGGATACGCCCTCGGCGCGCTTGGCATGACCGCGATGCCCGCGGTCGCGGTGATTCTCGCCGCCCTCCTCGTCGGTGCCGCGATCGGCGACGCCGGCACCCTGGGCCTCGCGCTCGGCCGGGCCGCGCTGATGATGCCGCTCGCCGTGGTGGTCGCCGGGCTCGTGTACGCGCTGCTCGTCGTGCTCGCCGTGCGTGCCCTCGGCATCGGGCTCCGCGAGGGCTACTACCCGGTGCGCAGTCGGTTCGGCTGGCAGGTCTGGATGACCGAGCGCATCCTCGACGGCGCGCGCACGCTGCTCTTCCCCGTGTACGCGAGCCTGCTCACACCGGTCTGGCTGCGCCTGCTCGGCGCGAAGGTCGGCGCGGGCGTCGAGGCGTCGACCGTGCTGCTCATTCCCGCGCTCACGACGATCGCGCCCGCCGCGTTCCTCGCCGACGACACGATGGTCGCGTGTTACGAACTCGGCGGCGGCTGGATGCACATCGGGCCGGCGAAGGTCGGCCGCCGCGCCTTCCTCGGCAACAGCGGCATGGCCGGCGCCGGCCGCACGGTGCCGCGCAACGGGCTCGTCGCCGTACTCTCCTCCACGCCGCGCAAGGCCAAGCGCGGGTCGTCGTGGCTCGGCAACCCGCCAGAGCGACTCCGACGGCTCGTGACGGATGTCGACGAGGCGCGCACCTTCCGGCCGTCCGCCCGTCTCCGCACGGCCCGTGCCTTCTGGGAGGTGTTGCGGATCGTGCCGGTCATCGTGACCGGGCTGATCGCCCTCGGCGTGCTCGCCGCGCTCGACGCCCTCTGGATCGGGCTCGGTCTCGGCTGGGCGATCCTTCTGGGCGGGATCGTGCTCCTCGCGGCCGGTGCCGTCGCCGCGGTCGTGACGAGCCTCGCCAAGTGGGCGCTCGTCGGGCGGATCTCCGTGAGCGAGCATCCGCTCTGGTCATCGTTCATCTGGCGCAACGAGGTCTCGGACACCTTCGTCGAGATGGTCGCCCGGCCGTGGTTCGCGGCGAAGGCAGCCGGGACCCCCGCCCTGTCGATGTTCCTGCGCACGATCGGGGCCCGGGTGGGCCGCGGCGTCTGGTGCGAGACCTACTGGCTGCCGGAAGCGGACCTGGTGGCCCTCGCCGACGGGGTCACCGTGAACCGGGGCTGCGTCGTGCAGACGCACCTGTTCCACGACCGGATCATGCAGCTCGACCGGGTCGCGCTCGCCGAGGGGGCCACCCTCGGACCGCACAGCGTGATCCTGCCCGCCGCATCGGTGGACGCCGGAGCGACCGTCGGACCTGCCTCTCTCGTGATGCGCGGCGAGCGGGTACCGGCCGGGTCGGTCTGGTCTGGGAACCCGATCTCGCCGTGGCGCAGACTGCCGTGGACACCGTGAGCCCGCAGACCGGCGGGAAGAATAGCGCAGGCAAGGGCTCTGCCGGTTCGTCCGGCAAGGTCGCCCTCAACATCCCGACGACGATCGGCGCCGGTTCGGCCGGCGATCCATACCTGATCGGCGCGGGCAACGGCGGCTACCGGGCGCTGCACTATGCCCTCGACCTGGACTACCGGGTCGCGACCAACCAGCTGCGCGCGACCGCGACGATCACCCTCGTGGCGACGACGCGCCTGGACCGGTTCAGCCTCGACTTCGACGGGCTGAGCGTCGACCGGGTCACGGTAAACGGCGCCCGGCCGCGCAAGTTCGTGCACACCGGCCGCAAGCTCGTGGTGAACCCGCTGACGACGATGGAAGCCGGGGAACGGTTCGAGATCGCCGTGCGGTATCGCGGGGCGCCGCATCCGCTGCGCAGCATCTGGGGAGAGGTCGGCTGGGAGGAACTGCTCGACGGCGTGCTCGTCGCGGGGCAGCCGTGCGGGGCCGCGTCGTGGTTCCCCTGCAACGACCACCCGAGCAACAAGGCAACGTATCGGATCGCGGTGAGCTGCGAGACGCCGTACACCGTGGTCTCGAACGGCACGCTCACCGGGAAGTCGACCCGCTCGGGCCACACCAGGTGGACCTTCGAGGTCGTCGAGCCGATGGCGACCTACCTCGCCTCCGTGATGATCGGCCGGTACCGTTCGAGCGTGCTGCCGCCGGTTGCGGCGGGTGGCCCGGCCCCGGTGCCGATCACGCTGCACTTCCCGTCGAACCTCGCGCACAACGTCGGCGTCGACTTCGGCAGGCTCGGCGAGATGGTCTCGGTGTTCAGCGCTAGCTTCGGCCCGTACCCGTTCCCGGGGTACTCGGTCGTCGTGACGGACGACGTGCTCGAGATCCCGCTCGAGGCGCACGGCCTCGCCGTGTTCGGTCGTAACCACGTCGACGGCAACCATGGCAGCGACCGCCTGATCGCCCACGAGCTCGCGCACCAGTGGTTCGGCAACAGCCTCACCGCCGCCGCGTGGCGCGACATCTGGCTGCAGGAGGGCTTCGCCTGCTACGCGGAATGGATCTGGGGCGAACACACCGGCGGACGCACCGCGGAGCAGAACGCGGTGTACCACCGTGGCAGGCTCGAGGCGCAGCCGCAGGACCTCCTCGTCGGCGATCCCGGGCCGCACGACATGTTCGACGACCGGGTCTACAAGCGCGGTGCGCTCGCCCTGCACGCCGTGCGGCGCTACCTCGGCGACGAGGTCTTCTTCGACACCCTGCGGGCCTGGACCCGCGCGAACCGGCACGGCCTCGTCTCGACGGATGCCTTTGTCGAGTTCGTCTCGATCCACACCGGAAGCGAAGAGATCCGCCGCATCATCGACCGCTGGATCTACCGGACCGCCCTCCCCAAGCTCTGAGGTCAGGGGCGGCGAGCAGACGGAGGGTCGGCTGAGACGCGGCGCCGGTTCCGGGACGGGCGAGCACGGCGACGCGGCCGAGGAGCCTGAGTCCGGCGCCGGGGTCGAAGCGTGCGAGGAGGATGTCGGCGAGGGGGACGCCGGCGCCGGGCCAGGAGGCGAGCGCCGGGCCGAACCCGGCCGGTGTGGCTGGGGCGAGGGTGAGGTCGCGCGGATCGACGCGGAGGCCGTCGCCGGTCGACTTCAGAATCGCCTCCTTGGCGCACCAGATTCCGGCGAGGTCTGCGGCATCAGCCGCCCGCTCGCGAGGAGACAGAGCGACGTCGGCGAGGGGGGAGCGGGCGACGGCGTCCACGCTTTCGATGTCGACGCCGACCGGCCCGGCGAAGCTCACCGCGACGCCGACGTGGCCGCCCGCCCGGCTGAGACTCAGGTGTGCGGCCGGGTGCGGCGCAGACCCGGGTACGGCCGCTAGGTATGGCACCCCGTGATCGGCGCTCCCGCAGCGGGGGCAGCGGCGCGCGACCCGCACGCTTGCGGGGTTCAGACCGAGCGCCCAGGCGGCGGTCGCCGCCAGCAGGGCTCGGTCGGCGGCATCCGTTGGTGAACGCGGCGCGACCATGACGATCACCTCGCCGATGGGTTCCATGCATCAAGTGTGGCCGAAACGGACAAGCGTGGCCCGCACAGGGGCCGCGGATGTCCGTACCCGGCACCCGATGTCCGTCGTGCCCCTGCGCACTGCGACACACGGCCGGTGGCACACTGGTTACCGGCCCGAGGAGAACCATGACACTGATTGACAACGCGGTCTACGTGGACGGGCGACGACTCGCGACGCCTGCCTCCCTCGACGAGACCTATGCGACTCTGACCGAATGCGGCGGCTTCGCCTGGATCGGGATGTACCGGCCAGAAGAAGCCGAGCTGCGCTCCATCGCCGCGGAGTTCAACCTGCACCACCTGTCGGTCGAGGACGCACTCAAGGGCCACCAGCGTTCCAAGCTCGAACGGTTCGACGACATCCTCTTCGTGGTGCTCCGCCCGGCCCGGTACATCGACGCCGAGGAGCGGGTCGAATTCGGCGAACTGCACGTCTTCGTCGGGCCCGATTTCGTCGTGACCATCCGCCACGCCGAATCCCCGGACCTCGCGAAGGTGCGCGCACGGATGGAGTCGACACCGAGGCTCCTCGCCCTCGGCCCCGAGGCGGTGCTCTACGCGATCTTCGACCAGCTCGTCGACGAGTACGCGCCCGTGATCGCCGGCCTCGAGAACGACATCGACGAGATCGAAGACGAGATCTTCGACGGCGACCCCGAGGTCGCGCGGCGCATCTACGACCTGTCCCGCGAAGTGATCGAGTTCCAGCGGGCGACCCAGCCGCTGATCGGCATGCTCGAGGCCCTCAAGCGCGGCTTCGCGAAGTACAACGTCGAGGTCGAGCTGCACCACCACCTCGATGACGTGCTCGACCACGTGCTGCGGATCAACGAGCGCGGCTCGGCCTTCCGGCAGATCCTCGACAACGCGCTGATCGTGCACTCGACCCTCGTCACCCAGCGACAGAACGACGAGACCCGGCGCCTCTCGGAGACGGGCCTGGCCCAGAGTGAAGAGGTCAAGAAGATCTCGAGCTGGGCGGCGATCCTGTTCGCGCCGACCCTCGTCGGAACCGTGTACGGGATGAACTTCGAGAACATGCCGGAGCTGCACTGGGAGTACGGCTACCCCTATGCCCTCGGGCTGATGGTCGCGGGCGGCTTCGTCCTCTGGCGCGTCTTCAAAAAGAACAACTGGCTGTAGCCCGGGCTACGACTGGGCGGAGCGCCAGGCGTCGACCTCGGCGTAAAGGGCGGCCTTCTCGGCCGGATCGAGGAACGAGGCCTCGATCCCGTTCCGGGCGAGGAGGGCGAGCCGGTCAGGACCGAGTCCGAACTCGGCATCGAGCGCCGCGAGGTTGTCGTCGATGTACCCGCCGAAGTAGGCGGGGTCGTCCGAGTTGACCGTCGCGAGCAGGCCGAGGTCGAGCATCCGCACGATCGGGTGGTCCGCGAGCGTGTCGATCGCACGCAGCCGCACGTTCGAGAACGGGCAGACCGTGAGCGGCACCCGCTCGCGCACGAGCCGTTCGACGAGCGCGGGATCCTCGAGGCTGCGGATGCCGTGGTCGATCCGCTCCACCCCGAGCCGGTCGAGCGCGCTCCAGACATACTCGGGAGGGCCCTCCTCGCCGGCGTGCGCGACCCGGCGCAGCCCGTTCGCCGCGGCGAGCGCGAAGACCTCCTCGAACAGTTCCGGCGGGTAGCCGACCTCCGCGGAGTCGAGTCCGACACCGTCGATCGTGTACCCGCTCGCGAGAATCTCGCGGAGGATCTGCAGCGCCTCGTCGGCGGGCCGGTCGCGCAGGAACGTCACGATCAGTTTCGTCGAGATGCCGCAGGACGCGACCGAGGTGCCGAGGGCATCCGCCACCCCGCCGAGCGCGGTCAACAACGGGATGCCCCGGCTCGTGTGCGCCTGCGGGTCGAAGAAGATCTCGGCGTGCCGCACCCCCGCGTCAGCGGCCCTGGTGAGGTAGGCCCGGGTCAGGTCCGTGAAATCGGCGGCTTGGCGCAGGACGTCGAGGTTGTGGTAGTACAGATTGAGGAAGGATTGCAGATCGGTGAACTCGTATTGCGCCCGCAACTCCGCCAGGGTCGCCCAAGGCAGGACGACGGCATTACGTTCGGCCAGCTCGAAGATGAGCTCCGGTTCGAGAGTGCCCTCGATGTGCAGGTGGAGTTCGACCAGGGGGAGTTTCATTTCCCCATTCTCGCAAGCCCGGTCGACTTCGAATCACCAGGGGTGTCCTCGTTCAGCGCACCGGCCGCAGCACCCGCCAGCGCACGCTCCAGCACGCCGGTTGGTAAACACGACAAATCCGCGGGTTTTCCCGCGAATCCCCGCGAAACCCGGGGAGCCTGCGGCCGAACGGTGTTTTCCGGACTTAGGGTGTCGGTGTGTGGCGCCTCGATAGAAAACAAGATGACGACGACATCCTGTCGACCAACCCGGATGCTCCGTCGGGTGAGCCGCGGAATGCGGTCTCCCCGCAGACCGTGAGCCTCGGGGATCCCTCGGTCGTCGCGGGAAACATCGCCGAGCCGGTCTGGAACCGCTGGCGCACCGAACTCGCCGAGATCGGCGGGCGTTCACCGCTGCTGCACTTCGCCGACGAGCCGCGCACCCGCATCGAACTGAGCCAGGCCCACCCCGGCGGACTCCCGCAGTTCATCACCGGCAAGTCCACCCTGCTCTCCAACCTCATCCGCGACGAACTCGCGCTGCGCAACGCCCGCCTCGCGGCCGGTGAGATCACCCAGAAGGGCATCGAACTGCGCTCCATGCGCGGCATCGAATCGGTGCACCTGGGCATCGGCCTCGCCGAATGGCGCTTCGGCGACGTCGACTTCCTCGGCCCGGTGCTGCTCCGCCCGCTCGCGATCCGCCGCTACGGTCGCGACTTCGAGCTCAAGCTCAAGGGCCAGCCGTTCCTGAATCCCGAACTCGGCCGCGCGCTGCACGAGCAGTTCCAGATCACCCTCGACGCCGACGCCTTCGTCGCGCTCGCCGTGACCAACGGCGCCTTCAAACCGCAGCCCGTCATCGACCGCCTCCGCGGCCTCACCTCGCACCTGCCCTGGTTCAACGTCACCCCACGCCTCGTCGCCTCGTCCTTCGCAGACGTCGGCCGGGCCATGAAGGCGGATGCGGCGCACCTCGAGCATCCGCTGCTCGACGCGATCGCGGGGAACCCGAGCGCCCGCCAGGCCATCGAGGGCGCATACAACCCCGTCGTGCCGATCGGTCAGGACTCCCGGCCGCCCGCGACCGACGTGCTGCTGCTCGACGCCGACCCCGAACAGGAGAACGTCGTCGCGCAGATCGCGGCCGGGAACTCGCTCGTCGTCAAGACCCTGCCCGGCACCGGGGGCACCCAGACGATCGTCAACGCGATCGGCTCCCTGATCTCCCAGCACAAGCGTGTTCTCGTCGTGAGCGCCCGACGCTCGAGCCTCGACGGCATCAACCAGCGCCTCACCCAGGTCGGCCTCCCCGGCGTCGCCGTCACTCCACGGCTGCTGCGCCGCGACCTGATCGCCTCGATCACCCGCAACGAGAAGGCCGTCCAGCCGATGGTCGGCGACGTCGACGACGCCCTCGTGCGGCTCCGCAAGGTGCTGCTCGACTACCGCGGCGCCCTCACCCGGCGCGACCCTGCCCTCGGCGTCTCCTTACTCGACGCCCTCGGCGAGCTCGCGAGGCTCGCACAGCTGTCCTCCCCGCCGTCGACGACCGCCCGGCTCGAGCGGCACGCGCTCGAGCGCCTCGCCCAGAACCGGGCGACCGCAGCGCAGACGCTGATCAAGGCGGCCGCGCTCGGCCAGTTCCGTTACGGGCCAGGCGACTCGCCCTGGTACGGGGCGTCCTTCGCGGTGCCGGCCGAGGCATCCGCTGCCCACCAGCTCGCCAAACGGGTCAACCAGGTCGAGCTGCCTCGCCTGCTCGAGCGTGCCGCCGGCCTCGTCGGGCAGACCCGGCTGCGGCCCTTCGAGACGATCGCAGAACTCGGCGTGTACCTGCGGCTGCTGCTCGACATTCGCGACACGCTGGACAAGTTCCAGCCGGCCGTGTTCGACCGTTCGCTCACCGAGCTCATCTCGGCGACGTCCGCCCGCCGCGACTCTCCGGACATGACGGGTACGAGCCGACGGCGCCTGCGCCGCCTCGCCGAAGAATACCTGCGGCCGGGCGTGCACGTCACCGACCTGAACGACAGCCTCCGCCGGATCCAGCAGCAGCGCACCCTCTGGCAGCGCTACGTCGTCGCCGGCGTCATGCCCGAGGTGCCCGTCGGGATCTCCGACGTGCACGTCGCCTTCCAGCGCGTCTCCGAGGACCTCGCGGCCCTCGACATCCCGCTGCGCAACACCGGCACGAACCGGCAGCTCGCGATGCGCCCGGTGAAGGAGCTGATCTACACGATCTCCGGCCTCGCCGCCGAGAGCGAGGTGCTCGCCAACCTGCACGAGCGCACCGCGCTGCTCGCGACGCTGCGCGAACACAACCTCGACCCGCTCATGACCGACCTCGCGAAGCGGCACGTCTCAGAGGAGAACGTCGCCAACGAGCTCGAGCTCGCCTGGTGGCAGTCCGTGCTCGAGACCATGCTCGGGGCAGACAAGGCGCTCCTGAACGCCAACACCCAGGTGCTCGACCGGCTCGAGGCCGACTTCCGCCTCGTCGACGAGGCGCACGCGTCCACGACCGGGCAGCGCCTCGGCTGGCTCCTCGCCGAAACCTGGAAAATCGGCATCGTCGACTGGCCCGAGGAGGCCGACCGTCTTCGCCGGATGCTGCGCGCCGACCGGGCGACCCCGTCCCGCCTGAACAAGGCGGCCCCGCACCTCGGCCGCGTGCTCGCCCCGGTCTGGCTCGCCTCGCCATACGAGGTCTCCAAGCTCGATGACCAGCACTTCGACGCCGTGCTCCTCGTCGACGCCGGCGCGACGACCCTCGCCGAGAACGTCGGCGCCATCCGTCGTGGCAAGCAGATCGTGGCCTTCGGCGACCCCGTCACCCAGACGCCGTCGCCGTTCGAGACCGGTATCACGGATGCCGGCGGCGGCACGAACGCCAACGCGCGCGTCAGCCGCGTCAGCCTCGCAGACCGCGCAGAGCGCGAAACCAACGTCGACGCCCTGCACGCGGACTCCGCCCTCGCCCGCCTTGGCGAACTGCTGCCCACCCTCACCTTGACCCGCAGCTACCGGGCCGGCGGCGAAGACCTCACGGAACTCGTCAACCACCGCTTCTACGGCGGCCGCATCGACTCCCTCCCGTGGGCAGGCAGCTACCTCGGTCACGGCAGCCTCACCCTGAACTACGTCGCGGGCGGCCACGGCATGCCCGACGCCGACAGCGGAGCCGTCGAGAGCGTCGACGCCGAGGTCACCAAGGTCGTCGACCTCGTGCTGGACCACGCCGTCAAGCGCCCGCGCGAATCGCTCATGGTGATCACCGCGAGCGCGCGCCACGCCGTGCGCGTACACCAGGCGGTGCTTTCCGCGTTCTCCAAGCGCACCGACCTGGCCGACTTCATCCTCAAGGACCGGGCGGAGCCGTTCACCGTGCTCACCCTCGAACAGGCCGTCGCCCAGAGTCGCGACCGGGTGATCTTCTCCATCGGCTATGGCCGCACCCCGCACGGCCGCTTGCTGACCAACTTCGGATCGCTCGGTGAACCCGGCGGCGACCGCCTCCTCGCGATCGGCATGACCCGCGCCCGCCGCGCCATGGACATCGTCTCCTGCTTCCGCCCCGCCGACATCGACGAGGACCGCCAGCGCCACGGCATCCTCGCCCTCGCCCAGGTGCTCAGCGAGACCGAGGCCCGGCACAACGAGGCGCAGGTCCCCGATGCCACCGAGCCGATGCTCGTCGACCTCGCCCAGCGCCTCGAACGCCTCGGCGTCACCGTGACCCTCGGCCACCGCGGCAAGCTCGCCCTCGCCGGCTCCCACGCCGGCCGCGCCGTCGTCGTCGAAACGGATGCCGTCGTCGACCGGGCGAGCCTGCGCGAGTCGCTGAGGCTCCGGCCAGAGGTGCTGCGGCGACTCGGCTGGCACTACCTGCGGGTGCACTCCTTTGAACTCTTCAGCAACCCGGACGCCGTCGCCACCCGCGTCGCCGGCCTCGTCGGCGTCAAACCCCCCACGCCGCCGGCAGCGGAGTATCCGCACGCGTGAGCTGCGTGGCTGTGAGGAGCGTCTCGTGAAGGACACCGACGACTGGGTCGAGACTTCGGAGAGTGCCGCGGACCGGTCTCATGGACTCGATCCGGCGAACCCAGCGCCAGCGCCGCGCCAGTCGGTCGTGAAAGCCCGCGGAGGAGCCCGCCGGGCGCGCCTGACGCCTGCGCCCGATACGGATCCGAACCCGCACCCGCCGGTCCTGCGCGAAGAGGGCGGCGTCGCACCGCACGTCGCCGGAACCGAGCCGTCACGGAGCGCGAACGAGGCCCAGTTGCGTCGGGACCGCCCGCCGCACTGGTGACCCGCGCCGCGCATCCGCTTTCGCCTACGTGCTTCTGACGGTACGGCAGGCGCGCCGGAGGGAAGTTACCTCGGGGACTGGCCGGTGACGGGCTTCGCAGCGTCCGCGGCGAGGAGGTCGCGGATCTGGGTCAGCAGGTCGAGCTCGGTCGCGGGAATGGTCGCGTCCCTCGGCGGCAGGCCGGCGGCGCGGCGGCGTTCCTGCGCCTCCTTGAGCTTGTTGAGCGGCATCACGAACACGAAGTAGACGACGGCCGCGACGAGCAGAAAGTTGATGATCGCCGCGAGCACGAGCCCGAAGGACAGTTTCGCGTCCCCCGGCAGGGTGACGACCATGGAATTTGCGAGGCTGTCCGACGTGAAGATCGCCGCGATCAGCGGGTTGAAAATGCCCGTGACGATGGCGTTGACGACCGAAGTGAACGCCGCGCCGATGACGACAGCGACCGCGAGTTCGATCACGTTGCCGCGCATGATGAATTCCTTGAAGCCCTGGATCATGGGGATACTCCTAAGATTTTGCGGCCGGAGCCGCGCTCGTGGTTGACGGGGAGCTGGACGACGACGACGAAGACGAGCCGGCGGAAGCCCCTCCCGACTTCTCGGAAGACCCGCCCGACTTCTCGGAAGACCCGCCCGACTTCTTCTCCGACTTCTCGGCTTTCTTGGGCTTGTCGGAACCCTTGTCGGAACCCTTGTCGGAGTGCGAGCTCTTCTCGCCGTGCGACGCGGTGTCCGCGTGCGACTTGGCGTGCTTCTTCGGGTGCGCCTGCAGGGCCGCCTTCGCGTCCGAGCGGGAGTCGTTCTGGTAGAAGCCTGAACCCGTGAAGCTCACGCCGATCGAGGAGAACACCTTGCGCAGCTTGCCGCCGCAGGTCGGGCAGACGGTCAGCGTGTCGTCGGTGAAGGCTTGCTGGATGTCGAACGCGGTGTCGCACTCGGTGCAACGGTAGGAATAGGTAGGCACTGAAACTCCGGCTGTGGGAACCCGGCGCGCGCCGGGATCCCTGATTGAAATAGATGAACGTGAGGGTGGATGAGTTAGAAGGTGATGATGCGCGTTGGCGTGACAAGGCCGTCGACGGGCTGGTCGTGCACTTCGCGCGGCACGGAGTCGACATATTCGTTGTCGAAGACGACGGCGTAGACCGGGGGACATTTCTCCATCGAGCCGAGGGTCTTGTCGTAGTAGCCACGGCCCCAGCCCATCCGCAAACCGGTCGTGTCGACGGCGGCCGCGGGAACGATGATCAGGTCGACGTCGTTGATCGCGATCGGCCCGAGCAGGCTGCCCGCGGCCTCCGGCGTCCCGGCGATGCCCTGGTACTCGGTCTGGTCCTCGCCGACGGTCCAGTCGAGCAGGCCGTCGTCCCGGGAGACCGGGAAGAGCACCCGGATGCCCTGGGCCTCAGCCCAGTTCACGAACGGCCGGGTATTGGGTTCGTTCCGGGCGGACAGGTAGCAGGAAATGTAGCGGGCGCTGAGGTCGACGACGATGCTCTGCAGGTTCGCGGTGAAGCCCGCCGTCGCGGCATCCGTCTCGACCGAGGTCATGTTCTGCCGGCGCTCACGCAGTTCGGCGCGGAGCGCCCGCTTTCGGTGAACGGTCTCGGAGTCCATATAAGTCATCCTAGATGCCGATAACGTAGGGCCCATGGGTACACGCATCACGAAAGCCGTCATTCCCGTCGCTGGTCTGGGAACTCGCTTCCTCCCGGCCACGAAAGCCATGCCGAAGGAAATGCTCCCCGTCGTCGACAAACCGGCGATCCAGTACGTCGTCGAAGAGGCCGTCGCTGCCGGCCTGAACGACGTACTGATGATCACCGGGCGCAACAAGAACGCCCTGGAGAACCACTTCGACCGGATGACCGAGCTCGAGGACGTGCTCATCAAGAAGGGCGATAGGGACCGGCTCGCCAAGGTCCGCTACGCGACAGACCTCGCCGACATCCACTACGTACGCCAGGGCGACCCGCTCGGCCTCGGCCACGCGGTGCTCCGCGCGAAGATGCACGTCGGAAACGAGGCCTTCGCCGTGCTCCTCGGCGACGACATCATCGACGCCCGCGATCCGCTGCTCGAGAAGATGCTCACCGAGCAGGTCGAACGCAACACGAGCGTCATCGCGCTCATGGAGGTCGAGCCCTCGCAGATCCACCTCTACGGCTGCGCCGCGATCGAACCGACAGACGACCCCGATGTCGTGCGCATCACCGGCCTCGTCGAGAAGCCCGCAGAAGCGGATGCCCCGTCGAACCTCGCCATCATCGGCCGGTACGTGCTCCGTCCCTCGGTCTTCGGTGTGCTCGAGCACACCGAGCCGGGCAAGGGCAACGAGATCCAGCTGACCGACGCCCTGCAGGAGATGGCGGTGAACCCCGAGACCACGGGCGGCGTCTACGGCGTCATCTTCCGCGGCCGCCGCTACGACACCGGCGACCGGCTCGACTACATCAAGGCCATCGTGCAGCTCGCCGTCGACCGCGAAGACCTCGGTCCCGACCTGCGCCCATGGCTCAAGGGATTCGCCGCCACCCTCGACTGATCCGGGTGACTCGAGGACTGATCCGGGTGACTACAGTGGGGGAACACCAGTTGAATCCGAGTAGACAGGCAGGTTGTGGCGATCGCGATTCCGACGCTCTTCGACGGTAATGTGACGTTGCGTCCCATCCGGCTGCGCGATGACAAAAACCTCGAACGCTCCCTGATGGAGAACAGAGGCTGGCTGCGTGCCTGGGAGGCGACCAGCCCGTACGCGCCGATGTCCTTCGACACCCGCGCGAGCATCCGCAGCCTGCTCGCGCACTCGCGCACCGGCAACGGCCTGCCGTTCGTGATCGAATTCCAGGGCCGGCTGGCCGGCCAGCTCAACGTCTCCTCGATCAGCTGGGGCTCGCTGTCGAGCGCGACGATCGGGTACTGGGTCGCCGAGGAGTTCGCCGGTCGTTCGATCACCCCGATCGCCGTGGCCCTCGCGACCGATTACTGCTTCGGGCAGCTCGGACTGCACCGGATGGAGATCTGCATCCGGCCGGAGAACGGCCCCTCCCTCCGCGTCGTCGAGAAGCTCGGCTTCCGCTACGAGGGCCTCCGCCGCCGCTACATCCACATCAACGGCGATTGGCGCGACCACTTCTGCTTCGCCCTCGTGGCCGAGGAAGTGCGCCAGGGCGTGCTGCGGCGCTGGCGTGACGGGGCGGCTCCTGCCGATGCTGCGGCGGTGACCCCGACGGACCGGGCCGCGGCGGCGCATCCGCTCGGTGTGACCGAGTACTGAGCATCGAACCACAACCCCGCGCAGAAAGAGACGCCGCGCAAAAAGAATCGTCGATTCACCGGCGAGTCGGCGGACACACCCCGTCTAATCAGCGCCGGAACGGCCCCGGACTCATACCGTAGGGAGCATGAGTAGCGAGGTCCTGGGTGGCGGAGTCATGGTGGGGGTCGCCGCCGTGCTCTGGGTGGCCTATTTGATGCCGACCTGGACCCGACGACGCCAATATCTCACGATCGAACGCAATGCGGTTCGGTTGCAGCAGACCATGCGTATCCTCGCGGAGACTTCCGAGATTCCGCAGGAGGTCCGACTCGAGGCGAACGCCCGCACGGTCGTGACCCAGCAGAAGCTGCTCGCGCAGGCCGAGGAGGACGCTCGCGTCGAGGCAAAGGCCGTGATGGCCGCCGCGAGTTCCGCCCGGCGCGCGGTCGCCGCCCAGGCCGCAGCAGAACGCGCGGCAGCCGCGCAGGTCGCCGCGGTGCAGGCCGCTGCCCAACGCGCCGCCCAGTCCACCGTCATCGGGCACGCAGCGGCCAGGAGCCGGCGCGTGCGCCGCTTGCGTGCCGTCGCGACCCTCGTGCTCCTCGGCGGCCTCCTGGCCGTCACGCTCGGTCTCGTCGCCCTGGTCTCCGGCGGATCGGTCGTCCTCCTCGCCGTCGGTGCCCCCTCCGGCCTCCTCGCGTTCGGCACCCTCAACCGGCTCGCCCGCACCAGTGCGCAGGCCAGGGCCCGGTCCGTCGCCGCGGGCCCCGCCGTCGCCGAAGCCCGCTCCCGGCCGCTCGTCGGGCAGGACTTCGAACCCGTGCAGTTCGAGGAGACCCCCGTTCCCGTGCAGACCTGGACGCCGCACCCGCTGCCCCGCCCGCTGCACCTCGCCCCCGGCACGGTCGCCCAGGTCGCCATGGCGTCAGCGGATGCTGCCGCGCAGCTCCGCCGGGCAGCAGCGGAAGCCGAGGTGGCCCGCCGCGCCGAGCAGCTCCAGGTCGCCGTCACGCCGCTCCGGCACACCGGGACGATCTTCGCCCAGGGCAGCAGCCTGGGCAGCAACGTGGGCACGAACGCGGGCACAAGGCCGGTCACGAAGACCGGGCCGGTCGCAGTCGCGGGCAAGGCAACGGCCACCGCACCGGTCAGCCGCTTCGCGTCGATGGGCATCGTCGGCGAGACGGAGCCGGGAATGACCGACCTCGACGCCGTTCTGCGCCGCCGCCGCGCCGCCGGGTAGGCACTCGGACGAGGCGCCCGGTTCCGCCGGGATTCCGCCCGGAGGTCGCCGCGCACGGGGTGTGCTCAGAACGAGGCCCAACGCGTGATATTCTTCATAAGCGGTTGGGGGCTATGGCGCAGTTGGTAGCGCGTCTCGTTCGCAATGAGAAGGTCAGGAGTTCGAATCTCCTTAGCTCCACCGGCAAGACAGAAGGATCGTGGCCCATCGGCCCCGGTCCTTTTGCCGTTTCCGGGGTGAATTCAACCCACGGGGATACTCGGCGACACGTGGTGGATGCGCGGGTCAGTGCGCGAGTGGGCCGGGCTTCTGCAACGCCTGGGTGATCCGGTTCGCCTCTTCGAGGAGCAGGCGGCCGAGGAAATCCTGCCGCTCCGGCCGGAACCGGGGCTCGATCCCGGTCACGGACAGCGCCCACGCCGGCCGGCCGGACCGGTCGAAGATCGCCGCTCCCATACCCCAGCTGCCCTCCAGAATCAGCCCGGGGTTGACCGCATACCCCGTGGTGCGGGTGAGCTCGAGGTTCGAGCGGATGCCCGCCACCGTGTGCGCCGGACCCCAGGCCTCCGCGAGCCCGCCGCCCAGCAACGCCGTCACCTCGTCCTCCGGCAGGTACGCGAGGATCGCGAGCCCGGCGGAGGCCACGCCGAGCGGGAAACGCACGCCCTCGTGCAGCACGAACGACCGGATCGGGAAGCTGCCCTCTTCCCGCAGCAGGCACACCGTTTCCGCGCCGCGGCGGATGGAGAGGAAGGCGCTCTCGCCGGTCTCCTCGGCGAGCCTGCGCAGGCTCGGCCGGGCCAGCTCCTCGATCGGGTATCGGTCGGCGGCGACGACCCCCATCACGAAGATCTCGGGCCCGTAGTGCCAGGTGTGTCGCACGGGATCGTGGTCGAGCAGCCCCTCCGCGGCGAGCGAGCTGAGCAGGCGGTGCACGGTCGGCCGGGTCAGGCCGGAGTCCCGCACGATGTCGGAGAGCGCCGCCCCGCCCGGCGCGCGGCCCACGAGCCGGAGCAGCAGGGCGATCCGGGCCGTCACCTGGGCGCCCTGCACGGTGCCGCCCTGCACGGTGCCGCCCGGTCCTTTTACGTCAACCGTGGTCATCTTGACTCCTGAGCGTCTATAATGTGGATGATGGTGAGCCTAGTGTTCACGGGGTGGATGCGCAATGAAACGCACGGTCTTCCGCGATTGACAGGGTCTTCGCCGCCCAGTTAGCATGGGCGTCAGACAGCGTGTCCACAGAGTGGACACAGTGAATGCTCAATGAGGAGACGACCATGTCCACGGTATTGACCAGCGCGGCCGACGCACTCGGGGACGTCCTCCACGACGGGATCGTGCTCGCGGTGGGCGGCTTCGGCCTCTGCGGGATTCCCGCCGACCTGATCGACGCGGTGCGGGCATCCGGTGTTCGTGAACTCACGGTCGTCTCGAACAACATGGGCGTCGACGGGATCGGGCTCGGCCGGCTGCTCGAGACCGGGCAGGTGCGGAAGGTGATCGCGTCGTACGTCGGCGAGAACCGACTCTTCGCCGAGCAGCTTCTCGCGGGCGAGCTCGAGGTCGAGTTCAGCCCCCAGGGCACCCTCGCCGAGCGCCTCAGGGCCGGGGGAGCGGGAATCCCCGCGTTCTACACGAAGACCGGGGTCGGCACCCTCGTGGCAGAGGGCAAGCCCCACGCGGAGTTCGACGGCATCCGCTACGTGCAGGAACGCGGCATCGTCGCCGACGTCGCCCTCGTGCACGCCTGGCGCGCCGACACAGAGGGCAACCTCGTCTACCGGTACACCGCCCGCAACTTCAACCCGCTCGTCGCGACCGCCGGCATCGTCACGATCGCAGAGGCCGAGGAGATCGTGCCCCGAGGCGCGATCGACCCGCACGACGTCGTGACGCCCGGCGTCTACGTGCAACGCCTCGTGCAGGCGGATGCCCGGGCCAAGCCGATCGAGCAGCGCACCGTGCGCGAGCGCGCGGTCGCGGTGCCGGCCTGAGCAGCCCGCGACCCACCCACCAGAAGCACCCCCATCCGATCGACACCCAGGGAGTACCCCATGACGTGGACCAGAGACGAGATGGCCGCGATCGCGGCCGGCGAGCTGCACGACGGCGATTACGTGAACCTCGGCATCGGCATTCCGACGCTCGTCGCCAACAACCTGCCTGAGGGGGTTTCGGTCACGCTGCAGAGCGAGAACGGGCTGCTCGGCATGGGGCAGTTCCCCTGGGCGGGCGAGGAGGACGCCGACCTGATCAACGCGGGCAAGCAGACCGTGACGATACTGCCGGGCGGATCGGTCTTCGACTCGGCGACCTCGTTCGGCATGATCCGCGGCGGCCACGTCAAGGTCGCGATCCTCGGGGCGATTCAGGTGTCCGGCAGCGGGGACCTCGCCAACTGGACGATCCCCGGCAAGATGATCAAGGGAATGGGCGGCGCGATGGACCTCGTCGCGGGAACCCCGCGGGTGGTCGTGCTGACCGAACACGTGGCCCGGGACGGCGCCTCCAAGATCGTGACCGAGTGCAGCCTGCCGCTGACCGGCGTCGGGGTCGTGAACCGGATCATCTCCGACCTCGCTGTCTTCGACGTGACAGAGACCGGGCTCGTGCTGCGTCGCCGCGCCCCCGGGGTCACCCTCGAGGAGCTCCGCGCCTGCACCGAACCGGACTTCACCGTTTCGGAGACGGAGACGGAAACCGACACCGCAACCGACACCGCAACCGACACCGCAACCGACCAGAAAGCAGTGCGACTGTGAGCCTCCAGGAACAATTCGGCACCGACGTCCTCCTCGCCGGCTGGGGGCACAGCCGTTTCGGCAAACTCAGCGACGACACCCTCGAGACCCTGATCGTGCAGGTCGCCGCCGAGGCGATCGCGAACTCCGGTGTCGACGCCGGCGAGATCGACGAGATCTACCTCGGCCAGTTCAACTCCGGGCTCGTTCCGCTTGCCTTCGCGTCTTCGCTCGCGTTGCAGACAGACCCGGCGCTCGCGTACGTTCCGGCCACCCGGGTCGAGAACGCCTGCGCCTCCGGCTCGGCCGCGTTCCAGCAGGGCGTCAAGTCCCTGCTCGCCGGCACGGCCAGGACCGTCCTCGTGATCGGGGCGGAGAAGATGACGGATGCCTCGTCCGAGCGGGTGGGATCTGCGCTGCTCGGCGCCGACTACGACCTCGCGGGCCAGCCGTCGACATCCGGTTTCGCCGGTCTCTTCGCGGTCGTCGCCGAGGCATACGCCGAGCGCTACGGAGACGTCGGCGACGTGCTCGGCTCCATCGCAGCCAAGAACCACCGCAACGGCGTCGACAACCCCTTCGCCCAGCTGCGCAAGGACCTCGGCGAGGACTTCTGCCGCACCGTCTCGGAGAAGAACCCGATCGTGGCCGGGCCGCTCCGGCGCACCGACTGCTCCCCGGTCTCCGACGGGGCCGCCGCGATCGTACTCACGACCGGGGCGCCCCGCCGCTCCGGAGCCGCGACCGATCCCGTGCGGCTCACCGGCTTCGGCCAGGCCAACGACTTCCTGCCCGCCGCCCGCCGCGACCCCACCGCCTTCGCGGCGACCCGGATCTCGTTCGAACGCGCCCTGCGGATGGCGGGGGTGGGCCTTGACGAGCTCGACTTCGCCGAGGTGCACGACTGCTTCACGATCGCCGAGCTGATCATGTACGAGGCGATGGGGCTCACCCCGCCCGGCGAGGGCCGTCGGGCCGTCGAGGAGGGCTGGGTGTACCGCAGCGGCAGGCTCCCGGTCAACATCTCCGGCGGCCTCAAGGCGAAGGGCCACCCGGTCGGGGCGACGGGGGTGTCGCAGCACGTCGTGTCCGCGATGCAGCTCACCGGCACCGCCGGCGCCATGCAGCTCGATGCCCCGCGTCGTGCGCTCGTGCAGAACATGGGCGGAGTCGGCGTCGCGAACTACGTGAGCGTGCTCGAGGCGGTCTGACGCGGCATCCGCAGACCGGTGTCGGGGGTGGCGGGTAGCCTCGGCCATGAACGAGGGAGCGGGGCATGAGCGGCACAGGCATCCCGGCAGGAGGCGGCGGCGCTGCTGACGCGGGCACTGCGGATGCGGGCACTGCGGATGCGGGCACTCCGGATGCGGGCACTCCGGATGCGGGCACTGCGGGCGGCGGCACGGCGGTGCGGTTCCGGTGCGGCCACGGTGCCCCGGCAGCGGATGCCCGCATCACTCTGCACCGGGACTGCCCGCTCTGCGTCCTGCTGCGCGAGACCCGGCGCACCCGGGCCCAGTTGGTGCGCCGGGCGGCGGCGGGTGCCCGCGTCGACATTGCGGGGGAGACCCGCATCGGTGCGGTCTACGAGTGGCTCTGCGAGCGGGGACACTCCCGGTACACCGCAACGGTGCGTGAGGCCCTGACCGGTTCGGGGTGCCCCAAGTGCCTCGTCAACGCCGCAGCGCCTGCGGCCGCCTTCGAAGGAGGAGTGCCCTTCATGAAGCCCGGGCTGCGGCTCGGCACCTCCGCGACCGAGCAACGGCTGCGGGTGGCGCTCGCGGAGCGCATCCGCCTGCCGCACCGGGTCAATGCCGTGCGCATCAGCGGCACCTTCTACGGAAAGCCCGAGGTCTGGCCGGACATCATCATTCCGGCGCTGCGGATCGCGATCGAATACGACGACCCTGGGCGCGACGGCCTGGCGCATCGCGGCCTCAAGGAGGCCTCAGACCGGGAGAAGGATGCGGCCCTGAACGAGGTCGGCTGGGAGGTGATCCGGGTGCGGGCCGGTGGGCTCACGGAGTTGGGCCGCCACAGCATCGTCTGCCGGACGGTGACGATGGCGGTCGTCGACCGGATCCTGGAACTCCTCGTCGAGATCCGGGGTTCCGAGGCCGTCTCCCGCATTCTGCGCGACTGGGCTTAACGGAAGAAGGGTGCCGCCCTGCCGAAGCGGGACAGCACCCTGTCTGCAGTGAAACTGCGTGAAACTAATCGGGCGGAGGCTAGGCCTTCCGTGCCTTCTCGGCCGTCTCGTTGGACTTGGCGTGCTTGTCGGCACGCTTCTCCTTGAGAGATTTTCCGGCGACCTTCTTGGTCGCGTCCTTCTTGGGTGATTTGTCAGCCATGTGCACTCCTTCGACCCGAGCCCCAGCGGCATCGTCTTCCTTGACCCTACGCGGAATCGCTGGGAACGGCATCCGCTCGGCCCGGCCCTTGTGCCCGGGCGCGCCGGTCGTAGGCTGTGTGCGACCAGCCACCTGAGGGATTGAGGGAATATGAGCGAGAACGACACGTACCGGGCGATCTTCTACGGCGCCAACCCGATCGCCGCGGGAACCGAACACGAACTGAAATACGTCAACGGCGAATATGCCCAGGAGGTCACCCTCGAAGTCGAGGAGGACGGGCAGATCGTGCGGCGCGTCTTCACGCTCGGGCACGTCACCGAGGAACCGATCTCGTACCGCTACGTCGAGGACCTCCACGACGAAACCGGAGAGGCCGACGTCCCGAACTGACCCCGGGCTGCCGAACGGACAGGAGGTGTTCCGTTCCGGTCGAGAGAAACGCGCGGAACGGGCACTCTCGACCGGAACGGTGCACGTTGCGTCGCTAGATGCGCTTGCCCGGGCTGCGGCTGAGCCGCACGGGGAGCGCCATCAGCGGACCCACGAAGCGGCGCTGTAGCCTGCGTGCCGGACCCCAGACGAACTGCACGAGGTACTGGGCGAGGATCGCCCCTGCTGCCAGCGCCACGGCGACCGCACCGGCGGTCAGCATGCTGAGCACGCCGTCGATGTTGCCGTCCGAGAGCTGCAGCAGGCCGCTGAACAGGGTCAGCCCCGGCACGAGCGGCACGAGTGCCGTCACGACGATCACGAGCGGGGGCGTGCGCACGACCCGCGAGGTGAGCGCAGCGGCGAGCCCCACTCCGACGGCCGCAGCCGCCGACGACCAGACCAGCCCGAAGCCCGCGCTCGTGCCAGCCAGGTACAGGAGTTCGGCGAGCGCCCCGAGGAGGCAGACGACCCAGTAGGCGCGCCACGGCACCTGCACCGCGAGCGCGAAGCCCACGACGATGACGACGGATGCCGCGAGCAGCGCGGCCACGTCGGCGAACGTCAACGCGACGTTGCCATTCACCCTCAGCACCAGGCCGAAGCGGGCGAGGAGGAGCGATGCCCCCGCGACGCCGGTCACGAGGCCGCCGGTGATGAGGAGTGCCTCCATCATGCGGGCGGTTCCGGTGAGGTAGAAGCCGGACAGGGTGTCGTGGACCGCGCCGAAGGTCGTGACCCCGGCGAGCAGCATGATGATCGTCGCGATCACGACGAGGGAGGGATTCGCGGACGGGTCGACGAGCGCGACGACGGCGGCCGTCATCGGGCCGATGGCCCCGCCGACGACGTTCTGGTAGAAGACCGGCACCTGTCGCCGGTCGAGCGCCGTCGTGATCAGGTCGATGAAGAAGGTCGCGATGAACGCGGCGACGAGCACGGTGAGGCCGCCCCCGATCAGTACGGCAGCGCCGGCGCCGACGAGGCTCCAGCCGAGCCGACGCCAGAGTGCGGTGACCTGGGGCCGGGCGCTCACGATGGTCGCGAGGGCCTTGCGCGCGTCGGCGACATCGATGGGATTCTCGATGAGTTCGGCGATCAGCTCACTCGTGGCGGTCAGCTTCCCGTAGTTGAGCGAGCGGTACTTGACGTTGCGGCTGCGCGTGATCGACTCGTGCGTGCCCGGATCCTCGTGGGTGAGGGCGATGATCGTGTGCGTCACGTTCGCCTCGGTGCCCTTGAGCCCGTACGCGCGGGTGATCGCTTCCATCGCGGCGGTGGCGTCCTCGGCGCCGGCACCGGCGGCGAAGATGACCTCGGCGAGGCGCATGGTCAGGTCGAGGACCGCGCGGGTGTAGCCCGCGTTGTCGAAGACCCCGATGCTGACGGTGGCGTCAGACATCCGTTCGACGTACCTTTGTGGGGCCCGGCGGGGAGCGGTGGGGGGTGGAGTGGGTCACCCCCCAAGCCTAAGCAGCCTTTCCCTTGCGCCGGGACATCCGCACGATGAGGATCACGATGAGCGCGGTCACGCCGAGGAGTGCGATCCACGGCAGCGCGTAGCCGATGCCGACGAGCGCGGCGCCGAGCGCGCCGACCAGCGCCGCCCAGCCGGCCCCGATCGCGGTCCAGAAGTCGCCGGGGGCGCCGGGCGCGACGGCGCCCGTTGAGTAGAGGGAGAGCGTGATCGACGAGAAGTCGACCTGATCTGACAGGAAATTGCGCTGCGACTGCAGGCTTTCGAGGTCCGCCTGCCGCTGGGAGAGCGTGCCCTCGATCGCGATCAGGTCTGTCGTCGTCGCCTGCTGCATCAGTGCGAGCAGCCGGTCGACGGAGGTCTTCAGGGCGGTGATGCGGGCATCGAGGTCCTGGGTCTGCTGGGTGATGTCCGAGGCGTTGAGCGACACGGAGTTGAGGGTGCCGAGCTTCTTCAGGTCGGTCACCGTGCGGTCGAGGGCGGCGGCCGGGATGCGCAGGGTGAGGGTTGCGCTGGCCGGCTGGTTGTCGGTCGCGGGGTTCTCGGTGCGGCTGTCGATGCGGCCGCCGGCCTGCTCGGTGATCGTCACGGCGTCCTGCGTCGCTTTGATCGGGTCTTTTGCCGTGACCGACATCGATCCCGTCATAATCACGTCCCGTTGGCCCGAGGCGACTTCGCTCGTGCTGCCGGCGACGGTGCCCGAGGTGGCGCTCCCGGCGGCGTCTCCGGCTTGCGGGGCCCCGACGATCCCGGAATCCTTGGTCGTTCCCTCGCCCGTCGCGGCGCCGGTTCCGGGGTTCGTCACGGACGAGCCGGCATCGTTCGACGAACCGGAGGCGGAGCATCCGGCCAGCAGGAGCACGGCGGCGAGGAGCGCTGCGGCGGCGGGAAAACTTTTCATGGGGCAACTTTATGGCGCACCCGGAGACCACTGTCTGGATGCGGTCTGGGAGTCGAATCACAATCCCGTCTCGGTGCAGGGGCAGTTGTTAGTGTCGATTCATCGGCAAGGCAACGCCGGCCGAGTGCCACGGGACACACGATCCACGGGACACGCTCTCCCGGACAGGCACGCTCCATGAGACACATTCGACACACAACGGAGGAAACATGGGATTCGCAGAGAACGCCAAGGACGCCCTCGACGCGACCGGACAGAAGATCAGCCGGACGTTCGAGGACACCAAAGACCGGATCGAAGACAAGGTCGACGAGATCAAGGCGGATGCCGAGGTCAAGCGCGCGGAGGCCGGCGTCAAGCACGCCGAGGCCGAGCGCGACGCGACGAAGGCCACCAAGGAGTTCAAGGAAGGCCTGCGCGACGATACTTGAGTCATGGGATGGTGGGGGGCGATGAGGGATCGGTTCCGTCGACGCCGCCCGCCCCTCCTGCACATCGCGACCGATGAAGGCACGGGGCCGGTCGTCATCCTCGTGCACGGCATTGCCAGTTCGTCCGTGACGTTCCGGGAACTGGTGCCGCTGCTCACCCCGCGGCACCGGGTCATCGCCGTCGACATCCTCGGCTTCGGCGAATCGCCGGCGCCCGAGGGCTGCGAGTACCTGCTTGAGGACCACGTCGAGGCGCTCGCCGCGACGATCCGCTCGCTCCGGCTGCGCGAGCCATTCGTGCTCGTCGGCCATTCCCTCGGCAGCCTCATCGTCGCCCGGCTCGCGGCGCTCCAGGCCTCACGGCGGGACCGTCGCATCCGGATCTCCCGGGTCGTGCTCGTGGGGCCGCCCGTGTACCTCTCACCCACGGAGATCGGCGACCGCTGGGTGCGCGCCAGGGTCAGCGTCTACCTGCGTGCATACGCCTTCCTGAGGGAGAACAAGGACTTCACCATCGGCAACGCCGCGATCATCTCGCGGCTGCTGCCCAAGGGCGTGTTCGAGATCACCGAACGCAACTGGACCCCCTTCGTGAAGTCCCTCGAGCACTGCATCGAATCGCAGACTCTCGTGAGCGACATCGCGATCCTGCGCGTGCCCGTCGACGTCGTCTACGGCAGCCTCGACGCGTTCATCCAGTCGGGCAGCCTGACCGTGATCGAGCGGATGCGCCACGTCACGATGCACCGCGTGGAGGCGAATGACCACCTGATCCGGCCGCGCCTGGCCCGGGAACTTGCCGCGGTCATCGAGACCGCGACCGGGGTCGACGGCCGACCGGTGGACCCGGAGGGGCCGCGCGCACCGGCATCCGCTGCCGCACGCTGACCGGGGCGGCCGGGCGGATGATTATGCTGGGGACATGGACACACGCACCCTGGGAAGAACCGACCGAACCGTCTCCGTGATCGGGCTCGGAACCTGGCAACTGGGAGCGGACTGGGGGGACGTCAGCGAGGCCGATGCGACCGCCGTTCTCGCGGCATCCGCGAACGCCGGCGTCACCTTCTTCGACACCGCGGACGTCTACGGCGACGGACGCAGCGAGCAGATCATCGGGCGCTACCTCGCCTCTGCCGGCGTGGACGCCGGGATCACGGTCGCGACCAAGATGGGCCGCCGCGTCGACCAGCTCGCCGAGAACTATGTGCTCGCCAACTTCCGGGCCTGGACCGAACGCTCCCGCCGCAACCTCGGCGTCGACACCCTCGACCTCGTGCAGTTGCACTGCCCGCCGAGCGCGGTCGTCGAGTCGGGCGAGGTCTACGACGCGCTCGACACCCTCGTCGCCGACGGCGCCATCGCCGCGTACGGCTTCAGCGTCGAGACCTGCGACCAGGCCCTCGCGGCGATCTCCCGCCCGGGCACCGCGACGGTGCAGATCATCCTGAACGCGTTCCGGCTCAAGCCGCTCGACGCCGTGCTTCCCGCGGCCCGCGCCGCCGGGGTCGGCATCATCGCCCGGGTGCCGCTCGCGAGTGGTCTGCTCACCGGCAAGTACACCCGTGCCACGACCTTCGCCGAGAACGACCACCGCAACTACAACCGCGACGGCAGCCACTTCGACGTCGGCGAGACCTTCTCGGGCGTCGACTACGAGACCGGCCTCACGGCGGCCGCGGAGTTCGCCGCACTCGTTCCCGCCGGGCTCACGCCCGCACAGGCCGCGCTCGCCTGGGTCGCCCAGCAGGACGGCGTGAGCGCCGTCATCCCCGGCGCGCGCTCGATCGCGCAGGCGCAGGGCAACGCGGCCGCCGGGTCGGTTCCTCCGCTCAGCGCCGAGTTCCTCGCCGGTGTACGCGACATCTACGACCGCCTCCTCCGCGCCCAGATCCACCCGCGCTGGTAGCACTCTCGCGGATGCTGGTGCGCGCGGATGCTGGAGCGTGCGGATGCTGGTGCGTGCGGGTGCTGGTGCGTGCGGGGCGAGTGCGGGGGGCGATCAGCCGAGGTCGTCGGGGTCTCGGCCGGTGCGCTCGCCGGAGTCGAGGGTCGCGATCGCGGCGAGGTCGGCCGCGTCCAGGCTGAAGTCGAAGACGTCGAGATTTTCCCGGATGCGGGACGGTGTCACCGACTTCGGGATCACGATGTTCCCGAGGTCGAGGTGCCAGCGGATCACGACCTGCGCTGCTGACTTGCCGTAGCGGGCGCCGATGGCGTCGAGTGTCGGGTTGCCGATCGCCCTGCCGCGGGCGAGGGGCGACCAGTCTTCGGTGAGGATGCCGTTGGCGGCGTCGTAGGCACGGGCATCCGCTTGCGGCAGCCAGGGGTGCAGCTCGATCTGGTTGACCACGGGAACCACGTCGGTCTCGGCGAGAAGCCGGTCGAGGTGATGCGGGTGGAAGTTAGAGACACCGATCGAGCGGGCCCGCCCGTCGGCGCGGATCGCCTCGAGGGCCCGCCAGGTGTCGACGTACTTGTCCTGGCGTGGGGCCGGCCAGTGGATCAGGTACAGGTCGACGTAGTCGAGCCCGAGCTTGCCGAGGCTCTCGTCGAAGGCACGCAGGGTGCTGTCGTAGCCGTGGTCGGCGTTCCACACCTTGGTCGTCACGAAGACGTCGCCGCGGGGGAGTGCGGCCCGGGCGATGCCCTCGCCGACGCCGGCCTCATTGGCGTAGAGCGCCGCGGTGTCGACGTGCCGGTACCCGGACTCGAGCGCGACCTGCACCGCATCGGCCGCGTCGGCATCCGGAATCTTGTACACCCCGAGCCCCAGCTGCGGGATGGAGTGGCCGTCGTGGAACTGCAACACGGGCGAGAAGGTCATGGGTCCATTAAACCCGCCCGGCTGCTGACCACGAAAGCGGGGGAATGGTCGGTTTGACGCGGTCTGAACGACGAGTCACCCGCTTTCGCGAAAGGGGCGGCTCGGCGGGGTGCACGCTTCTCGTCTCGAGCTGACGCTCGAGTTCCCCGCGATCCGTGATCGTCGCCGGGGTCAGCCGCGGCAACCCAGGAGCGTCGAGGTACTGGTCCCGCTTTTCTCCGGTCATGCCGCTCAACATGATCTTGCCGAATGCGGTGGCGTGCGCGGCCTCGTGGAACCCGAAGCTCAACGGGGTGAGGCGCGGGGCGCCTGGGGAATCCACGATGTAGGTGACCTGCGAATTTAGGCTGGCGGTATCCGCTGAATACCGCGTTCCGCAGCGGTGCCGTATCGCTCGAAAAGGAGATCGTCACGGGCTCGCGCACGGGCAGAAGGTCAACATCGGCTCGGTCACCCAGCTCGTGCTCGCGGACGCCCCGACCCAGGAGATCCGTGACTTCATCGAGTTCACGACCCGGGTCGGGCTGCCGAACACCCTGACCGAGGTCGGCCTCAGCGTCGATGACACGGATGACCTGCGCAGCGTCGCCGAGGCGGCGACAGTGCAGGGGGAGGGAGCGGCTAGGAGACCTGGATCTGGATCGGCGCGGTGTCCGGGATCGGGCCGGCGTCGCGGCCGCGGAGGTCCGGGTGCCAGCGGCGACCGAGAGCGGGGATCAGGGTGCCGAGCGCGGCGAAACCGGCGGCGACGAGGATCGCGGACCCGGCGCCGTTGTGGTCGATCATGAAGCCGGCCGTCGCGGACCCGAGCGCCGCGCCCATCAGCTGGCCGGTGCCGACCCAACCGTATGCCTCGGCGGTGTCGCTGAACTTGACGCTCGCGGAGACGATCCCGAACAGCACAGCGAAGGCCGGCGCGATGCCGATGCCCGCGAGGAGCAGGGTTGCGGCGAGCCACCAGAAGCTGAGGCCGAGAGTCGCGAGGGAGAGGCCGATCGTGACGATCAGCATCCGCCCGGCGAGGGCCCACGGGCCGATCGGCGCGTGACCGAGCGCGAGGCCGCCGACGAGCGAGCCGATCGCGAAGATGCCGAGCACCCAGCCGGAGTCCGAGCTGCCGTGACCGAATGCCGCGACGACGCCGGCCTCGACGGCCGAGCAGGCCGCGACGAGCATGAAGCCGACGACGGTGCTGAGGAGTACGGGCGGGCGCTTGAGCACGGCGCCGAGCTTGCGGCGGCTGCGCGGGATCCGTACCCGGCCGACCTCGGGCAGCACGACGAACCAGATGCCGCCGCCGACCAGGAAGGCCGCGGCGAGGAGGATGCCCGCGACCGAGCTGATCTGGATCGCGACGAATGTGGCGATGACCGGTCCGAGCACCCAGATGATCTCCTGGGCGGAAGCGTCGAGCGAGAACAGCGGGGTGAGCTGGCGGGAGTTGACGATCTTCGGGTAGATCGTGCGCACGGCCGGCTGGATCGGCGGTGTCGTCAGCCCCGCGACGAGGCCGATCACCATCAGTCCCCAGATCGGCAGGATCAACAGCGCCATCACGACGATGGCGCTCGCGCAGATCGCGATCGTGGCGATGATGACCGGGCGCATGCCCCAGCGGCCCATCAGGCGGCTCGTGAGCGGCCCGGCGACGGCCTGGCCGATGCTCATTGCACCGAGCACGAGGCCGGCGGACCCATAGGAGTCGTAGACGCGCTCAATGTGGATCAGGAACGCGAGCGAGAGCATCCCGAACGGGAAACGGGCGGTCAGCTGCGCGGCGATCAGACGGGCAACCCCGGGCGTCTTCAGTAGGGTCCAGTAGCTGCTCACTCGTTTGAGTCTACGGGCGAGGCCCGGTGCGGGACGAGTCGGGCCCCCGGCACGCAATCTGTCGCCGCCCCGCGCCGAATTGCGTCGCGCGCGCGGCCGTTTTCGCAACGAACGTGTACCGAACGCAATTCCGTGCCGAGGGCCGTGCCGAGGGCCGTGCCGAGGGCCGTATCGAAGGGGCCGGGCGTGGGCGGATGCGGGTCCCCGCGCCGCGCACACCCGGTACCGTGGTTTCGTGAACACTTTGATCTCCGCCGAGGACCTGGCCCGCTTGCTCGAGACGCGCGACGACATCCGTGTGCTCGACGTCCGGTGGGCGCTCCTCGGGCCGAGCGGACGCGACGAATACGCCGCCGGACACCTGCCGGGCGCGGTCTACGTCGATCTCGAGACCGAGCTCGCCCGGCCGGGGGCGCCTGAAGACGGGCGGCACCCGCTGCCTGCGATAGACGACCTGCAGGCGGCGGTGCGCCGCTGGGGAATCCACGACGACGACACCGTCGTGGTCTACGACGACCTGAGCCTGATGTCGGCGGCACGGGCGTGGTGGCTGTTGCGGCACGCCGGGCACCGGAACGTGCTCCTGCTCGACGGCGCGCTCGCCGCGTGGCGGAGGGCGGGGTTGCCGCTCGTCACCGGGGAGCAGCCGGACCCGCCGATCGGCACCGCACACCTCAGCTACGGCTCGCTCGCTACGATCGACGCGGACACCGCCGCCGCCATCGCACGCACCGGCATCCTCCTCGACGCGCGTGCCGGCGCCCGGTACCGGGGCGAGACAGAGCCGGTCGACCCGCGCGCCGGCCACATCCCGGGCGCGGCGAGCGCCCCGACGACGGACACCCTTGCCGACGACGGTCGATTCCTGCCCGCCGACCAGCTGCGTGCGCACTTCGAGTCCCTCGGCGTGCGAGCGATGCGCCCGATCGGGGTCTACTGCGGATCAGGCGTCACCGCCGCCCACGAGATCGCCGCGCTCACGATCGCCGGGTTCGTCCCCTACCTCTACCCCGGATCCTGGTCGCAGTGGTCCAACCTCCCGGACCGCCCCGTGGAAACCGGGGATGGTGTCCGCGGCGGTTTCGGCGGTTTCACCGGGGCCAGCGTCGGGCTGTAGGCGTCTCGGCTTCTCGCGCCGACATCCGCTTGGTGCCACTCCGGCACCGAACGGGCCCTTCGGCACCGGCCCGGCGTGCCGGTGCGCTCACACGGAACTCACACGGCACGCGCGGCCCCGGGATGTCATACTTAGGTAATGCTTACCTTACCCAGCACCGAGGTGACCGGCGAGGACCTGCTCCCTGATGCACGCCCCGGCTACCGGCCCTACCGGGCGACGGTCGCGGGCATCCGGCGTCTGAGCCCGCATTTTGTGCGGGTGACCTTCACCGGTCCGGAATTCGAGCACTTCGGCACGGCCGGACTCGACCAGCGGATCAAGCTCGTCCTGCCGATCCCCGGCGTCGGCCTCGCCGATTTCGGAGTGGACGAGCAGCACGAATCGCACTCGACGGGCGCTGGCACGGGCACCGGTACGGGCTGGTACGACCGCTGGCGGGCACTGCCCGACGCGGAGCGCAACCCGTTCCGCAGTTACACCGTCCGCATGGTCCGCCCGCTCCTCCGCGAACTCGACGTCGACTTCGTCTCCCACGGCGCAGCGGATGCCGCCGGTTCCGGCGCCGGCCCCGCCTCCCGCTGGCTCGCCGCGGCCCAGGTCGGCGAGCACGTCGTCATCGTCGGGCCGGACTCGCGCAGCCGCGACGCCGGCCTCGGCCTCGACTGGCGCCCCGGCGACGCGACCTACCTGCTCCTCGCGGGCGACGAGACCGCGGTCCCCGCGATCTGCGGCATCCTCGATACCCTGCAGCCCGGGCGCACGGCGCACGCCTTCCTCGAGGTGCCGGATGCCGCGGACCAGCTCGACGTGCGGGTCCCGGACGGCTGCTCCGTGACCTGGCTTCCGCGCGGCGGCGCCCCGCACGGCGAACGCCTCGTCGCCGCCGTGCGTACCTGGGTCGCCGGCCACCGCGGACCCGAGGTCCCGACCGGCGTCGGCGTGAACGCGACCAACATCGACATCGACATCGACATCGACATCGACATCGACATCGACCGCGAAACCCTGTGGGACACCCCGGACACACCGCCGGGCGCAGGCTTCTACGCTTGGCTCGCCGGCGAGGCCGGCGCGATCAAGCGCCTCCGCCGGTTGCTCGTGAGCGAGACCGGTGTCGACCGCCGGCGCGTCTCCTTCATGGGCTACTGGCGCCTCGGCAAGGCCGAGCCCCAGTGAGCCGCCTGGCGCGCCCGTCCGAGCATCCGGCCGCGAACCGCCCCGCCCCGCACGAATTCGACGGAGTTTCTGCCCAAAAAACACCTGAGAGGGCCGTTTCGGGCCGAAAAACCGAAAAACTCCGTCGAACCGGTTCGGGGCGACGCCCGGTGGCCGGGCTCCTCGGCGCGGCCGTTCTCCTCGTCCTCGTGATCATCGCTTCCCTCGTGGTCGGCGCGCGGGACGTGCCCTTCGGCACCGTTCTCGACGCCCTGTTCCGGCCGGACCCCGCCGTGACCGACCAGCTGGTCGTGCTCGACCTGCGCATCCCCCGCACGGTCGTCGGCCTGCTCGCGGGCCTCGCCCTCGGTCTCGCCGGTGCGCTCATGCAGGGGGTCACCCGCAACCCCCTCGCCGATCCCGGCCTGCTCGGCGTCAACGCGGGGGCCTCCCTCTTCGTCGTCGGCGGCATCGCCGTGTTCGGAGTCACGAGTGCACTGGGCTACGTCTGGTTCGCCTTCGTCGGGGCGGCGGTCGCGGCATCCGTCGTCTACGTCATCGGGTCGCTCGGACGCGGGGGAGCGACCCCCGTCAAGCTCACCCTCGCCGGCACGGCGCTCACCGCGGCGCTCACCTCACTGATAACCATCGTGCTGCTCAGCGACCCTGCGACCTTCGACCGCTACCGGTTCTGGTCGGCGGGCTCCCTCTCCGCCCGCGGCCTCGACACGGCCCTGCAACTCGCGCCGTTCATCCTCGTCGGCGCGATTCTGGCGGCAACGGCCGGGCGGATGCTCAACGCGCTTGCCCTCGGAGACGACCTCGCCCGCGGCCTCGGCCAGAACGTCGTGGCCGCTCGGATCATCTGCTTCGTGGCCGTCGTGCTGCTCTGCGGCTCGGCGACCGCCCTCGCCGGCCCGATCGTCTTCGTCGGCCTCGCGGTGCCGCACCTCGCCCGCTGGTTCGCCGGCCCAGACTACCGCTGGACCCTCGCCCTCTCGGCGCTGCTCGGCCCCGCCCTGCTCCTGCTCGCCGACGTGATCGGGCGCGTGATCGCCCGCCCCGGCGAGATCGAGGCCGGCCTCGTCGTCGCGTTCCTCGGCGCCCCCGTGCTGATTGCTCTCGTGCGCGGCACCAAGGCGGTCGGGCTGTGACCCTGCACACTCGGCACGCCGTAGCGGCCGACCTCGCCGAGAGCCGCCGTTCCCGCCCAGAATCGCCGGTGCAGCGGGTCGTCTCGGCAGAAGCGGCGACCCTCGCGGCCACGCGGGGTGCGCGGCGCCGCAGGGAGCGCCGGATCGTGATCGTCCTCGCAGCGGCGCTGCTCGTCGTCGCCGCGCTGAGCCTCTCTGCCGGCTCCTATTCCGTTTCCGTGCCCGACCTCCTCCGCACCCTCGCCGGCCAGGGCACGGGAGCCGAGAACTTCATCGTGCTGACCCTGCGCCTGCCCCGGCTCGTGCTCGCGCTCCTGACCGGCCTCGCCTTCGCGCTCTCGGGCGCCCTTTTCCAGACCGTGCTGCGCAATCCGCTCGCGAGCCCCGACATCGTCGGCGTCACCGGCGGGGCGAGCGCCGCCGCGGTGCTCGGGATGCTCGTGCTCGGCTTCGGCAGCCTCGCGACCGCCTTCGCGGCCTTCGGCGGCGCGATCCTCGTCGCGACCGTCATCTACCTGCTGGCCTGGCGCGGTCGCGGCGGAGGCACCGGCGGCGTCGCCGGCTACCGATTCGTGCTCATCGGCGTCGGCGTCGCGTTCATGGTTCAGGGCCTGCTCGGCTACCTGCTCAGCCGCGCCGAGCTCCGCGATGCCCAGGACGCCCTGACCTGGCTCGTCGGCAGCGTGAGCGGTGCCGCCTGGCCCGAGATCGCCGTCGTCGCTGTCGGGCTCGCGGTGCTCCTGCCGATCGTGTGGATGCTCGCTCCGCGTCTCCGCGCGCTGCAACTGGGCGACGACCTCGCCACGAGCCTCGGGGTCGGTGCCGAGCGCAACCGGCTCGGACTCCTCATCGTCGCCGTCGCCCTCGCCGCGCTCGGGACGGCCATGGTCGGCCCGCTCGCGTTCGTCGCGTTCGTGTCCGCGCCGATCGCCCGCCGCCTCGTCGGCACCGGCGGACTCAGCCTCGTGCCCTCGGCCCTCGTCGGCGCCCTGATCGTCAGCGCCGCCGACTTCGCGTCCCAGCACCTGCTCCCTGGCGGACTCCAACTGCCGGCCGGGGTCGTCACCGGCGCCATCGGCGCGCCCTACCTGCTCTGGCTGCTCGCGACCCGAGCCGCGGGCGGCAGCACTGGCGGCACAGGCGGAAGTGCCCGCGGCATCCCGCGCGACAGCACAGAAGGAACCCGATGACCCAGCCCGAACCGCACGCTTCCGACCCGCAGACAGCGGTCCCGGCCATCGCGGGTCCAGCAGCGTCCGAACCGGCTGACCGCACGCACCACGAGCTGCGTACCGTCGCCCTCGGCCTCGGCTACGACGGCGTCCCGATCGTCACCGACCTCGACCTCGAGATCGCCGTCGGCCGGATCACGGTCATCGTCGGCGCGAACGCCTCGGGCAAATCGACCCTTCTCCGCGGACTCGCCCGCCTGCTCACCCCGCAGGCCGGCGTGGTCCTCCTCGACGGCACCGACATCGCGACCATTCCGGGCAAGCGGGTTGCGATCGTGCTCGGCCTCCTGCCGCAGCAGCCGCTCGCGCCGGAGGGCATCACCGTCGGCGAACTCGTCGGTCGCGGCCGGCATCCGCACCAGGGCTGGTTCCGCGGCGCCACGGCCGCCGACGACACCATCGTCGCCGACGCCCTCGTGCGCACCGGAACCCTCGACCTCGCCGCGCGTCGGCTCGAGGAGCTCTCCGGCGGGCAGCGCCAGCGGGTCTGGATCGCGATGGCCCTCGCCCAGGACACCGACATCCTGCTCCTTGACGAGCCGACGAGTTTCCTCGACGTCGCCCACCAGATCGAGGTCCTCGACCTCCTCCTCGAGCTCAACCGCACCCGGGGGACCACGATCGTGATGGTCCTGCACGACCTCAACCTCGCGGCCCGGTACGCCGACCAGATGCTCGTGATGCGCTCAGGCGGGATCATCGCCGCCGGCCCGCCCGCGGACACCCTGACCGTCGACGTCGTCCGCTCCGCCTTCGGGCTCGACGCCCTCGTCATCCCCGACCCGGTCTGCGGTTCACCGCTCGTCGTGCCGATCGGGAGGTTCCACCCCGCGCCGACCCCGGCATCCGCTATATTAGGTAAGGCTAACCTAAGCTCGTTGAACCACATTTCTCCCCGAGACAACTGAGAAACCGGAGTTTCCCGTGCATCGTCCCCCCATTCGCGCGCTTGTCGCCGTCTCCGCCCTCGTCGTCCTGACGCTGACCGGCTGTTCCGCGCCCGCGCCCCAGTCAACGGATGCCGCGGCGGGCGAATCCGCGGCCGCGTCGTTCCCCGTCACCGTCGAGAACGCCTTCGGGTCGACCGTGATCCCGAAGCAGCCGACCCGGGTCGTGACCTGGGGCTGGGGGAGCGCGGACGACGCGATAGCCCTCGGCGTCATTCCCGTCGCGATGCCGTTCCAGGCATATGCCGGTGACGCCACGGGCGTGCTGCCCTGGATCTCCGAGGCGCTCGCGACGAGCGGAACGCCGACGCCGACCGTGCTGCCCGACTCCACGGAGCCGCCGTACGAGGACATCGCCAAGGCCGCACCCGACGTCATCCTCGCCGCATACTCGGGCATCACCGCCGAGCAGTACGCGCTGCTCAGCAAGATCGCCCCCGTGGTCGGCTACCCGGACCAGCCCTGGGCGACGGATTGGCGCGACCTCATCACGATCACCGGAACCGCTCTCGGCAAGTCCGCCGAAGCGACCACGCTTCTCGCGGGCATCGACGCGAAGATCGCCGCGGCCGCGGCTGCGCACCCCGAGTTCGCGGGCAAGTCCATCGCCCTCACGAGCGACAGCGGCGGAACGTTCTACGTCTACAAGAAGGAAGACCCCCGCGTCGCATTCACCCTCGACCTCGGCTTCGTGAACGCACCCGCCGTCGACGCCCTCGCGACCGACGAAGCGAGCTTCTACTACACACTCAGCCACGAACAGCTGGACAAGATGACGAGTGACGTGCTCGTGAACTTCGGGACAACGCAGGAGGAATCGGATGCGTTCCTCTCCGCCGGGTACGCCCAGGCCATGCCGCAGGTGCAGCGTGGCTCCGTCGCCTCCCCGGTCGGCGCGGCATTCATCTCGTCCGTCTCACCGCCGACGGGTCTCTCGCTGACCTGGGGCCTCGACGACTACGTGACGATGCTCTCGACCGCGGCCAAGGCCGCCGAATAACGCCCTTCGCCGGGGTTGAGTTGCGGACAAAGCACCTTCGTCGTCGCGATGAGGGTGCCTTGTCCGCAACTCAGTGGGGCGGTGGTGCGGGCACTGTCGTCGCACCCGGCGAAATCTGCCCGAAACACGCCAACGGCCATACTTGATCGAGACACGTCCCCCTCACGCTCGCTTTAGCTAGTCCAAAACGTGACCTGCGCACAGAATCCGCGTGAGCATCCTGTTATATGCTCACGTCTGTCGCTTACCGTTTACGGACTCAATGACGAACCCCTGACACCGACAAACAAAGAAGGTTCCGCATATGCGCGCTCGATACCTAATCCCCGCGGTCGCCGCCGCGGCCGCCCTGATGCTCACCGGCTGCGTCGACAACTCGACGCCTACGACCGGCTCGACCAGCAGTGCCTCGGCCGCAACGATCACCAAGGACGACGCGGCCGCCGCACTCGTTCCCGCCAAGATCGCGTCCTCCGGCAAGCTCATCGTCGGCAGCGACCCGACCTACGCGCCGAACGAGTTCAAGGATGAAGCAGGCAAGCCCATCGGCTGGGGCATCGAGATCGCGAGCGCGGTCGCGACCAAGCTCGGGCTCACGGCCGAATTCCAGGTCGCCAAGTTCGACAACATCATCCCCTCCGTCGCGGGTGGCAAGGCCGACATGGGCGAGTCCTCGTTCACGGACACCGCCGAGCGCGAGCAGCAGGTCGACTTCGTCAACTACTACACCGCGGGCATCCAGTGGGCATCGGCCAAGGACAAGACCGTCGACCCGGACAACGCCTGCGGCTTGAAGGTCGCCGTGCAGGCGACCACTTATGAGGACACCGACGAGGTTCCCGCCAAGAGCGACGCCTGCGTCGCGGCGGGCAAACCGGCGATCGACAAGCTCAAGTTCGACACCCAGGATGCCGCGACGAACTCGGTCGTACTGGGCCAGGCCGACGCGCTCAGCGCCGACTCTCCCGTCACCCTCTACGCCATCGCCCAGACCAAGGGCAAGCTGCAGCTCGCGGGCAAGACCTTCGACGTCGCACCGTACGGATTGGTCGTCGCCAAGGGCTCTGACCTGGCCAAGGCCGTCCAGGCCGCACTGCAGTCCATGGTCGACGACGGCAGCTACAAGGCCATCCTCGACACGTGGGGTGTCGCCGACGGCGGCATCGACAAGATCACGATCAACGCAGCCGCGAACGGCTAACCGATGAGCACGCCGAATCTGAACGGCCGGGGGGCGGGGCCCGCCTCGTCCCCGGCCGATCCGGCCACCCCGGCCGCGTCGGTTCCCATCAAAGCCATCCGGCTGCGTCACCCCTGGCGGATGGTCTTCGCGATCATCCTGATCGTGGTGTTCGCCCTGGCCATCGTCGACGCGGCCTTCCGCCCCGCGTACGACTGGCCGACGGTCGCGAAGTACCTGTTCGACCGGCGCATTTCCCAGGCCGCGCTCGTGACCCTCGAACTCACCGTCTACTCGATGGTGATCGCGATCGTCCTCGGCGTGATCCTCGCGGTGATGCGGCTGTCGCCCAACCCGGTCGTGAAGAGCCTCGCGTGGTTCTATCTCTGGGTCTTCCGCGGCACACCGGTCTACGTCCAGCTGACCATCTGGGGCCTGATCTCGCTGATCTATTCGAGCATCGACATCGGCATCCCGTTCATGCACCCGTGGGTGTCGTTCGAGACGAACGCCGCGCTCAGCACGTTCGCCCTCGCGGTGATCGGCCTCTCGCTCAACGAGGCCGCGTACATGGCCGAGATCGTCCGTGCCGGGCTCCTCGCCGTTGATCGTGGCCAGGAAGAGGCCGCGACCGCGCTCGGGATGAGTTGGTCGCAGACAATGACCCGGGTCATCCTGCCGCAGTCGATGCGGGTGATCATCCCGCCGACCGGCAACGAGGTCATCTCGATGCTCAAAACGACTTCGCTCGTCACGGCGGTGCCGTTCAGCTTCGACCTGTTCGCCCGCTCCCGTGATATCTCCGCCGAGACGTTCAACCCGATCCCGCTGCTCATCGTCGCGTCGATCTGGTACCTGTTCTTCACCTCGATCCTGATGGTGGGCCAGTACTTCCTCGAGAAGCGTTTCGCGCGCGGCATCGGCGACCGTCAGCCGGACAAGAAGGGCGGCGGCCAGAACCCCGACCCGATCACGGGCGTCACGATCGTGCCCGGCTCCGAGCAGGCGCCGGCGACCCGCATCGGACGAGAACCCGAAACCGGCCGGGGAGGCCCGTCATGAGCGACCTGACCACGCCGAACGCGGCATCCGTTGCCCGTGGTTACGTGCCGATGGTGCTCGCAGAGCAGGTCTCGAAGAGCTTCGGCTCGCACGAGGTGCTCAAGAGCATCTCCCTCGAGGTCAAACGCGGCGAGGTGATGTGCCTCGTCGGGCCGAGCGGGTCGGGCAAGTCCACGTTCCTGCGCTGCATCAACCACCTCGAGGTGCTCTCCGCCGGGCGGCTGAGTGTCGACGGCGAGCTGATCGGCTACCGCGAGACCGGTGGCAAGCTCTACGAGATGGCGCCCAAGGAAGCGGCGAAGCAGCGCAGGGATATCGGCATGGTGTTCCAGCGCTTCAACCTGTTCCCGCACATGACCGCACTTCAGAACGTGATGGAGGCGCCGCTGCGGGTGAAGGGGCTGCCCAAGGCGCAGGCCGAGCGCACCGCGCGCGACCTGCTCGCGCGGGTCGGCCTGGCGGAACGCGCGGACTATTACCCCGCGCACCTCTCCGGCGGCCAGCAGCAGCGGGTCGCGATCGCCCGTGCGCTCGCGATGGAGCCCAAGCTGATGCTCTTCGACGAGCCGACGAGCGCGCTGGACCCCGAACTCGTCGGCGAGGTGCTCGACGTGATGAAGGGCCTCGCCAAGGAGGGCATGACGATGATCGTGGTCACCCACGAGATGGGCTTCGCCCGCGAGGTCGGTGACTCGCTCGTGTTCATGGACGGTGGGGTCGTCGTCGAGTCCGGAGACCCCGAGCTCGTGCTGAGCAACCCGCAGCACCGCCGCACCCAGGCGTTCCTCTCGAAGGTGCTCTAGCCGCCAGCTGACCCCGGCGGATGTCGGGGTCAGCTGGTCAGGACCTTGTGGATCCGCTGCAGCGACACCGACTCCGCGGCCTTGAGCTCCTGGGCGAACAGGCTGATCCGCAGCTCCTCGATCATCCAGCGTGCACGCACGAGGTTCGCCGCCATGCCGGGGGCCAGCGGAATCCGGCCGCCGGCAGCTTCGTAGCGGGCCGTGGCTGACTGGCTTTCGTTCATCCAGACCCGGTCGCGGCTGGGGTTGTCGCCGAGTTTCACGATCCGTGAACTGATGCCGCCGAGGTAGCGCGGCAGGTGGCGCAGCTGGGCGAGACCCGTCGCGCTCACGAAGCCGGGGTAGATCAGTCCGGCCAGCTGGGCACGGGCATCCGTCAGCGCGGGCAGCAGCGCCATGCTCGTCGACGCCTTGAGCGCCTTGTCGGCGGCCCGGGAGGCGGTGAGGATGCGCGCAACGAGTCCCACGGTCTCGAACATCGAGTCCATCAGCACCCCGGACACGCGGTCCCGGATCGAGTCGAACTCGGCCTTCATGAAAACCTGGCCGCTCGGGTTCACCCGGAACAGCACCTCATCGACGCAGGCCGCGAGGCAGTCGTCGAAGAGGGCCTGCGTGGTGCGGTACGGGCTCGTGGCGAGGCTGAGCTTCTCCGCCCCGGTCAGGTGCTGCTGCACGTAGGCGACCGGAGACGGCGTCGCGAGCAGCAGCAGCCGGCGCACCCCGCCCGGCAGCGTGCTCGCCTGCTCGGCGGCGGTGCTCATCATCCGGATCGCGACGCTCGTGCCCTCGTCGACGAGAGTCGGGTAGCCGCGAATGGTGTTGTCGCCCTGCTTGGTGTCGATGAACCGGGGGAGTTCCGCGAAATCCCAGGTCGTGAGGCCGCCGCGCTCGATCGCGTTCACGGGCGTTGCAGCGGATGCCGCCGCGACGCTTTCGCGCGCCCGGGAACCGAGCCTGCGCTGCAGCTCGCCGAGGTCCTTTCCGGAGGCCATCGCCTGCCCGCGGTCGTCGACGACGCGGAACGTCATCCGGAGGTGAGCGGGTATGCGCCCGAGCTCGAAGTCGTTCGCGTTCACCGGCACGTAGGTGAGCCGCTGGATCAGGCCCGCGAGGATCTCGGTGAACGGGGCGGCTTCGGGCTCGAAACCCGCCCCGGTGCCCGCGCCGAGCCGGGCGCCGATGCTCGTGCCGCCCATGCCGCTCGTGCCCTTCGCCGTGCGGGCCTCGCCGGGCGCAGGCGGCAGCTCGGTGAGCAGGCGCGCCGCCCAGTCGGCGGCGGGCACGACGTTGCGACGGATGCTCTTCGGCAGTGACTTGATCAGCGCGGTCACGAGGTCGGCGCGGAGGCCCGGCACCTGCCAGTCGAAGCCGGCGGGGGAGAGCCGGGCCAGGAGGGCGAGCGGGATCAGGGCGGCGACACCATCGTCATCCGCCCCCGGCTCGAACCGGTAGCTCAGGTGGAAACGCTGGTCGCCCTGGTGCCAGGTGGGCGGGAAGACGGCCTCGTCGATCTCCGGGGTCGCCTCGTCGGGAACGAGCGCCTCAGCGGTCATCGTGAGCAGTTCGGGGGTCTCGGCGCGCGCCTTGCGCCACCAGGTCTCGAAGGTGCGCGTCGAGCAGACCTCCGCCGGGATGCGGCGCTGGTAGAACTCGAAGACGGCTTCGTCGTCGAAGAGGATGTCGCGGCGCCGGGTGCGCTCCTCGAGCTCGGCGAGTTCCTTCCGCAGCTTCGTGTTGGCCCTGTCGAAGGCGGTGACGCGCTGGTCGACCCGGTCGAGGTCCCACTCACCGTCGACGAGGGCGTGCCGGATGAAGAGCTCGCGGGCGTAGGCCGGGTCGACCCGGGAGAACTGGATGCGGCGGCGCGGCACGATCGGCACCCCGTAGAGGGTGACCCGCTCGTAGGCGACGACGGAGCCCTGCTTCTTCTCCCAGTGCGGTTCGGAGAAGCTGCGCTTGCAGAGGTCCCCGGCGAGCGGTTCGGCCCAGGCCGGGTCGACGACGGCGTTCATCCGGGCGAAGAGCCGGCTGGTCTCCACGAGTTCCGCGCTCATCACGGCGGTCGGCTGCTTCTTCGCGAGCGCAGAGCCGGGGAAGATCACGAAGCGCTGCTGGCGGGCGCCGATGTAGTCCTTCTTCGCGACGTCCTTGAGACCGATGTGCGAGAGCAGCCCGGCGAGCAGGGACCGGTGGATGCCGTCGGGGTTCACGGCCGCGTCGCCGCCGGCTTTGGAATCAAACACAGCCAGGCCGAGCGGCTTGGCGAGCTGGCGAAGCTGCTTGTAGACGTCCTGCCACTCGCGCACCCGCAGGTAGTTCAGGAACTCGTTCTTGCAGAGCCTGCGGAAGGCGCTCGAGCCGAGCTCCTTCTGCTTGAGCTCGAGGTAGTTCCAGAGGTTCAGCAGGCCGAGGAAGTCGCTCGTCGGGTCCGCGAACCGCGCGTGCTGCTGGTCGGCCTGCGCGCGGCGCTCGAGCGGTCGTTCCCGCGGGTCCTGGATGGTGAGGCCGGCGACGATCGCCATCACCTCACGGCTGGTGCCCTGGGTCTTGGACTCGATGACCATCCGGCCGAAGCGGGGGTCGATCGGGAGTTTCGCGAGCTGTTGCCCGATCCGGGTGAGCTTGGAGACCCCGCCGCTCGCGTTGCTCACACCACTTCCCGGCGCGACGGCGCCGAGCTCGGCCAGCAGGTCGAGGCCGTCCTTGATCCCGCGGGAATCCGGCGGGGTGAGGAACGGGAAGGCGGCGATGTCGCCGAGGCCGAGCGAGATCATCTGCAGGATCACGGCGGCGAGGTTGGTGCGCAGCACCTCGGGCTCGGTGAATTCCGGGCGGCGACCGAAGTCCTCCTCTGAATACAGCCGGATCGCGATGCCGTCGCTCGTGCGCCCGCTGCGCCCGGAGCGCTGGTTCGCGGAGGCCTGGCTGATCGCCTCGATCGGCAGCCGCTGCACCTTCGAGCGCACGCTGTACCGGCTGATCCTGGCGGTTCCGGCGTCGATGACGTAACGGATGCCCGGGACGGTCAGGCTGGTCTCGGCGACGTTCGTCGCGAGCACGATTCGGCGCCGAACCCCGGCGACGGTCGAGGGCTGGAAGACCTTGTGCTGGTCGGCGGAGGAGAGGCGGCCGTAGAGCGGCAGCACCTCGGTCGGGCTCGTGCGGTCGCCACTCGCGAACTTGCCCTGCAGGGCATCCGCTGCATCGCGGATCTCGGTCTCTCCGCTCAGGAAGACGAGCACGTCACCGTTCGACTCGCGCTCGAGTTCGTCGAGCGCCGCCGAGATGCCCTCGATGTAGTCGCGGTCCACCGGCGGCGTCGCCGAGGCCTGATCCTCGTCGTCGTCATCGGCCATCGCCTCGGCGACGAGCGGGCGGTAGCGGATCTCGACCGGGTAGGTGCGGCCCGAGACCTCGATGATCGGGGCCGGGGTGCCGTCGGCGGCCGCGAAGTGCTCGGCGAAACTCTGCGGGTCGATCGTCGCCGACGTGATGATGACCTTGAGGTCGGGGCGCTGCGGCAGCAGCTGCCTCAGGTAGCCGAGCAGGAAGTCGATGTTGAGGCTGCGCTCGTGGGCCTCGTCGATGATGATTGTGTCGTATTTGCGCAGCATCCGGTCGCGGTGCATCTCATTCAGCAGGATGCCGTCGGTCATGAGCTTGATCCTGGTGTCCGGACCGACCTGGTCGGTGAACCGCACCTGGTAACCGACGACCTGGCCGACCTCCTGGCCGAGTTCCTCGGCGATGCGCTCGGCGATCGTGCGGGCGGCGAGCCGCCGCGGCTGGGTGTGGCCGATGCTCGTGCGCCCGAGTTCGAGGCAGATCTTCGGGATCTGGGTGGTCTTGCCCGAGCCGGTCGCGCCCGCGATGATGACGACCTGGTTGTCGCGGATGGCGCGCGCGATATCCTCGCGGCGTTGGCTGACGGGGAGTTCGGGCGGGAAGGTGATAACAAGGGGAATCATGAGCATTCCATCGTAAGACTTCCGGGTACCCCGTGCGCGCGGGCGAGTCCTCCCGGCCTGGCGCTTTAACCGGAGACTGTTACGCTCAAACTATGGTAAACGGACAGGGAATCGGCGACCGGCACGCGGCCCTCGCCTCGGATGCGCGCCGCCGTGTGCTCGAGTTGATCGCGGGAGCCCGCGAGCCCGTCGACGCCGCCGCCGTCGCCGCGAGCATCGGCCTGCACGTGACGACCGCGCGCTTCCATCTCGACCAGCTCGAGGGCGCCGGGCTGATCCGCCGCGCCGTCGACCGGACCGGGATCCGCGGGCGTCCGCGCATCCTTTTCACCGTGAATCCCGCCGTGCGCGAGGACGGTGTGCAGCGGCTGCTCGGCCATGCCCTCGTCGGCGCCCTCGCCGAGGACGACGACGGCGGCCGGGCCCGTGCGATCCGCGCCGGCGAGCGTTGGTCGGCCGCCTTCGACGCCGAGGCGCGCGAGAGCGAACCGGGCACCGGGGCGGCCGGGGGAGCGAGCGACGTCGGGCCGCTCGTGCACATCCTCGACGGCCTCGGCTTCGACCCGATCGCGCAATCGCCTGAGGCGTCACCCGGCCAGCCGGCGTCGCCGAGCGAGACGGATGCCCGCGACGGAATGGTCGTCGAGCTCCGGGCCTGCCCCTTCCGCGACGAAGCCAGGCACACGCCTGCGGTGGTGTGCTCGCTGCACCTCGGCCTGATCCGGGGCATCGCCCGCTCCGGCGGGCACGACCCGGACGACGTGGAGCTGCGCCCCTTCGTCCTCCCCGAGCTGTGCGAGGTGCGCCTCCGCGGTGACTGGGTGCCTGTCGACAGGTCTCCCTCGCAGGAATGACGGTCGCAGCGAGGCTGTGAAGGTCGTCGCCCCGTTCGCAAATTAAAGCGGAATATATTAGGTTTAAATCATGGTTGACATGATCCCCCTTCTTCCCGCATCCGCACCCCGGGCCGCGGCCCACGACGAGCCCGCCGGCCACACCTGCACCTGCGGGGAGGCCGAGGCCGCGGGGTACCCCGAACTGGACGCCCGGCAGTTGCCGCACGCGATCCGGCACGCCGCGATCTTCGGCGCGCTGGACGCTGTCCTCCCCGGCGGCGGCCTGGTCCTCGTTGCTCCCCACGACCCGTTGCCCCTCCTCGCCCAGCTCGAACAGCGTCACCCGGGCCGGTTCACGGTGAGCTATCTCTCCCGCGAGCCCGAGGCGTGGAAGCTCCAGCTCACCCGCTGAAGCACCGCAGGTCAGGTTCCGTCCGGTTCCGGCGTTTAGGGTGGGCCCATGACGACTTCTGTGCCCACCCTGACCCTCAACGACGGCCACACCATTCCTCAGCTCGGCTTCGGCGTATTCAAGGTCGATCCGGACGAAACGACCCGCATCGTCTCCGACGCCCTCGACGTCGGCTACCGCCACCTCGACACGGCCGCGATCTACGGGAACGAAGCCGGAGTCGGGGCCGCGATCGCGGCATCCGCCGTGCCTCGCTCCGAGCTCTTCGTCACGACGAAGCTGTGGAACAGCGAACAGGGCACCCAGACCGCATTCGACGCTTTCGACCTGAGCCTCGAGAAGCTCGGGCTCGACTACGTCGACCTGTACCTCATCCACTGGCCGACGCCGGCGAAGGACCGCTATGTCGAGAGCTGGAAGGCGCTCGAACAGATCCGCGCATCCGGGCGGGCACGCTCGATCGGCGTCTCGAACTTCCTCGTGCCGCACCTCGAACGCCTTCTCACTGAGACGGATGTCGTCCCGGCGGTCAACCAGATCGAGCTGCACCCCGCGCATCAGCAGCCTGAGGTCACCGCGTTCACGCGCGCCCACGGGATTCAGATCGAGGCGTGGGGACCCCTCGGCCAGGGGAAGTACCCGCTCCTCGAGGAACCTGTCGTCGTCGTCGCGGCCGAGGCGCACGGCAAGAGCCCCGCTCAGGTCGTCATCCGCTGGCACCTGCAGACCGGCAACATCCTCTTCCCGAAGTCGAACCGGCGCGAGCGGATGATCGAGAACCTCGACGTCTTCGACTTCGAGCTCAGCCACACCGAACTCGCCACGATTTCCGCGCTCGAGCGCTCGGGCCGCGTGGGCTCTCACCCCAACGATGTGAACTAGGCTCCGCTCAGAACGGGTAGCTGCCCGGCGTGCGGCGCAGGGTGATCCAGCGCGTCTCCGTGAAGGCGTCGATGTTGGCCTCCGCACCGCCCTGCCGCGAACCCGTGCCGGACGAGCCGACGCCGCCGAACGGTGTGTTCGCCTCGTCATTGACCGTCTGGTCGTTGATGTGCACGATGCCGGACGGGATCCGCTGGGCCAGTTCGAGGCCGCGCATGGCGTCGGCGGTCACGATGCCGAGCGAGAGCCCGTATTCGGTCGCCGAAGCGATGCCCACGGCCTCGTCCTCTGTGCTGAACCGCACCACGGATGCGACAGGGCCGAACACCTCCTCGCAGAAGGCGGGGGCATCCAGCGGCGAGTCCGAGAGCACGGTGGGCCGGTAGAACAGCCCGTCGTAGCTGCCGCCGGCCCTCAGCTTCGCGCCGGAATCGATCGAGCCCGTGACCAGGCGGTGGATGCGGTCGCGCTGGTTCTCGTCGATGATCGGGCCGAGGTGCACGTGCTCGGTGGCGGGGTTGCCCACGGCAAGGGAGTCCGCCTTTGCGGCGAGCTTCTCGACGTACTCGTCGAAGATGCTCTCGTGCACGATGTGCCGCCCGACCGTCATGCAGATCTGGCCCTGGTGCAGGAACGATCCCCAGGCCGCGAGGTTGACGGCCTTGTCGACGTCTGCGTCGGCGAGTACGACGAAGGCGGAATTACCTCCCAGCTCGAGGTGGGCACGCTTGAGATGCTTTCCCGCGAGCTCGCCGACGGCGCGACCGGCCCTGGTCGAGCCGGTGAACGCGATCACCCGCACGTTCGGGTCGGTGACGATGGCCTCGCCGACATCGCCGCCGCCGGTCACCAGCTGCAGGAGCCCGGCGGGTAGGCCGGCCTCCTCGAAGATGCGCACCATCATCACGCCGCCGGTCACAGCGGTGCGCGGGTCCGGCTTGAGCACGACCGCATTGCCCAGCGCGAGCGCCGGCGCCACCGCGCGGATGCCGAGGATGATCGGCACGTTGAACGGCGATACGACTCCGACGACGCCGACGGGCACCCGCTGGGCGATGGAGATCCTCGGCTCCTCGCTCGAGAGTACCTGGCCGAGCGGATGCGACGGCAACGCCGCCGCCTCGTAGCATTCCTGAGCGCCGACGTGGAGGGCGAAGCCGGCAAGCCCGGGAACCGCGCCGACCTCCCGCACGTTCCAGTCCATGATCTCGCCGGCGTGTTCCTCCAGGAGCGCGGCGGCCCGGCGCAGCACGGCGGCGCGCACCGGGTGCGCGGTCGCGGCCCAGGCCTTCTGGGCCGCGGCCGCGCCCGCGGCGGCCCTGGCCACGTCGACGGGGGTGGCGATTCCGATCCGGCCGATCTCGTCGCCGGTCGCCGGCTCGATGACCGGGAGATCGCCGCCTGACCCGGCGACCCACTCCCCGTTGATATAGATCTTCCCCGACCACGCCGCGGGGTCGAGGAACGGGGTCGTCGCGGTCTCGTTCACGGTGAGTGTCATGGGCGGTTCTCCTTCATGGTGATTGCGGTTGGGTACGGGTGCGGAGGATCAGGAAATGTCGATTGTCACGACGGCGGTGCCGCCGGGCGGGGCGACGGCTCGGGACACGCAGCAGCACATCGTGCCGCGGGAGTCCTTCTGGCGCTCGCTGTAGAAGACGTCGCGGTGGTCGATGTCTCCGTCGAGGTCGAGGTCGAGCACGCGCACCTCGCAGAGTCCGCACTCACCCTTGCGGCAGTCGAACATCAGGTCGACCTCAGCGGCCTCGAGCGCCTCGAGCATGGTCTCGGTCGCCCGGACGGTGACCTCGGCGCCGAGGCGCGGGATGCGCACGACGAAGTCCTCGGGGGCGAACCAGCCGCTGTTGCCGAAGGTCTCGAACCGGAGGTCGGGGTAGGGGAGCTCGCGTTCGATCCAGGCCCGGCGAACGGCGTCCATCAGCCTGATCGGACCGCACAGGTAGAGTTCGGTGCCCGGTTCGACCCCGCCGACGAGCTCGGTGACGTCGAGCGGGTTGCCTTCGTCGGTGATGTGGAGTCTCAGCCGGTCGCCGTGCGCGTTCTGCACCTGTTCGACGTAGGCCAGCGCCGGCCGGCTGCGCCCGGCGTAGACGAGCGTGTAGTCGGCGCCGACCGACCGGAGCACGCTCGCCATGCCCATGACCGCCGTGATGCCGATGCCGCCGGCCAGCACCACGTAGTGCGCGGCTCCGACGCGGAGGGGGAAGTCGACGATCGGCTGGGTGATCTCGACGGTGTCGCCGGGCCGGAGGGCGTGCATCGCCCGCGCGCCGCCGCGGGACCGCGGCGAGTCGAGCACGCTGATCGCCAGGGTCCGGCCGTCGGGGCCGGCGTCGACGACGGAGTACGACCGGCGGTCCAGAACCCCGCCGATCGGCACGCGCACGTCGATGTGCGCGCCTGCGTCGACCTTGGCCGGGCGGTCGGGGGCGAGCACGATCCGGCGTATGTCGTCGGTGAGGGCGGTCGAGTCGACGACCGTGGCGCGCTGCCAGACCGCCGCGTGGGACGTTGCCATCGTCGTCGTCGCCGCTCAGCCGGCAACGATGGGCGCGGGTAGGCGTCCCTCCGCCGCGAGCTGACGTTCGATCAGCCGCCGCACCCACATCCCGCCCGCGTCGATGTTCAGGCTGTAGAACTCGTAGTCGGGGTTGGCGTCGATCGCGGCCTGCTGGGCGACGAGCATGTCCTCATCCTCCCGGAAGACGCCAGAGACCCCATCGCGCAGCTGGGTGGTGATCACCTGGCTTTCGAGCCGGTAGTTGCGCATGAACGCCCAGAAGTAGCGGGAAGAACGGTCGGTGACGGGCGAGATCGTGTTCATCACATAGCCGTTGACGCCCTGGCTTCGATCGCCCTGCGGCGCCCCGGTGCCGGCCCGCGCGACTCCGACGTCGATGTTGATCGTGGTCGGCGATTCGAAGTGGATGATCTGCCAGCGGTCGACCTTCCCCTCGAAGCCGGGAAACTTGTCGCGCATGTTCTTCAGCCAGAACGGGGGAGCGTCGATGCCGAGCATCCAGCGTTCCACGGTGACGGTCCGTTCGTCATGGTGCACCGTGAACTCGGATTCGCTCAGCGCCTCCTGGCCGATCGAGGAACTGTGCACGAATTCCTCGTGGGTCAGGTCCATCAGGTTGTCGAGCACCAGCTGGTAGTTGCAGTCCACCGAGATCGTCAGGCCGTCTCCTGCCCACTCCGGGTCATCCATCTGGTGCATGTCGGGCACGAGCTCCGGGTCGGCCAGGGCTGCGTCGCCGAGCCACACCCAGACGTAGCGGTACCGTTCCACGACGGGGAAGGACGCGACCGTTGCGCTCGGGTTGATGGTCTCCTGTGCCGGCATCGAGACGCAGCGGCCCGCCGAATTGTAGAGGATGCCGTGGTACGGGCAGCGGATGGCGTCCCTGCCCTCCAGCTTGCCCATCGAGAGCGGCGCCAGCCGGTGCCAGCACGCGTCGGCGAGGGCGACGGCGTCACCGTCCTCGGTGCGGTACAGCGCGAGCGGACGGTTCGCGACGGTTCGCGCGAGCGGCTTGCGATTGACCTCGTGGTCCCAGGCCGCGACGTACCAGGCGTTGAGTGGGTGGCCGAGGATCTTGTCGACGGTCGTTTCCTTCATCGGGACTCCTTCGTCCGGACATCATGCACCTGGCATCACATCGATATGTCAATGGAGGGCAACAATACCTATGTCGATAGTGAAACCACAAGACCCTTTCAGGGACCAGAATCAAACCATGAGCCTGCGCTACGCCCTCCTCGCGCTCCTGACGGCGCAGCCCATGACGGGCTACGACCTCGCCAAGTCCCTCCACAGCTCGGTCGGGCACGTCTGGAGCGCCCCGGACTCGCAGATCTACCCGGAACTGCGCCGGATGGAAACCGGGGGACTGATCGAGGCGACGGCAGTTGCCCGGAGTACCCAGGCGACCCAGGCGACGAAGCGGGTCTACCACATCACCTCGCTAGGTGAGCAGGCGTTCCGTGCGTGGATGGCCGAACCGGTCGAGTACTCGCGGGAGCGAGACCCGGCGCACCTGCGTGCGGCGTACTTCGAGTGGGCCGACCCGGACTCGGTCCGGGAGCAGCTCCGGGCGCATGTGCGGCACTGGGCCGGGTTGCGCGAGCAGTGGCAGGGCCAGTTCGCCGCGATCCGGGACCGTACGCATCCGATCTTCGTCCAGAGACTGTTGATCAGCCCGGAGTCCGAGCAGCCGCGCATCGCGGCGTACAAGCTCTTCGCCTACGAGGGGCTCATCGCCAGGGCCGAGCAGGAAATCGGGTGGGCCGAGCGTGGGCTGCGCCTGGCCGACGAGCTTGAGCCGAAGCCGCCCGAAGGCGTTCGCGGTAAGTTGGGAGACGGCGGAGGGACCAGCCCCGGCGAGGAAGTTGACCTGTGAATCCGATTGAGTGGCTGTTCGACGCGCAACTTCAGATCGGCACTCAGACCATCCTCTGGCGCGAGGTGATTGGCAACGCGTTCGGGATACTGAGCGCAGTCGGTGGAATGCGCCGCAAGGTCTGGGCGTGGCCGGTCGGCATGGCGGGCAATGCGCTGTTGTTCACGGTGTTCCTCGGCGCCGTCTTCGGCACCCCCAACCCGGTGAACCTGCTCGGCCAGGCCGGCCGACAGGTGATGTTCATCATCGTGTCGATCTACGGGTGGATCCAGTGGTCGCGGAGCCGCAACTCCACCGTTCGCGCCGCGGTCGTGCCGCACTGGGCGGGCAACCGCACCCGCATCCTGCTCGGCCTCGGCATGGTCGCCGGGACCCTCGTGCTCACCCCGATCTTCCGTGCCCTCGGCTCCTTCGAGCCGGTCTGGGCGGATGCCTGGATCTTCACCGGCTCCCTGCTCGCGACCTACGGCATGGCCAAGGGCTGGACGGAGTTCTGGCTGATCTGGGTCGCGGTCGACATCGTCGGCGTGCCGCTCCTGGTCAGCGCCGGGTACTACGCCTCGGCGATCCTGTACGTGTTCTACGGGGCGTTCACGATCACGGGCTTCTTCATCTGGATGCGGGTGCAACGCCGCCGCAGGGACTTCGTCGAGAAGGAACTCACGGGCACGGTGTGACCCGCCCGCTTGACGAGCCTCGCCGCGGCCGACCACGGTCGAGTGTCGCCGGTTCCGCCCAGACGACCCGGTGTACGGGCGATCCTCGGCGGGTGTGGCGACACTCGGCGCCCGGGCTACCCGTCAGCGCTAGGGTGCGGGCCGCTCGATGAGCTCATTCCGTCTGCGGTCCAATCGACGCTGACGTCGATCAGCTGGTCGTAGGTGTCCGAAACGGTGAGGGGGCCTGCCGTCCCGAGCGAGCCCATGACCGTGGCGTTGAGGTGTAGCCCGCTCCCGGCGAGTTCGTCGAGCGTGGTGCACGCGCTCGTGCCGGTGAGGTCGGCGTTGCGGAGGATCAGGCAGTATTGGTCGTCACGGAGCCGTGCCGCGAAGACGCTGTACGGCAGTCCCGTTTCGAGGACCGGTCCGAAAAGGCTGTGCACCGAGGTGTACTCGCCGCCAAGGGCGGGCGTGGTGTCGTCGGGCACGAATTCGGGCTGGTCGAAGACCCCGAGCAGGTTTCCGGCGGATGCGGCGGGCCCGGCCGTCTCGGAGGCTCCGGCCGTCGGGGTAGCGCCGCCAGAGGCATCCGTTGCGCCGGCCAGACCGCTCGCCTGCAGAACGAGCAGGGCGAGCACCCCGACCGCGGCGCCGGCCAGCACCAGCGCGCCTGCCCGCAGTCCGCGCAGGCGCCGCGGCGCTGCCGAGGCCTCTGGCCCATGGCCCGCCGCGGTTCCCACGGCTGCATCCGCTCCTCCCGCCGCGAGAGTACGAAAAGTGCCCGTATCGGGGTCAGATAAGGGCACTTTTCGTACTCTCGCGGGAAGGAACGGTCCGGTTTTGGCGAGCGCGCCGGCCTCGAGGGCGGGGTACTGGCCGAGGAGTGCGTCGAGGTCGGCGGTGTCGCGGCCGAGCGCCAGCTGCAGGGCCGCGAGACGCTGCTCGTCCTCGGAAGCCGACTCGGGCGAGCGGGCACGGGAGTACACCGCCGCCTGCAACTCCGGGAGTTCGGCAGCGGGGTCCGGCCGGCCGGCCGGCGTATCCGTGAGCGGATGCGCCCGCCACCAGAGGGCATCGAGCACGTCGTGGCGACCCGCGTAGGCGCCCCGCAGGACTTCCTGGAGTGCGGCATCCGCCTGGGCAGCCTCGCGCAGCCGCCCGGCCCGCCGGTGCTGCTCGGACTCTGCGCTGATCTCGAATACCATTCCGGCCCCCCGACGGTTGTGACACTCACCCTAGCGAGTGCGCCGCCGGGAACAGGTGCTGCCGGTCAGGAAGTGGGGTGCGGGGCGGTCTCGCTCGACACGACGCCGTCGGTACTGACCCTGATCGTGACGTCCGCGAGGGCGCCCGCCGGTTCGAGAGAGTCCTTGCCGAGGGTGAAGGGATTGACCGGCACCGTTGCCGTGAGTGTCAGGCCGCGGCGGGCGAGTTCGGCGAGGCCGACGCACGCGCTCGCGCCCTGCTGGCCCTGGCTGCGCAGGATGACGCAATAGAGATCGTCGCCCCGGCGCGCGACGTACACGAAGGAGCTGGTCTCGCGTTCGACGAACATCGCGTGGATCGAATCCCGCCGGAACTCGGGACCGAGGTCGATCGTGGTCTGGTCGGGGATCGGGGGCTGGTCAAAGAGCGCCAGCAGCCCTGGCGAAGCGGATGCCGCCTGCTCGGCGGCCAGGCCGCTCGCCGGGCCACCGTGGGGCAGCATGGCCGAGGCCGTGGCGACGGCGATCCCGCCGACGAGGAACCCGGCCGCGACGAGGAGCACGCTGCGCCGCCGGGTCGGGTTTCGGAATGCGCGGGCGGGTGGTGCGGTCGCGTCGGCGTCGGATGTGCCCGCAGCTCCGAGGGGGCGAGTGCCACGGGAGTGGACGGTATCGGGGGAGTCCGCGCCGTCGGGGAACAGCGCCAGCACCGCGTCGAGGTCGGTCGCGTCCTGACGCAGCTGGGCGGTGAGGTCGTGGAGCCGCCGCTCGCTCTCGGCGAGGGAGCCGTCCGGGCCCGGGCGCGCGTACACCGCGGCCTGCAACCGGGGCAGTTCGCGGGCGGGATCCGGTCGCCCACCCGGGGTGCCGGTGAGTGGGTGCGCCCGCCACCAGAGTGCGTCGAGCACGTCGTGCCGGCCCCGGTAGGCGGCGCGGAGGTCGGAGGCGAGGGCAGCATCCGCTGAGGCCGCGGCGTGCAGCCGCAGCGTGACAGACTCCGTTGTCATCCCGCGGCTCCCATCGGTCGAGGTGTGTCCACTGTAACCAGTCGGGCGCGGCGTCACTGGTTCGATTCACCGTTGCGGTGTCGGGGCACAATGGGACCATGCCGAATCGTCTTGCCGATGCGATCAGCCCGTACTTGCGCTCCCACGCCGACAACCCGGTCGACTGGCACGGCTGGGGCAGCGAGGCCTTCGCCGAGGCCCGGGCGCGCGACCTGCCGCTGCTCGTGTCGATCGGATACTCGACGTGCCACTGGTGCCACGTGATGGCGCGCGAGAGTTTCAGCGACCCCGACCTCGCCGCCTACCTCAACGCGCACTTTGTGAGCATCAAGGTCGACCGGGAGGAGCATCCCGAGGTCGACGCGGCCTATCTCGCCGCAGCAAGCGCGTTCGTCGACGGCCTCGGTTGGCCGCTCAACGTCTTCGTGACCCCTGAGGGACGTGCCTTCTACGCGGGCACGTACTTCCCGCCGGTCGCCGTTCCCGGCCGACCGGCGTTCCGGCAGGTGCTCGAAGCCGTCACGGATGCCTGGACCGACCGCCGCACCGAGGTCACCGAGACCGGCGCTCTCGTCGCCGACGCGCTCGCCGCTGCCGCCAGGCAGCAGGAGCTCGCCGATGCCGCCGTCGCCGATGCAGCTTTCGATGGTGTCAACGATGATGGTGTCGACGGCAGCGGTGTCGAGGGAGCCGGCCCGCGGACCCTGCTGCCGCAGGGCAGCGTGCTTGACGGCATCGTCGAGGGCCTCGCCGTGACAGAGGACACCCGGTACGGCGGTTTCGGCGGTGCGCCGAAATTCCCCGTCGCCCCCGCCCTCGGGTTCCTGCTCGACCGCCCGTCGGGCCGCAGCCTCGCCCTCCGCACCCTCAAACGGATGGGCGCCTCCCCGCTGCGGGACCCCGTGGAGAGCGGATTCTTCCGCTACGCCGTCAACCGGGACTGGAGTGAGCCCCACTTCGAGCGGATGCTCTACGACAACGCCCAGCTCCTGGACCTCTACACCCAGGCCTGGAAACTGACCGGGGAACAGTGGGCGCGTACGGTCGCCGAGGGCGTCGGCGGGTTCCTCCTCTCCGTGATGCAGCTGCCAGACGGCGGTTTCGCGAGTGCCCAGGATTCCGAGAGCACCGTCGCCGGACGCCGCGTCGAGGGTGGCTACTACGCCCTCGACATCGACGCCCGGCGCACCCAGCCCCGCCCCGCCCTCGACGAGAAGGTGCTCACCGGCTGGAACGGTCTCGCGATCGCCGCGCTCGCCCGCGCCGGTTTCGCGTTCGGTGATTCGCGCTACACCGATGCCGCGGCTCGCGCCGCCGACTACCTGCTGTCCCGGCATCTCACCGTGCCACCCGCCGGTGACACGCCGGTGCTCGTACGCGCCTCCATCGCCGGCCGCACCTCGACGGCGCGGGCTACCCTGGAGGATTTCGGGATGTTCGCACGGGGACTCCTCGAACTGGCACTCGTGACGGGTGAGGAACGCTACGCGTCCGCGGCGCGCCTCCTGGTGGACAGCACGCTAGCGGCGACCACCGACACTGCGACTGCGACCGACGCGGCGATGACCGACACGGCCGCCGCACGGTTCCGGGTCCCGGGCGGCTCCGATCCCGTGCTGGTCGGCCAGGGACTTGCCCTCGAGGTCGACCCCTCCGAGGGCGCATACCCGTCCGGGCGCTCGGCCGCCGCGGGTGCCGCTCAGCTGCTGTACCTGATGACCGGGTCGGAGAAGTACCGGGACGCGGCCGTCACGGCGGTCGTCCCGTTCCTCGCCCGTGCCGCGGAACGCCCGCTCGCCTTCGGTGCCGTCCTGCAGCTCTGCTCCGCACTGATCGCGCCCGTGGAACAGCTCGTGCTCGTCGCGCCAGACGCCCGGCGCGCTTCGGCGGAACCCGAAGGTCACGCCGACGTCGACGCCGACCTCGACGTCGACCTCGACCTCGACCACGACGTCGACGAGCCGGGGGAACCCGACTTCTCGGCCGCGCCCACCTTCTTCGACGTGCCCGCTGCCGTGAGCGTGACGGCACTCGTCGACAGCGCCAGGCAACGGGCGACCGGAGTCATCGCATCCGTCACGGCGGCCCAGTCACGGACACTCGCCTCCGCCGGGTTCGACCTCTTCGCCGGCCGGGTGCCGCTCCGCGACCGGCCGACGGCGTACCTCTGCCGCGACTTCGTCTGCCGGGTGCCGGTGACCCACGCTGCGGAGCTAACGATCCGGGAGACATCCGGGGATATCTCTCCCGACGGGCCCGCGTCGCCCTAACATCGAGGCATTCCCTCCGCCACCGGCGGAATCAGCGAGAGGATCCCTCATGGTTCCCGAAATCAACATCTGGGCGGTACTGCTCGCCACAGCGTCGAGCATGGCAGTCGGGTCGGTCTGGTATTCGCGCCGGGTCTTCGGCGGGTACTGGATGCGCACGGTCGGCCATGACGAGGAGAGCATGCGCGGCAACGCGGTCGCTCCCATCGTGATCACCGCCCTTGTCAGCTTCGTGACCGCCTGGGTGCTCGCGGGTGCCATCGCCATCACGCAGAACTTCTACGGCGGCAGCTTCCTCGCCAACGCGCTGCTGACCGCACTGATCCTCTGGGCCGGCTTCACCGCCGCCCGGATGGTCACCCACGACGTCTTCGACCGGCGCCCCGCCGGACTCACCGTGCTCAACCTCGCCCACGAGCTCGTCACCCTCGAGGTGATGGCCCTCATCATCGGCCTGATCGGCATCAACGCCCTCTGAACCCGCGCCGGGACTCGTGCCGGACGTGCGCCGGACGTGCTCGCGCGCCACCTGCGCCGCTTCGCGTCAGGCATGCCGGGCGCGAAGCGGCGCACCGGGCGCGCAGGGTCGTGCGGCGGTACCCGACGGTGTCATCCGGGCACGTCGCCGGGCAACGTAGACTGGGAGGAACGCTACCGCTTGCTGTCGGCTGCCGGCTCCCGGCTCAGACCGGGTCGCGGCCGCCGGCACGTACCGGATGCACTCTCTCCGGCAACAAGCGGTTGCTCCGTTGATGAGTGTTCCCATTTCCCGAGGAGGACCATGGTTACCGTCGATCGTTCAGCCGCAGAGCCGTCGGTCGTCCCGGTGAGCCCGGCCGGCCCGGCCAGCACCACCAGCTCCGCCGGCACCGCCAACCCGGCCAACCCCGTCGTCCCCGTGCTCTTGCTGAGCACGGAACCCGAACTTGTGCTGCTGTCCCCTGACGCCCGCACCCGCCGCTTCGACCGCGACGACGTCGTCGTGCGCAAGGGCGAAATCGCCCTCATCAACGGCCACTTCACCCCGCACGAGTCCATGGTCAGGGACCTCCTCGCCGTCGCGCACGCCCTCGACGCCGCCGGCATCGACTTCCTGCTCGTCCGCGGCGACCACGACCGCCCGGTCCTCGCCGTCGACCGCAAGCGCCGCAAGCACATCACCCGCGCGCTCGCCGAGGCGTTCTCCAACGACCCCTTTTACGCCAAGCCCCTCGACGGGCACCTCACCCAGCCCCTCCTGCTCGCCGACGGCGCCCTCACCACCCTGCGCAAGTCATCCGTCTTCCGGGTCTACCGCCCGCGCATCGAACCGATCGGCCGCCTCCGGTACGGCGCCGAGACCGCGTTCCAGTTCGAACTCTGGTTCTTCGGCGAAGACGAAATCGTCGCCCCGGTCGAGAACTCCCTGATGCGCAAGCGGATGCCGCGTGGCGAGGCACGCGAGACCACCATCACCCTGTACGGGCGCACCTGGCGCACCCTGCAGCACATGTTCGACGATCTCGCGAGCGACGTGAGCTTCGACATCGACATGGTCTTCTCCTGGGTCGACGGCTCCTCGAGCGACTTCCAGCGCGAACGCGCCAAGCGGATGAAGGCATACGTCGTCGGCAGCGGCGACGAGTCCGACGCCCGGTTCCGGCAGATCGACGAGCTCAAGTACGCCCTCCGCAGCGTCTACATGTTCGCACCCTGGGTGCGTCGCATCTTCATCGCGACGGACTCGCCGGCGCCCGAGTGGCTCGCCGAGCACCCGCGCGTCACGATCATGAACAGCGAGGACTTCTTCCCCGATCCGAGCGTGCTGCCGACCCACAACTCGCACGCCGTGGAGAGCCAGCTGCACCACATCCCCGGGCTCGCCGAACACTTCCTGTATTCCAACGACGACATGTTCTTCGGCCGCCCGGTCGGCCCGGAGTTGTTCTTCTCGCCGGGCGGCGTCACGAAGTTCATCGAGGCATCCACCCGGATCGGCCTCGGCGAGAACGACCCGAGCCGCAGCGGGTTCGAGAACGCCGCCCGGGTCAACCGGGCGCTGCTCCGCGAGCGCTTCGGCAAGGTCACGACTCGGCACCTCGAGCACACGGCGGTGCCGATGCGGAAGAGCGTCCTGTTCGAGCTCGAGGCGGAGTTCCCCGAGGACTTCGCACGCACCGCGGCGAGCCAGTTCCGCTCGGCGACCGACATCTCCGTGACGAACTCGCTCTACCACTACTACGCTCTGACGACCGGGCGCGCGGTCGAGCAGACCCAGGCCAGGTCGCTGTATATCGAGACGACGCTCAAGCTCGCGCTGCGCCAGATGAACAAGCTCCGCAAGCGCCGCGACCAGGACATGTTCTGCCTCAACGACGGCAGCTTCCCCGAGATCTCGGACGAGGTGCGCCGCGCGGCCGTGACCGACTTCCTCGAACAGTACTTCCCGATCGTCGCGCCGTGGGAGCGCGAGGCGCAGGCCGCCGGGAGCGGCACGGCTGCCGCTTCGGACAGCGTCTCCCCGGGTGCTGAGTTCGCCCGGTTCGGCCGAGAGGGGCAGGCGCACCGGCGCATCTCGGCGGAATCGGGCGAGCTCGCCGGCGCGGCGGTCGCGATCGCGCTCGGCCAGGCGCCGCGGCCCGCTTAGCGCAGAACCGGGATCGGCGTGGTCATCGGCGGCTCGCGGAGCGCCGGAAGGGTGCCCGCGTCCATGATCGTGATGCCCGACGCGGCGAGGCGGCGGGCGCTCTCCTCCGGGTCGATGTAGTCGAGGGGGGCGTAGCTGCCGAGCGGCACGACCGAGTGCAGCACGGTGTCGGGGTAGATGTGCACGAGGTTGAACGCGCGGGCGCCGTCGCGACCGCGGGTGCCGCCGGCGGGAACATTGAGGTCCTGCGTGTAGCAGGTGGCCGAGGCCACCGACACCGGGATGCCGGCGAACATCGCGGTCGAGGAATAGTGCAGGTGACCGGCGATGATGCTGCGGACATCCGTGCCGCGGAGCACCTTGGCCAGGCGGGCCTGCCCGCGGAGCTCGACGGAGACGGCGAGGTCGAGCACGCTCGGAACGGGCGGGTGGTGCATCGCGAGAATGGTGCCGTCGGGAGCGGGAACGTCGAGCTCCTCGGTGAGCCAGGCGAGCTGGGCGTCGGTGACCGTGCCGAAGTGCTCGTGGGGCACCGAGGTGTCGAGCGTGATGATGCGGAGGCCGCCGATGTAGTCGACGCGGTCGATCGGTGCTGTCGACGAGGGCTGGCCGAGGAGTTCCGCGCGGAAGGCCGAGCGGTCGTCGTGGTTGCCCATCACCCAGATCACGCGGGCGCCGAGGCGGGCGGCGGCCGGCTCGACGATGCTGCGGACGAGGGCATAGGCATCCGGTTCACCCTTGTCGGCCAGGTCGCCGGTGATGATGACGGCGTCGGGACGACCAGAGGATGCCTCGACCTCGGCGAAGAGTTCGACGAGGTGCCGGGCGCTGTCCACCTGGTCGTAGAGCCTGCCGCCATCGGCCAAAACATGGGTGTCGCTGAGGTGGAGCAGGAAATAGTCCGGCCTGGGGTATTCGGCCGTTCGCAGGTTCAAATGAACTTTCCATTCGTCGGGACTGTGTGCACTCATCGTTGAGTCGACTGACTCTACTCCGAATATTCGACCAGCCGACCTTGAACGGCCGGTGTATTCCAGACGAACATGCCTGCGGACCAGGAGAAGAGCCGGCGGGGCCCGGCCGTTCGCGGGCAGCGAAAGCCCGTCGGCGAGCGCCGCCGCATCCGAGGGGTGCCGCGGCTTGCGCGCCCTGAATAGGCTGGGCGCATGGCTCGTTTCGTGCGCTTCTCCGAATTCGGCGGCCCGGAAGTCCTGCGGGTGATCACCGGCGATCCGCCTGCCTCCGGCCGCGGCCAGGTGCGGGTGCGGGTGCATGCCGCGGGGCTCAATCCCGTGGACTGGAAGATCCTCCGCGGCGGTCCGGCCGCCGGCGCGTACAGTGTCGTCCTGCCGAGCGGCAACGGGAATGATTTCTCCGGCGTCATCGACGAACTCGGTGCCGGCGTGACCAGCTGGGCCGTCGGTGACGCCGTGCTCGGCGGCTCGCGCATGTTCGCCCAGGCCGACTGGCTCGTCGTCGAGGCATCCGCGGTCATCCGCAAACCGGATGCGCTCGGTTTCGTCCCTGCCGGGGCCCTCGATATCGCGGGCCGCACCGCGACGGCTTCGGTGCGCTCGCTGGCGCTGACCCGAGACGACACTGTGCTCGTGAGCGCAGCCGCCGGGGGAGTCGGCGTCCTCGCTGTGCAGCTCGCCGTGCGCACCGGCGCGACCGTCGTCGGAACCGCGAGCCCGGCGAACCACGACTTTCTCCGCAGTCTCGGCGTCATCCCCGTGGCATACGGCCCCGGCCTCGCCGACCGGGTGCGCGCGCTCGTGCCCCGGGTGACGGCTGCGCTCGACAACAGCGGTCCCGCCACGATCGACGCCGCCCTCGAACTCGGTGTCCCAGGCGGCCGCATCAATACGATCGCGGCGCGCGGCCACCGGGCGGATGCCGGCATCACCGGCGTCGGAGGGCAGGCGGCCCGCCCTGGCGACCTGGCCGCCCTCGCCAACCGGGTCGCGAGCGGAGACGTGGTGCTGCCGATCGACCGGGCATTTCCGCTCGAGGAGGTCGCGGACGCCTACCGCTACCTGATGGGAGGGCACGTGCGCGGCAAGGTCGTGCTCGCCCTGGTCTGAGCCCGGCGGATCAGGGGTGGGTCAGCCCCTCGGCGGTGCCCGGGAGGGTGGGTCGGGTCACGGTGTCCTGCTCGTAGGGTTCGCTGGGTTCCGCCTGGGCGCTCGCGTCCCGGCGGCGCTCCTCTTCAAAGTCGCCCTCGAGTCCGCTGAAGCCCTCGGCACCGGCCGGCTGGGTGCCCCGCGACGTGGTCCCGCATGCGGGATGGTCTTTGTCGGCGACGTGCCGACCGTGGTGTGCAGCAAACATGCCAGTCACGGTACGCCGCGTCCCCGCCGAGTCAAGGGCTAGCGTGCGGCGGGCCCCTGTGCAGCGGTGGTTCGCGGGCGGCACCGCACGGTGTACCTTCAACATCACAGCAGTTGAATTCTGCTGAGAAGGACCTCGGCGGCGTTCGGCCCCGGGGTCCTTTGCTTTGTCCCGGTGTCGCCCTGTTTCGTTGCATGCGACGTCCTGTTCGCCGTCCGATCCGGCGTTTCTCCGGCCTCACCCACGGTCTGTCCAGCCAGTCGTGCGAAGCTGGACTGTGCGCTTGCTCTCGACAACAGGATTCCTGCGATATCTCGGCGGCGCGATTGTCGCGTCGGCCGTCTTCGTTGCGCTGTACCTCTTTTTTGTGCGGACCCTGCACGGCCAGACGATGGACCAGCTCGCCTACGACGGCTCGATCTTCGGCCGTCGCAGTGTCACGGTCGTCACCCAGCAGGTGCTCGACCAGGTTCCGACCGTCTCGGTCGTGGCCGGCGCCGTCATCACCGGGATCATCACGGCCGTGCGCCGCGATCTCCGCACGCTCGTCGTCGCCGTCGTCGTCGCCCTGGGGGCCGTCGTCACGACCCAGGTCCTCAAGGACATCCTGCTCACCCGTCCCGATCTCGGGGTCGACGGTTACGCCGGTAACTCGTTCCCGTCCGGGCATACGACGGTCGCCGCGGCATCCGCTCTTGCCGTGTTCCTCGTCTCGAGCCCGCGGACCCGCTGGCTCGCCGCACTGCTCGGCTCGGCGTTCGCGGCCGTCGCGGGAGTCTCGACGCTCGCGAATGGCTGGCACCGCCCGAGCGACGTCATCGCCGGGTTCCTGGTCGTCGCGGTCTGGGGCTGCGCGGGCGGCATCGCGCTCCGGGTGTGGGGCGCATCGCCCCGCCGCCCGCGACCGCGCAGGCCGGCACGCCGGTTCGCGGCGGGGAACGCCGACCCGGACGCGGAGACCGGTCCGATGGCCCCGACCCGCGGGACGCCCGCGATCGGGTACCGCACCCAGCTCTGGTTCGTCGTGCCGTTCTGCCTGGTCGCGTCCGCGGCGTTCCTCGTGACGTTCTTCGGCGCGTCGGGCCCGAACAGCGAGGCTGTCATCGCCTACGTCGGCGGGGTCGCGGCGATCTGCGCCGCCGGATCCCTCGTCGCGTTAGTCGCAACCCACCTCTTCGACCGCCTGCCCTGACCGTCGGCCGTCGGCATCCGTCGCCGGGCACCTCCACCGAGCGGATGCCGTCCTCCCGTCGTCCCCTCGTCTCGCGACCGCGCCCGCGCCCGTTTCGGCAGCCCGCGCCGCCTTGTCCTCGCGCCCGCGCCGGTTTCGGCAGCCCGCGCCTGCCGTTTCGGGCGCGCCGTGCGGAAACCGGCGCGGGTATCCGTCGGCTGCGGGGCACCCGACCGGTCATGCGGTCCGGCGCGAATCGTCCGGCGCTCAGGCGCCGATCAGGACGAGCACGTGATACACGACGTAGGCCGGCCAAACGATCGCCTGGAGCAGCCCGAGGATCACGCCCCAGAAGGTGCCGCTCGAGACCGAGACGAAGTAGATCGCCGCTCCGATGTAGGCCAGGAAGAGTACGAAGCCCCACGGCCCGTCCCGCACGATCACCCGTCCACGTCCGTTCATGGCCATCAGCTCCTCTGATCCCGCACGCCCCGGCGACTGTCCTTTGGGCATCAGGCTAGCCCGAGTGCCGTCAGCGCGACACGGGGCGGCCGCGCCGGTTTCGGCAGGCCGCGCCCGCCGTTGCGGGTGCGGCCTGCGAAAGTGGGTGCGGGCGCGCGTGGCGGGCGGCGGCATCCGCCGTTGCGGGTGCGGCCTGCGGATCTGGGCGCGGGCGCGCGTCCCGCGCGCGACTAGAGCTTGTGGATGTTCGTGCGGGCCAGCTGCACGGCCTCGCCGACGCCGCCGTTCAGCACGACGCGGGACAGGGCGAGCGCGAAACCGCGCACCTGTGCCCCGGTGATCGTCGGCGGCATGCTCAGGGCGAGGGGGTCGGTGACGAGGTCGACGAGCGCGGGCCCGTTGTGCTCGAAGGCGCGCTCCAGCGCACCACGGATGTCGGCGGGAACCTCGACCCGCTGGCCGTAGATGCCGAGGGCGTTGGCGACGGCGGCGTAGTCGACGGCTGGAACGTCGACGCCGAAGTCGGGGTAGCCGTCGACGAGCATCTCGAGCTTGACCATGCCGAGGGTCGAGTTGTTGAACACGACGATCTTCACCGGCAGGTTCTGCGCGGCGACGGTGACGAGCTCGCCGAGAAGCATCGAGAGCCCACCGTCGCCGGACAGAGTGACGACCTGGCGCCCCGGGTTGCTCGCCTGGGCGCCGATCGCCTGGGGGAGCGCGTTGGCCATCGATCCGTGCAGGAGTGAGGCGAGCATCCGCCTGCGCCCGTTCGGGTTGATGTACCGGGCTGCCCAGACGTTGCACATGCCGGTGTCTGCGATGAAGACGGCGTCGTCTGCGGCGACCTCGTCGAGGATCGAGGCCGCGTACTCGGGGTGGATAGGCGTGCGCTTCTCGACGTTGCGCGGGTTGCCGTCGACCTTGTGCATGAGCTGTTCGTGGTGCTTGAGGGTCTTCTCGAGGAAGCGCCGGTCGGCGGTGCGGGTGATCAGCGGGGTGACCGCGGCGAGTGTCGCCGCGACGTCCCCGTGCACAGGCACGGTGACGTTCGTGCGCCGACCGATGTGTTCCGCACGGATGTCCACCTGCGCGATGACGACATCCGTGCCGTCGGGCAGGAATTGCGAATACGGGAAGTCGGTGCCGAGCAGGATGAGCAGGTCGGCGTCGTGCATGCCGTCGTGGGCGGCGCCGTAGCCGATCAGGCCGGTCATGCCGACGTCGAAGGGGTTGTCGTACTGGATCCACTCCTTGCCTCGCAGGGAGTGTCCCATCGGGGCGGCGAGCAGGTCGGCGAAGGCGACGACGTCGTCGTGGGCACCGGCGACGCCGATCCCGGCGAAGATCGCGATCTGGCGGGCGTTGTTGATGGCGTCGGCGAGGCGCTGCACATCGGCGGGAGACGGCACGAGCGTGCCGCGCTTGGTCAGGGTGATGGTCGGCGCGGTGCCGAGGGAGGGCAGCTCGGCGATGTCACCGGGGAGGGTGATGACGGCGACGCCGCCGAGGCCGATGGCGTGGCGCATGGCTATGCTCACGACGCGTGGGGCCTGTCCGGCGGAGCTGATGAGTTCGCAGTAGTTGGAGCACTCGACGAAGAGACGGTCGGGGTGGGTCTCCTGGAAGAAGGAGCTGCCGATCTGGGCGCTCGGGATGTGGCTCGCGATCGCGAGCACGGGTGCCCCAGAGCGGTGGGCGTCGTAGAGGCCGTTGATGAGATGCAGGTTGCCCGGTCCACAGCTGCCGGCACAGACCGCGAGTTCACCGGTGAGTTGCGCCTCGGCGCCGGCCGCGAAGGCCGCGGCCTCCTCATTGCGCACGTGCACCCAGTCGATGCCGCCGTTCGCGGAGCCGCCGCTGCGCCGTACGGCGTCGACGATCGGGTTGAGGCTGTCGCCGACGATGCCGTAGATGCGGCGCACCCCGGCTTCGATGAGCTGGGCGATGATCTGGTCGGCGACGGTCGTGGCCACGGGACTCCCTCGGATAGGCGGACACCGGCCCGCGGTTGGCGACGCGCGTCCCCGTTGCCTCACGCCACATTCCAGCCTAGGCATCACTCCGCGCCAGGGAACGGCGCCCAGCGGATTCACTGCCGGCACCCAGTTTCGGGAGGCGGGCATCCGTCGGCGGTTGCCGCCGCCCGCGAAAATGGGGGGTGTGCCTCGCAGGGCCGCGTGTAACACTGGGGCTATGTCCGTCACTCTGAGAGCGTTGCAGACCGTCGTCCCGTCCACCGTGCTGATCCAGGACGAGGTGCGGGACGTGTTCGCGTCCCAGCCGGGACTGAGCAGGCTGGGGAAGAGGCTCGTGACGGCATCGTTCAATCTCTCGGGAATCGAGCGCCGCCACACCGTGATCGACGAGCTGACCCTGGACTCGGACGTCGCCGATCCCCAATTCTTCGACGCGGCAACCCAGACCCTCCTGGTCCCGAGCACACGAGTGCGCAACGAGCTCTACATCACCGAGGCGACCAAGCTCTTCGTCGAGGCGGGTCGGCGTGCGCTTGCTGCGTGCCCCGGCATCGAGGCCGCAGACGTGACCCACGTCGTGACCGTCTCCTGCACCGGCTTCTATGCGCCCGGCCCCGACTATATGCTCGTGCGGGAATTGGGACTCAAGCCCACGACCCAGAGATATCACCTCGGCTTCATGGGCTGCTATGCCTCGATGCCCGCGCTGCGGACCGCAAAGCAGTTCGTCGAGGCCGACCCGAACGCTGTGGTGCTCGTCGTCAGTGCCGAACTGTGTTCGCTCCACCTGCGTACGTCGGACGACCCCGACACGATCGTCGCCTCGTCGCTGTTCTCGGATGGTGCGGCCGCGGGAATCGTGAGTTCGCGCGCCCCGGCGCCGGGCGAGAACGCCCTCAGCCTCGACCTCTTCGAGACGGTGATCACCCCCGTCGGCGAGGGCGACATGGCCTGGAAGATCGGCGACGAGGGTTTCGAGATGGTGCTCAGCAGCTACGTTCCGCACATCATCGACCAGCACATCGAGGGCGCTCTCGCTCCGCTCTTCGCGAAGGACCCCGGGCTCGCTGCCGCCGTCGCGGCGCTCGGCGAGACCATGCCGATCGAGGAATTCGCCGACGAGGTCGAAGTCCTGGCCGAGGTGGCCGCTGCGACGGAGCTCGCGGAACTCGCCACCTCAACGGAACTGACCGAAGCGACCGAGTTGGCGGAGCTCGCGGGCCTGCTCGCGGTGCAGGGTTCGCCCGGGGAGCCGGGTGTGCTCGGCGAGGCAGGTTCTGCGGCCGGGTCGGTTGCCACGCTCGCGGTCCCGGTGGACGCGCCGGAGGCATCCGCTGGCCCCAAGCTCACGACGGAAACCACGACGGAGCCCGCGATCGTGCCGGCCCTGAACCTCAGCACGGCGATCGCGCACTGGGCGATCCACCCGGGCGGGCGCAGCATCCTCGACAAGACCGAGGCCAAGCTCGGGCTGAGCGAGGCGCAGCTCGTGCCGTCGCGGGAGACCCTGCGCTCCTATGGCAACATGAGCAGCGCGACGATCCTCTTCGTGCTGAAGGCGATCCTGGACGCCCCGGACACCGCGGACGGTGAGCGGCTCTGCGCCATGGCGTTCGGACCGGGGCTCACGGTCGAGTCCGGCCTGATGACTGTGGTGCGCGGCTGACGCGGTTGGCGCGATCGCCGTTGGTCCCGATGTTGCCGTTCCTCCGCCGGCGGGCGAGTGACGCGGTAGAGCTCATGGACGATCCGGGCTGCGACCCCGAGGTCCTGAGCCGCACGTACGACTATTTCCGATACGTGAACGCCGCCGTCTCCGGCTGGCGCGGGGTGTACCGGCGCGAGATCCAGCCGCTCCTCTCGACGACCCGGGAGAGAACGCTGCTCGATATCGGCTCGGGCGGCGGCGACGTCGCCAGGGCACTCGCCCGCTGGGCGGCCCAGGACGGTTTGCTCCTCGCGGTGACCGCGATCGACCCGGATGCCCGCGCGCATCGCTTCGCGACCGCCCGGCCGCCGCTGCCCCGGCTGACCTTTCGGCAGGCGCTCAGCTCGGACCTCGCCGACGAGGGAGCCCGCTTCGACGTCGTGGTGTCCAACCACGTGCTGCATCACCTCACCGGCGCGCAGCTCGGCGGCCTGCTCGCCGACTGCGAACGGCTCGCGGCGCCCGGCGGCCGGGTGCTGCTCGGCGACATCGAACGCAGCACCTTCGCCTATCTCGGCTTCGGCCTCGGAACCTGGCCCCTCTTCCGCGACTCGTACATCCGCGCGGACGGCCTCATCTCGATCCGCCGCAGCTTCACCGCACCGGAACTGCGCGCGGTCGTGCCGCCGGGCTGGAGCGTGGTGCGGGAGCATCCGTCTCGCCTGCTGCTGCGCTGGGACGGCCCGAGCGCGGCAGGTGCGCCGCTGCGCGCCAAACGCGCCGGCTCCGTGACGGGTGCCGCGCCACTTCCGCCGGTACGCGCCGGGCATGCCTGGCGCGAAAGGGCGCAACTGGCGCGCAACCCGAGCCCGGCCGCTCCGGTCGAGAGTGACCCCTCTGGCGGGCGCTCTCGACCGGAACGGGAACTCTCGCAGGCCGGCGGCGCGGCGGGCGCGGCGGGGCAGCGGATGCGCGACGTGATCGTGGTCGGCGGCGGTCCGGTCGGGATACTGCTCGCGGGGCTGCTCGCGGTGCGCGGCCTCGACGTCGAGGTGCTCGAGCGGCGCGCGGAACCGTCGCGGCGGTCGCGAGCCATCGGCATCCACCCGCCGTCGATGCGCGCCCTCGACGAACTCGGCCTCGCCGATGCCGTCGTCGAACGCGCGGTGCGGATCCGCGGCGGTGAGGTGCGGTGCGACGGGCGCGCCCTCGGACGCCTGACGTTCCGCGAAGCGGCCGGGCGGCATCCGTTCGTGGTCTCGCTGCCGCAGTACGAGACCGAGGCACTGTTGCGCGCCCGCTTCGACGAGCTCAGCCCCGGCCGGTATCGGTCGGGCGTCACCGTCACGGACGTGCGCGACCGCGGCGACCGTGTCGAGGTCGAGGCGGAGGTCGCCGGCGTCGGTGCGGGGACCGTCTTCGAGGCCCGCTATGTCGTCGCCGCGGATGGCGCCCGCAGCGTGATCCGCGCACTCGCCGGCATCCGCGGCATCGAGCTCGGCGGCGGCGACACCTACCTGATGAGCGACTACCCCGTGGGCGAGCAGGCCGCCGAGCAGGCGATGCTGTACTTCGAGCGCGGCGGCGTCGTCGAGTCATTCCCGCTCCCCGGCGGGCGGCGACGCTGGGTCGCGATGACGCCGTCCCTGCAACCGGATGCCTCGAGCCACGACCTCGCCGCGATCGTCCAGTCCCGCACGGGCGTGGTTCTGCCCTCGTCCGAGGCGTCGGTGAGCGCGTTCTCGGTGCAGCAGCGGCTGGCCGAACGTCTCGTCAGCGGACGCATCGTGCTCGTCGGCGATGCAGCGCACCAGATCAGCCCGATCGGCGGCCAGGGTATGAACCTCGGCTGGCTCGACGGGCTCCTGCTCGCCCCGGCGCTCGAGCGCGCCATCAGGGAACCGGGCTCAGCGGCATCCGTGCTCGCGGACTATGACCGTCGCCGCCGCCGGAGCGCTCGGATGGCTGCCCGGCAGGCCGGCTTCAACATGATGATGGGCCGGCCGGCCACGGGCCTGCGGCTGCGTCTCCGCAACGGACTCGTGCGCACCCTCGCCGTTCCGCCGGCGAGCGCCGTGCTCGCGAGCGCCTTCACGATGCGCTGGCTATAGCCCGCGCCACCTACCGCGCTGCTGACGAGGCATAACTCCTGCACATTCTGCGGCCGGCCGGCGGCTGCCCCGGAATTCCGCGGCAACCGCCGGAGCCGGCCGGAATGTGCAGGAGTTATGCCCGGGGCTGGCGGGGGAGGATCGTGACCGAGCCCAGGAGGGCCGGGGTGATCGGGGTTGAGGCGACCGTTCCGGTCTCTCGGTCGGGGGTGAGGCCGAGAACGGTCCCGAGCACGGAGATCGCCGCGGCCGCAGACCAGGCCTGCGGACGGCAGGCCGCGGGGTAGGGAACCGCGACCGGGAATTCTGCCGAGGAGTCCCCGGAGTGGAGCTCCGGCATCCGGTAGCCGAAGGATTCGGCGGCCGCGAGCAACCCGTCGATCAGGATGCCGGCCTCGGCGCCGAACCCGGCGCGGCCCAGCCCGTTGATCGCGATCGCGGTGTCGTGGGTCCAGACCGAGCCGCCGTGATAGCTCAGCGGCCAGTATCCGGTCGAGTCGGTCGACATCGTGCGCAGCCCGAAACCGGAGTTGAGCTCGGGGGAGACGAGCCGGGCGGCGACGAGTGCCGATTCCTCGTCGTTGAGCAGGCCGCTGCCCAGCAGGTGGCCGATGTTGCTCGTGACCGTGTCGACCGGGCGCTTGTGTGCGTCGAGCGCGACCGTCGGGTAGCGTCCCTCGGGAGAGTCGATCCAGAAGGATGCCCGGAACCGGGCCTGCAGGTTCGCGGCCCAGGTGCGCCACTCGGCCGCGCCGGGGCGACCGTAGGCCTCGAGCAGCTCGGCGCCGCCGATCGCCGCCTGGTACGCGTACGCCTGCACCTCGCAGAGCGCGATCGGCCCCTCGGCGAGGGAGCCGTCCCGCCACTGGATTGAGTCGCCGGAGTCCTTCCAGCCCTGGTTGGCCAGGCCGTGCCCGGTCTCGTCCACGTAGGAGAGGAACCCGTCCCCGTGGCTGTCGCCGGAGTCGCGCATCCAGCCGAGTGCCGCCTCGAGGTGGGAGAGCAGGGGCTCGACCTCGGCGTCGGGGAGGCCCCAGTGCCAGGCGTCGTTCAGCAGGCAGATCCACAGCGGCGTGGCGTCGACCGTCCCGTAGTAGAGCGGCGGCAGGTTCAGGCTCTCGCCGGGCATCGAGAACGCGCCCGGCCTCAGCTCGTGCATGATCTTGCCCGGCTGCTCGGCCGTTTCGGGGTCGGAGACGGTGCCCTGCAGGCTTGCGAGCAAGCGGAGTGTCGAGCCGGCCATGTCGGTGCCGAGCGGCAGCAGGAACCGCGCCGCCCACAGCGAGTCGCGCCCGAACGGGGTGAAGAACCACGGTGCCCCTGCGGCGAGGAACGGCTCATCGGGCCGAGCCGTCGTCGCCATCCGCAGCCCGCTGAGGTCGTCGAGAGCGCGCTGCACCCAGCGGCCGAGCCGCGCGTCGCCCGAGTGCACGGTCACGCCGTCCCATTCGGGCAGGCCACCGGCCGCCTGGACCACGGTTGCCGAGTGCTCGACATCGACGGTCCATTCCACGGTCGCGGTGCCGTGCGCGGGCACCTCGACCGCCCAGCTCGCCGCGACGATCGGTGCGGCGGCATCCGCGTCGGCTCGGTGCGCCCCGCCGGCGGCCGACCAGGGCGTCTGGGCCAGCGCCGCGTCGCTGCCGAACCGCAGCAGTGCCGTCACGCTCGGGGTCGACAGGCGGATGCCGTCGGCCAGGGTCTCGAAGTCGACGACGGGCGTCTCCGAAAGGTCAACCGACGGGAACGCACGCCTGCTCTCGGGGTCGGCGAGCCCCGCCTTGACGGTCTGCATGTCCGAAAAGTCGAGGTGGACCCGCAGGGCGATCGTGGTCGAGACCGTGTGGCCCAGGCCCGAGCGGATCGTCGACCGACGGGGTCGACCAGGGCGCGGCGGCCATGCAGCAGCTCGCTCGCACGGCCGGCGGCATCGACGCGGTGCTGTGCGCGAGCGACGCACTTGCACTCGGGGCGATGATCGCCAACCCGACCCGGGTGCCGGTCACGGGGTATGACAACACGCCCATCGCGGCGGCCATCGGGCTCTCGAGCGTGGACCAGCCCGTCGACGAGGTCGCGGCGGGCGTGCTCGAGTTGCTCACCGGCGAATTCGAGGGGCGGGTGTCCCACGCGCCCGATTCCGCCTCGCCGCGCTACCGGATGGTCACCCCGCGGCTTGTCACCCGGCAGTTCGAGGCCATTCCGCGGGATTCCGTGCCCGTGAACGCCCTCGTCGACGAGGCCTCGCGCTGAGTTGCGGACTAAACACCCTCGTTGAGCTGGGGACCGTGTTTTGTCCGCAACTCAACCGGATCCGGCCGCACACACCGCCGGGAATTCCCCGCGGCGGCGCTAGCATGACGCCATGACCCTGCCGATCGCCGACCCGCCCCTCCCCACGCTCGTGCCGACCGGCATCCCCGCTGCCTGGAACCTCAGCGGCCGCACCGCCCTCATCACCGGGGCGGGCAGTCCGAGCGGTATCGGCTTCGCCGCCGCACGGATGCTTGGCGAGCTCGGCGCCCGGGTCGTGGTCACCGCCACGACGGAGCGCGCCCACGACCGCGCCCGCGAACTCGTCCGTCTCGGCATCCCAGCGACGGGTATCGTGTGCACCCTCGACACGGAGGCCGGTGCCGCCGTGCTCGCCGCCGGGCTTGCCGCGTCCCGGCTGAGCCCCACGATCCTGGTGAACAACGCCGGCATGATCGCCGTCGGGGACGCCGAGATGCTGCAGGGCGATATCACCAGCACCCCGGCCGACGAGTGGGAGCGGAGCCTCGCGATCAACCTCTCGACCGCCTTCCATGCCACCCGCACCGTGATCGAGTTCATGCGGGAGGCACGATGGGGGCGCATCGTCACCGTCTCGAGCGTGACCGGCCCGGTGATGGCGGCCCGCGGCGACCTCGCATACGCAACGGCCAAGGCGGGCCTCGCCGGCCTGACGCGCGCGCTCGCCGTGGACGAGGCCTGGCTCGGCATCACCGCGAACGCGGTTGCTCCCGGCTGGATCGAGACCGGTTCCCAGCTGCCGAGCGAGGCCACCGAAGGCGCGCTCGTCCCGGCCGGACGCAGTGGAACGGCCGCTGAGGTCGCATCCGCCATTGCGTGGCTGGCGTCACCCGGCGCGTCGTACGTCACCGGCCAGACGATCGTCGTCGACGGGGGCAACAGCGTGGCGGAGGAGCGGCGCTGACGGGTACAGTGCCGATGACCGTGCGGCGCCGGTCGGCCACGGAGCCCAGACGAACCGCGCAGTGCAGTTGAATGGGGGAGTGATCCCTGCACCGAATCCCGCCGCCCTCCCCGCACAGAGCCTCGTCCTCATTCCCCTCCTCCGGGCAGACCTCGAGGCGGCGCACTATTCCGTCGCGACCCTGAGCGGACTCTGGGGCCCCGAAGCGGATGCCGCGCTCCGCCGCAACCAGCGGGTCCCCGCCCTGCGGGCACTCGCGACCCTCCGCGGCAGGCTCGGTCGCGACGAACCCTCGGCGACCCTCGCGCAGCTCTTCGTGCTCGGACTCCCGGTGACGTACGGCGCGCTTTCGATGGCGCTCCCGAGCCTCGGGGCGGCCGGTGCCGTCGCGCTCGGACTCGTCGCCCTCGTCGGTGATCACGACGAGCACAGGGACGAGCACAGGGGCGAGCACGGGGACGAGCACAGGGACGAGCACAGGGACGACGATAACGCCGCAGACTTGCTCGACAACGGAAGCGCAGACGAGAACGCCCTTCTCCGCCCGCTCGTCGAACTCCGCCCGTACAGCTTCGTGGACGCCCATGGGGCCGGCAGCTGGTGGATCGCCTCCGACCTCGGCGAGCTCGTACTCGGGCACGCGCTCGGCGAGAGCCATGTGCTCGGCGTCGGCGGGGCATCCCTCACCCTGAGCGGCCTGCTGTTGCCGAACCCGGTCGACACCGCCCTCGATCTCGGCACCGGCTGCGGGATCCAGGCCCTGCACGCCTCCCGCCACGCCAGACGCGTCGTCGCGACCGACATCTCCGAGCGTGCGCTCGAGCTCGCCGCCCTCAACGCCGCGCTCAACGGCGTGACCACCATCGAATTCCGGCTCGGCAGCCTGTTCGAGCCGGTCGCGGGCGAGCGCTTCGACCACATCATCTCCAACCCGCCGTTCGTGATCACGCCGCGGGCAGAGGGCGTGCCGAGCTACGAGTATCGCGACGGCGGCCTCGTCGGCGACGCCCTCGTCGAGTCCGTCGTGCGCGGAGCCGCCGCGCACCTCACCCCGACCGGCGTCGCCCAGCTCCTCGGCAACTGGGAGTATCGCGCAGGCCAGGACGCGTTCGACCGCCTCGCCGACTGGCTCACGCCAGCCGCTGCCTCCGTCGACCCGAACCAATTCGACGGAGATTTTGCCGAAAAGACACCGGGAAAGCCGTCTTCGGCCCCTGCGGAGGGCGAATCTCCGTCGAATTCGTCAGGGTCCGCGCCTGCGCTCGACGCCTGGATCATCGAGCGCGAGGTGCAGTCACCCGAGTTCTACGCCGAGACCTGGATCCGCGACGGCGGCACCCGGCCGGGCACTGCCGACTTCGACCGCCTCTACGATGCCTGGCTCGACGACTTCGCGGCGCGCGGCGTGACGCAGGTCGGCTTCGGCTACCTGCTGCTCCGCCGCCCGGACACCGCCCGGCCCGCGGCTGTTCCGCGGTTGCGGCGCCTCGAACGCCTGCACGGCGGCCTCGGCCACAACCCGGACGGCATCGGAAGCCACCTCGCGGCCTGCCTTGCTGCCCACGACTGGCACGCTGCGCTCACGGATGACGACCTGGTCTACGCGACCCTGACCGTTGCCTCCGACGTCACCGAGGAACGCCACTTCTGGCCCGGTCAGGAGGACCCGACCCTGCTCACCCTGCACCAGGGCAGTGGATTCGGCCGGTCGGTGTCGCTCGACACCGCGCTCGCCGCGCTCGTCGGGGCCTGCGACGGCGAACTCGCGGTCGGCGCGATCGCCGGCGCGCTCGCCGAGCTGCTCGAAGTCTCTGAACGCGACCTCACCGCCGAACTGCTCCCGCGCGTGCGCGAACTCGTCGACGACGGCTTCCTCCTCCCGCCCGAACTGCTCGCCTGACCGCAATCCCGACGTACGCGCCGGCCCGCTCCGCGCCCGCGCCGGTTTCCGCGGGTCGGCCTCGCGCCCGCGCCGGTTTCTGCGGGCCGCGCCCGAAACGGCGGTAGCGGGCTGCCGAAACCGGCGCGGCCATCGTTACCCACCGCATCCGCTTGCTGCGGGCGCTGCTTCACTCGAGCGGATGCCGCCGCGTCGTGCTCGCGCCCGCGCCGGTTTCCGCGGGCCGCGCCCGAAACGGCGGTAGCGGGCTGCCGAAACCGGCGCGGCGGCGGCATATGACGCCCGAACCGACCCCTGCGGTAGTTTGGAACCAACCGGATTCGTTCGGAGAGGAGGACGTGAGTGACACCCGAAGCGCGGAACGCCATGAAGCGTCGCACCTTCCTCATCGGAGTCACCGGTCTCTCGGCTCTGGTTCTCACCGCGTGCGTGTCCCCGGCCCCGCGGCCGAGCGCATCCGCCACCGCCACGCCGACCCCCGCACCGACGCCCACCGTCTCGCCCGTGCCGAAACCCGCGCAGATGCGCCGCACCTCGTGGTCTGCCGACCCGTTCGCCCGCGGTTCGTACAGCTTCGCCGCCGTCGACTCCACGCCCGAGCAGCGCACCGCGCTCGCCCAACCCGTGCTCGACCGGGTCTTCTTCGCCGGGGAGGCCACCTCGACCGATGCTCCGGGAACGGTGCAGGGAGGCCGCGACACCGGCCTTCGCGCGGCCCGCGAGATCATCGCCGCCGCAGCGCCCGGCGAACGCATCGCCGTAATCGGCGCGGGCATCGCCGGGCTCAGTGCCGCGCGCATCGTCAAGGACGCCGGTTTCGACGTCGTCCTCGTTGAGGCTCGCGACCGCATCGGCGGCCGCATCGACACCGTCAGCGACAAGAACTGGCCCTTCCCCGTCGAACTCGGCCCGTCCTTCGTGAGCCACAGCGACACCACGTCCCTCGACGAGGAATTCACCCGCCTCGGCATCGCGACCACCCCCTTCCCGAGCGCGAGCGAGACCCGCACCGACGCTGGAATCGTCGTCGCGGTGCCAGACACCGGCGAGAAGGCCGTTGCAACCTCGCTCGCCTGGGCCACGAAGCAGGCGAGTGACATGTCCGTGCACGGGGCCCTCGACGGCTCTGGCGCGAGCACGCTGTCCACAGCGGATGCCGGTGACGGTGTTTCCGCGGCCGACTGGCTCGCGTTCCGGGTCGCGACCGTTCTCGATATCGACGCGGGCGCATCCATCGACCAGCAGTCGGGCTGGTACACGAGCGCGGACGCCGGCGCGAACGAGGACCGGATCGTGCTCGGCGGATATGCCCGCCTGCTCACCAAGGCGGCCGAGGGCATCGACCTGCTCGACTCGAGCGTCGTCACCAAACTTGCATACACCGACACCGGTGTGAGCCTGCGTCTGGGCACGGGGGAGTCGCTCTCCGCCGACCGGGTGCTCGTCACCGTTCCGCTCGGGGTGCTGAAGTCCGGGGTGCTCGAATTCGACCCCGCGCTGCCGTTCGCGCACCGCGGCGCGATCGCCGACCTCGGCATGGGCACGCTCGACAAGGTGTGGCTGCAGTTCGACGAGCCGTTCTGGAGCACGACCGCCCCGCTGTGGACCACGGTCGGCGGGGACGTGGACTTCCGGGTCTGGATCAACATGATGCCGCTCACCGGGGAGCCCGTCCTGGTCGGACTCGTCGCCGGGGACGCGGCGCTCCGGCTCGTCGGGGCCGACGACGCCACGGTGCTCGCCGCCGCGCTGCGCGGGCTGACCCCGTTCTACGTGCCCCCGACGCCGACGCCCGCGGCCTGACGCCGAGAGTCGCCGTTCCCGCCCGGAATCGCCGGTGCAGCGGGCGGTATCGGCAGGAACGGCGACTCTGGGCGGTGAGGCAGGGACCGTGGTTACTGTGCCGCCTGCGCCGACCGTGCGCCGACCGTGCGCCGGCACACCGCACCTGTGAGATCAATCCCGAGCATTTCTCACCAAGCGGTGTAAGCTATGCATAATGTCTAGTCGCTGAAGATTCCCGGGGCGAGCCGGGACTTCATGCAGGTGCGGTCCGCCGATGTGCAGCTCCCCAAGGTTTAGTCGTTCCCGGGTTGGTGTTGCCGATGGCTGCCAATCGGGTGGGTTGCGTGCAACGGTCGTAAGACCCAGCAATGTACACATGTCGTGCCGTCGGCCACCCGAGCGCGGTCGCGGCTTCGGTGCCCCGCCACCGTCGCGACTGCAGTTCCCCTGTTAGACCGCGTGATTGATCGTGCCCCATGGAAACCCTGCTGGACCAAGAGCTGGACAGCCTGCTCGACTTCGATTCCGACCTCGCCTGCGAGGGTTCCCACCATGGCCGCGGCCTGAGCGGCCACCATCCGACCGCGCCCGGCGCCTACATGGTCATCTCGCCGTGCTGCGGCCCGAAGGTCGTGCAGTGCTCCCCGCGGGTGATCGCCATGCAGCACTCCGGCGTGCTCTACTGCGGCGCCTGCCGCAGTGAACACCTCACCGTGGAATACACCTTCATCCCGTTGTAAATCGTTCCGCCCGCTCCCTTCCAGGATCGTCTATCTCTCGTTCCTCGGCGCCGATCCGCACGCCGAATTCACCCTCGCCCGCGACCACGCCGCGACCGAGACGCACCTGCGGGCGAGCGGCCTCGCCTTCACCTTCCTGGGCGACAACTTCTACCACCGGCCGATCGCGCAGATGTGCGGCGCTGACGGCCTCATCCGCGGGCCCGGCGGCGAGGGCCGCATCGGCTCGGTCGCGCATACCGACGGGGCGCGCCACCCCCGACGCCTGCGCCCACCTGCGCCCCTAACCCCCGGCCCCCGGCTTGAGGCCCCGCCAGCCGCGGGACGACCAGGTCAGCAGGGCCGCGATCCCGGTAAAGAGCGCGACGGCGACCACGCAGTACAGCACCGTCTCGAGCGGGCCGCTGACCTGCTTCGGGTCGAGGAAGAAGTAGGGGTACCAGCGCACCAGGGCGCCCCGGATCAGGGTGAACGCGCCCCAGATGCTCGGGACGACCATGACCCAGGCGAGCATCGTCCACGGCAGCCGGGCCTTGCCGGTGTCGGTGAGCCAGTCGACGAGCGCGATCCCGGGGATCCAGAAGTGCAGGAGCTGCGTCGACCACGGTACCTCCATCGTGTACGCCCGCGACGACGACTGGATCACGATCGCGAGGAACACGATGCCCGAGACGATCATGTAGGTCGTGACGAGCAGCCGGATCCAGTCGAGCCAAGGCGGGTCGACCTCCCGGCGCAGGGCGACGATCCCCGCGGCGATGAAGACACCGACCGCGGCGATGGCGCTCTGCACGGTGAAATAACTGAAGTAGTTGTACACAATGAAGCTCTTGAAACCGAGGATGTAACCGAAATACCCGAGCAGTGCAAGCACCTCGGTGCCGGCCAGCACGAGCCGGACGATCCCTATGACCCGCCGTCGCGGGGAGTGAAGCGGGGAGAGATCCGGGGAGAGCCGCCCGGTGCGCCTGAGGGAACGCCTCGCTGAGCCCGGGCGCGCCACGAGAACCGCGGCGAGCGACCCGGCTGGGTCGTCGGTGCGGGCGGGACGATTTGCACGCGCGCACATGCTTCAACGCTACGCCAGCGGGCAGGTCACTCGATCCGAAAGCCGTCGTCCCCGCGGTCCGGCATGTCCTCGACGTGCACAGTGTCGACCTGGGCAGACGGCGGCCCGCGCCGCAGCCAGTCGAGCATCCGGTCGACGGATGCTGCCGGCCCCTCCACCTGGACCTCGACCGAGCCATCCCTGTGGTTGCGCACGAATCCCGCGAGCCCGAGTCGCCGGGCCTCGGCCTGCGCATAGTACCGGAACCCCACGGCCTGGACGATCCCGCGCACCACCGCCTGTTTGCGAACCATCCCCCCAGTGTGCCCCCGATCTCCGTTCCCTGTCGCGATCGGGGGACGCCGAAATGCGGCGCTCTTGCTGACCACCGCCGCGGCGCGCCCGAGGATGCCTGCGGCCTAGACGACGGGGACCGGTGCGGTTATCGTGCCCAGATCACCCGGCACCCGCCGCGTGAACTCGCCAGAAACCGAAACGGAGCTGAGATGGACGCATTGACCGCACCGGAACGAGCCGAGGTCGAGCGAGCGAACGAGTCGGGCTTGCGTCCGGTCGTGTTCGTGCACGGGCTCTGGCTGCTCTCGAGCAGCTGGGACCGCTGGCGCGGCCGCTTCGAGTCCGCCGGATACACAAGCATCGCCCCCGGCTGGCCCGACGACCCCGAGAGTATCGAGGAAGCCAAGCGCGACCCCGAGGTCTTCGCCCATAAGATGATCGCCCAGGTCACCGACCACTACCTCGACGCCATCAACGACCTCAAGATCAAACCCGCGATCGTCGGGCACTCCTTCGGCGGGCTGATCGCCCAGCACCTGGCCGGTGAGGGAGTCTCCGCTGCAACTGTCGCGATCGACTCCGCACCGTTCCGTGGCGTGTTGCCGCTGCCGGCATCCGCTCTGAAATCGGCGTCACCGGTGCTGCTGAACCCGGCGAATGTCGGGCGGGCCGTCTCGCTCACCTTCGAGCAGTTCAGTTTCGGCTGGGCCAACGCCCTCGACACCGATGAGGCGCGCGCCCTGTACGACACCTATCACGTGGCCGCATCGGGCGTGCCGCTGTTCCAGGCCGCGACGGCGAACCTGAACCCGTTCACTGAGGCGAGGGTCGACACGAAGAACTCCGAGCGCGGGCCGCTGCTCATCATCGCGGGGGACAACGACAACACCGTGCCGCTCGCGATCTCGAACGCGATCTACAAGCAGCAGAAGAAGAACCACGGTGTGACCGAAATCGTCGAGGTGCCGAACCGCGGCCACTCGCTCACGATCGACCACGGTTGGGACGAGGTCGCCGACCTCGCCATCGACTTCGTCCAGAAGCACGACTAGAGCAGGCGGCCGCGCGAGCGGGGGCAGGGGCTAAAACGGGGTGGGGCAGCAGATGCCGCGGCTCGCTAGTATCAATCCGGGGGAGCAATCAACATGGTCGACAAAAGCACAATCGATCCGGGCAGTATCGACGACGGCCGCGTCGAAAACGAGGGCATGCGGCGCCGGTTCGCCGCACAGGCCATCATCGACAAATTGCTCCGCCAGCAGGGTGTCCACCCGCGTCGCACCCGTCTCGCCCGCTTCCTCGGTCGCTCCCCGCTCGGCGGCAATGCCCTGGGCTGGTACCGCGGCGCGCAGGGAGAACTAGCCGTCGGCGCACTCCTGGCCCAGCTGCCTCCGGAGTGGGCTGTCTTCCACGGGCTCCCCGTCGGGGTGAACGGCTGGGACATCGACCACGTCGTCGTCGGCCCCTGCGGCGTCGTTACCATCAACACCAAGCAGCACCGCGGTGCTGCGGTGCGGGTCATCGGCGAGGATGTCACCGTCGGGGACCGAGCGGTACCCTACCTCGAACACGCGGCCTTCGAGGGCGAACGCATCGACACGCTCCTGCGTGCCTATCTCGACTTCGCCGTCCCGATCCACCCGGCGCTCGCATTCGTCGGGCCTAAGGGCTTCGTCTGTGCCGGCCCGAAGAATGCGGTCACCGTGCTCGACGCCGCAGACCTCGTGTCGTGGCTCACCGACCTGCCGCGCGTGCTCGCTCCGCTCGAACGATTCCAGGTGATCGCGCTGCTCGACGATCCCGCGAGCTGGGCCGAAACCGTGCCGGTCGGCACCGGCGACGGCCTGATGGAGCGCTTCACCGTGCTCGACAACCAGATGCGGTCGGCGAGGCTGCAGCGCCTCGTGCTCGCCCCCCTCGAAGTCGTCATCGGGCTCGGCGTCTCCGCCTATCTGGCCGTGAACCTCGGTGTCGTCCTGGTCGGCGCTATCTCCAGCTCGGGTCGCTGACTCCGCGGCTTCGCACTCACCGGAGATCGGCTCGGCGCCGCCCCCGTTGGAGGTGCATCCTGCGTCACACAGCGTGTCCCGGGTGGGCAACCCGCACACAATGCTTCATATGCACCCCGTAACTTAACGAATGGAGCAATCCGTCTAGAATACTGGCGTAGCCTTGTTCCCACGGCCTATCCACGGGCCCGGGGAGGAGTAAGCCGTGTACACCCGCGTTGAGACCAGCTCCGCGGTGCAGCAGCTTGCGATCGGCCTTCACGACCCCGCCCGTGATCGACCCTGGGTCGTCGTCTCCTCACCGTTCGGAACCGCCATCCCCGAGATCGGCATCGATCAGCTCGCCACCCAGATCGGCGACGTCGCGCGCGTCTTTCTCGTGCAGACCGGAGAACTCACCCGGCAGCTCGGCGACCTGCTCCCCGCCCAATTCCAGGTCTACGGCAGCGCCGGCCGGTCATACCCCACCGGGCCGAACCCCTTCGCCGACCTGGCCAGGTCCCGCCTGCGCTTCACGCACGGCGACCCCCAGCACGCGACCGACCAACTCGTCACGGATGCCCTCGCTCACGCCCACCACGCCGGTCTCTTCGCGCTCGCCCCGGCATCCGTCATCACCGTCACCGGAACCGTCAAGGGCTTCATGCTGCACGGTTCCCGCGCCCTCGTGGAGCTCGACGGCGGCGGCATGGCGACCATCTGGCAGGAACTCACCTACCCGCCCGTGCCGCTGGACTGGACTCTCTCGCCCGGCCAGCGCATCCAGGGCGCCCTCGATGCCCCGACCCACCGGCTCAATGTCGAGCTCAAACCGCCGACCACGGAGGTGATCGCCGAGCGCTACCCGCACGGCAGTGTCACCCTCGCCCTGGTGCAGAAGGTCAGCGCGCAGAAGGCCGTGCTCGCCCTGCACCCGCACCTCACGTTCACGATCACCCGCGCCGACATCTCGGCCAACCCGCGCGACCTCGTCGACACCCTGCTCTCCGAGGGCGACGTCGTGGCCGCGCGGGTCATGCACCTGCCGAGTGGCGCCCTGCACCTGGTGCTCAGCGACGTCGACGACGACGAGCCAGTGTTGCCGCCGCTCGCCGCCGTGCTGAACGGGCCACCCTGGCTGCGCGAGAACCGCCCGCTGCTCCCGCTCGTCGAGGACGACGACACCGGAAGCGGCGACGACCTCGTCTTCGACCCGGCCATGTCCGCGAAGGGGGTTGCCGGGTTCGTTCGCGCGGCCGGCGCCGCTCTCGCCCAGGACGACCTGCACGGCGAGGCCGGTTCCCCCGACGCGCTCGCCGGTGCGGGCGCCGCGCGGCCCTCGCCCGCCGACCTCGCCGCTCCCCGGCCGATCGTGCCCCGCCCGTTCCCCGGGCCCGGCCGCGTGCACGCCGTGCGCCGGCCGACACCCGCGACCGCGGGGTCGCCCGGCGCGATCCCGTTCCGCGTCGGCCCGACTCCGGCGCCGTGCGCCCCGACGTCGGTGTCTGCCCTGCAGTCCACCCAGCTCTCCCTGGCCGAGGCGAAGGCGAAGATCACCCGGCTCGAGGCGCAGCTCGTCGAGGCGGGAAGCACGGAGTCCGACCTCGCCCGCCTGCGCGAGCAGGCCCGCTCCGCGCAGCTGCAGCTCCGCGACGCGCTTGTCGAACTCGGCACCCTGCGCCACACCGTCGCCGAACTCCGCGACGAGCAGCGCACCCAGAAGCGGATGCTGCGCGAGTCCCGTCGGACCGTCGTCGCCCCAGCCCCCAGCAGCGAATACGAGTCGCGCCGCGCCCTCTGGGAGGACGCCACCAGCTGGGTCCGCCACGAGATCGCCCTTGCCTGGGTCGACCGGGTCCCGGAATCCGACCGCGAGGAATGGCCGCTGCCGCACAGCTACGGCTTGTCAGACCGGTTCGCGGATTCCCTGAGCGGGCTGGACGACGGCCAGCTCGCGAAAGCGTTCAAGGCATCCGTCGATGTACTGACCGGACGGGTCAAGACCCTGCAGGGCCGCCACCTGCACGCGCTGCGCCAGGGCGCAGGTCCCGCAGACCCGCACCTGCTGCGCTGGGATGGCGCCCGCTGCATGCGGGTGTCGATCGAGCAGAACACCCCGGCCGCGCGCCGGATGCACTTCTGGCAGAAGCCGGACGGCAGCGTCGAGCTGATCCGCATCGTCACCCACGACGACATGGAAGCCTAGGCAGTCACCCCTGACCGCCAGGCCGGGTCAGCCGGCGCGGCGCGGGGGAGTCGGCGGGAGCGTCTTCTCCACGTAGGGGATCCAGGACTGCGCGTCGCGGGCGAGCACGAAATCGGCGAACGACATCGGACTGGCCTGGGGGTCGACGCCCGGGAGTCCCGTGGCGCCGGCCGCAGGTGCAGCGGGCATCGACCCCGTCGGAGTGCCGCCCACTGGCACGAAGCCCGGCGGAACGAAGGATGCCGGTCGCCCGCGGCGCTCCTCGTGCGCCGGAGGCCGATGCTGTTGGTATTGCTGGGCCGGAGGTCGCTGCTGAGGCGGCTGAGGCGCACCCTGCTGCTGTGCCCGCCGGTCCGCTGCCCGAGCGTCGCCGTCCGGTGCGGGGCCGGTGCTGTGCCGCGCCCGGGCAGACGGCAGACCCGTGTCCTGGCCCGCGGGTTCCTGCTGAGGGCTGGCGCGGTAGAACGTGTCGGGGTGCTGGCTGTAACGATCGTCCGGGAAGGTATCGGCATTCCGGGGGTCCCGCCGGTCCGCCGGTGCACGACGGCGGTCGTTCGGGTACGGCAAGCCGGCCTTGCCCGGGTCGCGGCGATCGACGAATGCCCGGCGCCGCTCGATCGGCAGCGGCAGCGGTGCGCCGTACTGCGGGTTCGGGCGGGTCGCCGGGTTCTGCGGCTCCTGGGCCGGCGGATGCTGCCGCACCGGCGGGTACTGGAAGCTCTCCGGATCGAGCGGGTTCGACGGTGTCCCCGGGGCCTGGCGCGGGAGCCTGCTGTCGCGAGGATCCATCGGCGTCCGCCGGACCGGCGAGGGCGGCGGGGGAACGGGTCCGCGGCGGATGTACGGGTCGTCGGGTCCGCGGGTGGTCCAGCCGGCACGCGGACCGAACTGGGCCTGCGGGTTCTCCGCCGGTCGCTGCTGGGGGTACTGCTGCTGCGCCTCGCGTGCTTCGGCGCCGCGCGGGTCTGCGGCCGACGGGCCAGCTGCCGGAGTTCCGGCTGCGGCCGGGCCGGCGGACGCGGTGGTCGGGCCGGACGGGGCCGCGGTGCTCGCGGGATCCGGTGCTGCGGCCCGCCGGGCCGCAGCGGGTGCGCGCGTCGGCGTGGCGGCATCCGTGCGCTTGCTCGCCACCCGGTCGAGCTCGCCGTGGAGCACGTCGCGTGCGGCGGACATCCGCACGAATTCGGTGGTCGCGGCTGCGATAGTCTCCGCGGAGGCACCGGCGAGGAGGTCGGGGTGGTGCGTCCGCGCCTGCTTGCGGAACTGCTTGTCGATTTCGGCGCGGCTCGCGCCCGCCGGCACGTTGAGGATCTCGGCGGCGATCTCAGGGGTCATGACAGCGGGCCGAACGAGCGGAGGTACTTGTTGTAGGCCAGGCGTTGCAGGGTGTGCTTGTACTGCGGAGCGAGGGCGCGAACCCGGTCCAGCAGGCCGTCGTCGATCTCCTTCAGCCTGGAGCCCGCGCGGATCGTCAGGATCGGGCCGGCGACGATTGCCGCGACGAACACGAGGAAGAGGGCGTTGTGGGTGACCGCTAGACCGAGCACGGTCAGGAGCAGGCCGGCCACGAAGACTCCGACGCCGATCCAGAGGGATCGTTTCGCCGGGGCGAGGTTTTCCTCAGCGAAGCGCGGCCAGCCTTCCTCCGAGCGGGTCCAGAACACCCAGCCGGGAGGCGCGGGGGCGCACTCCGGAACCGGCGTCCATCCGGCAGGGGGCTCCCAGCCCTGGTTGCCCGCAACCCAGTCGAGGGTGGGCGTCGGCCACCGCGGCGGGCGCTGGAACTCCAGCGGCAACGGGTCGGGAAGCGTGGGGGCGTCGGCCATAGACCCAGATTAGTGGCATCGAAGCCGGATTCGGTCCCCCGAATGGGTGGCATCCCGGGGGACATAACCCGATACCCGCCGAGAATGAGTCCCCTAAAAAGGGGACGCGGGCCCCCCGCGTATGCCACTATGTGTTCAGCATATTAATGCAGACGGCTACCCGACCCGAAAGTTCCACCATGTCCCACTGGTTTACCCGAATTGCTGCCGTCACCGGTGTCGCCGTTCTGTCCCTTACCCTCACCTCGTGCACAAGCGTCGCCGCCCTCGTCGGGTTCGCGCCGATCGACCAGGCCAGCCAGGTCTCGGCCTCCGCCGCGCCGACGGCCACCGCTGCTCCGCTCGTCTTCGACTCGGTCTTCACCGACATGGGCTCCATCCACCCGGCGATCCAGCTCGCGCCCCAGCTCGAGCTCCAGCTCGACATGTGGACTGAGCAGAAGACCCATGAGTGGTACACGGACAGCGACAAGCGTTTCTCGTTCGTGATCAGCGTCTTCGATCGCTCGCAGGCGCCTGAGGCCGCCTTCGGCACCAAGCGCCACGTCTACATGTCCAACGTCACGGTCACCGCAACGACGACCACGGCGAGCGGCGCGAGCACGACGCCGTTCGTGCTCAACGTGAACCCGATCGCCGCAACGCTCGACCCCGAGGCGCTCACGGGCCCTGGCGGGCTGCTCGTCACCTCGCCGAAGGGCGGCTTCCAGCTCGAGTCCAACTCGATCGGCGTGCTGACGCCGGACACCTACGGCCTGACCCTCGACTTCGCGATGACGATCGCCGGTGAGGCCACGGCCGGCGGCGGCGCGACCGTCACCCAGATCGTGCACCAGTCGATCCCGGTCGCGATCTTCAAGCGCATGTAACAACTGCATCAACAAGCGCCGGCACCGCACGCCGGCACACCAGAAAGGCCCGGAACGGCGAAATCGCTGCTCCGGGCCTTTCCTGTTGTGCAGACCCGCAGCGCACCGCGGCGGAGGTCCGCGACTGCGCCGGGTGCCTGCCCTGGTCCGGGCACTAGCCGCTGCCCGGGCCTAGCAGTAGGTTGCCGAGAGCGGATGCCGTCGGCGCCACGAGACGCCGGGTCGCGGCTTTCGAGGTCGTGTCAGGAGTCGTCATGTCAGAGCGTCATGTGGTCTGGTTCGAAGAGATCGGCCTCGCCGACATCCCCCAGGTCGGCGGGAAGAACGCGTCCCTCGGCGAAATGGTCGGCTCGCTCGCCGGCCAGGGGGTGCGGGTGCCCGACGGTTTCGCGACGACGGCGGATGCCTACCGCGCGTTCATCACGGAGAACGGGATCGAGTCGGCCCTGCGCCAGGCCCTCGACAGCTACCACTCCGGCGAGGCGACTCTGCGGGTCACAGGCGAGAGCCTGCGCGAGTTGTTCCTGAACGGGGAATTCCCCGAGGACACGGCCGCGGGCATCCGCTCGGCCTACCGGGAACTGTCTGCCCGCTCCGGGCAGCAGAACCTCGCCGTGGCGGTGCGAAGCAGCGCGACCGCGGAAGACCTGCCGGATGCGAGCTTCGCCGGGCAGCAGGAGACCTTCCTGAACGTGACGGGGGAGCGGGACCTGCTCGCCGCCTGCCGCCGCTGTTATGCGAGCCTGTTCACCGACCGGGCGATCAGCTACCGCGAGGTCAAGGGCTTCGACCACCTCGACGTGGCGCTCTCGATCGGGGTGCAGCGGATGATCCGCTCCGACCTGGGCGGGTCCGGGGTGATGTTCTCGATCGACACCGACACCGGGTTCCCGGGTGCCGCCGTGATCAGCGCGGCCTGGGGACTCGGCGAGACCGTGGTGCAGGGCGCCGTCGACCCCGACAAGTACCTCGTGTTCAAGGCGCTGCTCGCCGACCCCGGGCTGACCCCGATCATCGAGAAGACCCTCGGCGCCAAGGCGACCAAGATGGTCTACGCCGCCGGCGGCAGCGCCCGTACCCGGGTGATCGACACTCCGCTGCGGGAGCGGAACGCGTTCGTGCTGAGCGACACTGAGATCGTGCAGCTCGCCCGCTGGGCCGTGATCGTCGAAGACCACTATGGCCGGCCGATGGACATGGAGTGGGCCAGGGACGGCGTCACCCAGGAGCTGTACATGGTGCAGGCGCGGCCGGAGACGGTGCAATCGCAGGCGAGCGGCAACGTCTTCACCGTGAGCAGGCTGCTCGAGAGCGGGCCCCTCATCGTCTCCGGCGTCGCGATCGGTGACAGCATCGCAACCGGAACCGCGTGCGTGATCCGCGACCCGGCCGACATCGACCACTTCATCGACGGCGCGATCCTCGTCACCGAGATGACCGACCCCGACTGGGTGCCGATCATGACCCGGGCCTCTGGCATCGTGACCGACCACGGCGGGCCGACCAGTCACGCCGCGATCGTCAGCCGGGAGCTGGGCGTGCCAGCGGTCGTCGGAACCGGCACCGGAACCGACCTGATCCACAGTGGCGCCGAGATCACGCTCTCCTGTGCAGAGGGCGACGAGGGCTTCGTCTACGCAGGAACCCTCGCCTTCGAGACCGAGGAGGTGGACCTCGGCACGGTGCCGATGACCCGCACGAAGCTGATGGTGAACATCGCGAGCCCTGCCGCCGCGTTCGAGTGGTGGCGGTTGCCGGCCGGGGGCGTCGGCCTGGCCCGGATGGAGTTCATCATCAACAACCTGATCACCATCCACCCGATGGCGCTCGTTCACCCGGAGCGGGTCACCGACCGGGCCGCGCTCCGGCGCATCCACGAACGTACCCGAGGCTTCGCCGACCCGCAGGAGTACTTCGTGCAGACCCTCGCGCTCGGCATCGCGAAGCTCACCGCGCCGTACTACCCCGACCCGGTGATCGTGCGGATGAGCGACTTCAAGACCAATGAGTACGCGCACCTGCTCGGTGGCGGTGCGTTCGAGCACACCGAGGAGAACCCGATGATCGGCTTCCGCGGTGCCTCCCGCTACTACGATGACCGCTACCGTGAGGGGTTCGCGCTCGAATGCCGGGCGATCAAGCGGGTGCGCGAGGAGATCGGCTTCACCGACGTGATAGTGATGGTTCCGTTCTGCCGTACCGTGGCCGAGGCCGACAAGGTGCTCGCGGTGATGGCCGCGAACGGGCTGACCCGCGGCGAGAACGGCCTGCAGGTGTACATGATGTGCGAGATCCCCGCGAACGTGATCCTCGCCGAGGAGTTCGCGACCCGGTTCGACGGCTTCTCGATCGGGTCGAACGACCTCACCCAGCTCGTGCTCGGCGTCGACAGGGACGCCGGCGAACTCGCCGGGCTCTTCGACGAACGCGACGAAGCGGTCAAGCGGATGATCAGCGAGGCCATTCGCAAGGCTCACGCCGCCGGAATCAAGATCGGCATCTGCGGGCAGGCGCCGAGCAACTACCCGGACTTCGCGGCCTTCCTGGTGCGCGAGGGCATCGATTCGATCTCGCTCAATCCGGACAGCTTCCTGAAGACGGCGGGCATTGTCGCCGAGGCGGAAGGGCTGCTCGACACCGTATGACGGCTGGCTCCGGCGGTACGCCGTCAGCCTTTGCTGTCGTCGTACTGCTCGAGCACGGCCTGCTCGTATTCGTACTCGGCCGCCTCGGCCGCGGCCTTCGCCTTAGTCACCCGCTGGCTGATCGCGTGCTCCGATTTTTCCAACCGACGCGCCTCGAGCGGGCTGCCGTTCTCGAGGAGGTCCTCGAGCGTGTCCGGGTCGAGGTGCATGGCGTCGATCGCATCGGCCTCCGACCGGGCGACGGCCGCCTTGCTGCGCAGCAGTCGCACCCGCGCATCCTTCGCGTCCTGCCGCTTCGCGGCCTCGGCGTTCGCAATGTCTTCGTCACTCCCGAAGCGTTCGATGCGCTTGTCCTGGCCTGTGTCGCTCATGATGCCTCCCCGTCTCCGTGGCATCGTAGCGCGGCAGCGCCGATGGGGAAACGGCCCCGAGCGGGTGACGCCGGGTCGGGGGGCGCCGGGCGTCAGCGTGGAGCGGGTGGTGTGGCTGTCGCCGGTCTGGCGGGCGTCAGCGGCGCTGGTTGCCGCGGCCGCTGGTCCAGAGCCAGCGTGCCCTGGCGGTGGCGATGCCGCCGGCGGCGAGGGCAACGATCGCCACCGGAACCGCCACGCCCACGAAGGCGTTGTGGTTCACCGCGTTGAAGTAGAGAACCCCGAGCGCGATCGCACAGCAGACGAAACCGGCGATCCCGCACATCGAAAATGTCCAGTCCTTGAGGCTGCGCATGGCTCAGGCCTCCACGGAGAACTGCGCGAGTTTCGCGCGCAGGTCGGCGTCGCTCGGCTCGACGAGGTGGCTCGCGTCGGGGAACACGATCACGGGGATCCGGGTGCGTCCACTGATCGCGTGGGCACGGTCGGCTCCGTCCACGACGGCCTCGAGGTCGACGTAGTCGTAGTCGACGTTCAGTCCGTCGAGCACCTTCTTCGAGCGGCGGCAGTCGCTGCACCACTCCGCGCCGAACAGGGTGATGCGGGGGTCGAGGGGCACTGATGCTGTCGCTGCGGTCATCCGCCGATCTTACGTGCCCGCGCTGGGCATCCGTGTGCGGGGGCGGTCAGGGGCGGGTCATAGTTTCGCCCTTTCGGGGGCTTTTTTCCGGCCGAATCCGGCCGGGTACGGTGTTAGGTTCGAAAGAGCGACAGACAGTCGGGGGGCTGAAGGTGGACTCGAAGGCGGCAGCACCAGAGGTGCGTGCATCTTCGGCAGCGCCCGTTCGCAGCACTTCACCGGCGCCCGCACCGTATTCGACCGCGGCACTCCTCGCCGGCTGCGAGATCTCGCGCGCCGACGGCCGGCACCTGGAGGGCGCGGCGCAGGCCGAACAGGTGCTCGCGACCTTCGGGATCACCCCCGCCGAACGCGCTCAGGCCCGCGAGCTGCTCGCACTGCACCGGTTGCGGTTGGGCGAGGTCGAGGCATCCGTTCGTCACGGGTTGCTCGCCCTCAAATACCTGGTCGACACGGGCGAACTGCTGCGGCAGTCGCAGGCGCATTGCACCCTGGCGCTCGCGTTCCATGAGTCCGGCCTGCACGAGCCCGCGCTGCGCCATGTGCTCGGCGCGCTGTCCGCGGCGCGGGCGAGTGGCAGCAAGCTCGCCGAATTCTGGGCGCTCAGCCGCTCCTCGATGGTGCACGTGGGTATGGCCGACTCGCAGCGCGCCCTCGAACTGGGCCGCCAGGCGCTCGACCTGTCGCGGCTGCTCGAGGACGCCGAGGCCAGATTCGCCGGACTCAACAACCTCGGCGACACCTGCCTCGAGTTCGCCCGCACGCAGAAGACGCAGGGGCTCGACCCGGCGGATGCCCTCGCCGAGGCCCTCGACAACGTGTTGCAGGCCGCGGCGCTCGCCCACGGCCAGGGGCACGCTTTTTTCGAGACGATCGCGCGCACGAACCTCGTGCACATCCTGATCGAGCTCGGCCGGTACCGCGAGGCGCGTGAGCAGGCCGGGCTGGCCAAGCTGCTCGCCTCGGCCAACGGCTACCGTAACCTCGAGGTCAACAATGACGCCCAGCTCGCCGAGGTGGTGCGGTCGGAGGGCCGAATCGACGAGGCGACCGAGATGATGGCGGCCCAGCTCTCCGACCCCCTGATCGAGGAAGATCCGGCGCTGCTGGCGCGGCTGCACCGTGCACTCGTCGCCATGTACAAGGAGAGCGGCCGGTTCGAGCTCGCGCTCAGCCATTCCGAACAGTTGCACGAGCTGACCCTGCGCCTGACGCGGCAGACGGCCGGGCTGCAGTCCCGGATGCTGATCAACACTCTCGAGATCGAACATGCCCGCCACGAGACCGAACGGTCGCAGCTCGAGGCGCAGGTGCTGCGCATCCGTGCGGAAAAACTCGACCAGCAGGCCCACACCGACCCGCTCACCCTGTTGCCGAACCGGCGAGCGCTGGACCGGCAGCTGCCCGCGCTGATGCGCCGGGCGCACGACCGCGCGCAGCCGCTTTGCGCGGCGATGGTCGACCTCGACCACTTCAAACGGGTGAACGACGCCCACGGTCACGCAACAGGCGACCGGGTGCTGGCCGCGATGGGCACGATCCTGACGGCTGCCATCCGTGACAGCGACCTCGCGGTGCGGCTCGGCGGTGAGGAATTCCTGTTGGTCTTCGCCGACGCGACGCCGGCCGATGCGGAGAAGGCCTGCGAACGCCTGCTCGTCGCGGTGAGCAGCTTCCGCTGGGACGACGTCGCCCCGGGCCTGCGCTGCACCGTGAGCATCGGCCTGGCCGTTCGGAATACCGGCGAACGCACGGCACACTGGCTCGCCCGCGCCGACAAGGCCCTCTACGAGGCCAAGCGCGCCGGCCGCGACCGCGTCGAGTCCGCCCCGCAGTAGCGGTGTGCGGCTACCGGGAGCCGGGGCGGAGGAGGCCGGCGGGGGTGCGGGTGAGGCGACCGGAATCCAGGGCGAGAGCCAGGGCCGCGTCGAGACGGATGCCGACGGTTCCGCGCGTGCTCCGCCCGCCGAAGAAGGCGAGGGCCTCCCGCTTGAGCTCAGTGTCGTCGATGCCGGCGGCGGCCTCGGCCGCAAGGCGCATCGCGTTCGCGATCTCCACGAGCGGCACATGCTCGAGGGATCGGGTGACGCCGGGCGGGGTGCGCCGGGCGCCCTGCCAGCCGGTCGGGTCGATCGACTCGGACCAGTAGAACGGCTCGTCGGCGCCGAGCGGCAGGTCCGCCGGCACACAGCGCACGATGGAGGCCGCCCGCGCCTGGTTCACCCGGTCGAGCCCGAACGCCCCCGCCACGAGCTTGATCAGCCGCGCACTGTGGATCGGACCCTCGGCCGTGACCGCCGCACGGATCGCGGACTGCACCTTCGCCGCAGCCGCCGCCCGCGGCAAGGCGTCGAGCACGTCGACCGTGCCGAGACGCCCGGGTGACCACTCGGCGTAGTCGAACACGAGGGAACTCGTGGTCGCACTCGTGTTGGCGAACGCCACAGTCGGGGCGGACACCGTGCGGGATGCGACGAGTACCTCGGGTGCATCCCGTCGCGTTTCGGTGATGGTTGCTGCGGGCTCGACGTCCGCGGGGATGACCAGCTCCCTGGCCACTTCGGCCGCGGCTGCAGCTGAAGCCGCGGCCTCGACCGCCGCCCCGAGCCGGGCGACCGTCTCGTCGCGGTGGTGCAGCCACTCGGGTAGCCAGACCCGCTCGACGCCCGGCCAGCGCATGATGCCCTGCAGCACGTCCACGGGCAGGCCGTCGCGGTCGGAGACCGTGCGCCGGGCACGCCAGTTCGGCCCGTCGAGCAGCACTGCGACGAGCGGCCGACTCGGGTCCGTCGCCGAGGCGAGGCTGAGATCGACCCGGAAGTCGGAGAGCCCGACGTCGGTCTGCACGACGTGCCCCGCGGCGCGGAGCGCGGCCGCGATGTCGTCGCGGTGCCGGTCCACGGTGGACGGGCGGCGGACATCCGTGCTCAGCGCCTCGGCGCCCGCGCCCGCCATCTCGAGGTAGGCCTTGAGATGTTTGATGCCGACCGAGCTGGTGTCCTGCGCGCGCAGCACCGCCGGGTCGAAGCTCGCATAGAGCACCACCTGCCGCCGCGCACGGGTGATCGCCACGTTGAGGCGGCGCTCGCCGCCCGCCCGCGAGAGCGGCCCGAAGTTGAGCGGCACCACGCCTTTCTCGTTGGCGCTGAACGCGATCGAGAAGAGGATGCTGTCGCGCTCGTCGCCCTGCACATTCTCGAGGTTCTTGACGAAGAGGCCATCGATCTCGTCGAGGGCGAGGGCGATGCGCTCGTCGTCGCTGTCGCGGAGCAGGTTCTCGATGAGGTTGCGCTGCTGGGCGTTGAAGGTGATCACGCCGACCGAGGGGGAGACCTCGGGCGAGGCCTGGAAGCGGCGCTCGATGTCGTCGACGATCGCCCGGGCCTCGACGGGGTTGGTGCGGAGGGCAGTGCCCCGCCCCGACCGCTCGAACTGGCCGTCGACGCGCACGAGGGAGACGCCGTGGTCGGCGACGGCGCTGGACGCGGGCGCCGGGAACGACGACAGCCGGCTCTCGTAGTAGTAGTGGTTGCTGAACGCGATGAGTGACTCGTCCTGGCTGCGGTAGTGCCACGACAACCATTTGCTCGGCACCCGCGCCTGCACGCATTCGGTGAGGATGGACTCCTCGTCCGCGACCGCACCGAGTATCCCGTCGTCGCCGTCGAAACCGGCGTCACCCTCGTCGTCGATGTTCGCGCTCGTCTCGGCGAAACTCGTCGGCGGCATCTGCTTGCTGTCGCCCACGACGACCACGGACGTCGCCCTGCCCATCGCCCCGATCGCATCCGCCACCCGGATCTGCGAGGCCTCGTCGAACACGACCATGTCGAACAGGGCAGCGTGCGCGGGGAAGAACCGGGCCACGGATTCCGGGCTCATCAGGGTGCACGGCATCACCTGGGTGATCAGGTCGCCGTAGTTCTCGAGCAGTGCGCGCACGCTCATGCCGCCGCGCTGCCGGTCGAGCTGGCGGCGCAGCCCACCGACCTGCCCCGAGGCCAGGTTCGTGTCGAAGCGGCGGAGGCCGAGCACCTCGGCCGGGATGGCCCGGGGGAGTTCGCCGCGCACCGCGTGCGTGCTAGCGGTGAACCGGGTGATCGTCTTGCTGTGCGCCACGAGGTTGAAGTCGCCGAGGGCGGTCGCGTCCTCGCGTTCGGTGAGCGAGGCGATCGCGAGGCCCTTGTCGAACGCGAGCGCGGCATCCTCGGCCGGGATGCTGCCGGCCAGCAGCGCCGCGCGGGCGTCGGTGAGCCCGTGGCGGCGCAGCGGCTCGAGGTGACGCACGAGGGCGAGCCAGCGTTCGAGCACGACCGGCTGGGCGGACTCGACCGTGCGCGCGGCCCGGGTCGCCCACCAGCGGGACACAAAGCCGAGGTCGCCGGCCCAGCGGGCGCGGTCGGCGGGCTGCACGTCGGCGGCGGTGTCGAGGGTCTGCCAGGCCGCGGCGAGGGCGGTGAGCGGCTCCTGTCCTGTGCCGAGCGGGGTCGAGGAATAGTAGGCGCGCAGGTCGGCGGTGTGGGTGCGGGAGCCGGCTTCGACAGCGGGCACCGCGGGCCGGTTGAGCGCGTCGCCGAGCCAGCCGAGCCAGGCCAGGCCGGTCGCGAGGTCCTCGGCGTCGGCTGGCACAAACGGGTTCCACCGCGCGTCCACGAGCGGCACCGGCAGGGTGAGCGCGGCGTCGCGAAGGCCCTGCGCCTCGGCGTGCGCGGCGGCGAGGGCCGCGGTGAGCGTCGAGAGCGTCTTGAGCGGCACGGCCTTCTCCGGGGCGGATGCCGCGTCGCCGGTGAGCAGGTCGGCGATCTGCGCGAGCACCGCGCGGCGCTTGGCCTTGCGGCCGAAGAACCCGGCGGCATCCGCGGCGAGGGCCGCCGCGTGGATTCCGGGCACGTCCCGCCCGAGCACGGTCGGCGCCACCCGGGTCAGCCAGTCCGGACGCGACGCCCGCAACGCCGTGAGGTGCTTCTCGAGGCCGGCGATGAAGGCCCGCCACTCGGGGGTGTGCAGGGTGTCGACCGCGCTGACGGGGTGCCGGGGCGCGGCGGCGAGGTCGCGCCATTCCCCGGCGAGGGCGGCCGAGGGCATCCGGTTCAGGGTGTCGAGGTCGAACCCGGTGGCCTGCGCCGCAAGGAGGGAATCGTCGAAGGCGCGCCCGGCCGCGTGGATCGCGGCGGTGCGCAGCGCGATGGCGATGCCGGTCGACGGCGACGAGCCGGCGGCCAGAGACTCGGCACCGGCGGCACCAGCGGTCGAAACGCCGCCGGATGACGTACCGGTGGAGACCATGCCGACGGCGCGGGCCGCCCGCACCGCCTCGGCGGCGGACTCGGCCGACGCCGACCCCGCGCCGGCGCCGCGCCCGAGGCGCTCGTCGACGAAGCCCCAGGGGTGCGCGGCGCTCGGCCGGGCCAGGTCGGACACCTCGGGCAGCTGCCGCAGCACGTGCCGCAGCTCGTCGAACACGGGCGCGGGGGAGCCGCCCACGAGCGGGCCGGGGATGGCGAGCGGCTCGACCGAGGCATCCGCTGCGAGGGCGTGGGTGCGGGCGGAGTAGAGGGAGAGGCCGGCCGCGTTGGCCTCGTGCAGCCGGTCGGCGTAGCGGGCGAGGGTGCCGCGGCTGGCGGCGGCGGCCTCGCGATTCGCGGCGAGGGCGGGGAGGTCGGGGTCGATGCGCAGCTCGAGGGCCGCCTTGATCTGGGCGCGCACGGCGGCGGGGCGGGCGCCCTTGTCGTGGAGGTCGAGGGAGAAGTCGCCGAGTCCCACGCTTTCGAGGCGTTTCTTCACGACGTCGAGGGCTGCGCGTTTCTCGGCGACGAAGAGCACGCGCTTGCCGTCGGCGAGGGCGCGGGCGAGCAGGTTGGTGATGGTCTGCGACTTGCCGGTTCCGGGCGGGCCTTCGAGCACGAAGGTGCGGCCGGCCGTGGCCTCGGCGACCGCCTCGAGCTGGGAGGAGTCCGCCGGGACCGGCACGGAACCGCCGAGCGCGTCGAGGTCGACGGGAGAGCCGGGCGAGACGACGGCGCCGGCCGCGGCGATCGGGTCGGCATAGGCATCCAGCGGTGTGTTGATCAGGTGCGCGACGAGACTGTTCTGCGACAGCGCCTCCCAGTTCTCGTCGAGGTCCTTCCAGAGTCGGAACTTCGCGAACTGCAGGATGGACAGCTCCACGGTCTCCTCGACCCGGAACGGCAGCCCGGCCTCCGCGATCGCCTCGCGCACCGCGGTGAACGCGGCGGCGAGGTCGATGCCCGAGGCGTCCTCCCCGGGCGTCGCGAGCCCGGCGATCTCGAGCCCGAAGCTCGCCCGCAGCTTTTCGAGCAGGCAGTAGTTCGGCGTGGACGCCCCGGCCTCATCGATCGTCAGCCGGTACGAGGAGCCGCGGCTCGCGCTCGTCATGTTCACCGGGATCAGCACGAGCGGCGACCGCAACTCCCGGTCGTTGAACCGCCAGTGCAGCATCCCGAACGTCAGGTAGAGGTTGTTGGCGCCGGTCTCCTCCACGATCGTGCGGGCCTTGTTGGCGAGGTAGCGCAGCTTGCTCGTGTACGACGCCTCCGTGATGTCCACGAACGCGCCCTTCTTGTCGGCGAGCATCAGCTCGCGGGTCTGCTCGGGCAGGTCCTTCCCGAAGCGGATGCCCCTGGCTCGGTCCACGTTCGGCACCGCGTCGCTGGGCACGAGGGTGATCGGGGTGCCGGCGTTGATGGCGTCTTCGAGGCGGGCGACGGCCGGCCCGGGTACGAAGAGCGGGTAGCCGGACCGGTCGGTGTAGTTGATCAGCTTGTTGCGCAGGCTCAGGTCGAGCAGCGCGTTCTTCCACTGGGTGACCCGCGGTGGCACCGGCGTCGCCTCGGGAGCGGCCGAAGACACAGCCGACCCGTCCCGCGCATAGTAGGGCGCGATGACCGGCCCGGCCCCCGCCTGGTACACCGTCACGGTGACCGCGCCGTCCGGCCCTACCGAGCGGCTCGGCAGCGGCCAGATCCGCGACTGGCGAGCGGTGCGCACGTCGGTCTCGCCCTGGAACTTCTCCAGTCCCGCGGCGAGGTATTGCGTGTGCGGGCTCCGCCGCGCCTCGGCGAACGGCATCGACGACGACCCGCCCGTGACACCCGTGGTTTCGACCAGTCCGATCGAACCGAGGTCGACAAGGTTGACGATGTCGGCGACATCCGTGTGGGCGACCGCGCCGAGCGTCGAGTCGACCCGCCAGTAGCCGAGGAAGATGTGCCCCTCGAGCAGCCAGAGCGTGGAGTTGAGGCCGGCCTGTTCGAGCGCGGCGGCGAGGGTGATGGTCGTGTCGAGGCAGGTGCCGAGCCGGCCCTCGAGCACCTCGGCGGGCGTGCGCACCTTCTGCCCGGTCGTGCCCCAGCTCGCCGGCGGCATCGCGTAACGGATGTCCCGGGCGGCCATCGCGTCGTAGATCGCCTCGACCACGGCATCGACCCGCTCGGAGCTCTCGGACTGGTACCCGCTGAGCGCGGAGTCGCCGGTGCGCTGCTGCAGCAGGTCGCTCGCCTCGACGAGCAGCGGGGCGATGGCAGCGGCGTTGGGCTGCACGTGTGCGGCCAGGAGTTCCAGGCCGAGGTGCAGGGGAGTGGCGATCCACTGGCTCGACGCGAGAATCTGCACCGCCGCGCTCGTCTCGGCGAGCAGGATGCCGGCGGCGTCACGCAGGGTGGCGCGGATCGAGCCCGGCCGCTGCTCCTCGACGGCGAGCATGAGCGCCGGGTCGAGCACGAGCTCCACTGTGCGGAGGGTAGTGCTCTGCCCCGAGCCGAGGTCGACGATGACGACACGCGGGGCGCCGAGCGACCCGGCGGCGCTTGTGACCTCGACCTCGAGGGTCGCGGCGCGCTGCTCACCGCCGAGGTTCTCGATCGCGATCTCGTCGACCACAGGTACCCGGCAATGCGCCATCGCATAGGAGAGGAACGGCACCGAGCTGATGCCGATGCGAGCGGACGCCGCGGCTGCGACAGTCGGGGCACCTGCCGCTACGGAGGCGGTAGCGGCTTCGGTGTCAGAGTCGAGCTGGTCCACGGATTCCCCTTCGTGCAGCGAAGCATCACGGCGACCTCGACAGCCGCCGGATCACGTCGAAGCGCTGCCCCCGATTGTAGGGGGTGGGTCTGACACCGCTTGATGTCCTCGCAGCGGTTCTCGACTTCCTCTTGCACGAGCGCATGATCACGGATGAGATGTAAGCCATGAAGGCGATTGTGACGCTCGGCAGTAATGGCCGTTTCACGCTGCCTGCCGCTATCCGTGCGACACTCGGGCTGAAGCAGGGCGATCAGCTGGAGGTGACCGTGGATGAATCGGGCCGGTTGCTGACTGTCTCCCCGGTGCCCGATCTCGAGGAGCTCAGTTCCCGCATTTCCAGCTCTGCGAAACGGCGAATTCCGGTGACGGATGTCGATGCCTTCTACCAGGAGAACCGCCGGCAAAGTCCCGGATCGGGATCGGATGCCCGGCTCCTGACGCCGGACCAGATGGCCCCCACTCGAGAACTCGGATTCGTGCCCGGCGGCCCAGTCCCGGATTCGTTCTCCGAGCCCCTCCCGGACGACGAACTCAACCAGTGGGGCAGCGCGTAAACGTCGTTTCTCGATGGTCAGGCGAGATCTAGTTCGCGCGCGGGTGATCGTTCAGGGACGGGAAGCTCGGTCCCACGGAACTCGACCGTGGCGTCGATCCTGGCAGCAGCGAGGGCGTCGGCGCTCACTGCTGCGTTCACTGCTCTCCAGATTGGGCTCGATCGGAGTGTGCGGCCAGCCCCGGCACGTGCTCACCGGTCACTTTCAGGTCCGCGACGACATTCGCCACAAGTTTCCGGATGCCCGCGAGAGCATCCACTCGGTCGGCGGCCAGCCAGGACAGCGACGGGTATTCGGCGACCAGGCCGTCGTATTCATTGGCGTCACAGCACCAGGTCGCCCGGTAGGTGTAGTTGATGACGTCCGTCATCCTGAATCTCCTTTCGCAAGCAGTCTCGCCGCTGATGCCGTCCAACATGTTTTCACCAATGACACCCTCGGGCAAGACTTGTGCGTTCGACGCTTGCCTATTGCCCGGCACTCCACAGCGCCCGGAGCTCCTCGACGGCCGCCCGGGTCTCCGCATTGTTGCTCGCCTCGGTCGGGGCGAAGCCGGTCCCTCCCTCACTCCACACGGCCGTGAACCTCATGGACCCAGAGAGCACCGCGAACTCGATGTCGTGGCTGCGCCAGAGCCCGCTGGCCCGCACGGCATCCACCAGTTGGCGGGCGATCGCCGAGTCGTACCGCGGCACCGACAGCGTCACCGGCGTTCGCGGGTAGATCTCCAGGCCGAGCCCGGAGTCGAGCGCGAGCAGCTTGTCCCAGAGGGCGACCTGGGCCGCGGTCGTGCCGTCGCCGTTGGCGTACACGGAGACGTGTCCCGCGTAGATCCGGACGATGCCGACCGCGGCCGGCTTGTCCGCCGCGTCCACGGCCAGGGTCACCGATCGCACCGTCTTTTCGTCCATCGCCAGCACGCCGATGCTCTCCTCGTTGTTCTGGTAGTTCCTGACCTCCGGCATCCGCTTGAGGAGGTCGAAGAAAGGCGCGAGTGCGGGCGTCCGGGCGGTGACCTGGAAGTAGTCGCCGCCATTTTGCGTGATCCTGAAATCGAAGTGAGCGAGCGGCGGGTCGGAGGCGAGGGGCTGGAGCTCCGCCACGAGCGCATCCTGAGCTGCCGGGTCCGTGATCCCCACGGTCAGGGAGCTGCACAGATACAGGAAGGCCTCGCCCACGTTCGGATTGGCCACGAGCGCGGCGAATTCCGCGATCAGGGCGGGCGCGGGCGTGCAGTTCTCCGGGTCGTCACGGATCATGAACTTGTCGCGGCCGGTATCGTCGCCCGCAGAGTAGACGTCCACCTGCCCGGCACCCCGGTAGCCGGCGTAGACGGCAAGAACCATCGAGCTTGACGTGCGGAGTATCCAGGTCCCTCGTGTAACCGACGCGCTCACGAGGCGATCGTCGGCGTTCGTGCGCACGGCCATGTCCACGGCCGCCCTCGATGCCTGCTGGCTCCTTTCCACGTCGAGGTAGGTCTTGCCGTAGAGCAGCGTGATCTCGGCGGTACCTGCGCTTGCCTCTCCGCGGTGCGCGGTGGCCGCCGCGGCCAGTCGGCGCACCTGCGCTTCGGTGGCGGAGGGCGAGATCACACCGGTCACCCGCGTCTCGAACGTCTCGGGGCACCCGTCCACGGTCACCGTGCTCGAGGTAATGATCTGACTGCGGTCCAGCCAGAACTTCGTGGCGTTCCACACGAAGGAGCAGCCGGCGAGGGCCAGGCTCCCGAGAAGGCAGAGGGCGACGGATGCTGCCACTCGTCGATACGTCCATCGGGTCATGTGCGCATCCTAGGTGCGGTAACCGCTACCGTGGGGGTTCTCGCCTCACCAATACGGCCAGCCTGGTCAGGACTTTTGAGTGAGGGCGTCCTGAGCGCGCCGAGAATCCGGCAGCATCCGGATTCGGGCGGAGCGGACCCGCGCATCCGTTTGGTAGTGCTTGAGCGGCACGTAGGCGCCGCCGAATGGCGTGTTCGACCGCGCCTCGAGGCCGGGGAAGTGCATGAGGGGCTTTAGTGGGATACATGTGGCAGATGTAGGCGAGACCGTTACCCGCAGCGCAAGGGGCGATCGACCCCCAAAGCGAGTCTCGCGGCCGCGATGCGGCCGGTGTATCGCCCGAATGCTGCATGATGATTTCGGGGGGCTTCGTTGCCTGCGCCCAATTGCCCGAGCCGAAGGAGCTTGACGCGTGTCCGCTCTGAGTCAGACCCACGCGCTAAAACACCTTGTCGAGACGGATGCTACCTGGCGGCTCCTCCGAGCCGACAACGCCCCCGTGATCGCGGCTCTACTCAGCGAGCATCTCGGCGGTGAGAGCCGGCGGCTTGGTACCGATGAGCTCTACGAGCGCCTTGACCACGACCTCGAGGCGCTGCGCGCGCACGGGATGGAGCTACCGCAGAGCGCTCAGGGGTACTGCGCCGAGTGGCGCAAGGCGGGTTTCCTCACCCGCCGCCCGGCCGAGGAAGCGCGCCGCGAGACGTTTGAGCTGGCCTTGGGCGCGCTGGGCGCTATCCGTTTTCTAGAGCAACTCAACGCTCCCCGGCAGACGGTCACCGAGTCCCGCCTGGCCAGCATCGGCGCCCAGTTGGGCCAGCTGGCTGTCGAGACGGACCCTGACGCCACCCGCCGGCTTGAACAGCTGCACGCGCAACGCGACCGCCTCGACGCGCAGATCGAGCGCATCCACGCCGGCGACCTCGACACCCTCGACCAAACCCGAGCGCTCGAGCGAGTGCGGGACATCCTCGCCCAGGCCGAAGAAATACCGTCCGACTTCGCCCGGGTGCGCGCCGAGTTCGAGTCCCTCAACCGCGACCTGCGCGCCCGCATCGTCGAGTCCGACGACACCCAGCGCACCGTGCTCGACGAAGTATTCCGCGGCGTCGACCTGATCGGCGACTCCGACGAGGGTCGCAGCTTCGCCGGCTTCTCCGCGCTCGTGCTCGACCCCGCCGTGGGCGCCGCGTTTGACGACGACATCGAGCGCGTGTTGGCGCGCGATTTCGCTGGTGAGCTCACCAACGCCCAGCGTCGGTTTCTTCGCCTTTTCATCGGCACGCTCAAAGACCACAGCGGCGAGATCCACGAGGTCATCACCGCGTTCGCCCGCGGGCTGCGCCGCTACGTGCAGTCCCAGGACTACCAGCGCGACCGGGTATTGCGCGGGCTATTGCGTACGGCGCTGGCCGCCGGCGTCGAGGCATCTGCGCACGCCAAGCCCTACCAGCCGACAACCCTGCACCTCGAGCTCTCCGCGGTGGCCCTTGGTAGCGTGGGCGCCATCCGGCTGCACGACCCCGCCGACCTCGACGCCAGCGCACCGATCGTCGAGCACGTGGCCGGAACCGCCGACCTCGAGGCCCTGCGCGCCCTCGCCCGCGCCACCGAGATCGACTTCGGCGAGCTCATCGGCAACGTGAACGCGGTACTCGCCGAGGTGCCGCAGTGCACGGTGCGTGAGGTACTCGAGCGGCACCCGGCCAGCCAGGGCGTTGCAAGCGTCGTGGGACTGCTTACCCTCGCCGCCACCCAGGGCGCCACCGGCGACGGCGTCGAGACCGTGCGCTGGCAGGGCGCCGATGAGACGGCACGGGCTGCCGATATTCCGATCTACCGCTTCACAGGGAGACTGCTTTGACCGAGTTCGGCACCGAGACCAGCACCAGCACCGACACGGATGCCGCCTCCGCCACCGCACTCTGGACGGGAGACACCGGCGTGATCGGCGAGCAGACGCGGCGGGCGTTGCTTGAGCTGATCAAGGGCCCCTATCTGTCGGGCGTGAAGGCCCCCGCGCTGTGGTCGGCGCTGCTGGCCGACGAGGTAGCCATCCGTTCGCGCCTGCACGAACTATTCCTGGAGCTGGTCCTCGACCGGGTCGGCGAGTTCGCGTTCGTGCGCAACGTGAGCACCACCGAATTCAAGGTGCCGATCACCGTGCGCACCGCGGCACTCACTTTTCTCGACACGGCGATGCTGCTCGTGTTGCGGCAGATGCTGCTGGCCGGCGAGGGCGACGGCCGGGTGATCGTGGGGCAAGAGGATGTCTTCGAGCAGCTGCGCGTGTACCGGACCGTAGACCGCGACGAGAGTGACTTCAACAAGCGGCTGAATTCCACCTGGCTCAAGATGAAGAACACGCTGCGGGTGATTCACCAAGCCGGCGCCGAGGATCGGGCCGAGATCTCGCCGGTGCTGCGGCTGATCGTGGACGCCGAGCAGATCGCGGCGATCAGCGGTGAGTACTGGCGGATCGCCGAGGGCGGCGGGGCCGTTCTTGCTGATTCGGCTTCTAACCCGCATGTCGGTGGGTTCGGCGATGCTGACGTCGATGGCGCAGATGACGCCACGGATGACTCGATCGAGGAGAGGACTTCATGACAATGCTCGAGATGACGGGCCTCGACGATGAGCAGGGCACCGACGGCCGGCCGGCCGCCAACGGGCCGATCCACGTGGGCCAGTGGCGCCTCGCCCGGGTCGAACTGCTCAACTGGGGCACCTTCGACGGGCACCACCGCATCGATGTGGCCCGCAAGGGGCATCTGTTAACCGGGGCATCCGGCTCGGGCAAGTCCTCGCTGCTCGACGCGATCGGCACAGTGCTCACCCCCGACAGGTGGCTGCGCTTTAACGCCGCCGCCCAGGACTCCACGAGCCGCAACGACGACCGTACTCTGGTCAGCTACGTGCGCGGGGCCTGGAGCAAAGAGGCCGACGAGACCCTCGACCGCGCGGTCAGCACCTATCTGCGCAAGACCGCGACCTGGAGCGGCATCCTGCTGCGCTTCGAAAACGAAAAGGATGCCCCGATCACCCTGGCGCGTCTGTTCCACCTGCGCGGGGCGAGCGTCGATAAGGCCGACCTGAAGGATGCCTGTTTCATCGACCGGGTCGACGTGAGCCTGCTGGATTTCCGCGAGCATGTCGCATCCGGAATCGAAGCCCGCCGCATCAAGAGCGCCTGGCCGGCCGCGGTGGTGACGACCACCGGATCACACGCCCCGTTCTACGCTAAGCTGCGGCGCCTGCTCGGTATCGACAGCCTGAACGCGCTGCACCTGCTGCACAAGACCCAGTCGGCGAAGAACCTCGGCAGCCTCGACCAGCTGTTCCGTGACTTCATGCTCGACGAACCGGCCACCTTCGCCCGGGCCAAGAACGCCGTGGAACAGTTCGGCGAGCTCAACGAGGCTCACAAGCACGTGGTGGAACTGCGCAAGCAAGCCGATCACCTGACCGGTCTCGAGAAGTCCATCGCCGACTACGAGTCAGCGGCGGCGATGGCCGCAGAGGCCGAACGACTCAGCGCGCTGATCGACCCGTTCCAGGCCCAGCTGACGTTGCGATTGGCTGGGGATGAGCGCGGGTTGTTGCGTGCGCAGCAGGCCCGTGCCGCCGAGGAATCCCAGCGAGCGGATGCCGCGCGAGACGCCGTCGCGGACATGCTGCGGGCCGCCGAGCGGCGGTCCCTGCAGCTCGGCGGTGATGAAGCAGCGCAGGCCCAAGATCGAGTGACCGCCGCCACTGCGGCCGCCGGTAACACGGCGCGGCAATGGGCCCGATTCGCGGGGGATTTGAAGGGCGTGGGCGTTGACCCGGTGCCGCAGAACGGAGAGGAGTTCGCTGAATTCCAGGAGTCGTCCCGGCGTGTGCTGCTGGCGTCACCTCCGGAGGCTGCCCACGAGCACAGTGACAACGAGAAGTATTCCGCGGCTGGTCGTGACCTCAAGGCGATCGATGGTGAGCTGAAAGAGCTGAGCAATCGCCAGAGTAACCTGCCGGCCGAGCTCCTGCGTGCCCGCAGGATGCTGGCCATGGAGCTCGGAGTGACCGAGGTGGCATTGCCCTTCGCCGGTGAGCTGATCGAGGTGCTGCCCCAATTCGGCGAGTGGAGCGGCGCGATCGAACGGGTGCTATATCCGCTCGCCAGCGCGCTCCTGGTGCGCGACGACTACCTGCCCGAGGTGCGTCGACGCGTAGAGGCCCGCAACCTTGAGGCCCGACTTGTTTTCGAGGCCGTTCCAGCGATCGCCGATGCACCTCGCGCCGCCCGCACCGCCACGTCGCTGCTGCACCGCATCCGCGTCAGTGACGGGCAATTCCACGATTGGCTGCTCTCGCGCACGGCTGCTGAGTTCGATTTTGCCTGCGTCGACCACCCCGATGATCTTGACCGGGTCGATCGAGGGGTGACTATCGGTGGGCAGATCAAGAAGTCGGCCCGCCGCTATGAAAAGAATGACCGTCATCGCATTGACGATCGCTCGCACTGGATCCTCGGAGCGGACAACGAAGCCAAGATCGAGCTGCTGCTCGCGCATCGGCGAGACGCCGAGCTGCGTCACCAAAAGTTCGGTGGCAGGCTTACGAGGGCGCAGGCCGATCGCGACGCCGCGACCAAGCGGCGCATAGTGTTCGCGCAGGTTCTGGACCGGGAATGGTCCGAGTTCGACCGGTCCGCGGCCGACGAGCTGGTCCGGGTGCGCCACCGCCAGCTAGAGGTCCTGACGACAGACAACCTGGAGCTGCAAGACGCTCTCGAATCTGAGACGCAGGCGCGTGCAGGCTTTGACGCCTCCGAGAAAGAGGCTCGGGCGAAGGCCCTTGAGCTCAGCCGGGTCGCTGCGGTCGTGCATGAGGTGAACCAGCTCATCCACGAGCTCGAAGGGCGGGCGCAGGATGCCCAGCTCAGCGAGGCCGACATCGCTGCGCTCGAGACGCGCTACAGAACAGTGCAGCGCAAGATCGACCGCGGCAACATCGGCGAAATCGGCCGCAAGGTTAGCGATGCGCTGCACAAGGAGTCGAGCACCGCCCAGGGCCTGCTCCGGCGCGCGGAATCCGACTTCGGCGCTGGCGCCATAGTGTTCAGGGCGACGTGGCCCGCGGCATCGGGGGACCTGACCATTTCCATCGACGATCGCGCCGGCTACCGTGCGCTCCTCGCGGGCATCATCGAGCGCGGGCTGCCCGAGCATGAGGCCAACTTCCTCAAACTGCTGCGGGACAAGTCGCGCGACCTGATCGGTCTCCTGGCCTCGGACATCCGTGATGCCCCGAAACTGGTCGCTGATCGCATCGAACCCGTCAATTTCTCGCTCGGGCGCTCGCGCTTCGATGTGGAGCGCCACCTGCGTATAGACGTCAAAACCCGGCGAACTCCCGAAGTTCTGCAGTTCATGGCCGACCTCAAGACCGTCGTCGACGGAGCGTGGGGCGATGACACCCTCGCCGCAGCCGAACTGCGATTCGCCGTGCTCAACCGGCTCATGAAACGCCTTGCCTCTAGCGACAATGCCGACGTGGCCTGGAGTCGCCGGTGCCTCGACACGCGCCAACACGTCACGTTCATGGCGAGCGAAATAGACCTGGCTGGACGGGTCATGAACGTGCACGATTCGAGCGCAGGGCTCTCGGGCGGGCAGCGCCAGAAACTCGTGATCTTCTGCCTGGCCGCCGCCCTTCGCTACCAGCTCGCGGCCGATGAAGATGAACTGCCGTCGTACGCCACGATCATTCTCGATGAGGCCTTTGATAAGGCCGATAGTCGGTACACGCGGATGGCGATGGACGTGTTTGTGGAGTTCGGATTCCACATGATCCTGGCGACCCCGGAGAAACTGCTGCAGACGATCGAGCCGTATGTGGGTGGTATCACGTCGATCACGAACGTCTCCCGCCGGGATTCGCGCACGGCCGCTGTGGTCTACCGCGACGACGAGGATGCCTGATGGCCGCTCCCCGCGGCATGGTGACCGTCGACGACGCTCGGGCACGTGCGCTGAAGAAGGCTATGTCCGACCAGCGCGACTGGGCAGCCTTCGGCGGGGAGGATGCCCGGCTAGAGATCTTGCTTCACCCGCCCACGGAGCGGGCAGCACTTGACGACCAGGGGGCCGCCATCGCTTGGGTCCGCGCGTGGCAGGCCGCCGACGCTACTGGCGCCACGGTCAAGGTCACCTGGGGAGTGCGCCAGTGGTCGCGAATCGGAGCACAGAACGTGCCAGAGCGGTGCGTGCTCCGGGGCGCGGATGCGATCGCGGCGTTCGCCGGCACTGCCGCCAGCCGAGACTGGCGGGTGCTGCGCGAACGCGCCGCACTTATTCGCGTTGCGTTCGCCGATCGGGCGGCGTCGACTGGCGCCCTCGCCGCAGCGATTCGCACGCACGCTCGCACGCTGCAGCAGCTGGCGGAGACGGACTTCGCCACACTGCTGCTGGTCGTGGCGTGGCTGGCTGAACATCCGGCATCGGGATGGCGTATCCGGCAGCTGCCGATTCGCGGGATCGACACGAAATGGCTCGAGGGGCACCGGGCGGTCGTCGAGAGTCTGCACGCCGCGGTTAGTGGTCGCGTGTCCCTCGGGCTGCTCGACGCGCCAACCATGGTTCGCGTGCGGTTCCTCGACCCGGCGATGCGCCCCGGGGGACTGTGCGACGTGATTGCCCCGGTGGAGGAGCTCGCCGCGCTCGACATTGCGCCGAGCGTTGTGTTCGTCTTCGAGAACTTGGAAACTGTGTTCGCGATGCCTGAGCTGCCAAGAGCCGTCGTCGTGCACGGCGGCGGCTATGCGGCTCCGCGCCTCAGCGGCATCCCCTGGATCCAAGCGGGCCGCATCATCTACTGGGGCGACCTCGACTCGGACGGTTTCGCCATCCTGCATGCGCTGCGCTCGGGCTGCACCAATGTCACAAGCGTGCTCATGGACGAGGAGACCCTGGAGGCCTATCGCGATCTCTGGGTGCCCGAGCCCAAGCCGGCGGCTGGTACCTATGCGACGCTGACGGCGGGGGAGCGGCGAGTACTGGAGCGCATCCGTTCCGAGGGGAACGTGCGCCTGGAGCAGGAGCGGGTCGCCTGGAAGTACGCGCTCGCGCAGCTCACGGCAGCTTCCGCAGGGTTAACAAACGCAGCATCGTAAGCACGCCTCCGGGCGTGGCCACGATCTTTGTTGGCCCTAGGCAGACGGCTTCAGAAGACGCATATCGCTCGCCAGGCCACGTGCTCCCAGCCAAAGGGCTCGATGGTATCCGGCGTTCGAGGGTGCGACGACGTGATGCTTACGAAAGGCCAGGTTGGCAATCGGAGTCATTGTGCGCGTTTCAATGGCCTCCATCTCGTCCGTCAGAATTAACCCACCCAGATCAAACTGAGTGTGGTGATTCGGGCAGAGGCACAGGATGTTGCTCAGGACATCATGACCAAGGTGAGGTCGGCCCAAGGGCCTGACGTGAGCGCCTTCGGCGTAGGAGGCATTGCCCGACGTGGGGATTGACTGCTCGCAGACCTGACACTCGTAGTCGTAGAGCTTCTTCACCTCACGTGCCAGCTGTGAGTCCCGAATCCGACGGGACACGATTGTCGTGGCGAATTCTGGGTCGGGCACGTTCAAAGCTTGCGGTTCAAGCGGAACTTGTTCATCGATCCGTTCGAGTCGGAAGCGAATGATCTGAAAACCATCCCGACCGAGCTCCATCCACCACTGGGTGACCAAATAGAGCCCGGAGTAGATGTAGCCCGCGGGTGGGGCAAACGGAGAACCCTTGTGTTTTCCTCGGACGACGCGAACGGGCAGAGCCGCGGCGTGGCTCGTGATGAGACCTGCATTGCCCGAAGCATCCTGCGACTGATCCATGATTTGACGCGGACTGTTGGGGTCTTTGCCGCCGTGTCCGGAGTAGATGATGTAGTCGCCGTGGTCTTCGTCGTCGACGTAACCGCCAGAAATGACGATCGAGTCGGAACCTTCCGACTTCGTTCCGCTGATGCCAGCTTGCGTTGGGCGGTGGACGAATGCTTCGTGCAGTTCGCGGCGGTCGATGAAGAACTGGCCAACTTGTACCCCCGCTGGTGTTCCAAAGAATCTATTCATGGTGAAGCCCCCCACCGCTCACTATATCGACCCGCGCGAAGACATTCTGCAGGCCGGAGGCGCTTTTCTTGGCCCTAGGTGCCGGCCACGGCCTGCGGATTTCTTGATTTAGTTCTGGCCGGACATCCTCGGCCGGATTCGGGCGATCGCGCCGGACGGCGTCGACAAAATCGTCGAGGTCGCCCCTCCCTGAACGTGCAGCTCGGCCTCGCCGTCATCCCCAACCGCGGATCGATCGTCGTCCACGCCAACAGCGGTGGCGACCAGATGACCCTTGACTCGCGTCGCCACTTTAGCCTCAACGCGCGTTACCACTTCGTGCTGCTCTACACCCTGGTCGCCGACGTGATCCGGGCTGCGGGCGAGGACATCAACACCGCACTCGCCGACGACGCCCTGGCTGTGGGGGAGGAGGCCAAGCTGCCACCTGAACCGCTTCGACCTCGCTCACCATGGATGCCCAGGCCCTGGTCTCGAACGGAGCGGTCGGGACGGCACTAATCGGCATGTCGGTAGCCTGACCCGCACCTTAGCGACGGTGGCGGGTGAGGTAGGGCCCCACTTGCCGGCCTGCCCGACACGGCGCAGGAGGTCGCTAGTGAGGAGCAACTCCCGGTGAGGGCGCAATAGAGTGTCGATGCCACATCCGTTTCGATGAGGTAAAACTCGACCCAAAGGATACTCATGGAAGCCGCTGCAATCACGACCTGGACCTTTGTTTCCGAGGTCCCCATTCCGGCCGACGTGGAAGCCCTGCTGGTTCCAGGGGAGAAGGCGGTCGCCGCCTACAAGACGTTCCGCGACAGCGCTATCTTCACCACGAAACGGCTCATCGTGCGGGATGCCCAGGGAATAACAGGCAAGAAAGTCGAGATGTACTCGCTTCCGTACTCCAGCGTGAACATGTGGTCGTCGGAGAACGCCGGTTCGCTCGACATCAACGGGGAAATTGAGCTGTGGACGCGCGCCGGCCACATCAAGATCAAGGTCGGCAAAGCCGTCGATGTACGAGCCCTTGACCGCCTCATCACCCACGCCGTGCTCGGAGCGGAGCTGGTGATCGTCTAACCGTAAGACTCCGCAGTATCCGCCTGCGGTGGAAGCCGGGTATCCCGGGCTCAATGACGCACCTACGGCAGGTCGACGATCTCCTTGCCGAGCGGCAGGAGCGCGACCGGGATCAGCTTGAAGTTGGCGATTCCCATTGGGATGCCGATGATCGTGATGCAGAGCGCGATGCCGGTGGTGAGGTGGGTCAGGGCGATCCACCAGCCGACCAGCACCACCCAGAGCACGTTGCCGAGGAAGGACCCGAGACCGGCGTTCGGCGTGGAGATGACGGTCTTGCCGAACGGCCAGAGCGCGTAGACGCCGATGCGGGCGGCGGCGATTCCCCAGGGGATGGTGATGATGAGCACGAACATGATGAGCGCGGCCAGCATGTAGCCGAGGAACAGCCAGAAGCCCGAGAGCACGAACCAGATGATGTTCAGGAGAGTCCTCATGATCGTCCCATTCTCTCAGGTCGGCTGAATAGGGTCGCCACACAGCTCCTCCGACGTCAGGGCTGCGGCGGGCCGAGCAGCTGCCGGACGGCGGCCACCGGCGTCAGGCCCGAGCGGACCAGGCCAAGCCATGGCGCCCAGTCGCTCGCCTCGATCAGCACACGAACGGAGCTGCGCGGGGTGGCCTCCATCGTGACGAGCGGATGCGGCCGCAACACGGGAGTCGCTTTCAGCTGCCGCCGGCGCCGTGCGGTGCCGAGCTTCGGCGCGGCGTCCGGAACGAGGAGTCCGGCGTGCAGGGCCTGCCGCAACCGGAAGTACTGGGTGGGAGTGAATCCGCTGTCTTCGAAGCCCAGTGCCACACGCACCCAGTCCAGGTCCGTGTCTTCGCTCCAGCGCGGCTCGACCCGCAGGTCGCCGAGGGCCTTCGGCGCGATACCGCACTGCACGCGCCGCCAGTCGGTGCGGCGCTCCTGCGGGATCTCATGCCAGGTGTGCCGGCCTCGACCGACCGAGCGGATGCCGCCATCCTCCTGACGGCTCTGGACGTAGGCCTCGGCGACCGCGGCCTCACGCTCCCACCGGATTTCCGCCTTCCACCTGCCGTATCCCGCGTACATCTCCCGATTGCGTTTGCTATCGAGCGCGGTGCGCCGCTCGGCGAAATCGATGACGTTGCTGGTGCCGTGGTCCTGCTCAGGCATGGCTGCCCCTCCCGGAGGCCGTGCCTCCATCGACTTGCCCGCCAGCGGATGCCGGTGGGCCGGTTCTTCCCCTGGGGCACCCCTGTCGATGGACGGGGTTGCCGGACAACCAGCCAGGTACTGAAAGTTGTCGCTCGTGAACCTGAGCCGACTGTATCGGCTGCGGCCGACATCCGTGAGCGGGCATTCTCGGGTCGCGCGCTGCGGCACCGACCTGAGCGCGCCGCAGCTGCTCTACCGGCGGTTAGGCGGTGTACGCGGCGGCCACGTCGAAGATCCAGGTCACGCCGAACGCGTCGGTGAGCATGCCGAATCCGGGGCGGCAACGTCCCGCGGCGAATAGCCCGGTCTTAACCTTCGGTCCTGTGCGTCGACGAACCGCCTGGCAGGTTCAAGCTTTGGGGTGCCGGCGTCGACGCTGCACCAACGCGACACTGCCCGTGACCGCGAGGGCGATCACGGTCAGGACGAACATCCACAGCCCCGCGTAGGTGGACGCGGCGACCCAGTCGGGTGCGTAGAGCGGGTCGAGTCCCTGTTCCTCGCGCACGCGCTACTTCACGCCTTCGATCACCGTGAGCACGATCGCGGCGAGAAGCCCGACGACTTCCGGAACCGTGAAGGCTATCGAGACTCGTTTCATCAGACGATTCATTTGTGATTTTGCCTCTGGTCAGGGAAATGACGAGTCAGGGGTTCATCGTATGGCGAGGGGGAGGGCGTTGTCGATGAGGACAACGGCGATAGCCGCGGCGGTGGCGAAGGCGTCGGCGTCGAGGACTCGGCCGCGGGCCGAGGCGCCGTCCAGGAGTAGTGCCAGTTGCTCACCGAGCCCTTCGGGGTCGGGGGCGCCGGCCTCGCGGGCCGCTTCGGCGAGCCGCGCCGCAAATGCCTTCTTGTGGTCGCGGGCGAGGACGCGGGCGGGATTGCCCGGGTCCTGGATCTCGACGGCCGCCCCGATGAACGGACACAGGGGCGGGTGGATGTCGAAGACGGCGAGGAGGCGTTCGCGGGGGGTGAGGTCGGCGCTGTCGAAGATCTCGGGCATGATGTCGGGGTCGAAGCGGCGCAGGTACTCGGCGACCAGCTCGTCCTTGCCGGTGAAGTGCTGGTACAGCGTGCGCTTGGACACCCCGGCCACCGCGCAGATCTGGTCCACGCCGGTGCAGTTGATGCCCTGATCGGGGAACAACTGCTGCGACGCGCTGAGGAGGCGCTCTCGGGCGCCCCGGCCGCTGCGCAGGCCGCGGGGACCCTTCTCCAATTCCGTCATACGCCCAGCGTAGCCCAGCTGGTACCGATCGGTGTGCATAGGTTGACGCGCCGCGCATCCGCCCGTTAGGTTAGGTACGCAGATCGGTGTACATAGCATCGGCGCGGCGATTGGAAGAGACACCATGACCACTATCACCATCATCGGCTCGGGCAACATGGCCACCGCCATCGGCACCCGAGCGGCCCGGCACGGCCACACCGTCGAGCTCATGAGCCGCAACGCCGCCCAGGCGCAGGCGCTCGCGGAGCAGATCGGCAACGGAGCGATTGTCGGCACCTTCGGTGCGCGGCCGGCCGGTGACATCGTCATCCTGGCCGTGCTCTACGCCGGCGCGGTGGATGTTGTCACGCACTACGGCGAGGCGCTGGCCGGCAAGATCCTCGTCGACATCACGAACCCGTTCAACGCGGACGGAACAGGAGTCGTGACGACCCCGGGCCACTCGGTGTCCGAGCAGATCGCCGCTGCCGCGCCCGAGAGCGCTGACGTGGTGAAGGCCTTCAACACGATCTTCGGCGGCGTCATGGCCGAGGACAAGCCCGTGGACCTGTTGTTCGCCGGCGACAGCGCCGAGGCGAAGGCGAAGGTCGCGGCGTTCCTGGAGAGCCTGGGCATGCGGCCCCTCGACGCGGGCGGGCTGGAAATGGCGCACGCCCTGGAATGGGCGGGCATCCTCCTGGTGGGCGTGGCGCGCAACGGCGCCGGCTTCAATATCGCACTGGGCGCCCGGGCCCTCTGACGGTTCTCGCCAGCCGTCGCCTGGGCCGCGGCTGGCGCCCGCGCCCGTTTCGGCAAGCCGCGCCCGAAACGGCGGGCGCGGGCTGCCGAAACCGGCGCGGGCGTGGCGTCAAGGGGGCGCGGGCTGCGGAAACCGGCGCGGGCGTGGGCTCGCGAGCGGGCTCGACCTCGGATTTGTCGAGGTAGTCGACGTGCGCCTCCAGGAGGAAGACACTGCGCTCTAATTGCAGCCTTGTGGCAGCCATAATCCGGGCGTACCATGGCCCCATGCAAATCCTTCCGATCTCCGCCGTGAAGAATCGGCTCAACGAGCTCGTCGACGCCGCCAACGTGACCCGTGAGCAGATCACGATCACGAAGAACGGGTCGCCTGCGGCCGTGCTCATCGGAGCCGACGAATGGGAGTCGTTGCAGGAGACGCTGTTCTGGCTTTCGCAGCCGGGCGTCAAGGAGTCGGTTGAGACGGCGCGCGCTGAGGTTGCCGCTGGCGAAGGTCTATCCGAGGAACAGATTCGTGCCGAGTTCGGCGTTCCGAAGCGGTGAGCTTCGAGGTGATCTTCTCCCCAACAGCCAGGCGCGATATGCAGGGCATTCCGCCGCGAATCGTGCCGGCGATCGTCGAGTTCGTCTACGGCGATCTCGCTGAATCCCCGCGCCGCGTCGGAAGACCGCTCGAGCGAGAGCTCTCCGGTTCTTACAGCGCCCGCCGTGGTCCGTACCGAGTGCTGTACGACATCCTCGAGGATGAGGGCAAGGTCGTCATCCTCAGGGTGGACCACCGAGCGGACGTCTACCGCGCGCTTTAGTGGTGCTTGGGCCGAGCCACCCGCCCGCCGGGGCGTTGCTCGGGCCGAGCGGGCGCGATAATGACCGGCACGCGCCCCTCGGCATCCGGGCCGTCGGTCGCCCCGAGAACCTGGCATCGTTCGGTGCCGAACTGGGCCCAGAGGGCGGCGGTCCACGCGCAGAGGGTGGCGTCGAGGAGGTCCTCGCGGTGCTTGTATGCGGCGTCGTTCAGGGGAGAGGCTTCCTCGAGCAGGGTCGCTGTGGTCGGGTGGGACCGGAGGTCGAGAGCCGGGCGGATGTCGGTGAGGCGCAGCATCCGCTGCAGGAGGTCGTCGCATTCGGCGGCGCGGAAATCGCGCCGGGCCGCGGGGGACGGCAGCGCCGGGTTGAAGCGTTTGTAGCGCGGGCGCTCCACGTCGTACCCGAGTTCGGGCGCGCCCACCAGGGTCGTGTACGGGTAGCACTCGAAGAACTGGACCTCCTCGGGGAGGGGTGGCCTGCTGCCGTCGGTGTAGGCGAATCCGGCCTGCTCGAGGCGCGTGCGGAGGGTGACACCGCCGAGCCAGGGGAGGCCGAGGTTGGAGGGGTTGGCGTAGACCTGCCACTGGCCGTAGCGCTGGGCGACTTCGCGTTCGCAGGCGCGCATGCCGGTCGTGTTCGCGACGACGAGGGGCGCGTCGATCGCGATCACGTCGCCGGGTGCCGCTCGCGTGATGACCCAGGCGGCGACGGCATCGATGCCGCGTGCCCAGCCGGCGTCGAGCACGGTTCCGGACGCGTCGATCAGCGCCAGGCCGGTTTCGTTGGCGGTTTTGGTCGTCGTGCCTTCGCCCCAGGCGAGGTCCACGCCGATGTAGTTCACGCTCGCGGAGGTTCCATATTCATAAGGGTCCCATTCTCGTCTCTGTCTCGTCCCATTCGGTCGTGTGCGACTCGCACCAGACCCTCGGTCCAGCAGGATGGTAAGCATGGCTCACCGACAGCGAAAACCGGCCGATCCCGACGCCGCGGGTGACCGGGCGGACAAGACGTGCGCGTCGTGCGGCCGGCGCATCCAGTGGCGCGCGAAGTGGGCGAACAACTGGGATTCGGTGAAGTACTGCTCGGCCACGTGCCGAGGACACGGTGTCACCGCGACCGACCTCTGGCTCGAAGAGACCATCGCGACACTGCTCAGTGCGCGGGCGACGGATGCCACGATCTGCCCCTCCGAGGCGGCGAAAGAGGTCGGTGCCGAGGAATGGCGCGGGCTCATGGAACCGGCCCGACGCGCCGCACGTCGCATGGTCGCCCGGGGCGAACTGGAGATCACGCAGGGAGGGATCGTGGTAGACCCGTCGACGGCGAAGGGTCCGATTTTGTTGCGGCGACCGCATTAGCGGCATCGAGCCAGTCGCCCGGCCCGGGCGACGGGACCGTTCATCGGCTGGGCTGCGGGGTGCTGGTGTCAGTCCACTGGGTCAGGGCGACGATGAATCCGTGGATCAGGCGGTCGAAGCTCCGGTTGATGTCTGCGCTCATCGCGAAGGACCCGCCGGTTTCGAAGGAGATGAACCCGTGCAGGGTGGAGCGGAAGGCGCGGATGGCGTCGATGGCGTCGTCGCCCTCGAGGTGATACGCGGTGAGCACGTCGCTGATCAGCTGAATGATCGCGAGCGACACGGCTTCGTCCTCGAGGTCGCCCGGTGCGGGCATCCGGTTGGCGGCCTCATACCGCGCGGGGTGCTGCAGCGCCCACTGGCGGTAGGCGTGCGACATGGCCGAAATGGCATCCGCACCGGAGCGCCCGACGGAGGCCCGCGCGAGCACCTCGCCCATGTCGCGTTTGGCGTGTACGGCGATGTCGCGGTGGAGGCCGGCCATCGAGTCGATGTGCTTATAGAGGGACGGTTGCCGAACGCCGAGGCGCGCGGCCAGTGCGGCGAGGGTGAGCGAGTTGAGGCCGACTTCATCGGCCATCACGGCCGCTTCCTCCGCCACGCGGTCGCGGGTGAGCCCGACCCTAGGCACGGGTGGGTGCTCCGGCCCTGGCGCTGACACGTCGTCGAACGAAAGCGGATGCTGTTTCCATAGGGCTAAGGATGACCCGCCTATTGGCTAGTGTCAATAGCCAAACCGGCGCGGAGGCGAGCTGGCCTGACCGGCCTGCGTGCAGCATCCGCTTTTCTAATTTGGCTATTGACACTAGCCAAAAGGGGATGCATAGTAGCTGCATGACCTCCTCCACTGACGCTTCGGCCGCATCAACCCAGTACCTCGCCCGCCCCGAGGGGCGCATCGCCTATGACCTCCAGGGCGCCGGACCGCTTCTCGTACTCGTGCCGGGCATGGGCGAGTTGCGGTCCTCCTATCGCTTCCTGGCCCCGGCGCTCGTCTCTGCCGGATACTCGGTGGTCACCACCGACCTCCGCGGGCACGGCGACAGCGACACCTCGTTCTCCTCCTACGGCGACATCGAGACCGCAGCCGACATTCAGGCCCTGATCGCGCGGATCGGCCGGCCGGCGGTGATCGTCGGCAACTCCCTGGCCGCCGGAGCCGCCGTCATCGTCGCCGCGGAGCATCCCGCCCAGGTCGACGGTCTGGTTCTGGTTGGCCCGTTCGTGCGGAACCCGCCATCGAACGTGTTCACCCGCGGGCTGTTCCGCGTGATGATGGCCCCGCTCTGGGTCGCGCCGATGTGGAAGAGCTATATGCCCACCCTCTACGCCGGACGCAAGCCCGACGATTTCGAGGAGTACCGCACGGCGGTCATCGCCAGCCTGAAGCGCAAGCCGTACGGCCAGGCCTTCTCACTCACCACCCAGCAGACCACCCACGACCCCGCCGAGGCGAAGCTCAGCGCGGTCACCGCCCCCACCCTCGTCATCATGGGCGACAAAGACCCCGACTTCAAGGACCCGGCCGCCGAAGCGCGTTTCGTAGCGGATGCCCTCCACGGCTCGGTCGTGATGGTCGCCGATGCCGGCCACTACCCCCAGGCCCAGCAGCCGGACATCACCGCGGCCGCCATTCTCGGGTTCCTGAAGTCCCTGCCCAGCGCCTAGGCCGGTCTTTCGTGCCCGCGCCTAGGTCGGACTCTCGTGCCCGCGCCCGTTTCGGCAAGCCGCACCCGAAACCGCGGGCGCGGGCTGCGGAAACCGGCGCGGGCGTGGGGGAGAAGGGGCGCGGGCTGCGGAACCGGCGCGGCCGTGGGGGAGAACGGATGCGCGGCCGCCACGTGGGTCGGCGCTGGACTGTGGCCGTTGAAGGCTCGGTGCTCGCGGGCTATGGTCGGAGCACTCGAGGCGAGGACGCCGCGGGTTCGGCACGAAGGTGGAGGGAACAAGCGATGACGAATCACACGTACCGCGTCACGGAGATTGTCGGGACGTCGCCGGACGGAACGGATGCGGCCATCCGCAGCGGACTCGAGCGCGCGACCCGCACGCTGCGCAACGTGGACTGGTTCGAGGTGGTGGGCACCCGCGGGCACGTGGAGGACGGCGTGATCCACCACTTCCAGGTGACGCTGAAGGTCGGCTTCCGGCTGGACGACGCCGATGAGGTCGCCGATTCATGACCAAGTACCTCATCTCGTTCCCGAGCAGCGCGATGGTGGTCGCCGACGAGGAGTTCCCGGACGTTGTCGCCGACTCCCATGCCGTGGTCGCGGAGGCGAAGGCGGCCGGCGTCTGGGTGTTCGGCGGGGGGATCGACGAGGGCGTCGCTCCGGTGCTGGTTGCCGCCGACGGGTCGGCGGGAGCTCGGCTCTATCCGGGCTCCGCGCTCACGGGCGGGTTCACCGTGCTGGAGCTGCCGACCCGGGAGGACGCGCTCGAGTGGGCGCGGAAGATCGCGGTGGCGTGCCGGTGCGCGCAGGAGCTCCGCGAGTTCGGTTACGACCCGGAGAGCTAGGGGTACCCGGGCGCGAGGCGGGCACAAGTGGCGGCGTCCGCCAGGCGTCGAGACCCAGCCGTCGGCGGGCATCCGCTTGCGCTCGCGCCTGTTTCGGGAGGCCGCGCCCGAAACGGGGGGCGCGGGCTGCCGAAACCGGCGCGGGCGTGGGGGAGAGGGGGCGCGGTCTGCCGGAACCGGCGCGGGCGTGGGGGAGTGGTCGTGCGTGCAAGAGCCGCAGGAACTCGCCTGCCGTGCGCCGGTAACGTGTGTTACCTTGTAGTTGGCATAACAAGCAACCGGGTGTGACACGGTACAGGATGCGAGGCGGGACGATGGCGATCGAGGGCGAGGCGATTCCGTCTCAGTTGCGCAAGGGCGTGGTCGAGCTGGCCGTGCTCGCGTTGCTGCACCGGGGCGAGGCATACGGCGCCGAGATCGTCGACCGGCTGGTCCAATACCCGGGCCTCGCCATCAGCGCCGGCACCGCGTACCCGCTGCTGAACCGGCTGAAGAAGACCGGCCTGATCACCTCCGAGTGGCAGGAATCGCCCGTCGGCCCGCCGCGCAAGTACTACCGGCTGTCGCCCGCCGGCGAGCGGGCCTTCGTTGCGATGACGAAGGTCTGGACCGCGATGAGCGCCGACATGACCGACCTTCTGGGAAAGGACGCGACCCGTGCGTGACCACTCCGAACCGTTACCCGGCGACACCGTCCCGCCTGCCGGAGCGGATGCGCTGCTCCACGACTACTTCGACCGCCTGCGCGGCGCCGCGGCGCGGCTGCGCATCGACATCGACGCGGACGCGCTCGCCGACCTGCTGGCGCACGTCGAGCATCGCCTCGACGGATCCGATCGCAGCGACGACACGGTGCTCCGGGTGCTGGCCGAGCTCGGAGAGCCCGAAGCGCTCGCGCGCGCATATACGGTCGATGATCGCGACTCTGACGTCGACGGCGACTTCGACACCGACCGAGTTTTTGACTCCGGCGTCGACCACGACGGGGGCACGGATGCCGCCGCTCGCGGCCCCCGGGACATCGCCGCCGGGGGAGTGCCGCGCACCCACCGGGCGGGCCGGTTCCTCGGCGTGCCGTATGACACCCGGCAGCCCACGTCGGAGCGCTTCGCGAGCCGGTCCTGGGACCCGCGCGACCCGAGCATCCTCGTGCCGAAGGCGCTCGGCATCGGCTGGACGGTCAACTTCGCCGCGCTCGCCGTGCGTGCTCACCTGATCCGGCCGGACGACGAGGACGAACCGTTCGCCGAGGCGCCCGCGTGGGCGGTCGCGGCGACCCTCGCCGCACCGATCCTCGCCGGGGTCGTGTTCGCCACCCTCGCGGCCGTGACCTGGGCCGGTCTGCCCGAAACCGTCCCCTCGCACTGGGGAGTCACCGGCGAGCCGGACGGCTACTCGAGCCGCACCGCCAACCTCCTGCTGCTGAGCGGGTTCGTGCTGCTGCCGCTGCTCGCCGCGGCCTGGGTGCACCTGGCCCGGCGGGCGGCGTGGAGCCGGGTCGCCGCATCCGCCGGGAGTCTTGCGCTTGCGCTCGTCGCGCTCGTCTGCCTGGTGCAGACCCTCTTCGCGGTGCAGGGCGGCGCCGGAATGTGGCCGACCTGGATCGGACTGTGCCTCGTGCTCGTGCTGCCGTTGGGGTTGCTCGTCGGTGTTTCCCGGACCGGTCGCGCCGCCGAACAACGCCGCGACTTCGCCTCGGCCTCGAAGAAGGGTTCCGTGTCATGAACATGCCTCTGTCGTCACTCCCCGGGTGGGCGTGGATCGTCATCGCGGCGATCGCGGTCCTCCAAGTCACCCTCGACGTCATCGCCCTGGTCGACCTGTACCGGCGGCCCGCAGATCGGGTTCTCACCGGCAACAAGTGGGTGTGGGTGGCCGTGATCCTGCTCGCCAACCTGCTCGGCGCCATCCTCTACCTGGTCGTGGCCCGGAAGCCGGCCGTGCTGGACGCGGTAGCGACGCCCCGCCCGCCCTCGATCAGCCCCGACGCGGTCGCCGACGCGCTCTACGGCCCCGTCATAATTTCTGCAAATCCCACCGGAGCCGGCGAACAGCCGCGCAATTCCGGGCCGGGGACGTCCACTCCCCAGAATTTGCCGGAGTTATGACGCGCACCGCGCCGCACAGGGAAGCGGGTCTCCGATGAGTTTCGCGATCCGCACCCGTGGCCTGACCAAGTCCTATGGCGAGCACCGCGCGCTCGACAATGTCGATCTCGAGGTCGAGGAGGGCTCGATCTTCGGCTTCCTCGGCCCGAACGGCGCCGGGAAGACGACGCTGCTCCGGATGCTGACCGGGCTCGCCCGGCCGACGAGTGGCGGCGTGCAGATTCTCGGCCGCGACGTCACGGCCGTGGACGACTCGATCCGCGCCCGGATCGGCTTCCTGCCCGATGTGCCCGGCTTCTACGACTGGATGACCGGCGAGGAATTCCTCCGGTTCGTCGGTCGGCTCTTCGCGATCGACCGGCGCACTCTGGATGACCGCGTCGGCATGCTTCTCGGACTCGCCGGCCTGACCGACGTGACCACCGCGATCGACGGGTACTCCCGCGGCATGAAGCAACGGCTCGGGGTCGCCCAGGCGCTCATCAACGCGCCGCAGCTGCTCCTCCTCGACGAGCCGACGAGCGCCCTCGACCCGATGGGACGCCGCGACGTGCTCGACATGCTCAGCTCGCTGCGCGGGCGCACCACCGTATTCTTCTCGACGCATATCCTCTCCGACGTCGAGCGGGTCTGCGACACCGTCGCCATTCTCGACCACGGTCGCGTGGTCGCACACGGCCCGATTCAGGAACTCACGTCCCGCTACGCCGAACGCAAGGTGATCCTCGAGGTCACGGATGCCGCGGGCGACCTCGCGCAGGACATCTCCCGGGAGCCGTGGGCGACATCCGTTGCCGTGGGCCCGACCGGTGCCCTCGAAATCACGGTCACCGACATGGACGCGGCCCGCCGGGCCATCCCCGTGCTGGTCGCCGCCCGGCACACCGGTCTGTGCCGCATGGATGCCGGTGAGCTGGGCCTCGAAGACGTCTTCGTCAGTCTGGTCGGAGGGGGGACCGGATGAGGGGATTCGCGGCGTTCGCGCGCAAGGAGATCCTCGAGATCGTGCGGACCTGGCGACTCTGGGTGCTCCCGGGCATCGTGCTGTTCTTCGCGCTGACCGGGCCGGTGATGGCCCGGTTCACGCCGGAGATCCTGCGGGCGGTCGCGTCCGACCAGCTCGGGCAGTTCACGCTCCCGGACCCGACGTATGCCGACGCCTACACGGGGTGGATCAAGAACCTGTCCCAGATCGTGCTGTTCGCGCTGATCATCGTCTACGGCGGCATCGTGTCCTCCGAGCGGCGGAGCGGCACCGCGGTGCTCGTGCTCACCAAGCCGGTGTCGCGCGGCGCGTTCATCCTCGCCAAGGCGATCGTGCACTCGGCGTTCCTCGCCGTGCTTGTGGTCGCGGGCACGCTGGTGACCTGGGGCGGGACGGCGATCGTCTTCGGGGAGGCGCCCGGCGGGGCGCTCTTGTCGGCGTCACTCGCCTGGCTGGTGTTCGGTATCCTGTTCGTCGCCCTGATGACGCTGCTCTCCGTGGTGATCAGTCCCACGGCCGGAGCGGCCGGTGCCGGGCTGGGCGCGTATGCGCTCGTGACGATCGCCGCGCTGTGGACGCCGCTCGGCACCTATTCACCGGCGGCGCTGACCGGCGTGCCGACTTCGCTCGCGCTCGGGAAATCGGTGGAAACGTTCTGGCCGGTCTGCACGGCGCTGCTGCTGGCCGCGGCACTGGTCGCGCTTGCGGTCGCGGCCTTCCGGCGGCAGGAACTCTAGGCCTGCCGGACGGTGCCGCGCCCCTTTTGGTAGCCCGCGCCCGAAACGGCGGGTGCGGGCTGCGGAAACCGGCGCGGGCGCGGGGTGAACGGATGCGGCGCGGTACGTGCGCTGGATGCTGGCGGCGAAGGGCGGCATCCGCTCACGACCGCGCCCCTTTCGGCAGGACGCGCCCGAAACGGCGGGTGCGGGTTGCCGAAACCGGCGCGGGCGCGGTGCGAAGAGGGCGCGGGCTGCCGAAACGGGCGCGGGGGGAACGCGGCGCGGGCCGCCGAAGCCGGCAGTGCTGCGGCGATCGACTTGTCGGCCGGCGTTGTCCGATCACGCCCGCGCCCCTTTCGGCATGGCGCGCCCGAAACGGCGGGTGCGGTGTGCCGAAACGGGCGCGGGCGTGGGGTGAAGTGGGTGCGGGCTGCCGAAACCGGCGCGGGCGTGGGGTGACGGGGGCGCGGTTTGCCGAAACCGGCGCGGGCGTGGGGTGAACCGATGCGGCGCAGCGGGTGAGCCGGATGCCAGCGGCGACGGGCGGCATCCGCTGGCAGGTGCTCGTCAGCCTCGGTATTCGTTGGCCGTCACAGGCTCGACGACCCCGGCGTCGGCCACGACCGGTACCGGGATGAGCGGTTCGAGCGTGGCGGGAATGGCGGTTTCGGAGCCGGCCGCACGCACGGCCGCGATGCCGCCGAGGATGAGCGCGCCGCCGAGGAGTTGGAGGGGTGTGAGCTGCTCGCCGAGCAGCAGCCAGGCGAACAGGGCCGCGAAGACGACCTCGAGCAGTGAGACGAAGGAGGCGAGCCGGGACCCGAGGGCTTCGGCTGAGGTGATTCCGGCGACGTAGGCGAGTGCGGTGCTGACGACCGCGACGATGACGAGCGGCACCCACCAGGGCAGGGCGGTGCCCGCGAGAGGCACCGGGCCGAACGTCGCGAAGAGGGGGAGAACGCCGGTGACGCCCAGCCCGCCGAGTACGAGGCCGCCGAGCACGAGTCCCGCGGCCGCGAACCCGACCGGGGGCAGCCCCTCGCTCGGGCGGGCGGCCATGACGAAGTAGATCGCGCAGCCGACCATGGCACAGGCGGCGAAGGCGAGGCCGAGCGGGTCGACCGCCCGAATCGCGCCGGGGCCGACCACGAGCACGAGCCCGCCGACGGCGAACAGCGACCCGACCAGGACCAGGGCGTGCGGGATGCGCCGGGTCATCGCCCACACGACGCCGACCAGAAGCAGCGGCGCGAGAAGTTCGATGAGCGCGGCCGTCGCCACGGGAATGGTCTGGATCGCGGCGAAGTAGAAGAACTGGGTGGCCGCGACGCCGGCGAGGGCCATCGCGAGCACGCGCCACCGTGCCCGCCACAGGGCGGGCCAGGATCCGCGCAACGAGACCAGGGCGAGCGGCAGCAGCACGAGCCCGCCGAGGAGCACGCGTGCGGTGACGGCGGCGCTCGGGGACCAGCCGGCCTCGAGCAGGGGCTTGATGAACGCACCGGAGGTGCCGAAGGAGAGCGAGCCGATGACCGCCACTGCGAGACCCGCTGAGGGGGACGAGATCTTCATGGGGGCTCCTTGTGCTGCCGACTCTGCTTCCGGCTTCCGTCGCGCGCTCTACTGCCGTGCGTAACGTTACGGTCTACTATTGGGTATGACCATAACGTTAGGCGATGGTCGGGTTAGGAGTCAACATGCAGTTTGCCCATGACACCGTGGAGTCGCTCGAGTTCGCGGTTGACCTCGGTAACACCGATCCCGCGGCCTCCCGCAGCGGCACGGATGAGCTCGCGACCCTTGAACAGCTCGCGGACTTCCTCGCCGACTATCCCTTCTCCGGCCGTATCGACGGCGACGAGCTCGAACGGCTCGACGTGCTGCGCGCCCGCGACGAGGTGCGGCTCGTCTGGACCCGCGACCGCGACACTGCAGCGCTCCAGGTCAACGCCATGCTCGCCGAGGCCAGGGCCCTGCCGTACCTCGCCCGGCACGACGCATCCGACTGGCACCTGCACGCGACCACGCCCGACGCCCCGCTTGGCGAACGCCTGCGCGTGGAAGCCTCGCTGGCCCTGATGGACGTGATCCGGATGGACGAGATGCAGCGGCTGCGCAGCTGCGAAGCGTATGACTGCGCCGGCCTGATCCTCGACCTCTCGCGCAACGGGTCCAAGCGCTTCTGCAGCGCGCGGTGCGGCAGCCGGATGAACATGATCGCGTTCCGGAAGCGGAAGGGGAATGGCGCGGACGCGGGCGCGGCGGGCTGACGCGGGTCGCCCGTGTCAGCCGGGGATCGCGAAGCGGACTTGCGCCCCGAAAGGGGGCGCGTGCGCCCAACGTCGTGGACAGGGGAGACTGCCACGACGGTGCCATACTCGCCCTATGGCAACACCTGAACCGTTGGGGGACGGCTCGCAGGAGCCCCGACCTGCTTACTCACAGCCTCCATTCGTGCCCACTTACCCCGGAGCAACCGGGACACTCCCACCGCAGCCGCCCTTACCGAAGAAGCCGACGGGTCTTGCCCTTGCCGCGCTCATTGTCGGTATCGTGGCGTTCCTTGCTGGGTGGGTTCCCGTGTTCGGAGCGCTCATGGGAATCGCCGCCGTCGTGCTGGGCATCTTCACACTGCGCAAGCACCAGTCCAAAGGAATGGCGATCGCCGGCATTGTGCTCGGGGCTATCGCGGCGCTGACGTCGATCCTCATGACTATCAGCGTCGCCGTGGCGATGAGCAACCCGTCGGCTTTCAAGCCGAATGTGGTGATCACGCAGTCGGCCAGCCCGAAGCCAGCCATGACCGTAACACCAACCCCAGTCGAGACGGCAACACAAAAGCCGATCGAGACCGTAGCGCCCACACCAGTGAAGACGACGGCACCGGTCCAGGAGACGAAGGCCCCAGCCGCTCCCGCCCCGGCCCCGGTCGCCCCTGCCGCTCCTGCTTTACCCGCCGAGTACAAGTCCGCGCTGGCCAAGGCCGGGAGCTACTCGAAGACGATGCAGATGAGCAAGGCGGGAATCTACGATCAACTCACATCAGAGTACGGCGAGCAATTCTCGCCGGAGGCTGCTCAGTACGCGGTGGACAACGTCCAGGCTGATTGGAACGCGAATGCTTTGGCCAAAGCGAAGTCGTACCAGACGCAAAGGTCGATGTCCCCCGCGGCGATTCACGACCAACTCACCAGCGAATACGGCGAAAAGTTCACTAGCGCGGAAGCTGACTACGCGATCCTGCATCTGAACGACTAACCAAGCCTTCAATAGCTACAATCCCGCCTGAGGGCGGGTTCTCGTCGTTCACCAGTCGTGGCCGCCAAGCGCCTTCTTTGGTTGACCGCGCCGCCGGCCAGGTGCCGTCAGCGGCCGCGCCGGTTTGCGCAGGACGCGCCCGAAACGGCGGGCGCGGTTTGCCGAAACCGGCGCGGCGGCGAGCGCACATGGGCGCGGGCTGCCGAAACGGGCGCGGGCGCGAATGAAGGCGACGGGACCGGGCTCGCGGAGGTCGTATAGCTGCGAGCTATAATCCATGCATGAACACAGCGGAGAGCATTCTCGAGGCACGCGCGCGCGCCGGGCTCTCGCAGAGCCAGCTCGCCGTGCGCGCCGCCGTGCCGCAGCCGAATCTCTCCGCTTACGAGTCCGGTCGGGTGCAGCCGCGCCCCGAAACCCTCGCCCGCATCATGGCCGCGACCGCCGAGCGACCATCGGTCGTGCTGCAGCGGGGGCGCGAGCGCGTGCTCGAGCTGGCCGCACGCCGCCGCGCCGGCAATGTGCGGGTCTTCGGGAGCATCGCCCGGGGCACGGATGCCGTCGGCAGCGATATTGACCTCCTCGTCGCATTCTCGCCCGAGGCATCGATCCTCGATGCGGCGGGCCTGGTCCTCGACCTTGAACTCCTTCTCGGCGTTCGGGTGGACGTGATGAGCGACCGGGCCGAGGGCAGCATCCGCGATCGTGCCGTCGCCGAGGCGGTGCCCCTGTGAGGGAGGGTCCAGCGGTCGAATCCGCCGAGGTCGGAGCTGATGAGGGTGGAGCGGCTGCCAAGGGCATCCCGGTGTGTCGCGGTGCCGGCGAAGGCTCGACGCGATGACCCACGAATTCGACCGAACGGATGCGCTGATCGCGGACATCCGCGACCTCGTGCGTCACGCGAACCTCATCACCGCACGCGGCCGGAAGGTCTTCTTCGACCGGGCGGACCGCACGCGGCAGCTCGCGGCCAAGGCCATCGTGATCGACCTGCAAACCGCGGTTGAGCGGCTCCCGGCCACGTACCGGGACAAACACCCGGAAGTCGCCTGGGCAGAGTTGCGTGCCATGCGGAACTATCTCGCCCATGACTACGCGAACACCGACTATCAGATCGTCTGGAACGCGCTCGTCACGGACTTTCCCCGGCTTCTGCGGCAGCTGGGCCTTGCCGAGGGCTGAGGCCGCGGGTTTAGGGCACCTTTCCCGATTCGCTTGCGCGATCGTGCGTGCCACGGGTACCGTGGCAGCTACGCCACACGACGAGAGGAGCCGTCCCATGATTCAGTCAAAGATTTCCGCAGTGAACTGCCTCGCCGCCGGCATCGTCGGCGTCTTCACCGCCTGACCGGCGCGAGTTTCCGCCACCGGTTCTGCGGTGGTGACGCCCTCGATGTCCGCACGCAGCCAGCGCGTTCCGCGCTCCGGGATCAGTCCCGTTCCCTGACGTCGCACTCCTGGCGACGTCCCTTTTTGCGCCGCCTCGGCGGCCCCGCCGGTGCAGCAGACGGATGCGTCCGCATCCGTTCTGGGCACCGCCACAGTGAGGCTCACTCGTGACCGAAACGCTGTCGACCACTGCCGGTCGCCACAACCACCCGCTGCCCCCGCAGGCCGAACCAGATCCGCACTCCGGATCCGGATCCGGGTCCGAACGCGCATCCGCTGACCGCAACCTGCGTCCCCTCGGCCGCATCGATCGCCTGGCGCTGCACCTCGGCGTCGCCCTGATCCGGTGGGGACGTCGGCCGCGCGTGCAGCGCCCGGTCGCCGCCGTCGGCTGGGAGGCCGTCCGCCTCGTCCGGGAGGAACGCGAGCGGGCTCTCGAGCGTCAGCACGCGGACCTGCTCGGCTACCGGATGACCACGCCCTATCGGTGAGGGAGGGTGCGAGGCCGACCGGGCCTCGCGCCCTCTCGACGCAACGTCGGAGATTTTCGCGACTCGCGGCATCCGCTGCCGGGAAACACGGCGTGTCGCGAAAATCTCCGACTTTGCGTCTGACGGAGTTCCGCTTCACCGGAACAATCGGGCGGTGTCAGTGTTTTGAGTTTCAATAGCTGCACCGCCCCAACATCTTGACCGCACTTCTCGACGGGACCTTCACATGGCTGAAATCGCCATCGCCACCACCACACACGAGAACACGACAGGCACGACCGCGGGCACCGCGGGCACGGATACCGCGGCGAACGCTGCCGCGGTCTCTGCCGTCGCAGTCTCAGCGGCCGAGGCTGCCCTCGGCGTGCGCAACCGCCTCGTCATCACCCTGCTCCTCATCTCCACGTTCGTCGTGATCCTGAACGAGACGATCATGGGCGTGGCTCTGCCGCGGCTGATGGAAGACCTCAGCATCTCTGCGAGCGCAGCCCAGTGGCTGACCAGCGCATTCATGCTCACGATGGCCGTTGTCATTCCGATCACCGGGTTCCTGTTGCAGCGTTACAACACCCGTCCGGTGTTCATCGCCGCGATGACCCTGTTCAGCACCGGAACGCTGATCGCGGCACTCGCACCCGGATTCACCGTGCTGCTCGTGGCCCGCGTGGTGCAGGCCACCGGAACGGCGATCATGTTCCCGCTGCTGCTCACGACCGTGATGACGCTCGTGCCGGCGGCGCACCTCGGGCGCATGATGGGGAACATCTCCATCGTGATCTCGGTCGCTCCGGCGATCGGCCCGACGATTTCCGGCGCGATCCTGAGCGTGCTCGACTGGCGCTGGATGTTCATCCTCGTGCTCCCGATCGCGCTGACCGCCCTCGTCGTCGGCGGCATCCTGATGAAGAACGTGACGACGCCGACCAAGACTCCGATCGACGTGCTTTCGGTGATCCTCTCCGCGCTTGGCTTCGGTGGGCTCGTCTACGGGCTGAGCAACCTGGGCGCTGCGGGCGGCGGCATCGGCTCGGTGTCCGGCTGGCTGCCGCTCGCCGTCGGCGCGCTCGGCCTCACGGCGTTCATCCTGCGTCAGCTGTCCCTGCAGAAGCGCAACCGCGCCCTGCTCGACCTGCGCACCTTCCGCTCGCGCACCTTCACGTTCGCGATCGTGATGATGGCGATCAGCATGATGGCCCTATTCGGCACCATCATCCTGCTGCCGATCTACATTCAGACCGTGCTCGGCCTCGACACGCTCACCACCGGGCTGATGCTGCTGCCCGGGGGGCTCGTGATGGGCCTGCTCGCGCCGCTCGTGGGACGGCTCTACGACCGGTCGGGCCCCACCCGGCTCCTCGTTACTGGCTCGGTGATCGTGAGCGCGGTGTTCTGGGGGATGACCCTGCTGAACGAGCACAGCGCGCCGTGGATGGTCGTCGCTGCGCACGTGACCCTGAGCCTCGGCCTCGCCCTGCTCTTCACTCCGCTGTTCACCGCGGGGCTGGCTGCTGTGCGCCCCGAGCTCTACTCGCACGGCAGCGCCATGGTCGGCACAATTCAGCAACTCGCTGGCGCGTTCGGCACCGCCCTGTTCGTGACGGTGATGGCCTCCGTTGCGGCGTCCCAGCTGACGACCGGGGCGACGGCCGTCTCTGCGACGAGTGCGGGCATCCACGCTGCGTTCCTCTGTGGCGCCGTGATCTCCCTCTTCGCAATCCCGGCCGCGTTCTTCATCCGGCGTGCACCGGCGGATGCCGGCGACGCGGCTGCCGGCGCCCCCGCGCACTGACTCGGCCGCCCCACCCGCACGGCCCGCGGTAACCCGCTGGTGGTGGGCATAACTCCTGCAAATTTCCGGACCTGCCGTTCCCGGGCCCGGAAATACGCGGGTGCTGACCGTGCTACCGAAAATTTGCAGGAGTTATGACCGGGACGACGCGGGAGACGAGCGCCGTCAATCGAACTCGGCCACCCGCAGGCCGAGCCACAGGGTGAGGGTGTCTTCCGGGTTGGCGAGGTCCACTCCGAACAGCTCATGTGCCCGGCGCAGCCGGTAGCGCAGCGTGTTCTGGTGCACCGAGAGGCGAGCGGCGGTCGTGGCCGAATCCCGTGCGCAGTCCAGGTAGGTGCGCAGCGTCTTCGCGTAGTCCGTGCCCCGGCGCTGATCGAACTCCAGCACATCACGCGCCTGCTGCGACTGGAGCCGCGGACTGTCCCGAAACACCTGGGCCAGTTCGAGCAGGGCGAGGCTGCTGCGGGCGTCGAGCGCGCTCAGCACTGGTCTGGCCGTCGGCCGGTTAGCCAGGAGCAGCAGCACCAAATCGGCTTCATGCCGCGAGCGCCCGACCTGCCCGATGCTCGTCACCGGCAGTCCGACGGATGCCCGTACCGACACCCGCAGGCCCGTCGCGGCCCGGGCTACCAGCCGCTGGGCCATGGCCTCGGCCCGACGAGGCTCGCCCCCGGACCCGGTGAAGAGCGCATAGACGGTCGTGCCGATGACCACGCATTCCGCGCCGTGCTGGTGGGCCTCGCAGTGGATCGCGATCAGGTCGACCAGCCGGTTCAGCCGCACCGCGTCTCCGGCCAGGGTGAACTCGGGCTGGAAGGCGACCACGACAAACGGGCCCGTCGAGTCCAGACTCAGTTGCCCGGCCACGAGGGTCGCGTCGTCACCCCCACCGAGCAGGCGACGCAGCAGCTCAGCGCGCTGCTGCCGGGCGAGGTCGGCGGCGCTGCGCGCCCGCAGCAGATGCAGGGAAGCGATGTCCGCGGCGCGCTCCAGGGCTCGTTCGGCATCCGGTTCGAGTTCCCCCGTCGCATCCACGACCCAGATTGAACCGAGCGCCTGCGTGCCCGCCCGCACGGCGACCGCAAGCCGGTCCAGCGCCGGCGGCACGCCGGGAAGGTGCAGCGCGCCCGTCGCCCGGAACACCGAGGCATATTGCTCGGCGTTCTCGGGGAGGAACGGCACCTGGCGGCCGAGGATGCCCTCCCTTCGGTCGTCGTCGATCATCTGCCCCGGCAGGGTCGAGTAAGCCAGGATGCGCTCCTGCAGGTCCTCGATGGCGGTCGCGCCGCCGATCGTGGCGGCGATCGCATTCGCCAGCGCGAACAGGTCGCCCACCGGCTGGGTGGAGAGGGACCCATCGGTCTCTGCGACCGTGGTCAGGGCGGAGTTGATCAGCGCGTCCAGCTGCCGCCACTCGATCTCGTCGACGACGACCAGCAGCGCGATGCCGGCGGCATCCGCCACCGCGGCGAGGGTCTCCACGCTCAGCGACAGCGACTTCACGACCACGGCCCCGAACCCGCGGCGTGCGGCATCACGGATGACCTCCGCCGACTCGGGGGCCGCCGGGTGCAGGCCGATTCCGAGCAGGATGCCGCTGCGCGGCCCGGTCGGCGGAAGCCAGGGATCGTAGAGAGTCGGGCTCGTCAGCGGCAGCCGCAGCTGCGGTGGACCGGACGCGAGCCGGAGCCCCGCGCCATCCAGAATCTGCAGCAGCTCCGTCACGGCCAGGCCCCGCGGTTCGGCGGGGGAGACGTTCATGCTGCCCACCGTAGCGGATCATTGTGCTGCGCGACAATGAATGAGCATTTTCTTCGTGCCGCAGACCGAGGACGGGGTCGGCTCTGGCCGCAACACTGGAGCCATGCCGGTCAACCTCGAACTCAGCTCGTCAGCCAGCTCGTCTGCCAGCTCGCCTGCGGGCACTCCCGCCGGTACGTCTGACGGTGGCCGCATCGCGGTCCGGGCCGGTACTCCCTCCGGCTCGCCCGACAGCGACCTCGTCGGCCAGGCGCACGGCGCCGCGGCCCGGGCTGCGCGTCGCGCCGGGGTCACCGTGACTGACGCAGCCGGGCTCGACGAGCTACGGGCGGTGGAGGGCCTTCTCGTCACCGTCTGGAGTACCTCGCCGCTCGCCCCTCCCCTCCCCAGCGACCTCCTCCGCAGCATCAGCCATGCCGGCTGCAATGTCACCGCCGCCTACACGCTCGACGGCGTGTTGTGCGGGGCCGCCGTGGCGATCGTCTCGCCCGGGGCATCCTCGATGTATTCCCTCATTGCCGGTGTGCTTCCCGGCCTCGCCGACGCCGGCGTCGGATTCGCCCTCAAGCAGTACCAGCGGGCCTGGGCGCTGGCGCGGGGAATCGACGCGATGACCTGGACTTTCGACCCGCTGGTCAGCCGCAACGCCCGGTTCAATCTGACCAAGCTCGGCGCCCACGCCGAGGAATACCTCGAGAACTTCTACGGTCCGATGGACGACGGCATCAACGCCAACGACGAATCCGACCGTCTCGTCGCGGTCTGGCCGCTGACGAGCGAGGAATCCCGCTCCTGCAGTAACGGATTCCCGGCCGTGACCGACCTGCCGGCGCATTCCCCGTCGGATGTTCGTGGTCTCGGCCCCGACGGGCAGCCGCACCTCATCGACGCGGGCGGTTCCCTGTGGCTGCGGGTACCCACCGACATCGTCGGCCTGCGCGGCCAGGACCCGGCCCTGGCTGCAGCCTGGCGGGTCATCGTGCGCGAGACTTTCAACACGGCCTTCGCCGAGGGGCGGACCGCCCGCGGGGTCACCCGATCCGGCTGGTACCGGCTCGCAGCATCCGGCGAACCCACCACAGGCGAACCCGCCCCAGGTGAACCCAGGACAGAGGGACAGTCATGAAAATCGAGAACATCGAACTGAGGCGGGTCACACTGCCCCTGGTCAGCCCGTTCCGCACCTCCTTCGGCACTGCCACCGAACGCGAGACGACGCTCGTACGGGTCAGCACAGCGGATGCCGAGGGCTGGGCCGAGTGCGCCGCCGAACCCGACCCGTTGTACAGTTCCGAGTTCCTCGACGGCTGTGACCTCGTCATCCGTGACCACCTCGTGCCGCGGCTGCAGGCCCTCGGCGACCGCCTCACCGCCGAACGGGTGGCGACGGCCCTCGCTCCGGTCAAGGGACACCCGATGTCCAAGGCCGTGCTCGAAACGGCCATTCTCGACGCCCAGCTCAAGGAAGTCGGCGTCTCCTTCGGCGGCTACCTCGGGGCGGTGAGCGAGACCGTGCCGGCCGGTGTGTCGGTGGGGATCATGGACTCGCTCGACGAGCTCCTCGACGCTGTCGCCGGCTACCTCGCCGAAGGCTACCTGCGGATCAAGCTGAAGATCGAGCCCGGTTGGGACCTCGTTCCCGTGCGCGCCGTGCGCGAGCGCTTCGGCGACGACATCCTGCTGCAGGTCGACGCCAACACCGCGTACACGCTGGCGGATGCCCGCCACCTCGCCCGCCTCGACCCGTTCGACCTGCTCCTGATGGAGCAGCCGATGGCTGAAGACGACATCCTCGGTCACGCGGCGCTCGCGAAGTTGATCAAGACGCCCATCTGCCTCGACGAGTCAATCGAGTCCGCGCGTGACGCCGCCGCGGCGATCACGCTCGGCGCGTGCAGCATCATCAACGTCAAACCGGCCAGAGTCGGCGGCTACCTGGAGGCCCGGCGCATCCATGATGTCGCAGCCGCCCACGGGGTGCCGGTCTGGTGCGGCGGGATGCTCGAAACGGGCATCGGCCGGGCCGCGAATGTGGCCCTGGCCGCGCTACCGAACTTCGTGCTTCCGGGGGATACCTCGGCGTCCAACCGCTACTACGAGCAGGACCTGACCGCCCCGTTCGTGCTCGAGGACGGGCATCTGCGGGTGCCGACCGGTCCCGGCATCGGCGTCGAGGTGCTGCCCGACGTGCTCGCCGACGTCACGACCGCCACCGCCGACATCCGTTTCTAGCCTCACCCCCACACCGCGTCACGACCTGCGTCACCCCACCCGCGTCACACCCGTCTGGAGAACACGAATGGCCTTCGAAAAACGCACCCGCAGCTCCTGGTTCCTCACAGCAGCGATCGGGGTCGCCGCGACGCTCGCTCTCTCCGCGTGTTCCGCCTCCGGTACCTCCCCGGTATCGGCTCCCTCGGCCTCGTCGGCCAACGTAGACGCTGCGGCGGCCGCGGCCCTTCCGGCCAAATACAAGGAAGCCGGCACCATCAAGGTGGCCTCGGACATCCCGTTCCCGCCGATGGAGATGTTCGACGCGAACCAGAAGCTCACCGGGTTCGACTACGACCTTGCCCAGGCCATCGGTGCCAAGCTCGGCGTCACCATGGACCTGCAGACCCAGGCCTTCGACAGCATCATCCCGTCGCTGCAGTCCGGCAAACACGACGTGATCATGTCAGGGATGAACGACACCGTGGAGCGCCAGAAGACGATTGACTTCGTAGACTACTTCCACGCCGGGTTCTCGATCCTGGTGCCCAAGGGCAACCCCGGCACGATCACGACCGTGCTCGACCTGTGCGGCAAGGACGTCGCCGTGCAGAAGGCGACCGTGCAGGCCGACATCCTCCACGGGTACGACGCGGAGTGCAGTGCCTCCGGCGCCGGCCCGATGAAGCTCTCCGAACTGCCGCTCGAGACGGATGTGCAGACCGCCGTTCGAGCGGGCAAGGCCGTTGCCGATGTCGTCGACTCCGCTGTCGCGGCGTATGCCGCGCAGACCGCTGGAGGCGGCAGCATGTTCGAGGTCGTTCGGGACGCCAAGAACCCGGCCGGGTACAACCCGGTGTACACCGGGATCGGCGTGTTGAAAAAGGACGCCGACTTGAGCAAGGCCCTCAACCTCGCCCTGGCCGCAGTCATCAAGGACGGGTCGTACGCCGAAATCCTCGCCAAGTACGGCATGAGCGACTACGGCGTTGACGCGTCCGGTATCAACCTCGGGTCGTGACCGGATGCCGCGCGCACTGCTGACCACTCGGGAATCCGTTGCCGGGAGCGACAGCCTCGCTGTCGACCCGGACGACATCGTCGCTGTGCCGTTGCGGCATCCGTGGCGGTGGATCATCGCCGTCTTCCTGCTGATCGGGTTCGTCTGCCTCGGCATTTCGCTGTGGCAGAACCAGAACGTGGATCACCCGACCATCTCCGAGTTCATCTTCAACCCGCGCATCCTGAGCGGGGTTGTGCTGACCATCATGCTCACGGTCGTCGCGATGCTGGTGTCGACAGTGCTGGGGGTGCTGCTGGCCATCATGCGGCTCTCCAGCAATCCGGTGATGAACATCCTGGCCTGGCTGTACGTGTGGGCGTTCCGCGGCACACCGCTCCTGATCCAGATCGTGTTCTGGGGCTACCTGGGCCTGCTCTACGCGCAGATCTCGGTGGGCATCCCGTTCACTGACTTCACGATCTTCGCCATGGACACCAACACTCTCATCCCCGCGCTCACGGCCGGGCTGCTCGCCCTTACCCTCAACCAGGCCGCGTACTCGGCGGAGATCGTGCGCTCGGGGATGCTCTCGGTGGACGAGGGCCAGTACGAGGCGGCCTACTCCGTGGGCATGAGCCCGGTGTTCACTCTGTTCAAGGTGGTGTTGCCGCAGGCGATGCGGGTCATCATCCCTCCGATGGGCAACGAGACGATCTCGATGCTCAAGAACACCTCGCTGCTCTCGGTGATCGCGGTTCTCGAGCTGTACACGGTCGCGACGCAGATCTCCTCGCAGAACCTCCGCCAGGTGGAGCTGCTCGTCGTGGTGAGCTGCTGGTACCTGTTCCTCACCTCGGTGCTCTCCATCCCGCAGTACTACCTCGAGCGCTACTACGGGCGCGGCACTGCGAGAAGCCTGCCGCCGACCCCGTTCCAGCGGGTGCGCGCCTTGCTCCGCAGCAACCATGCGTTCGGTCGCGCACGAGCCCTCGGCGTTGATCGCAGTCACGGCAGCAGCCGCGGCAATCAGACAATCGACCGCGCGACGCACAGACAGGATGCCTCATGACCGACACCGTCTACGCTCAGGTCGATCCCGGTGCACTTAACAGTCCCGTCGAGCCGCTGCTCAGCGCCCTCAAGGTGCGCAAGAGTTACGGCGGCGTCGAAGTGCTCAAGGGAATCTCGCTGAGCGTCAATCCCGGCCAGGTGATGTGCCTTCTCGGTCCCTCCGGTTCGGGCAAATCCACGTTCCTGCGCTGCATCAACCACTTGGAACGCATCGACGGCGGCCGCATCTCCGTCAACGGTGAACTCGTCGGCTACGCCCAGCGCCGGGACCGCATCTTTGAGATGAACCCGCGCGAGGTAGCGAGGCAGCGCCGGGGGATCGGCATGGTCTTCCAACGGTTCAACCTGTTTCCGCACATGACCGCCCTCGAGAACATCACGGCTGCGCCGGTCGGTGTGCGCAGACTGCCCCGGCAGGCCGCGCTCACCCGTGGGCTCGAGCTGCTGGACCGGGTCGGCCTGGCCGACCTCGCGCAGTCCTATCCGGCACAGCTCTCCGGCGGACAGCAGCAGCGAGTGGCGATCGCGCGGGCGCTCGCCATGGACCCCAAGCTGCTCCTCTTCGACGAGCCCACGAGCGCCCTCGACCCTGAACTGGTCGGCGACGTGCTCGATGTGATGCGCACCCTCGCCGCGGACGGGATGACCATGGTCGTCGTCACCCACGAGATCGGCTTCGCCCGCGGCGCCGCCGACGTGGTCGTGTTCATGGACGGGGGCGTGGTCGTGGAGTCGGGTCCTCCCGGCGAGGTGCTCGACAACCCGCAGAGCCCGCGCACGAAAGCCTTCCTCGACAGCGTGATGTAGCCAGCCGCCCCATCCCGCCCCCGACCACCGAAGTCCGCCGTCCGGACGGTAGCAGCCGGGCTCGGGCTCAGGTCAGGGCGGCCAGGGCAAGGAGGGCGAGTGCCGCAGTGCTGGTGGCCAGGCGGGCGAGGTTCCAGCGGCTCCACGGGGTCTCGAAGGCGACCCGAGCCTGCCGGTGCTCGGAATCCTCACCGCGGCCAGGGGATCGGTGTGTCGGGCGGTACCGCCAGCTCTGCATGATGCGGTGACCGGGGTCGAGAACGAGAGTCTGTCCGGTGATGTACCCGTCCCAGGCCTTGTCGTCGCCGCCGACGCGGGCGTCGATACTCGCATCCGTGCCGGTCATCGCTGTATCACCGGTGCTGCTGAGCCAGGTCTCATACACCCGCTCGGGGCTCGCCCGCACGATCGCGGACAGTCCGAACCCGGTCAGGGGTCAGGCTCATTCGGTAGGCTGCGTCCCAGCTGATGACGCCGCCTTCCACCGCACGACGCGTATCCGCCGGTGCTACGCTGCGCTAGGCACTCGCACGGTGAGGCTGCCCGGGTCGATCCAGGTCTTCAGGGCGACCGCCTTGCCGAATTCGTCGCCGTCGAGCTCGATCTCCTCCGGCCGGTGCAGGCGCAGGACGAGCTCGGTTCCGGTCGCGTAGTTGAGGGCGTCGACGTCCTTCGTCCTCAACCGGTGCCCGAGCGGGGTGCGGCTGAGCACCCCGTTCTCCCAGATCACCTTGGAGACGATTTGCACCCAGCCGAGCACTCCCTTCGGCTTGAGCACGACGATGTCGAAGTGCCCGTCGTCGACGACCGCGTCGGGCAGCAACACGATCTCGGCGGGAAGCAGGCCGCAATTGCCGACCATGATCGTGTGGGCCCGCATGGACTGCGCGGGCTGTTTGTCGAGGCTGTACCGGAAGTGCAGGTCGTTCCGGTCCTGCCCCACGGCGACCATGGCCTTCACATAAGCGAGCCAACCGACCTTCGCCTTCAGATCGTCGTCGGTGTTGGCGAGCATCTTTGCGTCCAGACCGAGTCCGGCCATCACCAGGTAGGCGTGCCGGTCGATCCTTCGGTCGGCGCGTTCGATGTCGATCATGCCCATGTCGATCACGCGGTCGGTCCCGGTGAACGCGGAGCGGATCGACCCGTCGAGGTCGTCGAGGGCGAGCTTCAGGTTGCGGGCGAGCAGGTTCCCGGTGCCAGAGGGAAGCAGCGCGAGTGCGCACACAGTGCCGTGCACGATCTCGGCGACCGCGCGAACAGTGCCGTCGCCGCCGGCCACAACGATGACGGATGCCCCCGCCTCGATCGCCTGCCGGGCCGCACCCTGTCCCGGGTCGTCTTTCGACGTCTCGAACCAGAGTGTTTCCGGCCAGCCCGCGGCGGACTCTTCGGTCGCGACGGAGGCCTTGAGCGCGGGAAGGTCGACCTTGATCGGGTTGTAGACGACCGCGGCCAGGCGGGTCCGGGCCTCCGGGGCGGTTCCGTTTCCGGTCGCGTCGGGATCCGTTAGCTCTGTGTTGGTCATGGGGCATCCTCCGGGTTCTGTGCGGGAAGCCTAGCGCCCCGCAGGCTCGGCAGTCACCGTCGTGCGACATTCGTCACCGGTAAGACGGTTCTGGGGCGGAATTGTCACGCCGATCGGCCAGATTGTTCGCGACCTTGGTTCAGCACACCCGTTCCCCGCGGGTATAGCGTGGCGCTATGCCCACCCTGCCGCCCATCGATCGGGTCAGCGTGGACGACCTGATGTCGCTCGCCACCGAGCGTGGCTCCTCGCCCATGCAGGTCGGAGCGGTGCTCTTCCTCGACAGTCGTTCGGGCCTCGACCCCGAGGCAGCCCTCCGCGTGCTCGCCGACCGCATCCGCCAGGTGCCGCGGCTGCGGCAACGACTGGTCGACGTGCCCAGGGGATGCGGCCGCCCGGCCTGGGTCGACGACCCCGCCTTCGACGTGTCCTCGCGAGTGTGCCCGGCGCCCGGGGGAGAGGCGGCGGTCCTCGACATCGCCGCGGGGCTGCTCGGCACGCGGCTGTCGCGTTCCCGACCGCTCTGGGTCGCGGTGCTCGTGACCGGCGTCGGTGGGGGTGCGCCGGGTGCGGAGCTCGCGCCGGGTTCGCTCGGTTCGGCTGGCTCGCCGGATTCCTTGGGTACTTTCGGTGCGCGGGATGCCCCGGTTGCCTCACCGGACGACCGCGCCGCGCTCATCATCGTGTTCCACCACGTGCTCGCAGACGGGATGGGCGGCCTCGCCGTGATGGCGAGCCTCGTCGACCGCCCCGCGGAATCCCTGCCGCGAAAGCGGGTGAATCGTCGGTCTGGAGTGCCCATAACGACGATTCACCCGCTTTCGCGAAAGGGTTCTGGTGGGATGCCGTCGGTCGGGGCGCTCGCGCGCGACGCGTGGGCGGGCAGGGTTCGCGCGGTGCCGCACCTCCCGGCGACCCTGGCGCGCGCGGTCGGCGGCCTCCTCGCGTTGCGCGGATCGATCGGCGCCCCGCGCCTGGCCCGCACCTCGCTCAACGTACCGACCGGGCCGCGGCGGCGCTTCGTGTCGATCCGGCTCGACCTGGCGGAGGTCCTCACGGCCGGCCACGCGCACCACGCCACCGTCAACGACGTCGTGCTTACGGCGATCGGCGGCGCGCTGCACCGACTGCTCGATCAGCGCGGCGAGCGGCAGGAGACCTTCGTGTTGTCGGTGCCGTTCTCGGGTCGGCGCCAGGCTGCCGCGGGCGAACTGGGGAACCAGAGCGGGGTGATTCCGATCCTCGTGCCCGGTGTCGGGCATCCGTTCACCCGGCTGGATGCTGTCGCCACCGCCACGAAGACGGCGAAACTCGCCCCCGCGGGTGCGTCGACGGCGTTGCTCGGGCCGTTCTTCCGGCTGCTCGCGCGGCTCGGCCTGTTCCAGCGGTTCATCAGCCGGCAGCGGAGGATCCACACCTTCGTGACCAACCTGCGCGGGCCGGGGGAGCCGCTCGCGATATTCGGGTGCCCGGTCACCGGCCTCGTGCCCCTGACCGGCCCCACCGGAAACGTGACGGTGTCGTTCGCCGTGCTCTCCTACGCAGGCGGCCTCGAGGTAACCCTCGCCGCCGACCCGGACACCTGCCCCGACCTTGACGCCCTCCGCGCGCTCCTCGAGCACGAGTTCGCCGCCCTGCTGTCCTGAGTTTGACGGGAAGCTAGTCGGCGCCCAGAATGGAACTAAGTTCCATTTTGGGGCCGTGAAGCGCAAGGAGTCTCCGTGCAGATCCGCAATGCCACCAGCCCGACCGAAGTCCGGGGAATGACGACCGCCGAGCTGCGCGAACGCTTCCTCGTCACCGACCTCTTCGTCGACGACGAGTTGCGCGCCGTCTACTCCCACGAAGACCGGGTCATCCTCGTCGGGGTCAGCCCCGTTACGGCCCCGCTCACCCTCGAGAGCTTCCCGGAACTGCGGACCGACCACTTCTTCGAGCGCCGCGAGGCCGGGATCGTCAACGTCGGCGGATCCGGAACCGTTGTCGTCGACGGCGTGCCGTTCGCCCTCGGGCACGGATCGTGCCTGTACATCGGCCGCGGGGCATCCGTCGTCGAATTCATCTCGGACAGCGCGAGCGCCGCGCCCGAGACCGAAGACTCCGCCCGGTTCTACATCTTCTCGGCGCCGGCCCACACCGAATACCCGACCACGCTCGTGCCCGCGGGAACCGGCATCGTCCGCGAGCTCGGCGACCAGTCGACCTCGAACCGCCGCACGCTCAACCAGTACATCCACGAGAACGGCGTGCGCAGCTGCCAGGTCGTGATGGGCGTGACGAGCCTGCACGAGGGCAGCATGTGGAACACCATGCCCGCGCACACCCACGACCGCCGCATGGAGGCCTACCTCTACTTCGACCTCCCCGAGGCCGCCCGCGTCGTGCACCTGATGGGCGAGCCGACCGAAACCCGCCACCTGATCGTCGCCAACCGCCAGGCGACCATCGCCCCGAGCTGGTCGATCCACTCCGGCGTCGGCACCTCGAACTACTCCTTCATCTGGGCCATGGCCGGCGAGAACCAGTCCTTCGACGACATGGACGCCGTGGACATCACCGCCGTTTCCTGATGACTGCTGACCTTGCCGGCGAGCGGATGCCGTCGGCCCCCGCCGCCGTCCAGGTCGCCACCCCTGCCGGCGCAGCCGAGCGCACCCTCATCGTGCTCGAGGCGGCCCTCGAGCATCCGCGGTTCTCGGACGTCGTCGCCGCGACAGGCCTGCCCAAGGCCACCGTGCACCGCCTGCTCTCGACCCTCGTGACGCAGCGGTTCCTCGCGACCGACGCCGCCGGCAGCTATTTGCCGGGCCCGGCGATCCTGGCGATCGCCGGCCGCGCCCTCGCCGGCGTCGACATCTCCGCGATCGCCCAACCCTTCGTCGACGCCCTCGTCGCCACGGTGGACTGCACCGTGCACATCGGCTACATCGCCGGCGACTCGATCGTCTACGTGATGCGCAGCGACTCCCGCAAACCGTACACAATGCCGTCCCGCGTCGGCCGTGCCGCCCCGCTGCACACCACCGGCATCGGCAAGGTCATTCTCGCGAGCTACCCCGACGACACCGTCGACCGCATCATCGCGAGCGCCGGGCTCGCCCGTATCACGGATGCCTCGATCACCGACCCGGACGCCTTTCGCCGCGAGATCGCCGGAGTGCGTTCGCGCGGCACTGCCCGCGACCGCGGCGAGAACGTGCCCGGAATCGCCTGCATCGCGGCGCCGCTCTTCGACCACGCCGGAACCGTCCGCTACGGGCTCAGCGTGTCCACGCTGTCGATCGAGCACAGCGACGAGCAGATCGAGGCGATGTCGGGCCCCCTGCTGAAGGCCGCGGCAGCCATCTCCCAGGCCCTCGGCTACCAGGGAAGCGCATTCGCGACCACACCGTTAGGAAACCACTCATGAGTGTTCTGAACCTCTTCGACCTCAGCGGCAAGACCGCCGTCGTCACCGGCGCGAGCCGCGGCATCGGCTTCGCCATGGCCGTCGCCCTCGCCGAGGCCGGCGCGGACGTCGTCGGCGTATCGTCGAGGATGCCCGAGCACGGCAGCGCGATCGAGACCGCGGTCACCGCACTCGGGCGCCGGTTCACCGCACTGTACGCCGACTTCGCCGACCGGGCCGCCGTCGCCGCGCTCGCCGCCGAGATCACCGCGCTGGGCCCGATCGACGTGCTCGTCAACAACGCGGGCACGATCGCGCGCGCCCCCGCAGCCGAGCATTCGGACAAGATGTGGGACCGCGTCATCGCCGTCAACCTCTCGAGCCAGTTCGTGCTCAGCCGGGAGATCGGCCGGACCATGATCGCGCAGGGCCGCGGAAAGATCATCTTCACCGCCTCGCTGCTGAGCTTCCAGGGCGGGCTCAACGTGCCCGCGTACACGGCTTCGAAGTCTGCGATCGCCGGACTCACCAAGGCACTCTCGAACGAGTGGGCGCCGCTCGGCGTCAACGTCAACGCGATCGCCCCCGGGTACTTCGCGACCGACAACACCCAGGCCCTCCAGGACGACGCCGGCCGGTCCGGGGCCATCCTCGAGCGGATCCCCGCCGCCCGCTGGGGCACCCCCGCCGACCTCACCGGAGCGACGGTCTTCCTCGCCTCCGCCGCCTCGGACTACGTGAACGGCATCATCCTCCCGGTCGACGGCGGCTGGCTCGGCCGCTGACCCGCTCCCGCTCCCGCATCCGCTCCCGCATCCGCTCCCCGAATCGGGTCGCCACCCTCCGCGAGAGTACACTTTTGGCCCTTCAAAACGGCTTGGGTTCAGGGGCCAAAAACGCACTCTCACGAGGGCGGGCAAGGGCGGGCGGGGACAGGGGTCAGGCGGAGTCGCGCCAGACGATCGGGGTGGTGAGCAGGATGCCGCCGAGCTCTGGCTCCTCGCCGCGCAGCTGGGCCAGCACCGATTCGGCGGCCCGCTCGCCGAGGCCGGCGGCCGGTTGGTGCACTGTCGAGAGCAGCGGCTGGCACCGGAGCGCCCAGGCGCTGTCGTCGAAGCCGACGACGCCGACGTCCCCCGGCACGCTGCGTCCGGCCTCGCGCAGCGCCTCGAGCGCGCCCGCAGCAACGGCATCGGATGCCGCGAACACCCCATCGAGCCAGGGCTCGGCGGCGAGCAGCGCGCGCATCCCCTCGACACCATCGGCATACGCATAGAACGGCACCCGGGCGACGAGGGCCGGGTCGAAGAGGGGACCGAGGGCATCCGTGAACCCGGCGAGACGGTCGGCGCCCGAGTCGCGGTCGAGCGCGGAGGCGATCATGCCGACGCGCGTGCGTCCGGTGGCGAGCAGGCGCTCCGTGATCGCGCGCGCTGAGCTGCGGTTGTCGATGCCGACGAACGGCAGTCGCCTCAGGTCCGGCGGATGTCCGACAAACGTCGACGGCAGTCCCAGCTTTTCGATAATGCGCGTGATCGGGTCATTCTGTCGTGCCGACACGACGATGACCCCGTCGACGAAGCCGCCGCTGAGGTACCGGGCGACCCGGTCGGTGTCCCGCTCGGAGTCGATGATGAGGCAGACCATCTGGAAGTCGGCGAGGGACAGCGCCGCGTTGGCCCCGAGCAGGATCTCGCCGATGTTGGGGTCTTCCAGGAAGAGCGAGTGCGGCTCGTGCACGATGAAACCGATCGCCTGCGAGCGCTGCATGACGAGGTTGCGGGCTGCGGTGTTCGGCACGTAGCCGACCTTCTCGATGGCGGCCTCGATCGCGATCCGCGCCTCGGCGGACACGTAGGGTTCGTCGTTCACGACCCGGCTCACCGTGCCGCGGGAGACCCCGGCCTCGAGGGCGACATCGTGGATCGTGGCACGTTTGCGCCGCCCCGGATTGGTCACCATTCGATAACTGTATCGCCCGTTTCGCGAAATGGGCCTTGACACGGATCGCGATCCGTACTTACTCTGTGTACGTTCACAGATCGACCGCAAGGTCTTTTTTTCCACCCAATCTGTGCACGTTCACAGATCATCCGGCGGATGCCGGTGCCAACGACGTCAGGGAGCCGATGAACGCGCGAGCAGCAGTCCAGAACGAGGCGGCACCCGCGGTCCCGTTCGCCCACGACGGCATCGCATACGGATGTGACTACAACCCCGAGCAGTGGGGCCCCGAGACCTGGGCCGAGGACATGCGGCTGATGCGCGCGGCCGGCGTCGACCTCGTCGCGATCAACATCTTCGGCTGGTCCCACATCGAACCGAGGCCGGGGGAGTACGACTTCGCCAACCTCGACACGATCATCGAGCTCCTGCACGCGAACGGCATCCGGGTCAACCTCGGCACCGGCACATCCTCTCCGCCGCCGTGGCTCACCACCCTGCACCCGGAGATCCTCCCGGAGACCGAGGACGGCAGCATCCGCTACCCCGGCGGTCGCCAGGCCTGGTGCCCGAGCTCGCCGGTGTTCCGCGAGCACGCCCTCGCCCTCGTCGAGAAGGTCGCCGAACGCTACGGCAGGCACCCCGCGATCGCGCTCTGGCACGTGTCCAACGAACTCGGCTGCCACAACGCGCTCTGCTACGACGAAGACAGCACGCTGGCCTTCCGGCGCTGGCTCCAGGCGCGCTACGGCACCATCGCCGCTCTCAATGCCGCCTGGGGCACCTCGTTCTGGAGCCAGCACTACGGCGAATGGTCCGAGATCCTCACCCCCCGACTCACCCTCTCGAGCCGCAACCCCGGCCAGGTGCTCGACTTCCACCGGTTCAGCTCCGACGAGCTGCTCGACTACTACCGCAGCGAACGCGACGTCATCCGCCGGCACAGTGCGGTGCCGGTCACCACCAACTTCATGGTCACCGCCCACATCCGCAACCTCGACTACTGGCAGTGGGCGCCCGAGGTCGACGTGGTCGCCAACGACCACTATCTCGACCACCGCCTCGGCGACCCCGTCACCGAGCTCTCCTTCGCAGCGGACCTCACCCGTGGGCTCGCCGGCGGGGCTCCGTGGCTGCTGATGGAGCAGGCGACCGGTGCCGTGAACTGGCAGCCGCACAACCTCGCGAAGGCGCCGGGCGAACTGACCCGCAACTCCCTCACCCACGTCGCCCGCGGCGCGGACGCGGTCTGCTTCTTTCAGTGGCGGGCCTCGCTGCAGGGTTCGGAGAAGTTCCACTCCGCGCTGGTTCCCCACGCCGGCACCGATACCGAGCTCTGGCGCGAGGTCGTCGACCTCGGCGCCGTCCTGGACCGGCTCGGCGACATCGCAGGCACCCGCGTCATCGCCGATGCCGCGATCGTCTTCAGCTGGGAGGCCTGGTGGGCCGGGGACGGCGAATCCCGGCCGTCCCAGTCGGTCGAGTACCTCGGCCAGATGCACGCCGCATACACCGCGCTGCACCGGCTCGGCATCACGGTCGACGTGATCGCCCCGGACGCCGACCTGAGCGGCTACCGCCTCGTCGTCGTCCCCACCCTCTACCTCGTCACCGACGCGGATGCCGCCGGTCTCGCCGACTACGTCGCGAACGGCGGGCACGCGCTCGTCACCTTCTTCAGCGGCATCGTCGACGAGGATGACCGGGTCCGCCCTGGCGGCTATCCCGGCGCGTTCCGCGAGCTGCTCGGCATCCGTGTCGAGGAGTTCTCCCCGCTGCTCCCCGGCCGGAGGCTGAGCCTGGACTCCGGGGCGGCGGCCGGCCTCTGGACCGAGCGGCTGCGCCTCGGCGGCGCGACCGCCGTTGCGAGCTACCTCGACGGCCCCCTGCCCGGCGTCCCGGCGATCACCCGCAACGGTTTCGGCCGGGGCGCCGCCTGGTATCTCGCCACCGCACTCGAACCCGACGCCCTGCGCGAGGTGATGCGCACGGTCGCCCAGGCCGCGCGGGTCACCGCCCTCGGCCCGGAATCGGACGGCACCATCGAGGTCCTGCGTCGTGCCGATGCGACGCAGAGCTACCTCTTCGTCATCAACCACGGCCACGCCGAGATCGAGATCGCCGCCAGCGGGCACGAACTCGTCACCGACGCCGCCGTCGACCGCATTGTGCGCGTACCGGCCGGCGCCGTGCGCGTCATCAGAGAGGACACGGCAGCATGAGTGCTTCCACCGCCCGATTCACGGATGCCCCGGGGGACACCCGCACGGCCCGCCGGCTCGCCGGTCGGCCCGGCCCCCGGACCCGCACCGGCCCTCGCCCGGCGAAGCCGCGGGTGCAGCACAAGCGCGCGATCCTGATCTTCGTGCTCCCCTTCGGCGCCCTGTTCTCCCTGTTCTACCTGGTGCCGATCGGCTACGCGATCTACGAATCCTTGCTCGTGATCAAGCGCGAGGGCACCTTCGGCGCGGCGACCGAGGTCTTCGGCGGCCTCAGCCAGTACGTCCTGGTCTTCCAGAACGGCCCGTTCTGGCAGTCCGTCGGCCGGGTGCTCGCCTTCGGCGCCGTGCAGGTGCCGATCATGCTCGGGCTCGCGCTGCTGTTCGCGCTGCTGCTCGACTCCCCGCTCGTGCGCGGCAAAAAGTTCTTCCGCCTCGCTTTCTTCGTGCCATACGCAGTACCGGGCGTCATCGCCGCGATCATGTGGGGCTACCTCTATTCACCGAACCTGTCGCCGTTCAGCGCGGTCACCCAGAACATCAACTTCCTCTCCGCGGACCTCGTGCTCTGGGCCATCGCGAACGTCGTCACCTGGGTCTACGTCGGCTACAACATGCTGATCATCTACTCGGCGCTCCTGGCCATCCCGACCGAGCTCTACGAGGCCGCCCGTCTCGACGGTGCCGGGCAGCTGCGGATCGCCTGGTCGGTCAAGATCCCGCTGATCATGCCCGCGATCGTGCTCACCGCGATCTTCTCCATCATCGGAACCCTGCAACTCCTCGCCGAGCCGCAGGTGTTCCGGAGCTTCAGCTCCGCCGTGACGAGCACGTTCACGCCCAACCTCACCGTGTACACGACGTCGTCGATCCCCAACGTCAACCTCGCCGCCGCGTTCTCGGTGGTGCTGGCCCTGGCCACATTCGTGCTCTCGTTCACATTCCTCAAGTTCACGCAGCGGAAGGAAGCCCAGTGAGCACCCTGACCCCCACCCCCGGCCCGGTGCGGCCGGCCCGTCGCATCCGCTCGACCCCCGGTTCGACCCCACGTGCCCAGCGGGAGAACCCGTTCGCCCGGGTCAGCGCCATGATCGTGATGGGCGTCTTCACGCTCTACTTCCTGGTTCCGGTCTGGTGGCTGCTCGTCGCCGCAACGAAGGATCGCGCCCAGTTCACCGGCACGAACGCGCTCTGGTTCGCGGACTTCTCCCTGTTCCAGAACATCGGCGCCCTGGTCAGCTACCGCGACGGCGTCTACCTCAAGTGGATGCTCAACAGCGCGCTGTACGCCGGGCTCGGCGCCCTGGTCGGAACGATCATCGCAGGCATGTGCGGGTACGCCCTCGCCAAGTACCGGTTCCCCGGGCGCGAATTGATCTTCAACGTCGTGCTCGGCGGCGTGCTCGTGCCCGCAACCGCCCTCGCGCTGCCGCTGTTCCTGATCTTCAGCCAGATCAGCCTCACCAACACGTTCTGGTCGGTGTTCCTGCCGAGCCTGGTCAGCCCATTCGGGGTCTACCTCGCCCGCATCTACGCCTCGGCGAGCGTGCCGGACGAACTGATCGAGGCGGCCCGCCTCGACGGTGCGGGCGAGGTGCGCACCTTCTTCACCGTCTCGGTGCGGATGATGGTGCCCGCCCTGGTCACCGTGTTCCTCTTCCAGTTCGTCGCGATCTGGAACAACTTCTTCCTGCCGTTGATCATGCTGCGCGACGAGACCTTGTTCCCGGTCACGCTCGGGCTCTACGGCTGGAACTCGCAGGTCAACCAGATCCCCGTGCTGCGCGACTACGTGCTGATCGGCGCGCTGCTGTCGATCATCCCGCTGATCATCATCTTCCTGCTCCTCCAACGCTTCTGGCGGAACGGCCTCAGCGCCGGCTCGGTCAAGTAGCCCCCTCACCTCACCTCCGCTTCACCCACAGCACCACCCGCCCGGAATGCCGGACGGTTCCTTTCCCAAGAGAAAAGAAGAAGACACATGCGAATGAAGAAAAGAGCGGTCGCCGTTGCCTTGCTCGCCGCAGCTTCGGTTGCGCTGACCGGCTGTGCCGCCTCGACGACAAGCTCCGGCACCGCAGCCGCAGCCTGCGCACCGTCCACCGGCAAGGTCGACCTGACCTTCACCACCTGGGTCCCCGGCATGGAGGATGCCGTCGCCGTCTGGAACAAGGCGAACCCCGACATCCAGGTGAAGGTGCAGACCGGACCCAACGGCAACGGCGGCACCTACCAGAACTTCTTCAACCAGCTCAAGGCCGGCAACGCGCCCGACCTCGGCCAGATCGAGTATGACGCGCTGCCGAACTTCCGCGTGCAGGACGGCCTGACCGACCTCGCCGCCTGCGCCGGCGTGCTCGACGCGAAGAAGGACTTCGTCGACTGGACCTGGGGACAGGTCAACTTCGGCGAGGACAATGCCGTGTACGCGATCCCGCAGGACGCCGGGCCCATGGCCATGTTCTACCGCGCCGACCTGTTCAAGGCCAACAACATCGCCATCCCGACCACGTGGGCCGAGTACACCGCCGCCGCAGAGAAGATCCGCGCGACCGGCGGCTACATCACCAACTTCTCGCAGAGCGACATCAACCAGTTCGCCGGACTCGTCTGGCAGGCCGGTGGCACCTGGTTCAAGAACGACGGCACCAACTGGACTGTGAACCTGACCGACCCGACGACGGCGAAGGTCGCCGCGTACTGGCAGGACCTGATCGACCGCGACCTAGTTTCGACCAACCCGCCGTGGACCGACGAGTGGAACAACGCGTACAACACCGGCAGCGACTGGACCTGGAACTCCGCCGCCTGGGGTGCCAACTCCATCGCGAGCGGTGCGCCGGACACGGCCGGCAAGTGGGCCGTCGCCGAGTCCCCGCAATGGGCCGCCGGCGACAAGGCCAGCGGAAACTGGGGCGGTTCCTCGACCGCCGTCTTCAAGGGATCGAAGCACCCCTATGAGGCCGCGAAGTTCGCGCTCTGGCTGAACACCTCCGATGAGGCGCTCACCCTGCTGAACAAGTCCGCCAACCTGTACCCGGCGGCCAAGTCCGGTCTGGAACTGCCCGCGCTCAAGGCCGGAGTCGACTTCTATGGTGGCCAGGCCATCTACGACGTCTTCTCGAAGGCATCCTCGCAGGTCTCGCCCGACTTCGTCTGGGGTCCGACCATGACGCAGACGTACAACGATGTCTCCGACGGGTTCAAGGCCGCGGTCACCAAGAAGGGCACCCTGATCGGCGCCCTCAAGACCGGCCAGACGGCTACGATTGCGGCCATGACGGCGCAGTCGATTCCCGTCAACAAATAGGGCCCTCCCAGCAGCTCCCCGGGAGCGATCCGTACCGACCCGTTCACGCAGTGTGAGCAGTTAGCAGCGATCCACGTGACTCACACTCCGTCGACGGACTCCCCTGCGGGTCTGTACTACCTCCGTGCCGCGGGCACCAGCCTTGTGCTGGACGCCCGCGGCACGGCCGTTCCCGCGATCGTGCACTGGGGCGCCGACCTCGGTGCGCTCTCCGTGCCCGAGCTGGCCGCGCTCGCCGACGCCGCGATTCCCGCGGTCCCGCCGAGCTCGATCGACGTGCCCCTGCGGCTCTCGCTGCTGCCGACGCTCGCCGAAGGGTGGAGCGGCCGGCCGGGACTGAGTGGCTTCCGGCGCGGCGCCGCCGGTTCCGGCGGTTCCGCCGGCTCGATCGGTACCGTTCGGCCGGCTGATCTCGCGCTACGGCTCGAGGCGGTGCAGAGCCGGGGTGCGCGGTCGCTCCGAATCGACACGGCGGATGCCGCGGCATCCGTCTCGGTGTCGACCGACCTTGAACTCACGGTCGAGGGGGTGCTGCGCGTGCGGCACACCCTGACCAACACGGGTGACACCGACTTCGAACTCGGCTCGCTCGACATGACCCTGCCCGTACCCGACCGGGCCGGCGAACTCCTCGATTTCACCGGGCTGTGGAGCCACGAACGCCGCCCGCAGCGCACGAGACTCGCGCACGGCGTCTGGAGCCGCGAGAGCCGGCACGGCCGGCCTGGCCACGACGACCCGTTCCTCTCGGTCGCCGGGGTGCCCGGATTCGGGTTCCGCCGCGGTGAGGTCTGGGCGGTGCACCTCGCCTGGAGCGGCGACAAGCGGGTCTGGGCGGAGCGCTCGACCCTCGGCACCGCAACCCTCGGCAGCGGCGAACTGCTCGCCCCCGGGGAACTGGGACTGCCCGCCGGGGCCGGCTACACCTCGCCGTGGACCGTGGCCGCGTACTCGGCGGCCGGGCTCGACGGGCTGTCGGCGCGGCTGCATCCGTGGATTCGGTCGCGGGCGCAGCCTGCTGCGGTCTCGGCAGCGCCCGAGATCGCAGCCCACACCGTGGCCGCGTCGCGCGCGGCCACCCGTCCGGCCGCGGCACCGCGAACTCTGCGCCCGGTCGTGCTCAACACCTGGGAAGCCGTGTACTTCGACCACGACCTGCCGACGCTCACCCGGCTGGTCGAGGCCGCCGCGCGGGTCGGGGTCGAGCGGTTCGTGCTCGACGATGGCTGGTTCACCGGCCGCACCGACGACAGACGCGCCCTGGGCGACTGGTCCGTCGACCCCGTGACCTGGCCGGGCGGCCTGCACCCGCTGGTCGAACGGGTGCACGCGGCAGGGCTCTCCTTCGGGCTCTGGGTCGAACCGGAAATGGTGAGCCTCGACTCCGAGCTCGCTCGGGCGCATCCGGAATGGGTGCTGGGTGCGGCCGGCTCGCTCGAATGGCGCTTCCAGCGGGTGCTCGACCTGGGCAATCCGGATGCGTTCGCGTACGTGCTCGCCCGGCTCACGGCCCTGCTCGACGAGTACCCGATCGCCTATCTGAAGTGGGACCACAACCGGGACCTGCTCGGCGGCTCGGCGCATCGCCAGACCGAGGCCGTCTACCGACTGATCGGGACGCTCCGCGCCGCGCACCCGGGGCTCGAGATCGAGTCCTGCGCCTCGGGCGGGGCCCGGATCGACCTCGGCATCCTGCCTCTCGTCGACCGGGTCTGGACAAGCGACACCAACGATCCGCTCGAACGGCAGCAGATCCAGCGGTACACCGGGGTGCTCGTGCCGCCGGAATTCCTCGGCGGGCACCTCGGTGCCGCGACCGCGCACACCACGGGCCGCACCGCGTCGCTCGGCTTCCGGCTGGCGACGGCGCTCTTCGGCAGCGCCGGCATCGAGTGGGACCTCACCCGCGCCTCGGCCGGCGAGCTCGACGCCGTCGCCGGGTGGATTGCGGAATACAAAAGGCTGCGTCCGCTGCTGCACTCGGGTGTCGTTGTTCACGCGGATGCGTCGGACCCCGCGCTCGAGCTGCACGGCGTCGTGGCCGGGGACGGGGCATCCGCTGTCTTCGCGTACGTCGCGCTCGCCGCGCCGCGGACCGCACTGCCTGCTTCGCTGCGGTTCCCCGGGCTCGACCCGGACGCGCGGTACACGGTGCGGCCGCTGACGATCCGCGGGGCAGCCGACCCGGGCGCTGAGCGTTCCGGTGCGGGGGAGTCCGGCGTTCCGTCGGTTGAGCCGCGAGTGATCCAGGATGCCGCGCCGGCCTGGCTGCAGCACGGCTCGGTGACCCTGAGCGGCACCGTGCTCGCCGAGGTCGGCCTGCCCGCTCCGCTCCTCGCCCCCGAGCAGGCGGCCCTCTTCGAGCTCACCCGCCTCTGAGCCGCCCACCTGAGACGTTCAGGTCAGGTCAGGTCCTGGTCACGGCGCCTGGGGAGGCATAAGTCCTGCAAATTCCGGGTGGGGTGAAGAAGTAGCCCGGAATTCCGGGAGCTTCCGCCGGTGGGCCCGGAATTTGCAGGAGCTATGCCGAGTGGACACGGGAGAAGCCGGCGGGGCTACTCGCAGCCGACCCCGTCTTTGTCGCGGTCGAACTTGGACTGCCAGCCCGGGTCGCCCGCGCGGATCGGCGCGGCACCGGCGGCCTTGACGGCCGTGCAGTTCTCGTAGTAGACGTCGGACGGCGCGACCGGGGCTGGGGCAGGGGCGGCGGGGGCCGGGGCGGGAGCGGGCGCCGCGGGCACCGGGGCGACAACGACGGGTGCTGGCGCGGGTGCCGGTGCCGGCGTGAATCCGGACGTGAGGGCGGGCTCGCTGGGGCAGGTGTCGAGGACGCGCGTCATCGCATCCCGTTCGGCCTGCGTCACCCAGAGGCCGTAGGTCGCCTTGACCGAGATCTGCCTGGCGACGTAGTGGCACCGGTATGCCTTGTTCGCGGGGAGCCAGGTTGCGGTGTCGCCGTCGCTCTTCTGCTCGTTGGAGCGTCCGTCGACCGCGAGCAGGTTGAGCGGATCGTTGGCGAGCGAAACGCGCTGCGCCTGGCTGAGCTGCTGCGCGCCGGTCTGCCAGGCGTTCGCGAGCGGCACGACGTGGTCGATCTGCACGAGGGCGGATGTCGCCGCTCCCCGCACGAAGGCGATCGTCGCGTTCGTGTAGGGGGAGACGATGGTGCCGGTCATGACCGTGCACGTTCCCGATTTGGCGACGCTCGTGAGGTCGCGGCTCAGAACGTCGTTGCGGGTGTCGCAGCCGTTGCGGTCGACGTCGAGCCAGGCGGTGCCGAAATCGCCGACCCGGTCGTACCCGGTCTTGGGCGCCTTGCCCTTGACCGCGAGCGTCGCGAGCAGGGTGACGGCGATGGCGTTGGTCGCCGAGGTGTCGGTGATCGCAACCGTTGCGGCATCGGAGGCCGCGGTGACGCTCGCGGGGTCTGCGGGCGATTCGTCGGTGAACACCGCCGCAGCGGGCGTGGCCGTGGCCGTGGCCTTCACGATCGAACTCGAGCTGGTCAGTGTCGAGCTCGAACTCGTCGCCGACGTGTCTGCGAGCCGGCCGCCGTCCGGGCGCGTGGCGGCCGCGACCCCGCCGGCGACGAGAGTGACCAGCAGCACCCCGGCGACGCCGCCGATCACCCGGGAGCGGATGCTGAGCGAGCCCACGAACCGCCTGATCTTCGCTTCGAGGGTGGCGGGCTTCTGTGGTGCGGGCGTCATGGCGGCCTTCCGGGTCACCTGAGCCTAGGCGTAACCGGAGGCTCGCCCCCACACCCACTCCGGGGCGTTCCGAATTCAGGAGTTGAGACGGAAACGCCGGAGGGAGATGCGCCGGGCGGGCCGGGTCAGTCGGCGAGGCGCAGGATCAGGTCGGCCCGCTCGCGAGTGCGGTCAATGATGTCTGCGTTGGCCTGGTCGCTCCCGCGGGCGAACGCCGCGGCATCCGCTGCGTCGCGCCCGAAACGCACGTGCCGGCCGATCAGCCGCGGCAACCGCACGGCGTCGGGCGTGTCGACGAACCAGACCGCGTCGAGTTCGCCGCGCAGCTCACGCCAGACCGGGGCATCGGCGAGCAGGTAGTTGCCCTCGGTGATGACCACCGGCACACCGCGGGGTACGGCGATGGATGCCGCGATCGGCTCCTCGAGGCCGCGGCGGAACGAGGGGGCGTAGACGACGTCCTCGTCGCGGGCGCGGAGCCGGCGGAGCAGCGCCAGGTACGAGCCGGGATCGAAGGTGTCGATCGCGCCGCGGCGCTCGGCGAGCGGCGTGCCGCGAATCAGTTCGGTCGCGAGGTGGAAGCCGTCCATCGGCACGATCACGGCGGTCCCGGCTCCGAGCCGCTCGACGAGCGCCGCCGCGAGCGTTGACTTGCCCGAGCCCGGCGCGCCGCAGAGCCCCAGCAGGAAGCGCGGCGCAACGTCGGCCGACCCGGCGAGCACCCGGCGCACGCGCGCCGCGAGTTCATCGACCGTGGACTCGATTACCGTCGGCACGCCCGATCCCGGTTCGCTCACCGGGTCACCCGCGCGTCGAACTCGGCCCGCCGGGCGAGGATCTCGGCGGAACTGTCGTGCGCCCACGCCGCGAACGCGATTGCAGGCGGGAGCAGCGTGTGTCCGAGCGGCGTGAGTTCGTATTCGACCCGCGGCGGGATCTCCGGGAAGCTCTCCCGGCTCACGAGTCCGTCGCGCTCGAGCTTTTTGAGGGTGAGCGTCAGCATTCGCTGGGAGATGCCGGGCACCCGGTTCTTGAGCTCGGAGTACCGGATCGGGCCGCTCTCCAGCATCCCCACGACGAGGAGGGTCCACTTGTCGCCGAGGTGCTCGAGCAGGTCGCGCACGACCCGTCCGTCGTCGCCCTCGCCCGAACAGATGTCGTTCATCCGGGCGGCGTGTACGTCCGTTGTCGTCATGCGGAACTCCATTTCTTACCTCCGTGTGCCCAAGGCACAGAGCAGTGCGTGGGGCCCGTGCGGTATAAAAGTAACCACTCGTGATGTTAGGCACCAATCGTAACAATCACGGGCGCGTCACACCTGCCAGACTCCCAGACAAACACCGGAAACTCAACGAAACGGATGCCATGACTCTCGCCCTCTGGATCACAGCGGTCCTCCTCACCGTCGTCTACGTCATGGCCGGGGGTATCAAGGTCGTCCGCAGCAAGGCCCAACTGCAGCCGATGATGCCCTGGGTCGAGGACTTCACCGAGCCCCAGGTCACCGTGATCGGCGCGCTGGGCCTGCTCGGCGCCCTCGGCGTGATCCTGCCGCTCGCCACCGGCATCGTGCCCGTCTTCACTCCGATCGCCGCGATCGGACTCGTGCTGCTGCAGATCGGCGCCATCACTGTGCACGTGCGTCGCGGCGAGCGCTCCTCGCTCGGCGTCAACGTCTTCCTGCTCGTGCTCGCCGCCGCCGTCGCGATCCTGGGTCTCCTCGCCTGAGTCAGGGCACGAGCACGATCTTGCCCACGTGGGCGGATGCCTCCATCCGGCGGTGCGCGGACGCCGCCTCGCTGAACGGGTACCGGCTGTCGATCACGGGACTGAAGGCCCCGGATTCGAGCCAGGGCCAGGCATCCGTGCGGAGGGCCCGGATGATCGCGGCCTTCTCGGCGAACGGACGGGCGCGCAGGGTCGTGCCCCAGTAGCGGCCGCGCTTCTGCATGAGGTACATCGGGTTGAAGACGGCGTCCTGGCCGCTCTGGTTGCCGATCACCATGATGCGCCCGTCGAGCGCCAGCGCCGCGATATTGCGCGCCGCGTACGAGCCGCCCATGATGTCGAGGATCACGTCGGCGCCGTGCCCCTTTGTGGCACGGTCGATCTCGGCCGGGAAGTCCTGGCTGCGGTAGTCGATCAGGATGTCTGCGCCGAGGTCGCGGCACACCGCGAGCTTCTCGCGGGAGCCTGCCGTGACCGCGACGCGCGCGCCGGCCAGCCGGGCCAGCTGGATCGCGGTCGTGCCGATTCCGCTCGCTCCGCCGTGGACGAGCAGGGTCTCGCCGCTCTGCAGCCCGGCCGCGAGGAACACGTTCGACCAGACCGTCGCGAGCGCCTCGGGCAGCGCGGCCGCGTCGACGAGGTCGATCGCTTCTGGCACGGGCAGGGCGAGTTCCTCGTGCACGACGGCATCGGCCGCGTAGCCGCCGCCCGCGAGCAGTGCGCAGACCCGGTCACCGACGGCGAAGAGCGTTGTAGCGATGCCGACCTCCGTCACGATCCCCGATACCTCGAGGCCAGGCCAGGCCGGGGCCCCGGCGGGCGAGGGATAGTAGCCCTGCCGTTGGGAGACATCCGCCCGGTTGACGCCGGCGGCGGCGACCCGAATGCGGATGTCCCTGGGCCCGACCTCCAGGTCGGCCACGGTCGAAAGGGTGAGGGCGTCGGGCCCTCCGGGTACGGGTACCAGAATTGCGCGCATGCCCTCATCCTAGGAGCGGCCGCTGGGACGCCGCCGGGGCGCCGGAGTCCTACTCGGTGTCGGAGGTGCGGGCCTCACCGCGGTTCTCGCCACGACCCTGCAGCATCTCGGGCGTGAGGCCGTGGAACTCGATCATCTTGTCCCGGAACCACACGTCGTGGGGGTCCTGGGAGGTGGCGAAGTCGCGGAACATCCTGGCGAGGTCGTCGGCCTCGTGATAGGGCGCGACGAAATCGCCCCGCAGGGTCGCCATGAGCGAGACGACGTCGCGGTGCAGGCCCAGCCGACGCCGGGACCGCTCGTGCTCCTCGCGGCGCGCGGCGGCCATCTCCGCGGCGAAGGCCTGCCAGGCCTCGGTCTGGTTCTCAGCGGCGATGATCGCGTCGGCGTTGAGGGTCGGGGCGCCGAGGGTGATCTCATACTCCGGCTCGCCGTCCGCGGTCGTTGCGATCGTCGTGCCGATCGGGTCCGGGTTGGTGCCGGCGGGAGGTTGCTTCCGTCGAATTCTGGGGGTTAACTCACTGTTTGCTGATAATCGGACGTACGTCCAGCGTTGCAGCGTCCCGCTAATTTCAACGATTCCTGTCTACCCCATTAAGGAGTGTCCTCAGTACGTGTCGTTGAGCCAGCCGTCGCAGGACCCTTCGCTGCCGCCGTCGTACCCCGCCAGGAAGGCCTCGTTGCGCTGCTCGGGGGTGCCGTGGTGCTGGGGGTTGTCGAAGGCGTAGTCGCCGAGGTCGAGCGTCGTCTGGCCGGCCTCCTTGATGTCGCCCGTGTCGAGGAGCCCCTCGTCCTCCGCCGCCTTCGCCCAGACCCCGGCCCAGCAGTCGGCGTGCAGCTCGATCTTGTAGACGGGGTAGATCGAGCCGGCGGTGCTGAAGATACCGATTTCGTTCTGCAGCTCGTGCGCGTACTCGTGCGCGACCACGTAGGCCACCGAGAAATCGCCGGTGTCATGCGTCCTGGTGCCGTCGGTGTTCGCGTAGAGGGTGCCGTCCCAGATCTTCTGGGCGAGGCTCTGGGACACCGTGATCTTGTCGTCGTACAGGCAGTAGTACGCGCTCATGTCATCGGAGAAGCCTGGTGCGCACATCGACGGCACGACTTCGCCCGCCGCGGGGAAGGCATAGGTCACGAAGGGTGCCGGGCGCCCGTCGTCCTTCCACACGCCGGTCCAGTAGGCATCCACGTCGCCGAGCACCGACACGAGGAAGTCCTTCATCGTTCCGCTCGACCCCACGATATTGACCGTCGGCACGCCCCCGATCCCCGGCGTGCCGGAGGTGCTCGCCGGCGTGATGCCGGAGGGCGACGGGCCGACGGCGACCTGCATGGCCCCGCCCGGTCTCGCGTCGTCTGTGGGGCCCTGGGCAAGGGATGCCGCGGCAGGCCCGCCGCCCGGATCCGCGGCGATTGCGGTCACCGCGCCACCTCCCGCGAAGGCGAGGACCGACATCAGGGCGATGGCACGCAGAGCAGACGTGAGTTTCATGGTGGTGGACTCCCTTGTGGAGTGCGTGTGTGGAGTTGTCAGGAGCGACCGGAGCGACATCATCCGATTCGCGGTGTGGAGCCCGAGTGTCAACTCTCGCGAGTATAGGCAGACTCAAAGCCGCCCGATAGGTCGGCTCGCAGTTCATGACTCACCGGCAGGGGGCGATGTGCGAGCTTCGGCGAACGAAACTACGATGGGGGTCCAAGCGGTCCTCGTTCAAGAGCGAGCGGGATCAGAAGCGAATGGGTGCCTTTTGTCAATGTCGTCAAAATCGTCGTCCGAACTGTCCACTGCGTTGTCGAACACCGAGCCGTCGACGACCGAGGTCTTCGTCGCCGACTACTACGAGCACCTCGGTGACGACGCCAGGGAGTACGACCCGGCTACGCTGCGCGCGCGGGCGGAGAGCCACTGGCAGGTCGCCCTCACCCGGCCGCCGAAGACCGCGAACATCGAGATCCGCACCGAAACCGATCGCAGCATCCTCTACATCGTCACCGACGACATGCCGTTCCTCGTCGACTCGGTCAACGCCGAACTGGTCCGCCAGCACGCGGCCATCCACCTCGTCGTGCACCCCCTGCTCGTCGTCACCCGCAACCGGGAGACCCACGAGCTCGTCAGAGTCACCCGCATGCCCGTCAACGTGGGCGTCTCGAGCGGCGACACCTCCGCGATGCCCGACATCTCCCACCTGCTCGGCAACGAGGAGGACTCGCCGCATCTCGAGTCATGGATCGCGATCGAGATCGACCGCGCGAGCGTCGAAGCCCGCGAGCGCCTGGCCGAGGGGATCGCGCGGGTGCTCCACGACGTGCGGGCCGCCGTGGACGACTGGCCGGCGATGCGCTCGAAGTCCGTGCAGATCGCCGACGCACTCGGGAGGCTGGCGCACGCAGAGGGCATCCCCGACCTGGCGCAGGCCAGGGACTTGCTGCACTGGCTCGACCAGGACAACTTCACCTTCCTCGGCTACCGGGAATACGACCTCGAGACCGTCGACGGCGAGGACGTTCTCTCCATTCGCGACGACAGTGGGCTCGGCCTGTTGCGCGCAGTCAAAGACGGGCACGAGATCCAGCACCTCACGGATGCCGGGCGCACGATGGCCCGCGAACGGCGCGCCCTCGTGATCACCAAGGCCAATTCCCGCTCGAGCGTGCACCGCCCCGCCTACTTCGATTACATCGGCATCAAGAGCTTCGACGCGGACGGCAATGTCAACGGGGAGCAGCGCTTCATCGGCCTCTTCGCCGTGAGCGCGTACACGAGCTCCGTGCGTGACGTACCGATCCTGCGCGAGAAGATCGATGCCGTCATGAACGAGGTCGGTTTCCCTCCGGGCTCGCACAGCGACAAGGACCTGCTCGGCATCCTCGAGACCTACCCGCGCGACGAGCTCTTCCAGATCGACGTGCCCACCCTTGTCGCCACGGCCGTCGCCATCCAGCGACTGCAGGAACGCCGGCGGACCCGGCTTTTCCTGCGCCCGGACCTGTTCGGCCGCTTCATGTCCGCCCTCGTCTACTTCCCCCGCGACCGGTACACGACGGCGGTGCGCCTCCGGATCGAGAAGGAACTGACCGAGACGTTCACCGCGGAATCCCTCGACTTCGAGGCCCGCATGACGGAGTCCACCCTCGCCCGCCTGTTCTACCGGATCCGCCTGCCGAAGACGGCCGCGGTCGGAACGGCCGACGACGTCGCTGCGCTCGCCGCGGCACTCGAACCCCGCCTGGCCATGGCCGTGCGGTCCTGGGCGGAGGGGATCACCGAGCAGCTGCACGACACCAGGCTCGCGCACCTCTGGGCCGAGGCCTTCCCGCCGAGCTACCAGGTCGACTATGAAGTCGAGGACGCCCTCGTCGATATCAGCAGGTTCGAGGAATACGCCGCCGGCCTGAAGAGCGCGGCCGCGCGGGATGCCGCGGCATCCGCGACGGGTTCGCCCCGCCCGGGGGTGCACGTCTACCTCTCCCCGAACGCCGCCGACCGGCCCGCCGAAGACGCCAGGGTGAAGCTCTACATGATGGAGGCGCAGAGCCTCAGCCAGATCCTGCCGTACTTCCAGAACCTCGGCATCGAGGTTCTCGACGAGGTGCCCTTCGAGATCGAGACCTCCGACGGGCGCGAGTTCTTCCTCTACGACCTCGGCCTGCGCTACCCGGCGGGCGTCGACCCGATCGGCACCGGCGACCTGCTCGCCGACTCCTTCGGCGCGGCGGTCAGCGGGGCCATCGAGTCAGACGGACTCGACCGCCTGGTCCTCCGCGAAGGCATGCCCTGGCGCCGCGTGGTCATCCTCCGCAGCTACGCCAAATACCTGCGCCAGATGGGCAACATCAACTCCTACGACTTCGTCGGCGACACCCTGCTCGCCAACCCCGCGGTCTCTGGCGGGCTCGTGGACCTCTTCGAGGCCCGGTTAGACCCCGCGCGGGACGAGGCCGAACGCATCCGTCGCACCGAGGAGGTGCGCGCGCAGCTCGCCGCGGCCATCGAACAGGTCGCCACCCTCGACGCCGACCGGGTTCTGCGTGTGCTGCTGAACCTCATCGAGGCGACGCTGCGCACGAACTACTTCCAGAACAAGCCCTACCTGAGTATCAAGCTCGACCCGAGCCGCATCGAGGCGCTGCCGTTCCCGAAGCCGATGTTCGAGATCTGGGTGTACTCGCCGCGTGTCGAGGGCGTGCACCTGCGCTTCGGCATGGTCGCCCGCGGCGGGCTGCGCTGGTCGGACCGGCGCGAAGACTTCCGCACCGAGGTGCTCGGCCTCGTCAAGGCGCAGACGGTCAAGAACGCCGTGATCGTGCCGACCGGCGCCAAGGGCGGGTTCTTCGCGAAGAAGCTGCCGGATCCCGGTGTCAACCGGGCCGCCTGGCTGGCCGAAGGCATCGACGCCTACAAGACCTTCATCCGGGGCATGCTCGACCTGACCGACAACCTCGTGCTGACGGATGCCGGTGAGCAGGTCGTACCCCCGGCGAACGTCGTGCGCCACGACGACGACGACTCCTACCTCGTGGTCGCCGCAGACAAGGGCACCGCCACATTCTCCGACATCGCCAACGGCCTCTCCGCCGAATACGGCTTCTGGCTCGGCGACGCCTTCGCCTCCGGCGGCTCGATCGGCTACGACCACAAGGCCATGGGCATCACGGCCCGCGGCGCCTGGGAATCGGTCAAGCGCCACTTCGGTGAGCTCGACCTCGACACCCAGACCGAGGAATTCACCGTCGTCGGGATCGGCGACATGTCCGGCGACGTCTTCGGCAACGGGATGCTGCTCTCCGAGCACATCAAGCTCGTCGCGGCCTTCGACCACCGGCACGTGTTCCTCGACCCGAACCCCGACCCGGCCGTGTCCTTCGCCGAGCGGCGCCGGCTCTTCGAACTGCCCCGGTCCTCCTGGGCGGACTACGACACGAGCCTGATCAGCGCAGGAGGCGGGGTGTTCCCGCGGCAGGCCAAGGTGGTCCCGATCTCGGCTGAGGTGCGCGGCGTCCTCGGACTGCCAGAGAACGTCACGCACCTGAGCCCGCCGGAACTGCTCCGCGCCATCCTCACGGCACCCGCCGACCTGCTCTACAACGGCGGCATCGGCACTTACGTCAAGGCGAGCACCGAAACCGCGGCGCAGGTCGGCGACAAGGCGAACGACGCCATCCGTGTCGACGGCCGCGACCTGCGCGTCAAGGTGGTCGGCGAGGGCGGCAACCTCGGCCTCACCCAGCGCGGTCGCATCGAGGCCGCCCTCGCCGGGGTGCTGCTCAACACCGACGCGATCGACAACTCCGCAGGCGTGGACTGCTCCGACCACGAGGTCAACATCAAGATCTTCGTCGACCGGATGCTCGCGGCCGGCCGGCTCAGCGCCCAAGAGCGCCCCGGGTTCCTCGCCGCGATGACGGACGAGGTCGGCCGGCTGGTCCTGGAAGACAACGTCGACCAGAACATCCTGCTGCTGAACGACCGGGTCAAGGTCGCGAGCTGGAGCCCGAGTTACGAACGCCTGATGGACGCGCTCGAGGCGTCCGGTGACCTGAAGCGCGAGCTCGAGGCATTGCCGACCACCACAGAGCTGCACGAACGGATCGACCACGGCCAGGGGCTCACCTCGCCAGAGCTCTCGGTGCTCGCCGCCTACGCCAAGATCGAGCTCGCGACCGCGCTCCGGGACAGCGACCTCGCGGACGACCCCTGGTTCCGCGGCACCCTGCGCCGGTACTTCCCGCGCCAGCTCGCCGAACGCTTCGACGCCGAGCTCGACACGCATCCGCTGCGCCGGGAGATCATCGCGACCGTCGTCGCGAACGACATGATCAACCTCGGGGGAGTGACCTTCGCCTTCCGTGCCATGGAGGAGACCAGCGCGACTCCGGCCGCGATCGCCCGGGCGTTCGTCGCGCTCCGGGAGATCTTCGAGCTCGAGACCATGGTCGCCGAGCTGAGCGCCCTGCCGAAGTCGTTCCCGACGGAGCACTGGACGGCGATCCACCTCGACATCCGCCGGCTGCTCGACCGGGCCGTGCGCTGGCAGGTCAACCACGGCGGGTCGCAACCGGTCGCCGAGGTCGTGGCGCAGCACAAGCCGCAGATCGCGCTCGTCCGCGCGCACCTGGGCGACTACGTGCGCGGCGCCGACCAGGCCCGGCTCGGGTCGCTGCTGGTCAAGGCGGAGGAGTGGGGCCTGCCCTCCGGCCTCGGCCACCGCTGGACCCAACTCTTCGAGGCCTTCGCCCTGCTCGACGTCGTGAAGATCGCGGCGCAGTCCGGGGAACAGCTCGGGGATGTCGCCTCCGTCTATTACACCGTCTACGACCGGTTCGGCGTGGACAACCTGCTCGAGCGCATCACCGCGCTGCCGCGCACGGACCGCTGGCAGGCCCTCGCCCGCGCGGCCCTGCGCGACGACCTGTACTCGACGGTCGCCGACATCACCAGGGCCGTGCTCGAGGCGACGGATGCGGGAAGTGCGGAGCGCCGTCTCCTCGCCTGGGAGGCACTCAACGCCGAAAAGCTCGCCCGCTCACGCAGCGTGTTCGACGAGGTCAACGCCCTCGGCCAGGACGACATGGCCTCGCTCTCGGTGGCGATGCGGCTGCTGCGCTCCATCGTGCGCCGCTAGACTGCCGCGCCCCCCGCAACTGTTGCCGCTGCCGACAACTGAGGCCAGTGCCGAGGCCACAGGTGTCCGAAACGGTAACAGTTGCGCGGGGAACGCTAGACGAGGGACATGATGTCGCGCGCCGCGGTGAGGAGCAGGGGGGCGTATGACTCGAGTTTCTCCTGCGTCACCAAAGGTGCGATTGTGGTGATGCCGATTCCGCCCAGCAGATTGTGCCGGGTGTCGAAAACGGGCGTCGCCATGCAGCGGATGTGCTCCTCGTTCTCCTCGTCGTCGATCGAGTAGCCGCGATTGCGTACAAGCTCACCGTCGGCGAGCAAACGGTTGACGTCCGTGATGGTGTTGTCGGTGCGCCGCGGCAGCCCGGTGTTGGCGGCGTACCGCCGCACCGCGCTCTCGGGCAGGTAGGCCAGAACAGACTTGCCGATCGCGGTCGAGTGCAACGGGATCTGGGCGCCGACGCGGGACGCCATCCGGATCGGCTGCGCGGTGTCCTCGATCTTCTCAACGTAGGTGGCCCAGTCGCCGGTGCGGAGGGCGAAGTGGATGGTGCTGTGCACGTCCTGCTGGAGGCGCTGCAACCGGGTGCGCACTCGGTCCGAATCCTCCGTGCTGGCAGTCAGGCGCAGGCCGAGCAGCCGAAGCGCGCGTCCGGGTGTGTACGCGCCGTCCGCCGTGCGGCTGACGTAGCCGTCGTCGACGAGTTCGGACAGCAGACGGAACACGCTCGTCTTCGACAGGCCGGTCTCCCTAACCAGGTCGCTCAGCCGGTGCGTTTCGCCCGGGTTCGATACGGCTTCGAGCACGCGCAGCAGTTTGCGGGCTGCGCTGTCCTTCGCGGGCTCGTCGGCCTCGCCCGAAGTGTGAGATCCGTCGATCAAAGTCGCTGACATTTTGTCCTCCTGCGGCCAAAGATTGTGCATTGTGCACCATGAAAAGGCGGTTCTGCCCGATGGAACTCAATACGGCAATTCTACCGTGAAAGCAGTTGTGACTAACCCGTTAACCGGTGCTAGTGTTTCATCTGACGGACACGCGTTCTGCTGAGCGGAACGATTATCAGGCTGCGCCACACTTTCGCCTCACGTTTCTCGCCTCAAAGAGGAGTACGCATGACAACCCAGCAGCTCGCACAGGGCATCCGTCTGGTCGACGGCCACGGCGACCTCGCCGCCGTCGAAGTCACCACGCCCTCGGGCAGTGGCGCCTCAACTACTGCTCTCATCTACCTGCACGGCGCGCACGTCGCCGACTGGACTCCCGCAGGCGGCAAGCCGGTCCTCTGGATGAGCAAGTTCGGCGTCTTCTCCGATACCGACCCGCTCCGCGGCGGCGTTCCCCTCTGCTTCCCCTGGTTCGGCCCGAACGGCACGGATGCCTCCGCTCCCAACCACGGCTGGGCTCGCCTCTCCACCTGGTCGCTCGTCGACTCCCGCACCCTGGACACCGCGACCGGCGCCGTTGCCACAGAGCTCGTCTTCGAGCTGACTCAGGACAGCGTCGGCGTTCCCGCCGGATTCCACCCCTTCACCGCGCACTACACGGTGACCGTGGGCGCCGAACTCGGCCTCGAGCTGTCCATCCGCAACGACGGTGCCACCCCGTTCGCGTTCGAGGAAGCCTTCCACACCTACTTCGCCGTCGGCGACGTGACAACGAGCACCCTCACCGGCCTCGAGACGTTCGACTACACGGACCGCTCGACCAAGCCGGCCACCGAGGGCTCGTCCCTCCTGCCGCTCGGCTTCACCGGCGATGAGATCGATCGCCTCTACCCGATGCCCGAGGCGCTCGAACTCAGCGACCCGGCGAACGACCGGATCATTCGCGCCGTGGCGCAGGGCGCCGCGCAGACGGTCGTCTGGAACGCCGGCCGCATCAAGGCCGCCGCCATCGCAGACTACGGAACCGACGAGTGGACCGAAACCGCCTGCGCAGAAACGTGCAACGTCGGCGCCCACTTCATCACCCTCGACCCCGGAGCGACGTCGACCATGCAGGTCACCGTCACGTCCACTACTACGGAACGGAACACGAAGACCATGCAGAGACTGTCTAAGAGCGTTGTTCCCGCGATCGCGGAACTGCCCACGAAGGCCATCCAGTTCGGCGAGGGCAACTTCCTCCGCGCGTTCGTCGACTGGCAGCTGCAGCAGATGAACAACCAGGGACTGTTCCAGGGCGGCGTGAAGATCGTCCAGCCCATCGAAGGCGGCCGCGTCGCCTCCCTCGAAGAGCAGGACAACCTGTATACGGTCCTCCTCGAAGGCCTCCAGGATGGCAAGGACGTGCAGAGCCACGAGGTCATCACCGTGGTCACCGGAACGGTCAACCCGTACGTCGACAACCAGAAGTACCTCGACCTGGCGGGCGACGACAACATCGAGTTCATCTTCTCCAACACGACCGAGGCCGGCATCGCCTTCGACGACCGCGACCGTCTCGGCGACAAGCCCCAGCACAGCTTCCCCGGAAAGCTCACCGCTCTCCTCTTCGAGCGTTTCTCCCTCGGCAAGAAGGGCTTCCAGATCATCCCGTGCGAGCTCATCGAGCACAACGGCGACAAGCTCAAGGAATCCGTCCTCGCGACCGCCGCGCTCTGGGAGCTCGACGCCGCGTTCGTCCAGTGGGTCGACACCGACAACACCTTCTACTCCAGCCTCGTCGACCGGATCGTTCCCGGCTACCCGGCCGACCGCGCCGCCGAGCTCGCCGAGGAATTCGGCTACGACGACCAGTCGATCGTCAAGGCCGAGCCGTTCCTGCTCTGGGTCATCGAAGGACCGCAGTCGCTGACGGAGTCCCTCCCGCTCGCGAAGGCCGGCCTCAACGTGACCGTCACCGACGACATGACGCCGTACCGCGAACGCAAGGTGTTCCTGCTGAACGCCCCGCACACCACGATGGCCTCGATCGCCCGCCTCGCCGGCGTCGAGACCGTGCGCGACGTGATGATCGACCCCGAGTTCTCCCAGTTCGTGAACGCGGAAATGTACGACGAGATCATGCCGGTCATCGACCTGCCGCACGACGAACTCGCCGCATACGCCGAGTCCGTCAAGGAGCGCTTCGAGAACCGCTTCATGCACCACGAGCTCGCCTCGATCGCGCTCAACAGCATCTCGAAGTACAAGTCCCGCCTGCTGCCGATCCTGGTGAACTTCCACGAGAAGGTCGGAACCTTCCCGCCCCGCGTCACCCTGGCCCTTTCGGCGCTGCTGCTCACCTACAGCGGCGACGCTGCGGTCACCGTCGTCCCCGTCGACAGCGATGAGGTGCTCGCCACCTTCCACGCCGCATACGCGACGGCCACCGCGACCGGCAGCAACGTGCCGGCCGACTACGTCGCAGCGATCCTGAGCGATGACTCGCTCTGGGGCCGCGATCTCACCGAACTCCCCGGCCTCGTCGCCGAGGTCACCACCGGCCTCGACAACCTGCGCACTCTGGGTGCCCGCGCGACCATCGCGCTCCTGGCCTGATCGGCCGAATCAACCCACCGACTGATTCACCACAACGACTGTACGGAACAAAGGACTGTTTCTGATGTTTTTGAATGACGATTTCCTGCTGACCACGCCGATGGCGAAGAAGCTCTTCCACAATCACGCGAAGAACATGCCGATTGTCGACTACCACTGCCACCTGAGTCCCCAGGAGATCCTCGAGGACGGCAACTTCGCGACGATCACCGAAGCCTGGCTCGGCGGCAACAACTACGGCGACCACTACAAGTGGCGCCTGATGCGCACAAACGGGGTCCCCGAGCGCCTCATCACCGGAGACGGCGCCGACTTCGACAAGTTCTACGCCTGGGCAGGCACCCTCGAAAAGGCGCTCGGCAACCCGCTCTACGTCTGGGCGCACCTCGAACTCAAACGCTTCTTCGGCATCGACACCGTGATCAGCCGCGCCACGGCACGCGAGATCTACGACGCGGCCAACGTGCTCCTCGCGACGCAGGCGTTCTCCCGCCGCAACCTGATCAGGGGCATGAACGTGAAGGTCGTCGTCACGACGGACGACCCCGCGGACGACCTGCACGTCCACGAGTTGCTCAAGACTGAGAGCGCGTTCACGGTGCTCCCGGCGTTCCGCCCAGACAAGACCCTGAACATCGACCAGGCCGGGTACGCGGCGTACATCGCCACCCTCGGCACCGCGGCCGGCGTCAGCATCACCGCGTTCGCGGACATCGTCGAGGCCCTCACCAAGCGCGTCGACTTCTTCCACGCCATGGGTGGACGCCTGTCCGACCACGCCCTCGACATCGTCGTCTACGAAGAGGCCACCCCGGCCGAACTCGACACGATCGTCACGACCGCCCTCTCCGGCGGCACCCTCACCGCGACCGAGATCGCGCAGTACCGCACGGCACTGCTCAAGGCCCTGATGCGCATCTACAGCGCCAAGGACTGGACGATGCAGTACCACATCCACGCGATGCGCAACATCAACGCCCCGGGCTTCGCTCGCATGGGCGCCGACACCGGTTACGACGCGATCAACGACCGCAACATCGCCGAGCCGCTTGCCAGACTCTTCAACGCGATGGAATCCGAGGATTCGGTTCCCCGCACGATCATCTTCTCGCTGAACCCGAACGACTACCTGCCGCTGATCACCCTGATGGCCTGCTACCAGAAGGACGTCGTCCAGAAGCTCCAGCTCGGCAATGCCTGGTGGCACAACGACACCCGCAACGGCATGCGCCTGCAGCTGTCGACCTTCGCGGAGGAGAGCCTGCTCTCCAACTTCGTCGGCATGCTGACGGACTCCCGCAGCTTCCTCTCCTACCCGCGCCACGAGTACTTCCGCCGCATCCTCTGCGAACTGATCGGCGAATGGGTCGAGCTCGGCGAAGTTCCCGATGACGAGGCCACCCTCGGCCAGATGGTCGAAGACATCTCGTTCAACAACGCGAACACCTACTTCGGGTTCTAGCCCGTTCGGCTCCGGCGCTTACCCGCTCGAAGCATCCACCCGCACAGCACCTCTGCACGAACCAGCACGAAACCATTAAATCCAGCACATAGGAGTGAATCCGCATTATGAGTACAAACACCAAGGGCCTGCCCGGCGCCATGGGAGCCACCGGCCCCGAAGGCTCCGCCGGCGTCACCGTCATTGATCGCATTTCCCGCAAGGAGAAGGTCGCCTATGGCTTCGGCGACTTCGGTAACGGCTTCATGTTCGACCTCGGACAGTCGTACCTGACCAAGTTCTGGATCGACACCGCTGGCATCGCGCCCGCCGTCGTCGCACTTATCTTTACGCTCAGCAAACTGTTCGATGCCTGCATGGACCCGCTCGCGGCCGCATTCATCGACAGCCGTCGCTTCGGCAAGCGCGGAAAATTCCGCCCCGTCATGATGGTCTCCTCCATCCTGCTCGCGGTTATGACCGTCGTCACCTTCACGATGCCCGACGTGGACATGGGCTGGAAGATCGCCTTCGCCGCCGGCACGTACGCGGTCTGGGGCATCATTTACTCCTTCACGAATGACCCGTACGGTTCCCTCGCCTCGGTCATGACTCGCGACATCAAGGACCGCGCGGAGCTTGCGACCAGCCGCCAGGCCGGTTCGCTCGGCGCCCAGTGGATCTGTGGCTTCGCGTTCATCCCGATGATGATGATCTTCGGTGGCATGACCGCCCAGAACTTCATGTTCGCCTCGATGGTCATGGCCATCGTCGGCGTCGTGTCCTTCTACATCTGCTACCGCGGCACCAAGGAGCGGGTGTACGTCAACCGTGCAGTCGGCTTCGAGAAGAACGGCATGAAGGACTACGCCAAGGCGATCTTCACCAACAAGCCGCTCCTCGCCCTCGTGCTCATGACGCTCTTCACCATCTCCTCGATGAACGTCAACAACATGATGATGATCTTCTTCGCCCAGTACAACCTCGGCAATATCGCCCTCCAGGCCGTCCTCAACCTCGTCATGATCGGTGCCTCCATCGTCGGCATCATGTTCATCCCGAAGATGGTCGCCAAGTGGGGCAAGAAGAAGACAGCCATGGCCGGATTCATCGTCTCCATCGTCGCCAACGGACTGAACTTCATCATCCCGACCAACCTGTGGACGTTCATGATCCTCGTCACCATCGGATACGCAGCGCTCGCCATCCCGAACGGCGTCACCTGGGCCTTCGTCTCCGACACGATCGACTATGGAGAATGGCACACCGGTGTCCGCAAGGAGACCATGACCTACGCCGCATTCAACTTCTCCCGCAAGGTCGCCCAGTCCCTCGCCGCCCTCGTCGGCGCCGGCATGCTCGCCATCACGGGCTACGTCGCCAAGGCCACCTCGCAGTCCCCGGAGACGCTCTTCGGCATCAAGGCCGTCATGACGATCTACCCGGCCATCGCGCTCACCATCGCCGCCGTGATCATCTACTTCCTGTACAGCCTGAGCGACGACAAGTACCACGCCATTGCCATCGACCTCGAAGAGGGTCGTTGGGAAAAGGGCATCATCGGCGAAGAAATCGCCGCCAAGGCCTGATCCGGCCAGCAGTACCCTCCCCGACCGCTTCCCAGCGAGAGAAAAGATCTCATGAGCCACATCAACAGCATTGCGACCGGCACATCCGCGCTCGTCATGGCGGAAGGCGACGATGTCGCCGTTGCCCTCCGGGACCTCGTTCCCGGTGAAGCCATCACCCTGGGGGACAGCGTTCTGAATGTGGTCGGGGCCGTGCCGAGCGGCCACAAGATCGCTCTCGGATCGGTTGCGGTCGGGGAGAAGGTCCTCAAGTACGGCCAGTCGATCGGCACCGCAACGGCGCCGATCGTGCGCGGCGAACACGTGCACAGCCAGAACCTCGGTATGGACCTCGGTGCCCGCGTGCACGAGTTCGGTACCGTTCACACCGAGCTGCCCGCCCCGACGGGAGCTCGCCGGACCTTCGACGGCTACCGCCGGGCGGACGGCCGCGCCGGCACCCGCAACTACATCGCGATCCTCACGACGGTCAACTGCTCCGGCACGACCGCGAAGCTGATCGCGGACCGGTTCCGCGGTGACCTGCTCGACCGCTTCCCACACGTCGACGGCGTCATCGCCCTGACGCACCAGAGTGGCTGCGGCCTCGTCCTCGAGAGCGAGGGCGCGCAGATGCTCGTCCGCACCCTCAACGGCTACGCGGCCCACCCGAACATCGCCGGCGTGCTGGTGCTCAGCCTCGGCTGCGAAATGACCCCGGCCGACGTCATCCTCGGCCAGGGCGAGCTTCCGGCAGACACCCTCCTCACGACCCTCTCCATCCAGGAGACCGGCGGCATGCGCGCCACCGTCGCAGCCGGCGTCGAGGCGATCCTCGAGATGGCGGAGAAGCTCGACGGACGTCGCCGCGAACCCATCGACATCTCGGAACTCGTCCTCGGTCTCAACTGCGGCGGCTCCGACGGCTACTCCGGCATCACCGCGAACCCGGCCCTCGGCTGGGCCTCGGACGTCCTCGTCGCCAACGGCGCAACATCCGTTCTCGCCGAGACGCCCGAGATCTACGGCGCCGAGCACCTGCTCACCGCCCGCGCCACGACCCGCGAGGTCGGCCTCAAGCTGATCGACCGGATCAACTGGTGGGAGAAGTACATCGTCACCGGTGGCGGCACCATGGACAACAATCCATCTCCCGGCAACAAGGCCGGCGGCATCACGACGATCCTCGAGAAGTCGCTCGGCGCCGTCGCGAAGGCCGGCCGTGCCGACCTTGCTGCGGTCTACGAATACGCAGAACCGATGACCACCCGCGGCCTCGGCTTCATGGACACCCCCGGCTACGACCCGGTGTCCGTCACCGGCCTCGTCGCCGGCGGAGCGACGGTCGTCGTCTTCACGACCGGCCGCGGCTCGGTCTTCGGCTGCAAGCCGACCCCGAGCATCAAGGTCGGCACCAACACCGCGCTGTTCGTGCGCCAGGGTGACGACGTCGACATCAACGCCGGACGGATCGCCGACGGCACCGCCCGCGTCGAAGAGGTCGGCGCTGAGATCCTCGACATGATCATCGCCGTGGCCTCCGGCAAGCAGACCACGAGCGAAGAGTTCAACGTCGGCCAGGAAGAGTTCGTGCCGTGGCACATCGGAGCGGTGACCTGATGACCGACGAGCAAGCGGGCGCCCAGGCGCTGCAGGAGGAGCCGGGCAACCCGGTCGCCTCCGGCACAGAGCAGGGTGAACCGCAGGTGGTCTGCTTCGGCGAGACCATGGGAATGTTCACCCCCACCTCGACGACGTCCCTCGACATCGCAGAGGGCTTCCACCTCGGCGTCGGCGGGGCGGAGTCCAACGTCGCCGCGCATCTCGCCGAGCTCGGCCACCACGTGGCCTGGGCCGGCAATGTCGGCCAGGACCCGATCGGCACCAAGATCATTTCGACGCTCGACTGCGGGGGAGTGGACACCCGCTGGGTGAACCGCACCGAGGCCAGCCCGACCGGCCTGTACCTCAAGGAGCCGGACACCGGCACCGGCGCACACGTCTTCTACTATCGTGCGGGTTCCGCCGCCTCCGAGCTGGGTGTGGCGGATGCCGCAGGCTGGCCCCTCAAGTCCGCCCACCTGATCCACACGAGCGGCATCACGCCCTCGCTGTCGCCGAGCTGCTCCGCCCTGGTGGAACACGTGCTCGACCACGCGGCAGAGTGGGGAACCTCGGTGTCCTTCGATGTCAACTACCGGTCCAAGCTCTGGCCCGTGAGCGTGGCGGGACCCCGGCTGCGGGAGCTCGCCGGCAAGGCGACGGTCGTCCTCGTCGGACTCGACGAAGCCGCCACCATCTGGGGCTGCGTCACTTCCGGAGACGTACGGGCCCTGCTGCCCGACGTGCCCTACCTCGTCGTCAAGGACGGAGCCGTCGACGCGACGGAGTACGCGCTCCTTCCCGACGGCACCCGCCGCACCACGGTCGTCCCGGCTCACAAGGTCGAGGTCGTCGAGCCGGTCGGAGCCGGGGACGCGTTCGCCGCCGGATACCTGTCCGCACTCATGAACGGGGAATCCTCCGAAGTCCGGCTGACCCACGGACACTCTCTCGCCGCCTGGGCGCTGGGCAGCCGTGAGGACTTCCGGCCCGGCCACGGGCTGTTCTCAGCAACGCCAGCAGCCGGCACCGGGTCCGGCGCCGGATCACCGGCCGCAGTCGGGAACGCTCCCGACACCCCCGACTCACATTCCGATCTGACCGATCTTAGGAGACTGACCGTATGACCAGCACAACCGCCCTTCCTACCGCCGAGTGGTTCCCCGGAGACTTCTTCCGGATCCCCGTCCTCGCCGTTCTGCGTGGGCTCTCGCTGACCGAATCCGTGCGCCTCTCCGAGCGCGCCTGGGATGCCGGAGTCCAGCACGTCGAGATCCCGATCCAGACCAGTGACGCGGTTCCCGTCCTGAAGGCCGTCGCCGAGGCGGCCGCCGAGCGTGGCCTCGTCGTCGGCGCGGGCACCGTCACCACCCTCGAGCAGCTCGACGCCGCCGAGAAGGTCGGCGTCGCCTTCACCGTTTCCCCGGGCTTCAGCCCGGAGATCGTCGCGGAGAGCGTTCGCCGCGGCATCCCGCATCTTCCGGGGGTGGCTACTGCGACCGAGATCCTCCAGGCTCGTGCGCTGGGCCTCCGCTGGGTCAAGGTCTTCCCGGCCTCGATCCTCGGCCCGAACTGGGCGAAGTCGATGAAGGGGCCGTACCCCGACATGAACTTCATCGCTACCGGAGGGGTCACCGCGCTCAACGCGCCCGACTTCCTCTCCTCCGGAGTCAGCGTCGTCGGCCTGAGCTCGTCCTTCGCGGACGACGCCCAGCTCGGGCTCGTGCGCGGCCTCATCGCCGCCAGTGCAGCATCCGCTCTGACGGGTGCCGGCCGGAAGTAAGACTCAGCGAGAGCGAGTCGCACAAAGACTGCGGCGTTCAGGACGTGCTTCGGCCCCTGGACGCCGCGTTTGCGGTTTAACGCGCGGCTGGAAACGCGCGGTCAGAGAACCGGGTCCATCGAGTTCAGGTGGCAGGCGTCGTTCCACATCTGCAGCACACGGTTGTCGCGTTCCCAGCCGAGGGTTGACACCGTGGCGGTCCCAAGGCTGAAGTGCTTCCCCGCGGAGGCAGGCAGGCCCATCCAGCGCGCCGTCATGATGCGCAGGAAATGCCCGTGCGCGAATACGGCGACCGGACCCGGAGCTCCGAGGCACTGCTCGATCGCGAGGTCGGCGCGCGCGCCGACCTCGTCGGCGGACTCGCCGCCGGTCATCGGGTGCGTCCACACGGACCAATCCAGGATCTCCCGGCGGATGGCTTCGGTCGTGCGCCCCTCGAACACGCCATAATCCCATTCGAGAATGTCCTGGGAAGCGATGCCTTGAGCGGCATATCCCGCGCGCTCCATGGTTTCCCAGGCCCGCTGCAGCGGGCTGGACAAGACCGTCGGGAACGCCTCGCCGTCAAGCATCTCGCCGAGCGCATCCGCCTGCTGCCGACCCAGGTCGGTCAGGGGGATATCGGTGCGGCCGGTGTGTCGACCGGAGATGCTCCACTCGGTCTGTCCGTGCCGGATCAGGACGATGTCGTGCGCGGTCATGATGAAACCTCGTGATCTTCAGCTTCGTAGGAACGTCCGCAGATATCGACAGGAATGACCATGTCGATTCTTCGAGTTTAGACAGGCTCGTCGCGGAGCCTGACGGGGCACGCGTACGGAACGCGCCCCGATACCCATGACTTTCGGAGGGAAAAGTGAGGGTTTGTGCAGGAATCCCGGCCAGTATTGCCGATTCGCCTGCGCAGCATCCGAGCGCGTGGGCCTCAGACCAGCGAGCGCTGGCCCACGAGCCCTGTTCGTGCCCCCGCGCTTGCGACACCGGGACTATATGACATCGCATTCAGCACCTCCCCGCCGCTCCCCGCATTCTCGCCGGATCATCGCCATCTCCCTGGCTTCCGCCGTCGCCGTAGCCCTCGTCACCGGGGGTTCATACGCCCTTCAGGCCGCGAACGCCGCCCAGGACCGCGTGACCGCCACCGCAGCCCTCTCCGCGAGCACCGGCCGCCAGCACGACCAACTGGCCGTGTACGACTCGATCGCCACCGTGCACGCGAAGGACGCCGCCGTCGCCGCGCTCGACCGGGCCAATGCGGTGCTCGCTGCCGCCAAGGACAAGGTCGACGCGAGCACCCTGAGCGACGTCGCGAGCTCGCTCGCGAGCTACCAGGTCCTGCCTATCGACGAGGTCGAGTCGCTCACCCAGCGCACGGCCGCCATCTCGACAAGCGTCGAAGCAGCGGCGACCGAAGCAGACCGGGTCGCCGCCGAGAAGGCCGCAGCCGCAGCCGCCGCGGCAGAGGCCCGGCGGCTGCAGGCCCTCGCCTCCGCAAACACGCCCGCGGGCGCGCAGAACGTGGCCCAGGGCCTGGCCGTCTCGAAGTACGGCTGGGGCGACGGCCAGTTCAGCTGCCTCGTGCAGTTGTGGCAGAGGGAGTCCGGGTGGTCGTACACGGCGCACAACTCGAGTGGGGCCACCGGTATCCCGCAGGCACTCCCCGGGAGCAAGATGGCCTCGGCCGGTTCCGACTGGGCCACCAACGCCGCAACGCAGGTCGCGTGGGGCCTCAGCTATATCGCCGCCTCCTATGGGACGCCGTGCGCGGCCTGGGCGCACTCTGAGGCCTACAACTATTACTGAGTGCACGCTGACCGGGAGCCGCGTTCCGCCGATCCGAATGCCCGGGGCCGGAAATGGGCCGCTGCATTCCTGAGAAAACCTCAGAAATGTTGAATTGTACTCGACAAGGGTGGGGGGCCGGGCATACTGCGGCCCGCCACCCTGCTGGACCCGGTTGCCCGGTTGCCCGGTGGATGACTTGTGGAGGTTTTGGTCGGGACTTTGCCAGAAAGCCTCTGCACTATGGCCCATTCGCCTGCGCCGTCACCGAGAGCGTGGGTCTGACACTCAGCGAACCGGGCGATTTTCGAGCCGGTTCTCGATGGCAGGAAACATGAACTCAGCTCCATCCTCACCAGATTCGCCAACAGATTCGGCCCAGGTCGATACCCGGGCCTCCCGCAGGAACGGACCCAGGGGGCGTCGCCCGAACCGGTTCTCCCTCGTCACGGCCGGTCTCGCGATCGCCGCGATCGTGGCCGGAAGCGGCTTCGCCGTCAGTGCGGCCGCCGCGGCGGCCACCCAGTCCCAGAGCCGGGTCGCGGCAACGGCCGACGTCGCAGCGGCGACAGGCAGGCAGCACGACCAGCTCATCGTCTACACCTCGATCGCGAAGGTACACGCCGAGGATGCGGCATCCGCTGCGTTGGCCGACGCCAACCAGGTCCGCGCCGCAGCCGCGAACAAAGTGGATGCTTCCACTCTGACTGCCGCGGCGAGTTCGCTGGCGAGTTTCCAGGTCCTGCCCATCGACCAGGTCGAGTCGCTGACCGCCCGGACCAAGGCCGAGACCACCACCGTGCAGGCTGCCGTCGCGGAAGTCGACCGCGTTGCGGCCGAGAAGGCCGCCGCTGAGGCGGCAGCCGCTGCCGCGGCCCGGGCTGCCGCGGAAGCCCAGGCGGCCCAGGCGGCCAAAGCCGCGAAGGCGGCGGCGGCGGCCGCTGCGCCCCAAGCGTCGGCGTCCGCGTCGTCGTCGGGAGACAACAGCCCGGTCGGCGCGCGCGCGACGGCGAGTGCGATGGCCTCCTCCCAGTACGGATGGGGCAGCGGGGAATTCAGCTGCCTCAGCCAGTTGTGGGAGAGGGAATCCGGCTGGAACTACAAGGCGTACAACAGCTCCAGCGGAGCAACCGGCATCCCGCAGGCGTTGCCCGGCAGCAAGATGGCCTCTGCGGGCTCGGACTGGGCCTCGAACGCGGCGACGCAGATCAGCTGGGGCCTCGGCTACATCAAGTCGGCCTACGGCACTCCCTGCTCTGCCTGGGCGCACTCCGAGTCCTTCGGCTACTACTGATCGGTCGGGTGCTGACCCGCCGCCGCCCGCCCGCACCGCTCCACCAGTTCCACTGTCGGTGGCCACTGTTAGCGTCATTCCATCCACTCCCTGAGGCTCGTGCCGAGACCGATGAGGACGGAAATGAAGGTTTTGGTGGCCACCGGGGCGACGCAGGGCGCCCGCGGCAGTGACTCGAACGGCTGTATCGAGGGTGAGCTCGTGTGGATGCTGGAGCCGTGCCCGTATAGCCGGTGGGCGCCATACGGGGACTGCGGCTGCGGGCGCTCGTTCAGCGGAATGAACTCGCTCCAGTCCACGACGACGGCGCGGGTATGCGACGTGCCCGGCCTCACGAGGGACTACTACGAGCAGGCCCTGCGTGCGTGTTTCGACGCGCGCGGCTGGTGCGTCTGCTGCCAGGCGCGCCCGGTCCCTGAGCTCGTCGACGAGCTCATCACTCTCGCGACGATCCTCGAGGAGGGCGCCGTTGTGGAGCGCCGCCTCGACCAGCTCAACGTGCGACGGGTGCCCGCGGCCAAGAAACGGCGCGGTAAGGAGCATGGGTAGCGCGGCCAGTCCGGGGAGCCGCGGTGCGGCGCGGGCGACGGGAATACCCGGCGGGCCGTCCGCGCTGCACCGGTCATGAAGCGCATCGGATTCCTCTCCTTCGGCCACCACCAGGCGGTGCGGGGCTCCCTCGCCCGCAATGCACGCGACGCCCTCCTGCAGACGGTGGAACTCGCGGTCGCCGCCGAGGAACTCGGCGTGGACGGGGCATACGTGCGTGTGCACCACTTCGCCCGGCAGTTCGCCTCACCCTTCCCGCTGCTCGCGGCGATGGCGGCGCGCACGAGCCGGCTCGAGCTCGGCACCGGCGTCATCGACATGCGCTACGAAAACCCGCTGTACATGGCTGAGGAGGCCGCGATCACCGACCTGATCAGCAACGGGCGCCTCCAGCTCGGCATCAGCCGCGGGTCACCCGAAACCGCGCAGCGCGGCTACGAGAACTTCGGCTATGCGCCAGCAGACGGGCAGACCGACGCGGATATCGCCCGCGAGCACACCTCGGTCTTCCGGGCGGCGATCATCGGGGCCGGTGTCGCGACCCCGAACCCGCAGATGTCCGCTGGAACGGCGCTGTTGCCGATTCAGCCGCAGGCTCCGGGACTGAGCGAGCGGATCTGGTGGGGCTCAGGCACCCGGGCGACCGCGAAATGGGTCGGCGAGCAGGGCATGAACCTGATGAGCTCGACGCTGCTGACCGAAGACACCGGTGTCCCGTTCGGCGACCTGCAGGCGGAGCAGATCGCGATCTACCGTGAAGCCTGGGCCGCCGCGGGCCACACCGGCACGCGGAGGGTGTCGGTGAGCCGCAGCATCCTGCCGCTCGTCACCGAAGAGGACCGGGCCTACTTCGGCCGGCCGGGTAGCCGGGAGTCCGAGGACCAGGTCGGCTACCTCGACGGCGGCCTCGCCCGCTTCGGCAAGAGCTATGTCGGCGAGCCCGACCAGATCATCGCCCAGCTGGCGACGGATGCCGCGGTGCAGGCCGCGGACACCGTGCTCGTGACGATCCCCAACCAGCTCGGAGTCGTATACAACGCCCGCCTCCTGGAGAGCATCGTCACCCACGTCGCCCCGGGTCTCGGCTGGCGCTGAGGTCACCGCCTGACCCGGCCAAGAACGCTTGAGCAACTCACCGGTAGCCAACTCAAGCGTCCCGAAACCTTGTGAACCTTTCAGCCGGGCGCATTAGGCTTGAATCACCATCACGAGTCGGAAGCCAGGTCAGAGACGTGCGGGTCATCAGCTACAACCTCCGGAAGAACCGAGCGATCGGTGAACTCGCCGCGCTCTCCGTCACCTTTGAGCCGGACGTGCTCTGTCTCCAGGAGGCGGACACCCTTGAGTTGCCCGACGACATCGGCACGCTGCATCTCGCCGACTCGACCCTGACCAACCGGCTCGGCCTCGCGATCTACTATCGCCAGGACCGCTTCGACGCCGTCACCTCGCAGGCCTTCGCGCTCAAGAAGTCCCTGCACGACATGGTGCTGCGCCCGGCGCACGAGCGCCTGATCGGCACCCGGCTCGTGGACAAGGTCGCCGATCGCGAACTCGTGGTCGCGTCCTTCCATGCTGCGCCGCTGACCGCGCGCAATTCGCTGCGCCGCAACCAGATCCGTTCGGCGCACGAGGAACTCAACCGCCTCGGCCCCGGCCTGCCGACGCTGATGGTCGGCGACTACAACTACCCGATCTTCAAGGGCAATCTCGGCGACAAGGTCACGGAGTCCGGCTACGATCTCACCCTGAGCGACACCCGCACCTACACGCGTTACAGGTTCTTCAGGGGCCACTTCGACCTCGCCACCTCGGTCGGCCTGACCATCGAGAATGTCGAGACCCTCCCGCGCGGCACGTCAGACCACATGCCGATCATGGTGACCTCCTCCTATACCGCAGAGCCCGTGAGCCAGACCCTCCGGCAGAGCGCGCGGAAGAGCATCCGGGAGACGGATGCCGCCCGCTCGGTGTCGAGGACCGCCACGAAGACCGCAACCGAGACCGAAGCGGCACCGCCGAGCACGGACTTCGACATCTGAAACGGCCGGCCTGAGTCCCGGTCTGGACTTGCGGGTGCGGGTCTGCGGGTCAGCCCGCGGTCGGCGGAGCCGGGAGTGGCCGGCCGACCAGGCGCTCGACGAGGGCCTTGAGCTCGCCGATCTCGACGGTGAGGGTCTCGAGTTTGTCCTCGTTGACGCCGAGCTCGACCCTGATGACCTCCTCGGCCTCGCGGCTGGCGGTGGCGAACCAGGGCGACCGGGAGGAGGTCGAGGATATGGGTGCGGATGAACGCGCGTTGATCCTCCGCGAGGCTCACACGCACCACGAAATCGACGGTGAAGGCCGCCCAGCTGCCGATCTCGATCCACTCAAGGAACAGGTGCCAGCCGGGACTGATCTCCGGCGCAATGATCGGAGTCGCGTATGCGATCAGGAAAGCGATTCCGAGGGCGAGCAGGGGGGTGTCGGTCGCGCGTTCCCAGCGGGAGCTTCTCACACCGCCTTCTCCTGGCCCGTCATGGTCGCAGGTCGCGTGCTCATGTTAAAGGGTGATTGTTGCGCCGGCGTTTCGAAAAACGTGTGGCGGAGTCAGGCGAGTGGGAACACGATCCGGGTGCGCCACTTGGCGGGGTCCGGTTCGGCGTCCGGACCCACAAGGTACTCCTCCCACATGTCCTCGGCGACGGTGAGCTTCTGCGCCGTGATCCAGTCCGTCACGGCCGCATACGTCTCGGTCATCGTCTCGTAGGGGCCCAGGTGGAACGTCTCGACGGCCGGACCGGACGGAAGGTGCACGACCTCGACGGCCCGGGTCGCACTGACCTCGTCGACGACGGGGAATCCGGCGGTCACGTCCACCGCGGCATCCGTGGGGGCGCCGTGATAGAGCGCCATCGGCGGTCCGCTCGGGTGGGCGCCCAACCTGCCGAGTTCGGCGGCGGCGGTGCGGAAAGCGCGATCGAAGTATTCGGTCAGCCTGCTCATCGGGATCACCTCGTGGACTCCGAGGAACGTGCGGGGTTCGAGGGTGATCTGTTCGGCCTTCATGGAGTCTCCCTGGTCGGTTACCGGGCCCCGGAGGGACCCACTGCGGCCCAGAGTAGACCGCGGCCCGAAGCGACGTAAGCTCCACCGTCGTTGCGAGTTCTGCATCCAATAACCGGGATCAGGGCCGATCCCGGTAACCGCTCGGGGCAAAATCACCGTAGCGTTGAGTCGTGGTCTTCGAACACGGGTATTCGAAGAATGTGGGGGACACGAACACGAGAGGTTTTCTGGCTTTGAGCAACGAATGCATCCACGGACTCGAGGGTGGCCTGTGCGCCATCTGTTTCCCGAAACCGGTTCCGGAGGCTGTGCCCGCGACACCCGCGGTTCGCGCGAGCCGGGCCAAGTCCGCCCCGTCGCCGGCGCGCTCGAAGACGGCCTCGAAGCCGCCGTCGCTGCGGAGCACCCCGGAGAGCAGCGCCTCTGGTGCGACGAGTGCGACCCGCCCTCGCCCCTCGACCAGGGCCAAGTCGTCGATCGGACCGAAATCCGCCCCCGACAACGTCGGCGAACAGCGCATCTACCACCTGACCCACATCCGCAACCTCGCCGGCATCCTCGCCAGCGGCGGCCTCCTCGCCGACGCGAGCGAGGCCTGGGCCGTGCGACCCGCCGTCGACATCTCGTCCGTTCCCAACCGTGAGAAGCGTCGCAGCACGCTGATCGCCGGCACCGAGAACACGACCGTCGCGCACTTCGTGCCGTTCTTCCTCTCACCGAACGCGACCATCTGGGACAGCATCCTCACGAAGACCGGGGACCCGCGCCTGTCCAGGGACGCCCCGTATGCCGAGAACTTCGACTTCGTGATCCTCGTCAGCACCGTCAAGAAGGTCGTCGAGGCCCAGTCCGGGCACGGTGAGCCCGCCCTCGGCGTCATGGCCGTGACCGACGGCGATGCAGCGGGCGCCCTGACCCGTGTCGGTGCGACGCCGGAGACCAGTGACCGGGTGCTCCGCAGGCTGCGTGCCGAGAAGGATGCCGCCGCGCTCCTCGAGGCCGAACTCCTCGTCGAGGAGACCTTCCCGTTCGAGCTCGTCACCATCGTCGCCGTCGCGAATGACAAGGTCCGTGACGTTGTGCGTGGCATTCTCGCCGAGTCCGGTCACCGCCCGAAGGTCGCGGTGTACCCGCCGTGGTTCCACGCCTCGGAGCCGGTCACCGCTTAGGCCGTCAGACGCGCGAGCAGTCGTCTCAGACGACGTCGAGGGGGACCTGTTCCCCCTCGGGCAGCTCGATCCGGATGGTGTCGCCCGGCTGGACCGCGCCACCGGACGCGACCACGCTCATCACACCGGCCTTGCGGGAGATGTGGCCGGCGGCATCCGTGTCGATGAGCCGCTTCATGAGCCCGCCCTGGTACCCGTTGATCAGCGAACAGGGGTTGCGCAGGCCGGTCAGCTCGACGACAGCGTCGGCGCCGAGGTGCAGCCGGGTGCCGAGGGGGAGCCCGGTGAGGTCGATCCCCCTGGTCGTCACGTTCTCGCCGAGTTCGCCGGGCCGCACGGTGTAGCCGTCGTGGGCGAGCTCGTCGAAGAGCTCGGACGGAATCAGGTGCACCTGGGTGAGGTTCGGCGCCGTCGGGTCCTTCTTCACGTGGTAGCGGTGCTGCACGGTCGCGCCCGCGTGCGCGTCGCCCTCGACGCCGAGGCCCTCCAGCAGGCGGATGCGCGGCGCGGCCGGCTTGCTGAACCGGTGCGCGTCATCGAGGCTCACCGACACGACCGCCGCAGTGTGCTCGGGCCGCATCTGCCGGTCGGGCTGCGTGGGCTGTTCGGGGAGGGAAGTCACCATGAGACGATTCTGGCATGCCGTCCCCGGACGAATTCGACGGAGTTTTTGCCCAAAAATCCCAAAAACCGGCCTCCCCGGTATGTCTTTCTCCAAAACTCCGTCGAATCGGTCAGCGCCAGGGGCTTGCGTCGACCTGCACGGCCTCGATGTAGAGGTGGCGGCCCTGCTCGATCCGCTCGACCTCGTACAGCCGCACGGCGGTGTTCACGGTGCTCGGCACCGGATGCCGGACCCCGATCCCGTAGGTCACGGTGCCCTCGAAGTCCCCGGCCGAGGCGTACCGGGTGATGGCGGCCAGGCCGACCGCTTCGGGCGGAGCCTCGAACACACTCGAGATACCGTCCTCGGTGTGGGCCTGCGCGAGGCGGAACACCACCCGCATGATGCTCTGTCCGTTCCATCCATCGGAATCGCCAGGCCGCTCGCATCTCCGGTCAGGACCGGCACGTATTCGAGTTCATAACCGGGGAAGCCGCCCTCGAACCGGAAGCTCAGCTGGTCGTATGGCGGTGAGGCGAGCGGATGCGCCCCCGCACCGATCGAGGTCAGTGACGGCAGCGGCGGACTCGGCGGCGCCGCGATCGGGCCCGCGGTGTCATGGCCGATCGTTGCCGGTTGCCCGGGTCCCGGCCAGGCCCAGCCGTAACTGATGCGGGCGGAGAGGACCTGGTCACCGGGCTGCGGAGCCGCCGTCGCGTCGTCGGGAGGCGGCGTGGCGATGTCCGTTCCGGGTGCTGAGTGGAGGCGGTGGAGGACGTGGTGGGTGTGGAAGCGGACATCGGCGTCGGGCCTGACGTCGGGCTGGGGAACCACGGCGCGCAGCCGGCCAAAACCATGCCGAAAGCGAGTACGACGGGCAGTCCGATCTTTCGTTGGGAGCAGAACATACGGCTCCTCTCCCCTCCTCGTTCTACTCCCGGGTCTGCTCCGCACCACGGCGGGCGGTCAACCAGGCGTCGAACTCGGCGGCGGGCAAGGGCGCGCACAGCTGGCTGCCCTGGGCAGAGTCGCAGCCGAAACGAACGAGGGCGTCGTAGGCGTCTTCGCTGTCGACGCCCTCCGCGACCATCCGCAGCCCGAGACTGTGGGCGAGGGCGATCGCGGAATTGACGAGGGTCGAGGAGCGATCGTCGTGCCCCATCGCGACGATGAACGATTCGTCCAGGCGCAGTTCGTCGATGGCGAGGTCGCGCAGGAGGGCGAGGGAACTGTAGCCCGTCCCGAAATCGTCGACAGACATCCGCACGCCCTGCGCGCGCAGCCGGTTCAGCACCGCGCGAGCCCTGGACTGGTCGGCGAGCAGGAACTCCTCGCTGATCTCGAGGGTCAGCACAAACGCGGGCAGGGTCCGGTTGGCGATCATGGCGCCGAGATGCTCGGGGAGGCCGGCGTCGATCAGCACGGCCGGAGGAAGCCGGATCGCGACGCCGAGCGCCAGCCCCCGGTCCTGCCAGTCGACGGCCTGGTTGAGCGCCTGCACGAGCACGGCCTCCGACAGCGCCCTGACGAGCCCGGCGTCTTCGACGAGGTCGAGGAAATCGGCGGCGTGCAGCAGGCCGCGCACCGGGTGGTTCCAGCGGATCACGGCTTCGACGGCGTGGATCTCGGCCGTGGCAAGGTCGATGCGGGGCTGGAAGTGCAGGATCAGCTGGTTCGCGTCGAGCGCCCCGCGCAACTCCTGGATCGTGCGCAGGCGCACTTCGCTGTGCCGGTCATCGTCGGACTGGTAGACGTGGTGCCCGCTGCCGGAGGACTTCGCCACGTACATGGCGGTGTCGGCCTTGCGCATCAGGGCGCCCAGGTCGCTGCCGTGGCTCGGGTAGAGGGCGATGCCGATGCTCACGCTCGTCTGGAGCGAGATGCCCTCGAGAGTGAACGGCACGGCCAGCGCCGCCCGCAATCGATCGGCGAAAGCGGATGCCTCCCCATCCCTGTTTCGTGCGACGAGGATCGCGAACTCATCGCCGCCGAGCCGCGCCAGCAGGTCGAGCGGTCCGAGCTCGCGCGCCAGCCGCACGCCGACTTGCACGAGGAGTCGATCGCCGGCCTCGTGACCGAGGCTGTCGTTGACCTCCTTGAACCGGTCCAGGTCGAGGAGGAGGAGCGCGCTGCCCTGCTTCCGGTCGGACGCGAGCCGCGCCGCGACGTCGGAATACATGGCCCGGCGATTCGGCAGGCCGGTCAGGTCGTCGGTGCGTGAGAGGTGGTTGAGTCCCCGCTCGCGCGAGATCATCGGGATGACCGCGAGGGCCAGGGTCACGCTTGCGAGGCCGATCGCGAGAGCCGAAATGTGATTCTGGGTCGCATAGATCAGGATCCCGAGTCCCGCGGCCGTTGCGATCGCGGGCACGACGAACGCCATCACACCGTTCGGCTCCCGCGGCGCTGCGACTACGGGATAGGACGCGCGGTCGACCCAGACGGCGATGAGCACCAGGCCGATCGCCCAACTGGAATCGAGCAGGGTTCCGAGGGAGTAGCCGCCGTCGAGGAGGGCGTAGGCCACGTCGGCGCCGGCGTAGACGACGAGGCCGCCGATGAGAGCGACCCATGCGCGCCCGGCGTGTCGGCCGTAGAGCGCGGCAACGCCGGCGATAGCAGCGATCAACAGCAGATCGAGCATTGGGTATGCGAGATTCACGAGCGTCGCGAGCGACACCGGTTCGGCGGAAGCAGAGACGAGCACCGGGTTGAGGAGGACGGCCATGAACGCGGCGACACTGACCGAGCCGACGGCACTGTTCAGGAAGGCCGCCCAGGGCACCCTGCGGAGCTGCCGTCGCGCGGTAACGAAGAGGGAAGCAAGGATCAGGCCGTAGAAGGCCAGGTAGAACAGGTCAGCGACCGAGGGGGAACCTGGCTCCCCGAGGAACCGGGTGGAGACCGTGAAGCTGACGTCACCGAGGAAATTGCACGTGACGGCCGTGGCGGCGAGTGTCACTTCTCGCCGGACGAAGCCGGCCCGGCGGACGGCGATCCAGCAGACCACGACGGTCGCCAGGCCAGCGAGCTCCGCGAGGACGAAGTCGACGAGGACACTGTAGTCGCCGCCCTTGCCGACGAGCATCACGACGTAGAGGGCGAGCGGGATGCCCATGATCCACAGCGGTCGGCTGGATGGCTGCCCGATGGATGCGTCCGGTGCCTGCTCCGGAGACGACTTCAGGGTGCGCGTCCCTCCGCGCAGGATCGTCATGTCTCGACCGATTCCGCGACCGGCCGCCGGTCAGCGAGCCACCGGTCGAAGGCATCCGCTGGGATCGGTCGGGAGATGAAGAAGCCCTGGGCCTGGTCGCAGCCGAAGCCGGCGAGGGCGTCGTAGGTGGCGGCGTTCTCAACGCCCTCCGCGACCATGCGCAGCCCGAGGCCGTGCGCGAGCTCGATCGAGGACTTCACGAGCGCCGCGGCGCGCTGGTCGTCCTTGAGCGGGAAGACGAAGGACTGGTCGAGCTTCAGTTCGTCGATGGGCAGGTCGCGGAGGTACGCGAGCGAGCTGTAGCCGGTGCCGAAGTCGTCGAGAGAAATGCGGATGTCGTTCGCGCGGAGTCTGGCCAGAATGTCCCTGGCCCGGTCCCGGTCGCTCATCAGGAAGTCCTCGGTGATCTCCAGTTCGAGCACCGAGCCAGGCAGGCCGCGCTCGGCGAGGAGGCTTTCGATCCGTTCGGGAAGCCCGGCGTCGACGAGGGAACTCGCCGACAGGTTCACGGCGATCGAGAGGGGCAGGTCCCCGGTCCAGGCGGCGGACCAGACCTTCGCCTGGTCGAGCGCGACGGCGAGTACCCGCTGCGTCAGGGCGTGCATGAGCCCTGCCTCCTCGATGAGCACGAGGAACTGGGCGGGGAAGAGGAGCCCGCGGGTGGGGTGCTGCCAGCGCACGAGGGCTTCGACGCCGGCGACGCTTCCCGATGCGAGGTCGATCTTGGGCTGGTAGTGCACGATGAGCTGGTCGTCCTCGAGGGCGAGCCGCAGTTCGGAGAGGGTGCGCAGGCGCAGGTCGCCGTGGCTGTCGTCGTTGCTGCGGTACACGTGGTGGCCGCTGCGGGTCGATTTCGCCTTGTACATGGCCATGTCTGCCTTGCGCATCAGCCCGGTCAGGTCGCTGCCCTGCTCCGGGTACAGGGCGATGCCGACGCTCACCCCGGTCTGCAGGGCGATGCCCTCGAGGGTGAACGGCACGGCGAGTGCCGCGCGCACCCGGATCGCGAAATCGACGGCTTCGGCGTGGCCGACGTCGTCGAGCAGGATCGCGAACTCGTCGCCGCCGAGCCGGGCGAGCAGGTCCTGTTCGCGCAGCTGGTTCGACAGGCGGATGCTGGCCTGCACGAGCAGGCGATCGCCCGCATTGTGCCCGAGACTGTCGTTGACCTCCTTGAACCGGTCGAGGTCCAGCAGAAGGAGGGCCCGGCGCCGGCGGGGCTCCCTGATGATGCGGGCGGTGACATCGCCGTACAGGGCACGCCGGTTGGGCAGCCCGGTGAGGTCGTCGGTCCTGGCCTGGCGCCGCAGCACGATCTGCCGGGACACGAGCGGCACCGAGGCGAGGGCGAGGGCGGTCGCGGCTAGCGCGATGGCGAAGCCGGTCACCGGCACCTGGCTCGCGAGGATCAGCACCCCGAGGCCCGCGCCCGTCGAGACGATCGGGACGGCGACGGCCGCGACACTGTCCTGGGTGTGGCTGTGGGTCTCGGTCTGGCGCGACGAGGCATCGATCCAGACGGCGACGAGGGCGAGTCCGATCGCCCAGCCCGCGTCAAGGGAGGTACCTGTGACGTAGGCGTCTCCGATGCGCAGGTAGACGATTTCGGTCGCTGAGAAGATCATCAGCCCGAGAACGAGCAGCATCCAGCGCCGACGCGGATCCGGCCCCTGGGTCGCGGCGGTCCCGGCGATCACGAGCACGAGCATCGCGTTGAAGAGCGGGTAGGTCACGACGACGGCGGTCGCGCCGGCCTCGATGGTCGTGCCCACGGAATCGAGGATCGGGGTGAGAAGCGCCGCGAGCACGGAGCCGGCGCCGAGGATCCCGATCGCTCCCTCAAGGAGCACCGGCCAGCCCGGCGGGCGGCGCTGCCGACGTGCGAGGGCCACGATCGCCGTGACGATCAGGAGATAGAAGAGGAAGTATCCGATGTCGGGGAGGGTCTGGGACTGGTCCGAGTCACCGGGGCGGAAGTAGGCGTAACTGTCCGCTGCCACCACGATGGTGATGGCGCTCGCCGAGAACACGATCTCGCGGCGGTCGAAGCCCGCGCGGACGACGGCGGTCCACGCAACGGCGACAAGACTCAGCTTCGTGATGATCGCGAGCCACACGTCGACGAAGGGGCTGAACTCCGAGCCCTGCGCGACAAGCGCGACGGTATAGACGGAGAGCAGAAGACACATGAACCAGACGAGCCAATTGCCTGATGAGGCCAGATAACGGGCGAACGTGCCGAGGCGGCGAGCCAGCATTGTCATGGTTACCGGTGCCCCTCCGCCTGCGTGTGCCCAGCATATCAGCGGGAGAGACCGGATTATCGGGACCACCTCCCGAAGGAGGGACGGCATCCCGGGCTGCCGGGGCCGCGGGGAGGAGCAGAATGGCAGTGCAGGCATGACCTAAGGCGCAGGAGGCGGACCATGGTGGTTCTCGTGGGGTATTCGAGCAAGTACGGTGCCACGGAGGGGATCGCGGAGCGCATCGCGCGGAAGCTGCGCGAGGCAGGGCGGGACGCAGAAGCGAAGCCCGTCTCGGTCGTGGAGAATCCCGACCGGTACACCGCGTTCGTGATCGGCAGCGCCGCATACATGGGCTCCTGGCGGAAGGACGCCGTCGACTTCGTCCGCGGCAACCTCGAGCTGCTCACCTCCCGCCCGCTCTGGTTGTTCAGCAGCGGCCCGCTCGGCACCGCGACCCGCAACGCCGAGGGACACGAACTGATCATCGAGGCCGAGCCGAAGCAGTTCGACGAGTTCGTGGCCGCGCTCGAACCTCAGGGAACCAAGGTCTTCTTCGGGGCGCTCAACCCGGCGGCCCTGCGGCGCCGCGACCGGCTCGTTCGGATGATCCCGGCCGGCCGGGATCTTCTCCCGGAAGGCGACTTCCGCGACTGGGTCGCTATCGACGCCTGGGCCGCGTCGATAGCCGCCGAGCTGCCCGCGTCCGCTTAGGTCGCTCGCCAGCAGCCCTGCCGGCGGGGCTCAGGGCGCGAGGAGCGCCCGGATGTCCTCCGCGGTGAAGTCGTCGCCGACATCCGCTGCCGTCGCCGCGCCATCGAGGCCCGCTCCATCGAGCACGGAGCCGACGAGCCGCGCCTTGCGCTCCTTGAGCGCCATCACCTTGTCCTCGATGGTGTCCGCGGCGACGAGCCGGTAAACCATGACCGCGCGCGTCTGGCCGATGCGGTGGGTGCGGTCGATCGCCTGCGTTTCCGTCGCCGGGTTCCACCACGGGTCGAGCAGGAAGACGTAGTCTGCCTCGGTCAGGGTGAGGCCGAAACCGCCGGCCTTGAGGCTGATCAGGAACACGGGCGCCGTGCCGCTCTTGAACCGGTCGATCACCTCGGAACGCTTCAGCGTCGAGCCGTCGAGGTAGCAGTACGGGGTGCCCTGGGCGTCGAGGCGTGCGGCGGCCTTGCCGAGGAACGAGGTGAACTGGCTGAACACGAGCGTCCGGTGGCCCTCGGCGATGACGTCGTCGAGCTGGTCGAAGAGCGCGTCGAGCTTGCTCGAGGGCACGTCCGCGTAGGTGTCGCCGAGCAGGGACGGGTCGAGGCTCAGCATCCGCAGCAGGGTCAGTGACCGGAACACGATGAACCGGTTCGCGTCGAGGTCCTCGATCAGCCCGAAGAGTTTCTGCCGTTCGCGCTGCAGGAAGGTGTCGTAGAGCGCCCGGTGCCGCGGGTTCAGCTCGATGCGCAGTACCTGCTCCTGTTTCTCGGGCAGTTCGCGGGCGACGACATCCTTGGTGCGGCGCAGGATCAGGGGGCGGATGCGGCGGCGCAGCCGGGTGATCAGCGCCGGGTTTCCGGGCTGCCCGCCGTCGTCTGTTGTGCCCGCAGGTCGCACGCCGTGCTCGTCGCGGTTCTCGATCGGGCGCACGTACTCCTCACTGAACCGGCGGGCGGAGGGGAACAGCCCGGGTGCGACGATTGCGAACAGGGACCAGAGTTCGAGCAGCCGGTTCTCCATCGGCGTCCCCGTGATGGCGAGCTTGAAGGGCGTGTCGAGGTCCCGGGCGCAGGCGTGCAGCCGGGAGGCGTGGTTTTTCAGGAATTGCGCCTCGTCGAGGATCAGCCCAGCCCAGCCCTGGGCGCGGTATGCCGCGAAGTCGAGACGGAAGAGCGTGTAGGAGGTGACGATCACGTCGTGGTGCGCGACGGCATCGGCGAGCGTCATGCCGCCGCGGCCGAGGACGGTCGACTGGGTCGTCTCGACGCCGTGCACGCGGAGCCCGGGGGTGAAGCGGGCGGCCTCTGCGATCCAGTTGGAGACGACGGAGGTCGGGGCGATCACGAGGAAGGGACGGCGCGGTGCGGCGGGAGCGGGGCCGGATTCGCGCGTCGCGTGTTCGATCAAGGCCAGCGCCTGAAGGGTCTTGCCGAGGCCCATGTCGTCGGCGAGGATGCCGCCGAGGCGATGCTTCCAGAGGAAGGCGAGCCAGGCGAACCCCTCGCGCTGGTACGGGCGCAGGGTCGCGGTCACTCCCTCGGGCACAGGAACGGGCTCGAGGAGGCCGTCGCCGTTGCCGTCGCCGTCCGCGCGGGTCCGTTCGAGCAGCCCGGACACCGCGGACCGCCAGGCTGTGGCCTGCTCGGTGTGTTCGGCCAGGTCCTCGAACTCGGCCCAGAGCTGGGCCTGGTAGCGACTGATCCGCAGCCCGGTCTCCCACTCGGTGAGGCTGCGGGCCTCGTCGATGAGCGTGCGCAGGCGCTCGAACGCGGGCTGGCGCAGCGAGAGATAGGTGTTGTCGATCATGAGCAGCTTCGGCTTGCCCAGGGCGAGCGCTTTGAACAGTGGGCCGAAGGGCACGGTGCGGCCGTCGATGGTCACGATCACGCCGAGGTCGAACCAGTCCCTCTGGTTCGTCTCGACCGTGGTGATGGTCAGTTCGGGCGTCGCGGTGAGCTCGCGGTAGCCGGGATCCGCGCCGATCCGGTCGATCCGCAGTCCTCTCAGCTCGTCGAGTCGGGGGAGTTCCTCTGAGGTGAATTCGGCCGCGTCGAGTCCGCGGAGCGTGTCCGGAGGCGAGCCGGGTGCGGTGCCCGGTTGAGTTGCGGAGAAAACACCGTCCCGGCGCGGGGGTAGGTGCTTTGTCCGCATCTCGACCGCCGAGAGGAGCGCGGCCTCCGCGGAGGCGTCCCGACCGGCTGGGCCGCCGGGGCCTGGGCCGGCGCTGAGCGGGACGCGCGTGACGGCACGGCCCTCGCGGTACTCCCAGTCCCAGTCGAGGCTCAGCGCCTGCTTCGGGAGGAAGCGCACGGTGAGCACCAGGACGGGAGCGGCGGCCTCCGGGAAGCTCACCGAGGCATCCGTGCTCGTCACCGGGAGCGCATGACGGAGGCTTGGGTAGAAGTCGCCGAGGAACTCGGCCGTCTCGGACGCGGGCACGGCCACGGTGGCGGGCACACCGAGCAGCCGGCTCTGCTCCGGGCCGAGCGGGCCGCGGGTGGGGGCGAGGAGGAACGACAGGGCGAGGGCGGGGGACCTGGGCGAGGATTTCGTTGAGGTCGAGGTCGAGGTCGATGACGCGGGGGGCGTCTGCGCATAGACGTAGACGCCGTGGCTGCCGATCGCGCCGGCCTGGGCCGGCGGCTGCGCATCGCCGTCGATCGTGAGTGTCGTGGTCAGGCGCAGGCCGGGCTTGCTCGACGCCGACGCAGCCGCCGCATCCGTGGGAGGTGCCCTCGTCACGTCGAGTGCGACAACGGCTTCCGCCGCCACGGTGACGGTCGCGCCCTTCTTCGTGCCGACGAGCGAGATCCCGAGCCGGCGTGCCTCGCCGAGGTGGGCCCAGAGCAGGGAGCTCTCGAAGTCGTCGAGGTAGAGCCAGTCGGTCTCCTGGTTCGTGTACACCCCGCGCACGGCGCGGTTCAGCGCCCAGAGCTCGCTGAGCCAGCGCATGTGCTCGGCGTTGAGGGCGAGCCGGTTCACGTGGAAGCTCAGCTGGTTCCAGGTCACGCTGCCACGCACCCAGTTGCCGCGCGCGTTCAGGACGACCGGGCGCACGCCGAGCCTGAGTGTGCCGTGGCCGCCGCGGAGGCTCGTGAGCGTCTGTGCCGTCGGCCCGCGCCAGCGTTCATCGGTGCGCGGGGTCAGCTCCCGCAGCTCGAACTGGAGTCCCATTGCGGTCGGGACGGCGGCTCCCGGGGCAGTCGCAGCGCTCCCCATCGCTCCGGCGGGCGGTCCCGCGGGGGGCCGGACGCGCGTCCGCCACCCCGGCGCCGGTGCAGGGGGCCCGGTCTGCGACATTCCCCCATGCTCTCACGCTTCCGCAGCTCAGGGCAGCGGATGCACCCCGGCCGCATCGAGGATCCACGCGTTGTCGAAGGCGATTTCCCGCCAGCGGGCGTAGCGCCCGGACACCCCGCCATGGCCGGCGGACATCTCCGTCTTGAGCAGGACATCCGCCCCGACCTCGCGCAGGTGCGCGACCCACTTCGCCGGTTCCACGTAGAGCACGCGGGTGTCGTTGAGGCTCGTGACCGCGAGGATCCGCGGGTAGTGCGTGTCCCGCACGTTCTCGACCGGTGAGTAGGACTTGATGTACGCGTAGACCTCCGGGTCGTGCAGCGGGTCTCCCCACTCGTCCCACTCGATGACCGTGAGGGGCAGCGCGGGGTCGAGGATCGAGGTGAGCGGGTCTACGAACGGTACGCCGGCGAGGATGCCGGAGAACAGCTCGGGGGCGAGGTTCGCGACGGCGCCCATCAGCAGGCCACCGGCGCTGCGGCCCTCGGCGACGAGCCGGTCGGGCGCGGTGAGCCCCGCATCGATCAGGTGCTGCGCGCAGTCGATGAAATCGGTGAAGCTGTTGCGCTTCTCCAGCTCCTTGCCGTGCTCGTACCAGAGCCGGCCGAGCTCGCCGCCGCCGCGCACGTGCGCGATCGCGTAGACCAGTCCGCGGTTGAGCAGGCTGAGCCGGGAGATGCTGAAGGTCGGGTCGATGCTGATCTCGTAGGACCCATAGCCGTAGAGCAGGGTCGGCGCGGGTTCGCCGGGGGTGACCAGGCCACTCCGGTAGACGAGCGAGATCGGCACGCGGGTGCCGTCCGCGGCCGTCGCCCACTCGCGGCGCTGTTCGTACCTCGCCGGGTCGTACGCGCCGAGCACGGTCTGCTGCTTGAGCAGGCGGCGCTCGCCGGTCGCGACGACGAGGTCGTACACGGTCGACGGGGTGACGAAGCTCGTGTAGCCGAACCGGATCGTCGGCTGCTCCCACTCGGGGTTCGCCCCTGTGCCTGCTGTGAAGAGCGGTTCGTCGAAGGCGAGCTCGGTGAACGTGAGCGGGCGGGCAGCGTCGGCGGTCGCAGCGGGGCCTCCGGTTTCTGCGGTCAGTGCGGTCGCAGCGGATACCTCGGCCTCGGTCCAGAGCGACGCGATCGCCACCTGCGTCAAGCCGTCGCGCCGGTACTCGGCGATGACGAAGTCGCGAAACGCGTCGACGCCTTCGAGCCGGACGGATTCGTCGTGCGGCAGCAGCATCCGCCGGGGGCCGTGCGGGTCTCCGGCGGCGACGTCGACGAGTTCGAAGTTGACGGCCTGGTCGTTGTGCACGATGAGGAGCCGGTCCTCCCCGGCGAGGACGGCGTGCTCCACATCGTACTCGACGCCGTCGCGGCGCGGCCAGACGATCGCGAAGTCGCCGGTGGGATCGCCCGTGTCGAGCAGCCGGGTCTCGGTCGTCACGCTCGAGCCGGCCTCGATCAACAGGTACTTGCGGCTGCGGGTGAGCCCGATGCCGACCCAGAACCGGTCGTCGGGTTCGTGGAAGACCTGCGCGTCGCTCGCGGGGTCTGTGCCGATCTCGTGCCGCCAGACGGTGTCCGGGCGCCAGGCCTCGTCGACGGTCGTGTAGAAGAGGTAGCGGCCACTCGGTTCGAACAGGGCGTCCTCGCCGGTATCGGTGATCTCGTCGAAGAGGTTCTCGCCCGTCGTGAGGTCGCGCACCCGGATCGTGTACCGCTCGTCGCCCTCGGTGTCGACGGCGTAGAGCAGCCGGGTGGCGTCTGCGCTCACGTCGAAGCTGCCGAGGGCGTAGAACTCGTGGCCGGCCGCCTCGGCGTTGTCGTCGAGCAGCACCTGCTCGCCGGGGAGGCCTGCCCGGACGGTGCCGGACGTTCCGGCGTCGTCGGCTTCGGGGTCCAGGACCGGCGGCGCCCAGTCGTCCGGGCCCGAGACCGGGGCCCGACAGTGGATGCCGTATTCCTGGCCCTCCACCGTGCGGGTGTAGTACCACCACTGGCCCTCCCGCACGGGCACGCTGAGGTCGGTCTCGCGGGTGCGGGCCTTGATCTCGTCGAACAGCTGCTCCCGGAGCGGTGCGAGCCGCGCGGTGAGGGCATCCGTGTACGCGTTTTCGGCCTCGAGATGGGCGAGGACCTCCGGGCTTTCCTTGTCGCGTAACCACTCGTAGTCGTCGGTGAAGAGGTCGTTGTGGTGCAGGCGTTCGACGGGCTTCTTCGCGGCGAGGGGAGGGACGACGGCAGCTGTAGTCATGGTGTTCAGCGTACTGAGGCTGGAGACGAGGGAGAATTGGGGGAGTACCGAAGCCGGCTATCGCGGCTTCACGGAAGGAAACAGCACATGGAGCAGGGCCTCACCACCGCCGGGAGCACGACGGAGAGCAGCACGAGCAGCGGCACGGATGTCGCCACAGGGCACGTTCTCCTCGGCCGGGTTTTCGATGCCGTCCTCTTCGATATGGACGGCACCCTGGTCGATTCGACTCGGGCCGTGAACCGGGCCTGGATGCGCTGGGGAGCCGAAGCGGGCCTCGGGCCCTCGTTCACCGGCGCCGAGCACGGAGTGCCCGCCCGGCAAATGGTGGCCAGGCTCGTTCCGGAGGACAAGATCGAGTGGTCGATCGCCCGGGTGCTCGAACTCGAACTCGACGACCTCGAGGGCATCGTGATCCTCCCAGGGGCCACGGAACTGATGCAGAGCCTGCCGGAGGGCCGCCGCGCCATCGTCACCTCGTGCGCCCGTTCGTTGTGCCTCGCCCGGCTCGAGTCGGCCGGCTTCCCGGTGCCCGCGACCGTCGTGACGATCGACGACACTCCCCGCGGCAAGCCGTTCCCTGAGCCGTTCCTGGCGGCGGCCGCGCGGCTCGGCGCCGACCCGCGTCGCTGCGTCGTGGTCGAAGACGCGCCGGCGGGCCTCGAGGCGGGTCGCGCGGCCGGATGTCTGACGATCGGTGTCGCCGGAACGCACACCATGGACCAGCTCGACGCCGATCTCGTCGTGCCGAGCCTTGACCGCCTGCGGATCAGCGTCCGCGAGACCGGCGTCGTCTTCGAGCTCCTCACCGAGTAGCCCCGCCCCAGTCAGTTCAGCCCCGAACCGATTCGACGGAGTTTTTGGGTTTTTGGCACGTGGGCCGCGATGTAAGGGCTTTCCGGGCAAAATCTCCGTCGAATTGGTTGGGGGAGGGGCCCGTCAGGACTGGTAGATCTCGAGCGGCAGGCCGTCGGGGTCCCGGAAGAAGAACATCGCCTTGTGCGAGTTCGGGTCGACCCGCAGCTCCTCGCAGTCGACGCCCTCGCGGAGGAGTTCGGCGCGGGCGCCGGGAACGTCGTCGACCTCGAACGCGAGGTGGCGCAGGCCGAGCGCCTCCGGGCCGCTGCGCCGGGGCGGGGTGTCCGGGAACGAGAACAACTCGAGGATGTACTCGCCGTTCAGGGCGAGCTTGCCCATCCATGAGTCGCGGTCGGCCCGGAAGTATTCCGCCTCGAGCGTGCAGCCCACGACGTCGACGTAGAACCGCTTCGAACGCGCGTAGTCGCTCGCGATGATGGCGATGTGGTGCACCTGGTTGATCAGCATCCTCCCAGCCTGACACAGCCGTTTCTGTGAGTCTCATAGCCCGAGTCCAGAAAACACCCGGGACCGGCAACTACCGTCAAGATTCTCACCATGGAACGCAATAAGGGGTTTTGTTGACGAATCACAGACCCGAGGGTCGCGCGGATGCCCGCAGGCATGCACGGGCGGCCACGCTCATCCGCCATCGGCGCCGACCGAGCCGCAGCCACACGATGATGACCCTGATCAAGGCGCTTGCGCTCACGCTCGCCGTCGTCCTCGTGAGCGGGGTATCCGTTGCGGCCATCGCGGTCAGCCAGTTCGCAACGAAGGTCTCGGCCAACGCGGTCGACATCTCCAACGGGGCGACCGACCTGCCCGCGCTTCCCCAGCTCGGTTCCTTCGAGGGGGGCTTCAATGTTCTCGTCGTCGGGGTGGACAACTCCCTCACCCAGTCGGCAGCCTATGGCGACCGCACCGGCACCCTCAACGACGTCAACATCCTGCTGCATGTCTCCGCCGACCATAAGAGCGCGGTCGTGATCAGCATTCCCCGTGACCTCGTCGTCAACCAGCCGGCCTGTACGGACCCCGATACCGGGAAGGTGGCGAAGGCCGCGACGTCCACGGCCATGAATGCATCCTTCGGACGGGGAGGTCTCGGCTGCGTCGTGTCGACCGTTTCGTCGCTGACCGGACTGACCATCCCGTACGCCGGCCTGATCTCCTTCGAGGGCACGGTCGCGATGGCCGACGCCGTCGGGGGCGTCCCGGTCTGCCTCAACGACGCGATCAAGGACCCGTACACGGGACTCGACCTTCCCGCGGGAACGAGTGTCGTCTCCGGAACCGCCGCCCTCGCCTATCTCCGGAGCCGCCACGGCGTCGGCGACGGCAGCGACCTGTCCCGGATCTCCTCGCAGCAGGCCTACATGTCCTCACTGATGCGAGTGATGAAGAGCAGCGCGACGCTCACCGACGTGTCGAAGCTGTCCGCCCTCGCGACGGCCGCGGGTACGAACCTGAAACTCTCGACGTCGCTCGCCAACATCCCGACCATGGTCGGCATGGCGCTCGCCCTGAAAGACATCGACCTGAACCAGCTCGTGTTCGTGCAATACCCGTCGGCGACCGACCCGCAGAACACCAACAAGCTGGTACCGTCGACCGCCCTCGCCAAGAAACTGTTCGCCGCGGTCACGGCCGACCAGTCCTTCACCCTCGACGCCAAATCCCTCGGCAACAGCGCCGAACTCGACCCGACGGCGACGCCCGCCGCGACGCCGACGCCGACGCCGACCCCCACTGCCTCGGCGACCGGTGCGGCAACGGGCACCCCGACGCCGGCGGCAACGGATGCCGCGGCTCCCGTCGAGATCGCCGGCCTGCGCGGCCAGACCGCGAGCCAGCAGACCTGCTCGATCGCGTTCAACTACTGATCCAGGGCCCGTCGAGCCGCCCTGAGCGCACTCCACCGAGTGCACCCCGCTGATTCGCGAACCAGTGATCACGGGTCAGTGGATCCCGCGCGCACTGTTCATTCGTGCGCTCTGGTGCTAACGTCGTCTTGTTCAGTTGATTTATATCTAGGAGAGTGAGATGAATTCTCGGGATCTCCAGCGGCAGGTCCTCGTCGTGATCGGCGCGCTCGTCGCCCTCGTCGGATCCTTCATCGGGTCCGGTGCCACGGCAGGCTCGCCCCTGCGGCCTCCCTCGTCTGGGGGCTCGGCTGGCTCGCCGTGGCACGGCTCAGCGGAACCCTGCTCTCCGTGACCACAGGTGTCGCGGCCATTGTCGGCGCCGTGCTCGTGATCGCCCTGACCGTCGGCGCGCGCCTGCGCATGGCGAAACTTCTCGTCTCCCCGCCGACCCGAATGGTAGCCGCATGACCGACCAGCGCCCGTCCACCCCCACTGCCTCCACCCCCACTGCCTCCACCCCCACTGCCTCCACCCCCACTGCCTCCGCCCGCGTTGAGCCCGTGCGCCGCCGCTGGGCCGGCCTCGTCTTCATCAGCATCGCCGTCGCGCTCATCATCGTCGACTCGACGATTATCAACGTCGCGATCCCCTCGATCGTCCGGGACCTCGCGATCACGTCGACCCAGGTGCAGTGGGTCCAGGAAAGCTACACCCTCGTCTTCGCAGCCCTCCTGCTCGTCTTCGGCACACTGGCTGACCGGTACGGGCGCCGTCGCATCCTGATCCTCGGCGTCGTGCTGTTCGCCGCGGCATCCGTTCTCGCGGCGGCGGCGCAATCGGGCGATCTCCTGATCGGCACCCGCCTGATCCAGGGCATCGGCGGCGCCATGGTCCTCCCGACCACCCTGTCGCTGATCAACGCGAATTTCCGCGGCAGAGACCGTGGCATCGCCTTCGCGATCTGGGGCTCCACGATCGGCGGCATGGTCGCGGTCGGGCCGCTCCTCGGCGGCTGGCTGACCACGTACTTCTCCTGGCGCTGGGCGTTCGGCATCAATGTGCCGCTCGGTGTGATCATCGTCATCGGGGTGCTCGTCTTCGTCTCCGAGTCGAAGGATGCCGGAGAACCCCGCCGTGTCGACGTCGTCGGCGCCGTGCTCTCGGTGCTCACGAGCGCCAGCCTGGTCTTCGGACTCATCGAGGGTCGCAGCTACGGCTGGTGGCTGACCAACAAGGCCATGGTGATCGGCGGCTTCACCTGGCCGTATCCGATTTCCCCGATTCCGGTCGCCTTCGCGATCACCCTCCTCGCCGGAACGGCGTTCATCCTCTGGGGCCTCGCCCGGCAGCGCGCGGGCAAGACCACCCTGCTCGCATTCTCGCTGTTCCGGATCGCTTCATTCCGCAATGGGAATATCGCGGCGCTGATCGTGTCGCTCGGCGAGTTCGGCATCATCCTGTCCCTGCCGCTCTGGCTGCAGAACGTGCTCGGTTACGATGCGCTTCAGACAGGGTTCGTGCTGCTCGCCCTCGCGATCGGCTCCTTCGTTGCGAGCGGATCCGCCGGCGCATACGGCAACAGGGTGTCACCGGAAACGATCGTGCGGGTCGGAATCGTCCTGGAGATCCTCGGCGTCGCGGGGCTCGGTCTTGTGATCACGGCGGACGCCAGCTGGCTCGCGATCGTGCCGTTCCTCTTCGTCTACGGGATGGGTGTCGGCCTCGCGACCGCCCAGCTGACCGGGGTCGTGCTCAAGGACGTTCCTGTCGAGAAGAGCGGACAAGGTTCTGGCACCTCTTCGACGGCGCGTCAGATCGGTTCGGCGCTCGGCATCGCGGTGCTCGGCACCGTGCTGTTCACCTCGGTCGGCGCCTCGCTGGACGCAAAACTCGCGGACGTGCCGGGGTTGCCGGAGTCGGCGCGCACCCAGGTGGTCGACGCGGTCGTTGACAGTGCCGGAGCGGCGATCCCCGCCCTTGAAGCACAGAGCCCTGCCGTTGGAGCGGCCGCGCGCGACGCCTTCAGCGAGGGCACCCGGTACTCCGCGTTCGCGGCCGCCGGATTCCTCGTCCTCGGCCTGCTCGCGACACTGCGGCTCTCGGGCACGACGCAGCACCGCGACGGCCGTGAGCCACAAGCGGATGCCGGCGGCGAGGCATCCGCCGCCGACACCCCCGCGGAAGAGCCGGTCTAGCGCAGCGGACGCCGGGGCAGGGGCCGCCTCAACGCCGGGTCTCCGCGGCTAGGAGACCGGCCGCCCTGGGGTGGCCGGTGGCGGCTTCGCTACGGTCCTGCGAGCGGGCTGCGGCTTCTGGTACGCCAGTTCCCCGCCCACCCTGCCGCCGTATGGACGACCGTGATCGGCGAATTCCTCGCGGAAGAACGCCATCCGCCACGGCCCGAGTTCGATGCGCGCGCCGGTGCGCAGAACCCGGCCCCCCTCTGGCGAACGACTTCCGTCGATGCCCTGGGACTCCGTTCCCGGCGCGACGGGCCCGAGGGGAAAGAACACGTACTCGTCGTTATGGTCATGCCGGATCTCGGCGTGGATGGGAGCGAGACCGTCGAGCCTCAGATCGGCGTCCGGGCTCGATCCGATCCTTGTGGTCTCCGGCATGAGGTCGAATTGGCGGGGCGGCCTGCCGTCCCAGTTTTCCGACCCGACGACGAAGATCAGTCGGGGACGCCCGGATCCGCGGGTGTAGTGCGTGGTCGTCACCGTGCGCCGGATGCGGCGGTCGAGCGTCGGTACCAGGGGGAAGAGGGTGGAGGGCGGGAGAGTCACGACCGGTGTCGATTCTGCCCCGCCGGCGCGCCGGCGACGCCGCAGCAGCGGCGCCAGCGCGGCCCGGCTGCCGAGGGCGACATTGGCGGACCCGGTCAGGAGGCGCTGCAGCCGATGAGCCGAGATCGCACCGAGCCGGACTACCAGCCCGTTCGGACCGCTCAGCGAGACCGAGAGCCCACGTTCGGCCAGATCTGCCGCGAGGGTGCGGATCTCCTTGAGAGTGATCGTCCTCGTCTGCAGGAAGAGCTCGGGCCGGCTCGCGAAGATCTCGACGTCGGAGCCGGCGGCGTTGATCGTTCCCTGCATCCGTTCGCCGCCATGCTGACCGTCCGGCTCGGCAAGGGAGAAGGCGAGATCGATGTCCAGACGGGTGGTCGTTGCCATGGTCAGTGGGCGAGGGACTCGGCGGTCGGGCCTTCGCTCGTCGTGACGCGGAGGGTCCCGTTCAGCTTCCACGTCGCCCGCGGGGCATCCGGTCCGATGTCCCGGGGGACTTCGACGGCCATGTCGATGAAGGTGTAGTTGATCACGGCACTCTTACCGGTCAGGTACGACCACATCTCTTTCCCGAGATCGGTCCAGTCCTGGATGACGTGGCCGTCGGGGGCCGTCGCCGTCCCTGCCGTTTCGTCGCTCGTGCTCGTGCTCGTGCTGGTCGTTTCGCTCACGGTGTGTCCTTCTGAATTCGTCGATCAGGATACGGAGTTCGACGTCGAGGAAACCCTCCGGAGCCTGCCCGTCAGTGGGAAGCCCGGCTACGCCAACACTGCCGTTGGGTCGAGGCTAATGGGCCACTCCGCACAGTGGGGGATTGCACAGGCGGCTCACAGCAACCCGGTGTCAGTGGCTTCGGTTAGCCTCGATGCAAATCCTTTCGGGAGGCCGTCGTGTTCCTGCTTGACCCTGTCACCGTCGTGTACTCGGCGAGCGACCTGAGCGCGGCCGCGGTCTGCGAATGGGCCGTGATGCGCCGGCTCGACGCCCGCCTCGGGCGGATCGACCCGGTTCCGGACCCCACGGACGCGATGCTCGCGCGCACCGCGGAACTGGGCGACGCCCACGAGCTGCGGATGCTGAACCGGCTCCGTTCGTCCGGGCCCGTGGTCGAGATCGAGCGTCCGGCCCGCGCCGAGCGTGCTGCGATGCTCGAAGCCGCCCGGCTCAGCGCCGAGGCCCTCCGCACCGGCGCCGCGGTGGTGTTCCAGGCCGCCTTCTTCGACGGGCGTTTCCTCGGGTACGCGGACTTCATCATCCGCTCGCCGGAGCAGGGCGATACGACGGGAGTCGCCCCGGCGGGCCCGAGCTATGAGGTCTACGACACGAAACTGGCCCGCTCGGCCACGGTGACCGCGCTGCTGCAACTCGCGGCGTACAGCGACCAGTTGGAACGCCTCGGCATCCGCACCGGCGACCGGGTGCACCTCCTGCTCGGAGACGGGCGCACGAGTTCGCACCGGCTGGCCGACATCCTGACGGTGTACCGGGCCAGGAGGGCCAGGCTCGAGGGCCTGATCGACGAACGCCTCGCCGACGCCGCGCCGACCCCCTGGGGCGACCCCCGGTACGTCGCCTGCGGACGCTGCGCGGTCTGTGAGGAGCAGGTGCAACTGCACCGGGATGTGCTCCTGGTCGCCCGGCTGCGGCTCGCCCAGCGTGCCCGCCTGCGCGCTGCGGGGATCGGGACGATCGAGGAGCTCGCCGCGTCTACGGGGCCCGTCGCCGGGATCACCGATTCGACGCTCGCGACCCTGCGCGCACAGGCCCGGCTTCAGCTCGATCCGCACCCCGGCCGACCGCTCGCCTGGCAGGTGACCAACCCGCCGGCGCTCGCTGCACTGCCGCGGCCGAGCCAGGGGGATATCTTCTTCGACTTCGAGGGCGACCCCCTGTACCAGGAGGGAGCGGACGACGCCTCCGCCGGGACCATCGTATGGGGCCTCGACTACCTGTTCGGCCTCCTCGAAGCCGACGACACCTTCCGCGCCTTCTGGGCGCACAACTACGCCGAGGAACGCCAGGCCCTCATCGACTTCCTCGCCTACGTGCACGAACGCCGGGAACGCTACCCCGGCCTGCACATCTACCACTACGCCCCCTACGAGCGCACCCATCTGCTCAGCCTCGCCGCCCGGCACGGCGTCGGAGAGGACGCCGTCGACGACCTGCTCCGCAACCACGTGCTCGTCGACCTGTACCCGATCGTGCGGCAGGGCCTTCGGGTCGGCAGCCGCAGCTACTCGCTCAAGAAGCTCGAGCCGCTGTACATGGGGGAGAAGGCCAGGGAGGGCGTCGACAACGCCGCAGACTCGATCGCCGAGTACGCGCGCGCGGGCGAGCTCTTCGCCGCCGGCGAGACGGATGCCGCTGCGGCCGTCCTCGAGGACATCGCGCGGTACAACGCTTACGACTGCCGGTCGACGCGGCGGCTGCGGGACTGGCTCCTCGACCGGGTCGCGGACGACGGTGCCTTCGACAACGGTGCCGCCGGACGCCTCGATGCCGCGGGCGATGCCGGCGTCGCGGCTCGTGCCGGCGAGCTCGCGATCGCGGTCCCCGAGCGGGAACCCGACCCGGTCTACCTCGAACTGACGGCCCTGCTCGAACAGGTGCCGCCGACCGGCCGCACGAGCGACGAGACCGCGCTCGCCCTCGCGGCCGCGGCCATCGACTACCATCGCCGCGAACAGAAATCGTTCTGGTGGGACCACTTCGCCAGGCTCGCGTCGCCCCTCGAGGACTGGTCGGACACCAGGGACGTCTTCTCGGTCGTGCGGGCCACCGTCGAGATCGGCTGGCACCGCGAGGGCAGGCAGGTCCTCGACCGACGCCTGCTCCGGCTCGAGGGCACCCCGGCGCCCGGAAGCTCACTCAAGGCCGGGCAACAGCCGTTCCTCGTCTACGACCCGCCGTATCCGCCGATCCGGCGGAGCAACGAGCCGGGCGCCCGCACCGCCCACAACAAGGCAACCATCGTGCAGGTGGGCGACGACGGCGGATTCGGCGGCGCCCTCGACGGAGGTGCCCTCGACGACGGCGTGATCTTCGTCGACGAGATCCTTGAACGCGACGCGCCCCACCACGACGCACTCCCTGTCTACCTCACTCCGGGAACCCCGCCGCAGCCCGGCAGCCAGGTCGGCGCGATCTCCCAGTGGGGCGGGGCCGTGCTGTCCGCATGGCCGCTGCCGCTCGCGGATGCCGCGTTCGACATCCTGCGCCGGGTGCCGCCGAGACTGCGCGCGGGCGCCACCCTGCCTGTCGTTACCGCAGGAGACACCCAGGGTGCCATCCGCGATGCCGTGCTGGCCCTCGATCACTCTTACCTTGCCGTCCAAGGGCCGCCCGGAACCGGGAAGACCTTCGTCGGCTCGCGGGTGATCGCCGACCTCGTGGTCCGGCACGGCTGGCGGATCGGCGTCGTCGCGCAATCGCATGCGGCCGTCGAGAACATGCTGCGCGCGGTGGTCGAGGCGGGTGCCGGGGTCGGGCTCGACCCGGACCGCGTCGGCAAAAGGCCGAAGAAGGGCGAAGAAGGCACTGCCGTTCCGTGGCGCGCTCTCGATGTCAAGGGTCTCGCCGCTTTCACCGGCCGGTCGGACGGCTGGGTACTCGGCGGGACGGCCTGGGACTTCAGCAACGCCGACCGGATCCCGCGTGGCTCCCTCGATCTGCTCGTGATCGACGAAGCCGGGCAGTACTCCTTCGCGAGCACGATCGCCGCGGCCGTCTCGGCGGAGCGGCTGCTGCTTCTCGGCGACCCGCAGCAGTTGCCGCAGGTAAGCCAGGGCACGCACCCCGAACCCGTCGACCTCTCCGCGCTCGGCTGGCTCACGGACGGGCATCGGGTGCTCCCCGCCGAGCTCGGGTACTTCCTCGCGACCAGCTGGCGGATGCACCCGGCCGTCTGTGCTCCAGTTTCGGCGCTCTCCTACGAGGGTAAACTCCGCTCGCACCCCTCCGACCGTGCCCTGGCCGGGGTCGAACCCGGGCTGCATCCCGTGCCGGTGCGCCACACCGACAACGCGACCTCGTCGATCGAAGAAGCGGATGTCGTGGTCGGGCTCGTGCGGGACGCCATCGGCCGGCCGTGGACATCCGCCGGGCGAACCGCCCCGCTCGGGGCGGCGGACGTGATCGTGGTCGCTCCATACAACGCCCAGGTCGCCCTGATCAGGGAACGACTCCGGGCGGCCGGCCTCTCCTCGGTCCCGGTCGGCACGGTCGACAAATTCCAGGGCAGGGAGGCCGCGGTCGCGATCGTCTCGCTCGCGGCGTCGTCCGCGGAGGAGGTGCCGCGCGGCCTCGAATTCCTGCTGCTCGCGAACCGGCTCAACGTCGCCATCTCGCGCGCCCAGTGGGCGGCGTGGCTCGTCTACTCGCCCGCGCTCACGGACTCGCTGCCGCACAGTGTCGAGGCGCTCGCCCAGTTGAGCGCTTTCATCACACTCGTCGGCTCGTAGACCAGAGACGAGCACACAAAAAAAGGAAGCACCCCCGACTACCGAGGGTGCTTCCTGTTCTTCCGGTGGAGTATTACTCGGCGTCGAGGTCCGTCTCGAGGATTTTGACGAGGGCTTCGAGCGCCTCGTCGGCGCCGTCGCCTTCCGCGCGCAGCACGACGACGTCGCCGTTGGCCGCACCGAGGCTCATCAGGCTCAGGATGCTCGAGGCGTCCATGGCGTCTTCAGCAGACTCGCCCTCCATCGCGATGGTGACCTCGATCGGTAGTTCGCCGACGGCGGCCGCAAAAATGGACGCGGGACGGGCATGCAGGCCGACTCGGCTGGCAATGGTGGCTGTGCGTTCGGACATAATTCCTCCTGGTTGATACTCGACGACGGTCGTGCTCGACGATACTGCGGGCTGACTGGAGTGGTGCGGGGAGCGGCTACGCGTGTGCGGTTACAGACCCAACTCTTCAAGTATGGGCAATCCGGCGCGCACGCGCTTGCGGGCCTCGGTCGGATTCGGCGCGGACACCGCGAGGACCGCGAGCTTCTTGGCATCGTCGAGGGTGACGGACTTCAGCACGGCTCCGACCGCGGAGAGCGAACGGGAGGTCATCGACAGGGTTGCGACCCCGAGACCGACGAGCACGACGGCGAGCACGGGATCGGCCGCGGCCTCGCCGCAGACGCCGACGGGCTTGTTGTTGCCCTCGGCGATCGAGCCTTCGACGGTCAGTCCGATGAGCTTCAGCACGGCAGGCTGCCACGGGGAGTTCAGCGCGGCGAGAGTGCCGAGCTGGCGGTCAGCTGCCATCGTGTACTGGGTAAGGTCGTTCGTGCCGAGGCTGACGAAGTCGACTTCACCGAGGATCCGGTCCGCGAGGAGCGCGGCGGAGGGGACCTCGACCATGACGCCGGGGATCTTGAGCCCTGCGGTGGCACACATCGCAGCGAACTCCGCGGCTTCCTCCGGCGTCGCGATCATCGGGGCCATCACCCAGACGCTGGTCGAGGAACCTTCGGCGGCCTGGGCGATCGCGGTGAGCTGGCGGGCCAGCACCCCAGGAGTGGTCAGGTCGGTGCGGTATCCGCGCACGCCGAGTGAGGGGTTGGGCTCGCTCGTGTCGGTCAGGAACGGCAGCGGCTTGTCGGCGCCGGCGTCGAGGGTGCGCACGACGACCTTCTGGCCGGGGAACGCGTCGAACACGCCCCGGTAGGCGATGACCTGTTCTTCGATCGTGGGCTCGGTCTCGCGCTCGAGGAAGCAGAACTCGGTGCGGAGCAGTCCGACGCCCTGGGCGCCGGCTTCGGCGGCCTTGAGAGCGTCCTTGGCCCCGCCGACGTTGGCGAGCAGGGGGACGAGGTGGCCGTCCGCGGTGCGTCCGTTGCCATCGAAGACGGCGAGGATCGCTGCGGCGGTCTTCCAGGCTTCCACGGCGGCGATTTCCTCGGCGCCGGGCTCGAGGGAGAGGAAGCCGGCCGCGCCGTCCACGTACACCTCGATGCCGTCTTCGAGGGCGTCGACGCCGGGGGCTGCGACGACGGCCGGGAGGCCGAGGGCGCGGGCGATGATCGCGGTGTGGGACTGCGGCCCACCACCGGAGGTGACGAGGGCGAGGATCTTCTCCGGGTCCAGGGTCGCGGTGTCAGCGGGGGCGAGATCCTCGGCAACAAGGATGAAGGGTGCATCGGCGAGGGGGATGCCCGGCGCGGGCACTCCGCGCAGCTCGGCCACGATGCGGGCGCGTACGTCGAGGACGTCCGTGGCCCGTTCGGCCATGTAACCGCCGAGGTTGATCAGCATCTCGGCGACGGAGGCGCCGGATTCCCAGATCGCGCGCTCGGCAGAGGTGCCCGTTTTGATGAGCTTGACCGCGGCCTTGATCAGCATCGGGTCGGTCGCCATCAGCGCGGTGGCCTCGAGAACGGCCTTGCTTGCACCCGTCGCTCCGGCGGCACGGTTCTGTAATTCGGTCTGCACGGTCTTCGCGGAGGAGCGCAGCAGATCGGAGGCGGCATCCGCTGACAGCGACGCAGCCAATCGTTCTCCGGCCGGGGGTTCACTGACCGGTTTGGGCATCTGCCGAATCGATCCGATGATCCGCCCGGGACTGACGCCCACGCCGGAGAAGTTCTGCTGCACGGTTTAACCTCTATTCTCGCGTGGGAATTGATTGCCCACGGTAACGATATTACGCGGCGACCGACGCGCATCGCGTATCGGTCGCCGCGCTTTCATGCGGTGATGTCAGTTTTGTGCGCTCAGACGGTGACCAAAACCGGGGCTTCTACTGCCGCGGGAGCCTTTTTGGTGGTGTACCTCTTCAGTGCGATGACGGCGACGCCGGCGACGACAGTGCCGATTGCGATCGCCAGGGCGAAGAGCGCGAAGCTGTCGATCGCGAAGAACACGAAGATACCGCCGTGCGGGGCCTTGCTCGTGACACCCCAGGCCATGGACAGGGCGCCCGTGACACCGGCACCGAGCATGCTCGCCGGGATCACGCGCAGCGGGTCTGCCGCCGCGAACGGGATGGCGCCCTCGGAGATGAAGGACGCACCGAGCAGCCAGGCCGCCTTGCCGTTCTCACGTTCGATCGGGCTGAACAGCTTCTTGTCGAGCACGGTGGCCAGGGCCATCGCGAGCGGCGGAACCATTCCGGCGGCCATCACGGCGGCCATGATCTGCCACGGAGCCTGGTTGACCACGGTCGCGGTGCCGAGTCCGGCGACGGCGAAGGCGTATGCAACCTTGTTGACCGGGCCGCCGAGGTCGAAGCCCATCATCAGTCCGAGGATCAGTCCGAGGACGATCGCCGCTGCGCCGCTCATCCCGGTGAGCCAGGTGTTCAGCGCGGCGGTGAGCCAGGCGATCGGACCACCGAGCACGAGGAACATCAACCCGGAGGCGACGATCGACGCGACGAGCGGGATGATCACGACGGGCATCAGGCTGCGGAGCCAGCGCGGAACGTTGAGCCGCGCGAAGCTGGCCGCTGCGACACCGGCGAGCAGGCCGCCGGCGATGCCGCCGAGGAAGCCGGCACCCATGAAGCCTGCGACGGCGCCCGCGACGAACCCGGGGGCGATTCCGGGGCGGTCGGCGATCGCATAGGCGATGTAGCCGGAGAGCGCCGGGACCAGGAAGCCCATTGACAGGGCGCCGATCTTGAAGAAGACCGCGCCGAGGTAGATCGCGAGGCCGCCGTCCGGCAGATTGAAGAGGCTGTTCTGCAGGGTGACGACGTCGGCGATCTTGGTGATCTCATAGCCGCCGAGGAGGAAGCCGAGTGCGATGAGCAGGCCTCCGCCTGCCACGAACGGAATCATGTAGCTGACACCGGTGAGGAGTGCGCGCTTGACCTTCTGGCCGAAGTGCTCATTCTTCTCGTCGACCTCGGCGGCACCTGCGGTTCCGCCGACGCGGCGGGCGTTCGGGTTCTGGGAGGCTGCGATCGCGTCCGCGATGAGCTTGGCCGGCTCGTCGATGCCGCGCTTGACCGGAACCTGGATGACGGGCTTGCCCGCGAAGCGCTCACGGCCGCGCACGTCGACGTCGACCGCGAAGATCACCGCGTCGGCTGCGGCGATGACCGCGGGGTCGAGCATGGTGAGGCCGGCAGAGCCCTGGGTCTCGACCTGTATCTCGACGCCGGCGGCTTCCGCGGCGGCAGAGAGGGCCTCAGCGGCCATGTAGGTGTGCGCGATACCGGTGGGGCAGGCAGTGACGGCGACGAGGCGCTTGACGCCGGTCGCGACGGATGCCGCGGGGGCTGCAGTGCCGCCGCCGACAGCGACGGGAACGGGGGAGACGACGTTTGTGACGAGCTCGACGATCTCTGCGGGCGTCGTGGCTGCGCGCAGGGCGGCCGTGAACGCGGGCTTCATCAGCGAGCGGGAGAGCTTCGCCAGGATCTTAAGGTGTTCCTGGTCCGCGCCGGCCGGCGCGGCGATCAGGAAGACCAGGTCGGCGGGGCCGTCTCCTGCGCCGAAGTCGACCGGGGTCGACAGGCGGGCGAGCGCGAGGGTCGGCTCGGTAACGGCTGCGGAACGGCAATGCGGGATGGCCAGACCGCCCGGGATGCCGGTGGCCGTCTTCGCTTCGCGGGCGAGAGCATCCGCGTACAGGCTCTCGATCTCGGTGGCCCGGCCTGCGCCGACAACGAGCTCGGCGAGTCGCCGGATGACGCTCGAGGGAGCGGCTCCGAGGTTCTTATCCAGAGCGACGAGCTCCGGGGTGATCAGTGCACTCACTGGACATCCTCCTTTGGATGGGTCAGCTGCGTCACGGTGACGTCGCTGGGCTTTGTTTGGTTCAGTGCCGGAACGGTTGATCCGGGCAAAGATGCGGCTGCGGCCCCGTGGGCTGCTGCCTGGCGGAGCGCATCGGGGGCGCTGCCACCGGCCAGGTTGCTCAGCAGGAAGCCGGCCAGCGACGAGTCGCCGGCGCCGACGGTGCTCACGGCGACCATGGGCGGCGTCTGGGCGAGCCAGGATCCGTCCCTGGTCGTCAACACGGCACCCTGGGCGCCGAGCGTGGCGAGGACCGCGCCGACGCCGCCGGCCACGAGGCGAGCGGATGCCGTTGCGACGAGTGACGGATTGCCCTCGAGCGCTTCGGCGTCCGGGATTCCGGTGAGTTCGGCGAGTTCCTCGCCGTTCGGCTTGATCAGGTCTGGGCCGGCGCTCACTGCCGCGGCGAAGGGGGCGCCGGACGAATCGACGGCGACCTTCGGCGCCGCTGAGCCGTAGCGGGCGCGCAGCCGGCGGATGATGTCGGCGTAGAAATCGACGGGAGCTCCCGGGGGAAGCGAGCCCGCGAGCACGACCCAGCCTGCTCCATCCGCCCGGTCGAGCACGAGATCGATGAGTTCGGTCTGTTGCGCGGGGGTCAGCACAGGACCGGGCACGTTGACCTTGGTCGTGGTGCCGTCCGGCTCCGTGATCGCGACATTGCTGCGGATGCTTGCGCCGATCGGCATGCCGAGGTGCGGGATGCCCGCATCGGAGAGCGCGATGAGCACAGGATCGAGGGCGTCGCCGGGCAGGATCGCGAGGCTCTCCACGCCGGAGGCCTCAAGGGCGCGGCAGATGTTGACGCCCTTGCCCCCCGGCTCGACATGGCTCGCCACGGCGCGCTGCACCTCGCCGCGGGCGAGGACGCCGTCGAGCGAGATCGTGCGGTCCAGGCTCGGATTCGGGGTAAGCGTGATGATCACGCGATCACAACCTCTACGTCAGCCGCGGCCAGGGCCGCGGAAAGTTCCGGTGATGGGAGGGCATCCGTGATGAGCACGTCGATGTCGCCGAGCGCGGCGAACCGCACCAGGGTCTCTTCGTCGAGCTTGGTGGAATCGGCGAGCGCGACGACGAGCCGTGCCGATCGGACGATGGCGGTCTTGACAGACGATTCGACGAGGTCGGGGGTGCTCAGGCCGAAGATGGCATGCACGCCGTTGGCGCCGATGAATGCGATATCGGGGCGGAGTCCCTCGAGCTGGGCGATCGTGCTCTGGCCGACGACGGCGCGGGTCAGGCCACGGACGCGACCGCCGAGGAGATGGAGATGGATTTCCTCGTTGCCGGCGAGCTTGTATGCGATCGGAACGGCGTTCGTGATGACGAGGAGCTGGTCGTCGGGTCCGGCGGATGTCCAGTCGGCGAGGCGGTCGGCGAGGAGTTCGGTGGTGGTGCCGGCGTCGAGGATGATCGACCCGGACTGGCTGGTCGGGATCATCGCGAACGCGGCAGCGGCGATGCGTTCCTTCTCGTCGTGTCGCTGGGTCTGCCGTTCGGCCAGGCTGGGCTCGGAGAGGCTGAGGCGGTCGAGGGCAACGGCCCCGCCGTGGACTCGACGCAACTGCCGGGAGCCTTCGAGCGTATCGAGGTCGCGGCGCACTGTTTCCGGGGTGATGTCGAAGCGGGTTGCGAGTTCATTGACGGTGACCCGGCTGGCTTCGCTGACGAGTTCGGCGATCAGCGCCTGCCGTTCTTCCGCAAACATGATACCTCCTCGTCTTTGAGTGACCCCCCGCCACTGCGCGGCCCGATCGCTTCGATCAGGATTGTCTACACGATATCTGTGTTTCTTTTTGTTTGTCAAGGAAAACACAGAAGAACAAAGATAGATGCTGTGGGCGGGCCGATCGGTCCGTGTCGGTGCTGGACGGTAGCGTGACGATCATGAGGATCCTGCACACGTCGGACTGGCACATCGGGCGCACGTTCCACACGCACTCGACCCTCGAGCACCTCCGGTCCGTGCTGGACGGGCTCGTCGACGTTGTCCGCGATCGTTCGATCGACGTGGTCGTCGTCGCCGGCGATGTGTTCGACTCGGCGATGCCCTCAGCGGACAGCTACACCCTCCTCGCGACGGCCCTTCGCGAGATTCGGAAGGCCGGCGCGCAGGTCATCATGACGAGCGGCAACCACGACTCGGCCACCCGGCTCGGGTTCCAGTCCGAATGGGCCGGCCTTGCCGGCATCCATGTGATCACCCGGCCCGAGCAGGTCGCCTCGCCGGTCACTCTCACCGACGAGTACGGCCCCGTGCATTTCTACGGCATCCCCTTCCTCGAACCGGCCCTGGTCCGCCACCTCTATTCCACTCAAACGCGAGCCAACCAGGCGCGCCCAGACCAGGCGCTCAAGACCCACGAGCAGGTGCTCACCTTCGTCATGGACCAGATCCGGGCGGACCTCGCGGTCCGCGGCGGTCGCTCCGTCGTGCTCGCGCATTGCTTCGCGGCCGGCGTCGCGGCCACGCAGGAGGCGAGCGACGTCGAGCGGGACATCACCGCCGGCGGGCTCGACCTCGTGCCGGTCAGCGTGTTCGAGGGCCCGGACTACGTCGCACTCGGGCACATCCACGGGCGAGCCAGGCTCGAAGACCGGGTGCGCTACTCCGGCGCACCCCTGCACTACTCGTTCGCCGAGGCCGCCAAGCCCCGCGGTGCCTGGCAGGTCGACCTCGGCCCCGACCGTTCGGGGAAGGGTGCCGAGCTCGAGATCGAGTGGGTCGCCCTCCCGATTCCCCGAAGGCTCAGTGTGCTCACCGGCGAGCTCGAGGAACTCCTCACCGCCGACAGGTTCGCAGCATTCGAAGGGGACTGGGTCTCGGCCGTGCTGACCGACCAGGTCAGGCCCCTCGACGGCATGCGGGCGCTCCAGAAGCGGTTCCCGCACTGTGTCACGCTCGAACACCGACCGGCAGTCGTTGTGGATACCGGCGGCGAGAGTTACGCCGAACGGATCAACCGGCAGACCGATCCCGACATCATCGCCGGCTTCCTGAGCTTCGTGCGCAACGGTGTCGGGCAGACGGAGTTCGAGCGAGACCTCGTCGCCGAACTGCTCGCGGCCGGGGAACTGAAAGAAGTCACCCAGTGAGCACCAGGAAAACGAGGAGTACGACGTGAAGATCAAGCGCCTGCGTCTCGCCGGGTTCGGCCCGTTCAAGAACGAGCAGGTCGTCGACTTCGAGCGCTTCGACGACGATGGTATCTTCCTGATCACCGGCAAGACCGGCGCGGGCAAGTCCAGCATCCTCGACGCGGTCTGCTTCGCCCTCTATGGCAGTGTTCCGCGCTATGAGGGCACGGAATCGCAGTTGCGCAGCGACCACTGCGAACCAGACGATCCCACCTTCGTCGAGCTCGAATTCGGCCTGAACGGCAACGACTACCGCATCTTCCGCACTCCCAAGTACCTCAAGGCCAAGAAGCGGGGCATCGGCACCACCGTGTCCGCACCGGATGCCCGGCTCGAGGTCCGCGAGGCCGCCGCGGTCGCCGACACGGCTGCCGGCGCAGTCGACGGCTGGCGGGGTCTCGCCGCACGACCCGTCGATGTCGGGAACGAGCTCTCCCGCATCCTGCCGCTCAAACAGGACCAGTTCCTGCAGGTGATCCTGCTCGCACAGAACCGGTTTCAAAGGTTCCTGCTCGCCAAGACCGACGACCGTCGCGAAGTCCTGCGCACCCTCTTCGGCACCAGCAGGTTCCAGAGCCTCGAGACAGAACTCATCACGCGTCGCAAGGCCCTCGACGACGAACTCACCGGCGTGCGCGTACGGCTCGACACTCTCGCCGCATCCGCCGTCCGGCACGTGCCCGCAGGCACCGAGCCCGGCACCGCAACACCGGACCTGGCCTGGTTCGGGGCGGCCACCGCCGGACTCGAGCACGCACTCGCCGTCGCTGTGGCCGCGGCTGCCCGTGCGGACGCCGCACTGGTCGACGCGACGGCCAGGCTGCGCGCCCAGGAAGAGGTGCGCGCCCGCCAGGACCGCCGGGACGCCGCAGCGGCCACCCTGGCCGTGCTCGACGAGCGCAGCGCCGTTGTCGACGCCGACCGTGACGACCTCGCCGCCGCACACCGCGCTGCGCGGGTGTGGCCCCAGATCGAAGCCGAGTCCGGTGCGCTCGCCGCGGCCCTCGACGCGGCGCGGACGGAGGTGGCGGCGCGGGAAAACTGGATTACGGTCCACGGTTCCGACGTCGAGGACCAGAACGGCGACGACGACCAGGATGCCGTCCCACTCTCTGCCACCATCGACCTGCTCCTCGAACAGCTCGGGTCCCTGAACGACGTCCTCGCGGCCGAGGAAGAACTGCCGGCCCTCGATGCGGAGTCCGGGTCCGCCGCGGCAGGGCTCGCCGAGATCCAGGCCACGCTCGACGGGCTGCAGGCACGGATCGACGCAGCGCCCGCCCTGCTCGACGACCTCGACCGGGACCTTGCCGCGCTCGCTCGCGACTCCGCCCGCGGACCGGAAGCCGTCGCCGCGCTCGCCCGCGCGGTCGCCGCGGAAACCGCAGCCGCAGAGGCTGCCGCACTCGAGGCGGACCTCGACGCCGCACGCCGCCGGCACGCGACCGCCGCCACCGAGAACGCCGACGCCGCCGGACGCTACCGAGACCTCGTTGCCAAGCGGCTGGCAGACCACGCCGGCGAGCTCGCCGGCCGGCTCGTTTCCGGCGAACCGTGCGGGGTATGCGGTTCCACGCGGCATCCTCACCCCGCGGAGGCGCCCGGTGAGCCGGTCACCGAGGCCGACATCGAGGCCGCCCTCGCCGGCATGACCCGCGTCCAGGACGACCTCGAGCGCAGCAACGGCGAGGTCCTCACCCTGGGCGCGCGCGCTGCCGCCGCCCGTGCTTCCGCCGGCCCGGGAACAGGTGCCGACCGCACGGCCTCGCGCGCCGCCGCGCTCACCGCACTCGAGAGTGCCCGCGCCGCGGCGGCACGGGAAACGGAACTCGGTGCCGAGCGGCTGCGGCTGCGCACCGAGCTCGACCACGCGCGGGAGACCCTCGCCGGGGTCCACTCCGGCAGGGACGATGCCGCGACCCGGCTCACCGAAATCCGCGGCCGCCGCATCGCGATCGAGGAACGGGTGAATCGGCAATCGGCGGGCTACGCCTCCGTCACCGAGCGGGCGGAGAGCCTGCGCACCGAGCTCGAGGCGGCGCGCACCTTCGAGACGGCCCGCGCCCTCAGCGGCGAACGGGATCGTGCCCTCGATGCCGCCTCTGCGGCCGTGGCCGAGCGGCTCACCGCCGAAGGCTTCGCCGAAGCAGCGGAGGTGGTCACCGCACGACTCGCGCCGGCCGAGATCGCGGCGAGGGAGACCGGCATCCGCGCCCACGACGATCAGCTCGCCGCGGTCCGCGCCGTGCTGGCCGAACCGGAGCTCGCCGACCTTCCCGATGCCGCGCTCGATCTCGAACCGACCAGGGCCGCCCAGGCCGCCGCAGCCGGGGCCAGGGACGAGGCGTTCGCCGAGCAGGGGGCCCTCGCCGTCCGGCAGGAGGAACTGGCCGTCGTGGTCGCCGAGGCCCGTGCGCTTGTCGCCACCTCCGCGACCCTGCTCGTCACCCAAGCCCAGGTGCGGGAGCTCGCCGCGGTCGTGCACGGCGAGGAACCGAACACCAAACGGATGAAACTCGAAACCTACGTGCTCGCCGCGCAACTCGAGGAGATCATCCTCGCCGCGAACGGTCGCCTGCGGGACATGACCGGCGGCCGGTATGCCCTCGAACACGATGATTCCCTGCAGTACCGCGGCACCCAGTCCGGCCTCGGACTCGCCATCCTCGACCAGCACACCGGACGGGCCCGCCCGACCCAGTCGCTCTCCGGAGGCGAGACCTTTCTCGCCTCCCTCGCCCTGGCCCTCGGACTCGCCGAGGTCGTCTCGAACCAAGCCGGCGGAATCGCACTCGATACCCTCTTCGTCGACGAGGGCTTCGGCTCCCTCGACAGCGAAACGCTCGAGACGGCGATGAGCACCCTCGACGGCCTCCGTGCCGGTGGCCGCACCATCGGACTGATCAGCCACGTGGACTCGATGAAGGAACAGATTCCGGCGAAGCTCGAGGTCACCGTCACCGACCAGGGCTTCAGCGAAATCGGCAGCACAGTTCTCGTCTGACCGGCCCGCCCTGCCCGGAGGGGCTCACAGCCGATGGGCGGGACCCTCTGGGCCAACACCGCGGCGCCTCATAGAAATCCGATAGCTTCCGGGACTTGGGTGGGAACCAGTCGCGACGGTATGGCCGTCACCCGGAGGAAAAGGATCTCACAATGACTTGCACCGAACCAACGGGCACGGAACCCACTGGCATCATCCCCGCCGCACCCGTCGTCAACCCGGCCTTCCACCGGCCCCGCTTCCGGGCGGGCGTGATCGTCTCGATGGGGCTCGCCGCAGCCCTCGTCACTGCGACGACGGGCGCAGGCCTGTACGTCTCCTCGATGGCCGTCGCTCAGGTCGTCGCCGCGGTCTCGTCCTCGAACAGCTCGACGTCGAGCACGAGCAGCTCAGGCTCGGTTTCAGGGTCAACCGGCTCATCGGGAACCTCAGGTTCCTCAGCGACCCTCGGTACCTCCGGCCTGCGCCCCGGCGGCCCCTCCAACTACGGGTCCGGCACCGCATCCGCCACGACGGCCACCGCGCTCGACACCACTGCGGCAACGGCCGCACAGTCGATCGGCGTCGTCGTCATCGACACCGTCCTCAAGTACCAGAGCGCCGAAGCGGCCGGCACCGGCATCGTGCTCAGCTCGAGCGGTGAGATCCTGACCAACAACCACGTCATCGACGGCGCGACGAGCATCAGCGTGACGGTCGTCTCGACCGGCGTGAGCTATGTCGCGGATGTCATCGGTACCGACTCCTCACAGGACATCGCCGTGCTGAAACTCGAGAATGCTTCCGGGCTGGTCCCCGCCACTCTGGACACGACCTCGACCGTCGCGGCGGGGGACCCAGTCACCGGCGTCGGCAACGCCGGCGGAACGAGCACCCTCACCGCGGCGGCCGGCACCGTCACGAGCGTCGACCAGACCATCACCGCCTCGAGCGAGGATGCCACGGACGCCGAAACCCTGACCGGCCTGATCCAGGTTGACGCGGACATCCAGTCCGGCGACTCCGGCGGGCCCCTCTACGACGCCGACGGGGAGGTCATCGGCATTGAAACGGCGGCGTCCTCAGGGACGGCGACGATCAGCGGCTTCGCGATCACGATCGACGCGGCGCTCGAGGTCGTCACCCTGATCCACACCGGCGTCGAAACGAGCACGGTCACGATCGGCTACCCGGCGTTCCTCGGGGTCGCGGTCGGTTCGAGCGCCACCGCGTCGGCCGACACGGGCTCTGTCAACGGCCGCAGCTACCGCGGCAGCCTCGGCGCGGCATCCGGCACCACCGGATCGACGGCCACGACCGGTGACTCGGCCGTGATCACCGCGGTCGTCGACGGTTCGGCCGCCGCCACCGCCGGGATCGTCACGGGCGACACCATCACCGCCGTCGACGGTACGTCGATCACCTCGGCCGCCGCCCTCACCTCGACTCTCAAGGCGTACAACCCCGGCGACTCGGTCACCCTCACCTGGACGGACACCGCCGGCGCAACCCACACCGCGTCCGCGACCCTCACCGCCGGCCCCGCCAACTAGCCCCGCGCGAACGGGAAGGGGCGGCATACTGTCGGCATGACCCGGAACTGGACCCCGCTCGCCCTCGTGTACCTCGGCCTGAGTGTTGCCGGCCTGATCGGCACCTGGACGTACAACATCCTCTCGATCAGCCAGGCGCGCGACTACCTCGGCGACTGGACCGGTAGTGGCCCCTCGGTGTCATCGCTCACCGTCGACCTGCTCGTGACAGCCGTGGCCGGCAGCATCCTGATCATCGTCGAAGCACGCCGGCTCGGCATGAAGCGTGCCTGGCTCTACGTCGTCCTCGCGTTCTTTCTCGCCTTCGCGTTCAGCTTTCCGCTGTTCCTCGCGATGCGCGAGCGTCAGCTGGCGGCGGCACGGATGCTGCCGGATCTTCCGCCAGAACAGCTGTCGACGCCGTGACCCCTGTCGCATGCCCAGCCCGGCTCACGGATATCGCCGCGGCAGCGAGGCCCGCGATGACGACGGCGATTCCGAGCACGTACCCGCCGACGCTCCCATACCCGCCGGGTCCGGTCGGGTCGAGGAACGGGTACGTGTAGAACCCGGTGACGGCGCCGCGGATCACGGCGTAGACGACCCACACGATCGGATACAGGAGGGCGAAGCCCAGGGCCTTCCATGCGAGGGCCGGCCGCCCAGGAGCGAGGAGCCAATCGACCAGGATGAAGATCGGCGCCCAGACGTGCAGGACCTCGTTCGGCCAGGCGATCCCGGTGAAACCGTCGGACACGACGTTCCGCAACAGGGCGTTGTAGACGACCGCGGTCACGATTGCGTAGCAGAGCCCCGACATCCTGATCCGGGTGAAAAGCTCCGGGTCTGCCCGGAACCGGAGGGCGAGGGAACCGCCCCAGAGCAGGACGACCGCGTTGACGAGGCTCGACTGCACCGTGAAATACCCGAAGTACTCCGTCGGCACGAAGGCGTCGTGCACTGCCTGGTCGACGACTTGAGTGAGCACACTCGCGAGGAGGAGCATCCCGATCGCGAGGCGGAAGACCCCGAAGACGCCTCGTTGCGTGGTCACCGCTCCTGTTGCCATGGCATCACGATAGCGGGGCGGACGGGCGGGGTCGACGGGCCGGCCGGGCGCGTTCAGAACGGGTTGAGAAGGCGGTGCAGGAACTGCCGGGTGCGTTCCTCGCGCGGGTGCCGGAGCACCTGCCTGGGGTCGCCGTGTTCGACGATCGTGCCGCCGTCGACGAAGGCGATCTCGCTCGCGACCTCCCGGGCGAACTCGAGTTCGTGGGTGACGATCACCATGGTCCAGCCCTCGATCGCGAGTTCCTTGATCAGGCGCAACACGTCCCCGACCAGCTCAGGATCGAGCGAGGACGTCGGCTCGTCGAAGAGCAGGAGCTGGGGGCGGAGTGCGAGCGCCCGCACGATCCCGACCCGCTGCTGCTGGCCGCCGGAGAGTTCGAACGGAAACGCATCCGTCTTGTCGGCCAGACCCACCCGGGCGAGGAGAGCGAGCGCCTCAACGGTGACCTCCGTCTTCGGGCGGCGCTGCACGACGACAGGACCCTCGAGCACGTTCTCGAGCACCGTCTTGTGCGGGAACAGGTTGTAGTTCTGGAACACCATCGCCGACCGGTCGCGGAGGGCCGCGAGGCTCTTGTCGCTCGGGCCCTTGACGTCGCCGAAGTCGACCGTGATCGCGGTTCCGGCGAGTGAGGGGTCCCCGGGCGTGGCGTCGATGTGTGTGGCGTCTGCGACCTCGGCGGTGATCGTGATCGTGCCCCCGTCCGCGGTTTCGAGCCCGTTCAGGCACCGCAGAATGGTGGTTTTCCCCGAGCCGGAGGGGCCGATCAGGGCGAGCACCTGGCCCCGGGCGACAGTGAGGTCGATGGACTCGAGCACGCTGGTCAAGCCGAAGCTCTTGCGCAGCCCACGCACGGTGAGCAGGGCGGCGGACGCCGCGGGCTCGCTTCCGTTGCCGTGCTGCGGCTCGGTCGGAGGGTCGAGCGGGGTGTCAATGGGCGACATAGCGGTCCAATCGCTTTTCGAGCCTGCCCTGCACGGTCGAGAGCACGAGGCAGATCACCCAGTACACGAGCGCGGCCTCGAGGTAGAGCAGCATGAATTCCTGGCTGAAAGCCGCGACCTTCTGGGCCTGCCGGAAGAGTTCGGTGACAAGGATCAGCGAGGCGAGGGAGGTGTCCTTGACGAGGCTGATGAACGTGTTCGACAGCGGGGGGACCGAGACGCGGGCGGCCTGCGGCAGGATGATCCGCGTCAGTGCCTTGCGGCGGGACATTCCGACCATCCACGCCGCCTCCCACTGGCCCTGGGGCACGGAGAGGATCGCGGCGCGGATGACCTCTGCGGCATATCCGCCGACATTGATCGAGAAGGCGATCACGGCGCTCGGCCACGGGTCGATCAGAAGCCCGAGGGAGGGAAGCCCGTAGAAGATAACGAAGAGCTGCACGAGCAGCGGCGTTCCCCGCACGATCGAGATGAACACCCGGGCGATCGCGGACAACCAGCGCTGCCGGGACAGCCTCATGAGCGCGAGGACGAGCGCGAGCACGAGACCGAGCGCGAAGGAGACGAGCGCGAGCGGAATCGTGCCCTGGATGGCGCCCATCAGGATCGGACCCAGTGCGCTGAGGGCGAGGTCCCAGTTCGACTGAGTCATCTGCCGGCTACTTCGAGACGTCGGCCCCGAAGTACTTCTCCGAGATCGAGGTCAGGGTGCCGTCCGCGGCAAGATCGGCGAGGGCGGTGTCGACGGCGGTTGCGAGGGCGGTGCTCCCGCCGGCGAACGCGAGGGCGCTCTTCGACTTGTCGGTCGTGGTCGCGGCGACCTTGAGCCCCGAAGCGTCGTTGTTCTTCTTGTAGTCGAGGAAGGTCAGGTTGTCGTTGATCGTGGCGTCGACCCGGCCCTGCTCGACGAGGGCGACGGACTGGGCCCAGCCCTCGACGGCCTGCACGTTGGCGCCGCTCTGGGTCGCGAGAGTGTTCCAGTTGCTCGTGAGCGACTGGGCGGTGGTCTTCCCGGAGAGGCTCTCGAACGAGGTGATCGAGGTGTTGTCCGACTTCACGACGATGACGCCCGTCGAGTAGGTGTACGGGGTGGAGAAGGTGTACTTGGCGGTGCGCTCAGGGGTGATCGAGACCTGGTTGGCGATCGCGTCGAACCGGCCGGCCTCGAGCCCGGCGAAGATGCCGTCCCACTGGGTCTCCTGGAAGGTCGCGGTGACTCCGAGCTTGGCGGCGACGGCCTTGACCACGTCGACGTCGTATCCGGTGATGTCTCCGGCGCCGTTCTCGTGGAACGAGAACGGGCGGTATGTTCCCTCTGTCCCGACGGTGAGTGTTCCCGCCTGCTGCACCTTGGTGAGGGAATCGTCGGCGGTCGTTGCGCCGCTCGTGCTTCCGGCCGTGCCGCCGGCGGCGCACGCGGTGAGGGACAGTGCTGCGAGGGTGACGATGGCTCCCGCGACGAGCGCGGAGCGGAACGTGAGCTTCATGGGAATGCCTAACGCGAATGCAGGGAATCGAACCGCCGGTTTGACGCTTCGGAAGGTAAAAGACCAGGGTGGCGGTCCTTCACACGAGGGAGTCTCCGGGCCGGGTGTGTTCACCGGGGACTTCCGAAGAATAACAAGGTGCAGGCATCCCCGACTATTCCCGTGACGCACGATGACGCCCGTGACGCACGATGACGCCCGTGACGCACGATGACGCCCGTGACGCACGATGACGCCCGCGCCGGTCGTTCTCCGCCATCGCGAATGGGCGCCACGGGAGGGGGCTTCCGCCTTGTCGGCCGTGCCGCCGGGACGTATGCTGCGCGCATTCGATGTCGTTGCTCATGCCACGGAGGTCGCTGTGCGCACACCCGAACAGCATGATCGGTCCGGCGCTGTCCTGCTGGGACTCGCCGCCGGGGACGCCCTCGCGTCCGGCGGTGACTTCGAGTGGTCCGAGCGGACGGCCGCGGCCGTGGACCTCGCGCTGCTCACGGCCGACGGCCTCGACCCCAGGGAGGCTGCGGTGCGGGAAGACCTCGGGCCGGCCGCGGAACCGGAATTCGGCGATTCGGAAGCGGCCGGGCTCGCAGCCGGCCGATGCCTGCTCCGAACGGCCCCCGTCGCCCTCGCCATGCTCGACGACCCGGTGGCGCTCGCCGAGGCTGCGCGGTTGGTGTCGTCCGGGCACGGCACCGCGCTGAACCGCACCGCACTGACCGACTCGGGACGCATCGACGCTGACCCGGGCGCCGGCGACGCGGGCGTTCTCTTCGCGCTCTCGCTCCGCGTGGCGGTCCTCGAGGGGCGCCTCGATCCCCGGGCCGGGTTCGAGACCCTGCCCGCAGGGGCGCGCGCCGCCTGGGAGGCCCACCTCGCCGCGGCCGGGCAGGGCCGCACGGGCGACGTGCAGCGTGTGGGTCCGGTCGACTGGATTCTGCAGGGCGCGTGGGCGATCCTCGGCGACGCGGGTGCAGTGGATGCTTCCCGCCTCGAACCGGTCATCTCCGCTGCCGCGCACAGCGGTGCCGATCCCGCCAGCGTGGCCGCCGCCGGCGCGCTGCTCGCGGGACGGTGGGGACTCGAGGCGGTGCCGGCCACCTGGCGCCGCCGCCTGCATGGACGGCCTGACCTGTTCGGCATCGACCTCGTGCGTCTCGGGATGCTGTCCGCCCGGAGCGAGGTGCCGCACGATCCCGACGACCCGGCCCGGATGGACGTGCTGCGCTGAGGTTCGGTAGCGCTGAGGGTCTGAAGCGCCCGGGGTTTTGTAGACTCGACTGGGCTCCGCTCGCCGAATTCCCTGGGCGTCCCTCGAGAGGACAGCAGTAATGAGCCTGATCAGGCTGAACGACGTCAGTGTTCGATTCGAGAAGACGCAGATCCTGCGCGACGCCTTCTTCCGGCTGGAGCCGGGCGACAGGGTCGGCCTGATCGGCAAGAACGGGTCTGGGAAGACCACGATCCTCAAGCTCATCCTCGACCAGGTGGCACCGGACACCGGCACCGTCACGCTCGAGAGCGGTGTCTCGATCGGGTACTTCTCGCAGTTCTCCGAACTGGACGGCTCCTCCACCATCACCGAGGTCCTGCACGGCCTCTTCGCTCCGATCAAGGCCATCGAAACCGAACTCGCGTCGATCGACGCGGCCATCGCCGTGGCCACGGACTTCGACGCCCTCCTGCACCGCCAGGCCGAACTGTTCGAGGACATGGACCGGCTCGGCGGCTGGGATTACCCGCGCCGGATCGACACGGCACTCAGCACCCTCGGTTTCAACGAGGCCCACCGCGTCTGCGCGATCGACGAGCTCTCCGGCGGCTGGCGCAACCGGGCGGCGCTTGCCAAGATCCTGCTCGAGGACCCCGACGTCCTGCTCCTCGACGAGCCCACCAACTACCTCGACGTCGCCGGCGTCGAATGGCTCGAGGCCTGGTTCCGGGACTTCCACGGTGCGGCGATCATCGTCTCGCACGACCGGAAATTCCTCGACGCCGTCGTCACCCGGATCATCGAGGTCGAGAATTTCCACCTGCACGAGTACCCCGGCAACTTCGGCGAATACGTCATCCAGAAGCAGTTCCGGCTCAAGACGCTCGAGCAGCAGTTCGTGCACGAGTCCGAGCTCCTCGCGTTCGAGTCCGAGGGGATCTCCGACCGCAGGGAGGCGGCGAAGGCGGCGAGCCGCACCCTCGACGGCCAGCTGGCGCAGATCAAGAAGGCGAGGGCGCCGCGCCCGGTCGACCAGATCATCACGGAGATCTATCGCGGCCTGCACGTGAAGGACGTGCTCTGCCGGGTCGAGGGCCTCAGCAAGTCCTATGGTGACAAGGCCCTGTTCTCCGACCTGAGCTTCGAGGTCCGGCGCGGGAACAGGATCGTTGTGCTCGGCGCCAACGGCAGTGGCAAGACGACCCTGCTGCGGGTTCTCGACGGCGAGGAGAAGGCCGACTCCGGGTCCGTGACCTGGGCGGGCGGCATCGCGCCGGTCTCATACAACCAGGTCCTCGCCGAGCTCGACGAGAAGGACACCGTCACGCACGCGGTGAACGCCATGCCCGGCAGCCTCGCGTTCACCGCGACCCGCAAGTCGGTGAACCGTTTCCTCGCGATGTTCCAGTTCTCAGAGGCCGACCTCAAGCAGACGATCGGCAACCTGTCCGGCGGGCAGAAGGCGCGCGTCGCCATGGCGCAGTGCCTGCTCTCCGGGGCTTCGGTGCTTCTGCTCGACGAACCGACCAACCACCTCGACCTGTCGAGCACCCAGGTGATGGAGCGGGCCCTCGTGCACTTCCCCGGCGCTGTCGTCGTGGTCAGCCATGACCGGTTCTTCACCGACAAGATCGCCAACCGGTTCCTGGTCTTCGGCAGCGAGGCCGCGGAGCCGGGCGAGATCGAGGTCAGGGTCGCCTGACCCCGCCGGAAACGACCCGCTTACATCAGGCCGAGCGCCCCGAGGGCGAAGCGAATGGCCGGGGCGATATGGGTCGAATACGCGGCAGTCATGTGCACGGTGTCGTACTTGGTCGGAATCGTGCCCGCGAACGCCGGGCAGGCGCCGTTGTAACAGCTGAACGGCAGCGAGGACACGAAGAAGCTGCCGGTTCCGTTCAACGCGCTGGTCGCCGCCGCGAAGTCCTGCCAGGCCTGGTCGATGCCCGTGTTGCAGTTCTGCGGGCTCGACACCGGCGAATAGCACTGGCCGAGGCTGGCCCCGAGGGGCGGCGGCGCGAGGTACACGATCCGGCCGGCGGCGTTGTACACGGCCGCCTCCGCGGCCGTCGACGCGACGAGGGTCTCCGCGGAGAGGGCGGTCCGGTCGGGCGTCTTGCCGAGGGCGTACGCGTTCGAGATCACGACGAGCCGCGGGTTGTCGGCCACGATGCGCTGGGCGACGTCCTGTTTGCGCTGGGGGCAGGCATCCATCACGCCGGCGCCGTCGTTCTGCACGGGCACGGCCGTGAACCGGCAGCCGTACAGGCCGATCGTGGTGATCTTCCACTGCCCGTTGCTGCCCTCCGCGATCGCCTTGAAGGCGGGGGCATAGGCAAGGGCCGTGGAGTCGCCAACGAGGTACATTCGATTCGGGGCGTCCGAGCTGCCCCAGGTGCAGCCGTCGAAGCTCGGCGTGCTTCCGACATCGAAGCAGCCCCTGGCCGGGTTGTTCTTCGACGTCGTCGTGATCGCGTCGTCGAGGGTGGGGGAGAGGTCGCCCGGCCACGCGGTCGACGAGGCAGCCGCGCCGAGATCGGCCTGCAGCTGGGCTGTCGGGTCCTCCACCGGGCCGGGCGCCGCGATGGGTGCTGCCGGGGAACTCGTGCCGTGCAGGGTGACCTGGGCGCTGACACCGATCACGGTCGCGATCACGAACAGGCTCAGCCCGGCAAGAATGAATTGGGAGCCGAACTTCTCCCGCCAGGTGCGCCAGGCGAGGCGGCTGGATTCCGCTGAGCCGCCGAACCGGTGCAGCCACGGTGACCGGTGCAGTGGCTGCTCGATGAGGTAGTACGACACGATCGAGAGCGCGAGGATCATGCCGAGGATGACCGGGACGCTGAGCGTGGGGTCGGCCATCAGCAGGAACACCATCACCGGGAAGTGCCAGAGGTACAGCGAGTACGAGAGGTCGCCGATCCAGACGCTGAGCGGGTTCGTGAGCGGGAACAGGTAGTGCTGCGGGCCGGTGATGCCGCCGATGATCACGAGGGCGGTCGCGGCGACGGGGACGGCTGCCCAGGGCCCTGGAAAGGCGAGGGTGTCGTCGATCAGGAAGAAGCCGGCCAGGATCGCGAGCAGTCCTGCCCAGCCGAGGAGCCCGCGCAGGGCGACGGGGATCCGGTGGAAGACCGGGGCGGCCGCGGCGAGCAGGGCGCCGACGCCGAGCTCCCAGACCCGGGAGAACGTGGACAGGTAGGCGGCGGACGGCGTGGTCGCGCTCTCACCGAGGGCATAGAAAAAAGACACGACAATGACGACGACCATCACCAGGCCGAGGACGACCCTGCCGCCGCGGGCGCTCCGCAGGCGCTTCGCGCCCACGGTGAGCACGAGGAGCATCACGATCGGCCAGACGAGATAGAACTGCTCCTCGACCGAGAGCGACCAGTACGGCTGCAGCGGCGAGGCCGGGTCGCTCGCATGGAAGTAGTCCGTGCCGATGGCCGTGAAGTGCCAGTTCGCCGCGAAGACGAAGGCCCAGACGGCATCCCAGAGCGTGGAGAGCGCCCGCGTGGTGTTGAACAGGAAATGGGCGAGGACCGCCGTGGCGACCAGCACGGTCACCGCGGCCGGAGCGATCCGCCGGATGCGCCTGGCGTAGAAACGCCGGAGCGAAATCGTACCCGTCGTCTCATGGTCGCGGAGCAGGATCCCGGTGATCAGGAAGCCCGAGATGACGAAGAAGATGTCCACGCCGATGAAACCGCCGGTCGGCCACAGGATCACGTGGTTGAGCACGACCGCGACGATGGCGACGGCCCGCAGCCCCTGGATATCCCGGCGCACGGTGGTTTCGCGTGGCGGCGCCGGAGCAGGTCGCTCGGTCTTGAGTGTCGATGTCACGGGTCTCCCTGGTTCTGAATGCCCGGGGAGTTTACCGGAAGGATGTGTCATCGCGGATGCGTGCGCGGCTCCCGGAACGCGCGCGGACTCAGGAACGCAGTGCCAGGGCGAACGGAAGCACCGCAGAGGTGCCCGCCCGGCGCAGCAGCCGCCCGGCGACGGTGAGGGTCCACCGGCTGTCGGCGAGGTCGTCGATCAGCAGGACCGGCTTTCCGGCGAAGGGCGCCAGGGACGCGGCGAGTTCTGGCCCGACCTCGAAACGGTTCCACACCGCGGCGAGGCGATAGGCGCTGTTCCCGCCGCTGCCGCCTTCGGGCCCGCCGCCGACGAGGTCCAGGGAGCCGATCCAGGGCAGGCGCCCGGCCTCCGACAGGGCGCGGGCGACCGAGGCGACGAGAAGCGGATGCCGCCGCGACGGCATGCTGATCACCGCGGCCGGTCGTTCGTCCCAATTCCAGTCGGCGAGCACCCGTACGCAGGCGCTTGTCATCGCGGCGGTCGCCGGGGCATCCGCCGCCTGGACTGCGAAGAGGTCGCGGAGGGGTCCGCCCCAGCCGAGGTCGGTGAGCCGGGCGAGGGCGCGGCCCGCGGCGAGACGCTCGCCAACCGGGATGTTGCCGCGCACGTCGACCCCGAGACTCGCCACCCCGGTCGGCCACTGGGCGCGGGGTTCGAGTTCGACGCCGACCCGGTCGAGCGAGGCGGCGGCTGCCGAGGCCGCCGCTACGGCGACGTCGGACGGGTACCAGGCCGCCGTGCAGTTGTCGCAACGGCCGCAGGGCACCGCGCTGTCGTCGTCGAGGGCGCGCTGCAGGAACTCCATCCTGCAGCCGGTCGTGCGTTCGTAGTCAATCATCGACTGCTGTTCGGCGAGCCGGGCTGCCGCGATGCGCTCGTAGCGCACCTGGTCGTAGACCCAGGGGTGCCCGGTCGATACCCAGCCGCCGGTGACCCTGCGCACGGCGCCGTCGACGTCGAGGACCTTGAGCAGCAGTTCGAGGGGGGACCGCTTGAGGTCGACGCGCGCCTCGAGCGCCGGCGTCGAGAGAGGGCGACCACCCGCGTCGCCGAGGGCGCCGAGCACGGCCTCCGCCTTGTGCTCGCTCGGCATCGACGAGGTCGCGAAGTACTGCCAGATCGCCTCGTCCTCGATACCGGGGAGCAGGAGAACGTCGGCGTTCTCGGTCGCGCGCCCGGCGCGACCGACCTGCTGGTAGTACGCGACGGGGGAGGATGGGGCGCCCAGGTGCAGCACGAAACCGAGGTCCGGCTTGTCGAAGCCCATGCCGAGGGCACTTGTGGCGACGAGGGCCTTGACCTCGTTGCGCTTGAGCATCCCCTCGGACTCCTCGCGTTCCGCGGTGTCGGTCTGGCCGGTGTACGCGCGCACGGCATGGCCGGCCTCGCGCAACAGGCGCGCGGTGTCCTCGGCCGCTGAGACGGTGAGGGTGTAGATGATGCCGCTGCCGGGCAGCTCGTCGATGTGGCTGAGCAGCCAGGCGAGCCGGGCTCGCGAGTCGGGCAGCCGAAGCACGCCGAGCCGGAGAGAGGCTCGGGCGAGCGGCCCGCGGATGGTGACGACGCCGGGCCCCGCGGCCTGACCTGTTGCCGGCGCCGCCGGTGCGAGCTGCTCCGCGACGTCCGTCACGACGCGGCTGTTCGCCGTTGCGGTCGTCGCGAGGACCGGCACCCCGGACGGCATCGTCGCGATGAGGTCGCGCAGCCGCCGGTAGTCCGGGCGGAAGTCATGACCCCAGTCGGAAATGCAGTGCGCTTCGTCGACGACGAGCAGGCCGACGCGACTGATGAGCGCGGGCAGCTGCTCGTCGCGGAAGGAGGGGTTGTTCAGTCGCTCGGGGGAGACCAGAAGCACGTCGACCTCATCCCTCCGCAGCTGTTCGATCACCCCGGCCCACTCGTGCGCGTTCGAGGAGTTGATCGACACGGCACGCACGCCGGCGCGCGCCGCCGCGGCGACCTGGTCCCGCATGAGGGCGAGCAGCGGCGAGACGAGGATGGTGGGGCCTGCGCCCTGGCGGCGCAGCAGCAGGGTCGCGACGAAGTACACCGCGGACTTTCCCCAGCCGGTGCGCTGCACGACGAGCGCGCGGCGGCGGTCGTCGACGAGGGTGGAGATGGCCTCGAACTGCCCGTCGTGGAAGTCGGCGTCGTCGCGCCCGACCAGGGTGCGGAGAATCTCACGGGCGGATGCGCGGGTATCGGTCCGGATGTCGGTCATCCTCCCAGCTTCGCAGGTGCCGCTGACAGTTCTGCCGGGACGCTCGGTAGGCTCGCAACGTGAAGGTCACCCAGGAACTCGAATCCCGCATGCACCCCGACGCGATCGCCGGCTTTCGGCTCATGCTCGCCGAGGCCCGCGTGAGGGACACGATCCTGCTGCCCGAGCGGGCGATGCAGCGGATGGTGGGACACGTGCAGTGGATCCTGCGCCGGGTGGGTGCCGACGGCATCCACCTCACCGATGCCGGCTACCTGCCGCCGGTCGATGTGCTCGCGGCGTCGACGGAGCTCGACTGGGGCTGGCCCGTGACGGTCAACCGTGAGGTGCACATGCTCCCGCTGCAGGAGCTGCGTGACCACCTCCGCCGGGTCGGGCTACTGCGGGTGACCAAGGGACGGCTCGTGCTCACGAGCAGGGGTCGCGCACTCGCCGAAAACCCGCGCGAGCTCTGGTGGCACCTCGCGCGCACCATCCGCACGAGCCGCTCGCCCGTCGAGGCGGACGCCACGAGCCTCCTCCTGGTGCTCATCGCCCGGCGGGGGTTCACGGAGGTCGCCCTGTTCAAGCAGGCGCTCGCGCTCGGCCTCGAGACCATCGGCTGGGGGCAGAAGAACGGCGAGCGTTTGTCGCCGGATGCCGCGTTCCAGGTCGTGCTCCCCAAGTGGCGCCTCTTCAACCACCTCGGGGTCTTCGAGAAGAAGCCCCGCGACTACCTGAACTGGACGATCACCCCCGGCGGGGCCGCCTTCGCCCGCGCGGCCCTGCAGAGCGAGGTCTAGCCGCGGAACACCCGCGCTCGCCGGCTGCCGCTCAGGCCGCGATGCCCGACCCGATCGTCGTGAGGAAGAGCGGCACGAGGGCGGCGAACTTGGCGAAGGTGACCAGCGTCGTGACGACGACGATGCCGGTCCAGACCCAGATCGGGGTCAGGCCGCGGCCCGCCTGGTTACGCACGACGATCGAGCGGCCGATCACGTAGATACCGGAGCAGAGGAAGGTCCAGGCCCAGTGGAACGGGCGGGTGAACCCGTCGGCGAGCAGCCGGCGCCGGTCGAAGTAGGCGAGGGTGACCGACGCCGCGTAGACGGCGATGCTGAGGAGCTGGCTGAGGACATCCGTCGCCGACGTCGTCGTGCCGGTGGAGCCCTCCGACAGCCCCCGGTTGAAGTCCGCGGTGAGGTCGGTCGACGCCACGTTGATGAGCGACAGGAGCGGCAGCAGCGTGATGATCCAGATGGCCGCGGTGTAGACGGGCGTGTCCGGTGAGAGGACCCTGGTCGGAGCGAGGTGCCCGTAGACGGGAGGCTCGGGATAGTGCAGGTCCGTGGTCCAGGCCGCGCCGTTCCACCAGCGCTGGCGAGGGGATCCTGCGGGGTCCGGATACCAGCCCGCCGCGGGAGCCGCCGCGGGCAGGGGAATGTAATTGCCTGATCCGTCGGTCATTGTGCCCCCACTTAGTCGAGTGCGGCCAGTCTAGGGCCTCCGCTACGGGACCAGGGGGAAATCGCGGACCTGGCCCGGGGAGAGCCAGGCGTCCTGGCCCTCCACCCGTACCCGGATCGGCGGGGCACCGCCGGCGCTGAGTGTCACGCGCAGGTTCGTCGACGTGAGCTCGAGCAGGATCGGGTGGTCCCGGTAGTTGATGCTGAACGAGAACGCACCGAGCTCCGCGGGGAGTACGGGGTGGAGCCAGAGGATGTCGTCGCGGATCTCGAGGCCGCTGTACCACCGCACCATCATGTCCACTGACCCCGCGATCGCGCCGAGGTGGATGCCCTCATGGGTGGTGCCGCCCTGGATGTCGGCGAGGTCGCTGTCCAGGGCCCTGGTCAGGAACTGCCAGGAGCGCTCCCGGTCGCGACGGGCCTCCACCCAGGAATGCACGACGTCGTTCAGGGTCGACCCGTGCGTGGACCGCGCCCCTAGAAGTCCACCGTGGCGACGATGGATCAGGTCGAGCAGGCCGAGGTCGCCGTAGCGAGCGCGATACCCGGTCCGCGCCATCAGCCAGGCGGTCGTGCATGCCCGTCGTCGGCCGGTGCTTGGATAGGGGGATGACCTTTGCACCGGATTCGCACCCAGAGTACATCGACGACCTCGCCGGCTTCATCGCAGCGTCGCCGTCCTCGTACCACGCCGCCGCGGAACTCGAACGAAGGCTCGAGGCCGGTGGATTCACCCGGCTCGACGAGCGCAACGAGTGGCCGGGCAGCGCGGGCAGCACGGTCGGCGCGAACGCGGCCGTGGCCAGGCGGCACTTCATTGTGCGCGACGGCGCGGTCGTCGCCTGGGTTCAGCCGGCTGGGGCCGGCCCGGTGTCGCCGTTCCGCATCCTCGGTGCCCACACCGATTCCCCCGGCTTCAAGCTCAAGCCGAAGCCGACCATCGGCAACCGGGGCTGGCTGCAGGCCGGCGTCGAGGTCTACGGCGGCCCGCTGCTCAACTCCTGGCTCGACCGCGAGCTCGAACTCGCCGGGCGCCTCGTCACCCGCGACGGCACAGAGCACCTCGTGCGCACCGGCCCGTTCCTGCGCATCCCGCAGCTCGCCATCCACCTCGACCGAGACGCCAACAACGGTCTCACCCTCGACCGCCAACGCCACCTGAACCCGGTCTACGGGGTCGGCGACCTCGATGCCGCGGACCTGCTCGCCCACCTCGCCGGCCTGGCCGGGCTTGAGGCGGCGGATGTGGCCGGTTACGACCTCCTCACCGCCGACTCCGCTGCCCCCGCGCGCTTCGGCCTCGGCAACGTGCTCTTCGCCGCCGGACGCCTCGACAACCTGTCGTCCGTGCACGCGGGACTGGTCGCGCTCCTCGCGGTCACGGACGATGGCTCGGCCGGTGTCGACGCCGCCGCGGGCGTAGTCCAGAGCACGAGTGTCCTCGCCGCCTTCGACCACGAGGAACTCGGTTCCCAGACCCGCTCCGGCGCGAGCGGACCGCTCCTCGACGATGTCCTGACCCGGATCGGGGCCGGACTCGGCGCATCCGCCTCGGACAAGCTGCGCGCGTACGCCGCCTCGTGGTGCCTCTCGGCCGACGCCGGGCACCTCGTGCACCCGAACTATCCCGAGAAGCACGACCCGGCGAACCTGCCGGTCCCTGGCGCGGGCCCGTTGCTCAAGATCAACGCGACGCAGCGCTACGCCACGGATGCCGCCGGCGCCGCACTCTGGGCCCGCACCTGCGCGCAGGCGGGCGTGGCCTACCAGGAGTTCGTCTCGAACAACACGGTCCCGTGCGGCTCGACGATCGGCCCGCTCACCGCGACCCGGCTCGGCATCCACACGGTCGACGTCGGCATCGGGCTCCTGTCGATGCATTCGGCCCGCGAACTCTGCCACGTGGCCGACCCGGTCGCACTCAGCGCGGCGATCGGCGCCTTCTTCGCTCCTGGGGAGTGACGACGGCCCGACGACGGGGTAGCGGATACTTCCACTATCGGATATCCTCACTATCAGATAGTTCGTCTATCTGACGGGACGGTCGTGTGCCGTCCAGAAGGAGAATCCCATGACCACCCAGCTTGTCGTCGGCGCCGGTTATCTCGGCAGCGCCCTTGCCCGTGCCCTCGTCGAGCGCGGAGACACCGACCGATGAGAATGGCAGAGCTGAGCACCCGGAGCCGGACCCCCGTTGCGACGATCAAGTTTTACCAGCGTGAGAACCTCCTCGCCGGCGGGGAGCGCTCCGGGCCGAACCAGGCGCTGTACGCGGAGTCGCACCTCGAGCGCATCCGCCTCATTCGCGGCCTCACCGAGGTCGGCGGGCTGAGCGTCGCGGCCGTCCGGCGGGTGCTCGAGGCCATCGACTCCGAGCGGTCGCTGCCGGAGACCTTCGAGATCGCGCAGCACTCGGTGTCGGCGACGATCGACGCGTCCGCGGTGAGCGCCGAAGCACTGGCCCGGGTGGACGCCCTCACCGCCGGCTGGCACGTCTCGGCGGCGAACCCCGGCCGACTGGCCGCGGCCCGGGTCGTCGACACCTTCGCCGAGGTCGGCCAGACCGACGCTCGCGGCTGGTTCGACCGGTACGCCGCCGCCGCCCTGCTGGCCGCCGAGGCCGACATCGACGAACTGGATGCGCGGGTCGACCGGGCCGCGAAGGGCGAGACCGTCGTGGTCGGCACCGTTCTCGGCGACAAGCTCTTCTCCGGCCTGCGCCGCGCCGCGCAGGAACACATCGCCGCCCTTCGCTACGGCGTGCCTCCCGAAGCGGCGCCCGAGCCCGCGCCGGGGTCCGCACCCGACCACACCCCCTGAACATCGCACGAGAGCACGACAGCACGACAGCACGAGCTACCGCACCGCCACGCCCGACCGACAGAACAGGGAGCGCCCCATGAACACCCCCGAGTTTCCAGAGACCCCGGCGTCAGGCACCACGGCACCGCCGTCATCCGCCGACAACCGGCGAGCGATCATCGCCTGGCCCGCCCTGCGCACCCTGGCCTGGCATCGACCGCTGCTCGCGGCGACCGCGGCCATGGCGGTGCTCGTGGTGGTCTGCCTGGTCGGCCTCCTGATCGATCCGCGCAGCCTCACCGGCGCGCCGGTCTGGGCCAAGCCGCTCAAGTTCTCGATCAGCGTGCTCGTCTACGCGGCGAGCCTCGCCTGGCTGCTCGGGATCCTTTCTGCGCGTCGTCGCCGACTGGCCTGGTGGATCGGCACGGTGTCGACAATCGCGCTTGTCATCGAAATGGTGATCATCGTCGGCATGCACGCCCTGCAGGTGATCCCACGCACGGCCCTGCTGCTCGAGGTGCTCGCTTCCCGGCTGGTGGCGCTGCGCGCTCCGGTGGTGCGGTTGCGGCTGATCCGGCTCGTGATCGGGCTCTATCTCGGTGTCCTCGCGATCCTCACCGGTCAGGCGCTCGCCGGGGAGTCGATCGTGCGCCCGGATGCGCTCGTGACGACCCTCACCATCGCGCTCGTCGCTGCCGTCGCCCTGGCGGCGACGCTCGTGCTGTCCGCCGCCTCCCGCGCCGCGCTTCCGCCCACGGATGCCGCCGCGCCGTGAGGTGTCGCAGATCGACGTTAACTCGGCCCGGGAAGGTCGATCTGCGACACCTCAGCGTCGGGCTCTGGCGCGAGGCGAGCACGGGCGATGCGGTCGAGGCGGGTCCGGGCCGCGTCCTCGGACGTCGACGACGCGCCGAGCAGCATCTGCACGATCCCGAGAACCGCCCCCGTCGCCCACACGACGGGGAACACCGAACGGCGAAGCCCGAGCAGCCGCCGGTACTCGCGGGGGAGCGAGGCGACCGCACCGGCGAACATCACCCGGTAGAACGGCAGCATCCCGCGCCGCAGCGGCGGATTTCGGATGAAACGCACCGCCTCGGCGACGCGCTCGTCGCTCTTGAGCACCCCGGCATCCGTGAAGGCGGCCAACTGGGCGGCGAGTTCCGCCGCCGACCGCGGCGGGTCCTGCACTCCCACCAGCTCGCCGGCCTTTGCCCACTCGCGCACGTACCCGTCCGCGCCGCCCGGGATGCTGCCTCCCCACAGCTTGTGGGACTCGAGGAAGGCATCCGTGAAGACGATGTGCACCCAGGAGAGCAGCTCGGCGTCCCCGGCGGCGTAGGGTCGCGAGACTCCCGCCGCATCGAGGTAGGTGCCCGTCACCCGGTCGTGGAAGCGCCCCACTCGCGTCGACTCGTCTGTGGCGACGGTCGTGTCGGCGAAGGTGACCGTCACGAGCCACTGGATCGTCCCGGAGAGGCGTCCGAGAGGGTCCTCCCGGTACCGCGACCAGTCGTGCACCCCGGCCATCGCGCCCGGGTGCAGGGTCTGCATCAGCAGCGCGCGGATCCCGGCGACCATCGTCGCCATTCCGCCGTGCACCGCCCACGCGGCCGATTCGGGCCCGAAGAAACCGGCGTCCTCGCCGCGTTCCATCTTCTCCACCCACGCGGGCCGTCCCTCGGAGTTTCCGGACAGCATCGAGAGAAGATGCGACCGCCAGCTGTCCGTGAACCTGCCCATACCCGAGGCTAACCGGCGCCGGCTGGGCATCCGCCCCGAACAGCACGACCGGCGGAATCTGATGCGTTCGCCCGGCTCTAGACTCACCACCATGCCGGTGCCCCGATTCCTGTTCGCCGACCAGCTCGGACCGCATTTCGACGACGGCGGACCGATCGTCCTGGTCGAGGCCGTCGGGGTCCTCGGCCGCCGGCCGTACCACCGGGCGAAGGCGCACCTGATCCTCAGCGCGCTGCGGCACCGGGCACGGGAACTCGGCGATCGGGTGGAATTCCTGCGCACGGAGCACTATCGCGACGTGCTCTCCGGCCGCCCGCTCGAGGTGATCGATCCCACCAGCTGGGGGGCGCGGGCGCTCGTGGTCGAACTCGGGGCCGACGTACTGCCCAGTCGGGGTTTCGTCACGAGCGAGGCCGACTTCGCGGACTGGGCGGCGGGCCGACCGGCCTCCCGGCTGGTGCTCGAGCAGTTCTACCGTTCGGTGCGCGCCCGGACCGGCGTCCTGATGCGCGGCCCAGACCCCGAGGGCGGCCGGTTCAACTTCGACCACGACAACCGCCGCCCGCCACCCCGTGGGGCTGTCGGCCTCGGCCTGCCCGACCCGTGGACCCCGGTCGAAGACGAGATCGACGCCGAGGTGCGCCGCGACCTCGACCGGCTGCAGGCGGATGGCCGGATCACCCTGATTGGCCGGGACGGACCGCGACGCTTCGCCGCGACCCGGACCGAAGCCCTGGCCGCCCTCGACGACTTCATCGAGACCCGTCTGAACGACTTCGGTCCCTTCGAGGACGCGTCGCTGCGCGGAGACGATGCGATGGCGCACTCCCGGTTGAGCGTTCCGCTGAACCTGGGCCTGTTGCACCCGCGGGAGGTGATCGATGCGGTCGTCGCCGCCCACGCGAGCGGCGCGGCGCCGCTGCAGAGCGTCGAGGCCGTCGTCCGTCAGCTGATGGGCTGGCGGGACTGGGTGTGGCACCTCTACTGGCACCTCGGACCCGACTATGTCGGCGGCAGCAATTTCCTCAATGCCCACGAGCCGCTGCCCCGGTCGTTCCGTGAGCTCGACGGCTCCGGCGTGCGCGCGGCCTGTGTCAGCCACGTGCTGAACGCCGTCGCCGACACCGGCTGGGCCCATCACATCCAGCGCCTGATGATCCTGGGCAACCAGGCCCTGCAGCGCGGCTATCACCCGGGCGAGCTGAACGACTGGTTCATCGCGGCATTCGTGGACGGCACACCGTGGGTGATGCCGGCCAACGTCGTCGGGATGTCCCAGCATGCCGACGGCGGCATCGTCGCGACCAAACCATACGCGTCGGGCGGCGCCTACATCTCGTCGATGAGCGATTTCTGCGGCGGCTGCCCGTTCAACCCGAAGAAACGACTCGGCGAGGATGCCTGCCCATTCACGGCCGGCTACTGGGCCTTCCTTGACCGGGTCGAGCCGCGCATCCGCGGCAACCACCGCATGAACCAGCCGCTGGCCGGACTGCGACGTCTCGTCGACCGTGAGGCCGTCGTCGCGCAGGAGCACTCTCGCACGGTGTGGTGAGCGCCCGGGCACTGCCGGGCGTTAGATTCAGGGAGAGGGCGCTCGTGGCCGGGGTTCGAGACGGCGGAAACCAGGAGGAAGATCGAGAACATTGAACTGCGCCGGGTGCGCCTGCCGCTCGTCCGGCCGGTCCGTACCTCCTTCGGCTCCGTGTCCGAGCGCGAGGCCCTCCTCGTGCACGTGAGCACGGCGGATGCCGAGGGCTGGGCCGAATGCGCCGCTGAGGCCGAGCCCCGCTATAGTTCGGAGTTCCTCGACGGCTGCGAACTCGTGATCCGCGACCACCTCGCCCCGCGGCTCAACGCGGCCGGCGAACGCCTCACCGCCGAACGGGTCGCACCGGCTACCTCGAGGCCAGGCGGATCCACGACGTCGCGGCCGCCCACGGCGTTCCGGTGTGGTGCGGCGGCATGCTCGAGACCGGCATCGGCCGGGCGGCGAACGTGGAGGTGCTACCCGACGTGCTCCACGACCTCACCGTGTCGAGTTCGGACATCCGTTTCTGATAGAGCGGCAGGAGAAGTCCTCGACCTGCGCGGTCAGGCGGAGTAGCGTGAAATCGGTGGCGGGTCCACTGCCCCAGAAGCCGGAGTCACCATGTCGTCGCTCTCGAACTACGGGCAGGTGATCGCGGCCACGACGGTGGCGCTCCAGACGATGCTCGCCCGGCCGCCCTTCGGACTGAACGTCACGGCGCGCAGCCTCGACGTCGCACGCACCGGGGTCACAGGGTCTTCGATCAACCTGTTCCTCTACAGCGACAGCCTGATCAGCTACCGCGAGGCGAGCGCCCAGCACGGACCCAGCCGGGTCATCGCGGAATTGCGCTACCTCGTGAGCGCCTTCGCCGCCGACATCGAGGACACCGACGCGGCGAGCCACCGCGACTTCGGCACCGCCCAGGCCGCGATCGAGCGGCACCCGGTGCTCACGGTTCCCGTGACCGGGAGCGAGAACCTCCAGGTCTGGCTCACCCCCTCTCCGCTCACGACCGAGGTGCTCACCTCGCTCTGGCAGGCGTCCTCCACCCCCTTGCGCGTCTCGTTCGCGGTGATGGCGTCATTCACCCTCGACACGACGGAACGGGTCACGAAACTCGGAACGATCCGCGACGTCGTGAAGCTCGCCGGTGCGGGGGCGATCGCCGTGTTCAGCGGCACGGATACCGGTGCGAAGGCCGCGGCTGCGGCATCCGCTGCGAGCGAGCTCGGCAAGGCCCTCGTCACCGTCGGGCTCGACAGCGTCGTCGCCTCGTCCCCCGAGGAGACGGATGCGACGCTCGACCGCCTGTTCGAGCGGGTCAAGGATGCGGGCGCCGTACTCCTGGTCGACGACGCCGATGCCCTCTTCGGCGTGCGCCCCGAGGAACTCGACCTCGACGACCCGTATGCGGCGATCGACGTCGGGGCCGTGCTCGACCGGCTGGGGAACGCCCCGAGCGTCGTCATCATCGCGCTCACGGGACTCTCCGGCGACGAGCTCGCCGACCGCGCGAGGGTCGAGGTCAGGTTCCCCGGCGACTGAAGCCCCGCTTACGCTGAGGGAATGCCCTCGTTCCGGATCACCATGACCATCGGCAGCCTGCAACCCGGGGTCGCCCCCGACTCCGTCCTGCCCGCTGCGGCCGCCGCCGCGGCCGAACTCACGACCGTCGAGGCGTCCGACCTCGCCGTCGTGGCGGGCTCGGCGCGCGCGACCGTGCGCTTCACCGCGGACGATTCGGCCTCAGCGGTCCGAATCAGCGCGCACACCCTCGCGGGCACCCGCGTCCGCGCCGGAGTGATCACGTGGCAGGTCACTGAGCGCGTCCACGGTCGCTGGCTGCCCGTCCACTGACCCCGTTAGATCAGGGTGCGGAGCGCCTCCTCAACCGTCAGCCCGAGGCGCGCTGCGTGTGCGGTGAGCCGGGCGTGCTGCTCGGAGGTGAGCGTGAGGGAGACCTTATGCGCGGCGGCAGGGTCTGCAGCGTCGTCGAACGAGAACAACTCCGGATGCGCCGCGCGCGCCGGCGGAGCCGCAACGGTTCGGCGCACGGCCGGCTTCTGCTCTCGCGAGGAGGCACCGGCAGCAGGACCGACCGCAGGGACCGCCTGGGCAGCCGGTGCCGCCGGGGTGCCCGCGCGCACGAACCCGGGACCCTTCGGGATCGGCCCACCGCGCTGGTACGCCTCGGAGACGGCCCGTGCCCGGGCATCGGCTGCCTCGTTGAGCGGGTGGTTCGCGTGTCCCTTGACCCATTCGAACCGGTAGCGACGGCCGGCGAGCGCCGCGTCGATCTCCTGGAGCAAGTCGAGGTTCAGCACCGGCTTGCCGTCGGCCTTGCGCCAGCCCTTGGCCTTCCAGCCGCGCATCCACTTGGTCACCGAGTTGATCACGTACTGGCTGTCGCACAGCACGAGGAGGTCCTCGTCGAGGTGCGCGGTCGCGTGGAAGAGCTCGAGAACGGCCTTGAGCTCGCCCTGGTTGTTGGTGGCGTGCTTCCAGCCGCCGGCGTCCCAGCAGGAGTCGTCGACGTACCAGGCCCAGCCGGCCGGTCCCGGGTTGCCGAGTGCCGAACCGTCGGCGGCAGCGGTGATGGTCATGGTGGCCTCTCCTCGGGGAGCGGTCTCGCTCCCCGGTGTTCTTCCCTATTTTCGCATTGACCGGGCGGAGCTAGCCGACGACGCAGTGCCCGGGCTCGACGGAGTCGGTGAGCGATGCGGCCTCTGCGGCGACGGGGGTGACGGACTCCATTGCGAGGGCGTAGCCGATGTTGGCGGTGACCGTCGACTTCGCGAAGACGACGCCGACGACTTTGCCGTCCTGATTGAGCAGCGGCCCGCCGGACTCGCCGTGCTGGATGTCCGCCGCGAGGGTGTAGATCGGCCTGGAGGTCGGATTGTCGCCGTAGATGTCACCGACGACGGCCGGAGCGACCGCGACGACCTCCGCGGGTCCGGTTTCGAACGGTCCGCCGTACGGATAGCCGTCGCTCACGGCGAGGCTTCCCGTTGCGAGGTCTGCACCGAGGCCGAGGGGTTCGGCACCGAGCCCCGCGACGGCGATGACGGCGAGGTCTGCCGCCGGGTCGAAGTAGACGACGGTTCCCGCGCGGGCCGTGCCGTCTGCCGACTCGACGACGGGCTCTGAGACGCCCGCGACGACGTGCGCATTGGTCAGCACCCGGCCCGGCGCGATGACGAAGCCGCTCCCGGACTGGTTCTGCCCGCAGGCGTATGCCGTCCCGACGATCTTGAGCACGGAATCCTGCGCGGCGAGCAGTTCGGCGCTCGTTTCGGTGACGACGGGAACCGTGGGCACCGGCCCGTTGAAGGCCTCGATGACCCGCGGGATGCCCTCGGTGACGACCATCGCACGCAGTTGGGCGAGGAAGGCCTTGACCGGATCGGGCGTGAGTGAGTCGATCGACCGCACCACCGTCGACGAGGCGATCGCGGGCGACAGGATCGGCACCCCGAGTGACCCGATGCTGAAGGCGAGCATCGACAGGATGCTCGCTGCGACGACGACGGCGATGCCGGCGCCGAACACCCGGTCGACGACGAGCAGCCGTTTTCGGGCCGCTCGGGGACGGAGCACCCTGCCGAGGGTTCCGCCGATCGACAGACCGCCGAGCAGGAGGGCGGCGGCGGTGGCGAGGGTTGCTGCGGTGCGCCACTCCGCTGCAGGCACCCAGGCTCCGACGAGTGGAACGAGGAAGTATGCGGCGATACCGCCGGCGACGAGGCCGGCGATGCCGCTCAGGCTGCCGATCAGGCCGCTGCGGTAGCCGGAGACGAAATAGCCCAGCAGGAGCAGGACGAGGAGGACGTCCACGATGGTCGAAATGGGCATAGCTCCAAGACTACGTCGGGAGTTATGCACAGGTCCGTTCCTTGCGCGAGTTATGCACCGATCCCCAGCGAGCGCACCCGGGGAGGGAACGCCCCGGGAGAGTGTCCGCATGACACCGACCATCGTGAAGACAAAGGAAGCCCACGACTTCCTCGCCCTCGTGCCACAGCTCGCCGGGTTCCAGCCCGAACGCAGCGTGGTCCTCGTCGCCTTCCGTGGCAACCGCACCTGCGGCGCCCTGCGCTTCAACCTGCCGGAACCCGACCTCGCACGCACGGTCCTCCGCCGCGTCGCGACCACTCTCGTCGGCACGCTGTGCAAGATCGAGGGGGTGGATGCCGTCGTACCCGTCCTCTACACCGACGAACGGTTCGCGGAGGCGCCGGGCATCCCCGGTGAGCGCTTCGCGGAAATCCTGGGCCGCCGGGCCGAACTGTCCGGCTTCCTGGTCCGGGATTCCCTGTGCGTCGCCGCAGACGGCTGGGGTTCCTACCTCGACCCCGCCTGCCCGGCGGGCGGGCGGCCGCTGTCCGAGATCGCGGAGTCCCCGGTGAACCGCGACCTGCCGCCGGAGGCCCGGCGTGAACTCGGGCACCTCGTGAGCCGGGCCGACCTGCCGAAGGTCGACCTGGCGCTCCGGGAGCACTGCGCCCGGAGGCTGACCCGGTACGAATGCCTCGGGTCCCAGGTTCCCGACGCGCCTGACCTGCCCGAACTCGTGGCCATGGTCGGGGACATCCTCGACCCGGTGTCGACAACGGAGGCCGCGCTCGAACTGGACCCCTCCGCTCTCGAGGCCGAAGAGGCCGCAACCCTTCTGTTCCTGCTGAAGAGCCCGGCCCGGCGCGACCAGGTCATGCTGCAGATCGCGTTCGGCGAGGAGATCGGGCGGATGACGCACGAACTGAACGAACGGTATGCCGCGATCCAGCGCGAGACCGGCCGCAGCATGGACGACATCGTCGCAGAGGAGCAGGCCGGATCCGGCGCCACACGGGGCCTCGCGCAGACAGGCGACCTCATGCTCGGATCCGTCTCGCAACGCCCTGACCCTGAACGGATCGAACGCGGTATCGACCTCCTGAAGACCCTGGTCGCGCTAGCCCCGAAACGGGTGCGCCCCGCGCCACTGTGCATGCTCGCCTGGCTGTCGTGGGCGCTCGGGCGCAGCTCGGTCGCCGGGATCTTCATCGACCAGGCCCTGGCGATCGACCCGGAATACGGCATGGCCAGGCTGCTGCTCACCGTCGTCTCCGCCGGGCACCTGCCCGAGTGGGCGTTCGCGGTACCCGCCTGGGACCCGGAGGACGAGCCGGGTCGGCCCGGCCAACCCGGCTGACCCGGCGCGGGCCGGCTCCTCGCTACAGGTACTTCGGGGCCTCCGCGAGCACACCGTAGAGGATGTCGCCGATCTCCCGGAACTCGGACGGACCGATGGTCAGCGGGGGAGCGAGCTGCACGACGGGGTCGCCGCGGTCGTCGGCGCGGCAGTACAGCCCGGCGGAGTAGAGCGCCTTGGACAGGTAGCCGCGAAGCAAGCGTTCGGATTCCTCGTCGCTGAAGGTCTCCTTCGTGCCCTTGTCCTTGACGAGTTCGATCCCGAAGAAGTAGCCCGCGCCTCGCACGTCGCCGACGATCGGCAGCGCGAGCAGCTTCTCGAGCTCGGCGCGGAAGATCGGCGAGTTCGTGCGGACGTTCTCGTTGAGCCCTTCTTCCTCGAAGATGTCGAGGTTCGCGAGCGCGACCGCGGAGGAGACCGGGTGCCCGCCGAAGGTATAGCCGTGATAGAACGTCGTGTCGCCGTGCTTGAACGGCTCGTAGATGCGGTCGGAGACGATCGTCGCGCCGATCGGTGAGTAGCCGCTCGTCATGCCCTTCGCGCAGGTGATCATGTCCGGTTCGATGCCGAAGGTCGTCGAGGCGAACATGTTCCCGATCCGGCCGAAGGCGGTGATGACCTCGTCGGCGACGAGGAGCACGTCGTACTTGTCGCAGATCTCGCGCACGCGCTTGAAGTAGCCGGGGGGCGGCGGGAAGCATCCGCCGGAGTTCTGCACGGGCTCGAGGAACACGGCCGCGACCGTCTCAGGCCCCTCGAACTGGATCATCTCCTCGATCCGGTTCGCCGCCCAGAGGCCGAACTTTTCGATGTCGTCGCCGAAGCCGGAGCCCATCTCGTCCGCCCGGTAGAAGTTCGTGTTGGGCACCCGGAGCCCCCCGGGAGTGACCGGTTCGAACATTTCCTTCATCGCGGGGATGCCCGTGATCGCGAGGGCTCCCTGCGGGGTGCCGTGATAGGCGACGTTGCGCGAGATGACCTTGTGCTTGGTCGGGCGGCCCTGAAGCTTCCAGTAGTACTTGGCGAGCTTGAACGCGGTCTCGACGGCCTCGCCGCCACCGGTCGAATAGAAGACGCGGTTGAGGTCGCCGGGAGCGAACGAGGCGAGCCGGTCGGCCAGTTCGATCGCGTTCGGGTGCGCGTACGACCAGATCGGGAAGAACGCGAGTTCCTCCGCCTGCTTGGCGGCCGCCTGGGCGAGGCGCTTGCGCCCGTGTCCTGCATTGACCGTGAAGAGGCCGCTCAGGCCGTCGATGTACTTCTTCCCGTTCGAGTCCCAGATGTGGTGTCCGAGGCCCTTCGTGATGATCGGAACGCCCGCGCCGGATTCGACGACCGACTGGCGTGAGAAATGCATCCAGAGGTGGTCCTTGGCCTTCTGCTGCATGGCCGCGTTCTCGGCGTCCGTGTAGACGGTGGGCCCGGCATCCTCCGGCGTCGCCGCGGCATCGGCACCGGTTGCGTCAGCACTGACGACCGCGGGCGACGCGGGAACGGATTCGAGCAAGGGTTCTGAGAGTGTCATTTTTTACCGTGTTCCCCAGTTGTAGAACTGTTTGTGGAGTTTGAGATAGACGAATGTTTCAGTGGACCTGACCCCGTCGAGGTTGCGGATCTGGGAGTTGAGCAGGTCGAGGAGCTCATCGTCGTCCTCGCAGACGACCTCGACGAGGATGTCGAAGGAGCCTGCCGTCAGCACGACGTAGTCAACGGCCGGCATCGCGGCGAGCAGGTCCGCCAGCATCCGGGTGTCTCCCGAGGCACGGATGCCGATCATGGCCTGGCGGAAGAAACCGAGCTGCATCGGGTCGGTGACGGCCACAACCTGCATGACCCCGCCATCCGTGAGCTTCTGCACCCGCTGGCGCACGGCGGCCTCGCTGAGCCCGACGGCCTTGCCGATCTCCGCGTACGACCGGCGCCCGTCGACCTGCAATTGCTCAATGATTTTCTTCGAGACATCATCGAGGGGTACCGGCTTGCCCGGCGTGGTACGTCCGTTTGCGACCATCCAGCGATTATGCCAGCGAGACCCTGCCCCGGCAAGCGATTCCGCAGCTTTTCACGGCAAACGCTGCGGATTCCATATCTTTGAGGGTTTTGGCGGTGCGTGGGGCCTCCCCGCGCCGAACGGCGGATCCGCGTACTCGGGATACGGTGAAGACCCTACGAGGACGAAGGGAGTCCCATGGGCCGAGAGTGGATGTTCGTGGCCGGCCGCTCCTTCATCGCCGCGGTCCCCGTCGACGCGCCCCGTGGTCTCGTCACGGCGCTCTCGAGCAGGGCCGGAGACGCCTGCGTCTCGGCCGAGGCGCTCGTCGGACTGTTGCCGCTCGGTGGCTCCGACGCTCTCGAGTCCTTCGCGCTCGTGATCCGTGCAGCGGCGGATGAGTCCGCCGTGACCGTCGTCGTGCGCGGACCGGTCGCCGTCGACGTGTTTTCGGTCGGCGGTTCACGACGCTTCACAGACCAGGGCATCCGGCCCTGGAACCTCGCCGATTTCTCCGCAGTGACCGGCGTCGTCATCGGTTCCCCGGACACGGCGGCGCTCGCCGCAGTGCCCGGCGGAAGCGAAACCGGGAACGCACAGGGCACAGCGGTCGGCCGGACGGTGCGCTGGTCGCCAGGCGGCCTGCCGGCCGAAACGGACGACACCGCGATGCGGCTGCCGGAGGACACCGTGATCCACAGGCCGGACGACACGGTGATCCGCGGGGCGGACGACACGGTGATCCGCGGGGCGGACGACACCGTGCTCCGAGGGGCGGACGACACCGTGCTCCGAGGGGCGGACGACACCGTGCTCCGCGGGGCGGACGACACCGTGATCCGAGGGGCGGACGACACGGTGAGCAGCCCGCAGAATGACACCGAGGACACCGCGACCGGCGCGGCCCTCCGTCCTCCACTCGCCCGGTTCCGGCTGTCCGACGGCCGTGAGTTCCCTCTCGACCGTCCATACCGGCTCGGCAGGCGCCCGGCACAGCCGCGCATCCCCGTCGGACCGAGCATCACTCTCGTGGCCGTCGTCTCTGCCGGCTCGCTCGTGTCCGCGACCCACGTCGACATCCGGCAGGTTGGGGACGTCATCGTCGTCACTGACGCGGGCTCCCGGAACGGCACCATTGTGGTCTCCGCGGACGGGCGCAAGGAACGGCTCCGTCCCGGCGATTCCCGAACTGTGCCTCCGGGTACGAGAATAGACATCGGGGACGATAACATCATCGAGATCATCCCGGCGAGCGGCACCGAGTCGGCTCCGTATTTCCCAGCACATCGTGGAAGGCACCACCCGTGACCCAGATTGGTCAAGGCTCAGGCGGATTCGAGGTCGCTTTCCCCTCGGTGAAGAAAACGGTCTCGCTCGCGTGGGCCGCACTCACCGACACCGGGCATCGCCGCGAAGTCAATGAAGACAGCCTGATCTCCGCGCCGCCCATTTTCGCGGTCGCGGACGGCATGGGCGGGCATTCCGCGGGCGACGTCGCGAGCGCGGCCGTCGTGCACCGGCTCGGCGAACTTGCCGGGCGGGACTCGCCGCAGAATGCGGCCATCAACGCGGCACTCGGCCTCGCGGTCACGGACATGGCGTCCGGTGTCGGCGTGACCGACCTGGGCACAGGGACCACGGTGACGGGAGCGGCACTCACCCTCGTGTCCGGCGCTCCCCAGTGGGTCGTCTTCAACATCGGCGACTCCCGGGTCTACCTGCTCACCTCCGGTGTGCTCGAACAGATCACCATCGACCATTCCGTCGTGCAGGAACTCGTCGACGCCGGCCGGATCACCCGCGACGAAGCGGATGTCCATCCGCACGGCAATATCATCACCCGCGCAGTCGGGTTCCACGAGGCGCCCGTCCCCGACTACCGTGTGCTGCCTGTGCACCCGGGGATGCGCCTCCTGATCTGCTCAGACGGGTTGACCAAGGAACTCACCGCATACGGCATCCGGCATTTCCTGATCTCGAACCCGGACCCGGACGACGCGGCGAAGGCGCTCGTCGAGGCCGCGCTCGAGAACGGCGGTCGCGACAACGTGACGGTGATCGTCCTCGACGTCCTCGATATCGAAGACAGCGAAGACAGCGAAGACAGCGAAGAACGTGAAGAGGACGTGGGGACCGGCGGCCCGTCCGACTCGCAGGACGCCGACACCGGCCCGCTCGACATCGTCCATCTCGACACGAACTGAGTTCGACACCCCCTGAGTTGGGGGAGCAGCATCCCGGACACGTGCGGGGCAACTGCATAAACTTGAGTGACGCCAGTCGTGATACCCGTTCGATGCGCGTTCACGGACCAGTTCAGGGACCATTGGCGAGAGCGAGACGGGGAGGCCGCGATGCAGCGACGATTACCGTCGATGCCCCCGAACCTGCCGGGGTTCTCCTACCTCCGGGTGCTCGGCTCCGGAGGCTTCGCCGACGTCTTCCTCTACCAGCAGGACCTTCCGCGCCGACAGGTCGCGGTCAAGGTGCTCCTCGCCGAGGTCGTCAACGACCAGGTCCGGCAGCTGTTCCAGGCCGAGGCCAATCTGATGGCCTCGCTGAGCTCGCACCCGTCGATCCTGACCGTGTTCCAGGCCGGCGTCTCGGCGGACGGACGCCCGTACCTCGTGATGGAACAGTGCTCTCCCGCGCTCAGCCAGCGCTACCGCGCGGAGCCACTCGGCGTCCCTGAGGTGCTCCAGGTCGGCATCACCATCGCGAACGCCGTCCAGGCCGCGCACCAGGCCGGCATGCTGCACAGGGACCTCAAACCCTCGAACATCCTCGTCACCCGCTACGGGCACGCCGTGCTCGGCGACTTCGGCATCGCGGCCACGGTGAGCGAAGCCAGAAACGTCGAAGCGGTCGGGCTGTCCATCCCCTGGTCCGCTCCGGAAGTCCTCCTCGACGAGGTGTCAGGCTCCGTCGCCTCCGAGGTCTGGTCCCTCGGCGCCACCCTGTACTCCTTCCTCGCCGGTCATTCGCCGTTCGAGATTCCCGGCGCCGAGAACAGCTCGGCCCATCTCATCTCCCGCATCAACAAGGCCAGGGTCCCGGCGATCGGCCGGGCGGATGTCCCGAGCAGGCTCGAGCTCATCCTCCAGCGTGCGATGTCCCGGCGGCCAGAGTCGCGCCAGGGCAGCGTGCTCGAGCTCATCAGGGAGCTGCAGTCGGTCGAGGGCGAACTGGGTCTCCTCCCCACCCGGCTCGAAGTCGCCGACGAGGACTGGGCCGCTGAGAACGGCGTCGACGACGACGACCGCACCCGGATCTCGGCCGTGAATTCGATCAATGCCTACCAGGAGCCGCGCCGCCGCCGCGTGAATCAGGCGCCGCGAGGGCGCCGTTCGGCGGCCGGTGCGCTCGCCGACACCTCCGGCGCGCGCAGCCCGTCCGGTTTCGACGCTTCGGCGGGGACTGCGGGCAGCGTGGGCACGGCCAGGGGCACGTCCCGCAGCACAGCCAGGGGTTCCGTGCAAGGGGGTTGGCGGCGTTCGGCGCTCGTCTGGGCTCTCGTTGCGGCATCCGTCGTCATCGTCGTACTCGCCGTCGTGACGGCGTCGGCGCTCTCGCACCAGGCGACGCCAGGGCTGCCGACCGTGAGCAACGTCTCGGGGGAGCTGCGGGACGGTATGGTCGTGTTCGGCTGGGCGGACCCCGGCATCGCCCAGGGGGACAGCTACGTGATCACCCTCCGCACCGGTGAGAGCAGCATCCAGAAGGGCACTGAGTTCAGCGTCGACCCGCACGGACAGGCCAGGGTCTGCGTAAGCGTCGCCGTGAACCGGGACGGGCGCACCGGGGGCGCGAGCGGCGAGAAGTGCGTCGACGCCGGCGGATCAGTGACCGGCAGCGCGCGCGGCGACCTGACCCGAGGCGGCGACGCTTCGTGATCCGTCTCTGGGTCTCCCGCCAGTTCGCTGCGCACCGCTCGGCGTGGGCGACGGCCCTCGGCGGAACGCTCGTCCTCGCCCTCGTCGTGACGACCGCTGTCGTGTCCGGCGGATACACCGCCCAGCGTCTTGACCTCGGCGATGCCGCCGTCTGGGTCACCAACGAGACCCGCCAGGCTGTCGGCCGGGCGAACACGGCGGTGATGGAGCTCAACACGGTCGTGACGAGCGAGAGCTCAAATCTCGACGTGCTCCAGTCCGGAGCGACGGTCCTCGTGCTCGACACCGGCAACAGCTCCCTCGATATCCTGGACCCGGCCACGGCAACCATCGTGCGCAGCGTGGCACTGCCGCCCCGGGCGCCCGCCGTGTTCCTCGCTGGAACCCGCACCCTGATCGCCTCGAACGGCGAGGTCTGGGAGACCCCGACGAGCCGGCTCGCGAGTTTCGACACGGCGACCGCGCCGACGCTCTCCCTCGGCGCCGGCTCGGTCGTGAGCGTCGACGACACCGGAACCCTGGTCTCATTCACGCCCGCGACGGGCGCCCTCGCCCAGGCGCCCTCCGGAAGCGGAACGGTCACCTCGAGCCAGACGCTCAACGCCGGATCGCCGGGCGACGATTACCAGCTGACGAGCGTGAACGGCGCCTGGGCGCTGCTCAACGCGACCTCGCGGCACCTGTTCCTCGATGGCAGGGACGTCGACCTGTCCGGGTTGATCATCGACGGCACCGCCCCCGCCCTGCAGCAGCCGAGTCTCTCCGGCTCCCGGGTGCTGATCGCCCACGAGCGGGGGCTCGTCGCCGTCCCACTCTCCGGCGGCGCCCCGACCGTGCTCGTCAGCGGCCGGAACGGTACCGCGGCGGCCCCGGACACCGCCGGACAGTGCGCCTATGCTGCCTGGTCGGACGGAACGGTCTGGCGCGACTGCGGCGACGCCGGGTCAGGCGGCTCGGCGTCTGGAGCGTCCGGAGGCTCCCGTGGAACGCAATCCGGCACGACGACGACCCTCACCGGGCTCAACGGCAACGCCAGACTCGCCTTCCGGCGCAACGGCACCGGGCTCGTGCTGAACGATGCGCACAACGGTTCCACCTGGGCGGTCCAGCGCGACAATCAGCTGATCGACAACTGGGCCGACCTGATCGACACGGCCCCGGACACCCAGCGCATCGAGACCAACGGCGACGACACCCCTCCGGTCTACGACAAGGTGCAGGCCCCGCCCGTGGCCGTGGACGACTCCTTCGGAGCCCGGCCCGGCCGGATCGTGACCCTCCCTGTGCTCCTCAACGACTCCGATCCCAACGGGGACGTGCTCGTGATCGAATCGGTCACACCGATCGACGCGACCGACGGCCGGCTTGAACTCGTCGGCAACAACCAGCAGGTGCAGCTCACCGTCGCGGAGGCGGCAACCGGTCAGATCCGCTTCGGGTACACGATCAATGACGGCCGTGGCGGGAGCGCATCCGCAACCGTCACCGTCACTCTCCGGGCGCCGGGGGAGAACTCCGCTCCCGAGCAGGTTCGAACCACCCACGCGACCGTGCGGGCAGGCGGCCGGGTGACAAGCCAGGTGCTCGGCGACTGGATCGACCCCGACGGCGACCCGGTCTACCTCGCCGCAGCGTCCGCCGCCGGCCCCGACCTGCTGAGCTTCACCCCCGCAGGCGCCGTCGTGTTCACGGATGCCGGCATGAACGCCGACGACAAACGGGTCGGCCTGAGCGTCTCCGACGGCCGTCTGCTCGGCACGGGCTCGCTCACCGTCTCCGTGCGCGCGAGCGGCGCCGTGCCGATCGTCGCGGACTCCTTCATCGTGCTCGCGACTGCGGGGGCCGAGGTCTCGGTGTCCCCGCTCGACCACGCCCGCGGCGGGTCGGCGCCGCTGCGACTTTCGAGCGTCCCTGCCAAGCCGGATGCCACGATCACCCCCGACTTCGCCTCCGGTGCGTTCCGGTTCCTGAGCAGCACGCCGGGGGTCCACGAGATCGAGTACTCGGTCACCGACGGGCAGCTCACCGCGACGGGAAGGGTGCGCGTCGACGTCGCTCCCGCCGCCGACGCCAACAGCACCCCCGTCACCGTTCCCCACACGGCCTTCATCCGTGGCCAGCAGGCCACCCTCGTCGACGTGCTCGCGACCGACTTCGACCCTGCGAACGGGGTGCTGCTGGTCACAGGGACGATGAACGTGCCGGCGTCGAGCGGTATGCGGATCGAGATCCTCGACCAGCGGATCCTCCGGGTCACCCTGACCCGTCCGCTGCCGGACGGCGGGCTCAGCTTCGGGTATCGGATCAGCAATGGGCTCGCCGATGCCGAAGGCACCGTCACCGTCGTCGAAATCCCCGCGCTCGGTCAGAAACAGGCCCCGATCGCCGTTGCGGACACCGCGACCGTCCGGGTCGGCGACACCATCGACATCCCGGTCCTCGCGAACGACGAACAGCCGGACGGTGACTCGCTGACCCTGGACCCTGTCCTCGCCTCCGGCCTGCCAGCCGGAGCAGGCCTGCTCTTCGCCGCGGGCACCGTGCTGCGTTACCTCGCGCCGACCACTCCCGGCACGTACTCCGCGGTGTACCGGGTGAATGCCCCCGACGGCCAGTATGCCAACGCGGAGGTGCGCATCTCGGTGCGCGAAGCCGACCCGAGCACCAACAATCCTCCCGTCCCGAAGACGGTGACCGCGCGGGTGCTCTCCGGCGGCACCGTCGAAGTGTCGATCCCGCTGACCGGGATCGACCCTGACGGCGACTCGGTCCAGCTCGTCGGCCAGGAGACCAACCCGGAGAAGGGATCCGTCACCGCGGACGGGACGGACACGTTCCGATACCAGGCCGGGGAATACTCCGCAGGGACCGACACGTTCAGCTACGCCGTCGTCGATGCCCTCGGCGCTCGGGCGATCGGCACCGTGCGGATCGGGATCAGCCCGCGCCTCGACGGCGCCCGCAACCCTGTCGCGGCCCCCGACGACGTCGTGGTGCGTCCGGGAAGCACCGTCTCCGTGCACGTGCTCGCGAACGACTCGGACCCCGACGGCGGCCGGCTCACGATCAGCGGCGTCGAACCGAGCGGCACCCCGGCCGACCTCGCGGCCGACCACGGCACGGCCATGATCGCCGGGGACACCATCGCGGTCACGGCGCCCGCGACACCCGGCCGGTTCGGCTTCATCTACGAGATCAGCAACGAGCGCGGCGGCACCAGCTCGACTTTCCTCACCGTCGTCGTGCGTGCGGATGCCCCGCGTGCCAGGCCAGAGGCCAGGGACACCCACTTGACCCTCTCCGACGTGCTCGCGGGCGGCACCGTCGACGTCGACGTTCTCGCAAACGTGACCTTCGCCGACGGGCCGGCGCGCGGCCTGGCGCTGAGCGTCCCCGAGTCCTGGGCCGACTCCGCGAGGGTCACAGACGCCAAGCGCGTCCGGGTGACCGTGCACGCCACGAGCCAGATCATCCCGTTCCAGGTCGCGAACCCCGACGACGCGAGCATCACCGCCCTCGCGTTCATCTGGGTGCCGGGGTACACCGACGCCCTGCCGCAACTGCGGAAGGGTGTTCCCGCGCTCACTGTCGCGAGCGGCGCTAACCTCACCATCCCGATCAACGACTACGTCGTCGCCGTCGGCGGCAAGCAGGTGCGCCTCACCGACCGGAGCCTCGTGCACGCCACCCGGTCCAACGGTGCAGACCTCGCCACCTCGGACACGAGCATCGCCTTCACGAGCGCGGACCAGTACTACGGTCCGGCCTCGGTGTCGTTCGTCGTCACTGACGGCACCGGCGCAGGAGACCCGGCCGGCCACACTGCCACGATCGTGCTCCCGATCACGGTGACGCCGCAGGCGAACCAGCCACCGGCCTTCGACGGCGCCGTACTCGACTTCGAACCCGACCAGACCAAGGTCATCGACCTGTCCAAACTGACCTCCTACCCGTACCCGAACGACCAGGCCTCCCTCGTGTACGCGGTGCTCGACCCGAAACCGGCCGGATTCGACTACTCCCTCGATGGCCAGCAGCTGACCCTGCACGCCAGGACAACGACGCTGCCTGCCTCGGGTGGGCAGGGCGGCCACGGGTCCATCACGATCGGCGTCTCGGCCGGCGGTACGCCCGGCCGGGCCGGGCGCATCGAGATGAGTGTCGTCGCGTCGACCCGGCCGCTTGCCATTCCGGCGGCGGATGTCGCGATCGCCCCCCGCGCCCAGACGACCGTCGTCGACGTGCTCGCCAACGACGGCGCGGCCAACCCGTTCCCACAGGTCCCGCTCCGGGTCGTCGCCGTGCGCGGACTCGGCGGTGCCGGGATCCCCGCCGGAGTCAGGATCACCCCGAGCGCCGACAACAGCACACTCAGCGTGCAGGTCGCAGCGAACGCCGCCGCGGCGGACACGAACCTCGAGTACGAGGTCGCCGACGCGACGAACGACCCGAACCGGTACGCCTGGGGCACCGTGCGGATCTCGGTTCAGGACCGGCCGGACCCGGTGACGAGCCTCTCCGTGACCGGGTTCTCGGACACCCGTCTCGCGGTCGCCTTCAACCCCGGCGCCGCGAACAACTCCGCCGTCACCGGCTACGAGATCACCCTCGTGACTGCCGTGACGGGCGCAGCGATCAGCACCACCACCTGCCAGGCGACCTCGTGCACGGTTCCGACCGGCGGTAACGGGCGGGCCAACGCGGTCCGGGTCTCGGTCGCAGCGCGCAACGGCCTCGGCCTCGGCGCGACGACCGCGCTCGCGGACACCGTCTGGTCCGATGTCGTGCCGGCGGCGCCCGGGAATCTCACGGCCGCGCCGCTCAACGGTGGCCTGACGATCAGCTGGGCACCCGTTCCGAACGGTGCGGGTTCCCCGATCGCGGACTACCTGGTCACAGTCAACGGCACGACCCAGCCCGCCGTGAGCGCGACGGGTCCTGGCTGCGGGACCACCCGGTGCTCGCTCACGGTGAACGGCCTCGCCAACGGCACTGACGTTCCGGTGAGCGTGAGCGCCCGTAATGAGTCATATCCCGCCCTCTCGGCGTGGACATCCGCTTCGACCCAGGGCACGCCATACGGTGCGCCGACAGCCGGCGCGGTCTCCGCATCGGCCGGTGCCGCCGGCACCGTCCACGTCGCATGGGATGCCTTCTCCGGTTCCGGCGACCCCGTCGGCGGGTACTACGTGCAACGTCTCACGAACGGTACGGTGCCGACGGGGAACCAGGCGTGCACGGTCACGTCCCCGGCCCCCGGCACCGTCGTCGTCCCCCACACGGGCGCGAACGTCGCCGAGATCAAGGCTCTCGGAGCAGGCGCCACGAGCGTCGACTTCACCGGGCTCACCTCGGACACCGCGTCATACTCCTTCGTGGTCTGGGGATACAACAGGGCCGGCTGCAGTAACAGCCAGGTCACCACCGTTCAGGTGCAGTCGACTCCCGGCGCGGTCACCGACCCGGGAGCCTCGATGGGGATGCACGACACGGCGTACGACCTGCAGATCACGCCGGTGAGCCCGGGCGCCGGCGTCACGGGCTATGAAGTCCGGGCCGTCGACGCCGCGACGGGGACCCCCGGCGCGAGCACGACCTTCACCGGGACCGCCCTGCCACGCCAGCTGCTGAGCCCGACGGTCTTCGGCGCACCGTTCAGCTACCAGGTGCGCGCGTGTGACACCACGGCCACCTGGGGCACCTGTGGGGCCTGGTCTGCGACGATGACGGCACCGGCGGCATCCGTCAGCCTCGCCGTGACCGGCCTGGCCTACGACCCGGCAACAGGCGTATTCGGCTGGACGAACGGCCCGAACAACGGCAGCCACACCACCGGATACAGCTGTTCGGTGCCGACGGACCCGGGTGCGGCGCCCGTGCCTGGCGGCCCAACGAGCTGCACTCTCGCCGCTCCTGCAGCAGCAGGCACGGCCCGCCTCACTGTTTCCGTCGACCTCGGGCTCGGCGCGGGCAACCCGGTGTACAACTACGACCGATGAGATCGATGAGACTGTTGAGACTGTTCCGATGAAGACCCGAAAGACACTGAGATGACTATCCCAAGGACCGGCCCGATGAATGCCCCGACGAACTCGACCGAGCAGGCGGCCGCCGCCACGATGACCGCAGGGGAGGCCGCGCAATTCGCCGAGGTCTTCGAACGGCTCGTCTCCGGGGTCGAGCGGGTGCTGCTCGGCAAGCACCACGTCATCCGGATGGCTTTCACCGCGCTGCTCAGCGGCGGTCACCTGCTGCTTGAAGACGTGCCTGGCACCGGCAAGACGAGCCTCGCCCGGGCGATCGCGCAGAGCGTCCAGGGCACCAGCAACCGAATCCAGTTCACGCCGGACCTGCTCCCCGGCGACATCACCGGCGTCAGCATCTACGACCAGCGCAATGGAGCCTTCGAATTCCACCGCGGTCCCGTGTTCGCGAACATCGTGCTCGCCGACGAGATCAACCGCGCGAGCCCGAAGACCCAGGCGGCGCTGCTCGAGGTGATGGAGGAGGAGCAGATCACCGCGGACGGGGTGACGCACCCCGTCGCCGAGCCGTTCATGGTGATCGCCACCCAGAACCCGATCGAGCAGGCGGGCACCTACCGGCTGCCAGAGGCCCAACTCGACCGGTTCATCATGAAGGCCTCGATCGGCTATCCCGACCACGCCTCGACGATCCAGATCCTCGAGGGTGCCGGACGGCGTGCGCACGCGGTCGTCATCCCCGCCGTCGTCTCTGCCGCGACGGTTGTCGAACTCGCCGCGCTCGCCCGGACGGTCCACGTCGACCCCTCGATCAACGACTACGTCTCCCGCCTGGTCGACGCGACGCGCACGACCACCGAGGTGCGCCTCGGCGCGAGCGTTCGCGGTGCGCTGGCCCTCATCCGCACAGCGAAGACCCTCGCTGCGGCCAACGGGCGGCACTATGTCATTCCCGACGACGTGAAACAGCTCGCAGAGGCGGTCCTCGCGCACCGGCTCCTGCTCGATCCGGAGGCCGAGTTCGACGGTGTCACACCCTCGAGCATCGTTGCGCGCATCCTGATCGAGACGCCTCCGCCGGGAGACCGGCAGGCCGCGTGAGCGATCTGGGCGGCGCAGGTCCGAACGGCGTCGGCGAGGACTCCGCCGACGGTCGTCTCGCCGTGCTGCTCGTGCGTTCGGTCGGTGCGGTCCTGGCGACCGGTGCGCTGCTGACGAGGACCTGGCGGCTCGCCACTGCCGTCGTCACGATCCTCGGCTGGAGCGTGCTCGCATCCGCCGCCGTCGCCCTCGCGACCGGGTACCGGCTCGGCTGGACCGAACTCGTGGTGCTGGGCTGGACTGGGCTCGCGCTCGTCCTGGCTTCATTCGGCTTCCTCTTCGGGCGGACCGCGTACCAGATTCGGCTCAGGGTTCCCGTGGACCGGGTCGTCGTGGGGGAACGGGTTCCCGGTGAACTGATCGTGCGCAACCCGACCGGCCGCCGGCTGCCTGGCGTCGGGGTCGAGGTTCCCGTCGGCCTCGGCCTCGCCGAGTTCGCCATGCCCGGGCTCGCGAGGGGTGCAAGCTTCGAGGACGTCTTCATCGTCCCGACCGTGCGGCGCGGGATCATCCCGATCGGGCCGGTGCGGACGGTGCGCGCAGACCCGGTCGGCCTCGTGCGCCGGGAACTCGTCTGGGCGGAACGGGTCGACCTCTTCGTGCATCCGCGCACCCTCCCGATTCCGAGTATGAGCACGGGGTTCATCCGTGACCTCGAGGGAAACCCCACCCGTGACCTCACCAACCTCGACATCTCGTTCCACGCCCTGCGGGAGTACGTTCCGGGGGATGAACGGCGCAGCATCCACTGGAAGAGCACCGCGAAGACCGGCCGCCTCATGGTGCGCCAGTACGAGGCGTCCCGGCGCAGTCACCTCCTGGTCGCACTGAGCCTCGCCGCAGACGACTACGCAGACGACGAGGAATTCGAACTCGCCGTGAGCGTCGCGGGCTCGCTCGGGGTGCGGGCGATCCGCGACGCACGCACGGTGTCCGTCGTCACGAGCGCCATTGCACCCGGCGCCGGCCGCCCGGGTGCGGCCGGCCGGGACCAGGGGCAGCACCGGCCGAACCGGGCAGGCACGAAGCGGCGGCGCCCCGCCGCCGAAAGGCTCAGCACCCTGACGATCACCCGCCTGCTCGACGACCTGTGCCGTGTGGATCGCACGGCGGATGCGCTGCCGCTCGGCGCACTCGCGCAGTCCGCAGCGGACACCGTCGCCGGTATTTCGGTCGTCTTCCTCGTGTACGGCTCAACGGTGAGCCTCGCCGAGCTGCGCGCAGCGGCGACCCACTTCCCCGGCGGGGTCGAAGTCGTGGCCGTCGTCTGCGCGACAGAGTCTGTGCCGAGCCTCCGGCGCGTCGCCGAGCTCAGCGTGCTCACCATCGGCTTCCTCGAAGACCTGCAGCACAGCCTCGCCAAGGGGGTTGCCGCGTGACCGGGAGAGTGAAGCCCCGCGCATCCGCCGCCTTCGTCGTCGGGAACACGGCGGCGCTGCTGCTCGCGACGATGGTCGCGGCCGTGACTCTCTGGCCGGTTTACGGGAACCGCGAATTCGTGGTGCTCGTCGTCGTCACCGCGTTGCTCGGTTCGGGAATTGCGATCGTCGGTATGGTGTTCCGCTGGCGGGCGTGGCTGGTCTCGCTCGTCACGATCGCGGTGTATTTCCTGGTCGGAGTGCCGCTTGCGATCCCGGGCGAGGCGACCAGGGGCGTCCTGCCGACCCTCGCCGGGCTCGGAGACCTCGCCGCGGCGACCGCACTGAGCTGGAAGGAGCTCGTCACGATCGTGCTCCCCGTCGGCTCGTACCAGGCCCTGTTGGTTCCGGCTCTCATCCTCGTCCTGTCGAGCACCGTCGCCGGACTCTCGATCGCCCTCAGGGCACGGGTCGGCGAGCTCGGCGCACTCGGACCGATCGCGCTCTACGTCGCCGGGATCGGCCTCGGACCGACCGTCGGATTCGCGCCGATCGAGACCGGTCTCGCTCTCTTCGTCGTGCTGCTGTTCTGGCTGCTCTGGCAACGCGCGGCACGCCGGCGGGCGCTGCTCGGCCTCTCCGGTGCCCGGCAGTCCGCGCGCACCCGCGAATCGCGGGCCGGTCGCCGGCTCACCGCGGCCCGCGGGGTGCTCTCGGCCGCGCTGATCGCCGCCCTCGCGATCGGGGTCGGTACCGCGGCGGCCATGGCCTTCCCTGTGCAGGTGCCCCGGGATGTCGTGCGGGCCCGCGTGCAGCAGCCCTTCGACCCGAATGATTACCCGAGCCCGCTGAGTGAATTCCGCAGTTACCTGCAGCCCGGGCGGTCCGATGCCGTGATGCTGTCGGTGACCGGCCTGCCGGCCGGGGGACGGTTGCGACTCGCGGCCCTCGATTCCTACAACGGAATCGTCTATTCCCTCGATGGGGCAGCGAACTTCTTCACCCGACTTCCCGACCGGCTCGACCAGAGCGGGGTCTCCGGCGACCCCTCGTCGATCGACGTGACCATCGACGATTACGCGGGCGTCTGGGTCCCGGGTACCGGGCAACTCGAACGCATCCGCTTCAGCGGGGAGACCGGCACGGCCCGGGCCGATGCGTTCTACTACAACGACGGCACGGGGACCGCTGCCGTCCTCGGGGGACTCGCCTCCGGCGACACCTACACGGCCACCGCGGTCGTGCCACTGGTTCCCGGGTCGCTCGCGACGCTCACGCCGGGCACGGCCGCCCTCCCGGCACTCGAGGCGCTGCCCGACTCCGTCGAAGGGGCGCTCGCGGGATACGTTCGCGCCGGGGACCCGCCCGGCGTGCAATTGCAGGCCATGCTGGACGGGTTGAAGGCGGATGGTTACGTGAGTCACGGCATCGGTGAGGACGAGCCGGTGAGCCGGTCGGGCCACGGTCTGGACCGGATCAGTCAGCTTTTCACCGATAAGCCCATGCTCGGGGACGCCGAACAGTACGCCGTCGCGGCCGCGCTGTTGGCGCGGCGGCTGGGGTTTCCAGCCAGGGTCGTCATGGGATTCGTCCCCGAGCCGCTCGGATCCGCCGACGCGTCGGAAACGCCGGTGATCGTGCACGGGGCCGACGTATCCGCCTGGATCGAGGTCCAGACGGCAACGGAGGGCTGGGTGACGATCGACCCCACTCCCGCCGTGCGCGACGTGCCGGAGAAACAGCCGGACCGGCCCCAGATCGTCTCGCGACCGCAGACCGTCGTGCCGCCGCTGGTTCCGAGTGTGACGGAGCAGCGGGATCCCGCCTCTCCCGAGAATGCCGCGGAGACACCGCCGGCACCGCTGTCGCCGTTGCTGGCGCTGCTCGTCACCGTGCTGACGATCACCGGTTGGACGCTGCTCGCCGCCCTCGTCATCGCCGGCCCGTTCCTCGTCGTGATCCTCGCTAAGGCCCGTCGGCGCAGGCTCCGCCGCGGAAGGGGCTCAACGCTCGACCGGGTGCGCGGCGGCTGGCGCGAATACGCGGACACCGCGGTGGACTTCGGCATCGATGTGCCGGTCGGCGCGACCCGCCTCGAACTGGCCGAGGCGGTCGGCGGGGAGCCGCCTGTTGCGGCGGCGGTCGCGGTGGACCGGGCTGTTTTCGCGCCGGGGCGGCCGAGCGACGGCGTCGCTGACCAGATCTGGAGAATGGTCGAAGACCTGCGGTCCGCGCTCGCCGCGGGACGCACCCGCAGGGACCGGTTCCGAGCCCTCATTTCGCTGCGCTCGTTCGCTCGCTACGCTGGAAGGGCATCCGTTCCACCTGCGAATCGGGGCACGCCGAGCGGGGACCGGGTTTCCAAACCCGGCCGGGACCGGCGAAAGGAAGGAGTCGTTTCGTGAATTGCCTGATCTGCGGGGCGCCGCTGAGCGCGGGCGCCATGTTCTGCGGTGAGTGCGGCAGTTCGACGAAGGCGACCCCGAAGACCCGCAAGCGTCACGACCCGCGTCCGAACGACACGACGATCATCCAGCCGCTGCGACCCCGCCCGACCGTTGTCTCGATTCCGGTGACCACCGCTGCGGCCGGTCCCGGCGTGCTCGGCAAGCCTGGGGTGTCCGCCCCGCCCGTTGCCGTACCGTCACCCGAACCCGAACCCGAACCCGAAGCCGAAGCCGAAGCCGAAACCGAGATCGAATCGTCGTCGCCGTTCGCACCGGGCCGTCGCCTGCACCCCGTTACTCCCACGCGTCCGTCCAGGCAGGGCGCGCATACCCACGCTTCCCACGTCGCCCTCACCGGTGGTGGAGCCCCGACAGCGGTCGGCGCCTTCGTGCTGCAGTTCAGCACAGGGGAGGACCTCGAAGTGTGCGGCACCGGACTGATCGGACGCCGGCCGATGCCGCAACCGAGCGAGCACTTCGACCGTCTTGTGCAGATCATCGATCCGGGCATGTCGGTGTCGAAGACCCACCTCGAGTTCGGCCAACATGACGGCGAGCTCTGGGTCAACGACCGCTTCTCCGGCAACGGCACCGTCATCCGCCGCCCCGACGCGACGATGGTGCGGTGCGAGCCCGGGCGCCGATATCTCGTGCCGCGCGGATCGCGCGTCGAGATCGGTGACCAGTACTTCCAAGTCAGCTGAGACATCGACCTGTCCGGCCAGTCCGGCCAGTCCGGCCTCTTCGGCCTGTCCTCGACGCTCCTCACCACCCCGGCCATCCCGCCCCCGGCGCACGGATGCGGTCGGCCGCCTGTCCTGATCCCGTTCCGGTGCTCTGCTACCCGGGTGACCGACTTCTTCCTCGCCGACGAACCGCTGTCGCTGCCCGCGTCCCCGACGGAACCCGCTCCCGCCGCGTTCCCCTTGATCGCCTCCCTGGCGCCCCTCGTGGCGGCCGGCGTGATCTGGCTCCTGACCGGTTCGGCGTTCGTGCTGCTGTTCGCGGTGCTCGGCCCGGTGATCGCCGTGGCGAGCGTGGTCGATGGGCGCCGAGCCGCACGCCGCACCCGCCGCCGCGATGCCGCCGCGCACTCCGCGGCTCTCGCCGAGCTACGGAACGCGGTCACCGAGCGCCACACAGAGCTGCGGCTACGGCGTCGGCAGGAGACCCCGTCCGCGTCACAGCTCCTCGAGACGCCGGACCGGGCATCCCGCTGGAGATCTCGGGCCGGAGGCGCAGTATCCGTGGTTCTGGGATCGGGTAGCACGGCGAGCGGTATCCGTCTCGAGGGAACCGGCTCGGAGCGGGAGCTGCGCGACTGGGCCGCCACGCTCCTGGATGCACCCATCACAGCGGATGCCTCTGGCGGCGTCGCGCTCGTCGGGCCCACGGCCCTCGTGCGCGCGTTCGCCCGGGCGCTGCTCGTGCAGCTTGCATTCGCCCTGACACCCGACCGTTTCGCCCTGGAACCGGTCGCTTCGGACCGACCGGACGACGACTGGGCGTGGACCAGGGCCCTGCCGCACACGACCCGTGCAGGCGTCGCGGCTGACGCGGGTCCCGCGGAGGCCGCTGGGCCCGCGGACCGCAGAAGCCCCGCGGAGGCAGCCCGGAAGGTCGTCCTGCTTCGGTTCACCGACATGCCGGTCGAAGGCAACCACGCTCCCACCGTCGAACCTCGACAGGGACACCCGCGGGTGCCGTGGTTGCTGCTGGCCACGGACCTCGTCGACGTGCCGCCCGGCTGCGCGACGGTCGTGCGTCTTCACAGTGCAACCCGGGCGGAGGTGCTCTTCCTTGCGGAATCCGAGCACCCAGAGAGCCCCGGGAGCTCCGCGGTTCATGGGTCTCGTCGGGGGTCGTCCCAGCGCCCGGACTTCCGGCCGGAGTTCGTCACGAGGGAACAGGCGATCGGCTTCGCCCGGCTGCTCCGAGAGCGTGCTGCAACGGCGGGTCTTCTCGGTGGGCATGGTTCGCTGCCCGCCCGGGTGACGCGCGCCGAGCTGGCCGCGATCGCCGGGCATCCGCTCGCCGCGGTGGCGGCGGACTGGGACGGTCTCGCGTGCGCGATCGGTGTCGGCGCCGACGGGCCGGTCACGCTCGACCTCGTCGGCCAGGGTCCGCACGCCGTTGTCGGCGGCACGACCGGGAGCGGCAAGAGCGAACTGCTGGTCAGCTGGGTCAGCCAGATCGCCGCGGATCGCCCGCCGGACGACGTCACCTTCCTGCTCATCGACTTCAAGGGCGGCGCCGCGTTTCGCCCGCTCGCTGTTCTCCCGCACTGTGTCGGGCTGGTCACCGACCTCGACGGGCGCCGGGCGGAGCGCGCCCTCGCGAGCCTCGGCGCAGAACTTCGTCACCGCGAACGGGTGCTCGCCGCGGCGGGTGCGAGGGACCTCGCCGAATGGCGTTCGCTCGACGGGCCGGCGTCGCCGAAGAGGCCCGCGTTGCCGCGGCTCGTGATCGTCGTCGACGAGTTCGCGACCATGCTCGCGTCGTTTCCGGAACTGCACGCGCTCTTCGTCGACATTGCGGCCAGGGGACGCTCGCTCGGCGTGCACCTCGTGCTGTGCACGCAGCGCCCGGCCGGAGTCGTGCGGGACGCCCTGCTCGCAAACTGCACCCTCCGGATCTCCCTGCGCGTCAACAACGCGGCGGACAGCCAGGCCGTGCTGGGGACGGACGCCGCAGCCGCCATCGCCGCCGCCGTTCCCGGTCGCTGCCTGATCGCGCTGGGGGACGGCGACCCAGAGGCCTGCCAGGTCGCCGTCACCTCGGGCGCGGAGATCGAGGCCCTGGCTGCGGTCGCGGGCTCAACCGTGGACGGAGGAGTCGTGCCGCCGCGGCACCCTCGCCGACCGTGGCTCGATCCGCTCCCTCCTCGGGTGGCCCTCGCCGACCTCGACGGGCTTCAGGACCTCGACAGGCCCGAGTCGGAGGCACATGCGCCGGACCGAACCCCGGCCGTGGAACACGAATTCCGCGTCGGACTGGTCGACGAGCCGGACCGGCAACGGTACAGCGTGGCCCGGTACGGTCCCGGGGACGGGAACATGTTCGTCCTCGGGGGAGCACGGAGCGGCAAGACCTCGGTGCTCAGCGTTTTCGCGTCCCAGGCACGCGCCGCGCACTCGTGGGTCGGTTGGCCGAATCCCGAAGTCGAAGCGGTCTGGGACGCCCTCACCGAGGCGCGCGACTGGATCGACCGGGGAGGCGCGGGCCGGGTTCGCACCGACCAGGCCGGTGCAGGCCCGGCCCGCCGCGCCAGCTCGAGGCTCCTGCTCCTCGACGATTTCGATTCGGTCTGCGCCCGCTGGGAGCCCGACCACCGGCAGGCGGCGCTCGAATGCCTCGCGAGCCTGCTTCGCGACGGACTCCCGGTCGGACTGCGCGTCGTCATCACGGCGCAACGCGTCAACGGGCCGCTTCAGAACCTGGCGGCGCTGTGCCAGGAACACCTGTTGCTTCGGCTGCCCGATCGCGCCGAACACCTCGCCGCCGGGGGACAGGCAGCCCAGTTCGATCCAACCCTCCCTCCCGGCGGCGGACACTGGCGTGGACGGCGCATTCAGGTGCTCGCTCCGCAATCTCTTGTCCCGGACACAGCTGCATCCCCTGTCGCCGGTAGGCCGGACCGCGCAGTCCCCGGCCCTGACGTGCGCCCGACCGCGACCGTACTCGTTCTCTCCGCGGGCACATCGATCATCCACGTGAGCGGGTCCCCGGCCCGCTCCGCCGCTCACTTTCGAGCGGATGCCGCGCACCCGGACGTTGTGGAGCTGACCGCCGGTGCCGGTCCCGCGAACTCGGAGGCAGTCCTGGTCCGGCGTGGCGCGGCGACCGTCTTCATCGGGGATCCCGAGACCTGGCAGGCCAACTGGTCGCTCCTGGCCGCGCTTCGGGTGCGCGCACCCATCGTCTTCGACGGCTGCACCCTCGCCGACTACCGCATGCTGACCCGCAGGCGAGATCTTCCGCCACCCCTGGCACCCGGCCGCGGTCATCTCTGGTCCCTGTCGCCCGAAGGCGCCCTCGCCCGGGTGGTCTTCGAGGCGGCGTGATTCCGGTCCGGTCTCGGGCGCCACCCGACCAGCGCAAGCGCCCTTTTCGAGTGCCAAACGACCCCAAGACCGCTGATTTCGTGACAAGTGCGTTACGTAATCGATGATTTGGTCACTTAGCCGTGACTAACGGCCCGCGCTGTGCGAGTATCTAGCAACTCACCCGTCGTCGTGTGGGTGTTCGCTCGCTGAAACGCAAGGAGACCCCAGACATGATGCCGAGGCCGTTGCCCGCCGACCCGATGATCCGCCAGCTCGTCCGCCAGGCCCAGCAGGCCACCCTGGGTCGTCGCACCCTGCTCGCGGGGGCCGGCGCCGGAGCCGCGGCCCTCGCCCTCGCGGCGTGCTCCACCGGCGGAGCCGCCAAGCCGTCCGCGGCCGCCGACGTCTCCGATTCAGACAAAACCATCCGCTGGGACAACTGGGCGCTCTACATCGACGTAAACGACGCAGGCAGCTACCCCACGCTCGAGGCGTTCACCGCAGAGACCGGCATCAAGGTCGCGTACACGGAAGCCGTCGACGACAACAACACCTACTACGGCAAGGTCAAGGACCAACTCGCTCTCGGCAAGGACATCGGCGCCGATGTCGCGTGCCTCACCGACTGGATGGTCGGCCGACTGATCCGCTTCGGCTACACCCAGGGCCTCGATCACGCGAACATCCCCAACCTCAGCAACCTGGTCCCGTCCCTCACGGACGTAGACTTCGACCCCGGTCGCTCGATGAGCGTGCCGTGGCAGGGCGGATTCGCGGGGATCGCCTGGAACAAGGAGAAGCTCCCCAACGGCTTCACCTCGGTCTCCGAACTGTGGGACCCGAGCCTCAAGGGCCGCATCGGCGTCCTCTCGGAGATGCGCGACACGATGGGCCTGATCATGCTCGACCAGGGCGTCGACATCTCCGGGAAGTGGGGTGACTCCGAATTCGGCGCCGCGATCGACGAGTTCAAGAAGCAGGTCGCCAACGGCCAGGTCCGCAATATCAAGGGCAACGCCTACAAGGAGGACCTCGTCAACGAGGACACTCTCGCCGCCATCGTCTGGTCGGGTGACATCGTGCAGCTCAACGCCGAGAACGGCGACAAGTGGGGCTTCGCCGTACCCGAGAAGGGCGGAACGCTCTGGAACGACAACTTCATCGTGCCGATCGGATCCCCGCGCAAGAAGAACGTCGAAAAGCTGATCAACTACTACTACGAGCCAGAGGTCGCCGCAGAGGTCGCCGCGTACGTGAACTACATCACTCCCGTCGCCGGCGCGAAGGATGCCGCGATGGCGATCGACCCCGAGCTGGCGAACAACCAGCTGATCTTCCCTGACGCCTCGACCCTCGCGAAGGCGCACGTGTTCCGCACCCTCGACGGGACAGAGGAGCAGAAGTACGGCGCCGACTTCCAGTCGATCCTGCTGGGAGCCTAGGGTGGCGTCCGGCACCTTCGCCGATGCGGGCGCCGACCTCGAGTTGGTCGGAATCCAGAAGCGCTTCCCCGGCTTCACCGCCATCGAACACCTCGATCTCTCGATCCCGGCCGGCTCCTTCTTCGCCCTGCTCGGCCCGTCCGGCTGTGGCAAGACCACGACGCTCCGGCTCGTCGCCGGCCTCGAGGAGCCGACCGCCGGCACCATCCTGATCGGCGGGGCTGATGTCACGCAGCAGAAGGCCTTCCAGCGCCCGGTCAACACGGTGTTCCAGAGCTATGCGCTCTTCCCGCACATGACGGTGCTCGAGAACGTCGCCTTCGGGCTCCGCCGCCGGAAGATCGCCGACCCGGTCGGCAAGGCGCACGAGGCGCTCCGCCTCGTCGAGCTCGACCACCTCGCCGCGCGCAAGCCCCAGCAGCTGTCCGGCGGGCAGCAGCAGCGGGTCGCCCTCGCCAGGGCGATCGTGAACAAGCCGGCACTCCTGCTGCTCGACGAACCGCTCGGCGCTCTCGACCTCAAGCTGCGCCGCCAGATGCAGCTTGAGCTCAAGACCATCCAGGAGGAAGTCGGTCTCACCTTCCTGCATGTCACCCACGACCAGGAGGAGGCCATGACCATGGCCGACACCATCGCGGTGATGAACAAGGGCCGGATCGAACAGATGGGCGCGCCCGAGCTGCTCTACGAGCTGCCGAAGACGGCGTTCGTCGCGAACTTCCTCGGCCAGTCGAACCTCTTCACCGGGCCCGTCATCGGCAGCACGAGCACCTCGATCACCGTCGACATCGCGGGGCACCGGGTGCTGGTCCCCGCCGACCGGGCGCACCGCCACGCCGGCGAGGTCACGATCGGCGTCCGGCCGGAGAAGATGTGGCTGCACCGCAAGGCGCCCGTCGAGGCCGCCGACCGCAACGTCATGGGTCCCGGCCGGGTGATCGACGTGTCGTTCAGCGGTGTGAGCACCCAGTACCTCGTCGCCGTGCCGTACATCGGCACCCTGATCGTCTTCGCCCAGAACATGGCCTTCGGCCCGGTGGCGGATGTCGGCGACGAGGTCTGGCTGGACTGGCACGTCGAGCACGGCTTCGGCCTCGAAGACGAACCCGTTCCGGGAGCCGGGCCCCGGTTCGCCGCGGACACCGACACCCGGAGCATCGCGGCGCAGCGCCGCGAGTCCCTCGTCACGGAGCTCGAGGAGGCCTAGTGGCGTTCGCGGCCTTCGCCACCACGACTGCGCAGGCAGACCCGGCCCCGCGGCGACGCAGCCGGGTCGCCCTCCTGTTGCTGTTGCCCGGCATCCTCTATCTCGTTCTGTTCTTCCTGACACCGCTCGTCTCGCTCCTGATCACCTCGTTCCAGGCTCCCGCGGAATTCGGGGACATCGGCCAGTACAACTACGCGTTCAACTGGCAGAACTACGTCGACGTCGTCACCGACTACTGGCCGCACATCGTGCGGTCCTTCGCCTTCGCCCTCGCCGCGACGGTGCTCGCCCTGCTGTTCAGCTACCCGCTCGCGTACTTCATCGGTGTGACCGCGCGGCGCTGGCCGCTGCTGCAGAGCCTGATGCTCGTGCTCGTGATCGCCCCGTTCTTCATCAGCTTCCTGCTGCGCACCCTGGCCTGGAAGCAGATCCTCTCCGACGAGTCCTTCGTCGTGACGAGCCTCAAGGCCGTCTCCCTGCTGGCACCGGATGCCCACCTCACCGGGACCCCGATCGCCGTCATCTTCGGGTTGACCTACAATTTCATCCCGTTCATGACACTCCCGCTCTACACGACTCTCGAGCGGCTCGACCTGCGCTACCTCGAGGCGGCGAGCGACCTGTACGCGCACCCGTTCGAGGTGTTCCGCAAGGTGACGATTCCGTTGTCGATGCCCGGGATCGTTGCGGGCACCCTGCTGACCTTCATCCCCGCCGCCGGCGACTATGTCAACGCGAGTCGCGACTTCCTGGGCGGGCCGGACAGCCAGATGATCGGCAACGTGATCGAGGCCAACTTCCTGGTCCTGTTGAACTACCCGGTGGCCGCGGCGCTCTCGATCATCCTGATGAGCGTGATTCTCGTGATCGTCGGAATCTACGTCAAGCGCGCGGGCACGGAGGAACTGCTGTGAAAATCTCCCTCGGCAGATGGCTGCTTCCGGTCTACTCCGCCCTCGCCCTGCTGTTCCTGATGGTTCCGATCGCCTACACGTTCGTCTTCTCGTTCAACGATTCGCTGAAGTCGAACATCACCTGGCGCGGGTTCACCTTCGACAAGTGGCTGAACGTGTGCGCCGTGCAGAACGGCGCGGTCTGCGAGGCGTTCGGAAACAGCCTCGTGATCGGCTCTGTCGCGACCGTGCTTGCGACCGTGATGGGCACGATGATCGCGATCGCCATCGTGCGCTACCGGTTCCGGTTCCGCTCGGCGACGAGTCTCCTGCTGTTCCTGCCGATGGCCACCCCCGAGGTCGTGCTCGGCGCGGGACTGGCCGCGCAGTTCCTGTCGCTCGGCGTCGCCAAGGACATGACCACGATCATCCTCGCGCACACGATGTTCTGCATCAGCTTCGTCGTCGTGACCGTCAAGGCCCGCGTCGCGAGCCTCGACCCCGCGCTCGAGGAGGCCGGGCGGGACCTCTATGGCTCGTCGACCCAGGTCTTCCTCAGGGTGACGCTCCCGCTGCTGGTCCCCGGCATCTTCGCCGCCGCCCTGTTGTCCTTTGCGCTGAGCTTCGACGACTTCATCATCACGAACTTCAACTCGGGCGCGGTGACGACCTTCCCGAAGTACATCTACATCTCAGCGGCCCGCGGCATCCCGGCCGAGGCGAACGTGATCGCATCCGCCGTCTTCATCTTCGCGCTCGTCGTCGTCGTCACCGCGCAGGTATCCTCCGCGGCACGGGCCAAACGGCTCGCCCGGCAGGGGTAGCGGGGGAGGCGACTAGCGGTAGCTCGCGTGAAGCCGCCCGACGGGGTGGCCGCCGCCGTACACGGCGAGGCCGAGGTCGGGGAGCAGCGCCTCGACATCCGTGTGTGCGATCGCGCCGGCGTCGGCGAGAAGGTTGAGCGCGACGAGCGTCGCCGCGCGCAGGCTGCCGTCCAGGATCTTGAGGGCGACGGTCGTTCCGTTCGGGGCGGCAGCGACCATGATGCCCTCAGCGCCGCCCTTAACGAACAGGCCGAGCCGATCTATCACGAGGGTGTCCGGCTTGCCGGGGCCCGCCACGACCCAGCCGTTCTGGCGAACTGCCTCGGAGAGGAAGCCGGCCTCGCGGTAGATCGCGAACGGCGAGTTCGACTTGGACGAGGCGATCCGGCCGATGCCGCGCGCCAGCCCGGCGAGGGAGAGCGCGTGAACGGGCGCGCCGCAGCCGTCGACACCCGAGGCGGCCGGGCGTTCGCCGGTGAAGCGTTCGACGACGTCGAGAATGCGCTTCTGCAGCGGATGCTCCGGCTCGAGATACCCGGTCAGCGGCCACTCGTTCTGCACGCACGCCACGAGCATCGCCGCGTGCTTGCCCGAGCACTCCATGTAGATGGGCGCCTGGCCGGCGCCGAGGCGAACGAGCGCGTCGCGGGTCGCGTGGTCGATCGGCCATGCCGGCGGGCAGGCGAGCGCCGTCTCCGGGATTCCGGCGCGGGAGAGCAGGCCGCGCACGAGGTCGGCGTGCCGCTGGGTGCCGGTGTGGCTCGCCGTCGCGATCGCGGCGTCCTCACCGCGCAGGGTGACGCCGCTCGCCATCACGGCGACGGCCTGGAACGGCTTCATCGACGAGCGTGGGAAGACCGGGCTCGTCACGTCGCCGAGGGACCTCAGCACGGCGCCCTCGCCCGTCAGCACGACGGCGGAACCGGCGTGCCTCGATTCGACGAAGCCGCTGCGTTCGACGACGGCGAGCTCGACGGCATCCGTCACGGCGAAGGTCTGCACGGGGTGCGGGAGCTGGGTGTGCCCGATTGTGTCCGCGAACGACACTAGAGCGCGGCGATCGCGTCGTCGATGATCGAGAGGGCATCGAGGAGCAGGACGTCGGTGACGGCGAGGCTCGGCAGGAAGCGGAGCACGTTGCCGTAGGTGCCTGCTGTCAGCAGCAGGACGCCGTGCTGGGCGGCGTATGCGGCGATCGAGTTGACGGCGGCGGCGTTGGCGACCTTGGTCGTCGCCCCGGTGCCCGGCTGCACGAGCTCGATCGCGATCATCGCGCCACGACCACGGATGTCCCCGATGATGTCGTACTTGTCCTGCAGCTTCCCGAGGCCCGCACGAAGGGTCTTCTCGATCCGCTGTCCCTCCGCGAGGAGGTTGTTCGCTTCGATGGCCTCGAACACGGCGATCGCGGCTGCGCAGGACACCGGATTGCCGCCGAAGGTGCCGCCGAGGCCGCCGGTCTGGGAAGCGTCCATGATCTCGGCGCGGCCCGTGACCGCCGCGAGGGGGAAGCCGCCGGCGATGCCCTTGGCCGTGAGCACGAGGTCGGGGACCCAGCCGAAGTGCTCGCTCGCGTAGTAGGCGCCCGTGCGGGCCATGCCGCTCTGGATCTCGTCGGCGATCATGACGACGCCGTTGGCGGTGCACCAGTCCTGCAGGGCGGTGAAGTACCCCTCGGCGGCGACCATGAAGCCGCCTTCGCCCTGGATCGGTTCGACGACGAGGCAGGCCATGTCGGACGCGCCGATGACCTTGTCGAGGTAGGCGATCGTGCGTGCCGCGGCATCCGCCCCGCTGAGGCCGTCATGATAGGGGTAGGAGCTCGGCACGTGGTAGACGTCGCTCGCGAGCGGGCCGTAGCCGGTCGCATACGGCATCGCCTTGTAGTTCATCGCCATCGTGAGCACGGTGCGGCCGTGGTACGCGTGGTCGAGCACGGCGACGGCACGGCGGCCGGTGAACTTGCGGGCGATCTTCACGCCGTTCTCCACGGCCTCGGCGCCCGAGTTGATCAGCACCGACTTCTTGGCGAAATCGCCAGGGGTGTGCTCGGCGAGGAGCTCGCAGACGCGCACGTATTCCTCGTACGGCGTGACTGTGAAGAGGGTATGGATGAAGTCCTCTGCCTGCCCGACGGCAGCAGCGACCACGCTCGCCTCGGTGTGGCCGATCGTCGTGACGCCGATGCCGGCGCCGAGGTCGATGAACTGGTTGCCGTCGACGTCGACGACGATGGCCCCGTGGGCCTTCACAATGTACACAGGGAGGGCGGAGCCGACGCCGCCGGACACCGTCGCGAGGCGGCGCTTCTGCAGTTCGACCGAACGCGGGCCCGGGACGGCCGTGACGATGCGTCGCTCCTGCGTGACCGAGGGAGCAGTGGGCGTTGGGGTCGAGGGCGTCAGCGTGTCAGTCATGATGCGTCCAGTTTACCCAGTGTCGTTTCCCGGTTGGGGTAGCGCCCTGAGAGAATCGGGGAATGAAAATCGAGCACCACTACGACGTGCGGGTGGCCTGGACGGGCAACCGCGGTACGGGAACGAGCGACTACCGGGCGTACGGTCGCGACCATGTCGTCTCGGCGGAGGGCAAGCACCCGCTCGAGGGGTCATCTGACCGAACGTTCCACGGTGATGCTGACCGCTGGAACCCCGAGGAACTGCTGCTCGCGGCGCTGAGCCAGTGCCACATGCTGTCCTACCTGCACGTGGCCGCGCGGAACGGTGTCGTCGTGGTCGGCTACACCGACGACGCAACCGGCACGATGGTGCAGACGAGGGATGGCGGCGGTCACTTCACCGAGGCGACGCTGCGTCCGCGGGTCACCGTGGCCGATCGCGGCCAGGTGGAGCTGGCGCACTCGCTGCACGCCGAGGCGGCCCGCGAGTGCTTCATCGCGGCCTCCGTGAACTTCCCGGTGCGCCACGAACCCGAAACCGTCGCCGTTCCCTGACCCTCGGGCCAGGGAACGGGCGAGGTTCACACTCCGGAGAGGGCGCGGAGGGTTTCCTCGATGACGGATGCCGCGTCGTCGATGAGTTCCTCGGAGATGACGACGGACGGCATGATCCGCAGCACGGAGTCCCAGCTGCCTGCATCGAGCACGATCACGCCGTGCGAGGTCGCGTGCTTGAGGATCGCGGTGAGCGCCTCGGGGTACGGCGTGGTCGTTCCGGGGTGCACGAGCTCGACGCCGAACATGGCGCCCTTGCCGCGCACCTCGCCGACGACGGAGAACTTCTCGGCCCAGTCGCCGATGCGGGCCCAGAGGGCCTTCTCGACGCGCTTTGCTTCGCCGAGCAGGTCGTCGCGTTCGATGATCTCGAGCACCTTGAGCGCTGCCGCGGTCGAAACCGGGTTGCCGCCGAAGGTTCCGCCGATGCCGCCGGGCTGGACGGCATCCATGATGTCGGCGCGACCGGTGACGGCCGCAAGCGGGAAGCCGCCCGCGATGCCCTTTGCCGTGGTGACGAGGTCAGGGACGACGCCGTGGTGCTCGATCGCGTACCAGACGCCGGTGCGGGCGATGCCGGCCTGGATCTCGTCGGAGACGAAGACGATGCCGTTCTCGGTGCAGAACTCGCTGATCCGCTTGAAGTAGCCGGGGGCGGGGATGACGATGCCGCCATCGCCCTGGATCGGTTCGACGAAGAACGCCGCGATCTCGGTGGCGCCGATGTGGGTCGTGATGTAGTCGATCGTCTTCTCGGCGGCTTCCTCGCCGGTCAGGCCGTCACGGTACGGGTAGCTCGTCGGGACGCTGTAGATCTCGCCGGGGAACGGGCCCATGCCGGCGCGTTCCGGCCAGGGCCGGTACGTCATCGTCATGGTCAGGTTGGTGCGGCCGTGGAAGGCATGGTCGAGCGCGACGATGGCGCGGCGCCCGGTGAACTTGCGGGCGATCTTGACCGCGTTCTCGACGGCCTCGGCACCGGTGTTGACCAGGATCGACTTCTTCGGGAAGTCACCGGGGGTGATCTCGGCGAGCTTCTCGGCGACGGCGACGTAGTTCTCGTACGGAGTGACGGTGAAGAGGGTGTGGGTCAGCTTCGCCGCCTGCGCGGCAGCGGCCTCCGCGACCTCAGCGTTCGCGTGCCCGATCGTGGTGACTCCGATGCCGCAGCCCATGTCGATGATCTGGTTGCCGTCGACGTCGACGAGGATCGCGCCGGCTCCGTGGTCCATGTAGATGTTGACAAGCGTGCCGGCTCCACGGGACACCGAGTTGACCCGGCGTTCCTGCAGTTCAATGGACTTGGGGCCCGGCAGGGCGGTGACGAGTTTACGTTTTTGGGGGACCGAGTACGAAGCAGACATGGGTCCAGCTTAGTTTGCGACGATTTCCCCGGTGTTTCCGCGCGCCGGTGGCGGCTGAACCCGGCTAGACGCGCTCTCGCGGGAAGACCTTGTCTGCGAGCCCGTGCAGCCCGGGGCGGGGTGATTCGTTGTACCGCCCGGCGAGCTCCTGGCCGGAGAGCTGGTGGATCGCGGCCATGATCTCGTCGGTGGCCTGGCGCCTGGCCCTGCCTGAGGTCGCGGGTCCGTGGCGGCTCACGTCGATCGGCTCGCCGAAGTTCACGGTGATCTTCCGCACCCGTGGGACCCGGGTGCCGACGGGCTGGATCTCCTGGGTGCCGATCAGGCCGACCGGCACGACGACGGCACCCGTCGTGAGTGCGAGCCAGGCGACGCCGGTGCGTCCCTTGTAGAGCCGTCCGTCGAGGGAACGGGTGCCCTCTGGATAGATGGCGAAGGCGCTGTCCGATTCGAGGATGCTGCGGCCCGCGTCGAGCGCGTCTTGTGCGGCCTGGCCCGCGCCGCGTTCGATCCCGACAGCACCGATCGACTCGAACCAGGTGCGGGTGAGATAGCCCTTGATTCCCGTCCCGGTGAAGTACGTCGACTTCGCGAGGTACTGCACACGACGCGGCGTCACGAGCGGGATGACCATGCTGTCGATGAAGGAGAGATGGTTGCTCGCGATGATGACACGGCCGGAGCGGGGGATGTTCTCGGTTCCCGTGATGACGGGCCGGAAGATGATCCGGGCGATCGGCGCCATGACGCCGTAACTCAGGTAGTAGACGAATCCGGGGCGACGGGTTCTGGGGAGATCCGAAGCGGTCTCCGCGGTCTCGTCGGGCTCCTGGATAAGGGGTTCCTGGGGTTCGTCCTTGGCTCCGGTCACTGCTCGACCCTACCGCCGTGACACCCGGTACCACGAAAGCTAGCATGAGGGAATGCGCAGACGAGTAGTAATTCTCGGGTCCACCGGCTCGATCGGAACCCAGGCCCTCGATGTGATCCGGGCGAATCCCACCCGGTTCGAAGTGGTCGGACTCTCGGCAGGCGCCAACCGGGAGATGCTCGCGCAGCAGGCCGAGGAATTCGAGGTCGACGACACCGCGCTCGGCGCGGACGAATCCGAACAGCTCGTGACGGATGTCGACGCCGACGTCGTGCTCAACGGCATCACGGGCTCCGTGGGGCTCGGTCCGACCCTCGCGGCGCTCAGGGCCGGGCGCACCCTCGCCCTCGCGAACAAGGAATCCCTCATCGTGGGCGGCGACCTGGTCACCGCGCTCGCCGCTCCCGGGCAGATCGTTCCCGTCGACTCTGAGCATTCCGCGATCGCGCAGGCGTTGCGATCGGGGACGGCGCGTGAGGTGTCCCGGCTCGTGCTGACGGCATCCGGTGGCCCGTTCAGGGGTCGTACCCGCGAGGAGATGCGGGCCGTCACCCCCGCCCAGGCGCTCGCGCACCCGACCTGGGACATGGGCCTCGTCGTCACGACGAACTCGTCGACCCTCGTGAACAAGGGCCTCGAGATCATCGAGGCTCACCTGCTTTTCGACGTCGCGTACGAAGACATCGACGTCGCCGTGCACCCGCAGTCGATCGTGCACTCGATGGTCGAGTTCATCGACGGCTCGACGATCGCGCAGGCCTCGCCGCCCGACATGCGCCTGCCGATCTCGCTCGGTCTCGACTGGCCGAACCGCGTCGCCGCCGTCGGCGTTCCCCTCGACTGGACGAAGCCGCAGACCTGGACCTTCGAACCACTCGACACCGTCGCGTTCCCGGCCGTCGCGCTCGCGAAGCAGGTCGGCCGTGCCGGTGGCACATACCCGGCCGTGTTCAACGCGGCCAATGAGCAGGCCGTCGCCGCGTTCCACGCCGGCAGGATCGGTTTCCTCGACATCGTTGACACCATCCAGCGGGTCGTCGAGACCCACGAGCAGGACGGCCCGCTCACCCGGGAGTCCCTCAACGCAGCCGAGACCTGGGCGCGCGCCGCCGCAGACAAGCTCCTCGCCCGATCGGCATAACCTCTGGCGGTCCGGGGTCAGGCGCGGTAGCTGTCCGCCGTCGCCGTGAGCGCGTCGAGCCAGGGGGTTGCGACGACGCCGAGCTCGCGTTCGGTCTCCGCCGAGTCGATGATGAACGGCGACGTGAACTGGTAGCTCGAGGCGTAGACCTCGCGCATCAGGGGGTTGACCAGGCCGATGCCGCGGAGCACCCACTGCGGGTAGCCGGAGACCGAGCCCGCGCAGTCGTACCGTTCGTTCAGCTCGGCCGCGATCTCCACCCGGCTGGCCGACGCACTCGGCACGTGCCAGATCCGGCCCCAGTCCCCGGTGTAGTCTGCGGCGGCGATCAGGGTCGAAATGATGTCGGGCAGGTAACTCCAGCTGTGCGGGAGCTCGGGCCTGCCGACGACGCGCGCGGTCTTCGAAGCCAGGATCGCGGTGAAGAAGTCCGTGCCGAGGTGCGCGGTCCCGGTCGCTCCCGGCCCGAAGTAGTCGCTCGCGCGCACCTCGACCGCCCGGATCTGCCCGGCCTCGTGCGCCGCACGCACCCGGCGCCACCCCTCCTTGCGAACCAGGCCCTTGCGCTCGGTCGTCGTCTCCGGCGTGTGCTCGGTCATCGCCCCCCTCGGCGCGCCGTACGGGTAGAGGTTCCCCATCACGACGAGGGAGGCGTCGCTCGCCGCGGCGGCGGTGATCGCCGCCCCGATGATCGGCGGCCACTGCGCGGCCCAGTCCGTGTATGGCGGGTTCGTGCAGAGGAAGATCGTCGAGGCCCGTGCCGCGGCGGCGGAGAAGGCATCCGGGTCACTCGCGTCGAGCACGAGCGGGGTCGCACCCGCCGCGGGTGAGCCTGAGCGCGTCGCGATCGTGACGGTGTCCCCGCGCGCCGCGAGCCGTTCGGCGACGGGACGGCCGATCAGGCCGGCCCCGACTACAAGATGGTGAGTCATATGTCCTTCCGGCCGATGACGAGGGTCACCCGTCGCAGTTGTCCTTTTTCGGATCGCACTTGTCCTTCTTACCGTTGCCCTTGCCGTTGCCGTTGCCGCTGTCAACGGACGGAACCGGGACTGGGATGGCGGCCGGAGTAGCGGAACTGAGCCTGGCCGCCTCCTCGAGCGCGGCGAGGTCTGCGGTCACGCTGTCGATCGCAGCCTGGATCTCGGTCGCACGGGTTCCCGTGACCTGGCCGGTCGCGGCCGCCGTGAGCAGGTCGGCCTGCACGGCGTCGAGGGCGGCAGAGGCGCCCGGGTAATCGCCGGCCGCAGCGGCCTCCGTCACCGAGAGCACGCCGGACTGCAACTGGCTCGCCGTCGACGGCTGAACGGGGGAGCTGTCGGAAGCGCACCCCGTGAGGGCGGCGGCCACGAGCAGCGCGCCGCCCACGAGCGCGGCGAGGCGGCCGCAGATGCCGTTGGTGCCGGTGCCGGTGCTCTTGCGCATGCCGATGCTCACGGTGCCACGCTTTCCTGGAGCTGTCGCAGGTGTTCCCCGAGGGTGCCGGCGACGTCGGGGTATGCCGGGGTGCTCGTGGATGAGCCGGCAGGGGCATCCGCCTGGGCAGGGGGGCGCAGCGTGAAGCCGAGCACGATGATCGTGATCAGGGCGACCGCGGCGACGGCGAGCACGGCGAGACCGGTCCTGCCGGTGAGCACGCGAGGCCAGGCCGTGGTCCGGGGTGCGCGAGCGGATGCCGCCGGCGCCCCGGTCGCCTGTCGTGGCGCCCCGGAACCGAGGGCCACCGTCTCGGCAGTAGACCCGGCACTGGCGAAGACGGTGGACTCGCCGGGAAGGACCCGCGTCGGGGCATCCGTTGCCGAGAAGGCGCGTGTCGCAGCATAGGCCGCCGTCGGGTCCAGCGCCTGCGTCGGGGCATCCGACGCCGGGAGGAGGCTCGTCGGGGTGTACGCCTCCGTCGTCGCACCGGCATCGGGTGACACGGTCGCCTCCGTCGTTCCCGCGATGGTTTCCGCCGCCGCCTCGGACCGCGCCAGCAGCCGCAGGCGCTGCGCGGCATCCGCCGGGCTCAGCCGCTCGCCCGGTTCGCGCTGGGTCATGCCGCCGAGCACGTCCGCCCACGCCGGACCGAACGCCGGGGGGATCTCCGGGTCGCGCTGCAACCGCGCCATCGCGGACTCGATCGCCGTTCCCGGGTAAGCCCGCTCGCGGGTGAGGCATTCGAGCAGCACGAGACCGAGCGAGTAGACGTCGCTCGGCGCGCCGATCGTCGTGCCGAGCGCCTGTTCGGGGCTGAGATAGCCGGCCGTGCCGAGGAAGGTTCCTGTCGCCGTGAGGCGGGTCGCGTCGACGAGGCGGGCGATGCCGAAGTCGGCGAGCTTGGCGTGCGCCGCGCGTCCGGGGAACCCGGAGGCGGCGAGCAGCACGTTCGCCGGCTTGATGTCGCGGTGGATGATCCCGCGTTCGTGCACGTAGTGCAGCGCTTCGGCGAGGTCGGCGCCGAGTGTTGCGACCTCCGAGCGCGGCAGCGGGCCTGAGGCGATCCTCGTGCGGAGGTCGGTTCCGTCTACGAGCTCCATCACGATGAAGGTGCGCGCGGTCCCGTCGACGATCGCGGTGCCTGCGTCGAAGAGCGTGACGAGGGCGAAATGGTTGAGGCTCGCCAGCACGGCGACTTCGCCGCTCTGACGTTCCGGACCCGCGTCGTCCGCGGTGTCGAGCCGGAAGAGCTTGACCGCGACGGTGCGGCCGAGGGCGAGGTCGGTCGCCTCATACACGACGGCCATCCCGCCGGCGCCGATCAGGCGGTCGATCCGGAAGCGGTCAGCGAGGCTGACGCCGATGAGGCCGTCAACGGTGCGGGGACCGCCGGAGGAAGGCGAAGACAGGGGAAACTCCATTCGGGTTCGGTACCCCCCAAGCAAACCACACCCCGCATAACAAACCGCCAGCGGCCTGTCAGCTTCGGGTGGGTAATCTACGACTGTGGAAACCGTGCTGCTGTACATATTGGGCGTCGTGATCGTCGTCGTCGGACTCGCCCTGTCCATCGGCCTGCACGAAATCGGCCACCTGCTGCCGGCGAAAGGGTTCGGCGTCAAGGTCACTCAGTACATGATCGGTTTCGGCCCCACGCTCTGGTCGCGCCGCAAAGGCGAGACGGAATACGGAGTGAAGGCCATTCCCCTCGGTGGCTATATCTCGATGATCGGCATGTTCCCGCCCGCGAAGCCCGGGGAGAAGCCCCACCCGAACAGCACGGGCTTCTTCAACCAGCTTGTGCAGGAAGGCGCTCCTGCCCAGGACCCCCTAGCCCAGGACCCGAGCGCGAAGAAGCCAGGGGCCCTGACGAGCCTCGTCGAAGATGCCCGGCAGTCGAGCGCCGACACCATCGGTGCAGGCGAGGAACACCGCGCCTTCTACCGCCTGGCGGTGTGGAAGCGCATCATCATCATGCTCGGGGGGCCCACCATGAACCTGCTGATCGCGGTCGTGCTCTTCGCGGTCCTCCTGATGGGCTTCGGCACCGCGCAGGCGAGCACAACGGTCGGAAGTGTGTCCGCCTGCGTACTCCCCGCGACGAGTACCCAGACCACCTGTGCCGCGACCGACGAGAAGTCCCCGGGGGCGGCAGCGGGCCTGCAGCCCGGCGATCGCCTCGTGAGCATCGGCGGCACCGCGATCACGAGCTGGGACCAGTCGACCGGGATCATCCGCAGCTCACCCGGCACCCCGCTCGCCGTCGTCGTCGACCGCGCCGGAACCGACGTGACTCTGACGATCACCCCCAAACTGACCGAACGGTACGTTCTCGACGCCGCGGGGAAAGTCACTTCGGATGCCGGGGGCAAGGCCATCACGCAGGAAGTCGGCTTCGTCGGCATCGGCCCGGCAGGCGAACTCGTCCAGCAGCCCGCCACGGCCGTACTGCCCGCCGTCGGCGACAACGTCGGCGCCGTCGTGCACATGATCCTGAACCTCCCCCAGCGGATGGTCGACATCGTCAATGCCGCGTTCGGTCCTGGCGAGCGCGACCCGAACGGTCCGATCAGCGTCGTCGGAGTCGGCCGCGTCGCCGGCGAGATCGCTAGCGTCAACACCATCCCCGTCGCAAGCAAGGCCGCGAGCCTGATCGGCCTGCTCGCCTCCCTCAACGTGGCCCTGTTCGTGTTCAACCTCATCCCGCTGATGCCGCTCGACGGAGGCCACGTCGCCGGCGCACTCTGGGAGGGCCTGCGCCGCCGGGTCGCGAAGCTCTTCAAGCGCAAGGATCCCGGCCCCGTCGATATGGCCAGGCTGATGCCGCTCACCTTCGCGGTCGTCATCCTGCTCGGTGGCATGAGCCTCTTGCTCATCTACGCCGACATCGTCAAGCCGATCAACCTCTTCGGCTGAGACCCGGAGCCCCGGGCCCGCGGTTCGGCCGCATACTCCCGGGCCCGCGGTTCGGCCGCATACTCCCGGGGGCGGATGCCGCGGGTCGTCCCGGCACGTAGCATCGGAATATGCCACCACTCTGGGATACCGACGCGCCGTGGTTCGACCACGAGCGATCTCTTCCCGGCGGCCCCGGCAACCGGATGCCCCGAGCGGGCCGCGTGCTCTTCCCCGCGATCTTCTCGTTCCTGGCCCAGGTGCCCGCCACCGTGCTGCTCGCCCGCTACGGCCGCGAATTCGGCCATACCGGCCACGACCTCGGCGGTGAGCTCGGCGCGCCCCGGCCCGGCTGGTTCCTCGCGGTCGCCCTCGCCCTGATCGGCCCGATCGCCCTCCTCGGCGCACGCCGCTTCCCGGGCCCTGTCGCTGCTGTGTGCGCTGCGGCGGCCGGAGCGCTCATCCTGCTCCGCCCGGACATCGGCCTGCCCTACGTCGCCGTGGGTTTCGCGATCGTGCTCGGGATCGTGCGCGGTGCGCGGGTCTGGGTCTACGCATCCGTCGCCGCGGCCTGGACCGCGACGATCGCGCTCGCCGGAACGCTCGGAGTGCCGCTTCAGCCCGCCCGCATCGCGCTCACGACCGTCGCCCTCGCCGTGCTCTGCGCGATCGGGGAGACGGTCCGCACCCGGCGCGAGCAGATGCGCGAGCTGCGCCGGCGAGCGGATGCCCGCCGCCAGTCCGCGGAACAGCGGGAGCGTGTGCGCATCGCGCGCGAACTCCACGACGTTCTCGCACATTCGCTGTCCCTGATCAACGTGCAGGCCGGAGTCGGACTGCACCTCATCGACAGCCAGCCCGCCAAGGCGGCAGAGGCCCTCGCGAACATCAAGCTCACGAGCAAGAACGCGCTCGACGAGGTGCGCACGGTGCTCGGCATCCTGCGCGCGGACACCGAAGGGGAGACCGGCGGGCGTGCCGGGGGAGCCGTGCCGCTCACCCCCGAGCCAGACCTGTCCCGGCTTCCCGCCCTGATCGACTCGTACAGCGCCCAGGGGCTGCACGTCGAGCTCGTCGCGCAACTGCAGCCCGTGACGGAGGCCACGACCGCCGCCACCCAGCTCGCGCTCTACCGGATCTGCCAGGAAGCACTCACCAACGTGCTGCGGCACTCGCAGACGCTCTCCGCGACCGTCCGGCTCGAGCTCGACGACGGTGACGCCGTGCTCACCGTGACCGACGAGGGCTCGACCGAGCCGCTCGACCCGGCCATCGTTCCGGGCGGCGGTCTGCTCGGTATGCGCGAACGCGCGGAACTCCTCGGCGGGAGCCTGCGGGTCGAACGACCCTCGCCGGGCGGGTTCCTCGTCGAGGCGCGCCTGCCCCTGCGGAGGAGCCGGTGATCCGCGTCGTGATCGCCGATGACCAGCAGCTGATCCGGGCAGGCTTCCGCTCGCTGCTCGAGTCCGAACCGGACCTCGAGGTCGTCGCAGACGCCGCAACGGGGACGGAGGCCGTCGAGCAGGTCACCCGGCTCCGGCCCGACGTCGTGCTGATGGACATCCGGATGCCCGGCGGCGACGGCCTCTGGGCGACAGAGCAGATCGTCGGCAACCCCGAGCTGGCGGGAACGCACATCGTGATCGTGACGACCTTCGAGCTCGACGAGTACGTCGTCCAGGCGATCCGGGCGGGCGCGAGCGGCTTTCTCGTCAAGGACACCGAGCCGACCGAACTGATCCGGGCCGTGCGCGTCGCGGCGGCGGGGGACGCCCTGCTGTCGCCCGGGGTCACCCGGCGACTGCTCACCCGGCTCGAGACCGGGCTGCGGCGCCCGAGCGATCCGGCCGCGCTCGCCGTGCTCACGGACCGGGAGCGCGAGGTCCTCGCGCTCGTCGGCCGCGGGCTCACCAACACCGAAATCGGCGTGCGACTGTTCCTGAGCCCGCTCACCGCGAAGACGCACGTGTCGCGGATCATGTCGAAGCTCGCCGCGCGCGACCGTGTGCAACTCGTGATCGTTGCCTACGAGACAGGCCTCGTCAGCGACGGCTGGTGACCTGCACCCGGGGGAGTAGTGCAGGTGCCTCCTCCCGGCTGATGCGCCGTCGAGCGGGGCGGGAAAGAATCGGATCATCGGTTCCTCCACAGAGATTGGACTCACCATGCTTGTGACAGCGGTTCTCACCGGGTTCGCCACCCATATGGGCTACGGCCCGGGCTGGGGCGGCGGGCCGGTCTGGTTGTTCTTCCTGATCCCGTTCCTCGGCATTGTTCTCGTCGTCACCCTCTTCGCGATCCTCGGCAGGCGCTGGCGTCGCCACGGCGGACCAGGCTTCTCCGGCCATCCCGGCTGGCAGGCGTCGCAGGCGGCCCAGGCCGGCCAGGCCGACGGCACCCGCAGCGCAGAGAAGACCCTTGCCGAGCGCTTCGCCCAGGGCGATATCGACGAGGTGGAGTACCGGGCACGGCTCGAGGTGCTCCGTGCCAACCGCGCGGACCCCGCTCCCGGCGCGCCGCTCCCGCCCCGGTAGCCGCCCGGGTTCTCGGTTCCCGGCTCTTTCGGGCGAGCGCGCCAGTTGCGCCGCTGCGCTGCAGGCATGCCTGTCGCGCAGCGGCGCAGGTGGCGCGCAACGGCCGGCTCGGTGCGGAAATCGCCTGAGCCGGGCATCCGCCCAGTCAGGGCACCTAAGATATTCGCGTGGCTGCAATCAATTTGGGAATGCCCAAAGTACCTGAAATCCTCGCTCCCCGGCGCAAGAGCCGGCAGATCAAGGTCGGCAAGGTGCTCGTCGGCGGTGACGCCCGGGTGAGCGTCCAGTCGATGACGACGACCCCGACTACGAACATCAACGGCACCCTGCAGCAGATCGCCGAACTCACGGCGAGCGGCTGTGACATCGTGCGTGTCGCCGTCCCGAGCCGTGACGACGCCGAGGCCCTGCCGATCATCGCGAAGAAGAGCCAGATCCCGGTGATCGCGGACATCCACTTCCAGCCGAGTTACGTCTTCGCGGCGATCGACGCTGGCTGCGCCGGCGTGCGGGTCAACCCGGGCAACATTCGCAAGTTCGACGACCAGGTCGGCAAGATCGCGGCGGCGGCCAAGGCGGCCGGCGTCTCGATCCGGATCGGCGTCAACGCCGGCTCCCTTGAGCCGAGCATCATGCAGAAGTACGGCAAGGCCACCCCTGAGGCACTCGTCGAGAGCGCCGTCTGGGAGGCGAGCCTCTTCGAGGAACACGACTTCCACGACTTCAAGATCTCGGTCAAGCACAACGACCCCGTGATCATGGTCAAGGCGTACCGCCTCCTCGCCGAGCGCGGCGACTGGCCCCTGCACCTCGGCGTCACCGAGGCCGGCCCCTCCTTCCAGGGCACCATCAAGAGCGCGACGGCCTTCGGCATCCTGCTCGGCGAGGGCATCGGCGACACCATCCGCGTGTCGCTCAGTGCCCCTCCCGCCGAAGAGGTCAAGGTCGGCCTGCAGATCCTCCAGTCGCTCAACCTCCGCGAACGCAAGCTCGAGATCGTCTCCTGCCCGAGCTGCGGCCGCGCCCAGGTGGATGTCTACAAGCTCGCGAATGACGTCACCGACGGCCTCGAGGGCATGACCGTCCCCCTGCGCGTTGCCGTGATGGGCTGCGTCGTCAACGGGCCGGGCGAGGCCCGCGACGCCGACCTCGGCGTCGCATCCGGCAACGGCAAGGGCCAGATCTTCGTGCGCGGCGAGGTCATCAAGACTGTGCCGGAGTCCGAGATCGTCGCGACCCTCATCGAGGAGGCCAACCGCCTCGCCGCCGAGATGCCGCCATCCGAGGACTCCCTCGGTGCCCCCATCGTCACCATCTCGCGGTAGCCCCCGCATTCGCCGCATTCCCGCTGCAACCGTTGCCGTTCCGGACCACTGAGCCTGCCCTGACGGCCACGGTTGTCCGCAACGGCAACAGTCGTGTCCGGCGCGCGCCGTAAAGTAGGGGGGTGCCTACACGTCTGTCGTCTTATTTCCTCCGTACCCTTCGCGAAGACCCCTCGGATGCCGAGGTCACCAGTCACCGACTCCTCGTCCGGGCCGGTTACATCCGCCGCCAGGCCCCCGGTATCTTCGCCTGGCTGCCGATCGGCCTCCGCGTCAAGAACAAGATCGAGACCATCGTCCGCGAGGAGATGGCCGAGGCCGGCGCCTTCGAGGTGCACTTCCCCGCCCTGCTCCCGCGCGAACCCTACGAGGTCACCGGCCGCTGGGACGAGTACGGCGAGGGCCTCTTCCGCCTCCAGGACCGCAAGGGCAGCGACCTCCTTCTCGCGCCGACCCACGAGGAGGTCTTCACGCTGCTCGTGAAGGACCTCTACAACAGTTACAAGGACCTGCCTCTTTCGATCTACCAGATCCAGGACAAGTACCGCGACGAGGCCCGTCCCCGTGCCGGCCTCCTGCGCGGCCGCGAGTTCACGATGAAGGACGCGTACTCCTTCGACTACACCGACGCCGGCCTCGACCTGAGCTACCAGGCCCAGCGCGACGCCTACGAGCGCATCTTCACCCGTCTCGGCCTCGAGTACGTCATCGTCAAGGCGGATGCCGGTGCGATGGGCGGATCCCGGAGCGAAGAGTTCCTGCACCCCACTCCCATCGGCGAAGACACCTTCGTGCGTTCGGCCGGCGGGTACGCCGCCAACGTCGAGGCATTCACGACCCTGGTCCCTCCCGTCATCGACTGGACGGCGCTTCCGGCCGCCGAGGTGCACGACACCCCGGACACCCCGACCATCCAGACCCTCGTCGACAGCGCGAACGCGAACCACCCGCGCACAGACGGCAGGGAGTGGACCGCAGCGGACACCCTCAAGAACATCGTGCTCGCCCTGACCAACCTCGACGGCACCCGCGACCTCGTCATCGTCGGAGTTCCGGGCGACCGCGACGTCGACCTCAAGCGCGCCGAGGTCGCCTTCGCCCCCGCAGAGGTCGAAGCGGCGAACCCCGGCGACCTCGCCAAGCACCCGGGCCTCGTCACCGGCTACATCGGGCCGTGGGCCCTGCCCGGTGCCGTGCTCGGCGAGAAATCGGCCACCGGCATCCGTTATCTCGTCGACCCCCGCGTCGTCGACGGCACAGCGTGGATCACCGGAGCGAACGAGAACGGCCGCCACGTCTTCGGCCTCGTCGCCGGGCGCGACTTCGCCGCCGACGGAACAGCCGAGGTCGCGAACGTTCGCGCCGGCGACCCGGCGCCCGATCGCTCCGGCCCCGTCGAGCTCGCGCGCGGCGTCGAGATCGGCCACGTCTTCCAGCTCGGCCGGAAGTATGCGGAAGCGCTCGGACTCAAGGTTCTCGACGAGAACGGAAAGCTCGTTACGGTCACGATGGGCTCGTATGGGATCGGGGTCACCCGCATCCTCGCCCTCCTCGCCGAGCTCAACAACGATCCGAAGGGCCTGATCTGGCCGGTGTCGGTAGCCCCGTTCGATGTGCACGTGATCGCGGCAGGACGCGACGAGATCGTCTTCGAGACCGCGGCCGCCGTGGCCGCGACCCTCGAGGCGACCGGGCGGGACGTCATCTACGACGACCGCCGCAAGGTCTCGCCCGGCGTCAAGTTCGGCGACGCCGAACTGATCGGGGTTCCGCAGATCGTGATCGTCGGACGCGGAGCCGTCGACGGCATCGTCGAGCTGTGGGACCGCCGCACGGGAGAGCGCACCCAGTGCGCTGTGGAAAACCTCGGGGCGCACTTCGCCTGAGAACCGCCCAGAAAGTCCCTCTGAAACAGGCGCTCGTTTCCTTCGGGGTGACGGGCGCCTGTTCCGTCGGGTACCGTAGATACCAGCCCGCTGCGCAGTTTCGCGGCGGCAGAATCTGAATAGAGGAGGCCGGCCATGGACATCGACCTCAGCGTGTTGCGGCAGTTGGAGCGCGAGAAAGAGATTCCCTTCGAGGAACTCGTGCAGATCATCGAGCAGGCGATCTTGACGGCATACGTCAAGCACACCCACCAGGGTGAGACAACGAAGCAGGCCGTCGAAGAAGAGCCGGAAGCGCGTGTCGTCCTCGACCGCAAGTCCGGCCATGTCGACATTTTTGTACCAGAGCTCGACGACGACGGCAACGTCATCGGCGAAGCGATCAACAACCCGACCGACTTCGGCCGGATCGCGGCCTTCGCCGCGAAGCAGGTCATCAACCAGCGTCTCCGCGACCTGGCCGATGACGCGGTGCTCGGAGAATTCAAGGGACGCGAGGGCGAGATCGTCGCCGGCGTCATCCAGCAGGGCCCGAACCCGCGGATGATCCACGTCGACCTCGGCACGATCGAAGCGATCCTTCCGCCGGAGGAACAGGTCCCGGGCGAGACGTACGTGCACGGAGCCCGGATCCGGGTCTACGTCACGGCCGTCGGCAAGGGCCTCAAGGGGCCGCAGATCACCGTGTCGCGCACCCACCCGTCCCTCGTCCGGCGCCTGTTCGCCCTCGAGGTCCCCGAGATCGCGAGCGGTGTCGTCGAGATCGTCTCCCTCGCCCGCGAGGCCGGCCACCGCACCAAGATGGCCGTGCGCGCGACCGAGCCCGGCGTCAACGCCAAGGGCGCCTGCATCGGCGAACTAGGCCAGCGCGTCCGCGCCGTGACGGCTGAGCTCAACAACGAGAAGATCGACATCGTCGACTACTCGCCGGACCTCGCGACGTTCGTCGCGAGCGCCCTGTCGCCGGCCAAGGTGACGAGCGCCTACGTGATCGACCAGTCGATCAAGGCCGTTCGCGCCCTCGTTCCCGACTACCAGCTCTCGCTCGCGATTGGCAAGGAGGGCCAGAATGCACGTCTGGCCGCCAAGCTGACGGGTGCCAAAATCGACATCCAGCCGGACAGCATCCTGGAGGACACGGAATAGGGGGTACGATGGAACCCGTTAGAACGTGCATTGGATGCCGTTCGCGCGCTCCGCGTGCCTCTTTACAGAGGTTCGTAGCCCGAGACTCGGAACTCGTGGTGGATCAAACCGCCACTCTGCCCGGTCGAGGTGCGTGGCTGCATCCCAGCATCGAATGCTTCCAAGACGCACTGCGGCGACGCGCCTTCGGGCGTGCCCTTCGCGTGACCAGTCCTCTGGACGCGAAACAACTAGAGAACAGGCTGAACTGGCTAATGGACAACTAATGAGCGGCTCGAAATGAGACCCGTCCGTTACTAACGGTCTGCCCCTTTCCGGGTGCAGACCCGGAATTGGAGAATTGTGGCTGCGAAACCACGCGTACATGAGATCGCTAGCGAGCTCAATGTCGACAGCAAGGTAGCCCTTGCGAAACTGAAAGAGATGGGCGAGTTCGTCAAGGGCCCGTCCAGCAGTGTTGAACCCCCGGTAGCCCGTCGCCTGCGCGCGGCTCTGCTGGCCGACGCCGCTTCCGGCGCCGGAACCACTGCCCCGTCAACCACCCCGGGTGCCGGCGCAACGCCGGGTGCCCCCACAGGCGTCAAGCCCGGCGCGCGGCCCTCACCGGCGCGTCTCGCGGTCAAGCCGGGTGCACGCCCGAGTGCGGCTCCTGCTGCGCCCGTCGAAGCCCCCGCAGTTGATGCCGCACCGCATCCCGTCGCGCCCCTCACCGTCGCAGAGCGCCAGACGGTCGCCGTCGAGAAGGCAGCAGCCGCTGAGAAGTCCGCGAGCATCGAGAAGGCTGCCGAACAGGCTGCCGCAGCAGACCCGAACGCCCCGAAGACGGCCACCCCGGCGGCCAAGTCCGACCGTGGACCGTCCTCAGGCGCCAAGCCCGGCGCGAGCGTTCCGCGCCCGCCGTCGGCACGTCCGGGCAACAACCCCTTCGCCAGCAACCAGGGCATGGGCAAGACCCCCACGCCGCGTCCGGGCAACAACCCGTTCGCGAGCGCACAGGGCATGGGCCAGCGCCCGCCGTCCTCGACGGCCCCGAGCAACATCCCCCGTCCCGCCGCACCGCGCCCCGGGGCGCCGCGTCCGGGCGGACCCGGCCAGGCTCCGCGCCCGACCGGTTTCGGCCAGCGTCCCGGCGCGTTCCAGCGTCCGGGCGGCGCCGGAGCCGGCGGAGCACGTCCCGCCTTCCAGCGCCCCGGTGGCGCCCCCGCCGGTGCCCCCGGCTTCGGCCCGCCGCGTCCCGCCGGTGGCGGCGGCGCAGGTGGCCGCGGTCGCGGCCCCGGTGGCGGAACCGCTGGTGCGTTCGGTCGCGGAGGCGGCAAGAACAAGGCCCGCAAGTCCAAGCGCACGAAGCGCGCCGAGTTCGAGCTGCGCGAAGCCCCGTCGCTGGGTGGCGTCAGCGTCCCCCGCGGTGACGGCGGAACCGTGGTGCGTCTGCGCCGCGGCGCCTCGATCACGGACTTCGCCGACAAGATCGACGCGAGCCCCGGAAACCTCGTCACCGTGCTGTTCCACCTCGGTGAAATGGCGACGGCGACGGAGTCCCTCGACGAGGCGACCTTCGATGTGCTCGGTGAAGAACTCGGTTACAAGATCCAGATGGTCTCGCCCGACGACGAAGATCGCGAACTGCTTCTCGGCTTCGACATCGACATCGACCAGGAACTGGCCGAAGAGACCGATGACGAGCTCAAGGCCCGTCCGCCGGTCGTCACCGTCATGGGTCACGTCGACCACGGAAAGACCGCGCTCCTCGATGCGATCCGTAACGCGAAGGTAGCCGCTGGCGAAGCCGGCGGAATCACCCAGCACATCGGTGCGTACCAGGTCATCACCGAGCACGAGGGCATCGACCGTGCCATCACATTCATCGACACACCGGGCCACGAGGCGTTCACCGCCATGCGTGCCCGTGGTGCCCAGGTGACGGACATCGCGATCCTCGTGGTTGCGGCGGACGACGGCATCATGCCCCAGACCATTGAGGCGCTGAACCACGCCCAGGCGGCCAATGTGCCGATCGTGGTCGCGGTCAACAAGATCGACAAGCCAGGCGCCAACCCGCAGAAGGTGCGCCAGCAGCTCACCGAATTCGGGCTCGTCGCCGAAGAGTACGGCGGAGACGTCATGTTCGTCGACGTGTCCGCGAAGCAGAAGATCGGCATCCAGGAAATCCTGGAGGCCGTCCTCCTCACCGCGGACGCCGGACTCGACATGCGCGCCAACCCCGACAAGGACGCCCGTGGCGTCGCCATCGAGGCTCGTCTCGACAAGGGCCGCGGCGCGGTCGCAACAGTGCTCATCCAGTCGGGAACGCTGCACGTCGGCGACTCGATCGTCGCCGGAACGGCCTATGGCCGCGTTCGTGCGATGGCCGACGAAAACGGCGTTGCCGTGCTCGCCGCGACTCCGTCGCGCGCCGTGCAGGTCCAGGGCCTCTCGAGCGTTCCCCGGGCCGGCGACACCTTCCTCGTCATCCAGGAAGACCGCACCGCCCGTCAGATCGCCGAGAAGCGCGAAGCCGCCGAGCGCAACGCCCTGCTGGCCAAGGCCCGCAAGCGCATCAGCCTCGAAGACTTCACCCGTGCACTCGAAGAGGGCAAGGTCGAATCGCTCAACCTCATCATCAAGGGTGACGTGTCCGGTGCCGTCGAGGCCCTGGAAGAGTCGCTCCTCAAGATCGAGGTCGACGACTCCGTGCAGCTGCGCATCATCCACCGCGGTGTCGGTGCGGTCACGGAGAGCGACGTCAACCTGGCAACCGTCGACAACGCCATCATCATCGGCTTCAACGTGCGCCCGGACACTAAGGCCCGCGAGCGTGCCGCCCGCGAGGGTGTCGACGTGCGGTTCTACTCGGTCATCTACAACGCGCTCGAGGACATCGAGAACTCCCTCAAGGGAATGCTCAAGCCCGAGTTCGAAGAGGTGCAGAGTGGTGTCGCCGAGATCCGCGAGGTGTTCAGCTCGTCCAAGTTCGGAAACGTGGCCGGCGTCATCGTCCGCTCGGGTGTCATCACGAGGAACGCCAAGGCGCGGGTCATCCGCAACGGCGTCGTCGTGGGAGACAACCTCGGCATCGAGTCGCTGCGTCGTTTCAAGGACGACGTCACCGAGGTTCGTACGGACTTCGAGGCCGGTATCGGTCTCGGCAAGTTCAACGACATCCAGATCGGCGACGAGATCGAGACGATCGAACTGAAGGAAAAGCCGCGCGTCTGACGAGGCCGCGTCTGATCGACGGGTCTCCGGCTCCTCTCCGTGAGGGGCCTGAGGCCCGTTGGTGGCTCAGCACGACAGCTTCCCGATTCACGAGTTCTTCCCCGTAACGACGTAACGCAGTACCGAAGCAAGAGGAGTGAGACCATGGCAGATCCGGAACGCGCCAGAAAAATGGCCGACCGCATCAAGGTCATCGTGGCAAAGCGGCTCGAACGCGGCCTGCGTGACCCGAGGCTCGGCTTCGTGACCATCACGGACGTCAAGGTGACGGGTGACGTGCAACACGCATCCGTTTTCTACACCGTCTACGGCTCCCTCGAGGAGCGCACCGACAGCGCCGCGGCGCTCAAGGCGGCCACCGGGCTGCTGCGCAGCGAGGTCGGCAAGAACATCACCGCCCGGCTCACCCCGTCGCTCGAGTTCATCGCGGACGCGATCCCAGAGAACGCCGCCCTCATCGACGACCTTCTCCGCGAAGCGCGGGAGCGCGACAGCCAGGTCGGCGCGCTCGCACAGGGCGCCCAGTACGCCGGCGACGAAGATCCCTACGTCAAGCCGCGCGAATTCGAGGACGAGGACGGCGACGAGGACGACGACGACGAGGACGAGACTCCCGCCGTCGGTCACCACGCCGAATAACGGCGACCCCCGGCGGGCGCTGACGCAGCGCACCTAGCGAGGGAGACCGAGGAAAACTACGCCTAAAAGAGCTTTCGTTCCCCGGAAAGCCCCTCTCGCTGTGGAGGTACCCCATGGCCGGCATCGCAGCAAAGCTCGACAAAGCAAACATCGTCGCGCTCCATGGCCGGCGGCAGTTGCACGAGCAGGACGGCGCGCTTGTCGCCGAGCTCGTGCCAGCACGCCTCGATCCGTGCAGCCCGGACCTCGGGAGCATGGAGCCTCTTCGCGTGGGTGAGTCCACGGGGCGCCGTCACCGAGAGCAGGAATCCCTCGGGAAGGCGGCGTCTCCAGCCGGCGAACGTCGACTCCCGCGGCCAGCGGCAGAAACTCTAGTTGAGTTCGACGGTGTCGAAACGGGCGGCGTAGACCTCGAGCCGCCGGGCGGCGAGGAGCCCCGCCGGGTAGAGCACCCCGTCCCAGTGTTCGTAACTCCAGCCGGAGGTGCCGATCCCGATGCTCACGGTCGCGCCTACTCGTGGGGGAGCGAGTATGACCCTGCGGCGACGCGCACCGCGAGGCCGTCGGAGAGGAGGCCGGACAGGGCCCGACCGAGCTGGGCGGGGTCCGGCCAAAGCGTGGTGATCTCGGCATCCGTCACCGGGTGCCTCGTCGAGCGCAACTCGGCGAGGATCAGGCCGCGCACCTGCCGGTCGCTGCCGGCGAACTTCTTCTGCAACGTCTTCTTCGGACCCTGGTACTCGGGGTAGCCGGCCGCGCGCCAGGCGCAGAGCGCGGCAAGCGGGCAGTCCGCGCAGCGCGGGCGTGCTGACGTGCAGACGAGCGCGCCCAGTTCCATGGCGCCGGCGTTGAAGACGGCCGCGGCACGGACGTCCGCCGGAAGGAGAGCAGTCATGGCCGCGAGATCGCGGGTGCGGCTCGGCGGCGCGGGTTCGGCCTGGCCGGCGACGCACCGGGCGATGACCCGGCGGGTGTTCGTGTCGACGACCGGGTGCCGGTGGCCGTACGCGAACGCGGCGACCGCCCGCGCGGTGTAGTCGCCGATCCCCGTCAGCGTGAGGAGCACGTCGACGTCCTGCGGCACGACGCCGCCGTGGTTCCCGGTGATCTCGACGGCCGCGGCGTGCAGCCAGAGCGCGCGCCGGGGGTAGCCGAGCGTCGCCCATGCCCGCACGGCCTCGCCCGGCGGAACGGCGGCGAGGTCGGCGGGGGTCGGCCACCGGGTGAGCCACGCCTCGAGATGCGGGATCACCCGGGTCACGGGCGTCTGCTGCAGCATGAACTCGCTCACGAGCACCCCCCACGCGCCGAAACCGTCGCGGCGCCAGGGCAGGTCGCGAGCGTGCAGGCCGAACCAGGCATTGACGAGGCCGGCGATCTCACCTGTGCCCGCGACCTCGACGTCGGACTCGTCCTCGGCCTCGGCCTCGGGTGCAGCGGTCAGCGGCGCCGCTGGCGCGACCTCGGGGGAGACCTCGGCGGCAGACCCGGTGGCTGGCACTCCCGCGGATTCTACGGGCGCGATGACGGTTGCATTCACCCCACTAACCTAGGCTCGATTCATGACGCTTGTTTCGACACCACGCCTCGACTTCCTCCGCGACCTCGCAACGGAGATCCTCAGCCTCTACGGCCGAGGCCGCACGATGGTCGCGATCGACGGGACGGACCCCATCGCGCGTGCCGCCTTCGCCGACGACCTCGCAGCGGCCTTCGCCGAGACCGGGCACGCCGTGTCCCGCGCCTCGCTCGCCGACTTCGAGCGCTCCCCCGAGGAGCAGGCGGCCTTCGGGCCGGCCTCGCCGGAGCGACTGTTCCGCCACCGCGACGACGTCGATCTGCTCCGCAGGGCGCTCCTGGTCCCGTTCCGCGTCGCCGACGGCGCGACGGGGCCTGCCGACGACACCCTGATCTTCGACGGTGAATTCCTGCTCAGGAAGGAACTCCGCGACGGCTGGTCGTTCAGCGTGCTGACCGAGACCGCAGCGGATGCCTCGACGACCGGCGCTTTCATCGACCTCGCCGCTGAGCTGAAGCCCTCCGGGGAACTCGGTGACGCCGCGATCACCACGACCGAGCTTGCGCAGGGTGGTTCCCCGGTTCCCAACGACCAGGCCCTGGCCAACCGGCTCTACCGGGCCGAGGTCCGGCCCAGGACCTGGGCGACCGCCGTCGTCGACCTCGCCAATCCGGCGGATCCCCGCCGCCTCTTCTTCGACAGCTGCTGATCCGGCACCGCGTCCTACCGCAGGCGCAACGGGGCGAAGCGGGCGAGCGCTTCGGCCGGGGCGAGCGGCCGTCCGGCGGCCTCGACTTCGTGCACAAGGGCAGTCAGCAGGGCATTGACCGGCGCGGCGACGCCTGCTGCGGCGGCCTCACGTACGACGACCCCGTTGAGGTGGTCGATCTCGGTCAGCTGACCCCTGCGGAGGCTCTGCAGGGTCGAGCCGAGGTTCGGTACGTCGCCCATCCTGGCCCGCATCATGCGCGGCAGCAGCTGCCCGATCGAGAGCGGAAGGCCGGCGAAACCACGCAACCGGCGGTCGCCGAGCCCCTGCAGCGCCCCGAACCGCACCCCGCGGGCGACGCCGACGCGCACGGTCTCCCGCATGCTCGCGGTCAGGATCCGGCGGAGCCCCGCGTCGTCGACGACCTCCTGCACGCTCAGCCCGGTCACTGCCGGGAGCGCGTTGAGCATGTTGACCACGAGCTTCGTCCACTGGGCGCCGACGAAGTTCGAGGTCGCGATCGTCGGGAATGCCGCGTCGAGCACACCCTGCCAGGCGAGCGTTCCCGCGTCGATGTAGCCGGTATCGTGCCCGATGTACGTCGGTGCCGGCGTGGTCACGGTGACGAGCCCCGGAGCCGCATAGTTCGCGGCGATGATCGAGAGCGCCCCGAAGCAGTCGGAGTTCGGCAGGATCCGTCGCGCCGTGGCGACACCGTCGAGCCCGTTCTGCACGACGATTACCGGCGAGCCGTCGAGGACCGCCGCGTTCGCCGTGATCGCGGCGGCGGCATCCTGCGCCTTGGTGCAGACGAGCGTGAGTTCGGGAGTCTCGGTGAGCAATTCGACCGCCGCCGGTCGGGCGGTCTCGTCGCCGAAGCCGCCGGTCAGGTGAATGCCCTCCGAGCGGATGACGCTCAGGGCCTTCCCACGCGCCGTAACCGTCACGGTATGCCCGGCCTTCTCCAGTAGCGTGGCGAACGTTCCGCCGAGGGCACCCGCACCGATCACAGCAATTCGCATCCCCCCAGCCTAGGTCGCCCCGCCCGGCCCATCCCGCCCGTCCTTCCCGCGAGAGTGCACTTTTGGCCCTTAAAACCCGTTCGTACGGGCCAAAAACGCACTCTCGCGAGCTACCGGAACGTTCAGACGGAGAGCGCGACGGGTTCGGGGGCGGGAGTCGCGGCGGGCGCACGGCGACCGTGGGGCAGGGTGAGCCCGATCAGGGCGGCAAGAGCGAGCACGGATGCCCCGACGACGATCGCCGGGACCACCGCACCCACGTAGCCGGCCGCGGTCAGCTCTCCTCCGGCGCCCGTGGAGGCCGCGGTGAGGACGGCGACGCCGAGCGCCACGCCGATCTCGCGCAGGGTCGAGTTGGTTCCTGTTGCCTTCGCGTGGTCGTTCGGGACCATGTTCGCGAGCACTGCCGTCGAGCTCGGCACGAATACGAGTCCCATTCCGACGCCGGCGAGGAGGAACGCGGGCACGAGGTCGATGTATGCAACCGTCGCACTCATTTCCACCGCAAGCCAGCCCATCGCGATGGCGAGGAAGGAGAATCCGAGCACGATCGGAAGCCGTGTGCCCGTTCGCGGACTGAGCAGGCCGGTGAGCGGGGCGACCACCATGGGCGCGAGGGTCCACGGTATCGTCATCAGGGCAGCGGCCCCGACACCCTGGATAGCCCGCGCTGTGATGAGCTGCCACGGCTCGGTCGAGAGGCCGGCGAGCGCGGAGGCGACCGTGAAGATCGCGATCCCGGCGAGGAAGACCGTGCGCCGGCCGAAGCGGTCGCCGATGGCGACGGCCATCAACATGAAGGTCGCGAAGCTCAGTGAGTACGCGTTGATCACCCATTGCAGCTCCTCGATGCAAGCGCCGAGGTCTCGGTTGACCACGGGTAGGGCGCCGGTCACGACGAGGTCGTCGAGGGTGGCCATGAACACGGGGAGTGAAGACGCGACGATGGCGAGCCAGATCGGGACGCGACGGGTGAAGGGCTGGGACACGTGGTATCCAGTCGAGAGGACGAGGCAGCAGGGAGAATTGTAATCGAATGATTACAAGTAGAGACAGTGGTTATTCGCGGATACCATGTCAAGAGTGAGTGAAGAATCCGGTACGGCAGCCAAAGAACCGACCACCGAACGAATCCCCGCGGCACTGCGCAGGGAACAGATCCTGGCCGCGGCGAGCAGGGTCTTCGGTGAACGTGGATACTCCGGTGCCACGACCGACCAGGTCGCGCAGGCCGCCGGGATCAGCCAGCCGTACGTCGTGCGGATGTTCGGCACGAAGGAGAACCTCTTCCTCGAGGTCGTCGCCCGTGCTCTCGACAAACTCATCACGACCTTTCGCGGGGTCCTTGCCGAGCCCCAGCCGGCCGGCGGCGACGACGCCGACTCGCTCGTCGCCCGTCTCGGGGCCGCATACGTCGACCTGATCGACGACCGCGGCATCCTGCTCTCGCTCATGCAGGCCTTCATCACCGGGCATGACCCGGTGATCGGCGCCAAGGCCAGGGAGGGCTTCCTGCAGATCTACCGGATGCTGCGCGACGAAGCCGGGTTCCCCCCGGAGATCGTCCGCGATTTCCTCGCGGACGGCATGCTCTTCAACACCCTGCTCGCCATCCGGCTCCCGGACATCTTCGAGGACGACGAGGCCGCCGAGGAGCTGATGCGGTGCGCCTTCCGAGGCAAGCTCGACGTCGTGCTCGCCGCGACAGCCTCGACAGGCTTGCACGCCTCGCACGCCACGTCCACCTCGCACGCCCCGACCGGCACTGCAGGGACACGCTCATGAGTGCAGACATCGAGCGCGAGACCGAACCCAACGACGAGACCTCGTCCCGAAACAGCGCGCGGGTGCATTCCACCGCGAGCGGCCTGCTCCTCGTCGACAAGCCGCAGAGTTGGACGAGCCACGACGCCGTCGCCCGCACGCGACGCCTCGCAGGCACCCGCAAAGTCGGCCACGCGGGCACCCTCGACCCGATGGCCACCGGCCTGCTGATCCTCGGCATCAACAGCTCGACCCGACTGCTCACCTTCATCGTCGGGCTCGACAAGGAATACCTGGCCACGATCCGGCTCGGCTCGGCGACGACCACGGACGACGCGGAGGGCGAGGAAATCTCCCGCGCGCCTGAGGCATCCGTCGCACTCATCGAGCCCGCGGCCATTGCGGCCGGAATCGGCCGACTGACCGGGTATATCAGCCAGCAGCCGAGCGCGGTGAGCGCGATCAAGGTCGACGGAAAGCGCGCGTATGCCCGCGTCCGCGACGGGGAGGACGTGCAGCTGCCCGCCCGGCCGGTCACCATCGCCGCCTTCGAACTGCTCTCGAGCAGGGCCGTCGACGGCTTCCTCGACCTCGAGGTGCGCGTCGAATGCTCCTCTGGCACCTACATCCGGGCCCTTGCCCGCGACCTCGGCGTCGGGCTCGGCGTCGGAGGGCACCTCACCGCACTCCGCCGCACCCGCATCGGTCCGTTCCGCATCGAGAACGCCCAGCCCCTCGCGGAGCTCGACGTCGTCGCCGCTCTCATCAGGCCGGCGGACGCCGCGACGCGCGTGCTTGGGCGCCTCGACCTCACCGAGCAACAGGCGATCGACCTCGGTCACGGCAAACGAATCGAGGTCACGACCGAGATCGCGGACACCGGGGCAGCGGGGACCGCGGCCCCGCTCGCCGCGATCGCCCCCGGCGGCCGGCTCGTCGGCCTCGTCGAGCTTCGGGGCGCCCAGGCCCGTACCGTGATCAATTTCCCGCCCGACGAGGCCGCAGCGCGGGAGTCCTCGTGATCGAGTGGTTCACCTGGCTCCAGGTCGGTGTCGCGGTGCTCGCCGGCGTGCTCTGCCTGTTCCTCGGGCTGCTCGGCCGGGTCCCGAACGATCTCACGATGGGCGCGACGGCGCTCGTCGAACTTCTCCTCGTCGGGCAGCTCGTCGTTTCGATCGCGGCGCCGTTAGCCGGGAACCCGGCGAGCGGCAGCCTGCTCGAGTTCTACACCTACCTCGTGAGCGCACTCCTCGTTCCGGTTGCAGCCGCCGCCTGGGCGCTCATCGAACGCAGCCGCTGGAGCACGGTCATTCTCGGCGGCGCGTGCCTCGCGATCGCGGTCATGGTGTACCGGATGTTCCAGATCTGGACAGTGCAGGGGCTGTGAGAGTCACGCTCCCACATGCTGCGATAATTAACAGGCCATGACCGGACCACAGAGCGCAGCCGAGAACGTCGTCGATGGACCGCAGAAGCGCAGGGTCACCGGCGTCGGACGCCTGCTGATCGCCGTCTACGGGCTGCTCGCGCTCGCAGCGACCGGGCGGTCGTTCGTTCAGATCGCCTCCAAATTCGACCAGGCGCCGCTCGCGTACTCGCTGTCCGCGTTGTCCGCGGTCGTGTACATCGTCGCGACCATCGCGCTCGTTCGCAGCAGCGGCCGCTGGTACCGCGTCGCGTGGGCGACCATCTCCTTCGAGCTGCTCGGCGTGCTCGTCGTCGGCACCCTGAGCATCGTCGACCCCGCGCTCTTCCCGCACGACTCGGTCTGGTCGGTCTTCGGCAGCGGCTATCTCTTCATCCCGCTCGTGCTGCCGATTCTCGGGATGATGTGGCTCGCCCGCCACCGCCCGGCACGTCCACAGGGCCCGGCACGTCCACAGGGCCCGGCACGTCCACAGGGCCCGGCACGTCCACAGGGCCCGGCACGTCCACAGGGCGCGGCCGGCCGACGGGCCCGCTCGTGAAGGTCCTCTCCGGCATCGGCTCCCTCCCTCTCGAGACCGGCACCCCCGGCTCCGCGGTCACGATCGGGAAGTTCGACGGCGTCCACGCCGGCCATCGCGCCGTGATCGACCGGCTCAAAGACATCGCAGGGACGCAGGGGCTCACGGCGGTCGTCGTGACCTTCGACCGGCATCCGCTCGCCCTGCTCGCCCCAGAGAAGTGCCCGCCGTTCCTGATCAGCGCAGAGCAAAAGCTCCGGCTGCTCGCCGAGACCGGCGTCGACGCCACCCTCGTGCTCGAGTTCACCAGGGACCTCGCGAGCCTGCCGCCTGAGGTCTTCGTCGAGACCGTCCTCGTGAACGGGCTGCACGCCCGGCACGTGCTCGTCGGCAGAGACTTCCGCTTCGGCGCCCACGGTGCCGGTGACGTCGCCCTGCTCACCGAGCTCGGCGCAGGCTTCGGCTTCGCCGTCGACCTGATCGAGGATGTCAAGCCCGACCGGGTGCGCAGGGTTTCGTCGACCTGGATCAGGGAACTGCTCGCGAGCGGTGATGTGAGGGCGGCCGGCGAACTGCTCGGCCACACCCCGACCGTGCGCGGAGAGGTCGTGCACGGCGCGGCCAGAGGCCGCGAACTCGGGTTCCCGACGGCCAACCTCTCCGCGGAATCCGAGGGGCTCATCCCTGCCGACGGCGTCTACGCCGGCTGGCTGACCGACGGCGCGGATCGTTACCCGGCCGCCATCTCGGTCGGCAACAATCCGACCTTCGACGGGGTCGCGCAGAAGCAGGTCGAGGCCTACGTACTCGACCGGGAGCTCGACCTCTACGGTCACGTCGTCGAGGTGTCCTTCGTCGAGCGGATCCGCGGCATGGTCGCGTTCACCGGAATCGATCCGCTGATCCTGCAGATGCGGGCAGACGTCGACCAGATCCGCACTCTCCTCGCCGGCTCGACCCGCCACTGAAAGCGAGCACGCTGCAGGGGCTCAGCGCTCAGTGCTCAGCGCTCAGTGCTCATCGCTCAGGGCTCAGCGCTCAGAGCTTAGGCCGGGGGAGCGCGGCCCGGTCGGCGTGAAGCCCTCCCGGCCGAAGAGGAAGAGCACGATGTTCACGCCCGTGCTCTCGATCACGGCTCCGCGCCCGACGCGCCAGCCGGCATCCGTGGCCGCGAGCGTGCGGCGGCGCACGACCGCCTTGACCGGAGTGGGTGCTATCAGCGCCCTGCGCACGGCAACCGCGCCGAGCGCGACCGGCGAGACCTCAAGGGCCCTGCCGAGCGGATGCGCCAGGTCGAGTCCGTGGACGACGACCTCCGTCAATTCGGTGATGCCGTGCCGCCCCCGGGCGGTCACCCTCCCCGCGGCGTACTCGGCGGCGGTGGTCTGCAGCGACGCGATGAGCTCGTCCGGGTCCGCCTCGGCGGCCCGACGGCTGAGGGTGTCGACGGCATGGTCCACACTCAGGTTCGGCAGCTGCTCCCGCAGTGCCGTCCACCCGGTGCCGAGCAGTTGGCGCGTCGGGGTACCGACCCGCCAGACCAGATGCCCGGCCGCGTCGCGCACCCGCCAGCCGCCGCAGAGGCTCGGCGTCTCCCATTCCTCTGCGGAAAGCGTCTCAAGGATGCCGGCGATTCCGGTCAGGGTCGCCGCGATCTCCGGGCTCCAGTCGGAGGTCGTCCCGGTGTCGTCCACCTGGGGCTTGCGGCTGAACGGCAGGTACTGGGAAATGTCGGGCATGCCGTCCAGCCTAGACTCGCCCGGTGAATAGACTTGGCCGGTGAACCCCACCCTGATCCGCGGTCTCTGGGCCGGGCGAACCCTCGCGCTTCTGGGCATCCTCCTCGTCGCGGCCAACCTGCGCACGGCAGTCGCGGCACTGTCTCCGATCGTCCTGGCGATCAGCGTCGACATCCCGCTCGGGGCGCTCGCCATCGGCGTGCTCGGCATGCTCCCGCCGGTCTGCTTCGCGGCCTTCGGCATTTTCACCCCGGTCTTCACGCGCCGCATCGGGCTCGAGCGGGTCGTTGTCGTCGCCCTTATCGCAATCCTCGCCGGTCACCTCCTCCGTGGCAGCGCCGGTTCCCTGACCTGGCTCATCGGCGGCAGCATCGTGACCTTCGCAGGTCTCGGCGCCGGTAACGTCCTGCTGCCCCCGCTGGTCAAGAAGTACTTCCCCGACCGGGTCGGCCTCGTGACCTCCCTCTACGTCACGGTGCTGTCCGTGAGCACCCTCGTTCCGCCTCTCGTCGCGGTCCCGGTGGCGGATGCCGCCGGCTGGCGGGTCTCCCTCGGCATGTGGATGATCCCCGCGCTCCTCGCCCTCGTGCCCTGGGCCACCATGCTCGTGCGACACCGGATGTCGCAGAGCGCCCCGCCGGCGGTCCCGGAGGCTGAGCCGGTGCTGCTGGCCCGCATCGGCCGTTCTTCGATCGCCTGGGCGATCGCCGTCGTCTTCGGGACGTCGTCGCTCAACGCATACGCGCTCTTCGCGTGGCTTCCGCTGATGCTCACCCAGACCGCGGGGATCAGCCCCGGCCAGGCCGGGACGTTGCTCTCCCTCTACGCCGCCGTCGGACTGCCGTGCGCGCTCGTCGTGCCGTGGCTCGCCGTACGGATGAAGAACCTCAGCCTCCTGATCTACGTCGGAATGTTCGCGTTCATCGCCGGAGACGTGGGTCTCCTCCTCGCACCGGGCACGCTCACGGTTCTCTGGGTGCTGCTCGCCGGCCTCGGCCCGCTCTACTTCCCGCTCGCGCTCGTGCTGATCAACCTCCGCACGCGCACCCACGAGGGCTCCGTCGCGCTCAGCGGGTTCGTCCAGAGCGTCGGGTACATCCTCGGCGCCCTCGGGCCGCTTGTCGTCGGCGTGCTGCACCGGCTCACGGGGGGCTGGAGCTGGCCGATCTGGTTCCTGATCGCGACCGCCCTCGCCGTCGGCTTCGCCGCGCGCGTGATCGCCCGCCCGCATCTCCTCGAAGACGACCTCGACCGTTCCCGCTGACCTCACGGACGCTCTGCTCATGTGAGCAAGTTTTCCCACAACAGTTGAGGCGTGCATCGACGCGTCCTACGCTGGATGGGGAGCCAACGGAGGACCGCGTGATCGATACAGACGAACTGCTGTCCATTCGCGCCGCCGAACTCTATTACGAAGAGAACAAGACCCAGGACGAGATCGGCGCCGTCCTCCGGCTCACCCGCTGGAAGGTCGGCCGGCTCCTTGCGCAGGCCAAGGCGAGCGGCTTCATCCGGATCGAGATCGTGCACCCGCGAGCCCGCCGCCTCATCGTCGAGCGTCGCCTGCGGGAACACACCGGGCTGAGCGACGCCGTCGTCGTCTCCGCAGCCGGCGTCTCGACCGACGAGGAACTGCAGTCCCGGGCGGCCCAGGCCGCCGCCGACTACCTCACTGCGCTCCGTCCGGTTCCGGCGACCCTCGGCATCAGCTGGGGCCGCACCCTGCATGAGGTGGCCCGGGGCCTGAAGCCCGGCTGGGCGCGCGGCGTCAACGTCGTGCAGATCAACGGCGGCGTCAGCCTCAACCGGCGGGAGGGAACGGCTGCGGCGACCGCGGTCACGATCGCGCAGAAAGCGCTCGGCTCCGCGACCCTGCTGCCGAGTCCCGCGATCCTCGAGCGCATCGAAACCAAGCTCGCGATCGAATCCGACCGCGCCGTCGCGACGGTCCTCGACCTGGGCAGCGCGGCATCCGCCTACCTGTTCAGCGCAGGCCAGGCCGACGAGAATTCGGCGCTCGTCGACAGCGGCTACCTCACGGCCGACCAGGTCGCCGAACTCGTGCGCAAGGGCGCCGTCGGAGACATCGTCGGCCGGTACATCAACGCGGACGGCCATATCGTCGACCTCGAGCTCGACGAGCGGACCATCGGCATCCGGCTCGAACAACTGCGCCGGGCACCGACCGCGATCGCCGTGATCGCGGGAAGCACAAAACACGCCGTCGCCCGCGCCATCGTCTCCAGCGGCCTCTGCACCGTGCTCGTCACCGACGAGGACACCGCCCTTGCCGTCCTGGGCGAAACCCACTGACCGGAACCCCCTCAGGCATCCGGAGCCCCCGTGACACCCACCCCACCACCCTGCGAGGACATTTCATGACAAGCATCCCAGTGGTCGCGACCCAGCCGTCGACGAGGTCCCGTGCCCTCGCCGTCATCGGCGGCGAGGCCACAGACACGAACCTCCGCCGCTACCTGCACGGGATCCCCGGGATCGACGCGGTCGGGCTCGAACAGCGCGCCGCCGCCATCGGCACGCGCTCGATCAAGACGAGTTCGAAGAAACGGGTGATCGACACGATCATCGGCCTGATCGACCTGACGACCCTCGAGGGCGCTGACACGCCGGGCAAGGTCCGTTCCCTCGTCGGCAAGGCGCGCACGCCAGACCCCGGTGACCCGGGCTGCCCCCGCGTCGCCGCCGTCTGCGTCTACGGAGACATGGTCCCGTACGCCGTCGAGGCGCTCGGCTCCGCACACGCGGCCGGTCGCGACCCGGGCATCTTCGTCGCCTCCGTCGCCACCGCGTTCCCGAGCGGCCGCGCCTCCCTCGCGGTGAAGCTCGCCGACGTGGCCGACGCCGTCGCTGCCGGCGCCGACGAGATCGACATGGTCATCGACCGCGGGGCCTTTCTTTCCGGTCGTTTCGGCCAGGTCTACGACGAAATCGTCGCCGTCAAGGAAGCCTGCCGCCGCGCCGACGGCAGTGTCGCCCACCTCAAGGTGATCCTCGAGACCGGCGAACTGGGCACCTACGACAACGTGCGCCGCGCCTCCTGGCTCGCCATCCTCGCCGGCGGCGACTTCATCAAGACCTCAACCGGCAAGATGCAGCCCGCGGCCACCCTCCCCGTGACCCTCTCGATGATCGAGGTCGTGCGCGACTGGCACCGCCTCACCGGGGCGAGGGTCGGTGTGAAGCCGGCCGGCGGCATCCGCACCTCGAAGGACGCCATCAAGTACCTCGTCGCCGTCGCCGAGACCGTGGGCGAGGACTGGCTCACGCCGAGCCTCTTCCGCTTCGGCGCCTCGAGCCTGCTCAATGACGTGCTGATGCAACGGCAGAAGATGCAGGTCGGACACTACTCCGGCCCCGACTACGTGACGATCGACTGAAGGAACCACGATGAGCTTTCTTGACTACGCTCCCGCGCCGGAGTCCCAGGCGTTGCTGCACCTCCACCCCGAATACGGACTCTTCATCGACGGCGAATTCGTCGCCGGCCGCGGCGAGCCCTTCCAGACCATCAACCCCGCGACCGAGAAGCAGCTCGCCATGATCGCACACGCCGACGCGGTGGATGTCGACGCCGCGGTCGCCGCGGCCCGTCGTGCATACGAACGGCGCTGGTCGAACCTTTCTGGCAGCGACCGCGGCAAGTACCTGTTCCGGATCGCCCGTCTCGTGCAGGAGCGCGCCCGTGAGCTCGCCGTCGCAGAGACCCTGGACAACGGCAAGCCGATCACCGAAAGCCGGGACGTCGACATTCCCCTCGTCGCCGCCTGGTTCTTCTACTACGCCGGCTGGGCGGACAAGCTCGACCACGCCGGCCTCGGCGTCAACCCCGCCGCGCGGGGCGTCGCCGCCCAGGTCATCCCGTGGAACTTCCCGCTGCTCATGCTCGCGTGGAAGATCGCCCCGGCCCTCGCCGCGGGCAATACCGTCGTCCTCAAGCCGGCGGAGACCACCTCGCTCACTGCGCTCCTCTTCGCCGAGATCCTCCAGCAGGCCGAGTTGCCTGCCGGCGTCGTGAACATCGTCACCGGGGGCCGCGAGACCGGGCAGGCGCTTGTCGGCCACTCCGACATCAACCTCGTCGCCTTCACCGGCTCGACAGGGGCCGGCCGGGCCGTCGCCCGCGCCATCGCAGGGACCGACAAGAAAATAATCCTCGAACTGGGCGGCAAGGCGGCGAACATCGTCTTCGACGACGCCCCGATCGACCAGGCCATCGAGGGCATCGTCAACGGGATCTTCTTCAACCAGGGCCACGTCTGCTGCGCGGGCAGCCGCCTGCTCGTCCAGGAGAGCATCCACGACGAGGTCGTCGACCGGCTCAAGCAGCGCCTCTCGACGCTGCGCCTCGGTGATCCGCTCGACAAGAACACCGACATCGGCGCGATCAACAGTGCCGACCAGCTGAAGCGCATCACCGAACTGTCCGCCATCGGCGAGGACGAAGGCGCCGAACGCTGGAGCCCCGACTGCGACCTGCCCGAGAACGGGTTCTGGTTCCGGCCGACCATCTTCACCAATGTGTCGACGAGCCACCGCATCGCCCGCGACGAGGTCTTCGGCCCCGTGCTTTCCGTGCTCACGTTCCGCACTCCAGAGGAGGCGATCACGAAGGCGAACAACACGCCGTACGGTCTCTCCGCCGGGATCTGGAGCGACAAGGGCAGCCGCGTCCTCGCCGTCGCCGACCGGCTCCGTGCCGGCGTGATCTGGGCGAACACCTTCAACCGGTTCGACCCCGCGAGTCCGTTCGGCGGCTACAAGGAGTCGGGCTACGGCCGAGAAGGCGGCCGCCACGGCCTCACCGCCTACCTCCAGTCGGCGGGCAGCGCCGCAATCGCCGCCGCCCGTCACGCCGTGGCCGTGGAAGCCGATCATGCCGCCAAGCCGTCCGCCGCACGAAAGAAGGCCGCCAAGTGACCCGCCTCGCCGTCCCCAAGACCTACAAGCTCTACATCGGCGGGAAGTTCCCGCGCAGCGAATCCGGTCGCGTCTATGCCGTGGCGACGCCGAGCGGCGACTTCCTCGCGAACGCGGCGCAGGCATCCCGCAAGGACGCCAGGGATGCCGTGGTCGCGGCACGCTCCGCATTCGCGGGGTGGTCGCGCGCCACCCCGTACAACCGCGGCCAGGTGCTCTACCGCATCGCCGAGCTGCTCGAGGGCCGTCGCGCCCAGTTCGTCGAGGAGATCGTGCAGTCAGAGGGTGTGTCCGCGTCGGCCGCGGGCCGGCAGGTCGACGAGGCCGTCGACCGGTGGGTCTGGTACGCCGGCTGGGCAGACAAGTACGCGCAGGTCGCCGGCAATGCGAACCCGGTTTCCGGGCCGTACTTCAACATTTCCGTGCCAGAGCCGACCGGTGTCGTCGCGATCATCGCCCCGCAGTCCGGCGGGTCACTGCTCGGTCTCGTGAGCGCCGTCGCCCCCGCCCTCGTCGCAGGCAACACGGTCGTGGTCGTCGCCGACGAGACCCGGCCGCTCTCGGCGATCACTCTCGGCGAGGTGCTCGCCACGAGCGACGTCCCCGGCGGCGTCGTCAACATCCTCACCGGGTCACCGGCCGAGATGGCGCCGTGGCTCGCGAGCCACGGCGACGTCAACGCGATCGACCTCGTCGGTGCCGGCGACCTCGACTGGGTGCACCTCGAGATCGACGCGGCCGAAACCCTCACCCGGGTGCTCCAGCCCGCATTCGGGGCGGATGCCGCGGCGCCCTCCCTCGCCCGGATCCTCGCCTTCACGGAGACGAAGACCGTCTGGCACACCAAGGGCCTGCTTTAGCCGGGGGCTACTCCTCGTGGGGGCGGTCGGGGCCGTCCTCGCGCAGCAGGTCTTCGAGTGCCTGGTCGACCTCGTCGAGTTCGGGTTCCGTGCCCGCCGCGACGCTCGCGGCCGTGCTCGTCAGCCGCGCGACGAGCGCCTTCGGGTCGTCGAGGTCCGCTGACGTTGGCAGAAGGTCAGGGTGCGCCCACAGTGCGTCACGACCGTCGTTGCCGACGGCATCCGTCACGGCCTGCCACATCGCGGCAGCCTCGCGCAGCCGGTGCGGACGCAGCTCGAGCCCGACGAGGGTCGAGAACGCGGACTCGGCCGGACCACCCGAGGCGCGACGGCGCTTCACGGTCTCGTTGATGGCATCGGCGCGGGGGAGCCGGCTCGTGGCCCGGACGGTCACGACGTCGACCCAGCCTTCGACGAGCGCGAGCATCGTCTCGAGCCTCGCGAGGGCGGCGAGCTGGGTCTCCGACTTCGGCGGGATCAGTGATCCGTTCAGGATCGCCTGCCGCAGTTCCTCGGGGTTGGACGGGTCGAAGCCCTCAGCGAGTTCTTCGAGACGCCCTGAGTCGATGCTGATGTCGTGGGCGAAGTCGGTGATCGAGCTGATCAGCCGCAGGCGCAGCCAGCGCGAATGCCGGAACAGCCGGGCGTGGGCGAGTTCCCGCACGGCCAGGTAGATCTGAACCTGGTCGATCGGCACATCGAGGTCCTCGCCGAAGGCCGCGACGTTCTGCGGCACGAGGGCGGCCTGCTGGTCGGTCATGAGCGGGATACCGATGTCTCCTCCCGAGACGACCTCGCTCGCGAGCTGGCCGACGACCTGGCCGAGCTGCATAGCGAAGAGGGTGCCTCCGATGCTGCGCATCATCTTGCTGGCGCCGGCCATCATGCCCTTGAGCTCTTCCGGCGCCTGGTCGGTGAGGACCTTGGTCAGGGAATCGGAGATGCTGTTCGCGACCGGCTCCGCCAACTGGGTCCAGACCGGCATGGATTCCGTGACCCACTCCTTGCGGGTGAGAAGGCGCGGGACCACCGTGAGTTCGGCGATGTCGGTCACCTCGTCGAGCCAGAGCGCAGCAATGTGGAACGCCTGGTCGAGGGCGGCGTGCTCGGCGGGGGTCACTGAAACCTGGCTCTCGGCCGCCTTGGTCTGGCCCTGCGTGAGAGCTGCGTCCCAGCTAATGCCGCCCTCGCCGTTGCCGCGGAGGGCGCCCTGCAACTGCTGCATGAGAGCGTTGATGCTGGCCGGGTCAGCCGGCAGGCCGGCGGCTCCGGCGAGCTGGCTCGGATCGATGGAGGACTTGCCCGACAGGATGTCGCGCAACATGTCCCGGAATTCGTCTTCCGGGTTGGGACCCTCGTCGGGTCGGGAGTCGTCGGGCACTTCAGGCACCTCTCAGTCGCTTGCTTCTACGCTAGTCCGAGACGCCCGGCCCGAACTGGGAAATGACCTACGCTGAGAGGTCTGCTGTCCGCTTGCCGCGAACGCCCGGCATAACCTGGAAGGAGCCCGGTGGCCCTCTTCACCGACGACCCGACGCCATCCGACTCCGGCACCACCTGGGAAGAGCGATCGCCGCGCTCCCGGCGCGCAAGCAAGGCCGGTTGGATCGTGCTCAGCATCGCCCTGGCCTGCGGCATCATCCTCGGCGTCACCCCGGCCCCGTACGTGATCGAGAAGCCGGGACCCGTGTACAACACCATCGGCTCCACCATCTCTGAGGACGGTGCGGACCGGCCCCTGATCACCATCGACGGCACGGAGACCTTCCCGACCGACGGAACGCTGGACATGCTCACGGTGTCCCTCGTCGGCAACCCGGACAACCGCCCGAGCTGGCTCAAGGTCGCTGGAGCGTGGCTGGACTCCAGCCAGGCCGTCATCCCGATCGAGGCGGCGTTCCCCTCGAACACCACGACGCAGCAGCGCGATGAGGAGAATACCGCGCAAATGGTCAACTCCCAGCAGGATGCGATCGCCGCCGCCCTGACGAACCTCGGCTACACCTACCCGACGATCGTCTCGGTGGTTTCGCTACCCGACGGTTCGCCGGCGACGGGCGTCCTCAAGGCGGACGACCAGATCACCACCGTCAACGGCGCCCCCATCACCGACATCGCCTCCCTCCGTGCCGCGCTCACGGCGAACGGCGCCGGCGTTCCGGCCACCGTCGGCATCGTGCGCGGCGGCGTCGCGCAGGACCTCACGGTCACCCCCGTCGACTCGGACGGTTCCGCGATCATCGGGATCAACGTGAAGACCGAGTATCAGTTCCCGTTCACGGTCACCATCCAGCTCGACCAGGTCGGCGGCCCGAGCGCCGGCATGATGTTCGCGCTCGGCATCATCGACAAGCTCACCCCCGGGCTCCTTCAGGGCGGCGAGAACGTCGCGGGCACCGGCACGATCGATCAGACGGGCACGGTCGGCCCGATCGGCGGCATCCGCCAGAAACTCGCAGGCGCCCGGAGCGCCGGAGCAGACTGGTTCCTCGCCCCCGCGGACGACTGCGACGAGGTTACCGGGCACATCCCGGACGGTCTCACGGTCTTCTCTGTCACGACCCTCGACCAGGCACTCACCGCGCTGGACGTCATCAAGACCGGGGCGGACACGAGCGCACTCCCGCACTGCCCCGTGCAATAACGGGGGATACCCCAGTAGCCTTGCAGGGAACTCTGAGCCGGCTTGGGGCCGGCTGGCAGGCCTGCTCCCAGAACCCCTGTCTAGAATGAGGCCTGACCGCCGATTTACAGACCAAGAGGCCCATTCGTGACGTCACAATCCACCGGAAACGCTCCTCGCAGGAGTCGTGCCCCCCTCGCCATTACGGCCGCCATCATCGCGGGGCTGGTGATCCTGTTCTTTGTGTTCGCCGGCCTGTACGCCGATGTGCTCTGGTTCAACCAGCTAGGCTTCCTGAGCGTACTGACCACCCAGTGGGCGGCAGGGGCCGCTCTCTTCTTCGTGGGCTTCCTCGCGATGGCGATCCCGGTCTTCGTCAGCATCGAGATCGCGTACCGGATGCGTCCCGTCTACGCGAAGCTTAACTCGCAGCTCGACCGCTACCAGCAGGTCATCGAGCCGCTTCGCCGCCTCGCCATGTACGGCATCCCCGCTCTGCTCGGCCTTTTCGCCGGCGTCGCCGCCGCCACCCGCTGGCAGGTCGTGCTGATGTGGCTGAACCGCACCGACACCGGCACCACCGATCCGCAGTTCCACCTCGACGTGTCGTTCTACCTGTTCGACCTGCCCTTCTTCCAGGCATTCCTCGGCTTCGCATCCGCCGTCGTCCTCATCTCGGCCATCGTCGCGATCGCGACCACCTACCTGTACGGGTCGATCCGGGTCAGCGGCCGCGAAATCCTCGTGTCGAAGGCCGCTCGCGTCCAGATCGCCGTCACGGCGAGCCTCTACCTGGTCCTTCAGGCGCTCAGCATCTGGCTCGACCAGTATTCGACGCTCACCAGCACGAACGACCTGATCACCGGCGCCGGCTACACCGACACCCACGCCACCATCCCCGGACGGGCGATCCTCGCCGGCATTGCCGCCGTCATCGCCATCCTCTTCCTTGTCACGGCGATCTTCGGTCGCTGGCGCCTCCCCGTCATCGGCACGGCTCTCCTCATCGTGACGAGCCTGCTGCTCGGCTCCCTCTACCCGTGGGTCGTGCAGCGTTTCCAGGTCGACCCGAGCGCGAAGTCCCTCGAGGCCGAATACATCCAACGGAACATCGACCTCACTCGGAGCGCATACGACCTCTCGGGTGTCACGGAGGTCCCGTACAACGCGACCACGACGGCAGAGCCCGGGGCACTCCGGGCGGATGCGACGACGACCGCCAACATCCGGATCCTCGACCCGGCCCTCGTGAGTGATGCCTTCTCGCAGCTGGAACAGTTCAAGCAGTACTACCAGTTCCCGAAGAACCTCGACGTGGACCGGTACACGATCGACGGCAAGTCCCAGGACACCGTCGTCGCCGTCCGTGACCTCAAGCTGTCCGGGCTCAACGCCGGCAACACCTGGGTGAACTCGACGATCGTCTATACCCACGGGTACGGGGTCGTCGCGGCATACGGCAACCAGCGCTCGGCAGACGGCCAGCCCGTGTTCCTCGAGTCCGGCATCCCGACGACCGGATCGCTCGGAACCTACGAGCCGCGGATCTACTTCGGTGAGAACTCGCCGCCATACTCGATCGTCGGAGCCGCGGCGGACAGCAAGCCCGTCGAGCTCGACTATCCGTCTGGCACCGATGGCGCCCAGCAGACGTATACGACCTTCACCGGCAACGGCGGTCCGAAGCTCGACAACGCGTTCAACAAGCTCATCTACGCGCTCAAGTTTCAGTCCGAACAGATCTTCCTCGCCAACGCGGTGAACGACCAGTCCCAGATTCTCTACGACCGCGACCCCGTCACGCGCGTGCAGAAAGTCGCTCCGTACCTGACCCTCGACTCCTCCGCGTACCCCTCGGTCGTTGACGGCCGGGTCAAGTGGATCGTCGACGGCTACACGACGAGCGCGGACTACCCGTACTCGACACCGGTCGGCCTGAGCGACGCCATCACGGACACCGAGACGCCCGCGCAACCGTTCGCGCTCGACAAGATCAACTACATGCGCAACTCGGTCAAGGCAACGGTCGACGCCTATGACGGCTCGGTCACCCTCTACGCGTGGGACACCACGGACCCGATCCTGAAGACGTGGCAGAAGATCTTCCCGTCCACGGTCAAGCCCATGAGCGATATGAGCGGTCAGCTGATGAGTCACGTCCGGTACCCGGCCGACCTCTTCAAGGTGCAGCGCCACATCCTGAGCCAGTACCACGTGACCGACCCCGGCTCGTTCTACTCGCACGACGACGCGTGGACGACGCCGAACGACCCGGTGTCGCCGTCGACGAACACGACTCTGCAGCCCCCGTACTACCTCACGATGCAGGTGCCCGGTTCGGAGAAACCGGCCTTCACCCTGTACTCGACCTTCATCCCCGACGCGACGGGTACCACGAGCCGGAACGTGCTCACCGGGTACCTCGCGGTCGACTCGGATGCCGGCGCGACCGACGGAGTCAGATCGGCGGAATACGGAAAGCTCCGCCTGCTCACCCTGCCGAAGGCGAACACGGTGCCGGGCCCCGGCCAGGTACAGGCGAAGTTCAACGCCGACCCGACGGTCTCGACCCAGCTCAATCTGTTGAAGCAGGGCCAGTCGAAGGTGCTCAACGGCAACCTGCTGACGCTGCCCGTCGGTGGCGGGCTGCTGTACGTGCAGCCGGTCTATGTGCAGTCGACGGGTGAGACCAGCTACCCGCTTCTGCAGAAGGTTCTCGTGGCCTTCGGTGACCAGATCGCCTTCGAGGACACCCTGAACAAGGCGCTCGACGTGCTCTTCGGCGGCAGTTCGGGTGCGCAGGCCGGTGATACTTCGGTGCCGACGACCGGAGCGACGACGCCGACGACCGGGGGCACGACCACACCCTCGACGACGACGGGCAACCCGGCAACGGATGCCCAGCTCCAGGCGCTCCTGGCCGTCGCCAAGCAGGCGATTGCGGACAAGCAGGCGGCACTCACCGCCGGCGACTTCGCGGCTTACGGTGTGGCGGACAAGAAGCTCTCCGACACCGTCGCGAGCATGCTCGCCCTGCTGGGCCAGTAGCAGGCGGCAGCACCCGCCGCGGGCAGCATCCATGGTACCGACGGCCGACTCCCTTCCGGGAGCCGGCCGTCCGTGCGTGTGGCACAACGCACGAGCGCCGGCACGGGACCCGCGCAGCATGCACGGCGCCGCGTGGTTCGACTGGGCCTCAAGGCTGTGATAGGCTACTTCTTGTAGCGCGGGGTGGAGCAGTTCGGTAGCTCGCTGGGCTCATAACCCAGAGGTCGTAGGTTCAAATCCTGCCCCCGCAACAGATGCCCCCGGAACCGCAAGGTTCCGGGGGCTTTTTTATTGCCCGCACCCGGTACTCTCGGTGGATGACCTGCCCCACGACCCGGCCCCTGTCCTACGCCGAGACCGGGAATGCCTGAATGCTCACCATCGACAGGGACGATCCTGCGCGTCCGGACGTCCATCGGTTGCTCGACGAGCACCTTGCGGATATGTTCGCCTCCTCGCCGGCCGAGAGCGTCCACGCCCTCGACCTCGAAGCCCTGTCAGGGCCGGAGATCCGGTTCTGGACCGCGCGGGAGGGCCGCACGCTCGTCGGCTGTGGCGCTCTGAAGGAACTGAGCGCTGATCACGCCGAGCTCAAGTCCATGCGCACAACGCAGGAGGCGCGCGGCCGCGGAGTGGCCGCCGGGCTCCTCTCGCACATCCTCGACGACGCGCGCCACCGGGGCATCGGGCGCGTCAGCCTGGAGACCGGGACCCAGGACTTTTTCGCCCCGGCCAGGCGGCTCTACCTGCGCAGTGGCTTCGTCGAATGTCCGCCGTTCGCCGCGTACACCGTGGACCCCATCAGCGTCTTCCTGACCATCCGGCTCACTCAAGAGTGAGACCTACCCGGGTAGGCCGCCGGTGATCGGTCAGTGGATCGCAGCGAGCAGAATACCGACGCCGACGAAGAGTACTCCGAAGATGCGGTTCAGCACCCGCTGGCCCCGTGCATCCCTGGTGAAGCGCTGAAATGACCGCGCCGTTCCCGCGAAGAAGAGCCACATCACCAGCACGTCGATCACGATCACCGTGGCTGCCGCGATCAGGTACTGCGGGAGCGCGGGGCGATCGAGCCGGATGAACTGGGGGAGGAAGGCCAGAAAGAAGACGATCGCCTTCGGATTGAGCAGGTTCACCCACAGGCCGCGACGGAACATCGACCAGCGGGGCTCGTCACGGAGAACCTGGGCGCTCTCGGCGTCCAGGCTCGGCTTCGCGAGGAACTGCCGAATGCCCAGGTAGACGAGGTACGCGGCACCCGCATAGCGGATGATGTTGAATGCGACGGGCGAATTGGCGACGAGCAGCCCCACGCCGAGGGCAACGATTGTGATGTGCACGACCAGTGCAGCCTGTTGGCCGAGGATGCCCCAGATGGAGCGGCGGAACCCGGAATTGAGGGCATTGCTCATGGTGTTGATCGCCCCAGCACCGGGCGTGAAGCTGATCAGCGCACCCGCACCCACGAGGGCCAGCCAGAGGGAGAATTGCACCGCTCCAGCCTAGGGCCTGCCTGAACCCGTGGATTGCGGCGGGTTGTGTCAGAATCGACGCGTTCCCCGACGTCGTTGTCCGAGAGAGATGAGTGCCATGAGCGAAGTACCCGTTGTCCCGCACTGGATCGATGGCGCCGAGCGCGCCGGGGTGTCCGGCCGTACTTCTCCGGTTTTCGACCCGGCCCTCGGCACCATCACGAAAGACGTCCCCCTCGCCGACGCCGGCGAGATCGATGCCGCCGTCGCATCCGCCAAGGCCGCGTTCCCGGCCTGGCGCGACCTGTCGATCGCCAAGCGGCAATCGATCATCTTCACGTTTCGCGAACTGCTCAACGCCCGCAAGGGTGAGCTGGCCGAGATCCTCACGAGTGAACACGGCAAGGTGATCTCCGACGCCCTCGGCGAGATCACGCGGGGGCTCGAGGTCGTCGAATTCGCCTGCGGCATCCCGCACCTGCTCAAAGGCGAATACTCCGAGAACGTCGCCACCGGCGTCGACGTGTACTCGACCCGCCAGGCCCTCGGCGTCGTAGGTGTCATCAGCCCGTTCAACTTCCCGGCCATGGTGCCGATGTGGTTCTTCCCGATCGCCCTTGCGGCCGGCAACACGGTGATCCTCAAGCCGAGCGAGAAGGACCCGAGCGCCGCCATCTGGCTCGCCAGGCTGCTGAAGGAGTCCGGTCTTCCCGACGGGGTCTTCACGGTCCTGCACGGAGACAAGGTGGCCGTTGACGGGCTGCTGACACACCCCGACGTCAAGGCGATCTCCTTCGTGGGATCGACCCCGATCGCCCGCTACGTCTATGAGACCGGCACCCGGCACGGCAAACGGGTGCAGGCACTCGGTGGCGCGAAGAACCACATGCTCGTGCTCCCGGACGCCGACCTCGACCTCGTCGCGGACTCGGCGGTCAATGCCGGCTTCGGCAGTGCGGGGGAACGGTGCATGGCCATCAGCGTCGTCGTCGCGGTTGAGCCGGTCGCCCACGAGCTGGTCGGGAAGATCGTTTCCCGGATGACGGCCCTGACGGTCGGTGACGGGCGTCGCTCCTGCGACATGGGCCCGCTCATCACGGAAGTTCACCGCGACAAGGTCGCAAGCTATATCGGGATCGCAGCGGATGACGGCGCGACGATCGTCGTGGACGGTCGCGGCGTCGAGGTCGACGGAGACAAGAACGGTTTCTGGCTCGGCCCGACCCTGATCGACCACCTCCCTGTCAGTTCGAAGGTGTACACCGAGGAGATCTTCGGCCCGGTTCTCGGCATCGTCCGGGTCAGCACCTACGAGGAGGGTGTGGCGCTGATCAACGCCGGCGCCTTCGGCAACGGCACCGCGATCTTCACCAACGACGGCGGGGCCGCGCGCCGGTTCCAGAACGAGATCGAGGTCGGCATGATCGGCATCAACGTGCCGATCCCGGTCCCGGTCGCGTACTTCTCGTTCGGCGGCTGGAAGAACTCGCTCTTCGGCGACACCAAGGCCCACGGCGCAGAGGGCGTGCACTTCTTCACCCGCGGCAAGGCGATCACCAGCCGCTGGCTCGACCCGAGCCACGGCGGCATCAACCTGGGCTTCCCCCAGAACCGATAGCGCCGGTACACACGAAGGGCCCCGCACCGAAGTGCGGGGCCCAACTGATCAGTACTGGTTCAGCAGGTGACGACCTACTTGCCTGCCTTGCGGGCCGGCTTCTTGGCGTCCGTGTTGGACTCGGCGGCGGCCGCTGCGGCCGAACGACCGGCACGAACCTCTTCGAACGAGGTGCCGTAGTACGCGGCTTCCATGATGGTCTTCATGTCGGCGAGCATCGGCATCCGCGGGTTGGCCGGTGCGCACTGGTCGCCGTATGCACCCATGGCGAGCGAGTCGAGGCGACCGATGAAGTCTTCCTCCACGACACCCTGGGCCTGGAACGACGGCTTGATGTGCACGGCGTCTCGCAGCTTCTCAACGGCGGTCGCGTACGACTCGATGCCCTCTTCAGGAGTCGAGGCCGGCAGCCCCAGGTGCTTCGCGATCTGCTGGAACCGCTCGGGAGCGATGTAGGTCTCGTACTTGGGCCAGCTGGTCAGCTTGGTCGGGATCTTGCCGTTGTAGCGGATCACGTGCGGCAGGTAGGTTGCGTTCACTCGTCCGTGGATGAGGTGCATCTGCGCGCCGGTGACGTGAGCCATCGCGTGACAAATTCCGAGGAACGCGTTACCGAACGCCATGCCGGCGATCGAGGATGCGTTGTGCATCTTCTCGCGCGCCTTGATGACCTTGTCGTCGGTGCTGTTCTGCGTGCCGTTGACCGAGGTCTCGATGTTCTCGAAGATCAGCTTGATCGCGTGCAGGCACATGCCGTCGGTGAAGTCGTTCGCGTAGACCGATACGTAGGCCTCTGTCGCGTGCGTCAGAGCGTCGAAGCCGGAGTCGGCGACGAGGAATGACGGCATTGCGGCGGTGAGCGCGGGGTCGATGATCGCGACGTTTGGCAGGAGTGCGTAGTCCGCGAGCGGGTACTTGACTCCGGAGACCTCATCGGTGATGACCGCGAACGGCGTCATTTCCGAACCGGTACCCGAGGTGGTCGGGATGCAGACGAGCTGGGCCAGTTCGCCGAGGTCGGGGAACTTGAACGCGCGCTTGCGCACGTCGAAGAACTTTTCCTTCATGTCGGCGAATTCGATTTCGGGGTGTTCGTACAGGAGCCACATGACCTTCGCGGCGTCCATGGGCGAACCGCCACCGAGGGCGATGATCGTGTCGGGCTTGAAGGCCCGCATTTCCTCTGCACCCTTCTTGACCGCGGCGACGGTCGGCTCGGGGAGCACATTGTCGATGATCTGGAGGGACACGCGGTTTTCGCGGCGGTTGAGCACGTCGAGGATCTTGTCAACGAAGCCGAGCTTCGTCATGGTCGCATCGGTGACGATGGTGACACGTTCGACGTGGCGCATGTCCGCCAGGTAGCGGATGGCGTTCGGCTCGAAGTACGTCTTTGCGGGGACCTTGAACCACTGCAAGTTGTTGTTCCTTCGACCGATCCGCTTGATGTTGATGAGGTTGATGGCCGACACGTTGTTCGAAACGGAGTTGTGTCCGTACGAGCCACAGCCGAGCGTCAGCGAGGGGATGAAGGCGTTGTAGATGTCACCGATGCCACCGAGCGAGCTCGGGGCGTTAGTGATGATCCGGACAGCCTTGACGCGGATACCGAATTCCTCGATGATCGCCGGGTTCTCGCTGTGGATCGAGCCGGAGTGGCCGAGTCCGTCGAATTCCACCATCTGCTCGGAGAGCGTGATGCCCTCTTCTGCGTCCTTGGCGTGCAGGACGGCGAGCACCGGGGCGAGCTTTTCGCGCGTCATCGGTTCCTGCGGTCCGACGCTGCCGACCTCGACCATGATGATCGAGGTGTCTTCGGGAACGGTGAAGCCGGCCTGCTGTGCGATCCACACCGGCGACTTGCCGACGACGGAAGCGTTCAGCTTGGCGCCACCACAGTTCTCCGAGTGGGCCTGCACACCGAAGATGAACTCTTCGAGGAGGGTCTTCTCCGCCGGGGTCACGAGGTACGCGTGCAGCTTCTTGAATTCGACGAGGGCCTCTGCATAGAGCGGCTCTTCAATGATGACGGCCTGCTCGGAAGCGCAGATCATGCCGTAGTCGAAGGACTTCGAGAGCACGACGTCGTTGACGGCACGCTTGAGCTTGGCGCTCTTCTCGATGAATGCCGGCACGTTTCCCGCACCGACGCCGAGGGCCGGCTTGCCGCAGGAATACGCGGCGCGGACCATGGCGTTGCCACCGGTCGCGAGGATGGTCGCAACACCGGGGTGGTTCATCAGGAGCGTGCTCGCCTCGAGGGAGGGAACTTCGATCCACTGCACGCAGTTCTTGGGGGCGCCGGCGGCGATCGCCGCGTCGCGCACAATGCGGGCAGCTGCGACAGAAGACTGCTGGGCTCCCGGGTGGAAGCCGAAGATGATCGGGTTGCGGGTCTTAATGGCGATAAGGGATTTGAAGATTGCAGTCGAGGTGGGGTTGGTCACCGGGGTGATACCTGCGATAACACCGACCGGCTCGGCGATTTCTGTAATTCCGGTAATGGCGTCGCGGCTGATAATGCCGACGGTCTTAAGATTCTGCATCGAGTTCGTGACGTGCTCGCACGCGAACAGGTTCTTCACGGCCTTGTCCTCGAATACGCCACGACCGGTTTCGGCTACTGCGTGGACGGCGAGCTCAGCATGTTTGCTGAGGGCCGCGACGGAGGCCTTTTTTACGATGTGGTCGATCTGCTCTTGGGTGAAGTCAGCGTATTCGGTGAGCGCCTGCTGTGCTCCCTGAACGAGTGAGTCGATTTGGCTAGCAAGTGACTCAGTGACTGGTTTGTCCGTAATGGTCATGGTGCCCCTCTTCGGCGGCCCAACTTGGGCTTTTCGCCTCTTTAGGCAAGCTTACGACCCCGCGCCAAGGGACGCATCTTTAACGATGGGCACGGTGCTGTCATTGGGACGTTTCAATTAAGCATTTTGGCTGATTAGCCGTCTGTTTCTCATCCGACGTGATCAGCTGGTCGATTTCTACGATTCGTAGAAATTCCGCAGATTCCACCGCCCGATTCAGTGTCGGCCGAGACCTCGGATTGTCGCGACAGCGAGACCGGCGGCGCGGGCCGTTTCGGAGAGCTCTGCTCCGGTCGTCGACGAGGCAAGGGTGAACCGGACTGCGGTCTGGGCGACCTCCGCGGGAAGCCCCATGGCAGTGAGGGTGGGGGAGGGTTCGTCGCTGCCCGCCGCGCACGCCGAGCCGCTCGAGCAGACGATCCCGTGTCCCTCCAGCTCGAGCAGCACAGCCTCCCCGCTCGTGCCGGGGAACACGAAAGACGCTGTTCCCGGCAGGCGCTGCAGCGGATGCCCGGTGAGGCGTGCGCCCGGTGCTGCGCCGAGAACTTCTGCGATGAAGGTGTCGCGGAGGGCCGCGACCCGGGGAACATTCGATGCGCGTTCGATCTCGGCGAGCCGCAACGCTGTCGCGAGGGCGACGGCTCCGGCGACGTTCTCGGTGCCGCTCCGGTTGCCGCGCTCCTGGCCGCCGCCATGCTGGACGGGTTCGAGCGGCACCCGGCGGCGCAGGAAGAGTGCCCCCGTTCCCTGGGGCGCCCCGAGCTTGTGGCCGGAGATGCTGAGTGCATCCACTCCGAGGCCGGCGACGGACAGTGGCAGCCAGCCGGCGGCCTGGACGGCGTCGGTGTGGAACGGGACGCCCTGGGCGCTGGCGAGCGCTGACAGATCTTTGATCGGCTGCACGGTGCCGACTTCGTTGCTGGCGTACTGCACCGAGACGAGGGTGGTGGCGGGGGTGAGCGCGCGGGCGAGCTCTGCCGGATCGACGAGACCCTGGGCATCCACCGGCAGCAGGGTCACGTCGAAGCCGTGCAACCGGTGCAGGTAGTCGCAGGATTCGAGGACCGCTTCGTGCTCGATCGCCGAAATGATCAGATGCCGGCCGCGCGGCGCGGCGAGGGCGATGCCCTTGATCGCGAGGTTGTCGGACTCGGTGCCGCCGCTCGTGAACAGCACCTCGGCGGGTCGGCAGCCGAGAACGGCGGCGACCGTCGCGCGCGCGTCGGCGAGGGTGGCCGCCGCGGCCTCGCCGACCCGGTGGTGGCTCGAGGGATTGCCGAAGCCGGTGGTGAGCAACGGCCAGATCGCCTCGAGGACTTCGCGGCGCACGGGCGTCGTCGCTGCGTTGTCGAGGTAGATCACTCCGGGCTCCTTGGGTGGATGCTGGTGGTCAGCGGTCAGCGGTCAGCGGTCGGCGGTCAGTTCCGGACGGCGCCGTCGAGTTCGGTGCCGGCGAGCACGACGACGTCGAGGCCGAGGTCGAGGGAGCGCACGCTGTGGGTGAGCGCACCGACGGAGATGACGTCGACTCCGGATAACGCGATGGCCCGGACTGTGTCGAGGTTCACGCCGCCGCTCGCTTCGACGATGGCGCGTCCTGCGACCAGGCGCACGCCTTCCGCGAGCCGATCGGGGTCGAAGTTGTCAAGCATGATCGTGTCGACGCGGGCCGCGAGCACGGCTTCGATCTGGTCGATACGGTCCACTTCGACCTCGAGGTGGGTGGTGTGGGAGATCCGGTCGCGCACGAGCAAGAGCGCCTCGGTGAGGCCCAGGCCGCCGGACTGCAGGACGGCGAGATGGTTGTCCTTTGCCATCACCGCGTCGGAGAGGCTGAAGCGGTGGTTGTGGCCGCCGCCGTCGCGGACGGCGGTGCGTTCGAAGGCCCGCAGCCCCGGCGTGGTCTTGCGGGTGTCGACGATGCGGGCGCGGGTGCCGGCGGTCTCGGCGACGTACCGGGCAGTGAGCGTCGCTATGCCGCTCATCCGCTGCACGAAGTTCAGGCCGATGCGTTCTGCCTGGAGGATGCCCCTGGCGGGGCCGGTGACTTCTGCGAGCACGTCGCCGGTCGCAAAGGGGGCGCCGTCGGTTGTGAGCAGCGTGACCGTGATGGCGGGGTCGGTGAGCCGGAAGGCGGATTCGAAGACGGCGCCGCCGCTGAAGACGCCGTGTTCGCGGGCGACGAGCCTCGCGGTCGCCGTGGCGTCGGCGGGGATGAGCACCTCGGAGGTCAGGTCGCCCCAGGGGGCGTCCTCGTCGAGTGCCGCGCGCACCACGGTTTCGATGGCGGTGGTGCTCAGCATGCGATGGCCTCCTCGACCTCTCTGGTGCGTTCAGGGGATTCGAGGACGAGGAACGGATCGTCGGAATCGGCGGGTCGCACCCACTCCTGGCTGTGGGCCAGCTCCGGCTGGCTCTCGGGGAAATCGGCGCGGTAGTGCGCGCCCCGGGATTCCTCGCGGGCGAACGCGGAGGCCACGGCGACCCTCGCCAGGTCGAGCAGGTTGGCGTCTTCGACGGCGCGCACCCGGTCTGCCGGGGTCGCGTCCTGACCGGCGGGTGCCGGGTGCTTCCAGCCGGCGAGGGCAGCGGATGCCGCGGCGAGCCCGTCACCGTCGCGCAGCACACCGGCCGCGTCCCACATCAGGCGCTGGAGCTCGGCGCGGTCGACATGCGCGCCGGGTCCGTCGACGGCCCTGGCGGGAACGGTCGCGTCGGCCGTGCCGCTGGAGGCCGGCACCGACGGGAGGCGCCTGCCGTCGGCGTCGACCTGGCCGGTGCCGAGGGCACGCACGGCGCGGTCGGCGAAGACCGCGGCCTCCAACAGGGAGTTCGAGGCGAGGCGGTTGGCGCCGTGTGTCCCGGTTCTTGCGGTCTCGCCGACGGCGTAGAGGCCGGGCAGTGAGGTGCGGCCCCACAGGTCGGTGCTGACGCCACCCATCCAGTAGTGGGCCGCGGGTGCGACGGGGATGGGCTCGACGGCCCAGTCGATCCCGGCGGCGAGGCACGCGGCCGTGATCGTGGGGAAGCGGGTTTCGAGGAGTTCCCTGCCGAGGCCGGTCGCGTCGAGGAGCACAGGTGTTCCGCCCTGGGCGGACATTTCGCGGGCGATGCTGCGGGCGACGATGTCGCGGGGGGCGAGTTCGGCTCCGGGGTGGATGGCGAGCATGAAGCGCTCGCCACGAGCGTTCAGGAGCACGGCGCCCTCGCCGCGAACCGCCTCGGAGACGAGCGGGGTTCCGGGCACCGCGAGGGCGGTCGGGTGGAACTGGTAGAACTCGAGGTCGGCGATCGCCGCGCCGGCGCGCCAGGCCGCTGCGACGCCGTCGCCGGTCGCGAGCGCCGGATTGGTGGTGTGCGGGAAGAGCGAGCCCGCCCCGCCGGTGGCGAGGATCACCGCGTCGGCGTCGACCCGGTGCACGAGCCCGTCCGGCCCGAGGAGGGAGGCGCCGGTCACCCGGTCGCCCGCGACCAGGAGGTCGACGAGCATGGTGTGCTCGCGGATCTGGACGCGCGGGATCCCCGGAGTCTGCTCCGAGCGGGCGGCCCGTTCGCGGACGGTCGAAACGAGTGCGGCTTCGATCGCGGCGCCGGTCGCGTCCCCGCCGGCGTGCAGCACCCGGGAGCGGGAGTGGGCGGCCTCCAGCCCGCGGGTGACGCCGGAGTCGTCCCTGTCGAAGTCGACGCCGAAGCGGATCAGGTCGCGGACCCTGGCCGGTCCTTCGCCGCAAAGCACCTCGACGGCCGCCGGGTCGCAGAGGCCTGCCCCGGCGCGAAGGGTGTCGAGGATGTGCAGGTCCACCGAGTCGTCGGGGAACATGGCTGCGGCGATGCCGCCCTGGGCGTAGCGGGTGTTGCTGTCCGGGAGTCCCTGCTTGGTGACCAGGGTGACGGAATGACCCGCGTCGGTCGCGCGCACCGCGGCGATCAGTCCGGCGAGGCCGCTCCCGATCACGAGGATCCGGAGCGACGGTGCGACGGGTGCGATCGGTGCTGCGGGCGTCACGCGCGTGCTCCGCTCACCGGTGCGCCGGCCGGCGTACCGGTCGTCGGCGCCCCGACGGGAGGACGCGCGGCAAGCATCCGCTCGAGGGCGACCCGGGCGTTCGTCGCGTCGGTCGCGGGGACCTCGATGCGGTTGAGCACGCCGGGCGGCTGCCCGGCATCGCCGACGAGGGCTTCCAGCACCCAGGCGAGATAGCCGGAGTGGATGCGGTACATCGTTGAGCACGGGCAGACGACGGGGTCGAGGCAGAAGATGGTGTGCTCGGGGTGCTCGGCCGCGAGGCGCTGCACGAGGTTGATCTCGGTGCCGATCGCGAACGTCGACCCGGCAGGGGCGGCCTCGATGGCCTTCTTGATGTAGTCGGTGGAGCCGTATTCGTCGGCGGCGTCGACGACCGCCATCGGGCACTCCGGGTGCACGATGACACGCACCCTGGGGTGCTCTGCACGGGCGCTGGTGATCTGGTCGACGGTGAAGCGCTTGTGCACACTGCAGAATCCGTGCCACAGGATGACCTGGGCCGCCTCGAGTTCGGTCCCGGTGCTGCCGCCGAGTAGCTTGCGCGGGTTCCACATCGGCATCCGCTCGAGCGGGATGCCCATCGCCTTCGCTGTGTTGCGGCCGAGGTGCTGGTCGGGGAAGAAGAGCACCCGCTGGCCGCGTTCGAATGCCCACTTCAGCACGGTCTCGGCGTTCGAGGAGGTGCAGACGATGCCGCCGTTGGCGCCGCAGAACGCTTTGAGGGCCGCCGAGGAATTCATATAGGTGACAGGGATCACCGGGACCCGGCCGGAGGCGTCCGCCTCGGTTCCGTAGAGTTCTTCGAGCTGTTCCCAGCAGTCGGTGACCGAGTCGATGTCGGCCATGTCCGCCATCGAACAGCCGGCGGCGAGGTTGGGCAGGATGACCGCCTGGTCGGGCCCGGAGAGGAGGTCTGCGGTCTCGGCCATGAAGTGCACGCCGCAGAAGACGATCGCCTCGGCGTCGGGGCGGCTCTTCGTCGCCTGCGCGAGCTGGAAGGAGTCACCGACGAAGTCGGCGTGCTCGAGGACCTCCGAGCGCTGGTAGAAGTGCCCGAGAATCACGACCCGGTCGCCGAGGGTGGCCCTGGCCGAGCGGATGCGCGCGTCGAGTTCCTCTGCGGAGGCGGTCCGGTAGCGCTCGGGCAGGGCGCCCTGGCGCGGTGACCCTGTCGGGAGGACATCGCCCATCGAGGACCCTGGGCCGTAGCCGGGGGTGCCGGAGTCGAATTCCCAGGGGCCTGCGGCCAGCTGCGGGCTGCAGGTGCTTCCGGGCGCGGTGCCCGTGCTGATCAGGCGAATGGTGCGGTCGACCGATGCGATGGTCATGCTGTAACTCCTCGATTTTCACAAAAAGCGTTGTACACGGTGATTCAGTTCGTGGTGGGGATGGCGGCGGGCGCGGGTTCTGGCCCGAAAGGATCCGGTTCGCCCTGTCGTCCGGAATCGTTGTATCGGTAGAGACGGGGCGGACGGTGCCGGGTGCCTGCGACGCGTTCGCCGGTGTCGACGATGGAACCGGATGCCTCGATCGTGCGACGGAAATTGGCCGGGTCGAGGGACTTCTGCAGCACTGCCTCGTGCACGTCGCGCAACTGGGAGAGCGTAAAGGTCTCGCCGAGGAAGGCGTGGGCGATCCGGGAATACTCGACCTTGGTCCGCAGCCGCCAGAGGGCGTACTCGACGATCCGGTTGTGGTCGAAGGCGAGCCGCGGCAGGCGGTCTGCGGGGAACCAGCGCACGTTGTCGCCGACGACGGCGAGGTCGGCCTCACCGGACTCGACGAGGGCCCAGTAGACGACGGACACCACGCGGCCGCCGGCGGAGCGGCCGGGATCGCCGAAGGTATAGAGCTGCTCGAGGTACCTGGGCGCGAGGCCGGTCGTCTCGCGCAGGGTTCGGGCGGCGGCCGCCGCGAGTTCCTCGTCGCCGGGCAGCCCGCCGCCAGGCAACGCCCACTGGTCGAGGTATGGGTCCCTGGTGCGGCGGACCAGGGGGAGCCACAGCGTCTTGAAGTCGGATTCCGCGTCGGAGCGCAGGGCGAAGATCACGGTCGACACGGCGAGTGCGACAGTGGCTTGAGCGCTCATGGGGGCATCCACTGGGTAAAGGTCAGTATGACTCTAACTGGGTGAACCCATCATATAGTCATTCTGACCCGAAGTCGCCCCCTGCGGCTCAGTTTTTGGCAGCGGCCACGACGGAACGACGGGCGCCCTTGCCCGTGAGGCCCCACAGGGTGACGCGGGCCATCGCTTCGACGACGATGCTTCCGCTCATCTTGGATGAGCCGAGCACACGCTCGACGAAGGTGATCGGCACTTCGACGACGGTCAGGCCGGCCCGCACGCTCGTGAGCAGCATGTCGATCTGGAAGCAATAGCCCAGGCTCTCGACGCTCGCGAGGTCCATGCGTTCGAGCGCATGCGCCGTGTAGACGCGGTAGCCGCCTGTGACGTCGTGCTGGCGGAGCCGGAGCACGAGGCGGGAGTATGTCGATCCACCGCGGGACAGCGCGCGGCGGTGCCACGGCCAGTTCTGCACGGCTCCGCCCGGAACCCAGCGCGATCCCATCACGACGTCGGCGGTCTTCGCCGCCGCCAGCAGGTCGGGGAGCTGCTCAGGCTGGTGCGAACCGTCCGAGTCGAGCTGCACGAGCTCGTCGTAGCCGCGGGACAGGCCCCAGCCGAAGGCCTCGAGGTAGGCCGCTCCGAGGCCGTTCTTCTTCGTGCGGTGCAGGACGTGCACCTGGGAGTCCGCTGTGGCGATGGCATCGGCGAGCTGGCCGGTGCCATCGGGGGAGGCGTCGTCGACGACGAGGATGTCCGCGTTCGGGACGCTCGCGCGCACCCTGGCCACGATCGGATTGATGTTCTCGCGTTCGTTGTAGGTCGGGATGATGACCAGTGTCTGTGCCATGAAAACTACCTTGTCAGTTCGGTGATTGTTGTGTGTACGACCGTGGCCGTTGAGGCGACGGAAAATCCCAGGTCTTGCAGCGTGTGCAGGTCGGTGCCCGCTTTTTCTTCACTGCTGCCCGAATACTGCACCAGCCATACCGTATCGGTGCCCGCGAGTGAATCCAGGACGCTCGTGAGCGGCCGGGTGGTGTCCCAGAGGGATCCGGTGTCCCCATAGGCCGTGTCGAGGGTCACGTCGCGCAGCCCGGTGAAGGATGCCGGGTACAGGTGCAGCGCGAGCCGCGGCTTCCGTGAGGGCCGCACGCTCTCGTCGAACACGATCGCGTCGCCGGGGTGCGCACCGGCCTTGACGACGGACGCGGCCTGGCGCCAGTCGCTCCCGGCGTTCTTGGCGTACGGGCCGCGCTGGTCGACGTAACCCGGTACCACGGCGGCGACGAGCAGTACGAGCGCCGCGATCCCGGCCCAGCGGGGCCTGATCCAGGCTACGGCGATCCCGAGCGCGATCGCGGCGGCCGGCGTGCAGATGGAGAGGTACCGTAGCGAGTACATCGGCGTGACGATATGCGTGCCGATCAGCAGCGCCGCACTCGGCACGAGCATCCAGGCGAGCATCACGCCCAACGCAGCCCTGTTCCGCTCGAGGGTGGGCACCCTTCCGCGGCCGAACCAGGCGAGAATGACCGCGAGCAGGATCAGCGCCCAGGCGATGACCGCCGCGGGCACGTTGCCGAACCACTGGTTGACGGCCGCGTCGAGGACGCCCGTCTGGGCCCGCCGCCCGATGAACGAGAGCTGGTCCTTCTGGCTGACGCCCGCGAGCAGGACCGGGGAAGCGATGGCGAGGCCGACGACGGTCGCGCCCGACCAGGCGATCAGCTGTCCGCGTCGCCGGGCCCGATCGGGCGCGAGCAGGAACACCGCGATCCCGAGTACGGGGACCAGAAGCGCGACGTAGAGGAAGACATAGATTCCGAGGGCGAAGAGCGCGGTGAAGCCGATCCAGAGCCAGCTTTGGGTCGACCGGCTCGCCGTCCCTGCGCGCACCAGGTGCACGAGCAGCACGACGAGCCACACGGCGATAGCCGTCGCGAGCGCAGTCGACCGCGCCTCTGCGCCCATGTACGTCACCCGGGGGAGTACCGCGAAGACGAGGGCTGCGATCCAGGCGACCCTGGCCCCGGTCAGCATCCGGGCGAGGACGAACGTTCCCGCCGTCGCGACACCGATCGCAATCGCGCTCGGGAGCCTGGTGGAGAACTCGGAGGCACCGAAGAGGTCGATCCAGAAGTGCAGCATCAGGTAGTAGGTGCCATGAACGGCATCGATCGTGCCGAGCATCCGGAACAGGGAGGGCAACGAACGCTCCGCGGACATCACGCTCGCGGCTTCATCGCCCCAATAGGACGGGTTCCACGACGCCGCGGCGGAGATCAGCAGGCCGAGAACACCGACGTACAGCGGGGCCAGCTGCCGGTGGGTGGGCCAGGATCGCCGCTGCGGGCGCAGCTCTGGATCATGGGTCACGGGCAGATAAGTCACCCCATTACGTTATGCCACCCGGTCGGGGGTTTCCCGACGACCCGGTGGCGGGCACCTGCGAAGGCTCTCAGTTTGGCGCTGTCGTCAGGCCCGCGGGCCCTGTCCGGTGCGGGCGCTGCGCGGCAGGCGGATGTCGATGGCCAGGCCCGTCCCCGTGTTGCGCAGGCTGATGGTTCCCTGCGCCCGCGTCACGATGGCGTGCACGATCGCGAGGCCGAGCCCCGACCCGATCGATCCGCTCGCGCGGGACTGTTCCGGCCGGGAGAACCGGTCGAAGGCCACCGGGATGAAGGATTCCGGCATGCCGGGCCCCGTGTCCACGACGCTCAGCATGGCACACTCAGGAAGGCTGCGGAGCGTGACGGTCACGGCGCCGCGGCCGCCCATGGCGTTGATGGCGTTCGAGATGAGATTGTCGATGAGCTGCCCGACGTTGGTCACCGAGATCGCATAGCGGCCGGTCGGGTCCTCGCCCTCGATCTCGTAGTCGACGTCGAGATCCTCCCCGTTCCGAACCACCCTGGCGCGGTCGACCGAGGCCGAGATCTCGGCGATCAGGTTTTCCCAGCCGCACTCCGGCGGGGCCTGCTGGCTCTCGAGCTTGGACAGTTCCAGCAGGTTCGTCGCAAGCCGGGAGAGGCGGTCCACGGTGCGGGAGGCGTCGTCGATATCCGCCTCCAGGGCGGGAGCGTCGCCGGAATTGAGATGCGCGAGCTCGAGCTGCGCCTTGAGCACGGCGAGGGGAGTGCGCAACTCGTGGCTCGCATCCGACACCACCTGCTTCTCCCTGTCGAGACTGCGGCGCAGCCGGGAGATGAAATCATTGAGCGTGACTGCGAGGCGGCTGACCTCGTCCCGGCCTGCCGGGACGAGCAGTTGCGCGGAGGACCCGGTGGTGCTCAGGCTCTCCGCCTCCTTGCGCAGCCGGTTCACAGGGCGGAGGGCCGCGCCGGTGAGCAGCCACGAGGCGAGGCCGAAACCCACGGTCAGCAGCACGGTGCCCATGATGAGCACCCGGCCCAGTTCGTCCAGCAGCAGACCGAGCGCCTCCTCGTTCCGCGCCGTGATGACGACCCAGTTGCCCTGGTTGGTCACGGCCGTCGTCGCGGCGACAAGGTACCGGGCGTTGCCCGCGTCGATCGTCTGCGGCGTCTCGCCGATCGTCGCGAGTACACTCACTCGTTTCCGCAGCGCCATCGGCAGCGAGGACTTGGAGATCTGGCCGTCCGGACCGACGATCGCGATGAGCTGGCCCTCGCTCGGGCCGTCGATGGGTTCGGTCGGGTTGCGGATCAGGTCTGTCACGATCGGGGCCGCGTCGCTGTGCAGCAGTGTCGTCGTCGTCTCGATCAGGATCGCCTGGACCTCGCCGCGGAAGAACACCGCGGCACCGCTGAAAAGGACAGCGGCGATCACGAGACTGCCGACGGTGATGCGGGCCCGGATCGACAGCCCGGGTAACCTCATGGACGTGCTCCGCTCATTCGACGAGTTCCACGGCGTACCCTGAGCCGCGCACGGTCACGATCCGCATCCCGGCCGCCGCAGAGTCGATCTTGCGCCGCAGGTAGCTGATGTACTGGTCGACGATGTTCGGGTCGATGTGTTCGGTGCCGTTCCAGATCTCTTCGAGGATCGTCGTGCGGTCGACGGTCGTCCCTGCCCGGCTGCAGAGGAGACGGAGCAGCGCGACTTCCTTGGGGCTCATCGAGACGGACCGGCCGGCCACGGTCACCTTGAGGTCCCGGGAATCGATGGCGAGGTTGCCGAGCTCGAGGCTCAGGGGCGTTGCCATCGACTGGCGTCTGAGCAGGGCGCGCACCCGGGCGGTGAGCTCGAGGAAGGCGAAGGGCTTGGTGAGGTAGTCGTCCGCGCCGCTGTCGAGCCCGAAGACCCGGTCGTCGACGGTGTCCCTGGCGGTCAGGAGCAGGACCGGCATGGTGTTGCCGGAGTCGCGGATGCGCCGGCAGATCTCGAACCCGGTCATCTGCGGCAACATGACGTCGATGGCTGCAAGGTCGAATTCGTTGTTGTTGATCGCGATCAGGGCATCCATCCCGTTCCCGACCCTGACGATCTCGTAGCCCTCTGCCTCGAGTCCGCGTTCGATCAGCGCGCCCATTTGTTCATCGTCTTCCACGACCAGGATCTTCGTCATGCCCGCCCCTTTTGCTCGTACGCCGCTACCTCTTCATGCTGGCACGTTCCCGGTGCGGATCGTGACCAGTGTGAAGGTTCCGCTCCAATCGCGCCGCCCTCGTGGCTAGGCTGACGCCATGGTCGAAACCCCGCCTGCCACGCCAGCGCCCGCCCGGACGGTGCCTGTCGACCCGACTGCCGTCGGTGTAGCCGTCGCCCAGTTCGTTCCCGGCGCCGACCGGGAGGCGAACCTCGCCGAGGTCACCCGCCTGGCAAGCATCGCGGCCGCCCGCGGCGCGCAGCTCGTCGTGTTCCCCGAGTATTCCGCGTTCTTCGAGCCCACTCTCGGGCCCGCGTTCGTCGCGGCCGCCGAGCCGATCGACGGGCCGTTCGTGACGGCGCTCATGGCGCTCGCCGAAGGCCTGGGCCTCGTCATCGTCGCTGGCATGCTCGAGGAGGCCGCCGGTGCCGGACGATTCTTCAACACCCTCGTCGCGGTCGGGCCGACGCTTGGCCTCCTCGCCCGCTACCGCAAGTTGCACCTCTACGATGCTTTCGGCGAGCGCGAATCCGACTGGGTGCTGCCCGGCGCGATCGAGCCGCCGCAGACCTTCTCGGTCGGAGGGCTGCGGGTGGGGTTGCAGACCTGCTACGACATCCGCTTTCCCGAGGTCACCCGGCGGCTCGTCGACGCGGGTGCCGAGCTCGTGCTCGTGCCCGCCGAATGGGTGCGGGGCCCGCTCAAGGAGCAGCAGTGGCGCACCCTCCTGACCGCGCGCGCGATCGAGAACACTGTTTATGTCGCCGCCGCCGACCACGCCCCGCCCATCGGTGTCGGCACGAGCATGATCGTCGACCCGATGGGGGTCGAACTGGTCACAATCGGCGAGACGACGGATGTCGGCCTCGCCTGGCTCACCTCGGCTCGCCTCGGGCAGGTGCGTGCGGTCAATCCGGCACTCCGGCTTCGGCGCTTCGGGGTCGTCGAGGTCTAGCCGCCGGGAACGGGGGAGCCTCAGCCCTCGGCTGCGATCGTGTCCTGGGAGACCGCTGCCGCCCGGGAACGGAAACCGGGTTCCTTGCGCATCACGTGGTCCTGCTCGGACATCGCCCGCTCCTCTCCCGTGGCGACGAGTCCCTGGGAGCTGTTCGCCGAGCGGGTGAGCTGGGCGAGCCACAGCGGATTGATGGTCGGCGGCTGGCCGCCGGAGAACTTGAAGTACAGCGGGATGGCCGGGTGCAGCCAGGCGGAACTGCGACCGTCTCCGGCCTCTGCGGCATTCCGCCAGGACAACAGGAAACTCTCGCCGCGGCGTAACTTCTGCACGATGACGATTTGCAGGTGCGCGAGGATCCGGTCGTCGAATTCGACGGTGACCCGGTCATACGTCAACGAACCCATGGGGCGCCGCTTTCAGTCGGTGAACTCTCGCGCGAACAACAGACCGCCCTTATGGGGCATCCGCTGGGCTCGCACTGTAAGTGTGGTCGTAATTCCCGGTCAATACAAGGGAATCGTCAGGCCGCGGCGGTCGCGGCCGGCACCTGCATCTACGATGCCGTGAACCACGAGGTCGATCTCGGCCCGGAGTGAGTTCGGCAGGCTCTCCATCGGCTCCCGTCCCAGCCCGCACCGGATCAGGGCGAGGTTCAGAAGCGAGAAGACGCTCCGGGCCGCAAGCGAAGGGTCGACGCCGGGCCGGAGCCGTTCCGATCCGTCCGGGGCGTTTCTTCCGTATCCGCTGAGTACGGTCGCGATGATGGCCTCGAGCCCGTCGGCGAGTTCGAGTGCCTCGATGCGATACGCGCCGGTGGGCTCGCCGCACAGGATCTCGCGCTGGTAGTAGGCGGTGTTCTCCGGGTGGCGCGCGGCGGAGGTCAGCAGGGGGAGGAGGACGGCCATGATCGCGTCCGTCGGGGCGAGGGATGCGTCCGCTTTCGTTGGATCGTGCCGGGTTCCGGTCAGGGCCCTGCGCCACTCGTTGTTGAAGACCATCAGGAGGAGTTCGGGCTTCGAGGTCGCGTACCGGAAGAGCGTCCCCGCCGCGACATCCGCGCGATCGGCGATGTCCTGGGTCGTGACGAGCGCGTAGCCGCGCTCGGCGAAGAGACTCTCGGCGGCCGCGAGGATGCGGCTCTGCTTGTCACGCTTGTTGCGTTCGCGGCGCCCGGGAGCGACGGTATCGGCGGCAGTGTCGGCGGCGGCACCAGCGGCGGCACCAGCGACGGGTATCCGGCCTTCATTTGGTGCGCGCACGGCAGTCCTCACTCTGGGTCGGCTTCGTTCGGGGCACAGCGCACCCGGGTTTTCTCAATCGTAGATTCAATCAGCTGATTCCAACATAACGGAGTACGCTCATTTTTGAGTAAAGTACAGATTCATTGAGCCCGAAGAGAAAGGTGGCCATCATGGGTCGCGTTCAAGGCAAAGTGGCACTGATCAGTGGCGGTGCCCGCGGAATGGGAGCATCCCACGCGCGTCGGCTGATCGCCGAGGGAGCGCAGGTGGTCATCGGAGACCTCCTCGACACCGAGGGCGAGGCCATGGCGACCGAGCTCGGCCCGTCCGCGCGCTACGTGCACCTCAACGTCACCGACGCAGACGACTGGTCTGCCGCTGTCCTGTTCGCCGTGGAAACCTTCAGCGGGCTGGATATTCTCGTCAACAACGCCGGAATCGCGAGCGCCGCGCCGATCGAGAGCTTCCCGATCGACGTCTGGACCCGCACCATCGAGATCAACCTGACGGGGACCTTTCTCGGCATGCGAGCGGCCATTCCTGCGCTCTCACGCCGCGGTGGCGGCTCGATCATCAACGTCTCATCGGTCGAGGGCCTCCTCGGCAGTGCGGGCCTGCACGCCTACGTCGCGTCGAAGTTCGGCGTGCGTGGCATCACGAAGTCGGTCGCCCTCGACGTGGCGCCCCTCGGCATCCGCGTGAACTCGATCCACCCGGGCTTCATCGAGACGGCCATGACGAAGTCCCTGGACGTCGACATGGTTGAGATCCCGTTGCGCCGTGGCGCAAAGCCCGAGGAAGTCTCGAGCCTGGTGCTGTACCTCGCGAGCGACGAGTCGAGCTACTCGACCGGCGCAGAGTTCGTCATCGACGGCGGCCTCACGATCGGCATCCCACACAACTGATCGCTTACGTCCCGGCTCCGCCCCGTCGTGCCCGTGAGAGTGCGTTTTCGGCCCTTAAACCGCCATCGGTTTAAGGGCCGAAAGTGCACTCTCTCGGAGGCTGCTCAGGGCTTTGAGGGCTTCGAGGGCTTCGAGGGCGGCGAAGGGCTTCTCGATGTGGGCGAAGTGACCTGTGCCCGTGATCGTTCGCGAGACGAACCCGGGAATGACGGCGGCGAGCCGGGCGCGGTCCGAATCGGCGACGAAGATGTCCGCATCGCCCTGAATCGCGCGCACCGGGCAAGTGATGCGGGCCCAGGACCGTTCCGGGTCATGGGCTCCGGCGAGGGCGGATGCCTCGGCGAACGCCCGCGGGCGGACGTCCGTCGCGAGAGCCGAGATCACGCTCGCGGGTACGGCGTCGACCCGGCTGAACAGCGGCGCGGTGAGCCCGCGCAACGCACCCACCCTGTTGAGCCAGCGCACAAGGCCGCGGCCGGCTGGCTCGGCGACCGCGAGGGCGCGCATGACGCCGAGCAGGGCCGTGTACCCGGGCAACAGGGTGAACCTGGTGAGCGGATGCCGCACGCTGTCGACCACCGAGAACGTCGTCGCAGAGACGAGGGAGACCGACACGGTTGCGGCAGGTTCGAGTGCGGCCAGTTCGAGGGCGAGGAATCCGCCGAGCGAGTGCCCGACGACGTGCCAGCGCTCGTAGCCGAGTGCACGGACAGTTTCGGCGATCGAGGCCGCGACGGTTGTGATGCCCTGGGCAGGCCGGATGGAGTGCCGGCCGGAGGAATCCGCTGGTTCGCTGTCGCCCCAGCCGGGCAGGTCGGGAATGATCAGGTCGGTCAGGGCGAGTGCGCCGGACGGAACGCGTCCCGTCGAGCCCGTCGAACCGCCGTTCGTCGCCGCCGAAAGGAGCGGGGTCCACGTCGTCCAGGAGCCGGCAGCCCCGTGCAGCAGAACCGTCGCCGTGTCGCTGCCTGTGCGGCGGCCGTGCCGCACGGCATGCGTACCGGAGCCGAGGCGCATCGAACTCGTGGTGAGGCCGAAGGCCCGTGCGTCGGTCGAGAGCGGGAACGGGCAATACCCATCTCGCCGCGTTTCGGTCACGTTCTTACCGGTCGGCTCGAGAGTCGTCGGCGAGGCGGGCGCCGCCTTTCGGTTGGAAGCTCGTGTCACCAGGATGGTCATGTCTGGTGTTCGTCACCGCGGGGCGATCGGTTTGCCGACGTGGAACAGGTCGAGACCGCTCGCAGCCCGGCCCGGCCAGGCGTCGGTGTCCCGGCGGCGGAAGACGGTGTGGACCGCGTGTGGAATAGGACCGTGCCCGGGCCCGTTGTCTGCAGGGCACCCTGCGTTTCCCTGCGCCGGCCGGTTTGGCCGCGCCCGGCGGAACTTCCGAACTACGAAAAGAGCGACTGTGACCCTGTTCTCCCCGCTGACCCTCGGCGACCTGCACCTGCCGAACCGACTCGTGATGGCGCCGCTGACCCGAACCCGGGCGGGCCTCGACGGCATCCCCGGACCGATGGTCATCGAGCACTATCGCCAGCGCGCGTCCCTCGGCCTGATCGTGTCGGAGGGGGTCTACCCGAGCCACGCCGGACAGGGCTACACCGGCCAGCCGGGACTCGTCACCGCCGAGCAGGTCGACGGCTGGCGTTCCGTCGCGTCGGCCGTGCATGAGGCCGGCGGCCTCATCGTCGCCCAGGTCATGCACGCCGGCCGGGTCTCGCACGACCTCGTCAACGGCGGCTTCGACGTCGTCGCGCCGAGCGCGATCGCGATCGAGGGCGAGACGCACACCCCGGAGGGCAAGAAGCCATACCCCGTTCCGCACGCGCTGACCGAGGCCGAACTCCCCGGAATCGTCGCGGAATTCGTGCGGGCGTCGCAGAACGCCATCGCAGCAGGGCTCGACGGCGTCGAGATCCACAGTGCCAACGGCTACCTCCTGCACGAGTTCCTGTCACCGGCATCGAACCAGCGCACGGATGCCCACGGTGGTTCGCCCGCGAACCGCGCCCGCTTCGTGATCGAGGTCGCGACCGCTGTTGCCGCCGCGATCGGCGGCGGCCGGGTCGGGATCCGCATCTCTCCGGAGCACAACATCCAGGACGTGCTCGAGACGGATGCCGCTGAGACGCTCGCGACTTACACCGCCCTCGTGGACGGACTCGCCCCGCTCGGCCTCGCCTACCTCAGCGTGCTGCACAAGGACCCGACCGGCGACCTGATCCAGGGACTGCGCGCGCCCTTCGGCGGACCGCTCCTGATCAACACCGGCTTCGGCACCGTCACGACCCGGGCCGAGGCCATTGCGATCCTGGCCGATGACGTTGCCGACGCCGTCGTCGTGGGGCGCGCCGTCATCGCCAACCCCGACCTCGTGCACCGCTGGCGCGACGACCTGCCGCTCAACGCCCTCGACCCGCAGACCCTCTACGGCAGCACAGCCGCCGGCTACACGGACTACCCGGCGCTCGCCACCGCCGCCGCGGAGTAACCCGCCCCCCCTCTGCGTCAAGCTGGTTGTGAGTCAGTTCACGATCAGTAGGAGTCAGAGGAATGTCGATTAGTCCAGGGTTCACTGTGGTGGAGATCCGCGAGTTTGTTCATGAGTATCACCGGCAACCGCATGGTCAGAAAGGTGCCTGGTTAGCGGGACAGCCGGTCTCGCATGCGATGCTGACGCGGTGGAGCGCCGCGGTGTATGGCGGTGATCTGGACCGGGGTCTGGTTCCGCGAGAGGGTAGGGCTATGACTGTTCCCCCTCGTAAGCGCACGGCGCTGGAGAAATCACGGGCCGCTGAGCGCGCGGCGCACGCGGCTGAGGTTGCGAAACTGAGCGCGCGGGTGCGCGAGTTGGAGGACACGAACAACACGCTGGGAAAAGCTATCGGGCTCTTGCACGCGATGAGCGAGGAAGAGCCCGCACCCACCCCGACGACATCCGATCCGTCCGGTTCCTGAAGCTCGAGAACACGCTCGTCGGTGACCTGACGCGTTTAACGGGGTCGCAACGCCGCGCTTTGGTCCTCGCGGGCGTGGCCCGCTCAACGTGGCAGTACCGGCAGAAGCCCCGCGCCCGGGTGCCCGAACCCATCGCGCAGAAAGACCGCGCGTACTTGTCCCGGATCCCCACGACGGATCGGAAGGTGATCGCGGAACAGATCACGACGGGGTGGACGGCGGGGCATTCCGTCGATCACACCTTTGCGAGCGTCTGGGACCAGGGTGTGATGCTCGCCGGGCGCCGGTCCTGGTGGCGGATCGCCGCCGACCTCACCGATCAGAGCACCCGCCCCGTCGTGCCCACCGGGCGTGGGTCTCGAACACCCCGCCAGAAGCCGGTGCTGGTAGCGACCGGGCCTGGGCAGGTGTGGTCCTGGGACATCACCGACCTCCGCTGCCCGTGGCGGGGCACAACGTTCAAGGCGTATTCCATCATCGATATCTACTCGCGCACGATCGTCGGCTGGCGGGTCGAGGAACGCGAGAGCGACCACCTCGCCGTGGAGATGTTCCAGAGCGCGTTCGACCAATACGGCACCCCCAAGTTCGTGCACGCCGATTCCGGGCCCGCGATGCGTTCGGGCGCTCTGGCCGATCTCCTCGCCGAGCACAAGGTGACTAAAACCCACAACCGGCCCTATGTGTCCAACGACAACCCGTTCTCCGAGTCTGAATTTCGCACAATGAAGTACCGGCCCAACTACCCCGGAACGTTCGAGAGTCTTCAGGCCGCCCGCGACCACCTGGCCGAGTACGTGCCTTGGTACAACACGACCCACAAGCATTCCGGCATCGCGTTATTCACGCCCCAGCAAGTCCACGACGGCTCCTGGAAGCAGGCCCACCGCATCCGCGACATGGCACTGCAGACCTACCACCAGAACCACCCGGAACGATTCCACTCGCGGCCGACTACACCCGCACCAGCCGGCACCGTTGGAATCAACATCCCCAAGGAAACTGTCAAAAGCTAGCCCACGTGACTCCACACAGCTTGACATCGAGCGCCCCGAACCAATTCGACGGACTTTTTGAGTTTTTGGGCCGGTTTTCGCCCGCCCACCTGCTGGAAACCTAAAATCTCCGTCGAATTGGTTCGGAGCCGCGGCGACCGCGTTGCCGGCCGCGCTACCGGGCGGCCTCCCGCTACCGGGCGGCCTCCCGCTACCGGGCGGCCGGGCGCAGGCCGGCGAGCCGAGCGGCAGCCTGCTCCAGCAGGTCCACCTTTTTGCAGAAGGCGAAGCGCACGAGCGAGGCATACTGCGGCCGGTGTTCCGGACTGCAGAACGCACCGATCGGCACGGCGACGACGCCGGCGAGGGCGGGAAGGTCGCGGCAGAAGTCCGCGCCGTCCTCGTATCCGAGCGGGGCGGCATCCGCCACTATGAAATACGAACCGCGCGGGCGCGACACGGCAAAGCCCGCGGCGACCAGGCCGCGCTCGAGGACGTCACGCTTGCCCTGCAGCGAGGCCGCGATGCCGGTGAAATACGAGTCCGGGAGATCGAGCCCCCTGGCGATCGCCGGCTGGAACGGCGCACCGTTCACGTAGGTCAGGAACTGCTTGACCGCGAGGACCGCCGTCACGAGCGCGGCGGGTGCTGTCAGCCAGCCGATCTTCCATCCGGTCGTGTTGAAGGTCTTCCCGCCGGAGGAGATCGTCACGGTGCGCTCGAAAGCCCCCGGAAGCGTCGCGACGGGCAGGTGCTGCACACCGAAGGTGAGGTGTTCGTAGACCTCGTCGGTGACGATGATCGCGTTGTGCTGTTCGGCGAGCCGCACGATGAACTCGAGCGTCTCGCGGGAGAACACGGTCCCGGTCGGATTGTGCGGGTTGTTCACGAGTATGAGGCGGGTGCGATCGGTGATCACCGCACTGAGCTCGTCGAGATCCGGCTGGAAGTCCGGCGCGTGCAGGCGCACGGTGCGATGGATGCCGCCGCCGAGTGCGATGAGGCCGCCGTACGCGTCATAGAACGGTTCGAACGTCACGACCTCGTCGCCGGGCTCGATCAGGGCGAGGATCGTCGCAGCGAGCGCCTCTGTCGCCCCCGCGGTCACGAGGACCTCGGTCTCCTGGTCGACACTGAGGCCGTAGAAACGCTGCTGGTGGCGGGCGATCGCGTCGAGAAGAACGGGGAAGCCGCGGCCCGGCGGGTACTGGTTGAGCCCGTCCGTGATGGCCTGTCGGGCGGCGTCGAGAACCTCGATGGGTCCGTCCTCATCCGGGAACCCCTGGCCGAGATTGATCGCGCCGGTGCGGACGGCGAGCGCGCTCATCTCGGCGAAGATGGTGGCGGCGATCGTGCCGTCCGCGCCCAGCAGGCCGGCACCACGGGCCGTCCGGCGCCAGGCGCCCGACATGGCCGCGGTCGGAACTGTCTCGGGGGAGCCGTGCATGACTCCAAACTACGACATCACCCGTGTCGGTGGCTCATGCAACCGGTTCGCAGGCGAGGATTGCTCCGCTGATCCGGCCGACCCCGGTCCATGGGCGGCCACCCCAAGCAACATCACGGCTTCGTCATTGAATGCTCTCAGCTTGGGCGGAGGATTCGTTCAGGTTCGGGCGCGAAGCTGGCATCGCTTGGAAGGAGCACCTCATGACCGAACACCCTCAGGACCCAGACATTAATCGAGATCGTCCCGCTGACGACGTGCCCTCCGACGCCGGCCAGGCCGCCGCGTCCGGACAACCGGCCAACGCCGCCGTCCCCGCCGATACCACCGGGTACCCGGCCCCCGCCGCGAACGCGGACAACACGACCGAGGTCGTCGGCTTCCCGCAGGCCGCGCAGCCGGTTGCAGAGCAGCCGCAAAGCGTGGTCGCCCAGCAGGCGTCCGCCCCCGCCGACGTCCAGGCCGCCCAGGCCCAGCAGCAGCCCGTCGCGAACGCGTCGAACCAGGTCACCCAGCCGACGCTTTCCTACGCGACGGATGCCTTCGGCCGGCCCCTCGGTGGAGCCGACGGCTCTGTCCCGCCGCACTTCGCAGCATCGGCTGCACCTTTCTCCTACGCTCCCCAGGGTGGCGGTCCGAACGGACCGACCGGCCCGTCATCGGCCCCCCATCCGAAGGACCCGGCCCGTCGCCGTGCCGGACTCAGCCTCGTTGCGGCGCTCGCGATCGGCGCCCTCATCGGCGGCGCATCCGGCGCCGGCGTGATGGCGCTCCTTTCCGGAGGCCAGGGCAACGGCACCCCCGTCAGCCAGGCCCAGGGTTCGAGCACCGTCGTCGTCAACAACACCGAGAGCGTCAACCAGATCACGGCAGCCACCGCGAAGGCCATGCCGAGCGTCGTCACCATCAACGCGACCAGCGGGACCTCCGGCGGCACCGGTTCCGGCGTCGTCCTCACCTCCGACGGCTATGTCCTGACCAACACCCACGTCGTGACACTCGACGGCGCGAGCGCAGACGCGACCCTCGAAGTCACGGCCAGCGACGGCAAGGTCTACAAGGCGACGATCGTCGGCACCGACCCGATCTCCGACCTCGCGGTCGTCAAACTGACCAACGCGAGCGGCCTCACCCCGATCAACTGGGCCGACTCGAGCAAGCTCAACATCGGCGACACCACGATCGCCATCGGCGCCCCGCTCGGTCTCTCCGGAACCGTCACGGACGGCATTGTCAGCGCCCTCAACCGGAGTATCTCGATCGCCTCATCGGCGGCGCCCACCACGGATACGCCGGACACCACGGCCCCGAGCACCGACAACCCCTACTTCTGGAACTTCGACCTCCCGAACAAGGACGGAAGCGCGCAGTCGACCACTCCGAGCACGACGAGCAGCATCTCGCTCTCTGTGATCCAGACGGATGCCGCGATCAACCCCGGCAACTCCGGCGGCGCCCTGCTCAACTCCAAGGGTGAACTGATCGGCATCAACGTCGCCATCGCCAACGCGGGCGGATCTTCCTCATCGGGAACGGCTGCCGGAAGCATCGGCGTCGGCTTCTCGATCCCGTCGAACCTCGCCAAGCGCGTCTCCGACGAGCTCATCGCCAACGGCAAGGCCACCCACGGCCTGCTCGGCGCGAGCATCACGAGCGCGACGAGCGACACGAGCAGCACGGTCGGCGCCCTCGTCAGCGAGGTCAGCTCGGGTGGCGCAGCCGAGAAGGCCGGCCTGAAGAAGGGCGACGTCGTCACAAAGTTCAACGGAGTGCCGATCACCGACGCTAAGGACCTCACCGCCCAGGTGCGGGTACTCGCCGCCGGCGCCACCGCCGAGCTCGTCTACGTCCGCGACGGCAAGTCCTACACCGTGACCGTCACGGTCGGGGAACTGTCCAGCTAGCATCTCTCGTCCTCCTTCCACACCCTGCGCCGCCGGTCATCGACCGGCGGCGCAGTCGTGTTTCCGCTCCGGCATGCCAGCCGTCAGGAGGCCCCCAAAGGGGTGCGCTGGTAGTCTGGACAGTCCGCAACGGAATGGACACCCGATCGAACAGGCAGCACACACCGGCGAAGCGCCCTTCATCGGCGTCTCCTACGTGATGCCCGTGCTCAACGATGTGCTGCACGTCCGGGCCGCGGTCACGAGCCTCCTGGGCCAGGATTACACCGGTCCGTTCGACGTCACGCTGGCCCTCGCACCGAGCATCGACGGCACAGAGGAACTCGTCGCGGAACTCGCCGAACTCGACCCGCGCATCCGTGTCGTGCCCAACGAGATCGGATCGACCCCCGCCGGCCTCAACGCCGCGATCCGTGCATCCGCCTACCCCGTCGTGATCCGGGTCGACGCCCACTCCGTGCTGCCGAGCGACTATGCGCGCGTCGCCGTCGACACCCTCGAGCGCACCGGGGCAGACAACGTCGGCGGTGTCATGGACGCGCGGGGCACCGCTCCGTTCCAGCGCGCCGTCGCCCGGGCTTACGGCACCCGGATCGGCCTCGGCGGAACGCCCCTCCACGTCGGTGGGCCGGAGGGCGCCGCAGAGACGGTCTACCTCGGCTGCTTCCGCCGCGACAGTCTCCTGCGTGCCGGGCTCTTCGACGAGACCATCAAGCGCGGCCAGGACTGGGAACTCAACCGGCGCCTCCGCGAGCAGGGCGGCACGGTCTGGTTCACACCAAGGCTGCGCGTCGTCTACCGGCCCAGGCCGAGCCTGTCCAGACTCGCCCGCCAGATGCTGTCCACCGGAATGTGGCGCGGGGAACTTGCACGGCGCTTCCCCGCCGACAACGGCATCCGCTATTTCGTGCCTCCCGTGATGGTGCTCCTCGTCACCCTCGGCGTGGCCCTGGGCCTCGCCGGCCTCGTCGTACCGCGGCTGCTGCTGGGCTGGATCGCCCCGGTCGGATACCTGCTCGTCGTCCTCGGGGCCACCGTCGTCGTGACTCGCCCTGACGGCGGGCGCTCCGGCGTCTGGTTCCTTCTAGTCTTGCCCTGTATCCACTTCTGCTGGGGTTTCGGCTTCCTGCTCGGATACCTGAAACTAACCAGCAATATCGCGGCACGGACCGGGAGACACCCATGACATCCCACTCACATTCCACCGGTCGGGTGCGCCAGTCCCGGCCGACGTCGATCGCCGAGTTGCGGGCCGTCGCGCAGCCGCCCGAGGTGCGGCTGCGGGCGAACGCCGAGCACTGGACGGCCTCGCTCTACCTGCGCGACGTGTCGCCGTATCTCACCTGGCTGCTGCTGAAGACGAGCGTGACCGCGAACGGTGTCACGGCGCTGATGATCCTCGTCGGCTGGTCGACCGCTGCGGCGCTGCTCATCCCCGGTGTCTGGGGGGCCCTGCTCGCGCTGATCCTCGGGCAGTTGCAGATGCTCGTCGACTGCTGCGACGGCGAAGTCGCGCGCTGGCGAGGCGAATCGTCGCCGGCCGGGGTCTTCCTCGACAAGGTCGGTCACTACTCGACGGAGGCGCTCATTCCGATCGCATTCGGCATCCGCGTGGCCGCGTATCCGTTCGACTCGCCGGACGATTTCCTCTGGACGACTCTCGCGTTGCTGCTCGCCCTCGTGATCGTGCTCAACAAGGCGCTCAACGACATGGTGCACGTCGCCAGGGCGAACGCGGGTCTCACCAAGCTCGCCGACAGGCGCGGTGAACAGACCCCGACTCCCGGCCGGATCGCTCAGTTGCGCAGGCTCGCCCGATTCCTGCCGTTCCACCGCCTGTACCACTCCGTCGAACTGACGATCCTGATCTTCGCCTCCGCGGTGATCGGCCGTTTCGTCGGCGAGCCGCTCATGGACCGGATCGTACTCATCGCCCTCGTGCCCCTGTCGATCCTCGCTCTCTTCGGCCATTTCGTCGCAATCATGGCGTCGCGCCGAGTCCGGTCCTGAGCTGTGACCGACACTGTGCTGCCGAGGGTCGGTGTCGTCGTGCTCACCCAGGGCACCCGGCCAGATGACCTCGCCAGCGGCATCCGCTCGGTGCTCGCCCAGCAGGAGGTCGTCCTCGACGTGGTCTGCGTGGGCAACGGCTGGGTGCCGACCGGGTTGCCGGATGCCGTCCAGGCGCTGGCCCTGACGGAGAACCTGGGCATCCCCGCCGGTCGCAATCGCGGTGTCCCCCTCGTGACGGGCGAGTACCTGTTCTTCCTCGACGACGACGCGAGCATCCCGGACCCCCGGTTCCTCAGTCGCGCCGTCGCGCTGCTCCGCGCGGACCCGTCGATCGGCCTGCTGCAACCCCGGGTGACCGATCCTACGGGCGCGTTGGCGCCGACCCGCTGGATTCCGCGCATCTGCAAGGGTGCCGCGACCGAGTCCGGCGCCGTCTTCTCGGTCTGGGAAGGTGCCGTGCTGATGCCCCGCGCGGTCTTCCTGGCCACCGGAGGCTGGGCCGAACCGTTCTTCTACGCGCACGAGGGTATCGAACTGGCGTGGCGGGTCTGGGACCAGGGGCTGCGCACCTGGTATGCGGGAAACCTCGAGGCGAACCACCCCGTCATCCAGCCCACCCGGCACGCCGACTACTACCGGCTGAACGCGCGCAACAGGGTCTGGCTCGCCCGGCGCAACCTGCCTGCCGTGCTGGTCCCGGTCTACGCCGGTTCCTGGCTCGCGATCCAGCTGGTGCGATTCCGCAGCGACCGGCCGGCACTCCGGGCCTGGCTCGCCGGATTCAGAGAGGGCTGGCGCAGCGACCCGGGGGAGCGTCGGCCGATCAGCGCCCGTACGGTCTGGCGGATGTCCCTGGCCGGCCGGCCCCCCATCGTCTGAGCCGGGGGCGCTCGGTACTCTGGAGGGATGACCATTCGAAAAGACATCGGCCTGGCCGTCAAGCTGGTCAAGGATGTCGCCGCGTCGCGCCGGGCACAGAAACTGCTCGCCGGCCGGATCCTCGGGGACGGTCCGCTTCCGCTCGGCCGTTTCAAGATCGCGGTCTACTTCGCCGACGGCGCCGTCAACTTGTATCAGATGCGGCAGTGGTACCGGCCGCTCGCCGTACTCGCCGAGACCTGGCCCGTCATCGTGTTGAGCCGCACCGGAACCGGGGCGCTGCCGATGTCCGAAGAATGCCCGGTGCCGGTGACCTACGTGCGCAAGGTCGCCGACCTCGAGCGGGTCGTCGCGGAACAGGACATCCGCATCGTGTTCTACGTCAACCAGAACGCCCGGAACTTCCAGATGATGCGCTACCCGCGGTGCTGGCACGTGTTCATCAACCACGGCGAGAGCGACAAGATGTACATGGTCACGAACCAGATCAAGGCGTACGACTACGCCTTCGTCGCCGGTGACGCCGCCCGCGCCCGTCTCGACCGGGTGCTCTGGGACTACGACTTCGACAAGCGGGCGATCACGATCGGCCGGCCGCAGGCGGACCACTACAGCAGCGTGCTTCCGTACGTCCCCGACGACCGGCAGGTCGTGCTCTACGCGCCGACCTGGGAGGGAGACCGGCCCACCGCGGCATACGGCTCGATCGCGAGCCACGGCGTCGCACTCGCCACTGCGCTCCTCGCCTCGCCGCGGCATCGCCTGATCTATCGGCCGCACCCGCGCAGCGGGGTCACCGACGAGACGTACGGCGCAGCCAACCGCAGGATCATCGCCCTGATCAAGGCGGCGAACGCCCGCGATCCCGCCGCTCACCACGTGTACGACACCGGTGCGGAGCTCGGCTGGCAGCTCGCGGCGGCGGACGTCGCCATCGTCGACATCTCAGCCATGGTCTACGACCGGCTCGCCGCCGGCAAGGCCCTCCTCGTCACCCGTCCCGCCGATCCCGCGGCCGAGATCGACACCGGCGGGTACCTCGCGGCGTGCGAATGGCTCGACGCGTCCGCGGCCTCCTTGATCGTGGGCACGGTGGATGCGCTTGCGCACGACCCGGAGGCCGAAGCTCGGTTGGGTGTGTGGGTCGAACGCTACTTCGGCGACGCGGCACCCGGTGCGGCCACCGCTCGCTTCCACGCGGCCGTGCAGCACCTGATGGACGAGTGGGAGAGCTTCGACGCCGTTCGGCCCTGAGCGGCCTGCTACGGCCGCTGAGACGAGGCGGATTCGCGGGGAGGCAGGTCCTGCGCGGCGGACGGGCGATCCGAACCCTGGTGATCCGACGTTGCGGTCCCTTGCGCCCCTGACTCCAGCGATCGGCCGCGGCGCAGCAGCCGCGGGACCATGCGGGGGAGCACCGTGAGGGTGCCGTGCCCGAGCTGCCCGAGCTGGGCGATGCGGTGTCCGGCGGCGACCCTCAGCGCGCCGGCACGGCCGACGCCCTCGAGGCCAGCGCCCTCGCGCACGATCGCCTCACGAATACGCGGGTCGAGTTCGGGACGGAAACCGGCGGGCGGCCGGCCGAAGGCGAGCCGGGACGAGGTCAGCACACGCTTGCCCAGAATATGGTTGCCGGCGCCGCCGACGACGGCGCCGACGCCGAAGGGGAGCGCCTTGCCGATGAAACTGGCGGAGCCGCGGGTCGCGAACTGACGAATGAACGAGCTCTTCAGGCGATCGGTGAGCGGACCCATGATGGCGCGCGGAATGCTCGCGGTGACGAGTTCGCCCCAGTACTTCGTTCGGACCGCACCTGATCCGCTGAACTGGCCGGCCAGCTGGCGGACGAGGTCGGAGCCCTCCCTGCCGAGCATCATCGTCATGACGAGGGCGCGGGCGCGCTCCGGGTCGTCGACGGCAATGCCGTGCACCTCGCTCACCGACTGGGCGAACAAGGCGGTCGCTTCGAGGAACCCGGCGGTCTCGACGCCGGACAGTGCCAGGGTGACCCCGGTGCCGACGCCGGGAATGACGGCCGTCGCCCCGACGGCCGCGCCGCCGGTCGTGACCATGGCGAGGTAGCGGCGTTCGAGGATCGTGATGATTTGGGCGGGGTCCGAGTCCGGCGCGCGCCGGCGGATGCCGCGGATGTGGGCGAGCACAGCCGGGCGGTGGATGGCCATGACCCGGTCGAACCCCCGGACGATGCCGGTCGGAAGCTGGCCGCCCTGCGGCGGACCCCCGGTCGTCGAGATGAAGGGTTTCACCTTTCGTGCCATGTCGATGCCGTCCTTCCGATTTCCGTCGAGTTTACGTTGTTGGTCTGACAAGGGAAGATATTCACATCTTTTCCCCGGCCACTGGCGGTTTTCCCACTACAAGCCTATAGATGGAGGATGCCGGAGCCGAAGTCAGAAGCGAGCCGCCTGCTGGGACTGCGCCTGCGGCAGCGCCGAAGGGAACTCGAGCTCAACCAGGAGTCTGTCGCGCACCGGGCCGGACTCAACGTGTCCAATTACGCAAGGATCGACCGCGGCAACGGGAATCCCACATTCCACACCCTGATCCGGCTTGCGGACGTGCTGAGCCTCGAGGTCGGGGAACTCCTCACGGGCCTGACCAAGGAGCAGCTGCCGCCCGATCGCGACAGCCTCGCCGTCGTCGATCCTTGATCGGGCTCAGGCGGGCCGCACTCCGTAGTCGGCGTCGTACCGGGCGAGGACCTCGTCGAGTGGACCGTCGAGGACGAGCGCGCCCTTATCGAGGTAGAGACCCCTGGCGCAGAAGCGACGCAGGTCGCGTTCATTGTGCGAGACGAAGAACAGGGTGCGGCCGCCGGTGAGCAGTTCCTCGATCCGGCGATAGCACTTTTCCCGGAAGGCCTTGTCGCCGACCGCGAGCACCTCGTCGACGAGGATGATCGGCTCCTCGAGCCGGGAAATGACCGCGAAGGCGATCCGTACCTTCATGCCGCTCGAGAGGTGCTTGTACGGGGTGTCGACGAAGTCGCCGATCTCGGCGAATTCGAGAATCTCGTCGAAACGCTCGCCAATCTGTTTTTTCGTCATGCCGTGCAGGCCCGCCGTGAGATAGACGTTGTCGCGCACGGTGAGGTCATCGACGAAACCGCCGGTGATCTCGATCAGCGGTGCGACGCCCTCCGTCACCCGCACAGTGCCCTCATCGGGCAGGACGACCCCGGTCACGAGCTTGAGCAGGGTCGACTTTCCCTGGCCGTTGCGACCGACAACGCCGATGGCCTCGCCGCGCTGCACCGTGAACGACACGGCGCGCAGGGCCCAGAATTCGCCTGGTCTGGTGCGCCGGGCCCCGCTCGCGAACAGGTCCTTGAAGCTGCGCCTGCTGCGGCGGTTACGACGAAAACGGATGCCGACCCCGGCCAGGGCAATCACAGGCGCCCCGGTCGCGGCCGACCCCGGTGTCCGGACTGTTCCGGTCATCACAGCTCCTTCAGGACCGCGCGCTCGGTGCGCGTGAAGACCAGCAGCCCGAGCCCGAGGAAGGCGACGGACATCGCCGCGCTGACGCCGACGGTGAACCAGTCGAGGTTGCCTGGGAAGAAGGCCGCCCGGTAGAGGCTGAAGATGCCGTTGAGAGGATTGAATGCCGCCCAGAAGTGCAGCTGGTGCGGCAGGTCCTGGGTGCTGTAGATGATCGGGGATGCGTAGAACAGGAAGCGCAGGATCAGTTTGACGGCGCGTTCCAGATCGCGGAAGAACACGACGAGCGGCGCGACGATGAGACCGACCCCCGCCGTGAGGATCGCCTGGATCACGATAGCGAGTGGGAAGAAGACGATCTCGCCGCTCGGCCGGGCGCCGGCGAACACGGCGAACAGCACGAGCACCGGGATCGAGGCGAGGAATTCGATGCCCTTCGAGAGCACGAGCCGGTTCACCCAGATGGTGCGGGGGATCCGGGTCGACCGGATCAGCTTCGCCTCGCGCAGGAACGCGCGCGTGCAGTCGGAGACGGTTCCGTTGAACCACATCCAGGGCAGCAGCGCGCTGAGCAGGAAGATGATGTACGGCTGGTGACCGACGCCCCGGTGGAACACCTGGGTGAATACGAACCAGTAGATCCCGGCCATCACGAGCGGGTCGAGGATCGACCAGAAATAGCCGAGGAATGAGGTGGAGTAGCGGACTCGCAGGTCGCGCTGGGTCAGGAGCCACAGCGAGTGGCGGTAGCGGGAAAGAGCGGTGAGCTGTTCAGGGCGCACTTCTGCGTAGCTACTCACAGACTCCACTTTAGATGTTCACAAAATCAGGGTGAAGGCGAATCAGACGAACAGGTTCGCGCGCTCGAGGTCTTCGGCGAAATCGACCTCGACGGCGTAGAAGTCGGAGATGTCGAGGGGTTCGATCAGCAGGCCGTTCTTCTCGATCGCGAGTTCGATGCCGCGCTCGAAGTAGTCCTGGTCATTCACCCTGGCGAGGTGGCGCACCAGGATGGCCTTGTGCGCACTGGAGATGAAGTTGATGCCAACGGCTTCTCCGAGTCCGCCGGTTACGGTCTTGGAGAGTTCCCTGATGTATCCCTCGTCGTCGGTCGTGTACTTGACCTCTTCTTCGGACACCTGCGAGGTGTTCACCGTCACGAAAGACTGGTCGCGTTCGACCATGGCGTGCGCCCGGTCGAGGACGGCGGGATCGAAGACGACGTCGCCGTTCATCCAGAGCACCCCGCCCGCGCCGGACGCATGCAGGGCGCGCAGCAGGCTCTTGGACGTGTTGGTCTGGTCGTATTCCTCGTTGTAGACGAAGGATGCCTGGGGGAACGCCTCGATGATGTGCTCGAGCTTGTAACCGACGACGATGGTGACGCTGGCCAGGACTCCGAATGCGTGCTCGATGTTGTCGAACTGCTGACGCATGATCGACCGGCCGTCGCTGAGTTCCGTGAGCGGCTTGGGCAGTGAACGACCCAGTCTGCTGCCCATTCCCGCTGCCAAAATGACTACCTGGGTGGCCATATTTGTCTCCTTAACACTGTCGGGCTACGTGCGCCCGGTTCGAAAAATGTCGAGCCAGTTTGCCTGTGGTTCACCTCGTTTTTTCCGTTCAGACACACCAACATGAAAGGGTCAGTCTACCCGAAGTGCCCCTTTCGGGTGCCGCCGCGTGGAATCGGCCCCAATGAATGGGCCGGGTCGAGCGCGTTTTCGGTGGGATTCGCGCCCGCTATCCCGTCTTGTCGGAGGGTCGTTGGTAGGGTTGGCGAGGTGACTCACGTGCCTCCAAACTCCGAGCCCAACGAGCCGACCACAACTGTGCCCGCGTCCGATTCGGCCCCGTCGAACGATGCAGCCACTCCGGCGCGTCCGGCCAAGACGATGCCCGACCGCGCAACCTCGGCGCGCACCGCTTCAGCCCGAACTCCGGCAGCCCGAACCCCCGTCGCCCGAACCCAGAAGCCCCGCGCCAGCCCGGTTCGCAAGGTTGCCGCGGCTCCGCAGAAACCCGCTGATCCGGCGGAGCCGTCCCCGACGCACGTCGCCCCTGCGGCGGGAGCCGCAGCCAAGACCCGCACGACCGCAGAGAAGGCCGAGACTGCCGCTCGTCAACGCGCCGCGAGGGCGAGCGCGGCGAAGTCGCGTGCCGCGAAGGCTGCTGTCGTCCGTGCGGAGGCCCTTGCCGCCGCGGAAGCCGTCGCCCAGGCGCAGGCCCAGGTGGAGGCGGAGGCTCGCGAGTATGCGGCGGCCGAGGCGCGCGCCCAGGCGGATGCCGCCGCACGCGCGAAGGCCCAGGCCGATGCCCTGGCTCTGGCCGCGACCAAAGCGCGTCCCGACCCGGAGGCGCTTGCCCGCGCCCAGGCGCATGCCCGCACCGAGGCCCTCGCCAGGCGTTCACTCGGTCCCATGCCGCCGGACGCGCGAGCACGCGGCGGCCGGCTTCCCGTACCCGGCGTCGCGCCGATCGTGGTGCCGTCCGTTGTCGCAGCGCCTCGCGCCGTTCCCAAGCCCCCACGCATCCGCTCGGGAGTCGGTACCTCCAGGGACTGGGTCGCCACTGCCGTCCTCGGCCTGCACCTGCCCCCCGTCGAGAACAAGCCCGCCACGCCGGCAGCCACGCAGCCGAAGGACGACGAGGTATCGACGGTCCGTCCGGACCAGACACCGCCGCCCGCGACCAAGGTCATGCCGGTACCGGTTCGTACTTTTGAGCCGATTGCCCCGCCCGTTCCGGAACCGGGACTCGTGGCTGTCCCGGAGCCGATCGACGCTCCGCAGCCCGGATCCGTGGTCGCCGCAGCATCCCTGCCGATCGTCGCGAAAGCGGCAGGGTCCTCGATGCTCGACGAGCCGGCGACCGTCACCGAGCCCGCAACCGAGCCTGCTACCGAGCGCGCAACCGAGCCTGAAGCGGAGCCCGTCACCGAACTCCTCAGCGAGCCAGTCACCGAGCCGGAAACCGAGCCCGAGCCCGAGCCCGAGCCCGAAACCGAAACCGAAACCGAAACCGAAACCGAGCCCGAAACCGTGCACTCGGCGGAGCCGCAGGCCCTGCCCTTGCCCGAGCCGGAACTCGAACCGGAGCCGGAACCCGCGCTGGAACCCGAACCGGAACCGGAACCCGAGCCGGAACCGGAACCAGAGCCAGGGGTCGAGCCTGCCGAGTCGGCTGCCGCGAGCCTGGCCATCGCTCCCGGTGCCCGCACGGCACCTGCCCCTGTCGTCCTCTCCGTCACGGCCCTGCGTAAGTCCTTCGGAAGCACGCTCGCCGTCTCCGGAATCGACCTCGAGGTCCGCACCGGCTCGTTCTACGGCATCGTCGGCCCGAACGGTGCGGGCAAGACCACGATTCTCTCCATGGTCACCGGCCTCCTCCGGCCGGACGACGGTTCGATCGAGGTCCACGGCATCGACGTCTGGAGCGACCCGGTCGCCGCGAAGCGCGTCATCGGGGTGCTGCCAGACCGACTGCGTCTCTTCGACCGTCTGACCGGCGGCCAGCTGCTCTACTACGCCGGCGTGCTCCGCGGGCTCGACGGGGCGACCGTTCGAAAACGATCCGCCGACCTCGCCGTTGCGTTCGGACTCGAGGACGCCCTCAACCGACTGGTCGCCGATTACTCGGCGGGCATGACCAAGAAGATCGCCCTGGCCTGCGCGATGATCCACTCGCCGCGCCTGCTCGTTCTCGACGAACCGTTCGAATCCGTCGACCCGGTCTCAGCGGTCAACGTGACCGAGATCCTGCAGAAGTATGTTGCAAGTGGCGGCACCGTCGTCCTCTCGAGCCACAGCATGGACCTGATCCAGCGGGTCTGCGACCACGTCGCGATCATCGTCAACGGCAAGGTCCTCGCGGCCGGCACTGTCGACGAGGTGCGTGGCGGGCAGACCCTCGAAGAACGATTCATCGAACTCGCCGGAGGGCGCAAAGTGGCGGAGGGGATGGAATGGTTGCACAGTTTCTCGGACTGAAGCTCCGGCTCTTCGGCAATCTCTTCCGGCGGAGCCCCTGGCAGGTCGTCGGCATCGTGATCGGACTGCTCTATGGGCTCGCGGTCGCGGCCGGGATCTTCGCCCTGCTGGTCGGCCTGCGCTTCGTCGACGACGGCCTCGGTTCGATCCGTGACGGCATCGTGGTCGCCGGCTCGCTCGTCGTGCTCGGCTTCCTGCTGATTCCGCTCATGACCGGCATCGACGACAGTATGGACCCCCGCAAGTTCGCGGTCATGGGCATCCCCAACCGGCAACTGTCTCTGGGGCTTGCCGTGTCAGCACTGATCGGCGTCCCCGCAATCGTGCTCACGATCGTGCTGCTCGGCACCATCGTGACCTGGTCGCGCGGACCCGGTGAGACCGTGTCCGCCGTCCTGTCCGCGGCGCTCCTCCTTGCCACCTGCATGCTCGGCTCCCGGGTCAGTACGTCCATCGCTTCGTTCCTGCTGGCCACTCGCCGCGCGCGGGAGATCGCCGGAATCGTCGGCGTTCTCCTGCTCGTCATGTTCGCTCCCGTCACCGTGCTCGTGGTCAACCTCGACTGGAGTCTCTACGGCACGGGCTTCATCGGCGGCCTCAGCAGTATCCTCGGCTGGACTCCGCTCGGGGCGGCCTGGTCTGCGCCCGGCGACGCGGCAGGTGGGGACTGGGGTGCTGCACTCCTCAAGCTGCTCGAGGCCGCGGCATTCCTGCTCGTCCTCTGGGTCGCCTGGCAAGCGCTCGTGAGCCGGATGCTCGTCTCACCCGGCAGGGAAGCCGTCGCCAAGGAGTACGGCGGCCTCGGCTGGTTCGACCGCCTGCCGAACAATGCCGCAGGCGCCATCGCCGCACGAAGCCTGACCTACTGGCGCAGGGACCCCCGCTACGGCATGTCCCTCGTGATGATCCCGGTGATCCCGGTGCTCGTCATTCTCCCGCTCGCGTTCGCCGGGGTTCCGGTCCAGGCCCTCGCGCTCCTGCCGGTGCCGCTGATGTGCATCTTCCTCGGCTGGGCGCTTCACAACGACGTCGCATTCGACCACACCGCGATCTGGCTGCACGTCGTCTCCGGCACCCGGGGCATGGCCGACCGGATGGGCCGGCTCGTTCCCGCGATCCTGGTCGGAATCCCACTGATCGGCATCGGCTCGTGCATCAGCGTCGCCGTGTACGGCGACTGGGGCGCGTTCCCCGCCGTGCTCGGCGTGAGCACATGCATCCTGCTGACCGGACTCGGTTTCTCGAGCTACAGCTCGGCGCGCTTCCCTTACCCGGCATCCAAGCCAGGCGACAGCCCGTTCACGCAGCCGCAAGCCTCAGACACCGCGGCAGCGCTGATCCAGTCCGTGACCCTCGTCGGATCGGTCATCCTGTCGCTCCCGGCGATCGGGTTCGCGGTCCTCGGCCTCTTCGTCAATCCGGTCTGGCTGCTGCCGTCCCTCGCGAGTGGTGTCGTCGTCGGCCTGCTCACCCTCTGGGGCGGCATCTGGCTCGGGGGCCGCACGTTCGACGCCCGCGGACCCGAGATGCTCGCCTCGGCGCTGCGCGCCTGACCCGTCGGTGAGCGCCGCCTGCGATTTCGTCGATACCACCCTGCGCAACGAGGGGGACGAACAGCGGGCCCAGGCGGAGAAGACCAGACTCGGAAGCGACCTGGACTTTTACGGGGCGACGGTCGGGGCGATCCGGGGCACAATCCGGGACGCTGCACGGCGGTACCCGGGGCTGACGCATGACGAGGTCACGGCGCTCAGCACGGAGCTGTGGGACGTTCCCGTCTTCGAGCGCCGGTTCGCCGCCGTCGTCCTGCTGCAGTCGAACGTCGCACTGCTGACCAACACCGACCTCACCCGGATCGAAGGCTTCCTCCGCGACGCCCGGCTGGCCGCGCTCGCGGATCCGCTCGCCCGTGATGTCACCCGCCCCCTCATCGGACGGCTCTCCGGACTCCCTCGCACCAGGGCGGATGCCGCCATCGAGCGCTGGGCGCGCGATCAGGACCCGTGGCTCCGCCGCACCGCCGCCCTCGTGAGGGAAGCCGGACGCTGCCTAGAATGGGACCCATGATCAGAATGATTCGCGCCAGCATCGCCGAACCGGGCAACCCCGGCCAGCCGGGCGGCGGTACGTCCACGCTCGACCGCGAGCTCGAGGAACTGCTCAACACCGAGCAGATCGAACCGGGCGACCACGAGCGGTTCTCCCACTACGTGCCCAAAGACAAGATCCTCGAGAGCGCCATCTCCGGCAAGCCGGTCAAGGCACTGTGCGGGAAGATGTGGATTCCGGGTCGCGACCCGGAGAAGTTCCCGATCTGCCCGACCTGTAAAGAGATCTACGACACGATGAAGAAGTAGCGTTCACCCCGACCGGTCCACCCCTTCCCGTCTACCCGTTCCCGTCTATCCTTGCTCGTAGATCGTCGGGATGACGGGCTCCCCGCGTCCGAGGCGGAAGGCCTCGATCGGCAGCTCACGCATCACAGAGGCATGGTGCAGTCTCGCGCGTTCCGTGCCGGCCGCCCCGAGGTGGCTTTCGTCGATCACACCGTCTGTGACGAGCGGGACGAGCAGTACCCGGTCCCGCCCGGATTCCTCCGCGGGCTCCGCCGAGTCTGCGGGGTCGCCGCCGAGCAGGACGACCTCGGCGCGGGCCGTTCCGCTCGCGTCGAGACGTCGCACGGCCCGCTTGAGGCCCCCGACCGAGACCTTGGCCGCGGATGTCTTTGCGACGGATACCCACTCGCCGGCGTCGTTGCGGTGCGCGACGAGCTTGTAGACCATCCCGGCGGCGGGGGCACCAGAGCCCGTGACGAGGGAGGTGCCGACGCCGAACGCGTCGACGGGAGACGCCGACAATGCGGCGATCGAATACTCGTCGAGGTCGCTTGTTACCGTGATGTGGGTGTTGACCGCGCCGAGCGAGTCGAGCTGGGCGCGCGCGCCGGCGACGACGGTCGGGAGGTCCCCTGAGTCGATCCGGATCGACCCGAGCCCGGTCCCGGCGACCGCGACGGCCCTGTCGATTCCGGCCTGGATGTTGTAGGTGTCGACGAGCAGGGTCGTCGAGGAGCCGAACGCCGCGACCTGGGCTTCGAAGGCATCCGCTTCGCTGTCGTGCAGGAGCGTGAAGGAATGGGCCGCCGTACCCATCGTGGGGATGCCCCAGCTGCGCCCGGCCTCGAGATTGCTCGTGGACGCGAACCCGGCGATGTACGCCGCGCGGGCGGCGGCGACTGCGGCGTACTCGCTCGTGCGGCGAGAGCCCATCTCGGCGATCGGCCGGCCGAGGCTCACCGAGACCATGCGCGCGGCCGCGCTCGCGACGGCGCTGTCGTAGTTGAGCACGCTCAACACCAGGGTTTCGAGCACGACGGCGTCGGCGAAGCTACCCTCGACGGAGAACAAGGGAGAGCCGGGGAAGTACGCCTCGCCCTCCTGGTAGCCCCAGATGTTGCCGCGGAAGGCGTAGTCGGCGAGCCAGTCGAGGGTGGGCGTGCGCACGACGTGGTTGTCGCGCAGCCAGGTGAGCTCTTCCGTCGTGAATCGGAAGTCCCGGATGAGCTCGAGCAGGCGCCCCGTGCCCGCGACGATGCCGTAGCGGCGCCCATCCGGCAGCCGCCTGGCGAACGCCTCGAAGAGGCACTCCCGGTCTGCGGTGCCGCTCTGGATGGCGGCGTCCACCATCGTGAGCTCGTATCGGTCGGTGCGGAACGCGGAGGATTCAGTCACCCGGCCAGCCTATTCCTCCGGCGGGGTTGCCCCAGCGGACGGGCGGCGGCCGGCGTTCCCAGCCTGCCGCGGCCTGCGCCTGGTCGTGCTCTCCCTACAGCGCGCCGAACGCGACGATGCAGTTCTGGCCGCCGAAGCCGAAGGCGTTCGCGAGGGCGTAGCGCACGGGCCGCTCACGGGCCACGAGCGGCACGTAGTCGAGCGTGCAGTCGGGGTCCGGCGTCGTGTAGTTGATCGTCGGGGGGATGATGCCCGTCTTGATGCTCAGCGCACAGAGCAGTCCGGACAGCGCCCCGGCCGCACCGATCATGTGGCCGGTCATCGACTTGGGCGCCGTGACGGCGATGCGGTCGGCGGCGTGCCCGAGCGCCCGTCGGATTGCGGAGGTCTCGGCGCGGTCGTTGGCCTGCGTCGAGGTGCCGTGCGCGCAGATCACGTCGATGTCGCTCGGGTTGAGCTTCGCCTTCGTGAGTGCCTTCGTCATCGCGGCGCTCGCATACTGTCCGGTGGGGTCAGGGGCGACGATGCTGAAGCCGTCGCTCGTGAGGGCCCCGCCGAGTACCTCGGCGTAGACCTTCGCTCCGCGTGCCCTGGCGTGGGAGAGGAGTTCCATCACGAAGATGACGGCGCCCTCGCCGAAGACAAGTCCGCTCCGGTCGGCGTCGAAGGGGCGGCTTGCCTCGGCGGGCGAGTCGTTGTGGGTGGATGCCGCGTGCATCGCATTGAGGCCGGCGAACATCACCGGGGTGATCGCCGCTTCGACGCCACCGGCGATGACGACGTCCGCGTCGCCCATCATGAGCATCGTGCGTGCCTCGAGGAGGGCGTATGCGCCGCTCGCACAGGCGAGCGCGCTCGCGTTGACCGGGCCGTGCACGCCGAGGTCGATCGCGACCTCGCATGCGGCCATGTTGAGCAGGGAGGAGGGTACGAAGCGCGGCGGGATCCGGCGTGAGCCGCCAGAGTTGACGAGTTCCGTCGCCTCCTGGATCTCTGCATATCCCGACACGGCGCTGTTGACGACGACGGCGGTGTCGATGCCTTCCATGGATCCGCCGAATCCGGCGTCCTGGACGGCTTCGCGTGCCGCTGCAATGGCCAGTTGTGATGCACGTGTGGCCCGCTTGGCCTGCTTGAAGGGCATCCGCTCTGAGGCGATGAAGTTCTTGACCTCGCCCGCGATGCGGGTGGGCAATCCGGAGGGGTCGAACTGGGTGATGCGTGCGACGCCGCTGCGACCGTTCGTGAGGCCGGACCAGGTCTCCCGCCAGGTGTTGCCCAGGGGCGTGAGAGCGCCCAACCCGGTGATTACGACTCGGTCAATCATGACGATCATCTCCTCGACGGCGAATCTGACGCCGTCCTGCGCGGCGACCGTCGGTTGGCGGGAACCCTCTTTCGAGTGTAGTTACGGCCATATTCCCGGCGTGGTACACGCGGGCGCCCGCACGGCCTCGGAGCCTCGGTCAGCCGGGCCGACTAAGCTCGATTGTCGTGACGGATGCACCCATAGGAATTTTCGATTCTGGCGTCGGCGGTTTGACCGTCGCTCGGGCGATCAAGGACCAGCTGCCCAACGAGTCGATTCTGTACATCGGAGACACGGCCAATTCGCCGTACGGGCCGAAAAAGATCGCCGACGTCCGCGGCTTCGCACTCAAGGTTCTCGACGACCTCGTGGCCCAGGACGTGAAGATGCTGGTAATTGCCTGCAACACCGCGTCGGCCGCTGTGCTCCGCGATGCGCGGGAACGTTACAGCGTCCCGGTCGTCGAGGTCATCCAGCCCGCCGTGCGACGCGCGGTCGGCACGACCCGCAATAACAGGGTCGGTGTGATCGGCACGATCGGCACCGTGAATTCACGGGCATACGAGGACGCCTTCGCGGCAGCGACGAACATCAGGCTCTTCACCAGGGCCTGCCCCCGATTCGTGGAATTCGTCGAAGCCGGCGTCACGACCGGCGACGAGGTGCTCGCCGTCGCGGAGGAATACCTCGCCCCCCTGCGCGCTGCGGACATCGACACCCTCGTGCTGGGCTGCACGCACTACCCGTTCCTGCGCGGTGCGATCTCGTACGTGATGGGCGACGCCGTCTCGATTGTCTCGAGCGACACCGAGACCGCGAACGATGTCTACCGGATCCTCGTCGGGCAGGGCCTCGCCCGCACCGAGAAGGCGCCGCCGAGTTACCGGTACGAGGCGACGGGCAACAGCGCCGAGGACTTCCTCGACCTAGCCCACCGCCTGGCCGGCCCGGAGGTCTCGACCGTCGACCTCGTCGAGACCGGCGTCTTCAGCCTCAGCGAGCTCGTCGAGTTCGCAGCAACCCACCCCAATTCCGAGCACAACCACGCAGCGTCCCTTCTCCACCCGAGGGATGCCCGGCACACCAAGGAGACCTCATGACCGACATCGTGCGCGCAGACGGCCGGGCCATCGACGAACTACGGCCGGTCACGATCGAACGCGGCTGGAGCGACCAGGCCGAAGGGTCCGCGCTCATCTCGTGCGGGCGCACGAAGGTGCTCTGCACCGCGTCGTTCACCAACGGTGTCCCGCGCTGGATGAGCGGCAAGGGCAAGGGCTGGGTCACGGCGGAATACGCGATGCTCCCGCGTTCCACGAACGAGCGGATGGCCCGCGAGGCGGTCAAGGGCAAGATCGGCGGCCGAACGCACGAGATCAGCCGTCTTGTCGGCCGCAGCCTCCGCGCGGTCGTCGACATGAAGGCGCTCGGCGAGAACACCATCGTGATCGACTGCGATGTGCTCCAGGCCGACGGCGGTACCCGTACCGCAGCGATTACCGGAGCCTATGTCGCACTCTTCGACGCGCTCGAGTGGGGTCGGCAGCAGAAGTTCATCGGCCAGAAGGCGCAGCCCCTCACCGACAGCGTCGCCGCGATCTCCGTCGGCATCATCAAGGGCGTTCCCATGCTCGACCTCGCATATACCGAGGACTCGAGTGCCGAGACAGACATGAACGTCGTCGTCACCGGCCGAGGCTCCTTCGTCGAGGTGCAGGGCACGGCGGAGGGCGCCCCCTTCGATCGTGCGGAGCTGAACTCGCTGCTCGACCTCGCCCTCGCAGGGACCGTCACCCTGACGGAACTGCAGAACGCCGCCCTCGGGCGCTGACGGAAGGGCGCTGACACCATGCGGCTCGTACTGGCCACCCACAACGCGCACAAGGTCGACGAGTTGCGTCGCATTCTCGCGCCGCAGCTCCCGGGCGTCGACGTGCTCGCGTACGACGGCCCTGAACCCGTCGAAGACGGCACGACCTTCGCCGAGAACGCCCTGATCAAAGCTCGCGCAGCCGCGGCACACACCGGCCTGCCCGCTATTGCGGACGACTCGGGTATCTGCGTCGACATCCTCGGCGGCGCGCCGGGCATCTTCTCCGCACGTTGGTCGGGCGCGGCCAGGAATTCCGGCGAAAACCTGCGTCTGCTGCTCTGGCAGCTCGGGGACGTGCCGGAGGAACATCGCACCGCGCACTTCACCTGCGTCGCCGCCCTGGCGCTGCCGGACGGTACCGAACGGGTCGTGACGGGGGAGTGGCCCGGCCGGATCCTGACCGAGGCCGCGGGAGGCGGCGGCTTCGGCTACGACCCGATCTTCCTCCCGGACGGTTACGCGATCTCGGCGGCGGAGCTGACGGCATCCGTCAAGAATCGCGACAGCCACCGGGCGCGCGCCTTCGACGGGCTCGTCCCGGTGCTGCGGGAGCTGCTCGGCTGATCCGGCACCGGCACCGGTCTCGATACCGGCGGAGGCGCCGCTCCGGCCCTGATAACGGCTCTCATTCCCAACTGGGCGCTGAACTGGCGACGCGCCCCGGCACCGCCTAGCGTGGAGGCATGGGCCACGATCACGCGCACGGGCAGGCATCCGCCACCAATCGCACCCGATTGTCCTTCGCGATCGGGATCGTCGCCCTCGTGCTCCTCGTCGAGGTCGCAGGCGCCTGGCTGACCGGGTCGCTTGCCCTGCTCGCGGATGCCGGGCACATGTTCTCGGACCTTGCCGGCCTGATCATCGCCCTCATCTCCACCGTCGTGGCCGCCCGACCGGCGACCGACCGGCAGACGTTCGGCTACCAGCGCGCCGAAGTGTTCGGCGCGCTCATCAATGGGCTTATTCTTCTCGGCGTCGCCGTGTCCGTCGTGATCGGCGCGGTTTCCCGGCTGCTCGGGCCCGGCGAGGGCCACGTGCAGGCGGGACCGATGCTCTGGGTCGCCGTGATCGGCCTCGTCGCGAACCTCGCCGCGCTGTTCCTGCTGCGCCCTGCTGCCGGCTCCTCGATCAACATGCGTGGCGCCTACCTCGAGGTGCTCGGCGACACTCTCGGCTCCGTTGCGGTCATCGTCGCGGCCGGGGTCATCCTCACCACCGGTTTCGAGCAGGCGGACTCGATTGCGTCCCTGCTGATCGCGGCCATGATCGTGCCACGCTGCTTCACCCTGCTCAGGGACGTCGTACGGGTGCTCAGCGAATCGGTGCCCGTCGACACCGACGTCGCAGAGATCCGCAGGCACCTCCTCGAAACGCCGGGGGTCGCAGCGGTGCACGACGTGCACGTCTGGGCGATCACGTCCGGCGCGCACGTGTTCAGTGCGCACGTCGTCGTCGAACCCGCCGTGCTGCAGTCCGGCGGCTCAGGGGCGCTGCTCGACGCCCTCTCGGAGTGCCTCAGCACCCACTTCGATGTCGAGCACTCCACGTTCCAGCTCGAGCCGGCCGAGCATGCCGATCACGAGGACTTCCCGCACCGCTGACCCCGACCCGGGTGCCGCGCATCCGCCACTGTCACCGGTATGTACAAGAGTGCCCGTTGCACATGCAACACGTGTCCGTACCGGCAACGGTTCTGCTCAGGTGAGGGTGGCGCCGCGGCTAGTCGTCGTGCTTGGGGTGGCCGGTGAAGACATCCGCGTCGAGAACGAGGCTGCCGGTGTCGGTCGTCGCCGGCGCGGCCGCGGCGAGCGCCTTGGCCTTCTTCGCCTTGCGTGAGGACTGCACGTAGTGGAACGCGGTGGGGATGAGCGTGCCGAGCACGGCCGCGATCAGGATCAGGTCGATGTAGTGCGTGACGAAGTCGGCGACCGGCGGGATGTACCCCAGGAAGTACCCGGCGAAGGTGAGGCCGGCGCCCCAGATCATGGCGCCGACGAGGTTGTACAGGGAATACTTGCGGTAGTTCATGTGGCCGACGCCGGCGGCGACGGGTGCGAACGTTCGCACGATCGGCACGAAGCGTGCGATGATCACGGCGAAGCCGCCGAATCGTTCGAAGAAACCGTTGGTGCGCTGCACGTTCTCGACGCTGAACAGGCCGGATTCCTTGCGTTCGAAGACGCGCGGGCCGAGTTTGTGGCCGATCAGATAGCCGGCCTCGCCGCCGAGGAACGCCGCGAAGCCGATGGCGAGTGCCACCCACCAGATGTTGATGTGGATGACGCCCGCGAAGGTGAGGAGGCCGGAGATGACGAGGAGGGTGTCGCCGGGCAGCAGGAAGCCGACGAGAAGGCCGGTTTCGGCGAAGATGATCGCGCACACTCCCAGCAGGGCCCAGGGACCGAACCCGTCGATGAGGTTTACCGGGTCAAGCCACGGGATGAGTCCGGCGTGGTTGAGAGCAGTGTTGAGCACGAAGATGACTCCAGTCGGTGGTGGCCATGGCGACCGCACGGTGATGAGCAGGGATGGTCTGTTACAGGCTAGCGCTAATCGGAGGCTGAAACCCGTGAATTACCCGGCTGCGGGGTCGTCGGCCGGGGTATCGGCCGGGCCGCCTGGTCGGCCGCCGCCGGCCGCGTCTCGGCGGCCTTCGGCGCGGTCGGCGAGCCAGGTGCGGCCCCCGAAGAAGATGGATGCCGCGATGAAGACCCCGGCGATGACGTACGCGGCGATCTTCACGCCGGGCAGGCTCGCCGCGAAGTATCCCGTCAGGGTGAGCCCGACGCCCCAGGCGAGTGCGCCGACGAGGTTACTGGAGAGGAACCGGTAGTAGTTCATCCGGCCGACCCCTGCGATGACGGGTACGAAGACGCGCGCCCAGAGCATGAACCGGGCGATCACGACCGACCACCAGCCGTACGTGCGGTAGAAGGCCTCGGTCTTCACGATGGCAGCGCGGCTACGGCGGCCGCCGCGGCGATCGAGGTAGCCGCGACCGAAATGCCTCCCGAGCAGGAATCCGACCTGGTCGCCGAGGAATGCGGCGATGCCGGTTCCGATCATCAGCACGACGATGTCCACGTTCGCCGCCGATGCCGCGACGAGCCCAGACCCGAACAGGAGCGAATCCCCGGTGATGAACGGGACGAAGACTCCGAGGAATACCGCGGTCCCTGCGAAGACGAGGGCCCAGACGAGCAGGTAGAACCCGATGACGCCCGTGTTCGCGAGCACATCGGTCAGTTGGCCGTCGAGGGCCGATGTGCTCATCAGGTGCGGGAGAGGGGACTTGAACCCCCACGCTCGAAAGCACAGGAACCTAAATCCTGCGTGTCTGCCAATTTCACCACTCCCGCTTGTGCCGTTCCAGTGTAGCCAGATCGTCTGGTCAGCCTGCCCCTCAGCGGCCCTGCAGGGCATGGGTGAATGCTGCGGTTCGGGCACGGAGGGCGTCGACGACGGCGGCGACGGCGGGCTGGTGCAGGGACTCGGGACGGAGCACCATCCAGTACGGCAGTTCCTCCTTGAACCTGTCCGGCAGGAGGCGCACGAGGTCCGGGTGCTGGTCGGCCATGAAACACGGCAGGAAGCCGATCCCTGCTCCCGCCCTGGTCGCTTCGACGTGCACGAACACGTTGGTCGAACTCAGCGAGGGGCGCATCGACGGCGCCTGCCGCCTGGGGGCATCGAGATCGTCGACGAGCAGCATCGAATCGACGAAGTAGACGAGCGGATGCTCGGTGAGCTCGGCAACGCTCACGGGCGTGCCGTTCTCGGCCAGGTAGTCCCGCGACGCGTACATGCCCAGGACATAGTGTCCGAGCAGGATCGCTTCCGCCCGGTGCACCTGAGGCTCTCCGACGACGACCTCGATGTCGAGTCCCGACCGGTGCTGGAGCGCGCGCCGCGTCACCGTGACGATCTCGACCCGCAGGCCGGGATGCCGGCGCTGCAGCGCGGCGACCGCCGGCGTTGCGATGTATGCGCTGAAGCCATCCGTCGCCGAGAGCCGCACGACGCCGGAGAGCTGAGCGGCCCGCCCGGGAGGGCCGCTGAGCAGGGAGACGGCGGCCTCGACGTTTTCCGCGGCGTTGACCGCGCGGGCGCCGAGTTCCGTGAGCTCCCAGCCGCCGACCGTGCGGGACAGCACCCGGCCGTCGAGTGCCTTCTCGAGGGCCGCGATGCGGCGCGAGACCGTGGTGTGATTGAGGCCGAGGCTTTCCGCCGCGGTCACGAAACGGCCGCTGCGTGCGACCGCGAGCAGCACGAGGAGGTCGTTGGCGTTCGGCGGCAGGGTGGGGCGGGGTCCGGTCATATCTGCAATTATGCACACGCGGAGTTCGGAAGTGGTCATGGCCGCAGAGCCGATGGGCGGCAATACTCGGTGGAGCCAGGGCGGCGACCCGCCCCCGGCATCCAGCGACAGTGTCAGCGAAGACACCGAAGGAGACAGACATGAGCGTCAACGAACGCATCACTGCCGACAGCCCCGGAGGCGCGGGATCCCGCGACAACCGGGAAGAGACCTCCGGCCTCAGGAAGATCGTGGCCGCCTCGATGGTCGGCACGGTCGTCGAATGGTACGAATTCTTCCTCTATGCGACCGCGGCGAGCCTCGTCTTCGGTAAGTTCTTCTTCCCGAACGCGGGCAGCGAACTCGACGGGATCATCGCCGCGTTCCTCACCTACGCGGTCGGCTTCATCGCCCGGCCGCTCGGAGGCATCGTCTTCGGCCAGATCGGCGATCGCCTCGGCCGCAAGCACACCCTGCAGGTCACGATCATCCTCGTCGGGGCCGCGACCTTCCTGATGGGCTGCCTGCCCGGCTACGACACGATCGGATACTGGGCGCCCGCGCTGCTCGTGGCACTCCGCTTCATCCAGGGCTTCGCGGTCGGCGGGGAATGGGGCGGGGCCGTGCTGCTCGTCGCCGAGCACAGCCCGGACAAGTCCCGTGGCTTCTGGGCGAGCTGGCCGCAGGCCGCCGTCCCGGTGGGCAACCTGCTCGCGACCCTCGTGCTGCTCACCATGTCGTGGATCCTGCCTGCGGAGCAATTCCTCGGCTGGGGCTGGCGGGTCGCCTTCTGGCTGTCCGCGATCATCGTGGTGATCGGCTACTACATCCGCACCCATGTCAGCGAAGCGCCTATCTTCCTCGAGGCCCGCGCCCAGGTCGAGGCAGAGAAGGCCATCAGTTACGGCGTGATGGAGGTCGTCCGCAAGTATCCGCGCGGCATCCTCGGCGCGATGGGCCTGCGGTTCGCCGAGAACATCCTTTATTACACGATCGTGAGCTTCTCGATCGTGTACCTCGTCACCGTGCACAAATACAACACCAGCCAGCTGCTCCTGGCCCTGCTGATCGCCCACGTTGTGCACTTCCTCGTGATCCCGCAGGTCGGCCGGCTCTCCGACCGCTTCGGCCGCAAACCGATCTACCTCACCGGTGCAATTCTCGGGGCCAGCTGGGCGTTCTTCGCCTTCCCGATGTTCGACACCCTCAACCCGGTCGTCATCGTCGCCGCGATCACGATCGGGCTGTGTTTCCACGCCTTCATGTACGCCGGGCAGCCGGCGATCATGGCCGAGATGTTCCCGACCCGGATGCGATACTCCGGCGTCTCCCTCGGCTACCAGGTCACGTCGATCCTCGCCGGCTCGCTCGCGCCCATCATCGCGACGGCGCTGCTCCAGCAGTACAAGTCCTGGCTGCCGGTCGCGTTCTACCTCGTGATCGCCAGCGCGATCACGGTCGTCGCCGTTGTGACGCTCAAGGAGACCAACGGCATCTCGCTCCGCGACGTCGACGCAGCGGATGCCGCCAGGCACGGCCTCGAACCGGCCCCGGCGCTGCGTTGACCGCGGAACAGTCCCTCGCAGGGAGGCGCGCCCTCGTCACCGGGGGGGCGAGCGGCATCGGCGAGGCCGTCGTGCGCTCCCTCGCTGCCCGCGGAGCCCACGTCACGGTCGCCGACATCGACGCGGCGAGTGCTTCGGCGCTCGCCGCGGAGGTGAACGGTTTGACGTGGGTCGTCGACCTCGCCGACACTCCGGCCCTGACGGACGCCCGGCTCGCGGACGTTCTGGGCGACGTGGACATCCTCGTGAACAACGCGGGGATCCAGCGCATCAACCCGATCCCCGACTTCGACCCCGCCGATTTCCGGCTGATCCTCGCCCTCATGCTCGAGGCCCCGTTCCTGCTGATCCGTGCGGCGCTCCCGGGGATGTACAAACGCGGTTTCGGACGGGTGGTCAACGTCACCTCGGTGCACGGCATCCGTGCGTCGCCGTTCAAGGCCGCATACGTCTCGGCGAAGCACGGGCTCGAGGGGCTCTCGAAGGTGACCGCCCTCGAGGGCGGTCACCACGGTGTCACGAGCAACTGCGTGAGCCCCGGTTACGTGCGCACGCCGATGGTCGAGAAGCAGATCGCCGACCAGGCCGTCGTGCATGGTATTCCGGAGGCGGAGGTGCTCAGCCGGATCATGCTCACCGAGAGCGCGGTCAAGCGCCTCGTCGAGCCGGCGGAGGTCGGCTCGCTCGTGGCCTGGCTCGCCTCGGCGGACGCGGCAATGGTCACCGGCTCGAGCTACGGCATGGACGGCGGCTGGTCGGCCCGCTGATCCGACTGGCCCATTCCGGTGTGCGGCCCGGGACGGCGGCAGCCTGTGGATAACTTCAACGGGGATCCGGCCGTCCGGGCACACTGTCGGCATGAGCGAAGCCGTGCGCATCATCACTGAGCAGGTGCGCTCACGGGTGCGCCGTGACGGCGTCGACCTCGCCTCCGACGAGAACCTCGCCGGGCGATACGTGCGCGACGAGCTCCAGCGCTACAGCGAGCGGGCGCTCGGCGGGGCGCATCCGCTCATCTCCGACGAACATCAGGCGGCCAGGGAAGTCGTCGCTTCGCTGACCGGGTTCGGGGCGCTTCAGCCGCTCCTCGACGATCCGGAGATCGAGGAGATCTGGATCAATGGGCCTTCCCTGGTGTTCGTCGCGCGGGACGGCGTACCCGAACTCACCGACATGGTGCTCACCGCACGGGAGGTGCGCGACCTCGTCGAGCGGATGCTGCAGGCCTCCGGCCGTCGTGTCGACCTGAGTTCACCGTTCGTCGACGCGTCCCTGCCGGACGGTTCGCGGCTTCACGTCGTGATTCCCGACATCACGCGGGAGTGGTCGGTCAACATCCGGAAGTTCACCCGGCGCATCCGCGACCTGAACCAGCTCGTCGGCCTCGGCTCGCTCACCCAGCAGGCCTCGGAGTTCCTGCGGATGTGCGTGCTCGCCGGGCAGAACATCCTCGTGTCGGGAGCCACGCAGACCGGGAAGACCACGATGCTGAACGCCCTGCTGTCGGCGACCCGGCGCAACGAACGCATCGTGACGGTCGAGGAGACCTTCGAACTCGACCTGTCCGCCCGCGACGTCGTGTCGATGCAGTGCCGGCAGCCGAGCCTCGAGGGTCGTGGCGAGATCACCCTGCGGCGACTGATCAAGGAGTCATTGCGGATGCGCCCCGACCGCCTCGTCGTCGGCGAGGTTCGGGAGGCCGAGAGTCTCGACCTCCTCATCGCCCTCAACAGCGGCTTGCCGGGGATGTGCTCCATCCACGCGAACAGCGCGAGGGACGCCCTCGCCAAGCTCTGCACGCTGCCGTTGCTCGCGGGCCGAAATATCGACTCCGCGTTTGTGCTGCCGACCGTCGCCGGGTGCATCGACATCGTCGTGCACTGCGAGATCGACCGGCACGGGCATCGGCGGGTGACCGAGATCCTCGCGGTCAGCGGACGGCTCGCCGGCACCGTGATCGAGGCGAGCCCGATCTTCCTCGCCGACCGGGGCGGGCTCACGCCGACGGGTGGCCACCCTGGCAAGCTGGCCAAGTTCCGGGCGGTGGGGCTCGACCCCGCGATCGTGCTGCGGGCGGACCGCGCATGAGGCTCCTACTGGGCTGCCTCCTCGGCGCCGGCCTGCTGCTCATGGCCGCGCCATTCCTCTGGCCGCGGCGCCGGGTGACGGCGGGCGCACAGGATTCACCCCCGAACCCGGCGGACGGCGCAACCGGACGGCCCCACCCGCGCGGCCCTGCGACCCTGCGCGGGTCCCTTGCCCTTGCCGGCCTCGGCTCGCTGCCGCTCCCGGCGTTCACGGCGATTTCGCTCCTGCTGGGCCTGGCCTGCGCTGCCCTCGCCCAGGCGCTGATCGGAGTCAGGGCGCTCGCCCTCGTCGCCGGCGTTGTCTGCACCCTGGTGCCGACAGCGATCGTGCTCTGGCGGGCCCGCGAGCGACGGCGCTCCCACCGTACAGTCTGGCCGGACGTCGTCGACCACCTGGTTTCGGGCGTGCGCTCCGGCCTCGCCTTGCCCGACAGCATCAGTACGCTCGCCGAATCCGGGCCGGTGCCGACGAGGGCCGCCTTCGCCGACTTCGCCCGCGACTACCGCGCGACCGGGAGTTTCGGTTACTCCGTCGACCGGCTCAAGGCCGGCCTTGCCGATCCGGTGGCCGACCGCATTCTGGAGACCCTCCGGATGGCCAGGGAGGTCGGGGGAAGTGACCTCACCCTCGTGCTCCGTGACCTCGCGGCCTGGCTGCGGCAGGATGCCGCGATTCGGGCGGAGGTCGAAGCCCGCCAGTCCTGGGTCGTCAACGCCGCCAGGCTCGGCGTCGCTGCACCCTGGATCGTGCTCCTGCTGTTGTCCTCCCGGCCGGAGGGAGCGGTCGCGTACAACACCGGCAGTGGGGTTGCCGTGATCGTCTCCGGGCTTGCGGTGTCGGTGATCGCGTACCGCCTGATGGTACTCATCGGCCGCCTGCCCGAGGAACGCCGGTGGTTCCGGTGAGCGCCCCGCTCGCGTGGGGTGTGTTCTTCGGCGCGGTGCTCGGTATCGGGCTCTGGTCGCTGGTGAGCGTCTTCCCCCGGCTCAGCCGGCCACGGCTGGCCGATCGGTTGGCCCCGTACATCCTGGACGTGTCGCATGAGGCCCGCGCGTTCGTCGGGCGCACCACCGTCGATCCGATCCCGGTGCTCGGCACCCTGTTCGTGCCGGTCTTCGGGCGGCTGCGAAGCGGTCTCGCGGCTCTCCTCGGCGGTTCCGAAACCGTCGAACGGCGGCTTCGGCAATCGGGGTCCCGCCGAAGCCTCGACGAGTTCCGGTCCCAGCAGCTCGTCTGCGCACTCCTGTCCCTGGCCGCCGGCCTCTTCGCGGTCGTGTTCGTCCCCGCCCTGCACGCCCTCCCGGTGCTGGCGGCCGCCGCGATCCCCGTGCTCGTCGGGCTCGGCGGTGCCTTGGTCTGGGATGGGCTCCTGCGCCGAGCCGCACTCGGCCGACTCGCGAGGATGCGCGGCGAGCTGCCGACCATCCTCGAGTTCCTCACCCTGTCCCTGTCGGCCGGGGAAGGCATCCTCGATGCGTTGGCCAGGGTGTCCCGCACGAGCGCGGGGGAGCTGTCCCGCGAATTCGCCGGCGTCGTCGCGGAGGTGCACTCCGGGATCCCCCTCGTCGAGGCCCTCCGGTCACTGGACAGGTCCCTGCAACTGACGGCGTTGACCCGCTTCGTCGACCAGATCGGCGGTGCACTCGACCGCGGCACCCCGCTCGCCGAGGTGCTGCGCGCCCAGGCGCAGGACGCCCGCGAGGAGGCCAAGCGGGAGCTCCTCGAGGTGGCGGGCAAGAAGGAGGTCGCGATGCTCGTGCCGACCAGAAGCAAATTGTTGTTAACGCCGACCGAAAATAGGGCCAGTATCGCCGATTGAAAACAGGGCCACCGACCATTATGGAAGGTGATCAATATGGATGATTGGGCGAAGATACGCCAACTGTTTTCCACGGGCCAGTACTCGAAGCGGGAGATCGGCCGGCTCGTCGGGGTGTCCCGGGGAACGGTGGATCGGGCGTTGGAAACGGACCGGCTCCCGAAGTACCAGCGGCCCGCGGTCGGGTCGAGTTTTGATGCGTTCGCCCCGCAGGTTCGGGTGTTGTTGGCCGTGACGCCGACGATGGCCGCGTCCACGCTCGCGGAGCGGGTTGGCTGGCTCGGGTCGGCGTCGGTGTTCCGGGACAAAGTCGCGGGGATCCGGCCGGAGTACGTGCCGCCGGACCCCGCGGACCGGCTCGTGCACGAGCCCGGACAGCAGGTCCAGTGCGACTTGTGGTTCCCGCACGAGGACCTCCCGCTCGGCCACGGGCAGCAGGGCGCGCCGCCGGTGCTGGTGATGACGTCCACGTTCTCCGGGTTCTTCCAAGCCCTGATGCTGCCGTCTCGGAAAACACCGGACCTGCTCGGCGGGATGTGGTCCCTGCTCCAGGCCGCCCGCGCGGTCCCGCGACGGTTGCTCTGGGACAACGAGTCCGGCATCGGCCGCGGCAAGCTCACCGAGCCTACTGCCGCGTTCGCGGGCACCCTCGGCACCGAGGTCAAGCTCCTCAAGGCCCGGGATCCGGAGTCCAAGGGTATGGTCGAGCGGCGGAACCGGTTCTTCCGGTCCTCGTTCATGCCGGGCCGGGTGTTCGTGTCCCCGCAGGACTTCAACGAGCAGCTCGCGTCCTGGCTGCCGGTGGCCAACGCGCGTCACTCCCGGTCCCGGCGCGCCCGCCCGGTCGACCTGATCGACCAGGACCGGGCCGCGATGCGCCCGTTGTCGCCGGTGGCGCCGGACGTGTTGTTCCGGAACACGGTGCGTCTGCCGCGGGATTACTACGTCAGGGTGCACTCCAACGACTACTCCGTCGCGCCGGCCCTGATCGGCAGGCTCGTGGACGTGACCGCTGACCTTGAGCAGGTCCACGTCGCCCACAACGGTGTCACCGTCACCTCTCACGACCGGGCCTGGGCCCGGCAGCTGACCATCACCGACCCCGACCATGTCATCCAGGCGGCCGTGCTCCGGCGTCAGTTCCAGAGCCTGCACCGCCATCACCGGCCCCAGGCCCACGTCGCGTTCGTCGAGTCGGCGAGCCTGTCGGACTATGACGATGTGTTCGGTGTCGATATCGGTCCCGGCCTGATCGAGTTGGGGAGGCTCGCGTGAGCGGCGCGGCGTCTCAGATCGAGTACTACGCCCGCGCGTTGCGCGCCCCGAGGATCGGTGACGCGTTCCGGCGCCTGGGCGATCAGGCCCGCGACGCGGGCTGGTCCCACGAGGAATACCTTGCCGCGGTCCTCTCCCGCGAGGTCTCGGAGCGGGAAGCGTCCGGCGCGGCCCTGCGGATCAAAGCGGCCCGGTTCCCCGGCCACAAGACCCTAGAGGACTTCAACTTCGATCACCAGCCCTCCGCGGACCGGAACCTGATCGCCCACCTCGGCACGAGCGTGTTCGTCACAGAGGCGAAGAACATCGTGCTCCTCGGGCCGCCCGGCACGGGCAAGACCCACCTCGCCGTCGCTCTGGGCGTCCAGGCCGCCAAACACGGCCACCGTGTCCTCTTCGACACCGCGACAGGCTGGGTCGCCCGACTCCAAGAGGCCCATTCCCGCGGCAAGCTCGCCGCGGAACTGATCCGGCTCCGCCGTTACAGCGTGCTGATCTGCGACGAAGTCGGCTACATCCCGTTCGACCAGGACGCGGCGAACCTGTTCTTCCAGCTCGTCGCGAGCCGCTACGAACACGCGTCCTTGATCCTGACGAGCAACCTGTCATTCGGACGCTGGGGCGAGGTCTTCGGCGACCCCACCGTCGCGTCCGCGATGATCGACCGCATCGTCCACCACGCCGACGTCCTCAGCCTCAAAGGCAACAGCTACCGGCTCAAAAGCCACCAGCCCGCCGCCGATACGGCATAGTAGAAACACACATGGTGGTCCTGCTTTCAAACGGCACTATTGGCCCTGTTTTGGGTCGGCGTCAACAATTGTGATGCAAGTTTTGACTGGTCGGGCCGATAACACAGAAACGCCCCTGCCCTGTCATCGCCAACGGCCTACATTTCAACGAGCGTCGACACGATAACCGCTCCGTCGGGATAAGACAAAGTTTGGTGCGACCCGAAGAGCCCACCGCAGACGATCGGACACCCTTCGCCGCTCGCCGGTCAATAGAACCGGGCGCACATTCCGCTTCGGATGCGTTTACCACTATTGGCGCCATGTGCCGCAGCCGATCGGAGTGCTAAACCACTCCATACGTTAAGTTCAGAGGCGCCAGTGCTGGTGAGGAACAGAGACCGACAATGGGCACCGTATGGTGAGCATATGCTCTTCGATGATTTAGGGGATTCAGCGCGGACGCTCCTCCGCGGACGAGGTCGTGCGATCGGCGGAAGCCTGACCGTGCTTGCGCGCGCGCATGCCAATTCGACTTCACAAGAATTAGCCGAGGCAGTGGCTGGGGCTGGCCGCAGTGAAAAATCCGGCTTAGGGCTTCTTCTAGCTCGTGTTGCATTGGAAGACGCAGTGTCGGCGCGATCGAGAGAACTGTTCAACCGGTTCTTATTCCGCTTTGGGGCTCATCTAAAGACTAGTGTCAGCGAACCGGGCCTATCGGCGGGGCAACGATTAGTTCTTGCTATCGCTGCAGATGAAGTGTTCGAGGCACTTGCGTCTGCAAGTACCGCGCAGCGTCGCGAGGTATCTGCGATACGACATAGGCTGACCGGGCCGAATATCACGGACACCGAGTGGAATTCCACCCTTGGTGTCGCCAAGGCGGACTTCGACACCATCGTTGACCAGTTCAGCCGAGAACTCGGCGATCGACGCCGTTTGGGCCGCCAAGCCAGTTCGCCTCTGCCTGTTCCCGTATCAACGGTGGTCTCAGAGACTACGATCAAGCCCCATCCCCTCCCGACGTGGTTATCAATATCGTTTCCGAGTTCGCCAGATCCCTTGGTGACCGCCACTGCCAATTGGCATCCGGAGCCCGAAGGTCGCTACGAGGCTACGTCAGTGAGCCGCGCGTGGTCGGCGTTCCGCGAGGGTGAGTACGCCATTGCTCGTGCAGCCCTCGAAGACACACTCGCAAAGCTTGGAACTGATTGGGGGCCAACAAGCAGCGCTGACGCCCTGAGGACGTGGAATTGGATTCGACTTGTCACGGAACTAGCGGCTATCGACAGAGGCGATGTAACCGATGTGCGTCGGTCTTGGACTTCGGCCTGCGGTTTTGTGAAGAAGTGTCTGCCGGATGACGCTGAGTTGATTGACTGCTTTGTGGAAAACGCGATCGGAGACTTCGTCGGCAGCGACCTAGCAAGTATCCGAGCATGGAGCGCATATACGATGCGGCTCGTCTCAGAGCTGGGTCACGAAACCGCGTTGGCACTGTATTCGAACAAAGTGAAGGCTGATGTAAGGGAGGCCTGGGCCGAGTCATTTCGTTTGACTTCGGCCGACTCGAGGAGCACTGCCTCAGCGGCAGCCGTCCTTGTCTCTCGATACCGGCAATCTACCCAGAAGTTGTACTTGGGCGCACGAGATGGCTCAAATCCCGCTCGCGTCCTGCGTGACGCTTCGCACCACTTCGTAGACCTGTTGGACGAAGCTGAGGGAGTCCTATTTTCGGACGCCCTCGAGCTCAGTCAAGACATGGAACGTCTGATCGGCATAGATGGAACTAACCATCGAGATCTTCGAGATCTCGAGGATGCTTTCATTGGGTTCAAGACCACAATCGCCGTCTCAGGCAGCGGCATATTGCAAGACTTCGTGTCGCCCCTCTTACAAGTTTCCATCGCCGAAGTACGCCGAGCTATCGAACGCCTGGGCGACATGAGCAGGCCCGACGTCAAGGTACAGCTTTCCTCGTCGAAGCTTCCGTTCAGTGCCGCTAATGGCTCGACGTATCAGATTCGCTTCGTCCTTACTAACTCAGGCAATGCAACTGCCGAAGGCATTTCTCTCCGCGTCATTGAGCATGAACTGGGCATAGACACCACATCACGCCTAGATTCGCTTGGCCCAGGCTCTGAGGGGGAACTCAGCGTGACCGTCACAGCAACGGGCAGTTCTCAGAAGGCCGTTGCTTTGTCGTGCGAACTCCACTGGACTGACGCTCTTCTCCAACAATTCGATGCCGTCCAGCAACTCTCCGCCGAAGACCAAATGCCGGTGGCGTGGGCGGCAAATGATGTCAATCCCTTCAGCCTCGGAACAATTTCTGAACCGGAGCGCTTGGTGGGGCGCGCGGCTGACTTGGCCTCGCTGGACGCGCTGATTGCAGGACGGGCTTCGGCCTATATAACGGGGCACAAACGCGTTGGGAAGACATCCCTCACGCGTGTGTTGCTGCGGTCCGCTCGGGAGAAGAGAGGGTGGGCTGGAAGCGTCCTACCGCTAGGACGCGCTCTTGGTCAGGATCAGACGGCTGGGGACCTCGTCTACGCCTTGCTCGACGAGATCCTTGATGCCGCGCGCGATACCTACGGAGAGGCCATGGACAGTGTCAGCGAGGTAAGGGTTGACGAATCTGGTAACTTCGCGCGGGCGGCTAACCGGTGGCTTAGAGGTACCTCACGCGCTCTCCCGGAAGACGCTCGAGTAATCATTGCCATTGATGATTTCGACGAATTGCCCGCCCATCTCGTCAAGGGACCGCAAGCTGACTCGCTGTTCCTGTTCCTGCGATCGCTCGTGGATGAAGAATGGCTCAACTTGATCGTTGTCGGTAGCGAGATTTTGCCGTCGATCATTCAGGCGCAAGCACACAAGCTCAATCAGGTAGTGCCCGTATCGGTCACTAACTTCTCTTCTCGTTCGTCCACAGCTGAACTGCTTCAATCCCCCACCAGCGGTCGGCTGGAATGGGTTCCAGATGCAATCGACAGAGTCCATTCAATCTGTTCAGGTAACCCGTACTACGAGACGCTCGTCGCCCAACGACTTTGGCAGACTATGCGCGAGTGCTCGCGGTCTGTTGTGACAGCAAGCGACGTAGATGAAGCCGCTAATTCGGTCGCCCGAGACGCTCCAGATTCGCATTTTGTACACCTTTGGGCGGACAGCTCGAACGGTCTCGACCACACTGCTCGATCGGCCATCGTCGCGAGCGCCGTGCTGCGCTCAATAGCTCGTTGTGGGGGTGACGCACTGACGCCGGCTGCGCTGGACGAGGTGATTCATTTGGCTCAAGGTTGGATCCAGACCGCGACTGTTGATGAGTTGAACCAAACCATCGCAACTCTGCGATCAGGTGAAGTCGTCCGTTCAGGCCCTTCGGGTGATCGGCTACTGATCAGCATTCCGTTAGTCGGTGTGTGGCTGTTGGGCGCAGGCGGGCGCGTCCTCGATGGCGTCTATTCGACTTCGAAGCACGCGACCGCAACGGTGCGCATGATCACAGACTCAGACCTTGTTGAGCTCGCTCGTCAACTCAGATACCGGGGTGAGCAAGTCACCGAGATCAGAATCAAAGCTTGGCTGGAGCAGTTCGGTGGTAACGATAGACAGTATCTGGCGTACAAGATGCTGCGCCGCATGATCATGGATGGCTTCTTCACATCCACACGCCTACAAGCTGTCGAACTACCGCGGCTGGCGACCGCTGTCGGACAACTCGCAGCAGCTCGAGTGATCGTGAGAGAAGCCAATAACCAGAACCTTCGCAATGCTTTCCTCATAAACCATGGTGTCGCGGGAGACAGCACGCAAGGAACGCTCTCTCTCCTGGCCAAGACTTTGAAGATCAAAAAAGCAAACATCCTGAGAATCCCGGATCTTGGCGATCGGATTAAGAATATCAATACCGAAATCGTGCTATTTCTGCTCGACGACTATTGCGGCACAGGTACACATCTGGCTCGAGAACTCAACTTGCTCGTGGAATTCATTACGGGCATGGGTGAGGAGTGGATCGAGAAGGTCCACATCGTCGTGGGCGCGAGTGTCGTCGCAGACAAAGCGGACTTGCCGACAGCGGACACATCGATTGCTATCGAAACTGTGGGGGGAACGTATTTGGGAGATCGGTTCCGACCGTTCAATCCTGATTCTGGAGTCTTTGACACCGCCAAGGAGCGTGAAGACGCTGAGGAGATGACAGCGTCCATCGGGCGCGCCCTGATGCCGCGCAATCCTCTTGGCTTCGGCGGGCGAGCGCTACTGACGTTGTTCGAATTCAATTGCCCGAACAATGTTGCGCCAATCTTTTGGCAGGTCGGAAACGTCTCCGGCACCCGTTGGACTCCCCTATTCGAGCGCGCGATGTAGCCCGAGATCGATCGATCAAGTCGAGGGCAGTGGTGTTAACGCCAACTGAAAACAGGGCCAGAAAAGCGCCAACGGCCGACTTTTCAACGAGCGTCGACACTGGCCAATGGCCAGGGGCGTTGGATAGAGAAGGCTAGGCAGCTTCGCGTTCTGCGGAGATGATGGTCGGCGCGCTCTTGAATGCTGCGCTAAGCAGTGAGCGCTGGCCCTCCGAGAGAGGCGGTGCCACGGCGAGCTGGCGCAGAGCCCAGGTGGAGAGGGTGGTGGGCATGTGGGCTGAGGTGGTGCGGGGTGATTCCATGCGCTGTACATGCGCGGTTAAGATCTGGCAGAAACGCGTGCCGGATCACATGCCGTATGGATGAGCTACGCGCGAGCGTGCTGTAAGCGATCCGGTGGAGGTGAGCGCTCCCAGACGTCTGAGACTCAACAGCAGATCGATCTCTGTACGCGGGTCGATGACTATTAGCGATCGGCTCGGCCGCGGCGGCTCCCAGTCCAAAGCCTTGATCACCGGATGAACGACGACCAGCCGCATTCGTCCTCCTGTCCAAGGCTCCGAGGACGGCACCACGCACCGCGGCTCGGTGAGCCTTTGCAATGCAGAATCCTCCTCGGCCCACTGCGACCAGGTGCCGGCGGCCGATCCTTCTGCCAGCGCACGAGCCTGATACTCGGTGGCGACGTCGCACGCGTAGGCGTAGCGGTTCTGCCGTAGGAGGTCAGCCCAGGAACCGCCCTCGACGATCGTTTCTGCGCGCCCGAGCTCCCCGTAGCCTTCGATGAACGAAGCGAGCAGACCGCCGGTGCTTACGCTCAGACGAAGCTCGCCGCCAGTTATCTCGCCGCACGCCCAGAAGGATCCACGTATCTTTTCGCTCATGGATAGTGCATGCGCGGTGTCCTAGTACCGCAGACGCTCCCGCACGAATCCGGGCGCAAGCTCGCCGTCGGACAGCCAGTCGATCATCACTGTCAGCGGAATGCTGAGCGGTGACAGCGCCTGGCCTGGCTGCACCATTAGAAATAGATCAGGGTCGGAGTGGATATTGAAGAGCGGCCTGGACGCCCCGCCAGCCACCCCAATCCGCCAGAGGTTCTCAATTCCCTCTGCAGGGTGCCAGCCGAGCTCCACGGTTAGTGCCCGGCTCGAACCAAGGCACTGAGCGAACCAACTGGGGTAGGGATGACCCGGTTCGCTGATCCGCTCTACGATCAGGAAATTCCAGTCGACTCCGGTACCCACCATCGACACCAATTTTTCGAGAAGTATCCATGACCCCATAGGCGACCACCCGCCACCAGAGTTCATCCACTGGTACTTCGCCGGCATGGGCTCCTCACAGGCCAACAGATCGAGGCTGAGACTTAGGTCCTGGTCGCGCAGATGCTGTGGCATACCGGGTTCATGCGCGGGTGCGTCGCTCGCCGGACAGGCCCGCGCATGGAGCGGGTATGAGAAAACGAGAGCTGCGCCCCGAGTACTGCCCGCGGTGCCGATACCTTCTGGTCGGTGCGGACACTTACCCAGCCTTCGGCAACTGCCTGATTTGCAAGGTCAGCCCGGGCTGGGCCTACCGGGCGCACGGATTCGATGACGACCCAAACCGCTACAGCGACGCCCGAAGAATCCGCCGACGTGTCCGCTCGGTGGAGCTCATTGCTCGTCTCCGTGGAGTCCCAGCAACGCAGCAGCGCTCTTGAGCCACCGGCCGATCAGTCGTCCGTGGCGCCCGACTGACGGTATCTCGCTTCGATCTCCGCTTGGGTGGCCTCTAGGAGCGTGAGTCTGTAACGCCTATTCAGTCTTGACGGCGAGAAATTCCGGTCAGGACGGTCGGGGTCGGTTGTGCGTTGCTGGCGAGATGATCAATGACTTTGGCTCTGCATTTGTTCTTGTGCCGAGCGAAAAAAGGGCCAGTGTCCCGTTGACGGCGCAGGCCGGGGCGCTGTCGCCCGTCTGGGCGGTCCCGCCCTGGTGTTTAGGTTGCCGGGCGGGCTGTCAGGGCGCTTTGCGCGGCCTGGAGGGCTGTGGTTTGCATGGTGTGGAGCTTCATCAGGTTGTGGCAGGCGGCGATCAGGTCCCATTCGTGGGCTGCTTGCTCCAACCCGCGGAGCAGGACGAACTTGCCCTGCCGGGTGTGGATCTGACCGAACACGGGCTCCACGATCGCTTTGCGCCTGGCGTAAACGGCGCGCCCCTTCTTCGTTTTCAGTTTCCGCGCCATGCGTTCCCGGAGTGTTGCATTGGCGGGGATTCGGCCCCGGGGAACCTCGGGAACACGCTCGCCGTGCTTGACCCGGCCTGTCGCGATGAAAAACTCCGTCCTGCTGTCCCCGGCCGTCTCAATGGTCTTGGCGTAGTCCAGGTTCGCTGCTGAACAATACCCGGCATCGGCTAGGATCTGCTGGGGCAGGACCCCGGTCGTGGTGTGCAGTTTCTCGACCATCGGCACGACCTGTTCAACATCCACGCCGATATTCGTCAGCATCGTCGCGACGATCACTTGATGGTCCGCGTCAACGATGGCCTGCGCGTTATAGGCGTAGTGGAAGGACCCGTCGGCGGTCTTCATGATCCGGGCGTCCGGGTCGGTGAAATTGCGTTGAGCCTTCGGGGAAACGACCGCGTTCTTCGCCGCGGCCTCACCCTTCTGCGCCACGGCGTCGTCATCCTCGCCCTTGTCCCGGGCTTTCTTCTCGGCCTCTTTCCGCGCCCGGGCGGCCGCGTCAGCCTCTAACGCGGCGCGCGCCTCAGCCAGTTTCACCAGACGCGACTCCCGCCGCGCGAGCTCCGGCGGGAGTTCGTCGCCGCGTTTGTCTTTCCCGAACCGGGCATCCTCGGCGTCATCGATGGCGTCCGCGTCAGCCAGCAGGGCGGAGACCTCGTCGGCGAGGACTTTCTGCTTCTCCGTCAGGCGGGCGTAACTCATCGCCTTCCGCCTGGACGCATTGGCGCGAACCTTCGTGCCGTCCAACGCGACCTGCCCCAGCGACACCATCCCCGCCGCACGACACAATTCCAACGCCTGCAGGAACACATTCCCCAAACTCGACAGGTGGCGTTTGCGGAACCGGGCAATGGAGCGAAAATCCGGTGCTTGCTGCGCGGCCAACCAGCGAAACGCGACCACATCCACGCACACCCGTTCCAACTCCCGCGACGAGCGCACACCAACGCAATACCCATACAGCAGGACCCGGACTATCAGGCGCGGGTCATACGGCGGCTGACCCTTCGACTTCGCATAAGACGCGTAGAACTTCTTCAAGTCCAGCTGGGTTTCGACGATGTCCGCGATGAAACGAGAGAGGTGATGCTGCGGCAATCACTCATCCAACGATGGCGGCACCAACATCACCGCCGCCGGCTCAAACGCCCGAAAACGTTTGTTCACACCCGCGCCAGCCTCAACACCGTCATCCACAACCAGCTCAACGTGCTCAAGTTCCGTCGCCGGGAACAGCCCATCCGAATCGCTCATGGTCAATTTTCCCAAACCAATGCACTTGGCTCGGGAACTCGACCGGCGTTTTAAATTTAGGTACTACTGACCCACGCTCCTAGAGTTAGCTAGACGAACGATCGAGAAGACACCAAGTGTTCGCCCGATACATCCGGGGACATTCGTTCGTGCGGGTTCGTGTCACGCTGTGGTGCGGAGGTCTGTCGCTGACTGCCTGATGGGTCGCGACTATCCGTTGGGGGACTGGATGAGAGCTTCGATTGGCATCAACGCCGACCCGAGCGCCACCGTGTCTCCGCCGAAGCTGGAGGTGTGAAGTGTGAACTGGCTCCCGGGACGTGCCAGGGCGCTTGTTCGGATCGACTCCTCGATTCGTGGCCGCAGGCTTTCCATTAGTCGGTTCCCGACCCAACCTCCGACAACCACGCGTTCCGGGTTGGTCAGGTTGACCATGCTCCCGAGGGCTGCGCCAAGGGTGTCGACGATGCTCGTGACGATCACGCCGGCTGCTTTATCCCCTTTTTCTGCAGTGTCAAGAAGGTCGCCTAGAGCACGCCAGCCGGTGCCTTCGAACTGGCCTCCGGCGGCTTCCCATTCGGCAAGGATTGCGTCTGCGCCAAGGTACGCTTCCACGCATCCCCTGCTGCCGCAACGGCACAGTCGGCCGTTGACTTGTACCTTGGTGTGCCCCCACTCGCCTGCGCTTCCTGCTGCCCCATGGGTTAGTGCCCCGTCGGTGATGATTCCCAGTCCGACACCGCGACCGAGGAGAGCAACTAAGGCGTGATTGACGCCGCGGGCCGCGCCGAACCAGAGTTCTGCTTTGGTTTGTGCTTTGGCGCCGTTGTCGGCGAACACTGGGAGGTCACCGCGGATGAGCTCCGAAATGGGTATTGCAGGCCAGCCGAGGCTTTGGGCGTAGAGCACTTGAACGCCGTCTGCTTCGGTCTCTACCAGGCCGGGCAGTCCGAGTCCGATCCCGAGCAGGCGGTCCCATCGGTGGGGATTTCGGAGATGGAGGGCGAATACGGCCTGATTCAGGTCATCGACGATGCTGGCGGCGGTTTCGGGCTCTGCTCCGCCGCTGAATTCACGGTCGACGCGGTTCATCCGGAAGTCAAAGAGTTCGACGGCGACTCCACGTTCGCCGACGTCGACGCCGAGCGTGTAGGCACTGTCCGCGCGAGGGGCCAAGAGGGAGATCGGCCGCCCGCCGTGGGAGGACACCAACCCGGTTTCCTCGACGAGTCCCTCTCCGGTCAGTTCAGTGACCATGTTGGTTGCGGATGCCATCGAGAGGCCGCAGTCGCTGGCTAGTGCCGCTCGAGTGGTTTCGCCAGCGAGGATGATCTGCTTGAGTACGGCTCCCTTGTTGCGCTGCCGGAGCGACGTCACTGTTGATGCACCCGCCGAGGAGCGGGCAGGTCGGCGGGTGTTTGGGTCGACGCTCATGGTGGTCCGACGATACCAATGATGGAGCTGGTCTGGGTCTTCGGCTCGCCTCGCGAAGCCCGTTGCGGTGTTCACCTCTGCACCTACTCGGCTTCGAGGTCGAGGCTGATAAGCCGGGCAGGTGTGTTCACACGCACGGCCAGGTGGTCCTGTTCCCAGGTCACGGCGAATGAGGATGGGTCGTCGGCGTTGATCGTCCACGTCGAGGGTGGCGCTTCCAATGGGAACCTCATGACTGCCCCCGGGCGAAGCTCAATGTGTGGCACTTCCGCATCCTTGTATGGTTCGCCGGCGGTGTGGTGCCACAGACCATCGATCTCAGCTGTCGGTGAAAACCGGGTGGGTGCTGCCGCATCGGCCTCAATATATCCCCAGGCTGGAATACGAAGTGGTTGACGGCCAAATAACGCGTTCACAACGTCGGGGCGAACGGAGCAGTTGAGGAGAGCAATGCGGTGTAGCAGCTCATTGAGAACGTGCTGGGCAGCTTCGGGGTCGAGAGTTACCTCCGGGTCCGCGATCAAATCCCAGTCGGCGGGTGGGCTCACTGATATCGGGGACGTGTCGGTGTCGAGTTTCTTCCATGGCCAGAAGTTCCAGCCGATATTGTGCTGCTCATACAGGCGGGTCGCCGAATAGATCCATTCCGGGGTGTTCTCGCCTCCCTCGCCCATGTAGATCGGCAACCCGAGCCGGTCACGGGCTTCCAAATATTCGGCAATGCTGGACCGTTCGGGCGGGCACCAATAACGATGGAATTGAAGGGCAGAGTTCGGGTCGATGACCTCCGTAAATATGGACCAATTTGTTGCCCAGTGCGAGCCCTCGTAGACGATGAGGTGATAAGGGTCGATCTCACGGATCGCAGCTGTGAGCTCCCGGTAGAAATCGACGAGCTCGTCAGCGTAAATGTGTTGCCATTCGTTCGGCAGGGGTTCATTAAGCAGGTCGTAGCCGAGGACACTCGTCCGGTCGCGGTATCGGCGGGCGAGTTTTCGCCATAATTTCACTGTTTGCCTGCGATAGCGGTCATCCATGAACAGTTCGGGCTTCAGGTTAGGGGAATCGTCGATATTCGTTCCAGTTTGTCCGCCCGGTGCTCCGTGCAGATCGAGCAAAATCCACAGGTTGTGCCGCTCGCACCACTGGATTGCCCGGTCGATGAGAATGAATCCGGTTTCGATCCAGTTGCCGCTGTCGTCCATGAGGCCGCGCGAGTTGATCGGCAGCCGGACATGGTCAAAGCCGAGTTCGGCGATGCGTTGGATGTCCGCTTCGGTGATGAACGCGTCGCGGTAGCGGGCCCAGAACTCGAGTGCCCGTTCCGCGCCGAGGAGGTCGGTAATACGTGCCTCGATCTGCCGCGGTGAGCTCATCTCATCGCCGAACTTCCACATGTAGCCTTCGGCGAGCAGCCAGTTTCCAAGGCCGATACCGTGAAGCAGGAGCGGGGCACCGGTGCCGTCGACCAACTCCGCCTTGTGAGCGTGAACGTATCCGTTGAAGCGGGTGGGGTTTGTCATGTTGTCCTATTTCAGTCCGGAAAGGGAGAATCCTTGAACGACGTAGCGTTGGAAGACTACGAAGATGATGAGGATCGGGACCACCATCAGCGTCGCGGCTGCCATTTGCAGGGAGGGATTCGTCGCGATCTGCTGATTCAGAAGCGCGATACCAACGGAGAGGGTGTAAAGGTGTTCGTCGTTGGCGATGATCAAGGGCCAGAGGAAGCTGTTCCAGCTGGCGATGAACGTCAGAATGACTTGGACCGCCAAGATCGGTTTCGACAGTGGTAGCACGATTTGTAGGAAGACCCTGAACTCTCCGGCTCCGTCAATGCGTGCCGCTTCCATCATTTCCGAGGGAATGGTCGTCATGAACTGCCGGAAGAGGAAGACACTGAATCCACTAACCAGGGTGGGGAGGGCAATCCCGACGATGGTGTTGGTGAGTTTCATACCGTTCAAGATGAGGTACGTGGGAATCATCGTCACCTGAACTGGGATCATCATGGTCACTAGGACAAGGAAGAAGAGCGCGTCGCGCCCGCGGAATGTAAATTTCGCGAAGCCGTAACCGGCCATGGCCATGAGCAGGAGCCCGATCATGCTGATCAGGACAAGCCCGATGGTATTGAGCAGGTACCGGCCGAAGTCGAGGTCCTGGAAGAGTTGGACGAAGAACTCGAAGGTGGGTTTCTGCGGCAGGATCCTTGGCGGGTACGCCACGCTTTCGCTGCGGGGTTTCAGTGACGAGGTCAACATCCAGATGAATGGGAACGCGGTGGCCAGCGCACCAAGCCCCAGCACGATGCCGACGATGATGGTCAGCCGATTGGCGTGACTGCGCGACTTGCGCTTGGCCGGTCGCGGGTTGCACGCCGCCTGCTCATGCTGGACGGGCGATGTTGCTTTGGTCATGGGGGGTTGGAGCTTAGTATTCGACATCGGTTTTCCTTGCACGCAGTTGGGCGAGGGTGATCACTGCGATGATCAGAAACAGGATTACGGAGCCTGCGCTCGCATAGCCGAATTGGCTTCCGCTGAATCCTTTCTGGAAAAGGAACAGGGATATGGAAGTGGTGGCGCCGATCGGGCCGCCCTTGGTCAACACGAATGGTTCGTCGAAGAATTGGAGCCACGCGATGACCGTTGTGATCATGACGAAGAAGATCGCGAACCGCAGCAACGGGATGACAATCGAGACGGTCTTGCGGATTTCCGAGGCACCGTCTAACGACGCCGCTTCCAAATATTCGCGAGGCACGCCCTGGAGGGCAGCTAGGAAGATGATGATGTTCAAACCGGTCCCCCGCCAGATGGCAACGAACGCGACGGAGAACTTCGCCAGAAGCGGATCGCTGAGCCACTGCACCGGCGGTACCCCCACGAGGGACAGCAGGTAGTTGAATAGGCCGAACTGGGTGTTGTAGAGGTACCCCCAAACCAATGCGATGGCGACGATTGCGGTGATGGCGGGTAGGAAGTATAAGGAGCGCAGCGCGCGGTAGAAGCGGCTGTTGCTGCGGTTGAGCAGCAGGGCGACGATCAGCGAGGAGATAATGACAGACGGCACGCCGATCAGGGCGAAGAAGGCAGTATTCCCGAGTGACTGCCAGAAGGCCGGGTCGGCGAAAAGTTGAGTGTAGTTGTTGAGGCCGATGAACTTGATCACCGACCAATCACCCAACCCGGCGAGGTTCATGTCAGTGAAACTGACGAAGCCCGCAATCAGGATGGGCAGCACGCCGAAAGCAAGCAGGAGGAGTGTCGCAGGGGCGATGAGAACGTAGGGCGTAGCGCGAATCTTCATGGTTTGTCCCGATCCTTGTGGGGCCTTGGGGCGGAGCGCAAGCAGGCTCCGCCCCAAGACCCGATGGTGGGTTACTTGACCGACTGGCCCGCGGTGGACGCGTAGAGCGTGTTCAATGTGCTGTCCCGATCGGCGTGGTTGAGAACGATGGAGTTCAGGCTATCGAGCAGAGCCTTCCCGGTGACGCCGTCCCAGTTCGACACCAGCGGCAGCAGCTTGGAGTCGGCCAACTGCTTGGCGTAGACGTTGAACAACGGGTCTGACACCAGTGAGTCATCAGTCAAAGCGGTCTTGACCGTGGGAAGGTCGCCGTCTGCCTTGTACCAGGAGACCTGCGTCGCGGTGTCGGAGAGGTAGTTCAGCAGTTGCAGGGCGCCGTCCTTGTTCGCGGTCTTGGCGAAGACGCCGAGGTTGGACCCGGCGAGCAGCGACGTACCTGCTTTCGCCGATGGCAGCGGAACCGCCGACCATTTGCCGGCCAGCTCGGGGGCTGCGGCGGTGATCGCAGAGGCGAGGTAGGGACCGCTGACGACCATCGGCGTGGCGCCGGACGTGAATCCCTGCACCTGGTCGAAGTCACTGTTGGTGGGTACGCTGCCGTCCGCATACAGGCCTGCGTAAACGTCGACGGCCTTGTGGAACGCGGGCGTGTTGAAATCGATGTTGCCCGTCTTATCCACCACGTCACCGCCCTGGTCCCACGTCATTTCCACCGGCAAAGCGCTATCCCACTGCGGAATGTAGTAGCCGTAATTGCCGGCGCCGCGGGCGGTGAGAGTCTTAGCGTCGCCCCGGAGTTCGTCCCACGTGGTAGGCGGCTTTGAGATGCCGCTGGCTGAGAGAATGTCGGAGCGGTAGAACAGCACTCTGGTGTCACTGACCCACGGGATGCTGACAACTTTGCCAGCGACAGCGGTGGCCTCTCCGGATGCGCCGGCCACGAACTTGTCGGCTGCGAGGTTCGGATAGTTGGCAATCGTTGCCTGGTCCAGGGTGAGCAACCCGCCGGTGTCGGCGAAGGAACGGATCTTTGACACGCCGATCTGCACGACGTCCGGGCCGTTACCTGAGGCGACGGCGGTGGTGAGCTTCTGATCGATGCTGTCCCAGGGGATGGCGACAGCGTCGACCTTGATTCCCGTGCTCTTGGTGAACGGTTCGACGAGGGTTTCGAACTTCTTCGAGCTGTCTCCCATCACCCAGACGGTGAGAGGTTTGTCGGAGGGAACACCGGAGGCGCTGCCGGACGCGCCGCTGGAGCAGGCAGAGAGGGCAAGGACGCTGGCAGCGACGCCGGCGGCGAGGGGAAGGATCCATTTGGTGCGGGATCTCGACATTGAGGTGTTCCTTTCGATGGGGTTGTGATGTTAGGCAGAAATAGAATTTCGGGCGCCGAGTGCCCGGTGGGCAGCGATCAGAGCGGTGTACCATCGAGCGCTGAGTTTGGGGATCCTCGCTTGGGTTCGGTAGTCGACGTAGACCAGTCCGAAGCGTTTGCTGTAGCCCTCGCCCCACTCGAAGTTGTCCAGGAACGACCACACGAAGTAGCCCTTGAGGTTGACGCCTGCGGCGATCGCTTGGCCGGCCGCGTCTATGTAGCCGCGGAGGTAGGCAACTCGATCGGTGTCGATGACGTCCCCGTTCGGATCGACGTAGTCGTGGTAGCTGGCGCCGCTTTCGGTGACATACAGGGGCAGGGAAGTGAACTCGCGGGCAACTCGTAAGAGCACAGCCGTCATTGATTCGGGGATGACCGACCAGCCGAATGACGTCGTCGCCGGTTGTGCCGCCACTTCCCTCACGGAAAAGGGAGCCGACGGGTCATCGTGGGCGATCACGCGCTGGTAGTGATTAATCCCGGCGAAGTCCAGCGGGGCATGAATGATGGCCAGGTCCTCTGGTTCGATGGCATCGCGGAGACCGTATTGGTCGAGGGCGGCATGAACGTTCGCGGAGTATTTGCCGTGGAATATCGGCTCAAGGAAGACGAGATTGCTAACAGCGTCTAACCGCGCGGCGGCTGCCTGGTCCCCGGCTAGGGAGGACGCGGCGACGATATCCGTGACGATATTCGTGACGCCGATGTGGGCTGTGGGGTCGATGGCCCGTATGGCCGCTGTAGCGAGCCCATGTGCGAGGTTGAGGTGATGGGCTGCACGAACTGCAACGTTCATGTCTCGTCGACCGGGCGCGTGCGCCCCGGAACCATACCCGAGAAACGCGGAGCACCACGGTTCATTCAAAGTAATCCACTTCGACGCCGAGTCGCCTAGGGCCGACACGGTTCGAGCAGCAAAGTCGGCGAAGCGGAAAGCCGTCTCTCGCTCACCCCAGCCGCCCAAGTCCTCCAGCTCCTGTGGCAAGTCCCAGTGATACAGCGTGACGTAGGGCTCAATTTCACGCTCCCGCAGTCCCCCCAGCAATGTCCGGTAGAAGGCAACGCCTTCCGGGTTTAGGTCGCCGCTACCGCCTGGCTGGAGGCGAGACCAGGACACGGAGAGGCGATAGTTGGACACGCCAAGTTGATTGAGTAGATCGAGATCCGCGGGCCACCGGTGATAGTGGTCGCAAGCAACATCCCCAGTGTCGTCGTTTTTCGTGTTGCCTGTGGTGTGTGAAAACGTGTCCCAAATGCTCGGTCCTCGCCCACCTTCGTTCGCGGCCCCTTCGATCTGGTAAGCCGCCGTAGCGAGTCCCCACGCGAAATCGGCCGGGAATCGGTCTAAATGGATCATTTCATCATCGAGCGGCCCCGGCCCCGGGCGCGGTCTGAGTGACGGTTCCGTGGGCAGAGCGGGCATTACACGGATGTGAGTGTTCGTCGTTGAACTCATGATGACTCCTTAGGTTTATTCCATTACTTAATATAAGCCATGGCTAATCTATTTACAACGTGGATTTGAATGTTCCGCCCGGGGGTGATGAGCTCCACCCACGGTCGTCCCGCTCCAGGGACCGAGTGCGAGCACGGCGAGATGGCTGCTCTTACTTTCAGGCCCGGTCGGCGAACACCCATGTTGGGCTTCAGGAGGTGCATGCACACGCATATACCATGGAGGGGTCACTCATACAATTCGGTATTTTCGCCGTCAGGGACGTCACGACAGGCCCGACCAGCGGCCGCACGCCCAGCGACCCTGAGCGCACCCGTGACATCCCCACCATCGCCCAGCATGCGGACAGATGTGGCCTCGACGTCTTCGCCACGGGAAAGCACCACAACCCGCCGTTCGTGGCTTCGTCGCCCACGACCATGCTCCGCCGCCTTGCCGGTATGTTGCGCCCCGGGTTTAGCCTCAATGCCGTTCAGTTAAAAGTTTGAATTGTGATTTCTGGTTCATGGCAGGGTTGTGGCCAGTGCGCGTGGTGGAGGCGTTTGGCGGGCCATTTCGAGACCTTGCGTTTGATGACGCGTGGGTTTGATCGGCGTCGCCGTGCGGGGTTCAGCCGTCGGATGAGGGCGAGGATGGCGTGGCGCCAGACCGCTGTGGTGTGGTCAGGTCGCGGAGGGGGAAAAATCGCCCTGGGCCATGGAGCGGCGGGCGATGCGGCGGTCGGCGATGAAGGAGACCCGGTCAGGGTCGCGGTTGGCGTGCTGTGCGGCCTGGATCATCAGGGTGCGGATCGCGTAGTGACAGCAGAGGTGGCCCCAGATTTCCTGCTTGACCAGGTCCGGGGACTTGGACCGCATCACCATGCGCGGGCTACGCTGATGAGTTTTCAACTCGTCGAACACGGACTCGATCTCCCACCTTTTTGAGTACACGGTCGCGAGCTCTTCCGCAGAGGCCTCACCCAGATCAAGGATCGTGCTCAGTAACCGGTAGCCATCGGGATTGTCGCGGCCGTCGTCGATCGTGTAGTCCACGACCCGCACGGTCAACGGTGCTGTCGACTGCCGCCCCGGACCGGAGGTCGGGATGATGGTCGCCAGCCACGAGCCGTCAGCGAGGGTCTCCAGGTGCCTCGGGCGGAGATTCGTTTTGACCCGCCAGGGCAGGTCAGCGCCCGTCGCTGCTGCCTGTTCCCATAGCCGGAAGCCGTAGAAGCCGCGGTCGGCCAGGATGGCGAATGGGCCGCCGCCAACCACAAGGGAGGACGGTGTTCGTGGTTTCAATGTTGATCGCTGCGGCCGCTCCGAAGCCTTAGTGCAGGCCCTGATTTGCAAAGAGAAAACGGCCGGCTTCCCGATTGGCACTCGAGCAGCCGGCCGTTCCGGGCTGGCAGCAACAGAGGGAGGGTTGTGAACTGCCGGCCTTTAACCGACGGCGCGAGGAGTTCGTTGCGCTGTCGGCTGGTCTGGGTTTAGTGGCGCATGCGCGGCCTTGTCTTGCAGCGACAGACGTCAACTGCCGGTGGCGCCGGGTGCGTCGCCGAGTGCGAAACTCTTGGCGGTACTGGGGCGAGATTGCGCGTCATCGAAGGTCAGAATTCTTGACGTGGACGGCGCGTTGTCGACACATCCGCGCATTCACGTCGCTCTCCCAGCAAACGCAGCGTCTCTTCGATGCGATCGAATCGTGGTCAGCCCGGCCTCGAAACTGTTCTCCCGCAAAGCGTCGCGAATGGCAACTGCCGAGATGCGTGGATCAGCCATGCAAGCGCGAAGCCGGGCGGCGCTCCGAGAGTCGATTGAGTTGATATATGCATTGATTTTGCCGACGGTGCCGACCTGTGGTCGGGCGGATCGGACGAGCTGTTCGTACACTGTGTTTGTCCCTCCAGAGACTCGTGCCGGGTCGCGTCCAGATGTGGACTACGGCAAAACCGTGCGCTCCTCTATAGATGCGCGGGCATCTTCAAATATTGCACGGCGGGCAAGAATTAGCCGATGATTCTCGTCTGGATTTGGCTATCTTGGTTCGGGCGCCCGGACCGTTGAGTATCGCCCAGGACCGTGAGGCTGGCACTACCTGTATTTCTTTCCCCTATAGTCACAAGCGTCGACGGCATTAGAAAGATCCGTGTCAGACCAGTGCGGAGTTTTTGCTTGGCGCATCGAGTTATCGGCATGCGGAGGTGGAATCCGAGGCAACTGATCGGAGGGAAGAGAAAGGGTTTTTCCTCGGGCGGCCGTCGGCGTTCGTGCTCCGAAAACAGTCCCTGCGGCCATCACGGACGCGCCGCGGCATCCCGCTCTCGGAGCCTCGCTCGAAGGCAACCAGCAGGACAGCTTGCCTGGACCGCTGATCCAACGGCGTCCTGATCCGGACGACTCCTCTCACGCAATTCGCTTAATGGATCGCAAGAGTGGGCGTCCAGTTGACGCGGTAGACGAGCTCGTCCGGGGCGACGACTGCACATTGCTTGCATCCAATCTCTGGGCGCCGCCGTGATGCACGACGTATTCGTGCGCAGTTGCCGGAGGGGGAGTGACGATCACGTTCCGGCTGCCACTGCCCGAGAACACGGGGCTCGGTGCAGTCGGATGAGATCGGGATCCGCTGCCTTGGCGGACAGGGGACGGGGCTGCCAGCGCCGGGATCGGCTTGCTGAGGGAACTGAATTCCGGGTGAGGCGACGCGGATCGGGGAGCGTGGCCGATCCAGGGTCAGTGAGCACCTTGGGTGAAGGATCGATGGGCGCCGGCTGGCCCTAGTTCTCGAGGAGGAATTTCAGGTGTGGGGCGGCGGCTGCAAGAGTCGCGCTGGCCCGTGCCAGGCGACGCGAGGCGCTGCCTGGCGTGATGCCGCGTTCGCGTGCAAGTCCGCTAAGGAGGACGGGTTGGCGTCCGTCCAGCCCAAAGGCATCGACCAGGAGGGCTCGGTGCTCCTTGCTGAGGAGATCAAGTGCGGCGTAGATCTGCTCCTTCATATCTGCTTCCTCCATCAGCTCCTCTGGCCCTGCTCGACCGTCCGGCACAACGTCTGACAGCATCAGTGATTCGACCCCGCCGCCGATCGGCCGGTCCAAGGATGACGGCCGCGGGATTGAGAGGCCGCGGCGGATGAGTGCGCGCCGTTCATTTCGATTGGCCAGATCTCCGGGCATTCCTGCTCGGGCCACTGCCTCTCCCTGGGTCGAACGGGAATGCTGAAGGTATTTGTAGAGCGGAACTCCCCGTGAGGGTTCGAATCGGTCCAAGGCTTCGAGGCAACGGAGGGTGGCCTCTGCTGCACGATCCTCTGAGGCCTGAGCGGTGGGGGATGTGCGGGTCGCCTGGCGCGTGATCCAAGCGAGGTATGCGGTGATGAGGCTATTGCGGGCACTGAGCGAGTTGATGCGGTCGGCGTCCGTGGCCTCAGTCGAATGGCCGGCCCCGATCTGGGCAATTAGGTGGGCGTGAACGGCGCGGTCGAGTTGGACTCCGGGGGGCATGGCGGCCCTCGTTCGGTCTTCGTGCCTGGTTGATTTGAGCATTGCAGTCCTCCGTGCAACGGTCCCTGCGAGTGGGGATCTCTACTTGGACTGCGCGTTCGGGGACCCAAGATCCCGGCTTAGAACGCCTACTTCAGGCTTATTTCACCTGGCCATACTCCCCAAGCCCAATGAATCCCTGGGACCGAGGGTCTATTTCACTATTGCGCCTCTTCCAACGGGTTCGGGTGGGGGTTGTCTTTCCGGACAGACACCGATTTTGAGTGACTGTCTGTGTCGATGGCGGTGGCACCCCTTCCTTTGTGAATTAGCGAAACAGTGAAATAGCTCTCTGTAGAGAGAGAAAGAAAGAGAGAAGAACAGCGTAAAAACGCCGAAGTTCGGCCGTCTTCTGGCGCTGCCACTACTTCATTTTTATTTCGAATTTGGCCCTAATTTCAGATCCGCTCCTCTCGGCACAAGAATCTTGGGCCTGCCCTCGCGCAGTCCATGTACAGGCCTCCACTCGTTGAGGCCCAATAAATCCCTGGAGGGAAACATGGATAACACCAGTGCAGAGTCGGCAACTACCCCGACCATCCGCATCACCCCCGAGCACGAGAGACTTCTCGGGCAGGTCAAGCATGTCCTGATCACGGCAACGGACGAGGACTGGGAGGCGGTGATCGCCGCCGCGGCCCCCGGCGTCATCGTGGCTGGCCTGCAGTCGACCACCGGGTGGGTATCGAAGGAAACGGGCGTTCCTGACCCTGGTCTCAACCGGCTCATCAGCGCAGAGGGCACTACGAACGTGACGCTGGCTCTTGGACACATCGAGAAGAAGCGCTCGCTGTACGACGAAGCCGAGAATCTGGCGGCACACCTGACGTGCCTGGGTGCCGCGTCGGTGAACTTCCTCAAGCTCGGAGCCTTCAGCGTCGAACTGTCACTGCGGTCTCAGACGGCCGAGAGCCGGGGCAAGTATCTGGCCGCACTCATCGCGCGGGCGGCCCCGACTCTGGGGCGAGCGCCGAAGGCCGAACCCGTTGCTGCGCCCGTCCGCTCAAGCATTGCCCCGGTCACCGACTTTGAAGCTGGGATTACCTTCACGGGCGCGGATCTCACCATGCAGGTGATCATGGAGGCGGCTGTGCGCCGCCTCACCACACACAAGGTGGTGGATGACCTCCGTGACCCTCAGGGCCTCTCCGCCGAGTTCACCCACGACCTGGAAATCTCGGTCATGACGAGCAACGGGATCAGCCCGTACAAGGTCCCCGGCGTTCGCGACGAAGACCTCCAGTATCCGCGCCGGTACCTCAACCGGGTTCCCCAGGGCACGTCAATTGTGGTTGCAACGGACGTGTGGGTCGGAAAGGCTATCGATGCCGCGATCCGTGCCCACCATGCCGACGAGGTCGTTGAGAGCCCTGTGTTCAAGAGGACGGGCTGGAAGCAGATCGACGGGCAGTGGGGATTCCTCTCACCGACGGGTTTCATGACGGCGAACGGCCTCACGGCTCGCGCGCACTCTCAACTCTCGGATGCGTACAACGATATCGGGCTTCTCGACTTGAGCGCGGTGACGGACAACGAGCGCACTGCTTCTCTGAACACTCTGGCGATGAGCCGTGAACTCACGAACCCGAACTTCTGGGCCGGCATGTGGGGCCCGGCGATCTGGTGCGCAGCAGGCATGGGCGTGGGCGCCGTCGCCTTCATGGCAGGCCCGAAGGGGTGCGGCAAGAGCACCGTGATGAGCGGGTTCACAGCGCACCTCTCCAGTGCCTTTGCTCCCGCCGGGCGTTCCATGGCCACAGTCGATGGCAGCGTCCCCAACATCGGACGCCTCGGCAGCGGCCTGGACGGTCTCTTCCTCGCGGTGGACGACAGTCGAAAGCGCACCAGCCGCAACGGCAACGAAGACCAGGAGAAAGCCCTGGAGCGCCTCATCCGTTGTGGCTACGCCGGCGGCCACGCCCGCCACACGGTCTCCGCGAAGAACTCACGCACCGGCGAATGGGAACAAGGCGTTCCTGATCTCAGCTCCCCGGCCATCCTCCTGGTCGGCGAACAGATCCCCGACGCGGAGGAACTCGACTCATCCCGCGAACGGCTGTACCCGATCATCATGGACCGCGGCGTGAACATCTTCGCCAGCGGCAACAGTAAGGAGTTCGAGGCTCTCGCAAACAACGGGCTGCCCGCGCTCGCGTTCTCCTTCTTCATCCGCTGGGTCGCCCTGCAGATCGCGAAGATCGGCATGGACGCGTGGCGCAAGACGTGGGAAGAGAAGCACGCAAAGGCGGTCGGATTCCTCTCGAACATTCCGGTGTCGCGCCGCGTCCATGAGGTCGCAGCGCTCGTCGAGTGCGGAAACCTGATCTGGCTCGAGTATCTCCTGGAGATTGAGGCGATCACGGATGCTGAGCGTGAAGACCTCTTCCGGGACATTCACGCGGCGGTTCGAGCAACTGCCCTTTTCCACGGGACGAACAACCTTCAGTCCAATGAAGCGCCCGCCTGGGAACCACTGCTCGACGCTCTCCGAGCTTCGGTGGCTGGCGGTCAGACGTATGTTCAGGACGCTGGTGGCCCGCAGTCGCTGGAGGACCTCGGTTTCGTCGCCGTGACGTTGGAGGACCACAAGAAGATGCTGGGCGTCCGACGTTCCGGACGCGGCGGAAACGTGGACTTCCTCGCCTTCCAGCCCCGGGATGCCGCGGCCATCCTCCGCATGGATCCGAAGTACCGCTCCATCACTGAAGCGGCACTGTTCCAGGCTTTCGCTCCCATTGCGATCACCGATGCAGGCCACAAACACAAGCTCGTGAGGATCAACGGCCTCGGCGTGAAATGCATCGCCGTCGCGTGGACCCTGTTCTCCACCACCGGCGCCAGAACGGGGGAGTAGCGGTGACGATCGCCGAGTGGCTCGCCGCGAACACCGGACCTCTGGCCGTCCGGATCAGCACCGGACGGCCAGCAGTTCGCCTGTACTCGGCGGCTGGTGAAACGTTCACTGCCGCCGGTGTCGAGGAGGGACTATCGATGTTCGCGGCTCTCGGCGATCGCCCGGTCTACTCCGAGGATGCCGCCCAAATGGACAGTGATCACCGGGCGTTCCTTGTGGCTCTCGGCAATCCGAGGATCCGCAACGGGCGGGTCCTGGACCAGGCTCTGGCACCGCTGAAGGACAAGATGATGCCAACGGCTGGCGCCCCTCTCGCCGTCCTCATGCAGGCGCACAGCGCCGCTCCGGAAGCTGCCAAGCGAATCGCACGGCAAGTCGAAAGCGAAGATCAACTGTGGCGCGAAGTTGCCCGGCGCGGCTACATGATCGATCGATTCGCCGTGCAGGAACAACGCCAGATCCGCCACCGCGAACTAGACATTATGAAGCGCGAACTGGGTGTCGACGTCCGCGTCTCGGATTGGAAGAAGTCGAAATTCCTCGACCGGATCGGAGTCGGCTATACCCGGACCGGTGAGTACGGCTGGGCGCTGCCCGGGAAGTGCGACATTACGAACATGCCCGTGGCCAGTGCGGACGCGTGGGCCCGATACACCAAGGCTCACTCGACTCTGAAACGCACACAGATCCTCGATGGCCTCGTGGAGAAGATCACGCCGGCAGGTCGGGTCCACCCGGTGTGGCGGACGAACTTCGCAGCCACGGGGCGCATGAGCGGACGGGCGCCGGGGCTCATGAGCGTGATGAAAGAGCTGCGGTTCCTTTTCCTGGCCGAGCCCGGCCACGACGTCGTCTCGGTCGATCACAGCAATCAAGAGGGGCGGGTACTGGCCCGCCTCATCGGTTCGGAGACCTTCACCCGAAGCGTCCTCGACGGGGACCCGTACGCCGATCTGGCGGCATTCACCGGCCAGGACCGGAAGACCGAAAAAGTTCGGTTCATCGCTTTCCTGTATGGGCAGAAAGAATCGACGCTCGCCAAGACGGCCGGCGCCGCACAGGCCAACGCAACACACGCCGGCATGAGACGGCTCTTCCCCGATGTCGTCGAGTTCTGTGCGGAGCAGACCGAGCGCAGTCGCCGCGGTGAGGTATTGACCACCCTCTGGGGTCGGCCGCTCCCTGTGCTCGACGGGCGGACGTATGAGACCCGGCATGCGATCGCGACGAATCTGCAGGTCCAAAGTTCGGCTCGGGATGCCTACGGAGCGGCAGTGCGCGCGACAGTCGTATCGATGGGCGCGGAGAGTCTGTTCATCCCGCTTCATGACGAGCTATTCATTCTGGCGCCGACTGGACGCGCGGCTGAGTATGCCGAGATGCTGCTCGCCGCGATGACGGTCGACCTAGGCCAGGGAGTGATTCTCACCAGCAAGGCAAAGGTCTCCTTCGGCCGCTGGGCCCAGCCCAACCACTGATCCCCGTGCAGGCAGATCGCCGCTCCATCGCTCGCCTCACCCAGTGACGTTGGTAACAGTTCCATAACGCCTTCCTGAGTGCCCCTCTGGTCGCCACATGCCCCAAGAGGGAGGGCAGAACAAAGGTGATGCCCCATATCCCAAGGGGCACCAGTGGACCGGGCACGAGAAGCAACCGTACGACCAGTAGTCATAACTGCACAGGCGCGAAAGGCAACCGCTCCTGCACGCCGCGCTGGCATTAACGCCGCGCACCTTATGGCGCTGGATTTGCACCTCGCCCAGGAGCTGGCCGCTCTCCGTGCGGACCTCCTCAACGCCAGTAACCGCGAGAAGACCCGAATATGGCGAGCACCTCGCGCGGTCGCGCTCCTCGCAGCCGGCGTGACTGAGTTCAAGGGGTTCGCTCGCAAGTACGACCTCGCGACGGCAGCCGAGATGGTCCCGGGCACGTTCTCAACGGACCTGGCGTCATATCTGTGGGAGGTCTGGAGCAGCCCGAAGATGGCCGACGTCCTCACCCCCTGGGCCTACACGAATAAAATCCTGGCGACACGGCTCGGTCACGCGAACAAGCTGGACCGGCTCCGCGAGAGCCACGATTCCGACCGGCGCAACGGCTTCACGGGAAAAGTGAACGACGATGGCACCTGCAACCCCCTCACAGTCGTGTTCGCGGACGACGGTTCAAAGACCATGGGGCTGCAGGAAGACTCCGTATCCATTGAAGCTGAGCGGCGGGCCGCGGGCGCTGACGCGACTGCATTCTGCTCCGCTGCTCTCAACGGGGTGGTCGAGCTGCTGTGTCTGACTGGCATCGATTTCCACACAGCAGGGGCTCTCGTCGAGGCGATCCTTGAGCGAGGGTCGGAGACAACCTCGGCGAGAAGCGCCTACGACGCCGTGACGCGCTGTGCCGTTGCGCGGACAGTCATGCACGGCGGTGTCGAAGTCCGTGTGGCTGGCATCCCGGAACAGCTCAACATCCCAACCGCAATTTTCAAGCAGACCGCCAGCCTCATCCTCGGCAACTCCGCCGGCGACGCAGGCGTGCTTCTGGTCGAACGCGGCGCCGCAGGAACCGCCGACCCGCTCGCAGTGAAGAACATCATGAACTCAACCTTGAACATCCTGGCTGCTGCTCCTCTGCCGAGCGCCGCAGTCAAGGCGCGGACAAAGGAACTCATCAAGCACAAGAAGTCCATCGCGAAAGCCAAAAAGATCGCAATCCAGGCGCTGGAAGCCCTGAATCTTGGGTCCGGGCACGCGCAGTCCATTTAGAACACGAAACCTTCCGCCCCACCACCTCGAAATGGACACTTACAAATGCCTGTACTGACCGCCACCGCGCCCCGCGTCGCCGTCCTGAAAGCCGAACTCATCGAACTGCAGGTCACAAGGAAGGCAATCGACGACGCGATATACGTGACCATCGTCACAATCGCCAAGCTCGGGTTCGCCGAGTCACGGACCGCACGCCTAGATACTCTCAACCGGATGGTGGCGGCATCGTGAGCAAAGCAGAAGAGGTCCTGAACGAGCACCTCTGCCCAGACTGCGAGGAGACATATGTCGCCAGCTCCTGGGATGACGAGGACAGCGTGTACTGCTGCGACGGTACACCTTATGACCTGGAAGCGGACCTGTACTCCGCTGAATACGCGACCGGTGAAATCGGCAATGAAGGATACTTGGAATCAGTGCACAGGGCGATCGCTGAGGTAGAGCGTAAGCGTGAGCTGTGTGCCGCTGTTTCCAAGCGTGGGCAAGACCAGACGGGGGCGGCATGAACGCCGATCCCTGCAACACTGCGCTTGCTGACCAGCGGATGAAGCCAGACCCGGTTCCGAGGTCTGGGAGCTCGCAATCGAGGAGGCTGCCGAAACGGCGTCGCTCCGGTCAGACTTCAGAGAACGATCCGTGACCGGTTGGACCGCTTACACGAAAAGTTAGAAACGGGCCAAGCTCGGCCAGCGCCGGGTGGAGATGGCATCGGCCCGGCCGGAACGCGGCGTCGATGAAAACGGCCAGACTTCTATCCAGCAGCCCGGAGTATAAGGAACGGCGGCTCCTCCATCGGACCGACGTCACGAGCCTTCCTCCTTCATACCCCGAACGTTTCGTACCCTCACTTCAGGGCGAACCGGAACTTCTTGCGCAAGCATGCATTTCCACGTGGCGAGTAGTCGTAGTTGGAACCTCTAGTCCACTCAGGTGGTACTGGTTTTCTGGCGAGGTGGTACTGGCAGCGGGTCGTTGACCGCCGCTGCCAGCACCGCCCCGGTGAGTCCTATTCCCAGTGTTCCTTGTTGGCGCGGGCGGTGTCGTCGCGTAGCTTGCGCATGTCGACGCGGCCCAGGTTGATGGTGCGGGAATGGTTCGCGAGCCGGTTCACGATCGAGTCCGCCGCCACTCGATCCGGGAGGGCCTCGACCCAGTAGGCCGGCCCGGACTGGGAGGCGATCACGGTCGGTAGGCGGTGCTCCCTGTTCGCCAGCACCGCGAACAGGTCGCTGGCGGCGTCGCTGTCGATGCCGACGGTGAGGAAGTCGTCGATGATGAGCAGGTCGACGTCGGAGAGCTCGTTGAGCAGTCGCTGGTGGGCGATGCCATCGCCTCGGCTGATGATCAGGCGCCGGGCGAGGTCGTCCATCCGTGCGTAGGTGACGGTGTGCTCGTTCAGGCAGGCGGCGATCCCGATCGCGCAGGCGAGATAGCTCTTGCCGCCGCCGCTGGGCGAGATGATGAGCAGGTTCGTCGGATCGGCCCGCCAGGAATGAGCCGCGTATCGGCGCATCCGGACCGGGGTGATGCCACGGCCTTCGCGGTAGTCGAGCTCAGCGACCGACGCGTTCGGGATCGGGAACTTCGCCTGCCGGATGAGTTTCTCGATCCGGCTGTGTCGTCGCTGCTCGAGCGCGTAGTCGATCGCGGTCAGAAACAGCTGTTCCGGGGTGAGGGTGTCGTTGGTCTCGTCCCGGATGAGTTCCTCGAACCGGGTCGCGACGTGGGTGACCCTCAGGGCCCGGAATTTGTCGTAGTCGATGCTGGTGAACATCAGAGTTCTTCCGTTCCGCGGGCGTAGTGGGAGGCGTCGCGGACATAGACGTCCAGAAGGGTGTCGCGGAACGCGACGGTGCTGGCCGGTTTCCGTGTCGAGGCCGCGGGGATGAGCGGGCCGGGCCGTTTGCGGTCGCTGTCGATCGCGGCCATCATCCGCTTCAGCGTCGAATACGTGGCGTGGCCGCGCTGGTTGATCAGCTCCTGGCAGGTCGCTTCCAGCCGCCCCCGGTTCCTTTTGCCGAGGCCCTCGAGGATGTTCTGGCAGTCCAGATACCCCTGCGCCTCGATCTTCTGCCGGTCGAGGACCTGCTCGATGACCGTCACTGTCGCCGGGCCGAAGGAGCGGGCGCGGTCCACGAACCAGCGCCGGGACCACAGCCCCTCGATGTCGCGGTGCTGGGTCGGGACATGCTCGGGGAGGGTGGAGTACTGGCCCTTCCGGCCGAGCTTGCGGGCGTGTTCGGAGACGATGTCCTGACCGTCGAACACTGTCACCCGTGATGACGTCAGCCTCACCCGCAGCAGCCGGCCCGCCATCTTGAACGGGACGGAGTAGTGCTGCCCGTCGCAGCTGAGGTGGTAGTTGCGGCCGGCCTTGAGTTCTTTCCACTCCACTTCCTCGAACCGGTCGCCCGGCAGTGGGCCCAGCTGGGCGGCTTCCTCGGCCTGAAATACCTCCCACCGGGTGGTGTCGTTCGCCCGGCGGATGTCATGGTTGATCTCCTTCACCCGCACTGCGATCTCGGCGTTCAACTCGCCGAGGGTGGTGAAGACATCCTCGGCGAGGTAGCCGATGACGCGTTTGTTCACGACGTTCACCGCCGATTCCACGGCCGCCTTGTCACGCGGGCGGCGAACTCGGGCGGGAACGACCGCGGTGCCGTAGTGGTCGGCGAGCTGCTGGTAGCGGGCGTTGACGATCCGTTCCGTGTCTCCCTGGGTGCGCCGGTGGGTCGCGGTGGTGGGATTGTCCGGGACGAGGATCTGCGGGACGCCGCCGAAGAAAGAGAACGCCCTCACGTGGGCGTCAAGCCAGGCCTCGGACTTCATGTTCGTCGTCGCGTGGCAGAACAGCGCCCCGGAAAACGGCAGCACCGCCAGGAACAGATAGGCGCGGGTGGTCTCACCGGTGACCGCGTCCGCCAGGTCGATGGTGTCGCCGGCCCAGTCGATGAGCATCGCCCGGCCGGGCTCGTGCTGCAGCGTCGCGACCAGGTCATTGGTCCGCAGGTGCTCACCGAACAGGTGGCAGTACTGCGCATACCCATACTTCTTGCTCTGCCCGCTGACACCGACATACTTGCGCCAGCTCTGCTGCAGGGTGAAGTGCCGGTTGGCTTTCATCGACCGCAGCACGGCGGGAAAGTCCGGGGCCTCGTACTCGTCAGAGACCCGTTTACGCCCGTCGGGGAAGAGCGCCTGAATGTCGGTGTCGGTCATCGATTCCGCCGACCCCGCCGTGATGCTGCGAGCGGTGATGGTCTTCTTCACCGCCGAGATGTCGCGCCGGGAGCACCCGACGATCTCGACGATCTCGTTGTAGCTGCGCCCCTGGAGCACGAGCTCCATGATCTTCCGGTAGTTGGCCATACTGCCTCCGTCTCATCGAAGCAGCGACACCGTTGTGCCCCCGCTTCGACTAGAGAATCGGAAAAGGTCAGGCCGTACCAACTACCCAGAACGAGGGGTACCAACTACGTGGACTGAAGGTACCAACAAGGGCTACTCGCCATCCACGTGACGAACCCGCAATCAGACTGGCTACACACAACTGCAAGGCCAAAGGAAGTAAAGATATGTCAAAGGTAATCAGCGAGACAGTGCACGCAGCAATCCTCAGCGAGATCGAAGATTCAGGGTCAGCCGATCTCATCTGCGCCTTCGCGAACCTCGAAGAGAGTGACGCCGAGGGTCGGGAAGGTCTCACTACTCCAAGCTCGACGTTCGACCTCTACGTCGACGGGTTCGGGCAGGACCCCATCAACCTTTCTACGCTGCTGAAAGGTGCTTCGAACGCCGACGCAGATACATTCTTAGACGCTGTTGAAACGGCAGTCTCCGACTGGTGCCAAGATGCTGGACTGAGCGCCGGAATCGGCTCAGATGTCGACGATGCCGGCCGCATTCACTTCAGCGTTACTACCGCCGCGTAGCACCACCAAGCCCGACCAGGCGGGGTCTTGGTCGGGCTTCTTCATGCCTCCGTACTCAACCCAAGCTCTTCCGTTCCCAGCCACACTTCGTCCCCGCGCAACTCAACGCCGGCCGCCCACGCTTCATCGCCCACCGGCAGTTTGGCCTGCTCGCTGTCCTTCGAGGGTTCCATATCGGTCAGGCTACCCGCGGACTGAGTTTTGTGATGGTGACAATGACACCAAGCTCCGCATCACCGATGGTGCCGGCGCCGTGGAGGATGCCGGGCTCGCCGATCGTGAGGTTGAGGTCGTTGATGGGGCCGCCGGGCCGCTCGTCTTCCGGGTAGCTGTCGTCGTCATCGGCGACCTCGTGCAGTAACCAGGCGATAACCGTGTGGCCGTCGGCGCCGATCTCTATGATGCCGACGGTGCCGTCGCCGGTAGCCGTGTAGATGCCGGGCGAGTCTGCGCTTGTGAGCTGGTTCATGCCTGCTTCATGCGCGGGGCTGGCTCGGTCAGGAGGTCCGCCATTCAGGGCGTATTTCTGGAAGCGGCTCGGCGTCGATCCAGAGGATGGGAGCGGCGGTCGTCCCGACTTCTCCGGTCACGTCGTCTGGGTCACGGAAGGACCACCAGCCACAGGCGCCTTTGGCAAGCTCAAAGAGGTCGACGGCGTACATTCGACCGTCGGCGGTCAGGTGCGGTCCAGAGCTGCCTCTGGCAACGCCGCGGCCTATCTTGATAGAGCCGTTCTTATAGATTCGGACGACGACGATCTCTGCATCCGTGATTGCTGTGTAGCTCCACCCGCGGAGGGACCCAAGGTTTATTAGGCGAGGCCCGAGGCCGTTGTCCATCACGGTAGGGGCTCGAAGGGCGGACCGGGCAGCTGCTCGACCGAAAGCACGATGCCTCCGGTGAAGTGGACGGCACGGTCAACGTCGATGAAGTCGATCAATGCAGGAGTACCCGACTCCAGCCGGACCCCAGCGCATGGTGCGTACGGAATGCCCTCGGCCGGCGAGGCCATAGCCCGGCCGGTGACAATGTGCCTGGCGTGGAGGATCACCTCGCGGGTGGTGGTGATACGGAAGAGCGAGAGTTGAGTCAAGTCGTGTGTGGTGGGCATGACTCTTACATGCGCGGGACATTGTCAGAATCGATCTCCACGATCTCCACGATCTCCACGATCTGCACGATCTGCACGACGTCAACAACCAGGCCGCCAGTCCAACCGCCGCCGTCAGCCCACTGGACGACGGCCGACTCCCCAATCTCGAAGTTACAGCCGACGGCCGCCCTCTGCGGAGCGCCCTCGCCGATCGCTACCTCGGAGTGAGCGGAAGTCCGGCTTCGAAGGAACGTGACGGTTTCGTCCGCGCTGGTCGTGATGCGGAAGATGTTAAACGTTCGCGGGTTGGGTGTGGTGGGGTGGTTCGGGAAATCCGTTTGGGCAAGCTGTGCGGGGGAGTTTCGCTTCTCGCCGCGGGACCGTTCCAGCGAAGAACTGAACATTTTCCACGGTATGGATTTGCTCGGTGGGGCGGACGCCGTTCCCTTCGGTCCGGAGACCGGCGCGGCCCTCTATTTCCGTGGGGTTCGTGGCATCTTAACCAGAAGGATGAGCATATAGATCCAGGCCCCGAAGACGATGGCCGCTTCTAGGATGTAGAAAAGTGGTTTTGGCTGATCGAGTCCGAGGAGCAGAATCTCCAGGGCGACGAAGGGCCCGACGATGACGCCGATCCAGTTCCGGACTCGGCGGCCCCTCGGTGCAGGTGTGGGCCTCATGAGATTCGACCGTCGGCCGAGGACACAAGAGCGAATACGACGCGGCTGGCGTCGCGAGTGCTGTCTGGGCAGGGCATGCCGCCAGAGTAGCGGTGAATGCGTTCGTCGCAGTGCCAAACAACCACAGTCCGTCGGGGATACGCTCCCACGGCGGTATGGAGACTGTCGAGTAGCGAGGCCAGTTCGAAAAAACGCACTTGAGCGTCTAACAAAAAGCTGGCGAGCTTGCCCACACACCCCCTGGTCTGGGGCGAGAAACGCGACTCTGCAAGCAATATGGTTTGCTCAAGCGTGCTCAGCATTTTGGTGTGTATGGATTCGCTTCGGGACCAGTCGTCATTAGCGAAACGGGGGTTTTGGTGAGCACAGTCAACATCCTGAGGGCAATGAATAGGTGGATCAGACACCGGGAGACATCGTTGGGCCGCTGTTCCAGAGACGGGTCGGCGCAGTGAAGTTGCGGTATCGACGACAGCTTTCGTCGTTCGCGTTGCTGTGCGTCCTCGCCATCGGCCTCCTGACTTCCTGCTCCGTTATTGGAAACTCCGCCAAATCATGGCTTGAGGGCAGTCCTCTCGTTAGCAGCGCGAAGGTGTTCACATGCTGGTGCGTCCCGAGAGTCACCGCCACCCTCAGAGATTCCGTCACCGAGAGTCAGGTACGCCAGTTCGCAGTCGAAGCTTCGGACTACCTCAGGCGCGTCAATTCCGCCAAGGCTCCCCAAGACACGGTGGATATCGACCTTGACTACCGCAGCGCCTCCTTCGCGATAAAAGAGGACCGGAACGTGACCACGCAGATAGTGGACAGGGCTTTGGCCGTCAGCCACGATCCGCGAGTGACCTCTGTGGCCGCCTCCGAATCCTTCACTTCGATCTCCACGTCCAGAGATCAGCTGGCAGACGTGTATGCCCGCTATGCCAACCCTGAAAAGCTCCAACTCACTGTCTATGACGACAAGACGAGTTTGAATTTCCATGTCGGCGACAACGACCCCACTGGGTCGCTAACGTGCACACCACAAGCGGCTCTTGTCGCAGAAGCGCGCAATCTTCTCGCCGATTCGCGCGTCACGGGCGCCCGTCTCGACCTGTGCAGTGCGGTGGACGTGGCGGTGACCAAAGCCAATGACGCCGCAGCCATCCGCTCTCGTTTTCTTGAGCTAGCCTCAGACCCGGCGCTCAGTTTCGTGAAGTTTTCTGTGAGCTCGGGTGGTTCCAAGGACAACCCTTACGACCCAAGCCTTCCCCTGTCTTCCACTTCCTCGTTTTACGGGGTAACTCTCGACACTCTTGCCGTACTGAAGCTCCTCGAAGTGACACCTGGAGTGCAGGGGTACGACATGGGCTACATCCTCCAGGTCTGGGTGTCCAACCCCGCCAAGCTGAGATCGGTAGTGGAGAGGGTGAATGCGCGGGCCGTCGCTGCGGGAATTCCAGGCATCCGGTTCTCGTCCGGAAACGTCAGCGTCTCCGACGACAAGGACGCCGGACCGATGTCTGCCCAACTTGACCTCATCGACGAAATGGCCAGACTCCAATCGGCCAACACCGAGCTCACGTTCGATGTGAACGCAATGGACATCACCATCAGTATCCCGAAGTACACGTCGAAACTCGGCCACGCAGTCGTTCAGGCGGGTCTCGAGGAACGCCCGTCCCGTGAATACGGCACGGAACCTCACGCCCTCCGCCTGCACAGCCAGATGACGTTGTCCGCAGCCTCCGTCTCGACTACAACCCGCGCCCGTTCCCGCTCTGCGGCCTGACGCGCCCGAACTTTCCTCGCAACGTCCAGCAGGTCCCACATTTGCTCGCCGGTCAGAGAAACCCCGCGGGCACCGGTGCAACGGGTTCGCCCGCGGATGAGGGCGAAGTGGGTGCGGAACACCGGTGCCGCGATCTGCGCCTGTGCGTCGTGGAAGAACACCACGTTGGAGACGGGCCCGGTGCCGTCGTCGAGGGAGAGGAACACAACGCGTTTGCCGCTTCGCATCGGGGGCGTGTGGGTGGCCCGGCGGACCCCGGCGACGAGGACCTCGGTGCCACCCGGAAGGTTCACGAGCTCCGACGCGGGCGTGACCCCGAGTTCTTTGAAGAGGGGGTAGAACCGGGTCACTTGGTGGTGGCTGACGGCGAGGCCGAGGTCTCGGAGTTCCACGTCTGTTTGGGTGCGGCCGCGGAGGTCGAGGGCGGTGACCGACCGGTAGAAGTCGGGCAGTGGCAGTTCGATGTCGAAGGCGAGCTGGTCGGGGCCGACGGGGAGGGCGCGGCCGCCGAGGCCCTGGATGTAGGCGAGCAGGTCGCCGCGGCGGGCCCGGTCGTAGCCGATGAACGAGTCGAGGGCGCCGACCCGGGCCAGGGCTTCGAAGGTGCGCCGGCGCGGCCGCACCCGGTCCCGGAAATCCTGCAGGGACGAGAACGGCTGATGCTCTGCGATCCGCTGCCGCTCTGTCGCGGTGCATCCGGCGAGTTCGGGCAGGGCGAGGCGGATGGCGAGCTGCCCGTCGCCCTGCTGCTCGACCCGATATTCCAACGCTGACTTCTGGATGTCGAGGCCGAGGACGGGAACGCCGAGGTTGCGGGCTTCGGCGACGATGAGGTCCTTGGGCCACATGCCCGGGTCGTGGGTGAGGAGCCCGGCGAAGAAGGGTGCCGGGTGATGCGTTTTCAGCCAGGCGCTCTCGTAGGAGGTCCGGGCGGACGCCGCCCCACGGGCTTTGGCGAAGCCGAAACTGCCAAACCCGGACAGAACCTTCCATGCCCGGTCGGTGACCGGGCGCTCGAACCCGCGGGTGGCAGCTTGCTCCCGCACGTACGTTTCGATCTCGGCGAGGTCGCCGGATTTGCCGACGTGCCGGCGGAACACGTCGGCTTGGCCCATCCCGCAGCCGGTGAGCTCGTCAAAGATGCGCATCACCTGTTCGTGGAAGACGACGACACCGTTGGTTTCAGCGAGGAACGGTTAACACGTTCACGTACATCGTGATCGCCCTCGCCTCTGTGGTCGAGAACATGCGTCAGATGCTGAGCTTCTACAAGCGCAAACTCGCGATCACGGCGGTGACGGCAAAGAACCGCGAGCTCCCGGGCACGTTCTGGCAGAGCGCCGGGCCCGCTCCCGTCAACGATGAGGGTCTACAACCGCCCGGCTAGAACTAGCCAGCTCCCAACACACCCCGCTTACCCGCAATGCGAGTCCCTTCGGCGTACCTGCAGCGTCAGGTGCGCCTTTTTTGCGTCTAACCCCGGGCATTGCTCGGCCGCGAAGAGGCGAGGGCAATCGTTTTCGGGCAAAAAAAATAGGCCGGACAACCGATATCGGTTGTCGCGACCTATTTCCCAAACGGAAGTCCGGAATACTCCAAAACTCTCTGGTGGTCATACGGAGTGCATGCGCGGAGCGTCCCAAAAACGACCGGTTGTGGGACCGCCGCCCGAAAGTCGGACGCGCCGCGCATGGTTATCCCAGAAGTCGTCCTAGTAGCTTTCCATTCCCGGAAGCTCCAGTTGACGTATTCGGGAAGGCAACATGTCGATCATCGGCTACGCACGAGTCTCCACCGAGGACCAGAACCTCGACGGACAGCTTCTGGCCTTGAACGGAGCAGGCGCCGAGAAGATTTTTCAGGATCACGGAGTCAGCGGCACAAAGACGACCAGGCCTGGACTTGACGCGGCGCTCGCCTACCTCAGAGACGGCGACGTCCTTCTGGTACATCGCCTAGACAGGCTGGGGCGGTCGACTCTTCATGTGCTCGCGTTGATCCAGGAACTGGGGGGTAAGGGCGTCGGCTTCCGATCGCTCACAGAGAGTGTAGACACAACCACTCCCGCGGGGCGACTGCTCCTGACCCTCTTGGCCGGCCTGGCCTCCATGGAGAGGGAAGTGACTGTGGAGCGGACCCGCGCCGGTCTCGCCGCTGCCCGAGCCCGCGGTCGCATCGGTGGTCGTCCGAGGGCGCTGACCGCTGCACAGATCGAGCTGGCCAAGATTATGTATGCCCGAGGCACAGCGGTCTCGGCCATCGCTGCCGAGCTGGGGTGTGGCCGCTCCACGGCCTACCGGGCTCTAGAGGCTGCCTAGTCATTCCAGACAACGACGAGATCTTCCGCGCTGTACCGGGTGCCGCTTCCTGCGGTCATGATCACGACAGTCAGCAGTCGGGCCACCACATCGCGCTGGGCGCTCATGTCCAGCTCATCCCATTTTTGTTGAACGTCGCCACCGGTCAGATGGGCAAGAGGTGTTGACGGCCGCGCCGTATCGAGCATCCGCTGAGCTTTCGTTCGAGCCTCGCCGCTGGCTGCCGTCATGCTCCGCAGTTGCTCCCGCGTGATCTCTCCGGCCATGAACATCTGGCTGACCACGAGGTCCTTGGCGTTGACGGCGTCGATTGCTGACTGGGCCTTTTCGGCGACACCGCTGTCACTGGTCGCAAACAGATCGATCGCATCCGGCATCCCGAGCCGCCCAACGACGAGCTCAACAATAGAGGCGTCCACAGCCTCCTGGTGCCTCCTCACCTTGTAACAGATCGAGCAGTTGTACGCCGGCGGCTGTCGTTTGGTTGCACCGGTCTTCTCGCTGACGACGGTCCTGCCAATCTGCCGGCGCATCACCCCACCGCACAACCCGCAGAGTGCAAGACCCGACAACAGATACTTGAACCCCGGGCCGACATGGTTTGACCGTCGCGCCGGGTCTTTCAGTAGGGCGACCAGCCGTTCGTAGGTGGCCTGATCATAGAGCGGTTCGGTGGTCGACTGACCGATAATTCGGCCTTGGTATTGCCGGAGACCGGCATTGGTTGGCCGGAGCAAAATCTGTCTGAGGATCGTCGAGTTCCAGAGTGGAGCTTTTGGCCCGTGGATCCCGCGGGCGTTGAAATCCGTGACGACGGATCGCAACGACTCGAGGGCCAGGATCCGTTCGGCTGCTTCTCGGACGACGGCCCCATACTCCGGATGGATTTTGTCCTGGCCTATACCCGCCGAATCCTTGGTCCGGGCGTATCCGTAGGGCGCATATCCGTGTGGCTCGCCGGCCTGAGCCTTCTGCAGGAATTTGCGCTTCAGCCTTGTGCTCATTGCTTCGGTCTCGTACCCCGCGATCGTCCCGAGGGTTCTCGCCATCATCCGGCCGACGGGGGTCGATAAGTCAATCTCGCCGGTGGTAGTTGCGAGCTCAAGTTTGAGGTCATTCGCCATATTGATGAACCCTTCGAGCTCCATAGGCTTTCGGGTCAACCGGTCTATCGAGTACGCGACGATTGCCTGGATTGCGCCGGAGCGCACGTCCGCTAGCATTCTCTCGAACTGCGGCCGCGGCTTCTTGGACGATGCGCTCACATCGTTATCGACGTAAATCCCGGCGACATCCCACTCCAGCTTGGCGGCCTTCACGATGCAGTCCTGGCGCTGGCGCTCAACACCGAGCCCCTCTCCCGCGGAATCCATGGAAATCCGGCAGTAAATCGCAGCTCTCATAGCTACATCGTAATGTCTGTTTCTTTCCGCTCGTATTCCTGATCCTCCCCATGACGATCCTGTTCGCGATCTTCCCCGGCCTCTTCATCCTGCAGGCCGGTTTCTGACCGTGCCTGCCTCGACCGCATACCTGGACCGCTCCCTGGCACCCTCACCACCTGCACGAAAACCTCTGACACGACAACCACTGACACGACGACCACCGGGAAGAGGAGACGAACATGAACACCCTGACGCAGCGCATCCGCAGCCAGTGGAAGGCGAGGTACGACGACACCGGGGACGTGCCCGGCTGGGTCCTGTTTACGCTGATGACCGCCGGGCTGGTGATCGTGATCTGGGGTCTCGCCGGGCCGGCGCTGAGCGGCATCTTCCAACAGGCGATCAACCGGGTGAGCGGACTCTGACGCGTTCGGCCTGCCCTGCGCAGCGCGTCGCGCCGCAGACCGGCGGTCGGCGAGGGATGCTGCGCCGCGATTTCGGTGCCGACCGCGGCTCCTCGCCGGCCGAGTTCGTGCTCGTCGCGGCACTCCTGACGGTGCTGACCCTCACCGTGCTTCAACTCGCACTCGCGCTGCACGTGCGCAACACCGTGCTCGATGCCGCCGCCGAGGGCGCCCGTTACGGTTCGCTCGCCGACACCGGCCTGGATGCCGGCACCGCGCGCACCCGGGACCTGATCGTGGCCGCGCTCGGTCCCGCCTTCGCGACCGACGAGACCGCGACCTACGCGAGTGACGGAGGCTACCCGACAGTGCGGATGCGGGTGGTCGTCCCGCTTCCGCTGCTCGGGTTGCTTGGCCCCGATCGGAGCCTGGAGGTGATCGGGCGTGCCGTCGTCGAAGGCTCGGACTGAGGCACACGGCACCCATCGTCCAGCCCCCGCCGGTTTCGAGGAACGAATCTCCCGCCGACTTCGCTCTGACCACGGGTCGGCGTCCCTCGAATTCATCACGACGGGCATGATCCTCCTTGTGCCGCTCGTCTACCTCGTGCTCGCCATGTCCGTGCTGCAGGGCGGCGCGCTCGCTGTGGAGGGAGCCGCCCGGCAGGCCGCCCGCGTCTATGTGCGCGCGCCGAGCGAGGCAGTCGCGGCGGAGCGGGCTCAGCGCGCGGTCGACTTCGCCCTCGCCGACTACGGCCTTCCGGCCGGGGACGCGCAGGTGTCGATCGACTGCGCGGCCGCGGCCGGCGGATGCCTGAAACGTCGCACCGCAGTGACGGTCACCGTGCGCCTGCGGGTGCCCCTGCCCCTCGTGCCGGACGTGCTCGGCCTGGCCGGGACGGCGAGCGTGCCCCTCGAGTCGAACGCGACCCAGACCGTGTCCCGATTCTGGCAGCCGGGGACCGGACCATGACCGTGCGACCACGAGGCAGGGCGCCCGAGGTGCGAGCCGGTGACAGGCCGGACGACCTCTCGGACGACACCGGTTCCACCCTCCTGCTCACCATCTTCTACAGCTTCCTCGCGCTCGTCGTGATCCTCCTGGTCGTGGCAGCATCGTCCCTCTACCTCGAGCGGAGTCGCCTGCTCACCCTTGCGGACGGTGCCGCGCTCGCCGCAGCTGAGGCGTACACTCTCGACGCGGTCACCATCGCCCCGGATGGTTCGGCGGTCCCGCTGCGCACCGAACTCGATTCCGCAGCGGTCCGCACGGCAGCGGATGCCTACCTCGCGACGGCCCCGCACCCCACCCTCGAGAAACTGGTCGTGAGTCGGGCGGCATCCGCAGATGGTCAGAGTGCGACGGTGTCCCTGAGTGCATACTGGCGCCCGCCCGTCCTCACCCTCGTGCTGCCGGCGGGTGTTCCCCTCGAGGTGTCTGCCGTCGCCCGCTCGGTCTTCCGGTAGAGGCGCACGCGGGGCTACTCTCTACAGTGAACCGGGAGGAACCGGGACGAACCGGGACGAAGGGGAACGAAGCGGGACGAACCGGGACGAACCGGAACGAACCGGGACGAACCGGGACGAACCGGGACGAACCGGGACGAACCGGGACGAACCGGGACGAACCGGGACGAACCGGAAGGAACTCGAAGGAACCCTAAGGAACCCGAAGGAACCCGAAGGAACCCGAAGGAACCGGGAGGCCCCATGTTCGCCGATCGCCGCGACGCCGGCCGCCTGCTCGCCGAGCTCGTCGCCGAGCTGAACCTCACCGACCCCGTCGTCTACGCGCTGCCCCGCGGCGGAGTGCCGGTCGCCCTCGAGGTCGCCCGGCGGCTGCACGCTCCCCTCGACCTGATCCTCGTGCGCAAGCTCGGTGCACCCGGATTCCCGGAGGTCGCGATGGGCGCCGTCGTGGACGGGGAAGACGCCCAGATGATCGTCAACGAGGACGTCTTCGTCGAGAGCGGGGCCGACGCCGCGGGACTCGGCCGGTCCAGGCGCCGGGAGCTCGCCGAGATCGAGCGGCGGCGGGCGGTCTATCTCGGAGACCGCCCCCGGTCGAACCCCGACGGTCGGGTCGTCGTGGTCGTCGACGACGGGCTCGCCGCGGGAGCGACCGCCAAGGCTGCCCTCGCCGCAGTGAAGCGCGCGGGCGCCGCGCGTATCGTCCTTGCGGTGCCCGTCGCCCCGGCCGATGCCCTGGAGGAGATGCGGGGACTCGCCGACGACGTGGTCGTGGTGCAGACCCCCGAGCAATTCTGGGCGATCGGACAGTTCTACGTCGACTTCCACCAGCTGTCCGATGAGGAAACGGTCACACTCCTGAAGGAGGCGTGGGCCGGGCCGTGAACCGTCCCGCCACCCGCTAGCCTCGAATTCGAGCGCGATCCGCGCGGCACGACATCGTGAACGAGACAGGGGCCCCCGCGTGACGGCGAAATCCGAACGGCTGGCCGGGGCCGGTGCCCAGCTCGCCACCGAGGTCAGCATCAACTACGGCTCCTCGCTCGCCGGACTCGCGATCCCGATCGTGGGTTCCCCCGTCGTCGTCGCGGCCAGGCAGATCGTAATGGCCTGCGCGCTCCTGCCGTTCTACCGACCGAAACTGTCCACCCTGACGTGGCGGCTGCTCTGGCCCGCGCTCCTGCTCGGACTCGATCTCGCCGTGATGAACCTCGCCTTCTACGAGGCGGTGCACCTGCTCGGGCTCGGCATCGCTGCGACGATCGAATTCCTGGGCCCATTCTCCCTCGCCCTGGTAACCTCGCGGCGACCGCTCGACTTCCTCTGCGCGACCACGGCGGCCGGGGGAGTCTTTCTGCTGACCTGGTCCTCCGGAGAGATCAACCTGCTCGGCCTGTTCTACGCTCTCGTCGCGGCGGCGGCGTGGGCCGGGTATATCATGCTGACCCGACGGGTTGCCCTGACCTTCCCCGGCCTCGAGGGCATCTCGATCGCGAGTGTCGTCAGCCTCACCCTGCTCGTGCCGTTTGCGCTTCTCACCGTCGACGACAGCCGGCTCGACTGGGGTGTGCTCGGTCTGCTGCTCGCGATCGGGGTGCTCTCCTCTGCATTCCCGTACGTGCTCGACACCTACATCCTGCGCCGGATCACCCCGCGCCTCTACGCGATCATCACGAGCTTCGGACCGGTCATCGCGGCGATCTTCGGTGTGCTCGTGCTCGGGGAGACCCTGTTGCTCCAGCAGCAGATCGCGATCGTCGTGGTCTGCCTGGCCGCGGGCGCCGCGATTGCGACCCAGCGCGACCGCCCGATCTCCGACCTGGAGGCGACAGCGGGCGCCATCCCGTAGTCCAAGACCGGCGCTTATATGAGCTTGACGGTTATATAAGCCGAAGGCATACTAAAGCAATGCAGACCACGGGCAGTTCGCCGACCGATACCCATGCCGGGGGTATGCAAACCGCGTTCGATGTCCTTGTCGACCCGAATCGCCGATTGATCCTTGCCGAGTTGCGGCTCGGCGTGCGCAGCACCGGCCAGCTCGCGGCGCACCTGGGCCTCAGCCAGCCCGGGACCTCCCGGCATCTGCGTACCCTGCGCGAGGCGGGCTTCGTCACCGTGGAGCCCCGCGCCCAGCAACGCATCTACTCGCTCGCATCCACCGCGTTCGACGACCTCGACGACTGGCTGCAGGGGTGTCGCCCGGCTGCCGCAGCGCGGAGCGACCAGCCTGTCGAGTCTGCGTCCCTGCGGGCCGAAGCTGATGCCGACCCGAGCGACCTGCAGTCCACCCCACGGCTCTCCGCGGGCCGGACCGCTCCTTCGGGACCAGCGAAGTCCCCGAAGTCCCCGAAGTCCCCGAAGTCCCCGAAGTCCCCGAAGTCCCACAAGAAATCCGCCAAGTCGAAGGCAGGGAAGTCCCGGAAGTCGGCACAGTCGGGCGGTTCGCGGAAGTCCTGAGCCCGCACCGGTCCGGCGCGCCCTCGCGCGCCAATTCCGCCGTTGCGCGCCGTGCACGCCTGGCGCGGAGCGGCGGAAAAGGCGCGCGAAGCAGGAACGCGCGGCGACGTCGGTCCCCGGACGCCGAACGCGGCGCCGCTACTCGACGATGATGCCCAGGTGACCGGCCATGATCGGAGCGAGGAGGCTGAGCTGGGAGTCGTCGATCGTGGCGCCACGGAGGCCCTCGAGACCACGGATGACGCTGAAATCGCTTCCGCGCAGGTCGACGTCCTTGAGCGTGGCCCTCGTCACGTCGAGAGTGCCGATCCGGCAGTCCCGGAGCTCGAGGCGCTGCACAGTCGCGCTGCCGAGGTCGAGCTCCTCGATGATGCAATTGCTCAGCAGGACATCGTGCAGCTGGGCATTCCGCAAATTGACGAAGTCGAGCTTGCTGCCGTCGAATTGCACGGATCGGAGGCTCGACTCGTAGAGCTCGACCGAGCCGAGGCGGGAGTGCTCGACACGCACGTCGCGCCAGACCGAGCGGGGTGCGCTGAAGACGGCGGCGTGCAGTTCGCCCGCGACGCACTCCGACAGGGTTGCGCCGCGCAGTTTTGCATCGTTCAGCGAGACCGTGTGGAATTCGCACTCGCGCAAGGCGACCCCGGTCAGGTCCCGTCCGTCGATGTCGCAATCGCTGAAACGCTGCGCTTCGACGTCGGCGCCAGAGACGAGTTCTGAGCCATCGGCATCCGTGAGGTCGTCGAGGCGGATCGGGTCGAGAAGTGGAGGTTTGGTGCCGGAGCGGGCGCGCGCCACGCTCAGCCCTGCGTCGTGGGTACGGCGGAGACGGGCTCTGCGGAGACGGGCTCGAGCACGAAGACGGGGATGATCCGTTTGGTCTTGACCTGGTATTCGGCATAGTCGGGGTACGCCGCTACGGCGCGCTCCCACCACGCGGCGCGTTCGTCGCCTGTGACCTCACGGGCGACCATGTCCCATGTCCGGGTGCCGTCCTGCAGCTCGACCTCGGGGTGGGCGACCACGTTGGCGTACCAGACCGGGTTGCGCGGTGCGCCGCCGAGCGAGGCTATGGCCGCGTAGCAGCCATTGTGCTCGACGCGCATCAGCGGGGCCTTGCGGATCTTGCCGGATTTCGCACCGAGCGTGGTCAGCACGATGACGGGCATGCCGCGCATCGTGGTGCCCTGCTGGCCGCCGGAGCTCTCGTAGAGGGCGACCTGGTCGCGGACCCACTGCTGTGGGCTGGGTGCATATTCTCCGATGAGGGGCATGACACCATTAAACGTCACTCCAGTGGGGAGCATTCCGCATCGGTCATTCTCGGCCGGGCACCGTTCCGGGGGTCCCGGAGGCGGGTCCGGGATTACTTCCGGGCAGGGGACGGCGGGGAATGTAGCGCGGAATGTATCGGCCGAGCAACACGGCGCCGATCAGCCCGAAGGCGCCCATCACGCCGCTCGCGAGGGAGATCGACACGATCGTGAGCCCGGCGACCGCGACAGGGGCGACGGCGCTGCCGAAGTCGCCGGTGAACCGCCACGCCCCGAGGAACGGTGCCGGGTTGTCCTTGGGGGCCAGGTCGGCGCCGAGAGTCATCAGGATTCCGCTGCCGATCCCGTTCGCGACCGACAGGAACATCGCGACACCGATGAGCCACTGCACGTTGGTGGACAGGTCATGCGTGAACGCGAGGACGAGGAGGCCGAGGCCGAGACCGATCATGGAGGGGAGCGCGCTCCACATGCGACCGTACCGGTCCATGATCTGGCCGCTCGCGTAGAACAGGGCGAAGTCGATGCCGCCGGCGATGCCGATGATGAGCGCGATGTCCGGCTCGCTGATGCCGATGCTGACGGCCCAGAGCGGGATGAGGACGGCGCGCGCCGACCGCATCGCGCCGACGAGGCCCGCGCCGGTGCCGAGGCGGATGAGGACACCGCGGAAGCTCCAGATGGTCTGGAACAGGCCTTGGCTTTCCTCCTCTGCGAGTTCCTGGCCGGCCGGGCGCACGGTTCCATCAGGGGCCGTCGCGAGTTCGGGAGTGCCGAAGGTGCTCGCGGGGTCCGGCAGCAGCAGGAGTACGAGGGCAGCGCCAAGGCACGCGACGACGAACACCCAGAACACGGCCTGGGTGCCCCCGGTGAAGCGGATGACCGCGGTCGCGATGAAGGGGCCGACGAACCAGCCGCCGCGGAAGATCCCGCCGAGGGTCGACAGCGCGCGGGCCCGGTAGGCGACCGGCACGTAGCTCGTCATGAAGGCGTGCCTGGCGAGGGAGAAGATCGCCGTCGCGAGGCCGACGACGAAGATGCCGATGCCGAGCACGAGCGGGTTCGGGGCGACCAGGCAGACGAGGACGGCGATGATCGCGAGGAACGAGGCCCAGATCATCGCGTTGCGCTCGCCGATCCGGGAGACGACCCAGCCGCTCGGAATGTCGCCGATGAGCTCGCCGACCATGATCATCGCGGCGATGAACCCCGCCATCGCGAGTGACGCCCCGAGATTGTTGGCCACGATCGGGATCAGCGGGATGATCGCACCCTCACCGACAGAGAAGAGGAAGGTCGGCAGGAAGGCGGCAAGGGCTACCGAGCGCAGGCTGAAGGGGCGTTCGGTGCTTGTCATGACTCCTCGATGCTACCCGCGTGCCCGGCCGCGGCCGGGCGGACACAAGCCGGGGTCCTGTGACGCCGGGTAGGCTGAGCAACAAATGATTGAGTTGGACATTTCGGAGCAGATCGCCGCATTGCGGGCCACCTTCGGCGACATCCGGGCCGTGATCGACATCGATCAGCTGCGCACCGACATCGCCGACCTGAACGACCAGGCCGGTGCCCCCGACCTGTGGGACGACTCGGAGCACGCCCAGAAGGTGACGAGCGACCTCAGCCACCGCCAGTCGGAGCTCGCGCGCATCGAGAGCATCGAGCACCGACTCGACGACCTCGAGGTCCTCGTCGAGATGGCCAACGACGGCGAGGGCGACGAAGAGTCCGCCGAGGAGGCTACCGCAGAGCTCGCGAGCCTGCAGAAGGTGCTCGGCGAACTCGAGGTGCACACACTCCTCAATGGCGAATTCGACGGACGACCCGCCGTGATGACCATCCGCTCGGGCGCCGGTGGCGTCGATGCCGCCGACTTCGCCGAGATGCTGATGCGGATGTACCTGCGCTGGGCCGAACAGCACGACTACCCGGTGACGGTGCTCGACGTCGGATATGCGGAAGAGGCCGGAATCAAGTCCGCGACCCTGCAGATCGATTCGCCGTACGCCTTCGGCACGCTGAGCGTCGAGGCTGGCACCCACCGGCTCGTGCGGATGAGTCCGTTCAACTCCGCGGGTAAGCGCCAGACCTCTTTCGCCGCCGTCGAGGTCGTGCCGCTCATCGAGCAGACCGAGTCGATCGAGATCCCGGACACCGACATCCGTGTGGACGTGTTCCGGTCGAGCGGACCCGGTGGCCAGTCCGTCAACACGACGGACTCCGCCGTTCGGATCACCCACCTCCCCACCGGTACGGTGGTGAGCTGCCAGAACGAGAAGAGCCAGATCCAGAACCGGGCGGCCGCCATGCGGGTGCTGCAGTCCCGGCTGTTGCTGATCCAGCGCGAGCAGGAAGCCGCGACCAAGAAGGAGTTCGCTGGCGTCATCACGGCGAGCTGGGGCGACCAGATGCGCAGCTACGTGCTCGCCCCGTACCAAATGGTCAAGGACCTCCGCACGAACTATGAGGTCAACAATCCCACCCAGGTCTTCGACGGCGACCTCGACGGTTTCATCGCCGCCGGCATCCGCTGGCGCAAGCAGGCACCGCAGGATTGAGCCCAATTCGGGGGTTCCTGCCTGTGAGGAAAAGCTTGCCGGTATGTCGAACTGGCAAAACACAGGATGCCTGCCTAGGCTCAAGGGGCCATGATCCGTTTTGACAGCATCACTAAGAAATATCCGGGAACGACCCGACCGGCCCTCGACGACATCAACGTCGAGGTTCTGCGCGGCGAGTTCGTCTTCCTCGTCGGTGCATCCGGTTCGGGTAAATCAACCTGCCTGCGGCTGATCCTCAAGGAGGACAAACCCACGAGCGGGCGCATCCACGTGCTCGGGCAGGACCTGCGGTCGATCTCGAACCGCAAAGTCCCATACTTCCGTCGCAACCTCGGAGTCGTCTTCCAGGACTTCCGGCTGCTGCCGAACAAGAGCGTCTTCGAGAACGTCGCCTTCAGCCTGCAGGTGATCGGCAAGTCGCGCGGCTTCATCCAGGAGGCCGTTCCTGACACGCTCAAGATGGTCGGACTCGCCGAGAAGGCGCTCCGGCTGCCCCACGAACTCTCCGGCGGCGAGCAGCAGCGGGTCGCGATCGCGCGGGCCATCGTCAACAAGCCACAGGTGCTTCTCGCCGACGAGCCGACCGGAAACCTCGACCCCACCACGAGCGCGGGCATCATGGCCCTGCTCGAGCGCATCAACGCGGGTGGCACGACCGTGGTCATGGCCACGCATGAGGCCGGCATCGTCGACAAGATGCAGCGCCGGGTCATCGAGCTCTCCGGCGGCAAGATCGTGCGCGACGAACGCCAGGGCGGCTACGCGACCGCTGGCATCCCGATCATTCCGCTCGGAGCGGGGCTGCACCGGAAGCCGGCCATCGACCCGCAGCACACCGTGTCAGCACTCGCGCCGAGCGCACTGCCGTCGGTGTTCGCCCCTGCGAACCCTGCTAACCCGGCGAACCAGGCGAACCCGATGGCCCCGGCCACTCCTGCCCTCACCCACCCCTCCGCACCCGTGCCCGCGCCGCTTGCGCCCCCGGCCGTTCCCGTTCCTGCTGCACCCGTCACGCCTGTCGTCATCGTCCCCGACGACCCGGCTCGTGCGGGCGCCCTCGCCGAGACGGGCGCAGACGCTGCGGCCACGGCCACGGCCACGCCGCTCGCCGCCATTCCGCAGCCGTTCGGCGAGCAGGCCATGGCCATTGCCTCAGATTCCGGCATGCCCCTGCCGCTGACCTCGGCGATCTTCCTGCCCGGCCGCGATTCCCAGGCGGATGCCGCGACGACCCCAACGGGGACCGGTGCAGACGATTTCCCGTCCGATGCGGGTGCTGCCGAGCAACCGAAGTACATGTCGCGTCCGATGGCACCTACCCAGGACGACGTTCTCGACCAGCTCACCCTGGCCGAGAGGCTGGGGCTTCGTGCTCCCGGCGAAAAACCAGACCAAACCGGCGAACAGAATGTGGGACCCACCCGATGAGACTCGGACTGGTGCTCTCCGAAGCCGCCAACGGCCTGCGTCGCAATGCCTCGATGGTTGTCTCTGTCGTGCTCGTGACCTTCATCTCGCTGACCTTCGTCGGCGCTGCGATCCTGATGCAGATGCAGATCGGCCAGATGAAGAATTTCTGGTACGACCGCGCCCAGGTCGGAATCTACATGTGCACCGCGATCTCGCCGGGGGAGACCTGCACCGGGGGAGAGGCGAGCCAGGGTCAGATCGACGCCGTCAAGGCCCAGCTCGAGTCGCCGACGCTCTCGCCGTTCGTGGACAAGTACTACTTCGAGACGCATGAGCAGGCCTTCGAGAACTTCAAGAAGCAGTTCGCCGGCAACCCGGTCGCCGACTATGTGACTCCCGAGCAACTGAACCAGACCTTCTGGGTGAACCTCAAGGACCCGTCCCAATCGGATGTGCTCGTGGAGAGCCTGTCCGGCGTGGCCGGGGTCGAGAACGTCGCGGACCAGCGCAAGTACCTCGACCAGATCTTCTCCGTACTCAATGCGGCGAGTTACACGGCGATCGGTATCGCCTCGCTCATGCTCGTGGCTGCAGCGTTGCTGATCGCAACCACCATCCGGCTGTCGGCCTTCTCGAGGCGGCGTGAGCTCGGCATCATGAGACTCGTCGGTGCGTCGAACCGGTTCATCCAGACGCCGTTCATCCTCGAGGGCGTCTTCGCCGCGCTCCTCGGTTCGCTTTTGGCGGGCGGTGCGGTCCTTGCCCTCGTGCAATGGTTCGTGCAGGGCTTCCTCGGTTCCCGGCTCACGGGCTTCTCGCTCGTGGGCATGCAGGATGCGCTCCTCGTCGTGCCGATCTTGCTGGTGGTCGGCGCGGTACTCGCGGCGTTCTCTGCGAATTTCGCCATCACCCGATACCTGAAGGTCTAGCCGTTCGTCCGAGCGGCTCGAGGCCGAGCGCTAGACTGGTGGGCTGGCCGGTACCGGCCTGCCCACCCACTGACGCTGAGGAGTAACCCGTGCCCAGGGAAATCGGCGAAAAGGTCGTCTCGACCAATCGCAAGGCACGCCACGACTACCTCATCGAGGAGACGTACGAGGCCGGAATGGTCCTGAGCGGAACCGAGGTGAAGTCGCTGCGCGCCGGCCGCGCCTCGCTCGTCGACGGCTACGCCTTCATCGAAGGCGGCGAAGCCTGGCTCGACGCCGTGCACATTCAGGAGTACATGGCCGGCACCTGGACGAACCACCCGCCGCGGCGCAAGCGCAAACTGCTGCTGCACAAGCAGGAGATCGTCAAGATCAGCCACAAGACCAAAGAGGGCGGCTACACGCTCGTCCCTCTGCGGATCTACTTCAGCAACGGCAAGGCCAAGGTTGAGATCGCCGTCGCCAAGGGCAAGAAGGAATACGACAAGCGCCAGACGCTCCGTGAGCGCCAGGACAAGCGCGAGTCCGACCGCGCGATGTCCGCGCGCAAGCACCTCGGCGACTGATACCCGGTTGAATCACCCACCGGTCGGGCGAGCGGGCGACGGCACCCGCAGGCGCCGATGCGGCGTATGCGGGGCGTTACGATGAGGCGATGAGTACAGCCGACGCGGAATACAACGCCTTCGGCCCCTGGGTGGACGCGGTGCGGACTCTGGATGAGGTCCCGCGGCTGTTTCGCGACTTCGGTTGCGATCCCACGTCCGAACGGCTCGTGCTCAAGGTGCCGCGGAACATCCCCCGCCGGGACGCGGATCCGACTATGGATCTCTACGACCACCTGATCATCGCGGGGAGCGACGCCCTCACCGTGCTGAGCAGGACCGGTTCGGCATACGCCGGCTCGACGCTGCCCTATGACGCCGTCGTTGCCATCGAGGACAGCGTCGACCTCGCCGACGGGCGCCTGCGGGTGCATCCCCGGGACGGCGCCGTGCTCCAGGTCGGCTACAACGGCTCCTCGCGCGAGGTCGTCAGCGGATTCGTCGACCTGCTCCGTGACATGTCGCTCGGTTCGAAAGTGTCGTTCGGCTCACACGACGCCGCAACGGCCGCGGCTTCGATGCTGACTTTCCCGGTCGGCCCCGCCATCGACCGGCGGCCCAATGCCGTCCTGAACTCTGCCGCGTTCCGGGCAACCGACGCGGACCTGATGGCGGACTGGACGAATCTTCGGGATCGCGAGCCCGAACTCCACCTCTACGCCGCGCATCCGCGTGAGCGGGTTCGGGCGACCGGCGACTTCATGGCCCGGGTGCTGAACCTGTTCCGTCCGACTGTGCTGCACGGCGCCATCGTCTGCGGGACCGACGCGGAGGTTCAAGTGCTGTCTCGTTGCGACTGGTTCGGTCTGGCCGATCGGTCCGAATTGTCGAGCTCCCGACTGATCGTGTTCCTGGCGCGGTTGGAGTCGGTCACCGTACAGCGGCATCCGCGTTACGCCGAGGCGAGTATCGTCACGGTCCGGTCGGGTGCTGCGCGCATCGACGTGATCGTTCCCGGCGACTCCGAGGCCGAGCGCGTCCTGCTGGCCGTCGCCCCGCATTCCGGCAGAAGTGTTGTAGACTGAAGGGCTGCACGATCAGTTCGAAAAGAGCGAGTGCAGTCTTGACAACTCAACAGCGTGTGACAGGACCCACTCATTCCGCCGCAAGTCGGTGGCGCCGAACAATGGCGACGAGTGCGCATGGGGATGATCGGTTTCGACATTGCCTGCGCAAATGTGAGAAGCGGGTCGAGGATGCAGGGTTAACTCGTTAACGCTCCCTGCAAAACAATAAGTGCCAAAACAAACCGCACTGACTCTGCTTCTGCTTACGCCCTCGCGGCCTAAGTAAAGCAACTAGAGAGTCCGTCAGGCCGGGAATGCTCTCTACCCGGACCCTGACGTCATTTAGAGAGATTGCTCCTACTCTGAGCCGCGGGGTGTAGGGGGACTTAAACGAGGGCTGGGCTCGTCGGATTAGCTGACAGTGGCAAATTCCGGAGCCGAGTAGAACGACTTCACTGGATACACCCGTAGAAGGCATATGACCACAGCAGTGGACGGGGGTTCAATTCCCCCCATCTCCACCATCGGCTCCTGTCACACGCTCTTGAGTCCTTGAGTCCTTGAGTCCTTGAGTCCTTGAGTCCTTGAGTCCTTGAGTCCTCGAGTCCTCGAGTCTCCGACCCTCGGTCTTGAGCCCGTGGGTCGAATCACCATAGTGTGATTCCCTACGACCACGACTTCAGGAGATGACATGTCCCTCGTCCGCGTGCACAACTTCTCGGTCTCCCTTGACGGCTTCGGCACCGGCGAAGGCCAGCAACTCGACGCTCCTTTCGGCCACGCAGGCTCCCGGCTCATGGAGTGGGCGATCGCGACACGCACCTTCCGCGAGATGGGCCTTCACGGGGAGTCTGTGGCATCATTCGGCGTCGACGATGCGTTCGCCAGCGCCTGGGGCCCCGGGATCGGCGTGGAGATCATGGGGCGCAACAAGTTCGGCCCGGTGCGTGGTCCCTGGGAGGACGAAGAGTGGCAGGGATGGTGGGGCGACAACCCTGTGTTCCACACCCCCGTGGTCGTGCTGACGCACCATCCCCGGCCGGTGCTCGTGATGGACGGCGGAACAACCTTCCACTTCGTTGATGCCGACCCCCTCTCGGCGCTCGAACAGGCCCGCGCCCTTGCCGGCGACCGCCACGTCCGGGTCGGTGGCGGCGTCAGCACGGTTCGGCAGTTCCTCGAGGCCGATCTGATCGACCACATGCACATCGTCCTGGTACCGATCGTCCTGGGCCGGGGCGAACGGCTGTGGGACGAACTCGAAGGGCTCGAGCAACGCTTTGATATCGAGGCGACCCCTTCTCCGTCCGGAGTCGTCCATCTGGTCTTCACCCGTCACACGGCTCGGTAGTCCGCCGCGCGCTTTCGGGGCATGATGACCTCGGACGAGGAGTCTGATGGCCGACACCGGACTGCGGAAATGGGCGCCAGGGGTCGCTACAGTGCTGAGCTATCGGCGCACCTGGCTGCTGCCCGATCTGCGCGCAGGGGCGATCCTGACCGCCCTGCTCATCCCGGTCGGCATCGGCTATGCCGAGGTCGCCGGTCTTCCGCCCGTGACAGGACTGTTCGCCACGATCGTTCCTCTTCTCGTCTACGCCGTCGTCGGGCCGTCCCGGATCCTGGTGCTCGCTCCCGACTCGGCTCTCGCGCCGATCATCGCCGCGGCCATCCTGCCGCTCGCGGCCGGGGACAGCGCCCGCGCCGTTACCCTGGCCGGGCTCCTGGGAATCATGGTCGGTGCGGCACTCATCGTGGGCGGATTCCTACGCCTCGGATTCGTCACCGACCTGCTTTCCAAGCCGCTCCGGGTCGGCTACCTCAACGCGCTCGCGGTAATCGTCATCCTGTCGCAGATCCCGTCGCTCCTCGGATTCGCTCTCTCCTCTGCGTCACCGCTGGGAGATGCGATCGCCATCGTCACGGGCATCGTCGGCGGTAGGGTGAACCCGACCGCGGTGCTGTTCGGAATCGGCTCACTGGGTGTCATCGTCGTCCTGGTCTGGACGAAGAGCCGGATCCCAGGGATCCTCGTCGCGGTCGCGGCCTCGATGGTACTGACGTACGCCCTCGGCCTCCACGCCGACATCCCCGTCGTCGGCGCTCTCCCCGCCGGCCTCCCGGCACCCGCCCTCACCGGCCTGCACTGGGCGGATGTCGTCGGTCTGGCACTTCCCGCGCTCGGGATGGCGCTCATCGCTTTCGCGGACACCGCCGTGCTCTCCCGCACCATCGCCGCGCGCCGCGGAGACACTGTCGACGGCAACCAGGAAATGGCGGCGGTCGGCGCCTCGAACCTGTTCGCCGGCCTGTTCGGCGGGTTCCCCATCTCGGCGTCGTCGTCGCGCACTGCCGCCGCTGAGAGCGCCGGGGCGCGCTCTCAACTCGCCGGAGTGGCCGGGGCTGTCTTCCTCGTCCTGTTCATGCTGCTCGGGCCCGGCCTCACGGACTTCCTGCCCTCTGCCACGATCGCGGCCGTCGTCATGGTCGCTGCGGCGGGACTGGTCGACATAAGGGGGTTCGTCGCCCTCGTGAGGATGAGCAAGACCGATGCCGTGTTGTCCGTCGCGGCCTTCCTCGGCGTGCTCGTCGCCGGAGTGATCGCAGGGATCATCGTCGCGGTCGTTCTGTCCCTTGGCGAGTTCATCGGCCATGCCTGGCGGCCGTACCGCGCGGAGCTGGGTCGCATTCATGGCCTCCGGGGCTACCACGACCTGTCACGGCACCCGGAAGGCGAGCGCCTGCCTGGCATCGTCATCGTTCGTTTCGACGCACCGCTTTTCTTCGCCAATGGCGGGATCTTCGACGACTACGTTCGGGCGACCGTCAGCGCCGCCGGCACCGACGTGCGCACCGTGATCCTGGCCGCGGAACCGATCACCGATATCGACACCACCGCCATCGACGAACTGCTCGAACTCGACGAGTTCCTGAAGAAGCGCGGCGCCACCCTCGTATTCGCGGAGATGAAGGGTCCCGTGAAAGACGTGCTACGTCGATACGGCCTCGGCAAACGGTTCCCGCCCGAACGATTCGCCGACACCGTCGGCGCCGCCGTCGACGCGGCGACCGGCACGCTGCGGGGCGACCTCGACGACACGCAGTGGGACCGTGACGCCTGACGTCGTGATATCAATTCATCAGCGGCGGGCCTGGGCGAGGGTTCCGGTCACGGGGCCGGCGGGGTCGTCTATGAGGCACGAGACCAGGTGGCTGCCGGAAATCGTCCAGCCGTCCTCCGGCGGAACGAAGTAGTTGTAATCGAGCTGGGAGCCGTCGTAGGCACTGCCGGTGAAGGCCTCGAATCGGGTTCCGCAGCCGCCTTCGGCCGCCGCGACGACAGCGTCTTCGCCGGGATACGACTCCATCGGCAGGTCGAAGCCCGCGTAGACCTCGAAGGCGTGCACTTCGGTGCACGGCACCAGCGTGACGCCGACAGCGGATGCCACATCGGTGTCCCCGAAGTTGTCGAGGCAGTCCCCGACCACGAGCTTCGACACCTGGATCGGCACGGCCATGGCTGATGCGGCAAGCGAGGCGGCCCCGTCACTGGCCGAGGGGGCGAGATGGGCGACGGAGGAGCATCCGCTCACCGCCAGCAACAGGCCGAGGGCAAGTGCTGCTGTGGCCGCAGCTCGCGCGATGACGGCGCGCCGGGCAGAGAGCGGGGCAACCCGGACCGCATCGGGGCGTGAGGGTGGCATTAGCCGTGACGGGCCGTGCCGGCGGTGCCGGCCGCGGAGGCGCGGAGGACCTCGAGGGTCGCGGCGTGCAGCAGTCCGTTGGTGGCGAGGGAACTGCCCTGCCAGGGTCCCTCGAGCCCGTCGGCCGAGGTGAAGGTGCCGCCGGCCTCCTGCACGATCGGGGCGAGCGCGGCCATGTCGTACGGCTTGAGGTCGAATTCGGCCACGATATCGAGCACGCCTTCGGCCAGGAGCATGTACGACCACATATCGCCGTATGCCCGGGTGCGCCACACCGACCGGGAGAGGGCGACAAGCTCGTCGAGGTGGCCGGTCTGGTCCCACTGCTGGATGCTGTTGTAGCTGAGGGACGCGTCGGCGAGGGTCGAGACGCCGGAGACCTGGAGCCGGCGCGGGGCTGCGTCGGGGGTGCGCTCGTCGCTGGACCAGGCGCCGGCGCCAGCTCGCGCCCACCAGCGCTTGCCGAGGGCGGGGGAGCTCACCACGCCGACGACGGGGATGCCGTCGACAGCGAGGGAGATCAGAGTTCCCCAGATCTGCACGCCGCGCAGGAAACCGGCGGTGCCGTCGATCGGGTCGATGATCCACTGGCGCACGGTCGAGCCGGCGGTGCCGTATTCCTCGCCGAGAATGCCGTCGTTCGGACGTCGCGCTGCGAGTAAGGCACGGATGGCTCGTTCGACGGCCTGGTCGGCGTCCGTCACCGGGGTACGGTCCGGCTTGGTCGTGACGACGAGGTCCATCGCGGTGAAGCGGTCGCGGGAGATGGCATCCGCGGCGTCGGCGAGTTCGATGGCGAGGGCCAGGTCATCGTCGAGGCTGTAGGTGGAGGCCTCGTCGGAGGCACTGTTTCGGGGAGGAATTGTTGCGTCGGTCACACTCCCAAGGATAGTAATTTCCGCGCGACTCACCGGTGCGCGGCCTCGATTGGCGCCCGGGACGTTTCCGGTGTTATTCTCTAGAGTCGCTTCGGGTTGTCCCGGAGAAACAAACACGCACCTCTAGCTCAATTGGCAGAGCAACTGACTCTTAATCAGTGGGTTCCGGGTTCAAGTCCCGGGGGGTGCACCAAGAAAGCGGATTGACCGGCTGTTTTACTGGTTTCCATGTCATTTGGGATCACTTGGAATCAGCTATTGTCACCTGAATAAGTGTGGAGTAACTGTGGACTTGTGCTCGGTCCACACAAATAGAAAAGCCTCTGACAACCAGCGTTGTCAGAGGCTTTTGTGGTTAAGTGTGGACCTGTCGCGTGGAGACCTAGGGCTAAGTCCGCGTAAATAGAGCTGGCGAGGTGCCCGGCCGCCCGGTTCACGTTCTTACGATGGCGCTCACAACACTCTTCGACCGAATTTCGCGCTCACCTTGCGCACATCACTCACCGAAACGTCCCGGCTTATGTAGCTGCGAATGGTTGTACTGAGCTGGCCATGCCCGAGGAGCTTCTGCGCGGCTTCCGGCCCATACTCCGGGTGGTGGCCAACCTCCGATGCAATCGAGCGACGCATGGAGTGGGTGCTCGCGAACTCGACCTCGGAGCCCGCAAGGGCCGCCCGCATCGAACGACGCAGATTGGCGAGGTTGAGAGGTGCACCTGTGGCGGCATAGAAGATGAGCCCGCCGGTACCTGGTGTGTCAACCCGACGGCGCAGAATCTCGATGGCGAAGTCATCGAGGACGACACGGCGGACATCTTTCGCCTTTGTATAGGGCTGCACAAAATAGAAGCCGGGAATCTCATACTGACGGGCCCCGAGCTTCTTGCCTCGCGGGCCCTGGATGGACACGGCCTGGTGAATCGTGATGACGGGAGGCTCGGCCGTCCAGTCGATGTCCTGCACTTGTATGGCGGCAACCTCAGACACTCGGGCACCGAGAGCAAGCTGCAGAGACAGGACGTCGATTAGGTCGGTGCTGCCTTTGCGGGAATTCGGGCCTGGACGCGACCGGTCTTTAGCAGCAATCAGGAGGTCGAACATCTGCTCGGCAGTATCGGGCGTGAGCGCTTGAGGGTCGGCTTTTTCTACTTTGGGGAGGTGTCCCGCTGCATTGACCGCGGTGTTAGAGGCCACAGCATCGTGACGAAGCGCCAAAGTCATTAGGTTGCCGGACACCGCCCGGATGAGTTTTGCTTCGGAGGGGGACTTCTTGTGCTCGTCAAGAATGAGCTTGGCAAAGGTGCCTTGTGTTAGCTCGTGAAGGCGGCGTTGGCCGATAGCCGGCAGAATCTGGAAACGGGCGGTGCGCGTGTACCGAGTGACGGTTGCGGATGCCAAATCGGTGTCGTCCAGTTCCGCGATATACAGCTCGATGAGCTGGGCAACCGTTGACATCCGGCTCAGCGCAGGGGTACCGATGCTCGTGGGAGTCTTGACTCGAGCGTCCATCTTGCTCTTGAGGGCAGCCTTCGCTTTGGCTTCCGTAGTGGAGGATGCCCGCACTTGCCTGCGCTCCCCGGTCGTTGGGTGTCGCTGCCAGGCTACGGCCCTCCATGCGCCCTCTGAGACCTGCTTGGCGCTGATGTTGCCGTAGGCGCCGAGCTCGAGAACCGGTCTGCCGGCCATTACATAGCTCCGAAGAACGCGACGATGGCATCAGCCGGCCAGCGGGTGGTCCGGCCGATGCGGAGGGGCTTGGGCATGCGACCGGCGACGACCCAGTTGCGTACGGTACCGACGCTAATCTTCGCGTAGGTCGCAACGTCGGTAGCGTCCCAGAGTGGAGCGTAAACGGTGACGGCTGGAGTGGCATTTGGCATGGCGTGTCTTTCAGTTCGGCGACCGAGGTGACAACCTCGATTCGCTATACGCATGCGCGGTTAAGAACAATTTAGCAACGCTAACGAAATGGCGTCCCATAACTCGGTGTCATCCGACGTCGAAACCGACTCACATTCCGTGAGGATGCAAATACCGGGATTTTGCATCGAGTCGACCCGTCGAACTGAGAGCACCGGCTTTCTTCATGCCCTTGAGCAGATCGACTTCCGTCCGAGGGTCAATAACGATCAGTGATCGGCTCGGCGCAGGTGGCTCCCAATCAAGCGACTTCAGGATCGGGTGCACGAGGACCAGCTTCACACTGCCACCTGGCCATGGTTCCGCTGAAGGGACTAGGCATCGAGGCGCGTAGAGCCTTTCCAGAGCGGGCGCGGATTCGGCCCACTGCGACCAGGTCCCGCTCGACGCACCTTTCGCCAAAGCTCGAGCTTGGTACTCGGTGGCGACTTCACAGGCATATGCAAAGCGATTCTGACGCAAGAGGTCGGCCCAAGAACCGCCCTCTACGATAGTTTCCGCACGACCGATCTCTCCGTATCCTTCAATGAAAGACGCCAGCAGCCCGCCGGTCGTCACACTCAGCCGCAGCTCTCCGTCGGTGGCTTCGCCGCAGGCCCAGAAAGTTTGATGCATCTTTTCGCTCATGCCGCCTTCATGCGCGGCACCCGTCAGTACCGCACACGCTGCGGTACGAAAATGTCCGCGAGCTCACCGTCGGCGAGCCAATCCACCATCACTGTCAGGGCCAAGCTCGTTGGCGCGAGCGCCTGCCGCGGCTGCACCATGAGCTGAAGTGTGGGGTCTGAGTGAACATTCACAAGAGGCCACGCGCCGCCGGTCGCCAGACCGATCCGCCACAGGTTTTCGATTCCTGCTTCCGGATGCCAGCCGAGCTCTACGGCGATCGCCCGGCTTGAGCCGAGGCATTGCGCGAACCAGCTCGGGTATGGCTGGCCCGGTTCGCGGATCCTCTCCACGATAAGAAAATTCCAGCCGGTCCCGGTGCCCACCATTGAGACCAGACTCTCTAGAAATATCCAGGAGATCATTGGCGACCACCCGTCGCCTGACGAATTCTTCCATCTATATTTCAGAGGTTCGGGCTCCTCCCAGAGGACCGGCTCGAGGCTGGGGTCGAGGTCGAAAGCGCGTGGCATTGGAAGGGGCATACGTGGTCCATGCGCGGGGTCGCCAATCTCCGAACTGTCCCGCGCATGTAGTTCGCATGAAACCCAAGATGCACGAGCTGATGGATGGACCCGGTCTCTGGCGAGTGACCACGTTGAGTGGCACAGTTCACGAATTTAAGACTGAGCCAAGCCTCTACTGGCGTCGGACGCCCGCGCCTGGGTCTTTCGATGCTGCTTACGATAATCGGTGGGCTAGGCTACGTCGGCTCGGTCGCGTAGAGGTTGGTTTTCGCGTCTCGCTCGAAGTGAGCGACGGCTCTTATTTGTACGGCAACACCTGGCACAAGACGGCGACGGTCCTCTCCATCCAGCGCCTGCCCGGATATTGCATCGAGTGCGGTAGCCGCCGGCCACTCCGCGTGCCCTGCTGGCGTTGCACCATCCAGCCGGGCTGGTTCGATGGCGACGAAGGCACGGACCCCCGCCGCGTCGCCCTCCGTCGTCGCATCGAGCGCCGGCTCGGCCGCATCCGCTCATGGCGCCACAACACCTGGGCGGCTGTCAAAAAGTCCGCCTACAACGCCACCGATCGGCGCTGGTGGCTCGATGGGGTCAGACCGCTCACCGCCGAGGATGTCGAACCTGTTAACGCCGACCGAAAATAGGGCCAGTATCGCCGATTGAAAACAGGGCCACCGACCATTATGGAAGGTGATCAATATGGATGATTGGGCGAAGATACGCCAACTGTTTTCCACGGGCCAGTACTCGAAGCGGGAGATCGGCCGGCTCGTCGGGGTGTCCCGGGGAACGGTGGATCGGGCGTTGGAAACGGACCGGCTCCCGAAGTACCAGCGGCCCGCGGTCGGGTCGAGTTTTGATGCGTTCGCCCCGCAGGTTCGGGTGTTGTTGGCCGTGACGCCGACGATGGCCGCGTCCACGCTCGCGGAGCGGGTTGGCTGGCTCGGGTCGGCGTCGGTGTTCCGGGACAAAGTCGCGGGGATCCGGCCGGAGTACGTGCCGCCGGACCCCGCGGACCGGCTCGTGCACGAGCCCGGACAGCAGGTCCAGTGCGACTTGTGGTTCCCGCACGAGGACCTCCCGCTCGGCCACGGGCAGCAGGGCGCGCCGCCGGTGCTGGTGATGACGTCCACGTTCTCCGGGTTCTTCCAAGCCCTGATGCTGCCGTCTCGGAAAACACCGGACCTGCTCGGCGGGATGTGGTCCCTGCTCCAGGCCGCCCGCGCGGTCCCGCGACGGTTGCTCTGGGACAACGAGTCCGGCATCGGCCGCGGCAAGCTCACCGAGCCTACTGCCGCGTTCGCGGGCACCCTCGGCACCGAGGTCAAGCTCCTCAAGGCCCGGGATCCGGAGTCCAAGGGTATGGTCGAGCGGCGGAACCGGTTCTTCCGGTCCTCGTTCATGCCGGGCCGGGTGTTCGTGTCCCCGCAGGACTTCAACGAGCAGCTCGCGTCCTGGCTGCCGGTGGCCAACGCGCGTCACTCCCGGTCCCGGCGCGCCCGCCCGGTCGACCTGATCGACCAGGACCGGGCCGCGATGCGCCCGTTGTCGCCGGTGGCGCCGGACGTGTTGTTCCGGAACACGGTGCGTCTGCCGCGGGATTACTACGTCAGGGTGCACTCCAACGACTACTCCGTCGCGCCGGCCCTGATCGGCAGGCTCGTGGACGTGACCGCTGACCTTGAGCAGGTCCACGTCGCCCACAACGGTGTCACCGTCACCTCTCACGACCGGGCCTGGGCCCGGCAGCTGACCATCACCGACCCCGACCATGTCATCCAGGCGGCCGTGCTCCGGCGTCAGTTCCAGAGCCTGCACCGCCATCACCGGCCCCAGGCCCACGTCGCGTTCGTCGAGTCGGCGAGCCTGTCGGACTATGACGATGTGTTCGGTGTCGATATCGGTCCCGGCCTGATCGAGTTGGGGAGGCTCGCGTGAGCGGCGCGGCGTCTCAGATCGAGTACTACGCCCGCGCGTTGCGCGCCCCGAGGATCGGTGACGCGTTCCGGCGCCTGGGCGATCAGGCCCGCGACGCGGGCTGGTCCCACGAGGAATACCTTGCCGCGGTCCTCTCCCGCGAGGTCTCGGAGCGGGAAGCGTCCGGCGCGGCCCTGCGGATCAAAGCGGCCCGGTTCCCCGGCCACAAGACCCTAGAGGACTTCAACTTCGATCACCAGCCCTCCGCGGACCGGAACCTGATCGCCCACCTCGGCACGAGCGTGTTCGTCACAGAGGCGAAGAACATCGTGCTCCTCGGGCCGCCCGGCACGGGCAAGACCCACCTCGCCGTCGCTCTGGGCGTCCAGGCCGCCAAACACGGCCACCGTGTCCTCTTCGACACCGCGACAGGCTGGGTCGCCCGACTCCAAGAGGCCCATTCCCGCGGCAAGCTCGCCGCGGAACTGATCCGGCTCCGCCGTTACAGCGTGCTGATCTGCGACGAAGTCGGCTACATCCCGTTCGACCAGGACGCGGCGAACCTGTTCTTCCAGCTCGTCGCGAGCCGCTACGAACACGCGTCCTTGATCCTGACGAGCAACCTGTCATTCGGACGCTGGGGCGAGGTCTTCGGCGACCCCACCGTCGCGTCCGCGATGATCGACCGCATCGTCCACCACGCCGACGTCCTCAGCCTCAAAGGCAACAGCTACCGGCTCAAAAGCCACCAGCCCGCCGCCGATACGGCATAGTAGAAACACACATGGTGGTCCTGCTTTCAAACGGCACTATTGGCCCTGTTTTGGGTCGGCGTCAACAGAACCGTCCTACTGCGAGAACTGCAGGAGCCTGCTCATCGCCGCTGATACCTCGCCGAGCCTCGCCAACTGCACAATGTGCTCCATCAGTCCCGGCTGGGCGTTTCGCTCACACTATGAGGGTGAGAGCAAGAACCGCTACCCGGACGCCGCCCGTCTCCGCCGTCGCGTCGCCTGGGTCGGGTTCATCGCCCGACTCCGCGGCGTCCCGGCAACGCAGCCACGCCCCTAAGCCACCGGGCGATCAGCTGTCCGAGGCGCCCGACGGGCTGTTTTTTCGCGAAGATCTCGGCTTGGGCCGCGTCGAGCGTGATCGTACCGGTCAAGAAGTGCCGGCTTCTCAGGCACGTGTCCTTATCGGACGAAGAGTGGCTGGCGAAGTGACCGTTCGTCTCGATCTCGAAGGTGGCGGACTCTATGTCTTCAGGAGATGGCGAGCGGCAGTGGACCGCCTGATCGGGCATGCCGCAAATTTGCGTTTCATCGCCGACACGCGGTACCCACGAACTTCACGTTGCATCTTGTTTTCAAATGGTGATAATGGCCTATTTTCGGTTCGTGGTCCCTGACACTATCTCTGAACTGGGACCTACTTGTGACGATACTAAGGGAGGCGTCGTCGTGGCAAAGACCAAAGGACTCGCAAGGACGGTCGTTTATATCGGACTAGCGGCAATGCTGCTTAGCCTGGGGATCACGGCAAACCAGATGGGTACTCCAGCGCCTGCGTCAGCCGCAGTCGGAACTACAAGTCTCCCTCAGTGGATGGCTCGATGGATACTACGTAACGCCACTCGGTCGGGGGCAGTACAGGATTTGGCACTTATCGGCGAAACGTGTCCGCCGTGGGCCGTCACAACCTGGGGACTCGCGTTTTGCTACTCCTCCACAAGTCCAGAACCGGCCCGCTGGCATGCCGGCGTCGTACAGACCGGCGGCCCTGTGTTGAATGCTCGCAAGTGGAGCGCCACCTCCGCCGACATCACGCGCACCTTTCCGAACAATTGGAAATTGAAGGTCTTCTGCCAGCAAACCGGCACTCGGGTGTACGGACAGTGGGGCTGGACCAACGTTTGGGACTACGTTGGAACTTTCGGCGGAACACCGTGGTTCGTATCCGACGGGTTTGTCAACACTGGATCAAACGGATACGTCGCGGGCAGTTGCAGTTCAACAAACTGGGGAGATAACCCCATCAATTAGAGGACCACATTTTGCCGCAGCGCCAACCGCTTCGCGTAGTGGAAGACAGCGCCGAAGCCGACATAGCCAGGCTGGCCATGGGATGCAGACGAAAACGCGCGATGCTGGGGTCAAGGCGACGGTGCTCAGCGAAATTCCCCAGTCCTGCTTCATCGGTGCTCCCCAGGTCGCGAGGCTAAAATATCGAAGTTTGTGCCGGTTGCCACGCGGCGGAGCTCGTTGGATGCGGCGGCGTGGTCGCGGAGCCGCTAGGGGCCGCCGTCGCGGGTGACGACGACGGATCGGTGCAGGAGTCGGTCGAGCATCGCGGCGGCGACGGTGGCGTCGCCGAGGATCTCGCCCCAGGCGCCAACGGGCCGGTTCGTGGTGATCACGATCGACGTTTTCAGGTAGCGCTGGTTGATCACTTGAAACAGTGCCGACGCCGCCTCGGCCGGCAGCGGAAGGTAGCCCAGTTCGTCGATTTATGCGGATGTCTGCATAAATCGACGAAGTCGGCTACATTCCCTTCGATCAGGACGCCGCGAACCTGTTCTTCCAGCTCGTCCCATCCCGCTATGAACACGCCTCGCTGATCCTGACCAGTAACCTCAGTTGGATGTACGTGGATTGGCGCTACCATCAAGCGCTACTCGCCTTCGCCGATCGTGACGAGCACCGACGCGGGGCAGCTGTCAGCTACCTTCTCGCCGGGGAGTCAACGAGTCGACTTCCGACGCCGGACTGTTCGATGACGGTAGGAATGCGGACGACAGCCAGCCTCACCGCCGGTAAGCAGACGTCAACGGGCACCCGTCAGATTCGGGCCGCGGTCACCTCATCGCGGCCGGACCGTTTCGAGGGCGGGCCGGGACTTCGCCGCATAATAGCTGGACGAGGCGACCTGCAACTCCCGGCAGACCGGCTCGACCCCGACCTTGCTCTTCTCGTCATGAACCGGACTATCTGGTCGAGGGGCGGCCGGACTCCGCCACGAAGAAAGCCGACGCGCTTCGAAGGATCGCGTTCGCCCGCCGCAACTCCTTGTTCTCCCGCTCCAACTGGACCAACTCGGCCGCCGTGTCCGTCGAGGAAGGGGCATACTCTCTGCGATGCGGGCGATGCGGTTGGCGGCCAGGTGCGTGGCTTGCGGGCGGCTGAACTCAAGGCTGCGTGCGCTGATGCTGCCCGGTGGTGACGAACGAGGTCTGTCTCGGACGTTTTGGCTCCGTAAAACACGCGACACGCGACTATCGACGTTGCCACGGAAGACGCAATAGTCTCTGCATTGAAGCCGACAACGCAGCAACCTTGTAACGCGCAGCTCACAAGCAAGTGGAGTAAATGAAAATCATTCCTTACGTCGCGATGATGGCGTCGAACAATCGGACAGGGCCAGGCGCATCTGCTTTGGTCTATCCCGACGAGAGCGGGCACCTGCCGCGGTTGATCGAGAACCCGGCAGCCCCCGATGGCAGGCCGATCCTTGGAATTTGGGGTTTTGAGGGAAGAGATGATGACAAGAAATTTGCATGGTATCGAGAAACCACGGTCCCATCGCCGCGACAGCTTGCAGAAGCTTAAGGCCTTCCATGCGTTTCTTTGACTGGCTCTGGGGGAACAGCCACATCGGTTCGCTGAAGTTCCTTTTTCTAACTGGAGTCTTCGGGTTGATTATGTTGGCTTTGGTCAACGGCTACGTGTACAACTCGGCCGGCGGCAGTAGATTTCTTGTGATCGCGGTTGGCGTGCTCCCCGTTCTTGTCATCCGATGGGCCTATTGGTCGTTCAGGCGTAAGCAGCTCTGGCGCTGGGTGCGAGCCGGAAGAACCCAAGCGATCAGGCCAGTGCTGGCGCTTGCCTGGAATCGACCTTCGTTGGCATCGGAGTTCCAACCCGTCGTCGCTGCCTACCTTCAGCCCGTAACGTCAGCTGCGCGTGTACCAGAAGATGGGGAGACGACTGCTCGTTCGGAAAGCTGAAAGCTCTTTTGCACGTTCAACCGCGTGGTCCTCGAGCAGGCGGCGGCAACGGCCCCTTGGATTGCCATACGCACTGGACGAGAGTGCCGGCGCTCATCCCTTCTGAGGGGCAGCATGGCATCGCATCGAGGAGACTCTGCCGTTCGTCAGAGTTTCGCGGTGGGTTGACGTGGGTAAACCTCCGACTTGCCTCCAAAAACGTCACAAACTCCTCGTGGTGGCTACGGCATCAAATAGCTACGTCCCCCACGATTCGCTCTTCTTGTTCGGCGACGTCCAGCACAGCGAATCGATGTTCAATCAGTTCGGCGTATTCCTGTTCACGCTCAATCGCCAAAGCGTGACCGCCGGCTCGGATGATGCCTTCGGAGATGGCCCCGGACCCAGCGAAGCCATCGAGGTAACTCTCGCCGGGCATGACGATTAGGCCGCAAAGCCAATTCACGAGGCTCATTGGCTTAACAGTGGGGTGCCCCCTAACGCCGGCTGGGCGCGGTGATTCCGAGACGTGAGCGCGTGGCGAGTATTTGATCTGAGTAAAGAAGCGGCTGGCTTTCTCCTTGCCAGGAGCATATTTTGTCCGCCCTTGGGCGTCGATCAGTTGTACCGGGCACCCGGGCGTGCAGCAGGTCTCTTCGCAGTCTTCGTCGTGCTCGAGAAGCAGGTTGCCGGGCCGGCGACCGCCGGCAGTCGGCACAGACATCGAACCGATGAGGCGTGAAATTTGACGGTTTGCACCGCCGTCCACTGCGCCATTCCGCCGACTCCGGTTCTCGAGCGGATCCGAGGGAATGAGTGATTCGCCGATGTTGAAACCACCGGTGCCGCCTGCTGCGATGGATTCGACCAAGGACCCTTTCGGCGGAAGATTTCTCGCGATGACTATCGGTTCGAATGCAGGTCGTAGCTGCGTTTCCCAACCCGCATACCTCTCGACAAGCGCAGCGGGGGACACGAGGCGCCGTAGTTCCGAGTCGATGTGCCGATTGGCGGTGGCGTGGCCGAAGCCCTTCGCCCAGGCGAGCGTGTCAACAATCTGGAAACCGCTGTCCTCGATGGCCACGCTTTGCCGAGCAAAGGTCTTCGAATGCCCGAAGCAACTTAGCGTGCCGCCAGGCCTGATCTTCGACCGGACGAGAGACCAGAAATCTATGTCGAACGCGATCGCACTTCGGTCCCAGGCGACCCCGGTCAGGCCAAGACCGTAAGGCGGGTCGAGGATCGCGCCGGCCAACGAAGCGTCGGGGATTTCGGTGAGTGCATCCGTGATATCGGAGACGACGAGTGTCAGATTGTCACGCATGGAGGGCATGGAGCCAGTTTATGACGGAGCGGGGAAGCGCTTCTTCGTTCGGTCCTACAGCGTATGTAGGTTCCGGTTCGGACTATCTGCTTGCGCGAACATGCTCTCGCAGAGGCAGATAGCCCGACGCCCTTTGACGGCCGAATACGTAACCAGCTATGCCGCTGTCGTCAGTATCTCGACTGACCACGCGCTGGCGGCCGCCCAAGAACCCAGCTGAGCCACGGTGAATGGAAGGTCGATGAGTTCCCGGGAGAGGGCTCGGTTCCACGTGCGTTTTGCTTTGACGAAGCGCCAGCCGGAACCGTTCCGTCGAACTGTGACGAATGTGGCGTGAGCGCTGTAACCGTAAGCCCGGGGCAACATCGAGCTGCCGTTGACCACGGTGGTGATTCCTGCGCGTGCCCTGTTCGGTACTCCGAGGACGTCGAGACGGTGTTCTACCGCTTCGACGTGCCGAATGACGTCGTAGGCACTGACGGTGCGCTGGGTTGCGCGACCCTCAATGTTGTCGATGGCGTTCTGGAGTTCAGTCTCGGAGCCCGATTCGATTCGGATGAGTTTCGGCATGATGATGTCCCCTTCGTCGCGGTCAGCGGCTCAGGATGTGCTGGACGACGATGTTGGGTTCAATCGCGGCGTCGCGGTACTGGCTGAGCAGACCGCGGTTGAGCACGACAGAGTGCTTGGCAGTTGGGATACCCGCGTCTTCGAGGAGGAGCTGGACCATTGCCGCGTACATCGATTCGGACGGGTTGTAACCAGTATCGATGGTGCTGTCGAGCTGGGGCCTGTCGGGGGAGGGTTCGGGGGCCGGCGCGTGCCTCCAGATGGCTTCGATTTCCGCCGAGTAATGGCGCAATGCGCGCACGCCTTCCCTCTCGCGGTCGGAGTTGCCCCAGTTATCGATGAGGTCGTCTGCGGTGTAGTCAGAATCGTTGATGTTCATGGTCTATTCCTTTGGGTGGTCGCGACGGTCGCGAACGTTTTTCTTGCGTAAATGGTGCGGATTCCACGGCTGGTAACTGCCGCTGTGGAGTGCATGCGCGGTACTCTCTCGCTTCTGGAAGGTACTGAGCCGCACGGGGATGTCCTGGGTCTAGATGACGGGAAAGCCGATTTCCTTGAGGGTGACCAGGTACGGCACCCTCCTGCCCCCTTCCTCGCGCCGGAGCCCTTCGTGGACGGCGAGTAGCATCCGGATTCCCCAGTCCTGGGTGAGCGTGAGGGTGCGGAGCTTTGTCATCAGCTCTGGGGTGGGCTCGTAAAGGTCGGGGTCGTCCTCCATGGCATCTGCCAGGAGGGACCCGAACCCGAAAGGTTCGGCCATGCAGCCCTGGTGCATGACGAGCATTGCGGCGGCCTCGTCTGCGGTGAACTGCGGCCCGTTGGAGAGTTCTGCTCGGATGAGTGCGTCGCAGGCGATGATGAATGCGGAGGTGGGGTCCAAGCCGGCCACGTGGCCCAGCGGGGCCGCCCACCCGTCGATGACCTTCCTCCGCCTGTCGGCGTGACTGGGATGTTCGACCAGGGGAGTGCTGCTCATGATGAGCCTTTCTGATTCTGTTCGGGGTGGAGCGAGGCTTCAGGTTTGAAGCCGCCGGTGAGTGCATGCGCGGTAGTGTTCTGTTTCCGACGCGTGGTCTTCAAAAAAAAGTGAATCGACCCGTCGGGCGGTGTGGCTAGAGTGAGGTAGCGCTTGCCGCAGATACCTCATGCGCGGCACGTTCGCCGGCCCGGCTCGTACGTTTGGGCCGGTAGTGCGCGGTGGTCACGATGGCTCGCCGCAGGCGACCGCACACTAGCCGTGCAGCTTCGCGAGGCGCGCCCGCAGCTCAGCGGCCAGCTGACCGCAAGCCAGAGACCCGGCTGTCGCCGCATCGCCGAAGCATCGGCGGATCGTGATGATCTCGGCCAGATTCGGGTCCATGCGGGAGGCGACGTCGAGTATGCGGACCACGGGCGCGTCTGGATCAGTGGCCTGAAGCGGGCCAACGCCGCGAGTGGCACGGCTCGCGCGCGCTCGGCGTTCAACCTTGCCTGGAGCTGGCGAACGGTATTGATGATCTTCAAGAGGATGAAGAACAGAGTCGGCGCAGCAGCAACCCACACAACTACCAGCCCGGCTGCTTGGAAAGTCATTATTCCAGGCTGCGACTTGCGGAGAGCGGCTTGCGGGAGCTTCGCAGCAGCTGCGATACGGCCAAAAGGAAGAGGTAGGCCGGGACCGCGACGTAGAGCGGCTTTTGGAGGAGACCCGAGGTCGAACTGTCGAGCGCCATGAACAGCGAGGAGAGCGACAGAGCGATGCTGATCACGGCGGCAAAGGCGAGGACGTGGCGAGCGAGCTGCAACCGGACGTCCTTCACCCGAAACGGTAGCAACAGATAAGGCAGGACGGGCGTCCTGACTCCGGGGCTGAACGCCGCGGCGTCCCCGCTATTTGTCCGTATCTTGATGGTGCCCGTCTGACGCCAATAGTTCGTCACCGTCCGACCGCGATGCCAGGCGTCGAGCGGGAGAGAAGCTCAATCAGCGCAACATCGAGTACTTCCGATAGTGCGACAAGGGTCCTGAGCCGCGGGTTGGCGGCTGTCCCGGGGTTCGACTCACCCTTCTCCAGCTGGCGGTACATGAACGTCGAAATGCCCGCAGCGTGGGCCACGCGTTCTGGGCTGCGGCCCGAGGCGTCGCGAGCGCGTCCGAGGTTGATGCCGAGTTCGCGTGCGTCGCTGCCCGGTGCCCCACCCGTCGGACATCCTCGCGGTGGTTGCTCCTTCGGCTCGGGGGTCGGTAGTCCGTGCGGCAGTCTGGCCGGTCTGTCCCTGTCGCTGCCATGATTCCAGCCGGTTTCGGATGCCGCGCATAGAGATACAGAGGGCTCAAGTGGTCCGTGTCAGACACCCAACGAAACAAAGGAAACCAGACAAATGTCCGTAACCATCACGACCAGTCCTGTCGCAGTCACGCTCGCGGCCCCCTACAACCCTGGACTGGCATCGAAGGCAAAAGAAATCGGAGGCCGATGGAAGCCGGCGGAGAAGCGCTGGTCGTTTGCGCCGGTGGACGAGCAGCGTGTCCGTGGCTTAGCCCGTGAGGTCTACGGTACGGACGGCACAGATGCGGCCGCATCCGATCTCATCTCGGTCCGAGTAGACGTCTCAGGCCACGAGAACTACCAGATGATCACGCTCGCAGGCCGTATCGTCCTTGAGAAAAGAAACCGGGACGAAGAGCCGCGAATGGGGATTGACGTGATTCTGGTCAGCGGAAGTTTTCGTCAGAAGTCGGGTTCAACGCGATACCCAACGATCGGTGCGAACAACGCAGTACTCGAAGTCCGCGGTGTCCCCAGGGCTTGTGCCGTGGCCGACGGATACGAGGGTGTAGACATCATCGAATCGACGGCAGTCAACATTGAGAGTCTCACGAGCGAACGGCTGCGACTGGTCTTGCGGCTCGACGAAATTGAGGCTCTCCTCACGCAATCCGAAAAACGAGCAAGCTCCTCGCCTGGGTCAGTCGTGACCGCGCCGGTCGCGTAGTCGCACCGCCAGCTGGTCGCACGCTTCCACGCCGGCGACAGCCCGCGTCACCCATTCGTTTCGCGGATCTCGACGAGCTCATTAAATGTCGAGAAATTCAACGTCCGGGAAACGCGCGCCATTCGCAGAGCGACCACCTCACTGGCGGCCATTCGCAGCACGGGGAAGGGCCGGCCCGGAACGCGAAAGCGGCGCTTTCGGCCGCCCGGTTCTGCGGGCGCAGGTGCAACAATTTCAGTGATCGACTCGATGTGGTTGTGCTCAGATCTGGTTACGTCATCCAGCCCGGCTAGGCGGTCAAACGTGTGCTCGGTCTTTTCGAACTCACCGTCGAGGTCGCGTTCGGTTACAAGGATCGTCAGGATGCTGAAACACATGCGCGGTGAGCCGTCCGGCTCGATGCTCGAGCTGGCAGGCAGGCAGTGTTCGAGGTCACCTGCAAACGAGCATGCATACCTGGAATTCCGCGATGCGGCGTAACCAAGCCCGGCGCATGCACCGAATGTCAAAGCAGTTCGAAGCCTCGCGGAAGTCAGGCGGTCCAGATCGCAGCGTCTGGTGGTTGGGACCCCCAAGCCCAAACGCGATTGGTACGGAGGGTCGCGCTGTCCGAAGCGATCGTCGCCTAAACCCCTGTGGTCGTTCATCAAGATCGCTGCGAAACCAGCACAGGGCGTCGCCGGCGACCAAAGCGAATCAGTTCTACGGGTACTCGTGGGGGGCCAACGCCGGCGCAGACGGAAGCCAGGCCCGACCAGGCCGGAACGCCGGCCACGAACCCTTCCGGATCAAACCCATGCCGCGCATGCATCGGCTGAGGCACATAGCCTCGCCCATCCGAATCAAAGGAAAACCGTGACCGCCTCCCTCAGGACCCGCACCGTTCCGTCCGTCGCATCAACCGCAACCACAGGTCCGGATAGGACGGCAGGCCTCACAGAGCCGGGCGAGCACGCGGACGCGCTCGGCCAGGTAGATATCCTCATCGACGTCTCTGGCCGGGCCGATGCCTGCGTCATCACCGTCGCAGGCCGGATCATCCTCGAGAAGCTGGGACGCGATGAGGAGCCGGTCCTTGGCGAGGATGTCTACCTGGTCAAAGGCAGCTTCCAGGCCATCTCCGGCCCCGGACGCTGCCCGACCATCGGCATGAACGACGCCGTGCTCCTGGTTCGCGGCGTGGACCCTGCCGTTGCGCTGGCCGCGGGGTATGAGGGTGGCAGCGTCTTCCGGCCGAGCATGAGCGAATTTTGGGTGGCTGTCGCTGGACGGCGGCACACGGATAAATCGCTGGGCTGAACGAGTACAGCGCCCGGAGTCTTGGTCTCACCGAGTTCAGGCTCAGAATTCGAATTCCGGGCACGGAAAAGCAGCGCGGCCGTGACGACCGCGCTGCTCAGATGACGAAGCCTAGATGCGCTGCATGTTGCGAAGTTCCTCGCGGAGTTCCTCGAGGCGCTGGGCGGATGTGATCTCTGGGTCCTGGAAGTAGTCACGGATCAATCCGAGCTGATAGCGCGCTGAGATCTCGCGGATTGAAAGTTCTTCTCAAAGAATCGACATTGTTGCCTGGGTTAGCTCGTCATGATTTTCATCAGGAAGAGCACTTCGGTAAAACACGGCTTGTCCTGCTCGAGCGATCGTCCGGGCCGTGCCAGCTTTGATCTTCTCAGGGCATCGCGTGTAGACGTCAGCTTTCACTTTGTCCCACGCTGCCGTTCGCCTAGCGCGCGCGGTATCTCGGGAGGACTCACTCCCATGGTGCAATTCCTGGTCGTGATCGTAGTCATATTTGTGGGACCAGTTCACCCCAAGGTTGCTGACCTGGGTGCGAATCAAGTCAGCGTACCCCTTGGTGATGTTCGCAAGAACACCGTCACTGATTTCTACTCGGGTCCAGAAGTCGGCATAGCTCGCCACGTCAGAGTATGCGGAGGGTGGGAAGAGGAACGTTCCGTCATCACGGGGTTCAAGGCGCACTTCGGGCTCCGATTGTGATTTTTGTGAAGGTCGGGCTCGTGGCGCCCAATCGGGCTCCGAGATCGCCCAAGATTGCCCTCAGTCTAGAACCGGTACGGGATTGGGGAATGCGCTTCCCGGGCGCTCTTTCTAACGGAGCCCACCTAAAACCCGAAGTCGTTCCGGAATCGAGGCGGCGGGGACCGACCGAGCGTTGGGTTTCCCGCTGAGCTCGTCGATCCGGACAGGCGGGTTGGCGCCGACGGTCAGCTGCCAGAGCGCCGGAGGCTCTGCTGCACTCCGAAGCCAAAATGGTGACTGCAACAGGGCGCCGGCGTTACGGACCACAGCCATCGGATCCCATCCGTCGGTCGGAGTGAACGGCACGGTCTCCGGGTCGAGAAGGCTGACCGGGCGCCACGGAGACGTCGGGTCTCCGGTGAATGAATCTGCCATAAGGTCAAGGAAGTCTGAGCTGACTGCGTTGGCCGCGGGAAAGTAGTCGCGGTAATCGGCGACGAAGAACCGTGAACCAGTCCAATTCTGAAGGCCGCCGGGATGTTTCCTGATCGCTTTTGCCAGGGCCTTCTTCGTCTGCAACGTGACGTTGGAGTGGCCTGGTCGTCCGTCGAGGTCCTGACGGTCGACGGCTAGGAACAGGACGACGATGCCAGTGTCGTTGAGGGTGTTGTCTTGGAGTAGCTGCGCCCAGAGGTCCGCCTTCTTCGAAAGCGACTGCGACGCGGTGGCAGTGAATTCGACGCAGATCCGGAGGCCGTTGAGGACCCAAACCGCATCAGGACAGAGCTGGGAGTCTGTTTTCGGCGACCCACGCCGGCTTGTGAGGTTGCCGATCGAGTTGAGCGCGTCGCCGAGGATCGCTTGGACGGGGAGGAATTCGGCGACTCTCAGGCTGGCTTCCGCGCACAATACGGCGTGCCGGTCGGCGGAGTGAGCGCCGCTGAAATCTGTGCCGCCGGTGACAGCGATCGATTCGGGGATGGTGAGTGATCCGTCGAGGCGGGCGAACCGGTCGGGGCCTTGGCGGGCAGCTGGCCGGTAGAGCATGCCGTGCGGCTGCCCGAGGGTGATGCCTGTGCCGGTTGGCGTGGCCCCGACGTCGATGAGTCCGTGGGTCCAGAGCTGCGACATACGTGGCGACCGGCCGTTGCGAAGTTTTGGTTGACCGGTGAAAGACGCCACCTGGACGCAAGAAAGGGTTCGCCAGGAGTGGATGGCGCCGAGCGCCGGAAGCATCTGACGGCGCATCTCGCGCTGTTCGGTCCAGCTGAAATCGTCGCGGTCGTGCGTGCTTCGAAGCCAACTCGGGATCGGGGTCGCGCCGCCGGCCTCCTGCAGTTGTGCGATTTCGCTTTCGAGCCAGATGGCGTGCGCGGTCGTCGAGAACTGCGCGCTGTAGTACGGGTCGCGCCGTTCTGACGCGCGGAGCCCCGGGATAGGGCAGGCGGAGAAGAGCTGGGTGAGCGGGATCGACTGGTTGTGCATGGTTCACTCCTATGGAATGGGCGATGGCGGCGTTTGTCCGGCTCGACTGGGCCTGTGAGGCGACACGAATCATGGGGTCATGGACGCAGGGGGCGCGCCCGTCCGCTTGCCCATGAAATCCCGATGCGGCCGTCGACCAGAGCCCAATACGCCTTCCTTCATCTCGACTCATTGGCGTGATATCGCGAGACACCGTTGGGGAAGGCTGGACGGAAGAGTTAGAGTCCGGTGGCTGTGTACGGGAAGCCGGCGGGCACGCTCTCGCCGCCGGCTTCCTCGCGAGCCATGGCGTCGGCCAGCGCCACCCAGAGCCTGCCGCCGCGTCGCTCGTCAATGATGGTGCCGACATTCATCTTCACTTTTCGTTCGGCGGCGGTGGATCCGTGTGCCGCGTGCATGTTCCGGATTACGCGGGCGGCGTGAACTTCGCCCCACCCGGGTACAGAAAGAAGCAGCTGCCAAAGTGAGATACGTCGAAGCGCGTCATTGGTGACGGCCTCGCGGATTACGTCGCTGACGGTGATCCCGAGTTCGGGCTGGTTCACCGCGTAGAGCCATTCGGCACGTTCAATGTTCGCTTTCGCGCGCCCGGTAGCGAGCCGGCCGACGTTCGACTTTCTCGGTTGCAGTCTGGGGCGTTCTTCCTCGGTCATGCTCTTCTCCAATGTAGGGCGGCTATTACTACGTTCATGGGTCAGGGAACGCCGTCTCCGGGTTCGCATCCCTTTTCACTCAACTGGTAGGTCGACTTGGCCGATCGGCCGACCGCTCATCGAGCGGGTGTCAGGCGGCTTTGGCCGGTGTTCCTGTGGCCGCTTCGTCGTCGCTCCAGGACTTCTCGACAAGGTGGGTGGCCGTCTTCTCGAATTGCTCCCACTCCCCGGCCGCTTGTTCGCGGAGACCGTCCAGGTCCAGCAGGTCCACCGGGAGCATGTAGCCGCGGGGGCGGCTGCTGTATCCGGGGAAGGTGTGACGGCCTCCGGGTGTAGTGCCCGGTTTGACGAGTTCGGCGAAACCTCGGACGATCTGATCGTCGGGGGTGTCCAGGGCGAGTTCGCGTTTGATTCGGGTGACCGCGTCGTTGGTGAGGACGACGAATTTGAGGTCGGGAGTGAGGACACCGATCTTCCGCAGGGTCGGGCGCCAGTGTTGCGGTGAGAGGCCGGGGATCGGTTCGGCCACGTACTGCCAGCCGATGCGCTGGGCCACACCAGGAGAGGGCACGGTCGAGGCGTTCGCGCATTCAAGGTGGCCGGCGCCGTTGGCGATGATGTCACGGGCTTTCAAAGTGATCGTCATGCTCGGGTTGGACCGTGCGGTCGTCTCGGTATTGATCACGGCCAGCGCGCTCAGCTGCTCGTCGATGAATGTTTGCTCGGGCAGGAGATCCTCAAACCCCTTGGCCTGGGCGAATTCGCGGAATCTGGCCCAGCCAGCGGCCAGCGTTGCAACGGTCTCGACGGTGCGGGTTGCCTCGCTGCTCTTCCACCGGTTCTTGGCTGCGTCGTTCCACCGGCGGTAGGTCGGGAGATCGCCCAACTCGGTAAGCCTGCCCGCCAACCACTGAAGATAGGCCCCAAAGATCGCTCGAGCGCCGGCTGCGTGGTTGGTGCGCCACAGGTCGACGGGGGAGCTGCCGCGTGGTTCGCGGAGGATGTCGTCGTTGGCGAGAGGCACTGCGATGACGCGGCCGGTGATGCCTTCGCCGCTAGGCAGGCCTTCACCGGTCATGATGGCCGCTGACTCACGGTCGCGTGCCGCCCGGAGACCGCCGGCCGCGGTGCCTTTCAAAGCGTCGTCGGACCCATACGCGGATTGGATGGCGACGGTCAACGCCATCCGCATCCGTTCGTTTGCGATGCGCGAGCCCTGGTCCCGGAAATCGTCCCAGGCTGTTGCGAGGTGACGGCCCCAACCGACGACCGCGCCGGCGCCGGCCTCAGAGGTGCCCTGGCCAAGGCCACCGGCGGTGGACTGCTTGCCATTGAACACGCCGGAGATGAACGCTTGCGCGCAGCCGACCTCCAAGCTTTTCGCGGAGCCGGGGTTCGCGACGATGAAGACGGTGGTCCGTGAGCTGAGAGCGAGCGGGCCAGCGAAGGTGACTCCGAGCAGGGCCGTTGTTATTCGGTGGTTCTTGCTGGTCGAGAAGAATTCCGTCACGGACTTCGCGGCGGCACGGATCGCGTCGCGATCCTGAGGTATTTGCGGCCAGCCCAGCTCAAGTTGGGCAGGACGGAGAGCCCCGGCCTCCGAGCCAGCCGGCGGGCCAACGGTGTACGACGAAGTGGGCCCGTCTGCCGTGACGGACCCTGCCGGGGCGAGGAATGCCCAGCGGCGTTCACGTTCGTCGAAGAGCCAGCCCAGCTTGGAGTACTCGGTGAGCACCTTGGTGGAGCCATCGGAGTGGCCAAGCTGAATCAGCGAGTTTTTGAACTGGCGGGTGTCAGTGGTACCGGTGGGGAGGGCCGTCCCCGTATCCATCCGCAGCACAAGGGTGGTGGGGTCGATCGACTCCTCAGCAGAGAACCCCTCCCGGCGAGTGGTCCGTCCGGCAGCGTCGATGATCTCGACGGTGTACTTGGGGGGAGCGATCTCTTCGGTTCGGCCGAGGGCGTTGACCGTCTTGAATTCGACCTTGTCCGTCCGCCACGCAATCCAGGACGTCACCCGGGTGTAGCGGTCAGCGAATATTCCAGCGTCGTTCTTCTCTTTCCGGACGGTGAAGACGCCGTGTTCACGGGTATTGGGTGCGTATCTCACCGCGAGGTTGCCGTCCAGACGGAACTCAGTCGGCGAATGGCTCGCCACCGCCTGAGCGACCGTGAGCGTCGGAGACTCGACCTCCGCGATGCTCGTAATCGAGACGACACCACCGGGGGAGAGGGCACCACCCAACAGTTTCGCGAGGACGGCGTCGTCTGCCGTGTCGTCAACGTTGGCCTCGTCATCCGTGGGGCTCGGAGCAGACTCGACCACGACGATAGGAGCTGTCGGTGCCGACTGGGTCCATGTGGACTTGGCTGCGTCAAGGAAACGGGTGCCCCAGGAGCCGTCGGCTTCACGCGTTCTCGAGAGAAGCCGCGCGGCGGCTTTGAAATCACCACGGTGGACGACGGCGCCCAACACGTCCCACGATGAATAGGAGTGGGGCCCAGTGATCCCGAAGCCCTCCTTAACGCTCTCGCTGAAAATCGTGATGCGTTGCGGCTGATCCCGGTCATCGTACGTTCGCGCGTTCGTGGCGGACGGGACAGTGCCGTCGGGGCGGCCGAATGTGTATCCGCCCCACCCGTCAGGTTCGGCGTCGAAGAGGTCCTCGACCAGCGTGGAGACCGGGTAGGCGGCGGCAAACTCGGTGCCGATCTGCGAGCCCGATCCCAGTGTCCGGCTGGTCGTCGGTACAGCCTTTCGGGGCTCTGTCGGACGGGACGTCCGCAGTGAACTCTCGGGGAGGGGCGGCAAGACGTCGAGGAGTTCGGCGATGGAATACGTGCGCTCCGGGTGAACCGCCTGGAGCGTGACGGGTTGATCTTGATTGGGATTCCAAGTGCCGGCTGGGCGCAGGATCCGGGCGGGGTCTGCCAGGGGTCCCGCGTCCACGTTCTTGTCATCCTGGGCTGCCCGTGCGAGCCACCAGGCTTTCCAGCGCTGGAGCAGGTCCGCATGGACAGGGTTGCGATGGTCGAGGATCTCACTCAGGGTGACCCAGACGTGGGCGCCACCACCACTGAGATTCACGAGGGTCGGTTTCATCGGCATTGCGTCGAGCCAACCTTTAGCCTCGGCTTTGGTCGGGTTCTCGCCGCCTTTCGCGTGGACTCCAGTGGCGAAGTCGACGTCGGCGATCAGCGCTGGCATGCCGACAACGTCGTCCGCTTTCCCGCGTCCCTTGGTAATCGCAGCCCGGTTCAAGCCGCCGACTGAGACCCAGGAGTTGTGTCCTTTGCTCGCCGGCTGTTCGATCAGCGCCCAGATGGCGGCCGCATCGTGCACGTCCGCGAACCCGACCGTGTACAGCTGGCCCCGTTGGCCTTTGTCCGGGTGGCCTCGTTGCCCCGTGACCGCGATCGCGGTCCCCGCCGGCCAGGCGTGTCGGGCGTAGATGGCGTCGTGCTGTTGTGCCCATTGGGTTGGATTCAGAAGGTATGACATTGGTGCTGCCTCATCCAGCACCCCACTTGAGTGCCTCTATAAGCCAGGGGTGACCGGTCTCCGGGTTCACCCGCCAATGACGGCGTTCCCGTCCAGCCGGTCCACGTCTAGTCCAGTCGCAGTCCAGGGGGCCGTGACGTAGAAACCGCTAGATAGCAAGGAAGCAGGGGTATTAAAGAAGAGGAGTCCAGGAGTCCAGCCCTTTTCTATTACTTCTTGAAAACTCTTTCCATCACCACCCAGATGTATTCGGCTACGGTGCCACCCACAGGCATCCTTGATCTGCAGAACACCTGGACTTCAGGACTTTCGGGTTAGTAAGTGCTGATCAAAGGTAAATTCCGTGCTTGGACTGGAGGTGGCCTGGGTGGACTGAGCGCGCCGTCGGTGGGACTGGCGCTGCCGGATGCCTCACGCCGGATGGAAGGAGCGCTCGGGAGCGGGCAGCAAGCCGGGTGAATCTGCCGGCTGCCCGCGTAGATGCTACTTTCGGCGCCGCGTTGGTGTCTTCAGGAGCTTGTTTCGGGCGGTAACGAGGCGGGATGATGACCACAGGAGGTCGGCGTCGGTGACGGCACCGATGCCGGGCTCCCCGGCCCAGCTGCCCACGATCAGGCCGACCGCGCCTGCCCACTGGGAACGGTCCAGCCCAAATGCCTCGCCGAGGTGGTGCTTGCGGCTGATGGTTTCCGTTGCCGTACCGCGCGCTTTGATAAGGAGGACCTTGGCGGCTTCGGTCGCGTCGCCGGCCGGGGCGTCCTGGTAAACGCGGAGAGCGTCCGCGTAGGCGGGCTTGCAGTCCAGCTCGTCCATCAGGGTAGTGAGGAGGTTCTCGACCTGGTCTCGGTCAAGGCGAGCATCAGCGAGGACACCTTTCAGCGCCCTCATTCCGACCGTCGACTCAGCCTCATCCCGCTGTTCTGAGGTGTCTGTCGTGTGGGCGCCGGGGATCGTCACATTCAGCCTGGCCTCCTTGAACGTGGCGTCGTCGACTTCCCCGACGTAGTGGAGGAGCGGGATCCCGGCCTTCTGGCAGTAGGAGACCTGGCCGCGCGTCATGCCCGTGTCAAAGGCCGTGGCGTTGCGTTTTGATTCCAAGCGTGCGGTCTTGCGAAGGTAGCGGGTCACCTGCGTGATCTTGCTGCCTTCGCGGTCGAGAGGGGGGCCGTTCCGCAGCGTGCTTACGGCGAAGTCCACGTGCTCCATGACACGGTCGCGGTGTTTTCCCGCGGTCGAGACGCTGAAGACGTGCTCCTGGACCAGCTTGCTGAGGGCGACGCCGTGAACGCCGTCCCACCCGCGCTTCGGAACGTGGATAGTGCCGTTCCACCGCAGAACGGGTTCGGCATTCGGTTCGTTTTCGATAAGCGCAAGGTGCTGTGCGATCTGCGCGTCAATCGTGGTGGGTTCCATGGTTTGCCATCTGCGGTCCCGAGGGGTTGGGTTCGGGTGCAGTGGAAAGACATGCGGCGAGATTCGGTGCGCTTAGTAAATTCCCCGGAAATTTAAGTGCGGGTGCTCCAAGCGGCTTGGATTGTGCCGGCCTGCATTTCGATGACGAACGCGGCAGCGATGTGTTCAGCGCCCTCGTCTGGGTAGCCGAGTTCTCGAAGGGCTGCGGCGTATCCGCGTCCTGCTGCTGCGTACCCGCCCTCGAGTTCTTCGATGACGCCCATGAGCGTGCTGCCGAACCGCAGGTCTGGAAGATCGGCTCCGGGCAGGTCGTCGTGTGGTTCAGGGGTCATGGCATTTCTCTCTTCTCGGGGTCCGGTCCGACGGACCGGGCACCTGATAGGGCTTCACCGTTCCGGGTCCGCCGGCACTGGCTGCTGGTATGGCGGATTGGTCACCGTGTACGTGTGCGGCGGGAACTGGCCCTGGGGCACCGACGGGCACCGTTGGCTAATTTCCACCGGCTGTGAAGTACCGGCTGCGTGGTCCGCTGCTGAGATCCGTGTCAGGCGGACGGGCAGTCCGGCAAAGCGACGCGGAGTACGCATCGAGATTGGCCAGGGCAGGCCCGACCGATGCTGAGAAAGGTTGTCCAACCCGGAAGCCTGCGCCCCCAATGTTTGACGCGAAATCACCCGTGACATCTCGCAGAGGCTCCTGCACTGAAAGTTCAGGGTGAAGCCACTGCCCGTTGACCGAGTGATCCGCGTGCACGGCACCGACAGACGAACGAGGAGAACCAGCAAATGGTTAAAAACAGGATCAGCATCAATTTGGACTACATTGATTACCAGAGCGGCTGGGCGCTCACCGCCGAAACGCCCCCTGGCGGTGCCGTCGAATGGGGACGAGTGCCGGGCACGGACGGATGGGACGGCACTCTGCATGCCGCCGGTGGAACGGAATCCATCGCCGAAGAGACATTGAACCGGCTGGCGCGCGCCATCACGAATGCAGTCGACGTGGTCGAGGTTATCGACGACGCCGCGCTGCTCCACGCGACTGTCGACGTGGACTATGTTGCGGTGGTCCTTCGCGCCCAGGGCTACAACGTGAGCGTCAGCGCATGACCGGCGAGAAGGACGACGACGCGGCGACCGAGCAGCTCACCGATGAGACCATCTCGCTGGTGGACGAATGTGTGCGGGTCGCGCTCCTGATAGAGCGCAATGTGCGGGAGAGGGGATGGGACGCGGAGGCCGACAGGATCGCCGCGGACCTCCGCTTGGCGCTCTTCATCGACGTCGCCCACAGAATTCTGCGTCTCGAATCCCGTGAGCCCCATCAGATTGGTGAAGACACCTGATGGCGCCGAGTAACTCAGACTCTTCCCCAGTGCCTCATCTGGCCCTCGCGTTCGCGATGGAAGCCGGTGCCTGGGCAATCCCCGGCACGCCATTGCACAGGTTTCCGCCTGTACCCGAAACCCGGGAAGCGAGACTCCACGTGCACCACCTCCTCTCTTATGCCGCCCGGATCCGAGCCGCCCACGGCCACGTTCGAATCGAGGTGTACTCGACTGACCGTGCGCTGCGCCTGCGGGTGCTGCAGTCCTGGCCTACAGCCGACGAGCTCGCCGCGCTCGTGGACGATTCGGATGACGAGGTCCGCCGGCTTGCGCGGCGGCGTCGCCGCCTCTATCCCGCGTGGTACCTGCAAAGCCCAGTGCAGGGTCCCACAGCGAACACGTAGCGCGGGATGAAGAGCGACAGATGGACTTTTTTTGAGGACCGCTCCCGCGGCGAAACATGCCGCGCATGTACTCCTCAGCAGCGACGAATATATCGCTGTGGCTCTCCTTGGGTGGTGAAACAACCGGGCGACGTCTTCGGACGTCGCCCGGTGCCGCTTGAGGAAGCAGTACCAACCCGACCGAAGCACAATTCGCCCAACCCAAGGAGCATCATGAATAAGACCTCAATCACCCAGGATTCCATCAGCAAGTTGATGAGCGCCGTCACCTTCGGGCAGTCCATCACCATCGACCCGGACGGCCACACGCACTACCGTGATGAAAATACCCCGCAGGCGCGCGCAGATTTCGAAGCAAACACTCGAGAGCGGATGGCCAGGACGGAGGCCGAGCCCGTGCTCGAGGCCTACTCTGCCGGGCTTATCGAAGGACAGTGGAACCTCTCGCAGCGCGCCGTCAACCACCTCATCGGCGAGGCTCACCTCGCTGGCGTGGAGAGGGCTGTCCTGGTTCTGCGCACCGCGGACCGTATCGAAGCGGCGTGGGCGGAGTACGGCATCGAACTCCAGGTCGACCTCAGTGCCCTGTCCCTCGACGGTAGTGAGGCGTACAACACCGGCATCCCGATGACGGAAGCCGGCTACACGGCCATCATCATCGTCGAATTGTGGCAGCTCGGCTACGCGGGCACCCTCCGCGGCTGTGCCGAGCGCAGAAATCAATTCGCCACCAACCTCGCGAATGGAATCCACCCGATTGCGGTTGTGGAAGCGAACCGGGAAGCGAACGAGGCCAGCGGACGGAACATCCGGTTTGCGGAGCCGTTCAGCGACTTCATCGGATAAGTGCCCAGCCCTACTCTCGTGATGCGAGGGCGCGCCCCGGCGCACGAGGCGACGCGGCGCGCCCTCGATCAATCCATCCACGGTTCTTGTCAGCCGGAGTTCCGGGCATTTTCCCGGCGTGCGGTTAACCCGATTAACGACGAGGCTCACTCGCCGGCTAAGAGGGCACCATTGTTATTTTCCGCACGGCAGACCGCACGCCGATTCGCACCAAGAGCAACGGTGAAGGCACCGCAGGGATTGCTGTCAGACCACGATATGAATTCACCGGCATCAGAACGACCGGCGGTCGCTCTCAGATTCGAGGATGACATATAGTCTGGCGCCATGAATGCAGATGCAGATGCAGATGCAGATGCGGACGCGGGTGTGCAAGTGCCGATGAGCGAGCGAGCAATCTCTGTCCTACGGCAACTCGTCTCGATTTGGGATGAAGTGTGCGAAACGCAGGTCCCCGTCCTCGAGGACGGGGATTGGGAACGAGGCGTATCGGCCAGAGTGCAGGTGGAGCACGCTGTTGGGCTCACCCGCGCCGTCCTCATCCTTGCTGAGGCCGGCCTAAGAATTGAATCCGTGCCACTCGTCCGACTTACGTTGGAATGTGCCGTTACGGCTGTCTGGCTGGCAACTACTCCCGGCTCCGGGAAGGCTAGCTACTACCAGTCGACCAAGGATTTCGGCACCCTGAACAAGGCCCTGCTTGACATCAACAACAAAGGAATGGACGAGGACCTCGTAACAGAACAAATCGAGGAAGACATAAAGGCGCTAGCGGCATTCCGCCAAAAAGAAGCAAAGGTGTTTATCGATCGATGCGGAGTGGTCGATTCCGGCGTTTGGCTCTACGCGTACTATCGCTTGTTTTCAAAGACTTCACACGGCGGGGCGAATCTCAATGATGAGTACCTTGCCGATGTCGGCCACAGTGATCTGACACCGCTGGGTCTTGCTTTTAAGGACCCGCAGTCCTTCTCACTCTGGCCGATTACCCTCGGCTTCCAAGTCACAATGCTATTTCACGCACTTCAAGCGTGGGACCGGATTAGTAGCACACGACCCCGCAAAGCCGCGCTCGGCGCCCTCAGCAAGGAACATCACATCACGCTCTTCGATCGTCTTCCGCACTAAGCACCATGCTCCTCATCGTGTCTGGTCGCGCCGAGCGCCTTGACGGCGGCGGATAACGGCGAATTCGTGCATCCGCCGTGTCCCGTAGTGGGGAGTAATCGCTCGGCGTCAGTGCACCCATACTGTAGTAATGCGCGCTGCAGTTGACCTTGATACTCGAACGCCCGAACTATTAACCACATGGCGAGAAGCTGAACTCTTCGCGGCAGCCCACATGCGATCGATTGGCTTTGATGATGCCTGAGCCACGCCTCTTGGTGTTGACGGTGGGATCGATGTTAATGCAACCGGTGCTGTCGCGCAGGTTAAGCACTACACAGGAAATCCCGTTGGCGCACCGGCCGTTCAAAGAATCCGTGGAGTTGCGCACGGTCGTCAGACGGCCATCTTCTATGCATTGAATGGATACACGTCAGCGGCGATGACATTCGCCGATTCCGCCGCAGTCGCGCTCTTCTCATACGACTTGAGGGGCACCGTCACAGCGGAGAGCGACTGCGCCAGCCAACTACTTGCTCGCAGAAATGTGTCGGTCGATTCGAATCTGGCCTCCAGTTCTCGCGACGAGTTCGTCACGGGCATGCAGGCTTACGGCCAGCGGGTATGTGACGCTGGGGGCTTGGTCGTCGACTTTATCGTTGTTTCGCTGGAGCACGCTAGCAAGATGCCCTCAGAATTGGCTGCGTTCGCTGCGTTCGCTGCTCTCGCTGATGGCGTCGTCGACGAAATGCGCGCCTTAAAGATGCAGTTAGATGACCTCGGGAATACCCGGGTACGGCCTCTCCGGGATGGGCTCGACAACATCGTGCATGCAGAGTGCTTGGTCCAGAAGATTGCTGCACGATTCAGTCTCGACTACGGTGACTTTGCCCGCTTGGCGGTGACGTCACGGGCGAATGGGACCATCGAGACTGAGGCACAGAGGAAACAGATTTTACTTGCCGTTTTCAATCCCTCTGGGGGGACTCAGGTGGAATAGCGCACTCAGAAGCAGTTTTCGAATCTCATTGCGGCTTAGCCTTCAGCTCTCGCCCGACCCCACCTTCGGCTTCGTCGCCAGCCACTCTTCCGCACTATCTGGCTCGACGCGAGCAGCAAGCCTCATTGACCACCGGAAGCCTGGCCGGCTCGCTGTCCGTGGAGGAGCTCATATCGGTCAGGCTACCCTCGCGTTGAGCTTCGTGATGTTGACGATGACCCCAAGCTCCGCGTCACCGATGGTGCCGGCGCCGTGGAGGATTCCGCGTTCACCGACGGTGAGCTGCAGGTCGAGGATCGGGCCGCCGGGCCACTCGGCTTCTGGGCAGCTGCCGTCGTCATCGTCGGCGACCTCGTGCAATAGCCAGGCGATCGTCTGCGACTCGGTGATCTCAATGATGGCGACAGTGTCGTCGCCGGCCGCGGTGTAGATGCCGGGTATGGCCGTACTTGTGAGTTCGTTCATATCAGGCACATGCGCGGGTCAGGGCCTACGCCATTCGGGCCGGATCTCCGGCATCGGCTCGGAGTCGATCCAGAGGACGGGTGCAGCCGTTGTGCCGCCGGTGCCGATGAGGTCGTCCGGGTCGCGGTAGTCCCACCACCCTCGGGATCCCTTGCTGAGCTCGAAGCGGTCGACGTGCTGCATCCGTCCGTCGGTGATCAGGTGCGGCCCGGCACTGCCCCTGGCGACTCCTCGGCCAAGCCGGATAGAACCGTTCTGATAGAGCCGAACGACGACGATCTCAGCGGCAGTTATGGCAGTGTAAGAAAATCCGCGCTGGCTGGACAGGTCCACTAAAAGGGGCCCGAGCCCGTCGTCCATCACGGCAGCTGCTCGAATTCCAAGCCGTGGACCTGCTCGACATTGGTGACGAGGCCGACGGTTGTGTAGCCGCGGCCGTTGAGCCAATTTAGCTTCCCCGTTTCCCCGAGCTCAAAGCTCACGCCGACGCAGGGCATATACGCGGAATCCGGTGAAACGCTGGCGGCGCTGCGGGCGGAGCCGTTGTGCCGAACGAACATTATTTGTTCGTCGGCATCGGTCGTGATTCGGAAGGCTGAGAGGTCTTTTGCGCTGCGGGTGGGCATGACTCTTACATGCGCGGGATATTTCAAAAACGGTGGCCAGTGCGCGATCTCGTTGGCTGCGAAACACCCCGAGCTGTGGTCCAACGTGATCGATATCTCCGGCGAGTCCTTCCCGGGATCGGAAATTCAAGCGGCCACCTCAAGGATGTCTTCGGCGGCGACCAGAAAGCATACGACGCACAGAGGCCCGTCAATATACTGGCCGCGCGCCGCTACCTGGACACGGTTGCAATATTCACAGCTGGCGCTGACGACCCCGGGGTGCTGGCTGGCCAACGCGTACCGCGAGCCTGCCGACGATGGGCTGCGCTGCTAACGGCGCTATCGCCGCTGAAGTCAACTTCGTACGATCCCACACAACGTCCGACATCGTGAACGTGCCGGACTCAACGAGGCCCACAGATTCGGCGTCCATCCCGCTACCTCCTTCTTGTGCAGAGGAGTACGAACAAAAGTGACATCGGTGCAGAGGAGTACAAAAAAGCCAGTGTTCACACTTGCCTGCACAACCCGACCCCCGTTACTTTCTTCGTAGGCCCAATCGGTGTGAACTGGGTGGGTGTTGACCTGTCGGGCCCGGCATGATTGTTGCCCCCAGTCGTTGATGATCCGGGGGTGTTGTCACCGGGCCTGACTGGTATCAGGTGATCGCTGATAGGGGCTGGACCGGGACTCGTCCCAGGCCATTCGTAACATGGATGCCGAGACTTGATGCCGCGGTTCAGGCCAACGAAACGACGCCTGGAACGGAGGATTCATGATCGAGAACTACGACAGCGTTGACGTCTTCATCGGCGTGGACGTCGGCAAGGGAGAACACCACGCGGCCGCCCTCGACCGGTCGGGCAAGCAACTCTTCGACAAGGCCCTGCCCAACGAGGAAGCCAAGCTGCGGAGTCTGATCGGGCAGCTGAAACGACACGGCCGAGTGCTGTTCGTCGTCGATCAACCCGCGACGATCGGCGCCCTCCCGATCGCCGTCGCCCAGGCAGAAGACGTGCTTGTCGCCTATTTGCCGGGCCTGGCGATGCGGCGGATCGCGGACCTACACGCGGGCGAAGCGAAGACCGATGCCCGGGAAGCCGCGATCATCGCGCAAGCAGCCCGGACCCTCCCACACGCACTCCGGTCGCTGCAGCTCGCCGACGAGCAGGTCGCGGAGCTCTCCATGCTCTGCGGTTTCGATGACGATGTCGTCGGCCAGATCACGGCCACCAGCAACAGCATCCGCGGCCTCCTCACCCAGATCCACCCCGCGTTGGAGCGAGCCCTCGGCCCGCACCTGGACCACCCGGCCGTGCTCGACCTCCTGCAGCGCTACCCCTCACCGGCCGCGCTGAAGGCTGCGGGCCCGGCCCGGCTCGGCAACCGTCTGGTCAAGCTGGCACCGCGGATGGGGCGCCGCCTCGCCGACGAGATCACCCGGGCGCTGAGCGAGCAGACCGTCATCGTCACCGGCACCAACGCGAGCAGCATCGTGCTCCCGCGGCTGGCCGAACAACTCGCCGCACTCCGCCGCCAGCGCGACGAGATCGCCGTCGAGGTCGAACGGCTCGTAGAGGCTCACCCTCTTCACCCCGTCCTGATCAGCATGCCCGGAGTCGGGATCAGGACCGCCGCCAGAGTCCTCACCGAAGTCTCCGGGAAGGACTTCGCCACCGCCGGCCACCTCGCCGCCTACGCCGGAATCGCGCCCGTCACCCGGCGCTCCGGCACGTCAATCCGCGGCGAGCACCCCTCCCGGCGCGGGAACAAGATCCTCAAACGCACCCCGTTCCTGTCAGCCTTCGCCACCCTCCGCGACCCGGTCTCCCGCGCCTACTACGACCGCAAAATCGCCGAAGGGAAACGACACAACCAAGCCCTCATCGCCCTCGCCCGCCGACGCTGCGACGTCCTCTACGCCATGCTCCGAGACGGCACCCTCTACCAAGCCGGCCAGCAACTCACCGCTTGACAAAAACATAGGGGCACCCCCGGAGTACGGCGAGGACGAGGGAAATAACCGGGCCGAAGTAACTCGAGCGCAATGCGTCGAGGCTGAGTAAAGGGGGGAGTGGGTTGTTCATCCAAGGGAAGTAGTTTGACAAGTTATCGGTAGTTTATCAATTTGGGATAAGGTGCTGATAACTTGTTAAGGAGAACCATGGATCGGGCACGAAACCCGTACACGCCGAACGCGGGCGCGCCTCCGCGTTTCCTCGCCGGACGTGCCCAGGAGACGGAAGACTTCCGGGTGCTCCTTCGGCGTCTGGCTAATGGATATTCCGAGCAATCAGTGATTGTTACTGGTCTGCGTGGAGTGGGGAAGACGGTGCTGCTGGGGCAATACGAGCGCATTGCCGAGGATGAGAACTGGGTCCCCGTGGTGGCTGAAGTGTCGAAGAACACCCCCTTCGGACCCCAAATCGCCAACCTGTCCCGGCGCGCGCTTTTTCAGGTGTCGCCCAAGGCGCGGTGGGGGGAGAGAGCTGCCCAGGCGGCCGCCGTGATCAAATCCTTCTCCTTGAGCGTGCGAGCAGACGGCGCCATGACGGCGGGTCTTGATGTGGAGCCCGCTTGGGGGACCGCTGATACCGGATCGCTCAACGATGACCTCGCCGACGTCTTCCAAGCCATCGGGGAAGCGGCGGCGGAGAAGAAGCGGGGCGTCGTCTTCCTCTTTGACGAGATCCAATTCTTGGCCAAAGCAGAGTTAGAAGCGCTGATTGGGGCTGTCCACCGGACCGTCCAACGACAGCTCCCGGTTACCTTCGCCGGTGCCGGCCTACCAGGCCTTCCGGGGCTTGCGGGAAATGCGAAATCTTACGCTGAGCGATTCTTCAAATTTTCGTCGATTGGCCAGCTGCCGCGCGAGGCGGCCGTGCAGGCCATCGTTGAGCCGGCCAAAGGGGAGGGCGTCACCTACCAGCCGGAAGCAATCGATTTCATCCTCGCGTATACGGAGGGATACCCGTACTTCATTCAGGAGTTCGGCCGTGCAGCCTGGAACACCGCTGACGGGCCAGTGATTACCCTCGTCGACGCAGAAGACGCGTTGAGCCAAGTCGAATCAGAGCTCGACGGTAGTTTCTTCCAAGCGAGGGTGCAACGAACTACTCCGGACGAGCTGACGTACATGCGGGCAATGGCCGAACTCGGCGGCGTTGAACACAAAGCCGCCGACGTTGCGGCGGTCCTCCACAAGACCTCTGAGCAGCTCGGCCCGATACGATCCCGACTGATTGCCAAAGGGCTGTTGTATACGTCTCGCTTCGGGTACGCGAAGTTCACGGTTCCACAATTCGACCGGTTCATGCGCCGGCACATGACACTCGACAGTGAATCAACTGCCTAACCCCACACACCGCCACTGGGTGGCGAGCGGTTCGCCGACGCCGGTACGCACAGGAGGGCGCCGGCCGAAGCCGACACCCTCCTCTGTCTGAAGCTGGTGGAACGGGTGCCGATGTTACTTGGCGGCGGCCTTCAGCTTGCTGCCGGCGGTCAGCTTGACGCGGTGGCCTGCTGCGATGGCGATTTCTTCGCCGGTCTGCGGGTTGCGGCCGGTGCGCGCCGCGGTGGCGGTGCGCTCGACGCCGAGCCAGCCCGGGATGGTGACCTTGCCGTCGCTCGCGACGGTTTCTGCGAGTGCGGCAAAGAAAGCGTTGAGCACGCTGTCGACGGCAACCTGGCTCTGGCCAGAGTCTGCGGCAACCTTGGCAACGAGCTCGGTCTTGTTCAGCGACTTGTCAGCCATTGAGTGTCCTCCTCGGACCTTCGCCTGTAAAAAACAGGTATACGGGTGATGCGGGCAATGCGGGCGGCGCCAGAGGCCGCATCCGTTGGTCGGTTGGACCGCGTTGAATCTAACAGAGGTTCGCGAACTTCCGCGTATTTCCGGCGTTTTTCGACGTCTTGGACGGTTTTTGGGCTGCACATTCTCATTTGAGTATCCCGGCGGTCGGGTCTGGGAGGGTGCGCTGAGGTCACGGTGGGGGCAGACTGGGCGGCATGAGCGCAGAGAGCGGGGGAGCGATGAGTCCGAGCGAGTTCGAGGCGGCGCTGGCTTTGGCTACTGCGGGGCAGTTCCTCGCCTGCAGTGGGGCTCACGCCGATAGTGGGGTGGCGATGTGATCGACGCGGCACTTCTGGCTGTGGCGGCCTCGGTGCCGGGCCCGATTGTTAGCGGCCATGCCAAACTGGGCGCCGCCCAGCCACCTGCGGCTTACTGAGCGCAGAGATTTCCCCAGCCGTGGGAACACCCCGCCTACGCAGGTTAGGACTCAGCAGCAAAGGAACTCGCACGACTACGTGGCCTCGGAGAAGGCCCAGCCTTCGTCACTCTCACACAGAAGTCCGTCCGTTACCTACGATCCAGCGTCGACGACTGGGAGGCGCAGCTCACGGCCTGGAACGAAAGACTCTCGGCGTGATGAATGCCGGTGTGGCCGGGCAAGGCATCTAGGACGCCTGCGATTCGTGCTCGAGCGTGTCCTCTGCCAGAGCGCGCCGCACACTCGACATGCCAACCTGCGGCTAGCGGGTGCTGACGTACCAAATGGTCAGCCCAACACAGACCGCGACGAGCTTGATGATCTCGGCCTGTCGCTTCTCCTTCGCCTTCTGGGCTCTCTTGCCCCGTGACGTCTCGTGTTTAGCGAAAATGGATGCAATCTTTGGACTACGGGAGGCATCGCAGGAGAGCGAATTTCGCCGCAGGAATGGTTTAATTCGGAAGTTTCCCACGCGCTCTGGAACATGGCGAAGGCTGGTCTCGACCTCCGCTTGACGGCGTCACCTCGGTCTGCCAGCCTGAACACACACTCTGGCTCGATGCCGGCTTCCATCGCATTCACGCGTGGTTTGGTGGCCGCAGCGGTGAGGGACCCGGATGAGCGAAAATTCTGAATCTGCACCTCGTATCCGCCAGTCGCTTTCCCTGTGCGTTGACGCATGGCCCCGCAGGTGATGAGCACTGCGAAGCTTCCGCCGGCACGCGCACGGCGATGGGGTGGCTCCCTGACCATCGTGCTCGTTGCACTTCTTTTCTCGGGTCCAGGCATCCTTGGTGCCGTAAACAGCGCAAGGTCGAGGGGGCTGCCGCCGGTTCTCTACGAGACCGCTGCTGGCCTCGTTCTGAGCGTCGCCTTCGCCTGGGGTTTTCTCTGGGTGTGTTACCGCCCGGGTCGCCGCCTCGTCCGGACCATGACGGAGGCGAATCCTGACCTCACCGTCGTACCCTTCTACTCGTCTGACGACTTCATCACGAGCATCAAGGAACTCACGGGTATCGCTCTTGCATCAAGCGCGCTGCCCTCCGGCGCGTTCCTAGTTCTTGTCGATGCAGGCAAGAAATTCGAACTGTGGAGGTGGCACCGACACGGGCCCGAGCGCGTCGTTCGGCTCGCCTGGTCGGACGTCACGTCTGTAGATGTCGGCCAAATTACTCACTTGGTCATCACCGATCGAGCCGTCATCTTGACCCTGAAGGTGGGTGCCAGCACATTGCCCATCCCGATCTCACCGCAAGCGCGCCGCCCCGTGCGGCTTAGACCTCTCAACGACGAAGGCTTCACGACGGTCCTGGCTCACTGCCAAGAGCGGATGCGCGCCGCGCGAACGCTGCCAAAGTCGGCGCATTTGGCCAGCCGCGAAAGTGAAATCGGATGACGGTCGATCGTGACGAGACGCCTCGAGAAGAAGACAAGAGCGCGGCGCGGTCTTGCGATCGGATCTGGGTGTGGAATTCGGCGATAACCTCCCAGAAGCATCCATCCGCATCGGTTGAGAGGCTAACGACTGGGCGGGAACAGGTCACATGAACAAACGGGCGGTGGGAGGGGCACTCGGGCTCCTTGCCGGCACGACGGTCGCAAGCGGAATTACCGTCTTCAAATCCGTGGCGAAGCATATACAGGACGGCAGTACCGTGGCCATCGCTCAAGACGTGCGGGATTTCTGGACGGTGACGATCGTTTTTGGTGTCGCTGCCCTGCTCGTAGTTCTGGGATGCGTTCCTTCGTCATACCTGGCCCGGATACTGGCGAGACAATTTCCTGCGGCTCTGGTTTTACTGGGAACGAGTTATACGGAAGTTCGTGAGGCTCTCCATGTTGCGTCGGGGTCGACTGGACCGATACCGCTGCACCTGAGCTTCGCCGTTGTTGCGGACGAGGTCGGCCTGGTGATGTGGATCGGGTTTCTGAAACCCCGCATCCTCTGCCAATTCGAGTGGGCGAGCATTGTCGACATCTGCGTGAAAGACGTTCGCGTCGGGTTGACGTTCGTCCCGATGTTGAGTCTGACCATAGACAAATCGCAGCCGAGCACTTTGGTTGAATTCGGAGTCAGATCCGAGAGCGCACTGAGCGTAACAAATCGGAAACGGCCAGCGATCGAAAAGCTTGCAGAGTCCCTCAGAGTGCTCCAAACTGCCGCACGACCTCATGACGTTCGAGACGCCCATTGATTGCTGAGCCGAGTAGGGAATCTCAATGACGACCGAAGATCCGCGAAGAAAGAAGCAGCCGCCGCGGTCCGGCGGCCGGACGCTGGGTGGCACCCTTAGTCTCGTTGTCCTTGCATTCGGATACTCGTCGATGACCTATCGTGAGACTTTGAAATCCACCGGTAGTCCGGCAGCGGCCTGGATGTCGGTGGTTGAGATCGGGATCTGGGCGATTGTCGCCATCGTTGCCGCATTAGTCTGGGTGCTTGCGACGGGACAACTTGCCGAGCGGAGAGAGCGACGGCTTCGAATCATGTTCCCCGAGGCCATCGGCCTCCGTTCAACTGCGTCACTTCAACTCAGGAAGGCGCTCAGGCGGGTTTCTGACGCCGAGGGAAACCCCATAGTCGGTTTGGGGTTCGGGAGTCTCACATTGATGGCATCTCCCGGCGGGATCGCGATTTGGGACGGGTGGGGGCATCCTCATGAAGTGTGCCGCTGGGCCTGGGCTGATGTGGCCGACATAGTGCCGGCTACGTTCACGGTGCACAACTTGCGTATGTCCGGCCTTGAGGTCGTCATCATGCAGGGCTCTATCTCCACCGCCCTTCCGTTCATAATCCGGAGCACAGGCCTCAAGGGCTTGCTCGCTCCGAGCCTGGAAGCCGTCGCCGAGTTGGGATCCCGCGCGGCCGCAGTCCGACCGTAGGAGCACGCGACACATGATCTGCCGGATGGGGAAGGGACTCGGTAGGCGCCCGCAACAGGCTGTCTGAGGCCGTGCCACTAAGTTGACCATAGCCGATGTAGCAGGAGAGGTTCCGAGATGGGGACGCCCCCTGCCAGCACGTTGTCTCAAGCAGGGCCCGGCGTGCGTGCGCGTCGGAGACGGTGGGGGTTCTACCTTCCGTATTTTGCAGTCATTCTGGTGTTGGCTGGCCCAGGACTGCGCAACGTTGCTTCCGAGAGCCTCACAAGTCTTGTCTCCACCGCTGCCATGTGCGTTGCACTCATTCTTGTTATCGCCGTTCCGTTCGTGCGGACCCAGCACCGCTTGTACTCGTCCCTGCAGGTTGCGAACCCGGACTTGACATTCGTAATTGTCCGGGCATCGCCTGGCCTCAACTCTGAGATCAGAGAGATTAGCGGCATCAGGATCGGCTATCCCACGCCCAGGAATGCGTCACTTGCATTTGTCGATGCGGGAACTCGATTCGAGCTCTGGCGCCTGAGAAGGGGCGGCCCCGAGAGGGGCCTGAGAATTCCGTGGGCCGCTGTGTCATCTGTCGCGATCGCAACGGTCGCTCAGATGGAAAGTATCGAGCGTGCTGTCGAGGTGACCGGGACTCTTGATGGACATAACTTTCGCATCGGGCTTCCGCCACAGCGTCTCGGTGACTGGCTCCTGCGTCCGCAGAATGACTCGGACTTCATGGATTTCTTCAATGCGGTCAAGGTCGCGGTCGACAAAGCCCAAGCTCGAGCCTAGAAATCGTGGCAACATTTTGGCAACATCTGACGGAAAACAGGGTGGTCTCGAGGGCGTCACAGTGACCGTAGAACGTTGAAATTACGCGGAAGTTGACCTCGATCCGGGCGGCCACTGGGTGCGAGTTTGGGTTCAAATCCCACCTGTACAGACTGCCGTGTGTCTTTTTGGGGTGCACCCCAGCTAGACGTCAACTACAAGTCTTTAATGCCGTCAGAATAGGGTTATATTTGGATTGTCTGACAGCCTTTGTTGTCGGGTCTTAGAGTTCAAACTGACAGAAAGCGCGGGATGCCCATGACGGGTCAACGAGTTGGATATGTGCGAGTTAGTACCCTCGATCAGAACACCGTCCGTCAACTGGATGGTGTTAACGTCGACCGTGTGTTCGAGGACAAGGCGTCGGGGAAAGATCTAAACCGGCCTGAGTTGGAGGAGCTGATCAAGTTCGTCCGGGATGGCGATACTGTTCTCGTTCACTCGATGGACCGCCTTGCCCGCAATTTGGAGGATCTCCGCTCGATCGTGCGCCGGCTCACGGAGAAGAAGGTCCGGGTCGAGTTCATGAAAGAGCAGCTCTCCTTTACCGGTGAGGACAATGCGATGGCGAACTTGCTCCTGAACGTGATGGGGGCCTTTGCTGAGTTCGAGCGTTCCCTGATCCTTGAACGTCAACGTGAGGGTATTGCCCTGGCGAAGAAGCGTGGAGTGTACCGCGGGCGCTCCCCATCGTTGGATGCGGCTCGGGCAGCGGAGCTGCGAGAGAAAGTCGCCGCTGGTGTGCCGAAAGCAGTACTCGCTCGCCAATACGGGATTAGCCGCGAAACCGTCTACGCGTATCTCCGCGCGGAGGCCGGGACAACTCTTCGCTAACGCGCCAAGTCGGCAAATAGTGAGTCGGCGACTCAGCGCGCTCCACGGCCTCGCCGCCCAGGAAGACCTGGGCGTCCGGTCAGGACGGCGGTGTGGCAGTGCGGACAATACAAGTAGGGATGTGAAATGGTGCCGGCGGATTCGAGCCGGTGATGACAACTCGCACATGTGAGTGACACGTCATCGCGATGCATGAGCCCAGTATGCGCACCGCAGCGACAGACACGCCAGAAAAATGACCGCATCTATCCCTGTGCGCGCCTCGGGCGGGTCAGTGAGCCATGGCCTAGGTTCCTGGCCGGCGGGAGTTGTCGGGCCAGCCAGGCTCACGGGCACGGCCGTGAATTTGTTAGTACACGTGCTTGTCACGGTCGGGGATGCGGAATTTGATGCTCCTATTGTTGTCAAGCGCTGACTTTGGGTTGTTCACTGAGCCATGTGCGGTAGCGCTCAGAAAGGACTCGATCTTGGGTGGCGCCGCGTTCAATGCGCGAGATGGCTTTGGGCCAGGCGCTCAGCTCGAGTGCTACTGCGGTCTGGGTGAGGTGCAACGCGAGGCGCCGTGGACGCAGGTCGTTGGTTAGCAGGCCGGGCCGTGGGTTTTGCAGGACGCGGTATATTTCGCGGGCGACGTAGCGCTTGAGGCAGCGCATGATCTCCTTCTTGCCTTTGCCCTCGCTGGTGCGTTTGACGACGTAATTCTGGGTGCGTTGGTCCTTCGCCATGCGCACTAGAACGATGCGGTGAATCGCGGAGTTCGCGGCGCGGTCGCCACCGCGGGAGAGCCGGTGCCGTGTCGTCTTGCCCGATGACGCAGGGATCGGTGCGACGCCGGCCAATGCGGCGAATTGGGCTTCTGTGGTCAGGCGCTCGGGGTTGTCGCCGATAGTGACCAGCAGTTGGGAGGCTACGGCGGTGCCGACACCTTTGATCAGGGTCAGGGCTGGGGCGTGCTCGGCGATAATGCGGGCGAGCTCGGCGTCGCAGTCATCGATCTCGGTGGTGAGGTAGGCATGGCGGGCGGCCATGCGTTTGAGCGTGACGGCGGTCGCGACGAGGGGGTCTGTGATGTCTCCGGTCGGGCGCGAGGTGGCCATGCTTTTGGCACGGGATTCGCTGGTCTTGCCCCGATATTTGGCCCGGATACTCTCTGGGGCAGATGTCAGTACGGCGCTGATCTGCGCTAGTACCGCGGTGCGTGCCTTCATCGCGCTGGTGCGCGCGGTGCGCAGCACCCGGAGGGCTTCGACGTTACCGTCGCGGGCTTTTGGTGTAGAGGTGCCGCGCTGGGCGAGGACAGATTCGGCGGCCTGGTAGGCGTCTAGCGGATCGGACTTGCCGTGGATGCGTCGGGCTTGGCGATTGGGCCGGTTGACCTCTTTCACCTCGAAGCCCTCGTGGATCAAGACCCGGGTCAATTCAGCACCGTAGGACCCTGTTCCTTCGACGCCGACAGCGATCACCGGTCCATACCGGGTGATGTATTCGGCGATTTCCCGGTAGCCGGATCCCACGGCCAGAAACTTCTTATCGGCAAGGTGTTTGCCGTAATTGGTGATGATGGCGACGTGATGGGTGTCGGCGTGGGTGTCGATGCCGGCGATGACGCTGATGTCGTCGTTTGTCATGATGGGAATAGCTCCTCTGACGCTCGAGTAACAGGGTGGACTCGCGTTCGCCAGGTGGGCAGACAAGACGGTGATGGGACTTCTTGGTCAAGCTCCTATTAGGTCATGTCCGCCTGGCGAATGCGTTTGATGCAAGCCGCGGAACGGTGGACGGATCAAATTAAGGACAGCTTCAAGAAGCGTCAGTCAAGGTTGGAGTCACACCATTCCACGGCCTACTTCCATCATCACCGTCAAGGTGAATGGGGCCAGCGTGAGTTTAGGCGGCTAGTTTCGGCTCGTCTTCTTGTGCTTGGGCGGGCTTGTTGATCCAGGCCGCGTCGGGGGTGGCGAGGATCTTGGGATCAACGCTGGTGCTGAAGCGTTCCGGGTTCCGTGCCCGAGCTTGGGCCAGGGTCGCGGACCTCTCTGCGGCTTTGCCGGCCGCGAAGCCGTAGTGGACGTCGGCGGGCGTGTTCAGGCCGATGCCGGTGTGATGGTGGGTGTGGTTGTAGCCCTCGACGAAGGCGTCCATGAAGCGTCTCGCGTCGCCGAGGCTGCTGAAGCGTTCCGGGAACACCGGGGCGAACTTGAGGGTTTTGAACCACGCCTCCGAGTACGGGTTGTCGTTGCTGACCCGGGGCCGGGAGTGCGACTTGGTGACCTCCAGATCCGACAACAACGCGGCGACGGTCTTGCTCGTCATCGACGTGCCCCGGTCCGCGTGAACGACGTGCGGGGTGCCGTGGATGCCGAAGGTTTCCGTCATCATTTCCGCGGCCAGGATCGCGGACTCGGCCGGGTGGACCTTCGCGCCGACGATATAGCGGGAGAAGATATCGATCATCACGTAGCAGTCGAAGTACTTGCCCTTGATCGGGCCCGCCAACTTCGTGATGTCCCACGTATAAACCTGGCCGGGTGCGGTGGCGACCAGTTCCGGGATCGCCCGTGCCGGGTGCCGGGCCAGCCGGCGGCGTTCCTTGACCTGCTTGTTCTCGGCCAGGACCCGGTAAATCGTGGAGATCGACGCCAAATACACGCCCTCGTCCAGCAGCTGCGCGTAGATCTGGATCGGCGGCAAATCCACGAACCGGGGCGAGTTCACCACCGCCAGGATCCGGGCCCGCTCGAGGATATCGAGCTTGTTCGCCGGCACCAGCACCGTTCCGGCCGCCGGGATGCTCGGTGCCCGGGTCGCCGTCGACCGCGGCAACCCCACCAGGACCGCGGCAGTGCGGGTGGACACGCCCCGGCGGGTCAACTCACGGTAGGTGGTCATCACGGTTTCGTCTGCGGTGTTTCGTCCCGCGAGCTCTTCGACAAGTTTTCGAGTAGCTCGTGCATTTTTGACATGATCTCCAACGCCACCCCCGTCGTGGCCAAACGCCGCTCGGTGACATCGAGCTGCCGGCGAAGCCGGGCGATCTCGGCCTGCTCGGGCGTGAGCTTGCCGATCTTCTCGCCGGCTTTCTTGCCCTGCAGGACACCGGCGTCGCGGAGCTTGCGCCACTCGGTGATCTGCGAGGAATAGATGCCCTGCTCCCGCAGATACGCGCCACCCCCGTTCCGGGTTGTCGCGTCCTCATACGCGGCCAGGTGGTCAAGCTTCTGCGCGGGCGTGAACGACCGCCTCGCTGTTGGACCACCCGCGCGCGGGCCAGGACTGCTGCTCTTACTCATTCGACTATCGTCGCGCACGACGATCACAGACGGGCTGGACATGATCGGGACTTCCTGATTCTCGCCCTACGTCAAACGGCGGACTTGCTCTGAGCTACTGGCCTCAACTCACCCTGACACGTAGGGATGGGACGCTATGACGCATAGAACAGGCGCTCTGATGCGATGAACCTACACATCACCTCGCCCACCTGGGGCTAGAAAACCTACCTCGCTTGCGCACTGGCTATCGGTGCCTGCCAGAGTGAGCACCTGCTTCTCTACTTCCGGATGGGAGGCAGCGCGTCGGGATCTCCACACGATCTGCACATGCCCGCCAACGAGTCTGCACACTGGGGCAGCACAGTGGTGAGTACGAACCAATCAGTAGAGGAGTAGCTCATGCGTCGCAAGATAATCATGGCCACTGCAATTGTCAGCGGGGTGGTGGCCATCGTTGGCCTGACCGGCCTGTCGGTCAGCGCCATGACGGGTAGTCCGACCAGCAACGGATTCGCCTCCGTGGCGACGAATGTTCCGGCACTGCCTGGGACCGTCGTCAACGTTGCCCTGATGAACATGGGTGGACAAATGATGAATGGCGGCCAGAACATGATGTCTGGTGGCGGGAATCGCATGATGGACGGCACTGGCGGCATGATGTCCGGCCGTAGTGCTGGGCGAAGCTCCAGTGCGATCATGGGCCTGATGCTTGATCGTACGAGCGTCGTTCACGGAACGGTGTCTTTCCTGGCCGTTAATCGGGGCAGCATCAGTCACGAGCTGCTCGTCCTGCCGCTGTCCGATTCACAGACCGTGGGCGCGAGAGCCGTTGGTAGCGATGGAAAGGTCGATGAGAGCGGCAGCCTCGGCGAAGCATCCACCACTAACGGGCAAGGCGCCGGTGAGGGAATCACGCCCGGAGCTGGTAGCTGGGTGACTATGGATCTGGCACCCGGACGCTACGAGGTGCTCTGCAACCTTCCCGGTCACTACTTCGCAGGAATGTACAGCGAGCTCAGGGTTTCCTAGGCACACTGACGGGACGTAGCGGTCAAGGGTATCGACGTACGTGTAGGGCCGTATCCCGAACCTGTTTACCCCTCGGGGTATGACGGTAGCTTGAATACATCGTGGCCGGGCGTCGCCCGACCGGACGGAAATGAACAAGAAGGAGGAAGAAATGATGTGGGGAAATGGGTACAACATGGGTGCGGCGGGGTGGGTTTGGCCGATTGGGCTGCTCATACTCGTCGGCATTGTCTTACTGGTCATCTGGGCAGTCCGCGCCTCGGGCGGCGGAGCGAACCGGGGTCGGCGCGATGATTCGTCAGCCGATTCGCGTCCACGAGGACCGAGCGCCGCGCGTCAGGTTCTGGACGAACGATTCGCCAAGGGTGAGCGGAACGCCGAGGAATACCGCGAACGGTTGAAGGTGCTCGGCGAGAAAGCCAAATGAAATCCATTGGTCGGTTCAGCAGCTTCCTGCTGGGCGGTCTCAGTCGTATGATCGGGACGGCCGGCCGGTCCAAACGTTTCGCCATGGTGCGAGCATTGGAGAATCCATGAGTTACGCCCACACGGTCACCGTTTCGCTGCCGTACGAACAAGCGGTGAGCCGGATCCGGGAACTCCTCGCGGAACAAGGTTTCGGAGTTCTCTCCGAAATCAACGTCCGGTCTACCTTTGAGGCCAAGTTGGGTGTCGACAGCGCCCAGGCCCTGGGCGATTACGTCATCCTCGGCGTGTGCAATCCCCTTCTCGCTCAGCGAGCTTTGGTCGCAGAGCCGGACATGGGCGTACTCCTTCCCTGTAACGTCGTCGTTCGCCGCGGCCCTAATGCGAGCGAGACAATCGTTGAAGCCATCGACCCGATGACTATGGTCCAACTCAGTGACAGCCCGGCAATTCGCGAGGTTGCCATAGACGCCGATTCCCGGCTGCGAGCAGCGCTGAACAGCCTCGAATCCACTGCGGCGGGCAGCGAAGGCAGGTGACCCTCGGCGATTCTGCCAACCTGTTCATCACCGTGAGCGCTTCAGGCATCCCGTCCCGGAACCTGCCCGGTCAGCAGCTCAAATGGCCGCGTGACTGAAGAATAGTCTGTAGAGCCACGATCCGAGACACCAATGGGTGGTGGTGAGGATTGTGCCTCCGAGAGCGACCATGTCCTCCGAATTCAGCACAGTCGGCATCATTCGTCAATACAACGCAGGCGTTAAGCGCGGCTGTTGGCTGGGAGAGTGGCGCCCCTATCCATCCTTGGGGCTCTCTTGTCCGTCACCAAGCGCGTCCTGGCGAGCTCGCCGACTCAAGGGACGGTGCTGACCCCCGGGTCTCGACCAGCGGCCGCGAGTGGTGTGTGCCCAGAAGGAGCTGCCGGTCACCTGTAGAGCCGGCGCATCATGGCCGGTCCGATCACAGGTATCAGCAGTCCCGAAACTAAGAAAACGGCGCCTTGAGTGATGATATCTAACGTCCTTGGCTGCTGCGCGAGCACCGCAATGCCCGCGACCACGAGCCCGATCCCGGAAATGATGAATATGGTCGAAGTGATCACTCGCGTCCTGCGATCCATGGAACGCAGATTACGCCGTTGTCGCATACCAGGCCAGTTCGGACTTCTGCCGCACTCTGGAACAATGCGCTGACACGCTCGTCGGGGCCACCCCTCGCTCAGACGAGGTTCAGCGCACTGGTTTCCACCTCTGTGGCAGGATGCAAGTCTGGGAGCGTCCTCGATAGTCGGCAGCGCAATCACGATCGCTCAAGCGCTGAACTCCAAAAGGATTACTCTGTGCGCATGACTCAAAAACTGACGCCAGAGGCAAGGGCCAAGCTGTTTTTGTGGATCGGCATCGGCGGAATTCTTATCGTAATTGCCGACGTCGTGTTCATGGTTCTGAACCCGCCCATCCTCGCCAATTACGCCCTGGCGGGATCTGCGATTGGCCTCATCGTCGTGGGCTTTGGCAGCTATAGAGTCCTAAAGAAACCCATTCCTCCAAAGTAGGAAACTCTTCTGCTTGGGGTCTTGCGAAATCCATGCAGTCAATCGGCGAAAGATCGAAACTGGAGGTACTGCCGGTGGTTGAACGACAAGCGCCGCGCGATGGACGCCTCATCATCGAATGACTAGCGATTCTCACCTTTGGGATCAGTCTCGTTGTGAGCGCCCTTCAACTTGCCATGGGGTCCACCGACCAAGGGGTCTGGTTCGTGTTGATCCTTTCCGCCATTGTCTTTGCACGCAGCCTGACGCTCGTGATTCGAGCCCACCGGGGCCACTCGGACTTCTAGCTGAGGGCCCTCTTCTATGCGTTGAGACATACCAGCAGATGCCAGGACACCACCAACACCTACACGGACTTTGGCGACAGCTCCCACAACACGGGAATCAGTCGGTGCACCTAAGTCGACCCCGACGGGCAAGACGCAAAACGCCACCGGGACGCCGGCCGCTACCGATCAGCGGCAAGAACCCGTCTAGACCGAAGCCAATCGGCTCGATAATCCCGTTCGGCATCCCGTCATACTCAAATCACCGAGCATCAGCATCTCTTGCCAAGGTGGCGAAGAGCGTGCGGCCTTGGCATAACGGAGTGGGGTTCACACAGTGCCGGATCGTCGCGTTCCGGGTTTGACCTGCGGGCGCCTTCGTTGAAGAAGGACAAGGCTGAACCTGCAATGAGAACGGTGGACAGCAGGTATGAAAACTGTCGCGGTCTCGGAGTGGGCGGAAGCGCCGGCGCATGAAACCGGTGGCGAACACCGAGGTTGTAGACCAGGTCCAGAATCATGCCGCGGGGAAATAGCGCCCCGGTGAGCGGAACGATTGCCCCCACTCCAAGAAAAGTGGGCGACTGCAACGCCAACCCGACGACTGACTATGGCAGCCTCAGGGGGCTTTTGCTGAGTTCGAGCGGTCTCTGATCCGTGAACGTCAACGTGAGGGTATTGCTCTGGCGCAGAAGCGTGGCGTGTACCGAGGCCGCGCGCCATCTCTGGATGCGGCCCGGGCTGCGGAGTTGCGTGAGAAGGCGGCCGGCGGTGTGACGAAGGCTGCTCTCGCTCGAGACTTTGGTATCAGCCGTGAAACTGTTTACGCGTATCTCCGCGCTGAGGTTTGAAAGGCTCTCCGCTAACGGACGAGGCCGTTGGTGGTGGGGGTGGACGTGACATCATCTGTTGGAAGAAGTTCTGCGTGGTCTCGGGCGTATTTGCGTGCCCGGTATATCCGTCGACCGAACAGAGGGAAGAAAGCCAGCAGCGCGACGATGAGCGCGATAATTAGCCCGATCGAAAAGTCTGATCGGGTTCCCGACACGAGGGACTGTGCCTGCTGGATTCCGAGTCCGACATAGAGCAGCGTGATGTAAGCGAGTTGGAAGGGAAAGACCATCGAAATCAGCACCGCGTATTTGGCCGCTGCGACCTGCTCGTCGTGATCGAGCTCTAGTTGCTTGCCGCGTAGCACTACCTTGCCCATCTTTCTCAATCTTCCAAGGTCCCGGCTGACGCTTTCGCGAAGACGGCGATTCAGTGGCAGGGCAACGAGTATGCAGGCAAGGGCCGCGGCGAAGAACGCAGATTCTGCCGCGAAGGTCAGCTGCACGCCGATTTCCGAGATGGCGAAAGTGCTCCCACGGGCGAGAACAATGAACAGCATGAGAGCGAGCACGAGTGTGGCTACAAAGGTGATGGCAACGATGGTGATCTTGCGCACGATCTCCCTTCGGCTGATCGGAACCCAGGGTCGTTCGACGAGGGGACGTGCTTCTTCGTGTCGGAGGAGCGTTTGTCCCACGAGCAGTGCGAGCGCGGTGAGCACGACCCCGGCTCCGATGAAGACGATCGGCAGCCAAGCAGGCGCGTGGGTGAGGAGCGCATAGAGAATGATCGCGACCGCTCCGAGTGCCTCGAGCCCGAGCACTATCCCGAACCACCATCTGAAATACCGTCGACTCTCGCCCGTTTTCTTCACATCCCAATATGACGTGATTGAACCCAGGATGAGCGGGCCGTAGATGAAAACACAGAGCGCACCGATCGCCAGCAACAGCAGGCCGCTCGAATCTGTTGGCGCTTGGACGAGGATCAGGAAGGTGCCGCCGATAATAAGGCCGGTTGCCACGAGCACCGACAAAATGTATGCGAGTACTTTCATGGTTGTACGCCTTTCGAGTCGGATCGTGATACTCACACTCAGCAGCCTCGTAGTCAACCCGAAAATGGGGCCGCTCGAAAAATGTTGAATTCCGCCAATTTCGCCAAACGAGCACCGTTGTCTCAGTTTTGTACTTGGCCCACTTCACGCGTAGAAGGTTTTACCGCAGCAGCTCACACCTCTGGACTTGTCGGGGAATCGGCCGCCGCTCAGTCGTGGGTTAGCCGTCGCTGTACGGAATCCTGTTGACCTGTACATTTTACCGGGTCCAGCAAACGCGCGCACGAAGGTGCGAAGTTCCTCACCGTGACCGAAACCGACCGGGGGTTGTCGTCCTTATCGGGTTTAGTCGTAGAGGTATTGTTCGAGTCGGGGTACGCGCAGGAGTGCGAGGGCGCGTTTTTCGATTTGTCTGACGCGTTCCCGGGTGACGCCCTGGACGGCTGCGACCTGTTCGAGGGTGTGCGGCTCATTGCCGTCGAGTCCGAACCGGGCGGTCAAGATGGCCTGTTCCCGGGACGGCAGTCGGTGAAGGTGGAAGGAGATATCGGCCCGGCGCAGGGTCAGGGTCGCGTATTCCTCGGGCTCGGGCAGGTCGCCGTCTTGGATGAGTTCGGAGATGTCCCCGACACCATCACCGATCGGCATGTCCAGAGAGATGGGTTCGCGGTCGTAGCTGAGTAACCGGGACACGTCCTGGGCCGTGAGAAGGGTGGCAGCTGCTAGTTCCTGGATGGTTGGTTCCCGATCGAGGGAAATCATAAGGTCGCGGCGGATTAGCTTGATTTTGTTGAGCTTTTCCGCGGTGTGCACGGGGATGCGGATCATGCGGGACTTGTCGGCTATGCCGCGGTGGATTGCTTGGCGGATCCACCAGGTGGCGTAGGTGGAAAACTTGTAGCCTGTCATGAAGTCGTACTTTTCTACCGCGCGGACGAGGCCGATGTTCCCGTCCTGGACGAGGTCCATTATCGGTGAGTATTCGAGTCTCTGAGCCCCACCCGATCGTGCGGTTGAGCCCCACTGGTCGTGCGGAAGAGCACCAGTGGTGGTGTGGCTCAGCACCACTGGTGCTCCCCGTCACGGATTACGCGGTTGCGAGGGCGGTTTGTTCCCTCATGTTGTAGGTGCCGGTGTCGACCCAGGTGGTGTTGTGGATGATGCGGTCCATGATGGCGTCGGCGTGGACGCTGGCGCCGAGGCGTTGGTGCCAGTCCTTCTGTTGATACTGGGTGCAGAACACTGTTGATGTCTCGCCGTAGCGGCGCTCCATCAGCTCCAGCAGCATTGTCCGCATCGATTCCGTCGGCTTATCGAGCAGCCACTCGTCGATGACCAGCAGCGTGAACGCGGCATATTTGCGGAGGAACTTGCCCGCCCCGCCCGGGGCGTCTTGCGCGGCGACCCAGGCTTCCTCGAGGTCGGGCATGCGGACGTAGTGGGCGCGGATGCGCTGTTCGCAGGCCCGTTTGGCGATCGCGCATCCCAGATACGACTTCCCCGACCCGGTAAAGCCCTGGAAGACGACGTTCTGCTGCCGGGTGACGAACGAGCAGGTCCCGAGCTGGGTCAGCACCTGCCGGTTGAGGCCGCGCTCGTCGAGCAGGTCGATGCGCCGCAGATCCGCGTTCGGGTAACGCAGTCCCGCCCGCCGGATCAGCCCGTCGACCTTGGAATGCATGAAGCTCGAGTAGGCGTCGTCGACGGCCAGCCGGACCCGTTCCTCGAAGGTCAGGCTGATCGAGAGAATCTCGTCCTGGAGGTCGATGGCCTCCAGCAGCTCGCCGGCGTTCATCTCGCGGAGCTTGCGTTTAGTCTCCCCGTCCAGCGCGCTCAACGGTTCCCTCCGGCGTAGTAGGCGCTGCCGCGGACATACCCGCCATCGTCCGGTTCCGGTTCCGGAACTTGTCCGGTTTTGTCTTGCCCGGTGTCGAGGATCGGCCGCAAATGCGCGTAGCGCGGGGAGCGGACCGGCCCCCGCAGCGCGAGTGCGCAGGCGGCCTCGACCCGGGCCGGAGGGAACCGGCGCGACAGTTTCAGCACGGCCAGCGCGGCGTCGAAGCCGGCCTCGTCGATGAAGACGGTCTCGAAGATCTTGGCCGTCACGGTGACGGTTGCCGGCCCGATCCGCGCGGCCCATTCCTCGATCCGGGCTCGGTCCCAGGCCTGGAAGCTGCGCCCCTCGGGCAAGTCCGCATCGTTCGTCCGATACTGGTTCGTCGTCGTGACCGGCAGCAGCAAATGGCTGGCCAGACGCTCGTCGCGCCGATAGACCTCCAGCATCGTCTCGGTGACACGAAGGTCTACCAGCGCGCCGATGTGGCTGAAAGGGACGGAGTAGAAATTCTTGGCCCAGACCACGTGGGCGTTGGCGTTGACCTTTCGTTTATAGGACCACGTGCTGATCTCGAACGGTGCCGCTGGCAGCGCCTGCAACAGAGGTTTCTCCTCGGTGGTGAACACGCTGAGGCGGGACCCGACGCGTTTCTGGAACGGCTCCCGGTTGTAGGCATCCATCTGTTCCCGGATTCGCAGGCGCAACTGCGCCAGCGAGGTGAACGTCTCCTTCCTCAAACCGGCGATGACCCAGGTCGCGACATGGGCCACCGTGTTCTCAGTGCTACTTTTGTCGCGCGGGTGCCGAACTCTGCCGGGGAGCACCGCGGCCGAGTAGTGCGCAGCCATCTCCCGGTAGGCATCGTTCAAAACGACCTCCCCTTCCTTCGGGTGGGAGATCACCCCTGTCTTCAAGTTGTCGGGCACCAGGCGTGGGACGCTGCCGCCGAAGAACGCGAACATTGCAGTGTGGGCGCGCAGCCACGACTCCTGCCGCATATCCAGGGTGGCTTCCACGAACGCATAGCGGCTGAACGGCAGGCACGCGACGAACAAATACACCTTCGACATCTCGCCCGACGTCGGATCGAGTAGTTGCATTGTGGGCCCGGACCAGTCGACCTCGATGCTACGGCCGGCTTTGTGGCCGACCCGCGACGTCGCCCCCGAGACAGCGGCGTGCTCGCCATAGAGGCGGCAGAAGCGGTCGTAGCTCATCGTCGCCTGCGCCATCGATGAGGCGTCTACATACTCCTGGTGCAACAGCTTCAACGTCACCCCGACCCTGGCCAACTCCGTATGCACCCGCGCCCAGTCCGGCTGCGCGAACACACTCTCGTGGACGCCGCGGCCGGGGAACAACGTCGAATACACCTTGGCCTCCGACAACTCGGCGACGTCGTCCCAGTCGAGCCCGAGCCGCTCTGCTGCATCGAGCACAGCTCGAATGCTGTGCCGGGACATTCCCTGGGCGGACTCGATAGCCCGTCGCGACAAGCCCTGATTACGCAGCTGCAGGATCTGCTTCGCTTTGATCTTCCGTACCATTGCCGGTACTCCTTCCACCGTGTGGCGCTCACACGGTGGAAGGAGCTTTTCAGGTGGGGCTCAACCACGCCGGTAGTGGGGCTGAACGATACAAATCACGCATCTGAACAGTGGGACTCACTCGCACCACAGGTGGTGCCCATCGAAGCCAATATTCAATCGGCACCCCGCGGCCGGAGTAGTGCTTGGCGATGCTGACGACGAGGCGCAAGTTGGCTTCGATGAAGTGGTTCTTCGCCCGGCCGCCGTCGTGGGCGAGCCAGGAGAGTTCCCGGGAAAGCTCGTGGTCGTCGACCCCGTGCGCGAGTTTTTCGGCGGCGAACAGTCCGACTTCGATCTGCTTGGCGAGGTTGACCTCGTCCTCGGCGCTCAGGAGCGGGCCCTTGCCGATACGGCGCAGATAATCACCGAAAGCATCCGTGGCCTCGCGCGTATAGCGCCCGGCGACCGCCGGGCGAACAAGCGAGACTGGGGAGGTGGTCGTCGGGGCTTGGGTTTCGGCGCTCATTCCGTTGCCGCCCCGGCGATACTCTCCACCGCTCGGGCCAGGGTGGACATGGCACGGCATTCTAGAGGCCTGATGAGATTCGTTGCCTCGAAGGTATTCCCGACGTGTTGAATGTAGCCGAGGATAACGGAGGCTGGCTCATCCCCGTCTCGCTGACCTCGTACTTGCCAGGTCGTCGCGGAAACGGCGACTAAGCTAACGCTGTCGGGCTGACGTGAAGCTAGGACATGTTCGGGCATGAACGCCTCCAAATCACAATGGGACGTTCAGTACACATGCTGAAAAGAGAACTCTCAAGAGGGTTGACGCACCCCTGCGCACCCCTGTATGGGGGCGTCCAACCGTCGCTGTGTCAAGTCGCGATGAGTTGGAAAGAAGCCCCTCGTTGGTCAGCCGTGAGGTCGTCTGGGACCGACGGCCGCGGCAAAAACGACATGCTCCTCGAACGGTGCAGGTCCTACGAACCTGCTGACACTTGGGCGATGAAAGCGTGCCGACGCACGGTTTCGGATGGAGTGTTTAGACCTTGATGCATGCAGGGTCGTGATGATGTTCAGCGTCAGTTGTTTGATACCGGGGCGTTCGCGAAATTCGCACGCAGAAGAAAGCTACTGATGGATAGAGCCTGCGCTCACGAGAGGGTCAGCAGCGCACTGGCCCTGACCCCGTGGAGTGGACAGGTTGGACGGACCGTGATGAGGCGATGGTCGACTGGTTTCTAGTCGTGGCGGAAATGGATGCAATCCTGTGAGTACTTGGGGCACCACGGCGCGGGGGAGCGGTTCGACTCAGGCTGCGGAGCCCTGACCGGCCTTGGCGAGTTCACGCCTCGATCACACAGCGTCTGTCTCGGCGGTCCTATTTGGGACTGCGGCGCCGTCGGCGAAGGCAGCGAAGGCAGGGTTCACGCCCACGAGGGATTGGGCTGTAAGTGCCGGGGGTTGCTGCCAGGCTCTCGAGCTGCGCGAGGATCCAGACCAGCGCCAGCTAGGAAACGTCCACATTGGCCCCATCGGGCTGGCCACGTTGACGTCGCCAAGCAATCAGTGAGCGAGGCCGCCGCCGTACACCCGGAACTCCTACGGAAAGCGAGCGAGTTCTGAGTAGACCACCCCGGCCGGTCCAGATTCGTGAAACAAGAAGAGCGCTAGGCTCTGGGCGTCGAACGGGCGGCTGAAACGAATCCGTGCTGGCGATCTCAGAGAGCGCAGTTGTTTCACGAGGCTGTCCTGTCGTTTGGTGGGGTGTTGCTAGGTCTATAGCGCCCGGCGTCTAACAACTCCCGCTTGAGAGCTGCGGTCCGGCATCCGACCAGATGATTTCTTCGATGTACGCCTGTCGCACGGTGCGGGTTGCATCCCATGCGTGGTACGCAATGTCGATCTCTCCGGCGGGGCCGGTGACGAGCGAATTGTGCCCGGGCCCAGCGAGTCCCGTAAGCGCAGTGCTGAGAACGTCTGGTTCTGATCGCGCGTCGTGGTGCCACGGACCGAGTGGGTGCTCGGCGCGCGCGAAGGAGACGCCGTAGTTGTCGCCCTCCCAGGACCCGCCCGAGAAAAACATGAAGTATTCGCCTCCGTGTCTAATGACGGATGGGCCCTCCAGAGTGTGCCAATTGAGCTTGGTGCCGTAGATCGCTCGGTGGTGTTCGTAGATCTGCCAGTCAGCGTCGGGCTCCAATGCCGTATGCACCTCAGCCAACTCCGTCATCGAGCGCATCCGGGCGACGGCCAGCTGCGTTCCTGGCCGGGAAGCGCCCGGCCTATCGCGCGCGAAGAACAGATACCAGGCACCGTCCGCGTCCCGGAACGGGTGCGCGTCAATCCCGAACGGTTCATCGGGGGTGAGATTCACGCCAAGGTCGGTGAACGGCCCGAGCGCCGTCTCTGACCGGGCGACACGAATGTGGTGGCCCTCAATGCCTCGGCCGACGGAGTAATACATCCAATAGACACCACCGTCGAACGCCACCTCTGGGGCCCAGAAGTCAGATCCAAAGTTGGCGGCGATCGGTGTCAGGGCGGGCGGTGCCGCCGTCCAGTCGACAAGGTCGGGGGAGGTCATGACCGCGAAGACCCCGGAAACGTCATCGGCGAGGGGATCCGTTCCATAGGCTACGTACCCGTCGTCGGTCCGCAGCACGAATGGGTCGGCGAAGTAGCGCGGGTGAACCGGCTCACGCATGGATCGCTCTGAGGTCTGTTGCCATCCCCGAGGCGAGTGCGCTGTAGCGAGCGCTGACCGGAGTCTCTGCCCGATCCAGCGAACCATCTGCATTCTCGTCGAGCCGAAGAATGCCCATTCTCCGCAAGTACGAGGTCTTGGGCACGCTCGCTGAGGCCTCCGTGCCTTCATCGGAGATCTGCTGACGCTGCTCCAGGAGGCTCGCGTCGACATCGAATTCTTCAACGTTCCGGCCGCCGGACGCGTAAGACCAGTCGACGAAGTCCATAAAGGGCCACCAGGTGTACCCGCGAATGTCGATGCCATGAGTGCGGAGTTTGTCGACGACCAGCAAAGAGTCTTCGAGCCACTGTCTACGGACATCGTCGGTGCCTTCGATGCTCGTCTCGGTGATCACGATGGGCAGAGCGTACCGTTCCCAGAATGTTTCCAGGCAGCGTTCGAGACCACTCGACCACTCGTTGATCGCGCGTTGACGCACGGCCTTATCGGCTCGGTAGAGGTGCCGTGGGCTCAGGTCTGGGTAATAATTGAGGCCGAGGATGTCTGGGGAAACCGCTCGGTCTCGCAGTCGTCGGAGTACACCCGGCTCGGCGCCGTGGTCCACTAGCCATCCCCACATCGGATGATTTTCGTCGACCGTCCCAACGAGAAGGTCCGTTGGCAGGAGTGAAAGCTGCGCGAGTTCCGTCACATCGTCCGCGAGTGAGGCGTCGTCTGTCGAGTAGAGCGATGCCGCCTCGACGTGGACGATGACAGCATGGGGGTTCGCTCGTCGGATGGCCTCGACGCTGAGTTGTATTCCGTCGACGATGGCAAGGACAATGCGTGTCCAGCCTTCCCATCCGACAAGCGCCGGCGGCCAGACGCCGCGGAGCCCGCAGAAAGATGCCGTCGTCATGGGCTCGTTGAGGGGGGTGATGTGATCGACTCGTCCGGCAAACCGTTCTGCGAACGCGGATGCGAAGTCGGCGATCGTCTGGGGATAGCGAGAATCGTCAAAGGAATCCTCCAGCCATGTTGGCGTTCCGTAATGCACAAGGTCGGCCACAACTGTGAGTCCGAGCTCGTCGACGGCGTAGTCGATTCTCTCGTCCAGTTCGCTCCAGTCGAAAAGATCGGGGGCGACGTGCACCCGGGGCCAGCTGATCCCGTAACGCACCGAACTCGCTCCGTGCTCTTTCGCAGCTAAGAGATCTTCACGCCACAGCAAGTCGTGGTCAGTGAGCTCGTGCTCGTCCAGCGGCATCATGTCGAATTTCTCGGGAGGGTACACACACGTGTCCTCGATTCCGAGGAGAAACCGGAATTCGCCTTTGGTGAAGAATGCATCCATTATTTGAGTCCCGTCGTCGCGATACCGGCCACAAAGTATTTCTGGGCCAGGAAGAAGGCCACGGCAAGCGGCAGCAAAGAGATGACCGCGCCCGCCAGCAACACCGCGTGATCGGTCACGTGTGCTCCACCGAACAAGGTCAGTCCAGCCGGAAGCGTGAGCATGTCGGGAGAGCTTGTGACAACAAGCGGCCACAGCAGGTCGTTCCACAGGTTCATGAAGTTCAGCAACGCGACGGTGGCGATGGCGGGCTTGGCCAGCGGCATGATGACCTGCCAGTAGATGCGCAGGTGTGATGCACCGTCGATGCGCGCCGCTTCATCAAGTTCGGGAGGGATGCTGATAAAGAACTGGCGGAACAGGAAGATGCCGAATGCGCTCGTTGCGCGCGGGATAATGAGGCCCTGGTAGGTGTCCAACCAGTTCAGGTGGAACAGCTCGATGAACACTGGGATCAGAGTGACTTGAAAAGGGATCATGAGCGTCGCGATGACGAGCCAGAATGCGATCGACCGCCCACGGAAGGGTACCCGGGCGAGCACGTAGGCGCACATCGAGTCGAAGAGGACTGTAAGGACGGTCGTGACTCCGGCGAAAATGAGAGAGTTCGCAAGCAGGCGGACGAACGGCAGCTGCTCCCAGACCCCGATGTAGCCGTGGAGTGTGGGGGCGGACGGTAGCAGCGATGCCGGGTTCGCATAGAGGTCCGTTTCGCTGCGAAAAGACGCGGCGACCATCCAGATGAACGGAACGAGGGCCAGGACGAGCCCGATGGCAACGAGCGCCCATCGGATAGCCGCGGCCACGGTCACTGGGTGGGTGCGGAGCCGGGACGGGCGCCGGTGAATGCTAGTCGACATCGTTGTACCTAAAGAATCGGAGCTGCAGCGCGGAGATAACGATGATGAGCAGGAACAGCACCCAAGAGATCGCCGAGGCGTAGCCTGTGCGGAAATTGACGAAGCCTTCGCGGAACAGCTGATTGACGATTGAATCCGTCGCGAAGATCGGCCCGCCACCCGTCATGACGTAGACGAGGTCGAAGACCTGGAATGACTGGATAGTCAGGATGAGCGTTGCGAAAAGCAAGGTGGGGCGGATGCCGGGAAGCGATACGTATCGCGTGAGCTGGCGATCGGTCGCCCCGTCCAGCCGCCCGGCTTCATAGCGTTCGGCGGGAACGCCCTTGAGGCCGGCGATCAGGATGATCATCGAGTAGCCGACGTTCTTCCAGATGTTCACGAAGATCACCGTGGGCAGAGCGAGTTCTGTGGACTGCAGCCAGGCAACCGGAGGCAGCCCAACCGCCTGAAACAGCCCGCCCACCAGACCGATGCTCGGGTCCAGGAGGAACTTCCAGACAAGACCGATCGACACCAGCGACACAATGGTCGGAAAGAAGAACACCGACCGCACCAGCCGATTAAACCAACTGTCTTTCACGAGTGCGAACGCTGCGGCCAGGGCGAGAAGCATGACGATGATTACGGATGCCGCGGTGAAGGTCAGGGTGACGCCCAGGGAGTTCCAGAAGTGGTCGTCAGAGAGGAGTTCGGCGTAGTTGCCGAGCCCTACCCAGTTCTGCGCGTCGGCGCCGATGGTCCAGTCGAAGAAGCTGTAGTACAGGGATTGGACAATCGGCCAGAAGACGAAGCCCCCCAGAATGAGCGCGCTTGGGACCATGAAGAGGAGGACGGGCTGGAGCCGGGCACGTCGACGACGTCGGGCGGTGTTGCGCGGCAACGGCATCCGCTTGGAGGTGGTCCGACGTTCGTCGACGTGCACGGTCATCAGGACGCGCAGCCGGTCAGCTTATTGATTGTTGCTTTGGCTTCGCTCGTAGAGGTGTCGATGCTGGTTCCGCGGGTGATCTGGCCGATCATGGGCACGTAGGCTTCGGAGTCGACCTTGGTAGCCTCCGGGACCTGCGGGAGATACAGGCGAGCGTTGGGAACCTGGCTGGTGAAAATGGAGACCGTCGGGTCTGCCGCAAGTTCGGGATCGTCAGCCAGGTCGGTGCGCATGGGCGGGAACCCAGTCTGCAGAGAGAAGGCCTTCTGCACGTTCTTGCTCGTCCAGTAGGCCAGGAATTCCTGCGCCTCGGCGGGGTGCTTCGTCTTCGCGGACACCGCCAGGGCGACCGTGGATCCCAGTGTGACGGGGCCGTTGACACCGACGGGAACCGTTGCTATGCCCAGGTCGATTCCAGCGGCCTTGAAGCCGGAGGCTGCCCACGGGCCGTTGATTTCCATGGCCGCCTTGCCGGCGGAGAACAGCGAATCGGCCTCAGCGCCGGTGAGGCCGACCGGGGAGATCTTGTCGTTCGTGACGAGCCCCGCCCATTCGGTCAGGCTCTTCTTGTTCGCTGCGGAATCGACGACGCTGCAGCCAGTGGCCTGGTCGACGATGTCGCCGCCGTCCAGCCACTGCAGGACTGGCCACATCTGGATCGTCTGATTATCGGCGAGGGCCAGCCCGTATTGCGTCGAACCCCCATCAAGTGTCAGCTTCTTCGCGTCTGCCTTGAGCTCGGCCACTGTCGTCGGCGGAGTGGTGATCCCGGCCGCCGTAAACGCTTTCTTGTTGTAGTAGAGGCTGAGCGTTGCCAGGTTCGCCGGCACTGCGTAGAGCTTCTGGTCGTAGGTGAACTCGTCCACGGTTACCGGGGCAAGAGCGTTGACGTTGATTTTGTCATCGCCATCTCCGGTGTTGGTGAGCGCGAGAAGGGACTTGGTCTTGACATACTGCGCAATGACGTTGGGGTCCGAGCTCGGAGCGGCGATGTCGGGACCCTGGCCGGTAAGCCACGCGGAGGGCAGCTTCTGTTGGATGGTGTCCCAGGGCTGCACGGTCATCGTGACGTGAATACCGGGGTGGGACGCGTTGAATGCCGAGACGATGGTGTCGTATCCGGCAGCGTCGCCACCGGTGAACCCGGTCCAGATGGACAGTTCAGTTACTTCACTTGAGGAATTCGGGGACGAGCAGGCGGCCGTTCCGAGGGCAAGACCCGCTATTGCGATCCCCGCTACTAGTGTCTTGCGTTTCATGGTTCTCTCCTTTGAGTTCGAATGACGTCGTGTCCTGTCGAAGCGGCCAAGACGTTTGTTTAAACGATTAAGCACATACATTATTCGTCGCTTTGCCGGAAGTCAAGCGCGACTTTCGATTCCATTGGCGGGAACCGCCGACGGCGGGAAAGAGTGTGGCGCTACTGCTCGCAGCCGCAGGATTCCCGCAGGGCCAGCTGCACGTCAACTTGGAGTCGGCTCCAGCCCGACCTCGTGCCATCGATGATCTCGAACAGTCTCTCCGTCGCCAGTCGCGCAATCTCCTCGGCGGGGACGTGTACCGTCGACAGGCTGGGGGAAACGGCGCGGGCCAGCCCGAAGTCGTCGAAACCGACGATGGCGATGTCAGTCGGGATGGCGATGCCGCGTTCCTTGAGTAACTGCATGGCGCCAAAGGCCATGTCGTCGTTCGCGAAAACGATGCCATCGAAATCGGCAATCCCCTCCCCGAGATCCGCGACGATCTCGCGTCCGGAGATTTCGCTGAGGTCTCCCTCGATCACGACGGCTTGATCCTTCAGTCCATGACTCTCCATGGCGGAGAGGAATCCGTCGCGTCGGTCTATGCCCGTTTGGTGGTCAAGAGGCCCGGCCACGTGCAGTAGCCGGGTTCGACCGTGACGCTCGATGAGATGTTCCGTGATTGCTCGACTCGCGCCCACGTCGTCAATTCCGACCGTGATGGCATCGCTGAGATACGGAAAGTTTCCGATGAGTACGACGGGCATTCCGCTGCTGGTCAGTCGCTCGACGGTGAGGTCACTGATCGCCGCGCTGGTGAGGATGGCGCCATCCGCACTGTTCGACCGCATGACGCGTTCGTACGCGGCAAGTCCGTGCTCCTGGTCAGGGTTCGTCGAGATCAGCAGTTGCGTGTCGCGGGCGTTGGCGACGGTCGACACGCCGCTCAGGACGTGCATGAAGTAACTGTGACCGAAAACGTGTGTTGCCGTGGTCGGGACGATCAGGGCAATCGCTCCGGCGTGTTGATTGCGAAGTGCGCGGGCCGCTGAGCTGGGGACGTATCCGAGGTCGTTGGCCGCCTTCTGGATAGCGAGACGGGTGTCTTCGCTGATTCGGCCACTTCCAGACAGGGCCATGGACACCGCAGCGGGAGTTACGCCGGTCAGTCCGGCGATGTCCCGAAGGGTGACGCGTGTGCGTCCATTGTGCGGTTTCCCCGTCACTGAATCGCCGTCCGAGTCATGTGTGCCACCAGTCGTAGCTTCTGAAACGCCATTGCAATTAGCGTAAGGGACGCTTGATCGATTAACTACCGATTCTTGACGTTCAAAATCGGACGGCGGCATGCGGCCATGCGACGGTGTCATGTCTCAGGACATCGGTGACAAAGGCGACCTGATCGTCGGATCCGCTTCAGGATCGGCGATCGCGACTCTCGTTGAACGCACGACCCGGTTCGTCGTCTTGGTGCACCTGCCCAACGGTCACAGCTCCGCTGCACTCCACGACGGCCTCATCGACGCCATGGACGCCCTGCCCGTGCTGTTGCGGCGCTCGTTGACGTGGGATCAGGGAACCGAGCTGGCCCGGCATGTGGACATCACCAAAGCCACCGGCGTTCCGATCTACTTCTGCGATCCCGCCTCGCCCTGGCAACGCGGCTCGAACGAGAATACCAACGGGCTACTGCGTCAGTACTTCCCCAAAAGAACCGACCTGAACGCCCACAGCGCTCAACGCCTCCTCGAAGTCGCCACTGAACTCAACGAGCGGCCGCGCAGAACCCTCAAACGCAGCACCCCAGCTGACCTGCTCAGCGAGCTAGTCTCGAGGAAGGAAATAGCCCCTGTTGCTTCCACCGTTTGAAATCGCCGATCACATAACGCCGAGAGTCAGGTTTTCGTGATGCCTCGTCGCCGCGCTAGGCGACGACGAGGGGGCGCCGAACTCGCGGCCGAACTCGCGGCCGAGGTCGGGGCGCCCAGCTGCGCAGGCTATCTACGGTCTAGGGGATCGGGGTCAGAACTATTTTTCGGCCGAGGGCGGCAGTGAGGCGAGTGAGCGTGTCGGCTGTTGGGTTTCCCACTCCGCGCTCGATTCGGCTAATTTCAGCCTGTTGGATCCCGGTCATGCTGGACAGAGTGGGCTGCGTAAAGTGTCGTGACTTGCGCGCCTCAGCAAGTTGGGCTCCGAGTTCCGCCCGCGCGCTCAGTTCGGAGTCGAACGAGGCTGCTGCGGCCTCGTACACGGTGCGGGCGTCGTTAGACCACCCGGCTTTCGTACGGTCTGAAAGATCGCGAAAACTCTTACTCATGTTCTGTCCTCCCATGCAGCAATTGCAGCCTTATGACTCAATTATGTGCGTCAACACATATTGCGTCAAGTCACCGTTTTCGCTGCTTCCACTGTTTATGTAGCTTTCGTGCTTTGGCAATCTCGCGCTGCTGCCTTCGTTCGGAGGGGTCCTTCTTCTTGTTGTATCCGCTGTAGAGAAGAACAATCTTGCTGCCGTGAAATGTGCAGAACACTCGGAGAAGTACCTGGCGGTCGATGCCAGACATATCCATCGGCGGCGCTAGGCCGGCTTCAGTAAAAATCGCCTGCAACGATTTGCGCACGCGAAACTCGTACAGTCCATCGCCGAGTGATTTCCCCCACTCGCCTGCGCAAATATCGATTCCATAGACCTCGAGTACGTGCTCGATTGCCGCGATGAGGACCGCCTGCTCGTACGGAGGGAGCGAGTCCACGAAGCGGTCGAGGGTATCGCCCTCATATTCAACAGTCCAGGCGGCCAATATCGTCCTCTCTTATGGTGCGCCGTGAGCTTATCGAGTCCGGGAGCGCCCATAGGCCCGTACGATCCCTTCAAAGAGCCACGATGGTGGCATCAGCGGCCCCGGTGTCGAGGGATAGTGGCGTGTGCCCGGGCAATTGGTCAACAGCTTGTTGGACAGCGGGGCGCTGGCTCTCCCCGGCCCGCGCGATTGCTTGCATGCGGGTCCAGTTCGTCCTCAGGTATGGATCGGAACACGTGGGATCCCGCTCACCGATTTCTTCGCCACCGGAAACGCGGGTGCCGGTGCGTGCGCCGAGTCGAACTTATTGTCGAGTCCCGGGTGTGTGTCGAGGCGAAGGTGCCCCGTCGGCGAGGCTGAAAGTCAGGACGGACTGGCGGTCATAGCGGAGGAGGTGTTCGTCGATGGCGAAGGTTTTGAGCTTGTCGGTGGTGCGCAGCTTGTCGAGGGTGTTGGTGTCGATGCGCAGTGCTGCGCATACTTCGGCTGGAGTCATGAGAGGTGAGATGGGCAGCGGCTTCCTCACTCTTTCTCTTCCTTCAGTATCGGCGTGAGCGTGGCGGCTTGTGCTGCGGCGATGGCGTTGATCTTGTCTGGCCTGAACCCCGCCCAGTGTTCGGTGCCAACGATGACGACGGGTGCGGATCGGTAGCCGAGTTGTGTGACCAGGTCGGCGGCGGCTTGGTCGTGGGTGAGGTCGACGGTCTCGTACTGCAGGCCGACGTTGTCAGAGCGTGAGGAAGCCACAACAGCGAGTGGCCGGCGTCGATGGGACCGCGTTGCCGTCCGTCCGCTTGGAAGGGTGTTTGCCAATCATCCAATCCTTAGGTGAGCCACCGATCAGGGGGTCTGGTTTTCCAGGGACTTGACCTTGTCGAGGAGGGCACCTATGGCGGCGTCCTGTGAGGCGAGGTGCAATTGTATTTGTTTCGCTTCTTCGAGGATCGCGCCCGCATCTTCATAGGTGGCGGCGGCTCGTGCGTCGGAGGCTGCTGCCTGGATGTTCTGGCCCACAATGATGATCGGGAGGAGCACCAATTGGAGGAACGTCTGGGCGACCCAGGCGATGATGACGATGGAGTCGTGGCTTTGAATGGCGGCCGGCAGGCTGACAAGGCTGATGGCGGCGAATGCGTAGGCCGCCCACATTGTTCCGACGCTCTTCGTGATGCCCAAGCCGATTTTTTGATTGATGCCGTTCACCCGGCCGGAATCAGCGCGCAACTTCGAGAGAACTGAGCGCACGGTCGGCGGCCCTTGGGCGGCACGTTCGGCGGCTCTCGGGTGTTGGGTGTAGTCGAAGTCTGCGCTCATTATGTCGGTGCTCCCATTTCATGTTGGAGGTGTGAAGTATCCCACCGTTGGCTCCCTCATGATTTCTGCGCGCCCCGTTCCAGCGGATATGAGCGGCAGCATGTCCAATGCTCTACGAGAGTTCTTCATCCTGGTCTTTGAGGAGGCGTGGGCGAACCCGTGACCTACGCATTGGCGAGGCTAGCGACAGAATTCCAGTCGGGGACATCGACAACACACCGGCGGTTGGTTCTAAATCGTGCGCTTTGTGCGAGGATCTGGGGATGGAGCAGGTGCAGGACTTTCGATCAACAATTTTTCATGCTGGCACGAGGGCGAGCGTGGCTTTCATCGTTGGCGTGCTCGTTGGCGTCGCCTCTGGTCTGATTGTGAAATGGGCATTCGCGCCGGCTATCGGTTGGGTTGGGGCGGCGGTCGTCTTCCTGTCGTGGACGTGGATAGCGGTAGGTCGACTGGATCATTCTGAGACCGCACGATATGCCACTCGAGAAGATCCATCCCGGTTCGCCGCCGAGGTACTCATTCTGTGCGCAAGTATCGCCAGTTTCTGGGCCATTGCGCTTATCCTCATTGAGGCTGGCACCGTGGAAGGACTGGCCAAAGCCGGACTCGTCGCCTTGGCGTTGTCAACGATCGCGGCTTCTTGGCTGATGGTCACCACCGTGTTCACCTTGCGATACGCGCACCTGTACTACAGCAACGAAACCGGGGGCATTGACTTCAATCAACGCGAGCCGCCCCGGTACTCCGACTTCGCTTACCTGGCCGTGACGATCGGGGCCACGTTCCAAGTTTCGGACACCAATCTGCAAAATCACGATATCCGCATCACCGCGCTGCGCCATTCGTTGCTTTCTTACGTCTTGGGAGTCGTTGTCCTAGCGACAACGATCAACCTCGTTTCCGGACTCGCCCATTAACCAAGTGCTTCAGCGCACCACGTACTCGCTCGAGACAAAACGTCTGGAGAAGGAACGAAGCATCCCCAGTGTTGCCAGAAAGGCGCTCGGGTCCCGGTTTCGTGTTCTGCTCCATACCGGTCAGGGCCCCCGTCCCGGGGCTTGATTCGCGCGCGAGCTCCGTCTCGAAAACTCAGAACTAGACAGCCGTTGCCTGGCGGCCTTCCGAGCCCAGATGCGTGCGAGCCTCCCTCAACCCTTTTCGTTCTTCTTCGGCCAAAGGGTCACCGTTGACGGTCTTCCTTGGCGATCGCGCTTTTCCCGTCCTCTGACCCAACGATGTGGCCGTGAACTTCAGCAAGTGTTAGCGGCCTGGGGTTGTGGAATCGTCAACCGTTTCTTTGAGTTGGTCCGAGGTTTAGAGGAGTGCTTCGCGGGCGAGGACGATGGTTCTGTCTCGGGGAAGCTCGATGACGTCGACGGGGTCGGGTGCGAGCCTGTCGAGGGCTAGGAAGAGGACTTGGGCCCAGCGAAACATTTTGCTCCGCCGGTTGTAGCGGGGTACTGGGGTGGAGATGAAGAATGTTGCGCGTGAGGAAGCGAAATTTACTAGCGCTGTCTTGTCGACGGTGTGAGCTTCGGTCAGGAGTTCTGTCATCCGGGGTTGCTCAAGGAATCCGACTTTCGCGACGACGCGAACGATTCCGGAGGGGAACGTTTCGACGTTGATTCGTTGTTTCATCCCGACGGTGGAGGGGACGTCGATCGTTGACCAGCTCAAGAGGATGGAGCGTTTCTGGAGGGCATGATTTTGAGTGACCATTGTGCGCAGGGCAACGGGCACAATATTTGGATTCCGGGTAATGAACACTGCGTCTCCGGGAACCCGGAACAGGTCCCCTTTGGCGCGTGTGAGGAATGACTCCAGGTCGCTGAGGGGGAGCTCGCCGATGCGTCGTGCGGCGCGGATGCGTTGCTGTCCTATCCACCATGAGCCCATCACTGTGAATATGATTGCGCCGATTGCGAGTGGGAGCCACCCTCCCGAGGTCGCTTTGGGTAGGTTCGCAACGAGGAACGCGACAGTCACCAGGAGGATTGCGCCTGCGGCGAGAATTCTTGGCGTGAGGCGTCTGGAGTGTGCCCAACTCCAGGCCAGGTAGACGATAGTGGTGATGGAGATGGTAGTGGTGACAGCGATGCCGTATGCGGAGGCTAACGCGGCGGATCCTCGGAAGCCAATTGTCACGGCGAGCACAGCAAGTGCAAGTAGGACGTTGATGGCTGGAACGTAGATCTGGCCCTCGTTCTTTTCCGATGTGTGAACTACTCGAAGTGGAGGGAAGAGCCCCAGACGCCACGCTTGATGGATGACGGAGTATGTCCCTGAGATCACAGACTGGGAAGCGATGATCGTGGCGGCCGTGGCGAGGATGACCATGGGGAGTTGACCCCACGCGGGAACGAGGCCGAAGAAAGATGAGGTCGCCTCCTGCGGGTGGCGCAGAGCCAAGGACGCCTGCCCAAGATAGTTGAGGACTAGGGCGGGAAAGACGACCCACATCCATGCGCGCGTGATCGCTTGTCGGCCGAAATGGCCTAGGTCGGCGTAGAGGGCTTCGGCTCCCGTAACGGCCAGAACGATCGCGCCGAGGGCGAAGAATGCTGTCCCGGGCTGGTCGATGAAGAAAAGTACAACCCAGTGCGGTGAGAGCGCTTGAAGGACCGCGGGGTCCTCCAGGATCGATGCGCCACCCGTCACTGCGAGGACAAGAAACCAGAGCAACATTATCGGGCCGAAGAGCCGTCCGATTGTTCGGGTGCCAAATCTTTGTATCGCAAAAACACCCAGCAAGATCACGACTGCGATCGGCACCACAAGGGCGGACAGGGTCGGCTGGATCACTTCTAGACCTTCTACTGCGGACAGGACCGAGATCGCGGGGGTGATCACGCTATCGCCTAGAAACATTGCGGCACCCAGCATGGCAACAATAGTGAAGGTCGTGAGGGTTCGAGCTTTCAGACCGCTCCGGCGGAGAAGCCCGAATAGTGCGAGAAGCCCACCTTCGCCTCGGTTGTCAGCCCGGATCAGGAAACGCACGTAGAGGATCGTGACAACCAAAGTGAGCGCATAGAGGATGGTCGCCGTCGACCCATACACATATTCGGCCGACGGTCCGCTGACATCGAAACTGCCGGCGTCAAACGTCGTCGTCGCCGCGTAAAGCGGGCTGGTGCCAATATCGCCGAAGACGACACCCATCGCCGCAATCATGGGACCCACAACCAAAGCCGGACCGCGTGCGCTCAATTTTTCCAACTTCACGAATCTTTCTACATCCAAGACAGGCTCACGGCAGCTGGGACCGCTGTCGATCCGGTTAACGGTTAGCGTGCGAAGCGGTCTTCCAGGCGCCGCGTCAACTAACTCCTGAATCCTAGGGTGCGTGGAGAGCGTTATGTGCCGCAACGGGTATCGTGCGACGTGTCGGCAACCATCGGTGAGCACCAAGTCGACCTGGCCGGCGCCCACTCCAGAGTTCCCACGGACCGCCCCTCTCTGTGAACCTCCGGAAATAGATGGAAGGCCCGGCGGCTGGGGTGCGTGAAGCCCTGGTCGTCATCGAAGGCGGTAACACCACGAGCAGGGCGGCGATGCGGGTCGAGACGCGGTGTCGGGTTAGAGCACGGTAGGTGGTCATCGCGCATTCGTCTGCGGTGTTTCGTCCCGCGAGCTCGACGAAAGATCTTTGAGCAACACGTACATTTTTCGACATGATCTCCAACACCATCCCGTCGTTGCGGCAGAGCAGATCGACTGCATACGCCACCCCGACCGGGCTGCGGGCAACGGCGGTTCGTGGTCGATTCCCGGCCCGATACGGCAGCATGGACCCCATGCAGGCCAACTCAGAGTTCAAGCCGGAGTTCTTAGAGATCAACCCGCTCTTCGCCCGCCCGGGGGAGGACAGCGTTGTCCCACGCTATGTCCTCGGCGCGGACCCGATGGAGCCGGACACCGCGTACCAGATCATCCACGACGAGATCATGCTCGATGGCAATGCCCGGCTGAACCTCGCGACCTTCGTGGGCACCTGGATGGATGATCACGCCGGCCGGCTCTACACGGAGGCCTTTGACAAGAACGTCGTCGACAAGGACGAATACCCCCAGACCGCGGCGATCGAGGAGTATTGCTGGCGGATGATCGCGGGCCTCTGGCATGCGCCGGAGCCGATGGACACGATCGGCACGTCGACGGTCGGGTCCTCGGAGGCGTGCATGCTCGGTGGACTGGCCCTGAAACGACGCTGGCAGCAGGCCAGGCGGGCGGCCGGGAAGCCGACCGGGCAGCCGAACCTCGTGATGAGTTCCGCGGTGCAGGTGTGCTGGGAGAAGTTCTGCAACTACTGGGACGTCGAGGCGCGCTTCGTGCCCATCAGCGAGGAGCATCCGAGCCTCGACGGGCACAACCTCGAAAGCTATGTCGATGAGAACACGATCGGCGTCGTTGCGATCATGGGCGTGACTTACACCGGGGTCTACGAGCCGGTCGCGGCGATCGCCGCAGCCCTCGACGAGGTCCAGGAACGCACCGGACTGGACATTCCGATCCATGTCGACGCGGCATCCGGGGGCATGATCGCGCCCTTCCTGCAGCCGGAACTGGCCTGGGACTTCCGGTTGGAACGGGTGCATTCGATCAACACGTCCGCGCACAAGTACGGCCTCGTATACCCCGGCCTGGGCTGGATCGTCTGGCGTTCGAAGGACCTGCTGCCGGAGGACCTGGTCTTCCACGTCAGCTACCTCGGCGGGAGCATGCCCACGTTCGCCCTCAATTTCTCCCGTCCCGGCGCGCAGGTGCTCCTGCAGTATTACCTCTTCCTCCGGCTCGGGTTCGAGGGATACCGTGCCGTGCAGCAGGTGTCCCAGGACGTGGCACGATTCCTTGCGCGCGGCATCGAGAAGATCGGCGCCTTCACCCTGTGGAATGACGGTTCCGATATCCCGGTGTTCGCGTGGCGGCTCACCCCCGGCCACACCCGGAATTGGAACCTGTTCCACCTCTCGGACCGGCTGCGTTCCCATGGTTGGCTCGTTCCCGCCTACCGGATGCCCGACGACCTGTCCGAGATGACGGTGCAACGCATCGTTGTGCGCAACGGGCTCAGCATGGACCTGGCCGCACGCCTGCTCACGGTCATCGAGCAGGAGACGGCCTACCTCGACAGGCTCGAGGGGCCGATGCCGGTCGAAGGGCAGCAACCCGGCTTCACGCACTGACACCCCGCGGCGGTCATCCGCACAGCAGATTCCCCGTAGGTTCGGTTGGGCGCCGCGATGCCAAATGCAGCCATGAAGGAGACCCGGTCACGGCAGGCGTGGTGGCGGCGTCGACCATAAGGGGGGATCGCGGAGGGGAAGCACTGAACGAGAACTGAACCGCACTCCTAGAGCGAGGGATTCTCTGGCAGGCGCCGGTAGACAGTGTGGTGAGAAGCCTCGCTCAGCCAAACACCCGGCAGCCTGCGGCCGGCGGTGTCGATTGGGTTGACGAGGACCGTTGGAACGTGGCCGTGCTGGTCACGTTTGACCACGACAACAAAAGTTTGGCCCAAAACATCGTCCGTCCGGAGAGTCACGGCCGTCCACATTGTTGACATCGGGTTTCCCTCAGCGTAATAGGTCTTGTCGAGTGTAGAAGTTCGGTGTGCCTCCTCACAGCAGTTCGCGAGGTCGGGCGTGGACAGAGGTTAGTCAATGCATGCGTTGCCCGCGAAGTGTTGGGGCGCTCCGGACGGTCAGCGGGACGGTCAGTGGACATGACGGTGCTTCCGATAGGACAGCAGGCAGTCGAGGAGGCAACAATGAAGCACGTCCCCATATAAGGCCCTCGACCCGGGAAAGGCCCGAAGGACACTCCCGCACCGCGCCAGAACGCAGCCTGGTCCCAGCTACACTCTCGATTCCCCACGCTCCGGCTGCTGACAGAGCCACGAACCGCTCGGTGGGTTCCCAGCAGTTGCCTACTCGCGTTGTATAAGGTGCGGAGCAAGCGTGTTGTTTTTGACGGGGTAGCCGCTTTCGGACCGCAGGAGAAAGCCGGGGTCAACGTGACGGAAAAGCCGCCGCAACCGCTTCGGACGCGAGCGCATTCCTTGGGTGCCCCTATTCGGCACGGACGGTTGCAGCGGCGTAGCCCATGGCAAACCGTGAGGGTCGCGCTCGTGTTCTCCGTGAGCGTTCTCCTGGTCAGTGGGGGGACTATTGCAGCTGTTGCCACGTGGGATGTTGCCAGCAGCGTGAAACCGGGCGTGCATCTCGCCCACCTTGCGGACACACCCGGGAGCACTGCTGCGCCTGCGGCAGACGTCGCAGCCATTTCCGGCGGGGTCGATCTACTCCTGACGGGAACGGATACCCGGTCCGGGCAGGGTGGGGCTTTTGCGACGGGCGCAGGTTTGGCGGGAAGTTCCGGTGCGGGCAATAACGATGTCACCCTGTTATTACACATTTCGAAAAACCATCAGAACGTGAGTGTGATCAGTTTCCCTAGGGATCTCATGATCCCTGTTCCTGCGTGTCCGCAATCTGATGGGTCGACGGCGTCGGCGTCCAGTCGGGTGATGTTGAACGCGACGCTCGCCCGCGGAGGGCTTTCCTGCGTGGTGCTCACGATCGAAAAACTTACCGGCGTTCAGATTCCCTTCGCCGCCCAGATCAGTTTCGACGGGGTCTCAGCGATGTCCAACGCCATCGGCGGCGTCACCGTGTGTGTGGCCTCCCCGATCGATGACCTCTACACGAATCCGCCCTTGCATTTGGCGGCCGGACAGCAGAGCATCGTCGGTGACATGGCCTTGTCGTTCCTGCGGAGCAGACACGGTGTCGGTGACGGCAGCGACCTGGGCCGCATCAGCAACCAGCAAGTGTTCATGGCTGCGTTGGCCCGGAAAGTCGAAACGGGCGGCGTCCTCGGTAACCCTGTCATGCTGTACTCCCTGGCCAAGGCGGCGACAGACAACATGGTCCTCTCTGACACCTTGACCAATCCCACGACTCAGGTCCAAATTGCGCTCGCGCTCAAAGATACCGGCTTGGCGAACATGGTCTTCCTTCAGTACCCCGCTGTGGCCGACCCTCAGGACGTGAACCGTGTCATCCCGCAGAAGGAGGGTGCTGCTGTCGTGAACGCAGCTCTCGCCGCTGACCAGCCCATTCAGCTCAGCGGTGCCCCCGGTCGGGCAGCCGTTCTGGACAAATCTGCGCCCGCGGCCCCGAATCCCACGCCCACTTCCCTCTCGACTCCTGTGCCGGGCAAGACTGTACCGGCCACCACACCCACCCCTGTGCAGGCGGCCACGCCCGGCCCCGGGGGCGCCGTCCTCCCGACGACCGTGACCGGACAAACAGCAGCTCAACAAACCTGCAGCAAAGGAAACTAGGGCGCTCGACCCATCCCGGAAATCCACGCTGGGTCACAACGAAAATAGCGCTTTGAGACACGCGGATACGGTACCTGTCTGACGCGAAAGCCTATTTTCTGGCGGGAGCAGGGGAGAGGGATTGCTTCTTGGGCAGAAAGTCCCCGGACCACGGATACCGCCCGCATCCCTGTTGGCCTTGTCCCGGCGTCGATATCCGCAACTCGACGCTTTCATCCCTCGGGTCCTCGGGTTCTAGGGCACTCGAATGCAACCCAGACCAGCGACTTCTGTGCATGGTCACGTCCCGCTGAGTGGTGGAGTTTCTCAACACCATGCGGGTCAGTTGTTCTAGCTTAGGCGGCGGCGAGTTCGGGGAGGATCACCGCCTCGTCGATGACCTCGATGGGGTTGTTCATGGTAACCAGCTCGAGCATGGATGCTTCGGAGAAGTAGCGTCGTTCGCCGGCCTCCCACTCGTCATGCTGCTCGATCAAGACCGACCCGGCCAGGCGCAGCAGGGCGGCAGCGTTGGGGAACACTCCGACGACGTCGGTGCGGCGTTTGATCTCCTTGTTCACTCGTTCGAGCGGGTTCGTGGACCAGATCTGGCGCCAGTGCCGCCGCGGGAACGCGGCGAAGGCGAGTAGGTCGGGTTGCGCGTCGACGAGCATCGCCGCGACCTTCGGGTGCGAGCGGCTGAGCATCGTCGTGACCTCGAGGAACTGCTTCTCGATGTGCTCACGGTCGGGCTGGGCGAAGATGGTGCGGATGATCGAGGCGACCATGTCCTGGGATCCCTTCGGGATCACCGCGAGCACGTTGCGCATGAAGTGCACCCGGCATCTCTGCCAGCCGGCGCCCTGGAACACGGTGCCGATGGCCTTCTTCAGGCCGGTGTGCGCGTCAGACATGACTAGCTTGACCCCGTCGAGCCCGCGGGTCTTGAGCGATCGCAGGAACGACGTCCAGAAGCCCTCGTTCTCGCTGTCACCGACGTCGAAGCCGAGGACTTCCCGGCGTCCGTCAGCGGCCACCCCGACCGCGACGACGATGGCCTGGGACACGATCCGGTGGCCGACGCGGGCCTTGCAGTAGGTGGCGTCGAGGAACACGTAGGGGAAGTCCTGCGCGGCGAGGGTGCGGTCGCGGAACTCGGCCACCTCAGCGTCCAGGCCCGCGCAGATCCGGGACACTTCCGACTTGGAGATCCCGGTGTCCGCGCCGAGGGCCTTGACCAGGTCGTCGACTTTCCGGGTCGAGACGCCGTGGACGTAGGCCTCCATCACGACCGCGAACAGGGCTTGGTCCACCCGCCGGCGACGCTCGAGCAGGGCCGGGAAGAAGGACCCGGCGCGCAGCTTCGGGATCTTCAGGTCGAGGTCCCCGGCGGTCGTGCTGAGGGTGCGCGCTCGGGTGCCGTTGCGGTGGGTGGTGCGGTCGCCGGAGCGTTCGAATGGGGCGGCGCCGATGAACGCGGTCGCTTCCGCGTCGATGAGTTCTTGGTAGAGAGTTTCGGTCGCGACTGTTGACGCCGACCCAAAACAGGGCCAATAGTGCCGTTTGAAAACAGGACCACCATGTGTGTTTCTACTATGCCGTATCGGCGGCGGGCTGGTGGCTTTTGAGCCGGTAGCTGTTGCCTTTGAGGCTGAGGACGTCGGCGTGGTGGACGATGCGGTCGATCATCGCGGACGCGACGGTGGGGTCGCCGAAGACCTCGCCCCAGCGTCCGAATGACAGGTTGCTCGTCAGGATCAAGGACGCGTGTTCGTAGCGGCTCGCGACGAGCTGGAAGAACAGGTTCGCCGCGTCCTGGTCGAACGGGATGTAGCCGACTTCGTCGCAGATCAGCACGCTGTAACGGCGGAGCCGGATCAGTTCCGCGGCGAGCTTGCCGCGGGAATGGGCCTCTTGGAGTCGGGCGACCCAGCCTGTCGCGGTGTCGAAGAGGACACGGTGGCCGTGTTTGGCGGCCTGGACGCCCAGAGCGACGGCGAGGTGGGTCTTGCCCGTGCCGGGCGGCCCGAGGAGCACGATGTTCTTCGCCTCTGTGACGAACACGCTCGTGCCGAGGTGGGCGATCAGGTTCCGGTCCGCGGAGGGCTGGTGATCGAAGTTGAAGTCCTCTAGGGTCTTGTGGCCGGGGAACCGGGCCGCTTTGATCCGCAGGGCCGCGCCGGACGCTTCCCGCTCCGAGACCTCGCGGGAGAGGACCGCGGCAAGGTATTCCTCGTGGGACCAGCCCGCGTCGCGGGCCTGATCGCCCAGGCGCCGGAACGCGTCACCGATCCTCGGGGCGCGCAACGCGCGGGCGTAGTACTCGATCTGAGACGCCGCGCCGCTCACGCGAGCCTCCCCAACTCGATCAGGCCGGGACCGATATCGACACCGAACACATCGTCATAGTCCGACAGGCTCGCCGACTCGACGAACGCGACGTGGGCCTGGGGCCGGTGATGGCGGTGCAGGCTCTGGAACTGACGCCGGAGCACGGCCGCCTGGATGACATGGTCGGGGTCGGTGATGGTCAGCTGCCGGGCCCAGGCCCGGTCGTGAGAGGTGACGGTGACACCGTTGTGGGCGACGTGGACCTGCTCAAGGTCAGCGGTCACGTCCACGAGCCTGCCGATCAGGGCCGGCGCGACGGAGTAGTCGTTGGAGTGCACCCTGACGTAGTAATCCCGCGGCAGACGCACCGTGTTCCGGAACAACACGTCCGGCGCCACCGGCGACAACGGGCGCATCGCGGCCCGGTCCTGGTCGATCAGGTCGACCGGGCGGGCGCGCCGGGACCGGGAGTGACGCGCGTTGGCCACCGGCAGCCAGGACGCGAGCTGCTCGTTGAAGTCCTGCGGGGACACGAACACCCGGCCCGGCATGAACGAGGACCGGAAGAACCGGTTCCGCCGCTCGACCATACCCTTGGACTCCGGATCCCGGGCCTTGAGGAGCTTGACCTCGGTGCCGAGGGTGCCCGCGAACGCGGCAGTAGGCTCGGTGAGCTTGCCGCGGCCGATGCCGGACTCGTTGTCCCAGAGCAACCGTCGCGGGACCGCGCGGGCGGCCTGGAGCAGGGACCACATCCCGCCGAGCAGGTCCGGTGTTTTCCGAGACGGCAGCATCAGGGCTTGGAAGAACCCGGAGAACGTGGACGTCATCACCAGCACCGGCGGCGCGCCCTGCTGCCCGTGGCCGAGCGGGAGGTCCTCGTGCGGGAACCACAAGTCGCACTGGACCTGCTGTCCGGGCTCGTGCACGAGCCGGTCCGCGGGGTCCGGCGGCACGTACTCCGGCCGGATCCCCGCGACTTTGTCCCGGAACACCGACGCCGACCCGAGCCAGCCAACCCGCTCCGCGAGCGTGGACGCGGCCATCGTCGGCGTCACGGCCAACAACACCCGAACCTGCGGGGCGAACGCATCAAAACTCGACCCGACCGCGGGCCGCTGGTACTTCGGGAGCCGGTCCGTTTCCAACGCCCGATCCACCGTTCCCCGGGACACCCCGACGAGCCGGCCGATCTCCCGCTTCGAGTACTGGCCCGTGGAAAACAGTTGGCGTATCTTCGCCCAATCATCCATATTGATCACCTTCCATAATGGTCGGTGGCCCTGTTTTCAATCGGCGATACTGGCCCTATTTTCGGTCGGCGTTAACAGCGACGCGGATTCGGTCGGTGACGTCGGTGAGTTTGAGTTCTCCGAGGAGGTCGAGCAGGGCAGACTGGTTTAGAGCCATCGTGTGGTGTCCTTTGTGAGTTGCTTTAGTCGGTACTCACTGACCATCCCACGGTGGCTCTTTACGTTGACGAAGCAACGCTCAAGAGTGGGAAACCACACCACTCACCGGGACGTAACCCTGTGCATTCATCACCACTCGTGGGAAAGCACCACTTGGATATCGGCGAAGACGCCGGTCGACAGCACCTCAGCTGCCAGTTTGCTCGGTGTTGGCATCGCTGGCACGCTTGGCAGCGTCGTGCTGGAGTGGCGGCTACCAGCGTGGAGAACTGGAGATCGCCGGTTAGAGGGAGCTTCCCAAGGGGTTGAGGGGGTGCAGGTTGCGGTCGAAGTCGTATCGGAGGAGTTGCCCGGTCGGGAGTTCAGCGTCACGGGTCTGCCGAGCATTGCTGTCGTTGAGAACGATCCGTAGTTGAGCAATAACGTGCGGATCTGCCATGAGAAGTATGGTTTGCCGGTCGGACAGCAGCGGCATGAGCAAATCTGTGACGAATGACCGCCTCGAAGTGGATACGACGTCCTTGGTGTCCATGTTTGCTGATAGTTCGAGCCTGCTCGGCGGGCTGAACGAGGTCGAAGTCGCGTCACCGGTGTCGCCAGCTACGGGGGACGACTCGGTCCGCGACAACCAGCCGGGCCGGAGTGAGGGGTCTTGGCGCCGTGCGCTTTGGTGACGATCCCAGGCCTCTTCAACGTCCAGTCGACGGTCGGAGCGGACAACGCGCGGTAGGTGACGCAGTTCCGTCAGTACCCCTTGAGTGAGCGGCATCCAGCCCGGTTCGCAGGGCGTGAGGACCATGTCTGGTGCGATCCGGAAGAGATTTAGTCGGTGAGCGGCCAGACGCGCCTGGGCGGTGAACGTCGGGTCCGTCATCGTGCCGAGAGGAAGGTCAGGCCCGGGATCAGACCGGGAACCGGCTGCGACCTGGTTCGCGTTCAGTGGCAGCAGGATGAGTGATCCGAATGAGTGCATCCCTGTCCTCTGCTTCCTCAAGTCTTGGTCTCGACTTAGGTCCTCGCCCTTGGCGTTCTGGTCTTTCCGGGTCCGATGAAGGGTTGGACCGGGGGATCTAGTCGAGTTGAGCACTTTAGAACGCGGCGCGCTAGCAAGGTAAAGCTATCCATGTTGCCGCGCCGCCCAGACGGCGGCCGTTTAACGTCGCGGCAAGGTGAACGCTTGTGGAACATTGACAGCCGCGATTGCTTCTGTTGGGGTCTCCGCGTACAGTCATCTTTGCAGGGCGCCGTTCGTTAGCTGAGGCTCCTTTGTGGATATAAGCCAGCGACCCCCAACGTCCAGAGACGCCCCGGGTCAGGACAGGTTTTCCCGGAACAAGGGATTGCCCCGATTGGCTCCCGGTTTCCGGGTTAACGCCGCAAAGTGCCAAAGGTCTTACGAGGAGAGGTTACCTCGGCCGGTCTGGTCGGACTCTTCGTGTGCGCTGAGCAAAGCGGAGGGAGCACGTCAATGAGCGAGAGCCATAGACCCTACCTCCTGCCGACCACGCGCACCAGGTAGCAGTCTGCCTGCACACGCCTTTCTGGTGGCGTGCCCCGCGGTGATCGCAGCCCGGCCAGGTCATATTTTCTCGCCCGGCCCTGTGGTTTCCGCGGTGTTCCCGACATCGCCGGCCCTCGTGGGGCCGCGTTTGATCGGCTCCCGGATCCTGTCTTTTCATTTCCTGCAGAAAGTTCACCATGGATACAACGTCAAACCTCGTTCCTCCGACCGGGCCCGTGTCAGCGGTCCTGGATTCCGCGCACGTGGGCGATATTGAAGGGGCCATGGGCACGATTCGACTCGGCGATGATGCGCCGCGGCGGGGCGTGCGGGCAAAACTGCGTACCCTTTTGGCCATTCTGGGTCCTGGACTGATTGTGATGGTCGGCGACAACGACGCTGGCGCGTTTGGGACCTACACGCAAGCTGGCCAAAATTATGGGACCACATTGCTGTGGACGTTGCTGCTGCTGGTACCCGTCCTCTACGTGAACCAGGAAATGGTGTTGCGGTTGGGGGTGGTCACGGGGGTGGGCCATGCCCGGCTCATCTTGGAACGTTTTGGAAAGTTCTGGGGAGCCTTCAGCGTCATTGACCTGTTCATCCTGAACGCGCTCACCATCGTGACCGAATTCATCGGTATCAGTTTGGGCTTGCAGTATCTGGGCATCCCCCAAATTCCCGGCGTAATTGTTGCAGCCGTGCTCGTGCTCGGCGCCGTCAGCACCGGGTCTTTTAAACGGTTCGAACGCGTCAGCATGGTTCTTGTTGCCGGGTCCCTCTTGTTGGTCCCCATTTTCTTTCTGTCGGGTCCGAATCTGGGTGAGATGGCGACCAATTTTGTGCTCCCCGGGATGCCACCCGGGTCCCAACTTTCCACGGTGATGCTGCTCATCATCGGGATCGTCGGCACGACCGTCGCCCCGTGGCAGTTGTTCTTCCAACAGTCCTATGTCATTGACAAGCGCATCACGCCCCGGTTCATGAATTACGAAAAGGTCGACTTGTGGATCGGGATCTTGATGGTCATCGTCGGTGCGGCCGCGATCATCGGCTTCACGTCCGCCACCTTCACGGGCCGGCCCGAATTCGGCAATTTCACTGACGCACTCGGGGTCGCAGAAGGCCTCGGCAAGTTTGTCGGACCTGGCGTGGGAGTGATGTTCGCGATCGCGTTGATCGACGCGTCCATTATTGGTGCGGCCGCAGTAGGTTTGTCTACTTCATACGCGTTGGGCGACGTGTTGGGGTTGAAGCACTCCCTGCACCGCAAACCGTGGGAAGCGAAGGGCTTCTACGCCGTATTCGCTGCCCTCCTCGCCCTGGCAGCCACGATTGTTCTGATTCCCGGTGCGCCGCTGGGACTCTTGACCGTGGGAGTACAGACTCTCGCCGGGGTGCTGCTACCTTCAGCCACGGTCTTCCTCTTATTGCTCTGCAACGACAAAGACGTGCTGGGCCCCTGGGTCAACGGCAAATGGTTGAACCTGTTCACGTCTGTTGTCGTCGCCGTGCTGGTCATGCTTTCCATCATCCTCACAGCCAGCGTTCTCTTCCCAGACATCACGGGAGAGACAATCTTGTCCATCCTCGGCGGGGGCAGCGTCTTGGGAATTCTTGTCGGAGCGACCGCCCTGGTCCTTCGCCGGCGACGCCCGGCCGGTGATGCGGTGCTCCCGATGGAACACAGTCAACGTCTCCGTTGGCGGATGCCACCCCTCACCCTCCTCGCCCGCCCGGAGCTCTCCACCGGTCGGACCATCGGATTGGGCGTGCTGCGCGCCTACCTGATCCTCGCTATGGTCCTCGTCGTGGTCCGCGTCATCCAGCTCGCACTGGGCCACTAGCCGCGAGCACCATATTCTCAATACCACCCCGACAACGTGCCACCTCTACCTAGCCTTGTTCGTGAAAGAAGCCACTGTGTCTAACTCTCCCGTTCCAACAACAACTAAATCCGCTCTCCGTCTTTCCCAACTCCTGCGCCATGCCGTGGTCGACAGCCAAGGAAAACAACTTGCCAAACTCGCTGACGTCATTGTTCGCCTCAGGGGAGATGACTACCCCCTCGTGACCGCGCTCGTGGTCAAAGTGGGTTCCGAAACCATCTACGTCCCGATCGCCGACGTCAGAGCCTTGGAACCCAATCGAGTCGAGCTCACCACAGCCCGCTTGAACGTGCGGGCATTCCAGCGCCGCCCGGGCGAGGTCCTACTCAACGCTGACGTCCTGGGCCACCGCCTCATCGACGTGCACATGGCCTCCCTCGTCCGTGCTCACGACATTTATCTCAGCTCCGACACCGCCACGTGGGCTGTCACAGGATTGAACGTGCACCAAACCCACTGGTGGTCCACCCGGAAGAACATCGCCACCGACCCGGCACGGGACTGGAAATCCTTTGAAGCCCTCATCGGCCACGAACCGTCGGTCCTCGTTCGCGCCCCGTTTGGGAAATTACGCCGTCTCAAAGCAGCCCAAATTGCAGACCTCATCGAAACGGCAGACGCTAAAGAGCAAAGCGAACTCCTCACTCAAGTCCACAACGACCCGGAATTCGAAGCAGACGTCTTTGAAGAACTCGACGAAGACAGCCTCACCCATCTCCTCAAATCCCGAAGTACTGCTGACGTCGCTTCTGTCCTGACCCGGATGCGGGCAGATGACGCGGCCGACGCCATCACTGACCTTCCCCAGGCGCGACGCCGGGAAGTCCTCGCTCTGCTCCCTGAACCCCAACACACCAAAGTTCTGGCCCTGCTGGGCTACCACACCGCAACGGCAGGGGGCCTCATGGGTGTGGAATACCTCGCTCTGGCGGAGCACGCGACCATCCAGGACGCCCTTGATCTCATTCGCACCTCGACAACTCAACAACCGGAAGCCCTCACCACCATTTACAGCACCGCCGACGACGGAACACTCCGTGGTGCGATCAGTATCATCCGCGCCCTCCAAACAGACCCGCACCGTCCCCTTCGCGAAGTCGCTGACCCTGATCCCGTTCACGCCGCACCACAAGATGACATCATCGACGTCACCACCCGCATGGCTGACTTCAACCTCCTCACCCTCCCGGTCCTCGACGAAAGCGGCCACATCCTCGGCATCATCACCGTCGACGACGCCCTCGAAGCCGCCCTGCCCCAGGACTGGCAACGCCGCGAACCCCAAACTCACGCCTCCCTCACCCCGGGCGCCGTGTGAGATCGTGCCGTCTTTTCGAACAGTGGCTCCTCCCAGTGAAGGATCGTCTCATCCAGAGCAGCGTTACGATTTCACTGAGATAGCGGCGGAGGAAATGGGCTCGGATCTCCGCTGACACGATCTCAGTTCCGCGCTACGTAGAGGCGATTCGGCGAAACCGGCTGCGAAGTGCTCTCTTCTCTTCCCTCCGTCTCTCTTCTCACCGAATTCGTAAGGGTGACCGAGAGCTCAGCAGAATCACATCACGGGCGCTATGTTCGCCAGAGGCAAGTACAAGCTCTACCGCGAGGTAATCCATACGCTAAACGGCATGGGGGCGTCGTGACCGCTGGGCGCGGTGGCCCCGAGGCTCTCCCTGACTGGTGTTTCCACCGCGAGGCCGACGGCGATCTTGACATTGAGATGGAACGACGAGCTCCGCGGGGGCTACGAGCCAGCGGGCCGTATGGCGGGGGACGTGTGGAGCTTGTCGCTAACTCTTGTGTTTTGACCGTTCCTGGCGGAGGAGAGCACGACGCCGATTGCCACGAGGGTCGTGAGCAAGGCTGTGCCTCCGGCCGAGATGAAGGGGAGGGGAACTCCGAGCACGGGGATGAACCCCAGAACCACACCAATGTTAACGAGGGCCTGGCCGATGATCCAGACCATGACTGTTGCGGTGGACACTTTGGCTTGCAGGTGTGTTGTGGCGCTCATGATTCGGATGAACCCGACTGCGAGGAGTACGAACAGGAGGAGAACGGCGACGGCGCCGATGAGGCCAAGTTCTTCGCCGATGATGGCGAAAATGTAGTCGTTGTCGGCGGCCGGTAGCCAGGACCATTTGGCCTTGGAGTTGCCAAGGCCAACGCCGAGGACTCCGCCATTGGCCAGCGCCCATGTGCCGTGCAGGGGTTGCCAGCATGAAGCCGAGATCGTCCCGGTCGTGGTGTCGCATCCAGTTCCAAAGAAGCTGAGGATACGCGTCAACCGATTAGCGCTTCCCGCGGCAGCGGCGATAGCGCCCACAGCGCCAATTCCTAGGGGAATCGCCAGCATGCGCAACCGTACGCCAGCGAAGAAGAGCGAACCAAAGAGCATCCCGGCCATTATGACGGTCGTACCGAGGTCACCTCGGATCATGACAAGCATGACCGCGGTCCCGCCGACTCCGAGGACGGGGATGAGGACGTGTCGCCAGTCGTCGAGTTGGTTTTGCTTGTGAGCGAGGATCGTGCCGAGCCAGATGGCCAAAGCCACCTTGATGGCTTCGGAGGGCTGGAATTGGAAACTGCCCACTGATAGCCAATTGGTGTTTCCGGCGACGGTCACGCCCAGCGGAGTGAATACCAGGCATTGCACGAAGCAAGTGAGGATCAAGGCCGGCCACGCGATCCGTCGCCAAAATTTGAGCGGAGCCCGGCTGACGAGGAGCATCAACGGGATGCCGACCAGGGCCACGAAGCCCTGGTGGAGGAGTACGCCAAAGAATCCGCCACCGCTCAGGTATGAATCCACCGACGAGGAAGACAAGACCATGGCCATTCCGAATACGACCAAGAACACTGTCGTGCCCAATAGAAGGAAGTAATTCGTTGGCAGAGCATGAAAAATTCGCCTCACCCGAATCATTCGCACTTGGGGTATCGGCGCCGACGCGGTGTCTGCCGTGGCGGGGCGAACGGTCCTCAAAGTGGAGCGAGTGCGCAGTGAATTTTTCATGTGGTCTCAGATTTCCCGCGTGCCCGATCAGTAAATGGCACTTGTTGGAAAGAACCAACCAACCATCAAAAATTGTGGCCGGTCCTCCTGGGCGCTGCCTGTCGGACTATCCTCCCTCAGCGGCACAAGAATTATCGCAGGTGGAAGCGTGTCGCACGACGCCATCTACGGGCTGGCTTCAGCTGTCATAGGCCCGGGACAGGTGACATCGATCCCTTCATCGTCGCGCCGGTACACAACTGGATGCGGACTGGGCAACCGGGCCACATCACGAGCAACCCGGTGAGGCAGCCTTACGGTTCCAGCAAGACAACGTCCGAGGAAATGGGCACTGACCTCCGCTGAAGCGACGTCAGTGCCGCGCTACATATGGGTGATTGGGAGCCCGGTTGTAACGTGCTTCGTTCTCTTCATTTTCTCATCTTTCCGAAATTGTGAGACTGGGGGACGATTGTGAAATCCTCTCATCCAGGAGCGACCGCCTCTGACGGACAGAGTTGCCAGGTGATCTCGGGTTCGGATCGTGGCCGGGGCGAGGAAGTCGATGGAAACTATGTGGCCGGTGCCGCGCCAGTGCACAGACATGTGGTCGAAGAGTCGGCGTTTGATCGTGTTGCCGGTGCCGGTGCCGGGCGGCAGTGGCCGATCGCAATGTTCAGTCCGGATTTTCCTGGGCCATGGCGGCGATACCAGTTTTCCAGTCGCCGGGTTACGAGGACCGAAATGGGACACAATGACTAGCTAGCCGGGCTCCTTACCCACAACCTGGTGTGTTGTCGTGCTGAGTTTTTGGCGGAGCGTTCACAATCGGTTATCGGGGTCGGGGTGTCGTTGGCTGGGTTGCTCGAAGTTGGGTGTTCCTTGGGCGGCTTTCGTCCCCGTGGATCCGCCACCTGGGCCGCGTAGTAAATACGCTGAACCCACGGCCAGGAGCATTCCGATTGAGGGTCCGAGGAGGTATACCCAGGTGTGGGTGAAGTCGCCACGGACTAGGTCTGGGCCGACAGTCCGAGCGGGATTCATCGAAGCCCCGCTGACTGGGCTCGCCCAGAGCCCCGCCAGGATTATGTACGCGCCCACCGCTATCGCGGAGAAGGATCCAATGTTCTGCGCCCCGGATGCGGAGCCCAAAATTGTGCTCACCAGTCCCATAGTCAGCAAGGCCTCGACGACGAGCGCTTGGGAGTCCGTGAAGGCAGGGCCGGGGACTGTCTCGCCGTTACCTCCGTGTGGGCCAAACACGGCTATCAGGGTTAGTGATGCCAGGATCGCGCCGGCCAACTGGGCGAGGACATATCCCGGCACTCGGCGCCAAGGAAAGTCACCTCGCAAGGCGAAGGCAACACTGACCAGCGGGTTGAGGTGAGCACCGGATACGGCGCCCATGAACAATATGATGGCCGCGACCATTAACCCTGGCGCCGTGACACTGGCGCCGCGGCCGACGTCGCCGTGGGTGAGGGAATCGACTGTTCCTGCTCCAGCCGCGACCAGAACCAAAAAGTACGTCCCGAACATTTCAGCGCCAAGTCGAGTCCATTCTCGATTCCGGTTATTGAATTCATGGACCCAGCCGCGGTCCCGTGGCGACAGCCCCAAATGCCCCACGTCACGGCCCGCAGAAATGATCAAGGCACGCCTAAGCGCTGATGATCTGCACGGGGACCTCGGCGTCCTCGTCCACGTAATTCGCCGCGCAGATCCGGTGATAACCATCGGCGATCTGAGCGACGCGACCCTTGCCGATCTGACCTCGAATGATCAAACACGGCGACAGCTGGACGCCTGCGGCTATGCGGTCCAATTCCTTGGCAACATCCGGGTTGCTGCGCGGCAAGAGCGGCAACCCACAACCCCGCAACAGGTCCTTGGCCTTGAAATGGACGACCCGCGTCCCCCGCAACTGCTTCACAAGCGCGTCAATCGCCTTGGGCTTCGCGTTCAGCGACAGATACGATCTCGCCGCCGCATAATCGTGTCCCGCCACATCGACCCGCCACCTGAGCACCCCGGCTTTCGGCGCCTTTTTGCCAGGGACCTGTTTCACACTCGTGCTCATCATGATTTCTTTTCCCTTCCTCGCGGCCGGACGTCATCTTCTTGGTCTTAAAGCTGCTCGGCGCCACCGGACGTCAACGCGAGCTGGCTCCGAAGCTAGTGTGGATCGCATGTCCGGTCAAGAGCCTCCCCGATCCACCTCGCCCAGACAAGTGCCCGGCGGACGTGAACGCCACTGGAGTAGCCGGTTCCTCCATCGAGTTGGCGATATCACTGCACATGCTTCTTTCGGTCTCACTGCCGCGTTCATCACTCTGCTGTGGTTGTTTTCGGGCCTTCTCCTAGGCTTTCCTGCCTGGTGGGAGACGGCCCTCACGACCGTGACCGCCACTATCACCCTCGTCATGGTTTTCGTCATCCAGCACACTCAAGCTCGACAACAGGCCGCGACACAACGAAAACTAGACGAGCTATTACGCGCCCTACCCACAGCCGACAATCGCCTCATAGCCGTGGAAGCAGCACCAGACAAGGAGCTCGATGATCTCGCCGACCGCAACCTCACCCACCGCGAACAAGCCGTCCACAATGCCACGCCACAGCCCTAAGAATCGTCCGAGAGCCGACGGCACGGGCCCAGACACCGCAGCTTGATCCGGGAACATCGTGAGCGATCATTTATCATCGTGCGTTCATAGGCCTTGCCAGCGGCGCGTCTGCGCCGGTCCCTTCTGAGCAGACACCCTGCTGGCTACGGACACGCTGGCACCATTTCACTACCCCGAAAGTTGGATCGGGTAGCACCGACTCGCTCATCTCAGCAACGATCGTCGTCCAAGGTGCCGCAGTGAGGGTGTACTTTCCCTCACCGCTCCGCTGACCAGGACACGGGAGACGGGTACTCGAAACAGTTCAGAGGAACACGGTCGCCTACTTTGCCACGGCGGGACCAAACCTGATTTCGGGCTTGGCGATCTTCACGTTGTCACGTACCAGAACGGTGTCCACCGTGCGGTCGAACCATTTCAGGCGATCCGGAAAAACACAAGGTGTTCGAGAGGAACACGTCTTCAACACGCGCTGCCAACCAAGCGGCGTCTTTATAATGGGCGCAGTGCGGCGGCAATCCGCTTGAACCCTGAAAGAGGAGATGGACATGACGCTCACTGAAGAGATCGACGCCTTGGCAGAAGAAATGCGCGCCAAGTGGCTGCTGGTTGACTACGGCCTGCCAATAGACGTGTTCATGAAGATGGTCGCGGCCGAGAGCACGCGCACGTGGGAGGCGCTTCGCCTCATCGCGAGCCGTGTTGACGCCGGGGAATAGATCCGACAGGGCCCAGCATTGGCGTGGAGAAAGTCCCGCTAGGCCGTGCCCCCGCCAGGACCATGCCAGTCGGGTGGGCCGCAGGCGGCGTCAGCGGCGTCAGCGAGCGTCGGGGTCCTCGCCGTTCGCGACGGCCTCGATCCAGTCCGTCGCGGCATCCGAGAGCGAGAAACCCGTCGGGCCGATGTGATAGATCCACCAGGGATCCGCAATGACTGCCCCGCCCGCCGCTCTGATCTCAGTGACCAGGTTCGGGGGTATGGAGATGGAATCGCCGTTGTTGGCCGTCAGCCACTCCTGCGTCTCCGGCGACAACTTGGTCCACCACTGCTCAATATTCATAGCCACGAGTCTGTCACTCTGCACGGGGCCGCGCTGTCCGTTACAACGGCCGGAGCTCGAGGGGGCCGACGCCGGAGGTCGTTCTTCGCATTGGGTTGAAGTGGCCTCGTGGACGGCCCGCCCCCATTCAGTTCAATGGCTTGGGGTGTCACGGGTGGGGGGCTCTTCGTGCGCCTCTGGCACGGTGGGTGTGGCGGATTGGGGAAAAGGGAAGCTCATTCGGCTTCAATATGGGGATCATACCGATCTCGCCGTGGAGGCGCCGCTGGCTGAACCAGACGCTGTACTCGGCGACGGCGACGGCGGCGGCAATGGCGAACTCGAGGTCGTCGATGCCGCGCCAGGGTCGCGGTTGCGGATCAGCTCGACCTTGAAGAGCGAGTTGAAGGCTTCGGCCATCACCTTGTCGTAACGATCGCCTTTGGACCCAACCGAGGCGACGGCGCCGACGTCGGTGAAGCGATCGGTACGGCGAATGGCTCACCTTGTTCAAGACATGCGCTCGCAAGATCCGCCTGCTGGATGCACCTCGCGTGCGGTGGCCTTGCTTCTGAGTAGTGTCGCGTTGTCGACCCTGCCGGGCAGGATGCCGTTAGTGAGCCGAGAGCGGAGCGAGGTTGAGGTCGGCGGCGGCGAGCACCTCGGCACCCGCATCGCGGAGCGCGGCCATGAAGGCGGCCTGGACGGATACCCCCAGAACCTCGGTGCCCTGGAACTCCAAGTCGGGTGCGGCGCACGCGTCGTGCACGACCGTAACAACGAGGCCGAGGTCGAGCGCGGCCCGGGCGGTCGCGTCGATACACATGCTGCTCATCATGCCCAGGATGACGAGGTGTTCGATGCCCTCGTCCCTAATCAGCTGCTCGAGGCCGGTGCCGATGAAGGCGTTCGGGGAGCCTTTGGTCAAGTGGCGTTCGGTCGCCACCGGCGCTACAAGCGGGTAGATCTCAGCGCCCGCGGTCCCGGGGACGAAGAACGTCGCATCCGGTTCGGTGGCGAGGTGCTGAAAGTGCAGGACGGGGGTTCCGATCGCACGGGCCGTGTCGAGGACGCCCCGGGCGATGACCGCGGCGGACTCACTCCCGGTGAGGGGATATGCGCCTCCGGGGAAGTAGTCGTTCTGGATGTCAATGACCACAATTCCAGTGCTCACACCTTCTCCGCTTCGTTTTTTGTGCCATCTTCCCACATGACTCTCATCGTCACGGGCAGGAACTGACCGTCAAGAACCAGGTCGACGCGCCGGCATCGGTCTGCCGTTTTGCTCACTCGGCTGCACGAACACGCTCGCCTGGACCCGCGAACGGATCTTGACTTGGGGAGGGTTCGTCGCGCGCACAACGGGCCAGCAGGCCGGGATCGCAATTCACCTGCCACTGAACCGTCCGGCCAGCCAGGAATTGCAGGACGGCAGCGCATGGTTTCACTGGGTCAATTCTCACTCGTCTCATTTACCTCCCATTCCCTTCTTCAACACTTACGGTGACCTTCGAATCGTCGCTCCTATATGCCCGGTATTTGGTCTCTACGGTTGCTTCAATTACGGCGACAACACCTCACTGGGCGACGATGTCGTTCTCCGCGGCACAGACGAACCAACCGACACGTCAATAGAGGGTGGCCAGAAATTCCTCAATGGACCTCGCGGCGCACAGAACTGGGAATTCGTTCAACTGCACCGCTACACCTGGGATCCCTTGTATCCGCCCAGTGAATCCATCGCCTTGGGTCAGGCCATGTTCGATGCCCCCGAGCAGCACCTGAACGTCAGATTTGCCTTGGGCCAGACCCTTGTCAATGACTGCCAGACCAATGCTTCGATCAGTGCGGAAGACGAGTTGGTGCTTCTCCTCAACGGCCGTGCCAACGGCACCCCCTACAACTGCAAACCGTGAGGACCATCATGAGAAAACGCACTCGTTTCGGCTTGGCCGGCCTCGCCGCCATCGGCCTGGCAGCACTGGTCGTCGCCAACCTTCCCGGCCACGCGGAAGCGGCCGTGAACTTCAGCGATCCCAGCGTCGGCTTCCGTGACCAAGCCAGCGGCGCATACCTGCGCATCGATCTGGACTCCACGGCTGCTGGAGTGGGCCAGTTCTACTTCAGCGCACCGGGCGTGGGACTCGTCGTCCCCGCGAAGCCGGCGACCCTGGACCCACACAGCGCCCATGACGAGCAGTTCCGCTTCGATGGTGCCGGCACCCAGTATGCCTCGGCTGTGCTGACCAGCGACATCGCCCAACCCGTTCCGAGCGGGGCATCGGGCACGGCAACGATCAAAGTCATCGGTCATGACGACCCGACCGAGCGCACCGCGAACGTGGAAGTCTGGATCAACGGCAAGCACTTCACCCTGAAAGCTGCGCCCGCCCCGCACAACGCCGGCCCCACCCTGACCGCGGTCATCACAGCGCTCAAGGCAACAGACCTGGGTGCGCTCTACGATCTGGGAGACCCGAGCCTGCGAAACGGGCTCACCCGGGAACAGTTCGTCGCCACCATCGGCGCTACCGGCGGCGGCAGCGTCACAGGTTTGACTCCCACAGGCGCCACGACTTACGTCACAACTAGTGCCGGGGCGGACTTCGCGCTCACCCCGATCACCTTCGACTACGTCAAGAACGGTGTTCCCGGTGAAGTCACAGCCCACCTCCGCCTCATCTACACCGGAGGCCAGTGGCGCTACATGACGATGCAACCAGACAACGCGCCCTCGAACTCGGACAGCAACACGCCCGACCCGACCGTGCCCTAGTATCCCAATTGACCAACGCGACGCGGCAAGCAAGGAGAACGATGCGAAGAACGACTCGGTTCCTGAGCGTGGTGACCGCAGCCAGCATGTGTTTGCTCTTGCTGACTGGCTGCGTGCCCGGACAATCCATCGACAGCCTGGCCAAACAACCCGAAGCCGCATTGACCTACCCCGGCAGCACCGATGTCCGCACCAACAATGTCCCAGGGCGGGTTCAATTCGGCCTCGATGGCGGCGACGTGGCCATCACCGGTATATCCGGGACGACAACCCACACGCAACGCGAGGTCATCGCCTTCTACTCGCACGCACTGGCAGCGAACGGCTGGACACAGCCCAGAGACGATCCTCGAGCAGAAACCGCGTCGGGACTGCCCTCTCACTTTATGCAATGGGACAAGACGAAGCCCTACCTCACGTATGTCATCGAAGTCTGGACTGAGGGTGAAACAACGAAGTATTACACGCAGCTGAAATCGCTGCGGTAGTTCGTTTGATTCGCGGTCTGAAAAGGGATGCCACTTCAGATCCAACTCCGGGGTGCAGAAACGTCTGCCGTTCTGAGATAGACCGATCACACCACCGTGGAACGGTCCCGCAAGGGGTTCCGCTTACGGACATGCCAGCCAAGACTTGCGTTCGGTTCGATCCGTAGGATTACGCTCATGCTCCCAACCGCTGAACTCGCAGTGCCGACGGCCGAAGACCTTGAGCTCGTTGAACTCGCAAGAGAGGTCATCGACGCGAACACGGACGCCGGGCCCGATGAAGATGGTGCACACACCATGGGCGCGGCAGTTCGAGACGCCGACGGCTGGCTATGTCAACCCAACTGGGACCCACCTGGGCAATCTAAGCGGGACCCGGAGTCTGATCACCACGAGTGATACTGGTGTATGCGCGTAGAGATTCTTCATATTGATGAGTGTCCGAATTGGATGGAGGCGGGGACGCGGGTGGAGGCGGCGCTGACCGAGTTGGGTCGAGTCGATGTCGAGGTGACGTATCGCCTGCTGACAGATAGCGTCCAGGCCGCGGCGGTCCCGTTTGCAGGCTCGCCGACGTTCCTTCTCGATGGTGTGGATGCGTTCCCGTCGGATGGACGAACCTCCGATCTGGCGTGCCGGGTCTATCGCATTGACACCGGTTTCGCTGGCGTTCCCTCTGTCGCGCAGCTCGTCGAGGCGATCCAGAACCACGCCTGACCCTGGGCTCGTTCCCGCGCCAGGGATGCCACTATCAGCCGCTGATCGTTGCTGTCGCGGCTCGTTGTTTCTGCGTGTGGGCGAGCCGGTAGGAGTCGGTGCCGGTTTCGATGATGGTGCCGTTGAACGTCAGTCGGTCGACGATCGCCGCGCAGAGCCGCGGGTCCGTGAAGGTCTTCGTCCAACCGGAGAACGACTCGTTTGATGCGATCGCGATTGAATTGTTCTCCTCCCTCTCGGTCAGGACTTGAAAGAGGAGTTCCGCGCCTCTTCGGTCGAGTTCCATGTAGCCCAGTTCGTCGATCATGAGCAGGTCGACCCTTCCGTAACGGGCGATGGTCCGGGCGAGGTTCTTCTCGTCGGCGGCTTCGACGAGTTCGTTCACGAGCCGGGTTGCGAGCGTGTATTTGACCCGGAACCCTTTCTCTGCCGCCGCGGTGCCGAGGGCGATGAGTAAGTGCGACTTGCCGGTGCCCGAGTCACCGATGAGACAGAGCGGCTGGCCTCGTCGAACCCAGTCGCCGGTAGCAAGGGTGTTGATCGTGGCCGGATTGATGTTCGAGTTGGCGTCAAAGTCGAAGTCCCCAAGCCACTTATCCCGAGGGAACCCCGCCGCCTTGACGCGGCGAACGGAGGAGCGCCGGTCGCGGTCGTCGCACTCCGCCAACAGCAGCTCCGCCAGGAACCCTTGATAGGAGAGCTGCTCTTTCTGCGCAGTGGTCGTGGCTTCCTCGACGACCGCACGAATTGTCGGAAGGCGAAGCCGCCGACAGGCCTGATCGATGGCTGCATTCGCGGCTTCCTCGGTGAGGCCTCGCCTTCTCCGCAGGATGGTGGTGATGGTTGTCATAGTGGTCATGAACCTGTTCCCTTCTTGACGCTGGGCTCTGTGTCGGGTGTCGTTCGATCGGACATGCGGAGCAGCTGGTCGTAAGCGGCAACGGATGGCAAGGGCCTGGTGTCGGCCGGAAGGCCGGCAATAACGGCGGCCGGGTCCGCGAGACGGCGCTGAGTAAGACTGACCACTCGCCGCTCCGGACCACGAGCTTGATCGGCGAGGTGACGGTCCAACCCGGACCCACCCAAGGCTTCGTGGCGTCGGGCCTCGACCGCGACGACATCGGCGGTGACGGCGCCGACCGTCAGTGCGGCGGTCATGCCGGCGACAACGGCCTGAGCAGCCATCGAACGGTGCAGCAGCAGAACGTCGATCAGGGCTCGGGTGCCACCAGCATCACCATCGGTCTTCCGTGCCGCGGCCCAGAACGCTTCATGAGCTGAGGTGAAGTGACCGGTCGCCCTGGCGTGAGCGAGAGCGGTCGAACCGGGGAAAGCGCCGGGCTTGCGCTGGAGGACCTCGAGGTAATGGTCGAGATTCACGCTCTGCCCGTGCAGTGCGACCACCCGAGGATGCCTGGCAATCACGGTTCGGCCATCAAAGATGACTACTTCCGATGCGCGGAGCGACACCCTCACAGTGCGGCCGATGAACCGGGCCGGGACAGAATACGACGCCATTCGCACCCGGACCAGACTCGACCGGCTCACCCGAGGCGTCAACGACAGGCCCGGCTCGAACCGCTCCGCCGTGATCGGTGCCAGCAGCTCCCGCTCAAGAGCGAAGTCCTGAGCCACTGTGCGGATGCGGTCGCCGATCCTGCGGTTCTCGTCGTCGAGATCCCACTGACGGACCTTCTGATTCAGTTCGGCGAGGGTGTCCACGACGGGCATGGGTGAGAGGTGGGTGCGGCGGAACCGGCCGACGTCACCCTCGATGCCGCCCTTCTCATGAGCGCCCTCGATCCCGGGGTGGCAGTAAAACGCATCGAATCCATAGTGTGAGCGGAACAGGACCCACCGTTGGTTCTCGGTGCGCTGCCGGCCGGTGCCGTAGATGACCTTCACGACGGCGTCGGTGAGATTGTCGTAGCGGATGTGCCGGGTCGGGATCCCGCCGATGTCCTCGAACGCGTCGATGTGGCCCTCGAGGAACGCTTCCTGCGCTTGCGTCGGATAGATCCGGTGGATCGCCTTCCCCGAGTGCGAGAGGCGGAAGGCGAACATGTGGCATTTCGTTTTCACCCCAGCGAGCACCACCCAGACCTCGCCGAAATCGACCTCTGCTTCCGCGCCAGGCGCGTGCTCCTGCGGGACGAACACCTCGGGCAACCGGCCCGCCTCGACATCTATCTCCGGCCGACGACGGCGAACATAGTCACGGACCGTCGAATACGACAGCTCGGTCGCGTCGTGCTCTTCCGCAAGGCGGGCGAAGATCCGTCTCGCCGTGTGCCGCTGCTTCTTGGGTCCGTCGAGGTCCTGGCGGAGCATCTCGTCGATCGCCGGTTTGAATACGTCCAACCGAGGTGCGGTTCGCACCCTCGGTTTCCGGGCCGGCGGTTCCGCCTGCGCCAGGGCCTGCCGCACCGTCGGCCGCCCGACTCCGTGTCTTCGGGCCAGCTCCCTGATCGAGAGGCCCTCCACGCGCGCATCACGTCTGATCCGCGCGAACAACTCCACCCGAAACTCCATCCGAAACCTCCACCTTGAGCAACGAAAACACGTTGCAACGACGGTGGAGGTGGGTCCGGCTTAGATTTCCCCAGACACCCCGAAACAGCCGAAGTGGGTCCCGCTTAGATTGCCCTGGTGGGTCCGAATAACACTGCCATAGTCAGACGGCCGCATGTTCGCTGGGGTGAATCTGTTCCACTTCACCGGCGGTCCGTGCGCCGAGCTGGTTGCACTTGGCGCGGCGCGTGCACAGGGCGGGCGAGAAATCACGACAATCGTCGCTGTTGGCAATCACGGGCGCGGTGTTGTCGGACCGTGCGGTCGTGACCGGCAGGTCCTTTTCGATTACTACCCCGGCATCAGGGTGCTTCTTCCGGCCGCCGAGGGTGTTCGTGTCGCCACCATTGAGACCCTGATGCCGTTTGCCGCGTCATGGACTATGGAGGGCGGCACTCAGCAGTTCGACGAAGAGCGTTTCCGCTGACGACCGGCGGAATCGATTGAGGTTCGCCTTGCGGACGGGGAATCCGAGTTTGAGGAGCGACGCTAAAATCCCTGTCATGGGGATTCGTCAAACATTTGCGCGTGCTCTACGGACAGGCACGCGAGTGCGGATACTGAGTGATCCGATCTTCGGGGCCCATTCAGCGAGCCCTGCTCCGGGACCGTCCAGTCGTCTGAACGAGCGCACGGTCTCACACCGGCAGCGGCTCGGGAAAGCAAGTTCGTCTATTGGATCGACTTCGACACGCCGCAGCTCGAAAGGGACGGTGACGGCCCATATTCCGCCTCGCTGACGGCGCTCACTGAAATTCCCTAGTTCTTCTCACTGAAATTCCCCACTCCGGGTCGCTTCCGCTCATAGAAGCGGGCCTTCCTCGATGCTGATGGTCTTCGACCACACACCAGCCCGAGAAAGGCCCTACTCCTATGCTTTCAGAGGAGGACGACGTGGACATCCACGCGCTCAAACGGCAGGGAATGACGATCAGTGAGATCGCCCGCCGCACCGACCACGACCGCAAGACCATCCGCGCCTACCTGGCCGGCCAACGCACCCCGGGAGTGCGTCAACGCGCCGCCCCGGACCCGTTCGACGCGTTCATCGCCTACGTCACCGCCCGCCTGACCGAGGACCCGCATTTGTGGGCGGCGACGCTGCGTGACGAGCTCGTTCCGCTGGGCTTCGAAGGGTCGTATCAGACCCTGACCCGGCAGATCCGAGACCGGAACCTCCGGCCGGCCTGCACGGCCTGCGCTCACGTGACGAAGCGGCCCAACGCGATCATCGAGCACCCGCCGGGCGAGGAGACCCAGTTCGACTGGGTTGAGCTGCCCGACGCCCCAGCCGCCTGGGCGTTCCCGACCAAACGCGCTTACGTCCTCGTCGGGTCCCTCGCGCACTCGGGGGTCTGGCGGGCGGTGATCTCCCCATCGATGGACCTGCCCCACCTGCTCGCGGCGATGACGGTGCTGCTGGGGCTGCTGGGCGGGGTGACGAAAACGTGGCGGTTCGACCGGATGAGCACCGTGCTGAAGGCCGGGACGAGTGATCTGACGCCGATGTTCGCCGCGTTCTCCAAGCACCACGCGGTCACAGTCGTGGCCTGCCGGCCCCGGTCGGGCAACCGCAAGGGCGTGGTCGAGAAGAACAACCACACCGCCGCGCAGCGCTGGTGGCGCAACCTCCCCGACGACGTCACCCTCGAGCAAGCACAGCAACGCCTCACCGCGTTCGCCATAAGGCAAGACGGGCGGCGCCGCGAGGGCCGGGACGGGTCGACGACGGCCAAGGTCATGTTCGCCGCGGAGCGCCTCCAACCGTTGCCGCCGACGCTGTTCCCGGTCGTGGTGACCGAGGAACGCACCGCGACACGGCAGGCACTAATCGATTGGCGCGGGAACCGATACTCGGTCCCGCCGGAACTGGCCGCGGCCCGCGTCGTCGTCCACCAACGCCTCGGCGCGGCAACCATCGACATCGCCACGGTCTCCGGCGTCGTCCTCGCCCGACACACGCTCGCGGAGGCCGGCCTCGGGATCACGATCCGCGACAGCGGACACGTCACCGCGCTTGAGAACATCGCGATGGCCGCAGCGCCTCCCGGCCGGCCGCACCGGAAGAAGGAACGCATCCCACCCGGCACCGCAGCACGCCGCGCCGCACTGGCGCTGACCGGCAGCGCCGAACCCACCACCGTGATCAGCCTGGCCGCCTACGAGACGGCCGCGAAGAACAGGAACACCCTCCGATGAACACAACCCTCACCACCACCGAGATGACCGCCACGACGGCACCTGCGGCGAGCGTCTATCAGCAGCTGCGCGGCCACCTCACCGAGCTCAAACTCGCCGACGCGGCCGATGCTCTGCCCCGTGTCCTGGACCAGGCCCAAGCCGAGGTCTGGAGCCTCACCCACGCCCTCGAGCGCCTGCTCGCTATCGAGGTCACCGCGACTGATGCCCGACGCCTCTCGGGCCGGTTCCGCTTCGCGAACCTCCCCACCGGCGCGACCCTGGACGACTTCGACCTCGACGCCGCCTCCGGCATCGACCGCAACCTGCTCGCCGAGCTCGGCACCTGCCGCTACCTCGAGTCCGCGACCAACGTGCTCCTGATCGGGCCGCCCGGAGTCGGGAAAACCCACATCGCGACCGGCCTCGGCCACGCCGCAGTCCGGGCCGGTTACCGCACCTACTTCACCTCGGCCGCTGACCTCGCGGCCCGCTGCCACCGCGCCGCGATCGAGGGCAAGTGGGGCACGATGATGCGGTTCTTCGCCGGCCCAACGCTGCTCGTGATCGACGAGCTCGGCTACCTTCCGCTGCCCGCCGAGGCCGCGTCGGCACTGTTTCAAGTCATCAACCAGCGCTACCTGAAAACATCGATCGTGATCACCACGAACCGGCCCGTCGGGGCCTGGGGCGAGATCCTCGGCGACACCACCGTCGCCGCCGCGATGCTCGACCGGCTCCTGCACCGATCCGTCGTCGTCACCCTCGACGGCGGCTCCTACCGGCTCCGCAACCACGCCGCCCAATCCAACGAGCTCCGCCGCGTGACAACGGGCACGAACTTCCGCTAATCTAACCCCGCGACCTGGGGAGCTTCGATGAGCAAGACTGGGGAAATTCGCTGAGCGCCGTTATCGCACGTAGTGTCCACATACGTCCGTGCGGTCTGATTAGCTGGAACTGCGACTGCGCCCCTGACTACGCGGGATCGTCCGGTAGCCGTTCCGCTTGCGGGCAGGCCGTGACGTCGGCCGCCGGCCACGCTGGAGGACGGCTGCCTGGCATGCCCGCGGAGTGAAACCAGTGTTGGTGTGCGTCGGTAGTGCCCGTTATTCGCGGCCATGTCTCTAGCCGGTGTCGCGGTTGGCCGCTAGCGTTGGTTCGGTGACCTCTTCACCAGCTGACGCGCTCGTGTCCATCGACCGTTTCCGAATGGATTTTGGCAAGACCACGGTTATCCGTGATCTCTCGTTCGATATTCGACGGGGCGAGACTTTTGGGTTCCTGGGTAGTAACGGGTCGGGAAAGACGACGACGATTCGTGCGTTGCTGGGTATTTACCAGCCGACTTCCGGCACGCTACTTATTGATGGGCGTCCGTTCCGCCCGGAGAATGGTGTCCGGCTTGGGTATCTTCCAGAAGAGCGCGGGCTGTATAAGAAGGAGTCCGTGATCGATGTCATGACTTATTTCGGGGTGCTCAAAGGTTTGAGCCGCGTCACGGCAAGGCAATGGTCCTTGGGCTACCTTGAGCGAGTCGGTTTGTCGGACAAGGAGAAGGTGCGCCTCGACAAGCTATCCGGTGGTCAGCAGCAGAAAATCCAGCTCGGCGTGACGATCATGAATGATCCGGAGTTGCTGATACTGGACGAGCCAACGAAAGGTTTCGACCCGATCAACCGGCGCCTGGTCATGGATGTCATCGATGACAGCATAAAGGCCGGTGCGACCGTGCTCATGGTCACCCATCAAATGGAGGAAGTGGAACGCCTCTGTGACCGGGTCATCCTGCTCAAGGACGGCGCCGCGCGGGCTTACGGCACCGTTGAAGAGGTCCAGGAACAATTCGGCGGCACGGTCATCCACGTCGATCACACCGGTGTCATTCCGGCTTCCACTCGCTACCGGATTGCGTCGGATAACCAGGGTCACGCGGAACTTGAGGTATCGAACGACGCGGACTTCGCCGATATCCTCCGCGCCCTTGTGGATACTGGCATCGATGTGCGCCGGTTCACGCCGACCAGGAAATCGCTCGACGATATCTTCGTCGAAGTGTATGGCGACGAGACCGAAACGGAGGTGTGAGCATGGCTCGGCACAACCTTGGCACTGTCATCCGTTTTGAGTTCTTACGCACGGTCACCAAACGCCGATTCTGGGTGGCGACCCTGTTCGTCCCCGTGATGCTGGTCGTCGTGTTCCTGCTCGTTTTCGTTTCGAACAGTTCAACCAGTAAGTCCGCGGACGAACAGAAGAACGCCCACCTCTCCTTCCAGTACACCGACGACTCCGGTCTCATCGACTCGAGCATCATCAGCCAACTCGGGGGAGCCGAAGCATCGGGTACCAATGCCGGTGTGTCTGCGGTCAAGTCGGGGCAAGTGGACGCGTTTTTCGTCTACCCGGCTGACCCGTCTAAACAGGCCATCAAGGTATACGGCGCCGATCAGGGGCTCTTTGCCAACGGCAAGTACTCCTCGGTCGCCGAATCTATCCTGAAGTCCAGCGTTGAACAGAAGCTCCATTCTCCACAGGCCACCGCGATTATCCAGGGCAACATCAACACGGACATGACCACGTTCAAGGATGGCAACGTCGCTGGCGGCTTCAACTCTGTTATCCCAGCGCTGCTGTTCCTGGTCCTGTTCTACGTCGCGATCCTGTTACTTGGCAACCAGATGCTCAACTCCACCTTGGAGGAGAAGGAGAACCGGGTGACCGAGATGATCCTGACCACCATCAACCCCACCAGTCTGCTCCTGGGCAAGGTGGTGTCGTTGTTCATGGTCGGGCTCGTCCAAATGCTCGTCTTCGCCCTGCCCACTGTCTTGGGTTACCTGTTCCTCCGGGACCAGCTCAACATCCCCAACCTCGACCTGTCGGGGCTTGTTTTCGCCCCGCAACAGATGATCGTCGGGGCGCTGATTCTCCTCGGCGGTTTTTCACTGTTCACCGGCACACTGGTCGCCCTCGGCGCTGTCATGCCCACCGTGAAAGATGCGGGACCCATCTTTGGGGCGCTGATGGTCTTGATCTTCATCCCGTTCTACACGGTGTCCCTCGTGATCAGCGACCCGAACGCGACCATCGTCCAGATCTTCAGCTACTTCCCCTACTCCGCCCCCGTCACAGCGCTTTTGCGCAACGCGTTTGGAACGCTCCCGCTCTGGTCAGCGATCATCATCATCGCCGAGCTCTTCATCCTCTCCGCGATCGTGCTCCGCGTCGCGGTGCAATTGTTCAGGTATGGGTCCATCGAGTACTCGCGAAAGGTCTCAATCAAGGACGTGCTGACGCGACGTCGCGCGTTGGCGGCGACGATGGAATAGCAGCTTCGGCCAAGAGACGATTGCGAACCGTCGCGCTCCACGAATGCTCGCTCTTTCTCTATGCCAGGAGAAGCGGACCGGATCGAGTCCCGAGATGACTTTTCTCCCGCTGTTGGCGAGAGGTTAGCTCGTCCTGATTTGCTCTACCCACTGATTCACCTGGCGGATGGCGTCGTCTAGTGAGTAGCTGATTCCTACCTCCGTGGCTGGGCGTTCGTACTCGTCCTCCCAGAGCGGATTGCTCACGATAAGAGGCGGCCACATTCGTGGAGGAAGTCCAAGGACCGTGGCTTCGGCGGCTCTGGCGGTAAAGACGTCCTCGGCCGCCGCTCTGAGCGGCTTCAGGTCTGTTGGCTGCGAGTAAAACGTGTCTTGGATTAGGAGTAGATCCACGATGTCGCGTACCCGGTTGTTGCTGAATGTAGGGGGTTGATGCGGGTCAGAGCAGGCGTGCAACTTCTGTGCCACTTGGTACGCAAGAGTGATTCCGGCCAGCTCTGCCGCCGGGTGGACACCAAAGTACCCCAGCCGTGGAGCAGGAAAGCGATCAGTGGCGTCCGCGATGGCGCCCTCGGGGAAGGCCACTTCGACTTGGATGCGGCGCCACGTTACGCCTTTGAGACTGAGGACAATATGGAATCGCCGAGGTTTGACGCGGCGCGAGGTGGTCTCGATGACCGACACGTCGGAGCGGGTGAGGGTCATGTCGCCCCACGGCGCGGCCAACGCGCCATCGAGGGCGTGGAGAAATTCGTCGAGTTCCCCGCGGAAGAGGGTGTCTACGTCTTTTGTTGCACGGCTGGCCAGTCCAAGTTTGTGTTCCAGATACACGCCTCCCTTGAGCAGGAACAGCGGATCACCATCGGGGCCCAGCACTCGTTGGAGTGCGGCGACCACGACCGTGGACGCGAGAATCCACCCAATCCTCGAGCCGGTGCCGCCGGCAAGTTTCTGGGCATCCTGAACCCACCGGTTGAGCATCGCGGCGCTTGTGGGCCGCCTGTCCTTGTCTGGGAGATCATTCAATGGATTCCCGGTCATGCTCGCTCCTCCAATGTCCGGACGAGCCCGGAGTGCTGTTCGTCGGTGACAAGCCCGACGGCTCGGGCGTTGCTGATGGCTTGTTCCAGGAGTCCGCTGGGAACGCCGCTCTGAATTCCTTGGTCAATAGCCGTGGGAACGGTGACCGTACGGATGCCCTCCCACCAGCCGATCTGCTCCGCGGCAAGGTCGCCATGATGCAGAACGTAGTGTTCCCCGCCTGAGCGCCGTATCCGATTTTCTTTGGGGACAACCAGGTGAATCTTGTTCGGATTGATGTCGCACAGATCATAGACCGCGAGAGCTGTGTCGTGACTCAACGCGGCCCGAGGGGACCCCGTCCAGAGAACCGCGAGCATGAACTCATCACGAGCCGTGACCGGGAGCTGATCAAATCGATACACGCCGTGCGCTGCTCGAGAGAGCTGCCCGCGATGGGCCAACTTGGTCAAGTCGATCGCGCCAGCCCCGATGGTTTTTGCATCACGCGTGGTGACGTAGCCGTACTGCTCGATGGCGATGTCCCACAGCCGGTCCTGAACGCTCACGTCACCCTTCCATGAAATGTCAAAACTATCCCATTTTCGGGATAGTTTTGGCGAAAGCATTCTGGCTGACACGGCTGGGAAACACCGTTGCGGTGATTCCGCCCCTGTCCGTACCGAAAATGAGACGAATCGGACGGATACCTCCTCTTTGATGACGCGGCCCCATCAAGTCCCTGCTCTTCTCGGACGCGGTACTTCACGCCTTCGATCACCGTGAGCACAATCGCGGCGAGAAGCCCGACGCTTCCCAGGACCGTGAACCCGACTCAGACCCGTTTCATCACGCTCATCGTTCCCACTGCGGCCCGCCCACAGACTAAGCCGCCTGCATCGTCTGTCTGCCGAGGTCCCCGACGAACTTGGAAGGACCGTAGCCGACTATGAGATAGCCGAGGGGGGAGAACAGCCAGAGCAGGAAGAAACTGAACGCTCCACCCTTGCCGAACGCACGACCACAGCCGAGCGCCACGACGATGCCCACGATGATGTTCACGATTGAGATGAGGTACAAGATAGTCAGTGCCCCATGATGGCCAGCGATCTTGACCAAAACGTAAGTGTTCACGATCGGAATCAGCGCGCTCCATCCGGCAACGCCTGCCTTTGCGAAAACTGGCCAGAGAGCGATCACCGTAATCAGGTAGGAGCCCACACAGACGAGAAGGTATGCGGTGGTGTAGCTGCCGGCATTCTGGGTGCCTGTCAATTCACCGACCACGTGCACATCGAACATGAAGTCCCTCCCCCGATTACATTCGCCACCCTAGCCCAGGGACGCACGATGTGCCCTTATGCGGTTCCCTGGTCGATGAGCGCCTAGCCGTTAGATTGGCACCATGGATCTCACCTGGCTTCTCGTCGCAGTATTGCTGCTCGTCCTATTTGCGAGCATCAGCGTTATCGGTGCATTGCTTCGTATCGCAACGGCCACCGAAAAGACTGCCGCCGATATGAAAGCTCTGCTGGGTGCAGTCCGGAAGACCGACATTCGCCCATAGAGAGTTCACTTATCGGGATTCGTATATCTCGCGACGATGTCCGAGTCGGAGGATGAGCACGATTAACATGCGCAGTTGCCGTTCGAAAATCCGTCCAGGGTGGGCGCCTATTCAACGCGACGCCCCCGCGAAGACCTTGGATCTTCGCCTCGATTGCTTCAATTCGCGGGCCGAGTCCAAGGCCGATGACTGAACCGAATCGTGGGCGAACACTGAATGGGACGATCAGGTGATGCTCGGGCGTCACCACGAACGACAGCTCGAGCGCCGCTGTCGGCATGGACTCACTGCCAGCATTCAGGACCATCGGAAATCCCTACTGAAGACTCAATACTCGAGTGCGAAACGCTCTGAGAGTGAAGCTCGCCCTGACACGTAGGGGTGCCGCCGTAGTCTCGGATGCCGTGCTCGCCTAGGAGCGTGAGTCAGTAACGCCTATTCGGCTTTGATGCCAATGAATGCCTCCGATGTCGTCGGGTTGGGTTGGGGCGTTGCCGACGCGATCGTCGTGGGCTGGGGCTCTGTATCCGTTCGCGTGCCGATCGAAAATAGGGCCACGGCCGTGTTGACGACGCAGGGCAGGATCGCTGTCGCCCGTCAGGGCGGTCTTGCCTGGTCTTTAGGTTGCCGGGTGGGGAGTGCTTTGCGTGGCGAGGCGGGCTTTGGTTTGCAGGGTGTGGAGTTTCATTAGGTTGTGGCAGGCGGCGATCAGGTCCCACTCGTGGGCTGCTTGCTCCAACCCGCGCAGCAGCAGGAATTTTCCTTGCCTCGTGTGGATTTGACCGAACACGGGCTCCACGATCGCTTTGCGCCTGGCGTAAACGGCGCGGCCTTTCTTCGTCTTCAACTTCCGGGCCATGCGTTCCCGGAGCGTCGCATCGGCGGGGATCCGGCCCCGAGGAACCTCGGGAACACGTTCGCCATGCTTGACCCGGCCGGTCGCGATGAAGAACTCGGTCCCGCCGTCGCTGGCCGTCTCAATGGTCTTGGCGTAGTCCAGGTTCGCGGCTGAACAATACCCGGCATCGGCGAGGACCTGCCGGGGCAGAACGCCCGTCGTGGTGTGGAGTTTCTCGACCAGGGGCACGACCTGTTCAACATCCACGCCAATATTCGTCAGCGTCGTCGCGACGATGATCTGATGATCCGCATCCACGATGGCCTGCGCGTTGTAGGCGTAATGGAAGGACCCGTCAGCGGTCTTCATGATCCGCGCGTCCGGGTCGGTGAAGTTGCGTTGAGCCTTCGGATTCACGACCGCGTTCTCGGCCGCATCCTCACCCTTCGCCGTGACAGCATCGTCGTCATCGCCCTTATCCCGGGCTTTCTTCTCGGCCTCTTTCCGCGCCCGGGCGGCCGCGTCCGCCTCCAAAGCGGCGCGCGCCTCGGCCAGTTTCACGAGGCGTGATTCCCGCCTCGCGAGCTCCGGCGGCAACTCATCACCGCGTTTGTCTTTCCCGAACCGGGCATCCTCGGCCTCATCGATCGCATCGGCGTCCGCCAGGAGGGCGGAGACTTCATCGGCGAGGACTTTCTGCTTCTCCGTCAACCGGGCGTAACTCATCGCTTTGCGCCTGGACGCGTTCGCCCGGACCTTGGTGCCGTCCAACGCGACCTGCCCCAGCGACACCATCCCAGCCGCACGACACAGTTCCAACGCCTGCAAAAACACGTTCCCCAGGCTCGCGAGGTGCCGTTTCCGGAACCGGGCGATCGAGCGAAAATCCGGTGCCTGCTGCGCGGCCAACCAACGAAAAGCGACCACGTCCACACAGACCCGCTCCAACTCCCGTGACGAGCGAACCCCGACGCAATACCCGTAAAGCAGCACGCGGACCATCAGCCGAGGGTCATAAGGCGGCTGGCCCTTCGACTTCGCGTAGGACGCGTAGAACTTCTTCAGGTCAATTTGAGTTTCGACGATGTCGGCGATGAAACGAGAGAGGTGGTTCTGCGGCAGCCACTCATCCAAAGACGGTGGAACCAACATCACGGCCGCCGGCTCGAACGCCCGGAACCGCTTGTTCACGCCGGCGCCAGCCTCGACTCCGTCGTCCATGACCAGGTCAACATGTTCGAGTTCTGTCGCGGGAAACAAACCATCAAAATCGCTCATAAGCAATTTTCCCAGACCAACAACCCCAGCCCAGGAAATCCGTCGGCGTTTTAAACTTCGCCGTTACTGACCCACGCTCCTAGATGAGTGAGTCCTAATGGTCGTAGGCGATGAGGGATCGTTTGTTGGGGGTTCCGAGGAGCCAGTTGTGCCAGATTCCGGCTGCGAGGGCGAGTAGTCGGCCTGCGACGCGGGAGTAGACGCCGGGGATGGTGCGTCCGCCGTGTTCTTCGAGGGTGAGTTGGCCTTTGAGGGTGTCGAAGACGGACTCGACCCATTGGCGGATGCCGCCGAGTTTCCCGAAGCGTTTCTTCTCGTCTTTGCGGTCGGGGCGGATTAGGTGTGCGCCGAGTTCGTCGGTGATGAATCCTTCGAACTCGCGCCCGGCGAAGCCTTTGTCGCCGATGATGATTTGGCCCAATTGGATCAGGTGGCGGTCGTGGCGGAGCATCGCCTGAGCGGCTTCGCGTTCGCCGATCTTCGGGTTGGCCAGGCCCCAGATGACGGGCATTCCGCCTGGGGTGCAGATGAGGTAGAGGCGGAATCCCCAGAAGTAGCGGGAGTGGGAAGCGCAGTATCCGTAGCCGGCGTGTCCGGCCAAGTCGGAGCGTTTCACGGTCTCGCGGGACTTGCCGCAGGGCACCGGGGTGGAGTCAATCAGCCGGGTGATCTCGTCCCAGGACGGGGTATCCCGGGCGAGTTCGGTGATCACAGCAGAGAGCAGACCGGTGGCTTGGCGGACGCGTTTGCCCCACCCGGATTGTTGGGGCAGGTTCGGGAACATGCCTTTCAGATGCTTACTCGCGTAGCGGATCCATTTGCGGTCCGATGCGATGCCGAGCAGGTGTTGGGCGACGACGAGGCAGAGCAGCTCGATGTCGGTCAGGGCCGGTGGTCGCCCGGGCCGGCCTTGTCTGGAGAACCCCAGCGCGGGGATGATCCGATCGTCTAGATGGACGTACAGTGTGGTCAGGAGGGTGTTTAGATCTGTCTTCACAAACAGGTTTTAACACCCTCCACCTTCGATTAACAGCGTCCACGCGGGGGAAGTCAGATTCGACTAACCGGGCGCCATCCAAGCCAATCGATTAGGACTCACTCATCTAGGTGCAGGCCGCGAGGCCGACATCGACCGTGATGAGGGTCGCAGGCCCTGACCGCTATGCGACGTCGCGGGCGATCGCCCTGGACGCCTTCGGGGCCGGCGCTGCCTCGGCCTACATCGCGACCGGGGTCAATTTCCCGGACGCGCTCGCTGCCGGACCGTCAGCGGCCCACTTCAGCGGCCCGACCATCTTGGTTCCCGAGTCGGACGCCACCGTCGACGCTGCGACCACGAGCCCGCTGACCGCCCTCAAGGTCACGACGGCCCGGATCGCCGGCGGAGTGGATGTTGTCAGTACGGCATCGAGAATGCGCTCAAGGTCGTGCCAGGGGTGACGACTGTCAAACGCAACTCCGGCGCCGACCGCTACGCCACGGCCGTCGCGATCAACCTTGACGCCTTTGCGACGAGCCCAGCGGTCTACCTCGCGGTCGGGACCAACTTCCTCGACGCGATGGCCGGCGCGGCCCTGGCCGGCTGGAAGAACGCGCCGCTGTACCTGAGCACGACAAGTTGTCTCGACAAGAGGGTGCCCGCCGAAATGTCAGGCCTCGGCGCCACGTCGCTGGTTTTGTTCGGCGGGATGACGGTGCTGAGCGAAAACGTGGCCAATCTCGTCGCTTGTCCCTGATCTCGCCTCGACCGCAGTCCGCGACCGTTCTCGGGAGGCGTGAATGGCTCGCTGTTTCGTTCCCCGAGGTTTTTACCGAGGAGCTTCCAGAGTCATGATTTGGTCACGACTGCAAGGAATGACACCTCATAGTGATCAGGGAATGAATCTCCAAGTGAGGGACAGGAAAGTCCGGTCAGATGAAAGCCTGATCGGTGGGAGCTCCACGGGCACCTGAACGAGTTCGGGCCGTCAGTCGTCCCTGCGTCTGTCGCCCAGCTGACCGTTCGGCAGTTCGAGGACTGGGCCTACATCCGTGTGTGAGCCGGACGAAGGATCCCTCGCAGTCGGCTCTTCGATCGGGGGTTTCTCTGAAGTCCGGTAGATGGATGTTTCCGGGCCGGGGTGGCGTCGGGTCTGGACGATGATAAGCACGATCCCGGCGAGGGCGGCGAGGAGCGCGATGTCCACGTTGATCTTGAGGCCGAACAGGAAATACTCGGTCGGGTCCAGGCGGAGCGACTCGAGGAACGCCCGTCCGGCGCCGTACCAGAGCAGATAGAAGCCGAGGGCCTTGCCCCAGCGCAGGTTGAACCGGCGCTCGAGCACGACGATGATCAGCACGACACCGATCGTGTTCCAGATCATCTCGTAGAGGAAGAGCGGCTGGAACAGCGTCCCGGCCGGCAGCCCAGCGGGGAACGCCGCGTTCGTTGATTCGATCTCGAGGCCCCAGGGGAGGGTCGTCGGGCCGCCGTAGAGCTCGTGGTTGAAGTAGTTCCCGAAGCGGCCGAATTCCTGCGCGAGAAGCAGGCCGGGGGCGAGAGCATCGGCGAAGGAGAAGAACCGGATCCCGGCCCGACGGCACCCGATATAGGCCCCGATGCTGCCGAACAGGATCGAACCGAAGATCGCGAGTCCGCCCTCCCAGACGAACAGCACCTTCCACAGGTCCGCGCCGGGGAAGAAATAATCGGTCGGATGAGTGACGACGTGGTACAGGCGACCGCCCACGATTCCAATCGGAACCGTCCACATGGCGATATCCATCACCATGCCCGGCTTGCCGCCACGAGCGGTCAACCGCGCCGAGGACAACCAGACGGCGATAATGATGCCGGTCAAGATGCAGAGCGCATAGAAATGAACACGGAGAGGTCCCAGATCGAAATAGCTGATAGATGGGCTCGGAATGCTGGTGTGAACCACCGCGTTCACCTTTCGATCGTGCGCATCTGCGCAGCTGGCGGACGAAGGTCTCCCAAGGGTTCCGGGGAAGTCCGATGTCTCGAACCGCCAAAAGCTTATGCGGGTCCGCTGGATTCACCGCACCAGTGCAGCTCACGAAAGCGGATGCTGGGAGGGTTCTCATAAAGGGGGCGACCAATGGAGGAGGGGTGCACCCAGCAGGGCGATTCCCGAACGCTACGATCGAAACGTGAGGTCCGTCTTGAATTCGGTTACTCCGTCGTGGGTCGCCCGAATCGTCGTGGTCACGGCGCTCGTCGGTGTCGGGGCAGGTCTCGGCGGGCTCGCGGTGAGTGTGCTCCTTCGAATGATCCAGCACTTCGCCTACGGGTATTCGGAAGGCACTTACCTCGACGGGCTGGCGCACTCTTCACCGCAGACGCGCGTGATCGCCTTATGCTCCGCGGGTGTGATCGGTGCGGTTGGCTGGTGGGCCCTTCGCCGATGGGGGAGGCCCATCGTCCCCGTGGATCGCAGCGTTGCCGGGGAGCGGATGCCGGTGCTCGCGACCCTGGCGAACTCGGCCTTGCAGATCGTGATCGTCGGGTTGGGCGCGTCGATCGGCCGGGAGATGGCCCCCCGCGAGTTGGGCGCACTGTGTGCGGGCTGGCTCAGTGAGAAGGCGCGGGTGAATGCCCGCGAACGTCGTGTTCTCGTGGCATGCGGTGCCGGTGCGGGGCTCGCCGCCGTCTACAACGTCCCGCTCGGGGGAGCGCTCTTCACTGTCGAGATTCTGCTTGCAGAGGTCAGTCTGGCCACCGTCCTGCCGGCCCTGGCGACGTCCGCGATCGCGACACTGGTCGCGCAAATCGTCGTGCCCACGACCCCGTTGTATTCCGTTCCGCAGTTCGCTCAGACCCCGTCGCTCATGGTCTGGTCCCTCATCGCCGGGCCCGTGATCGGATTCGGTGCAGTCGGTTTCGTGCGCCTGGCCGGCAGGGAAGAGAAACGGCGTCCGGAGGGCTGGAGGATTCTTATCGTCATGCCACTCGTCTTCGCCGCCATCGGGCTGTTGTCCCTCCTGCTTCCAGAGATTCTCGGCAATGGGCGGTCGCTCGGCCAGACCGCGTTCGACGCGATGCTGCCGATTGGACTCGTGGCGGTGCTCCTCGTCGCCAAAGTGGCAGCCACGATCGGCACGATCGGGAGCGGGGCTGCCGGAGGTACTCTGACGCCCTCGCTCGCGATTGGCGCCGCGTTCGGCGTCGTGACGGGCGGCCTCTGGGACGCGCTGTGGCCAGGTACCCCGGCAGCGGCCTTCGCCCTTGTCGGAGCAGCAGCATTTCTTGCCGCTGCAATGCGCGCACCCCTGACTGCCCTGATCCTCGTCCTTGAATTCACAGGGGAGGGGCCCGCACTGCTGATCCCCATGACACTGGCTGTCGCGGGTGCCGTGGTCGTCGAATACCTCCTCGGCCGCCGACGATTCCTCGGCATCGACTAATCGCAGTTCGCATGTTGCCCACGTGGCCCATTCTGCCGTGGAGATTTCGGGGCTGCGTCGCTAACGAGTGCGCGGACCACGGCTAGGGTCAATACAACGCCGAGACGACGACGTCCTTGTAGATCCAGCCGGAGAACGTGCGGATATAGAAGGCGTCCGTCATTACAGGCAGTCCGGTGGGGCCGTGGTGAAGTGCCGCTTCACGAGATCCCCCTTTCGCTCTGCCAGGGGCCCAGGAATCGTCGTATCCGGGCCTTTCGAACGTCACACCCGCGCAAGCCCTCCCGGCGCATCACGCGTTCGACGGTGCAGCGGGCCACCAGTGTTTCGCGTGGTTGTCGTGAGCTCGATGGCGACTGACCAACGCTCCTAGCGGGCGAAGTACAGCAGCGCGATGGTGACGATTTCCGTAATCACGGCGGTCACGGTCAAGCTGGCGCTTGTGATGCTTATCCAGGTCGCGGTTGGTAGGCCTGCGATGTTCGGTCTGGCTACCGTCTTCAGATCGAGGTTCTGTATGGCTAGGGTGATGCTCGCCAGCGTTGAGGTTAAGGCGGCGGCCAGGCCCCACGCGGCGAGGCCTGCGGGCATCGCCGCGGAGTAAATGATCGCACCACTGACGAGAAGAACGGATGACCGAACGATTCGGCCAGCTTGCCGGTTCTGGCGGTGAAGTGCCGCTTCCGGATCATACTGAGCGGGCTCGTCGGGGCCTGAATTCCAAGCGTCCTCCGCCTTTGTCATGCGATAACCATATGTCTATCCCGGAAAGCATTGGCGACCACGTACTCGGGTCCGTGTTCTTTCGGAGAACGCACAGGTCAAGAATCGGTTTTCACCCATCTGGCAACGGTAAGCGCGCGAGCGGTCCGGTCCGGCGCTAAGAGTTATGCCACTAGTTCGCGCACCTCGCGGATGAGTCGACGAAAAATCTGGCTCTCGGTCCCAAGGTAAGGCCACTCCCAAATAGACCCCCGATAGTTCACATCCGTGAATTCATTAGCCGCGGGGGTCCGCCCGTCGCCAATGAACGGGTCGCGGTGCCCGGCGAACTGATGCAGGGTTAGGTCGATGGAAAACTCCACGGTACCGTCTGTCGCTTGCCATTCGAGCCAGGCGTGGCCGTTTAACTCTCCGGGGCGGCTGGCTTGAACGAACGTCCACTGCCCAAACGGTACCCGCCCGCGCGTCTTGACGACGACGGCCGGGGACCTGCACCTGAAGATCCCCAAGCGGCGCCAGGGTTCATTCTTCCCCGCGCTCCTCGAGCGCCGCCGCCGGATGGACAGGCCCTGTTCGTCGTCGTTATGGAGGCTTGCCTCCACGGCGTCTCGACCCGGAAAGTCGACGACCTGGTCAAGGCCCTCGGCGCGGCTCATCGGGAAACCGGCGGGCGTCGGCGAGGGTGTCCTCCCAGAACTCGTCGAAGTCGTCTGGTTCGGCAACGAGCGAGCGGTACTCGCGGGGTTCCGGCAGGCTGCGGTTGTAGCGGGCATGGGAAAGGACCTTTCAGGCGTGCAGTGCACGAGCCCAGCTTCGAGCTCGTGAACGGTAGGGCGGATGCCGCCGGTACTACGGACCCTATGCGAGCGCAATCCCCGACGGACTTTGCACCTTGACGGCAGGACCGACACGCCTAAGAATCCCTGGTCAGCCCCGGCCCGTCGCGCGCTTCTTGTAGTAGTCCCGCCAGATCAGGCGGTGGACCGGGATCCACCGTGGGATGTCCCGCAGGCCGGGGATGAAGGGCACGAGCGTGAGTAGCACGCTCAGTAGGAGCATCAGGAGAACGACCACCAGGTCGGCATTCGGAGCGGAGGCGAACGGCTCGACCTGATACCAGAAGGAGAAGAGCCACAGCCAGGATTGTCCGGGTGTGTTCCCCGTTTCGTTCATCATGCCCCACTGGTCGCCCGTGAGGTGCTGGGCGGTCGCGAGGTCACCGAAGTATGCGCCGTCGCCGAGGAACAGGATGGTGCGGGTGTAGTCGGAGTTGTAGAAGGACTGCTGCGCGTTCAGGACGCCGTCGAGCGCGCCCTGGCTCGCCATCCTGAGTAGGGCACCGGTCAGGACCGGGACGGGCCCGTAGTCGCCGGTGGCGACCTGGGCCGGGTCGCCGTCGGGGGCGTTCGTGAGGGCATCCGTGTATGCGGCGGTCCAGTCGGTCTTCTGCGTGTCGATCGCGGTGTTCCACGCGTCGAGGGCGGCGCTCGGGGGTACGTTGAGGGTCGTCAGCGGGGTGATCACGAGGTCCTGCGCCGTGTCGATCGGCAGTCGCACTCCGGAGAAGCTCTGCAGGTCGAAGGCCCCGATGGTCTGGGTCGCGTCAGGAGTGTTGTTGTAGGGCGGCCCGTAACCGGCGGAATCACTCGTTCCGCCGAGCTCGGCGGTCGCCGTCGCGACGAAGTCCGCCGGTTCTGCCTGCGCCCAGGACTTGAGGGTGACGCTCGGTTCGTCCGGGGAACCGACGATCGCCGAGAGACCCACGATCAGGAGTCCGACGACGACGAGGGCAACGGTGAGTTCCTTGAAAAGGTCGTATTCGCGCACCCTTCCGCGCCAGGGGCGTCGGGCGACGGAGTCGCGCTCAGAACGGGACGTCGTCGCGGTGCTCATCGCGTCGCCTCCGCCTGTTCCGGGTTCGCGTCCGGTCGGGCCGCTGGACTGTGGCCGAGCGCTGTACCGTCGCCGAGCAGCACTTCGCCACTCAGCTGGGCGTCGCTCTCAGCCGCGTCGATCGGGGGGACGACCCCGTGCATCCGCACCAGGATCACGTGGAGCGCGACGACGGCTCCGACCGCGAGGGGCAGCAGCACGATGTGGAAGCCGAAGATCTGGCCGAGGTTGGCCACGTTGAACCAGGCTCCGATGCCGGAGGCGTTGAGTGCGTCCTTGCCTTCGAAGGCGATCCACTGCGAGTCGAAGTTGGTCTGGAGCAGGTACCCGGTGAATGCCGCGACGATCGAGACGAGGAAGGCGGCCATCCCGGTGAGCCAGGTGAGCGTTCGCCCGCCTCGCCAGGCGGCCATCCAGTACTTGCCCCAGAGGTGCACGACCATGGTGATGAAGAAGACCTCGACGCTCCAGAGGTGCACGCTGTTCACGAAGTGGCCGAAGTCGGAGACGTGGTACCAGGCCGGCCCGTTCAGGCTGAGCACGACGCCGGAAACGACGATGAACACAAGCGAGACGATGGCGCCCATGCCGAAAACGTAGATCCAGGATGCGACGTAGCTGGGCTGGTCCTGTGGCAGCAGTTTGTCGGCGGGCAGGTGCTTGAGCAACCAGCCTCGGGCTTTACCTGTCCAGGTGTAGTACTCCTCGGCGGGTTCGCTCTTCTGCTCCTCGCGGATGCTCATGGGCGTTTCTTCCCACTCGGGAACGGGAGCACCAGGGCCAGCAGAAACAGCAGGATCATCACGATGATCACGATGAGATTGCCGAGCTGGATCTGGAATGCCCCCCAGCCGACATAGATGCCTGGACTGTCCTGAGTCGCAAAGTAACTGATGAGCGGATGCATTGCGGCTCCATTGCTCGGGATATCGGCCAGCCACGGGTGGATCCGAGCGGCTGTGCCCCGATGAAACTCACGCTATTCCCGTTCGGGAAAATCTGCTCATCGTTCCGTGGGGAAAGAACCTGAGACTACGTTCAGGAAGGAGTGCTGCGGAAGGCGCGTTCAGGACTCCGGGTGGGCGCCGAGTTTGGCGCGAAGAGATCAGCTCTGGCCTTCGAGGATGATCTGCGCGCATCGCTCCGTCGCAGGGTTCACGACGATCGGCGCCATCAGGTTCACGGTCGTGCCGCCCTCGCGCGGGTTGGTCACGACGAGAACGAGCGCGTCTTCGGGGCCGGCGAGGTCGAGGGAGTGGGCGTGGTCGTCGGTGATGACGGGGGAGTAGTTCGGTAGGTAGATCACGGCGTCGAGCACGAACAGCCGGGTGTGCCAGTCGTCCGCGGACTGCAGCGTGTATAGGCCGTCCGCGCCGGCGATCTCCGTGAAGTTGAACTCGGTCAGCGAGTCGAGCCCGGGCGGTGGGAGACGAATGTCAGGGTGACGCTCACTGGACGCGGTGGTTGAGCCGCGTCTTGCAGTACGTGGCGTCGAGGAACACGTAGGGGTACCCTGTCGCGCCCAGGTCCCGGTCGTGGAACGCGGCGACTTCCCGGTCCAGATGCGCGCAAATCCGGGACACTTCGGACTCGGAGATCCCGGTGTCCGCGCCGAGGGCTTTGCCGAGGTCGTCGACTTTCCGGGTCGAGACACCGTGCAGGTAGGCCTCCATAACGACGGCGAACAGGACCTGGTCCACCCGCCGCCGCCGCTCGAGGAGAGCGGGGAAGAACGACCCGTGGCGCAGCTTGGGGATCTTCAGGGTCAAGTCCCGGCCGTCGTTGTCAACACGCGCGAGCGGGTGCTGCGGCGTCGCGTTGGCGGACACGAACCAACAGGAACGCCCGCAGTGCGCGTAGGGGTTGCGAGGATCTTTGGGTCGAGGTTGGTATTGAAGCGTTGGCCGCATGCCGGGCGAGCGATACCCTCGTCATGGGGACGGCTTCATTGGCGACCGTCTAGGTGGCACCATCAATTGACTCCAGTTTCGGCCGGGACTGGAGCTGACTGCATCCGTTGAATTCATCGTGGATGGAGGCCATGAGTCGCGGTCCAGAGCGTAGGCAGTTAAGTGATGAACCATCGTGCGATGGTCAGTGAGAACCGTTCAAAGTTCCGCAAACAAAGACACATCTCACGACCCTTCTATGGTTGAAGCCAAGCAGTAAGGGTCGCCAGTGAGCGATAGATGCTGCGGGCGATGAATCGTTTGAGGCAGCGGTGGATCTCTCGCCGGGTCTTGCCTTCGGCGGTTCTTCTGTCAACGTAGCTTTTCGTCGTGGGGTCGGTGATCATGCGGCAGCGGGCGATGATGTGGAGCGCTCGGTTCAGTTGACGGTCGCCGTGGCGGTTGAGGCGATGCCGGGTCGTATTTCCTGATGATGCCGGAATTGGGCTAACGCCCGCCAACGCCGCGAAGGCGGCTTCCGAGCGCACTCTGCCTTGGTGGGAATAAGCGGTCAGGATGATAGCGGCCGTGAACGGTCCGACACCGGGGATGTCCTGGATGCCTGGAGCGAGTTCGTCGACGTGCTTTGACAGGGCCGCGTGATTCGTTTCCAACTCGTGAGTGCGCTGGTGGATCGCGGAGGCGAGCCTGCGGGCTTCAGATCGGGCGACGGCAGCGGCAGTGTCATCGCTGGAGCGATCGCGCCATGCGGCGATGATGTCGACTTGAGTGTTGGTCAGGGGTGCGCGGACGTCGAGGCCCAGGTTGATTATCCGCAGGAGCGCGTTGAGCGCGTTGCGGTCGCTGGTGCGTTGGGAATCGATACTGTGTCTCGCGACGAGCAGAACTCGAAGGGCGCTGCGAAGCCCGTCGGCGCGCGGCAGAATCAGCGCGGTCGCATCGGTGCCAAGCGCGGTGCGGGCGGCAGCCACGGCATCGATTTGGTCGGTTTTGCCGTGACCATCCCGGGCCTGCCGTTTGGGTGGTTTGACCTCGCAGACGCGGATCCCCGCGGTGGTGAGAGCGCGAGTCACGGTGGCTCCGTAGGAGCCGGTGCCCTCGACAGCGGCAAGCTGCTGCCCATCCGAGCGTCGCTCAATCCATGCGATCGCGCGGGCGGTGCCAGCGTCGGTGGTGGGAAATGAAGCGGTGTCAATGACTGCGCCAGTAGCGGCAGTAACGACTGCGTAGGTGTGCGTTTTGGCGTGGGTATCCACGCCGATGACGTATTTGTATGTGTCAGCCACGGTGCTCACGAAGTGTCTTCTTCCGGTAAATGGTTCGTTATCCGGGCCTGGGAGAATCGTCGCGAGGCAGATCTCTAATGAGTCACATCCCCGCCGGAGCGTGGGTGGACAACCTTCTATGAAGCCATCGAAACGGGTCAGGCCGGCACCGACCTAGCCCAGCGGACAGGTCGTGTGAAAGCCACCGCTTGCGCGGGACAGATGGCTCTTGAGTCACGTTGGGAAAGGCCGATACCAGCTTGCCAGCCAGCCTCAGGCCAGCTACTAACCATTAGAGATGGCTCTAGACCAGTCTGCCCTGCTCGCGCTCCTCGCGGAACTCAACCTCACCCATGTCCCCGACCGCATCCGCGTCGCGACCAAAACCCTCTGCCAAGAACTCATCGATGAGGAGGCCACCGCCCTCATCGGTGTCGGCCGTTTCGAGCGTTCCCAAGTCCGCACCACCCAGCGGAACGGCTCCCGCCCGCGCGTGCTGTCGACGACGGTCGGGGACCTGCACCTGAAGATCCCCAAGCGGCGCCAGGGTTCATTCTTCCCCGCGCTCCTCGAGCGCCGCCGCCGGGCGGACCAGGTCCTGTTCGTCGTCGTCATGGAGGCTTACCTCCACGGCGTCTCGACCCGGAAGGTCGACGACCTGGTCAAGGCCCTCGGCGCGGACACCGGGATCTCCAAGTCAGAAGTGTCCCGGATTTGCGCGTCTGGACCGGGAAGTCGCCGCGTTCCGCGACCGGGACCTCGGCGAGACCGGCTACCCGTACGTGTTCCTCGACGCTACGTATTGCAAGGCTCGCGTCAACCACCGCGTCATCTCCCAAGCCATGGTCGTCGCGATCTGGGTTGCCGCCGACGGGCGCTGTGAGGTCCTCGGCTTCGACGTCGGTTACTGCGAGACGGAGGCGTTCTGGACGAGCTTCCTCCGCTCGCTGAAGACCCGCGGTCTCGACGGCGTCAAGCTCGTGATCTCCGACGCACTGAGCTGCGGCGGAGATTTCGGACAGCGGACCTGGTGGTTTCTTCTACGCTGCCAGGGCTGGCTGTTGATAACCATGGTGGACTTCGTTGGGTCTGCGGTAGCCGAGCGCTGAGTGCCGACGTCGGCTGTTGTAGAAGCCTTCGATGTAGCGGATGACGTCGTTGCGAGCTTGGCTTTTTCTCGCGTACACGGTCCGGTAGATGCGTTCGTTCTTCAGTATTGAGAAGAACGATTCCGCAATGCTGTTGTCCCAGCATACGTCCGTATGGTGCCGACATCATGGGTCATCCCGGCATGGGAGATCGTTTTGTGGGCTGATGGGGTGCCCTCTGCCCGCTGTGGATCGGGCAGAGGGCCGTTGTTTAGTGTCCGCTGGTGTTGATTTTGCCGTTGACGCCGTCGGGGAAGAATCCGCCGGAGGTGGCCTTGTTGGGGGTGAGGTAGGCGATGTTCAGGACTTGGCCGGGGGTGCGGCTGAAGGCGAGCGCGTTCGCGTCCGTGGGGACCAGGTTGGACTTGTCGGCTGTGCCGATGCCTTGGTCAAGGTCCGTGGGTCCGTCGAGGCTGTCTCGGGCGTCGGAGATTTTCTGGACGGTCGGGTAGATCGATGGGGTCTCCACGCCGAGGGAGTAGAGGGTGGTTCGGATGATGCCTGCGTGGTAGGCCTCAACGGCGAGGAGGCCTGCAGCGGCTTCCAGGTAGGTTTTGTTGCTGATGAGGGGTGCGGCGCCTTTGTAGGCGGTCACTCCGACGTCTTCGAAGATGAAGGCGCCGAAGAGGAAGTTGACTTCGTTCTCGAACACGTCGAAGGTTTCGCCGGGGCCGATCAGTCCAGCGGCGAGGGCTGCGGCGGTGAAGCTGTCATCGAGGTTGAGCGTGGGCCTGGACACTGCGGCGCCACCGAGTGCGCTCCGGAGGAAGGCGACGTGGGATTTCTCGTCCGCCGCGATTTCTTGCGCGTACTTACGGATTGCAGGGGTGTCGAAGGGCACGGCGTAGCCGCCGCTGACGTCTCCTTGCTGGCCGCGCCCGGTGATCATGTCATCGGGCAGTCCGTTACCTGTGACGGCTTGGAGGTAGAACTCCGCCTCGAGGTATTCCAGGTTCAGGGCGAAGTTCAAAATTGCTGAATCGCTGGGCGCACCACCGTCATCTTTTCGTTCGGTGGCCAGGGCGGGTTGACCGGCGAGGAGCACCGCTGATCCGACACCGAATCCGGCGACTCCCGCTGCCTGGAAAAAACGGCGCCGGTCCAAGGCGTTTTCCGCGCTCCTGCTGATCGCGTTGGTAATGAATTTGTGCTCGAACATGAACGCTTCTCCAACCATCGTGTGTCAATGGCGGGCCGGGACCCCTGTCCGCACCCGAAACAGCATGGTGCGTCCAACCTCGCATCACAGCCTGAATGACTCCGACCCAGCGAACGTTACGCTCCGCCAGTGCGGCTTAGGGGCTCGCACAGGAATTAGTTTCAAGATACTGAAAACATCAAATAGGCGGCCCTCTCGGCCGGTCGGCCTAGCACCGGCTGCAACCCACCATGGTCCCAGCCTGACGTTCGGAACCTCGATGCACCCGGGGGGTGCTGTGACGCTCACGGTGGGCCGGCTCGGCTGACGCCTCATTCCGGACATCGGGCGGCTCCAGCGGCCCGGAAGATCCTCCCGGGTGCTGTCGACCCGGGCGAACTACGTGGTCACGGCAGTGAGTGAGCGAACGCCTCGTGGTATTCATCGACGATGCGCCGGGTTGCGGCCCCGATCGCCCGGTATTCGTTCTCGGTGAGATTGGCCAGAGAGACCCGGGCCGACGTGTCCACCACCTCGAATCCCTTGCCTGGTAGGAGCACGACGCCGGTCTCGACGAACACGGCGACGGGCTGCTGGCGGTCGCTGGCCCCGATGCCGTGATTATGCGCGGGCCGAAGTTGCGGGCATCCGACCACACGCACGTTGCCGAATTCACCGTCGCTGCCGGGCAGACAGTGGATTCCTCGATGACCTGGTACCCATCGCACCGCCAGTCACCCCCACGCAGCGTGGTGGATGACAGCCTTGCCGAGACCACCCGTTGGTGGCAGGACTGGGCATCCCGCTGTGTCGCCTCACCGGTCTATCACGACGAGGTGCACCGTTCGCTGCTCGTGTTACGCGCTCTCACCCACGAGGACACGGGCGGCATCGTCGCGGCTGCGACGACAAGCCTTCCTGAGTCGTTCGGCGGCCATCGAAACTGGGACTATCGCTACGTCTGGCTGCGCGATGCTTCCCTGACTCTGAACGTGCTGCTCAAGCACGGGTTCCATGCCGAGGCAGATTCGTGGCGCAAGTGGCTGCTCCGGGCGGTGGCAGGAGACCCGGGCGACGTGCAGATCATGTACGGCCTGTCCGGTGAACGTCGCCTCACGGAGAGGGAGGTGGACAGCCTGCCCGGCTACGGCGGAGCCTCCCCGGTGCGGGTGGGCAACGACGCCTGGCGCCAATACCAGGGCGATATCTTCGGCGAGGTCATGATCGCCCTGCAGGCCGCTCGCACACTCGGGGTGGCCGAGGACGAATTCTCCTGGCCTCTTCAGCGCGCTCTGATGACCTACGTCGAGGAAAACTGGCGGCGCCCCGACAATGGCATATGGGAGATCCGCGGACCGCAACGCGATTTCGTGTCATCCCGGGCCATGATCTGGGCCGCATTCGACTGCGCCGTGCACGCCGTCACCGATTTTGGGCTGGATGGCCCGGTGAAGCGCTGGACCCACCTGCGAGACGAGGTGCGTACCGAGATCGAATCGCGAGGTTTTGACGCAGCTCGGAACACCTACACGCAGTACTACGGCAGCACCGGGGTGGATGCCTCCCTGCTACTTCTCTCCCAGATCGGCTACGTCGGCGCCGATGACCCGCGGATGCTCGGAACCGTTGCGGCCCTCGAGGAGGAACTACTGCACGACGGACTGCTGATGCGCTATCGCACGGAATCGGGAGTAGACGGATTGCCCGCGGGCGAGCATCCATTCCTCGCGTGTTCCTTCTGGCTCGTGGAGCAATATGCGCGCAGCGGCCGAGTAGCGGACGCGCGCACCTTGATGGATCGACTCGTCAGCTTCTGCAACGACGTGGGGCTGCTGAGCGAGGAGTATGACGTGGCCGGTTCACGCCAAGTCGGAAACACTCCCCAGGCGCTCTCCCACCTCGCACTCGTGCGCGCGGCCGACGCCATCGCCGCGGCCACGCGCACGAGCCCCCAGGAATAGGTGTATGGAGTATCGTCGGAGCACAAGGTGGGTACGCCTATCGGAGCGTTTGCGACGAGGAGACGAACGTGACTACAGAATTCAGTACCGCCCGACAGGATGCCGCGAGCACGAGCGTCGGGGGTCGCCCGGACGGAACGGGACCCGCCCCGACAGTCACCCGTCGTCCGACCGGCGTCGAGCGCAAGGGCAATGTCCTTGTTCGCTGGATCACCTCGACTGACCACAAGGTGATCGGGTATATGTACCTGATCACTTCGTTCGTATACTTCTGCCTCGCCGGCGTGATGGCGCTGGTCATTCGGGCGCAGTTGTTCGAGCCCGGTCTGCAGGTTGTGCAGACCAAGGAGCAGTACAACCAGCTCTTCACTATGCATGGCACGATCATGCTGCTGATGTTCGCGACGCCGTTGTTCTTCGGCTTTGCGAACTCGCTGATGCCCCTGCAGATCGGCGCTCCTGACGTCGCGTTCCCGCGCCTGAACGCTTTCTCGTTCTGGGCGTTTTTCTTCGGCAGCCTGATCGCTGTCGGCGGGTTCCTGACGCCGCAGGGTGCGGCGTCGTTTGGCTGGTTCGCCTATCAGCCCCTCGCGAGTACGACGTATTCGCCCGGTGTCGGGGGGAATTTGTGGATGGTGGGTCTGGGGCTCTCGGGCTTCGGCACGATCCTGGGTGCCGTCAACTTCATCACGACGATCATCACGATGCGCGCCCCCGGAATGACGATGTTCCGGATGCCGATCTTCACCTGGAACACTCTTGTCACCTCGCTTCTGGTCCTGATGGCGTTCCCGGTGCTTGCCGCTGCGTTACTGGCTGCCGCGTCAGACCGGATCTTCCTCTCGCATATCTATGATCCGGCCAATGGTGGCGCTATTTTGTGGCAGCACCTGTTCTGGTTCTTCGGTCACCCCGAGGTGTACATCATCGCGCTGCCGTTCTTCGGCATCGTGACCGAGGTGTTCCCGGTGTTCAGCCGCAAGCCGATCTTCGGGTACAAGACGCTCATCTACGCGACCATCTCGATCGCGGCGCTGTCCGTCGCGGTCTGGGCCCACCACATGTACGTGACGGGCTCGGTGCTGCTGCCGTTCTTCTCGCTCATGACGATGCTCATCGCGGTTCCGACCGGCGTGAAGATCTTCAACTGGATCGGCACGATGTGGCGGGGGTCCCTGACCTTCGAGACGCCGATGCTGTGGGCGCTCGGCTTCCTCGTCACCTTCACCTTCGGCGGACTCACGGGCGTCATCCTCGCCTCGCCGCCGCTGGATTTCCACGTGTCAGACACGTACTTCGTCGTCGCGCACTTCCACTACGTCATCTTCGGCACCGTCGTGTTCGCCATGTTCAGCGGCTTCTACTTCTGGTGGCCCAAGTGGACGGGCAAGATGCTCAACGAGAGCCTGGGCAAGTGGCACTTCTGGTTCCTCTTCATCGGCTTTCACACCACCTTCCTCGTGCAGCACTGGCTTGGCGTCGTCGGCATGCCCCGCCGGTACGCCTCGTACTCGCCGGAGGACGGCTTCACCTGGATGAACCAGCTCTCCACGATCGGCTCGATGATCCTCGCGGTCTCGATGATCCCGTTCTTCCTGAACGTCTACATCACGGCGCGCAAGGCTCCCCGAGTCACCGTCAACGACCCCTGGGGCTTCGGAGCATCCCTGGAGTGGGCGACGTCGTGCCCGCCGCCGCGACACAACTTCACGTCAATACCGCGCATCCGATCGGAGCGCCCGGCCTTCGACCTCAACCACCCCGAGGTCGCCATGCCCGTAGTTGACCATTGAGTCGTGTTGGACTCATTCCGGACTACCCTTCGCTGACCACGCGCCGGGTCGCGGAATCATCGTGTTGTCGAACGAATACGCTGCACCCAGAGGGGTCCTGCCTGCGTCACACCATGGGCGGCTGTTCATCACCCATGGCAGACGCGCCCTTGTGGTTGTCCAGTCGACCGAACGTGCTGTCGAGTACGCTGGCCAACTTGTGCAGGGCTCCCGTGACGGCGCCGGTCACGGTCGAGGCGTTGTCGGTTGCCGCCAGGGGGTTTCCGCCGGCCGGACGGGCCTCAAGTGTGCAGCTGATGTCGTCGGGCGTTGTCCTGCCGGCGCTTTCGTCTTTGAGGTGGACCTCAATCCGAGTCAATCGGGGCTCGAACCGGGCCAGCACGGTGTCTACGGAAGCTTCGACCTCGCGCACGAGGTCGTCCGTGGCTTCAATGTTGCTGTCGGTGTTCACGAGAACCTGCATCGTTGCTCCTTCTGTGGTGGGACATCGGCTCCCAACCTTTCGGTCAGGGCCGTGCACGTCCCGCCCGTTCCCGCAGGCAGCTGTGATCGCTCTACCGAGGCGAGTCGTGCCATTCCAGTATGACGTCATCGGGCGGTGCGTCCTCGACGCCGAAGCGACCAGCGCGGTCCTCCGGACCGCGCACGGGGAACGCCGTCGCCGGGAGCGCTGTCGCGGAATGTCAGGTCAACAATTCTGAATTCCTTTGTGCGTCACCAGGAATATGCTGTCCCCGTGGCTCATGCGCTCCTGAAACGCGACCCGGACGGAACCCGGCTCATAAGCGATTCTGCCGAAGAGACTGCGCGGGGCTCCGCCTGGGTGAGCGGTCGCCGCGTCGGAGCCACTGGCTGGTCGGTCCAGTGATCCTCAGCTTTGGCGTTGTGCTTCTCGCGGCCATACTGATTTCCGGGATCGCGCATCGCACCGTGCTCTCCACAGCCGTGTTGTTCCTGGCGGCGGGATTCTTGCTCGGTCAGGGGATGGTCGGTGTCCTCGCGCTTCAGGCTGGGGATGACCAGGTGAGCGGAATCGCGCAGGTCGCGCTGTTCGTCGTGCTCTTCACTGATGGACAGCGGCTGAGCATCCGAGACCTGACCAAGGTATGGCGGCTGCCTGGACGCGCCCTGCTGCTCGGCATGCCGTTGACGTTCGCCATCACCGCGTTGCTCGGAGTGTGGCTTGTTGGCCTGCCATGGCTGGAAGCGCTGCTGATCGCGGCCGTGCTCGCCCCCACCGATCCGGTGTTCGCCTCGGCGATCGTCGGTCGGATTGAGATCCCGGAGCGGGTTCGCGGCCTGCTCAACGTGGAGTCAGGACTCAATGACGGGCTCGCCCTCCCGGTGGTTCTGATCCTCGTCGCGGCGATCGGCGGTCCGCAAGTCGACCCCGTTGTGCTGTCGCTCGAACTGGTCGGCGGAATCGTGCTGGGGATCATCGTTCCGCTCCTCGTCACACTCCTCCTACGCATCCGCTACCTCGCGGCGACACCGTTGTATGCGTCGCTCGGCCCAGCCGCGATCGCGATCATCATCTACGGCGTCGCCGTCGCGACCGGCGCCAACCTCTATCTCGCTGCATTCTCGGCGGGCATAACTATTGCGAGTGCATCGCCCGAACTTCGGGACGCCTTCATCGAGTACGGGGAGTACATCGCCGAGATCGTCAAACTGCTGGCCATCTTCGTGTTCGGTGCGCTCATCGCTCCGAGCGTCCTGGCGGATGTTTCGCCTCTCGGCTATCTCTTCGCCGTTCTGACCATCGTGATCGCGAGACCGCTCGCCGTGGAAATAGCTCTCCTGGGTAGCAAACTACCCTGGGAAGAACGAGCCACGGCGTCCTGGTTCGGTCCGAAGGGGTTCGCCTCCGTACTCTACGGACTGCTGGTGCTCGACAGCGGCAATGCAGACGCCGATCACCTCTTTCACCTGATCGTCGTCGTGATCTCCCTCTCGATCATCGCGCACTCGTCCACCGACGTTCCCATCGCCGGGTACTTCGCACGACTCGAGAAGAAGGAGGCTGCCCGGAACCTGGGCGGTGACCACAATCCGGCACAGACGCGTTAGTGCTTAATGAAGCGGCGGCCACCGGTGGCGGCCACCCGAATTCAGAGGGAGTAACCAGTGGACATTATTCAGGCGATCCTGAATGCGCTACTCACGGCGGCGTCAATGGCGTGGCAGATCCTCTGGCCGCTCGTGTTCGGCTTCACGATCTCAGGCATCATCCAGGCCGTTGTGCGGAAGGAACGGATCACCAGGCTGATGGCCGACGATTCCCCGCGAGCGATCAGCGTGGCTTCGATCCTCGGAGCGGCATCGTCGTCGTGCTCCTACGCTGCGGTGGCCCTGGCGCGGGCCCTGTTCCGAAAGGGCGCGAGCTTCACGTCCGCGATGGCATTCCAGATCGCGTCCACCAATCTTGTCCTGGAACTCGGCCTCATCCTTGCGTTCGTGATGGGCTGGCAATTCACCCTGGCTGAATTCGTCGGCGGTCCGATCATGATCATCCTGGTGGCGCTGGGCTGCCGGCTGTGGATGGGCGGCAGAATCGTCGACGCGGCCCGGCAGCAGGCAGAAAAAGGTGTTGCCGGTTCGATGGAGGGGCATGCCGCAATGGACATGTCGGTGCAGAGCGACAGGGGATTCCTGCAGCGCCTGTTCTCTTCGGCCGGGATGACGAGTGTTTCGCGGTTCTTCGTGATGGACTGGGCCGCGGTGCTCCGAGACATCGTCATCGGGTTGCTGATCGCGGGTGCGTTCGCGGCCTGGGTGCCCAAGGAATGGCTGCAAGCGATTTTCTTCCAAAACGACCCAACGCTGTCGTTCCTTCTCGGCCCGCTGATCGGCCCCCTGCTAGCCATGATCAGCTTCGTCTGTTCCGTCGGGAACGTTCCGCTGGCGGCTGTGCTGTGGAACGGCGGCATCAGCTTCGGCGGCGTCGTGAGCTTCATCTTTGCCGACCTGATCATCATTCCGATCATCCTGATCTACAAGAAGTACTACGGATGGAAACCGGCAGCACGGATCACCTCCATTTTTTACGGCGCCATGGTGCTGGCTGGGTACGCGGTCGAGTTGCTCTTCACTCCGCTCGGACTTGTGCCGGCCAATCGTAGTCTGAGCATCGTCGAAGCCGGGATCAGCTGGAACTACACGACGTGGCTGAACATTGCTGCCATCATCCTCGCCGGCGCCCTGCTGATCGTGTTCTTCCGCTCCGGGAGCCGGTCGATGCTGGCGATGATGGGCGGATCGCCCGAGGCCCAGGACGGGACTCCCGCCACGGATGAGGCCGCACCGGCTTAGGGGGAGAGGCTGGCATGATGCGCGGCCTCATGGTGCGCACTCGGGACTCATCCTGGTTCTTCCCGGAATGGCCGCGATTTCGGTCCGCGTTCATCTGTATTTCCGCTAGGACTCCCCGCGTATCTCCGGGCACGGGCATCCTCCACCTTCTGGCAGGATCAGCTGGCGTTTTTCGATCTGTTCGAAGTGCTCGTTGCATCCCGGAGTCCACCCCACAGGACCACCTCTCCGGCGGTCAGGGACGCGGGGACGTCGATGATCCGTTGGTTGCTGCTGCCCCGGAACTGCAGGTTCAGGTCACGTTTCGCGAGCTCGAACCGGCCGTCGACCAGGACGTCGATTCCGCGGAGCATGGCGAGCTTATCCGGGCTTCGAGCAACAGCTCCTCGAGGGTGTATCCGGTCGAGGACCACACGTCCGTCGACGAACCGAACTCCCGCCGGACCCGGTCGATCAGCCCGAGGCAGACCCCGGTGTTGAGAAAGGGTTCGCCGCCGAGAAGGTCAGGCCCTGGACGTACTCCTGGCCGAGGTAGGCCAGGATCTGGTCTTCGAGTTCCTGGCTGTATTCCTGGCCGTAGCGGAAGCTACAAGTGGCTTCGTTGAAACAGCCCTCGCAGGCGAACAGGCATCCGGACAGGTAGCTCGAACCATGCCACTTCTCTGTTTACGGAAATACCCACTCGTCAGCGAGCGTCTTTGTGGCCCTTGTTGAATTGTGGCCCTTGTTGAAGTCGGATGCGGCCGGCCCCTGGGACGCGCCGCTCTGGGCCGCCGGGGCTGTGCCTGGAGCTGCGACATTGCCGGGCGGAGGTCCTGGCGCAGCCACTCGTCGAAGAAGGTGTTGAGCGGTTGGCCTGAGGTCTTTTCCATCACGGCTTCGAAGTCTACCGTGGTCGCCGTGGCGCCCTTGTACCGGTTCAACCACAAGCGGGTGCCAGCGAAGAACGCCTTGTCGCCGACCTGCGCGCGCAACGCATGCAGTGCGACCGCTCCCCGTAGGTAGACCGGTGCCGCGAAGAGTTCGTCTCGACCTGGGTCTGCGATGTTGAGCGTCCAGCCGTTGTTTGCCTCCAGGTATGGCATCGCGTCGGCAAACTGCGCAGGAATCGTTGCGGTGCCTTGATGCTGAGCGCACAGCCATTCGATGTAGGTGGCCAGCCTTCATTCAGCCAGATATCCTTCCAGCCAGAGGGCGTCACCGAATCGCCGAACCATTGGTGCCCGAGTTCATGGACCACTGTTGCTTCGTCCGCGACCTGTGAGTAAACAGGCGGGGTTTGAGTCTCTAGGGCGTAGTCGACTGAATCGTCGACAGTCGGGGTTTGACGGCGTGTTAAAGCGAGGTCCTCGCCCTAACTCAAGCCACGCCGACGCAAACGTCCTTACGGCTTGATCAGAGCGTTGACCGCTGGCGGCCCGAGGTTGCTCTACTCTGGCACCCTCGGCTTCCTCGCCGGGGCGGAGTCCTACTCCGACGTTCAGCGACGCTTCGAGGCGTGAAGCGATCCTGTGCGTGCTTGGGGGACGGGGAATCGCGGAGGTGTCCCCTGGCTGTGTTCAGGAAGGCATTGTCGAACGATGGTCAGCGATACCACTTGCCGGCGAGTGGATCCTCGCCTGGGTACGTCGGAAGTGAGTAGCCGGGGCTCCAGAACGGCATGACTCCGTAGTAACCGTAGGTATTTTCGTAGAATTCCTTTTGGTTCACGAGTTCTGGGTCGTACGTGGGTGCTCCGGCGATGTGCTCGGCGGACTGGCTGATGTGGACTTCGTCCTGGGTGATCTTCGTGATCGCATCTATCGGGATGAATGATTTGGCTTCTCCAAGTCCCAGGAAGCCGCCGGAGGCCACTTCAAGGAATCGAATCTTGTTCTCTTTTTCATCCAGGAGCAGCGCGTCGATTTTCCCGAGGGGTTGGTGGTCTTTGTCGAACACTCGCCGACCTCGAATGTCATTTTCTCGCTCGGCGACGGTTTCGTCACTGTCCTGTAGCCTGACCAGCTTGTCGAAGTGCGCATCTGTCATTTTCCCTATCCGTTCCGGCGGTGTGCCGCCTTGTCTTGCGTTGGCTGTTGGTTCGCTTTCATTCGGGAGGCGGAGTGGCAGGTCCAGTCAGGCCCTGTCAGGATCGATGGCGTTACCACCCGCGTCGATCTCGGATGTGGTTCAGGTCGTGGACGCCGCGTAGATCCGCTCGACAGAGGCGGCCAGCACGGCGTCGAAGTCGGCGTCCGATTGTTGGGCGGTGAGGCCTTCGAGCAGAGCGCGGCTGAAGCTGGCGCTCAGACCATGATTCCCGGCCAGCAAGCGGCACGCCTTCGTCTGAGGGTAGCCACCAGAAAGCGCCACCACTCGAAGCACCATCGGATGGTCAATCAGGTCGGAGTAGAAACCGGCTACCGTCGGGATCGACAGCTTGAGGATCACCGGCTGGTCGGTGGAGAGCCCGTCGAGGGCTGCGAGGGCATCGGCTTTGAGGAAGTTTTCGGCCTCGGCCTTGTCGGGAGCGTTCACGTCGACTTCGGGTTCTAGGATCGGCACCAGGCCGTGGGCCAGAATCTGCCCTGCGACGGAAAACTGTTGGTCGACGATCGCCTGGATTCCGGCGGGGTTGGCTTCCTTGATCACGGAACGCATCTTCGTACCGAACATCGTGCGCTCAACCGCACGTGCGAGGAGGGGTTCCAGCTTGGTGAGTGGCTTCATCAACTGGACACCGTCTACCTCGACGGCGAGGCCCTGGTCGACCTTGACAAACGGCACGATGCCCTTGGCGGTGAGGTAATCACCCGTCCGCTGGCTGCCGATGGTGCGGTCCATGGTCTGTTCGAACAGGATCGACGCGAGAATGCGGTCGGATGTGAAACCTTCTGCGGTCATCACGCGGGCGCGCATCTGATGCATCAGGTCGAACATCTGCTCGTCGGTACTGTAGGACGACGGGTCTATTCCATAGAGCTTCAGTGCGCCGCCCGTGCTGCCGCCGCTCTGATCGAGCGCTGCGACGAAGCCGACTCCGGTGTTCATTCTTTCTGCTTGTTCGGTATTCAAAGTCCCTCCAAAGGTTGTGGACTCCATTTCAGTCTAGTGAGCAGCGATCCTCGTCTGAGTCGAGTGGCGGAGGGCGGTTTGTCCGCCACTTCTGTTCTGGTCTGGTCGCCTGAGCATCGCCGCAGGCGCGTTGGTCGACGGCGGCCTTAGGGCAGTCTGAGGGTGTCGAGGGTCGCGCGCAGGGTATGAGCCGAGTGCTGGAAGAGCTTCTGCTCCGCGTCGGAGAACGGCACCTCGATCACCCGGGACACGCCGCCGGCATTGACGACCGCCGGAACAGAGAGCGCAACCCGGCTTATGCCGCGATAGTCGGTGAGCAAGGAACTGATCGGAAGTATGGCGCCCTCGTCTCGCAGCACGGCCTCCACGATCCGGGCGCCGGAGAGTCCGATCGCATAGTTCGTAGCGCCCTTGCCTGCGATTACCCGGTATGCGGCGGTCTTGACGTCCTCGGTGATGGCCGCGAACTCGGCCTCAGAGAACTTCGCCCGGTCGTCGGATGCTGGCGAGATATCGTCCTTGACCCATTCGGAGAGGGAGATCGGACCGATGCGAGCCTGAGACCAGAGCGGGAATTCCGAGTCGCCGTGTTCGCCGATGATGTCGGCATGTACGTTGGCAATCGCGACGCCGACGCGGTGCGCGAGCAGCCAGCGAAGCCTCGAGGAGTCGAGGACGGTGCCTGAGCCAAAAACCCGTGCCGACGGGAGCCCGCTGAAATGAAGGGCCGCGTAAGTGACGATGTCGCACGGATTGGTCACGATCATGAACGCGGCGTCCCGCGCTCGTTCGACGAGTGTGGGCATCAACTCACGCAGGATGCCGACGTTGACAGCGGACATATCGAGACGCGATTGCCCGGGGTGCTGCCTGGCTCCTGCGGTGATCACGACCATGTTCGAGCCCGCGATCGCGTCGAGGTCCGCCCCGCCGGACACGCAGGAGGCGCCGGTGAACTGCGTGCCGTGGGCGAGGTCGAGTACTTCGGCTTCGACCTTGGGCTTGTTGATGTCGTAGAGCACCACCTCGCGGGCTGATTGCCGGATCAGCGCCGCGTAAGCGAGCGAGGTACCGACGGTGCCCGCTCCGATGATGGCCAGTTTGGAATTCTCGATTGCACTCATGAATCCACTCTCCTCCTTCGCGGTTTCCTCCGTCGCGGCGAATTGTAGGTCACCGGATGTCGCTGCATCCTTGATGCATGGAAACACTGCCGATCGGCCGTATCGCTCGTCTCGCTGGCCGATTTCCGAACCGCAGATGTAGCATGAAGGAGCGATCCCGTCCACCGATTGTGATGGGTCATGTGTGCACTCTCGATGTGAACGCGTTTATGTCTCGGTCGCTCATCCAGTGAACCAGGCTCAGTAGCGAGCAGTTCATGACCCGTTTGAGACCGAGGGAATCCATGGCCGATGCAACGCACGAATCCACCAGCATGTCCAAAGTGCCACAGTCCGGTGAACCCGCCGAGGTCTCGCCCGCTGCCGAGGTCTCGGTCCGGCGCTGGAATGAGCTGAAGCGCGAGTACAACCTTCGCCACACGACACTCGAGAGGTTCACGGAGCCGATTGCACCGGCTGACGAGCCGGGGCTCTTGCCGGCGCCGGGTGATTCTCCCAGTTAAGCCACCATACCGAAATTCATTGCACCGGCTAAAACCTTGTTTTTGTGCAACACTTGCATTAGAGCATCATTTGCGGAGGCGTACAGCCGGTTTATTCCGGCCTCGGCACCGAACGCGATTCACGTACACGGCGTGCGTCGCAGGTGGTCAACTCAGGGAATTGGAGCATGATGAGGACGCGAGCCCGGGAATGAGCACGGACAAGACCACGAACGCTGCGGCCGATTCGGCGACGTTAAAGCCCGACCCGGCACACGACCTGAAGTCGCTCCCGATGGCTGAGGTCCAGAAGCGGCTCGGCAGCTCACCGGACGGGCTGACCCAGTCAGAGGCCGACACACGCCTGGCAAAGTACGGTCCGAATGAGATCGCCGAGCATACGACGAACCCGCTTCTGAAGTTTCTTTCCTACTTCTGGGGCCCGATTCCGTGGATGATCGAAGTGGCCGTGGTTCTGTCCGGAGTGGTCGGGCACTGGCCCGACTTCTTCATTATCCTGGTGCTTCTCATGGCGAACGCTTTGGTCGGGTTCTTCGAGGAGCGCCAGGCCGGAAACGCCATCGCCGCCCTGAAGGACACGCTCGCTATGAATGCCCGGGTTCGACGTGACGGCGCCTGGGTCACGCCCGCCGCCCGTGAGCTGGTGCCGGGAGACGTGATCCGGCTGCGGCTGGGGGATATCGTGCCCGCGGACGCCCGACTGCTGGAGGGCGACGAGATCGAGGTCGACCAGTCTGCGCTGACCGGCGAGTCACTGCCCGTGACGTGCGCGGCCGGGGATGCGGTGTTCTCGGGTTCGATCGTGCGCCGCGGCGAGATCGGCGCCCTGGTCTATGCCACCGGCACTCACACCAGCTTCGGCAAGACGGCCGGTCTGGTGCAGGACGCCCACACCGTCAGCCACTTCCAGAAGGCCGTTCTGAAGATCGGCAACTACCTTATTCTCCTCGCTCTCGCGTTGGTAACCGTGATCGTGGTGGTGTCGACCCTGCGCGGCGACCCGATCCTGACCACACTGCAGTTCGCGCTCGTTCTCACGGTGGCGGCTATCCCGGTGGCGATGCCGACCGTGCTGTCGGTCACCATGGCGGTCGGTGCACGGCTGCTAGCCCGGGAAAAGGCCATCGTCAGCAAATTGGTGGCGATCGAGGAACTCGCCGGCGTGGACGTCCTGTGCGCGGACAAGACGGGCACCCTCACCCGCAACGCGCTGACCCTGGATGACCCGTTCAGCCTTGACGGTGTTTCGGCCGCGGATATTGTGCTCGCGGGTGCGTTGGCTTCCCGTGCGGAAAACGATGACCCGATCGACCTCGCCGTCCTCGGCGGTCTCCCGGAGAAGACCTCGATGGATTCCTACACGGTCACGCATTACCAACCCTTCGATCCGGTTCACAAACGCACCGAAGCCACCGTCACCGACGACCGGGGTACGACGTTCAGAGTCACCAAGGGCGCGCCCCAGGTCATCCTCGCTCTTGCCGACAATTCCGCGGACATCACCTCCGCCGTTGACACCGCTGTGAATGACTTCGCCGCACGCGGCTTTCGTTCTCTGGGTGTGGCCCGCGCCGAGGGAGAGGGAACGTGGCAGTTCCTGGGGGTCCTTCCGCTCTTTGACCCGCCGCGCGAGGATGCCGCGTCCACCATCGCCACAGCGAAGGCGATGGGTGTGACTGTGAAGATGGTCACCGGTGACGCGATCGCGATCGCGAAGGAAACCGCAGCCAAGGTCGGTCTCGGCACGAACATTCTCGACGCGTCCGGGTTGGGCGACGTGAAGAAGGAGGAGACCGCGGCGGTCGGGGAATCCATCGAAACAGCTGATGGGTTCGCTCAGGTCTTCCCCGAGCACAAATACCACATCGTCGACGTGCTTCAGAAGCGCGGGCACATTGTCGGGATGACGGGAGACGGTGTCAACGATGCGCCTGCGTTGAAGAAGGCGGACTGTGGTATCGCAGTCTCGGGAGCGACCGACGCCGCCAGGGCGGCGGCCGCTATCGTTCTGCTCACCCCGGGTCTCTCGGTGATCATCAAGGCGATCGAGGAGAGCCGCCGGATCTTCCAGCGGATGAACTCCTACGCCATCTACCGCATCGCGGAGACCCTGCGCGTGCTTTTGTTCATGACGGTGTCGATCCTGGTCTTCAACTTCTACCCTGTCACCGCGATCATGATCGTGATGCTCGCCATCCTGAACGACGGGGCAATCCTTTCGATCGCCTACGACAACGTGAAGTATCGGAAGGCACCCGAGGCGTGGAACATGCGTCTGGTCCTGGGCATCTCGACCGTGCTTGGAGTTGCCGGCGTTGTCTCCGCCTTCGGGCTCTTCTATCTGGCCGAGAATGTCTTCCACCTCGATCGCGACCACATCCAAACCCTGATGTACCTGAAGCTTTCGGTGGCGGGGCATCTCACGATCTTCCTGACCCGCACCCGCGGTCCATTCTGGTCGATCCGACCGGCCCGCATACTGTGGGTGGCGGTCCTGGGAACCCAGGCCGTTGCGACCCTCATCGCCGTTTACGGGCTCTTCATGACGCCACTCGGCTGGGGCTGGGCCGCCTTCGTGTGGGGCTACGCGATCGCCTGGGCGCTTGTCAACGACCGCATCAAACTACTCGAGTATCGCATCCTCGACACATCAGGGAAGAAAGGCACGGCGGGCCGTGCGCTCACACAGTCGGCCGCACACTTGTCCGACGCACCGGAACCCCAAGTCGCCTCCACGGATCCGAGCACAGAAGGCGCCGCACCGCGAGAAACGAAGGGCCAGTCATGAAGATAAAAACAAGTGGCTTCCGCGTCGAAGCAGGAAAGAATGCGGACCTCGCCAAGCGCGCAACGGATGTTGGGGATGTCTCGGGGCCGACACAACGCATAAACAGGTCTTGCCTCGGCGTATCAAAAAGCTGAGCGAGCTGCAGCGGTTGCACTACGCCTCGGTGCACTACTCCGTGTTGGTGATCTTCCAGGGCATGGATGCGGCAGGAAAGAATGGAGCGATCCGACACGTCATGTACGGGGTGAACCCCCAGGGCTGCCAGGTCTCCAGCTTCAAACAGCCCAGTAGCGAGGAACTCGAGCACGACTTTATCTGGCGTCCGACCCGCCGCGGGCCGGATCGGCCCCTTCAATCGCTCATACTACGAAGAAGTTCTCGTCGCGCGGGCGCACCCGGAGATTATGCACGGCGAGGGTATCCCGGCCGAACTCATCGACGAGTCGTCCATCTGGAGAGAACGGCATCGCTCGATTGCGGACCTCGAGGCGCATCTGAGCCGCAAGGGGACGATGATCGTCAAGATCTTCGTGAACCTTTCGAAAGAGGAACAGGCGAACGGATTCCGCGAACGCATCGACGTTCCCGAAAAAAACTGGAAGCTCACTCTCTCGGATATTCACGAACGGGAGTATTGTGACTCCCATTTGTCGGCTTACGAGAAATGCCTGACAGTCATGAGCACCAGGGACAGCCCCTGGTACGTGGTGCCGGCGGACAGTGAGAAGAACGCCCCGCTCGTTCTGTCCCAGATCATCGGGGACACGAGCGCAACAGGGAACTGGCTACTATCCGCGCTGAACTCTGAAATGCATAGCGGGCACGGAGAACTGAGACACAAAAAAAGAGGTAGCGTTTTTGGTTGTGTTCTACGGAAACGGTTGGGGGTCCGAATCCCTCCAGGGGCACCATAGACGGCTTACTCGAACCATCACCCCCTTCCGCGGCGGTGAGCAGATCGTCTACGGTTTACCAATGTTCTTGACGGTCTTTTGCGCTGCGTGTGGGCATGGGCAGTACATGCGCGGTCCTTACGGTCGTCGGTGCAGTAAGAGGAGTAGCCAAGCTTCCCAAAATCAGCCGAATCGGGCGCATTCGGCTAACGGTCAGCATTCGTACAGCCGATACATAGGTGTGGAATAAATGTGGACTTCGTTCTCTAAAAGCCTCGCACCCCAGTAATGGCCTCGCGAGAATTCGGAATCAGTGGGTTCCGGGTTCAAGTCCCGGGGGGTGCACCAAGAAAGCTAGATCAGCAAAGGGTTCCGTTCTCACGAACGGGGCCTTTTTTGTTGTAGTCATCATTTAGTCATGACTGCGACAGGGGCAGGTCCGCCGGAGTCATGATTCGACCATGACTTTCACTGCTCACGACCGCACGCGACGAGGAATATTTCTTGCCGGAGCAACGCATAACGCTCTAGAACGGGGTCGGGTCGTCGGGTGTGGGGTCGAGGTTCCAGACATCGACGAACGGGGCCGGCGGTTTGGGTACGGGCTTGGGATGTTTGGGTGGTCTCATGTCCGCTGAGGGTTCCACGATGTAGCGGTACCCGGCCGGGGACGTCCATTCGATGCGGCCGTCGCCGAGGTGTTTCGGCGACCACCTCGTGTAGCTCTTCACGGCGTGGTGATACGGGCAGAGATGGGCGAGGTTCATCGCGTCCGTCTCACCGCCGTGCTGCCACTCCACGCTGTGGTCCAGGTCTGAGCGCTTCGCGGAGCGCCGGCACCCGGGGAAGGTGCAGGTTTCATCCCGCACCTCAAGCCATGTCTTGAGCGCGGCTGGCGGTTTGTAGGTGTCGCGTCCCATGGAGAGCACGACCCCGGTCTCGGGGTTGGTGAGGAGCCGGGTGAAGCTCGGCGCCCCGGCCGCGAGACGCCGGGCGGTGTCGGGGTCGATGGGTCCGTACCCGGCCAGATACCCGGGTTCCTCGCTCGTGCCCAGCAAGGTCAGCACGGGAACGGTGACGTTGACCTGCGCGGCCACCCCGGCACCGAGACCGTCCGGGGTGACCCCGCTGAGCAGCACGTCGGTGAGCACGTCTGCCGCCAGCTGGGTCAGGGTGCGGGTTTCCTCCGGCCCTGCAGGCAGAGCGCCGTGTCGAGGGTGCGGTGGTAGGCGGCCTGCACCTTCTCAGCGTCCCCGGTCACAGACAACGACGCCATCCCGTCGTTGAGGGCCTGGAACACCACGTGCCGGTCTTCGACACTCTTCTGGTGCCTCGCGGTGATGGTTTCCGGGTGGGTGCGTTCCCGCACCCGCCGGGCCCGGTCGGACAGCTTCGCGACGGTGAGCACTTCCGCGTCGGGCACGAGGACGTTCTCGAACACGGCGCGGGCCCGCGCGGCCGCCACCGGGTCATCATCCATTCGGATGCCCCAGGCCTGCTCCATGATCACCTGCGCGTGCCGGTAACTGATCGCCCCGGAGGACAGGGCTTCGCGTGTTGCGGGGAGGTCTTCGGCGAGGGTGCGGCTGGCTTCGATCAGGGTCTCCGCCGTGCGCCGCGGGAGCCGGAGCAGGGCGCAGACCTCGCAGGTGAACTCCTCCTTCGTGGCTTCTTCCGGCGACCACGGCATTCGTGGCCCACCGGCGCGTTCTGCGGCTTCCGCCCGGGCCCGGCCGACATCGGCCAGCACCCGCTGCGCGGCATAGATCGCGGCCGCCCGGCGAGCGGTGGCCCGGTTCATCTCCCGGTCCGCCTCCCGGATCGCGTCATACACCTCGGGCAGGGACGGCTCCACCAGGCTCAGGTGCCGGGGATTCAAATACGAGTCGGGAGGGGTCCCGGGCGGGGGCTCCGCCGTGCTGTCTACCGCGCTTTCCGGGTGAGGTTCTGAGGTATTTTCAGCTGTCATGCCGGTCACTCTACGGAGGACCACCGACATTCCACCGGCATCCGCACGCCCGCAAATCACCTGTGGATAACCCCGGTCAAAGTCGATTTCTGTGGACAATTTCTCCCCAAACGCGAGTGTCGATCGTGCTCGCGAGGCACGGGCGCAGACTGACTGCCATCTGCGTCAGGTACGTTGAGCGGTATGGGTGTCCGCGCGACGGTCGCGCAGACCACGACCGACGTCGCGGAATCGGTTGCACACACCCGCACCGTCCTGTTCCTGACTGTGGTTCCCCGAGTCGCTCGGGTGGCCACCAGGATGACGGTTGAAATCCAGATCGCGCGGTTGCCACGGAACACCCTCGTTGTGAGGCTCGACGCCCAGCTCCTATTCGTCTACACGCCATTCATGAACCTCTGGTTCAGCTCGACGCCCATCGGGGCCCGTGAATGGGGCCTCGCGGATCGCAGTCCCATGACCGGCTGCTGAGCTCACTGCGGCATAATCAGGAACGCAGAGACGCGCGCGGGCGAGAAGGAACTCGTCCTGATCGGTCGCAGGGGTGGGTCCGGCAGGCGCGGTTGCCAGGTTTGCGCCGGTCAGTCTTTGCATCGAGGGGGAGGTCCATGGCAATTCGAATCACCAGCACGTCAACGAAAATCGGCTACCTGACGAGCGGTTGCGTTCTCGTCATTCTCGGATCGGCCATGACGATCGGTCTCCCGCTACCTGTTGAGTCCGTCGTGGCCGGCGCACTCGCGCTGGTTCTGGTCATCTTTGCCGCGAGAACCTTTCGCGCAGAGGACGAACCGGTCGAACAGAGGCGCCCGTGGTGGAAGATGACGGCGCACCGGACATCCGGTGTCGTCTTTGCGCTCCTGTTCGATTCCCAGGCGATCTAGGTGCTGATCGCTTTCGTCAGTCTGCCGGAAACGGCGGGCCTGATAGTTCCACTGGTCACGAATGCCTTGATCGCGACGAGGTTCGCCTTTTCGCCGATGCGGCTGGGAGTAGCATCACGCGCGACCGCGTCGCTTAACCAATAAGGCCGCCCATATCGGTACCTGAGGCCGCCCGGCGCCTCGCCCACGTCACCGCTTTCTTGAGTGAGACCACCCTGTCGCTGCGCACAATGGCATACACTCATCGAGGGGAACCAAACAAACGGGGAAACCGGTTTTTTATTGGATGGCATCGGCGTTCGCTGAAAGGCGCATCGCCGGCGTCTGTGTTGTGGGGGTCGGTGAGCACGGAGTCGAACTCACTTTCGGCCGGTGCCGAGCTCTCCGCAAAGACATCTGGGGGGAAGTTTGAAACAATCAACACGCGCGCAGCTGGTGGACATTTCAACAGCACTCGTGATCGCCGGTTGCGTATTCGTGCCGCTCTTCTGGCTCGGCTACGCAGTGGGACCGATCCTCGGTATTTCGGTGCTCTTGGCCGTCGGCGTCCTGATGATTCGGTCGGCGCTCAGACCGGCACCCAACCCAGAGGCACTGATTGAGCCGGAGTGAGGGTTTCGGACCGGGATGCCGAGGTGCTGTCGGGTCCATGTTCGATGCGGAATCGCCAGGAGGCGCACCATGACCGTGAAACAAGAGCGCGCCGTACTCACTCGCGAGAAAATTATCGCGGGGGCTGCGGACGTTTTCTATCGGCAGGGTTTCGGCGGGGCCACGCTCTCGGACATCACGGCCGCCGCCGGAGTGACCAAGGGTGCCCTGTACTTTCATTTCCAGTCCAAGGAGCACGTCGCCCTCGCCGTGATCGGAGCGGAACACGAGATCGCGACAGCTGCCGCGACGGCGATACTCGGCTCGACAAGTGGGCCGCTTGAGTCAATGCTCAGGCTCTGCAGCGATCTGGCCGGACGATTGACCACCGACCCCATCGTCCGAGCCGGCATCCGCCTCACAACTGAAACCTCGACTTTCGATCGGTCGATGGCGCGACCATACGAAGACTGGCTTGCGACCTTCGAGGCACTGACTCGGGCCGCCACGGAGGCTGGCGAAGTCCGCGCAGGCACCGACGCCGAGAAGCTGGCGCACTTCATCATTCCCGCTTTCACGGGGGTCCAGATGGTTTCGGATGTCTTCACCGAACGTGCCGACCTCCGGCGGCGCGTACGAGAAATGTGGGAGATTCTCTTGCCCGCAATCGTGCCTTCCGAAAATCAGAATTCCATCGAGCGGATGCTGGAAGCGGCTTTCCCGATTCGGTAAGGTCTCATTCGTGGGCCGACAGGACGACTGCACTCCCGAGCACACTCCGGGGAACTCACGAGAGGGATTCCCGGTGCGCACGCCCAGACCGTCGTCGGGGCCGGGACGGTCGCGGAGAGAGCCTGAGCGCTGCGTGCATTCCATTTCGAAACTGGAGGAGTACGTTGCGATCATGCAGCGGACAGGAGTGAATCGTGGATGCGACCAGAATCGCGGGTATGACCTCGATGCCTGAGCTGTTTGCCGTGGCTGCGGATGCACTGAACGCCCTGACCGGGCTGGAGGCGCGCCTGTACGAGCCTCTCCTGGCGGCGTTGCCCGTGGACGGGGCGTCCGTCTCGACGTTCGGCGACATTCCTGCCGCTGAAACGATTTCGGACAGTGACGCCCAGTCGTTTCGTCTCGACGAGTTGCAATTCGATCTTGGCGAGGGTCCCTGTTGGGACGCACTGGAGACCGCGGCTCCGGTTCTCGAGCCTGACATCCGCGAACGGCCGAACCGGACATGGCCGGCCTTCTCGGAAGCGACCCTTGCCGATGACCTCGGTGGGGTCTTTGCTTTTCCCTTGATCCTGGGGCCTGTGCGCATTGGTGCGATCGATCTGTACACCAACCGCCCCTATCGTCTCAGCTCTCAGAGCGTCCAGCAGATTTCGAGCCTTGCGACCGTGGTCAGTCGTCTGGTCCTCTCTCGAGCCATCAGACTGTCCCACAGCGAGATCGAAAGCGAGCCCGACGGCGCCACTCGCCAGAAATTCTCTCGTCGCGAGATTCATCAAGCCACCGGCATGGTCCTGGCGCAACTGAGAATTCCTGCCGCGGATGCCCTCCTCGTCATGCAGGGCCATGCTTTTTCAGCTGGCCGGTCAATGGCCGAGATTGCGGGAGAAATCATTGACCGGCGATTGAGTTTCGCGGTAATCGAGAGCCAGATCGAAGGGTCCCATGATTGATGGCACGAGAGAGGACCGTTTGATCAACACGTTCGCGACCCTCGCCGACACGCTTGTGGCCGACTACGACGTGGTCGATCTCCTGCAGACCCTGGTCGAGAGTTGCACTGATCTCTTCGACATTGCGGCCGCTGGCATTCTCTTGGCCGACGCCGATGGCGAATTGGAAGTTGTCGCTTCGACGAGCGAGGCGAGCAGGCTTGTCGAGGTCATGCAACTGAGTGCTCGGGCGGGCCCGTGCGTGGAATGCTTTGCCACCGGCGCTGTCGTATCCCTGACGGACGTTGAGGAGAGTCCGCCCGCGTGGCAGCGCTTTCGGGACAGCGCACGCGAGCAGGGTTTTGCCGGGGTCTTCGCCATACCGTTACGGCTGCGGGAGACGACAATCGGAGCCCTCAACCTGCTGTCCAACGTTCCCGGTGCACTGCGCCAGCAGGACATGCGGGCCTCTCAGGCGCTGGCCGACGTTGCCACGATCGGAATCCTGCAGGAGCGTACGCTCCGGGAAAGCATGTCGGTCCGGGAACAACTGACGAATGCGTTGACCTCCCGGGTGGTCATCGAGCAGGCCAAGGGTGTGCTCGCGCATTCCCGCGGCGTGTCGATGGAGGAAGCGTTCACCCTGCTGAGGACGTACGCCCGTGCAAACCGCCTGCTGCTCTCACGCGTCGCCCAAGGACTTGTCGAGCAGACACTCGTGATCTGAGTGGACCTCCCGCCGACCGTCTGCACGCTGAACCACGAGGAGAGGGATGTCCATGGACTTCGAGCAGGTCATTTCGGCCGGCGTACAGGTCGTCGAGGCTGCCGGCGCACTCATCATGGTGCTCGGCGGGGCTCTGGCTTTCGCGGTCGCCCTTTCGCGCGTGCTGCGGAGCTCCACCCGTGCCCAGGCGTACGTGGGCCTCCGTCGTGATCTGGGCCGGGCCATCCTTCTCGGCCTCGAGGCCCTGATCGTGGCCGACATCATCCGGACCATCCTCGTCGAACCGACCGTCCAGAGCGTCGTCGTCCTGGCCGTGATCGTCGTGATCCGTGTTGTGTTGAGCTTCTCGCTCGAAGTCGAAATGGACGGGGTATGGCCGTGGTCACGCTGGCGGGTCGATCGCGTCTCGTCGGTCACCCCGCAGCCGGCCGCCCAGTAGCCCCGTGGCGGTCGGTTCCGGAGCACGCCGCGGCTGCTTCAGACCTGGGTCATGCCGTCGCCCAGGATCAGGGCACCGAGCATCAGGGCTACGACAACGGTGACGGTCTGGGATGGGTTGATGATGCGCTTCTTGCGCGCCTCGAGGGGTTTGATCATCGTCTGCGGGGACGCCAGCGTGAGGATCACAGGGACCGCGACACTGGACACCCCGATGACCGTGTAGACGAGGATGCAGATCACCAATTCGGCAAGCGGGAGCGCGTGCGCGCTGAGGGCGAGCCCGGCCGCAGTGCCGAGGACGAGGGCCTTCGGCCGGATATTGAGCACAAGTCCGACCCCGGCACAGGAGACGGGCCCGAGGGTCGCGATCCGGTTGAGCCAAGCGGGTTCGGCCAGCCGGGGATTCTGGCGAGCCAGGGAGCGCCTCACCCCTCGCGCCGGGGCTCCGGGGCTTGCGTGGCTGTCGGGCGGGGAGATGAGGGCGGCTTCGCTTTCCGCGCATTCTTGCCTGCGACATCCGCCGCCTTCATGACATGTCGGGTCTCGACTGTCTGGCCGAACGCCGGCCTGACCCACGCGATGTCGGGATCGGAGCCGACGAGGAACGTTCGGGCGAGCAGAGTGAGCGGGATCGCGAGGATGGCGCCGATGGGTCGATCACGACGGCCCAGAGGGCGATGGCGTTGAGCACCCTCTGCACTATTCCGAGCCCGGTTGTGACGATCATGTAGCGGCGGAGGTTCGCGGCGTAGATCTTCAGGTCATCGACGAGCCCCGGCCTGCGCTGGTCCAGTTGCCCGAGGATAGTGCTGGCATCTGAGGCATCCGACGACATCAGGATCAGCATGGTCAGCACGATGACCAGGAATCCGATGATGCCGAAGAAGCTGCCGAGGAGCCCGGTGAGATAGGGGACGAATTGGGTGGGCGTGAAGTCACGGGTCATGGACCGGATCTGTGCGGCACTGATGCCGATCGTGTTGAGGAATTCGCTGATGGAGGCGCCGAGGGACCCGATCTCTTCCGCGCAGGCCGGCAGCAGGGCCACGAACTGGGGAACGGCCACGATCACGACATAGATGAAGCCGGACAGGAGAGCGAAGACGACGAGGATCACGGTGCCGGTCGGCAGGCCGTGCGGTACTCCGCGCTTTTCCAGGCGCACCCGGACGGGATGAGCGCAGATGGACAGCACAAGAGTGAGCAGGACCGGCGCCAGAATGCCGCGGATGCTGCTCATCCCGATCGCCGTGATCGTCGCGGCTGCGAGGCCGACCAGGAGCAGCGTCCCTCGGGGATACCGGGGCAGGGGCAGGGGCGTGGGATCGGGTCCGACGATGCTCATAGTTGTCCCGCCATCTTCTTCGATGGGCGTCCATCGAATGGCTCCACCAACGATTCACTGGAAAAAGTATTCCCATTTCGTGCGCTCAGGGTCGTCTCCATGTTTCTCGACTTCGGCACCGCGAAGCTAGTCTGAGAGGAACGAACCAGAGCGGGGGAGACGGATGCTGTCAGGCGAGCTGTTGAGTGAGGCATACGGTCGGGTCGGCGGCGTGGTGCGTTCGGTGTTGCGGCAGGCCGGACCGGCACTGCTCGAATACCGGGCGGACCAGGAGGCGAATTCGATCGCCTGGCTGGTCTGGCACCTGACCCGGGTGCAGGACGGACACGTTTCCGAACTGCTCGGCGAGGACCAGGTCTGGATCAGCGGCGGCTGGGCCGCCAGGTTCGACCTGCCGTTCGCGATCACCGAGACCGGATACGGGCAGACCGCGGAACAGGTCGGTGGCGTCCGGGCCAGTGCCGAACTGCTCGGCGGGTACTTCGACGCCGTGCACGGCCGAACCCTTGCCTATCTTCCGACGCTGACCCCGGAGGACCTCGACCGGATCGTCGACACCTCGTGGAACCCGCCCGTGACCCTCGGAGCCCGGTTGGTGAGCGTGCTGGCCGACGACCTGCAGCACGCGGGCCAGGCCGCGTTCGTGCGTGGTCTGGCGGTCCGTTCCGGGGCCTGACCCCGCCGTGCGCCAGAGCGCCGTTCCTCCCGCCGCCGGCGCAATGCCTGCCGGGACCCGAGCGCGCGTGCCGCTGTGGCTCAGGGTCCTCCTGTCGACGGCCCTGCTCTTCGCCATCATCTGGTTCGTCGTCGTGCCGCAGTTCGCCGGCGTCGAGGCCGCCCTCGCGTCGCTTGAAAGCGTCTCGCTGCCGCTCGTGCTCCTGGCCGCTGCCCTCCAGCTGTCCTCGTTGCTCTCCTTCAGCGCGTTGACCGCCGCAGTGCTCGGACCCGTCCGGCCGGGCTACTTCACCCTGCTCCGGATCGACCTCGCGGACCTCGGGGTGAACCACGTGGTGCCCGGCGGAGGCGCGACGGCAGCCGCGGTGCGCTTCCGGCTCCTCGTCCGCGCCGGAGTGCGATCCGGCGCTGCGCTCACCACGGCGACCATCGAGACCACCGTTTCGAACCTCGTGCTCGGGATCGTGTTCGCCGGCGGGATCCTGCTGTCGATCACGACCCTTGTCGTCACGGGCACGTACATCGTGGCAGGGACGGTGGTGCTGGTCCTGCTCGTCGGCGCGTGCGCCGGCGTCTGGTTCCTGACCCGCCGGACAGAGCTTGTCGTGCGTGGAGCGCTCCGGGTGGCGGCGCGCGTGCCGCTGATCTCCGAGGATCGAGTCGAGGTCTTCGTTCGCAGTGTGGCGGCGCAGGTCCTCGAGCTCGTCACAGACCGACGGCGGATGTCCGTCTCGCTCGGCCTCGCCGGCGCGAACTGGCTGCTCGACGCGGCTTCGCTCGCAATCCTGCTTGCCGCGTTCGGGCATCCGCTTGCCATCGGCCCACTGCTGGCGGTCTACGGGCTCGGCGGGCTCCTCGCGCTCCTGCCGTTGACCCCGGGAGGCCTCGGTATCGTCGAGGGTGTGCTCGTGCCCGCCCTCGTCGCGGTCGGCACTCCGCACGCGACGGCGCTGCTCGCCGTTGTCGGCTGGCGGTTGCTCGAGTTCTGGCTTCCGATCCCGCTCGGTCTCGCCGCCTACGTGTCGCTGCGGTTCGGCGTGCGCCGGCGGCGTCCTGCCGTTCCCTGAGAGTTACGGGCGCGGTATGCGCATCCAGGAATATTCGTTCTCTGGTCGCCCAGGCGTCCCGTAGCGCGGAGAGCGCAGAACGGTTCCGGTGTCCGCGAGGTACTCGAGGTACCGGCGCGCCGTCACCCGGGAGATCCCGAGTGCGTCGGTGACCTCGCTCGAGGAGACCGGGGACTCCTGCTCCTTGAGGAAGTCGACGACGGCCGCAAGGGTGCCTTCCGCGAGTCCCTTCGGACGGGGAAGCTCGACGGGCGCGCGCAGGCTCGCGAATGCAAGGTCGACGTCCGACTGGTTGGTGACCCGGGATTGCGTGCCGAGCTGGATCCGGAAGTCCCGGTACTGGCCGAGCTTCTGCGCGAAGGTCGCGTAGGTGAATGGCTTGATGAGGTATTGGACGATGCCTGCTGCCACTGCGCCGCGCACGATCATCAGATCGCGCACCGCCGTGATCGCGATGATGTCCGTCATCAGTCCGGCCGAACGCATTCGGCGGCTGACGTCGAGGCCGTGGAGGTCGGGGAGCGTCATGTCCATCAGGACCAGGTCGATGGGGTTGCCCGCGGACTCAGCTTCTGCCAGCGACCGCAGGGCGGACTGTCCGTCCCGCGCGGTTCCGGCGTGCACGAAGCCTGCCAGGCGACCGAGATAGACCGCGTGGGCTTTCGCCGCGATGGCCTCGTCTTCGACGACGAGCACGCGGATGTCCGCGTCAGGCATCGTGGGGATCCCTCCCTCCGGTGGGGCGCACGCCGGCGACGTCCGCTGAGGGTGTCCGGCAGGGAAGCGTGACCGTGAAGACAGCGCCCCTCCGAAATCCGATGGTCAGGGTGCCGCCGAGCCGGTTGACGGTCTGTTGCACCAGTGCGAGGCCGAGTCCACGCCCGAACTCTCCGGGTTCCTTGGTGCTGAAGCCGCGGCGAAGCACGTCGTCGAGCGTTTCCGGATCGACGCCACGGCCGCTGTCGGCGACCTCGACGACGACGGTGGCCGCACCGATGTGCACGGAGAGGTGGACCTCCCGCGGCGCCGCGGCGTCCATGGCGGCGTCGAGGGCGTTGTCGATCAGGTTGCCCACTATCGTGACGAGGTCCCGGGCCTGCAGCCCGATATCGGACAGGCTGCCGGTGGCCTCGACGGCGAGGATGACTTCGAGCTCGCTGGCCTGGGCGAATTTGCCCATCAGCAGTGCGCTCAGCACGGGCTCGTCGACCGACGTGACCACCTCGTCCGTCAGCATCTGGCCGAGTTCGAGGTCCCTGGTCGCGAATTCCAGTGCGTCTGCGGTGCGGCCGAGTTCCATCAACGAGACGATCGTGTGCAGCCGGTTGGCATGCTCGTGCGTCTGGGCCCGCAAGGCGCCGGACAGGGTCTGCATGGACTGCAGCTCGCTGCCGAGGGACTGCAGATCGGTGTGGTCGCGGATCGTGGCGACCCACCCCATCGGCGTCGATTTCCCACGGCCGCTCACGGGTGGCGTGAGTGCGGGCTGCTGGCTGACGACGAGCACCCGGGTGCGGGTGAGGTGGATCTCATCCTGCACGGGTCGGCCGCTGCGGAGCAGGTCCCCGAGTCCCGCCGGGAGTTCGAGCTCGCCCAGGGTCGGGGCGGCGGCACCGCCCCTCGGATTCGCCGGTCGGGACGGGATGCCGAGAAGCTCGGCGGCCTGGTCGTTGTAGAGCACGAGATCGCCCTTCAGATCAACGAGGACGAGACCTTCCCGTACGGAATGCAGCACGGAGTCGTAGTACACGAACAACTGGGCGAGCTGTTCCGGTCCCCAGCCCAGGGTGACTCTGCGGAGGTAGCGCCCGATCAGGGACGTGACGAGCGCGCCGGCCACCAGGAGGGCGAGTGCCAGGCCCAGGACAGCGGGCAGTCGGGCGGTCAGCGCGATCGACAGGTTGCTGGTCTTCACCCCGGCGGCGACGAGCGCGCGGACGGCGCCCTGCGCATCGACGACCGGCACGACCGCGCGGACGGACGGACCCAGGGTTCCCGTCGTGACCTCGGTGAACGGCGTTCCCGCCAGGGCCGGCGCGATGGTGCCGATGTACGGCCGACCGATTTCCGACTCGGTGGGGTGAGTCCATCTGGTCCGGTCCGGCGCCATGATCGTGATGAAGTCGAGCCCCGCCTTCTGCGTGACGCTGAGGGCATAGGGCTGCAGGAGTGCGCTCGGATCCGGGGCCCCGCTGGCCTCCAGGACGAGCGGGTTCTCCGCGATGGCCGTCGCGACCGACAGCATCCGGCTCTCGGCTTCGGCGTAGCCGCGATCGCGAGCGTCGATGAACAGTGCCGTGCCGACGGAGGCGGTCAGCGCGACGATGAAGAAGGAATGGGCTAGGAAGAGCCGGCGCGCGATACTCCACTCGCGGATCATGGCGTGCCGCCCTTCTCACCTCGATGTGAATGAAATCGTCTATGCGCCGCGCGTGAACAATATGACCGCAACCGTGACGCAACGTGCCCCGTCGACCATTCTGAAACGCACAACACCAGACAAAGGAGTCTCTCATGGCAGCGCTGCGAGCCACACGTCCGGTCCGGCCGACGAAACCGATCGACACGTCCCACTACCTGTACATCGCGGTCGTCGTGGCCGTCGTGCTCGGCATCACCGTCGGCCTGCTTTTCGGCGGGAAGGACGGCTTCGCGGTCTCGCTCAAGCCGCTCGGCGACGTGTTCATCGCACTCATCAAGATGATGATCTCGCCGATCATCTTCTGCACGATCGTGATCGGCATCGGCTCGATCGCGAGGGCCGCGACCGTCGGCCGGATCGGCGGACTGGCTCTCGGGTACTTCCTCGTCATGTCGACGTTCGCGCTCGGAATCGGGCTGCTGGTCGGCAACCTGATCCACCCCGGCGCAGGGCTCGACCTGAAAGCGGCCGCGGCATACGTCCCGCCGGCGGCCGCGGATTCGCAGGGCTTCTTCCTCGGCATCATCCCGACGACGCTGTTCTCGTCCTTGACGAGCGGCAACATCCTGCAGACCCTCTTCGTCGCCCTGATCGCCGGGTTCGCCCTGCAGAAGATGGGCAGGGCGGGCAAGCCGATACTCGAGGCGATAGCGAACGTGCAGGCCCTCGTCTTCCGGATCCTGATCATGGTGATGTGGCTCGCTCCGATCGGCGCGTTCGGCGCCATCGCGGCGGTCGTGGGTGCGACGGGATTCCAGGCGGTCGTCAGTCTCTTCACCCTGATGGGCGCCTTCTACCTCACCTGTATCCTCTTCATCGTCGTCATCCTCGGCGGGCTGCTGAAGATTTCCACCGGCGTGAGCATCTTCAAGCTGATGCGATACCTCGGCCGTGAATACCTGTTGATCTTCTCGACGTCGTCGTCGGAGGCGGCGTTGCCCCGGCTGATTGCGAAAATGGAGCACCTCGGTGTCTCGAAGCCGGTCGTCGGCGTCACCGTGCCGACGGGATACTCCTTCAACCTCGACGGCACCGCCATCTACCTGACGATGGCTTCCCTCTTCATCGCCACAGCGATGGGCCAGCCGCTCGCGCTCGGCGAGCAGATCGGCCTGCTTGTGTTCATGATCATCGCGTCGAAGGGAGCGGCCGGCGTGTCCGGTGCCGGTCTCGCGACCCTCGCTGCGGGGCTGCAGGCCCACGCCCCGCAGCTGCTCGGCGGTGTCGGCTTCATCGTCGGCATCGACCGGTTCATGTCGGAGGCGCGCGCACTCACGAACTTCACCGGCAATGCCGTGGCCACCGTTCTGATCGGCTCCTGGACCCGGGAGATCGACAGGGCCCAGGTCGACCGGGTCCTCGACCGCCTGGAGCCGTTCGACGAGACCACGATGATGGCGCACACCATCGACCCCACCCCCGCGGAGCGGTCCGTTGCGGCAGAACGGGCGGCGCAGTCTGCGGTGCTCGAAGACGCCAGGCACTGACCCAGGCCCACCTGGTGCGCGGCGCCGGGCCCGCCCCCTTCGAGGGCGGGCCCGCCGTGGCGCATCCGTCTTCTCGCCGGGGGAGGATAGTCTCGGAATCAGCGCCGCCGGAGGCGCCTGACCGGGGGACCGAGAAGAAGATGACGGAGATGCCCGACCTCACGTCGAAGGAAACCGCGAGACTGAACCCGGAGCCTCCCGAGGCGACGACGCTCGCGGACTTCGCGAGCAGCAGCGCCGGTGAGGTGCTGAGCCGACTCGGGTCAACGGCTGCGGGCCTGACCGGCGTTGAGGCAGCTCGTCGGCTCGCCTCGACCGGACCCAATGCGGTGCGCACGCACAAGGCAGGTCCCCTGTCCGTGCTCGGCAGGCAATTGCGCAGTCCCATCCTCATCCTCCTGATCGTGACCGCCGCCCTGTCGCTTCTCCTCGGAGACGTCACCAACTCCATCGTGATCGGCGTCATCCTCCTGGCGAGCGTCGGGCTCGGCTTCAGCAATGAGTACCGGGCCGAGCTCGCCGCCGAGGCGCTGCATTCGCGGGTGACGCACAAGGCCGTCGCCGTCAGGGACGGCTCCCTGGTCGAGATCGATGTCGTCGACATCGTTCCCGGCGACATCCTCCACCTGTCCCTCGGCGCCGTCGTCCCCGCCGACATCCGCTTGCTCTCGTGTGAGGACCTGCTCTGCGACGAGAGCATCCTGACCGGGGAATCACTGCCGGTGGACAAGTCGCCGGAATCCATCCCCGGCGGAGCGGCGCTCGGCGACCTGAACTCCTGCGTGCTGATGGGCACGGTCATCCAGTCTGGAAGCTGCGTCGGCGTGGTCGTCTACACGGGCGCCCACGCCGAATTCGGGCGCATCGCACTCGGCCTCGGCACCCGGCAGCCGCAGACTGAGTTCGAGCTCGGCCTCCGGCGTTTCTCGCTGCTGCTGCTCCAGGTGGCCATCGGGTTGACGACGCTCATCTTCGTCGCAAACCTGCTTCTCCAGCGCCCCCTGCTCGAGTCCCTGCTGTTCTCGCTCGCGATCGCGGTCGGGATCACCCCCCAGCTCCTGCCCGCCGTCGTCTCCACTAGCCTCGCCACCGGGACCAGGGAGCTTGCGAAGCGCAAGGTCCTGGTCAAGCGCCTGGTCTCGATCGAGGACCTCGGCGACATGGACGTGCTCGTCACGGACAAGACGGGAACCCTGACCGAGGGGAAGATCTCCTTCACGACGGCGCTCCCTGCTGCCCCCCATGTGGACGCGGGAGATGTCCTCCGGTACGGGCTGCTCGCGACCGAGGTCGACTACTCGACGGGCACGGTGTCGACGGTCGGCCAGAACCCGCTCGACGTGGCCGTCTGGGCCGCACCGGAGGCCCCGGCCTCGCAGGTGTCCGAGTACACCCGGCTCGATGTGATTCCGTTCGACCATGAGCGCCGGATGACAAGCGTGCTCGTGCGAGACCCGGCAGGGACGGTCACCCTCGTCACCAAGGGTTCGCCCGAGGATGTGCTCCGGGTCTGCCGCGACGTGGCACCGGCCGCCCGGAACCTGCTTGACCAGCAATACGCGAAGGGCAGCCGCGTGGTCGCGGTGGCGACCCGGACAGCCTCCGGGCTCACGGGCATCCGCCCGGCCGATGAGAACGACCTCACCCTCGCCGGGTTCCTCATCTTCCTCGACCGCCCGAAGCAGAGCGCGCGGGTTTCGCTGAAGCGGCTCGAGACCCTGGGCATCTCCGTGAAGATCGCGACGGGGGATAACGCCCGGGTCGCGGAGAAGGTGTGCGGCGACCTCGGCCTTGAGTCGGGGGGCACCCTGACGGGCAGGGAGATCGACGCCCTGACGGATGCCGAACTCGCGGTCCGTGCGGAGGACGCGAGCATCTTCGCCCGGGTGTCCCCGGAGCAGAAGTCCCGGCTCATCCACGCCCTGCGGGCGAACGGGCGTGCCGTCGGTTTCCTCGGCGACGGCGTCAACGACGCCCTTGCCCTGCACGGAGCCGACATCGGGATCTCGGTGGACAGCGCAACGGATGTCGCCAAGGACGCCGCGGATGTCGTGCTGCTCGACAAGGACCTCGGAGTGCTGGCCGACGGGGTGATGGAAGGTCGACGGATCTTCGCGAACACGATCAAATACGTGCTGATGGGCACCTCGAGCAATTTCGGCAACATGTTCAGCGCGGCGACGGCATCCGTCGTGCTCAGCTTTCTGCCGATGCTGCCCGGGCAGATCCTGCTGAACAACCTTCTCTACGACGCCGGCCAGCTCGCCATTCCCGGCGACCGGGTCGACAAGGAGCAGCTGCTCGCGCCCTCGCACTGGGACATCGGGTACATCCGGCGCTTCATGTTCCTGTTCGGCCCGATCAGCTCGCTCTTCGACTTCGCGACCTTCGCGCTGATGCTCCTGGTCTTCCAGGCCGCGCCCGGAGAGTTCCGGGCGGGGTGGTTCATCGAATCGCTGGCCACGCAGACGCTTATTATTTTCGCGATCCGCACCCGACGGGTGCCGTTCCTGCGTAGCAGGGCCTCTCGAGGGCTCACCATCTCGGCGTTCTCCGTTGTCGCGATCGGCATGTACCTGCCGTTCTCTCCGCTCGCCGGAGTCCTCGGCTTCGACCCCCTGCCGCTGCCGTTCTTCCTTGCCCTGGCCGGGATGACCGTGCTGTACCTCGTCCTGGTCGAGTTCGCCAAGCAGTGGTTCTTCAGCCGCCCCGCGCAGCAGCCGACGGCCACCCGTCAGCGGGTCTCGAGCCACCACCTTGCCCGGCGGGCGGCCCGCTTCAGCGTCGTGGAACCGGGGGCGGTCGTCGCCAGGCGACGGTCGGCCTCGCGGCGCAGACGTGCCAGGGCCGGGCGGAAATAGCCTCACGACGGAGGCGGATCCTGGCGGAGGCTGATCAGGGACTCATCAGGGAGCGGATCACGAGGCGAGGGCGGCTACGATCGAGTCGGCCCACTGGCGGGCCCGGTCGAGCTCCCCGTCGGCGAGCGGTCCGGTCTTGCCGTCGACGATGAAACACGTCGGCCCGGCCAGGATGTGGGCCCCTGCGGGCTTGAGCCTGCGGGTCACCCTCCCTGCGGCGCCCCCGTGCAGGGGCGAGTGGACCCGGGTGTCGAAGGCGGCAGCCTGGATACCGCGCAGGGTGCCGGGGTGCAACTGGTCGAGGAAGGCTTGCATCCGCGGTGATGGACGCCAGCCGTTGATCGGGCAGCCGACGAAGAGGAGATCCACTCCGGTCAGGCTGTCCGGGCTGATGGTCGAAACGGACACCGCACTGCCGCCGATCGCATCCGCGATGGTCCCTGCAACGGATTCGGTGGTGCCGTAGGTGGAATCGAAGACAACGATCGCGCTCACGAGCGGCCTCCAGTCGGAAACGACGGTTCGGATGCTCTCAGTGTGGTCCCGGCGGGTGGGCGGGTCGAGGCTCGCTCGTGCCGGAGAAATACCCAGAACGGGTGTCACGCGGGTGAGATCAGTCGTCGAGGCCGCGCGCGACGAGGGCCTCGCCGATCGCATCCGCTGCGTACAGGGAGCGCACGACGACCGGCACCGCGAGCGCGAGCAGGGAGCCCTGGGTGCCGCGGGCCCTGCGTGCCTCGAGCACCTCGGTGACGATCTCGGCGACGAGGGGGATGCAGCGCAGCGTGATCGCAACGAGCAGTCCGACCCTGTCGGCATCGACCCAGCGATCGAAAGGGCGGAGCAGCCGCTGGAACCCCTCGAGGACCGCCGTGACGGTGGTCGTGAGCGTGAAGAGCGCGGCGAGGGCGACGGCCGCGAGCAGCCGCCCGGCCATGAGCGCCGCCGGGACCCAGCCCGCCAGGAGCGCCTGGATCGGCACGGCGATCAGGAGGATCCACAGGATCGGACCGATCTGCTGCCAGGCCGCGCGCGCAGGCACGCCGGCCCCGAGATACAGGCCGGCGATGATACCGAGCGCGACCAGGAGCTGCCACGGTTCGCCGAGAATGCCGACCCAGAGCACCCCGGCCGACAGGACGGCCAGCTTGAGCAGGGTCGGCGCCCGGTGGAGGAGTGAATGCCCGGGGGAGTAGAGGCCGATCATGCCAGCAATGCCCGGTAGGCATCGATGGCCACGGCCGGTGCGCCGTCCGCGACGACCGTGCCGTCCTCGATGCAGATCACCCTGTCGAAGTCTTCGAGCAGGTCGAGCTGATGGGTGACCACGATCACCTGCTGGGTCATGGCCCGGAAGAGGTCGGCGATGCGCCGGGAATTGCGGGCGTCCAGGAGTGTTGTCGGCTCGTCGGCCACGACGACCTGCGGCTCGCCGACGAGGACAGCGGCGAGGGCGAGCAATTGCTTCTGGCCGCCGGAGAGCCGATGCGCCGGATGGGCGGCGTGGCCGCTGAGCCCGAAGCGGTCGAGTGCCGCCTGGGTGCGGCCGGCGATCTCGGCGGCACTCAGCCCGCGTTTGCGGAGGCTGAACGCGACGTCCTCCTCGACGGTGGGCATCACGATCTGGTTGTCGGGATTGGTGAAGATGAAGCCGACCCTGCGCCGTACTTCGCGCGCGTTCTTCGCGACGAGGAGCCCGTCGACCGTGACGGTGCCGGCATCCGGTGTGATGAGCCCGTTGATCAGGCGGACGAGGGTGGATTTGCCCGAGCCGTTCGCGCCCACGATCCCGATGCGGCGTTCAGCGAGGGTGAGGCTCAGGTCGCGGAGCACGCTGCGGTCCCCGAAGGAGTGCGACACCCCGTCGAAGACGATCGTGCTCACGGTGGCCTACTCGTCCGAGGCCCGGGCCGAGGTCGCGGCCGAGGTCGTGGTCGTGGTCGCGGTAGAGGTCGTGGTCGCGGACGACGCGGTGACCGCTCGGCGGCGGGGGACGAGCCCCGGGTATGCGCGGTGCACCTGCCGGGCGACGAGCACGGTGACCACGGCCTTAATCGCGTCTCCGGGCAGGAACTTCGAGGCGTCGATCAGGGCGCCCCAGATCGGGAGGTGCAGGGTGAACGCCGTGACGGGAACGCCGATGGCGTAGATCACGACGATGCCGCCGAGCACGGTCGCGCCGAGGGCGGGCCAGAGCGGGTATTTCGGGAGCAGCCGGCCGGTGAGGTACCCGATCACGAGCACGCCGAGGAGCCAGCCGTAGAGATATCCCGCGGACGGCGAGGTCGTGAACCAGGCGAGGCCGCCACGGCCGCCGGCGAGCAGCGGCAGCCCTGCCGCGGTGAGGGCGAGGAAGAGCAGCACGGCGAAGAAGCCCTTGCGGGCCCCGAGGACCGCGCCGGTGAGCATCACGCCGAGGGTCTGCAGGGTGATCGGTACCGCGATCACGCCGAGGGAGAGGGGTCCGGGGACGCCGAGGGCCGCGATCAGCGCGGCGAAGATGGCGATTTGCGCGAGGTCGCGCACGGTCAGGGTTCTGGCGGTCATGGTTTTCAATGTACGAGCAGGGCGGGGGCGGTTTCCAGATGAGACCTACAAAGAATCCGGCGGATCTCTATCGGCCGGCGCCGGAAACGGCCGTGGCGGCGGCCTCGTTGCCCGTCCTGGCAAGCCGGGCGCCCCGATCCTCCATCGCCGTGATCGCATCGGCGGCATCGTCGTAATCTACGCGACCGGCCAGTCCGTCGACGGGAACCTCCGTGCGGTAACGCAGCACCAGGCCGTCCCGCAACAGGTCGGCCTCGATCGCGGCGACCGTGCCGAGCATCCCGGCATCCGTCGGATCATGGAAGCCCACCTGGGGAAGCACGAGCAGGGAGGCGTCCACCTCTGTGCCGCCGAAGTACTGGGTGTATGTGCGAGTACTGGGTGTATGTGCGGAGTTCGGCGTTGAAGCCCCGCTGCTCGATGTCGCTGCGGATCTCGTCTCAGAGGGCGGTCCAGCGTTCGACGGGGCCGTCGACGCCGAATTCGGTACAGCCCCGCACCATCGGTCGAAGGCCGCCCAGACCACCACGCAGGAGTGGGTGAATTCGCGGGCCGGCCCGCGCACCTCCCAGATGCCCTGGTCCGGCCGGCCGTCACCGTGCGGCATGAAGTCGAGGACCTCGACACGTCCGGTCGGGGTCGTCCAGACCTGGGCCAGGATAAAGATGCCGTCGACATAGCTGCGCGTGCTCGGTGCAGCGGGGTCTGCCGGGGCGAGCAGCCAGCGCCCGTGGTCCTCGGTGCCAGGAGCGCGCCGAACATGGATGCGGAGTCGAAGCGCGGCAGGCGGAGCCAGTCGATGCTTCCGTCACTGCCGACGAGGGCCGCTGAATGGCAGTCGCCGATCAGGGCATATTCCTCGATGTTCAGAGGCATGCAGACATCCTGTCACCGCGCGGCCGTCCTCCGGCCGTGAGCGGATGCCCGGGCCAGGACCCGGAGGAAAGCCTCAGGCGACGAGGCGGGCGCGTTCTGCGGGTTCGACAGCGGTGTACCCCGGGCGCGGCACGGCCGAGACGAAACGTTCCGCTTGCGGGGCTGCCGGCTTGCGGGCCGCAGCATCCGGTTCGGCCCAGACAGTGATGGGGGCGGGGGTGAACGACAGTGCCGCCGGTTCGCCGACGGACTCGCCGCGCAGTTCCGAGGTGGCGGTGCGGAGCGCGGATGTCAGGGAGGCGGCCACCTGGCGGGCCTTGAGACCGTGGAAGATCACGTCGGTGTCCGCGGGGCTGCGCGGAACGAGGGTCCAGAGCCCCTGCTCGCCGATCAGCCGCGAGAGCTCGCCGTGGAAGAGGTCGAACACCTCGTCGTCGCTGAGCTCGGGGGTGGGCAGCACCGGTACCGGAATAGAAGGCGCGGCACGACGTCGTCGACCAAACATCGGGAGCCCCTTTCGATCGAAAGCTCTTTCTGCTATCAGTGTGGCGGCCCCGGGCATGATTGAGCCGCGGACACGCCGGTCAATCGCGAGTCCGGGTGGGAAGCCGGGTTTTCTAGCTGTCGATTTGCCGTCCATCGGCATCTTTGACGATGGTGCCTATGGCGACGGCTGCGCTCAGCGCCCAGCCGATCCACATGAGCACCAATCGCCAGTCGCGCGGTCCGCGCCGGGTGGCCTGCAGGATGTTCCAACCGCCGGCGACGACGCCGAGCATCGCGCTGCTGAAGATGAATTTTCGCATGGGTCCTCCGAGGACCACGGTACCCGGATCGGGACCGGGGCGCGTGCCGCTCGGTCCCAGGCATCCGGCATGTTTCCGTCGGGTAAACAAGCTGACCGACCGTGCAGGAACTGACCGATCGGTCAGGTAAGGTAGTCCAGTGCAGATCGAACCGGAAGACCTCGTCCCCGCAGCGGCCGCGCCCGCGACCGCGACCGTCCGCCCCGGCGCTGGAGCCGAACTGCGGGTCATGGCGCTCCAGCAGTTCGCCGCCGTCGGGTTCGCCGGTACCTCCCTGCAGCAGATCGCAGCATCCGCCGGGTACTCGAAATCGAGTGTGCTCTACCATTTCGCCTCGAAGGACGCCCTCCTCGGCGAGGTGCTGACCCCGGCCATCGAACGCCTCGAGGCCATCCTCGGCGGGTTCACGTCGACCTCGGAGAACGCGGCCTCGCGGCACCGGTTCATCGAGGACTTCGTCGACTTCCTGCTCCAGTACCGGCTCGAAGTGCATGTCCTGATCAACCAGGCCCAGTCCCTCAAGGGCATCGCCGTGATCGATCGGGCCAGGGCCCTGATCGTGCGCCTCGGCGACGCCCTCTGCCAGGAGCACGCCACGACCATCGACCGGATGCGCTTCGGTGTCGCGCTCGGCGGCGCCGCGTACTCCCTCGTCGCCGGCCTGACGTTCTTCGACGAGGACATCACGCCGTCCGATGATCTCCGGCCCGCCCTCATCACCCTCCTCTCCGAGCTCCTCGCCCCCGTCGCCGTCCGCACCACCCAGTCCAGGAAGTAATCACAATGGCAACCCTTCTGTATCGGATCGGCTACTTCGCCTACAAGCGCGCGTGGCTCGTCATCGGCGTCTGGGCACTCCTCCTCCTCGGGATCCTCGGCGGCGGCATCGCCCTCGGCGGCAAGACCGCCGAGTCCTTCGCGATCCCAGGCACCGAATCGCAGGACGCGATCGACCAGCTCGCCGCCGTTTTCCCCCAGGCGGCCGGAGCCTCGGTGCAGGTCGTCTACAGGACCCCGGACGGGGCATCCGTCAATACGGAGCCGTACAAGACGGCCATCACCGACATGGCGACCGAACTCGAGGCCGTTCCCGGCGTTGTGTCCGTGATCACCCCGTATTCCGACTACGCCTCGAGTGCCATCTCGACGGACGAGGCGACCGCGCGCAGCGTCGTTCAACTCGACGGTCCATCCGCGGATGTGACAGACGCGACCCTCAACGCCGTCACGGCGACGGCCGCGATCGCGGAGAAGGTCGGTCTCGAGGTCGCCTTCGGCGGCCAGGCCTTCTCGTCCAACAGCTTCGGCATCACCATCACCGAGGTGTTCGGCCTCCTCTTCGCCGGGGTCGTGCTGCTGATCACCTTCGGCTCGCTGGCATCGGCAGGGATGCCCCTGCTGATGGCGCTCATCGGCGTCGGCGAGGCCATCGGCGGCATCACCGCGATCTCCGCGTTCGTGCCCGTCTCGAGCACCGCACCGATGCTCGCAATGATGCTCGGGCTCGCGGTCGGCATCGACTACTCACTCTTCATCCTGTCCAGGCACCGGACCCAGCTCGCCAGGGGCGTAGAGCCGCGGGAATCGGCATCGACGAGCGTGGCCACCGCCGGGAGCGCGGTCGTCTTCGCCGGGCTCACCGTCATCATCGCCCTGCTCGGACTGCTCGTCGTCGGAATCCCGTTCCTGAGCGTGATGGGTGTGGGAGCCGCGGTCGCCGTCTTCATCGCCATTCTCGTCGCGATCACCCTCTTGCCCGCGATTCTCGGCCTCGCCAAGGGCCGTCTCACCCCGAAACCCGGCGGGCGCGCTTACAACCGGGCGACCACGCCGGACACCGGCCGGCCCACGATGGGCCGCAGATGGGTCGGCCTCGTGATGAAGGCACCGATCGTCGCCGTCATCCTCGTCGTCGGAATCCTCGGCACCCTCGCGATCCCCGCGCTCAGCCTCGACCTCAACCTTCCGGACGGAGCGTCCGAGCCGGTCGACTCGACCCAGCACAAGGCGTTCACCATGATCGAGGAGGGCTTCGGTCCCGGCTACAACGGCCCGCTCATCGTGGTCGTCGACATCACCCAGACCACGAACATCTTCCCTGACCTCGAGACGATCAGCGCCAAGCTGCGTACGCTGCCCGACGTCGCCTTCGTCGGCAAGGGCACCCCGAACGCCACCGTCGACACCGCGATCATCCAGGTGATGCCGAACAGTGCGCCGAACGACCCCAAGACCAAGGATCTCGTCCAGGCCATCCGCGACCTCGCGCCGGGGATCGACTCCGAACTCGGGACTCCCGTCACGGTGACGGGAGCGACGGCCGTGTCGATCGACATCTCGAACCGGCTGAGCAACGCCCTCATCCCGTTCGCGCTCATCGTCGTCGGGCTCTCAATCATCCTGCTGACGATGGTGTTCCGCTCCGTCTTCGTTCCGGTCAAGGCCGCGATCGGGTTCCTGCTCTCTGTCTTCGCCTCGATCGGTGCGACCGTCGCGATCTTCCAGTGGGGATGGTTCGCCGCCCTGCTCGGGGTGAGCACGCCCGGTCCGATCCTGAGCTTCCTGCCGATCCTGCTGATGGCCGTGCTCTTCGGACTGGCCATGGACTACGAGGTCTTCCTCGTCTCAGGGATGCGTGAGGAGTACGTCAAGAACAACGACCCGCGCCAGGCCGTCGTTTACGGATTCGCACACGCCGCCCGCGTCGTCACGGCGGCGGCACTCATCATGTTCTTCGTCTTCTTCGCCTTCGTGCCCGACGGCACCGGGGCGATCAAGGGCATCGCATTCGCCCTGGCCGTCGGCGTGTTCCTCGACGCCTTCCTGGTTCGGATGACACTCGTGCCGGCAGCGATGGCCCTCGCAGGCCGGACGGCGTGGTGGCTGCCGCGCTGGCTCGACCGCCTGCTCCCCAACGTCGACATCGAGGGCGAGGGTCTCCGCCACCACATGCTCGACAGCCACTGGGCGAAGGCCCAGGACGGCGCCATCACGGCGGACGACGCCGTCTTCGGCCTGCTGGGCAGCACGATCGGCCCGCTCACCGTTTCCGTGCCGACCGGATCGGTGCTGGTCCTCACCGGGACCACCGCCCATCGCCGGGTCGTCGCCGCGACGCTCGCCGGCCGTCTCGACCCGGTCTCCGGCCGGCTCCAGGTGCTCAGCTACCCGTTGCCCTCCGAACGCGGCCGCGCATTGCGCGTCGTCGCGCTCGCCGACGTCGGCGACAGTCGCGACAACGGCCTGACCATCGGCGAACTGCTCGCCGAGCGGCTCGACCTCACCCAGCCACGGTTCCGCTCCCGCAGCCGGCGCGGTCAGCTCGACGGCTGGATCGGACGGATCAACCGTGCCATCGCCGACGACCGTGCCCCGGTCGCACCCCTCACCGCGGATACCCTGGTGTCTTCCCTCTCCGCCGTGTCCCGTGCCGCGGTCCTCGTCGCGGCGGCGCTGGCCGAGCGTCCTGGCGTCGTCGTCATCGACCTGGGCGAAGGACTCCCCGCCGATCCCGCAGGACTCAGCATCGGTGTCGTGGTTGCGACGCTCGCCCCCGCCGACACCACGCTCATCATCGCGGCGGCGTCGCAGCATCCGCTCACCGCAGCCGGGCGGGCCGTGCTGGTCGTCGACCTCGAAACGCTCGAGCCCGTCGAACCGGCAGGTCCCGCCGCCAGCGGAGCTCTCGGCGGATACCCACCCCTCGACCCGGAGCCGCGTCATGCGACCCGGCCAACCGACACCCTCGACCCCCGCGACGCCGTCTTCGGCGCCGACGCCCTGGATGGAAAGGCCGCACTGCGATGAGCACCAGGCTCGAACGACTCTTCAGCCGCACGCCGGGACAGCGCCGCTGGACCCTCGGCACCGTACTCGCCGGACTGATCGTGGTACCGCTCGCGGTCGCAGGCGTCTTCGCCGGCGCGCTCGCGACCGCCGACCAGCGGCTCGACACCCTGCCAGCGATCGTCGTCAACAACGACACCTTCGTGACGACAACGGCCGCGGACGGCACGAAGCAGACCGTGCTCGCCGGGCGCCTGCTCGTGACCGAGCTCACCGCCCCGGCCTCGTCACGGACGGCGTCGACCGGATTCGCCTGGACGATCTCCAATTCCGCGGACGCTGCGGCGGCCCTCGCCTCCGGCAAGGCATACGCGGTGCTCACCATCCCCGCAGACTTCTCCAAGTCGATCACCTCGATCGGCACCGCAGCGCCGACCCAGGCCGAGCTCGCCATTCGCACCGACGACGCGCATTCCTATCTCGCCGGAACAGTCGCAGGGACGGTCGGTTCCGCGATGACGGGCGTCTTCGGCCGACAGATCACCACCCAGTACCTGAGCGGCCTGTATGCCGGCCTGTCAACGCTCGGCGGCTCGCTGACGACGGCAGCGGATGGCGCCGGCCAGGTCTCAACGGGCGTCACCGGAGTGGCTACCGGCCTCGATTCCCTCTCCGGGGGCGCGGTCTCCGCGGCCACAGGCGCGGCGTCCGCCGCGACAGGAGCCTCGAGCTTCGCGACCGGCGTCACCGCGTACACGAACGGGGTGGATGCGCTCGGTACGGGCCTCGGCAAGCTCAACACCGGCACGGCAGGGCTCAGCGCCCTCAGCAGCGGCGTCGCCCAGTACACCGGGGGGGTCACGCAGGCGGCAACCGGGTTCACCAAGGTCTCGGCGGGCTTCACGACGCTGGCAGGCCAGTTCGCCGGGGTCGCCGCGGCGATCAAGGCGGACCCCGCAAACGCCGATGCATACATCGCCCAGTACCAGGCCGGACTCGACAAGTACCAGGCCGGACTGACCCAGTTCCAGGGCGGACTCGACACCCTCTCGACCGAGGGCGCCGGACTCAGTCAGCAGACGACATCCGCCCTCACCGGAGTGCAGGTCGGCGTGGCGCAGAGCGCGACAGGGGCCGCGAAGCTCGCAGCCGGTTCCGCATCGTTGCGGACGGGCGCGACCGGCCTCGCCTCCGGCGTCTCGAGCCTCTCGAGCGGCGTCTCCCAACTCGCAACGGGGACCGCCGCCGCGGCCACGGGGGTGCATCAGCTCGAGACGGGCGCGAGCCAGCTCGCGACCGGGCTCGCGTCCGGAGCCGAGAGCGCGAAGAAGCTGAACCAGGATGACCCTGCGCAGTCGGCTTCGGTCGTTTCCGAGCCCGTCGCCATCACAACGAGCCGCGACAATCCGATCACCACGATCGGCCCGCTCCTCGGGATGGTCTTCGTGCCGGTCGGGCTCTGGATCGGCGCGCTCGCGATCTTCCTCGTGATGCGTCCGGTCACGAGCACCGCTCTCGCGTCGACGGCCTCGACACGGCGCCTCGTCTCGCGTGGATTCGGCCGGGCATTCGGCCTCGCCGCAGCCCAGGCGGTCGTCGTCGTCGCGCTGCTGCACGCCTCGCTCGGCGTGACCTGGACCCTGCTCCCGGCGACGCTGGGCTTCGCGGTTTTCCTCGCGTTCGTCTTCGTCGCGGTGCACCAGTTCCTCACCGTGGCGTTCGGGAGGGTCGGCATCGTGGTGTCCCTCGTGCTCCTCGCCCTGCAACTCACCGCGGTCGGCGGACTGTACCCGATCGAGCTCGTCTCGGCGCCGTTCCAGGCGATCAGCCCGTTCCTGCCGCTCACCTGGGCCGTGCGCGGCATGCAGGGGATCGTCTCCGGCGAGGGAGCAGGCGCGCTCGATGCCGTGGGCATCCTGTTGCTCTTCGCGGTGGTCAGCATCGGCCTGACGTTCTGGGCCGTGGCCGCCAAACGCGGGCCCCGCTCCTTCGCACTGGCCCTCGCCCGCGGCTGACGCACCAACGTCCTCCGCGAGAGCGGGTGAAACGTCGGTTTGAGCGGATCAGACCGACGATTCACCCGCTTTCGCGCGTGGGGACGAGGCTAGTGCTGCTGGCCGCGGGGCACGGCGCGCCCGGCGCTGGGCGGTGTGCAAGCGCGCGAACGCGAGGGTTTCCACGAGAAGCACGAGGCGTTCCTGCTCGGTGCGCGCCTTGCGGGTGTTGACCTCCGCGACGATCCGGCCGTCCCAGCCGGTGCGCGCGAGCAGGTTGAGCACCTCGGCGACCGGCTCGCTGCCACGGCCGGGCAGCAGGTGCTCGTCGAAGACTTTGCCCTCGTCGAGGGAGCCGGAGCCGTCGCAGAGATGCACGTGCCGGAGACGGTCGCCGAGCTCCGTCGCCATCGAGAGACTGTCGAGCCCGCTCAGGGCGCAGTGCGAGAAGTCGAGCGTGACGGCGTCGCAGTCCATCCGGGTGGTGTCCCAGCCGGGGGAGTACGCCTTCATGCCCCGGCCGCCGAACTTCCACGGGAACATGTTCTCGACCGCGATCTCGATGCCGCTGCCCGCGCTGATCTCACGCACGGAGTCGAGGAACGTGACGGCAAAGTCGGCCTGCCAGCGAAACGGCGGATGCACCACGACGGTTCGCGCCCCGACTTCGGCCGCGAGCGCCGCCGAGCGTTCGAGCTTCACGAGCGGGTCCCGACCCCAGACGAAATGCGTGAGCAGGAGCACGGGAGCGTGGATCGAGAAGATCGGTAGCTTGTATTTCCGTGACAGCGCCAGGAGCGCAGCGGCATCCTGGGTGACTTCGTCGCGGGAGACCATGATTTCGATGCCGTCGTAGCCCGCGAGTTTCGCGAGCCGGAAGGCGTGCTCCGTCGAGAGCGGATAGGCGCACGTCGTGCTCATGCCGATGCGAATCATTGGCGCCAGAGTAAACCCGACTGCTGAACAACGGGTGTCGCGCGCCCGAATAGTCTGGGGGCTCCGCCGGGGCTGCTGGTATCCTTGGAAGTTCACCGAGGTGCGTGCGCCGTGCAGGTACCGGAACGGACCAGCCATTTCGATTGAAGCCGTTAACACGCCCGCCGCCGAGCCGAAGGTGACATACGCCCTCGTCGCCGTCTCGAACCGGCTGCCCGTGGACTTCGTCGTCGCCGAGGACGGCACCGAGAGCTGGAAGACCTCACCAGGCGGACTCGTCACCGCCCTCGAGCCGCTGATGCGCTCCTCCGACGGCGCGTGGGTCGGTTGGCCCGGCGTCGCCGACCGCGAGTTCGCCCCCTTCGAGAACGACGGCATCAACATCGTTCCCGTCTCGCTGACCGACGCCGACCTCGAGGACTACTACGAGGGCTTCTCCAACGACACCCTCTGGCCGCTCTACCACGACGTGATCTCCCCGCCGAGCTTCCACCGCGAATGGTGGGAGGCGTACGTGCGCGTCAACCGCCGGTTCGCCGAAGCCGCCGCCGCCGCCGCGGCATCCGGTGCAACCGTCTGGGTGCACGACTACCAGCTGCAACTCGTGCCGCGGATGCTGCGGGACATGCGCCCCGACCTCGTGATCGGCTTCTTCAACCACATACCGTTCCCGCCGTACGGCATCTATGCGCAGCTCCCGTGGCGCAAGCAGATCCTCGACGGCCTGCTCGGGGCCGACCTGATCGGCTTCCAGCGGCTGGCGGATGCCGGCAACTTCTCCCGCGCGGTCCGTCGCCTCTTCGGGTACACCACCCGCGGTGTCGCGATCGACGTGCCGGGCGCCGGGGGACACCACCGCCGGGTGATCGCCAAGCACTTCCCGATCTCGATCGACGCCGTCGCATACGCCGACCTCGCGAAGCGTCCGGAGATCCAGGCCCGCGCGCGCCGGATCCGCGAGGACCTCGGCAACCCGAAGACGATCATTCTCGGCGTCGACAGGCTCGACTACACCAAGGGCATCGGCCACCGGCTGAAGGCCTTCGGCGAGCTCCTCGAGGATGGGTCGATTTCCGTCGAGGACGTCACCCTCGTGCAGGTCGCGAGCCCGTCCCGGGAACGGGTCGGAGCGTACATGGCCCTCCGAGACGAGATCGAACTCGCCGTCGGCCGGATCAACGGCGACTACTCGACGATCAGCCACACCGCGATCAGCTACCACCACCACGGCTACCCGCGCGAGGAAATGGTCGCCCTGTACCTCGCCGCGGACGTCATGCTCGTCACTGCCCTCCGCGACGGGATGAACCTCGTCGCGAAGGAATACGTCGCCGTCCGCGACGACAGGGACGGCGTGCTCGTCCTGAGCGAATTCGCCGGGGCGGCCGACGAACTCAAGCAGGCCGTGCTGATCAACCCGCACGACATCGACGGCATGAAAGCGGCCATCCTGCGTGCGATCGCGATGCCGCGCCCCGAACGGCAGCGGCGGATGCGCGCCCTGCGCCGCAAGGTGTTCGACAACGACGTCGCCGCCTGGTCGTCGTCCTTCCTGAGAACACTCCGGGAGGGTGCCGCCGTTCAGCCCGGCGTTCCCGATGATCTCGCTCACGCGCTGCGCGACTTCAGTTCGGCGGGCTCGCTGCTCATCGCGCTGGACTTCGACGGCACCGTCGCCCCGATCGTCGACAACCCCCAGGATTCGCGTGCGGTTGCCGGCACCCGGGAGGCCGTCGAACGCCTGATCGGGCTCGACGGCGTGCGTGTCGCCCTCGTCTCCGGCCGGTCGCTCGCGAGCCTGCGCCAGGTCGCCGAACCGCAGGTCGAGGTGCTCCTGACCGGTTCACATGGCATCGAGGTCCAGCTGGACACCCCGGGCGAAGAGCTCGGACTCGACCAGGACGAACTCGACCAGCTCGACACGCTCGCCCGCGTGCTCGAACGGGTCTCGGCATCCGTGACGGGTGCGTGGATCGAACGAAAGCCCGCCGGCCTGGCCCTGCACACCCGCAAGTCAACCGCGCAGGCCGGCCAGGCCGTGCAACGCGACGCCCGCGTGCAGCTCGGCGCCGTGCTGCCGGACCTCACTGTGCGCGAGGGAAAGAATGTGCTCGAATTCTCCGTGCGCTCGAGCTCGAAGGGTGACGCGCTCGAACGGCTCCGTGCATACACGGGCGCCGACCGGGTGTTCTACGCCGGAGACGACGTGACGGACGAAGACGCCTTCACCGCGCTGCACCCCGGCGACCTCGGACTGAAGATCGGCGCAGGCACCTCCCTCGCGGGCTACCGGGTGCGCGGACCGGAGGAAGTACCGATCGTGCTGCAGCTGATCGCCGACCTCCGGGAGGCCGCCCCAGCTCCCGGAACCCCCGGAACTCCCAGCGAACGGTAACCCTGCGGCAAAGTTCCCGAAACACAGGTTCTAGAATCACTACATGCCTGAGATCGATCTGAAACCGCGTAGTCGCGACGTCACCGACGGAATCGAAGCCACAACCTCCCGCGGAATGCTCCGTGCTGTCGGGATGGGGGACGCGGACTGGGAAAAACCCCAGATCGGCATCGCGAGTTCCTGGAACGAGATCACCCCGTGCAACCTGTCCCTCGACCGCCTCGCGCAGGCGGCCAAGGAGGGCGTGCATTCCGGTGGCGGCTATCCGCTGCAGTTCGGCACCATCTCCGTCTCCGACGGCATCTCGATGGGCCATGAGGGCATGCACTTCTCCCTCGTCTCCCGAGAGGTCATCGCGGACTCCGTCGAGGTCGTCATGCAGGCCGAGCGCCTCGACGGCTCCGTGCTGCTTGCCGGCTGCGACAAGTCCCTGCCCGGCATGCTGATGGCCGCTGCCCGGCTCGATCTCGCGAGCGTCTTCCTCTACGCAGGCTCGATCGCGCCCGGCTGGGTCAAGCTCTCGGACGGCACGGAAAAAGACATCACCATCATCGACTCGTTCGAGGCCGTCGGCGCCGTCAAGGCCGGGCGGATGTCCGTGGCCGACGCCAAGCGGATCGAGTGCGCCTTCGCCCCCGGCGAGGGTGCCTGCGGCGGCATGTACACCGCGAACACCATGGCGAGCGTCGCCGAAGCCCTCGGCATGAGCCTGCCGGGATCCGCGTCCCCCGCCTCGGCCGACCGCCGCCGCGACTACTACGCGCACCGCTCCGGCGAGGCCGTCGTCAACCTCCTGCGCCTCGGCATCACGGCCAGGGACATCCTCACCCGCAAGGCCTTCGAGAATGCGATCGCCGTCGCCATGGCCTTCGGCGGCTCCACGAACGTGGTGCTGCACCTGCTCGCCATCGCCCGCGAGGCCGAGGTCGAACTGAGCCTCGACGACTTCAACGTGATCGGCGACAAGGTTCCGCACATCGGCGACCTGAAGCCGTTCGGCAAGTACGTCATGAACGACGTCGACCGCCACGGCGGGGTGCCCGCCGTGATGCGCGCCCTGCTCGAGGCCGGCCTCATCCACGGGGACGCCCTCACCGTCACCGGAAAGACCGTCGCAGAGAACCTCGCGGAGATCGACCCGCCCGACCTCGACGGCGAGGTGCTCCGCACGCTCGACAACCCGATCCACAAGAGCGGCGGCATCACCATCCTCAAGGGCTCGATGGCGCCGGAGGGCGCTGTCGTCAAGACCGCCGGCTTCGACAGTGACGTGTTCACCGGACCCGCCCGCGTCTTCGAGCGCGAGCGCGCGGCGATGGACGCCCTCACCGAGGGCACCATCGAAAAGGGCGACGTCGTCGTCATCCGCTACGAAGGCCCCAAGGGAGGCCCCGGCATGCGCGAGATGCTCTCAATCACCGCGGCCATCAAGGGCGCCGGGCTCGGTGCCGATGTACTACTGTTAACGGACGGCAGATTCTCAGGCGGCACAACCGGACTGTGTATCGGCCACATAGCACCCGAAGCGGTGGACGCAGGTCCGATCGCCTTCGTGCGCGATGGTGATCTCATACGGGTCGATATCGCAGCTCGAACGCTCGACCTACTGGTCGACCCTGAAGAGCTCGACGCCCGACGAGTCGGCTGGGCGCCTCTCCCCCCGCGCTACACCCGCGGCGTGCTCGCCAAGTACACGAAGCTCGTGCAATCGGCGGCCGTTGGCGCCGTCACGGGGTAGCGCTCACCATTCGTACTCGACCTTAGGGACCTGACTCAATGACCGCGGAACAGAACCCCGTGCCATCACCCACGCCCTCGCCGACCTCGGCCGCCACGTCGTCCGCCGCGACGACGGCCGCGGCAGCATCCGGTGAGCCCGAACTCCTCACCGGTTCCGGTGCGATCATCCGCACCCTCGAACTGCTCGGCGTGACGGATGTCTTCGGCCTGCCCGGCGGCGCCGTCATCCCGCTCTATGACGAGCTGATGACCCAGGACGCTATCCGGCACATCCTGGTGCGCCACGAGCAGGGCGCCGGCCACGCTGCGGAGGGCTACGCCTCGGCGAGCAACCGCGTCGGCGTCGCCATCGCGACCTCCGGCCCCGGCGCCACGAACCTCGTCACGGCGATCGCCGACGCGTATATGGACTCGGTGCCGATCCTGTGCATCACCGGCCAGGTCTTCTCGACGCTGATGGGCACGGATGCCTTCCAGGAGGCGGACATCGTCGGCATCACAATGCCGATCACGAAACACTCGTTCCTCGTCAAGCGCCCGGAAGACGTTCCCGGTGCGATCGCATCCGCCTACCTGATCGCCTCGACCGGCCGGCCAGGCCCCGTGCTCGTCGACATCACCAAGGACGCCCAGCAGAAGACGGCGCCGTTCATCTGGCCACCGAAGATCGATCTGCCCGGCTACCGGCCGATCACCAAGGCCCATGGCAAGCAGGTGCAGGCGGCAGCCCAGTTGCTCGCCGATGCGAAGAAGCCTGTGCTGTACGTCGGCGGCGGCGTCATCCGCGCCCGCGCGTCCGCCGAGCTTCTCGCCTTCGCCGAACTCACCGGCACGCCCGTCGTCACGACGCTGATGGCCCGTGGCGCATTCCCGGACTCGCACAACCAGCACCTCGGCATGCCGGGCATGCACGGCACCGTTCCCGCCGTGCTGTCCCTGCAGGAGGCCGACCTGATCATCGCGCTCGGCGCCCGCTTCGACGACCGGGTCACCGGAAAGGTCAGCGAGTTCGCGCCGCACGCCACGATCGTGCACGTCGACGTCGACCCCGCGGAGATCTCCAAGATCCGCACCGCCGACGTGCCCATCGTCGGAGACGCCAAGGACGTGCTCGCCGACCTGACCGTCGCCTTCTCCGCGGTGCTCAAGACCACCACCCCGGACTTCACCGAGTGGTGGAGCTACCTGAACGGTCTCCGCGAGGAGTTCCCGCTCGGCTACTCCGAGCCGACGGACGGCCTGCTCGCCCCGCAGTATGTGATCAAGCGCATCGGTGAACTGACCGGGCCGGAGGGCGTCTACGCCGCCGGCGTCGGTCAGCACCAGATGTGGGCCGCCCAGTACATCAAGTACGAGCGCCCCAACTCCTGGCTCAACTCGGGCGGTGCCGGCACGATGGGCTACTCCGTTCCCGCGGCGATGGGCGCCAAGGTCGCAGAACCCGACCGGGTGGTCTGGTCGATCGACGGCGATGGATGCTTCCAGATGACCAACCAGGAACTCGCGACCTGCACGATCAACAACATCCCGATCAAGGTCGCGATCATCAACAACTCCTCGCTTGGCATGGTGCGCCAGTGGCAGACCCTGTTCTACGACGGGCGGCACTCCTTCACCGACCTGAACACCGGGCACGGCTCGGCGATGGTGCCCGACTTCGTGAAGCTTGCCGAGGCGTATGGTGCGCTCGGCATCCGCGTGACGAGCGCGGACCAGGTCGACGACGCGATCAAGCTCGCCCTGGCGACGAACGACCGCCCGGTCGTGATCGACTTCGTCGTGAGCCGCGACGCGATGGTCTGGCCGATGGTGCCCCAGGGTGTCAGTAACAGTTACGTGCAGTACGCGAAAGACCACGCACCGACCTGGGGAGAGGAGTAAGCCCATGAGTTCCCATGTCCTGAGCCTCCTCGTCGAGGACAAGCCCGGCCTGCTGACCCGCGTCGCCGGCCTCTTCGCCCGGCGCGGCTTCAACATCGAAAGCCTCGCGGTCGGCCACACCGAGATCCCCGGCCTGTCGCGGATCACCATCCTCGTCGACGTCGAGGACCTCCCGCTCGAGCAGGTCACGAAGCAGCTCAACAAGCTGATCAACGTGATCAAGATCGTCGAGCTCGACCCTGCGCAATCCGTGCACCGGGAGCACCTGCTGGTCAAGGTGCGTGCGGACAACACGACGAGGTCCCAGGTGCTCGAAGCCGTCACGCTGTTCCGTGCGCGGGTCGTCGACGTCGCCCCTGACTCCGTCGTGATCGAGGTGACCGGGGATTCCGGCAAGACCCAGGCGCTGCTGCGCGTGCTCGAGCCCTATGGAATCAAGGAAATCGCACAGTCCGGACTGCTCGCCATCGGCCGCGGGTCCAAATCGATCACCGAACGCGTGTTCAAGAGCTAGCGTTCGCCCCGCACCCCCTTTCTTCACCGACCTTTCTTCACCAAACAACTAGGAGATAACCACTCGTGTCTGAGATTTACTACGACAAAGACGCTGACCTGTCGATCATCCAGGGCAAGAAGGTAGCCGTCATCGGTTACGGCTCGCAGGGACACGCGCATGCCCAGAACCTCCGCGACTCGGGTGTCGAGGTCGTCATCGGCCTGAAGGATGGCTCGAAGTCGAAGGCCAAGGCCGAAGAGGTCGGCTTCACCGTCCTCAGCACCGCCGAGGCAGCCAAGTGGGCCGACGTCATCGTCATCCTCGCGCCAGACCAGGTGCAGCGTCACCTGTACGCCGCTGACGTGCTTCCGAACCTCACCGCCGGCAAGGCCCTCGTCTTCGGACACGGGTTCAACATCCGCTTCGGCTACATCACCGCTCCGGAGGGCGTCGACGTCGTCATGGTCGCCCCCAAGGGACCCGGCCACACCGTGCGCCGCGAATTCGAGGCCGGCCGTGGCGTTCCCGTCATCGTCGCCGTCGAGAAGGACGCGACCGGTAACGCCTGGCCGCTGACCCTCAGCTACGCGAAGGCGATCGGCGGGCTCCGTGCCGCCGGTATCAAGACCACCTTCACCGAAGAGACCGAGACCGACCTGTTCGGCGAACAGGCCGTGCTCTGCGGCGGCGTCTCGCAGCTCATCCAGTACGGCTTCGAGACCCTGACCGAGGCCGGCTACCAGCCGCAGGTCGCCTACTTCGAGGTGCTGCACGAGCTCAAGCTCATCGTCGACCTGATGTGGGAGGGTGGGATCGCCAAGCAGCGCTGGAGCGTCTCTGACACCGCGGAATACGGCGACTACGTATCGGGCCCCCGCGTGATCGACCCGCACGTCAAGGAGAACATGAAGGCCGTTCTCGCCGACATTCAGAGCGGAGCGTTCGCTGAACGCTTCATCGCCGACCAGGACGCCGGAGCACCCGAGTTCCTCGCGCTGCGCAAGAAGGGCGAAGAGCACCCGATCGAGGCCACCGGCCGCGAGCTGCGTAAGCTCTTCGCGTGGAACGCCTCGAACGACGACGACTACGTCGACGGCGAAGCCGCCCGCTAACCACCGCATCGCGCACGACGCACCGCGCACCGCACCATGAACGGCGGGGCCCCTCTACCCGAGGAGCCCCGCTGCGTCGCTTAACGCCGCCGGGCTCCGACGGCTACTCTGGCCCTATGACTTCAGCACCACGCGGCGGCGTTCCGCGCGACGACGACGACACGCTCGGCTGGGCCGGCGACGACGATCCCACCCTGCAGACCCGGTCGGAGGATGCAGACGCCCGCGAAATCTCCCGCACGCCGGTCGAGTCAGACCCCGGTGCCTCTGCACCGGTAACCGCTCCGGTCTACGCCGCGCTGCCGGACGGTTGGAGCGTCAAGGGCCCGACCGCTGCGATCGAAGCGGATGCCGCGGCCCACAACTCGGAACGCTCGCCGATGAGTTCATTCACCCTCATCTCCCTCGGGGTGTTCGGCGGCATCTACCTGCTCTTCACGATCGGCTGGTTCATCGGCGTGAGCCGGATCGACGACCCGCTCGGCGACGCTCTCGCGAGCTTCATGTTCAGCCTCGGCACCTGGCTCGCCGTCGCGGCCCCCGTCGCGTGGTTCGCGGTGACGCTCTGGCTGACCCCGACCCGGCCGCGCGGACGGATCCTCTGGCTGCTCCTCGGCGTCGTGCTGCTCGCCCCGCTCCCGCTCCTCGTGAGCGGAGGGCCCGTCGCATGAGCGAGCCCGTCGCACGCCCGAACCCGTCCGCTCCCGATACGTCCGGCACCGGTTCGACCGAGACCGCCGCCGCGCCACAACGCCGCAGGCCCTCCTGGCCGTTCCTGGTTGTCGCCGTCTTCTTCGGACTGGTCTACGCCTGGGACGTCTGGGCGGACCTCGGGAACCTGATCGGCCTCAACCTTGCCGCCGGGTCCCTCGACACCCAGCTCAGCGGGTTCGGCTGGGGAATCCTGATCGCCGGGGTGCTCCTGCCGATCCTGATCTTCCTGCTCGCCGCCCGGATCGGACGGGGCAGGCCGCTGTACGCGCAGGCCGCCCTGTTCCTCGTCGGCCTGGCCCTCGCATCCGCCCTCGCCCTCGATATCTACCAGTTCGGACTCGGCAGCCTGATCGTCTGATCGAGGCGTTGGACCGGGATCGCAGGCTCAGAGAATCGCCAGCACGACGAGGGCGATGAGCGCGACCTGCTCGATGACGCGGATCCGGAGCGGGATCGCGGCCCGGCCGAAGCGCTGCGGGTCGCGGGCGGCGAACGCGTTGGCCGGGAAGACCGCGATCAGGAAGATCACGAGCATGACCCCGGTGACTCCGGTAGTCGGCGGCCAGAGCAGGCCGAGGCCGCCGAGCATCTCGCAGACGCCCGTGAAGATCACCAGGACGACGGGCCCACGCGCGCCGAAGAATCCCGTGAAGCGGAGTCCCGGCGGGATCATGGCCGCCATCGTGCGCTGGACGACCGGGATGAAATGGGTGATCCCCGCGCCGAAGAAGAACACGGCTAGAAGGCAGCGCAGGACGAACTGGAGGGAGTCCAACGTAACAGTGCTCATTGGGAAATATTACGGCCGATAGACTCGACCCAATACTGGCGCCCCACGGTCGCGGCGCGAGCCACAATTGCTGCTGCTATCGGAGGTTCTGTTTTCGTGTCAAAACCAGTCGTTCTTATCGCTGAAGAATTATCACCTGCAACCGTCGATGCACTCGGACCCGACTTCGAGGTCCGCAATGTCGATGGCACGGACCGGCCGGCCCTGCTCGCCGCGCTCGCGACGGCCGATGCCGTGCTCGTGCGCTCCGCGACGAAGGTCGACGCCGAGGCCATCGCGGCTGCACCCCTGCTCAAGGTGATCGCCCGCGCCGGTGTCGGACTCGACAACGTGGACATTAAGGCTGCGACGGCCGCCGGCGTCATGGTCGTCAATGCACCCACCTCGAACATTATCTCAGCCGCAGAACTGACCGTCGGTCACATCATTAGCCTGGCCCGTCACATCCCCGCCGCGAGCGGCGCTCTCGCCGAGGGGCAGTGGAAGCGCTCCAAGTACACCGGTGTCGAACTGTACGAAAAGACCGTCGGCATCATCGGCCTCGGCCGCATCGGAGCCCTCATCGCCGCTCGAATGCAGGCCTTCGGCACGAAGATCATCGCGTTCGACCCCTACATCACCTCCGCCCGCGCGCAGCAGCTCGGCGTTGTGCCCGTGACGCTCGAAGAACTCCTCGCGCAGTCCGACTTCGTGACCATCCACATGCCGAAGACGGCGGAGACGACCGGCATGATCGGAGCCGCGCAGTTCAAGCTCATGAAGCCGACCGCGTTCGTGATCAACGTCGCCCGCGGCGGCCTCATCGATGAAGACGACCTCTACGACGCCCTGACTGCCGGCACCATCGCCGGGGCCGGCCTCGACGTCTTCGTGTCGGAGCCCCCGACCGGGTCGAAGCTCCTCGGCCTGGAAAACCTGATCACCACCCCGCACCTCGGTGCATCGACCGACGAAGCCCAGGAGAAGGCCGGCGTCTCCGTCGCGAAGTCGGTGCGCCTCGCCCTCTCCGGCGAACTCGTGCCGGACGCGGTCAACGTCGCCGGCGGCGTCATCGACCCCTACGTGCGTCCCGGCATCCCGCTCGTCGAGAAGCTCGGCCAGGTCTTCTCCGGCCTCACCGCGCAGCGCCCGCTCACGAGCGTGGACATCGACGTGCGCGGCGAGCTCGCCGACTACGACGTGAGCGTGCTGCGCCTGGCCGCACTCAAGGGCATCTTCACGAACGTTGTGAGCGAGACCGTCTCCTACGTGAACGCGCCGCTGCTCGCCGAGCAGCGTGGCATCGCGGTCCGCCTGCTCACCGACAAGGAATCGCCGGAGTACCGCAACGTCATCCAGATTCGTGGCGCCCTCGCCGACGGCTCACAGGTTTCCGTCTCCGGCACCCTGACCGGCACGAAGCAGATCGAGAAGATCGTCGAGATCAACGGGTACGACGTCGAGGTCACCTTCGCCGAGCACCTCATCGTGATGGTCTACACCGACCGCCCCGGAATCGTCGCCGTGTACGGCCGCGAGTTCGGCGACGCCCAGATCAACATCGCGGGCATGCAGATCGCCCGCCACGAGGCCGGCGGCAAGGCGCTGAGCGTGCTGACCGTCGACTCACCCGTCTCGGCGAGCTTGCTCGCCACCGTGTGCGACGCGATCTCGGCCGACGTGATGGTCGAAATCGCCATCACGGAGTAGCGGTCAGGTCGGTCATTCGACCGATCACGGCGAGCAACCGGTCCAGTCTCGCCGCCGACACCACGTCGGCGGCGAGATGGGCAGCGCTCGTGATGGTGGAACCGAAATACAGCCCGTCACTGATCAACAGGATCGCCTCCGCGACGTCCGGATTCCCGACGGCCTCCTCGACCACGGCCAGCCACTGGCGCCGCATCGAGGCAACGGCAGTGTTGGCCAGCGGATGCGATCCCTGTGCCAGGCGCACGGCTCCCGCAATCGTGCGGTCCAGGGGAGTGCCCTCGCTCATCGAGGTCCGGATCAGGTAGTCAACGGGTCCGGCCGCCGCAGAGCGGATGCATACGATGTCGTCGGCGACGAGCTCATCGAGCCGGGTGAGCAGTCCCCGGACCAGGGCCTCCTTCGACCCGAAATGGTAGAGCAGCCCGCCCTTCGACAGGCCGGCCGCCGCAGCGACGCTCTCGAGGGTGGCCGCCCGTTCGCCCTGGTCGATCAGGAGCCCGGTGAACGCGTCGAGGACCCGGTCCCGGGTCGGGGAATGGTCGGCTGACCGGAGCGGGAGCTGGACGGGCGAGGGTGTCATGGTGCTACTGTACCGTCTGGACGGTTTTTTTATGCCGTCCCCCTCCTACGACGGTTTCACCCGTCCCCTGCCCGGAAAGTTGTTGCACCGTGTCAACCCCGACCCGCCCCCGGATACCCGTCCAGCCGGGCGCCGCGCCCGTGCGCCGCTGGTGGGCCCTTGTGGTGCTGATGCTGCCGGTGCTGCTCGTGTCGATCGACAACACCGTGCTCAACCTTGCGCTGCCGCAGATCTCCGAGGCCCTCAGCCCGAGCGGCACCCAGCTGCTCTGGGTGATCGACATCTACCCCCTCGTGCTCGCGGGGCTGCTGGTCTCGATGGGCAGCCTCGGCGACCGGATCGGCCGGCGCCGGCTGCTGCTGATCGGCTCCGCCGGCTTCGGAGCCATGTCGGTGATCGCCTCCTTCGCGCCGACCATCGAGTGGCTCATTCTTGACCGTGCCGCACTGGGCGTCTTCGGGGCCATGCTGATGCCGCCCACGCTCGCACTGCTGCGGTCCGTCTTCACCGAACGCAACGAGCGCCGCCTCGCCATCGCCATCTGGGCGAGCGGCTTCGCGGCCGGTAGCGCACTCGGCCCCGTTGTCGGCGGACTCATCCTCGAGAACGGGGAATGGGGATCCGTCTTCCTCCTCGCGGTCCCGCTGTTGCTGCCCTTGCTCGTGGTGGCGCCGCTGATCGTGCCGGAATCCCGGGACCCGAACCCGGGAGCGATCGATGTGCCGAGCATCCTGCTGTCGCTCGTGACGATGTTCCCGATCGTCTTCGGCATCAAGACGCTCGCCGACTCCGGGTTCGGCGTCGCCGGCATCGTGTCGATCGCAGTGGGACTGGTCGCCGCCACCCTCTTCGCCCTTCGGCAGCGGCGTCTCCGTGAGCCGATGCTCGACCTCGAACTCTTCCGTCGCGGCTCGTTCAGCGGCGCGGTCGGGGTCAACTTCCTGAGCGTCGTAGCGCTCGTCGGCGGACTGTTCTTCGTCTCGCAGTACCTCCAGCTCGTCCTCGGACTGGAGCCCCTCGGTGCCGGCCTGGTACTCGTGCCCGGCCTGGTGGCGATGATCCTGGCCGGATTGATCGTCGTCCCGATCGCCAGGCGGATCCGGCCGTCGATCGTGGTCCCGGCCGGGCTTCTGTTCTCGGCGGCCGGGTACACGGCATTCGCGATCGGCGGCGCCGGATTCGGCCCTGCCGGTGTGGCCGTAGCCTTCGTCGCCCTCGGGATCGGGATCGGGGCTGCCGAGACGGTGTCGAACGAATTGATCGTGGCGAGCGCACCGCCGGAGAAGATGGGCGCGGCATCCGCTGTCGGGGAAACCGCATACGAACTGGGCGCGGTTCTCGGCACCACGGTCCTGGGCAGCATCCTCACCTCGGCGTACCGCTCCGCGGTGGTGCTGCCTGATGGGCTCGGCGCCGGACAACGGGCCGCGGCGGGGGAGACCCTCGGCGGGGCCGTCGCCGTTGCGGCCGAGCTACCGGCAGGAGCCGGCCGGATGCTGCTGGAGTCTGCGAGGGAGGCCTTCCTCACCGGAATCGGTCCCACCGCCTGGATCGGAGCCGGACTCGTGGTCGTAGCGGCCATGGTCGCCTGGTTCGCACTGCGCTCGGCACGGTGAACCGGCGTCGATTCCGGGAGTGACGAAGACGCGGGGATCACCCGAGCTGACGCGTCGCAGTAGGGTTTGGGTACAGCAATCCGAGCCCCCAGGAGTCCCATGTCCCGTCAGATCAAGCTCGCCGTCATTCCCGGAGACGGGATCGGACCCGAAGTCGTCGCCGAGGCCGTCAAGGTGCTCGGCGCAGCGACAGCGGCCGATGACGTCGAATTCGCGCTGACCTGGTTCTCGCTCGGCGCGACCCGGTTCCTCGAGACGGGCGACGTGCTGACCGATGAGGACCTCGGGGCGATCGCCGCCCACGACGCCATCCTGCTCGGCGCCGTCGGGGGAGTGCCCGGCGACCCACGCCTCGCGAACGCGAACATCGAGCGGGGCCTGCTGCTCAGGCTGCGCTTCTCGCTCGACCACTACGTCAACCTGCGACCGAGCGTCCTGTTCCCCGGTGTGCCGAGCCCGCTCGCGGCTCCCGGCAACGTCGACTTCGTCGTCGTGCGCGAGGGCACCGAAGGGCCGTACGTCGGCAACGGCGGCGCCATCCGCCAGGGCACCGTGCACGAGGTCGCCAACGAGGTCTCGGTCAACACCGCCTTCGGCGTCGAACGCGTCGTACGCTACGCCTTCGAGGTCGCCCGGGGCCGCGCCGCCAAACACCTGACCCTCGTGCACAAGACCAACGTGCTCGTCTTCGCCGGCGGACTGTGGCAGCGGATCGTGACCGCCGTCGCCGCCGAATACCCCGATGTGACGGTGGACTACCTGCACGTGGATGCGGCGACGATTTTCCTCGTCTCAAATCCGAGTAGATTTGATGTCATCGTCACGGATAACCTCTTCGGCGACATCCTCACCGACCTGGCGGCCGCAATCAGCGGCGGCATCGGCCTGGCAGCATCCGGGAACATCAACCCGGACGGCCGGTTCCCGAGCATGTTCGAACCGGTGCATGGTTCGGCCCCCGACATTGCGGGCAAGCAGCTTGCGGATCCGACGGCCGCCATCCTTTCCGTCGCCCTCCTGCTCGATCACCTGGGCCTGACGGATGCCGCGGCCCGGATCCGGGACGCGGTGGTCGCCGATATCGCGGCCCGTACGGAAAATGGGGCATTCACGGCGTCGCGCGGTACCAGCGCGGTGGGCGACGCCATCGTGACTCGAATGACAGACAAGGGACTCCAATGAGCCAGGCAGCACTGAGCGACACCACCACCGAAACCACCACAGACACCACGACCGACGCCACGACCACGGGCACTTTCCCGCTGACCTTCAGCCTGACGCCGTCCACGATGGCGCGCACGAGGGCCGAGCGTGAGGAGATCCTCGCCGACCCCGGTTTCGGCAAGAAATTCACCGATCATATGGTCTCGATCGACTGGACCGTCGAGGAGGGCTGGCACGATGCCCGGGTCATCCCATACGGCCCGTTGCAGCTCGACCCGGCCTCGTCGGTGCTGCACTACGGCCAGGAAATCTTCGAGGGGCTCAAGGCCTACCGCCACGCCGACGGCTCCATCTGGACCTTCCGCCCGGAGAAGAACGCCGACCGGCTGCAGCGTTCGGCACGCAGGCTCGCCCTGCCGGAGCTCTCCGAGAGCGATTTCATCGAGTCGATCCGGCAGATCATCGCCGTGGACGGCGATTGGGTGCCGTCGGACCATGAGACGAGTCTTTACCTGCGACCGTTCATGATCGCCAACGAAAGCTTCCTCGGTGTGCGAGCCGCCCACAAGGTCGGCTACTACGTCATCGCGAGTCCTGCGGGCGCCTACTTCGCCAACGGCGTCGCCCCGATCAAGATCTGGCTATCGACCGAATACGCCCGCGCCGGCCGCGGTGGCACCGGAGCCGCGAAGTGCGGCGGCAACTACGCCGCCTCGCTCCTGCCGCAGATGCAGGCCTACGACAACGACTGCGCCCAGGTGCTCTTTCTCGACGGGGAAACCGGTTCGCACATCGACGAACTCGGTGGGATGAACGTCTTCTTCGTCTACGGCACCGACACGCTCGTAACCCCGCGGCTGACGGGCACCATCCTCGAGGGTGTCACGCGCGACAGCATCATCCAGCTCGCCCGTGACCGGGGACTGACGGTCGAGGAGCGCGATGTGACGCTCGACGACTGGCGCGACGGAATCGCATCCGGTGCCATCACCGAGGTCTTCGCGTGCGGCACCGCCGCCGTGGTCACCCCGATCTCCCAGCTCAAGGGACCGGGCGGCCTGGCCATCGGCGATGCGGATGCGCCGGCCGGCACGATCACGATGGCGCTCCGCCAGGAGCTGACCGACATCCAGTACGGGCTGCTGCCCGACCGGCACGGCTGGCTCACCCGCCTTGACGTACCCGCGGACCAGGCGTGAAGGTCGCGCGGTTTAGCCAGGGAGGAGTCATCGCCTTCGGCATCGTCGACGACGATGAGCTCGTCGTGCTCAAGGGAGACCCGATGTTCGCAGGGTACGACCCGACCGGCGACCGGATCGCCCTGCGCGACGTCAAGCTGCTCGCGCCCGTGATCCCGCGGTCCAAGATCGTGGGCATGGCGCACGCGTTCTTCTCCGACGACGAAGAACGCGAGCACGCCGAATCGCGCGAGCCCCTCTTCTTCCTCAAGCCGAACACCGCGGTGATCGGGCCGGACGACCCGATCTTCCTCCCGGCGCAGTCCCACGACGTGCGCGTCGAGGGCGAGCTCGCGATCGTGATCGGCAAGATCGCGAAGAACGTGACGGTCGAGAACGCTGAAGACGTCATCTTCGGGTACACGATCGCGAACGACGTAACGGCGCGCGATCTCCTCGAGCGCGACGGGCAGCTCGCCCGCGCCAAGAGCTTCGACTCGTTCTGCCCACTCGGACCCGTGATCGACACAGAGTACGACTGGACGAGCCTGCACCTGACCGGTCGGGTCAACGGCGAGAAGTTCCAGAAGGGGACGGCTGCGCTTTACAAGCATTCGGTCGCCGAGGTCGTCGCGTTCGTCTCGAGCGTCTTCACGCTCCTGCCGGGCGACGTGATCCTCACCGGCGCCCCTGACCGGGCCGAAAAGGTCCACGACGGCGACGCCGTGCAGATCGAGATCCCGGGCATCGGCATCCTGACGAACCCGGTCAAGCGCCTCTAGCGGAATAGATCACGGGTGCCAGGAGCGGACCTGGTCGGCGGCCGTGGCGAGGAGCGCGAGCGACTCGTCCCGGTTCACCCTGGCGAGCAGCATGACGCCCATCGACAAGGCGGCGAGCGTGCGGGCCCGTTCATCGACGACAGCGGGCCCGGCGTCCGTGCCCGGAGCGATCTCGAACACGGCCGCCGCTCCCGCGAGGGCGTTGCGGAGCGCCGCCGTGAGCTCGGCGCGGTAGTCGTCGACGACCTTCCTGGCGGGGTCGTCGTGCCCGGCGAGTCCCGCTGCGCAGTTGACGAGCAGGCAGCCCCGACGCGGTGAATCGTCGGGCAGGGAGGCGACGGCCAGGCTCAGGTCGCCGTAGTACGCGAGCAGGGCGGCCCGGCCGGCCGATTCGGCGAGCAGCGGGCGCAGGCGCGGGCGGATGACCGTCTCGAGGTAGTCCGCGACCGCGGCGTCGAAGAGCCCGCGTTTGCTTCCGAACGCGTGGTACAGGCTCGACCTGTTGAGCCCGGTGACCCGCTCGAGATCGGCGAGGGACGCCGCCTCGAAGCCGCGGTCCCAGAACAGGTCGCGTGCCGCGGTCACGACGACGGGAGCATCAAAGCTCGGCGTGCGGCCCATCTCGGTCTCCAGTCAGTGGTCGGGTTTTTGTGTACCGTTCGATTCAGTATATAGTAAACCAGTCGGTACAAAAACGTTCCGAGCCCCACGTTCGGCACAGAGAAGTTCAGGAGTCGCCCATGACCGCGAATACCAGCACCCAGATCCAGCTCGCCGCACGCCCCGTCGGATGGCCGACGGCGGCCGACTTCCGCACGGTCCACATCGACCTGCCGGACCTCGCGCCCGGAGAGGTCCGTGTCGCCAATGAGTTCGTCTCCGTCGACCCCTATATGCGCGGCCGGATGAACGACGTGAAGAGCTACTCGCCGCCCTACGCACTCGACGAGACCATGACCGGCGGCGCGGTCGGCCGGGTCATCGCATCTGCCGCCGACGGAGTGTCCGTCGGTGACGTCGTCGTGCACCAGTACGGCTGGCGCGACCTCGTGCAGGCCCCCGCCGCGGGCTTCCGCGTTGTGCCCGGACTGCCGGGCGTTCCGCTCTCCGCCTACCTCGGCGTGCTCGGGATGACCGCCCTCACGGCCTACGTCGGCCTCCTAAACATCGCGGGCATGAAGCCCGGCGACACTGTCTTCGTCTCGGGCGCGGCCGGGGCCGTCGGCAGCATGGTCGGCCAGATCGCCCGCCTCAAGGGTGCCGGCCGCGTTGTCGGTTCCGCAGGCACGCCCGAGAAGGTCGCGCTGCTCACGAGCAAGTACGGCTTCGACGCCGCCTTCAACTACAAGGACGGCGACATCGCCGGCCAGCTCGCCCTGGCCGCGCCCGATGGCATCGACGTGTACTTCGACAACGTCGGGGGAGAGCACCTCGAGGCCGCCCTCGCCGCCTTCAAGGACGGCGGACGTGCCGCCCTCTGCGGCGCGATCTCCCTCTACAACACGACCGAGGCATCCGCGGGACCCCGCAACATGTCGAACATCGTGACCCGGGGGCTCACCCTCAAGGGATTCACGGTCGGCAACTACCTGAAGCACTTCGGCGCGTTCTCGGCCGAGATGTCCGGATGGCTGACGAGCGGCGCCGTCGTCTTCGACGAGACCGTCGTGGACGGGATCGACAACGCGGTCGAGGCCTTCCTGGGCCTCATGCGCGGAGAGAACACCGGCAAGATGGTCGTGCGCACGACCGTCTGAGCCGACTCGGTCCCGCTCCACGACTCGCAATCATCGATTTTTGAACATTGGAGAACCATGACCCACGTACTCTTCGTCGTCAGCGCGGCTGACCACTGGACCCTCAATGACGGCACCCTGCACCCGACCGGGTACTGGGCAGAGGAACTCGCTGAACCGCACCGGCGGTTCAGCGAGGCCGGATGGTCCATCACCATCGCGACTCCCGGCGGGGTCGCGCCCACGATCGACCGTGGCAGCCTCACTCCCCAGGCTGCGGGCGGGGAGGACCGGGCGGCCGAGATCATCGCCTACCTCGGGTCGATCGGCGAGGAGCTCGACGCCCCGCGCAGCATCGACGACATCGACGTCGCCGACTACGACGTGGTCTTCTACCCCGGTGGCCACGGCCCGATGGAGGACCTCGCGGTCGACGCGACGTCGGGCGCGCTCATGACCGAGGCGCTCGACACTGACCGAATCCTGGCCGTGTTGTGCCACGCCCCTGCCGCGCTCCTCGCCGCGAAGCGTGCGGACGGCAGCTGGCCGTTCACCGGTTATCGCATGACCGGATTCACGAACGAGGAAGAGGTCATCGGGGGACTGGCACCCAAGGCGCCCTGGCTCGTGCAGACCCGCTTGGTGGAGCTCGGAGCGGACTTCGTCGAGGCGGCGCCGTTCACCGCGCACGTCGAGGTCGACCGCAACCTGTACACCGGCCAGAACCCGGCATCCTCCGGCGAGCTGGCGGCCCGGATCATCGCCGTCGTCGCGGCCCGGAGCTAGACCCCGCGCGCCTGAGGTGTCGCAGATTGAGGTTACGCCGGCCCGCGAACCTCGATCTGCGGCACCTCACACCGGGGGTGCCGGCGGATGCGGTGTCAGCGGCCGAGGGCGTCCAGCGCGTCGGCGACGTCGTCCGGGTCGTTCCAGAGGTGGAAGGCCACACGCGCGCGGCCTGCCCGACCGGATGCCGTGAGTCCGGCGGCCGTGAGGCGCGCGAGGTCGGTGCCCGCAGCATCCGCCCACGTGACGATGGCCTGGCCGGTCTGTTCGGCCGGGTCGATGCCGAGCCCGGTGCGGAAGGAGTCGGCGAGGACCACGTTGTACCGGCGCACCTCGGCCAGGTCGAGCCTGCCGAAGAGCTCGAGAGCCGGTTCCGCTCCGACCCAGGCCTGCCAGGCCGGCGAGACGTCGAAACGGCGGGCATCGGCTGCGAGCCGCATCCCCGGCCCGTAACAGGAGCTCCAGACGTCCTCGCCGGCGTACCAGCCGGCCTGGGCTGGGCGCACGACGGCGCCGAACTGCTCGGCAACGGTGAAGAAGGCCACCCCGCGTGGCGCACACAGCCACTTGTAGGCGTGGCAGATCGTTGCGTCGAAGACCGAGGCGTCCACCGGCATCCATCCGGCCGCCTGGGTGGTGTCGCACAGGGTGAAGCTGTTGTGCTGCCTGGCCGCCGCGAGAATTGCGTCCGTATCGGCGACCGCACCGGTCGCGGACTGCACGAGCGACCAGGCCACCAGCCAGGTGTCGTCGCCGATGCTGCCGGCCAGCTCGGCAAGTGGCACGTGGCGCACGGTGACTCCCCGGTGCGCCTGGCTGAGAAACGGGAACACCATTGAGCTGAAATCGCCGTCGACGCAGAGTACCTCGGCCCCGTCGGGCACGCTCGCCGCCACGAGGCCGGCGAGCACGGATGTCTGCGACGCGATCGCGACCTGGCCGACGGGCACCGACACGAGCCGCGCATAGGCGACGCGCACCCGTTCGACGACGGCGCCGTACCCCGCGGCGGAGGCCGACCCGGTCGCCCACGAATCGAGGTCGGAGCGGAGAGCCGCGAGCGTTCCAGCGGTCGGAAGCCCGAGAGTGCACGCCGCGAGGTACCCGCGGCCGCCGCCGAACTGCGCCCGGGCCTCCGGGACGCTGAGCGGAGGAAGCCGGGGCAGGGGCGGAATCGAATCGTCGGGTCGCGAGCGGGTCACGTCGGGGGAGTGTGTGCGGGTCACTCCACCAGCATCCGTCGGCCGTACTCATTCGACAATCGCCAGTGAGTGATGGAATCCATAACACGGCGTTATCCTTGAAGATGCCTGCCGCCGATTCCGCCCTCGACTCCCACTCGCTGCGCATCATCCAGGCCCTCGCCGAGCACGGTTCGATCACCGCAGCGGCGCGCGCCCTCGGCTACAGCCAGCCCGCGGTCAGCCAGCAGCTCAAGCGGCTCGAACTGCGGGTGGGCCTGGCCCTGGTCGAACGGGTCGGCCGCGGCGTGCGCCTCACCGAGGCCGGCCGGCTGCTCGCCCGGCACGCCCGCACCGTGACCGGAGCCCTCGACGCCGCCGCCGGAGACCTCGCGGAATTGCAGGGCCTCCGTGCCGGCCGGGTACGGGTCGCGGCTTTCCCCTCGGCCTCCGCGACGATCGTGCCCCGGCTCCTCGCCGAGGTCGCCAAGCGGCATCCCGGCGTCACGATCACCTATGTCGAAGCCGAGCCGCCCGAGGCCGTCGCCCTCGTTCGCGAGAACCACGTCGACCTCGCGATCACCTTCAGTTACCCGGGTGACCTCGTCGACCCGCACCGGGACAGTGCAGAGGGGCTCTCGGTGACGACGCTCGGCCGCGACGAGGTGCTGCTCGTGGTGCCCACCGGCCACCGACTTGGCGATGCGGAATCCATCGACCTCGGCGACCTCGCGGCCGAGCGCTGGATCGGCGGCTGCCCGCGCTGCCGCGGCCACCTGCTCGAGCTCTGCGAACGCCGCGGATTCGTTCCGGACATCTCCTACGAGACCGACAATGTCGCCGCGGTCTTCGGCATGGTCGCCGCGGGGATCGGCGTCGCCGTGCTGCCGTCGCTCGCCATCGAGTCCGTCGGCGCGCGGGCCGGCGTCCGGATCCGACCGACCAGGACGCGGGAGTACCGCACGCTGCACGCGGTCACTGCTGACGGTGCCGCAGGCGTGCCCGCCCTCGGGGAGACGCTCCGCGCGCTCGGCGCCCTCACGACATCCGCCCGCTCGGGTGGCAACTCGCACGACGACCGACGTCATCCAGCACCCACCGCGTGATCTACGCGCCAAGTAGACTCGATACCGATGTCTGAGACCACTGTGTACCCATTTTCCACCGCGACCGGCACGGATGTCCGCGTGCGGTTCTGCCCCTCCCCGACAGGAACCCCGCACGTGGGTCTCGTTCGCACGGCCATGTTCAACTGGGCCTACGCGCGGCACACCGGCGGCACCTTCATCTTCCGGATCGAGGACACCGACCCCGCCCGCGACAGCGAGGAAAGCTACCTGCAGCTCAAGGACGCGCTGCGCTGGCTGAAGCTCGACTGGGACGAGGGCGTCGACGCCGGGGGACCGCACGGGCCGTACCGCCAGTCCGAGCGCTACGACATCTACCGGGACGTCGTCGAGAAGCTCAAGGCATCGGGCCACATCTACGAGAGCTTCGCGACCGGCGAGGAGATCGAGGCGCGCAATGTGTCTCTCGGCCGGGACCCCAAACAGGGCTACGACAACTTCGAGCGCGACCTCACCGAGGAGCAGCGCGCCGCCTACCGTGCGGAGGGCCGCGCCCCCGCGCTGCGGCTCAAGGTGCCAGACACCGACATCAGCTTCGACGACCTCGTCCGCGGCGAGATCACCTTCCCGGTCGGCTCGTTCAGCGACTTCGTGGTGGTGCGCCCTAACGGGCATCCGCTCTACCCCTTCGTCAACCCCGTCGACGACGCGTTGATGGGCGTCACCCACGTGCTGCGCGGCGAGGACCTGCTGTCCTCGACGCCCCGCCAGATCGCGCTGTACCACGCGTTGATCGAGATCGGCCTGACGACCTTCGTGCCGCGCTTCGGCCACCTGCCCTACGTGATGGGCGACAAGAACAAGAAGCTCTCCAAGCGCGACCCCGAGTCGAACCTGTTCCTGCACCGCGAGCGCGGCTTCATCCCCGAGGGACTGCTCAACTACCTCTCTCTGCTCGGCTGGTCGCTCTCCAAGGACCAGGACGTCTTCAGCGTCGACGAGCTCGTGGCTGCGTTCGACGTCGAGAACGTCAACCCGAACCCGGCGCGCTTCGACCTCAAGAAGGCCGAGTCGATCAACGGTGACCACATCCGCCTGCTCGAGCCCGCTGACTTCGCCGCGCGCATCGTGCCCTACCTCGTCTCCGCCGGAGTCGTCGACCTGCCGCTGGGCGCCGCCCGCCAGGCCGTGCTCACGGCCGCGGCGCCGCTGATCCAGGAGCGCATCGCGCTGCTCGGCGAGGCGCCGGGCATGCTCGGTTTTCTGTTCGTCACGAGCGAAGCGCTCGTGCACGAGGCGGATGCCCTCGCGAGCCTCCCGAAGAACGCCGCCGAGATCCTCGCCGCCTCCGTCACGACCCTCGAGAGCATTCCCGAGGCCGAGTGGACCCACGACCGGGTGCACGAGGCGCTCACCGCCGCGCTCATCGAGGGGCTCGGGCTCAAGCCGCGGGTCGCCTTCGGGCCGTTGCGCGTCGCGATCTCGGGCCGGAAGGTGTCGCCGCCGCTGTTCGAGTCGATGGAGATCCTCGGCCGCGGCGAGTCGCTCGCGCGGCTCGGAGTGCTCTCTGCGGTCGTGGCCGCGGACGCGGCGAGCTCGCCGGTGGTCTCGAGCTGACTGGCGTGAACCGATGATTCGGGGCTCGCAACCCGCCGATGTGGCGCTCAGTTTGGCCAGCATCCGCTCTGTGGGTTAGAGTTACGAGTCGGCCGATCTTCGGAGAGGCCAACGGCCAATGGGGTATGGTGTAATTGGCAACACGACTGATTCTGGTTCAGTTGTTCTTGGTTCGAGTCCAGGTACCCCAGCTTGAAACCCCTGAGTTTTCTAAGGAAACCAGGGGTTTTTTTTGCCCACGGTGATCTCTTCCGATCAATCTCAGCCTGCAGAGTAATTCTTCACCGAAGGATCACGGGTCACCGGGAGTATGGACGGCTCTTCTTCGAAGGCTTTGCGGCCGGCTACGTCAGGTGCACTGCTGCGGCGACTGCGGTCCAGAGGTCTCCGTAGGCGCTTGCGGCAGCCGTGTTCGGGGCGAAGGCCGCGACCGGGGCTCGTACGGCGCCCGTCCGTTCGACTACGACGGTCGCTGGCACGCTGATCTCAAGAACCTCAGGTCTGGCGCCGTGCAGTGATTCGGCTGCGGCCGGGTGCCCGGTCTTGCGCCGATCGACCATGGTGAGGAACGCCAGGATGGGTGTGGACTTTGCGGACTCCGTGACGATCGAGACCACCTGGTCGAGCGAGCGCAGGGAGAGCGGGGACGGGATCAACGGAACGACCACCGTGTCGGCTGCGCGCAGGGCATTCTCTGCCACGAGGGACGATCCCGGAGGGCAGTCGAGGACGACGACGTCATAGTCCTTGGCCACCGACTCGAGTATGCGCGCGAGACGGTGGGTCGACTTCTTGGCCGCGTCGAGGACGAGGTCGAGGTCGCGGTAACTCTCATCGGCGGGCAGCGCGTCGAGGTGGTCGTATGCCGTGCCTTGACCGATGCCGCTACACCAGTCTTGCCGCTGACGAGCGAGTTCACGCCGCCCGTGACCTTGGGGCTTGACGTTGAGAACGAAGGTCGCGGCACCCCGCGGGTCGAGGTCCCAGAGCAGAACACGCGAGTTGCGGGAGGCTTCCCACGCGAGGTTCACGGCCGTCGTCGTCTTGCCGACCCCACCCTTGGTGCTGAAGACCGTGATGACCTTCATCCTCAGATAGTACGGCGTTGTCATCGTGCCTGCCCTTGGCCAGTGGGTCAGGCCTCAGAGCTGCGCCGATCTGATCCGCACTTCGGCGGCAACGGACGTGAGTGCAGCAGTGAACGTCTCGAGCTGCGCGGCATCCAATGCCGTGGTGGATGCCGACAGCATGTCGGCGAAATCGCGGTGGATCTCGCCCATGACGTCGTGTCCGTGGGGAGTCAGCTCCAGGTAGAGACTGCGGCGATCGCCGGGGTGGTCGATTCGATGAAGCAGGTCGATCTCGACCAGGCGCCGGGAGATCGCTGTTACGGCTCCCGTCGTCATTCCGAGGTGGGTTGCGAGATCTTTCGGAGTGATGGACCCCATCCGTGCGATCCGGAAAAGTGCACGGAGTTCGGTTCCTGACACGCCGGCGCGCTCGGCGATGCGGTGGCGGTTGCCGTCGAGGGCACTCACGAATTCGGTAGCAGCGGCCGGAAAGCCACTGAGCGTGTGTGGGGGCCGTTCCGAGTGGTCCATGTTTCCTCCGGCCTGCGCTGGAGCGAGCCTTGTGTGGTCACGACTGGTGTACCTGATCTTAGCGAAATCAGGTCAAAAAGATGTTGACGGTTTAGCTTACTTACTATGTAATTGAAACACTAAGCCATCTCGGGAACGCTGAACTTCTACGGAGTACGCCATGATTCCAGATATCCTCTCGCACGGACAGTACGAGACCGTCTACAACTTCCTGTCGCTCGTCATCGCGGCGCAGCTCTTCACATCTGTCTTCCTCGTGATCGCCCTGCCTCGCATCCTGCCGCGGTACCGCCAGGCCATCACGGTGGCCATCGTGGTCTGCGGCATCGCCGCCTACCACTACTTCCGCATCTTCGACTCGTTCAAGGCGGCGTTCGTGACCGATGCCGTCGGTGGAACGGGCGACTACTCACAGGCCGTCGGCGCCGGCTTCAACGAGGGCTACCGCTACGTCGACTGGCTCCTCACCGTACCGTTGCTCCTCGTCGAGCTCGTCGCGGTACTCGCCCTCGTGCGGTCCGTCCAGTCCGCGCTCCTGCGGAGGCTCGTTCCGGCCGCGGCGCTCATGATCATCCTCGGCTATCCCGGGGAGATCAGCGGCGACAATGCCCTTCGCGGACTGTTCGGCCTGCTGTCAACCATCCCGTTCGCCTACATCCTCTTCGTGCTCTTCGTGCAATTGAGTAAGTCCCTCGACCAGCAGCCGACCGGTGTCCGCAAGATCCTGAGCCAGCTTCGGTTCCTGCTCCTGCTCAGTTGGGGTGTCTACCCGATCGCGTACCTGCTGCCGCTGCTCAACATCTCCGGATCGGATGCCTGGGTCTACAAGCAGGTCGGCTATTCCGTCGCAGATATCCTGGCCAAGGCCGTCTATGCGTTGATCATCTACCAGGTGGCTCGCATCAAGTCCTTCGACGACGACCCCACATTCGCCGGAATCGAGCTTTCGCGGGATGAGGTCGCGACCCGCTCCTGATTCCGTCCTCGGCAACTCGACTGCGCGGCATGCACACGCACCTCGGCTTGACCGTGCCCGGCTCCGTCGGACGGATTGTGCAATCGACTCTGGAAGTGCGCGATAGTGTAATAGTTGATCCCCATCAACCATTGGACATCTTCCGTGACGTCGTCTGCACTTTCCGTCCCGGTATCGAACCTGGACGACACGATCGTGATGTCCCCGGTGCGGCGGAACGTGGCCATGATCGCCGTGCTGCTGTCGATGCTGATGACGAACATCGACACCTCGATCGTCAACGTCGCGCTTCCCCAGCTGGCGCACGACCTGGCCGTGACGCCGGCGGATGCCGTCTGGGTCGCCACTGCATTCCTGCTCGCGGTGTCCTGTTCCATTCCGGCGATGACGGGCCTGGCCGACCAGATCGGGCGCAAGTGGATGTTCCTGATCGGCACCCCGGCGTTCACGGTCGCTTCGCTGGCCTGCTCCCTCTCGCCGAGCTTCGGTGCGCTCGTGGCCGGCCGGGTGCTTCAGGGTGTTGCCGCCGCGATGCTCTTCGCCGTCGCGATCCCGATCTACCGCCGCATCTTCCCGCCGGAGCGCCTGGGATTCGTGCTGGGCATGAACGCCATGGTCGTCGCCCTCGGCATCTGCGCAGGACCCACCTTCGGCGGCCTCATCCTCGCTCAACTCGACTGGCCGTGGCTCTTCTTGATCAACCTGCCGATCGGCGCCGTTGCGACCGTGCTCGGGATCGTGTTCCTTCCGAGCCGGCGTCCCACCCGTGGCGGCTATGACCTGGCTGGGGCCCTCGCGGCCGCAGCCGCGATCGCGTGCTTCCTGCTGGGCATCCATCAGCTCGCCGACACGTCGACGCTCTGGATTGCCGGGACCCTCCTGATCGGGTGCGGGCTCCTGGCCACCGTGTTCGTACTGATCGAAAGGCGGGCTACCCGGCCGGTTCTACCGCCGAGCCTGTTCAACGGGCGCGTCACACTCGCAGTCCTCACTGCCTTCTGGTCGTTCTTCGGCCAGGGCGCCGCCTTCGTGGCTCTGCCGTTCCTCTTTCAGAGCGCCTATCACGCGAGCCCGCTCCAATCCGCCCTGCTGTTCACCCCCTGGCCGCTCATCATCATCATCATGTCGCCGCTCTCCGGTCGACTTGCCGACAAATATCCCGGCGGCACCCTCCCCGTGATCGGCCTGGCGGTCTTCACTTTCGGCCTGCTCGCACTGTCCTTCCTCGGCGGTCGGCCGCCGATCTGGCTCGTGCTCGTGAGCACCGGCCTGACCGGGCTGGGTTTCGCCATCTTCCAGCCGCCGAACAACCGGGACATGATGGCGGCTACTCCCATCCGGCACGCGAGTGCGATGGCCGGGGTGATGAACGTGAACCGGACCCTGGCCCAGTCGATGGGCGCCGGCGCCGTGAGCATCGCCCTGGTGCTGGTGGGCGCCTCATCCGTTTCACCGGCCCTCGAAGCTCAGGGAGCCAACAACGCCCTGTTCGTGGCCGTAGCGGGATCGGCCGTCGCCGTGATCGTGAGCATCGTCAAGATGCGCCACCTCAAGACCCACTAGCCGGAATCTGGGAGGATGAAAGGACGTCCGGTACCACCGGCATCCATCTTCTGAGTCAGGAACCTCAATGACCTTCGGCCAAGCGATCTCTTCCGTGTTCAGCCAATACGGCCAGTTCACCGGAGTCGCCCGCCGTTCAGAGTACTGGTGGTGGGTGCTCTTCGTCACGATCGTCGACTTCGCGCTCAGCACCCTGGATTCGACGATCAATCCCACGTCGGCGTTCGGGTTGTTCTCCACGCTCTGGATCGTCGTCATTGTGCTGCCGTTCCTCGCGGTCGCGGTCCGGCGCCTGCGGGATGCCGGCTTCTCCTGGAAATGGCTCTGGTTCCTGTTGCTCCCGATCGTCGGTGTGATCATCCTGATCGTGTTGCTCTGCCGGCCGAGTAGATAGTCACAGAGCCCCGGGGTGCTGGTGTCACCCCTGGGACAGCGGGGCGCGCTTCGACCGGACGACGAGCACGGGGCACGCGGCGTGATGCACGAGCTGGTTGGAGACCGACCCCATCAGCAGGCCCGTGAAGCCACCGCGGCCCCGCGAGCCCACGACGAGGAGACCGGCGGATTCGGCTGCCTCCAGGAGCACGGTGACCGCACTACCGCGCACGATGCGGCCTGTCGCGGTGAGGCCGGCATCGGTCGCGACCGTGAGAGCCTCGGCCTGGATGCGCTCACAGACCTCTTTGAAGGAGTCTTCTGGAACGATGTCTCCCGGGGTCCCCGCCATGATCGGGTACGACCACGTCGTCACGATGGTGAGCTCTGCGCTCCGCAGCTTCGCCTCGACGATCGCCCACTCGAGCGCCTTCAATGACGGCTCTGATCCATCCACGCCCACAATAATCTGAAACGCACCGGTGTCACTCATGGGATTCGTCCGCTCTCTCGGCAGGACGGCTCGCCCTGTGTGGCCATCATGCGGCCATTGCGTCGCGCGGTCGATTCGAGGTGCCCCTGGGCGCCCGGCCAGTTGCGGAGAGAACACCTCCGTGGAGGCGGCGGGTGTTCTCTCCGCATCTCAGCGCTGAGGCGCGAGGCTTACTTGCAACCCGTGTTGGTGAGGCCGCTTCCGGCACCGGAGGTCTTGCAGTGCACCACGTTGCCAGCGGTCTTCGAGGCGTTGTTGACTTCGTAGCCGGGGACGCCGTCGGTGACCGTGTTGCCGGCGAAATCGTTCCCGCCGCCCCAACCGGAGAGCACGGAGTGCACCTGGAACGCGTCGTCGAGGGTCGAGGATCCGGAGTTGCCCCAGACCGAATAGCCGTTGCCCTTCACGTCGACCCAGGAATCAGCCGAGTTGTCGCCGGAGTAGCCGGAATGGCGGAAGGTGTTGCCGGTGATACGTCCGCCGGTCGTTCCTTCCTTGATGTCGATCGCCTCCGCGGGGTTGTCCTCGATCCGGTTGTCCTGGATCAGCACGTTGTCGGACTTGTCTGGGCTGGACGAGGAGCCCATGACCGAACTCCAGTTATTGTGCGCGCTGCCGACGTAGACGCCTTCGCCATAGCTCGTCGAGGTGAGTCCGGTGTCGTGCACGTAAGAGTTGCGCAGCACGACGTTCGTGCTGCTGTGGCGCACGTGCACACCCTCCTGGCCGATGTGCCCGACGTCGACGCTGGAAATGACCGTGTAGTCGGAATCGTCCAGCACAATGCCCTTGGCGGCCTTGTCGACCCGGAACCCCGTGAGGTTCCAGTGCCCTCCCGTGACGTGCAGGGCGTAACCGGAACCGGTCGACCCGGTGGAGAGCACGGCGGCTCTTGAGCCGGTGAGGGTGATCGGCGCCGCACCTGTTCCGACGGCGGAGGCCTCGAATTTGCCGGTGTAGGTGCCGTCCGTGAGGTGGATGGTGTCGCCGGGCTTCGCGCTGCCGAGTGCGGTCTTCAACTGAGCGGATGTCGACACGTTCGTGACCGTGGCGGCGTGGGCCGGTCCGGGGGTGAGCACGACCCCCGCCACGGCGACGGCGCCGGTCAGGAGGGCGGCTGCGGCGATGCGGCGCGGCGAGAGTCGCCGGGTGTTGGGGGAGAGTGGGAATGAGCGCGACGGATCGGTAGATGAGCGGAGCACGAAATCAGCAGCTTCCTGTGGTGTGGAACAGGAAGACTGCCTAACCGGTCAAACCTCGGGTGGATCACGAGATCGACAACTCCCCGTCGGAGTGGACAAGGCACCACGGAACGTCGTCGACGGCACGAAAGCGTCGACAGAATGAGGCAAGTGACATCGGCAGCACCCTGTAATAAGACAGGAGCCGAACCGGTCGCATGCACGATGGCAGAGGCGGGCGGGGATCAACAGCAGCCTGCAGATTACGGCAAGACTGCTGCCGGAAACTTGGAACGTTTAGTTCACACGACGATACACGTTCCTGAGGAAATCTCAAATGAACATTTGGTTTTCCCGAGGGTCAACCGTCGGCGCACCGGACGTTCGAGGAACCCTCGCCGGCGTCGGCGGACGTGTTGCTGCACTCGACCACGTTGTCATTCGCCGGCTTGAGTGCGAACCCGTAGCCGGGGCCGTTCACCGTGGCCTTGTTGTTGCGGAAGGTGTTGCCCACGCCCCAGCCGTCGAGGATCTCATGCGTCTGGAACCCATCCAGCGGCGAGTTGACGCCGGTGTTGCCATCGATGATCCAGCCGTTGCCCTTGACATCGACCCAGGAATCGGCGCTCGTGATTCCCGAACCGTCGAAGCTGTTCTGCTGGAGGATTCCGTTGCTTGTGCCCTCCTTGATGTCGACGCTTTCCGCGGTCGTCGCCGAGATCTTGTTGCCGATGATCGTGTTCCGGTCGCTCCGGTCTGGCTCGCACCCGCTCACGTCGCACCAGTTGCTCTCGGCTGTTCCGACATAGACGCCCTCACCGAACTTCGGCCGGCGGAGGCCGGTGTCGCTGATCTGATTGTCGGCGACGCGGTTGTCGGTGCTGTTGTTGCGCAGGTGCACCGCCTCGTCGCCGATCTGGGATACCTGGAGGCCTTGGATGAGCGAGTTCCGGGTCTGGTCCGCCATCACGCCTTTCTGGCCATTGCGCACGGCGAACCCGATCAGGCGCACGTAGGCAACCCGATCGAGGTGAAGCACGTATCCGCCCTGCACGCCGCCACCGTCGAGGATGCTCCCGGCCGTGCCGCAGAGCGCAACCGGCGCGTCGGCGGTGCCTCCGCTGCGGAGCGTGAAGGTGCCCTGGTAGACGCCGGGGGCCAGACCGATCACGGTCCCGGGATTCACCGCGTCGAGGGCCGCCTGAAGCTCGCGCGCGGTCGTCACCGTGACCGTGAACGGCGGGCAGCCGGCCACGGTCTCGGGTACCGGATGAACCGGTGCCGTGGACGGGGGCGAGGTGGGTTGGGTGATGTTCTGGGTCGGGCCGGTGACGGCGACGATGACCATGACGGCGACGCCGATGATCGCAAGGCCGAGGATGCCGACGGTGAGCACCCACTGGAGGCGCGACGGCGTGCGGCGGCGCGCCGGCGCATCCGCCCGGTCGTCGCTATCGGGCATCAGGGGCGCCGCCGACGGACTCGCGCGAAACGATGCCGCGTGAGAGCGACGTGAGCGGTACACGCTCGGCGTACGGATGCCGGATCGCACCGAACTGGGGACCGCTGCGGGTGAGTGCCGTCACGAGAAGCAACAGCGCGAGCAACAGCCAGACCACGGTGAGTGGCTGGAACACGGACCGGGCAACGGTGATTGCCGTCGTCGCGCGCTGCCAGCTGGCGAGGTTGTTGCCTGCGACGACGGCCCCGGACGAGGTCTCGTCCCACACCGGAACGGCGCCGGAGCCCGAAAGCGCGTTGCTCACGACCCTCACCGACGTGGCGTCCCCGACGAGGCTCACGGCGTGGTTGGAGACGGCCCGGATGGTGTTGTCGGTGACACTGGCACCGGCGTTTCGGACGTACACGCCGGTCTGGCTGCCGCTGATCGCGTTGTTGCGCACACTCGTGTCGGTGACCCGGTCCCGGATCGCGATGGACTGGCGTGCCTGGTCCTTCAGGGTATTGCCGGCCACGACGACACCCGAGGCCCCGTCGTCGAGCACGATGCCCATATCGTTGCGCGCGATGAGACTCGAGTACACCGAAAGCGACTGACCTCCGCTGAGTTCGATCCCGTACCTCCGATTGTCTTCGACCGTACTGCGGGTCACTGTACTCGAACCGAAGGATTCAACGCCGGTTCCGATGGCACTCGGACCGTCGGCCAGCGAGCGGCCGTCGATCGACACTCCATTGCGCCCGTTGCCCGTCGCGGTGATCTGGTCGAACATGATCCCCGAGCTCGACCTGGCCACCGTGAAGCCGTCGACGCCGCTGTTGACGGCGCTCGTCCGGATTACCGTCGTGTCGGTCACGAACCGATGGAAGACGAGGCCGTCGACGAGGCTGTTCATGATACGGGTGTCGGTGATGGTGACGCCGGCGGCGTGCGTGACGAAAAGCCCGAAGGCATTGCCGTCGATCGTGACGTCCTGGAACCCGGCGGACAGGGTCGCTGCGGAGGGCCCGCTCGAGGCGACGGATCCTGCCGGCGCACGCAGGAGTTCGGGAGGAAGCACGGGGGCGCCGGCGAGAGGGCGCCGGCGAGCAGGCCTGCGCCGGCCGTGCCGGAGGCATCGGCCGTGCCGGAAGTATCCGCCGTGACCGAGCCGTCGGCTCTGGACGTGTCCGTACCGGAGGCATCCGTCCCGGAGAGCGCGAGCCCGCCCGTCTCCCCGCTCCAGAACCCGAGGTTTGCGATGCGCGCGTGCCAGACCGAGAGCGTGCCGTTGATCATCCGGAGATAGGCGCGACCGTCGGACGTGTCGGTGTCGACCGCCCCGGTCCGGGTATTCCAGCTCTCGATGGCCACGGGCGCCGTCGCCGTGCCGTTGATGAGGACGGAGCCGCCGAGTCCGATCACGGACACGAACGTGCTCGGGTCGCTGCGGAGCCGCAGGGTGAGCCCATCCGTCGCGGTCAGCGACAGGGTCGCGCCGGTCAGGACGACGATGTTCTCGGAGAGCAGATAGCCGCCGTCCGGTTGCCGTACAAAGGTCGTCGGTGCGAGGGTGAGCAGGTCGGACACGAGGTAGGGCTGCGCACGGGCCGGCAGGACGAGGGTCACGGAACTTCCCGTGGTGAGCCGGTAGGGACCCTTGAGCCCGGCAACCCGCCACTGGGCGGATGCCGAGACGCTGCGGACATAACTCAGCCGGGCCTTCTCCGTATTCACCAGGCTCGTCTCGCGGGTCGGGTCGCCGGGATAGAGCACGCCCTGGACATTTCCGTTGCGGGCGATCTCGGCCCGCCCGAAGGCGCTCGTGGGGGAGTGGAACACTCCCGTTGCGACGAGGATGAGCGCTGCCGCGAGTATCCCGGCGAGGATGCCAGCGAGCGTGCCCAGCAGCACGAAACGTGCGCCAGGAGGACGCCCGGACTGGCGGTGCCTGGTCGCGGTCACCTTCACCCTCGGTGTCCGTGTGCGGGGAACCCGGACCGGCGCAACCCTGGTCCGGGTCACGGGGCCACCGCCGCTCGGGTGAGGGTGCGCGCGTCCTGGCCGTCACCGCCGATGGTGTCGTTGTGGCGGGTGAGCCAGCCCTGCTTGTTCATAGTGACGAGGGCATACGTCTTGATCGGGAGGGCGACGAGGATGACGGCGAGGGCGAGCAGCGGCAGGAGCAGCAGGTCCTTCGGGTGTCGGCGCAGGTGTGAGATCCCACGGATGCCGCGGCCGAGAAGCAGCCAGCCGATGGCTGCGGCGAACCCGGCGACGCTCAACTCGAGGCGACTGAAGACCAGGTAGAACAGGGTGATGCCCATCGTGAGCGGGGTCAGGAGGATCTGCAGGACGGTCACTTTGGTGATGAACGGTACCCGCCAGAGCCAGCCCCTGGCCATGGCGGTGAGATAGCACCGGTAGGAGTTGCGACTCCAGCGCACGCGTTGCTTCACGAAGGCACTGAAGCCGGTCGGGAACATCGAGAGAGCGCGCGCGGATGCCTGGTGCACCGTCTTGTAACCCGAGGCAAGCACGAGCCACGTCAGCCGGCCATCATCGCCGGAGATGCAGCGTCGGCCCAGGAAGAATTCGTTCTCGAGATGGTCGAGCACGGGCAGGACCGCGGCACGCCGGTACACCGCGGTCCGCCCGGACACGCAGGGCACAGCCCCTGCCCGTCCCATGGCGGGGACGTAGTCGAGGTAGCGCAGGTCAACCAGCCAGTCTGCGATCCGTCGCCAGACGCTCGTACCGCTCTGGTAGACGTTCTGCCGGGTGCCGACCGCCCCGACCAAGGGGTCTTCGAAGGGCATTTGCGCGTTCCGGAGCAGGTCAGGTTCCCACCAGGTGTCCGAGTCGGTGAGGACGAGGAGGGTGTGCCTCGCCTCCCGGATTCCGGCCCCGAGTGCGGACCTCTTACCGACATGGTGAAAGAGGATCGGCCGGACGCGTGGATCGCCGATCCGGACGATGCGTTCGTAGGTGTCGACGTCGGCAACGTCGAGCACGATCAGGATCTCGTCGGGATTCTGGGCCCGCCACGTATCGAGACAGCTCAACAGGATGTCCGGATCCTCGTGGAATGAGGGCACGATCACGGACGTCGACGTCCGGAAGCCGGTGACGATCGGCCGGGCCCGATGGGACAGAATGAACCGGTAGAGCCAGAGTCCCCAGACGATGGTTCCCGCAATCGCCAGGGGAAAATAGGAAACCACGACTGCCGCGTCGTGCACAACCGCATTCCCGAAGGCGCCCCAGTCGAACGCGTAGCCGGGGTCGGCGGACACTGTCGTTTCTGGGGGCATAGGGATCGGGTTCCTTGTGCTCGATTGTGCTGGTCAGCGTTACCATGGGCTGACTCGTCGAAGGTGTGCAGTGGTTCAGTTGCGAGATTCCGTTCGCACTCAGGAGCGCGACGTGAGGTCTCTACTGAACCAAAGTAGACAATTCCTCAGGTTTTGCAACCGAAGTGTGTGGATACACAGGGAGCTCTTACAGTGGGCTAGTCTCTCCGAGGTTCACGGGCATCCGTTGTGAACGGATTGACCCCGGTGATGCGCTCGACGAGCCCGATGGCATGGCGCAGAATGGCGCGGGGATCGGCGGAGTAGTCGGATTCCGATGCCTTGCGCATCGCGAACCGGAGGATGCTGACCGCCAGTCCGACGACCATGTGCGCCTCGTCGAGAATGTCCGGCGTGGTCGCCTCTGTGCGTCCGCGGGCCTCGAAACGCTGGAGGACGATGCCCGCGAGCCGGTCTTCGAGTTCGGCAAGACGGATGATCTCGCTCGTGAACAGTTCGGGGGTGTTCTCGATGAGCGAGCGCCTGGCCTGGAGAATGTCGCGGTCCGGCTCGCTCGCGACAATCGCGGACTCGATCATCAGGACGAGTTCGGCGAGCACGGATCCACCGTTGCCCCTGATGAATGTCTTCACCGCGCCCTCGGACGGAATGGGAGGGGACGCTCCGAGAAAGGCGGCCTCCTTCGTCGCGAAGTAGTTGAAGAAGGTGCGTTGGGAGACCTGGGCTGCTGCGCAGATCATATCGACGGTGACGTGGTGGTAACCGTGTTCACTGGCCTGGCTGATCGCGGCCGCTTCTAACGCGGCCTGGGTGGCGGCCCGCTTGCGAGCGCGCAGTCCCTCGTCAGACCCCGGGCCGGTGGGGGTGCTCTGCGTGGATGCCGCGTACCTACTCATACCGCAGGGCGTCGATGGGGTTCTGACGTGCCGCGGCCCTGGCCGGCAGGGTACCGGCGAGGAACGCGATCAGCATCACCACCCCGACGATGATGGCGATCGAGGCCGGAGCGAACTGTACGACCTGGAGACCAGGCAGGGCCGAGAATATCCCGTTCGCGAGGAGGTTGCTGATGAGCGAACCCACCCCGATCGCGGCGACGACGCCGAGTGCGCTGCCGAGGAAGCCTATGAAGACCGCCTCCATGCTGAACAGGGCATAGACGCGGCCGCCGTTCATACCCATGGCCTTCATCAGCCCGATTTCGCGGGTGCGTTCCTGCACACTCATCAGGAGCGTGTTGACGATGCCGAATCCGGCGGCGATCAGGGCGATCACTGCGAAAGCGTTGAGCACGCCGATGATGACGTTGATCACGGTCTCGAAGGCGCCGATCGTGTCGGCGACCGTCTGCGAGGAGTAGCCCTGCGCGCTGAGGTCATCCTTGATCGCCGTGATCTCTGCTTTCGTCGCCGAGGCGTCGAAGTGCGCGACCGCGGTCGCGTAGCCGGCGGACACTCCGGCGGGCTCACCGGTGGTCGCGACGGTGTGCAGGTGGGCGACGAGGCTCCGGTTGAGGCCGGCTCCGCTGCCGAGGAGCGTCTCGTTCTGCACGCCGACGACGGTGGCCGTGACGGTCTGCTGGGTTCCGGTGTAGTCGGTGATGGCGATGCTGACTGTTGTGCCAACGGCCGCCTGGGCGTTCGCGTAACCGAGGTTGTCGAGGTAGGTCGTCGGCAATAGGAGCTGGTCGCTCGAACTGCTGTTGTCGAGCTGCGCCCCCGCGGCCAGGTCTGCCGTCGTGATGGTCCCGGTCTGGCTGACCGTGAGCTCGAACTTTCCGTTTCCGGCATATTCAACGTAGTCCGGCGAAACCCGCACGGCGGGGTCGACGCTCAGGATGCCTGCAGTCGCCTTGATCTTCGCGAGGTCTGCCGTGGTCAGGGCCTGGATGGTCGATCCGGGGCGGGACCCGTTGCCGAGGCTCACGGTCGTGGACTTGCTCGGGTCGTAGGCGGCCGGTCCGTCGCTGGCCGTGGCCGTCGCATCCGCTGCCTTGGTAATGGTGAGCACGTCGGCGGCGCCGATCGCCGAAACCTGTCCGTTGATGTAGGCGGTCACGCCGGTGCCGATGCCGCTCGTGATCGTGAGCGTGAAGGCTCCGATGAAGATGGCGACGACGGTGAGACCGGTGCGGAGCTTGTTGCGGAAACTGTTCTGGATGGCGGAGCGGATGATGTCGAGGAACTTCACGAGTGGGCCCCGCCTCTCTTGTGAGTTCCCGTGGGGGAGCCGGCGGTCTCTTCGAGGCCGTCGCGGATGAAGATCTGGCGGTCGCAGCGGGCTGCGAGCTCTGTGTCGTGGGTCACGATGATGAGCGTGATGCCGTTCGCCTTGTTGAGCTTGAAGAGGATGTCTTCCACGACCGTTCCGGTGGCGGAGTCGAGGTTTCCGGTGGGCTCGTCGGCGAAGATGACCTTGGGGTTGTTCACGAGCGCGCGCGCGATGACCGCGCGCTGCTTCTGGCCGCCGGAGAGGTTCTTCGCCTTGTTCTTGGCCTTGTCGGCCAGTTCGAGCTGTTCCAGTGCGGCCATGCCGCGGGCCTTGCGTTCCTTGGCCCCGACGCCGGCGATCGTGAGGGGGAGGACGACGTTTTCCAGCACAGTCGCATTCGCGGTGAGGAAGAACTGCTGGAAAACGAAACCGAAGTCCTGGTTGCGGAGCCGGTTGAGTTCCTTCGCCTTCAGTTTCTTTGCGTCTGTGCCTTCGACAAGGAGAACGCCGGAGTCTGGATCGTCGAGGAGCGCGAGAAGGTGCATGAGCGTCGACTTGCCCGAGCCGCTCTTCCCGACGATGGCAACGGACTCGCCGGCCTGGATGTCGAGGGAAACGCCCTTGAGCGCATCAAAGCGGTTGGCTCCACTCCCATAGGACTTGCCTATGACCTGCGCGGACAGGACGGGAACACTCATGCGGGCTTTCCTTCGTTGGGTGACTGGAGCGCTTCACTCGACCCGCGGAAGCCGTCATGGCCGGCGGATGCTGGCGATAGCAGTGCGCAGACAATAAATTTACAGTAGCTGCATATTCACGGCACTCGCTGGGAGACGACTGGGAACCAGCCGACATTGATATCCCAGTCATCCCAGCGTACGACGTGCATTCCGGGTGTCACGCCAGCGGATGTCGGCCGACCCGGTTCAGAGGTCGAGGGACTCGTTCGGTTCGAGGGCGAAGAACTCGCCGTCGACCCGTTCGGTCGCCGCGGTGATGCGCAGATTGGAGAGGTCCTTGCCTGCGCGCGACAGCAGCATTTCGTGGGTCGGGAAGGTGCGGCGCGGCTTCACGGCGAGCACGTAGTCGATCACTTCACTGATCTTCAACCAGGGCGCGCCGGCCGGAACGGCGAGCGTGTCGACATCCACCCCTGCCGGGACCGTGAAGGAATCGCCGGCGTAGTACAACCTGTCGTTGACGAGCACGCCGACGTTGTCGATCACGGGGATCGAGGAGTGGATGACGGCGTGGGTGCGCCCGAAGAAGCGCAGGGCGAACTCGCCGACCGTCACGGTGTCGCCGTCGTGGACGACTTCGACGGGGTATCCCGATGCCGCTGCTACGACCCCCGCCGGTCCGAAGATCCGCACGTCGGGGCTGAACGCGATGATGCGTTCGAGCTGTTCGGGGGTCCAGTGGTCCGGGTGCTCGTGGGTGATGACGATGGCATCCGCCCGTGCCGTGTCGGTCAATGCCGTCGTGTAGGAACCAGGATCGATGTAGAGCTTGCGTCCCGCTACCTCGACGATCAGGGCCGCGTGCTCGAGCTTGGTCAGTTTCATTTCGGGTCCGTTCTGTCGGGTGTCTGGACCGAGCTAATACCCAGATGACCGGGTGATGCAAGCCGACGACGTGCCGTGTCGTCCGCTCGGTTTGGAGCGGACCCGATCCGTGTGGCATACTCGGTAAGTTGCAAAAACGGCCCCATCGTTTAGCGGCCTAGGACATCGCCCTCTCACGGCGGTAACGCGGGTTCGAATCCCGCTGGGGTCACAATTGCCCGGTTCCCTTGAAGATCGAGGGAACCGGGCTTTCTAGTTTAAGAGTTTGGCGGCGCTGACGATATTCGTTTTCGTCGATTTCACCCTGCGCAGTGCGTTCGTGCGGAATCGTCTGGGCCGAGCTCGGTCCAGAGGCCTTGTCCCCGGGGCGACGGTCGCCGCGGAAAGGCCCTAGACGACGAACCCCAGGGCGACGATTCCTCCGACGGTGAACATTCATGCAACGGTCATCCACCGTGCAGTGCAGCGCATTCCGACATAACCCCTCATGCGGTGCTGGCTTCCTTTTGACGGGCAATCGTGGGATCGGTGTGCTCCCGATCGCGTTGGGTCAGGACATTTTGCCGGGACCGTCAAGACCTCCGGTGCAGGGCGAACCCGGTTCCGGAGCGGTTGTGGCCCCGCGGTACGTGGCAATGAATGCTGCGAGCCGGGGGTCGGACGGGTCGCTGATGTCGAGCCGCGCGCCCCAAGCCGATGCGACGATCGACGACGGGAGACCGGCGAACGGAGACAGGATCGCGTATGTGGAGGGGATCTCCTTGCGCAGAGCTGCGAGCTGATCGCCCGTCACTGTTGAAGCGTCGTAGGTGACCCACACGGCTCCGTGCTCGAGCGAGTGCACTGCATTTTCGTTGGGGACGTTCTCGGAATATACGCCACAGTTCAGGAGCGTGACGGAGTGGTCTCCGCCTACCGGTGGCAGCGGATTGTATTTCACCGTTCCGGTGACGTGCTGGGAGGTCTGGTTCGGGAAGGTTTGTACGCCGTCAACGGATGTCGGTGCTGCCGCGTTCTTGGGGGCGCCGCTGGTTGTGACGACGAGGACGATGACGAGCCCGACGATCCCGGCGGCGGACCAGGCTGCGGCGCTTCCGATCTTTCGGTTCCGTTTCGCTCTTGATTGTTCGCGCTTCAGGGTGGCGACCTTTTCTGCCCGACGAACGGCTTGTTGCTGCTTGACTGTGGCCGGCGGGGCTTCGTGACCTCCGTCAGCTGAGTGGTCATCCGATTGTTGGGGAGTGTCTCGCGCCATGTCAGCCGTCCTTTGGGTCAACTGAAATATACCCGAGGGTGTCCTGTAGTGCTTTGAGTTCGGCTCGGGCGGCCAGAATCTCCCCCTGGATGTCCGTCGCCGGCTCAGCGCAGCATCCGGCATTACCTGGCGTGGTTCGGGTGCGCAACATGGGGCGCATGCAGAACCTCCACGTCAACGCCGCGGCCAGGACCGTCGCGGCGAGGGAGATCAGAATGGGGATCACGCGGTCGGTCCGGTGCCGGGGTGGCGTTCGTCGAATGCCGCGGCCTGTGGGCGGAGGGCGGCGACTTCGGCGCGGAGGCGGGCGAGTTCTTGCTCGGCGGGACCGTCGACGGTCTTGCCGTGGCCGTGGCCGTGGCCGCGTCCGCGCATCATGAACCACATCATCAGGCCCATGCCCACGGGGCAGATCAGGGCGGGGAGGATATAGAGGAATTGCTGCATGTCAGGATCCTTCTGGTTTGGTTGATTCGGCGGCTTTGATCATGGTGGTGAATTTCCGTCGGAGGGCGCGGGTGGACAGACGGCCGTGCGCGATCAGCCGGCCGTTGGCGACAAGCCCGGGGGTGAAGGCCAGGCGCTGCTCCCGGGCGATCGCACGGCCGGTGTCGCTGTTCACGTCGACCTCGTCGATCCGGAGGGGGAATTCGGCGGACAGTTCGGCAAGTGCTCGTTTTCCCGCGATACAGGACGGGCAGTCGCTTTGAGTGAGCAGGATCAGGGTGATCATGACGTCGTATCGGTCTTCAGGTCGAGGAGAAGCTGGTCGACGGGCACGAACATGGTGTACTTCGGAGCCCCGCCGTAGTCGGCGCGCCATTTGATCGTGCCGTCGGTGCCGACGAGGATGAAGCTGTGGCCATCGGTGCTGGTGCCCATCATTCCGAATTCGTTGGCCTGGTACTTTTTCGATGTGACCAGGTCGGGGTCGGACAGGACCGGGGTTTTCAGGCCCATGTCTGTGGTTTTCCGGGCGATTTGCTGGGCCGGGTCGGTTGTGATGGACACGACGGCGTCGATTCCCGCGGCCTGGAGCTTCGCGGCGTCCGTTTCCAGGCTGCTGATCTGCGTCCAGCATGGTTCGCAGGCCAGGCCCTCCTGGAAGAAGAGCAACACGTTCTTCCCGGAGTAGTCGGCCAGGGACACCTGTCCGCCGGAGTTGTCGGCGAGGGTGAAGCCTGGTGCGACCTGACCGATTCCGGGGGTTCCGACGTCGTACGTGGACTGCGTCGTCGTGCCGGCGGCTGCCGTCTTTGGGGTGTTGGCGCTGGCGAAGACGCTGTAGAGGCCGGCGAGGACGATGCCGGCGATCAGGAGCCCGGTGATCCAGCCGAACCAGCCGGGGCGGCGTGATCGGGTGGCCGGTGACTCTTGGGTGCTCTTGGGAGCGGAACTCATTTGGTGGCTTCCTGTCCTGAGGGTGTGGAGGTTTCGGAGGCGGCATCAGTGCAGCACGAGGAGTTGGTGTCGGAGGAAGGGGGCGGGTCGGTGGTTGCCGCAGTGATTGGGTCGTGAGGCGTCGATTCCGTGTGGCCGGTGGCGCGCCAGACGAAGTAGCCGGCTCCGGCAACCAGCGCGATCGCGACGGCCCAGCCGGGAAGCCAGGCGAGGGCCTTGGTCGCGACGGAGACACTGTGTTGCAGGTCAGCGCCGAACTGGGCGAGCCAGCTGCCGGAGGTCATGCCGGGTCCGACGGCGGCCTGGATATACGTGAGGATGGCCATCACGATCAGTAGGACGGCGGAGGCGAAGCTGCCGACGGCGAGGCTGCGACGGAACCTGCCCAGGCGCAGGGTGATCTGGCGTCCCTGAAGCCACTTGCTTGAGCCCCAGTCCCTACGGTCCCAGACCAGCGCCAGGACGGCGAGGGGGGCGACCATTCCGGCCACATAGGTGAGGCCAACGGCCAGGGCCGCGGGGAACGAGGCCGTTGCGCCCGAGAGAACCGCTACGCCGATCAGCACCGGAGCGCAGCAGGAGCTCGCCGCACCGGAGAACACTCCGAGTCCGTAGACGGAGGCGAGGCCGTGACCGGCGGGAACGCGGCGGGCGAGCATGGGAAGCTGCAGCTTCCAGCCGAACAGCATCGCAATACCACCAATCAGCATCGCCGTCGCGGCGATAGTGAAGACGATCGCGTGCTGGCCGGAGATCAGGCCGATCAAGGCCGTAGCGCCCAACCCGATCGGCACGATGATCGTGGCGACCCCGGCAGCGAAGACCAGGGTCGCTCCCACGATGCCGGAACGCCGGCGCATTCCCGATGCCAGGTAGGCGGGTAACATCACCGACACGCAACAGGGCGCGAGCAGGGCAACCAGGCCACCGAGGAAGGCGGCGAGCAGAGTGCCGCCGAACAGTAGATTTTCCATATATTCGTCGCCTTCACCCGGGCCGCGTCATGCGCGGACATTCACCTATCCTCCTAAGGAGATTAGGTGAAAGTGACGCAGTTGTCTAGCTGGCGTGCCGAAGCTGAAAGTCAGCTGGAGAAGCGACCCTCGTCCATGCTGTCGACGGCACACGGGGCATGCGCAGCAGGCGCAGGCGAAGGCGCGCTTCCGGAAGTCGGAGAAAGGGAGGCCGACAGGCTGGTTGCCGGCTCGGCGGGGCACAAAGCGTGATCCGCGCTTGTGATGGCCGGCCAGCCAAGGGCGAGTCCGGGCGCGATCAGTAGGAGCGCGATCGCGACCGATACGGCGCACGCGGGGAAGAGGCCCACGGATTGGCGTGGAGGGAGGAGCCGGCGGACGCGGGCCGCAGCCCCGGTCCCACCGGCTCCGAGAGCGACGGCCGGAACTGCGTGCGGCGGCACGGCAACGACGGCCAGGAGCGCGGCCGCGATCGTGAGACGGTGAGTTCGTGCAGCCGCGACGTCATCGGCACGAAGTTCGATCAGACGCGCGGTTTCTCGCGCCGCCAAACGGAAAGGCGGGAGCCCGTGAAAGGCCTGGGACAGTGCCACGGAGAAGGCCACGGCAAGGTCATGCCGCTCAGCGAGGTGTGCGCGCTCATGGGCCAAAACCGCGATGAGCTCCTCGTCCGTCAAGGCATGCAGTGCGGCCGTTGTGACGACGGTCCGCCGGTGGATTCCCGGCATGCAGTAAACCGCCGCTTCCGCCGAGTCGAGGATAACGATGTCGCGATCGATATCCGGGCGACCAACCATGTCCAGAACCCGACGATGTGCATTGCGCTCCCGTGACATCCGGGCACCCGTTGAGGCCAGGCCCCAGAAAGAGCGAGTGACAACAGCCCCGGCCAGCAGAGCCCCGCCGATCCCGACGGCGGCTCCGATCGGTGTCGAATACTGCTGCTGCAACGCCATCGCGCAGGCCTGCAGGACTTCGATGATGCCCTTCCCGCCGAGGCCGGCGATCGGAATCGCAAACGACAGTCCGGCGAGGGCCAGTGAGCCCACGACCGCGACCGTCAGGGCCTGCCACGTCGCGATTGCAAGCCGGGGCGCTCGATCGACCCAATTCGACCGCAGCAGGAGCGGGGGTACGGCAACGGACAGTGCGATCGCGTACAGGGCCAACGAGAGTGCGACGATCACGACTTCGACTCGTTGTCCTGCGCGGCAACGAGTAGGCGGCGGAGTTCGGCCGCCTCGCCGTCGGGCATTTCGTCGACAAAACCCACGAGCGCTGCAGCCCGGTCGTCGGCGAAGGACAGCGCCTCGCGGATGAGTCCGGACACGTAGTCCTCCCGGGTGGCGGCGGGACCATAGCGGAATGCGCGGCCGTCCCGTTCCTTGCTGAGCCAGCCTTTGCGATTGAGGATCTCGGTGACCGTTTGCACGGTGTTGTATGCGAGCCCACGATTGAGCCTGTCGAGGATCTCGCGCACCAGCAATGGATTCTCGGCTTGCCAGACCTCGTTCATGATCGCGTTTTCCAGATCACCGAACTTCGCCACGGTCGAGCCCCTTCACAATTGGTGTGCCTCGCGAACTGACCGGAAAGGGAGTTCACCTCAATCCTAGTCACCTAAGGGAATTAGGCGCAGCGGGCCGCGGAACGCCGATGACGCTCCGCGGCCTGCCTTCGGGCCGGCTACAGGGTGGCGAGGATGTCCTGCATCTGCTTGATCTGCGCCGTCTGGTCGGCGATGATCTTCGTCGCGAGCGCCTGTGCGTCCGGGTTCTGCCCGTCCTTGAGCTCGACATTGGCCATGTGGATCGCGCCCTGGTGGTGCTGGATCATCTGCTGGAGGAAGAGCTTGTCGGCGGCCGGCCCGGTCGCGGCGTCCAGCGCGGCCATGTCCCCACCGGTCATAGAACCGGAGCCCATGTCCATTCCGGGCATGTTGGTTGCGGTCGCACCCCACGCCGTGACCCAGGAGTTCATCATCGTGATCTCCGGCCCCTGGGCCGCCTTGATCTGCTCGGCAAGCGCGGTGACGCGAGGATCGACCCCGGTCTTGTCGAGCATGGTCTGGGCCATGGTGATCGCCTGCTGGTGGTGCTCGACCATCGGCATGGCGAACGATACGTCGGAATCGTTGAACACCGCCGTCGATGCGGCGGGGGTGGATGAAGCGGATGCACTGGCGCTGCCGGCCGTGGTGGCGCCGGCCGAGCATGCGGACAGGGCGATGGCTGCGGCTAGTGCGGTGGCGGCCAGGAGGGGAATGCGAAGGGAAATCATGGGAGTCCAATCTGTCAGACAGGGGGTGTGAATCTGGTCCACGGGGGAGATCCAACGGTGAGGAACGTGCTCGCGGGCGGAGCAAGTCACGGAAAGGTCGGGAACGAGGAGCGTGCGCCCGTGCCGAGTGGAAGCGCGCTGCTGGTCGTTGATCAGACGCGGCTGATTGAGAGGACTGTCAGCGAGGGTGGTCGCTGTAGAGGCAGGCGCCGCGCCACAGCGGGGACTGCGCGCTCAGCAGAGCGGTCAACAACGATCGGAATTGCGTGTTGGGCTACAGAATTGGGGGAGTGCGCGATGGGGCCGGCAGTACAAGCGGACCCTGTCATGAGGCAATCGGCGGTGCACATGCCGAGGCACGTCGACGGCAGGTCCGACGTCCCGTGGAAAGAGGCAGAGGTCGAATCGAGTTCAGAGTCCTCGGTGCTTGGGGCTGATGGGTCCGAATGCGCAGCAAGCATGGCGTGGGAATGCGGTGAGGCTTCGGATTCAGCTGCCATTCCCGCATGCATCGCTACCAAGCCGAAGACGACAGCTGCAAGCGAGAGGATTCCGAAGAGCGCACGGCGCAGTCGCGCGGCCGTGAATGCGCGCACACTTGCCTGGGCTTCCACCACGGTGTCCCCCTTCTTCCCGTCGCCTGCTTCCCGTCGCAGTTCAGACGTGGTAATCCTCACACTGTAGCCAACGGATGCTCCCCGTGACCTGAGAGAGCCGACCGAATTCCCCGAAGAAGCGCCCAGCTCCGCAACGCGGAGTGAAGCGTCCCGTTGCTTCATCGAGGTGGTCGTACGAACAAGGATACCCTTAGGGGGTATATGATCGTGGGTATCGGCAGCCGGGGACATCGTGAACCAGCGCCGAGCAGTATCTATGTTTCAGAGAGGATCGTTCGAATGAGCCAGTCGACCGAAACCACGATCATGCAAGTACGGGGCGTGGGGTGGGCGTCATCCAAAGCCGTCGCCGATGCGGTCCTGTCTCGACGCCCAGGCGTGCTGGGCGTTGACACGAACGTCGTCGCGCAGACGGCGACAATCACTTTCGACCCAGGGCAGACCTCGGTCGATGACCTCGCCCGGTGGGTGCGCGAGTGCGGATACCACTGCGATGGGAAGTCCGTACCCGATCACATCTGCGACCCGCTGGCCGCCAGCAGTGCCGCCAGGGACCATGCCGCGGGCCATGCGGCTCCGGCGGTCACGGTGCCTGTACAGCCCAGCGCGACATCAGAAGAAACTCAGCAACCCTCGGTCGCCCACACCGCGCATGCGGCGCCCCCGACCAGGACGATGCAGGACGCCATGGGGCACGGCGGCGGCCGTGGCACCATGACGATGGGGACCATGATCCGGGATATGCGCAACAGGTTCCTGGTGGCCGCGATCCTGTCCGTGCCGATCACGCTGTTGTCGCCGATCGGGCGAGACGTGATCGGTTTTTCCTTGCCGGCTCCCTTCGGGCTCCGTGACGACGTTGCGGCCTTGATCCTTTCATTGCCGGTGATCTTCTACTCCGCATGGATCTTCTTCGACGGCGCCTACCGGGCGCTGCGGGCGAGAACGCTCGACATGATGGTGCTCGTGGCCGTCGGCGTCGGAGCGGGCTGGCTCTACAGCGTCGTGGTCACCCTCACCGGCGGCGGCGATGTCTTCTACGAGGCGGCGACGGTGCTGGCGAGCTTCGTGTTGCTGGGGCACTGGGTAGAGATGCGCGCGCGGGGCGGCGCGAACGACGCCGTCCGCACCCTGCTCGAATTGGCCCCTTCGCAGGCCTTCGTGATCCGCGACGGCGAACCCGTTGAAATTCCCACGGCAGACGTTGTTCCAGGCGACCTGATGCTCGTGCGCCCGGGATCCAAGGTCCCCACCGACGGCACGGTCGAGTCCGGCGACTCGGATATCGATGAGTCCATGGTCACCGGGGAGAGTCTTCCCGTGGCCAAGACGGCCGGCTCAACGGTGATCGGCGCCACCGTGAACACCACGGGCACCCTCCGGGTCCGGGCGACGAAGGTGGGCGCGGAGACCGCACTGGCCCAGATCGTCGCGCTTGTGCAGGAGGCGCAGAATTCCAAGGCTCCCGGGCAGCGACTGGCCGACCGGGCGGCGTTCTGGCTCGTCCTGGTGGCCTTGATCGGCGGATTCGTGACCCTGGCGGTGTGGCTGCTGGCGGGCGCAACTGTGCCGGCGGCGATGCTGTTCGCGATCACCGTGGTCGTCATCACGTGTCCGGACGCGCTCGGCCTGGCGACCCCGACGGCGATCATGGTCGGGACCGGACTCGGTGCCAAGCGCGGCGTTTTGTTCAAGACTGCGACCGCGCTGGAAACGGCGGCACGGATCGACACCGTCGTGATGGACAAGACCGGCACCCTCACCCAGGGCAAGCCGGAAGTGACCGACTTCGTCGCTATCGGTATGGACGAGGACGAGCTTTTGGCACTCGTTGCCGCCGTGGAGCGCGAGTCGGAGCATCCGCTCGCTGCCGCGGTGGTCAGCTACGCCACGGGACGGGGTGTGACCGTGGGCGAGGCCGTGGACTTCGAGAACGTACCCGGGCACGGGGCCGGGGCCACGGTGAGCGGGCGTCGGGTGCTGGTCGGCAACCGCAAGTTGATGACCGCGCAAGGCGTGGATATTGAACCAGTCAAGGACCAACGAGATGCGCTGGCGTCAACAGGACGCACCGCGGTCCTGCTCGCCGTGGACGGCAAGGCCGCCGGCGTCGTTGCACTGGCGGATGCCGTGCGCCCGACCGCTGCTGCCGCGGTGGCGGCCCTGCATGACGCCGGCATTCAGGTCGTCATGCTCACCGGAGACAATGAAGCCACCGCCGCACGAATCGCCTCCCAGCTCGGGATCGATACCGTGATCGCCGAGGTGTTGCCTGAAGATAAGTCCGCAAAGATCACGGAGCTTCAAGCTGCAGGCAAGAGGGTGGCCATGGTCGGCGACGGAGTCAATGACGCCCCGGCACTGGCGCAGGCCGACCTGGGGATCGCAATCGGGGCAGGCACCGACGTCGCCATCGATACGGCGGACGTGGTCCTGATGCGCTCCGATCCGTTGGATATCCCTGTCGCGTTACGAATCGGGAAGGGAACCGTTCGGAAGATGCGGCAGAACCTGGGGTGGGCGATCGGGTACAACGCCATCGCGCTGCCGATCGCGGCCGGTGTCTTCTTCCCCGGGTTCGGAATCCGGTTGACCCCGGAGATCGCGGCGATCTCGATGTCCGGTTCCAGCGTGATCGTCGCCGTCAATGCGCTGATGCTGAAACGGCTTCGCCTGCCGCGACCGGCAGAGCACGCCGGAGAGTGAAGGGTCCGTGACGCGCATTCGCAGCGCCCGGGAGGCGATCCGAGCGATTTGGGAGGCCGGTCGGCCGCAGTATGGCGGCGTTACGGAAGCGGTAACCGCGGGCACGGTCTTCACCGACCTGGTCCGTGCCGCCCTCGATCTCCTCGCCTATCGCAGGCTTGCGTGGGCGCCCGATGCCATCCAACTCGTATCCAACGATCGGGAGAGCTACCTCCGCTACGAGGCTGGTGAAGACGTCACCGCGGACCTTGCGGTCCTCCTGTCGCTGGCCCTGTCGGGCCACGCGGTAGACGGCCGTGCCCGGGCTGACGTCCGCTCATTTAGGTTTGTGCGATGACAGGTTGGCGCCGATGATCACAACAACGGCCGCTACCGGATAGTTGATCAGGAGCTCGACCCAGACCGGCGGATGCGTCACTGTCGCCGGGTCCAGGTGCCCGAGCCAGTGAGCCACAGCAATCAGGACCCCCACGATCATGAGCAGCTGCCCTGATCTCAGAAAGAGGCGTCGTCGACGCTTGAGGCTGGCTGACCTGTCCTGGGCGGTACTGTCGGGCGTCATGGGTGCCCCGTGCCGTTCGGGGATGTCGGGCCGGCCTGGGTGCTGGGTGCTGTGTCGCTCGTGCCGGGTGTCGGCAGCGTCCAGGCTCGCCCCGGAAGGTACGGGCTGTTCTCGGGATCTGGATGGCGTCGCGATTGCACGACGATAAGTACGATCCCGATGAGGGCGATGACCATCGCCGTGATCATGTTGATCTTCAGGCCCGCGAGTTGGAACTCGGTCGGGTCGAGGCGAAGTGCCTCCAGCCAGGTGCGACCGATCCCGTACCAGAGCAGGTACAGGCCGATCGCCTTCCCCCAGCGGAGGTTGAACTGTCGTTCGGCGAGCAGGAGGACGGCGACGCTGAGAAGATTCCAGAGGATCTCGTAGAGGAACAGCGGCTGGAACAGGGTTCCGGCCGGAAGTCCGGTCGGAAACGCCGGGTTGGTCGATTCGATCTGCAATCCCCACGGAAGCGTGGTGGGAGCCCCAAAGAGTTCATGGTTGTAGTAGTTGCCCAGGCGCCCCATGGCTTGCGCCAGCAGCATCCCTGGTGCGAGCGCATCCGCGAAGGAGAGGAATCGCAGTCCGGAGCGGCGACACGCAATGTACGCCCCGACCGACCCGAAGAGTACCGCTCCGAAGATGGCCAGGCCGCCCTCCCATACGTAGAGCGTTTTCCAGAGGTCGGCGCCGGGATAGAAATAGTCTGCTGGATGGGTCACGACATGGTAGAGACGTCCGCCCACGATGCCGAGGGGCACCGTCCACAGCGTGATATCCAGTACGAGGCCTGGTTCGCCTCCGCGCCGGGTGAGGCGCCGGGACGTCAGCCACACCGCGGCCGCGATCCCGGCGAGGATGAACAGGGCATAGAAGTGGATCCGGAGCGGACCAATGCTGAAGAAACTGATGTCGGGGCTGGGGATGCTGGCGAAGAGGATCATGGACTCGTTCGGCTTTCTCGGGGTGGTGATGGTGCGATGCGCGGTGTCGGAAGGGACGGCCGCGGAGGCCTAACCCAGCGTCACGCCTCGCGCGCTCATGAAGGGTTGCGGATCAATGCGTGCGCCATCGACGCGAACTTCGAAGTGGAGATGGCAGCCACTTGACGCGCCGGTGCTGCCCACGTCAGAGATCACTTCGCCGGCGGCGACGCTCTGGCCGACGCTGACGTGGAGAACGCTGTTGTGGGCGTAGCCGGTTTGAACACCGTTGCCGTGATCGATCAGGATCCAATTGCCGTAGGAACCGAGATACCCGGCATACACTACGGTCCCGCCAGTCGCCGCACGCACAGATCGGCCACACGCTGCTGCCAGGTCGGTTCCATAGTGGAAGGGGCCAACCCCGGCCACCGGCTTATTCGGCCGGGGTCCAAAGGGGTCGCTGATCCAACCGGAGACGGGAAGAGCCCAGCCCTGAGCACTCAGCTGCCCCGAATCGCGCCCGCTGCTACCGCTGCCACTGCCGTGTGCTTTCGCGTCCGCAGCGGCGCTAGCGGCTGCCGCCTCGGCTGCTGCCGCTGCCGCCGCTGCCGCTGCCGCAGCCCGGGCTTGTTCGCCCTTGGTGAAGTCCGCTTCGGTCGCCTGCCGGTTTTCTTGCAAAACCACGAGTTGAGCCGCCATCGTGGCCGCATTGTCTTGCTGTTCAGCAAGTTTCGCCTGCAGCGCGGCGTCAGCCGCCGTGGCCTCCACGAGCGCCGTCTGGGCCTTTTCGGACAGGCCAGCGAGAATGCTCTTGGCCACGGTGGCCTGGTCGGTCAAGGCTTGCGCGGAATTCCTCTCGCTGGCCGCCTTCTTGTAGATCCCGTCGGTTTGCTCGGTTAGTTTGCCCATCCTGGCCAATTCGGACAACAACTCGTCCGCTTTCCCACTATTGAGGAGAAGGGTCAGGCTCAGGTCGGCGCCACCGGAACGGGACAGGGACGATGCCAAACGCCCGGCCTGTTTCTTGGAGGCGTCGGCGCGCTGATTGGCGTCGTCGGCCTGTCCCTGGAGCTGGCTGGCACGATAGTTCGCTTGGTCGAACGCTCCCTGGGCAGCCTCGAACTCGCTGCTGCGCTGGGCTTGAAGTAATTTTGCGGTCTCTACTTGCGTGTTCAACGCCGAGATAAGATCCGTGAGCTGAGTGATCTGGGCTTGCTTGGCGGTTTCACTATTCCGGGCGTTCTGGACGTCTCCCCACGAGGGGAACTCGGTTGCTTGGGCTGGCGCCGGAATGGCCGTGAAAGCAATAAGGACCAGTGCCGTCAGGACCGCGCCCCATCGCGGGCGGCGCCGCTTCGAGGAGCGACTCTGAACCGCGGTTTCAGGAGAAGCCAGGCGACCACCTCGACGCGCTGCCGAGTCAACCAAGAGTGACTCCTCTCGCGCTCATGAACGGCACCGGGTCGATCTGGGTGCCATCGACGTGGGTTTCGAAGTGGAGGTGGCAGCCGCTGGACGCACCGGTAGTACCCACTAACGAGATGGTTTCGCCCGCGGTGACGTTTTGTCCGACACTGACGAGCATTGTGCTGTTGTGGGCGTATCCGGTTTGGACGCCGTTTCCGTGGTCGATGACAATCCAATTTCCGTAGCTGCCATTCGAAGCAGCGAACACGACGGTGCCACCGGTGGCGGCGGCGACCGGTGTGCCGCAGGAGGCGGCCAGGTCGGTTCCCTCGTGGAAGAGCCCGACGCCTTCGACGGGTCGATCCAGTCGCGGTCCGAAGGGGTCGCTGATGAATCCGGCCGCGGGGAGCGCCCAGGCCTGACCGAGGAGCTGACCGGTATCGCGCCCGCCGAGCGCTCGCACCGAGAGCCCGGCGTTCGACGATTTCTTGGGAACGACTTTGGGTATGACTTGAACGGAGTAACCGTCGCGTGTGATGACGCTGGCTGCGCCGGTGCTGCTGAGTTCCGTGTACTGAACAACTCGCCGCGCAGCACTGGGAACAAGGGGCCCCGTGGCTGACGCCTCCGTTGAGACCGCCACCGCCGGCAGAGACGTCGTGACAGCCAGAAGGGCAACAGCGACGAGCGCTGACCAGGCTACGACTCTGTGTCGGAGGGACGGGCGCGGGCGCCCGGGAGTCATGGATTGGCGCGGCGGAGTAGCCCGGCGCGGACGCTCCGACTCGCGTCGGGCGCGTCGCGTACCCGGCTGGGCCGTCGCGCCGAAGGCGGCTGAGCGTCCCGAGTCGTGAACTCGAGAGCGGTGGGTGTGGGGGCGTGGGAACGCTGGGGATCGCATTTAAAGTGTCCGATATCTCGCCAAAGGGCGGGGAGCATGAGTAGACCAAGGGTGTGGGGTCCACTCGGGTTTCGAGGGACCAGACTTGCGCCGATGACGGGTCAGCCGAGGCGCGACCTTGATGCACGCACAGAGGTGCTGATCGTCGCCTAAGGCGCGCGGAGAACGAATTCCCCGGAAATGGCCGTGATCAGATACGGCTAATCGACAGAAGTGTCAGTGAGGGAAAGTACACATGATTGCGGACCTCGGCACCGAGCCGAAAAAGACGTCCGCCACCGTCCTTGAGTGTCTGAAAGAGAGCAGGGCGTCGAAGAAGAAGGACGATGGCGACGACGGTGATGAGGACGATGCACCCTGCCACCATCAAAGCGCACCCCACCGTGCAGTCCGTGCCGCAGGTGTTGAGCGCCGACAGTGGGCCGACCCAATCTGCCGACGCCGCTAGGACGTTATGGGCAACGGCCGGGGTCTCGCCAGTTTGCGCCGAGAATTGAGTGACTCCGGCGACGGCTCGCTGAACACCGTCATGGGCGTCGAGCATCGAATGCATCGCGAGCAGGCTAACCAATACGCCAACGAGGGCCAACGAAACGGCGAGGGCTCGGCTCAGAGCGCGTGGTGGGGGACCGGAAATGCCGGAGCGTCGAGACATGCGCGACTCTCCTCTCCCGTGTCCGCGTCGCCGGCGAAAGCCGAGACATACCCCCCTAGCGTACGCGGAGAACTCGCAGCCAGCTGGCAACTTCCTGAGTTGGGCGGTAGCCGAAGGAGAATTCAGGCTGATGGGTGTGGTTTTGGTGGCTGTCCGGGGAGTAATCCGGCCGTGGATGATGGCCTCGCGAGTGCGTTCTTGCCGGTTACCTCGACGGTGCGTGAGGGAAAAGAAGTCTGTAGAACCACGATCCGAGACACCAATGGGTGGTGGTGAGGATCGTGCCTCCCAGAGCGACCGTTCCTCCCAGTACGAATCCCAACGCTGACAATCCGTAGTGGAAGGACAAGGCTGAACCGGCAATGAGCACGGTGGACAGGAGGTAGGAAAACCGCCGGGGACTCGGCGTGGGGGGAAGCGCGGGCGCGCGAAACATGTGGCGTACGCCCAAGTTGTAAACCAAATCGAGAATCATGCCACGAGGGAATAACGCCCCGGTGAGAGGAACGATTGCTCCCACTCCAAGAAAGATCGGCGACTGTAAAGCCAATCCGACGACGATGAGGACAGTGCCTACTGCCGGAGTGAATCGTAGCGGCCCCGCGTAACAGGACTTGGCGTCATCATCGAGACCTCCAAATCCTTGTTTATTCAGGTTGGTCTTCGTGAATTCTTTCAAGGCCGCCATTTCAATTCCTGAGTGTTGGACATAGACAGCCGCATGCGGTAGTAGACAGTGAACACTTTCGCCGCTTTGAAGGTCTGCTGTGTCGCTAGGCTAGTGCAGATCGGTCAATGGCTCATGCAAAGGGTTCGGGCCCAGACTCTAACGCCCCGGTCGTCGGATCGCCTGCGGCAGGCCGACCAGCCGCATCCTGAGCCTGAGGTCGAAAATCAGCGATGCGTCGTATGGGGTGGCGCACGGGCTGGTACACGGGTTTGTCGTCACGGCCGCATACTCACGGCCCGTGCGTGTAGTGCATTCGCAAGCCATCCCTGGCCGCGGCGATCGCCGGGTGTGAGGCGGCATCGGCGATGTTCGGCGCTGTGTCCACGACCAATCAGGCCGCCGCTACGGCCGGCGGGACGACGAACACCTATCAGGTGGTGGGAATGACGTGCTCTCACTGTGTGGCGAGCGTGACGAAGGAAATCAGTAAACTGGCTCGCCCTGAGGATGTGAACGTTACCCTCGTCCCCGGCGGAGTCTCCCTCGTGACCATTGCAGGCGCCCCGCTCGACCGCCCGGCTGTCGCTGCGGCAACCGACGAGGCCGGCTACGAGCTGGTCGCTGAGTCCTGACGGGAACCGGAGACACGGCCGAACGAGGGACGGGTCGTTGCCATGCTCGGCCTACTCAACTCCCTGATCGCCGGCGCAGCATCAGAGTGATCGCACGATGTCAGACCGGTGCGGCACCGCTCGACGTGGCGGGTGGTGCCGCACTCTCACGGATGACAAGAGCCGGACCGTCTACGGCAAACCCTCGCCCGAGGGAACCCGCTATCAACCCCTCCAACACCAAGAAAGCGCGATTGCCCGGGCCAGCGAAGTCTTGTTTCACTGTCGTCAGCGCGGGACACCACAAAGTCGAGAGCGGATGGTCGCCGAAACCGACGACACTGACCTCGGCAGGGACAGATCTTCCGCCTTCGGCAAGACCGTGCTTGACTTCCATGGCGAGAACGTCACTGCCACAGAAGACCGCTGTGACGTGTGGCGAGCGGGCCAGCTGGCGTCCAATGGCGCATCCCGAGTTCGGTTCTTCACTGGAGTGAATGACCTCCGGAGTCGCGGCCCCCGCTGCACGGAGGGCACGTCGCCAGCCAAGTATCCGTTCGTCCTCGTTCAGTGAGGCGCGAACGCCGACACAGTGCACCGTCGTGTGACCGAGCCCCAGGAGGTAGGCCACGAGTTCCTCCGCTGCTCCAGAGTCATGCAGTGGCACGTGCGGAACGACCGTTTCGGGCGATCCTGCCACAGCGACCGTGAAGATTCCTGCTGGGATTCGGTGGAGCGTGGCAACCCCTGCCGCATCGGACGTGAGCACGATCACACCCGCAATTGCCTGGTCAAGGACGAGCGATAGAGCCTGATCGATGCTGTCGTCGTCGGCATCGCCGACCGCGGTGAGGCTCATGAGGTAACCCGCTTCTCGGGCACTCTCCTCGATGCCTCGGATGATCTCGGTTTGTTCGAAGGTCAATGTGGTTCCGGCCAGTACCGCAACAATGCTGGCGCGGCGGCTTGCCAGGGAACGAGCTGCTGAGTTCGGCCGGAATCCAAGTTCGTTAACCGCGGCGCGAACCCGCGTCAGCCTGTCGTCACTGACGCGTGCGGACCCATTGAGAACACGAGACACAGTCGCGATGGAAACACCGGCCAGTCGAGCCACGTCAACGACGGTTGGATTGCTTACGTTGCTCTGGGACATTTAGCCCCCACTTTAGGTCACATAAATCCAAGAACGCGCGCCAGCTCACTCAGGGAACCGTGTTCACAGTGACCTCGGTGGTTATCGGGCCCCGACTCCGGGAGCCCGCGTTCCCGGCAGTCGAATGGTGATCGTCGTTCCGGTTCCCGGTGCGGATGTCGCATCGACGGTGCCACCATGGCCGGTGACGAGTTCGCGGACCAGGGCGAGGCCGATACCCGAGCCGGACACGTGTGCGGCGTCCCGGCCCCGCCAGAGCCGGTCGAAGATGTGCGGGAGCTCGTCGGCGGCGATGCCGGGGCCGGTATCGCCGACAGTGAGTACCGCCCGGCCGTCTTCGACCGTCACGGTCACTGTCACGCAATCGCCCGGCCGGCAGTAGCGGGCGGTGTTGGCAAGCAGGTTGCCGACGGCCTGGTGCATCCGGTCGGCGTCTGCGCGCACCCAGGCCGGCCCGACCGGCTCCGCGATGACAGTGAGGCCGGCAGCCCGCAGCCGCGGCTCCCACTCGGACAGGGCGGCCCGGGCGACCTGGGCGAGGTCGACGGTGGCCAGGTGCAGTGACAGTCCTGCCGTCTCGACGGCCGACAGTTCGGCCAGGTCCGCGACGATGCGTCCGAGCCGCAGCGACTGGTCATGCAGCCCCGCGAGGCTTTCGGGTGTCGGCTCCACGAGGCCGTCACGCAGTTCCTCGAGGCCGGCCTGAAGGGCCGCGAGCGGGGTGCGCAACTCATGGGCCACGTCCGCGGTAAGAGTGCGCCGATCACGATCGGAGCGGACGACCGCGTCGGCCATGCCGTTGAACGCGGAGGCCAGCTCGCCGAGCTCACCCGGAGCCGGCCCGGTGGCCCGAGCCTGCCGGTCACCGGTCGTGAACGATCGGGCGGCATCCGTCATGACCAGGATCGGGCGGACGAGCAGCCGGGTGACGAACCAGCTCGCGCCGAGCGCGATTACGAGAGCGACGACGGCGGCGACGGCGATCCACGACCAGGTGACGTCGAACACGGTTGTCCCGGCCATCATGCCGAACGTCATCCGAACCGTGCCAACCTGGGCGCCGTCGACCATGACCGGTGCCGAGGCCACGGTCTGGCCCATCGCCGACCCCATCCCCATGCCCTGCGCGTCGGCGTTGCCGCCCATCATTCCATCGCTCGACTGGACAGGCGTACCCGTCCTGTCCACCACAGTGAGACCGGCGGATGCGGCGTCACCGATTGCGCGGGTGCGGCCCAGTTCCGCTATAGCCCAGTCTCCGGCCGATCGATAAGCATCGGCGGCTGCTGCGGCCGCGGAGTCCGCGATCTGCTGTCGGTCGGCCTGCTGCGTGACTTGCACGCCCCGATCCACGCCGACCAGGGCGGCGACGCTGAGCACGAGCACCGACGACACGGCCACGAGCGCGAACGCGAGCAGGAGACGGCGTCCCAGCGAGCCGAGGCCCAGGATCCTCATGACGGCTCGTCCTGACGGAGCGCAAGACGATAGCCGACGCCGAGGACCGTCTCGATGATGTCGGCGCCGCCCGGCCCGAGCTTGTGGCGGAGATTCTTAATGTGGGAGTCGATCGTGCGCTCATACCCGGCGTATTCGTAGCCGCGCACCCGATTCACCAGCTCGTACCGCGAGTAGACCCGCCCAGGAGCGGTCGATACCGCCGCGAGGAGTCCCCATTCGGTCGGAGTCAGGTCGAGTGCGGCGCCATCGAGCCACGCCTGGTGGGCGTTGTCATCGATTCGCAACCGTCGGCCGCCGTAGCTTGTCGGCTGCGTCGTGGTCGTCGAACCGCCGTACCGGTGCAACACGGACTTCACACGCAGCACGACTTCGTGGGGGCTGAACGGCTTCGTCACGTAGTCGTCTGCGCCGAGTTCCAGCCCCTGGATGCGGTCCTCCGTTGTGCTGCGCGCCGTGAGGACGATCACCGGGACGGTTCCGAGAGTGTGGATTTCCCGGAGGATGTCGGTTCCGTCGATATCGGGGAGGCCCAGATCGAGGAGCACCAGCTCGCACGAGGACAGGAGGCGGAGTGCCTCCGCACCGGACGTTGCCGTGAGGACCGAGAAGCCGGCTCGTTTGAGGTAGCGGCGGAGGATGTCGCGGATGTCACGCTCGTCCTCGACGACCAGCACGGTGGGCATACTTCACCCTAACGTCCGTCATTTGAGAGAAGACTCCGTCGCCGCAAACCTCCACACCATCTCCACACGCACGCCAGTCGATCTGCACACCGGACGCGCAGAGTGGGGAACATCAACCCACTCGATGGAGGAGAAACACCATGCGCAGGAGCACACTCACCGCCACCGCGATCGCCGGCGCGGTCGCGACGATCGTCGGTCTCACCGGTCTGTCCGTCGGTGCTGTCAGCTCCATGAACGGCAGGGTGCCGGATTTTGGTTCGGCGGCCGGATCGTCCTGCACAACGCCACAGCTTGCCGGCACCGTCGTGAACGTGTCGCTGCGGAACATGGGCGGTTCCATGATGGGGGGCGACAACGGGATGATGGGCGGCAACACCGGGAATGGAATGATGTCCCGTGGGGCCATGAACCTCAGCCTCGACCGGTCGAGCGTCAGTTCAGGACCCGTCTCCTTTCTCGCCACCAATGACGGCAGCACCAGCCATGAGCTCGTCATACTTCCGCTCGTGGATTCGCACGTCGCGGGTAGCCGGTCGATATCCGGCGAGTACAAAATCGACGAAACCGTCAGCCTTGGCGAGGCCTCCGCCAGCTGCAACGCCGGTGAAGGTACCGGTATCGCCCCGGGCAGCGCCGGCTGGGTGACCCTCGACCTCGCACCGGGACGGTACGAAGTCGTCTGCAACCTGCCGGGCCACTATGCCGGCGGGATGTACCGCGAGCTCACCGTGATGTGACCAATCCGTGCTCTGCACGAGGCGAAGAATCCTGGTGCGTCTTCTTGAGCGTCCACACCGCTCCTGGGCATGGGCCTGAGACGTTCATGGTGTCAAGCTGTGAATGTTCTTACGAACCTCATCAGGACCCGAGCGCGCAGCCCCCAGCAAGACTGGAAGAGCCGCGGTCGTATGGTGAGGCCAGTCCGATGTGGCCCCACGGTCGCTCCAGCTCACGCCGCTCAGCGGCGTCAGGGCTTCGGTCGCCGACCGCATGACATCGTCAAGACACTCGAAGGCGGCGCGAGTCGTGAAGACCTCGCGCACATCGCAACAGCCGCCGTGATCGATGCTTCCTTCTAGGTCAGGCGCGGCGAGATCTTCGTGGTGATGGGACTGTCCGGTTCGGGCAAGTCCACCCTGATTCGCACCCTCAACGGCCTGCTCGAGGCGAGCTCCGGGACAGTGACCGTCGGTAGACACCCGGATTACCGGACTCCCGGCCGCCAAGCTGCGCGATGTACGTCGCCGGAGCGTTTCCATGGTCTTCCAGCACTTCGCCCTGCTGCCCCACCGCAGCGTGATCGACAATGTGGCGTACGGCCTCGAGGTCCAGGGTCTGCCTCGCGCGGAGCGCCTCGCGAAGGCCCGCACCATCATCCGCCTGGTGGGTCTGGACGGCTGGGCCGACAGTATGCCGTCCGAATTGTCCGGCGGAATGCAACAGATGGTCGGGCTCGGTCGGGCGCTCGCCGCGGATACCGACGTTCTCCTGATGAGGCGTTCTCGGCACTCGACCCGCTGAGCCGCCGCGAGATGCAGGGACAGCTCATCGAGCTGCGGGCCGACTCGGCAAGACCATCATCTTCACCACCCACGACCTCAACGAGGCCATGTTTCTGGGGACCGGATCTCGGTCATGCGCGACGATCGCATCGTGCAGATCGGCACCCCGGAAGACATCCTCACCGACCCGGCCAACGATTACGTCGCCCAGTTCGTTCAGGACGTCGACCGGGCCGGGGTGCTCACGGCCGCGGTCACATCCGTCAACCCCGGTCACCCACAGCAGGTGACAGGAAAGGAAGACACATGAAGAACCGTTCCCTCACATCACCGCCCTCGGAGCCGTTGGGCTCCTCGCTTTCACGGACTGTGCAGCATCGCCCGCGCAGACCGTCGGCAACGGCAACTCGGACAACAAAGACCTCCCGATCGCCGTGTTCAACGGTTGGGACGAGGGTGTCGCGGCGTCCGAGCTCTGGAAGGCCATTCTGGACAAGCAGGGATACCACGTCGAACTCGAATACGCCGACGTCGCCGCGGTCTACGCGGGGCTGTCCACCGGCGACTACGACATGAACCTCGACGTCTGGCTTCCGAACACCCACGCCACGTACCTCAAGGAATACGGTGACAAGATCACCGAACTCGCGGCCGGGAACACCGAGGCGAAGAACACCATCGCCGTCAACGCGGACGCGCCGATCAACTCAATCGCCGAACTGGCTGCGAACGCCGACCTTTTCGGCAACGAAATCGTGGGAATCGAACCGGGGGCCGGCCTGACCGAGGCGGTCACGAACAAGACGATTCCGACCTACGGACTCGAGAACATGGACTACCAGACCTCGTGATCGTCCTTCTGTCAGGGCCCGGCCGTCACCGTTCGGAGGACGGCATTGAGTGTGAGCCAGCCGCGGAGCATTCCGTTCGAGTCGACAACGGGCAGCCCATCGCTCTCACTGGCCGCCAGCACCCGATCCAGCACACTGTCCAGGGTGTCATCGGGGCTCGCGGCAGTGGGCGTCTCGATCAGAGCGCTGAGGGTGATCGCACTACTGTCATCATCATTGCCCAGTGAGTCAGATATAGCAGCGACTGTCACGATTCCGATGAACGTTCCATCGCTATGAAGAACCGGCAGGGCGCGTTTGCCGGAATCGATCAGTATCCGCGCTCCTGCGGCGGGCGTGAGCCGGGAACTCACCGCACCGGGCGCATCCGTCATGACTTCACGCACGAGCGTTGAGTGCAGCAGGATGCCCCCAGGACCCCCGTCGACGCTCACGCCGCGGCGACGAAGTTTGAGGGTGTAGATCGTATCCTTGCTGAGCAATCGGGACACGCCCGTCGCGATCACGATCGCGAGCAGCAAGGGAAGGATGATCGAGTATTCCCCGGTCAGTTCGAACAGGATGATTGCTGCCGTGATCGGGGCCCGCGTGGCTCCGGCGAAGACTGCTCCCATGCCGACCAAGGCAAAGGTTCCGGTTTGCCCAGCGAACACGGGAAACACCATGCCGGCGACGTCGCCGAATGCGGCACCGAGCATCGCGCCGATGAAAAGTGACGGTGCGAACACTCCTCCGGACCCGCCGATGCCGATGGTCAGGCTCGTCGCCACGACTTTGCCGACGAGCAGCAGCGCCACGAACCCCAGGGCATAGCCGCCCTGGACGCCCTTTTCCAGAACCGGGTAGCCGACCCCGTACATCTGGGGCAGGGCAAAAAGCACCAGGCCGAGCACCAGCCCGCCGGCGACCGGTCGCAGCCACTCCGGTTTGCCCCGCCAAGCCCAGTCGCAGAGGTCTTCCACGGCGTACAGCACCTTCGTGAACCCGACTCCGGTCAGGCCGGCAGCGAGTCCGAGCACGGCGAAGAGCGTGAATTCCGACGGGTTGACGATGGTGAATGTCGGCAGGCTGAGGAAGGGATGATCGCCCAGGAGCGAGCGGCCGACGATCGATGCGGTCACTGAGGCCAGTACGACCACGCCGAAGGAACGGGCGGCGAAATCCCTGAGCAGGAGTTCGAGGGCGAAAAAGACTCCGGCGATCGGAGCGTTGAACGTGGCCGCGATCGCGCCGGCGGCGCCGCACGCGACCAGGGTCCTCAACTGGGATTCGGGCAGCCGGACTGCGCGCCCCAGTGTGGACCCCAATGCTGACCCGATTTGGACGATCGGGCCCTCGCGCCCCACCGACCCACCGGAACCGATTGTGATGGCCGAAGCGAGCGACTTGACGATCGCAACCTTGCCCGGAATCCGGCCGCCGCGTTTGGTGATGGCGTACATGACCTCGGGAACGCCATGCCCCCGGGCTTCCGGTGCGAACTTGTTCACCAATGGGCCGTAGAGGAGGCCGCCAATGGCTGGAGCGACGATCACAAATGCGCCGCCCAACCACGGAACCCAGGGATTGGCCGGATGGCCGACGGAGGCTGAGTAATCGACCGTTCCCGTGAAAATCAGAGTCGCGGTGGCCACCAGCCAACGGAACGCAACTGCGCCGAAACCGACACCCGCGCCGACCACGACAGACATAAACAGGAGTCGTCCGGAGCCGGTGAGGATCCGGTTGAACCACGTGTGCAAGGGCTCCAGCAACAGGGATCCAATTCGTCCCCGCAGGCTCAGAGTACGCTGTGCCATCAAGGCTCCGTAATGTGTAATTAGACAAATGTTGTATGTGTGCAATAATCACGTTATCACTTGTCTGGAACGGGGATTGACGGATGGATGCCTTCACTGCAGCCGACGCGCGGGCCGCGGACGCGACCCTTGCCGCCTCCCGCGCCTTGCTCGGCGTGGTTGCTCGCTCGGTCGTCGCAACGCTTGACGTCGTTTCTCTGCCGCAGTTTCGGGTCCTAGTCATGCTCAGCTCGGCCGGTCCAACGCGGACGGGCGCTGTGGCGGAGCGAATGGGAGTCATTCCATCGACGTTCAGCCGCTTCATCGATCGAATGGTCGCCGGAGGCTGGGTGGAGCGGGCGGCCAGTCCCGACAGCCGGCGCGAGGTCCTCCTCGAACTCACCTCGAGTGGTCGGCGACTCGTAGACGACGTCACCGAACGCCGCCGAGCGGACATCTCCGCCATCCTGTCGATCATGACGCCGGATCAGCGGACCGCACTTCAGCACGCACTGCAAGCATTCGCGGATGCGGCAGGGGAGCCCCAGGCTTCGGATTTGCTGACTCTTGGGCTTTGAGCCGTTCCCTGCACCGGTTCCCACTCCGGGCGAAGGCACGCCTCTGAGCAGCATGACGGGTTCCATGTGGATGCCGACGCAACCGCCGACACTTCCGAACCTGCTGGCCTGGCACCTTCAGCCAGTTCCCGTGCTGCCGACCCTCGCCCCCGTCCTGGGGGCGCTGTTCCTCCGTTGGCAGAGTGTGGCTACGCGCCACGATCGAGTCGCCGATTCGGCAAGGTCGATGGTCCCTCCCGACCGGATGATTGCCTCGACGGCGTCATCAGAGAGAGCCGTGTCGACCTCCAGAGCCGTCTTCCCGGCCGCTTCGCTCTTCGCCCCCACAGCAAAAAACCTCGTCACGACGGGGCGGACCGCATCGAACTGTCCCGGACCGAGTTCAGTTCGACCGCCGGACATCGACGCGGCAAGCTTGATCGCCTCTGCCCGGATATCCCAACGTTTGAGAGCCGGTAGTAGCCAGGTCACCAGGATGATCGGCCCGAGGGAGCCGAAGATATAGGTGACGGCGTAGCCGACGGCGACGTTCGTCTGCATCGTCTTGGTCACCGCTGCGGATAGGCCGAGTTTCGCAATCGCATCGCCTGCGGTACCGATAATGGCGGACTGGGTGAGTCCACCGCTGGCGAGCCCGGCGGCGAGGCCCCGGTCGAGGCCGAACATCCAGGCACCGACGAGGACCGTGATCAAACCCATCAGGCACATCACGAAAGCGGATGCCAGCTGGTTGAGCGACCGTCGGTTCAAGGCATGGAAGAACTGGGGTCCTCCCTGGAACCCGACGGCGTAGATGAACAGGGCGAAGAAGATCGTCTTGATTCCGGGGTCAATCGTGATTCCGATCTGACCGATGACCACACCGACCAGCAGCGTTCCAGCGATGCCGCCGAGAACGAATTTGCCGATCCGGATTTTTCCGATCAGGTATCCCAAGGCGATGGTGACGAAGAGCGCGATAAGCGGTTCGGTTGTGAAGAGATCGTTGAGGAAACTCCTTGGATGCCTGAGAAGGCATCACGCGATGGCCTTGTCCGGAGTGAGAGATGAAGGATGCACTGCGGCGCCACGTGGACGCTCCCGCCTTGGCCGGACCCGGCCTCATCGTGAATCGTCGCCGATGAAGCGATCCTGAGCGGCCGCGCACGAAGCATCTGCGACAAATTAAGATTGCGCCAACTATTGTTTCGTTTTTTACCCGTCTGCTCCGGGAATCGGGCGCTTATGCCGTCGAGAGTAAAACAAATCCTGCTCGACTCTCGTGCTTCCTCGGTTCCTGCTATCGTGCTGCCCATACGAGCGAGCGACCGGGCGGGTGACCAGCCGTTCCGCACGATGAACTGTTGTGGGATGGGGGAAACATGATGGCCTTGGCTGGGTTCGGTGTGAGGTGGTGAGCGAGACGGATAGTGGGAACACGTGCGGGTCGGTTCGGCTGGTCCGGTCGACGATGGACGCGGGCGACGATGACCTCCGCGCGGTGGCCGACGGCGCTTTCCAGGTGAACGGGAACACCCAGGCGGCGCTGAGACTGGCGGTGACGCTCGGCGTTCAGCTCGACGGGGCGGGACCGGGCTCCGGGGGAACCGAACGGCTCTTCGACACGCTGGCCACGGTCGCGGCGGGAGACCTGACCGCTGCCCGCGTCGTGGAGGCGCACCTGGATGCGCTCTCCATCCTGGAACAGGCCGCTGAGTCCGGCCGTGGAAACCACGTCGAATCCGGGAACGGGCGGACGTGGGGCGTGTTCGCGGCGGAAGGACGCGGCACGCGCCTCGAGGCGCGCCAGACCGAGTCCGGCTGGCGGCTCGACGGCGTCAAGCCGTGGTGCTCGCTCGCCGGCGCCCTCAGCCACGCGCTCGTCACCGCGCACACATCGGAGACCACGCGTCGGTTGTTCGCCGTCGACCTCCGCGTGCCGGGAATCACGGTTTCGGACGGCTCCTGGGTGGCCAGGGGACTCGCATCGCTTCCGAGTGGTCCGGTTGACTTTCGCGGCGTTCCCGCACTGCCGATCGGCGCCGACGGCTGGTACCTCGACCGACCGGGCTTCGCGTGGGGAGGGATCGGGGTCGCAGCCTGCTGGTGGGGCGGGGCCGTCGGCGTCGCCAGACGCGTCTACCGGGACGCCGGGGAGCGCACGCCGGATCAGATCGGTCTTGCGCACCTCGGCGCGATCGACATGCTGCTGACGGCAGCGGGTCAGGCACTTGCGGCCGCGGCGAGCGCGATCGACGAGGGGACCGCGACCGGCAGACACGGGGCCGTGCGTGCGGCGCGCGTGCGTGGGCTCGTCGCGCGCACCGCAGAGCGGGTGATCGAGCGGGCCGGGCATGCCCTGGGGCCGGAACCCCTTGCCTTCGACGCGCGTCACGCCCAGCGTGTCGCCGACCTGCAGTTGTACATTCGACAACACCACGCTGAACGCGACGAGGCCAGGCTTGGAGCTCTGCTGCTCGATGGTGCTCGCGGAGTCTCACCGTGGTGATCTTCAGCCACCGGGACCTCGGCACCGCCGAGCAGGCCTGGACCGACGCTCCCTGGATCACGGCTGCAGCACGGCTTGACCTCGATGACCTCGCCCGACTGATCATCGTCGCCGCGCATCCCGACGACGAGACCCTCGGTGCCGGCGGGCTCCTTTCCGGTGCGACGCGACGCGGGATCCCGGTCGATGTCCTTGTCCTCAGCGACGGCGAAGCGTCCCACCCGGAATCCCCGACGCACACCCAGGGGCGCCTTTCACGTGTGCGCAAGACAGAGGTGACGGATGCCGTGGCGCACCTGGCGCCATCCGCTCGCCTGCACTTCGCCGGACTGCCGGACGGCGACCTCGCCGGAAACAAGGAGGCGGCGGCACGGGCGCTGGCGTCCGTGCTCGGGCCGCCGCCTTCCGGCATGGAGACGATGACGGAAGGATCAGCCGCGGGCACCTGGATTGTCGCACCCTGGCGGGCCGACGGGCATCCCGACCATGCGCTCGCCGGCGACGTGGCCGCCGCCGGAGCGGCATGGTCAGGCGCCCGCCTGCTCGAGTACCCGATCTGGGCCTGGCACTGGTCGACACCGGAAGGGGAATGGCCGCTGCAACTGATCCGCAGGCTTGAGCTCACCCCCGAGGATCAGGCGCGGAAGCTGCAGGCGCTGGCGCTGCACCGCAGCCAGGTGCTGCCGCTGTCCGACGAACCCGGAGACGAGGCCGTCGTGCCGCCGGCGATGGCCGCCCATTTCGCGAGGGCCTTCGAGATCTTCGTTGACGGCACCGCAGCGGAGGCGCCGTCCCCGGATGGGACCGGGACGGCGAGCCTGGCGAGATCTTTCTTCGACGAGTTCTACCGGGAGGCGCGCGACCCGTGGGGCTTCGAGACGCGCTGGTACGAACGTCGGAAACGCGCGCTGACTCTCGCTGCGCTGCCGCGCGAACGATTCGGTGCCGCCCTGGAGCTCGGCTGCTCGATCGGAGTGCTCACGGCCGACCTCGCCGCCCGGTGCGACACCGTGATGGCCGTCGATATCGCGGAACAACCGCTCTCGATTGCGCGCGAACGGCTCGCCGGCTGCCCCGGCGTCCGCTTCGCACGGATGACCCTGCCTGGTGAATGGCCCTCCGGAGTCTTCGACCTCATCGTCGTATCCGAAGTCGGCTATTACCTGGCGACCGCAGACCTGGAACGGTTCTTCCAGCGGTGCCGGGACGGCCTCGCCCCTGGCGGAGTCCTCCTGGCCTGCCATTGGAGACATCCGGTTCCCGAGTATCCACTCAGCGGCGACCGGGTCCACGAAATGCTTGCGACGGTGCCCGGCCTCGTGCGAACGGTCGCGCACCGCGAAAGCGACTTCCTGCTCGAGGTGTGGCAGTCCGAGCCGGCACGATCCGTGGCCCAGCACGACGGACTCGTTCCATGATCAGGCCCGGTGAAATCGACCACGTGGTCATCGTCATCCCCGCGCACAACGAGGAGGAACTGCTTCCTCTGTGCCTCGCCGCGTTGGGGGCCGCGATCGAGCCCGTGGTCGCGATCCTCGATCCGGCGCCGCCGATCGTGTCGGTCGTGATCGTGCTCGACCGCTGTACGGACGGGACCGAGTCGATTGCCGCGGGCTTCCCGGGCGTGCACCTGGTCCGCAGCGACACGGGAGCCGTCGGTGCGGCGCGGCGTGCGGGCGTCCGCGGCATCCTGAAGACCCCGGCGGATTTCACGGGTCGTACCTGGATTGCGTCGACGGATGCCGATTCAGCCGTCCCGGAGAACTGGCTCGCGAGCCAGCTTGCCTTCGCCAGGAACGATGTGCATCTGGTTCTCGGCACCGTCGAGCCGGACGAGTGCCTCGACGGCGACATGCGTGCTCGGTGGGCGGCAGAGCAGTGGCTCGTCGAGGGACATCCGCACGTGCACGGGGCCAATCTCGGTGTGCGGGCGGACCGGTACTTCGCTGCCGGGGAATTCCCCGGGATCGACGCCGACGAGGACATTGCACTCGTCGCTGCGCTGCGGAGGCTGCGGGTGTGCGAAATCCGCACGGCACGCATCCCGGTTCTTACGAGTGGGCGACTCATCGGGCGCACGCCCGGGGGTTTCGCCGGCTACCTGCGCGCTCAGGCCGCTCGCCTCCCCGTCATCATGGAGACGGGTGCGCTGCAGGTCGACGACGCTGGCGCCCTTCCGTGAGCGAATCACTCAGCCTGATATGTGGCCCAGAGCGCTTCCGTCCAACGCTCTCGCGGCGAACCAGTCTTCCAGATCGGCCGCAGGCAGAGGGTGGGACATCAGGAACCCTTGAGCGACATCGCAGCCGTAGCCGATGAGTTCCGAGTATGCCGTGGTGTCTTCCACGCCCTCGGCGACCATGCGCAGGCCGAGGCTGTGGGCCATGTCGATGGTCGAGACGACGAGGGCTGTTGCGCGAGGGTCGTCCTTCATCGGGATGATGAAGGACTTGTCGAGTTTGAGCTCGTCGATCGGCAGGTCACGCAGGTACGCCAGGGAGCTGTACCCGGTCCCGAAGTCATCGATGGAGATTCGAATTCCCGTCGCCTGCAACCGGGTGAGGATGCTGCGCGCGCGTTCCCGGTCTGAAAGGAGGAAATCTTCGGTGATCTCCAGGACCAGTACGGCGGGGGACAGGCCACGCGACGACAGCATCGCGCTGATCCGTTCGGGCAGCACGGTGTCGATCAGGGAACTCGGGGACATGTTGACCGCCATCGTCAGTGTTCGTCCCTGGCCCGACCACGTTGCGGCCTGGTCAAGGGCCTCACGCAGCACGATCTCGGTCATGGCATGCATCAGCCCGGACTCCTCGACGAGACCGAGGAAATCGTCCGGTTGCAGCAAACCTCTCGTCGGGTGGTTCCAGCGGACCAGGGCCTCGACCCCGCACACGTCCCCGGTTTTGAGGTCGATCTTGGGCTGGTAATGCAGCACCAGCTGGTCATCGACGAGCGCGAGACGCAACTCCTCGAGCAGGTGCAACCGATCCTCCCCGTGATTGTCGTCGGTACCCCGGTAGATATGGTGGCCGCTGTGGGTCGCCTTCGACGTGTACATCGCCATGTCCGCCTTGCGGAGCAGCATGGTCAGGTCCTCCCCCTGGTCGGGGTACCCGGCGATCCCGATACTGGCACTGGCCTGAACCGAGATGCCCGCGAGGATGAACGGCTGGGCCAGGGTCGCGCGCAGCTTCAACGCCACCGCTTCCGCACGGACCGAATCCGAACCGTCGAGAAAGATCACGAACTCGTCGCCGCCGACGCGCGCGAAGAGATCCTCGGTGCGCAGCTGACCTGAAATCCGGCCGGCGACCTGGAACAGGAGCACATCACCGACATCGTGACCGAGACTGTCGTTGACCTCCTTGAACTTGTCGAGGTCGAGCAGGAGGAGCGCGCTCGTCCGGTGCGGATTCGCGGCCAGCCGGGCGGGCACATCGGCGTAGAGGGCGCGGCGGTTGGGCAACCCCGTGAGCTCATCGGTCCGTGCCTGGCGGTGCGCGTCCGCAATGCGGATGCGCTGGCGAAAGACCAGGGGTAGAGCCGCCAGGGTGAGGGTCAGGGCCGCCAGGACGACGGCGAGCGGAGAGATCTTCAGCTGGGTTCCCAGGATCAGGACCAGGAGACCCGCGGCCGTGGCGATCGCGGGAACCGTCTGTTCGGGGATCGCCCAGGTCGACTGGCGAGGTTGCGAGCCGAGGCGGGCCTCCCTGTCGACCGAAGACGCGATCAGGGCGAGGCTCAGGGGCCAGCCGATGTCGAGGGGGCTGCCGATGACGTAGAGGCCGTTCAGATGCTGGGACACGCTGATGATGTCGGCGGCCGTGAAGACAGCGAGACCCAGCACAAGGAGGGTCCAGCCCGGGCCGATGGAGGTGCCGTGGGAGGCTGCAATCCCGACGAAGAAGGCGACCAGGAGGACGTCTCCGAGCGGATATGCAAACGCGACGGTCGTGGCGAACGATCCAGGGGCCGCGAGGGCCGCCTTGAGGATCGGATCGAGAAGCACGGCCAACAGGGCGGCCGCACCGAGAGATCCGACGGCGCTGTCCAGGATGATCGGAGACGCGAGACCGCGGATGTTGCGCCTCGCGAGAACGACGAGTGCCGCGAACATGAGTGGGTAGAAACCGAGGAAGCCGACATCCGCCCAGGACGGATGCGGCAGGGATTCTCCTCCGGTCGTCGCCAGTGCGAAGAACGTGTCCCCAGCCGCCAGGATCGTCACAGCAGCGGACATCAGGTACAGGTCCTTGCGCCGGGATCGGGCACGGCCGATCGCAATCCAGCACACGACGACGGGAATCCACAACGCGAAGAATCCCAGTACGAGCGAACCCACGTCGCCTGCGGTACCGAAGATCGTGGCGACGGCGAAGGCAGCCACGATCAGACCGAGGGTCCAGTTCGGCCATCGGCCTAATCGGCCCGTCCTTCGAGACGCGCTGACGCGCTCCGTGCTGGTATCGGCTGGCATAGATCTCCCTCTCGATAAACCTAGCTGCGTCGGCCGCCTTCGAAATGAACGCCGGCGTGCGGCATCTTCGGGATAGATTGGTCACGGGGGAGCCAATGCGGCAGTGAATTTGCCGCATGGCCGGGTATAAAATGGGTGGATACGTGTACGGAAAACCAAATACCAGGCGGAATTTCGAAGCGGTCGGCGGATTGCTGGGTTTTGTCGGGATGAGTGTCGTTGCCGGTATTCTCGTCGCGGCCTCGGTCACTCCCGCCCTGGGTCTCTCCGGCCTTGCTGCCACAAACGCGATCATTGTTTTCGAGAACCTGCCCGATTACCTGAAGATCGACCAGCTCTCGCAGAAGAGCAATATCTACGCGACCACGAGCACCGGTGCCCCCTATCTCCTGGCCTCGTTCTACGACCAGAACCGCGTCGAGGTCGCCTCGGACGCGATCAACCAATTCGTCAAGGACGCCGCGACCTCCGGTGAAGACCCCCGGTTCTACGACCACGGCGGCATCGACCTGCAGGGCACAGTGACCGGGATCGTCACGACTGTCGCCACCGGTGATGTACGCGGTGGGTCGTCGATCACCCAGCAGTACGTCAAGAACGTCCTGGTGCAGAAGTGCGAAGTGCTCACGGATGCGCAGAAGAAGTCAGACTGTTATGACGCCGCGATCGCCAAGTCTCCCGACCGCAAGCTCAAGGAGATGCGCCTCGCGATCGGCGTGGAGAAGAAGTACGCGAAGGACGACATCCTCCGCCAGTACCTGAACATCACCGGCTTCGGCGGCACCGTCTACGGCATCGAGTCCGCCGCGGAGTACTACTACGGCGCGACCGCCGCGACGCTGACCCTGCCGCAGGCGGCGAGCCTCGTCGCGATCGTGAACAACCCGGTCAAGTTCCAGCTCGACCAGCCCGACAGCGCGACCAACGGCGCCGCGAACGGGTACGCCGCGAACAAGGACCGCCGCGACTACATCCTCGGCCAGATGCTCAAGTACGGCAAGATCAACCAGGCCGACCACGATGCCGCGGTCGCCTCGGCCATCGAGCCCAGCATCCACGTGCCATCGACCGGCTGCCAGACCGCCGGCGGCAGTGCCTTCTTCTGCGACCTTGTCGTGAACACCCTGCAGAACGACCCGACCTTCGGTGGCGACGACACCATACGGATGGCCAACTTCCGTCGCGGCGGGTTCAACGTGTACACGACCCTCGACCTGGACATGCAGCAGGCCGCCGAGGCCACGATGAAGGCCAACGTTCCCGACACCTACCCCGGCTGGGACGTCGGTGGCGTGATCGTCAGCGTCGGTGTCGGCACCGGAAAGGTGCTCGCCATGGCGCAGAACAAGGACTACAGCCAGGACCCGGCCGTCCAGGCCACCGGAGCGAACTACACCGGCATCAACTACAACACCAACGTCGACCAGGGCGGTTCGCACGGGTTCCAACCCGGCTCGATGTACAAGGTGTTCACCCTCGCCGAGTGGTTGACCGAGGGCCATTCCCTCAATGAGCGGGTCGACTCCCGTATCAAGTCGAACTGGGGCACTTTCCGGGACAGCTGCGCCACCGGCGGAACCGTGAGCTTCCCCGGCTACAACCCGAAGAACGACTCGTCGTCCGAGTCCGGCGCCAACTACAGCGCCCTGCAGTCCACGATCGGGTCGATCAACACGGGCTTCATCGGCATGGCCAAGAAACTCGACCTGTGCGGCATCCGTAAGACGGCCGAGGCCTTCGACGTGACCCGCGCCGACGGCGGCCCGCTCGAGCAGGGTGCCTCGGCGGTGCTCGGCACCAACGAGGTCGCGCCCCTGAGCATGGCGGTCGCCTTCGCGGGCATCGCCAACCAGGGCACTACCTGCAGCCCGATCGTGATCGACCACATCACCGGCTCTGACGGAACCGCACTTCCCGTGCCGCAGTCGGCGTGCCACCAGTCGGTCGACCCGACCGTCGCCGCCGGAATGACCTATGCAATGCAGCAAGTCATGGCGAGCGGAACGGGATCTGCCTCGTTCAAGGCGACCAGTCCGAAGTCGCCGATGATCGGTAAGACCGGAACCACCGACGGCAACAAGGACACCTGGATGAGCGGCGCGACGACCAAGGTCGCGACCGTCGCCGGCGTGATGAGCGTCACGGGCGACAGGGATCAGCGCACCACCTCCTTCAACGGCCAGCAGGCCGCGACGGCACGGCATCGGATGTGGCCGGACGTGATGAGCGTCGCGAATGCGAAGTTTCCCGGCGTGGCCTTTCCCGCGGCCTCCGGCGCGGCCATCAACGCCGCCCAGGTGCCCATTCCTGACCTTCGCGGCAAGAGCCTCAGCCAGGCGCGGTCGACCCTGGAATCCGCAGGCTTCCTCTACGTGAATGGCGGAACCATCGACTCCGAGCTACCTGCCGGCGTTGTCGCGAACACCGAGCCCGGTGGGGGAACAAGCGCGGCCCGCGGCGCTGCCGTGACGGTGCGTACGAGCAACGCTGCGCTCGTCGTCGTGCCGGACGTCTCGGGGAAACGTGAAGCGGAAGCCCGCGCTGCCCTGTCGAACTTCACCGTGGTGAAGAACGAGACTGACGTGAAGGACCCTGCTCTCGTTGGCACGGTCGTCAAGACGTCGCCACCGCCCGGCAGCGGTGCCAGACCAGGGGATGCCGTCAGGATCCTGGTCGGCCGGCTGGCCGCCGCGGGAGGCTGAGCCGGTGCAGTGCCCGCGCTCACTTCGGCGCGAGGAGAAGATCAGCTGCTGGGTCCTCGAGGCGCCCGGCCGGACAGGACCCCGGCGAACAGCAGGGCGAGCACACCGGCCACAGGCACGACGAGCAGGCCGAGCCGGAGCGAGGACGCGTCGGCGATCGCGCCGACCACCGGCGGCGATACGAGGAAACCCACCCTGAGCAGCCAGGCGAGGATCGTCAGCCCGGAGCCCGGGCGGAAGCCCGGCAGCTCGTCCGCCGCATGCATGGCCGCCGGGATCAGGGTCGCGACCCCGAGCCCGGCGAGGCCGAATCCGGCCACGGTGCCGAGGACCGACGGGAGCACGAGGGCGCTTCCCATGCCGACACAGACGATCACGCCGCCCGTTCTCGCGACCGCGCGCTGGCCGAACCGGTCGACGAGCCGATCGCCGAGCATCCGCCCGATGAACTGCATGCCCTGGAGGGCGATGAAGCCGAGGCCGGCGACGAAGGCTGATGCGCCGAGGTCGACGGAGAGGTAAATGGCCGACCACGAGCTGCCGGCGTCCTCGACGAGGGCCCCTGACGCCGCGATGAGGACGAGGGCGAGGAGCACCGCGCATTTCGCCAGCACGCCCACCGCTCGTCCGGCGCGGGTCTGCTCTCCGGCCGGAACAACGGCGGCCCGTACCTCGTCCGGTTCGGGGCCGGGCAGGAGCATGCGGTACGACAGCACGGCCAGGAGGCTGAACAGCACGGCAGAGAGGGCGAGGTGGATGGCCAGGGGAATGCCGAGCCCCGCGGCGAGAGAACCGATCGCGCCGCCGGATACCGCACCGATGCTCCAGACAGCGTGGAACGAGTTGAGGATGGAGCGTTTGTACAGTCGCTGCACCCGCAACGCGTGTGAGTTCTGGGCGACGTCGGTGATCGAGTCCATCGCGCCGGCCAGGAACAGCCCGGCCGCGAGCGGAAGCCAGGCGGGGGCCACCCCGGCGAGCAGGATGCCGACCGCGGTGAACACCGTTGCGACGATCGCTACCCGGGAGGAGCGGAACCGGCGCACGAGCATCCCGGCCGTCAACCCGGCGATGAGCGCGCCGAGCGGGTATGCGGCGACCGCGAAGCCGAATTCCGAGTTCGTGAGGCCGAGGCCGGCCTTGATCTCGGGATAGCGCGGCAACAGGTTCGCAAAGATCGCGCCGTTGGTGAAGAAGAGCACGCCGACCGCAATGCGGGCACGGCGGGCCGCTACCGGCGGCCGCGAGACCGAGGCAGGGGAGAAGTCCCCCGGACCTGAGATCTCTGCCGTGGTCTCATCCGTGCTCTCAACGTTCACGGTCGAAGGCTACAGGCTTGCGGCAACGCCATCCGTCAGGAGGACCAGACTCGCCAACGGCAGCACGAACCCCAGGATGTCGAGGATCTGGCAGGCGACCCGTGCCTGGACAAGAGCGTCGGACTGGGTGACCTGGATGGTGCGGTTGATCTCCGGGATCCGTTCGGCGAGAGCGAAGCCCTGGCCGACAAGAATGACTGACCCGCAGAGTCTGCTCCCAGATATTCGCGAAGGCGCCTGAAGCGATCAGCCGCTGTGTCGCCGTGCGGACCAGGGACCGCGCGCCCCCGATGGCCGGCTGCTTGAGCAGGCCAAGGGCTGCATGGGGCCTCGGCGGTAGATTGAGCTGGGCGATCCCGTCGAACAGGTCCGTGGCGATGGCCTCGAAGTCGACCTGGTCGTCGATCACTGTCGTGATCTGGTCAACGAGGAACGCCTGGAATGCCGGGGTCGTCCACAAGAGGTGACAGAGTGGTCACGAATCGGCCGGTGTCGGTGACCTCGGTCTTGGTCCACGCGACGACGACGGCGACGGGGGCGAGTATGACGCCGACGGCGATCAGGAGCGCGGCGCAGAATGCGCGCAGGCGGAGCGCTGCCCTGCTGGGTACCTCTCGAGAGTGCGCGCCACTCTCCGGCGCAGGCACATTATGGCGCTGCCTGTCGGATTCGGTACGGAAGTCCGCTAGACTGGCCCCCGTGAAGGGGAGTATCCCTCAAAGCCCACTGGGCTTAATGATCTGATCGTCAACACGGACCGCGGTGCAGGGGTTCCGGTCGGATCAGCGACGTGCCTTTTGTCGCGGGAGAGACTTTCAGGTTGTCTGCCTGCCCTCCCTCTCCTCGAAAGGCCCCTCCGTGGATCTCGCCCTTCCCCTCTGGTTCGAAATCGGCTCCCTGGTCATCCTGACCCTCGTCCTGGTCGGCGACCTGCTGATCGTATACAAGCGCCCGCACGTGCCCTCGATGCGTGAGGCCAGCCTGTGGGTCGTCTTCTACATCGTGCTCGCTCTGCTGTTCGCGCTCGCGATGCTGCTCCTGGCCGATGCCGAACATGCCGGTCAGTTCCTCGCGGGCTGGCTCACCGAGTACAGCCTCAGCATCGACAATCTCTTCGTCTTCGTCATCATCATGGCGAGATTCTCCGTGCCGCGGAAATACCAGCAGGAAGTGCTGATGGTGGGCATCATCATCGCGCTCGTCCTGCGCCTGATCTTCATCCTTCTCGGTGCGTCCCTCATCGAGAACTTCAGTTGGATCTTCTACATCTTCGGCGCATTCCTTCTTTATACGGCCGTGCATCAGGCCGTCGCCAAGGAACCGGACGCCAACGAGGCCGACAACGCGTTCGTGAAGATGATCCGTCGTCGCCTGCGGATCTCCCCGACCTTCGACGGGTCGAAGATCCGCACCACCATCAAGGGACGCCGGGTCTTCACCCCGATGCTGATCGTCTTCATCGCAATCGGCACGACGGACCTCGTGTTCGCCCTCGACTCGATCCCCGCCATCTTCGGGATCACGACGAGCCCGTTCATCGTGTTCACGGCCAACGTCTTCGCCCTGATGGGACTCCGGCAGCTCTACTTCCTGCTCGGCGGGCTTCTCGAACGACTCGTGTACCTCAAGTACGGCATCGCATTCATCCTGTTCTTCATCGGCGTGAAGCTCGTCTCGCACGCGCTCCACACCAACGAGGTCCCGTTCATCAACGGCGGCCACGGTGTGGGCTGGGCGCCGGAGATCGACACCTGGACCTCGCTCGGCGTGATCGTGGCCTCGATGGCCGTCGCCACGGTCGCGAGCCTGATCCAGGCGAACCGTGACGCCCGCGCCCGCGGCCACAGTCTCGGCGAGGAACTGTCGCTCACCACGAAGGAATAGTGCGGGCACGACGTGTCCGGGCTGCGCGAAAAGTCCCCCCGAATTGGTACCGTGGGTCTCTGACGCCTCGCCGAGGCGCGATCGGGTCGGCTCGGAACACGCGCCGCAGCACGAGGGAGTACCGGCTTGGTCCAGAGCGCAGACACGATGACCCTCCCAACGGTGACGGTCTCGTTCACCGTCGGCGCGCGCAGCGAGGTCGGCCAGATCCGGCAGCTCAACGAGGACAGCTTCATGGCCCACTCTCCGGTGTTTCTCGTGGCCGACGGGATGGGCGGGCATGCCCACGGCGACGAGGCGAGCCAGACCGTCCTGAGGGTCTTCGAAGAACACATCGAGGCGGGCCGTCCCTCAACCCCCGAGCGCATCCTCGACGCGATCCACTCGTCCAACGACGCGGTGCGCGACCTGAGCGGCGCAGAGGACTTCGGAACCGCGGTGAGCGGCACGACGCTGGCCGGGGTTGCCTTCGTCGATGCCGGTGCGGACATCGGCCTGCACTGGATGGCCTTCAACGTGGGCGACTCCCGCATCTACACGTGGGACGGGGTGCGCCTCGCCCAGCTGTCTGTCGACCACTCGGCGGTGCAGGAACTCGTCGACGCGGGACTGATCACGCCTCGGTCCGCCGAACTGCACCCCGACCGGAACATCATCACGAGGGCGATCGGAACCGATGAATTCGTCGACGCTGATGTGTGGCTCGTGCCGGCATCCGGTCACCGTGCGTTCCTGATCTGTTCCGACGGCCTCACCAAGGAGCTCGAGCCGGACGACATCTCGAGGCTCCTTGCCGAGCAGCAGGCCAACGGCCAGCAGGCCGTCGTGGACGCCCTCGTCGACGAGGCGCTCGCGCGCGGCGGGCACGACAATGTCACGGTCGTCTTCGTCGAATCGGTCGTGTCACCGTCGTGACCTTCGGCGAAGACTCGGCGCGAAGTGTTAGCCTGTCCGGGTGCTGTTCGGTCGACTCCTTCTTATCTGCCGCGACGAGTCCCAATTCTGAGGCCTCCCTCGTCGCGGAGACTGTCGTTGGCTGCCATCAAATCTTGAGGAAGACGCACACACATGACTAACGCATCCATGTCGGGCGAACGCCCGCGAACCCTGGCCGAGAAGGTCTGGGACAAACACCTGGTCAGTAAGGGTTCCGACGGCATCCCGGACCTCATCTACATCGACCTGCACCTCGTGCACGAGGTCACAAGCCCGCAAGCGTTCGACGGGCTGCGCCTCGCCGGCCGCCGGCTGCGCCGACCGGACCTGACGATCGCGACCGAGGATCACAACACTCCGACGCTCGCCATCGACCGGCCGATCAAGGACCTGACGAGCCGCACCCAGATCGAGACCCTCCGACGCAATTGCGAGGAATTCGGCGTGAGGCTGCACTCGCTCGGCGACATCGAGCAGGGCATCGTGCACGTCGTCGGTCCGCAGCTCGGGCTCACCCAACCGGGCATCACCGTCGTCTGCGGTGATTCGCACACCTCCACGCACGGCGCCTTCGGGGCGATGGCCCTCGGCATCGGCACGAGTGAGGTCGAACACGTCATGGCCACCCAGACCCTGCCCCTGCAGCCGTTCAAGACCATGGCCATCACCGTCGAAGGCACCCTGCGCCCCGGCGTCACCGCCAAGGATGTGATCCTCGCCGTGATCGCGAAGATCGGCACCGGCGGCGGACAGGGCTACGTGCTCGAATACCGCGGCAGCGCCATCCGCGCCCTCTCGATGGAGGGCCGCATGACCATCTGCAACATGTCGATCGAGGCAGGCGCGCGCGCGGGCATGGTCGCACCGGATGCGACGACGTACGCCTACCTGAAGGGTCGCGCCCACGCGCCGGCGGGTCAGGACTGGGACGACGCGGTCGCGTACTGGGAGACCCTCGCGACCGATGAGGGCGCCGTGTTCGACGCCGAGGTCGTTCTCGACGCCGACACCCTCGAGCCCTTCGTGACCTGGGGCACCAACCCCGGCCAGGGCGTCTCGCTGAGCGAGACCGTGCCTGACCCGGCCGACGTCGCCGACGCCAACGAGCGCGCCGCCGCCGAGCGCGCCCTCGAATACATGGACCTCGCGGCCGGCACTCGTATGAAGGACATCCGGGTCGATACCGTGTTCCTCGGCTCCTGCACGAACAGCCGCGTCGAAGACCTGCGTGCCGCCGCCGACATCGTGCGCGGCCAGACGCTCGCCCCCGGCGTGCGGATGCTGGTGGTCCCCGGGTCCGCCCGGGTTCGCATCGAGGCGGAGGCGGAAGGCCTCGACAAGGTCTTCACAGACTTCGGTGCCGAATGGCGCTTCGCGGGCTGCTCGATGTGCCTCGGCATGAACCCGGACCAGCTGGCCCCCGGGGAACGCTGCGCCTCGACGAGCAACCGCAACTTCGAGGGCCGCCAGGGCAAGGGCGGCCGCACCCACCTGGTCTCCCCGCTCGTCGCGGCGGCCACCGCCATCCGCGGCACGCTGTCGAGCCCGTGGGACCTCGTCGCGGACGGCCTCGTCACGGCCGACGCGATCCCGGCCGAACTGGCCCCTGCTGCGGCAACGGCACTGGATGGAGCACTCTGACCATGGACAAGTTCACAACCGTCACGGGCATCGCCCTGCCGCTGCGCCGCTCCAACGTCGACACCGACCAGATCATCCCCGCCGTCTACCTCAAACGCGTCACCAAGACCGGTTTCGAGGACGCGCTCTTCGCCGCCTGGCGAACGGACCCCGAATTCGTGCTGAACCGGCCGGAGTACGCCGGCGCGCGCATCCTCGTCGCCGGCGCGGACTTCGGCACGGGATCGTCTCGTGAACACGCCGTCTGGGCGCTGCGCGACTACGGCTTCGACGTGGTGCTCTGCCCCCGGTTCGGCGATATCTTCCGCGGCAATGCCGGCAAACAGGGCCTCCTTGCCGCGCAGATCACCGAGGATGACGCTCAGAAGCTCTGGAGCATCATCGAGGCCGACCCGGGAATAGAACTCACTGTCGATCTGGTTGCGCGTACAGCACGCGTCGGCGATTTCACAGTGCCATTCCAGGTGGACGACTACACCCGTTGGCGCCTGCTCGAAGGCCTTGACGACATTGGCCTGACCCTGCGTGATGAAGCGCGGATCGCAGAATTCGAATCCCATCGGGAGCCGTGGCGGCCCCGTACTCTCCCCGCAAGGCAGGTAAATTTGTGAGCACCATCAGCGAGATCGCCCAGAACCGTGAAGACGCAGCCGTTAAGGCGCAGCTCCTCGAAGACGAACAAAACCGTGAGAACGCACAGAGCTGGGGGGCCGCTGTGGGGCTGAAAGGCGACAAGATCACGATTCGCGGCGGCATCCCGCTGATCGGCCGGATCGAACTCAAGGGCGCGAAGAACCTGGTCACCAAGGCCATGGTCGCGTCCCTGCTCGGCGAGAGCCCGAGCATCTTGAAGAACGTGCCCAACATCAGCGACGTGCGCATCGTGCGCGAGCTGCTCGCGGTGCACGGCGTCAAAGTGACCGACGGGCCCGAGCCTGGAGAACTCCTGCTCGACCCCGTCGACGTCGAGAGCGCGCACTTCGCCGCGATCGACGCGCACGCGGGGTCCTCCCGCATCCCGATCCTGTTCTGCGGACCGCTGCTGCACCGCCTCGGCGAGGCGTTCATCCCCGACCTCGGCGGCTGCCGCATCGGCGACCGGCCGATCGACTTCCACCTCGAGGTGCTGCGCAAGTTCGGCGCCGTCGTCGACAAGCAGCCCAACGGCATCCGCATGTCGGCCCCGAACGGCCTGCACGGGGCCAAGGTCTCCCTCCCGTACCCGAGCGTCGGTGCGACGGAGCAGGTCCTGCTCACCGCCGTACGCGCTGAGGGCATCACCGAGCTCAAGGGCGCGGCGATCGAGCCCGAGATCATGGACCTGATCAACATCCTGCAGAAGATGGGTGCGATCATCACGGTCGATACGGACCGGGTCATCCGCATCGAGGGTGTCGAACGACTCGAGGGCTACAATCACCGGGCGCTCTTCGACCGGAACGAAGCCGCGAGCTGGGCGGCAGCCGCGCTCGCGACCGACGGCGACATCTTCGTCGGCGGCGCGCGCCAGTCCGAGATGCTGACTTTCCTCAACGTGTTCCGTAAGGTCGGAGGCGCCTTCGAGATCCACGACGACGGCATCCGCTTCTATCACCCGGGCGGCGACCTCAAGCCCGTCGTCATCGAAACGGATGTGCACCCCGGCTTCATGACCGACTGGCAGCAGCCGCTCGTGATCGCACTCACCCACGCCCACGGCGTGTCGATCGTGCACGAAACCGTCTACGAGCAACGCTTCGGCTTCGTCGACGCACTCGTCGAGATGGGTGCGACGATCCAGATCCACCGCGAATGCCTCGGCGGCCACCCGTGCCGCTTCGGGCAGCGCAACTTCAACCACTCCGCCGTCATCGCGGGGCCGACGAAGCTGCACGGCGCCGACATCGAGGTTCCCGACCTGCGCGGCGGCTTCAGTCACCTGATCGCGGCGCTCACCGCCGAGGGCACCTCGACGGTCAGCAATGTGGGAATCATCAGCCGTGGCTACGAAAACTTCATCACGAAGCTGCGGCTGTTGGGGGCGGACTTCGATCTCGAAGGATAATGGCCCTGTGCCAGTCAATGGAGCAAGTCCGTCATCCGAACCGTCCGTCGAACCTGATCCATCCGCGAAACCGGTGAGGGTGCGCAAGGAAACCACACAGCCGTCGGTGTTCTGGATCCTCGCGACGATCGTGCTCCCTGCGGTCAACCTTGCGGTGCGGTACCGGGTGACCGACGTCCGGAAGTTCCCGCAGACCGGGGCGTTTGTGCTGTCGCCGAATCACTTCAGTGAAATCGACCCGATCGTCGTCGGCGCACTCGCGTGGAAGCTCGGGCGTGCTCCCCGGTTCATGGCGAAGGCATCCGTCTTCACAATCCCCGTACTCGGCTGGCTGCTGCGCAAGTCGGGCCAGATCCCCGTCGAACGCGGCGGGGTCGCGCGCGGCAACGAACCCGTCAAGGCCGCCAGGCGGCTCGTCGAGCGCGGCCAGATGGTCATCGTGTACCCGGAAGGATCGCTCACTCGCGACCCCGAGCTCTGGCCGATGCGCGGTAAGACCGGTGCCGTGCGGATCGCGCTCGAGCAGGGCATCCCGATCGTGCCGATCGCCCACTGGGGCACCCAGGACTTGATGCCGCGGTATTCGAAACGGATCAGCCCGTTTCCCCGCAAGACCATCCACGTGAAGATCGGCGATCCGCTGTCCTTCGACGAGTTCAAGGGACGCAGCCTCGACACGGCGACCCTGAACGAGGCGACGGCCATCCTGATGGATGCCATCACCGGGCTCCTCGAGGACCTCCGCGGCGAGAAAGCCCCGGCGAAGCGCTGGAACCCCTCCGAGCACGACCAGAAGGAGACCGGCCGTTTTGAAGGCTAAACAGCGGCAGGGTGGCCCTGTCGGTACGCGCGTCGCCGTGCTCGGAGCCGGAAGCTGGGGCACGACCTTCGCCAAGATCCTGAGCGACGGCGGCGCCGACGTCGTGCTCTGGGCCCGGCGGCCGGAACTCGCCCGCGAGATCACGGAGGGCCGGAGGAACAGCGACTACCTTCCCGGTATCAACCTCCCGATCGGGCTGCGCGCGACCCCGCACCTCGACCAGGCCCTCGCCGGAGCAGAGCAGGTCTTCATCTCGGTCCCGAGCCAGTCGCTGCGGGAGAACCTGCTCCTGATGGAGCCGTTCCTCGAGCCGGACGCGATCCTGGTGTCTCTCATGAAGGGCGTCGAACGCGGCTCCGGCCAGCGGATGAGCCAGATCATCGAAGAGATGCTGCCCATCGACCCGCACCACATCGCCGCGATCTCCGGACCCAACCTCGCCCTCGAAATCGCCAGGGAGCAGCCGACGGCCGCCGTGGTGTCCTCAACGAGCCTCGAGACCGCCCAGGCCGTCGCGATGCTCGCGACCAATGGCTACTTCCGCTCCTACGTCAACACCGACGTGATCGGCACCGAATTCGGCGGCGTGCTGAAGAACCTCATCGCCGTCGCGATCGGCATCGTCGACGGTGTCGGCTACGGCGAGAACACCAAGGCCTCGATCATCACCCGCGGCCTCGTCGAGATGACCGACTTCGCCGTCGCATACGGCGCCCAGCCGGAGACCCTCGCCGGCCTCGCCGGCCTCGGCGACCTCATCGCCACCTGCCAGTCCCCGCTCTCCCGCAACAACACGGCCGGGCGGCTCCTCGGCCAGGGCTACAGCATCGCGGACGTCGTCAAGCAAATGCAGCAGACCACGGAAGGCCTCGCCTCCGTCGGACCGATCCTCGATCTCGCCAGGGCCAAGGGTGTCGACATGCCCATCGTCGAACAGGTGCGGCAGGTACTGGCCGGTACGCTGAAACCGCGGGACATCGCCCCTCACCTCACCACGGATTCGGCGGAGCCGCAGGGCGAAAGGACAATTGATGACGGACAAGCTCACGGTAGCGCTGCTCTTTGGGGGTCGGTCAAGCGAACACTCGATCAGCTGCGCCACGGCCGGCGGAGTCCTGGCGGCAATTGACCGGTCGCGCTACGACGTGATCCCGATCGGGATCACCCGCGACGGTGCGTTCGTGCTCGAAGCGGATGACCCGGCGCACTTCGCACTCGGATCCTCCGCAGCGGAGCTTCCCGTCGTCACCGACAACGGTAGCCGGGTGCACTGGCCGGAATCGTCCCTCGACCGCACGCTCCGCGTCGTCGACGCCCCCGGTGCCGCAGCCCGCGTGCTCGGCAGCGTTGACCTCGTCTTCCCGATCCTGCACGGCCCGTACGGTGAGGACGGCACCATCCAGGGGCTCCTCGAACTGCTCGGCCTGCCGTTCGTCGGATCCGGCGTGCTCGCCTCGGCGCTCGGGATGGACAAGCACTTCACCAAGACCGTTTTCCAGCAGGCCTCGCTTCCGGTCGCACCGTGGCGCACGATCACTGCGGCCGACTGGGCCGAAGCGCCCGGAATGGCCTACGCGGCCCTCGCCGAACTCGGGCTGCCCGCCTTCGTCAAGCCGGCCCGCGCCGGCTCGAGCGTCGGCGTGAGCCGGGTCACAGACCCCGCCGAGCTGGTCCGTGCCATGGAGACCGCCCTCGCGGAGGACGACAAGGTCCTGATCGAGGCCGGTCTCGTGGGCCGCGAACTCGAGGTGGCCGTGCTGCAGGGCCCTCCGGGGGAGCCGTCGCGGGCATCCGTCGCCGGAGAGGTACTCGTCACCGGGCGTGACTTCTACGACTTCGACGCCAAGTACCTGGGGGCAGCGGGCATCCAACTGGTATGCCCGGCCGCCCTGACCCCGGCCGAGCTCGCCGAGATGCAGCGGATGGCGATCCGGGCGTTCGAGGCCATCGACGGTGCCGGGCTGGCGCGGGTCGACTTCTTCCTGACGGACACCGGCTGGGTCATCAACGAGATCAACACCATGCCCGGCTTCACGCCGATCTCGATGTTCCCGACGTGCTGGCTGCAGAGCGGCTATACGTATCCCGCGCTCATCGACGAATTAATCTCTGTCGCGCTCGCCCGCCGCGGTGTCCGGGAGCGGGACCCGCTTCCTGCCTGAACAGGTGCGGCAGGCGTCGTTCAGGGCGCGAGGGTTCCGCCGTCGGTGGGCAGGGTCACGTCGGCGGCCCCGAGGCACTTGGCCGTCGCGGGGATGACCGCCATCACGGCGGCCAGGTCGACGAGCACCGTCGAGCCGCTGACCTTGCCCGAGTCGATGACGACCTCGCTCGCCGGGGTGCGCCCGTACGTCGTGTACCGGTAGAGCGGTGCGGCGGAGTCGTCTTCGATCCAGTCGATGCCGTTGACGTTGAGGCACGGCAGCGTCGTGGGAGCAGGCACCGCGACGCCGCAGTGCAGCAGCACGGCGGCCGGGCTGCCCCACGCGCCCGTCGCCTGGGCGTTCGTTTCGCGTTCGGCCTGGTCGGCGACGAGCGTCGGCAGGTGCACGACGACGTCTGCACAACCGGGGTTCACCGCGTCCGCCGCGGGTTCGAGGGCGACGCTCGCCGTGCATCCGCTCAGGAGCACGACGCCGGCCAGGGCGAGCGTCGACGTGGCGAGGCTGCGGCGGGTACGGGAACGGAGAGACATTCCATTCAGGCTACCGTTTGAAGATGACCACTGCTGCGAGAACCCCTGCCGCGAACGCATCCTCGGCGGCTGCGTCGGAATCTCGGGCTGCGCGAGACACCGGTGCGGCTGCGACGAACGCGGGGCCGGCGAACCAGACCCTCGCCGAGCTCAGCGAGGGCGAGGTGCTCGCCCGCATCTTTCCGCGGCTGCCGGATGCTGCGACTCAGCTGCTCGGACCCGGCGACGATGCGGCCGTGCTCCGCGCCCCCGACGGGCGATACGTCGTCACGACCGACATGATGATCCAGGGGCCCGACTTCCGGATGGCGTGGTCCACGCCGCACGACCTCGGCTGGAAGGCCGCGGCCACCAACCTGTCAGACGTCGCCGCGATGGGCGCCCGCCCGACGGCGCTCGTCGTTGCGATCGCGGCGCCGCCGTCGACCCCCATCTCCGTGATCGAGGGCATCGCGGACGGCCTCCGGGACTGCTGCGCAGTGCTCGCACCGGGATGCGGCGTCGTCGGTGGCGACCTGTCCGCCTCTGACGCCCTCACGTTGGCCGTCACGGCCTTCGGAGACCTCGAGGGACGGGAGCCGGTCCTGCGCTCCGGAGCGCGCGCAGGCGATGTCGTGGCCCTCGCCGGGGGGCTCGGCGAGGCCGGGGCCGGCCTCGCGCTGCTCTTCCGGCACGGAGTCGACACGAACGGTGTTCCGGATGCCGCGCTGGCCGCGGCCGTGCGGGAGCGCTACCCGGTCGAGGTGGGCGCCCAGCTCGCCCCGACGCCGCCGATCGACCGCGGCCCTGCCGCGTCCCTCGCGGGCGCGACCGCGATGATGGACCTCTCCGACGGCCTCTTCATCGACGCCGGGCGCCTTGCCAAGGCGAGCGGGGTCGGCATCGACTTCGCGGCGGATTCCCTCGGCGACAGCGTCGGACTCGCGCTCGGCGGCGGCGAGGACCACGGCCTGCTCGCGACCTTCCCTGCCGGCGCCGTGCTGCCCGAGGGCTTCCGTGTGATCGGCAGGACTACGGATGCCGCCGGCACGGTCCTCGTCGACGGCTGCGCGCACGAGCAGGGCGGCTGGGACCCGTACCGCGGCTGGGACGGCGCCCTCGGCTGACCGCGCCTGCGGCGGCTACGAGCCGGCGAGCACCGGGGCGGCGTACCAGACGGTCGTGTCGCCGTAGTCCTTGCGGCGCTCGGAAGCGAGGCCAGGACCCCAGGACGGCTCAGGGGAGCGGGAGCTGCGCTCGACGACGACGAGGGCGTCCGGGTCGAGCAGGGGGGTCAGGGCGAGCAGGTTGTGCCCGAGTTCCACGTCGGAGAGCTCATACGGCGGGTCGAGGAAGACGAGTTCGAACCCGTCGCCCGTCGCCGCGAGAAATGACTGTACGGCCTGCGCGGAGACGCGGATCGACGGGGCGTCCTTCTTCGGGGCGGCCTTGAGCACCGCGTCGGTGTTCTTCCGGCACATCTGAGCGGCCCCGTAGCTGTTCTCGACGAGGGTCACGATGCGGGCACCCCTGCTCGCGGCCTCGAGCCCGAGGGAACCGGAGCCCGCATAGAGGTCGAGCACCCGGGCGCCCCGGATGATGTCACGGGCGTCGAGGGCGGAGAAGATCGCCTCGCGCACCCGGTCGCTCGTGGGGCGTGTGCCCGACTTGGGAACAGCGAGGGGCAGGGAACCGGCGAACCCGGAGATGATGCGCGTCATGTCCGTTCGAGCCTAGCCGGACCGCAGTGTCGGCGGCCGCGCCTACGATCGAAGGATGACGGATGCGACCGCGGCGGACGGCGAGAAGCTCACCGGCGCCCTGACCCTGGATACCCCGCTCACGGCACGCGGAACGATAACGGCCGCCGACGCGAAATCGCTCGCCAAGGCGTTCGACATGCGCACCGTCGGCGACCTGCTCAGTCATTACCCTCGCCGCTACGCCAGGCGCGGCGAGCTCAGCGCGATCAGCGAACTGCCGCTCGACGAACAGGTCACGATCTTCGCCGAGGTGCGTTCGGTCTCCACCCACGACATGAAGACCCGCAAGGGCTCGATCACGACCGTCAAGATCTCCGACGGCCGCGGCATCCTCACCCTCACGTTCTTCAACCAGGCCTGGCGCGAGAAGCTGCTCGCACCGGGCACCCGCGGCATGTTCACCGGCAAGGTCACCTCGTTCAAGAACCAGCTGCAGCTCGCACATCCGCACTACAAGCTCTTCGTCGCCGGGAGCGACGAGGAACAGGAACACGAGATTCCCACGGAAGGCGAGGCCTGGCTCGTCGAGCCCGTCCCGGTCTACCCGGCGACCGCCGCGGTCGCGAGCTGGGACTTCCAGACGATCGTCGGAAAGATACTCAAGCACCTCGGCCCCGTCGAGGACCCGCTCCCGCCCGCGCTCCGCGCCGAACGCGGCCTGCTGCCGCACCGGAAGGCCCTCGAGCTCATCCACCAACCCGCCGTCGACGCCGACTGGATCAGGGCCCGCGACACCCTCCGGTTCACCGAGGCATTCGTGCTGCAGAGCGCGCTCGTGCAGCAGCGAAACGCCGCCAGGGCGACGAAGTCGACCGCACGGGTGCCCGTCCCCGGCGGGTACCTCGAACGCTTCGACGCCCGCCTTCCGTTCACCCTCACCGGCGACCAGCAGACCGTTGGCGCCGAGATCGCGAGGGACCTCGCCGACACCGCACCGATGAACCGGCTCCTGCAGGGCGAGGTTGGCTCCGGCAAGACGCTCGTCGCGCTCCGGGCGATGCTCGCCGTCGCCGACACCGGGGGACAGGCCGCCCTGCTCGCGCCGACGGAGGTGCTCGCGGCCCAGCATCTGCGGTCGATAGTGCAGATACTCGGCCCCGACCTGGCCGCAGAACTTGTGCCCGTGCTGCTCACCGGCAAACTGCCCGTCGCCCTTCGGCGCAAGGCGTTGCTGCGCGCGGTCTCCGGCCAGGCCAGGATCGTGATCGGCACGCACGCCCTCCTGGCCGAATCGGTATCGTTCTTCGACCTCGGACTCGTGGTCATCGACGAACAGCACCGCTTCGGCGTCGATCAGCGCGAGGCACTCCGCCTCAAGGGTGCTGTGCCACCACACCTCCTCGTGCTGACGGCGACACCGATCCCGCGCACGGTGGCCATGACGGTCTTCGGCGACCTTGACGTGTCGACGATCGCGATGCTCCCGGCCGGCCGGCAGGGCATCCAGACCTATGTCGTGGCGCTCGCCGAAAAGCCGCAGACCTTCTCGCGCGTCTGGACCCGGCTGGCCGAGGAGGTCGCCCTCGGGCGGCAGGGTTTCGTCGTGTGTCCTGCGATCGCGCCGAAGGAACTCGAGGAGGGTCAGGAATTCGAACAGCCGGCGACAGAGAAGGGCGCCGCCGACGCCGCGCCGGCCGTACCCCCGGAATCCGTCGAGGTCGTGCTCGAGAGGCTGCGCGCCCGGCCAGAGCTCGCCGCGGCCAGGATCGAACCACTGCACGGCCGGATGACCGCGGACCAGAAGGACCAGATCATGCTCGCCTTCGCCGCGGGCCAGATCGATGTGCTCGTGGCGACCACGGTGATCGAGGTCGGCGTCGACGTGCCGAACGCTTCGGTGATGGTGGTGCTCGACGCCGACAGGTTCGGCGTCTCGCAGCTCCACCAGTTGCGCGGGCGGGTCGGCCGCGGTGGGGTGCCGGGGCTCTGCCTGCTCGTCACCCGTGCGGAAGCCGACTCTCTCGCCCGGTCGAGGGTCGAGGCCGTCGCCGCGACCCTCGACGGCTTCGAGCTCGCCGAGATCGACCTCGAGCTGCGCAGGGAGGGCGACGTGCTCGGCAGCACGCAGTCCGGCGGGCGTTCCTCGCTGCGCCTGCTCCGGGTCGCGACCGACGGCGAACTCATCCTCGAGGCGCGTACCCACGCGCAGGAGCTCGCGGCGGATGACCCCGAGCTCGCGAGCGTGCCGGCCCTGCGCGATGCGGTGCGCCGGCGACTCGACGACGCGGAACGCGCCTCGCTCACCAAGGGCTGAACGCCGGACCGCCGAATGAGACCCGACCAGCGCAATCGTCACCGGTCGGGGTTGTTTCGGGCACCCAGCTACCCGCGAAGTGGGGGTGATTCCCGGCCTATCCCGTCCCGCGAGCGCGGTGCTACGGTGCCTCAACAATCAAACAGGTCCTTCCCCTGGCTTGCGCACCAGCACGATCGGGGACGATTTGGGAGTCTATCCGGGCTCGGTGAAGAGCTTAATCGACCCGGGTGCCGTCCGCCGGGAATCGTCGACCACACCGCGATGGAACACACCCGGCCCACGCACCCGCCCACCTTTTCGATTCCCGACGCCCGAACGGAAGTTGACATGATCCAGTCCTATCTGCGGAACGCAAGCGATGCGCCACGAGTGACCTTGCGTAGTCCCCTCCGGCGGCGGCCAAGGTGGCGCGCCTTCGGAACCGTGTCCGTGATGATGCTGTCCCTGGGATCGGTTCTCGGACTGTCAGTCCCGGCCCAAGCGGCGATCTCTGACCCGCCGACCGTCGTCAGCTTTACTTTCGACGACGGCAACGCCGATCAGGTTGCGGCTCTGCCGATCCTCGAAGCTGCCAACATGCGAGGCACCTTCTATGTCCCAACCGGATGGGTCGGCGCCTCGGGTTATCTCAATTTGGCCCAGTTGACGGCACTCAAGAACAGCGGGCATGAGATCGGTGGCCACACGGTTAGCCACCCGGATCTGGCGACCCTCCCAGCTGTTGAGGTCACCAAGCAAATCTGTCAGGGCCGTAACACCCTGGATTCCTGGGGCTTCCCGACTACTGACTTCGCATACCCATACGCGAGTGTGACGCCGGCTATCGAAGCCGCGGTCAGCGCGTGCGGCTTCAACAGTGCCCGCAATCTGGGCGACACTTTCACGCGGTTCGGGGGTACCCCCGGTCTGTTCGCCGAGACGATCCCGCCCGCCGATGCCTTCCAGACTCGGGCGCCCGACGAAGTTGACTCGACGTGGACCCTCGCCGATCTGCAGAAGACCGTGACCGACGCCGAGACAAGCGGCGGCGGTTGGGTCCAACTGACATTTCACCACGTCTGCGACACGGCACCGGGCGTGTGCGACCCGCTGAACCTGACGATCACCCCGACCCTGCTTCAACAATTCGTCAGCTGGCTCGCCGCCCGGGCACCCACTGCATCGGGATCCACCACCAACACGACGGTGAAGACAGTACAGCAGGTGATCGGCGGGGCTGTGAAGCCCTTGGTCGCGTCCACGAACACTTTCAGGGCGGCACCTGCCGCAGGCGTGAACGGCGTGATCAACCCGAGCCTCGAGACGGCGAGCAGTATTGTCACGGTTCCCGCACAGCCCCCCCAGTGCTGGCAGTCCGGCGGCTTCGGTATCAGCACGGCTACCCTCACGACGCTGGGCACGGCCGCCGAGGCGCATAGCGGGACAAAGGCCGAACAACTCGTGGTGACGGGCTTGGTCAGCGGTGACGCGAAGCTCGCCCTGATGCAGGACCTCGGCACCTGTGCACCGACCGCGACCCCCGGTCACACCTACTCATTGCGAGCTTGGTACAAGTCGACAGTGACCACCCAGTTCGACCTGTTCTACCGCAACGCAGTCGGAGGCTGGACCTACCAGACATCGAGCCCGCTGTTCGCTGCGGCCACCGCGTATACGCAGGCGGCCTGGACGACGCCGGTCGTGCCTGCCGGCGTCACCGGGATCAGCTTCGGACTCAATTTGATCAGCAACGGCACGCTGGTGACCGATGACTACGCCCTGTATGACACCGTCGGGGCCCCTGCGACCGTGGTGACGCCGGCCGTCCCGACCATCACAGGTGTTGCCGCGGTCCGACAGGTCCTCACCGCCGTTCCAGGAGCCTGGACCCCGGTTCCGATCGCCTTCACCTACCAGTGGTCGGTTGGAGGGGTCATCGTTCCCGGTGCAACCGCCGTGACGTATACACCCGTCCTCGCCGACCAGGGGAAGACCGTCACCGTGACAGTCACCGGCACGGCGACCGGCCTTCCCGCGGTTTCCGCGACAAGCGTCGCGAGCGCCGCAGTGGCTGCGCCCGCCGCGGCGACGGCCACGCGGTTGTGGGGTCAGGATGCTTATGGCACGTCGGCCGCGATCTCGGCTGGCACGTTCCCGACGCCGGGTGTGCCGGTCGCGTACGTTGCGACGGGCGAGACCTACCAGGATGCATTGTCCGGTGCCGGTGCTGCCGGGGTGAACAAGGGTCCGGTACTGCTCGTCCAGCAGAATGGGATCCCGGGTGTCATCGCGGCGGAGCTTGCCCGGTTGAAGCCGGCTCGGATCGTGGTGCTCGGCGGTAATCTGGCTGTCTCGGATGGTGTCTTCGCGAGCCTCTCCGGGGTCGCGCCGACGACGCGGTTGTGGGGTCAGGATGCCTATGGCACGTCGGCCGCGATCTCCGCTGGCACGTTCCCGACGCCGGGTGTGCCGGTCGCGTACGTTGCGACGGGCGAGACCTACCAGGATGCATTGTCCGGTGCCGGTGCTGCCGGGGTGAACAAGGGTCCGGTACTGCTCGTCCAGCAGAATGGGATCCCGGGTGTCATCGCGGCGGAGCTTGCCCGGTTGAAGCCGGCTCGGATCGTGGTGCTCGGCGGTAATCTGGCTGTCTCGGATGGTGTCTTCGCGAGCCTCTCCGGGGTCGCGCCGACGACGCGGTTGTGGGGTCAGGATGCCTATGGCACGTCGGCCGCGATCTCCGCTGGCACGTTCCCGACGCCGGGTGTGCCGGTGGTCTACCTGGCCACGGGCGAGACCTACCAGGATGCATTGTCTGGTGCCGGTGCCGCCGGCGTCAACCAGGGACCGGTGCTCCTCGTCCAGCCCAACGGCATTCCCGCCGTCATCGCGGCTGAGCTCGCCCGGTTGAAGCCGGCCCGGATCGTGATTCTCGGCGGAAACCTCGCGGTGTCCGACGCGGTCATGGCCCAGTCGCTGGCCCTGGTCGGCTAGATCGCGCACGAAGGCCAGGCGGGAGACTCCGCCTGGCCTTTCGCGCGCGCTCACCGGCCGGCGAATTTGGCCTCCCAGCAGGGCGAATGCCGAGAGTGTGCCGCCCGGGGAGGCGCGAGACGTGCTCGCGGGTTAGGGTATTGCGTATGCGCAGGATCGCCGTTGTCCCTGGTTCATTCGACCCCGTCACGCTGGGTCACCTCGACGTGATCGAACGGGCGGCGGGCCTCTTCGATGAAGTGCACGTGCTCGTCGTGCACAACCCCGACAAGACGGCCCTCCTGCCGATCAGCCAGCGCGTCTCCCTTCTGCAGCGGGCGATCGCAGACGCCGGGCTCCCGGACACCATCATCGTCGCTTCCTGGAGCATGGGCCTCCTCGTCGACTATTGCCTCGAGGTCGGGGCGAGCGTGCTCATCAAGGGCATCCGTTCCCAGGTCGACGTCGCATACGAGACACCGATGGCGATCGTGAACCGCAACCTCGCGGGCGTCGAGACCATCTTCATGCTGCCTGACCCGGCGAATGCGCACGTCTCCAGCTCCCTCGTGCGACAGGTCGCCGCGCTCGGCGGCGACATCGCGCCATACGTGCCCCGCGTCGTCGCGCAATACCTGCAAAAGGCACCCGTGTGACCGCCCCGCCCGCCGGCGCGACAACGGATGTCCCCGCGGGCGTCCCGACGCAACGCGCCCCGGGCATCCGACCGGCACCGGCGACCGTGCCGGGGGCGGACCCCGCACCCGACGCAGACCTCGACCTCGACCTCGTGGCCGAGGCCGGCCGGGCCATCGTCCGCAACGTCGAAACGGTCATCGCAGGCAAGCACTCAGCCGTCGTCACCGCCCTGACCGTGCTCCTCGCCGAGGGCCATCTCCTCATCGAGGACGTGCCCGGCGTCGGCAAGACCATGCTGGCCAAGGCCCTCGCCCGCTCAGTCGACTGCTCAGTCAGCCGCATCCAGTTCACACCGGACCTGCTCCCTTCCGACGTCACGGGCGTGAGCGTCTTCAACCAGGTCGACCGCAGGTTCGAGTTCAAGCCGGGGGCCATCTTCGCGAACATCGTGATCGGCGACGAGATCAACCGGGCGAGCCCGAAGACCCAGTCGGCTCTCCTCGAGTGCATGGAGGAACGCCAGGTCACCGTCGACGGCGCGACCTACCTCCTTCCGCTCCCGTTCACGGTCGTCGCGACCCAGAATCCGATCGAGATGGAGGGCACATACGCCCTCCCCGAGGCCCAGCGGGACCGTTTCATGGCCCGGATCTCGATGGGCTATCCCGACACGACCTCCGAGCTCGCGATGCTCGACTCCCGCGACACCTCGAGCCCGCTCGCCGGAATCGACGCCGTCGTCACCGGCGCCCAGTTGCGGGCCATGATGACGGCGGCCCGCGGTGTCTTCGCCTCCAGCGCCGTCAAGCAGTACGCCGTCGACATCGTGCGGGCCACCCGTTCGGACAAGGACCTCCGCCTCGGCGCGAGCCCGCGGGCAACCCTGCAGCTCATCCGTGCCGCCAAGGCGCAATCCGCTCTGCAGGGCCGTGACTTCGTGCTCCCCGACGACATCGATGCGCTTGCCGTCGCCGTCCTCGGCCACCGGCTGGTGGCGAGCAGCCGGGTGCTCGGGCACCAGCATCAGGACTCGAGCCCGCTGCTCGAGGACATCGTGCGCCGGATCCTCGCGGCGACCCCGGTGCCGCTCGGCGCCTCCGGTCGACCGTAGCCGCCATGTCTGCGCGGCGACCTCCCTCGCGGCCGGTTCGGTTTCCCCGGCTCACCCTCCGGGGCGGCGCCTTCCTCAGCGGGGGAGCGGTGCTGACGGTGGTGTCATTCTCGGAGAACCGGCGGGACCTGCTGTTCATCGCCCTCCTGCTGGTCTCGGTGCCGATCGTCGCCGGGCTGTCGGTGGCCCTCCGGCCCGTCCGGGTGCGCGTCGGCCGTGACTTCCGCCCCAACCTCGTCTCCGCGGGCGGGCAGACGACTGGGCTGCTCACTGTCGAAAACGTCGGGGTGCAGCCGCTTTCCGGGGTGCGCTGGCGCGAGACCGGCCCGATGGGGACGACGCCGATGCCCAGGGATCTCCCGTTGCCGCCGCTCTCCGGGCTCGGAGGCGGGTGGGGCCGCAGTGGCGGCTGGGACGGTTTCGGCGAGGGCCCCGACGCGGCCGCCCGAACCGTGCGCCTCGAGTGCCCGCTCCCGCCGCACGCGCGGGGACGGTACGAGTATGGGCCGGTCGTGCTCGCCCGGTCCGACCCGTTCGGACTCGTGATGGCGCGCTGGGCGGTCGGCGGCCGGCATGAACTGGTCGTGACTCCCCGGGTGACACCCCTTCCCGGCCGGGGGCTCGCGAGCATGCTCGGTGGGGGAGAAGCCCTCGAACGGCAGCGACTGCTCAACCAGAATTCGGACGAGCTGATCGCTCGCGAGTACCGGCCAGGGGACTCGCTGCGCCGGGTGAATTGGCCGGCCACCGCACGCCACGGCGAGATCATGGTGCGGCAGGAGGAACACCGGAGTGACTCGGGGGTGCGGTTCGTGCTCGACACGCTCGCGCCCACCGAATCGGGCGATCGCGAGGTCGACCGGGCGCGGCGAGCGAGTGCGTTCGAGCTCGGGGTGGAAGTGGCGGCATCCGTCTGCACGCACCTGCTCGCAGCCGGATACCGGGTCGATGTCCTCGAGCTCGGCCCTGCCCAACTCGGAACTGCCCGGCTCGGCCGTACCTCGAACGGTGCCATGGCCGCAACCGATGCCGCACCACTCAGCGCGACCGGGCTCGGCGGCTCTCCCGTGGCCGGGAACGGTGCGGGAGGTGCGGTCGGGTCGGGAGATCCGATCTCCTATCGCGGATCCGGCGGCATTTCACACCTGCTCGAGGACCTCGCGGGCATCGTCCAGGTCCCTGCTGAAGCCAGGGACGCCGGCACCGGCGAACCCAATGGGCTCCTTACGCGCGCGCGCGTCGCCCGCGGGGCGCTCCCGACCTTCGCTGTACTCGGCGCCGGGGCCGGCCTCGACCTGGCCGTTCTCGCCGCGCTCGCGGCACGTGCCCGGCCGGCGATCGCGTTCGTGCTCGAACCCGTGCCGACGGATGCCGCTGAGCGGCTCAGGGAGGCCGGCTGGCGGTGCGTACCGGTGCGTTCGGCTATCGCACTGCCCGAAGTATGGCTCGACGCCGTCGGCGGGAGGGGGGCGCTGCATGAGCCTGCGTGAACGGATCCTGCCAGAGCGAACGATGCCGGCCAGGCCGTCGCCGCGACCGGAAACGCCTGGCCGCCGGAGAACAGAGAAGCGCTTCTCCGGCTCCCGCTGGCCCGTGACCGGTGCGCTCGCGCTGCTCCTTCTCGTCGGGATGACCGCGCTGGGTCCTCTCCTGCAGGGCACCGGCTGGTGGTGGCTGATGGCGGTCGAAGCGGGAGCCGTCTTCGTCGTCTCCGCGGGCATCCGCTTGCTCGGCCCCAGGCCCTGGGTCGTCCCACTCGCCGGTGCCGCCGTGATCGTCGGGAGCGTCACCCTGCTCTTCGGCGGCGGAACAGGGCTGCTCTGGCTCGTGCCGACCGGCGATACGATCGACCGGTTCCGCACCCTCGTCGAATCGGGGATCGCCTCGGTGCAGTCCCAGGGCACCCCGGCTGATCCCGTGACCGGCATCCTGTTCCTGCTCTGCATCGGGGCCGGTGTGATCGCGGTGCTCATGGACGCCCTCGCGATCACCCTGCGGGCGCCGGCGCTCGCTGGGCTGCCCGTACTGGTGCCTGTCGGCGTGCCAGGATTCATCCTCGACAACGGTGCGGAGAAACTGACCCTCGTGCTCACGGCCACGGCATTCCTGCTGCTGCTGCGGATCGACGTCCTCGGCCGGCGCGGCGGGGTCACAGCGGGAACGGGCGAGAGCATCGGGACCGCCGGCTCTCGTGGGCCTGCCGGGCGGGGCTGGCCCGTCACCGGGGCCTTCCTGGTCGGCGGGCTCGGCATCGTCACGGCGCTCGTGCTCAGCATCGCGGTTCCCAACCTGCCCGGCGACGGGCGCGTCGGCGGCCGGGCCACCGGTCCGCTTCTCTTCGGCGACGGCGTGAGCGCCATGGTCAACCTCGGGCAGGATCTCCGGAGTTCGCAGGCCGGCGCCGCACTGCACTACCGGACGAGTGCCGCTCAGCCGCCCTACCTCAAGCTGCTCACCCTGGATCGGTTCGTCGGGCCGAGCTGGACCGCTCGCCTCGAGCCGACCAACACCGGGAACACCGTCGACGCAATCGACCGGCCGCCGGGGCTCTCCGCCCAGGTCGCCACGACGGAGGAGTCCACCCAGGTCGTCATCGACGGGGTTGCCTCGGCCTGGCTGCCCACCCCTGGCGCGGCCACGAAGGTATCCGGGCTCGTCGGCGACTGGTACTGGAACGGGCCCACCGGGACGATTTCGAGCACGAACAGCAGTACCCGGGGCCAGGAGTACACCGTCACCTCCCTCGCCCTCGAGCCCACTCCGGAGCAGCTTCGCGCAGCGACGGGCCGATACCCGGTCAGCGTCGAGTCGAGCCTTCGCCTGCCACGGAACAGCCCCCTGATCATCGAGCAGACCGCTCGCGCGGTGACATCGGGAACGACGACGCCGTATGACGCTGCCGTCGCCCTGCAGGAGTACCTGAGGGGGAGCGAGTTCACCTACGACACGACCGCACCGGTCGAGGACGGCTATGACGGCGGCGGGGTCGACGTGGTCGGTACCTTCCTTGAGGTCAAGCGCGGTTACTGCGTGCATTTCGCCTCCGCGATGGCGGTGATGGCCCGCTCGCTCGGCATCCCGGCGCGCATCGCGATCGGCTATCTTCCCGGTTCCCGCTCCTCGGACTTCATCGAGGGCAGGGACCGTTTCAACGTCGACGCCCACGACCTGCACTCGTGGCCGGAGCTGTACTTCACCGGCATCGGCTGGTTGCCGTTCGAACCCACCCCCGGGCGCGGGACCGTTCCGAGCTACACGCAGCCGGCCGGTCAGTCCACCCCACTCAGTGGCACGGTGGGCGGTGCGCCGTCGTCCGCGCCGCGCCCGTTCGACGACCCCGGCCAGGCCCTGTCGACGGGAAGCGGAGCCGCGAAGACGCCCGGGAACGATGCCGGCACGCCCGGACGCGTTGCGCTCATCCTCGGAGCGCTCGTCGTCATACTCGCCGCTCCGGGTGGTATTCGCCTGCTTCGGAGCAGGCGACGGCGCAGGGACCTCGCCAGGGGCGCGGCCGGGGGCGCCGAAGCGTGGCGGGAGCTCGTCGACACGGCCGTCGACTTCGGGGTCGGCGTGCGCGCCACGGAGACGCCCCGGGAATTCGCGGCGCGGATCGGCGCCCTGCCGGGCCTCACCGGCACCGGTGGGGCGGCAGCCGGTGCAGCACTTGCCCGGTTGCTCGCCGCGGCCGAGCGACACCGGTACGGCCGCCCGGCCGCAGGGGCGCCGCAACCGGCGCTCCTCGGCGACCTCGACACGGTCTCGACGAGGATCAGCGTGGGTGCGAGCACGGCTGGGCGCTGGCGTGCGCGCCTCCTTCCCGCGTCCCTGTGGCTCTTCCTCGGCGAACGGGGGCGCGCACCCGTCACGGACGCGTAGAATCTCCCCCCGTGACCAAGTTGCAGAAGACCCCGTACAAGGTCGACGTGCGTGACCTCATCAATCGCCCCGGCACCATGCGTGAGCGCCACATCGACCTCACCGTTCCCGACGACCTCGGCGAGGGACTCGTTGCCGTCAAGGCCGGGTCGACGCTCGACGTCAACATCCGCCTGGAGACCCTGCACGAGAGCCTTCTGGTGTCCGCGCAGATCTCCGGAATCGCGTCCGGCGAGTGCGGAAGATGCCTGATTGACATCGACTTGCCTGTCCGAGTCGAGTTTCACGAGGTTTTCGCGTACTCTCTTGATGAAGCTTATGAGTGTGCGGTTGTCGAGGACCATGTGGATCTTGAACCGCTCATCAGGGATGCAGTGGTTCTGTCACTGCCTTTCCAGCCGGTCTGCCGGCAGGATTGCCCGGGTCTCGACCCCGAGACCGGGCAGCGGCTTGCCGTTTCCCCTGAATTCGAACCAGAACAGATGCGCGATCCCCGGTGGGCAGCGCTTGTGAATTTCCAGGCTTCCGAAAGCATCGGCACGGATGAAGACATCCGCGCTGAAACGGATAGAAGAGAAGAGAAGTAGTCATGGCAGTCCCGAAGCGCAAGCAATCACGCTCCAACACCCGCTCACGTCGTTCCTGCTGGAAGGCCGAAGCCCCCACCCTGGTCAAGACCATGGAAAACGGCAAAGTCGTCTACAGCCTCCCGCACCGCGCCAAGGTCGTCACCGACACCGCCGGAACCGCGATGTTCATGGAATACAAGGGCCGCAAGGTCGCCGACATTTAATTCGGCGATGCACACGCCCCAGGTACCGCTCCTCCGACGGATGCCGCGTCTTCTGACCCGGAACATCCGCTCGTCGCGTCGCGGTACCGTCGGGGCGGTCGCCGTATGACCGGGCACGCTGCAGCCGGTCACCCGATGACCGGCGCGGAGGCCGACCCCTCGGTCCTCGTTTCCGCGCTCGGCGTGCAGATCGACGAGAGCCTGCTTCGGCTGGCGCTCACCCATCGGTCCTTCGCGTACGAAAACGGCGGAGCGCCCACGAACGAGCGACTGGAATTCCTCGGCGACTCGATCCTGGGCCAGGCCGTCACGGTCATGCTCTACCGCACGTATCCGCTGCTCGACGAGGGCGACCTGGCCAAGCGCCGGGCCAGCCTGGTCTCGAGTGTCGCCCTCGCTGAAATCGCCAGGGGTCTCGGCCTCGGTGCCTATGTGCGGCTCGGGCGTGGCGAGATCCTCACGGGTGGTCGCGACAAGTCGTCGATCCTCGCCGATACCGTCGAGGCGCTCATCGGCGCCGTCTACCTCGACACGGGTCCAGACGCCGCCACGGCTTTCGTGCTGCGGCTGATAGCGCCGATGCTCAACGACCCTGGTCACTTCGGAGTCTCGATGGATCCGAAGACGAGCCTGCAGGAAGCGGCAGCCCGGCTCGACGCCGGCGTCCCCGTCTACGCGATCGCCGAGAGCGGCCCCGACCACTCCAAGGTGTTCATCGCGACCGTGACCGTCGGCATCGTCGTCGCAACGGGAGAAGGCACCAGCAAGAAGCACGCCGAGATGGCCGCCGCCCTCGAGGCGTGGAACCGGCTCGTCCCGCGCTGACCGGGCCGATGTCCGCTCGACTGATTCCCGCGCATCCGACCGCACCACCACCATCGTCTGGACGGTTCCTTGCCAGAACTTCCTGAGGTCGAGGTGGTGCGCGCGGGCGTCGAACCCGCCGTGACCGGTGCTCGCGTCACCGCCGTCGAGGTGTTCGAGCCACGCTCCCTCCGCAGGCACGACCCCCTGACCGGCCCGTTCGCCCCGCAGCTCGAGGGGCACTGCCTGCTCGGCGCCGTCCGCCGCGGCAAATTCCTCTGGCTGCCGATCGACACCGGACGCGCCCTCGTGATCCACCTCGGCATGAGCGGCCAGGTCCTGCTCCGGGATCCGGGCTCGGAGGCAGACCGTCAGTTGCGCATCCGCCTGCACCTCGAACACCCCGACCACGGGGAACTGTGGCTCAACTTCGCCGACCAGCGGATCTTCGGCAGCATGGCGATAGACCGGATGCAGCCCACCGGCGACGGACTGCCCGGAGGGTACGCCGGGGCGGGCACGGGTGCGTGGAGCGGGCTGATCCCCGACCAGGTCGCCCACATCGCCCGCGACCTCATCGACCCGGACTTCGGAACGGATGCCGCCCTCGCCGCCCTGGCCCGGCGCGGTTCAGGGATCAAGCGGGTGCTGCTCGACCAGACCTGGGTCAGCGGCATCGGGAACATCTACGCGGACGAAGCCCTGTTCGCGGCCGGACTGCACTACGAGCAGCCGGCGTCGTCCCTGTCACGAGCCGAAGGCATCCGGTTGCTCGACGCCGTGCGCACCGTGCTGCTGCGCGCCCTCGCCGAGGGCGGCACGAGCTTCGATGCGCACTATGTGAACGTCAACGGCCAGTCCGGTTACTTCTCGCACAGCCTCGCCGTCTACGGCAAGCAGGGCACCGCGTGCCCGCGGTGCGGAACCCTCCTCGTGCGCGAGCAGTTCATGAACAGGTCCTCTCATCTCTGCCCGGTCTGCCAGCGCCTCCGCTGACCGAATCAATCAGGGTTCACGCGTCGGTCAGGGGTGTGCGGCGCCGCCAGCCGCCTTCGTAGCCGATCGGCAGGAAGCCGAGCTCCTCGTTGATGGCGAGCATGTGCCGGTTCTCCTCCGCGTTGAAGGTGATCACCGACGGATGTCCTGGCTCGTTCCGGCGGACGCTCTCCAGGTTCCAGGCCTTGAGCAGCAGGCCCAGCCGGTGCCCGCGATGTTCCCGAACCACGAGGGTGTCCTCCTGATTGACCGGCCTGTCGGTCTCAGCGGGAACGGAGAGTTCGGTGAATCCGACCAGTGCGCGGGACGGGCGGTGCACGACGGCTGTGGTGTAGACGGTCCGTGCTCCGTCCGCGAGCCGGGCCTGCCTGTCGAGGAACCGATCGAGGGGCCAGGACTCGGCGGGTTCCTCGAGGCCGGCGGTGGGAGCATCCGTGCTCATTCTTTCGTAGAGCATCGCCATGTCCGGCTGCCACAGGATCGGCGTGAAGCCGTCCCACTGAATGATCTCGTATTCCTTTCCCGCGCGCTTCTCTGCCGCGCGCAGCAGCCGGTCAAGCCGCTCGCGGTCGTAGGGAAGTGCGAGGCGGTTGCCTCGCTCGACCTGCTCGAGACGGTAGCCGCGCCGGAGCAGGAAGTGCACCTCGGGGTTCCGCAACGGCAGGGAGCCGAAACCGGTCGGGGCGACCAGGCGTTCGCCCGGTGAGTCCGGCGAGGCCGCGTAGACGATCTGATTCACGCACCCGTCGGCCTCGGCGACCGACTCGAGCAGCGTGAACAGGGCGGTACCGATGCCGCGGTTACGGTATGCAGGCAGGACATCGGCCCGAAGCCACGCAGTCTGCGAGCCGGCGCCCTGAAACTCGCACACACCGCGCGCGACGATGGGGGGCACGTCGGCCTCGGCGGCGGCGTCCGCCTGGGCGTCAGCCGAGGACGGGTCGCTCCCGCCGTCAGGAGTTGAACCGTCCGCAGTCCGCACCGCGAACAGCCGCCTCGGCTCCCAATCCTGGTCGAGCCAATCCGGGAGCGCCTCCTCCGCCGTCACGGACAGCTCGTGGGTTCCATAGGCCTCCGCTTCGACCGTGTTGTGCACCCCGGCCGCGGCGACGAAGTCGTCCCAGCCCTCGGCACCCGGTTCCTCCGGGATCGAGAGCTCCTCGATCCCGGGCACGAGGTCGTCCATGCAGGCAGAGTAGCGTCCAGTCGGCACTGCCGAAACCCCCGCGGACAGCGCCGCGCCTCCCGGGCCCGGGCGGATGCGTCCGGTACCGTGGGAGAGCCGATATCTACTCACGGGAAGGGCGCACCGGTGTACTTGAAGAGCCTCACCCTCAAGGGGTTCAAATCGTTCGCGCAGCCCACGACCTTCGCCTTCGAACCCGGCGTCACCTGCGTCGTCGGCCCGAACGGCTCCGGCAAGTCCAACGTCGTCGACGCTCTCGCCTGGGTGATGGGGGAGCAGGGCGTCAAGACGCTCCGCGGCGGCAAGATGGAAGACGTCATCTTCGCCGGCACCTCGACGAAGGGCCCGCTCGGCCGCGCCGAGGTGACGCTCACGATCGACAACACGGATGGTGCGTTGCCGATCGATTACACCGAGGTCACCATCTCGCGCACCCTTTTCCGCAACGGCGGAAGCGAGTACGCGATCAACGGCCAGGGCTGCCGGCTGCTCGACGTGCAGGAGCTCCTGAGCGACTCCGGCCTCGGGCGGGAGATGCACGTGATCGTCGGCCAGGGCCAGCTTGACGCGGTCCTGCGCGCAAGCCCCGAGGACCGGCGTGGTTTCATCGAGGAGGCCGCCGGAATCCTCAAGCACCGCCGCCGCAAGGAGAAGACCCTGCGCAAGCTCGACGCGATGCAGGCCAACCTGACACGGCTGAGCGACCTCGCCGGGGAGATCCGCCGCCAGCTCAAGCCCCTCGGGCGCCAGGCCGAGATCGCCCGCGAGGCCCAGACCATCGCCGCCGTCGTGCGTGATGCCCGCGCCCGCCTGCTCGCCGACGACGTCGTCGGCCTGCGCGGAACCCTCGACGCCCATGGCCGCAGCGAGAGCGAACGGCACTCCGAACGCATCGTGCTCCAGGAACAGCTCGACCAGAAGCAGCTGCGCCTGCACCGCCTCGAGGAGGCCCAGATCGGCGACGCCGTCGACGTCGCCCGGCGCACGAGCTTCGGCCTCGAATCCGTGCAGGAACGCCTCCGCGGGCTGTACACGCTCGCGAACCAGCGCCTCGCCCTTCTCGGTTCCCAGTCCGAATCGGTCGACGCCGGCCCGAGTGTGACCCCGGCGATGCTCACGGACGCCGCAGCGGAGATCGTGCGGCTCACCGAACGCATCGCCGTCGCCGAGTCCGCCTGGGCCGCTGCGCGCGCGGCCACATCGACCGCGCGCCGCGAGCTCGCCGCCGTCGACGAGGACATCGCCGCACAGACCGCGCTCATCTCCCGCCACGACCTTGAAGCGTCCACGCTGCGCGGCCAGGCAGAAACCGCGGCCTCCCGCCTCGCCTCCGTCCGCAGCGACGTGCTCCGCCAACAGAACGCCCGGAACGCCGCGGCGGGACGCGTGCAGGAAGCAGAGGCCCTCCTCGCCGCCCTGGAAGCGGAGACCGAGCAGGCGAACGCGGAGAACGCAGGGACCGGCACGGTGAACAGCGATCCCGCCGACACCGGCGTCACCGGCGAGGCAGCAGGGAACACCCGGTTGTCCGAAGACTTCGAGTCCGCCCAATCCGTCGTGTCCGCCGCGGAGGGCGAAGTCGAACGACTCCGCGAAGAACTCCACCTCCTCGAACGCGAACGTGACGCCCTCGCCGCGCGTGCGAGCGCCCTGTCCCTGGCCCTCGACCAGAAGGACGGCTCCTCAGCCCTCCTCGGCGCACGGCTGGACGGCATCCGCGGGCTCGTCGCAGAACACGTGCGGGTGCATCCCGGTTACGAGGCGGCGATCGCCGCAGCGCTCGGCTCCCTCGCCGACGCCGTGCTCGCGGACGACAGTGCTGCCGGCTTCGCAGCACTCGACCGGGTCAGGGCAGACGACCTCGGCCGGGTCGAGCTCATCCTCGCCACGCCAGCGACCCCCGACGCTGACGGCGCCCCAGCTGATGCCGCCGGCGGCACCCCCGACCGGCGCGCGTCGGGCGCGCCCGCACGCCTGAGCCTCGCCAAGCGGGCAGGCCTCGTCTGGGCCGGCTCGGTCCTCGACGCCCCGGCCGGTGTCCTCGGACTCCTCGGGAACACCGTCATCGCCGAAGACCTCGACTCCGCCCTGGCCGCGGCAGACCTGCTCACGTCCGGCCATTCGACAACAGGGACGGCTGCCACCGGCCCCGGCGCCGCGGGCATTCCGCTGACGATCATCACCCGGGCCGGCGACGTGCTGAGCGAGTTCGTGCTCCGCGGCGGATCCGGGGCCCGCCGCAGCAAGCTCGAACTCGTCGCGGACCGCCAAACCGCGGCAGACCGTCTCGGCGAGGTCCGCTCCCGCATCGAGCAGGTCAGCGGCGACCTCACCGAGCAGCGCAGCCTGCTCCGCCTCGGCAAGGACCAGTCCGTCGCGGCCCTCGCCGCGCTTCGCGCCTTCGATGCCCGCCTCGCCGCACAGGCCGAGAAGACGAACCGCGCAACGGTGCGGCTCGAGGCCGCCACGGCGGAGCTCGAGCGCATCGCCGCCGGCGTCCTTGTCGCCGAACAGACCGTCGCCGGTGCGGAAGCAGAGGCCGAGCGCACCAAGGCCGGTCTCCTCACCCTGCTGTCCCGCACCCGTCCGATCCTCGACGTTTCGGTTCGCGACGCGCTGCACGCCGAACTCGAGGCTGCGCGCGAGCACGAGGTCGAGGCGCGGCTCCGCGTCGAGACCGCGCGCGAGCGCGTGCGTTCCGGTGAGGCCCGCGCCGCCGGCCTCGCGAGGCAGCTCGAGCGCGACCAGGCCGCAGCCGAGGCCGCCGCCCGGCGTGCGGTCATCCGCCGTCGCCAGGTGGATGCCGCGACCAGGGTCGCCGAAGCGCTTCCCGCGGTGCTCGCCGCGGTCGACGTCTCCGTCAGCGAGGCACGGCTCCGCCTCGCCACGGCCGAGGCCGAGCGCCAGAGCCAGAACGAGGAACTCGCGACCCTGCGCCGCGAGGACGGTGCCCTCCGCAGCCGACTGCAGGCCGTGACCGAGAGCGTGCACGGCCTCGAACTGCAGATCTACGAGAAGAAGCTGCACCTCTCCGGCCTCCTCGAACGCGCCGGCAGCGAACTGGGCCTCGTCGAAGATATCCTCGTTTCGGAATACGGTCCGGACCAGCCGGTGCCGCCCGACGACGACCCGGATGGCGAGCCGGTGGCCTACGACCGCGAGCAGCAGCAGCGCCGCCACGCCTCCGCCGAGCGCCGGTTCGCCCAGCTCGGCAGGATCAATCCGCTCGCGCTCGAGGAATTCGCCGCGCTTGAGCAGCGGCACAAATTCCTCACCGAGCAGCTCACCGACCTGACCAACACCCGGGCCGACCTGCTGACGATCATCGACGACCTCGACGTCACGATGGGCGCCATCTTCGGAAGCGCCTTCGAGGACACCCGGCTGGCCTTCGCCGAGGTCTTCCCCGTCCTGTTCCCTGGCGGGTCCGGCAGCATCCGCCTGACCGACCCCGACGACCTGCTCACCACCGGCATCGAGATCAGCGTCAAGCCGGCAGGAAAGAAGATCGAGCGGCTCTCACTGCTGTCCGGCGGGGAGCGTTCCCTCGCCGCAGTCGCGCTGCTGATCGCGATCTTCAAGGCCCGCCCGAGCCCGTTCTACATCATGGACGAGGTCGAGGCGGCCCTCGACGACGCCAACCTCGGTCGGCTGCTCACGATTTTCCAGGACCTCCGTGAGGCCAGCCAGCTCATCATCATCACGCATCAGAAACGCACGATGGAAATCGCCGACGCCCTCTACGGAGTCTCGATGCGCCAGGACGGGGTATCGGCGGTCGTCGGCCAACGGATCGTGCGCCAGGAGGAACAGGCGTCCTGAACCGCGGACAGGGCGGGACAGTGACGCCCGCGTCACAGCCGCGTCACAGCAGGGCGAGTACCTCCGCGCAGGCGTCGGTGACCCTGCGGCACTCGGGGGCGCAACTCGTCCAATCCGGCCGGTGCTGCAGCATCCGCTCGCACGCGATTGACGAGGAGCGGCACGCCTCCATGCAGGTGTCGAGCATGGACGCGGCGGTCGTCCCGTCGGTCCGGGTGTGCCAGGACAGCACCCGGCTCGTCGTGGTGCAGATTTCGATGCAGTCGAGGTCGGCGAGGAAGCACGCGGTGACATCGCCGTTGCCGGACTGGGTCAGGCAGGCGTCAGCGCAGTCCTCGCTCGCGGCGATGAGCGCGTCACAGGCGGCGACGCACGCCGCGGTCCGTGCGGAGAGCGCGTTGAACTCGCTCCCACCGAACCCGCCACCGGACATGCGACCACTGTAGCCCGGTCGGTGGGGTCCGGTCAGGCCTGCGGGGCCAGAGCCGCGATCAGCGGGTGGTCGAACGCCAGCACACCGGTCTTGGCCGCGCCGCCCGGCGACCCGATCTCCTCGAAGAAGTCCACGTTGGCGCGGTAATAGCCGGCCCACTGCTCGGGAAGGTCGTCTTCATAGTAGATCGCCTCGACCGGGCAGACCGGCTCGCAGGCCCCGCAGTCGACACATTCGTCGGGGTGAATGTACAACGACCGGTCGCCCTCATAGATGCAGTCGACCGGGCACTCGTCGACGCAGGCACGGTCCTTGACATCCACGCACGGCAGCGCGATGACGTACGTCACGAGGCGACGAGTTCCACGGCGCGAGCGATGTCGACCAGCTCGTCCCGCGGAACGACCTTGACCCGCTCACGCTCGACCGGCGAGCCGTCCGCGGCTCCGAGGGCACGTTCGTAGGCATCGAGCACGAGCCAGCCGTCCCATTCGGTGAAGCGGATGCCGCGGGCGGAGAGCACGGACAGGATCGCGTCCGCGTCGTCTTCGACCGGTTCCGGCAGGAGGCCCTTGCCGAGGTCTTCGACGAGCCGCGTGACGGTCTCGAGCGCGTCGCTCTTGGTATGGCCGATCAGGCCGACGGGGCCACGCTTGATCCAGCCGGTGGCATACAGGCCGGGAATGGGCCGCGCTGCCGGGTCGAGGACCCGACCGCCGTCGTTCGGGATCACGCCGCGCGTCTCGTCGAAAGGCACCTCGGCGAGGGGGCTGCCGCGGTAACCGACGGCGCGGTAGACCGCCTGGAGCGGGTAGTCGAGGATCTCCCCTGTCCCGGTGACGCCGCCGGCGTTGGCGGGATCGGGCGCGGTGCGCTCGAAGCGCATGCCCTCGACACTGTCGGTGCCGTAGACCTCGAGGGGAGAATGCAGGAAATGCAGGTGCAGGCGGCGCGAGGCCCCGCGCGGTTCCTTCGTGAGCCATCCGTTCAGGGTGCGGCTCATCACTTTGACCTGGTTGTTGGACGCGGCGAGGAACTGCTCGGAGGCCTCGTCCCTCGGGAAGTCCTCCTCGTAGACGATCACGTCTACGTCCGGCACCGCGCCGAGCTCCCGGAGCTCGATCGGGGTGAACTTAACCTGGGCGGGCCCGCGTCGACCGAAGATGTGCACGTCGGTGACTGCCGAGGTGGCCAGGCCCGCGTAGACGTTCCCTGGGATGTCGGTGGGCAGCAGGTCTTCCGCATGCTTCGCGAGCATCCTGGCCACGTCGAGGGCGACGTTGCCGTTGCCGATCACGGCGACCTCGCGGGCGTCGAGCGGCCATTCCCGCGGGGCGTCCGGGTGTCCGTCGAACCAGGAGACGAAGTCGGCGGCGCCGAAGCAGCCGACCAGCTCGGTACCGGGGATCGGCAGCACCGCGTCGCGGATCGCCCCGGTCGCGAAGATGACTGCGTGGTAGTGGGCGCGCAGGTCGTCCAGGCTCAGATCGGTCCCGTAGCCGACGTTGCCGAGGAACCGGATGGTGCCGGCATCGAGCATCTCGTGCAGGCTCGTGACGATGCCCTTGATCCGCGGGTGGTCGGGGGCGACGCCGTATCGAATCAGGCCGTATGGAGCGGGGAGGGTGTCGAAGAGGTCGATGCCGATCGTGCCGCCGGCGTCGCGCACGGCCTTGCCGAGGATGTTGCCGGCGTAGATTCCCGCGGGACCGGCGCCGATGATGGCGACTCGGAGAGTATGGGGGGTCATGAAAGAGCCTTTCGGGATGGTTCTGGGATGAGCCGGCCGGAACGGGGTTCGCCGGACGCGAGCTGGTCGCTGTACCGGGGGTGGAGCGGGCTCAGGGTGACGACGTCCCCCACCACGACGACGGCGGGGGAGCGGACGCCGCGTTCGGCGGCGAGGCCGGCGATGGTTGCGAGACTTCCGAAAGTGACCCGCTGGTTCGGGCCGTAGCCGTCCTCGATGATGGCGACCGGGCAGTCTCCGCCGCGGGGTCCGTCCGCGAGCATCGCTGCGGAGGCGGCGAGGCCGGAGATGCCCATCAGGAGAAGGACGGTGTGGTCGCTGCCCCCTGGCAGGGACGGAAGCAGCTCGTGGCCCGTCACGACGGTGAACCCGTTCGCCACCCCGCGATGGGTGACCGGGATGCCGGCCGCAGCAGGCACCGAGATGGCGCTCGTGACGCCGGGGATGACCTCGACGGGGATGCCGTTGCTGCGGCAGTACGCCGCTTCCTCGCCGCCGCGACCGAGCACGTACGGGTCTCCGCCCTTGAGGCGCACGACCCGGCGGCCCGCACGGGCGTGCTCGACGAGGAGTGCGTTGATCTCGTCCTGGGGCACCGGGTGGTGGCCGGGCAGCTTGCCGACGTCGATCACGAGAACGCCGGGATCGAGATCGCCGAGCAGGGAGCGCGGGCCGAGCCGGTCGGCGATGATGACATCCGCTTCGTCGAGCAGTCGGCGGCCGAGCACGGTGATCAGGCCGGGATCGCCGGGTCCGCCACCGACGAGGTGCACGGTGCCGGGGCGTGCGGCGCCGGGGCTCACCGGCCGGCCGTCAGGTAGAGGCCGCGGCGGCGGAGCAGCCGGCGTTCTGCCGGGGAGAAGAGCACGAGCTCGACCAGGATTCCGACGAACAGGATCACCAGGATCGTCGCGAGTACCCCGGGCAGGTCAGCGAGTTCGCGGCTCTGCTGCAGCATCGAACCGAGGCCGAAACCGATCGAGCCGCCGACGGCGATGATCTCCGCTGCCATCAGGGACCGCCAGGAGAAGGCCCAGCCCTGTTTGAGGCCCGCGAGGTAGCCGGGCATCGCGGCGGGCAGCACGACGAGGGTGGCCATCTCGAAGCGGTTCGCGCCGAGCACGGTGCCCACGCGGCGCAGCTGCGGCGGGATCTGGTCGACGCCGGCGACCAGGCCGTTGGCGATCGAGGGGACGGCGCCCATCAGCACGACGAAGTACACGGTCGCATCGCTCAGGCCGAACCAGAGGATCGCAGCGGGCACCCAGGCGACGGAAGGAAGCACCTGCAGCCCGGAGAGCAGCGGTCCGAGCGCGCGGCGGAGCAGCCGCCACTCCGCAAGGAGAAGGCCGAGCGGGGTTCCGATAGCGACGGCGATCAGGAATCCGATCCCGCCGCGGGAGAGGCTCGTGACCACGGCCGTCTGCAGGTGACCGGTCGACCAGAGGTCGGTGATCGAGGTGAGCACGTCGAGCGGACCGGGAGTGAGGTCGGGGCGCGGCTTGGCGATCACGATATAGAACTGCCACGCCGCGATGAGGGCGAGCAGGAGCACGACACGCGGCAGGACGCCGTCGGCGAACCGGCGCCAGGGGCCCTTCTCGACGAGGGGGGAGGTCTGCAGGGCGTCGAGCCCGGCTTCGAGCGTACGGAAGTCCGCGCGGGTGCCCGCCGAGGAGCCGGACGCGGTGTCGGGCTCCAGGGTGCCGGGGGCGATGGTCTCGGAACGGGTCTCAGGCGGCATTGCGGCGGATCTCCTCTCGGAGGTGGTTGGTGATCTCGATGGAGAGGCGGGAAACCTCCGGGGACTCGATCCGGCGCGGACCGTTGTCCTCGATGCGCCACTCGTTCCTGATCCGACCGGGGCGGCTCGACATCAGCAGCACCCGCTGCCCGAGGCGGGCGGCCTCGCGCACGTTGTGCGTGACGAACACGATCGTGCGGCCGGTTTCGTGCCAGACCCGTTCGAGTTCCTCGTGGAGCAGATCGCGGGTGATCGCGTCGAGGGCGGCGAAGGGCTCGTCCATCAGCAGCACCTTGCGGTCTTGCGCGAGTGATCTGGCGAGGGCGACACGCTGCCGCATGCCCCCGGAGAGCTCGTGCGGGCGCTTGTTCGCGGCATCCGCGAGGTTGACCAGGTCGAGGAGCTCGAGGGCCTCGCCACGACGCCGGCCGTGCGGGACCCCGCGCAGCTTGAGGGCGAGTTCGACGTTGCGGCTCGCGGTGAGCCACGGGAACAGGGCAGACTCCTGGAACATGACGGCGCTCTTCCCGCTCGCGACCGTGACGGTGCCCTCCGACGGGTGTTCGAGGCCGGCGATGATGTTGAGCAGGGTCGACTTGCCGCACCCGGATGCGCCGAGCAGGCAGACGAATTCGCCCGGCTTGATCGTGAGGTTGATGTTGTCGAGCACCACGGGTCCGGCCTTGCCGAACCGCTTGGACAGTCCCTCGACCCGGATCGCGGTCTCGACGTCCGCTGCGACGACCGCGGCAGGCGCGGTGTTCGTGCTGACGCTGATGCCCTGCGGCCGGTTCCCTGAACCGTCGGTACGGTCGCGCTCTGTCACGGACACCGCGCTCACCGTGCTCCCGAGCCGGTGACGATCCCTGCGGCGAGGGTGGCACCGTCCTGCGCGTTGATCACGAGGAACGCGCCGGACCGGCGGTTCTCGGTGAAGGTCTCGATCGGCAGCGGAGCCGCGAGCCGCAGGCCGACCTCGCCGATGTCGTTGACCTCGAGGCTGCCGGCCGGTTCGAGTTCGAGCGTGTCAAGGTTGAGGCGCCCGGTGATAGCGGCAACGAGAGCCTGGACGGTGTTCGTGCCGAACTTGACCAGGGTGCGGTCGCCCGGCCTGAGGGCCCGCGGGTCCAGCCAGAACAACGCGGCGGTGAGTTCCTTGGTCGATTCGGGCAGGGTGCCCGCTGCGCCGATGACCGCACCGCGGGCGATGTCGAGGTCGTCGGCGAGGCGCACGGCGATCGACATCGGTGCGAACGCCTCGGTGAGTTCGACTCCGGCGAAGTCGATGCCGGTCACGACGGTCGTCGCCCCGCCCGGGGCGACGCTCACGCTGTCGCCGACCCGGACGGTGCCCGAAGCGACCTGCCCGGCGTACGCCCGGTAGTCGCGGAAGGAGTCGGCATCCTCCGGTGCGACGGCGACGGCGCCCTGGGGCCGGAGCACGAGCTGAACGGGCAGCCGGAACGCCTCGATCGCGGTCTCGACCTCGTCGACGACCGGGAGGCTTTCAAGTAGTTCGAGCAGGCTCGGCCCGTCGTACCAGGGGGTCCGCGGCGAACGGTCGACGACGTTGTCGCCGACGAGCGCGGAGACGGGCAGCACGTGCACGGCGCCGAGGCCGAGGTCGGCCGTGACGGCGCGCACCGATGCTGCGACCGCTGCGAACGCGGATTCGTCGTAGCCCTGGAGGTCGATCTTGTTGACCGCGATGATCACATGCGGCACGCGCAGCAGGGACACCACGGAGAGGTGCCGCCTGGTCTGCTCAAGCACGCCCTTGCGCGCGTCGATGAGCATGATCACGGCGTCGGCCGTCGTGGCGCCGGTGACCATGTTGCGCGTGTACTGCACGTGCCCGGGGCAGTCGGCGAGGATGAAGGAGCGGCGCGCTGTCGCGAAGTAGCGGTACGCGACGTCGATCGTGATGCCCTGCTCGCGTTCGGCGCGGAGGCCGTCGGTGAGAAGCGCGAAGTCGATGCCGCCGTCGTCGCCGCCGAAGCCGCGCTCCGTGGACGTTCGGGTGACGGACTCGAGCTGGTCGGCGAGGATCGCCTTCGAGTCGTGCAGGAGACGCCCGACGAGGGTCGACTTGCCGTCGTCGACGGAGCCGGCGGTCGCGAACCGGAACAGGGTTCCCGGGGCGTCTGCGCCGTCGTGGGTGCCGGCATCCGCCGGGGTGAGGAGTGCCTGAGTCATCAGAAGTACCCGTCCTTCTTGCGGTCTTCCATGGCCGCTTCGGAGATGCGGTCGTCGGCGCGCGTCGCGCCGCGTTCGGTGATGGTGGAGAGGGCGATCTCGCGCACGACGGCGGCGACGGATGCGGCGTCCGATTCGACGGCGCCGGTGCAGCTCATGTCGCCGACCGTGCGGTAGCGGACGGTGCGGGTCTCGACTGCTTCGCCGGGGCGGGGCTCGGAGACGGGGCCGATCGCCCGCCACATGCCGTCGCGGCGGAAGACCTCGCGCTCGTGGGCGTAGTACAGCGGCGGCAGTTCGATGCCCTCGCGTTCGATGTAGCGCCAGATATTGTACTCCGTCCAGTTGCTGATCGGAAATGCGCGCACGTGCTGGCCGACCGTGTGACGGCCGTTGTAGAGGTTCCAGAGTTCGGGGCGCTGGTTGCGGGGATCCCACTGGCCGAATTCGTCGCGGAGCGAGAGGATGCGCTCCTTCGCGCGGGCCTTGTCCTCGTCGCGGCGGGCGCCGCCGAAGACCGCGTCGTGGCGGCCTGCCGCGATCCCGTCGAGGAGCGGGAGGGTCTGAAGCGGGTTGCGGGTGCCGTCGGCGCGCTCCTGCAGGCGGCCGTCGTCGATGTAGTCCTGAACCTTCCAGGCGGTAAGGCGGAGGCCGAGGCGGGCGACCGTCGCGTCCCGGAACGCGAGGACCTCAGGGAAGTTGTGGCCGGTGTCCACGTGCAACAGCCCGAACGGCACCTTGCCAGGCCAGAAGGCCTTCGCGGCGAGGTGCAGCACGACGACGGAGTCCTTGCCGCCGGAGAACAGCAGGACGGGACGCTCGAATTCGGCGACGACTTCACGGATGATGTGGATCGCCTCGCTCTCGAGCACGTCGAGCTGGGAGAGCCGGTGGCTCCCGGCCGCCCGCACGGTTGTCGTGGCGGTCGTGGCGGTCGTGGCGGTTGTGACGGCGTTCACTCGTGGAGCCCGCATTCTGTCTTAGCCAGGTTCGCCCAGCGTCCGGATCGGGGATCGTCGCCCGCGGCGACGGGCTTCGTGCACGGCGCGCAGCCGATGGAGGGGTACCCCTGCTCGAGCAGCGGGTTCACCGGAACCTGGTGGTAGCCGGCGTAGTCGAGGATGTCGTCGAAGCTCCATGCCGCGAGCGGGTTGACCTTGACGAGGCCGTTGCGCTCGTCCCAGGTCACGAGCGGGGTGTTCGCCCGGGTCGGTGCCTCGTCGCGGCGCACGCCGGTGAACCAGAGTTCGTAGCCGGTGAGCGAGCGCTGCAGGGGTTCGACCTTGCGCATCGCGCAGCAGAGGTTCGGGTCGCGGCTGAAGAGTTCCGCGCCGTGCTCGGCGTCCTGCTCCGGGACGGTCTTCGCGGGGAGCACGTCGACGATCCGCACCGGGAGGAGCCGGGCGACGGTGTCGCGGGTCTCGTAGGTCTCCGCGAAGTGGTACCCGGTGTCGAGGAAGAGCACGTCCACGCCGGGCAGCTGCGCGGCGACGACGTGCGGAAGCACGGCGTCGGCCATCGAGCACGCGACGGCGACGTGGGCGATGGGGAAGTTCGCCGCGACCCAGGCGACGACCTCGGCGTAGCCGGCCTCGCCGAGTTCTGCAGCACCGCGGGCGGCGATCGCTTTCAACTCCTCAGCATTGCGGCGGGGTGGGATGGTGATCGCAGGTGCGTCGGGTGCTGCGGTTCCGGTGCAGATGTCACTCACTGCAGGGCCTCTTCGTCGGCTCGGTGTGCCCAGACGGCAAAGGTCTCGGTCTCGGCGCGGTCGGCGAGGAAGCGGAGCACAATGCGTTCGACGTAGTCGGCGATGTCGTCAGCGGTCACCTTGAGGCCGCGGACTGTGCGGCCGAGGCCGGCCTCCTCGCGGTCGTACGACGCGAGGCCGCCGCCGAGGTGCACCTGGAAGCCGGGGACCTGGCCGCCGTTCCCATCGGGGAGGAGCTGGCCCTTGAGCCCGATGTCCGCCGTTTGGATTCGGGCACAGGAGTTCGGGCAGCCATTGACGTGCAGGCTGATCGGCTGGGGGACGTCGATGGACGCGAGCCGCTTCTCGAGCTCGAGCACGGCATCCGTCGCCGACTTCTTGGTCTCGACGATAGCGAGCTTGCAATACTCGATGCCCGTGCAGGCGATCGTCGACCGGCGGAACAGGCTCGGGCGCGCTGCGAGGCCGATCTCGTCGAGGGCCACGATCAGGGATTCGACGTTCTCCTCCGGGATGTCGAGGAGCACGAGCTTCTGGTGCGGGGTCGTGCGCAACCTGGTCGAGCCGTTCGCCTCGAGCAGGTCGGCGAGGCTCAGCAGGGTCGGGCCGGAGACGCGGCCGACGAACGGGGTGACACCGATGTAGTAGCGGCCGTCAGTCTGCTTGTGCACGCCGACGTGGTCGCCTGCGCGGGTGGGCGGCGGGGCGGCCGGGCCGTCGGGCAGCGATGAATCGAGGAACTCGTCCTCGAGGATCCGGCGGAACTTCTCGGGTCCCCAATCGGCGAGCAGGAACTTGAGGCGGGCCTTGTTGCGCAGGCGCCGGTAGCCGTAGTCGCGGAACAGGCTCGCGACGCCGTGCCAGACCTCGGCGACGCGGTCGGGAGTGATGAAGACGCCGAGCCGTTCGGCGAGGCGTGGGGCGGTGGAGAGGCCCCCGCCGACCCAGAGGTCGAAGCCGACGCCGAGTTCGGGGTGCTCGACCGCGACGTAGGAGATGTCGTTGATCTCGTGCACGACGTCCTGGCTGGGACTTCCGGTGATGGCCGTCTTGAACTTCCGCGGCAGGTTCGCGAGGCTCTCGTCGCCGATATAGCGTGCGGTGATGTCGGTGATCAGCCCGCTCGGGTCGATCAGTTCGTCCGCGGCGATGCCGGCGACGGGGGAGCCCAGGATGACGCGCGGCACGTCGCCGCAGGCCTCCGTGGTCTGCAGCCCGACCGCTTCGAGGCGGCTCCAGATCTCGGGGACGTCCTCGATCCGGATCCAGTGCAGCTGGATGTTCTGCCGGTCGGTGAGGTCGGCGGAGTCGCGGCCGAATTCATGGGAGATCTCGCCGATGACCCGGAGCTGGGTGGTCGTGAGCTGGCCGCCGTCGATGCGCACCCGCAACATGAAGTACTTGTCTTCGAGCTCGTGCGGCTCGAGGGTCGCGGTCTTGCCGCCATCGATACCGGGCTTCCGCTGCGTGTAGAGTCCCCACCAGCGCATCCGGCCGTGCAGGTCGGTCCCCTCGATCGAATCGAATCCCTGCTTCGAGTAGATGTTCTCGACCCGCTCGCGGACGCTCAGGCCGCCGTCCTCCTGCTTCCAGACTTCGTTGCCATTGAGGGGGGCGGTTCCGTCCACCTTCCACTGGCCGTTGGGACGGGCGGCCTGGCGGTGGGGTCTGGCCGGCGTGGCCGCTTCGGTCTGGTTCGGTGACACGGGATCCTCCTTCGGCGCCGGCGAAGCGTGAACAATAGTGCAGCGTGAGCCGGGGTGCGTTGGAAGAATCTATCGAGAATGAGGTGGTATCACTCGTGTGTGTCGTAACGACCAGTCACGCACCGTAGCAGAGCGTCACACGGATGCGTCGGGCGGTATCCGCTCCTATAGTGTCGGTCGTTGCCGTGACGGCCCCTGTCCTGTTCTGGTCCCTGTCCGCTGTCGGAGGTTTGGCATAGTCTCGCCCCATGACCCAGGTGATCTACAACACGGCGACCTCGTTCACGGGCTTCATCACGGACGAGTCGAATTCGCTGAGCTGGCTCTTCGCGGTCGACACGGCGGGACTCGAAGACCAGGACCTTTTTCTCGCCGGCATCGGCGTTGTCGTGGAGGGCTCCACGACGTACGAATGGGTGCTGCGTGAGGAGGAGCTGCTCGCCAATCCGCACAAGTGGCGGGAGTTCTACGGCGACCGGCCGACGTTCGTCTTCACCTCGCGCGACCTGCCGACGCCGGACGGGGCCGACGTGCGTTTTGTGCGCGGGAACGTCGCTGCGGCCCTGCCGGCGATTCTCGCCGCTGCGGGGGAGAAAGACGTGTGGGTGGTCGGTGGGGGCGACCTTGCCGGCCAGTTCCTCGATGCCGACGCCCTCGACACGATCATCCTCTCGGTGGCGCCGGTCGCCCTGCCCGGTGGGGCCCCGCTGCTGCCCAGGAGGGTGGAGTCCGACCGCCTCGAGCTCGTGAGTGCGACGGCCCAGGGCCAGTTCGCGACCCTCACCTATCGCTTGCGCCGTTAGCCGCGTCTCGCCGGCGCCGCTGCTGTTCCGCGCCGCTGACCGCCGCGCCTGTTTCCGCAGGCCGCACCCTAAACGGCGGGCGCCGCCTGCAGAACCCGGCGCGGCGGCGAACGACTGTCCCCGGCGCGGGGTCTCCATCCCGCGCGCTCGCCGACCCAGTGCGTCCCCTTCAGTGCAGACGGTCAGTCGGCGGCGGCGGCGGTGGTGGTGGTGAGTGCGTTGCGATAGCGGTCGGTGACGAGGGAGACGAGAAGCGGGCTCGCCGGTTCTGTGGGCAGGAGCAGGGGCGCCGTGACGACATCCGCTCCTGCCTTCTCGACCAGCCGTTGGAAGAAGCCAGGGGCCAGCAGGTAACTGCTCACCACGACCCGACTGCCGGGCCGCAGGATCCGCTCGATCGTGATGGCGCACGCGAGGCGTGGGCGCGCGGCGGACAGGAAGCCGAGGGCGACGTGGCGTCCTGCGGCGAGGGACAGCCGCTCGGCGACGACGCGGCACGCGGCGACCGCGCGGGCGTCGCTTGAGCCCGCGACCGCGATCACGAGGGAATCGCGGGCGTCGAGTGCGACCTCGTCGAGTCGCTCGCGGAGGAGTTCGATGAGCCGGTCGTCGGGTCCGAGCGCCTCGGTCAGGGTGACCGAACGCCCGGATGCCCCGGTCTCGCCGGCAACGGCATCGGTCAGATCGACGTACACGTGGTACCCGGCAGAGAGCAGCAGCGGGACCACGACGGCCGGCACACCGGCGGGGAGTGCGGCCAGAGTTGAGGGGGCGTCTGGCTGCTGGACGTCGACGTAGCCGAGGGCGGTCAGCAGCTCGGGTTCCGCCACGGTCACGGCGGCCATGAGCCCGGCGACGGCCGCCTGCCCGGCCGCGGACGAGGTGCCGTGGGCGATGCCGACGAGGGCGGGAGTGGTAGAGGGCGTCACCCCTCTATTCTGCACGGGCGCGTGCGAGCGCGCCTGCCTGATTAGATCCGAAGGTGTTCAGTTGCGAGCACCGTCCTGTTGATGATTGGACGGTATTCGGGCGGTAGGGGCCACCGACGGTCCTCCGACCCTGTGCTCGGGTCAGTCAGTGTCCCGCAGAAGCGGGTCTTTCCAGTGTTGGATGTGGTGGGTTTCGGTCCAGGAGGGCGGTCGGTCGCAGCCGGGCCACATACCGCCGCCGTCGCGGAGAGCGAGGGCGATGCGTTGGGCGGGGCTGAAAGTGCGTTGTTCCCGGCCGAGGTCGACACCACTGCCGTGGTCGTCGAAGGTGACGTCGAGGAGCCCGGCGTTGCAGAGGGTGCGTTCGAGGGTTTCGGTGGAGACGGTGACCGCGGTCCCTTCGATCACGCCCGGCAGGAGAGTGTGCGCCTCCGTTCCGGGGCCCGCCTCGGCGTCGAGGCCTGCCTCGTCATCGGCCGGCGGGGCGTCGCTGGGTGCAGTAGCGGTGGGTGCCGGGGCGGTGGGAGCCGGGGCGGTGGGTGCCGTACCGGTGGGGCGGATCGTGACCATGCGGACGGCGGGGCTTCGGCCGCCGGCGCTGCGTTTCGGGTCGGCCTTCACGCCGAGTTTGATCAAGGCAAGGAATCCGTCGGCGGTGAGCTGCTCGGTGCTGCGCGGGTCGTCCTGCACCCGCTTCGCCCATGCCGCCTGGACCTTGTCCACGAAGCGGACCCCGCCCAGCCTCGGACTTGTGATGGCGTCGTAGGTGCTGATCAGGTACTCGCCGTCTTCCGGGGCGAACAGGCCGACCATGCGGACCTGCCCGGTGGAGAGCCGGTAGAGCCAGAGGGACCGGTCGTCGTAGACGGCTTTCTCCCGGGCGGCGATGCCGGCCTCATCGAGCACGTCCCGCACCCGGCGGGCCCGCTTGAACAACTGGTCAGCGTTCACGGTTCGCGCCTCCGTCAGGAGCCGGGGGAGGGTGGACGCGAGTTTCTCCGCGGTGATCGCCCGGTCCAGGTCGCCGAGGCCTTTGCGGAGTGAGTCCGCCTTCTCGACACTGAGCCAGCCCTCCCGGAGGGCCAGGCCGATCGGTGCGTGCCACGGCGGCACCGCAGCCGGCGGCACCAGCCGCAGGTGCGGGGCTGTCCCGTCGAGGGGCGGCTGCCCGCAGGTCCCGTCGCGCCCATCGGGTCCCGCCCGCCCGTCGTTTCTGCCCTGCCCGCCCTGCCCGTCAAGGTGCGGAGTCGCGTCGAGCAGCTTCTGCGCCTCGGCAGCTTCCCGGGCGGCCTTCTCGGCGGCGTCGGTCTCGGCCAGCAGCCGGCCCACCCCGAGGAGCTTGACAGCATCGCCCTTGCTCGACCCGGACACGCTCTGCATCAGGTCTTCCGGGGTGCGGAACCCCTTCCGGGCCGCCAGCCCCTTCCCGCCGAGTTCGGGCCGGGAACGGCGGGCGAGGGTCGCCGCCATCCACGCTGCACACGTCTCCAGCGCCCGCCGGGAATCCGCGATCAACGCTTGCCCGGCGAGAACCTGCCCGTCGCTGAGCGCGTCGTAGTCAGCTGATGACCTTCCTAAGGCCGCGACAGCATCCGGCACCAGAACGGTGACGGACGCGCTGGGAGACGCACCGCCAGGCGGCTGATCGAGTGAAACGGGCGACTCTGGGAGGTTGGTCATGCCCCCACATTACGACCGACCACCGACATTCTTTGAGCATGGCTCAGGTCTGTGGAAACTCTCGTTGATCAGGTATCTGCTGAGGAGTGTCCGCCAGATTCGGTTCCCCTTGAGCGCCCGGTTCACTCCTCCTGCCGGTCCCAGAGCCGCGCCCGACGCCGCCTGAGCAAGCTGCTCAACTGAACGGTATTCCTTATTCCTTTGGCATCGCCGGCACGGAACTCCGGCGACTCAGTCCGTGTCGGAACCCGCGGTGTTCACGCGGCCGAGTGGCCGGTTGCTCGTGAAGATCCCGTCGGGATCGAGCCGGTCCTTGACCTCCATGAGGCGCTCGAGCGAATCCGGCGGGAAACTGAATGTCAGATCCTGGCCGGCGGTGAGGAAGGTCGGGAGCGTCAGGCCGAGGGTCCTCCCCTCGAGCGCCGGGTGGAGCGGCCCGAACACGGCCTCCGGGTCGGCGGGCCGTTGATCCGAGGAACGAACCGGCGAAGGCCAGGAAACGTGCGTCGAGGCGGCCGGCGACCGCCGCCGCATCCGCCCCCTGCTCGGCGATGGCAACGCCGAGGGCACGGAGGGCGAGAACGGTCAGGCCCGCCGGAGTGGCCTCCTGGAAGGCCCGCGCGAGAGCGCCGAGGCCCGCTTCGTCTCCACCGGCGAAGGACGTGATCGCGGCCGTCCACTTGATTGTGGCGGCCGGTTCGGTCGGTTCGGCCGCGACCTCGGCGAGGTGACCGATCGTGAACGGCCGGGTCTCGTCGGCGAGTACCGGTGCGCTTTCGAGCAGCGGCGCGAGAAGGGGCGCGGCGTCCTCAGCGGTTCCCACGAAGACCACCTCGGCGCTCGCGATCGTCTGCCCGCGGAGCGGCTGGGGCACCTGTTCGATGTCGGGCAGGTTGGCCAGGCCGAAGAAGACACTCAACTCGGGCGGGGCATCCGCCATGATCGCCGCGATGCTCCCGAAGACGGTCCCTGCGGCGGACGCGGGAAGACGATCGTTCCGCCGAAGAGGTCGGGAGCCGCATACAGGTCGATCTCGAGCGTGGTGACGATGCCGAACAGCCCGCCGCCGCCGCGCAGCGCCCACAGGAGCTCCGGATCGCTGTCCGCGGTGATCCGGCGCGGCTCGCCGCCTGCATCGACGAGTTCGACCGCACGGATGCTGCGGGCCGCGATCCCGAGCCAGCGGCTGAACCAGGAGTGGCCGCCCCCGAGGACGTGACCTGCGACGCTCACATCGGGATTCGACCCGGCGAGCGCCACGAGCCCGGAACCATCGAGGCGGCTCAGCAGGGCACCCCAGGACACGCCGGAGCCGACCCTGGCCACGCGTCGTCGCTGGTCGATCACGATCTCGTCGAATGCGCTCGTGCGGATGAGGATGCATCCGGCGAGGTCGCCGCTCGGGCCGTGTCCGCGCGGCTGCACCACCACCCGGTGCCCGTCGGCGCGGGCGGCGGCGAGGATCCGCCGCAGGTCCTCCGGCCCGGCCGGGTATGCGACGGCGACGGGCCGTTGGTCGGTCGCGAGGTTCCACGGAGCGCGGGCACTGTCCCAGTCATCGTCGAATGCACGGACGAGCCTGCCGTCCATGGCCTCCGCGAGGTCGGTGAGCGCGCGGTCTGACGGAGAATCGGGTGTCATCATTCCTCCACAACGAGTCGGAAACGCGTACACGGCCGAGTCTCGGCCTATCCCGCCTCGCAGCCAGCCCCGCGACTGAACCCGCGGCCGACCCGGTGTCGATGGCACGCTCGCGCCCGGAGGCGGGGTCCCGCGCTTAGGGTAGAGACATGGCAGAACGCACCCCGTGGTCACTCTCCGGCGCATTGCGCGGCATGTTCGCGAAGAAGACGATCGACGCCGACACCTGGGACGACCTCGAGGACGCACTCATCCAGGCCGACTTCGGCCCTCAGATCACCGAGGACATCGTCGCGGACCTGCGCGCCAAGGTCGCCAGGTACCACACGACCGATCCGGCTGACCTGCATCGGATGCTGCGCGAAGGCCTCGAGGAACGCCTCTCCCGGCTCGACTCGACCCTCAACCTCAGCGCGCGCCCCGCCGTCGTGCTCGTCGTCGGGGTGAACGGCGTCGGCAAAACGACCACGATCGGCAAGTTCGCCAAATTCCTGCGCGTCTATGACCGCAGCGTGCTGATCGGGGCGGCGGACACGTTCCGGGCCGCCGCTGTCGAGCAGCTCGCCACCTGGGCCGAACGGGCGGGCGCCGAGATCGTGAAGCCGCAGGCCCAGGGCCAGGACCCGGCATCCGTCGCGTTTCAGACCGTGGAGCGCGCGATCGCGACCGGCACCGAGATCGTGATCATCGACACCGCCGGCCGCCTGCAGACCAAGGGCGGCCTGATGGACGAGCTGACCAAGATCCGTCGCGTCATCGAGAAGCAGACGCCGATCTCCGAGGTGCTGCTCGTGCTCGATGCGACGACCGGGCAGAACGGGCTGGCCCAGGCCGAGGCTTTCATCGAGCACGCCGGGGTCACCGGGCTTGTGCTCACGAAGCTGGACGGGTCCGCCAAGGGCGGGTTCGTGCTCGCGGTGCAGGAGAAGACCGGTATTCCGATCAAGCTCGTCGGCCAGGGCGAGGGCATCAACGACCTCACCGGATTCACCCCGCACGTCTTCGCGCAAAAACTCGTCGGATAGGACGACCATGACCATCGAACACGATTTCTTCGGAATCCTCGGCAGCGACGACGAAGGCGAGATCTACTGGTCGGATTCGGCGGAACTGGGCGACCAGGACATCGAGATCGACCTCAGCTCGCCCGATGAGTCCTCGGTTTCCGTCGAGGCGCTCGACATCGCAGCGTTCATGATCAATTCCCTCGAAGACCTCGACTCGCAGGCCCGCGAATCGCTCGTCGCCGAACTGAGCGCCGAGGGGTCCGTCACCGCGCTCTACATCAACCAGTGCCTCGAGGAACTCGATGAGGAGGTCATCGACGACGCCCTGATCTGGGACTCCGGCGACAAACAGATCGACTTCCTCCGCTCCATCCAGCTGCAGCGGATCGGCTTCCACCCGCACCACATCAAGAACGACGAGCACTTCGCGGTGCTCGACTATTCGATCAGCCCCACCGAGACCGACGCCCTGATCGTCGTGACGCTCGACGTGCACGGCGACACGATCGTGATCTCTCTCGACAGCTGAGTTCTCCGGCGATCCGTTCCGGCGGAGCGCGTCGTCGCTACTGGATCGTGCCCTTGTCCGGGTCTCCGAGGGGAACGTTCCGAAGCACGCGCACGTCGGACGGGCCCGCGACGTGGGCGGCGACGGCGGCGTTCAGCTCGGTGATCGCTGCGCCCTGCGCGTGGGCCGCGAGGTCTTCCGGGCTGGTCCAGCGCTCGATCATGATGACCGTGTCGGCGTCACGGTGCAGGGCGTAGAGCTCGTTGCCCGGTTCGGCGTGCACCTTCGGTGAGATGAGCGCGAAGGCATTCACCACGTCTTCAAGGTGCCCGTCCAGCGGGGTGATGGTGGCGACGACGACTACGGACACGGGTGCTCCTTGAGGTGGCGAGGGGTTGCAGCGAAGTCTCCACCGTACGCTCGCCGGTCGGCAATCGGCCCGGGGCGCATCGTTCGCCCCCGGAGCCGGTTAAAGTAGAACCACAATGGCTACTTTTGGAAACCTCTCAGATCGCCTGGCCGAGACGTTCAAGAATCTCCGCACCAAGGGCAAGCTCAGTGCGGCGGATGTCGACGGCACCGTGCGCGAGATCCGTCGCGCCCTCCTCGACGCCGACGTCGCCCTCGACGTCGTCAAGGACTTCACCGCGCAGGTGCGCGAGCGCGCCCTCGGCGACGAGGTCAGCAAGGCGCTCAACCCGGCCCAGCAGGTCGTGCAGATCGTCAACGAGGAACTCATCCGCATCCTCGGCGGCCAGCAGCGCCGCCTCGAGTTCGCGAAGAAGCCGCCGACCATCATCATGCTCGCCGGCCTCCAGGGCGCGGGCAAGACGACCCTCGCCGGCAAGCTGGCGAAGTGGCTCGCCAAGGACGGGCACACCCCGATCCTCGTCGCCGCCGACCTCCAGCGTCCGAATGCCGTCACCCAGCTCCAGGTCGTCGGGCAGCAGGCCGGCGTGCCCGTGTATGCACCAGAACCGGGCAATGGCGTCGGCAATCCCGTCACGGTCGCCCGCGACGGCGTGAAGTTCGCACAGCAGAAGCTCCACGACGTCGTCATCGTCGACACGGCCGGCCGGCTCGGCGTCGACGCCGAGATGATGAAGCAGGCCGCGGACATCCGCAGGGCCATCGACCCCGACGAAGTCCTCTTCGTGATCGACGCGATGATCGGCCAGGACGCCGTCGCAACCGCGAAGGCGTTCCAGGACGGCGTCGACTTCACCGGCGTCGTGCTGACCAAGCTCGATGGTGACGCCCGTGGTGGCGCTGCCCTCTCGGTCGCCTCGATGACGGGACGCGCGATCATGTTCGCGTCGACGGGTGAGAGCCTCGACGACTTCGAGCCCTTCCACCCCGACCGGATGGCGAGCCGGATCCTCGACCTCGGTGACATCCTCACCCTGATCGAACAGGCCCAGGGCGCCTTTGACGAGGACGAGGCGCGCAAGCTCGCCGAGAAGTTCCAGACCGACACCTTCACCCTTGACGACTTCCTCGGCCAGATGCAGCAGCTGCGCAACATGGGCTCGATCAAGAAGATGATGAGCATGCTCCCGGGCGCGGGGGCCATGAAGCAGCAGCTCGAGAACTTCGACGAGCGCGAGATCGTGCGCACAGAGGCCATCATCCAGTCGATGACCAAGGCTGAGCGCACCACCCCGAAACTCCTGAACGGATCGCGTCGGCTGCGGATCGCGCGCGGGTCCGGCTCGAGCGTGACCGAGGTGAACCAGCTCGTGCAGCGCTTCGAGCAGGCCGCGAAGATGATGAAGACCGTCGCCCGCGGCGGAATGCCGAACATCCCCGGCATGGGGCCGATGCCCGGACTGGGCGGTGGGCGCGGCAAGCCGCAGCAGGCGAAGAAGAAGGGCTCGAAGTCGGGCAACCCGGCCAAGCGTGCCGCGGAGAACCTCGCGATCGCATCCGGTGAGAAGCCGGCGGGCGCCGGCGCTGCGGCACCGATCGGCGGCGGCACCGGCTTCGGCCTCGGCGGCCGCACACCGGCAGTCGCCGGCAAGCCCGGCGGTCCCACCGACGCGGAAATGGCCGCTCTGCAGAAGATGCTCGGCCGGTAGGACCCACCACGGTTGCCGGTGGGCGAACAGACGGCTTCCGCGCACCCTTTGCGCCGATCCGCGCCAGGCATGCCGGGCGCGGATCGGCGCAGTTGGCGCGCGACCGGGGACAACTGGCGCGGAGCGGCGCAGTCGGTGCGCACCGCGCACGTTTAGGCTGGGCGCATGACACTCACGAAGCCCGGTCCCGTCCGCATCGGTGCGCAGGTGGCGCCCCAGCATGCCGAGTACACGAAGATCCGCGACACGGTCGCAGAGGTTGAAGCGCTCGGCACCGACGTGGCCTTCAACTGGGACCACTTCTTCCCGCTTTCCGGTGACCCGGACGGGCTGCACTTCGAATCCTGGACCATCCTCGCCGCGTGGGCTGAGCAGACCTCCCGGATCGAGATCGGCGCCCTCGTCAACTGCAACAGCTACCGCAACCCCGACCTGCAGGCCGACATGGCCCGCACGATCGACCACATCAGCGGCGGCCGCTTCATCTTCGGCACCGGCTCCGGCTGGTTCGAGCGCGACTACGACGAGTACGGCTACGAGTTCGGCACCGTCGGTACCCGGCTCGACGCCCTCGCGGAGAACCTCCCACGCATCGAGGCGCGCTGGAACAAGCTCAACCCGCCGCCCACCCGGAAGATCCCGGTGCTGATCGGCGGAGGTGGGGAGAAGAAGACCCTGCGCATCGTCGCCAAGCACGCCGACATCTGGCACTCCTTCTCGAGCCCCGAGGTACTCGAGCACAAGCTCGGCGTCCTCACCGACTGGTGCGCGACGGTCGGGCGCGACCCGGCCGAGATCGAGGTGTCCACGGAGCTGCGCGGCCGCACGGTCGACGAGGCCGACGAGCTCTATGCGCTCGGGGCCCGCCTGTTCACGATCGGGCTCTCCGGCCCGGCGTATGACCTCGCCCCGCTGACGGACTGGCTGGCCTGGCGCGACGATAAGAACGCCGACTAAACGGGCAGGGCGCCGCCGCGGAGTTCCGCGCTGAGCGCTGCCACGACGGCGGGCAGGCTGCCGCCGTTCGCCGCGGCGACGCGCAGCTGGCGCTGGTAGCTCGCGCCGGCATCCAGGATGCCGTTCAGCTGCAGCAGTTCGGTGAGGCAACCGAGGCGTTCCGCGGTGGGGGAGAGCACGCCGATCAGCCGGCGCACGTCGTCGGTCACGAGTCGTTCGGCGCCGCTCGAGTCGAGGATGATCTCCGCATCGAGCCCATATCGCGACGCACGCCACTTGTTCTCGCGCACGAACCACGGCTGCATGCTCGGAACCGGGCGTCCGGCGTCGAGCTCGGTGGACATCCACTCGACGAGGCATTGGATGAGCGCGGCGATCGCACCGAGTTCCGTGGCCGTCGACACGCCGTCGCAGGCGCGAATCTCGATGGTGCCCCAGCGGGCAGACGGGCGGATGTCCCAGCGCACCTCGGTCATGTCGTCGATGATGCCGGTGCGGGTCATATCCTCGACATACCGTTCCCAGCTCGCCCAGTCCTCGAGAATCCACGGCAGACCAGCAGTCGGCAGCTGCTGGAACATCTGCGCGCGATTCGACGCATAACCGGTCTCGACGCCCGCCCAGAACGGACTCGACGCCGAGAGCGCCTGCAGGTGCGGGAGATAGCCGAGCAGGCCGTTCAGGATCGGGATGACCTTCTCGCGGTCCTCGATGCCGACGTGCACGTGGATGCCCCAGATCATCATGTTCCGGCCCCACCACTGGGTGCGGTCGATGAGTTTGTGGTACCGCTCCTTGTTCGTGACCTCCTGGTCGAACCACTGGCCGAACGGATGCGAGCCGCTGCAGATGAGGTCGACGCCCCGTGGGTCAGTGATCGCCCTGACTTCGTCGACCTGGCCGTAGACATCCGCAACGGCGCCCGCCACGGTCGTGTGAACACCGGAGACGAGCTCGACGGTGTTGAGCAGCAGCTCTCCGGTGATGTGCGGGTGCGGCGACCCGTCGGGGCCGCGCAGGGCCTCGAGCACCTCGTCGGCGATGCAGACGAGGTCACCGGTCGATCGGTCGACGAGCGCGATCTCCCATTCGATGCCGATCGTCGATCGCGCGGATCGGGCGAATTCGATTCCCACGTGCGGTCCTTTGGTCGCGTGGCACCCGGCTGGGTGCTGGTCATAATCCTGACACCGATTGCAGGCGGCCTCCCGCACGAACGCGGAATCCGCTTTCGGCGGACACTCGGTGCCCGGTCGATTATCACATTGGGGCCGACATCTGACAGAATGATTAGTCGAGTTCTCCTGCGCCCGACCCTCTACTCTGACGCAGGAAAAAACCATCTTGAGCTTGTGCCGAGTGTGCCCCCACGCTCACGGCCCTCAGTTCGCCAAAAATCAAATACACAGGAGAATTGTGGCTGTCAAAATCCGTCTGAAGCGCATGGGCAAGATTCGTGCGCCGTACTACCGCATCGTTGTGGCCGACTCGCGCACCAAGCGCGACGGTCGCGTCATTGAAGAAATCGGCATCTACCACCCCACGCAGGAGCCCTCGGTCATCGAGATCAAGTCCGAGCGTGCACTGTACTGGCTCGGCGTCGGCGCCCTGCCCACCGAGCAGGTTGAGGCTCTCCTCAAGCTGACCGGCGACTGGGGCAAGTTCAAGGGTGACAAGAACGCCGTCAGCACCGTCAAGATCAAAGAGGCCAAGGTCGCTTTCGTCGCCGACGAGAAGAAGAAGCCGGTTCTCAAGCCCAAGGCTGAGAAGCCCGTTGTCAAGGAAGAGGCGCCCGTCGCCGAAGCCGCTGACGCAACAGAAGAGGACAAGGCGTAATTTTGCTCGCACCCGCGCTTGAGCACCTCGTCAAGGGAATCGTTGACCACCCGGACGATGTGCACGTTGCTGCCCAGAACTCACCGCGTGGCGAGGTGCTCGAGGTTCGCGTGAACCCCGAGGACCTCGGCCGCGTCATCGGTCGTTCCGGACGTACCGCAAAGGCCCTGCGCACCCTTGTGGCTGCCCTGGCCGATGGCAAGCGCGTGCGGGTCGACGTCGTCGACACCGATTTCTGAGCCGGCGGTGAGCCTCGTGAACGACACTCTGGTACCCAGAGCCCAGTCGCCCCGAGCCCAGCTGCGGGTTGGTCGCCTGACAAAGGCCCACGGCCTCAAGGGCGCCATCAAGCTCGAACTGTTCACGGATGACCCGGGGCGACGTTTCGTCCCGGGCGCCGTGTTCACGCTCCAGGTTCCCACCGGGTCCCCGTGGCACGGTAAGAAGATCGAGCTCGTCGAGCTCCGCTGGTACAACCAGCACGCCGTCGGCTTCTTCAAGGACGTCCCCGACCGGGAAGCGGCTGAGGCACTCGCCAAGGCCATCCTGTGGATCGACCAGGACGACGACGAAGAATCCGACGAAGAAGACGCCTGGTACGACTACCAGCTCGTCGGCCTCAAGGTCGTGCGAGACGGGGTGCAGATCGGTACCATCGGCCGTCTCGAACACCTTCCGGCCCAGGACCTCCTGATCGTCAAGACCGCGACCGGTGACGTCATGGTGCCCTTCGTGAAGGCAATCGTTCCCTCCGTCGACATCGCGACGGGAATTGTCACGATCACCCCTCCGCCCGGGCTGCTCGAAGAGCTCCCCGAGGAGCCGGACGACGAGCCCGAAGCCCCGCTCGAAGCGGATGCCGCACCGCACGAATCCGACGCCGGTGCCGAGCCGGACGCCGAGCACACACCAGACCAGAACGGCGCATAGGCGCGACCGGGATCAACCCGGGGGAAGGCGCGCCGCGCCCGCTGGCTCCTCCACTCCCCACGACGCGGCAGCCCTTGCAAGGAGAACCGCCTGTGTCGTACGTCCAGCCCGACCAACTCATCGATGACATCATCCATTCGGGTGTCGTTAAATCGAACCTGACCATTATGCAGATGATCATCCGCGGCACCCTGTCCGGGGCGATCCTGGGCGCGGCAACGGCGGTGTCCTTGACCGCGGCCGCCCAGACCGGGCTTCCCATCGTGGGCGCCGTGCTGTTCCCGGTCGGATTCGCCATTATCCTGCTGCTCGGACTCGAGCTCGTCACGGGAAGCTTCGCGCTGATCCCCCTCGCGGTCCTCGAGGGCCGAACGACCATTAAAAAGGGCCTCACCAATTTCGGTGTCGTCATCGCCGCCCACCTGTTCGGCGCCGTGCTCTTCGGCTTCCTCTACGTCGTCTCGATCACGTACATGGGCACCGTGACCACAGACCCGATGGTCCAGGCCATCGTGCATCTCGCCGAGCACAAGGTTCTGCCGTATGAAGCGGTCGGCCCTGGCGGAATCGTCGTCGCGATCATCAAGGCGATGCTCTGTAACTGGATGGTCGCGATCGGCACGATCATGTTCTACACCTCGAAGTCCACCGCAGGAAAGATCCTCGCGATGTGGCTGCCGGTCACGATCTTCTTCAGCCTCGGACTCGAGCACGCGATCGTGAACATGTTCGTCATCCCCGCCGGCATGATGCTCGGCGCCCCGATCAGTATCGGCCAGTGGCTGCTCTGGAACCAGATCCCCGTTCTCGTCGGCAACCTGCTCGGTGCGATCCTCTTCACCGCCCTGCCGGTGTACTTCTCGCACCGTACCCGGGTCAACCGTGCCGCCCACCTGGAAGCGAGCGCTACGACCGCGACCGACGCCGAAACCGCGGACGAGTCCGTTCCCGTCCACGCCTAGGCTTTCTTCGTGCGCATCGATATCCTCACCATCTTCCCGGAGTTCTTCTCGGTCCTCGACGTCTCCCTGCTCGGCAAGGCCCGGCAGTCCGGACTCATCGAGGTGCTCGTGCACAACCTGCGCGACCACACCCACGACCGGCACAACACCGTCGACGACACCCCGTACGGCGGCGGCGCCGGCATGGTGATGAAGCCGGAACCCTGGGGCGAGGCTCTCGACGCGATCCTCGACGAGACCACCGACGAGACCACCGACGAGACCAACGACGAGACCACCGACGCTGGCGGCGACCCGGCAGCGGATGCCACGGCGAACGACGCAGGGCCGCTCCTGATCTTCCCGTCCCCGGCCGGCGACCTCTTCACCCAGAAGATGGCCCGCGAACTGGCCGCCGAACCCCAACTCGTCTTCGGCTGCGGGCGTTACGAAGGCATCGACCAACGCGTCTTCGACCACTTCGCCTCCCTCGGGCGCGTGCGGCTGGTCAGCCTCGGCGACTATGTGCTCAACGGGGGAGAGGTCGCGGTGATGGCCATGATCGAGGCCGTCGGCCGGCTCATCCCCGGCATGGTCGGCAACCCGGAGAGCCTCGTCGAGGAGTCCCACGAGGACGGACTCCTCGAATATCCGAGCTACACCAAGCCGTCCAGCTGGCGCGGTCTCGACGTACCCCCGGTGCTCCTGAGCGGCAACCACGGTGCCATCGCGACGTGGCGCCACGACCAGCAGCTCGAGCGCACCAGGCGGGTCCGGCCCGACCTTCTGCCTCCAGCGAACGCAGAGCCAGCCTCAGGCGTCCGCGAGTAGTCTGGCTTCGTGTTCCTACGCAGGGTCTTCTATCGCTGGCAATTCCTTGCCGTGCTCGTGCTTCCGGCGTGGCTTCTGATCGGCGCGTCCCTCTTCAAGTCGAGCGGATGGGCCGTGCTCGGCAGCTTCTTCGGCGGCATCGTGCTCGGCCTCGGCCTGCTGGCCGTCGCCCTGATCTTCTTCGCCCGCACCGAGGTACGGTTGGAGCGGGCTGTGTCCTGGCGTGACGTCGGCGTGCTTACTCTGTGGCACGCCCTGATCGTGGCCTCCGGCTTCACGGCGGGTGCGAGCTGGCTGCCGTTCCTGGTCGTGCTCGTTGGGCTCGCGGCCTTCTGGTTCGCCATCTGGGAGCTCTTCGCGAGTGCCAGGAGCCGGATGCAGGCGATGATCGTGCTGATCGAAGAGACCGCAAGAGGTGGCGCCCCGTCCGGACCGACCGCGGGGGAGCATCCGTCGCCCATCGGCTTCGAACCCACCCCACACCCGTCGGTCATCGTCGTGCGGGAGAAGCCGAAAGACACCTAGCCGGTCCGGTTTTGCCGGAGGCGCGGATCATGACATAATCAGCGATTGTGCCGTAGCATGCCTCTGCCACAGGGGAGCTGCACCGTTCGGCACGGTCTTAACCTCATCAGTCGTCGCCCAGCACCTGTGTGTGCGGGCGACCTCAGCCGTCTTCGTCCTGTGGCGGATACAGAGAGCGAACAAATATGCATATTCTCGACCAGGTGGATGCCCCATCACTCCGGAACGACATCCCGGCGTTCCGCGCCGGCGATACCGTCAAGGTTCACGTCAACATCGTTGAAGGCGCACGCTCGCGCGTGCAGGTCTTCCAGGGTGTCGTCATCGGCCGTTCCGGTGAAGGCGTCCGCGAAACGTTCTGCGTTCGCAAGGTCAGCTTCCAGGTCGGCGTCGAGCGTACCTTCCCGGTGCACTCCCCGGTTATCGACCACATTGAGGTCGTCACCCGCGGAGACGTGCGTCGAGCGAAGCTGTACTACCTGCGCAACCTGCGTGGCAAGAAGGCCAAGATCAAGGAAAAGCGCGACTAAGACTCGTCACACCCGATTCCCAGCCCCGGCTGCGTTTCTCCCTGAGCTCCTGACCCGTACACTGGGTCAGGAGCTCAGGCGGTTTAATGACAGACAATTCTCTGCCCACGCGATCGGATCGCCTGGCATCAGAAGCACCACAGCGCGGCAAGCGTGGCGTTGTGATCTTCTTTCGCGATCTCTTGATCATTTTTGTGGTGGCGCTGCTCATCTCGTTCCTGATCAAGACCTTCCTCGTCCGGTCGTTCTACATCCCCTCGGGGTCGATGGAGAACACCCTCCTGGTCAACGACCGCATCATCGTGAACGAGCTGGAACCGAAGCTCATGCCCATCCAGCGCGGTGACGTCGTCGTGTTCCGCGATCCCGGCGGCTGGCTCCTCCCGCAGGCTGCCGTGCAGCAGAACCCCGTCGCCGCCGGCCTTGACTGGCTCCTTTCCGTCGTCGGCCTCTCCGCGCCGGACAGCAACGACCACCTGATCAAGCGAGTCATCGGTCTGCCCGGCGACCACGTGAGCTGCTGCAACGCCCTCGGCCAGCTGAGCGTCAACGACGTGCCCCTCTCCGAGCCGTATGTGAACCTCCCTGCCGGGGCGAGCGCCGTGTCCAAGGACAACTTCGACGTCGTCGTACCGGAGAACTCGCTCTGGGTGATGGGCGACAACCGGTACAACTCCAAGGACTCCCGGTACAACGGGGACACCCCGGGCAAGGGTTTCGTGCCGATCGACAACGTCGTCGGCCGCGCCCTCGTGATCAGCTGGCCGCTGTCTCGCTGGACGTGGCTCGACGACTACCCGGAAGTCTTTCGAGGGGTCTCCCCGGAGACGAAGTAGATGGCCGTCTGCGATCCGACCCTCGAGGTCGAGCTCGGCCTGCTCGCCGAAGGCGCGAGCTGCGTGATCGGCTGCGACGAGGTCGGACGTGGTGCCCTCGCCGGACCGGTCGGGGTCGGCGTCGCCGCGATCGACGGGACGCACGGCACGATGCCGGTCGGTCTCCGCGACTCGAAGATGCTCAGCGAGCCTCGCCGTGAGGCCCTCGCACCGCTCGCGGTCGCCTGGGTGCTGCACTCCGCGGTCGGACTCGCCTCCGCGCGGGAGGTGGACGAGATCGGCATCATCGCCGCCCTCGGGCTCGCGGGCAAACGGGCCCTCGCCGAACTGTTCGCCGCCGGCGTGGACGTCAGGGGGAGCGTCGTGCTGCTCGACGGCAACGACGACTACCTCAATAAGGTCCTCGCGACGCCGCTCTCCGTGGTGACCCGGGTGCGGGCGGACCAGGACTGTGCGTCCGTGTCCGCGGCATCCGTGATCGCGAAGGTGCACCGCGACCAGCTGATGATCGCTGCGGATGCGGTCACTCCCGGTTACGGGTGGTCGGGCAACAAGGGCTACGGCAGTGCGGAACACATGGCTGCGATCGGGCGCCTCGGGCCGACAGGGCTCCATCGCAAATCGTGGCTGACCATCTCAGCGTAGGATTGTCTCACCATGGAAGAAGAAGAGTTCGAAGACTACGACCGCGAGGTCGAGTTGGCCCTGTACCGCGAATATCGGGATGTCGTCGGGCAGTTCCAGTACGTCGTCGAGACGGAACGGCGCTTCTACCTTGCCAATGAGGTCGAGCTCGTGCGCCGGGACACCGAGCACGACTTCTACTTCGAACTGAACATGAAGGACGTCTGGGTCTGGGACGTGTACCGGTCCGACCGTTTCGTGAAGTCCGTGCGCGTGCTGACGTTCAAGGACGTCAACGTCGAGGAACTCGCCTCGAAGGAATTTGAACTGCCCAAGGAACTCGCGCTCGACGAGTAGCCGGCGGGTCGTTCTAGCGGGGCTCGCAGACCACGACCGGGATGTCCCGACTGGTTTTCTGCTGGTAGCCTGCGTACCCCTTGTATGCTGCGACGATCTGCGGCCAGAGTTCCGCCTTCTCCGCTGCGTCGGCCGTGCGTGCCCGCAGCTTCTTCGTCGTGCCGTGCACGGTGAGTTCGACGTCGGGGTTCGCGACCAGGTTGAGGTACCACTGCGGGTGCCGGTCGCTGCCGCCCTTCGAGGCGATCAGCACGAAGCGGTTCCGGTCGTGGATCGGGGCCGTGAGCATGGTCGTGCGGCGCTTGCCCGTCGAACGGCCGATCGTGTGCAGTTCGACGACAGGGATCGGCCCGAACGAGGCGAGCAAGCGTCCACCGGATGCCTTGAGCACGGCCCGGTGCATAAGGCTCATCGTCTTCATGCCGAGGTCGACCAACCTGTCGCGTAGTCCCATGGGTCCAGCCTAGTAACCTGCATTGGTGCCGGTGCCGGTGCAGGCGGGAACCCGGGTTCCCGCGCGGGGAATCGCGGCACTAGCGTTGGACCATGCCCCCCGCATCCGCTGCCGAGAACGACGCCGCCACGACCGCCACGACGAACCCTGTTGGCGCGGTCGTCGACAACGCCCTCGAGCTCGCACCCCTCGTCGACGGCCACAACGACTGGGCCTGGGAATGCCGGGAGAACCGCGCATACTCCGTGGAGGGACTGGAACGGGGGCTGACGACCGACACCGACATCGAACGCCTCCGCGCCGGCCGGGTGGGCGCGCAGTTCTGGTCGGTCTATGTGAGCGACGAATCGCTCGGTGCCGACGCGGTTCAGGGCACCCTCGAGCAGATCGATTGGGTCTACCGCCTCGCGGCCCGCTATCCGGGCGACTTCCAGATCGCCCGCAGTGCCGCCGACGTCGAGTCGGCCAGGTCGAACGGCCGGATCGCGTCGCTCCTCGGCGCGGAGGGCGCGCACAGCCTCAACGATTCCCCGGCCGTTCTGCGGATGTTCGCGCGGCTCGGGGTGCGCTACCTCACGCTCACGCACGTGCACAACACGACCTGGGCGGACTCGGGCACCGACGAGCCCGTGCACGGCGGCCTCACCGAGCGCGGTTTCGAGTACGTGCGGGAAATGAACCGGCTCGGCATGCTCGTCGACCTGTCCCACGTCGCGCCGGCGACCGCGCACGCAGCACTTTCCGTCACGACCGCACCGGTGATCTTCAGCCACAGTTCGTGCGCTGCCGTCACGGACCACCCACGGAACGTATCGGACGACGTCCTCGAGCGCCTGCGTGACAACGACGGCGTGCTCATGCTCACCTTCGTGCCGCAGTTCCTCTCCCCGGACTTCGCCGCCTGGTTCGACGGACCCAGGGACGGCCCCGCGCCGACGGTGACCCTCGACGAGGTTATCGCCCACATCGAGCACGCCCGCCGGGTCGCGGGCATCCGGCACATCGGGCTCGGCGGCGACTTCGACGGCACCGACGAATTCCCGGTCGGTCTCGAGGGCGTCGACGGCTACCCGGCGCTCCTGACCGAGCTTGCCGCCAGGGGCTGGACCGCCGTCGAGCTCGCTGCCCTCGCCGGGGCGAACGTACTGCGCGTGCTCCGGGCGACGGATGCCGCGTTCGCGGCAGCGGGGAACGGCACGCCGCTGCTGGTGTCGTGATCGGTCCTTTCCCGCACTGCCGGGCAAACCAGAACGGATCCCGCTCCGAATGACTGGTGCGAGTGCACCCCGACGAATGACCCGAACTGTCATGGTCATCTGGGTGGGGTCCGTGGCCGTCGTCGTTGGACTCGTCGCCGTGATCGGTTCGGTCGGACGTGCGGTACCGGCCGAGCCGATTCCGGCGACTACGGCGGGGTCTCCGGGTGGTGGTCCCGTCGTGGCGTTCTATGGGGACTCGTACACGCTCGGGACCGGGGCTTCGAGCCCTGAACATCGGTGGTCGACGCTCCTCTCCGTCGAGCACGGCTGGACCGAGGTGAACCCGAGCGTGAACGGTCTCGGTTTTGTGAACCATCGGTCCGACGTGTCCGAGGACCTCGTCGACCAGGTCATCGCCGCCCGCCCCGACATCGTGATCGTGACGATGGGTCTCAACGACAACTTCTCGATGCCCGCTCGCGCCGACCGCATCCGTTCCGCCATCACGGCCGACTTCACCAGAATCAGTGAGGCGCTGCCGGTCGCACGCGTCATCGTGGTCGAGCCGTTCTGGTACACCGACGATCGACCCGGCTCGGTTCAGCAGGTCATCGACTGGGTGAGCGCGGGCGCGGCGGCGATCGACGCCGACTATATTCCTGGCGCCTCGCACTGGCTCGACGGCCACCCGGAATGGAAGGCCGGCGACGGCCTGCACCCGAACGATGAGGGGTATCGGGTGCTCGCCGATCGCATGGACGAGGCACTCAGGAGCCTCGGCATCTAGGAGTCACGCCTCGACGGTGCACTACTTTCCGAGGTCGAATTCCCGACTCTCCTCACCAGGCGTCGACGTCGGCCGGCTGTCCACCGGTCGACGACGGCACCTCGGATGGTCGCCCACCCCCGGCATCCTGTCCGTGGGAGGCACTCGTGGCACGCAAAGATGATCTGGGCAGGCTCGGTGAGGAGCACGCGGCGCGGTTTCTCACCAACGCCGGGTACACGCTCCTCGCCCGCAACTGGCGGTGCGAGCAGGGCGAAATCGACGTCATTGTCGAGCAGGACGGCGAAGTCGCCTTCGTCGAGGTGAAGACGCGCTCGGGGATCGGTTTCGGGCATCCGTTCGAGGCGATCACCGTCGTCAAGCTCGCCCGGCTTCGCCGGCTTGCGGCGGCGTGGTGCGAGCAGGCGGATGCCTGGCCGGAGCGAATCAGGATCGACGCGATCGCGGTGATCCTCGCCCCCGGCGCCGTTCCGGTGATCGAACACCTGCCCGGAGTGTTCTAGTGAGCGTGTTCTCGTGAGCGTGTTCTAGTGCGTGCCGTCTGATGGGTGCAGCCTGATGGGCCTCGCCCGCACACACGCCGTCGCCTTGCTCGGGCTGACGGGCGCACTCGTCGAAGTCGAGGCCGACATCTCGGGTCAGCTCCCCGGCATGGTGCTCATCGGCCTGCCGGACGCCGCGCTCTCCGAAGCGACGGAGCGGGTCAGGGCCGCCGCGAAGAACTCCGGCTGCCCGCTGACCCACAACAAGCTCACGATCAACCTGTCGCCGGCGGCGCTCCCGAAACACGGCTCGGGGTTCGACCTCGCCATCGCGCTCGCGTGCCTCGCCGCGGACGGGGTTGTCGCTGCCCGGTCGGTCGGCTCGGTCGTGCACATCGGCGAGCTCGCCCTCGACGGGGGCCTGCGACCCGTCCCCGGCATGCTGCCCGCGGTGATCGCGGCGTCGCGGCTCGGGCACCGCACCGTCATGGTTCCCGCCGGAAACGCCGCGGAAGCGGAACTCGTGCCCGGCATCACCGTGATCGGGGTCGCCTCCCTCCGCGAGGCGGCGATCTGGCACGGGGCAGAGCTGACGCCCGTGCCGGTCGAAACGATCGAGTGGCCCGCCGAAGCCGGACCGTCCGGGAACGACGTCGAAACTTCTTCGATGGACCTTACCGACGTCATCGGCAATGAGGACGCCATCCTTGCCCTGCAGATCGCCGCAGCCGGCGGCCATCATCTCTTTATGCTCGGCCCGCCGGGCTCAGGCAAGACCATGCTCGCCGCCCGCCTGCCCGGGCTCCTGCCCGACCTCGACCCGGCCGCCTCCCTCGAGGCGAGTTCGCTGCGCTCCCTCGGCGGGCGCGGACTCGGCCGGTCACTTGTGACCCGGCCGCCGCTCGAAGCGCCGCACCACACCGCGACGGCGGCGGCGATGGTCGGCGGCGGCAGCGGACAGATCCGGCCGGGTGCCGCCGCCCGCGCCTGTCACGGGGTGCTCTTCCTCGATGAGGCTCCCGAGTTCACATCGGCCGTGCTCGACGCCCTCCGGCAGCCCCTCGAATCCGGGATGATCAGCATCCACCGCGCCAACGCCGTCGCCCACTTCCCGGCGCGGTTCCAGCTCGTGATGGCCGCGAATCCGTGCCCGTGCGGTCAGTACGGCGTCGCCGGCCTCGAGTGCTCGTGCCCGCCGAGCGCGCGCCGACGGTACCTCGCCCGCATCTCCGGACCGCTGCTGGACCGGATCGACATCCAACTGCACGTGAACCGGATCACGGCGGCCCAGCTGCGGCTCGCCGCGGAGGAACCGCGCCTGACGAGCACGGCGGCGCGGGAACGTGTGATCCAGGCCCGGAGCGCCGCACGGGAGCGCCTCGCCGGCACACCCTGGTCGCTCAATTCAGCGGTCCCAGGGTCCTGGCTCCGCAGCAGGCACCTGCGGCTCGACCGGGCGACGACCGCCGCGCTCGATCGAGCGCTGGAGCGCGGCGGCATCACTATGCGCGGCTATGACCGGGTGCTCCGCGTCGCCTGGTCGATCGCCGACCTCGAGGGCGCCGATCGGCCGGGTGCCGAGCAGCTCGGGCAGGCGCTCTACCTGCGCACCGGCTGAAACCGGACATCCACCGACGGAAGGACACGACGCACGATGCCATTCGAACCCGATGAGACCACCATGATCGACCTCGCGTCCGGCGTGCGCGCACCCGGGGCCACCACCCTGACCCGGGAACTCGCGGCGGAGCTGCACGCTCGAGCGGCGTGGTCGTGCATCAGCGAACCCGGCGACGGAACTGCGGGCCTCGTTGTCGCGGCGCTCGGCGCCGTTCGCGCCCTGCGGATGATTATCGAGGCCTGGACCCAGGACCACATCGCCGGGGAACTCCTGACCGCCGGGGTGGCGGAGGGTGTGATCGCTGCCGCCGGACTCGACCGCGCCCTGGAGCGCTGGCGTCCGCGGCTCGATCCCATCGTCGTCACGATTGCGCTGCGGCAGGCAGCCCGATCGGGGGCACGGCTGGCGATTCCCGGTGACCCCGACTGGCCGGCCGGGCTTGAGGACCTCGGGGTACACGCCCCCCTCGCCCTCTGGTGGCGCGGCCCTGCAGATGCCCTCGGCGCGTTCGCCCAGTCGATCGCCCTCGTCGGCGCCCGGGCTGCCACCCGATACGGCGAGCATGTCGCGATGGAAGCCTCTGCCGGCCTCGTCGACCGCGGATTCGCGATCGTCAGCGGCGCGGCGTACGGGATCGACGGGATGGCGCACAAAGCGGCACTCGCGAGCCGTGGCCGAACCGTGGCGTTTCTCGCCGGGGGAGTGGACCGGCCATATCCGAGCGGGCATGTCGACCTCCTCGAACGGATCGCCGGGGAGGGGGCCGTCATTTCCGAGCTCCCGTGCGGGGCCGCGCCAACCAAGTGGCGGTTCCTGCAACGGAACCGGCTGATTGCAGCGACCAGCCTAGCCACCATCGTCCTGGAGGCCGGGTGGCGCTCCGGATCGCTCAACACCGCCGGGCACGCGGCCACCCTCGGGCGGCCACTCGGCGCCGTGCCCGGCCCGGTCACGTCACCGGCCTCGGCCGGGTGTCACAGGCTGATCCGCGAGTACGACGCCGTCTGCGTGACGACGGCCGCCGAAATGGCGGAACTCGTCGCGGAGCACCTGGTCCAGGTGACACTGGACTTCCCCGAATCGGAACTCGGGCTCGAGGGCGCCGGCCGCACGAGCGAACAGGTGCGGGTCTTCGACGCCCTGAGCGGCCGGTCCCCTCGCGAAGTCGGCGATATCGCGCGCCGCGCCGGCCTCTCGACCGTGTCCGTGCGTGCCGCCCTCGGCGCCCTCGGGGTCGAAGGGGCCGCGCGCGAGCGACAGACCGGCTGGGTGCGGAATGCCTGAGCCAGGATCGACCTGCCGCGAAACGGTCAGCCCTGGTACAGGCCCGCCGGGGTCTCCTCGCTGTCCTGGCCTGCGGCGTCGCACGCCCGCCGAACGGCCGCGAGGGAGTCTGCGACGTCTGCGGCATCCGTCGACCAGTTGCTGACCGAGATGCGCAACACCACGCGCCCGTCGCGAAGCGCGTGGCGGCATTCTGGTCCCAGGCGCTGACGAGCCACTCGACGGCCAGCGCTGCGGGGAGGGTACCGCCGATCGCCCAGCCGAAGAACAGACCACACGGCATGGCCATCAGCGCGGGTTCGGCGAGGACGGCCAGCTCGTCGACCACGGATGCCGCCCGTCGCTGGTCGGCTAGAGTGCACTTTCGGCCCTTAAACCGCGGGTTTAAGGGGCAAAAGCGCACTCTCGCGAAACAGGATACAAAGGGGTATGCCTGACTACGCGAACCCGGCCTCCGACGGCTCCGGCAGCATCAACGGCGTGCGCGCCGGAGTCACCGAAGCCGCGCACTTCGGCGATGAACGCACGACGATAACGGGGTTCCTGCAGCGTCAGCGGGACCTCGTCGCGTGGAAGGTCGGCGATGCCTCCGACGCGGCACTCCGGCCCGTCGCCACTCCGACCGGCATGACCGCGCACGGTATCGTCCGACATCTCATGAACGTGGAGCGATCCTGGCTGCGCGATGTCTTCGCCGGCGAGGAGGGTCTGAGCTTCGACTGGACCGACGCGGATCCCGACGGGGAGTTCGACGTGCCGCCGGAAGTGACCATGGCCGAGCTGCTCGTCGACTACGCGGAGGAGGCGCGCCGCTGCGACGCGATCATCGCGGCAGCGGGCTCGCTCGACGCCGTCTCGGTGCGCCGCAGTTTCAGCCTGCGCTGGATCCTGATTCACCTGGTCGAGGAGACCGCACGGCACACCGGTCACCTCGACCTGTTGCGCGAACGCGCCGACGGCAGCGTCGGCGAAGACCCGCAGGACTGATCGAGGCGGCCGGGGCGCCGGGGGAGTGTCGGCGGCAGGCCCTAGTCTGGAGCGGACGAAGGGTGAGCCATGAGTGGCGTTCCAGTGGGGCAGGTTCAGTTGGGCCAGTACGGGCCGGCGAGCCACGTGATCGCGCACATCAGCGACACGCACTTCCTCGGTGGCGGTAGACCCCTCTATGGCACCGTCGACACCGACACTCCCATGCACGAGACCCTCGCCCAGCTGGAACGTTCGGGGCAGCCGATCGAGGCCCTCGTCTTCACCGGTGATATCGCCGACACCGGCGAATCGGATGCCTACCGACGCATCCGTGACCTCGTCGAGTCCGCGGCCGACCGGCTCGGGGCCCGGGTCATCTGGGTGATGGGCAACCACGACAAACGGGCGCCCTTCCGCAGCGAGCTGCTCCGTGAAACCGGGCACGGGGCATCCGCTGCCGCACCCGTCGACGCGGTGCACGACCTTGACGGACTCCGCCTGATCGCTCTCGACACGAGCGTTCCCGGCTACCACCATGGCGCGATCTCCGCGCGGCAGCTGGCCTGGCTCGCCGAGGTGCTTCGCGATCCGGCCCCGCACGGCACGCTCCTCGCCCTGCATCACCCCCCGATCCCGACCATGGTTTCCCTCATGAGCCTGCTTGAGCTCCGAGACCAGGCCGGCCTGGCCGAGGTCATCGCCGGAAGTGACATCCGCGGCATCCTCGGCGGGCACCTGCACTACGCCACGACCGGGCTCTTCTCCGGCATCCCGGTTTCGGTCGCCGCGGCCACCTGTTACACCATCGACCCGAGTGCGCCTGCCCGGCAACTCACGGGTGTGCGTGGCGGCCAGTCGATCAATCTCGTGCACGTCTACCCGGAGAGCGTCGTGCATTCGCATGTTGTGCTCGGCGACTTCGACCCCGCGACGTGTTTCGATTCCGAGTTCCTGGCCCGCATCGAGGCGATGAGCCCCGACGAGCGGACCGAGGCCTTCTCACGCCAGTCGTGAGTGCGTCGGCGGGCGGCGGGCGGATGCGCCTCGCAGCCCTTCTCGAGGACTTCACCGTCTACCTGGCGGCGGAGCGTGGCTTCTCGCCGAACACCGTCCGTGCCTACCGGACGGACCTTCGCGGTCTCCTCGCCTTCGCCGAAGGCCGTGGGGTCGCCGATGTCGACGGACTCTCCCTGGACCTGCTGCGCGACTGGCTGTGGGTGGCGACCCAGGCGGGTCTCTCCAAGGCGACGATCGCGCGACGGTCCGCCTCAGCCCGCAGCTTCACAGCCTGGTTGACCCGCACGGGCGTGAGCCCGCTCGACAAGGCCGTGCGCCTGCGCTCGCCCAAACCGGGTCGAACCCTGCCCCGGGTGATCAACCGGGCGCAGATGCAGGCCCTTCTCGATCGCCTCGAGCTGCGATCCAGGGCCGGCGGTCCGCACGAGTTGCGCGACCAGGCGATCGTCGAGCTGCTCTATGCCTCCGGGTTGCGCGTGTCCGAGCTCGTCGGTCTCGACGTCCCGGATATCGATCTCTCCGAGCTCACCGTGCGCGTGACCGGCAAGGGGTCCAAGGAACGAGTCGTTCCCTTCGGCGTTCCCGCCCAGCGTGCACTCATCGCCTACCTCGAGCGTGCCCGCCCGGTGCTGCTCGCCGCAGCGGAGGAATCTGCAGGAAGCACCGCGGTGGGTCCCGTCTCGAGCTCGGCAGGACGCCCCGCTGCGCTGTTCCTCGCGACCCACAGACGCCGCATCGGAGTGCGGGCCGTGTACCGTCTGGTCGCAGGGCTCCTCGCCGAGATCCCCGGCAACGGTCCCGCCGGGCCGCACGCCCTGCGCCACACGGCGGCGACCCACCTGCTCGACGGCGGGGCCGACCTGCGCGCCGTGCAGGAACTGCTCGGTCACGCGAGCCTCGGCACGACCCAGATCTACACCCACGTCTCCGCGGAACGTTTGCGGCAGAGCTACCAGAACGCTCACCCGCGCGCCTGACCAGGTCACGCATCCCGGAGAATCGCCCGCCAGAGCAGGTGTGCGCGTGCGCTTCGCCGGGAGTCCTCTCGCACCGTGAGCAGGGCGGCCGACTCTGTCGGCAGCAGCACGGCGTGTGGGACGCCGCCGAGGTATTGCATCGGCGACACGTACCGGCCGTAGGTCCGCGCGCCGAGGTGCAGGCAGCCGTCGCCGCAGTGGCCACCGGTCGTCACGCGGCCGATGAGCTGGCCGCGGCGCACGGGGTCCCCTGCCTCGACAAGCGCCGTGACCGGTTCCATGCTCGAGACGAGGCCCCCGGCGTGGCTGAGGGAGATCGCGGGTCGGTCGACGACGATCTGCGCGAAGGTCACCGTCCCGTCGGCAACGGCATAGACCGGGTCGCCCGGGTGAGCAGCAAGGTCGATTCCCCGATGCCCGTCGGCGTACTCGGTGAGAGGCGCCCGGAACCCCCGCACCACGGGATGCGGAATAGCGAGCGGCCACTCCCACGCCTCCGATCCGGTCGTCGGACTTCGCTCGGGCGACGGTTGCGGCTGCGCGCGTGGCCCGCCCTGGCCGGTCGCCGCTGGTGAGACGGCGAAGCAGACCATAACGACGGCCACCAGGGCGCTGACGGTGCGGATGTGAATCGACATGCCCACAGACTGGAGGCCGGGCAGGTCCGATGCGCCCACTCGCACAGGGTGGTGCAGGGGTCGACGGGGACGCCGGCTGTTGAGGACGGGTGGCGGGGGACATCTGTTCAGCGGACCTGGCTGGAACCGGGTTCGCCGGGTGCTAAAGTTATGGCAGCAGCGCTTCGTGCGCTGACTACGCGTGCCCATTCGGCCAACACCTCCATTCGGTCCTTACTTCCTCGGAAGCCAGGCGGCGGTGCGCCGGGCACCAGGAGTCGTGATCGACCGATCAGGACACGAACCGATTGGCGTTTTGCCGCGTATGCGGTGCGCCGGACAAGGAGTACGGCTCATGGCCGTCGTCACCATCCGCCAGCTGCTCGACAGCGGCGTGCACTTTGGACACCAGACCCGTCGTTGGAACCCGAAGATGAAGCGATTCATCTTCACGGAGCGCTCGGGCATTTACATCATCGACCTGCAGCAGTCCCTCGGCTTCGTCGACAAGGCCTATGACTTCGTCAAGGAGACCGTCGCCCACGGCGGCACGATCCTCTTCGTCGGCACCAAGAAGCAGGCGCAGGAATCGATCTCCGAGCAGGCCATCCGTGTTGGCCAGCCGTACGTCAACCAGCGCTGGCTCGGTGGCCTCCTCACCAACTTCCAGACCGTCTCCAAGCGTCTGGCCCGCATGAAAGAGCTCGAAGAGCTCGACTTCGAGGACACCGCCAAGAGCGGGTTCACGAAGAAGGAAATGCTCATCAAGAAGCGCGAGCTCGTCAAGCTGCACAAGAGTCTCGGCGGTATCCGCAACCTTACGAAGACGCCGTCCGCGCTCTGGGTTGTCGACACCAACAAGGAGCACCTCGCCATCGACGAAGCCCGCAAGCTCGGCATCCCCGTCATCGCTATCCTCGACACCAACTGCGACCCCGACGACGTGCAGTACCCGATCCCGGGCAACGACGACGCCATCCGTTCCGTCGGCCTGCTGACCCGCATCATCGCGGACGCAGCAGCCGAGGGCCTGATCCAGCGCCACGCCAAGCCGGAGGCCGAAATCGAGCCCCTCGCCGCCTGGGAAGCAGAACTGCTGAAGACCGAGGATGTCGCCGCTACCGACGCCACCCCCGAGCAGTCCTCCGCCGAGACCGCTGAGGTCGCCGACGCAACCGTCGCCGCCGAGCAGGTCGTGGAAGAAGCAGCCGACGTGGCAGCCGTTGTTGCCGTCGAAGCTCCCGCCGAAGAAACCAAGTAAGGAACCCGGTATGGCCAGCATCAGCCTGCAAGACGTCAAAGCCCTCCGTGAACGCCTCGGTACGGGCATGGTCGACACCAAGAACGCCCTCGTCGAAGCCGACGGCGACATGGAGAAGGCCGTGGAGATCCTGCGTCTCAAGGGTGCGAAGGGCAACGCCAAGCGCGCTGACCGTTCCACCTCTGAGGGCCTCGTCGCCGCCAAGGAAATCGGCACGACCGCAACGTTGATCGAGCTCGCCTGCGAGACCGACTTCGTCGCCAAGGGTGTCAAATTCGGCGCCCTCGCCGAGAAGGTCCTGGACGCGGTCGCCGCTGCCGGTGCCACCTCGGTCGCCGAAGGCCTGGCCGCCCCCGCCGGCAGCCAGACCGTCGCCGAACTGATCGACGGCGAAGCCGCGATCATCGGTGAGAAGTTCGAGCTGCGTCGCGTCGCGTCCGTCACGGGTGAGAAGTTCGCGATCTACCTGCACAAGACCAGCAAGGACCTGCCCCCGCAGGTCGGCGTCGTCCTGGGCTACTCGGGAGAGGATGCTGACACCGCACGCAGCGTCGCCCAGCACATCTCCTTCGCGAACCCGGAGTACCTGGACCGCGAGAACGTCCCCGCCGACCTCGTCGAGGCCGAGCGCCGGATCGTCACCGAGATTTCGAAGAACGAGGGCAAGCCGGAAGCGGCACTGCCCAAGATCGTCGAAGGCCGCATCCACGCCTACTTCAAGCAGGTCGCCCTGCTCGAGCAGGACTACGCGAAGGACAACAAGCAGTCCGTCGCGCAGGTGCTGAAGGATGCCGGTCTCACGGTTTCCGGATTCGCCCGCTTCAAGGTCGGCGCCTAGGCAATAGGCTCGCAGTACCAATGATGGAGACCGGCCTGCGCGAGCAGGCCGGTCTCCATTGCTGTGTCCGCACTGAGTCGGCACGCAGTAGTTTTAGATCACGCACAACGGAAGGACCCCCAGGGCATGTCAGATTCGGGTAAGAAGCGCAGAGTCCTTCTCAAACTCTCCGGCGAAGCGTTCGGCGCAGGAAGCCTCGGCGTGAACCCGGATGTGATCAGCTCACTTGCCCGGGAAATCGCGGAGGCCGCACAGACCGTGGAGGTCGCCGTCGTCGTCGGCGGCGGAAACTTCTTCCGCGGTGCCGAACTGTCCCAGCGCGGAATGGACCGGGGTAGGGCTGACTACATGGGCATGCTCGGCACCGTGATGAACGCCCTCGCCCTCCAGGACTTCCTCGAGCAGGCCGGCGCCGAGACCCGGGTCCAGTCCGCGATCGCCATGACCCAGGTCGCCGAGCCGTACATTCCGCGCCGGGCCGAACGCCACCTCGAAAAGGGACGCGTCGTCATCTTCGGGGCCGGGGCTGGACTGCCGTACTTCTCCACGGACACGGTCGCGGCCCAGCGCGCGCTCGAAATCGGTGCCGACATCGTCCTCGTCGCCAAGAACGGCGTCGACGGCGTCTACTCGGCCGACCCGCGCACCGACCCGGACGCGGAAATGATCCACCACCTCACCTACCAGGACGCCCTGCAGCGCGGCCTGAAGGTCGTCGACTCAACCGCCTTCAGCCTCTGCATGGACAACGGGATGCCGATGCAGGTCTTCGGAATGGCGCCGCAGGGCAATGTGACGGCCGCCATCCTCGGAGCCGATCTGGGAACCCTCGTCTCCAACTAAACTTGTCGATGTCACCTGCGGTCGAAACGGCCCCAGGTCGAAGTAACCAGGTCGAAATCACCAGGTCGAAGCCTCAACGAAGGAGTTACCGTGATCGCGGATGTTCTGTCCGATGCAAGCGCACGAATGCACAAGGCCCTCGAAGCCGCCAAAGACGATTTCGGGACCGTGCGCACTGGACGGGCGAACCCCCAGATGTTCGCGAAGATCCTGGTGAACTACTACGGATCCCAGACACCGCTCGAGCAGCTCGCATCCCTGCAGAACCCTGAGGCACGCACGCTCCTGATCGGACCGTATGACAAGGGTGCCCTGCGCGACATCGAGCAGGCCATCCGGGACACCCCGAACCTGGACGCCAACCTCGGCAACGACGGCAACGTCATCCGGGCGACCCTGCCGGAACTCACGGCCGACCGCCGCAAGGAATACGTCAAGATCGTACGGACCAAGGCGGAAGACGCCAAGATCTCCGTGCGCAACCTGCGACGCAAGGCGAAGGACGAACTCGATGCGCTGAAGAGCGAAGTCGGTGACGACGACGTGGCCCGCGCGGAGAAGGAGCTCGAGCAGATCACGAAGACCCACGTCGACGCGATCGACACCGCGCTCAAGCACAAAGAGGCCGAACTCCTCGAGATTTAAGGGCGGAGCCAGCGTCATGACGCACGAGCCACGCGACGAAACCGGCGACACCGCACCGGTTCCTCCCAAGCGACCCCATGGGGCCGGCAGTTCGGAGTTCCGGGCGCAGGTCCACGCCGCCCGCAACGACCTCGAACGGCAGATGCAGTCCACCCGCGCGGACATCGAACGCCAGATGCAGGCGACGCGAGCGCAGCTGGACGCGACCAACGAGCGGATCGCCGCTCGAACAGGTCGCAACCTGATCCTTGCGACCCTGATCGGCCTCGCTCTCGGTCTCTTCATGCTGGTGAGCCTGATCTTCATCAAGCAACTCTTCATGGTCTGCGCGGCCGTGTTTGTCGGCTTCACGGCCTTCGAGCTCGCGCAGGCCCTCAGACAGTCCGGACGCAACGTGCCGCGCATCGCGGTCGTCATCGCCGCGGTCTCCGTCGTCCCTGCGGCCTTCTACTGGGGAGCGAGCGGCCAGTTCCTCGTCACCCTCGCCGGAATCGTCTTCATCGGCCTGTGGCGGGTGTGCCTGCTACTCAGCCCCGAGCGCCGTGGGACCGCGCGGTCGGTGCTCGGCGACATCGGTGCCGGTTTCTTCATCCAGACCTACGTCGTCTTCCTCGGTAGCTTCGCCGTTCTCCTCGTCGCGCAGCCGGACGGGCAATGGTGGACTCTCGCCTTCCTGCTCCTGGTGATATCCAATGACACCGCGGCCTATGCCAGCGGGCTGTCCTTCGGCAAGCACCGCATGGTGCCGACGATCAGTCCGAAGAAGACCTGGGAAGGCTTCGCGGGCGCTGGCCTGGCCTGCCTCGTCGTCGGTGTGGTGCTGTCCCTGTTCATGATCGGGGAACCCTGGTGGTTCGGCCTGGTCTTCGGGCTCGTCATCCTGCTGAGCGCCACCTTCGGCGACCTCGCCGAGTCGCTGATCAAGCGCGACCTCGGCATCAAGGACATGAGTTCCTGGCTTCCCGGCCACGGCGGTTTCCTCGACCGGATGGACTCGATTCTTCCCTCGGCGGCCGCAACCTACGCGCTGTATCTCATCTTCCGCTGACGCAGGGAAGCACCCCCGGTGGGGGCGCGCTTTCGACAGCGGCGTCCCCCGTGGGGCAGAATGATCCAGTGAGCACCACATTCCCCCGGGCCGGCAAGAAGACGCTCGGCTATAACGTCACCCAGGTCGACGATTTCCTGGCGAGTGCGCGTCGCGCGTACGACGCAAGCGACGACGCCGAGCCCTTGACGGCCGAAAGCATCCGCCACACTGCGTTCTCGATGCAGAAGGGCGGCTACTCGTCCGCACACGTCGATGCCGCCCTCGAACGCCTCGAGGACGCATTCGCCGTGCGCGATCGCGAACGTGAGGCGGGAGCCCACGGCAAGCAGGCCTGGCTCGAAAGTGCCCGCGACCGAGCGCAGGAGCTCGTGAACCGACTCGGACGCCCGGCGGGGCACCGTTTCGGCCGAGTCAGCTTCCTGAGTGTCGGGTACAACCGGGCGGATGTCGACCGGTTCGCGAACAAACTCACCAAGTACTTCGAAGACGGTTTTCCGATCACGGCCGACGATGTGCGTTCGGCCGTTTTCCGCCCGCAGCGCGGCGGATATCGGGAAATCCAGGTCGATGTCGTACTCGACAGCGTCGTCGACGTGATGCTCGCGGTTCGGTGAATCTCGCACCGTTATCTGGCTGTTATCCGAAATCTGGGTTAGGCTCGAGAAATCGTGGGAAGACACCTAAGCGTAATTGAGTCCGGGAATACCACCACTCCGACAATTCGGAGGGTCAAGAAACCTCGACCTCGTGCCCGTGTCCTGTTCCTCTTCGCCTTCACGGCAGCCGCAGCCTTCGTGCTCGTGACCGTCGTCGATCCGTACTCCGGCGCGACGGCATCGCCGTACTACCAGTCGGCCGGCGGCCGCTTCGCAGGCCAGGCCACGCAGGTCGTCCAGGTGAACGGCTCATATTCCAACACGATCGTGCGCGAGTCATACGCCGTCACCGAGAAGCCCAAGCCGGCCCCGGTTCCCGTCGTGGTCGCGGCCAAGTCGTCGAGCAAGTCGAGTTCGAGCGCTTCGGCGCCGACCGCCGCGGTGGCGAACCCCGGCTCTGCTCAGGCATACGCTGCCGGGGCCGTCGCCGCGCGCGGCTGGGGCGAGGACCAGTACAGCTGCCTCGTCGCACTCTGGAACAAGGAATCCGGCTGGCGCGTCAACGCGGAAAACGGCAGCGGCGCCTACGGCATTCCGCAGGCACTGCCCGGTTCCAAGATGGCGTCTGCGGGCGCCGACTGGGCCACGAACGCGGGCACCCAGATCGAATGGGGCCTCGGCTACATCACCGGCCGCTACGGCACTCCCTGCGGCGCCTGGGCGCACTCCGTCGACTCCGGCTGGTACTAGAGGTCCCTGCTGCCGCACGGCGCGCTTCGCCGCGCCCGCCGACCCGACGTAGACTGACCCAATGCCACGCAGCAATCATCCGAGGGGTCGCAGGCCCGGTCCGGACGATGCCGGCGAGGATGACAGCCTCGACCGCTTGCGGGCCGGCTGGCGTCGAACCGAGGAACGGCGCGATGGCCTCTGGACCGTTCAGCCAGTGACGGCGAGCAGGGCGACGAAGAGTTACGTCTGTCCCGGATGCAATCTCGAGATCGCACCGAAGACTCCTCATCTCGTCGCGTGGCGCGCGGACGGGCTCATGGGAGAGGCCGCCGACCTGGCGGGGCGCCGGCACTGGCACGGCCACTGCTGGAGAATCAGATGATGCCGGGCGACACCGGCACGAGGGAGACACCGTGAGTTCCACCGTGGCCGAGATCCGGGGCGGCATCGAACTGCCCGCCCGCCGCGAGCACATCGAGCTGCACACGAGTGACGGCCTCACCCTGGTGGGGGAACTGGCCGTGCCGCTCGACCGCGAGCCGGTCGCGACACTCGTGACGCTGCATCCGCTGCCGACTCACGGCGGATTCATGGACTCGCACATCCTCCGCAAGGCGGCAGGGCGCCTGCCTGCCCTCGCCGACCTCGCCGTGCTGCGGTTCAACACCCGGGGGACGACCTCACCACGGGGCACGAGCGGCGGAAGTTTCGACCACGGCAATGCCGAACGGCTCGACGTCGCGGCGGCCATGGCGTTCGTCGCCCAGCGGAAGCTCCCCAACCCCTGGCTTGTCGGCTGGTCCTTCGGCACAGAACTCGCGATCAAGTACGGCCTCGAGCATCCGATCCTGGGGGCGATCCTGTTGTCCCCGCCGCTGCACCGTGCGACGGATGCGGAACTGGCGGCCTGGGCGGGCAACTCGCGCAGGCTCGTGGCGATCATCCCCGAGCACGACGACTACCTGCGACCAGAGGCCGCCAGGGAACGGTTCAGGAGCGTCCCGGAGGCCCTGTTCATCGCGATCGACGGAGGCAAGCACCTGTGGGTGGGGGAGACCCAGACCAAGCGCATCCTCAACGAGATCGTCGCCGTCGTGAACCCGGCGGCCGCACCGCTTCCGACCGAGTGGCTCGGCTGATCGAGCTGCGAGCACGGGTCAGAGCTCGTTCTGGCGGGGAATCACGACCTGCTTGATGATCATGAGCACGGCGGCGGCGACCGGGATCGCGATGAGCGCGCCGAGGATACCGAGCAGTGACCCGCCCGCGAGGGCCGCGACGACGACGACGGCGCCGGGTACCGACACGGCGCGTCGCATGATGTTGGGGCTGAGAACATAGGCCTCGACCTGCATGTACACGATGTAATAGATCGCCGCGACCAGGGCCGTGAGGGTCGAACTGCCGATCCCAGGGATCAGGCACGCGAGCACGATGATGACCGAACCGCTGATCGTTCCGACGAGCGGGATCAGGGACCCCAGGAAGGCGATCACGGCGAGCAGGGCGGGGAAGGGGGCGCCGATGATCGACAGGAACGTGAAGCTCAGCACGCCGTTGCATGAGGCGAGGGCGGCCTGCCCAACGACGAAGCGACCGACGGACGTCGTGATCTGCTCGCTGAGGTCGGCGAACCGTTCACGCTTCGAGGCAGGTACGAGCTGGTAGGTCGCGGTCTTCAGGCTGTGCAGTGACGCTGTGAAGTAGAGCGACAGGATCACGATGATCAGGGCACCGAACAATCCGCTGACCACGGCTAGCCCGGACTGGATGATCGCGGTGGTGATCGTCGTTACGTTTGTGCTCACGTAGTCGGTGATCGACTTCACGATCCCGGAAACGGGGAGCGCCGGAAACTGTTTCTGGATGTCCGACAGGAACGTCGACGAGTTAACGGACCTGACCAGCTCGGGAATAGCCTGCGACAGTTTCGTGATCTGGTCGACGATAATCGGGACGATCGCGAAGATGACCCCCGTCAGCACGCCGACGACCGCGATCAGGACGGCGAGTATCGCCGCCCACCGCGGAAAACCCTTCTTCTCGAGCCAGGACACCGAAGGGTCCAGTCCGAGCGCGATGAACAGGGCAGCACCAATGTAGGTGATGATCGTCGACAGGCTGACAATCGAGCTGAGGATCAGGATTCCCACCCCGACCCCGAGGGTACCGACCAGGCCCAGGCGGAACGCGTTCTGGATTTTCACTCGGATCTCCTCGGGATGGCGGTGGTGTTCAATCGTCCAGTGCTGTGACCTTTTCCGCCTGCGTGAGGAGGCCTCGCAGGCTCTCGAAGTAGCCGGCGACCGAGTCGCGCTCAATCCTAATCTGGGAGAGGCGCTCCTCCGCGTCAGCGACGAGTGCGCGTGTCCGCTTCTCGGCCTCGGCGATGAGCGCGGTGGCGCGGGCCTCCGCGTCCTGGACGATCTGCTCGGCATGGGCTTCCGCGGCCAGGCGGGCCGTCTTCGCCTTTGCGCGGGCGCCGGAGTCCAGCTGCTCGTTGAGGGCCCGCAACTCGAGGGTGCGCTGGTTGGTCTCCGCGAGCTGCTTCAAGGCGTCGTCGAGGAACTTCTGGGTTTGGGCGACGGCCTCCTGGTGCCGGGCCAGATGACCCTGCTCCGCCTCGTCGCGGCGGGCCTTGAGCTCGACGTCGAGGTCCGCGCGAGTCTGGTCGATGTCGCGGCGCAGGCGGGCCTGTTCGTGCTCTCCGCGCTTGCGCTCGGCCGTGAGCTGGTTGTCCAGGTCGATCCTGAGCTGTTCACCGTCGGCGGTGAAGTCCGCGCGTACCTGCTCGTTCTCCCTGGCGAGGTCGGCGGCGACCTGCTCGGCCCTCGCGGCCTGGGCGGCGCGAGCCTTCTCGAGCTCCTGGGCGAGGGCTGCGCGTTGGCGGGCGAGGTCGAGCGCGAGTTCGGTCTCGGCCTGCTCACGTTCGATGCCGAGGTCGATGCGGGCCTGGTCGAGCTCGCGTGCGAGGTCCGTGCGGGCCTGTTCGATCTCCGCAGCGAGAGCCGTGTGCGTCTGCTCGGTCTCGTGGGCGAGGTCGATGGCGGCCTGCTCTGCTTCCCTGGCGCTGTTGAAGCGGGCCTGCCCGGTCTCCGCGGTGAGGTCGATCCTGGCCTGTTCGGTCTCCCTGGCCAGATCCGCGCGCTGCTGGTCGAGCTCAAGGGCGACCTCGGCCCTGGTGAGTTCGGTTTCGCGCGTCAGACCGGCGGCGATTTCACGGGCGTCCGTCGCCTCGCGTTGCGCGACGACGCGCACCTCGGCTGCCTCACGCTCCGCCTCTGAGCGGATGGCGGCGACCTCGCGCTTGACCGTGGCCCGGAGCTCCGCGGCCTCTGTAGCGACGGCACCGCGGATTGCGGCTGCTTCCTGCACGGCGTCGCCGGTTACCGTCGTGTAGTCGTCATGAGCACGTGCGAGCAGGTCATCGGCTTCGGCGCGGGCGTCGTCGAGGAGGCGGCTGGCCTTGACCGTCGCATCCGAGAGGGCTCGCTCTGCGCGTTCTGTCGCCTCGCGGCGCAGTGTGTCGACTTCACTCGCAGCGGAGGCGCGGAGGCGCTCGGCGTCGATGTCGGCCTGGGCGATCACCCTGGTGGACTGTTCCTCAGCGACCCGAAGGGTGTTCTCGAGCTTCGTGCCGAGTCCGGAGAAGGTGGGACTTCCGACCTCTTCGATCTCGGCGTTCAGGTCGTCGATGTGCGCGGTGAGGCGCTTGATTTCCTTGTTGGCTTCCGTACCCTGGCTATTCGCCTGGATCAGGTCACGACGCAGACCCTGGATTGCCTTGTCGACCTCTTCTTTGTCATAGCCACGGAAAACCTGGGTGAAATCAGCTTCGTCGATCGCCACGCTATCTCCTTGTATTGAAACTCTGACCCCGCATTTAGTCCGGCCAAGGGGGCCACGACAATTTTAGTGGGTTGACGCAGCGGCCGCGTGTCCCGTCTACAGGGGTCTATTAGGCAGCTTTCAGGACGAGACAGTATCGTGGAATGTCCTGTCCGCTGCTTCCCGGACCCGCTCCGGGTTCAAGCACCCGTGTGTGCGGAGCGGCTGGCGACACAGGAGGGTATCAGTGCGTTTCCTTTTTGCCATCGTGGCGCTCGTCCTAGCGGGTGTGATGATCGTGCTCGGCATTGCCCAGAGGACGGTTTTCCTCGAACCCGCGACGAGTAGCCTGAGCGCGACCATTGCCGCCGACGCTCCGTATGCTGTGATCGATTCCAGTGCCCTGACGGAGCACCCGGGTGCTCAGACCGTCACCCTCTCCGGGTCCGACACCGTGTTCGCGGCATATGGCCGCACGGCGGATGTGAAGGCGTGGCTGGCCGGACACGACTACGTCAGCATCCACTCGACCGAGGAGAACGGGCCCGGCCTCGGAAGCGACACCGTCGTCGCAGACACCGAAGTTCCCGCAGGCACGGCGCCGGTCGCCGCAGCGACCGTGACGAACCCGGCCGGTTCAGACCTCTGGCTGGAGGAATTCACCGGCACGAAGGAACTCACGGCGACAGTGAACCTGCCTGAAGGCATTTCGATGATCGTCGCCTCTGACGGCACCAACCCCGCGCCGTCGTCGGCGAGCATCACCTGGCCCGTGGACAACTCGACCCCCTGGGCCGGTCCGCTGATCATGGGCGGGGCCATCCTCGCCCTGGTCGGGCTCATCCTGTACCTGTGGGCGCTCCTCCACCTGCGCAGGTCGCACGGCCCGCGCCGCAACCTGCCCAAAGGTCCACGGATGCCGCGACTTCCGCGCGCGCCCCGTCCCAAGTCCATCAAGGCGAGCGAGATCACCGGTCGACGGTCGATCGGGCGGTCCCTGATCGCCGTCGTTCCGATGCTTCTTGTGTCCGGACTCGTGCTCACCGGATGCTCTGCGGAATTCTGGCCGGGCAGCACCCCGACCGATGCGGCCTCCGTCAGCCCGACGCCTGACGCGAGCGGGGCGGCCGTCGTGACCAAGGACGTGCCTCCGGCCGCCGTGACGGTGCCGCAGCTCGAGCGGATCATGACCAAGATCTCCGCGGTCGCAGCGGACGGCGACAAGAACCTGAGCGCAGATATTCTCGCGACCCGATTCACCGGTCCCGCCTTCGACCAGCGCCTCGCCAACTACAAGGTGCGGGCCATCGCCCCCGACTTCCCCGCACTCGCCACTCTCCCGGCCGGCCCGCTCACGCTCTCGCTTCCGCAACAGTCTGCGACCTGGCCCCGGGTCGTGATGACCGTCGTGCAGAACAAGGACACCCCGGATGTCGCGCCGACCGTCGTCGTGCTCCGCCAGGAGTCGGCACGGGCGAGCTACCTCGTCGAATACGCGGTGCAGCTCGAGCCCTCAGCGAAGATCCCGGACCTGGCCCCCGCCACGATCGGCGCACCTATCATCGCCCCTGACTCGAAACTGATGCTCCTGCCGCCCGACCAGGTTGCGGCCGCATACGCGGACATCCTCAGCAATGGCGAGGCGAGCCCGTCGTTCGCCCTGTTCGATGCGACCGGGGACAGCTTCCGCACGCAGATCGACGCGAACAAGGCGGACAAGAAAGCCAAGCTGCCGACGACGGCGTCGATCGAATTCGGTGCCAAGGCGAGCACAGGCCCCACGATCGCCCTCGCGACGAACGACTCGGGTAGCATCGTCGCGGTGAGCCTCGAGGAGACGGAAACCGTCAAACCCGTTGACGCAGCTGCGACGGTCAGCCCCGGCGAGGGCGCGGTCGCGAGCAAGGCGCTCTCCGGCCTCACCGCCACCGCGAAGGGCTTCAAGAACACCTATGCCGACCAGCTTCTGTTCCACGTTCCCGCCGCCGGTTCGAGCGATAAAATTGTCCTCCTTGGCTTTGCCCAAGGACTGATCTCGTCTACGGAGCTTCCATGAGCATTGTCCCCCCGTCCGCCGCCAGCATGCGCGGTGCCGTCGATCTGTCCTCCCTCCTGAACCGGCCGCCGGCACCGGCGGCCGGGGGAGCGGGCTCAACCGGAGCTCCCGGGCAGGCAGGTCAGGCCGGAGCCGTTCCGGTTCCGAGTCTCGTGTTCCAGGGAACGGACGCGAACTTCGGCGAGATCCTCAATCTGTCGGCGAATGTTCCGGTCATCGTCGATCTGTGGTCGGCGCGCAGCGAGCAGAGCGCCGAGCTGACCCTCGTCCTCACCAGGCTGATCCTTGAGTTCGGCGGCCGGTTCGTGCTCGCCACGGTCGACGTGGACACCAACCCGCAGCTGGTCCAGGCCTTCCAGGCCCAGTCTATCCCGACCGTCGCCGCGGTCATCGGCGGCCAGCCCGTCGCGCTCTTCAACGGCGTGATCGCGGAGGATCAGGTCCGTGCGGTCCTCGAGCGGGTACTCGTGCTCGCGGCGGAGCACGGCGTCGTCGGGACGGCGGTCGCTCCGGAGGGAGCGGATGCGGCGACCCCGGTCGCCCCTCCGGAACCCGAACTCCCGCCGCACCACGTCGAGGCCTATGAGGCGATCGAACGGGGCGACTACGCCGCCGCGAGCGCGATCTACAAGACGGCGCTCGCCAGGGATCCCCGGGACAACCTCTCCGTCGCCGGCCTCGCCCAGGTGGGGCTGCTCGCCCGGCTCCAGGGCAAGACGCTCGCGGAGATCCGGGCAGCGGCCGCGGCCGCGCCGGATGACCTCGAGGCGCAGCTCCTCGTCGCCGACCTCGATCTTTCCGGCGGGCACGTCGAGGATGCCTTCGACCGGCTCCTCACGCTCTTTCCCGCCCAGGACGCCGCGGCCAAGAACCGCATCCGCGAACGCATCCTCGACCTGTTCGAGGTCGTCGGCCAGGACGACCCCAGGGTCGCCCCCACGCGCAAGCGCCTGACCATGCTGCTCTACTAGCGCTCATACCGTTCGCGAAAGCGGGTGAATCGTCGTTCCGGCCCAACCAGACCGACGATTCACCCGCTTTCGCGGTCAGCGGCGCAGGCGCAGCCAGACGCCGGCGAGGGCAGGGAGCGTGACGAGGGCGGATGCCGGTCGTCCGGTCCATGGTTCCTCTGTCGCCGTGACCTGGCCGAGGTTCCCCATCCCGGAACCGCCGAAATTCTGCCCGTCCGTGTTCAGGATCTCGTCCCACACGCCCGCGAACGGCAGCCCCACCCGGTAACCGGTGTGCGGCTGGCCGGCGAAGTTGAACACGCACGCGATCGGCGTGCCCGAGTCGTCCCAGCGGAGGAACGAGACGACGTTCTGCGCAGCGGCCCCTCCATCGAGCAACTCGAACCCGGCAGGGTCGGTATCGCGTTCCCAGAGCGCCGCGTTGCCCCGGTAGACCCGGTTCAGCTCGCCGACGAGGGTGAACAGGCCGCGATGGGGGGACTGGTCGAGCAGCCACCAGTCGAGGCCACGCGATTCGCTCCATTCCTGGAGCTGGCCGAATTCCTGGCCCATGAACAGGAGCTGCTTGCCCGGGTGAGCCCACATGAAGGACAGGTACACCCGCACGTTCGCGAGCTTCTGCCAGTCGTCTCCCGGCATCCGGGTGACGAGGGAGCCCTTTCCGTGCACGACCTCATCATGGCTGATCGGCAGGAGGAAATTCTCGCTGAACGCGTAGACGAATGAGAAGGTGATCTCGTTGTGGTGGTACGAGCGGTACATCGGGTCGATGCTCGTGTACTCGAGAGAGTCGTGCATCCAGCCCATGTTCCATTTGAAGCCGAAACCCAGTCCGCCGCGACTGGTCGGAGCCGTGACGCCGCCCCAGTTGGTGGATTCCTCGGCGATCATGACCGTGCCAGGGTTGCGCTTGTATGCCGTCGCGGTGACCTCCTGCAGGAGACTGATCGCCTCGAGGTTCTCGTTTCCGCCGTAGATGTTCGGCTCCCACTGGCCGTCCTCGCGGGAGTAGTCGAGGTACAGCATCGACGCGACCGCGTCCACGCGGAGACCGTCGATGTGGAACTCCTCGAGCCAGTAGAGCGCGTTCGCGACGAGGAAGTTCCGCACCTGGGTCTGGCCGAAGTCGAAGACGTAGGTTCCCCAGTCCATCTGCTCGCCGCGGCGGGGATCCGCGTGCTCGTAGAGCGCCTGGCCGTCGAAACGGGCGAGGGCGAAGTCGTCTTTGGGGAAGTGCCCGGGCACCCAGTCCATGATCACGCCGATGCCGGACTGGTGCAGCCGGTCGATCAGGTAGCGCAGGTCGTCCGGGTGGCCGAACCTGCTGGTCGGGGCGTAGTAGCCGGTGACCTGGTAGCCCCACGACCCGCCGAAGGGATGCTCGGCGAGCGGCATGAACTCGACATGCGTATACGCGAGCTCGTGCAGGTAGTCGATCAGCTGGTCGGCGAGGTCCCGGTAGCCGAGCCCGGGGCGCCAGGATCCGACGTGCATCTCGTAGATGCTCATCGGCCGTTTGTGGGCCTGGGTCCTGGCCCGCTCGGCGAGCCACTCCGCATCCGCCCACTGGTAGTGCGTCTCGCCGATGACCGATGCGGTCATGGGGGGCACCTCGGTGTACCTGGCCATCGGGTCGGCCTTGCGCACCCACTCGCCGGACTGGGCGAGAAGTTCGAATTTGTAGTTCGATCCGGGGTGCAAGCCGGGGACGAAGAGCTCCCAGACGCCCGTGCTGCCCATGTTGCGCATGGCGTGCAGGATGCCGCTCCAGGAGTTGAAATCACCGATCACTCGCACGGCCTGCGCGTGCGGAGCCCACACTGAGAACGACGTGCCGGCGACCAGACCGGCCGTTTCGTCGGTCGGGAGAGGAGCCACGGTTGCACCGGAATGATAGTGGGCTCCGAGCACGTCCCAGAGTCGCTCGTGCCTGCCCTCGCCGATGAGGTGCAGGTCGAGTTCGCCGAGTGTCGGCAGGAAGCGGTACGGGTCGTCGACGATCCAGGTGGGGGCGTCGGGATACCGGGCCTCGAGCTCGTATGCCTGGAGGCCGACGGTGCTCACGCCCTGCCAGACTCCGTAGCCGATGTGCACGAGCTCGATGTGGGCGCCGGACTCGAGGATCGCGAAGACCTCGCTCGCGAGCGGACGCAGCGCACGGATGACGGTGAGCGGGTCCGCGATCGTCGTCCCGCCGATCAGGTGCTGCCCGAGGATCTCGTGGGGGTTGTAGTGGCGTGCCTCGGCGATCGCCTGCAGGATGCCCGGGGGAACCACGGGCACGGTGGCGGGGCGGGGGGTCGTCGGCGTCATCGTACTGCTCCTCTGACGTGCAGGATGTGTACCGGTTCGGTAGCGGCATCCAGTCGCACGAAGTTGTCTGCTGTCCAGGTCCAGATGGCACCGGTGATCAGTTCCTCGACCTCGAAGACCGTGCCGGGCTCGAGCCCGAAACGGGTCACGTCGAGGCGAACCATGGTCTCGCGCACCGAATGCGGGTCGACATTCACGACGACGATGATCGCGTCGCTTGTCCCGGTGCCGGTGTGTGCGGCGTCGAGGTATTTGCTGTACACGAGTACGGCGCCGTCGTCACTCGTGTGCAGGTCGAGGTTCCGCAGCTGGCCGAGTGCGGGATGGGCGCGGCGGATGGCATTGAGCAACGACACGTACGGAGCGAGGGACTCGCCCGCCGCTTCCGCCGCCGCGAAATCGCGCGGGCGATACTCGTACTTCTCATTGTCGATGTTCTCCTCGGCGCCCGGGCGCGGCACGCTTTCGAAGAGCTCGAAACCGGCGTACATACCCCAGGTCGGGGCGGCCGTCGCTGCGAGGGCCGCCCGGATCTTGAAGGCGGCGTGGCCGCCGACCTGGAGGAACTCGGAGAGGATGTCCGGGGTGTTCACGAAGAGGTTCGGGCGGTAGAAGTCCGCCGTCGTCGTAGCGAGGCCGTGGAAGAACTCCTCGAGCTCGGTCTTCGTGTTGCGCCAGGTGAAATAGCTGTACGACTGCTGGAATCCGACCTTGCCGAGCGCCTGCATGAGCGCAGGGCGGGTGAACGCCTCTGCGAGGAAGATCACGTCGGGGTTCTCTTCGGTGACCCGGTTGATCAGCCACTCCCAGAAATCGAGGGGCTTGGTGTGCGGGTTGTCGACGCGGAAGATCCGCACGCCGAGGCTCATCCAGTACCGCACGATCCGCAGCACCTCGGCACGGATGCCGGCCGGATCGTTGTCGAAATTGATCGGGTAGATGTCCTGGTACTTCTTGGGCGGGTTCTCGGCGTAGGCGATGCTGCCGTCCGGGAGGGTGGTGAACCATTCAGGGTGCTCGGTCACCCAGGGGTGGTCCGGCGAGGCCTGCAGTGCGAGGTCGAGGGCGACCTCGAGGTTGTTCTCCCCTGCAGCGGCGAGGAAGTGCCGGAAGTCGTCGACAGTGCCGAGGTCCGGGTGGATGGCGTCGTGGCCGCCGTCTTCCGATCCGATCGCCCAGGGCGAGCCGGGATCGTTCGGCCCAGCGTTGAGGGTGTTGTTCGGGCCCTTGCGGTATGAACGGCCGATCGGGTGGATCGGCGGCAAGTAGAGCACATCGAAGCCCATCGCGGCGACACCGGGGAGGCGGTCCTCTGCGGTGCGGAAGGTTCCACTCTGCCAGGAGTGGTCCGCGCGCTGCACGGCGCCCTCTGAGCGGGGGAAGAACTCGTACCAAGAGCCGACGCCGGCCCGGGTGCGCTCCACCCGTACGGCGCGCTGTGCCGACGTCGACGACAGTCCGGCGAGTGGGCGTGCGGTGATGAAGGCGTTGAGCGAGGGGGTGTCCAGCAGGGCGAGGCGATCGTCGACCGAGATGCCCGGGTTCACGAGGTCCGCTGCGGCGTGGGCGAAAACGCGACGCTCGGCGGCCGGACGGCGTTTGTCCGTTCCGGCCGCGGCGAGGAGTACGGAACCCTCGAGGAAAGTCAGCTCGATGTCGATCCCGGCGGGGACCTTGATCTCGGCGGTGTGGCGCCACGTGGCCCACCCATCGGCCCAGGCGCGCACCCGGTACTGCCAGATGCCCTGCCTTCCGAGTGTGACGAGGGCTGTCCACCTGTCGGTGCCCGGGGCCCCCGGGTGCATCGGATGCTCGGACCGGTTCCCCTCGGGATCCGTCAGGAGCAGGGTGACCCCGATCAGGTCGTGACCCTCACGGAATGCCGTGGCCGCGAAGGGCACGGCCTCCCCGACGAAGGCCTGCGCCGGCCACCGGTTGTCGGCCAGCTGGGGTGCGAGGTCCAGGATCGGAATACGGGTGATGCGCGTCGGTTCCTCTTTGCCTCGCCTGCCTTGACCCGCAGGGGGAGCCAGGTCCGTGTCGGCGTCGGCGTCTGCCACGGATTCGGGAACAACATTTGCACGTTTAGCTGTCTTTGCCACAAGATGACCGTAGCGCGAATTGTGCGGTTTCCGGGGGAGGAACGGGACAGAGGCCTGCCAGCGCCTCTAGGCTGGGACGGTGAAGGCGATCCGTAAATTTACAGTCCGCACCGTCGTGCCCGAGGCTCTAGCAGCCCTCGATGAGCTTGCCGGTAACCTGCGCTGGTCCTGGCACGAGCCGACCCGCCAACTCTTCGAACACATCTCACCCGAGTTGTGGCGCGAGATCGGCACTGATCCCGTTGCCCTGCTCGGCGCCGTCGATCCGGCCCGGCTCGTGGCGCTCGCCGCGGACCACGAATACGTCTCCTGGGTCAACTCGATCAGGGACGGGCTGCGTTCCTATCTGCAGGAACCGCGCTGGTACCAGGGCCTCGAGGGCGACAAGCCGGCGTCGATCGCCTACTTCTCCCCGGAGTTCGGCATCGCCGCTGCGCTCCCGCAGTACTCCGGCGGCCTCGGGATCCTCGCGGGTGACCACCTGAAGAGCGCCTCAGACCTGGGCGTCCCTCTTATCGGCGTCGGCCTGTTCTACCGGGCAGGCTACTTCAGCCAGGCGATCTCTCCGGACGGCTGGCAGATCGAGAGCTACCCCCTGCTCGATCCCGACGGGCTGCCCCTGTCTGTGCTGCGCCGTGCCGACGGCTCCGCCGTGCAGGTCTCGCTCGCCCTCCCCGACAACCGTACCCTGCACGCCCGGGTCTGGCAGGCGAACGTCGGCCGCATCCGCCTGCTCATGCTCGATACGGACATCCCCGAGAACGCGGACGACCTGCGCCTTGTCACGGACCGACTTTACGGCGGCGGCGGCGAGCACCGGCTGCTGCAGGAACTGCTCCTCGGCATCGGCGGCGCCCGCGCCGTCAAGGTCTGGAGTGCCCTCAACAACCGGCCGGAACCCGAGGTATTCCACACCAACGAAGGCCATGCCGGCTTCCTCGGCCTCGAACGCATCTCGAGCCTGATCGGTGACGGACTGAGTTTCGCCGAGGCCCTTCAGGTCGCGCGGGCGGGAACGGTGTTCACTACCCACACACCCGTGGCCGCGGGAATCGACCGGTTCGAGCGCAGCCTCGTGCAGCGGTACTTCGAGACCGACCTCCTCCCCGGTGTCGGCGTCGACGAGCTCCTCGCTCTCGGCGCGGAGAACTATCCGGGCGGGTCTCCCGACGTCTTCAACATGGCGCTGATGGGCCTGCGGCTCGGCCAGCGCGCCAACGGCGTCTCCAAGCTGCACGGCGAGGTCAGCCGACGGATGTTCAAGGGACTCTGGCCGGGCTTCGACGCCGAGGACGTTCCGATCGATTCGATCACCAACGGTGTGCATGCCCCGACCTGGACGGACCCTTCGCTGCTTCACCTCGCCGAGGACCGCCTGGGTACGAGCGATACCTCTGAGGCCGACTGGGCGTCGCCCGCGATCACCGACGACGACCTCTGGGCCGTGCGTGGCACGATGCGCCTGCAGTTCGTAGAGGACGCCCGCCGGCGCATCGCCGCGGCCTGGCTCGTGCAGAACCCGGGCGGCATTGTGCCGGGCTGGATCGGCCAGGTCTTCGACCCGAAGGTGCTCACGATCGGGTTCGCCCGCCGGGTACCGACGTACAAGCGGCTGACCCTGATGCTGCACGACCCCGAGCGGCTCCGTGCCCTGTTGCTGCACCCGGAGCACCCGATCCAGATCGTGATCGCCGGCAAGTCGCACCCCGCCGACGAAGAGGGCAAGCGCCTCATCCAGAAGGTCGTGCAGTTCGCGGCCGACCCGGAGCTGCGCACCCGCATCGCGTTCCTGCCCGATTACAACATCGGCATGGCCCAGCTGATGTACCCCGGCACGGATGTCTGGCTGAACAATCCGCTGCGTCCCCTGGAGGCCTGTGGCACCTCGGGAATGAAGGCGGCACTCAACGGAGCGCTGAACCTCTCGATCCTCGACGGCTGGTGGCCTGAGTACTACGACGGCAAGAATGGCTGGGCTATCCCGTCGGCTGATGCCGCTGGCGACTCCGCCGAGAGGGACCGGATCGAAGCCGACGCGCTCTACGAGCTCATCGAACACCATGTCGCTCCCCGCTTCTACGACCGCAACAGCGACGGTGTTCCCGAACGCTGGGTCGCCTCCATCCGGCACACCCTCGCCACCCTTTCCCCGGAACTCAACGCCGGCCGGATGGTGCGCCAGTACGTGCAGAAGCTCTACCGTCCTGCCGGGGCCGCCGAGGCGCGCCTGTCCGCGAACAACTACCGCGCTGCGCGCGAACTCGCCGTGTGGAAGGGGCGCATCGTCGCCAAGTGGCCGGGCGTCTCCGTCGCCCACGTCGAATCCGGCGGGGTCGCCGCCGTTCCCAAGGTCGGCGACGAACTGCACCTGCGTGCCCATGTGCAGCTCAACGGACTCGACCCCGCAGATGTGACCGTCGAGGTCGTCTACGGGAAGAGCCTGGCCAACGATGAGCTGAGCGGCGTGCACACCCTTGCGCTCGAGGCGGTCGTCGACCCGGATACCGCGGACGTCTCCGACACGCCCGAGCAGGGCGGTGCGACCCTCTTCACGGGGACGGTCGCGCTCGACCGAGGCGGCGCGTTCGGGTACACGGTGCGCGTCGTCCCGAAGAACGACCTGCTGGTGAGCTCGGCCGAGATGGGCCTGATCGCCGTAGCCGGCTAGCGCGCGATGGGGGCGGTGAGGGCGTCGGTGGCGGCGAGGAGGTCCGCCGGCGCCAGCTCGATGTCGAACCCGCGACGCCCGCCGGACACGAACACGGTGTCGTACAGCAGGGCGGTCTCGTCGACTACGGTCGCGAGCCGGGTCTTCTGCCCGACCGGGCTGATGCCGCCGAGCACGTAGCCGGTCTTCCGCTCGGCGAGTTTCGGGTCGGCCATCACGGCCTTCTTGGCGCCGGCCGCGTGTGCCAGGGCCTTGAGGTCGAGCTGGCCGGCGACCGGCACGACGGCGACGACGAGCGTGCCATCGGCATCCGCCAGCAGGGTCTTGAACACCCTGGCCGGGTCAAGCCCGAGTTTGGCAGCGGCCTCGAGGCCGTACCCCGTCGCCGACGGGTCGTGGTCATAGGCGTGCGGCGTGAAACGGATGCCCGCGTGTGTGAGCGCGACCGTCGCGGGAGTCCCACCGGCGCCGTCGTGCTTCTTCACCACTGCAATTTCTTCAACACTGCGGATTCTCCACGACAGCGACGCCTCCACGTTTCCGCACCGATCCGACTCCTCTGCGACCGGGCCGGACTAGCTCGCCCGGAACAACTGCATCGACGCACCCGGCACGAGCAGGCGGGTGCCTGGGATGTGCTCGATGACGGCGTCGCTCAGGTCGTCGTGACTCGAATCCCAGAGCATCGAATACGAGGAGACGCCGGCGTGCTCTGGCAGCGTCACCGTCACGTCGCGCTCGCGGCCCTGCACGATGAGGAGGATACGGTTGAACTCCTCGAACTCGGGCGTCGACGCCGCGAGGTACTGCAGGGTGCGCTCCTTCGGGGAGTGCCAGTTGTCCTCAGACATCGACTTGCCCTCGATGTTGTACCAGTTCATCTCGCTCGCGCTCAGGGTGGTTTCGCCGGAGCGGCCGAACCACACCGGGCGGAGGGCCGGGTTCTCACGACGCAGCTGGAGCAGCTTCTTCGTGACACGGTGCAGGTCGATCTGCCAGTCGTCGAGGTCCCAGTTCAGCCAGGTCAGCTCGCTGTCGTGGCAGTACGCGTTGTTGTTGCCGCGCTGGCTGCGACCGAATTCGTCGCCGGCCGTCAGCATCGGGATGCCCGCGGAGAGCAGCAGCGTGCCGAGGAGGTTGCGCATCGCCTTGCGCCGGGTCGCGAGGATGGCGCGGTCGCGCGTCGGTCCCTCGGCCCCGTGGTTGAACGAGTTGTTGCTGTCGGTGCCGTCGCGATTGGATTCGCCGTTTCCGACGTTGTGCTTGACGTTGTACGCGGTCAGGTCGGCCATCGTGAAACCGTCGTGCGCCGTGATGAAGTTGAGCGACGCGAGCGGGCCGCGTTCGAGGGAGAAAGTGTTCGCGGAGCCGGCCAGTCGGGTCGCGAAGCGGCCGATGCCGCTCCCGGAGTGGCCGTCCCTGGCCGCCGCGATGTCGGTGAGCCAGAAGGAGCGCATCCGGTCGCGGTAACGGTCGTTCCACTCCGTCCAGCCGTCCGGGAAATTGCCGGTCTGCCAGCCGCCCATGCCCACGTCCCACGGTTCGGCGACGAGCTTGACGCCGGCGAGTTCCGGATCGGACTGGATGGACTTGATCAGGGGATGGTCGCGCTGGAACTCCACGTTGTCTCCGCGGCTCAGCGTCGCGGCGAGGTCGAAACGGAAGCCGTCGATCTGCACGTCGTTCGCCCAGTACTTGAGTGAGTCGAGCACCATCCGTCTCGGCACCTCGTTGGAGACGTTGAGGGTGTTGCCGCAGCCGGTCACGTCGATGTAGCCGCCCGCATCGTTCTGGCGGTAGTAGGTCGCGTTGTCGATGCCGCGGAGGCTGCTCGCGGGGCCGCCGGGACCCTCCTCGGCGGTGTGGTTGTAGACGACGTCGAGGATCACCTCGAGGCCGGCTTCGTGCAGGAGCTTGACCATGCCCTTGAACTCGCGCAGCACGGCTTCCGGACCTGCCGACTGGGACGCCATGGTCGCATAGTCGGCGTGCGGGGTGAAGAAGTTGAAGGTGTTGTAACCCCAGTAGTTGGTGAGACCCTGCTTGAGCAGACGCTGTTCGGAAACGAACGCCTGCACGGGGAGGAGCTCGACCGAGGTGACGCCGAGTTCCTTGAGATAGGCGATCGTCGACTCGTGCGCCAGGCCTGCGTAGGTGCCGCGAAGGTCGGCGGGAATGGCCGGGTTGAGCTTGCTGATGCCCCGCACGTGCGCCTCATAGACGACGGTGTGGTCGAGCGCGATCTTCGGCTTCACCGAACCGGCCCAATCGAAGGCGTCGTCGACGACGGAGGACTGCCACTGCTCAGGGCCGACCCTGACGAGGCCTCGCGAATAGGGCTCGACCATGGTCTTCTCGGGGTGGAACGAATTCGTGGGCGCGGCAGGCCCCGAGACACGGATGCCGTAGTGTCGGCCAGCGGACAGGGTGCGACTGCGACCGGACCAGACATTGTCCGCGTCGCGGGTCATCGGCACGGTCTTGACGATCCAGTTCGGGTCCGTGGCGTCGAAGATGCAGAGGTCCATGGCCTCGGCGTTCCGCGAATAGACACGGAGTTCGCCGACCCCGGCTGAAAGCCGCACGCCGAGGTTGTGCAGGGGATCGGCGTGAGTCATGCGTTCTAGAGTAATGAGTACGCAGACTGGCCGTGACCACCGGCGCACGCGCAGCCAGCCGAAAACCGAGCGGAAGAGGGTATTTTGTCGATTTATCTCGACCACGCCGCGACGACGCCGATGCTGCCAACGGCCATCGAGGCCTACGTCGACGCTATGAGCGTCGTCGGAAACCCCGCCTCCATCCACAGCCAGGGCCAGAATGCCAAGCGGATGCTCGAGGAAGCCCGCGAGACCGTCGCACGGAGTGTGGGCTGCGACCCGATCGAGGTCGTATTCACCGGGGGAGGCACCGAGGCGATCAACCTCGCCCTCAAGGGCCTGTTCTGGGCGCGTGCGCCGCGCAGGCGCATCGTCGTCCCCGGAGGCGAGCACCACGCGACCATGGACACCGTCGAGTGGCTCGAAAACCACGACGGCGCAGAACCCGGGTGGCTTCCGCTCGACCGGGCAGGCCGGGTTGACCCGGCCCGGGTGGCGGATGCCCTTGCGACAGGCGCAGAGGAGGTCGCACTGCTCAGCCTGCTTGCCGCGAACAACGAAGTCGGTACCCTGCAGCCCGTCGCCGAGATCGGCGAGCTGGCCGCCATCCAGGGGATCCCGGTGCATATCGACGCCGTGTCCGCGTACGGCCAGGTGCCGATCGACTTCCGCGCGCTCAGCGGCGCGGGCCGCACCGGCAGGTCTGGCGGCGCCGGAGGCTCTGCGGGCGGCATCGTCGCCCTCAGCCTCTCCGCCCACAAGATCGGCGGGCCGGTCGGCATCGGAGCACTCGTGCTGTCGCGCCGGGCCAGTATCGTCCCGCTGATCCACGGCGGCGGCCAGCAACGCCAGGTTCGGAGCGGTACCCAGGACGTCGCAGCGGCGATCGCGTTCGCGGCCGCGGCATCCGCCCTCGGCGACCTGCCCGCCCGCAACGTGCGCCTGAGGGCGCTCCGCGACCGGCTGATCGCGGGGGTGCTCGCCGTCGTGCCCACCGCGGTGCTCAATGGTGCGGCACCCGACGGGCCGGATGAACAGCGCTTGCCCGGCAACGCCCACTTCACCTTCCCCGGCTGCGAGGGGGAGTCGCTCCTCTTCCTGCTCGACGCCGCCGGAATCTCCGTATCGACCGGATCGGCGTGCCAGGCCGGCATCCCGGAGCCCTCCCACGTGCTGCGCGCCATGGGCCGCAGCGAGGCGGAGGCCCGCAGCGCCCTGCGGATCACCCTCGGCCGCGATTCGACGGACGCGGACGTCGATGCCTTCCTCGCCGCGCTGCCTGCAGCGCACGCCCAGGCCAGCCGCGCCGGCATGAACGACCGCGTGCCCACCCGCTGACTGCCCGCTGACCCAAAACGCTGACCCGCCCCGGGTCGCGGCCGCGCGGGTTTCCGCGGGCCGTGCCCGCCCGGGGTCGCGGCCGCGCGGATTTCGGCAGGCCGCGCCCGCCGTTTCGGGAGCGGCCTGCGGAAACGGGCGCGGTTCTCCGCCGGATCGCGGAGTTCCCCTCCAGGGCCGTGACGAAGCGCGCCGGCCGCGCGTTGGCCAAACCGGTCCGTCCGATTACACTTGCCCGGTGAAGGTTTTGGCAGCAATGAGTGGCGGAGTCGACTCCGCGGTGGCGGCGGCGCGCGCGGTTGAGGCGGGGCACGAGGTCGTCGGCGTGCACCTCGCCCTGAGCCGCATGCCCGGAACCCTGCGCACCGGCAGCCGCGGCTGCTGCACCATCGAGGACTCGATGGACGCCCAGCGGGCCGCGAACATCATCGGCATCCCCTATTACGTCTGGGACTTCTCCGAGCGGTTCAAGCTCGACGTCGTCGACGACTTCATCGCCGAATACGCGGCCGGCCGCACCCCGAACCCCTGCATGCGCTGCAACGAGCGCATCAAGTTCGCCGCCCTGCTCGACAAGGCGATCGACCTCGGCTTCGACGCCGTCTGCACTGGCCATTACGCGAGTATCCAGACGGATGCCGCGGGGAACCGCGAACTGCACCGCGCGAGCGCCTGGGCGAAAGACCAGTCCTACGTGCTCGGCGTGCTGACCGCCGAGCAGCTCGCGCACTCGATGTTCCCGCTCGGCGAGACGCCGTCCAAGGCTGAGGTGCGTGCGGAGGCCGCCGAGCGCGGCTTCTCGGTCGCGACCAAGCCGGACTCCTACGACATCTGCTTCATTCCTGACGGCGACACCCGCGGCTGGCTCGCCGAGCGCGTCCCGGCATCCGCAGGCGACATCCTCGACCGCGAAGGCAACACCCTCGGCAGGCACGAGGGCGCCGCCGCGTTCACCGTCGGCCAGCGCAAGGGCCTCCAGATCGGCACACCGGCCGCAGACGGCAAGCCGCGCTTCGTGCTCGAGGTACGCCCGATCACCAACACCGTCGTCGTCGGCCCGAAGGAGGCGCTCGCGATCGGCCTCATCGCCGGCTCGAAGTTCACGTGGACCGGCCTGGCGCCGGAGCACCCCGGGAACGCCTTCGACTGCGACGTGCAGATCCGCGCGCACGCCGACCCGGTGCCCGCCGTCGCGCAGGTCGTGAGCGTTCCGGTCCCGTCCGGCGCAGAACCGGCCGGTGCAGGAGCAACCGACGCAGACTCGGCCGGCGCAGTCGCGACCGAACTCGTCATCACGCCGCGCGAGCCCCTGACAGGCGTCGCCCCCGGCCAGACCGCGGTGCTCTACGTCGGCACCCGGGTGCTCGGCCAGTGCACGATCGACCGCACCGTGAGCGCCGTACCCGTGCCGTCCGCTGCCGTTGAACCAGCCCCGGTCGCCGTTCCCGCCGCCCGTGCCTGACGCCGCGAGCGCCGCGCCAGACGACTCCACGCCGCCGGAGCTCCAGCAGGCCGCCGCCGAGGTCGCCGACCTCACCTCGCGCATCATCGACGCCAGAGACGCGTACTACGAGCGCAACGAGGTCGTCATCTCCGACGCCGACTATGACGCGCTCGTCCGCCGGCTCGCGGTTCTCGAGGGTGAGTTTCCCGAGCTCGCGAGCCAGGACAGCCCCACCCAGACCGTCGGAGGCCGGGCCGAGACGAGCCTCTTCGCGCCCGTGCAGCACGCCGAGCGGATGCTGAGCCTCGACAACGTCTTCTCGGTCGAGGAATTCGAGGCCTGGGCCGCCAAGGTCGAGCGGGACGCCGGCCGCCCCGTTCACTACCTGTGCGAACTCAAGATCGACGGCCTCGCGATCAACCTCCGCTACGAGGACGGCGTGCTCGTCACGGCGGCGACCCGCGGCGACGGCGTCGTCGGCGAGGACGTCACCGAGAACATCTACTGGGTGCCCGGCATCCCCGAGCGACTGTCAGGCACCGGGCATCCGCCGCTGATGGAGGTGCGCGGCGAGGTCTTCTTCCCCGTCGTCGCCTTCGCGGACCTCAACGCCCAGCAGGTCGCCGCCGGGGAACGCCCCTTCGCCAACCCGCGCAACGCCGCGGCCGGCTCGCTGCGCCAGAAGGCGGAGGGCAAGAGCCCGGAGGCCCTGCGACTGATGCGAGCGCGGCTCGGCCGGCTGCGGATGCTCGTGCACGGCGTCGGAGCCTGGGCCGATCCGAAGGCCGACGCCCAGTCCGCGGTCTACGGACTCCTGGCCGGCTGGGGACTGCCGACGAGCAGCTACTTCCGCGTCGAGCCGGACGCGAGCGGGGCATCCGCCTTCATCGCGTACTACGGCGAGCACCGGGCGAGTGTGTCCCACGAGATCGACGGCATCGTGATCAAGGTCGACGAACTCGCCCTGCACGCCGAACTGGGCGCAACGAGCCGGGCGCCACGCTGGGCGATCGCCTACAAGTACCCGCCGGAACAGGTGAACACCAAGCTGCTCGACATCGTCGTCAGCGTCGGCCGCACCGGGCGCGCCACCCCCTTCGCCGTGATGCAGAAAGTGCGGGTCGCGGGCTCCGAGGTGCGGCAGGCCACCCTGCACAACCAGGACGTCGTGAAGGCCAAGGGGGTGCTGATCGGCGACACCGTCGTGCTGCGGAAGGCCGGCGACGTGATCCCCGAGATCCTCGGGCCGGTCGTCGAACTGCGCGACGGCAGCGAACGCGCGTTCGTGATGCCGGCGAACTGCCCGGAGTGCGGTACCCCGCTCGCGCCGGCCAAGGAGGGCGACATCGACCTGCGCTGCCCGAACGCGCGCAGTTGCCCGGCCCAGGTGCGCGGGCGTGTCGAGCACATCGGGTCCCGCGGCGCGCTCGACATCGAGGTGCTCGGCGAGGTGGCCGCGGCCGCCCTCACCCAGCCGACCGTGCCGATCGAGCCGCCGCTGCGCACGGAAGCCGGCCTCTTCGACCTCACCCTCGACGACCTGACCCCGATCGAGGTCGTCGTGCGCGATGCCGAGACCGGGCTGCCCCGCGAGGAGGCGGACGGCACGAACCGGCTGCGCACCCCGTTCCGGCGGAACCCGACGGCTGCAGAGAAGCGGGCAGGCCTCACCGGTCTGCAGCCGTCCTCGAGTGCGATCAAGCTGCTCGCCGAGATCGAACTCGCCAAAACGAAACCGCTCTGGCGCCTTCTGGTGTCGCTCAACATCCGCCACGTCGGCCCGGTCGCGGCGCGCGCCGTCGCCGGCCACTTCGGCAGCCTCGACGCGATCCGAGCCGCGACGCGCGACGAGCTCGCCGAGGTAGACGGCGTCGGCGGCATCATCGCAGACGCCATCATCGACTGGTTCGAGGTGGACTGGCACCGCGACATCGTGGACCAGTGGACCGCCGCCGGCGTTCAGTTCCGGACGCCGGGCCACCCGGGACCCGGCGCTGCCGCGGCCGCCGGGGGAGTGCTCGCCGGGCTCACCGTCGTCGCGACCGGGTCGATCGAGGGCTACACCAGAGAAGAAGCCCAGGAGGCGATCATCTCCGCCGGCGGAAAGAGCGCGTCGAGCGTGTCGAAGAATACCGACTTCGTGGCCGCCGGACCGGGCGCAGGTTCCAAGCTCACCAAGGCGGGGGCCCTCGGGCTGCGCATCCTCGACGCAGCGCAATTCCGGCTCCTCGTCACCGGCGGCCCCGCCGCGCTCGACGCGGCTGATGGCGCCGTCGCCGACGAGACCGTCGCCGACGAGACCGGCGCCGACGGGACAGACGGTACGGCCACGTCACCGACCGACTGACGGGGTCGGATCGGTCGCCGGTCAGTCCGGTTCGGGAACCGTCCGGTGATCGACCCAGCCGAGGACCATCCGGTTGAAGAGTCCGACGTTCTCGATGCTCCAGACGTGGTGCATGCCGGGAGCGATCCAGGTGAGTGTCTGCGGGAGCCTGCTGCGCAGTTCTGGAAAGCCGCGCCGCACCAGGCGCGATTCCTTCCCCCCGGCGACGGCGAGGAGCGGACCCCGGTAGTCGCCGAGCGAATCCGGGCAGCCGCCCCGGTTGACGTCCGCGAACACGCGTGCCGCGTTGTCTGCCCGGATGCCCAGGCCGTTGTCGACGAACAGGTCGACGGCGTCGGCAGGCAGCCCGAACGCCTTCGCCTGCGCCTTCCAGTACCAGGCCCGGTCCCACAGTCGCAGCTGGAGGGTGTTGAGGAACCGGGCAGCTCCATGGATGCCGGTCACGGGTGCGCCCGAGATCAGACAGGACCGGATCAGCGCCGGGTGCCGGGCCATCAGGTGCACGGCCACGAGCCCTCCGAGTGAGAGCCCGATCACGTGGGCGCTCCCGCCCCTGGCCCGGGAGCGGATGATCTCGGCCACGTCGTCAGCGGTGCGATCCAGCGAATGCCACTCTTCCCCCGACCGGGAGCCGAACCCCGGCAGGTCCGGTGTGAGGACGTGCCGGTCCGGCATGCCCTCGACTTGCGGCTGCCAGGACCAGGAGGCCACGGTGCCGCCGTGCAGCAACACGATCGTCTCCGAGCCAGGGGCCTCGGCGCCGTGCTCGAGCGGATACCCGGTCACCGTGCGGCCGTGACCAGGACGGATTCGGTCTCGTCCAGCCAGGCGAGTTCCGCCTCGGCGTGGACGATTCCGTTGCGGAGCGTCGCCCGTCGCAGGGCCTGGCCGATGGTTTCCGGTCGCCCGGGATCCCGGGCCTCGATCGTGGTCAGGCGCGCGAGCAGCCGGGCCGCTTCCTCCCTGCGCGCTCGAAGGAGTTCGCGGACGCCGTCGATTCCGAGCGCGCCGGCGAAGAAGATGCGCATCAGGAAGGACTCGTGCGGGGTCTCAGGTTCCAGCGGCGCCCTGAGCGCGGCGTCGAGGGCCGCGTGACCCGCCGGGGTGATCCGGTGTTCGCGCCGGTCGGGCTTGCCGTCCTGGGCGATGACCGTGACCTCGGCGAGTCCGTCAGCGACCAGGCGGCTGAGCGTGCGATAGATCTGGGACTGATCCGCAGACCAGAAATGAAGGACGGATGCCTCGATCCTCTTATTGAGGTCGTACCCGGAGAGGGGCGAGAGCTCGAGCATCCCGAGCAAAGCAATGGTCAGCGACATGCTTATATAAGATCACGCATATATGCCCTTGCGCAATACCCGGTTTCACTGCTCGAATATTTGCACCCGGACCGGGGACAAAGTTCATCCCCAACGGGCGCATTCTTCGATACTCTAAAAGTGCAGGGTGTGCACTTGATACCGTGCCGATCCACCGCTCGGTGTTCGTGAGGGGACGTACCCAGGTTTGCTGTTAGGCGCGGCAATTCTTCTTGCATCCTCGCTGGTATTCAATGGGGCCAGCGAGGCCTTTCAGGTGCACGAATACGCGGTCGTATCGAGCGACACCGACCTGGGACTGCAACCCGTCGGACTCGAACCGGTCGTGTCGATCGATGGAGACGTCAACTCCCTCCGCTTCCTGCGCGGGTCGAGCCTCCTCGCCGGGCTTGCCCGGCTCTCGGTCGCAGACATCTCGAGCTTCGTGCTGGACTTCCCCGAACAGCTCGACTCCCTCCTCGCTGTTCCGCCGGCCGCGACAGAGGTCACCGGCTGGTGGACGTCACTCGGCGGCACCGAACGCTCCTCGCTCATCGCCGCGGCACCCCGCCTCGTCGGCAACCTCGAGGGCATCCCGTTCCGGGAGCGTGGCCGGGCGAACGCCCGATACCTCAACGAGAGCATCACCGACACCCAGCAGCGCCTCGCGGGCACGCTGAGCGACGACGACCGCACGAGCGCCACCCACGAGCTCGTCATCCTCGACCAGGTGCGCACCGCCCTCAGGCAGGCCGACGCGGGACCGCGCCGCTCCCTGATCCTGCTCGACAGCACGGGCGGCGGTCGCGCGGCCATCGCGCTCGGCAATCCCGACACCGCCGACTACGTCGGCTTCCTCGTTCCCGGAATGAACTACACCGTCGAGGCCGAGATCGTGCACTGGACGGACACGGCGAACGCCCTGTACAGGGAACAGGAGAAGGTGCTCGCCGAACGCGCAGCCCAGGGGGCGGCCCAGGGCGCGGGCCAGGTGCATGCCGGCATCGCGACGGTCGCCTGGATCGGCTACGAGGTCCCCGACCTGTTCAGCGTCGGCGGCCTCGACAAGGCCATCGTCGGAGCCGACTTCCTCGAGAAGTCCTCGCTCGGCATCCGCTCGGACCGTGGGGCGCACCAGCCCTTCATCTCCGTCTATGCGCACTCCTACGGCTCGACCGTCGCGCTCACCGCCCTCGCCCGCGGCTCCTTCGATGTCGACGCCCTCGTGCTCGTCGGATCGCCGGGCAGCCAGATCCAGTCCGCCGCCAGCCTTCATGTGACCGGCGAGAACGTCTGGGTCGGCAAGGCCGACTGGGATCCGGCCGTCAATAGTGCCTTCTTCGGGAGTGACCCAGGGGCCGAATCGTACGGGGCGCATCCGCTCGGGGTCGGCGGTTCGACCGACCGGATCACCGGGGCCAGCCTCACGGCCTCGCTCGGCCACAACGCGTATTTCGAGCCAGGGAGCGAGTCGCTGCACAACATGGCGCTGATCGGAACGGACAACGCGGATTTGGTCACCAACGGCTCCGAATAGAATTGGGTATTCACCTCAACCACAATCGGAGCAACATGTCTGAAATCACGGCCGAGCAGGTTGCGCACTTGGCAAACCTCGCCCGGATCGACCTCAGCCCGGAGGAGATCACCCGCCTCACCGCCGAACTCGGCCAGATCGTGGACTCGGTGGCGAAGGTCGCCGAAGTCGCAACGCCCGAAGTTCCCGCGACGAGCCACCCGATGCCGTTGACCAACGTTTTCCGCGCCGACGTCGTCGTGCCGTCTCTGTCCGTCGAAGAAGCGCTTTCCGGCTCGACCGACCGCGACGGCGACAAATTCCGCGTGCCCGCGATCCTGGACGAGGAGTAACCATGACCGATCTCACCCGCCTCTCCGCCGCCGACCTGTCCATCCTCCTCACGAGCGGGGCCGTCAGCTCCGTCGAGGCAACGCAGGCCCATCTCGACCACATCGCGGCCGTCGACACCGACGTACACGCGTTCCTGCACGTGGCAGGGGCGAACGCCCTCGCCGCGGCCGCCGTCGTGGACGCCCAGCGCGCCGCCGGTGCCGTACTGGGTCCGCTCGCGGGCGTGCCCATCGCCATCAAGGACGTGCTCGCGACGCGCGACATGCCCTCGACCGCCGGCTCGAAGATCCTCGAGGGCTGGATCCCGCCCTACGACGCCACGGTCGTGCGGCTCGTCCGCGAAGCCGGGCTGATTCCGCTCGGCAAGACCAACATGGACGAATTCGCGATGGGCTCGTCCACCGAGTTCTCCGCGTACGGCCCGACCCACAACCCCTGGGACCTCGACCGGATTCCCGGCGGCTCCGGCGGAGGATCCGCCGCAGCGGTGAGTGCGTTCGAAGCGCCCCTGGCCCTCGGCAGTGACACCGGCGGATCGATCCGCCAGCCCGCAGCCGTCACCGGATCTGTCGGAGTCAAGCCGACATACGGCGGCGTCTCCCGTTACGGTGCGATCGCGCTGGCCTCATCGCTCGACCAGGTCGGACCGGTCAGCCGCACCGTCTACGACGCCGCGCTTCTGCACGACGTTCTCAGCGGCCACGACCCGCTCGACTCCACCTCGCTGACCGACCGCTGGCCCTCGATGGCCGCCGCCGCGATCGCGGGCCGGGTCGACGGTGCCCTCACCGGCGTCCGGATCGGTGTCGTCAAGGAGCTGTCCGGTCCCGGGTTCCAGCCCGGAGTCCTGCAGCGCTTCAACGAAACCCTCGCCATGCTCGTCGCAGCCGGCGCCGAGATCGAAGAGGTCAGCGCACCGAGCTTCGAATATGCCGTCGCCGCGTATTACCTGATCCTCCCCGCCGAGGCCTCGAGCAACCTCGCCCGCTTCGACTCGGTGCGTTTCGGCATCCGCGTGGACCCCGCAGAGGGACCGCTCACGAGCGAACGGGTCATGGCCGCGACGCGCGACGCCGGTTTCGGACCCGAGGTCAAGCGCCGCATCATCCTCGGCACCTACGCCCTGAGCGCAGGCTACTACGACGCGTACTACGGCAGCGCCCAGAAGGTGCGCACCCTGATCCAGCGCGACTTCGACGCCGCATTCGAGAAGGTCGACGTGTTGTTGTCCCCGAGCGCGCCGACGACGGCGTTCAAGTTCGGCGAGAAGATGGACGACCCGATGGCGATGTACCTCAACGATGTCACCACGATCCCGGCGAACCTCGCCGGCATCCCGGGAATGAGCCTGCCGATGGGCCTCGCGCCGGAGGACGGCCTGCCCGTCGGGCTGCAGGTGATGGCGCCCGCCAAGCAGGACGCCCGCCTGTACACCTTCGGTGCCGCCGTCGAGCAGCTGCTCGAAGCGCACTGGGGACACACCCTGCTCAGCCTTGCGCCGAAACTGGCACCCACACAAATGTTCGCGAGCGAAGGGGGAGCCGTCTGATGAAAAAGGCTGAACTGATGGATTACGACAAGGCCCTCGAACTGTTCGAGCCGGTGCTCGGCTTCGAGGTGCACGTCGAACTCAACACCAAGACCAAGATGTTCTGCGGCTGCGCCAACGAATTCGGCCAGGGCGCGAACACGAACACCTGCCCGACCTGCCTCGGTCTCCCCGGCGGGCTCCCACAGGTGAACGCGAAGGCGATCGAGTCGAGCATCCGCCTCGGGCTCGCCCTCGGCTGCGAAATCGCGGAATACTCGCGCTTCGCCCGCAAGAACTACTTCTACCCCGACACAGCGAAGAACTTCCAGACCTCGCAGTACGACGAGCCGATCGCGTTCAACGGGCAGCTCACGATCGAACTCGAGAGCGGCCGCCAGGTCACGATCGACATCGAACGCGCCCACATGGAAGACGACGCCGGCAAGCTCACCCATGTCGGCGGCGCGACCGGCCGGATCCAGGGCGCCGACTACTCGCTCGTCGACTACAACCGCGGCGGCGTGCCCCTCGTCGAGATCGTCACGCAGATGATCGAGGGCGGCGAGGCCGACTCTCCCGAGATCGGACGCACCTACGTTGCCGCGATCCGCGAGATCGTCAAGGCGCTCGGGGTGTCCAACGCGCGGATGGAAGAGGGCAACGTGCGCTGCGACGCCAACGTGTCCCTGCGCCCGCGCGGCTCCGGAAAGCTCGGCACCCGCACGGAGACCAAGAACGTCAACTCGCTCCGCAGCGTCGAACGTGCCGTCCGTTACGAGATCCAGCGCCAGGCCGCACTCCTCGCCGCCGGCGGAACGATCACGCAGGAGACCCGGCACTGGCACGAGGACACCGGCATCACGTCCGCAGGCCGGCCCAAGTCCGACGCCGACGACTACCGCTACTTCCCGGAGCCCGACCTCGTCCCCGTCGCGCCCTCCCGCGCCTGGGTCGAAGAACTTCGCGCCACCCTGCCGGAGCCGCCCGCGGCACGCCGCAAGCGCCTCCAGGCCGACTGGGGCTTCGCCAACCTGGAGTTCCAGGACGTCGTCAACTCCGACCTGCTCGACGCGGTCGAGGCCACCGTCGCAGCCGGGGCATCCGCCCAGTCCTCCCGCAAGTGGTGGACCGGCGAGGTCGCCCGTCTCGCGAACGTCGCCGGCGTCTCCGCGGACTCCCTCGTCGAGCCGGTGCAGCTCGCCGCGCTGATCGAACTCGTCACCGCGGGAACGCTGACCGACCGCCTGGCCCGCCAGGTGCTCGAGGGTGTCATCGCCGGCGAAGGCACCCCGCTCGAGGTCGTGGACATCCGCGGTCTTGCCGTCGTTTCCGACGACGGCCCGCTCATCGAGGCCATCGATCTCGCTCTCGCCTCCCAGCCCGACGTGCTCGCGAAGATCCGCGACGGCAAGGTCCAGGCGGCCGGCGCCGTGATCGGTGCCGTCATGAAGGCCATGCGTGGGCAAGCGGATGCCGCGCGGGTACGGGAACTCGTCCTCGAGAGGGCAGGAACGGCCGAGTAATGGCCCTCTGGAAGCGACGTGAGCCCGCACCGGACGGGGCCGCGAGCCGCGCCGTTTTCGGCGTCGGGATGCAGGTCCTGGTGCGGCTCGACCGGAGCCGCTACCCGGAGTCGATGGTCGAAGACCCCATCGGCGTCATCGTCGGCGCGGGGGACACCGACGGCGCGGCCCTCTACGCCCCGGTCTCCGGTCGGGAGGCGATCTGGACCGTGCAGTTCGACGAACCCTTCTACGGGCTCGACGGCTCGGGCCCGCACGAGTCAGCCCGGGTCGCCCAGACCTCCCTCGAACCGGCCCCGGAAGCGTGATCGCGATGAGCGCAGCCCAGGAACGTTTCGATTCCGCGAGTGCTGAGTCCACGGCGACCCCCGCTGACATTCGTCGCTGGCGCCAGTACCTCGCCGATGAACGCGCGGAGGCCGCGGTCTACCGCGACCTCGCCTCCCGCCGGACCGGTGAGGAGAAGGAGATCCTGCTCGCCCTCGCCGAGGCGGAAGCCCGCCACGAGGCGCATTGGCGGGACCTGCTCGGCGACCAGGCCGGCCCGCCGAAACGTGGAGCGGTGCGCACCCGGTTCCTCGGGTTCCTCGCGAGACGATTCGGTTCCGTCTTCGTGCTCGCGCTCGCCCAGCGGGCGGAAGCGCGCTCGCCATACGATTCCGACGTCGACGCGACGAAGACGATGGCTGCCGACGAACGCATCCACGAGGAGGTCGTGCGCGGACTCGCCGCCCGCGGACGCCAGCGCCTCGCCGGGTCGTTCCGAGCAGCCGTGTTCGGCATCAACGACGGGCTCGTCTCCAACCTCGCCCTCGTGCTCGGTATCGGCGCGACCGGCGTTCCCGCTGCGACCATCCTGTTCACGGGCATTGCCGGCCTGCTCGCCGGCGCACTGTCGATGGGCGCGGGCGAGTACGTCTCGGTGCGGTCGCAGCGGGAGTTGCTCGAGGCATCCACCCCCCAAGCGACTGCGCGCACGGTGCTCTCGCACCTCGACCTCGCCGCCAACGAGCTCACGCTCGTATACCGGGCGCAGGGCGTGGCCGCGGAAGAGGCCGAGGCGCAGGCCCACGAGGTGCTGCGCACCCTGACCATGGCGACCGGACCGGTTTCGGTTGCCGCCCCGGTCCAGGGCGCCGACACCGCGCAAGGGGGACTCGACCCCGCGACAGACGAGAACGAGGCGATCGGAACCGGCTGGGGCGCCGCGTCCTCGAGCTTCTGCTTCTTCGCCTCTGGTGCCATCCTCCCCGTGTTGCCGTACCTGTTCGGCCTGGAGGGGCTTGCGGCGATCCTGGTCGCGTCCGTGCTCGTCGGTCTCGCCCTCCTCGCGACGGGTGCGATCGTCGGCCTGCTCTCCGGCGGGCCGCCGCTTCGGCGTGCGCTCCGCCAACTGCTGATCGGCTTCGCGGCCGCCGGGGTCACGTACGTGCTCGGCCTGCTCTTCGGCACCTCGCTCGGGTAGCGCCTTCGAGATCGATCCGTGGCCGGGGGTCGGGCTCCGCGCGGCGCCGGACGTTGCACAGTCCATCCACTACGAACGGAGTCTCACCGCTCGTCCGCGGTGTTGGTGTCTGCTGCCTCGGGCCCGCACTCGGTGGTGAATTCAGGAGATTCTTGGGGTCGGGTGGGATCGGCCGCACTGGTGCGCTGGCCGGTGCTGCCCGCCCAGGCGGATCTCCTGAGTTAGCCACCACAGGCCCGGCGCACTCGTTTTCAGGTATGAAACTTGGGCTGGACAGCCTAAAATTATGTGAGTAAGTCTCGTATTTCTGTCCGATTCGGGGTAGAATCGGGGTATGGCAGGAGCTTCGGATCCCCAGTCACACACCCCGCAGACACCCCGTTCCGGGGCCGATGGGGATCAGCCCACCGTGGGTGTCGAGTCGGCCCATCCCGTGGCGGTTGCCGTGGGTTTCGAGGGCGCTGACGGTCTGGCCGGGTCGGTGCCATCGGTTCATGCGGATGCTGTCGCCCGGCTCGCCGAAGCCCAGGCCGCTCTGACAGAGGCCCTGGCGGCGATCCCGGTCGGGCTGCTCAGTGATGCGGAAGCGGTCGCTGCTCTGAAGGAAGTGGAGGCCATCGGGCGGACCGTGGATGCGGCCCGGGTGAACACCGCGACGGATGTGGACCGGCGGGCCCGGGTGCTCGGCCGCGAGGGTCTGGCCTGGCGGATGGGCTGCAAGGGTCCGTGGGATGTGCTCACCCGGGTGACGCGGGTTTCGGGGCGGGAGGTGAAGCGGCGCACGAAGCTCGGCGACGCGGTGTTGCCGCGGCCGTGCGGCGGGAGTAGCTGGTTGCCGCCGTTGTTCCCGACGGTCGGGGCCGCGCTGACCGCTGGGGAGATCGGTGTGGAGACGGCGGAGTTGATCGTGGAGGGGTTGCAGGTGATCAGTCACCGGGTGGCGCCGGATGACTTGTTGACGGCGGAGCGTGCCCTGGTCGCCACGGCGGCCGGGCTGATCACCCCGGAGACGGAGGATTTGGCCGGGGCAGGAGTGCCGGTGACCACGGACCTGATCCGGGGCATGGTCGCGCAGTGGCAGGCCATCCTCGACCCCGACGGGGTGCTCCCGCAGGAGGACGTGTTCGAGGCGAAGTCCAACATCGGCTTCGGACAACTCAAGAACGGCTTGTATCCGGTGAAGGGTGGGGTGACACCGGAATTGTTCGGGGTGATGAACACCCTCTTCGACGCTTTCCTGAGCTTCCACGCCCGCCCGGCGTTCCCCACCGCCGAGGAACAGGCCCTGATGGATTCGGGGCAGTTGGTCCCCGGCGCCGAGGCAGCGGACGGCGAGACCGACACGGGCCCGGATCTTGACGTGATCGAGGCGGAGCTGCGGGAGCGGCGCGCGGACACCCGCACGGGCGGGGAGAAACGCGCTGACATCCTGCAGGCGTTGTTCGAACACGCCGCCCGGGACACGGACACGCCCAGCATGGGCGGGTCGGCGCCGACGGTGATGGTGCACGTGAACGCGGCCGACCTCGCCTCCGGGATCGGGGTCGGGTGGATCGACGGGGTCGAAGCGCCGGTGTCGCTCAAGACGGTGCATCAGCGCATCTGTGACGGCGGCTTCCAAGGGGTCCTGTTCGGGGCGAACAACCAAGTCCTCAAGCTCGGTCCGGAACGGCGCTACTTCAACCGGGCCCAACGCCGGGCGATCACCGCCCGGGACGGCGGCTGCATCATCCCCGGGTGCAAGGCCCCGGCGCACTGGGCCGAGGTGCACCATGTGAAGCCGTGGGCCACCGGCGGCCCGACGAACGTGGACAACGGGGTGCTCCTGTGTTGGTTCCACCACCACACCATCGACACCTCGGGGTGGGAGATCCGCATGGTGAAAGGATCACCGCAGGTCCGGGCCCCCGGGTTGATCGACCCGCACCGGCTCTGGCGGCCACCAAACCGACACCGCGCCCACCAGGTCCTCACCGGACCACCCAGACGCGACTGACCGGCCCGACTTACCGGGGCGAACGGGGGCCATGCCGGACGCGGGCTGACACGTTCACGGGAACCATCACGCAGACGTGGACGCTCGACAACATCGTGACCGTTCTGACCGGCTTGCTGTACCAGACGGTGACCCTGCGCACGCTCGGCATCGCCGTGGTCGTGACCATCGTCGACGTCCTGGTCGCCCTGCCGATCGCGTTCTACATGGCCAAGGTCGCGAGCACCCGGTGGCAGCGGGTGCTCGTGATCGCCGTGCTGATGCCGCTCTGGGCGAGTTACCTGGTCAAGGCCTATGCGTGGCGCTCCGTGCTGTCGAGCGACGGCATCGTCGACTGGCTGGTCGCGCCCTTCGGCGGGCAGACCCCGGGCTATGGGCTGCCGGCAACGGTCATCACCCTCGCCTACCTCTGACTGCCGTACGTGATCCTGCCGATCTACGCCGGCCTGGAACGCGTGCCGGACTCCCTGCTTGAGGCCTCAGGGGACCTCGGCGGCCGGACCGGGTCCACCCTTCGGCTCATCGTGCTGCCGATGATCTGGCCGGCGATCATCGCCGGTTCGATCCTCAGCTTCTCGCTCACTCTCGGCGACTACATTACGGTCAACATCGTCGGCGGGGCCAACCAGATGCTCGGGAATCTCGTGTACACGAACGTCGGCGCGGCGAACAACCTGCCCCTCGCTGCGGCGATCGCCCTCATCCCGATCGTGATCATTTTCGGATACCTCGCCGCCGTGCGCCGCACCGGCGCCCTGGACAACCTGTAAGGGGAGAGATGCGCCTCAGCAGACCGGCACGGGTCGTCCTCGCCATCCTCACCGGGATCATTCTCGCGGTGATCTACCTGCCGCTCATCGTCGTGCTGATCAACTCCTTCAGCACGAGCACGAACCTGACCTGGCCGCCGCCCGGCCTGACCTTCGAGTGGTGGGTGAAGGCATTCCACAATGAGGGCGCCCTCAATGCGATCGGGACGAGCGTGCAGATCGCGATCGTGGCGACCCTGGTCTCCCTCGTGCTCGGTACCCTGATCTCGCTAGCCCTGCAGCGGTTCGCGTTCTTCGGCCGCGACGCCGTGAGCCTCCTCGTGATCCTGCCGATCGCGCTCCCCGGCATCATCACGGGCATCGCCCTCAACAATGCGTTCCGCACGATCATGGGTATTCAGCTGTCGATCGCGACCGTGATCATCGCGCACGCGACCTTCTGCATCGTCACGGTGTTCAACAATGTCATCGCCCGTCTCCGCCGCGTCGGCATGAACTTCGAGGAGGCGTCCGCCGATCTCGGAGCGGGACTGTGGACCACCTTCCGACTCGTGACCTTCCCGCAGCTGCGGTCTTCACTCTTCGCGGGGGGACTTCTCGCTTTCGCGCTGAGCTTCGACGAAATCATCGTGACGACGTTCACCGCGGGGTCGATCGTGAAGACCCTGCCGATCTGGATCCTCGACAACCTGTTCCGGCCGAATCAGGCCCCGATCGTCAACGTCATCGCGGTTGTCCTCGTGCTGGTCTCGATCGTGCCGATCTACGTGGCACAGCGCCTCGCGGGGGCTGAGAAAGTCACCCCCTGATGCCCACTCGGTTCAGCGCGCGTCGCGCCCGGTGAGTGCGAGGAGACGGGACTGCAGCGGCGCGTCGTCGGGGAGGGGAACCGGGGGAGCGAAGAGGCCGCTTGCTTCGAGGGCGTCCTGCTGGGGCTCGAAGACCGTCCACACCGCGGCGACGAGCTCGTCGTCGAGGGACTCGTCGGCCGAGACGGCCCTGGCGAGATCCCAGGTGTGGATGGTGACCTCCGCGACCTGTTCTCGCAGGTACTCCGCGGCGGTGACGGTTTCGGACGCCAGCCGGACGGGAGCATCCGCGGGGGCGTCCGACCAGGCGGCGGTCGCGAGGGCGGAGTAGGTGTCCCATTCCGCCTGCAGGTCGGAGCCGAGCGGGGCGCGGGTGAGGCGAGCCTCGATGACAGAGCGTCCGGCGAGGAGCCGCGGTACGGTCTGCTGGCCGCGGACGACGTGGCGCACGAGGTCGCGGACGGTCCACTCCGAATCGGGGGTCGGCGCGTCCCAGATGGTGACGTGCGCGAGCCGGGGGCTGAACTCCTGGTGGGCCTGCTGCTGCAGTGCGATCCAGTTCGATTCCATGAAGGCTCCTTTCGTTGCATGATGCAACCCCTGCGGTCGCCGGTGCATTCCGCCTCGCACGCTACCCGTGGAACGGGTCTGCCCGCATGGTCGGCGGTGTGGGTTAGGGTCTCAGGGTGAGCAGGCAGGACGGAAGCGACCGCACGGTCTCGGCGGCAAGCGTCGACGACTCCTCCGCGACCCTGCTCCACATCGACATGGATGCGTTCTTCGCCTCCGTCGAGTTGCTCGACCACCCGGAACTCGTCGATAAACCCGTCATCGTCGGCCACCGCTCCGGTCGCTCCGTCGTGACCGCCGCCAACTACGTCGCCCGGCGCTACGGCGTGAACTCGGCCATGCCGATGGCGCTCGCCTTGCGACGCTGCCCGGCGGCGGTCGTCCTCGAACCGCACATGAGCCGGTACCGGGATTTCTCCGAGCAGGTGATGGGCATCTTCACGGACATGACCCCGCTCGTCGAGCCGCTCAGCATCGACGAAGCCTTCCTCGACGTCTCCGGAGCCCGCCGCCTGCACGGCTCGCCCGCCGTGATCGCGGCGCTGATCCGCGAGCGGGTCCAGAACGAGACCGGGCTCACCTGTTCCGTCGGTGCCGCGTCGACGAAGTTCGTCGCCAAGATGGCGTCGAGCAGGGCGAAACCCAATGGCCTGCTCGTGGTTCCGGCTGAGGACACCCTCGCGTTCCTGCATCCGCTGCCTGTCGGCTCACTCTGGGGCGTCGGCGCCATGACCGAGAAGTCGCTCCTCGGGCTCGGCCTCCGCACTATCGGTGACCTCGCCGCCACACCGCTGCCCGTGCTTCAGAAGTCCATCGGCGAGGCCTCCGGTCGCAAGCTGCACGAGCTCGCATGGGGGAGAGACCAGCGGGGAGTGACCCTCGAACGCGAGGAGAAGAGCGTCGGCCACGAGATCACCTTCGAACACGACGTGACGGATGTCGCCCGGTTGCGCAGCGAGCTCCTCCGCCAGTCCGACGCGGTGGCGGTTTCCCTCCGGCGGGCCGGGCTCGTCGGGCGCTGCGTGGTCCTGAAACTCCGGTACACCGATTTCAGCACCGTGACCCGCTCGCGCACCCTCGCCGAGGCGACGAACGTGGGCCGCCGCATCTACGAGGAAGCCGCGGCGAGCTTCGACGTGCTCGCGGCCCGCGGCATCCGGGTGCGACTGATCGGAGTGCGGGTGGAGCAGCTGGGCGACGGCGATGGGGCGGGCCTCGGCCTCTGGGACCCCGACGACGACTGGCGCGGCGCCGAACTCGCGGTGGACTCTGTCACCGCGCGCTTCGGTCGCGGTTCGGTGCGGCCTGCCTCATTGCTCGGGCCGAGCCAGGCCCGCCCAGTGGGCCTCGACGCCACCAAGCCGAACCCCCGTTCGGGAGAACGCGGGGACGCGAATCCCTGATGCCGGGCGTTGCGGAGCGCGGCGGAGTATCGTGAGGACATGACTAGCCTCCCCGAAAAGCTCGCAGAAATCACCCGCTCCGCCGGCGTACGGTCGGCATACGGTGACCCCGTCCTCGTCGACGGGATCACGATCGTTCCCGTCGCGCTCGTGTACTACGGTTTCGGCGGGGGCGAAGGCGAGTCCACCGAGGGATCCGGCACGGGTGGACTCGCCGGTCCCGGGCACGGCGCCGGCGGTGGCGGCGGCGGAGTCTCCATCCCGGTGGGCGCCTATGTGAAGTCCGAGGGCACCGTTCGTTTCGAACCCAACGTCATCTCGCTGCTCGCCGTCGGCATCCCCTTCGTCTGGGTTGTCGGCAAGACGCTCAGCCACGTGATCCGGGCACTCAAAAAGTAGCCCCTACTCGAAGGCGTCCGGGACCCCGTCGTTGTCCGCGTCCGCCTTCTCCTTGAGGTCGAGCTCCCGGTAGTGCCGGTTGCGGCTGCGCAGGACGACGGCGGCGAGAAGAGCGGCGAGCAGAGACGCCGTGAGGATGGCTACCTTGGCGTGATCGTCCTCGACCGTGCCGTGTCCGAAGCCGAGCTCGCTGATCAGTAAAGACACCGTGAAGCCCACTCCCGCGAGCATCGCGACGCCGATCACGTCGACCCAGGCAAGGTCCGGGTCGAGCGATGCCTTCGTCGTGCGCGTCACCAGCCAGGTGGCGCCGAGGATGCCGACAGGCTTGCCGAGGACGAGCGCGACGATGATCCCGATCGCGACGGGGTCGCTCAGAGCCGCCGCGAGACCGGCGGATCCGCCGATCGCAACCCCCGCGGAGAAGAAGGCGAAAACCGGGACGGCGAATCCCGCAGACAACGGCCGGATCCGGTGCTCGAGGGTCTGGGCGAGCCCCGCTCCCGCGTCGGATCCGCCGCCACGGCGACTGCGGAGGACGGGCACCGCGAAACCGAGCAGCACGCCGGCAACGGTAGCGTGGATGCCGGACGCATGAACCAGAACCCAGGTCAGCACGCCGAGCGGCACGAGTACGAGCCACGCGAGCCAGGGTTGCGTCCCGAAGTGGTACGAGTATCGGTGCGCGAGGAATGCGAAAACGGCGAGCGGCACCGCGGCGGCCACAAGAAGGACTGGCTGGAGGTCGCTCGTGTAGAAGAACGCGATGATCGTGATCGCCAGGAGGTCGTCGACGACGGCGAGTGTCAGCAGGAACACCCGGAGGGCGCTCGGCAGGTGTGAGCCGATCACGGCGAGCACGGCGACGGCGAAGGCGATGTCCGTCGCGGTCGGTACGGCCCAGCCCCGCAGCGCCTCCGCGCCACCGCCGAGGTTCACGAGCGTGAAGAAGAGCGCGGGGGTCAGCACGCCACCGACGGCCGCGGCAACGGGAACAACCGCGCGGTCCAGGGTGCGCAGGTCCCCGGCGACGAATTCGCGTTTGAGCTCCAGGCCGGCGAGGAAGAAGAAGATCGCGAGGAGCCCGTCGGCCGCCCAGGCCCCGACGCTGAGCTGGAGGTGCCAGGGCTCGTAGCCGAACTGGAAGTCGCGAACGGCGAAGTAGAGGCCGGAGGCCGGCGAGTTCGCGAGTACCAGGGCGATGATGGCCGCAACGAGAAGGAGTGCCCCACCGACCGTCTCACGACGGAGGATCTGACTGATCCGCACGTATTCCGGATAGCTGCTGCGCCGGAAGACCGCGCCGATTCCCCGAGGATTGCGAGGGGATGGGGTGCTTCCCGGTGGAGTCATCGGCGGATTCGTGGGTGGAGTCATGGGTGGATCCTCTGGTTTCGGGCTCGATGAGCGGACGCCGACCAGACTTCCCGGCACACCTGCTTTCACCCTACACGGCCCCCTCGCCGCGCCGCTGCCCGCCGCGAGGGTCCCGGTGCGGTCTATACTCGGAATCGAACACGGGAGTCCGGTCAACCGGGCTGAGAGGAAGCTTCCTAAGCTTCGACCGTCACACCTGATCTGGATCATGCCAGCGCAGGGAGGCAGAAACACTCATACCCGTGCCCTCAATTGCCATTGAAAGGGCGCGACATCATGCATTCAACAACCACCACACCCGCAGCCCGGGTTCGCAACTACCGCTGGCGGGTCGTCGACATCGTCGTCGCCAGCGTGATCGGCGTCGCGAGCGGCGTCATCTTCTGGGCGTGGGGCCTGGCCTGGACGCCGCTCAGCGCCGTCCTGGCTTTCACGCCCGGCCTCGAGGGACTCCTCGCCGGCGGCTGGCTCTTCGCAGCCGTGCTCGGCGGACTTGTCGTGAGGAAGCCCGGCGCCGCCGTCTACACCGAGGTCGTCGCAGCCGTCGTCTCGATGCTCATCGGCACCCAATGGGGTTTTTCGACCCTGATCTGGGGCATCGTCGAGGGCCTCGGCGCGGAGATCGTCTTCGCCCTGTTCCTCTACTCGAGCTGGAAGCTGGGTACCGCACTCCTCGCCGGCGCCGGCGCCGGCGTCGCGGTCGGAATCCTCGACGTGCTGAACAGCTACGCAGCCGTCGACAACGCGATCAAGGTGACCTACTTCGTCTCTGCCGTGATCTCCGGCGTGCTCCTCGGCGGGCTTGTCTCCTGGCTCGTCCTGCGTGGCCTCGTGCGCTCGGGAGCCCTGAGCCGCTTCGCCGCCGGCCGGGACAGTGCGGGCCGGTCGACTCAACGCGCCACCGCGTAGCGGATGCCCCTGGATCCCGATTCCGTACGCCCGGTCGCGGGCGCGCACGTGCGCGCCCGCGACTGGGGCTGGCGGCACGCCGGACGGAGCGCGCCTGCGGTCTCTGGACTCGATCTCGACATCCGCCCCGGTGAACGGGTGCTTTTGCTCGGCGCGAGCGGCGCGGGCAAGAGCACTTTCGTGCACGCCCTCGCCGGAGTACTCGGATCTGAGGACGAGGGCGATGAGACCGGCGAACTGCTCGTCGACGGGCGGCGGCCGGCGGATGCCCGCGGCCGGGTCGGTCTCGTGCTGCAGGACCCGGATTCCCAGGTCGTGCTCGCGAGGGTGGGCGACGACGTCGCCTTCGGCTGCGAGAATCTCGCCGTGCCGCGGGACGAGATCTGGCGCAGGGTCGGTGCCGCCCTCGACGCGGTCGGCCTGCGGCTCCCGCTCGACCACCCGACCTCCGCGCTCAGCGGCGGCCAGAAACAACGCCTCGCACTGGCAGGCGTCCTCGCGATGCGGCCGGGCCTGCTCCTGCTCGACGAGCCGACTGCGAACCTCGACCCGGAGGGTGTCATCGAGGTGCGCGACGCCGTGCGCCGCACCCTCGACGCCTCCGGGGCGACCCTGATCGTGATCGAACACCGGGTTGCGGTGTGGCAGGACCTCGTCGATCGGGTCATCGTGCTCGATGCCGCCGGTGGAATCCTTGCCGACGGGCCGACCGGCACCGTGCTGCAGTCCGAGGGCGAACGGCTTGCAGCGGCGGGAGTCTGGGTGCCGCACCTCCCGCCGCAGCTCCCCGGTCGGCCTCCCGGCGACCTCGGACGGCAGGCCGGGGAAGCCAGGGCTCCTGAGCTCCTGTTGACCGCGAGCGGGCTCGCCGTCGGGCGGGTGCCGTTCGCCCGCCGCAGCGCCCAGGTGGTCGCCGACGGGATCGACCTCACCATCAGGGCGGCCACAGCGACCGCGATCACGGGACCGAACGGCGCGGGCAAATCGACCCTCGCGCTCACATTTGCCGGGCTGCTCGTCCCGGCGGGCGGCCGTCTCACGGCGAGTCCCGGCCTCGCGGACGGCCTCGGTTCCGAACCGGTCCGCTGGCGTTCCCACGCCCTGCTGACCCGGATCGGTACGGTCTTCCAGGACCCGGAACACCAGTTCCTCTCCGGCTCCGTGCGCGGTGAACTCGCCGTCGGCCCGCATGCCCTCGGCCTCGCCCCCGAGGAACAGGTCCGCCGGGTCGACGAGCTCCTCGAGAGGCTGCGCCTCGACCACCTCGCCGAGGCGAACCCCTTCACACTTTCCGGCGGAGAGAAACGTCGGCTCTCGGTAGCGACGGTGCTCGCGAGCCGCCCGCGGGTGCTCGTGCTCGACGAGCCCACATTCGGCCAGGACTCCCGGACCTGGCGGGAGCTCGTCGCCCTCCTCGTTGAGGTGCAGAGCGCGGGCACCGCCCTTGTCTTCGTCACCCATGACGAGCTCCTCGTCGACACGATCGCCGACTCCGAATTCCGGCTCGCGGGTGGCCGGGCCGGGTCGGCGGCCGGGTCAGCGGCGGGGGCGCGCCGATGAGCCTCCTGACGCCGAGCATCCGCCCGAGCGCGGTCGCCCGGCTCAACCCCATCTCAAAGCTCGGCGCTGCGATCGTCGTGAGCCTGGCGCTGCTGCTCTCGATCGACTGGGTCTCGGCACTGGTCGCCCTCGCCCTCGAGGGCCTGCTGCTGTTCTGGTGCGGGCTGAGCGCGCGGCAATTCTGGCTGCGCACCTCGACGCTGTGGATCGCAGCGCCCTTCGCGGGCCTGACGACGGTGCTGTATGGCCGCGACTCCGGAGCGGTGCTTCTGACGATCGGTTTCGTGACGGTGACGGACGGCTCGGTCCAGCTCGGCCTGGCCATCGCGCTCCGCGTACTCGCGATCGGCCTGCCGGGAATCGTCCTCCTGTCCACGACGGACCCCACCGACCTCGCCGACGGGCTCGCGCAGGTGCTGCGCCTGCCGGCCCGATTCGTGCTCGGTGGACTCGCCGGCCTGCGCCTCGTCGGCATGTTCATCGAAGACTGGCGCTTCCTCATCCTCGCCAGGCGCGCGCGGGGTGTCGGCGACGGCGGCGGACCGATCGGGGCCCTCCGCCGCTTCTTCGGGCCGGCCTTCGCCCTGCTCGTCATCTCGGTACGCCGCGGAAGCAAGCTCGCAACGGCCATGGAGGCCCGCGGTTTCGGGACGGCGCCGCGCACCTGGGCCCGCGAATCGGTGATCGGGGCCGGGGACGCCGTGATGCTCGGCCTCGGCCTGGGCATCGCCGGAATCGCGATCGTGGTCGCGGTCTGGGCAGGGACGTGGCGCTTTGTCCTCTCCTGACCAGGTGCTGCTCGCCCCGGTGCTGGCGGCGATCGCGGCGTTCCAGAGGGCGGATGCCGGGCCCATCGTCATCCTGATCGACGGGCCGAGCGGTGCGGGCAAGAGCACCGTCGCCGACCGCATCCTCGACGCGTGGCCGTCGACCGCCGGGCCGACGAGAGTGCGGCCCACACTCATCCGTCTCGACGACATCTATCCCGGCTGGAACGGACTGGCCGCCGCGAGCGCACACCTGACCGAACACGTGTTGCGCCCATTCCGGGCCGGGCTGCCCGGCGCCTGGCGACGCTACGACTGGGGAGCGGACGCGCCCGCGGAGTGGCACCCGGTCGACCAGGCCGTTCCGCTCGTCGTCGAGGGCTGCGGCACCCTCTCGGCGGCCAATACCGGCCTGAGCGACGTACGGATCTGGCTCACTGCCGACGACGAGGAACGCAAGCAGCGGGCCCTCGCGCGGGACGGTGAGGCATTCCGGTCGCACTGGGACCAGTGGCAGGCAGAATGGCAGGGATTCCTCGTGCGCGAGGAACCCGGACGGTGGGCGACGATCGAACTCGACGGGACCCCCGGCCTCCGGGGAGATCGGGGAAATCGGACTAGCGTTAAGACATGACTAGTCCAGCTCCCGAAGAAGTGTTCTACACCGCCGAATTCATCGATGGCCCCCTCGAGGGACAGGTCGATTCCCGAGTCCTCGTGCAGGGCGCGCATGACAGCCGGATCAGCATGGTTTCGCTCGTCGAGGGCATCGAGACCCTGTTCTGGTACGACGAGGTCGACGAACGCGACGTGCAGGGCCGGATCCATGTGCGCTACCGCTTCGACGCGACGGACAGCGACCCGTACGTGCCGGAAGACCAGCCGGAGTAGTCGCCTTACTGCTCCAGGAGTGCCGAGATCATCGGCACCGGGTTGAGCAGGCGCCAGCCGGGTCCGGGGGCGCTGATTGTCGCATCGAGCACGAGGGGTGAGGTCACGGCCTCCCCGCTCGCATCCACGGTGACCCGGCCGACCGTCGTACCGGAGCGGCCGGTCGCGAACGCGTCCAGGTCAAGCGTCGCTGCTCCTACCGGAGCGGCCTGCCAGCCGAAGCGGGTCTTGCCCGTCTTCACGACGCCAGAGGCTGTCGCGTCCCAGGGCGCGTCGAAACGCACGTACGCCGCGGCCTCCGCGAGGATCGGGAGGTCTGTGACTCCGGCCTTCGCACTTGCCATGAGCGCCTTCAGGTCGGCCGTCAGCGTGTCGTAGTCCGGCTCGCCGATCAGGGCGCCGGCGAAGGTGAAGGCCGCCGGCGCGGTTCCCACGCTTGCGGTGAACAGGAAACACACGCCGCCGGCGTCCGTGTAGCTGCGGGAGAGGCCGGTGATGCCCTCCTCTGGCAGGTAGGCGGTCGTGTTATCGACGCCACGCTGGCCGACCAGGGTGGATGCCGGGCTCGCCAGGATCTGGCTGATCACCGGGTTGGTCGCGGCGAGGCCCGCGAGCCGCGCCAGGTCCGTTCCGGTCCCGACGCTCGCATCCGCGAGGCCCGTGGCATCTGCGACGTGGATGCCGGCCAGGCCCTCCTTCGCAAGCCAGGCGTTGGCGGCCGTGACGTAGGCGTCGACGGAGCCGAAGGCCCACCGGGCGAGGGTGTCCGCGTGGTTGTTGCTCGAGCCGAGGATCATCGCCTGCAGGAGTTCCTGCTGCGTCCAGGTTTCGCCGGGGAAGACGATGACCGTGCGCGCACCGTTGGCTACGTAGTCGAGGTAGTCCTGGTAGTCGGCCGGCGTGATCGGCACCCCGGGCCCTGCGGCGCCGGCGTCCAGGGGCTTGGCCGAGAGCACGACGAGGGCGGCGAGGATCTTCGCCGCCGCGGCCATCGGCAGCGGGGTTGTGCTGCCCGCTGCGGCGATCGGGGTGGTCGCGACCGTTGTCGCGGTCATTGCCGTGCCGGCGGCCGGCGGCACGAGGCTCACGACGGCGCTCGTGCCCGCGGCAGGGAGCACCGGGGGAGTGGCGGCTGTCGCGGCGGCCGGTGCCGACACCACGGTCGCCTTTACCATCGGCAGCGGTCCGAGGAGCGTCGCGGGCCCGTAGACGCCGATGAGAAGGATCGCAAGGGCACCGACCGTGATGCCCAGGGCGCGGCCGGGCCGGAATTTACTCATGAGTCGAGGCTAACAAGTGCGGGTCATCCCCAGCCGAGCTCGTGCAGCCTGTCGTCATCGATCCCGTAGAAATGACCGATTTCGTGCACGAGGGTGATGTGCACCTGATCGCGGAGCTCCTCGAGGGAGTCGACGATCGCGAGCAGGGACTCCCGGTACAGGATGATGCGGTCCGGCATCTCGCCGAAACCGTACTGGTCGCGGTGCGTCAGGGCGACCCCGTCGTAGAGGCCGAGCGTGTCGAGGGAGCCGTCCTCCGGACGATCCTCGACCACGAAGATGACGTTCTCGAGCCCGTCGACCATGTCGTCGGGCAGGAGATCCAGCTCGTCGACGACGACCTTCTCGAATTCCTCGTGGCCGAATTCCTTGGAGTTGAATTCATCGGGGCTGAATTCATCGGGGCTGAGCTGCGACATCCGTTCAGCATCTCACAGTACTGATCGTGAGGTGCTGAACGGACTGCCTGCTCTACTTGGGGTGACTGACGGGGCTTGAACCCGCGACCTTCCGGACCACAACCGGACGCTCTACCAACTGAGCTACAACCACCATGTGCTGCGCTTTTCCCGAAGGAGCAGCGGCAACTCAAGAATTCTATTACACGTTTGGAGTGAATGCTGACACGGCTTCGGCCGCGCTCGCTTTTGCCTCGTCGCTCGTGGGTCCGGGGTCTGCCACGAATACGGTCTGGCGGTAGTACGCGAGTTCGCGAATCGACTCGAGGATGTCTGCGAGTGCGCGGTGCCCGCCGTCCTTCACCGGGGCGTTGAAGTACACCCGCGGGTACCAGCGACGGGCGAGTTCCTTGATGGAGGAGACGTCGACGTTGCGGTAGTGCAGCTGGTTGTCGAGGCGCGGCATGTACTTCGCGAGAAAGGAGCGGTCCGTTCCGATCGAGTTTCCGGCGAGCGGCGCCTTCTGCTCCGCGGGAATGAACTTGAGCACGTACTCGAGGACCTCGAATTCGGCTTCCGCGGCACTGACCCCGTTCGGGATCTCCTCGATGAGGCCGGAGGTCGTGTGCATGGTGCGCACGAAGTCGTTCATATTCGCGAGCGCGGACGCGTTCGGCTTGATGATGATGTCGAGGCCCGGGTCGATCACGTTGAGGTCGTAGTCGGTGATGACCACGGCAATCTCCACCAATTCATCGTTTTCCAGGTCTAACCCGGTCATCTCGCAATCAATCCAGACCAACCGGTCACTGCTTTTTGTCATGGTCCGAGTCTAGCGGCGGGGTCCGACGCGGTCCCCGGCCTGCCAGCGAGCCGGGGCCGGGGCTCCCCGGCGGATGGCCGCGGCGGCGGGGTCTTGGTCTGCGGTATCGTTGAAGCGCTCCGCGCCCCCGTAGCTCAGTGGATAGAGCAGCGGCCTTCTAATCCGCTTGTCGTTGGTTCGATTCCAACCGGGGGCACCAATGAAACAAAGGGATGCAAGGGTGTTCGACCCCCATCCGGGAAACGGTTTGTAAGCCTAACGTTTAGCCTAACGAGTTTTAAACAGTACCCCATGAGGCCGCGACTGGCATGTGACGCCGTGTCACCCGGAATGGGGGAGTTGCGGGGGACGTCACTGCCCGTCGTGCTTGACGGCGGTGCTCGCGCGTTAACGACGAAAAGGCCCCCGGCTCACCCACCGAAGTGGATGGCCGAGGGCCTTATTTGCGTGCGGACGAATCACACGTACTGGGTCGAATTGACGGGGTTACGCGAGGGCGGTGTGCCCTTGTTCGGGGGGTCTCGTTCGGCATCCTGCCGGGTAGCAGCCCCGTAGGCTCAAAGTTATGTCACGGGGGAAGAAACGCAGCCGGAGGAACCACCACCAGTCGAGGCAGACTCGCATGCTGACGATGGTCGGTATCGGCCTGACGGTGGTCGCAGCGCTTGCCCTGGTCGTCGTCGCGCTCAGTCCACGCGCCACCGAGTCTTCGTACGCTCGACCGGCCGAGACTGCATCGCCCACAGTGGAGGCCGCGAGGACGGCATTCCAGACCTTCGTTGCGGCGAAGCCCGGACCGGTCGCTATGGCCAGCCTCGGAAGCTCACTGACAGCGGGTAACGGCGCGAGCACCTACGCGGAGACCTGGGGTTGGAAGCTCAAGACCACGCTCGGCGACCGATTCACGATCGGCGTCCACGGCTACCCAGGCCAAACAATCAAGGCGATCCGCGCAAGCGGCGGCGTTGCGGCGGTCGAGGCCGACCATCCTGACATCGTGTTCGTTGAGCCGGGCACTCCGAACAACATGGGTCAGGCGCTCAGCATCAAGGACTCCAAGAGCCTGACCGCCCAGACGATCGCGGATCTCCGCGCACAACTTCCCGACGCCTTCATTGTTGGGATCGTGCCTTCACCAATTGCCGACCTCGGCAGCAATTCCCTCGGCCTGCACTACTCCGACTACATCGCGGGAGATCGCGAAGCTCTCGCCTCTGCGAACGTTGTCTGCGATGTGTTCGCCGCGTTCTCGGATACGAGCACTCAGCTCCGCGACGGCGTGCACCCGAACGATCAGGGGAACACGATCTGGGCGGACGCCGTCGTTGCCTGCCTGACGGCTACGCCCTAGTTGTTCGCGCCGACTCCGAGCGCGGTCAGGTTGTAGACGCCTACTTGACCCATCCGGATGTTCACGCTGACCCCGACAGGCACGTTCGCCCGCAGGGTCAGGGCCATGTTAGTGTGCGCGGCCGCGACCGTGACGAGCTTGGCGAAGCTGATCGTTCCTGCCGCGTCCACGTCCACCATTGCAACGGCCACGTTGACGGCCGAATCGGCATCAATGATCGCCACGCTCACCTTGGCATTTCCGCCGCCCACGACGTGGGCGGTGAGCCATCCGGACACGTCATCGATCTGGAGGCGACCGCAGACGAGAAGCACAGTGCCCGCGGCGAACGGACTGCCCGGGAAGTTGCCCGTGCTGAGCACGCGCTGCGATGCGGCGGCGGCTGCGGTCCATGCGAACTGCGACCACTGCCCGGCGGTGAGGGTTCCGCTCGTGTCGGCAACGAGGCTGAATGTCGGCACGGTCCCGGAACCGCCGAGCCACGTCGCGTCCGACCAGCCGGTCGGGATGGTTCCGGCCCCAGCCATGATCGGGTTTGCGACGAGGCAACCCTTTGACGGGGATGATACGAACCATGCGGGCTGCACGTCGGTAACCTGCTTCATTGCCGCAGCGACCGCGAGGCCGAGGAGTCGGTGCCCTTCCGTCGTTGGGTGGGTGCCGTCGCTGCTGTAGGCGGCGAGCATGTCGCCTGTCGCGGGGTCGGTCACCGCCGTAGAAGTGTCCGCGAGGATCACCCCTGCGCCCGGTGCCCAGAGGCGAAGCCAGAGATTGTACGAGTCGCGAAGAAGACGGTGCGCGTCCGTGAGGCCAGCCGTCCCAGCGGCCTGCGGCGGCACGGTCCCGATCGTTACCGGGATGCCGAGGGCCTTGCACTTCGCAACGATCGCCTTCATGTTGGCGGAGTAGACGGCCAGCGTTACGTCCTGACTTACGTCGTTGGTCCCAAGCTGAATGTGGACTGCCTGCGGGGCGAATGCGGCCACCTGCGCATCGAAGCGGCCGAGAGCACCATTGCTGGTATCACCGGGCACGCCCGCATTGATCGACCCGTCCGCGATGTCTCGAGCTCGTGCCCCTGCACCACGGAGCGCCACGTCCACATAGCTGTAGAGTGCTGCTGCGTTGCTGCCGTACGTGATCGAATCACCGAGGAATGCCCATCGCCGTCCGGGTGCGAAACGGGCCGCAGCGGATCGTGCAAACGTGGCAGATAGCACGGGTGAGAGCGCCCAGTTCGCCGGGGTGAACGTGCTCCCCGAGGTGTGCGCTGCCAGGGCGGTCACGTTGTCGCCGTTCGGGGAGGTGACCATGGCGGATGCTGCGTAGACGGTGCTGGGGGTCCACCGGGGGACGATGACAGCCGCGGCCGGGGATGCCGGGTTGGTGATATCGCCCGCTGCGATCTGTGCCGTGTGCGTGGCAAGGGCGGCGGTATGGACGGCGAATGCATTCGCGGCCGCGGACCCCAGGATGAGGATGTCTTCGGCTGCAGCCTCGTTCTCGAGCGCGTTGAGGTCAGCCGCGAGGATCGGAGTGTTACCTGCCGCACCGTCCTGGTAGACCTTGGGGGTGAAGGGCATGATGTCTCCTAGCTGGGGTGTTTGCATTAGTCACAGGCGCGGTCGTGCTGGCACCCCGGCTGGTTGCAGGGGTGCTTGCACTCGCACATCAGACGGTTGGGACGACAGGGACAACCGCGGGGACAGAAACGGGCGTCACAATCGCTGCGACGGGGGGCTCCGGGATGATGGTGACAACCTCAGGGGCCGGGGCGTCCACGATCGGGGCGGCCGGGGTCACGATGGCAGGCTGAGCGGGCACTTCAACGGCGGGCAGGACCGGGGCCACACGCTCCGTGCTCGACTTCAGGTAACCCGCGATGAGGCCGACGAGCGTTGAGACAGCGAGAGCGGCGGCAGGATCGATCGCGATGCCTGCGTACGCGGCCGCCTTGACGACGACAGTTGCGGTGACACCGGTCGCGAGCCACGCCCACAGCTTCGGTTCGATGTCACCCCACGCCCGCTTCAAGATGTTCGTGGTGATGGTTTGGACGATGGTGGACATGATTTCTCCTAGGGGTGGGTGACGAGGATGGCGAGGGATACGACGGCGGCGATCATGGCGACGACGACGCCCGCGATCGCCCAGCCTTGTGCGATGGCGATCCGGTGCAGGGCGCTCGCATCCGTGGTGCCCGTGGCCTGCCCCTGATCGAGGTCAAGCCGGGACGTGAGGCGGAGCTCCAACTTATTCAGCCGGTCCGAGAGTCGCGCGGAGTCGGTGTCCTGCTTCTCGCCCTGGGCCCGGATTTGCATGTCAGACTCAAGTCGAAAGGCATCGAAGCGCTTTTCGGCGGCAGCCTCGGCCTTGTCGACGGCTTTCTCCTGCGCCTGCAGGGCCGTCTCCACAGCTTGTTTGGCGGCGGTGAGCGCGGTTGCCATGGCGGTGGACTGGGCCAAGAAGGCGGCGTCGACGGCGCGGGTCTGGGTCGCATACCGCTCGTCGAGCATGGTCCGCAGGTCAGACACCTGCTGGGTCATGAGGGTTTGCAGTGAGTCGATCTGCTGCTGCATGAGGGTTCGCAGCATGTCGGGTGTCCACTCCTGAGCGATGGTCATGCTTGTGCCTTGACCATCTCGCGGAGGTCCGTCAGGATCTCCGTCATCTCGTCGCGTTCTAACGATGCGGCTGCGTGATTCTCTGCACTGTCGCGCATGATCGTCGTCCACATTTCGATGTCGCGAGCTTCGACCTTCGCCGCATGCTCGGCGTCACGGGCTTCAACCTTCGCGGCCTGCAAGTTCTGGCCCACGATGATGACGGGCAGCAGGACGAGCTGTAACAGCGTCTGGGCGATCCATGCGACGAGGATCACAGAATCGCCCGACGCGATCACAGCGGGCAGTGAGACGAGGGCGAGCAGGGTGAACAGGTATGCCGCCCACATGGTGCCCACGATGCGGGTGATGCGTGCACCGATACGTTGATTCAGGGTTTGCATTTCCCCTCCAGGGGTGAGGCCGCCTCTCGACGGCGCGAGTGGGGGGTCAGAATGCGGGTGCGAAGACGATCTGCTCGAGCTCGTTGCCGGTGACTTCGACCACGTTGAGGGTGATCGCCGTCTTGGGCAGGGCGTTGAGGATGCGCCACTGGATCGCGGTCAGCCGGCGTGCTGTGCCGTTGCCGTCAACGCCCCACACGTCGGCGTACTCGATGCCGTCGAGGGTGCGGTAGCCGGTCCAGATGCGACTGGTGCCGTCAGGGAGCGGGCTGGAATTGTCGGTGGGCTTGAGGTAAACGGTCATGTCGTCGTCCTTCGGTGTCGGGGGTGCAAGCGGGGTGATGGTGGTGGCCGCGGTGGCGGCGAAGTTGAACGCGTCGTCTTTCCACACGTCGTGGTCGACGGCGATGCCGCCGATGGTGACGCCGCCCGTCTGGTGCCCGTGGTTGCGGTCGGCGGGGATCGTGGCCAGCGTGTAGGCGAATGGTGCGTACGAGTACGCGGCGATGACAATGTCGCAACCGGTGGCGAGAAGTGCCGGCCAGCTTTGCGAGTTCGCGACCGACAGCCCGAGGTAGGTCTTCCCCTGCAGCCCGCTGGTTCGCAGACGCGCGTTGACCCGGTTCGCGAACGCTGCCGCCTGGCCGTCGTTGTACTGCCGGCACCCGTCGAGGGGCTCGTTGTCCAAGACCCAGAAGTCGCCGGGAGCCCACCCGTGAAGGTGGTCCACGAAGTAGTCGGCGGCCTCAGTCGGGTCCTTCGCTGCGGAGGGCACCCAGTAGTGCCCGATGCCGCCCTCTCCCGCACTCCGGGCGAGATCGCACTCGGCCGCGTAGTGCGGCGCAACATACCGGCCATTGTTGTCGCCGCCGAGTTTGATGTAGGGGTGCCGGAACCCCTGCGCGTGCGCGAGCGCCCAGTCGAGTGAGCTCTGCGGGGTTGCCGCGTCGATGCCGTCAAGCATGGGATCTCCTAGCCGTTGTTGTAGCCGTAGATGCGGGCCGTGCCAGCTAACGTGGAGCCCGCGAGCGCGAAGAGGGTGAGCCCGTCAGCGGAGAACGCCGCGTTGTGGGATCCGCCCAACTGCTCGTAGTACCCATCGCCATCCATCGCTGAAGCCGTGAGCCGTGTCGGACGCATGTTGAACGGGGACAGGATCTCCGCCTTGATGTCGCCGCCCGATGTCGCGACCCTGCCGATGGCTGTGAAAGTCGCCCCGGACGTGTACGTGTATGACGGGGAGACGGAGACCATCGCCGCGGCCGCCCGGACATAGTTCGCAGCGGACTGGGCGACCCCTGCCGCGCTCACTCGCACGGCGACATCATCCGGGGCGCTGGCGGACGTCACGTTCAGCAGCACGCAGTAGTTGTCGTACAGGGCGGAGAAGCAACCGTTGATGCCCACCGCCGTCGTTGCCGAGAATGTCACCGTCCCGAGGGCGGACACTGTGGGCGAGCCAGCACCAGAGACCGACGTGGGTTTGACCAGGGTGAGGCCCCCCGAATTCACTGACGCGGGCGTGGGCGTGGGGATCGCCATGGCGGCGACCCTCGCGACGTTCCCGGCGACGATCACGGTCGCGTTCGCGGCAACGGCGATCGTCCCCAGGGCGAGAGCGTTGGAAGGGGTCGCCGGTGCCACTGGCGATGTTGCCGGGGTGCCGGTCACAACACCGAGGACGGCCTGATTTGTTGCCCCCGCGTAGTACGAGTCCTGCACCTGCACGTACGCGACATCGATGCGCGGGTTCGTCGCGTCGGCGGCCGCGACAGTGACCGTTGCGGCCGCGTCGTTCAGGACGTCGTAGAACCCCTGCGTGGTGAACGTGAACCCGGACGGCGGCGCGATGCTCGAACCGAGCACCTTCGCCCGCCCGGCCGAGATTTGAACGCTCATATTCGGTGTGCTCTGCGCGGTGACGGAGAGCTCGCCCAGACCGATCACGCCCGCGGTCGACCATCCTGCGCTTGCCGACTGGCGGAAGAGAGCCGCCGAATGCGAAGCATTCTGGAGGGCGAAAGGTACAAGCTGAATAGCCAATGTGGGCTCCCTAATAGTGGGTTTGCGGAAATTGCTGATCGCGGGTGCGCGGCAGGGCGTAAGGTGTCGTCATTGGATGAGGGGGAACGATGAACAAATTCAGCCGGGCCGCGAAGGTCGGGATGGTTGTGGCCGCGTTGGTGGTGGCGGGTGCGGGCTTCGGTGCGTTGTCTACGGCGACGGCGGAAACAGCCCCGGCGAACCCGTCGATGACGGACACCGCGGGGAGCCAGCGGGCCGACTACACGGCGCAGACCGCGGAGCAGGTCGCGGCCGTCCTCGCGGACGAGCAGGCTGCCGCCGCGGCTCAGGCTGCCGCCGCGGCTCAGGCTGCCGCGGACGCTGCGGCGGCTCAGGCCGCAGCTCAGGCTGCTGCTGCCGCACAGGCGGCCGCGGATGCCCAGGCGGCCACTGTCGCCGCTCATGCCGCGTCTGTGCCCGTCGCGTCAACCTCGCACGCGAGCGCCGCCCCAACGGTTGCCGCGCCCTCAGGCCTGGTCAAGTGCCCAGCAGGAAGCTCAGCAAACTCCGGGGATGCCGGAAACGACACCAGCTGCTTCCCTGATATCTGCTTCCACATCACACTCCCGGACCCCGCTCACCCCGAGTGCGCGACACCATTCAAGCCCTAAACGATTCCCGCGTTCGTCAGTCGCAGACTCAACGCATCGATTTGGACCTGCTGGGCCGTGACCAGTCCGCGCAGGTAACGGAGGGCTACCTGCTGCGGAATGACCCATTCCGAATAGTTGAGTGAGACTGGGAGCCCGTCCGAGTCGTAGACGACGGTCTGCGGAATGCCAGCCTCGACGAGTCGCTCGGCGATGAATCCGACGTGGAGTGCGTCGGTCTCGGCTTCCTCGAATCCTGCGATGATCCGTGTCACGGGGAGACCAGTCTCGGGGTCGAGGGCCTGCACGCCGGTGGATTCGTCGACGACGGGGACGATCCGGTCGGGAATCGCCAGCCGGTACTGCATCGGAAGAATGCTGAGCACAACTTCGGGGTCAATGCCAGCCCAGGGCGCGATGTCCTTCTTGAAGCGTTCTGTCGATGCGGAGATGCCGAGGTGCCCGCTCGAGTCGATCCAGCTCGACGCATACCCGGTGACGACGGTGAAGTTGCGGGCGTCCGTGGAGTAGATCCCGGAGTTGAACGTTCCCGTGGTTCCGCTGACCGCGCCGGAGGCAGCGATGGTCGTCGCACCGGTGACCGCGCCGCCGACCGCGACCCCGCCCACGGAGGAGAGCGACCCGGCCGTGACCGCACCGGAGGCGGCGAGAGATGCCCCGCTGAGCGCCCCGGTCGCAGCCAGGGAAGAAACACCCGTGACCGCCCCTGACCCGCCCGAGAGCGCCAACGACTGCCCGTTGAGGGATGTTCCTGCTGTGACTGACGTGCCCGCGGTGATCGCGCCACCCGTGTTCAACGACCCAGCAGGCACCGTGAGCGAGCCTGAGAAGGTAGCCGTGCCGGAGACAGTCAGAGCCCCGCCGCCCGTGATGTTGATCGAGCCGCCGTTCACGGTCAGACCACCCGTTCCGATGGACGCGTTCTGCAACACGTCGCGGGTGGAGAGCTTGGCGATGTTGGATTCCATCGTGGACAGTCGTTTGGCCAAGTCGTGCGCTGGGCCGAGATCTATCTGCACGCTGCTCCTAAATGATCGGCGGTCGGTTGAAGGTGAGAGTGACGGTGGCAACGCCCGCGTCAGGAACCTTCGTGGAGAACTGGATGATGCGCCAGAACTGGTCCTTGCCGTTCGGGAATCGCCCATCGCCGGGCGTCCAGAGCCGGGCGTCGTCGCCTGCAAGCCAGGATCCCAGCTGTGGCTCTGCCGCGGTCGGCTGGGTGAGGGTGGGTGTGGCGACAGGGAGGCCGTTGAGGAGCGCGTACCCGTTCGCCATCGCAGTCACCTGCGCCACGGATTCCACGTTGCTGAACGAGATGACCTGATCGAGGCGGGGTGCCTGGCCGAGGCCACCGACTGGGGCGGCAGAGTAGACCGTTGCCGTGGGGGTGGCTGCCCCGGTCCCTGAGCCCGTCGCAATGATGGTCGTGCCCATTTTCGTGGCGTCCGTCGGCCACGTGTAGTCCAGGCACGAGGTCATGTCGAAGGCGAGCCCGGTGAACGCTGCCGTCCGGCCGGCGCGCGGCGACCAGATTCTTAGAACACGCTGCGGGTTGCCGTTGGCATCCCAGTAGCAGGTGATGGTCGTGTCCACCGACCCCGCGCCGGGGGCGGAAACGGAGGCCATGTCGGCAGCAACCTGCGAGACCGTCGTGTGCTGCGTGACCGGGTACCCCGGGATGAACGGCGGGATCGTCGACGTGCCCCCGACCACGGTCAGTCCGATGGATGCTCCGGGCCCGCACAGGGCCACGTTCTGCGCGTCCGTGTACGCCTTGAACACCAGTTGCGCCGGGTCAATCCCCGCCGGGTAGGTGATCGCGGAATAGTCGGCGGCGATCACACGCTGGTTGAAATGGGAGCCGAACTCCTTGCCCGTGACGGGAAGCATCCCACTCGATCGCGCGAACGCGCCTGTCCAGACGATCCCACCCCACACGATGGTGCCATTCCGGTCCACATACACGGCGAAGGGGATGCCGTCGTAGCTGAGGATCGGGCCGGCCGAGAGGGCGCTGTCAGGGTTCTGCAAATTGATCTCGAACCCGATCGAACCGGAATCGTTGAGCCGGGTATCAAAGGACAGATTCTGCACGGAAAGCTCAGTCAGTCTTGTGTTCGTGTTCAAGTCGTACGCGAACACCCGGAACGTTTCGACCATCAGGCAAACCCCCAAGCCGAGCGGAAACCGATACTGAACCGGGCAGCGACTTGTGCGCTATCCGCTGAGGCCACACGGATCGTGGATGACCCGGGCGGCAGCGTGAACCAGTTGGACCCGGTTGCCACAGCGTTGAACCGTGTAGCCGTGCCGTTGAGCATGATGCTCCGCGTGCCCATGTCAATGACCACCGAGTCGGAGGCTGCCAGGGTCAGGTTCAGCTTCATGAACTGGCCCGTTGATGAGTTCGTGAGGCTCGGGTTCGTGCACGGGCCGGTGATGGTGAAGACGGGGGCGGTCGCGTAGTTCCCCGCATTGTTGACCTGCATGGAACCACCTGTGGACGCTCCGAACGATGCCGGAAACGTCAGCGGAAACGTGATTCCGGCCGTCGGCGACGGCAGTCCGGCGGACGCGGTTTGGAGCACCGTGTCATACAGGAGCGGATCGGCCGCGGTGAACTCGACCGGGATGACAGCCTTGTGAAAGGAATAGTCCAAGTCGATCGGCAGGGCCGCTTTCGTAGGGCGACACGTGATCTGCCGCGGTCCGGCCCACCCCGGGGCGAGGAACTGCAGTTGCAGCTGCTTCGCCGGGTCCGAGATGTTCTGCAAGGCGTTCGCCACACCCGACAGGACTGTTTCGAACGGCTGCGAGGTGACGGTCACCATCAGGTCGACAACAAAGATCCGTGAGCCCAGCAGGTTCACGCCGGGATACGAGCCGTCCCGGCGCGGAACTACAACGTCACCGGACCGCAGTGCGGGCAGGGCGCGCAATCCGTCGATCTTCGTGAACTGCACGTCCGTGCCTGGACCGAACAGGAGCCCGTTGAAGGACCCCTGGAACGCGGCCACGAGAGTGCTGCCGGGATACGTGGTGACCCCGGGGTAAAGCGTTGCGCCAGAGTATGGCATGGGCTACCTCCGCCGTTTCGTGTTGTTCATCCGAGGCCGCGGAGGACCCAGCCGACCTCAGCCCCGATCCGGTGCGGGTCCGCGTTGGTTTGCGCAAACACCTGCACCGTTTGTGAGCGAGTGGCCGGGGCTGCTGTTGCGCCCTGCTGGCCCTGCTGTGCGTTCACCGCAGCCGTGACCCGGGAGGGCATGGCCTTCCGACCGGCGAGCATGTCCGTGGACAGGACCGCCTCGCCGCCGTGGATGACAGCAGGCACCGGAGTGCCATCCGCGCCAGGCACCCGGTCGGTGCCGATATCAAAGTGCGGCAGGGTCGGGAGGGCCAGGTGGATGCCGATCACCGACCCGGCCGACAAGATGCCGTTGATCGGCCCGAGGAGCCCGTTCACGACGTCAATAACGTTGTTGAAGATTCCCTTGACGAAGCCGACGACACCGTTGAAGCCGTCGCCGACCATGCCGCCGAAACCCCGCCACAATCCAGACCACCAGGACGAGATCCCGTCGCCGATGATGCGCAGGCCCAGCCACAGGTTATTGAAGGAATCGTGGGCGAATCCGACGAGTCCGTTCCATGTGTCCGACGCGAATTGGCCGATCCCGGACCATAATCCGTTCCACCACGACGCGATACCGTCACCGACAGATACGAAGAATCCGGCGACAGCCTGCCAAGTGGTTTGCAGAAATGACGTCACCTGATCCCAGTTCGCGACGAGCCAGAGGATCGCGGCGACCAGCAATCCGATGCCCACAATGATGAGCAGGATCGGCCATGTTGCGGCGATTGTCGCTACGGCCGCGGCGATCATGGACACTGTGTACGCGCCGATGGCGATCACGAGGACGCCGCCGATGATTCCCGCGATCGTGTATAGCAGCGGCCTGTTCTGGTCGAGATAGTCGGCCCATTGAGACCCGACCGTGATGACCTTCTCCACGATGGGGATGAGCATGCCGCCGAGCTTCTCGCCCATGGCCTCTACGCCAGCCTTGGCCTGCGCGAGCTTGCCCGCGAAAGTATCGCCGAACGCGTCCGCGGAACCCTTCACCCTGTCGGAGAGGGTCTTGAGGATCTCGTCGCCGGCGCCCTGCTTCTCGGTGAGTTTCTCCTGTGCGAGCTGGCTGGCGGCGACAGCTTTCTCGTACGCGCCGTGAGCCTTCGATGCCGAGTCGGCCGCGCCCGGGGTCTTCGCGAGGATCGCGTTCACGTTGTCTTGCGCCTTCGCGAGAGCATCCTGCGCGAGACGGACCGCTTGCGCGTTGCCCGCATAAATGGGCATGTCGATGCCGAGAGCTTTCAGGGGCTTCGTCTGCCCCTCCATGCCCTTCGCAACGAGGAGCGCTGCGGCGTTCAAGTCCATGTTCTTCGCCTTGGCGAGGTCCGCGGCCACACCCATGACGGACATGGCCTTCTCCGGGTCCTTCAAAGACATAGTGAGGGTCGCGAGGGCGGTGTTCGTCTGGTCGTTGGTGAACCCGTAACCGCGCATCGTCGAGTCGAGCCCGGCAACCTTCGGTTCTAGCTCCTCCATGGAACCGCCCGCGTTCTGGACAGCCGTTTTCAGCTTCGCGTCCACGACTTCGGCGGCAGCCCCAGCCTCCAGGCTGAAACCGGCGATTGCCCCGCCAGCGGCGACGACGCCGAACGTGATCGCCTTGCCAGCAACTGCCGTCGTCTGGAAAGCGTGCTGCATTTTGGAGGAAGACCCGTCAGTCTCCTTCTCCATCTTGGAGACCTCGCCCTTGACCTTGCCGAGCTCGCTGTAGAGCTCCCCAGCCTTTGCCCTCAGCTCCAAAACCAGCGGGGGAAACATTTCCACGGGGCACCTCGATCAGTTTTGAGTTGTGAAAAATCAGAGGCGGACGATTTCCGCCCAGGCATCCCGTGCAATTGCGGCAAGCAACGGCCGGGCATTCAGAACTCCGGGCTCGAAGAACGGGTAGCCCTTGGACCCGTTCAGACCCAGCTCGACACGACGGCCGTAAGCCATCCGCGGGGCGACCTTGGTGCCGTACTCGGTGAAACCGAACCGGGTGATCGGGTCCGCCTTGATCGAGCGGCGCAGGTCGCCCGAGATGACATTCGGCTTATCGCCGCCCACGTGACGGTCCGCGACGAGATGCCCGTATTTCTCGGCCCGCGGGCCCATGATCCGTTTACGGGTGCCCTCGAAGTTGCTCATGGCCTCTTTGACCACGACCGCCGCGGACTTAGCGACAATGATTTTCGAGGCGTCGTCAGCCTGAGCCGCAACCTTCTTCAGCGCGGACTCGAATTCGGAGATCCCCAACCAGCCCACAGAATCACCCTCAAATCACGAGTTGTGCCGTGCTTCTTCCGCCTTGTACAGCTGGTCGATTCGCAGCGTCCACTCGATGACGTCGCCCGGTTCGTCCATGTATTCGTCGTGAGTCATCGGGATGAGTTTGCGAAACAGATATTCGTTGTTCGCCCTCGACGCACGCAGGGACAGGGGCATTGCGCCCCCATCCCGAAGCGCAGACTCTAGGTGTCGGAGGCCCCAGTAGGGGAGTCCGGCTCCTCGATGCCCGGGTCGATCTGGAAGGAATCTTCGGCGACGACACGCTCGGCCGCGAAGATCTTCTGCGCGTGGTCCGCGATCGCCTTCTTCGTGTCCTTCGGCAGGTCCAGAAGATCATCGACGGACTGCGGGAGAGGGATCGGCTTGCCGTCACGCTTGAGCGTCCACGACTTCAGCAGCACCCACGCAACCGTGTTGTTCAGATACAGGATGTCGCGGGCCTCCTCACGGGTGAGGTGCACGTCCGCCCCGGTAAGCGCAGCCGACTCGGCCGGCTCGAACCCGTCCGCGGTCACCGAGCGGGCCGATTGAATCTTCCGAATCGCACCCTCGGCCGGGGTCCCGGCCACAGCCAGCTCCTCCTCGCGACGGTTCGAAAGCTCCTTGAGCTTGTAAAACGACGCGGACCCGCCAGGGATGCGAGTCCGGTATAGATCATCTTTCTGTGCTGCCATGATTGCCTCCGATAGGTGGGTTAGTAGGCGGTGGACTGTGCGGAGGTGAGGATCACCTGGGCGGGAGAGAATCCGCCGCCGAGAGCGTCCGTGGCGTTGGCAAGCATCTTTGTGGTCGCCTTCACTTCCATCCACTTGTTCGTGCCGGATGGGGCCGCGACGTCGTAGGTGACCTTCGAGTGCTGGAACAGGATCGAATTCACCGCGTCGCCGGCCGGGGCGACCTTCACGAGCAGGGTCGGCTGGGTGTTGGTGAGGTAATCCTGGAGGTTCGTGTCAGCGGTGTACCCTTGGTAGATCGCCGTGATGGAACCGGCCACGGTGACCGGGCCGCCGAAGATCGCGAACGGTGTCTGCGTGCCCGTGACCGCCGGGATGATCTCGGTGGCACGCTTGTACTCGACGTCAACCTCGGAGAAGGTCGAGAGGGCGGTTCCGCCGAGGGTGATGATGGTATTCCAGCCCGGCATCGGCTTGGCCGTCGTCGGAGTGTTGGCGGGCGGGGTGATCGCCGTGGCCGGAAGACCCACCCACGTGACGTTGAGCTCGGCGAGGCCCTCAGGCTTGATGGTGATCTTCACCGTCGACGGGATGGCGCCGGGCATGGCGAGGACCTTGCCCGCGCCGTCGTTGTAGAAGACGGTGTAGGACGGCGGCTGGGCCGCGTCCCCGCCAGAACCGTTGTATAGGGCCGTCTTGTGCGTGTACGGGCCGGCACCGCCGATGGTGTCCGGGTTACCGAGGACGGCGAGCAGGTGCGGGTACACCGAGTCGAGGTAGAAGTACGTCTTGTAGGCGATGGTGTCGTGGCCCTGGCCCTGCTGCTGCTCGTACTCACCGGCCATGGAACCGCGGAGGGCGCCGTCGACGATCGGGGGGCGGGTCGGAACCCATGTGGGCGAGTCGACCGGGACCCAGAATGTGGGGGCGGCCATGGCGACGCCGCGGGTGGTCTCTTTTGCGAGGCCCATCCACTGCAGATTCGCCGGGGCAAACGTCGATGCGGGCATGTGTTATTCCTTCGATTCGGTCGACTTGGGAGCCTTGGTGGGCTTGGTGGGCTCTTCGACCGGCACCAGGTGCGCGTGTTCGAGAGGTTCAGTGAGGGTGATCTCGTCGCCCGGATTCAGGACGACGGTGGAGCCTTCCGCGTCGTCGCCGTCGCGGTGCACGAGAGCATCGGGGCCGTGTACGAGGTGGGCGAAGACTTCGGCGAAATCGTGGACAAATTTGTATCGGGCCACGGGGGCTCCTAACGGGGTTGAGTGAGAGTTACTTGTGGCGTTTGGCGGCGCGCGCCTTCAGGGCTGTTGAGACGCGGGCGGTGTGGCCCAGGCGAAGACGGCCGGTCGTCGCCTTCTTGCCGGTATGGCGGGCCTTCTGGCCGCGCTTGACACGGATGACACGGGTGGAGCGGCGAACCGGGCGGCGCTTCCGAACCTTCTTGCCGGTCCGGCCGTGCCGGGTGGATGTTGCACGTGCGCGCCCCATCAGGCTTGAAGAATCTCGGTCACGTCGAACTCGACGACGGCGAAGACGACGACCCGGCCGACATCATCCTGGGGAAGATCGCGGGTGACCCGAATGTCGTTCTGGTCCTGACCGCCCTGGAAGATCACCGCCGAATTTCCCATCGTCGGGTCCGAGCGGATCCGCGTCTTGATCGCGTCGATGATGGAGTCGAACGGTGTCACCCAGGCGTCCTCGTCAGTGCCGTCCGGGTAGGCGGCAGGGACGAGGAACTGATACTGGACGACGAGCCCCACGGTGTGGTTGACCTGTTTGGAGCCGCCGATCGCAGCGCCCAAAGTCACCCGGGATTCGTGCGACGTGTCCAGGTGCACGAACCCGACCGCACCCCAGCCAAGATTGACTTGAACATTCCAGTTCGCGCCTTGGATGATGGTCGGCTGGTCCAAATACACCTTCGGCATGCCCACGATTGCCGGGGTTTGGAAGAAGTTCCGGAGGGCGACCCGGACCGCCCCGTCGCTCACTGCGTCCTCCGGTGACGGGACAGCCATTCGACGGCGAGGTCGATCTCTTCGAGGCCGCCATCCTCGACCTTGGCTGTCTTGGCGGGTTGGCCGCGCATGGAGCTCATGACGAGCGCCTCCGACCCGCGGGTTTTGATCAGCGCCGAGGTGAGGAGCACGACAGCCTGCTTGATCGCCTCGGGGAGGGCGGACACGTTCGCGCCCGCAGAGTGCAGGTTGACGAGAGGGGCGGCCAGTGTGGCAGTGTTGCCGGTCACGGAGAGCACGTTGACACGCTCGCTCACACCCGGTTCATGGATGGTCAGTTGCATGCCCGGCAGGACGCCGAGAGTGGAGTCGACCAGGATTGTCGTTGCCCCGCCGTTCGTGGCCGCCGTGAGGACGCTGTTCGCGTACCCGTTGACGTAGGTGACCGCGGCGTACAGGTACCCGGAGGCGGTGCGCGACGTTGCGCCGGGCATCGGGAACGACATGGCCAGAATGGGGATCTCGGTGACCTTGCGGCCAACCCACACGTTGGACAGGTCCGGCAGGGAGGCCATCATGCTCGGCTGCGGGCCGACAGACACGTTCGTGACCTGAATGACAGGGGTGAAGGCGAGGGGAACCTTGAGGGTGCCCTCGTTGCTCACCCGGTACCGGCCCGCCTGCGTGTCCAAGGTCGCGCCGAGAATCTGGTAGCAGTAGTCGTCAGCAAGCGAAGATGCGCGGGCGATGGTCTGGGAGAGGGCGTCCGCGTTCTGCTGCGGGGTGCCGCCCACAACGAGCTGGGAGACGTTCACGCCCGTGGGGGAGGCCAGATATTCGGCCGGGGTCAGATAGGGCGACCGGGAGGCGTACGTGGGGACGTACAGCGCCGAGGCGGGGGTGACAACCATTGCGCACTCCAAAGTGTTGAGGTGAAACCCGACACCCCCCGATGGGAGGCAGACACCAGAGGGCGCCGGGGGTAGTGGGGTGGTGCCGCCGCGGCCCGAAGGTCACGGCGGCACCGGAGGCCGCTAGTTAGCGGCGATGTCCTGCACGACCGCGCAGGCGACAGGAGCCCGGTTGATGAGCGTCGAGGTGGAGAAGACTTCACCGTCGAAGCGGGGGCCGCCGCCGACGCCCGTGCCACGGTTGGTCGCGTACTCGTAGTCGGCGACGTCGTGCAGCGAGCGGACCTCGAGCACGTTGCTGATGTTCGAGTTCGGGAACGGCACCGTGTCGCTGACGGCGATGAGGGTTCCGGGGGTGAGGTTCGGGTGAACCTCGATCCGGACCGGGACACCGCCGGCAGCCTTGTTCACGTAGTGCGTGACGTAGCCGCCACCGGTCACGTCCGTGCGTCCTTCGGCGCCCGGGGTGAAGAACGTGTTCGCGGCACCGTTGGCGAGGAGCAGCTTGCTGATGCTGTTCGATTCCTGCGCGGACACGAGGTAGCGGGTCGGGGAGAGCTGCACCGTGTTGAAGATGCGTGTGTTGAGCGCGTCGAGCTCGTTGATGGACTGGCCCGAGCTGGTGAATGTGGAACCGCCGAGGCTGGTGAACCCGGCACCCGAGTTGATGCCGGAGCCGCGGGTGACGAGGCCCGTTGCACCACCGGTCACGTAGTCACCCGCGAGGGTGGCGAGCAGGCCGTTGAAGTCCGTCGCCTTGGCCGAGGAATCAGCGACGGGGACAGAGGTCGGCGCGACACCGTAGATGCCGGGGAGGTTCGGGACGGGCTGGTTGGAACCGGCCGGGGTCGTCAGGAACGTGACCGTGTTGACGGTGGTCGTGGTGATGTAGAAACCGCCGACGAACCAGTCATAGGCGACAGCGCCGGGGATGCTGGCCACGGTTGCGGTCAGCGTCGAGGTTGCGCCGGTCGTGATCTGCGAACCCTGCGCGGAGGCGATGGTGGATCCGCCGTAGGAGTAGTTCGAGCCGGTGCGCGCCGCGACCTTGATCAGGTACGTGGCCGCTGCGACGGTTCCGCCCGTGGCCGCGGTGGCCGTGGTGGGCACGGCGGGAGTCGGCAGGGCGAAGTTCTGGCCGCCGAGCAGCTTCTTGTCCGAACCGATCTTCCACTGGTTCATCGCGTTGATGACGGCGATGGTGCGCGCGTCCGCGAAGCCCTTGGCGAGGTCGATGGCGTCCTGGGTGACGGTGTAGCCGTAACCGAGCTTCGCGTACTGGCTGGACGCGTTGATCATGTTCAGGATGGCCATCGGGGCCGGCGCGTCGAACGCGGTTCCGGGGTCGGACTGCAGGTTGTTGACGTTGGTCAGCACGCGCCACAGGGCCGCGGGACCGGCGACCTCGGGCGTGGAGCGCGCCAGGGAGTCGAGGAACGGCGTGTTGACGGGGATCTGGCTGATCCAGCCGGTGAGGTCCACGCCGGTGAGGCCGGTCGCGGTGGTCACCCCGGAGGACTGCGCCTTGTACAGCTGCACGAGAGTGTCGCGGGAAACGGAATCGAGATTCACGATGATGCCTTTCAAAATGGGCACGACAAAAAACCCCCGCGGTGGAGGGCTTGTCGAAGAGGGTTTTAGGGGGTGTGGTTCAGTTGGAGCTAGACGAAACGGCTCCGAAGCTCCGCGTATGTGAGGGCCTGCTGCGCCGCCACCTTCTGCGCGGGCGGTGCATCCTCGACGGCCTTGCGGAGATCCGCGAACTCGTCAGTGGAAGCGTCGCGGGCAGGCATTCCGGCGGTACCGGTGCTCCCGTTCAGCAGTGGGCTCTTGCGATCGTCAGGCATCTTGCCGAGGTGCTCGACGCGCTCCTGCAAGCTCTTCACCAAGTCCACCAGGTCCGCATTTTCTGCGGCCTGCTTCGCGAACGGGGCGAGAGCTTCTGTGAGCGCGAGGGTGAACTCGTTATGGAGTGCCTTCGTGACGTTTTCGGGGTCCGTCACCACAGGCGACTGGACAGTTTTGGTGCCGGGGATGACAGCCTCAGCGGGGGCCACCTCGGGGGTGGGCTCGGCCGCGTCAGGTACGGCTGGCACGTCTTCGGTGCCGGAGGTGAGGTCTTCCGCACCCTCGTCGGAGGTCGCATCGGGTTCGGCAGCTTCCTCGGCGGGGGTCTCAGCAGCCTCCTCGGCGGGGGAATCCTCCGCGGGAGCCTCCGGGGCGAACGTGGTCAGATTGGCCGCGTCGACGGAGCCGAGCACGCGCCCGCTCGCATCGTAGACGAGCACCTGCGGGTCACCCTTGGCCTTCATGACCGGTTCGGCGACGGGCGGCAGGCTCGCAAGGACGTTCTGGATCGCCGCGGCCGCACCGCGCAGGGCAGACTCGTTGGCCGAGGACAGCGCACGGCCAGCCTTCACGAACGCCGACAGGACCGCGCGGGCATCCTCAGCGGACTTCGCCACCGGCTGCTCCGACTCCGCCTGCTCGCCGACCGCATACGGGGCGATCAGGTCGATGGCCTGATCCACGAGCTCGCACGCCGTCTGCAGATCCCACGAGTTGTCGTCGCAAGCCTCGGCGCCAGCGAAGACCTCTTCGGCCTCCCGCTGCGAGAGCAGGTCGAGGGCGCGCTTCACACCCGTGAGAACAGCGAGCTGCTCCCATGCGGTGGCAGCGTCCACGGCCTCCCATGCGGGGGAACCGGGCTCGTTCACGTCACCTTCTGCGGTTGCGGTGGGAGCCTCGAGGACTTCCTCGTCAGCCTTGATCACGGGTTCAGTCATGTCTTCGCCCTCCTGGGCTTGTTTGAGAAGTTCCCGCACCGCGTCTGCGGGGAGAAGATTGGGTGTGCTGTCGGACTTCATGAAGATGAAGTCGAGGCCGTTCGCCGCTTTGGATACGAGGTCGACGCGGGGAATCTTCGCGTCGATCACTTCGGTGAGTTCATCGTCGATGAGAGTGTGCATGGGTTATGCCCTTCGCTTGCGAGTGGCAGAGCCCTGTGGGCTGAAGCCGGTTAGTTTTCCTGACTTGACGAGCTCCCACGACACCTCGTCGAGGAGCGCCTTGATCAGCCAGTCACCCTTGGAGGCGACCACTTCGCCGTCGATGACGAACGGGTCATCGGACGGCCACGTGTACGACTCGCACACCTCGGCATGACCGATCGTCCCGTCCATGTGCTCGATGCCGATCTGCCGGCCGCCGTCACGGAGGAACGTGGCGGCGGCCTTCTCCAACTCGTCAGCGGTGAAATAGTCCCGGGAGCCATCCGCGCCCTTCTTGATGCGCGGATCCGGACCCGCCTGATATGCGACGCCGAGCACGATCCGGAGTTCCTTGGCCATGTCAGTCCTTACTCGGTTGCGTCGATGGTGCGAATGTTGGACCCGTTGATTGACTCGACCACCGGGGAGGCCGCACACCGACAGTTGTGAACCACAATTCCATTTGCCAAATACCACCCGTGCGTGGTGTTGCAGTTGTACACTTGGGTATGAGCAAAATATCTCTTGACACTCAATACCTTGTTCGCGAATACCTCGGGGGAACTAGCGAGAAGGCTCTCGCAGTATCCTTCGGCGTCGACCGCCGCGTGATCCGTCGGCATCTCATCGAGGCCAACATCCAGCCCCGAGATAGGAGTTCCGCCATGCTTGTTCGCATGTCCCGTTTGGGCGTCGAGGGCAGGCTGTCCCTCACGACCGCTGCTCATGAGGCCGTCCGGGGCAGCACTCAAAGCGATAGCATCAAGGCCGAGAGAGCTAGACGCAACGCGATCTACTTGCCCAACGTGAGCGTTTATGAGGACGCCCTCGTCGCCGGACTTGTCACGCGCGAGGTTGCCTTCACGAGGCAGCTCGCCTGCGGACCGTACAACGTAGACGTGGCCCTCGGAACCGTCGCCGTGGAAGTCCTCGGCGGCGCTTGGCATCGGTCCAAATCTCACGGGGAGCGCATCCGCTACCTCCTTGATAGTGGCTTCGATGTTCTCTACATCTGGTCCGCCTTCAAGTACAGGGTCGACAGCGCCACGGCTGAGCACGTAATCGCCTTCACGGAGGTCGCCGGCCGGGACCCATCCATCAACCGTCGCTACCGGGTGATTCGGGGTAATGGTCAGTTTCTGGCCGAGTTCCGTCACAATGTCGATGAAATCCCCGACATAGTGCCGTTCAGTGACCGACCCGAGACCGAGCCAGCTACCGTGCCCTACGGAATCTGCCACTGCGGATGCGGTCGCACGACCGCCATCGCCAAATCCGACCGACGAGGCCACCTCAAGGGCGAACCGATGACTTATATCAGCGGGCACAACCAGGCCCGTCGCGGCAGGTAAGCAGCGCGGGTGCACAGGCGGGGAATTGTCCGTGTCCGTGACCGGGTGCGGGTTGGCGGCCGCCACGTCGACACACTCGGAGCACGCGTCGTCGGAGAGGATCAGATCCCAGGAACCGACCCCGCTGGCGGAGTAGGAGTCGAGGGAGCCGAGGGTTTGCGCGCGGGCGATCTCCGTGTGAGCGATCAGTTGAGCCCGGGAATCCGAGCCGATCAGGTCGCTGATGGTGCCCGCGATCTTCTCTGACGACCAGCCAGAGTCAAGCCCTGAGCTGATCCGGTTCCCGACCTGATCGAGCACCGTGTCTTCGATGCCCTTGACTGTGATCCCAGCACTATCCAGCAGCGCCCTCAGGCCGCCGTCAGCGACCAGTGAGGCAGCCTGCGCATCACCGGGCACCCAGGCGTCCCAATTGACGTCAGCAACGGCCTGACCGGTCATCCCGGCCACACTCACCGCATGCGCGCCCAACTGCTGCGCCGCACCATGAGCACCCGTCAGATACCCGTCCGCGAGAAGCTGCCGAAGCACCGACTCGATCTGCGAACTGTCCGCGTTCGCGCCCAACATCTGCCGGGCCCGTGCGAACATCGCATCGCTGGCCGCATCCTTGACCAGTGCGCCCGAAAGCGAACCGATCACACCGGCCACGTCCATCGACGCCAGCAGCGCCCGCATTGCGGTTGCCACAAGCGGCGTGTAGTGGTCGGTCAGGCGCAGATCGAATGCATGCTGGGGCACTTTGTCCGAAGAATCGCGCCACGACTTCTCAATCGCGGCGGGCACTAAAAAAGGGACGCTCTCACGTCCCTTCTTGTTCAGCATCTCCGCAATGTCCGGCGGGGCGACCTCGAACTGGAAATCTCGCCACTTGCCCGCCTTCACCCGTGTCTTCGTGAACGAGCGGAATTTCACCAGCTCAGCCTGCAAAGCGTCCGTGGCATCCTTCATCTTCACCGGCCCCTCCAAAGAGGAACCCGTCAGCCCGGTTGCAGCGGTGACCCCGGCCGTCTCGGCCTTCGTGATCGCACCGCCCACCGTGGGCATGCCATTCACGACATCGGACCCGGGGATGATGTGCTCAAGGTCCGGGAACGCGGGTTCGTCCGGGTTCGTCGGGGCCCGTTTGAAATCGGTCCCGCCTGGCAGCTTGTCCGGCAGGATCCCGCCGGCGCCCGCGAACGCGTCCAACCCCAACGGTTGCGCGTCGCTCGGCGCGCCCGTCTGTCCGTCGATCGTGCCAGAAATGGCCAGGATCGACGTCAACGGGACGAACCCGGTGCGAGCGGTGATGATGCCGCGAGGGATCGGGCGCTCGTTATCCACCGGCAAGCCCAGGAGCTCCTGACGCATCTCGTCCATGGACGCCGCGCCAGTCTTGACGTACACCTCCCACGCCTGCGCCTCCATGAGACGGTCCTCTTTGTCCCGGCCGGTGTCCAGAGACACGCGCACGGGCAGGCCGAGGTCGTGCTGCAGGTAACGGTTCAGGATCTGCTCCACGAACCGCACCCACGGCAGGGTGTTCACGCGGAACTGGATGTCGACCTGCGTCTCACCGTTGGCCCGGTTCACGTCTTTCAGAAGACCGAGATCCTGCGGGACCACGCCATACGCCGCGGCGACACGCGTCACGAGGTAGTCAGGGAACAGCGGGTCGAAACCCTTGGGCCGGGTCTCCGAAATCTTGAAACCGGCCGGCACTGCGACGAGCTGGTGCAGCTTGGCCTGATCGCCCTGCACCACAGCGTCGTAGTAGTCCTGCCATTCCGCCACCTGATCCGGCGACGAAATATCCGGGGGCAGCTCCATGAACCCGGCCGGGACAGACCCGTCCGTGAACATCTGCAACAGGTGCCACTGGAAACGCATGTCCGTGTTCGCGGTCAGCATGATCGACTCGAGCGGCGCCAAACCGAACGGGGAATCCCCCTGCGGGCGGAACCGGGCGTAAATGAGATCCTCGGCCGTGTACGACGACCACGACTGGCCCTTGATCACCTGGTAGTAGGCAGGGGCGGGGGCATGAGGGCGGCGGCCGTGCGCGTCGATGCTCGGGAACACCGTCGAACCGTCGAGAATTTCCAGGCCGATGATCTGCCCGGCCATGTTCCGGCGGCGGTAAAGCACCCCGGCGTCGTAGCGCAGCTGGTTTTCCATCCAGATCGACAGCCACTCGTCGTACGGGTGCTCCCGGTCCGGGAAAGCCAGCACCGCGCGCGCCGCCTCGATGGCATCCTTCACATCCGAGGTCACGCCGGTGGCCGCCTGAAACAGGAGGCCCATCGACCGGATCTCATCGATTTTATGGTTAATGCACATACGAGAAACGTCGTAGGAGTTGACCATCTCGCGCAGAGTATCGTACGAGGTGCGGCCCCACGCCTGCCGGGACCGAACCGCAAGGTTCACCCCAACCGGGAAGTCCATCGCCCGCGGCACCTGCGAGTACCCCGTCGACGGGACAGCCGGGCGACCCGGGCCCATCATCGTGGAACCCGTCATGCCCTGATCGGTCATGGCCTGATCGATCGCAGCCGGGACGCCGAAACCAAAGGACTTTGCAAGCCGTTCGAAGATACCCATGCGTTACCTCCGGGCTTTCAGATCATTAGCGATTTCGCGCCAGTTGCGCGCGATAGAGGGAACTTCGATGGCACGGTCAGCGGCCTGTTGCTTCCACGCCGACAGGAACACCACACCCGCCCCGGTGCCCTGAATGAACATCCGGTATAAGGCCTGAGACGCGCCGTCCACCTGGTCGTCGTGCGCGCCGTTCGGGAAGGAAGCGCACTCGTCCACGAACTCGTCACCCCACTGGCCCGCCCACACGTGCACGTTGCCCGCCTCGATGAACGGGGCCACAGCGTTCGCGCGGGAATACTTGGACTCTTTCGGGGTGATCGGGACGATCCCGCCAATTTTTGATTTCAACGTGTCGATGACAGCGGAACCGTTCGCCTTGTCCTCGACGAGCTTGGCGGTCGCCTGCGGCCACTTCAGCACCAGCCGTTCGAACGCGGCAATGGTCTGCGTGAATGACATCCGGCGGTGTACCTGATCGACGAGGAAGACGTCGGCGCCCTTCCGTGCCCACACCTGCCCGACCACAAAGTCGGAGCCCTTCGTGTCCTTGAACGTCATGTCCCAAGACATGAGCATTTCGTCGCACTCCATACGGCAGACACCGTTCACGTTCGCCCACATCGGCTCCGTGAAACGCTGCCACCACTGTCGCTGCCACACGTTGCCGGTATCCGGTGACGGGCGGCCCTGATACAGGGAGTTGAACACTCGAGAGCCCGCACGCACCTGAATGGCCTGCCACTGCTCCACCGTGCGACCCCGGGCAGACGTCAACCACTCGCCCGGCTTCCGGCCCAACAGATCCGTCTCGCCCAGCTCAGGCTTGTGATCAGCGAGCGCGGGAATGTTCACCACAGTCCACAGGTGACCGTCATCAGCAGCCAACAGACGGCCGGCCAGGTCATCCTCATGCCAACGCGTCAGAATGACAATCACCGGGGCACCAGGGGCCAGACGTGTCGAACCGACCGACTGCCACCAATCCCACGCCTGATTCCGGTAATACTCCGAATCAGCCTGCGCAGCATCAGCCACCGGGTCATCAATGACCAGCAGATCCAGCGGGCGACCCGTCAAACCGGAACCGATACCCACACAGACGACGCCGCCGCGGTGACCATTCAACTGCCAACGCTTGGCCGCACCATTGTCCGGGGCAATCCGCAAACCCAGATCCAGCTCACCCTCGTCACCGTTATTGTTCGCGATCCAGTTGCGAATCTCACGCCCGAAACCCTCAGCCAAGGTCTGCGAATACGAAGCGATGCCCACCCGAAGATCCGGGTTCTGCAACAGCGCCCACAGCACGCCCGTCTTCGTGACCCTCTGGCTTTTGCCCTCCTGAGGGGGCAGGGACACGATCAGGCGGCCATCAGGAGTATTCAGCACCTTCACCAGCGCCTCATCGATGACCGACAGCGCCTCCGTCTGCACCGTCTTCACATCGATCGCCCGAGCCAAATCACCCGGCGTCTCCCACCGAACAACCGGAGGGGCAAACCGGGCCAACGCCGCATCAAACGCAGCCAGATCAAGCGAGGAAAAACCCGACATCAGGAAGCCCTCCTGACTGCCCAACGGGCAAGAAAATATTTATGGGGGAGCAGGACCAACCAGACCGGAAACCCCGCCAGATCGACCCACAACCCCGGGGGACGCCACACCAGCCCAACCAGACCGGGAGAAAACGGTTTGGAGTCGAAAAAACCGGGGAAATGGGTGTGGGGGGTATTGCGGATTGGCCGTCACCTCTTTGGGGGGTGCGCTGAAAACTGACGGAAGTTTGAACCGGCCGGCGTAGTCGTGTCTGTGTGCGGCCTTGTGCGTCTGTGTGGGGCGTTGGATGTTCGGCGGGTGCGTCCGTCGCGGCGGTGCGTCACTGTGGCTCGTGTGTGGCCGTGGTGGCGTGCCGGGGTGATTGTGTGGCTGCCGGGTGCGGTCGTGGGTGCTCTGCCGCGTGCTCGCTGGGGTGGCGAGGTCGTGGCGGGCGGCCGTGTCGAGGTGTGGCCGGCCCGGGGTTGCCTGTTGTCTGTCCTGTTCGGCGTGTCGTCGACTGGGCGGGGCGTGAGGCGGGCGAATCAGGTGGGGGAAAGTGCTTGGGAATGGGTGGGTTTAGCCGGGCTGAAATCCGGGGTTATCCACAGGAAAAAGGCCGAAACTGACATAATACTGTTTATCGGTCACTTTTTCACCGAAGTTATCCACAGGGTAAATGCTCACCTGAAAATGTTCATGCCCCCATTTTATCGGGCATTCAACTCCCCGGCAGCAGCCAGGACCAGAGTCTCCCGCATCAGCCCCGGCATCAGCGACTTCTGCGCCGCACTCAACCCCAGCTGGGCCGAGTCGAGGACCGTCGTCAACACCATGGCCATAAGCTCGCCTTGACGTTCAGCGAGACGCACCTGACGTTCACCAAGACCCGCCTGCACCGCCTTACTCGCGAAGGTGGCCAGACGGTCACGCTCCAAAGACTCCAACTGTGCAAGACCGCGAATGTACTCGCCGACCTTGCCGAACTCGCCCATCGCATCACCGACCAGCGCATCACGCAGCGTGGGGGACTCAGCGACCAGCTTCTCCAACTCGGCACTGTACGCATCCACGCGCATCCGCGACTGAGTGACCAGGCGCAGCAGGACCTCGCCCGGATCGTCCACAGCCTCACCCAAAGCCCACTTCGACAGCTGCGCGCGCACCATCGCACTCGACCGAACCTGAGGGGCAGCACCGCCATGAAAGCGACACACCATCCCCCCAGCAATCGCCGAGTGCCCACACGGGCCGCCGCCATCTTTCTTCTGTGCCGTGCACATCTGCTTGACGACGTAAGCCCGAGGCATCGAATCTCCCTACTGGGTATACATTCACCAAAGGGTGAGGCTCAGGCGTCCGGGTCGTGTGTGCGTTCATTCGGGGATGTACACCCACCGGTTGGTTTGTGGGTTGATGCCTGCGAGCTTGTAGCGTGCTGCACTGGCGGGTATGACTGTCACGGGGCCGTCGCTCATGAAGAGCTGCGGGACTACGACCACGGGGAGCATGATGTGTGCCATCCCGTTGTGTGATTTGACGAGCATGCCGTCGTGGGCGCCGCCTTCGATTTCGATGGGCTTGGCGTCTTCGGGGTGCCATGTGGCGGTGATGGTGCGCTCGAGGGTCGCGGTGTCTTCGCGTGCAGAGTATTGGACCGCTTCGGGGTCGAAGTCGCAGAGGCCGTGAGTGTCGGCGTATGTGACCATTTCGCGCTGGAGCTGATCGTGTGCCCAGCTTTCGGCTTCGGCCTGCAACATGATTGTTGGGTCTGAGATGTGCATCTTGGCGTGGAACGGGGCGACGTAGCTCATTGGTCTCCTTCGCCCTTATCGGGTGCTCGGGTGCGCTTCGGCCAGGTGTTGGTCTATCTCTGTGGTGTCCCACACGCTTCGGACGTCGACCTGTGTTCCGCAGTGGTGGCAGGTGGCTGTGATCGTCTGTGCTCGTTGGTCACTCATGGGCGCCGTGTATCGCGTCCGTGTGTGCTGCGAGTAGCTGGTCATACGTCAACGTGCTGCCACCGATGATCGCTAGGACGCAGCGGGTGCAGGTGGAGAGTGTCTCGGGGGCGTTGGTGTGTGCGTTGGTGCGCGAAGTGTTGTCCGTGAGCCATGGTGGCTTGACGGGCGTCGCGTGCGGAGGCTTGCGGGATGTGCGCTCCCACGCTGCGCTGTACAGGCGGGGCTGGTACTCGGTGAAGCTCAGGAGGAGCGAGCCCTCCCTGTTGTCCCAGTACCCTGCCCGGGCGTCTTCGATACCGGCGCGGATCGCGCGTGCGTGACTGGTCTTCACTGGGTGGCCTTCCCTCTCGGGCTGAAGTATGCGGCGTTGAGGTCGCGGGGTGGGCAGCTTGCCTGCGCAGATCCGGATCCGGGCGAGGGTGGCGGGTTCTGCGGGCCAGCGTTACTCGTGCGGGGCTGCGAACCTTTGGAGATTGGTGTTCCGACGGGGCGAGGCCGCTTTGCCGCTGCGCTGTCCGAAGCTGGCGCGACTGCGGTGGGTGCAGATGTCGGCTCGGGTACGAACGCGAGGAGGTCCCTTGCCCGGTTCCATTCGCGGCGGTTGAACAGCTTGGGGAGGTCTTCCCACGCCCATGTGCCGGGGCATTGCATGCGGCCGTTGGTCTTGGCGACGATTTGGATGCGGCCGTGTTCGCATTCGCGGAGGTCGTCGAGCCTGAATAGCTTCGGGCCGCTGAGGTGGTCACGGCTGGGCGGGTTGGCCAGTGCCCGGCAGTGTGTGGCGTGCTGACGGGGCCGGTCGTCGTTCAGGTTCGGGGTCACTGGGCGCCGCCGTGGCCCTTGAAGATGTTGACCGTGGAGGGGGCTGCGGTCTTCTCGGTCTTGAACGGGGCGACAGCGACGGCGACCGCGAGGCCGACAGTGAGCGTGATGATAATGACACCGGTGCAGATAGCGCCGATCCAGCTGACGATTTCCCAGGGGTTCATGGTGTGCGCTCCGTTGTTGTTTTGGCCAGGATGTCGGGCATGCCGTATGAGGGCGGATACATGACTGGGTTTACCCAATTCCAGTACACTGTGTACTCGGGTACACTGTGTGGATGACTCGTGATGATGCCGTAGACGACCTCAAGGCGCTCGCCTCATACGATTTCGAGGCCGACCGCGCCCAACGCATCGAAGCAGCTCGATCGTCTGGCGTTACGTGGCGCGAGATCGCAGCCATCCTCGGCATGACCGATAACGGCGTTCACAAGGCCTACAAGAAGTGGTTAGCCACCAAAGAGCAGCCTCAGCCGATGTGAGCGGCGAACGCTGCAGCGGGCAAACCTGCGACGTCGACCGCGGGTAGTTCCACCCGTGAAGGGTTCGTTTCGAGCCCGCACACCGTGCACACGTCGACGGTGACCCGGATGGGAGCCTGCACAGTGCCCTCTAAGCGCGTAACAGGCTCCGTGGTGTGCTGGCAGAGGAGGATACCCCCGCACGAGCCACAGTGGACGGGCTGCGGAGTATCAGCGTGCACCTGCACGTGATGTCCGAGGTTCGCACAGCCGGGCTTCCCGCACACGACGGCGGCGACGGCCGGTGAACCCGAAGATTCGCCCTTGCCGCCGAAGGTGAAGCCGTGCTCAGCCTCAATGTCTGCGAGTGTCACTGGTCAGTCCTTAGCTTGATGTGCTGCATGACGAGGGCGAGCGCCTGCTCCTCGAGAAAACCCGCCTGCATGTAGGCGACGAACATCCGGAACGTTTCAGCGGCGTGTGAGCGCATCGCGGCGGAAGGTTCAACCATCACAGCCAGCCCTTCGCCTTGAAAACGGCCACGTAGGATCCGGGGAACACGCACCCGAAGTAACGGCGGTCCTCGAAGACCTGAATGCCGGCGCCATACACGTAGGCGGCATCAGCCAGGGCGGCGCACTGCAGTGTCTTTGTGGCCGATAGCCGGCGGAGTAGCCAGCGCGGGGTGCGCTCGTGCATGATCTGCTCAAGGCCGATCGCCACGTCGTCAATCCACGAGTACGGGCTGCCCTCGATGCCTTCACACCATGCGACGATCCCGGAACGCTCCGAGTCCGTGAGTGCGAACGACGACCAGTCGATGTGCCCAAAATGTGTCATCGGGCGGATGCGGGCCCCGGACTTCTCGGCGCCAATGCACAGCACCTCGTCCACGGCGACCACGACATGGTTCACGGGGGAGCGGGTGACGGCACGGATCAGCCAGCCAAGCGGGCCGCGCGTGCGGACGAGGCCGATCTGGCCGGCGAGCTCAGACACGGACGGCCAGCCTTTTAGCCATATCTTTGAGCGCCTTGTTGTGCGAGATGTCGAGCACGGGGCGGGCCTCAGCGCAGATGACCGCGTTTCGGTGAACAGTCATTTCGTTGTCTTGAAGGGTCTCGCCCGAGGCGGACCAGTTGGTGGATCCGCCGATGCGCCACACGCCGTCGATGATCACCATTTTCCGGTGAACGATAGCCCCGTGCTCAGACGTGCCGATGGCGACGGAGTTCGAGTCCATCTCGTGCTTGAACTTGGTCAGCAGAGCCTTCTCGTGCACCCCGCCGGCCTGGGACTTGTCGAGGGTGATCTGCACGAAGATGGCGGGGTTGTCGATGATGTGCGCGATGATCTCGGCGAGTTCGTCATCGTCCCAGCCGAACATCGAAATGATAAGGCTGTGCTGCGCGGACGCGATGACGGCCTTGAGTGCCCCATGGACGTCATCGATGGGCGAGTAGAACGTGCGCGTGTCCGCAGGGTACGTGGGGTCGACGGGGGAGGCTTTGAACTGGTCGAGGTCAGCGATGGTCAGCAGTGCCATGGTGGGCCTCTCGATCGGTGTCACTTTTCGTCTACCGTGTGCTCGGCGTCGAACTGGGTTGCGTAGGCTTCTTCGGTGTCGTCTTCGCGGCCGGTCATGGCTTGACCTTGTGCGTGCACAGGGTGGCGAGTGTGATCGTGGGCCAGACGCGGTTGCAGTACTGGCACTGGAACGGGTTCATGCGCGCTCCCTGGCTTCTCTGCCGTCGAGTGAGCAATGAAGCACGTGCCAGCAGTCGCCGTCTCCGTCGTTGTGCACGGACGACGCAGGACCGCACCAGCAGTCGATCGCTTCGTGCTGCATCTTGTCCCGGTTCGGGTACCGATGCGCCTCGGGGTAAGACTCGAAATCCCAGATCCAGTATTTGCGCGTGACGAACGCCGTGAACAGCCATTTGAGCCGCCGCATGTTCGCCCTCTCGAAGAACTTCCGTCATCCCGCGCAGGTCAACCAGTCGTGAACAGGAACACGACCTCAGGGCTGCCTTCACCGCTATGGACGGTGTTGACGCGGGATGACGGAAAGGTGAACGCCCCGTGGAGTAGACGAGGCGTGCAAGGGGTGCCTTTAGCCGGCGCAGTCGTCACACAGCCAGACACCGGGCCAGCACCACGGCGCTGGAAGGCTGCCACAGTGAATGCACGGATGCGGGGGTGTCACCGGGGGCAGCTTGCGGGCCTTGGCCTGTCGAGCGTAGGACTTGGTAAGGTCGCGCTTCGGCTTGCCCATGTCGCGCCTTTCGGTAGGTGCTTTCCGCGCCCGCCCCGTTTTCCAGTCGCCTTCACGGCATAGGCCAGGACTCGCTCACCCGCTCACGAAACACAGTGTCTGCGGGGGAGGTCGTAGCCTCTCAGGGGATTTCATGGTGGGCGGGCGCGGAAAATATTGGGTGGATACAGCGAGGGGCCAATGCTCGCCTTGCGCGAATCGCCGTCGAGCAGCAGTCAGTCACGGTGGATTCGGGGAACACTCTGGGGATCGCTTCGTCTCGTGCTACCGCGACTAGACACCTGCTTGGGCTATGTGTATCCGCGGATGTCGGAGGATTCGAACCCCTCACGGCTACAAACCGTGCCCTGGTATTCGACACCAGTGCCCCACCATTGGGACTTCGCCACCCTTGAGCCCCGATATCTACCGTCGTGGCTAGCGCGTGTTCAGTTGTGCACGATGCCTGTTCGGTGCTCTCGTGCGCTCGTTGGCTTGCCTGCCGGTGAGCTACCGGCGTCTGCACTTCGGCAAGTTTTGGGCACAAAAAAAGGGCGACTACCGAAGTAGCCGCCCTCTCTTTTGAAAGTCAGATGGACACTCACCGTGGGAACGGGAATGCCTTACATGCATAGCATACTGCCTGACTATGAAGTCGTGCATCCATTTTCTCGGCGTGTTGTGCCGCCCTTGACGCTCGGGTTCGCGGCGGCATTCAACCGGAGCCGAGCCATGAGCACGCGGTGATCGATGACGATGATTCCGGCGACCTCGCGGCACTCCATGCCGTCGCGAATCCACTGGCTGATCGTGCGAGTTGTCCGGCCGGCTCGTTCGGCTGCCTTCCGGATCGTGTAGTTCGGCTGGTTGACGATCACCGTGCCGCCATCTTCTTAGCGAAATCGGCGCGCGCCCAGGCGTTGTGGCAGATCCTGCACAGCAGGTAACCACCTGATCTGACCGTCCCGTCGTAAGCGTGCCCCTTTGGGCAGTGGGTCTTCGCCATTGGATCACGGCGGACCTTCGGGACATAGGCATCACGGCCCTGCTGGTTGTGGCAAGTCCGGCAGATGCGCGATCCGCCGTCCATCTTCGTGTTTTCCGGACTGTACTCGTGCCCCTGCGGGCAATGGGTCTTGTTGGAACGAGCATTAGTCCCATGTTCCCGTTGGTCGAGCAAGTTTTCAGATTGCGTGCCATACCGCAGATTGCTCAGGGCGTTATTTCGAACGTTGCCGTCGAGGTGGCGCCGCACCATGCCCTTCGGCAGCGGGCCGACAAATGCCAGTAGGACGAGAGAGTGCACCTTGCGTGTGTGGCTCGTGCCATTATGCAACCCAACATGCCCATAGCCGCCCGTTGAGGTGAACTGCTGGCGCATGATGATCGGTGCCGAGCGCATGAACGATCGCACGCGGCCGAGGTCGGAAACCTCGTATCCTGGGAAGTCTGGAATGGGCAGCCAATTCTCGGCGGCGGGAGCGTTTCGGGTACCATTCACGGTAGCCCTCCAATCGGTTAGACGATATGTGGGGTGAGGCCCCGCCAAGTGCGTCAAACACTCGTCGGGGCCGTCTCCATTCTATCGGTTATCGGCCTCGATCAGGCTATTTCTGCGAGATAGGCCGCATATTTCTTGGCGTCCGGTGTGACGACATGAGCACACCGACCGCACATGATCGAGACCTCAGGGTCGAATAGGTCGGGGGGCTTGCAAAAGATCTCACGTTCCCCGCACACCTCGCACTCGCGCTTGTCTGCTGGGCGCACGGGCCGCGCTTCGACGCCATACATGGCTGAGAGGCTGAACACGCCTCGTGCGTCCTCGTGGCCCGCGGTTAGGTCATCGTGGTAGGCGACCGCGGACGGTGACTGTGCGATCTCTTCGGCCCTGTCGAGCAGCCAATCACACAGCCAGGATGCGAGCATATGCGCGGCTTCCACGGATACGGGCTTGGACCCTTGGACCTCGCGGGTGTTCGCCCATGACGGGACGGCTGGCGGGGCGACGTGCAGTTCTTCGGCGAACTCGGTGCACCATGAGAGCAGCTTGGCGAACAGTGCGTCACTCGCGTCGAGCGGCCCGATGTTCAGCGGCGCGGGCGAATTCCCGCCGCCCCCTGACACCCGTTCGGAGTAGTCGGCGGTCCCCATGGTGAACAGCTGCGCGCGCATGTTCGCCATGAGGTCCGGGACCAGTTTCAGTGCTCCCCGGATCCGGTAGAAGCACGAGTCGCAGAGGATGCCGTGACGTGCGCCCTTCGGCCTGGGGGGTTCGTCGTCGATGGGGTCCCAGGTGCAACCTCTGGCACAGGGGAAGAGTTCTGCGTCACTCATTGCGCGCCTCCTGGGCTGCGAGCCATTCCGGCACGTCGTTGGTGAGCACGTAGTCGGCCTGTCTGCCGCTCATGGTTTCATCCTTCCGATGATGTCTTTGCACGTCCCGCAGACCGGGTACTTGGTGAAGTCCTTCGTGGGGATGTCCCACTTGCCGCAGAGGGCTTCGATGGGCTGGCCGTCGATCCATGCCTTGTCGAGGTCGGTCTTCTCGAAGTAGTGCGAGAAGGTGTCGTGGTCGCCGGTGTCCGTGGTGACTGGCTTGGTCCTTTCGAGGAGGTTGCTCATTCTTCGCTTCTTCCTCGCACGGGTATCACCCAGTGCATCCGGTGGGGCTTGTACACGGGGGTGCCGAGCTGGTCGGCGGTGAATCCGCGGGCTTCGAGTTCAGCGGCGAGGCCATCCATGCCCAGTTCGGCGAGGTCGGTTTCCTTGATACGGATCTCGTGGCCGCCGTTGACCTTCGCTGTGAGGTGCACGCGGGCGTCAGTCATCGCCACACCGATCTGCTGATCGCGAGCGAGAGAGCCTTGAACGCGTCACGGACGCTATCCAGCGACACGGGCGCGTTCTTGGTTGCCCGCACGAGAGCCTTCATGTACTTTCGGTACGCCACCTGTTCGTTGTGGTCGCTCGGTGCCCATGCTCCCGGGCGAAATGACTGCTTACGGCTCATCGGGTCAACTTCCAGACCGGAACCGGGAACTCGATCCAGTGCGTGACGCCGAGGAACTTCTGGCCGCTGCCAACGTCGCTGTTCGCTTCCCACAGGGGGTCGCCGCCCTCGATCGGCCAACCGGACACCATGCACCCGTCGAAGATGAAAGCGACTCGCCCCGTCATCTCGTCCATCCGGGGCATGCCATCCGTGGCGATCTCGTGGACCTTGATCTTGATCTTCTTGCTCATCGTGCCTGCTCGCTCTCTGCGCCCTCAGGACGCGCCGGAATTGTGGGTGCGCAGTGCTCGGTTTGGACGATGGTCCATTCGTTTCGGCCGATCGCTTGGACGCGGATCCGCTTACCCTTCGCCGCGAGTAGTTCGTCCGCGCTGAACGTGCTGTCTGGGTATTTCGTGATCCATGCCGCCAGCAGTTCGCCCATCGACATCGCCTTCAGGGCGTCGAGCTGCTCGCTGGATGAACGCAGCCCTAGTCGCTTGGGGAACTGAATCACCGTGTCACTCATCGCTCTCTCCTTCGCTCTCTGCGGCCGTTTCAGGTTCCGCGCTTGTCGGTGTGCCCGGTGTGGGCGTTACGGGCTGTGCTGGGGGCTGGTGGGCTGCGGTGGGGGTTTGCGCGTCCGGCTCCCAGTGCCGCTTCTCGAAGTGGTCATAGGCGACCACCGCTTGCCACTGCCGCGATCCCATGAGCGGCACCACGTAGCCGCAGTGACGGCATGTGTACGGTTTGCGCTTCACGATGCCGAGCTTGATCAGCACGCGGCGGACCGCGCTCACGAGGGCTGCTCCGTACTGGGGGTGACGGGCGGCGTGAAGAGGATCAGGAATGGCCCGATCAGGTACTCCTCGAGGTCCTCGCTCGTGCGCGGGTAGATGTAGCCATCCAGCAACCAGCCGTCCGGTGTCTTGCGTCCGACGCCATTGAGCCCCTTGACGATGCTCCACAGCGGCAGCGCGTCCAGTTCCTCGAACGTCGTGACCTCTCGCGGCTCAGGCTCACGGTAGGGCAGGGCCGCGAGGATTGCATCGACAATCCCACCGGTCACCTCGTCATCCTCCCAAGCGGGCGAGAAGTCATCCTGCGTCATCGTCCCGTACTGCCATGCCTCCCAGACGCGCCCACATGTGTAGGTGATATCTCGCAGGCACTCGGCGACAACCTCTCGCAGCGCTTCCCGTTCCGGCTCTCCTGCGGGAGGGGTGGGAATGGATTCGAGGTCTCCGCCTTCGATCAGCCCATCCTCGATTAGACCGGCGATGTCGTTGCCCGACCATCCGGCGAGTTCCACCACCGCGTTCTGCAATCTGGCCATCTTGTCATTGCTCATCGCTCGCCATCCTCGTATCGCCGTTCGTCCTGCTGGGCACCAAGCCATTCCTGACGGGCCTCCTCATCGGTCATGTCTCCGCGCTCCACTGCCCTGTCGATCTGGTCGTAAATGCGGTCCAGGTTGCTCATGATTCGTTTCCCTCCGTGTCGGTTATCAGGTGTGCACCGCATGGCGGCTCGTCCTCAGCGTTCAGCCACCGGGCAATCCACCAGTTCCAGTGCTGGTTGCAGAGGGCGATGTTTTCGGTCTTGGACACGCCCAGTGAAGACATGGGCAGTACCGGCTGTCCGCACGCGAAACACTTCACACGCTTGTCGTTCTCGCTCATGATTCGTCGTCCTTCGTGTCGTCGCTCGCTGCTCTCGCGTTCCATCCGGCAAGGAAGATGCTGTCGACCAGCAGGCTCTTGCCCTTGTTTCGGTGCATCCATTCCTCGTATGCCCGCTTCTGCTCAGGCGATTTGGGGGTGTCGCGGATGTCGCGCTTGTTCAGAGTGAATGCTTCGGCGCGGTGCTCCCGGAGCGCCATCTCGGCAGCGATCGCGCGGTCGATGGCCTTGAGCTCGTCCGACTCGGCGCGGATGTAGAACTCAGCGATCTCAGCCTTCGTCCACGTCATCAGGACTCGCCGTGATTCTGCGAGGCTCTGATTGCCCACCTTCGGGTGCAGGCCGAGGTCGATGCGCTCCTGCATGATGGCCTTGCGGATTTCGTCTCGGTTCGTCATTCGTCTCTCCCTGTGTCGTCTGTTCGTGGGTGTTTGCGGTAGAAGTCGCTCTGAGATTTCAGGGCGGCATGATTCTGGGATGACAGGAGGTCGGCGGCGTGCTTGGCGAACAGATCGGCGTGTGTTCCGCGTATCGCCGAGTCACCCGCCAGTCGTGCGCAATCCGAGCAGACCTCGTGATTGACGCGGGGGCCGGTCATTCCGCCGCCGACCGAGAACCCGACGAGGTGCCGCCCGTTCTCGTCTCGCGCATGGCGATCGAATCCGCAGATGCACGGCCCTGTGCCGCCGCTCTCAGCGGGCCCGGCCAGATGAACCTTGAGCCTCGGGCTGCTGCTGAACAGCGTGTAGGCCCCGCCTGGCTGTGAGCACTCAATCGTGATCAAGCTCTCATCTTCCTTGCCCATGGTGCTTTCCTTCCGTAGATGTTGGTGGTCATGTTCGAGTGCGTCGGCAAGGTGCTTGGTAGCAACCGCCGACCGTTCGAAGGGATGCTGCGGCCGCGGTGATCTGCGGCCAGGTGAGGCTCACCGCGGGCGCCCTTCTCGTCGTGCCTTGTCCTGCAATTTCCCGGCCGCCCGCTTCACATCAGTGCACGTCTCACCAGCGGGCAGCGGGCAACCCTCGACCGTCGTGCACCCGCCCTGATACGCGTGAATGGTGCCGTGATTCAAGGGCGGGCCGTCCCCTGCGATTCGCCGTTTCCGGTACTCGCGCTGCCAGGCACGCCGGGCATCCGTGCACGAAATCCCGCCAGCCTCCTCATTCGGACAGTTGGTGTTGCACGCCTTCGCCCCGGACGGTGTGCCGTGTGTGACGCCTGCCTTGCCGATCATGACTTTCACCACGCGGCGACCCAGCGTCCCCCGTCTGGACTTCTTCACCGGTGCCGGTCGTGCCGCCGCTTCCTCCACCGTTTCGAGGACCAGCCGCGGGGGCTTCGGGACCGTGTACGTCTCCTTCTCAGCGGTCGCCGTGCCCGCCTTCACGGCATTCATGTACGGGTAGTCGCCGCGGTACCGGATGACCGCCTCGTCGCACGTCATCAGGGTTGCCGAGCCTTTATTGAGGCAATCCGAGCCGTGGCATGTGGTGTTCGTGGGGGTTCCGTGCTCGATCATGAGGCCCCTTTCTGGGCAAAGGAAAAGGCCCCAGTCGGAGTGACGGGTGCCTCGGATGAATCGGTGGTTGCGTGTTTCACGACGCTTCCTCCATGGCGAGGTCGATCAGGTCGAACAGCGACGGCATCTCCTGCTTTCGCTCGCCCGCTTCGAGGTACTTGATCCCGTCGCGGAACGATTCAGGGTTTAGCTCCGCGGCACGGCCGCGGCGGCCGAGCTTGTTGGCGCGCACCGGGACCGTGCCGAGCCCGCCGAACGGGTCATAGACCAGGTCGCCGGGGTTCGTCTTCTCGATGATGAGCCGGTCCACGATGTCAAACTGCAGCGGGCAGATGTGCATCGTCAGGTTGCGGCGGGCCTGCTCGCTGTTGAGGGTGAGCATGCGGTTCACGTCATGCCACACGTCCGGATGCCAGGACGCCGGGGCGAGCGACATGAACGTCGACGGCAGCCGCTTCCGGCCGGCTAGCAGCTCGCCGACCTTGATGTGCGACGCGTAGTCGTAGACCTCGTGCTTCGTCTGCTCGGTGAACAGGCGAGACATGTCCTCGGGCTTGAGCTGCGCCAGCTCCTCAGGGGTGAGGTGCCGGTCGCCCGACGAGCGCCAGAACGCGTGTGCGTCGATCTGCCAGCGGGCCAGCGAGTACCCGTCCTCCGGGTTGTTCTCCTCGGTGACAGGCTTCGACGGGTCGTAGACGTTCTTCGTGACCCGCTCGTCGCCCCAGCCTTTCGTCCGGTCCGTTTGCGGCTTGCGGAAGATGAGCACGTACTCGGGCATGCCCATGCCCATCGAGGACGCGTCAGCGCGCATCTTCGTGTAGCCGAGGCGATAGGTCTGGTTGTTCTCGCGCACGACGTCGGTGACGATGGTGTGCATACCCAGGTAGTCGAAGCCGTGCGACCGGAAGTGCGCGATCGTCTCGGCGTGGAAGGCCTGCACGGTCGGGTTGCCGGTGCCCTCGACGTTGCCGAAGAGGATCCGGTCCTTCACGTGAATGGCCGCCACCCGGCCGGGCTTGAGCACCCGGAGCAGGTTCGGCGTCAGGTAGTCCATCTGCTGCCAGAAGTGCCCGTTGTCGTCCGTGTGCCCGAAGTCGTTGTAGCTCGGCGAGTACTCGTACTGCGTGCCGAACGGGATGCTCGAAAGGATCATGTCGACCGAGTCGGTCTCCATGTGGTCGCGGGTTTCCAGAACGCAATCGTTGAGGGCAAACATCCACTTAGCACCGGACGCCTCGACCCGCTCGACACCCATCGTCCGGGTGAGGGCCTCCGAGATGGCGCCGGCGTCGAGACCGTACTCGCGGATGATGTCCGACATCGAGGAGGTCAGCTTCTTGTGCTGCTCCCACTTCGCCAGCAGGATCTCGATCACCGACTCCTCGGACTCCGCCAGGATCACGTCAATCTGCACCTGCTCCGTCTGCAGGAACCGGTGGAGACGGTGCACGGACTGGATGAAGTCGTTGAACTTGAAATCGATGCCCGCGTAGATCGCCCGGTGGCAGTGACGCTGGAAGTTCGACCCGGACCCGGACAGCGACGGCTTGGTCGCGAGGATCCGGGACTCACCGTCGGCGAACTTCACCGCGCGCTCCTCGCGCTCGTCGAGGTCGAGGGTGCCGAAGATCTCCATGGCCTCGGGGATCGCCTTCTTGATCGCCCGGCGCTCATCCTCGAGGGTGTGCCAGAGCACGAAGTGATCTTCGGGGGAGGCATTCACGATCTCGGTGAGCTTCTCGATCCGCGCCGGCAGGCTGTTGCGCTTCTCCAGCGCGGCGCCGGACAGGCCGAGCGCGCCGTTCGCGAAGAGGACAGCCTGACCGTCCGAGTCGGTGCGGACCTCGCCGTCCGTGACCTCGACCCGGTGGAACCGGACCTCGATCTCGGGGAGCTCGTAGCCGTCATCCGAATAGCCGAGGTCGGAAGGCTTCTGGATGAAGCACGCCCAGGTGTTCAGCCACAGCCAGAACTCGCGCTCCTTGTGGGGATGGAGCGTGAGGTTCCCCGCCTGCGAAGAGTCCCGCTGGAAGAATCGGGTGAGGATCTGGCCGGAGTCCATTATGCCGAGGTAGGCGGCGTAGTGGGACAGCTCCTTGAACCGGTTCGGGCTCGGCGTCGCGGTGGCGACGAAGCGGAACGCGATGTCCTTGAACAGGTGCAGGAACGTCTGGAACGTCTTCGAGCCGTAGTCGCGGAGCACGGATGCTTCGTCGAGGGTCGTGGCCGTGAACAGGTTCGGGTCGATCTTCCCGTCCCGCACGCTCTCGTAGTTCGTGACGAACATGCCCTCTGCCGGGAGGCCGAACGCCGCGGTCTTGATGAACGAGATGTCCACGCCGAGCTTCTGCCCGTCAGCGATGAAGTCATGCCGCATCCCCAGCGGGGCGACGATCAGGGCCCGGCCGCCGCGGTGCTTCGTGATCAGCCGCAGCGTCTCGATCTGAACGAACGTCTTGCCCAGGCCGAACGCGGCGAAGAACGCGCGACGGCCGCCGGCGACACCCCACTGCACCAGGTCGCGCTGGTGGGGTTTCAGCATCGGGTTCACTTCGGACTGGTCGATGTGGAAGCCGAATGACTTATCGAAGTTGACCTTCTCGCGGAGGAACGCTTCGTAGGAGAGTGCGGGTGTGGGTTCGAGCGGGTGGGCCGCGAGCCAGCGGTCAACCTCGTCTCTCGTGAGTGTGCGGTCAGCGATCGTCATCGTGTCTTCCTGTCTGTGTGGAGTTGTCAAAGCGGGGGCGACTAGTGCCGCCCCCGGTGGATCAGGGCTAGAAGGGGGTTCCGCCCGCGTAGTCGTCGGTGGGTGCCTGAGCCCACGGTTCCTCGTCCGGAGCTTCCTGAGCCGTCTCCGGCGATCCTGTGGCTGCAGAGCCCCGTTCGGCGGGTTCGACCCGATCGGCCCACACGATCAGGTCGTAGTACTTCTTCCCCTCGTGCTCGCGGGTCTCCGTGGCCTCTGTGCCCCACACGTGCACCCGGTCGCCCTTGACGAACTCGGACAGGTCGATCCCTGACGCTCTCGACACCTTCACCGTGCGGAAGGTGCGCCCGATCGTTTCGTACTTGCCGGCGTCGTTCTTCTTCGAGTGCGGTTCGGCGGTCTTGATTCCCCATGCGGGGTGCTCATCAGAGTGCTTTGTCCAGCTTTCGACGAATGCGGACTCGATTTCAATCTTTGCCATTTCGGCTCCTTTTTTTCACAGGTGTTATGGGTCCGCCAGCGCGCTTCCAATTCGCGCCTGACGTTGCTTCTCGGATGGATGCTGGGGAGACTCCGAACTCGCGTGCGAGTACGGTGCTGAAATCCCCTGCTGCGTACCGCGTACGGATTGATCGGACGTTCGCTGCCGTTAGCCTCGATGTCGGGTGGCTGTTCCCGTGCGACTTGCGATTCCTCACGACGGCATCTTGGGAATTCTGTTTCTCCGTCCCCCAGTAGAGGTGAGCCGGGTTCACGCACGGCGGGTTGTCGCAGGTGTGACATGCGCGGAACTCAGGCTGTTGAGCTGCGCCCTTCGCCCGTTCGAGCGCATACCGGGAAGCAATTACCCGTCGCCCACCAGACGTGTTAAACCGGCCATAGCCGTCCTCTGTCACACCGGCCTTCCACTCCCAGCACTCAGACTGGGACCCAACTGTGTACTTCGAGTCGAATCGCTCGCACTCGGTAGGTCGGCTCCGTTCGTCGGGCGGCGTGACGTACTTCCAGTGCGAATAGTGCGAAGCGCACATCCCGCGCGCTTCGTATGGCTTCCCACAGTCGGGGATTGTGCAGGTTCGGGTACCATTCATGGCAGCCCTCCAATCGGTTAGACGATTTGTGGGTCAGGCCCCGGCGAGTGCGACTAACACTCGGTTTGGGGCCGTCTCCATTCTATCGGAAATGCATGAAAAGCGCTGGTCATTAGCCGCTTTCACGACTCCGTGATCTTCACGCAGCGGCCGTCCTGGAAGATCCTGTCGACGGTCCCGCTGATCTTGATGATTGCCATGTGCTTACTTCCTGTTCTGGCCCTGAGGCCGGTCCGTTTGCGACACGAGCCACCGGTCAGGTGACATCCGCATCGCGGCCATGCATGTTTCGATGAACACGGTGAAAGCCGTATCCGATGGGGTTTCGACGTAGGTGGTCAAAAGCTGACCTCTTCCGGGTGCTCCTTGCACCGGTCGCAAGGCAGCGGGTAGAAGTCGTGAGTCCGGCAGTAGACCGGCCCGCTGTCGATTGCCCGCTTCGCCCTCACTCGCACGGCGTTCCGGATGACGTGCGCCATCTGCAGGTAGTCCGTTGACTCCTGCCGGTGCATCTTCACGGCCGCGATCGCATCCGCCGCGTTCAGGTGACCGATGGTGTCGAACCACTCCATGATCACGAGCCGGTCAACCTGCCTGTTGTCGCCCAGTTGCACCTTGGCGACTACCTGCTTGCACTCGTCGAGCGTCATGCGCTGATTCCCTTCATGTCGATGTCAGTTGCGAGCGCCAGGGTTGCCCGTGCTCGCTGTTCGGGGGTTTGTCGTGTCGGCCGGCTCTTGACGTCCGCCTGCTTGCGGCGCATCCAGTTCCGCCACGTTGACTCCCAGTTCGTTTTGACTCCCTTTTGGCCCGGCTGGGCGATCCAGTAGTCGACGAACGTTGAGTGTTCGGCTTGGCAGTCGATGTCCGGCGCGTCCGTCTTCGCCGTTGCGACAGAGGCAGCAGAGGGCATCCATTCGGGAGAGAGACGAGAACCGCGACTAGCGGGTCTCTCTTTTATTACTTCTTTAGAAGTAATAGGGGTCGGGTCGGGTCGGGTCGGGTCGGGGGCAGGGTTACCAAGTGGTTCGTAACCACCCTGTAACTCGGTTACATCGGGCTGTGTAACCCGGTTACGTTCCCGCCACTTCCGCAGTTTCTCGGCGTTCTTCTCCCGGCCCGCCTCGACCTCAGCTTTCGTAGGCTGGTACTCCTCCCAGTTCCAGAATCGAAACTCAGCCGTCGAGTTTCGAGACTCGACGCTTGAGTTTGGAAACTCGACAGGGACTCGCGCCCACAGCCTCACCGAAACGAGTGCGTCAACGAGCGTCGTTGTGCCGCCCCATTCGTCGATCATGAAATCGGGGACATGCCCATCGGTGAGCTGATCAGCCGCCCACGACCCCGCCACCGTCCACAGCCCGATCGCCGCCAGCCTGTGTCGGCGCGGGATCTGCATCAGCTTTCTCGACGAGTGGAGTTTGTCGTCTACCTTGAACCACGCCATTTCTACCTCCTTCCTTCTCGTTGAAATCGCCCCGCTCGATGCGAGTGCGGAGTCCGCTGTACACGGCGTGCACGACGTCGTTGCTTGATGCCTGACGTTCGGCCAACCATGCGAGGATTGCTGCCTTGTCGAGCGACATCAGAACACCGTTCCGTCGCCGGTCATCAGCCGTCGCGCCGTGGCCTCGTCGACCGTGCGCACCCCGCCGAGGTCGTCGTACAGGACCCAGACGAGGTGCAGACCGTGAGGCCCGCAGACCATGCGTTGTGCCGGCCAGGATGACGGGACGCCCCACCGTGGGACTGACCAGCCTTCCTCCGTCGCCAGCATCGGGTGCTCCGACTTGAACTGGTGACAGCGGGGACACAGCGCCTGCAAATTCGAGGCGACCGTGTTCCCTCGCATCCGATTCTGGCGATGGTCGCGCTGCACCGTCCCGACCGCGCCACACCTTACACACCGGCCCATATCGCGCAAGGTGCAAATCTCGTACGCAGCCTTCTCAGCGAGGCGGGTTGGAGGGTCAGGCTTCGGGGTGATCACTGCCCTGCCGCGTCTTCGGCCTGCTCTTCGGCCGTGCGCTCCATCGGGTCGGCGGGCCGTTCCTGGACCGTCATCACCTCGGGTTCGTCGCGGGTGACGACGAGATCGTGAATCCCCGCGATCGACTCCACCTTGTTCTCGTCGGCCTCGATTGCCTTGGCGAGCTCGGTGGACTTCGGCAGGTATGGGGCGAGAGCGCGGATGCCGGTCTTGCGGGCCATCTCTTCCTCGTTGGTCTGCCATGGGGTGCCCTTGTCCCAGTAGTGCGGGCGGCGGGCGAGAACCTTGTCCTTCGGCAGGTACGCCCACACGGTGCCGGCGCCCTTGATCTTCGCCATTGCGACGACGCCCGTCCATGCGCGGTCCTCGTCGTAGTCGGCGGGGTTCCACTCGAAGAAGCGGCCGCGCTCACTGTTGGCGCCGTGGTCGAACTTGTCGCCGTCGCGGACGAGGAACGTCTCGATCTTCTCGATGCGCCCGGACCGGTAGGCCAGTTCGATGTAGCCCTGGTAGCCGATGATCGGCAGGCAGATGTCGACGCCCTTCTCACGTCTGGGGGTGAGGTAGAAGTGTCCGAGCGCCGGGCCGATCTCGAGCTTGAGCTGCGCGGCCAGCATGATGCCGCCGAGTACGGAGGCCGGGGTGGCCTGCTGCAGCTTCGGGGAGGATGCGATGGTGCTGATCGCCGCCCGGACGAACGCGGCCGAGTTGAGCGCGCCGGCCAGCTGCACTTCGATCGCGGCCTGCTGTGCCTGCACGAGATCCTTGATGGTGGGGTTCTTCCGCTGCGCTACCTGCTGGGTGGCGATCTTGCCGGAGAGGTCAGTCATTGTGTGCCTTCTGTTCTTTTTTCCAAATGGTGAGTTCGCCGTAGTCGCTGAGCACGTCGGAGACGGTCAGTCCTGCCTCCCAGCCCTCGGGCGGGTCGGTCGCGAATTCTTCGTTCAGCGCCTTGGTGTCCTTGCGGAGGAATCGGGGCGCTGCGGGGTGCTCGCGGGTGTACATGTCCACGAGTGCAGGATGCTCAGCCTTGAAGAGGGCCATGTCGAACGACGTCGTCGGCTTCGGGCGCTTCCACGTGTAGAGCGCCTTTCCCTGGTAGGCGAGGACGCTCTTGTTCGTGACGTTGAGCAGTTCCTTGTACGCGGCCTTCACCGATTCGATGCGGGCGTCGGCTTCCTTGTACGCGCTGCGTTCCTGCCCGTCGAGGTACCACGCCATGAGCAAGCGCTCGTCGCCGTCCAGCGTCTCGCCAGAGTCGCGGTGGGTTAGCGCCAGTTCCTCGCTCGTTGTGGGCTCAGGCGGCGTTTTCGCCATGACATTGTTCTGCCAGAAGTCCTTCGTGATGCTGATGATCTGGTCGACCACCTGCTGATCCCACTCGATGACGTAGAACTCCGGACGGTTGCCACCGTGGAGCACCGCAAGGTACCCGCGGCGGGCGCCGAGGACGATCATCTGGACGAACACCTGAATCAGGTAGTTGTCCGGCACCCCGTCAGCCCACGCATCAGCCATGAACCGATCCGACGTCTTAAGTTCCAGAGGTTCTCCGAGGTCGGTCACCCGGTCAGGGGTTGCACCGAGCCACGGGTATTCCGTGGACTGCAGCAGCCCCGGCGACGGCAGGACCGTGAGGCCCTTCTTGTCAGCGACCCATGTGGCGATCGCATCCTCGAGGCGGTGGCCCCATTCCTGCCACTCGGTCATGTCGTCGGTGACGTTCGGGTTCAGCTTGTCGAGGTAGATCCCCAGGGGTGTCGAATAGTGGGACAGGCCGAGAATGCACGCGACCTCGGATGCCCCGATGATCGACTTGCGGAGCGTCAGCCATTCCGGGGTATTTGCCGTGGCGGTCAGGATTCGGTAGGCGGTCATACCTCCCACCTCACGGCGTCCATGGCTTCGAGGTTTAGCAGGGGCAGGGACTCCTCGACGGGCATCCAGAGGTGTCGGGCACCCATCGCGGCGAAGATCACAGCGTCGGCCTCGTCGTTGCCCTTCACGTCGACCTGTGCGTAGCGCTTGATCACCGCGGCGAGAACCTTGTCCTTCGGCGCGTTGCCCTTGCCGGTCGCGTACTTGCAGCGCTGGCCCGAGGTAATGACCACGGGCTCCTGATCAACGAACTCGCTGATGTACTTGACCACTAGCCACCAGTGCGCGTGGATCTTGTCGAGGGAGGAGGACTTGGCGCCGAATGCCATGCCCTCGATGACCACAAGGTCGGTGCGGTCGAATATCACCGCTTTGTCGATCTGTTCCGCGATCTTTTCGGACCGAGCAAGGAAGCTGCGCAGCGTCCCGGCGTCCGGCTTCGAGGTGATCGTGTGTGTCGCGATCACCCCGTTCGCAATGACCGCGATCCCGGTTGACGTCATTGACAGGTCGATGCCGATCACGCGGCGGCCGGTGAGGTGCTGCGAGTGTGCGGGCATCAGGCCGGTGTCAGTTCCGATGTCGGTCACTTGGTGGCACCGATCGCCAGGGTGTTTGCAGCGCTCAACGCCTCAACTTCTTCCACGAGCTGGCGGATGACATCCTTGGCGATATTCGGTACCGAGAGGCTGAAATCCGGGTCGGCCAGATCGCGGGCGAAGGCCATCTGGGCGGCGTTCACTCGGCGACCCACTTGGAGATTACGGCTTGCATCGAGGGGTGCTGCATGGTAGCCGGGATGACCTTGCGCACGTCCGCAATCACTTCGGCGGCGACCTCGGCAACAGGACGGAGCAGGGTGAAGGACTCCGACTGGGAAGCCTCGGTCTCCATGTAGTGCATGAGATTCGGGGAGCGCCACCCCATGATGCTCAGGTCCAGCACCATGCCGTTGCTGATCTGGTAGAGGCCATACTCGGTTGGCAGCTCGGCGGGGCGGTTGATCAGCTCGTAGGTGTTGCCGGGGTATGCCTCGACGAACTGGTCACACGTTGCGGTGTACTCGCGGATCTCGCGTACCTTGTCGCCCTTGCGGATGTCTTCCCGCTTGATCGGTGTGCTCATGCCGCCAGCTCCCCAGCGGTGAAGACGGCGCCGAGCTCGCGAGAGTCATCCCGGTCCCGCTCGACGATGACGTAGTACTCGCGCTCAATGGCGAGCTTTCGGATCCCGGCGAGCGACACCGCGTCGAGCATGTCGCCGTCCTCGATGAAGACGAGTCGCAGGTCCGACTTGTCGCTCGTGGCCAGGTCGAACGCGGTGATGATCTTCGCCGCCGAGTTCACCTGCTGTTTGAACGGGATGCCGTCGATGGTGATGCCCGTGTCATCGACCGACATGCCCGTGATCGGGAAGACTGCGGCCTTGAGGCCGTCCGACTTCGTCTTGGCGATCGCCTCGAGCTTCGCGTTCAGCCCGGCGACCACAGCGTTGGCCGCGGTCGCTCGCTCGTCGGCGTCGTGCCAGGCGCGGGCGGCCCGGATGGTGGCGTTCGTCTCTTCGACGCTCGCCAGCTTCGCGGTGATGGCGTCCACGTTGACCGGGCGCACGGTGCGAGCCTCGGCGAGAGTCGTCGCGGCGACCTCTGTGGCGGTGAGCAGGAATGTCTTGGCGGCGTCGAGCAGATCCGAGAGACGGGCGACCTCGCGCTCGGCATCCGACTTCGCGTTCTCCGCGTTGATCGCCGCGGCGCGCAGCCGGTCGACGTGCGCGTTGTGCAGGCGGGCCGTCTCGGCCTCCGCGAGCACTGCCGTCGCCGACACCTCCACGGTGGGCGTGCCGGCCGCGGGCTTCACGAGCGCCTCGACGACGGCCGTGAGCCGCTTTGCCTCGCGTGCCGCATCCGTGCGCCCGTCGTACGCCGCCTTGTGCTCGGCCTCCAACTTGGCGAGGTCGAACGGCAGGGCCACCTTGGACAACAGCACCTCTCGCTGTTTCGGTGCGTCCAGGTTGATGAACGTCTTCGTGTTGAACGACTGGCCGCCTGCCGCTTCGAGGACGAACGCGGGACCGGACGGGTACTTGGCGCCGTCGAGCGCCCACACCTCGAACTTCATGGCCTTGCCCTCGCGGTACGTCTTCCGCAGTCGCGCCTTCGACGTGACGACCTCGAGGTACGCCTCCGTCTCGCCGTCGTGGATGGGCTTCGGGGTGCCCTTGATCCCGCCCGGGGCGAAGATCTCCTCGATGCCGTTGAGGAAGGACGACTTGCCGGAACCGTTCGGCCCGGCGATGACGATCAGCCCGGGCCCGTCCGGCCGGATCGTTGCCGTGCCGACGATGCCGCCGTACTGGTGAGCAGTGAGCTCGGTGATTGCCTGTGTCATGAGTGATCCGTTTCTGTGAAGTACGTCGCCTGGATGTAGGCGACGGTGATGAGTGGTGTGATGAGGCCGAATCCCCAGCCGAGGGTCGGCCAGAGAGGCCAGACGAAGCGCGCCCCGACGAGGAAGACGAGGATGCCGACGATGAAGAGGAGCCAGAGGATGAGTTTCAGCAAGGTGGCTCACCCATCCCGAGCGCCTCAGCGGTCGTCTCGTGGAGCGTTCTGCAGTACGGGCACGTCCACCAGGCGGTATTGTCCGAGTCCACGTCGACGTCCGAGATGCCCGACCAGTTGCAAGGGACCTCGAAGCCCAGAAGGATGACGGGCTCCGTGCACTCGGTATTGGCGATCTCGACGGCGACGCCCTGACCTGAGGAAGCCATTAGGCGGTCCCGTTGATTGCGCGGGCGAGCTCAATGTGGAAGTGATAGACGTTCGACGAGAAGTCCTTACCGTTCACGAAAAAGAACGGCAAGGGATTCATGAGAGCGTTCAGCCCATCGGACAGGATGTCGAGCTGCGCGTCGATGGTGCGGTGCAGGGTGACCATTAGTGGGTCGTTCGTGACCGGTGCGTATCCTGGATCGTCGATTGCGCCCGATGCCCCGGGGACTTCTTCGGCGAGCCACCCGTTCATCTCGAAGTAGCCGCACTCATCTCGAAGCGAAGTCAGCTTCTCGATCGCTGCCTGGATCTCCTCGACGGCGGTCACGAGGCAGCCCGCCACACGACTGCGACGATCGCGCCGAGGATGAGGACAGTCCAGACGACGGCGAGCACTCGTGCGACCTTCCAGATGGCGGTCACTGGGAGATCGCCACAGCGAGAACGAGCAGGCCGAGGACGGCCAGTAGGAGCGCCGTGGTAGCCCAGGCGAGTGCGCTGTGCGACTTCCGGGGCGGGGCAATCGGGGCAGTCACAATGGGCGGGAGCATGAGGCTCCGCGCCACAGCGTCGCGTACCCACTGACGGTTCTCCATCAGATCCAGGCGGGAGATCTCCGGGTCAGACCAGGCGTAGGCGGGCACGTCGATGCTGTCGGCGTGCGGATCAAAGTTCGGGGGCGTGAAGCTCATGAGGTCACCCGCCAGACGTTGACCTGTCGGTTACTACGGCCCGTGGCGGTGACGCCGGATGCTTCGATCACGCCGTCCTTGGTGAGTTCCGACCGCCGCTTGCGGGGTGAGTCGAGGTCGGCGGGCACGTAGTCGAGCTCGGCGAAGTACGCGGCCGTCAACTGCTCGTCCGTCATCGGGCGGCCCGTGATCAGCCGGAGTACGGCGGCCTTGACGTGCACCCGGTTCGTGTTGCTGTCCGCCGCGGCGTGGGAGGTGAGCGGGTCCGACTCTCGGGCTCTCGTCGTGTCGGCGCCGGTGATAGTTGGTACGGTGTCCATGACGTTCCTTTCGTGTGCGTGATGGCCTCACTGGCTCGAACCGGTGAGGCCTTTTTCGTGTGTGCGTAGCGCCGGGAGGATTCGAACCTCCGCAACCCCGCGACCGACTCGGCGCCCGTCGTGCTACTGCGTTTTTGCGGTGACGGTTGGTGCACCGTCGAGCAGGATCAGACCCTGCGTGTTGTCCCAGTGGGCAGCGCCACCCTCGGTCTGCACGTCGCCCTCCCAGTAGGAGATGTACTTACTCCCATCGGAGGCGACACAGACGACGTACGTTCCAGACGATGCGCCCGTGTACACGCCGCTCGGCTCCTGCTGTGCGACAACCCCGTAGCCGGCCGCCGCCCCGCTGGTGTTGGTGATCTGGTCCGGATTGGTCAGCTGCGCGGTCGTCGGGACGGCGAACCCGATGGACGGGCACACCTTGATCGGCTTGGGCGTGCCCTGATTGAAGAAGAACGTGGTCGTCGCAACCCCGTGGATCTGCGCGTTCTCCACGTCGATCACCGTCTGCCTGTATTGGGACCAGTCAGCGGCGGGGATCGGTTGGTTCTTCTGGTAACGGTCCAACTGGCTGTTCGACGCCACCTGATCGTTCTGCGTGGCGCTCGGCGTTTCCGTGCAGCCCGTCAGCGCCAGCCCGAGGGCGACCACGGCGGCCAAGGCGAGAATGGTTTTCTTGCGGTTCATGGTTGCTCTTTCTGTTAGAAGCAGATGCGGGCGTTTGCCTGCACCAGATCGGTGGGGGCCGGTTTCAGGTCCGGGAAGACCTGGCAGAAGGTGACCTTGATCTGTGCCTTCTGCGCGGGGTCGAGCGCCTTGTCGTAACCGGCGATGCGGTCGCGCTCCTGGGAGACAAGACCCGACTGGTACTGCTGGCCGTTCGTGTTCACGCCGTACTGTGCGGTCTGGTTGGCCTGAGCGAGCGCCCAGTAGCCGAACCACGCACCGACAAGCACGACGATCGCGGCAAGGGTGAGTAAGACGTATTTCATATGGACCTCTCTGTTGGTGAGTGCCAGTGCGCCGATCAGTGAGCGCACGCACTGGCTGGTCGGGACTCGAAGCCGACCGGCTGGTTACCTCGTGACCGCTTAGCCCTTACCGGGTACCCATGAGGGCCGTCTGTAACCACGTCTGCCGCCGATCGCGCTAGAGCGGTCATCGACGGCCTTACCCACCAACCTCAGGGGGTCAGCGGTCGTGCTCCCCTGCCGTTTGTGGCCTGGGTCATGTGAGCGAGGGCTTTACGGGCCTGACGCTCTACGCAACGAATCTGCTGCGCCTCTCCGGCCGGGTGCTAAACCGTGCGGAGGCTTCCCCTCATCTATTTCGCGGGGTTCCGTGTGTAGTTATGAATGAGCGAGCGCCCCCTCCTTCACGCGGACCCGGAGGCGGCGTGTGGCATGGGGCAGAGCTGGTCGTGCAGCCGTTTTAGGTTCGGCAAACCTGATCCCCAGACGCCGGCGAGAGCGACGGGGGACAGATGCCCTACTTCTGCAGGGGTTCCGGCTTGTCCAGGGGGGCAGTTTCAGCCCACTCGAGGAGGTCGCTGTGGAGGATCATCGGCTTCGAGTTGCGAAACCGAGGGGTCAAGGTGTTGGCCGCGATAGCCTTCTTGATGGTGTCGACCGACTGGCCGATAGCGCGGGCCGCGCCTGGAATGTCATAGGCGATAGGGGCCGGGGCCAGATTCGACCAGCGGTCGAGGGCGGTCATACTGCAACCTCAGCGGAGTCGGCACGCTGGAGGAGTTCAGAGATTGATATCCCGAGGAAAGCGCAGCAGGCGTCAAGCTCATCTACGTAGAAGGGCATGACGCCTGCTAGGCGGCGTCTCAGGACTGGTACTGCAATGTCGGTGGCTCGTGACAGGCTGGCCTTGGTCTTGTTCTGTCGGGCAAGTTCTGCGCGAAGCTCAGTCGCGATCCTTGCTCTTCTTAGCTTGGTGTGTTCCATGTAGAACAGCATGGCACACGTTGGAACGTTTAGGAACCATATGGAACTATTTAGGCGAAAAATAGCGGATTAGTTCCATCGGTGGCACACTGGGGGCATGCCCGGAGGAACAAAGAGCGTGCCAGGTCCGCTCACAGAAGCTATTACGTCTATCCTGCGCGCCCGCATGGGCCGTGACAACATCACCAAGACAGCTCTGGCCGCCGCGGTGGGAATCTCGCGACCGCAAATGCAGAAGATACTGGCCGGCGAGAAGCAGATCGACATCGAGCAGATCGACGCTATCTGCTGGGCGCTCGGCTTGAAAACTCGGGCCGTGATAGCCGAGGCCGACGCTGCGTCCAGTTCACGCAACGCCGAGCCCGACCGAGGGATTGCGCCGCTTTAGGCAATCCATCTCGGCATGGTTTCCAGCCATGCCACCAAATCTGCGTGCAGGACGATAGCCCGGTCAGATCCCATGCACGGGACCCTTCGGGCGCTCAGCTTGTTCGTGGCGAGCGCGACTTCGATGTCTCTTTCCTCGACCCCTGCTGCATCCGCTGATTCGGTGATTGTGTATCCACACTTGCTCAATTTGTACCCCAGTGCTTCCCCTGCGCCGAGCCATTCTCGGTGCATGGTTCAACGGTATGTCCCACCGCTGACACCCAAAGCTGTGTAGTCCTCATTAATGGGGACAGCTGATCAGGGGTTTAGGCATGTCTAACCCTGTTTTGGGGGTACGTCGAGAGGCATCAAAGCGGAGATTGCCGTCAGCGCCTTGTCAAGTTGCTTGCGATCGACCGTCTGATAGGCGCGGGTCACTGCGAACGAGTTGTGCCCGAGTATCTTCATGATGATCGCTTCGGGCACGTTGGCCTCGAGTAGCAGGGACGCGGTTGTGTGTCGTGCGGCGTGCAGGGGGACACTTGCGACCCCGGCGCGTTCGAGTACGGCGTGCCAGGCGAGGTTGTCGGGGGAGGGGTCGAGGGGTGAGCCGTCAAGGGGCTGCCGGACACGTATCGTACCCTTAGCGCCGCCCCGGTTCAGCTTGGGATCTTGCGTCCACACGAGGCCGTGCGGGTTGGGTTCGGTCGCGGCCACGGCGATGCGGCGCTCGATGATGGTGCGCAGCGGTTCCACGAGGGGGATGATGCGCCACCCTGCCGCAGACTTCGGGCGGGTGAGACACAGACCGGTGGTTCCGAGGCGTCGATATTCCCAGTCGGCGGGGTGCGTGATCTTCTGTTGCGGGCAGTCGGTGCCGCGCTTGCGTCCGCACGTTCCGCCGCAACCGTGCTCCCAGGTGATGCGTTGCAGCTGCCAGGACAGGTCGAGAACATCGGTTACCCGGTCGAGCTCCAGCCCGATCACTTCACCTTGCCGCGCACCCGTGAGTAGCGCCGTCGCCCAGCGCGATCCCAGCCGGTCACCTGCGACCGCCTGTAGGACTTTCACGCCGTCAAGGGCTGTCATTACGCCAAGGTTCGCCACGGCCTTACGTGGGGCGTCAGCGAGCTTGGCGGGGTTCTTCGTGATGCGTGACTCGCGTTCGGCATAGTCGAGTGCGACCGTCAGCATCCGGTGCGTGTTCATCGCTGTGGTCGAGGACAGGAAACCCTTGCTCGGGTCGTTCGGGTTCTTCGGCTTTGACGTGATGTAATCGGCCACCCGGTAGATGTGCACAGCGGTCAGTTTGTCCAACCGGATCTTGCCAATCGCGGGGATCACGTAGTTGTTGATCTGGCCCCGGTATGCGCTCGCAGTACGCGGGGCAATCTTCTTCAGCGCGATCGTGTCAAACCAGATGTTCATCCACTTCTCAACGGTGACACTCGACGTCGAGAGATCCCCGTTCTTGAGCAGGTCGCGCCTGGCGTTCTTTGCCTTGAGCTTCACGGCGCCCTCGGTCTTGGCGACGAGGACCTTGCGCCGGCGTGTGCCGTCACGCGAGGGGAGCTCGACGGGCACGCACCACATTCCATCGGATGCGCGCTGGTACGGTCGGGGCTCCCCACGCGGCTGGCGGGTCTTCTTCACAGCCTCGGGTTCAGGCTTCGGGACACGAGGCTTGGTCACGCCTTGCGCTCCTGGCTGTCGTTCATCATCTTGGCCACCTTCTCCATGATCGGGGGCCGCGGCCCTTCGGGGATTCTTCTGGCATGCACGCTCCACATTGAGCCGCACATGACACCGGACCTATCCAGTCTTCTGCCGACTGAAGCGTTACGGGGGTTGCTAGAGTGCATGATGTTCCTTCCTTGTCGAGAGCTTGGATTGAACTGGCCTCACGGGCTCCTACACCCGTGAGGCCTTTTTTGTTGCGAGCTAGATCTGGGAAATCTCGACGGTTAGCGCGCGCATGTCTTCGTAGGCCGCTGCGTAACGCGCCCGGAACTTGGCAAGTTCAGGGCCGGCGTTGAACTGGTAAACCCCCACCCCAAAGCTGGCATCGTCAATGCGCTGGGTGATCGCAATGAGCTCCCGCGCGAGGTCGGCTCCGGTTCTTCTGGTGTTCGTCTTGGTGGGCATGTCTAGAGGACCGATCCGAGAATCGTGAGCTTGTCCGGGTTCAGCCACCTGGAATGGGCCACGTTGCCCCGGTCCAGGCGGGTGCCGTGAACCTCGCCCCTCGAAATGCCGTCTACCACCCGTTGCGTCTTGGACCCCGCGGTTACAACAATGTCGCCGAGCTTGATTTCGAGGCTTTTCGCGTTGGTGATGCTCGGCACCGTGTTCCCGGATGGGGAGATGCTGCTCTTGGTGTTCCCTGTTTCGCTCATGTCTAGAACCTAGCACGACGTTAGCCTAACCGTTAGCCTAAGTGTCTTCGCGCTACGGGGTGCTAGCGAGATGTGAACCGCGTAATCATGCGGATGTTCAATGATTCATTGCCCCCAAAACCATTAAACAGCGAGCTTCTAATCCGCTTGTCGTTGGTTCGATTCCAACCGGGGGCACCAATGAAACAAAGGGATGCAAGGGTGTTCGACCCCCATCCGGGAAACGGTTTGTAAGCCTAACGTTTAGCCTAACGAGTTTTAAACAGTACCCCATGAGGCCGCGACTGGCATGTGACGCCGTGTCACCCGGAATGGGGGAGTTGCGGGGGACGTCACTGCCCGTCGTGCTTGACGGCGGTGCTCGCGCGTTAACGACGAAAAGGCCCCCGGCTCACCCACCGAAGTGGATGGCCGAGGGCCTTATTTGCGTGCGGACGAATCACACGTACTGGGTCGAATTGACGGGGTTACGCGAGGGCGGTGTGCCCTTGTTCGGGGGGTCTCGTTCGGCATCCTGCCGGGTAGCAGCCCCGTAGGCTCAAAGTTATGTCACGGGGGAAGAAACGCAGCCGGAGGAACCACCACCAGTCGAGGCAGACTCGCATGCTGACGATGGTCGGTATCGGCCTGACGGTGGTCGCAGCGCTTGCCCTGGTCGTCGTCGCGCTCAGTCCACGCGCCACCGAGTCTTCGTACGCTCGACCGGCCGAGACTGCATCGCCCACAGTGGAGGCCGCGAGGACGGCATTCCAGACCTTCGTTGCGGCGAAGCCCGGACCGGTCGCTATGGCCAGCCTCGGAAGCTCACTGACAGCGGGTAACGGCGCGAGCACCTACGCGGAGACCTGGGGTTGGAAGCTCAAGACCACGCTCGGCGACCGATTCACGATCGGCGTCCACGGCTACCCAGGCCAAACAATCAAGGCGATCCGCGCAAGCGGCGGCGTTGCGGCGGTCGAGGCCGACCATCCTGACATCGTGTTCGTTGAGCCGGGCACTCCGAACAACATGGGTCAGGCGCTCAGCATCAAGGACTCCAAGAGCCTGACCGCCCAGACGATCGCGGATCTCCGCGCACAACTTCCCGACGCCTTCATTGTTGGGATCGTGCCTTCACCAATTGCCGACCTCGGCAGCAATTCCCTCGGCCTGCACTACTCCGACTACATCGCGGGAGATCGCGAAGCTCTCGCCTCTGCGAACGTTGTCTGCGATGTGTTCGCCGCGTTCTCGGATACGAGCACTCAGCTCCGCGACGGCGTGCACCCGAACGATCAGGGGAACACGATCTGGGCGGACGCCGTCGTTGCCTGCCTGACGGCTACGCCCTAGTTGTTCGCGCCGACTCCGAGCGCGGTCAGGTTGTAGACGCCTACTTGACCCATCCGGATGTTCACGCTGACCCCGACAGGCACGTTCGCCCGCAGGGTCAGGGCCATGTTAGTGTGCGCGGCCGCGACCGTGACGAGCTTGGCGAAGCTGATCGTTCCTGCCGCGTCCACGTCCACCATTGCAACGGCCACGTTGACGGCCGAATCGGCATCAATGATCGCCACGCTCACCTTGGCATTTCCGCCGCCCACGACGTGGGCGGTGAGCCATCCGGACACGTCATCGATCTGGAGGCGACCGCAGACGAGAAGCACAGTGCCCGCGGCGAACGGACTGCCCGGGAAGTTGCCCGTGCTGAGCACGCGCTGCGATGCGGCGGCGGCTGCGGTCCATGCGAACTGCGACCACTGCCCGGCGGTGAGGGTTCCGCTCGTGTCGGCAACGAGGCTGAATGTCGGCACGGTCCCGGAACCGCCGAGCCACGTCGCGTCCGACCAGCCGGTCGGGATGGTTCCGGCCCCAGCCATGATCGGGTTTGCGACGAGGCAACCCTTTGACGGGGATGATACGAACCATGCGGGCTGCACGTCGGTAACCTGCTTCATTGCCGCAGCGACCGCGAGGCCGAGGAGTCGGTGCCCTTCCGTCGTTGGGTGGGTGCCGTCGCTGCTGTAGGCGGCGAGCATGTCGCCTGTCGCGGGGTCGGTCACCGCCGTAGAAGTGTCCGCGAGGATCACCCCTGCGCCCGGTGCCCAGAGGCGAAGCCAGAGATTGTACGAGTCGCGAAGAAGACGGTGCGCGTCCGTGAGGCCAGCCGTCCCAGCGGCCTGCGGCGGCACGGTCCCGATCGTTACCGGGATGCCGAGGGCCTTGCACTTCGCAACGATCGCCTTCATGTTGGCGGAGTAGACGGCCAGCGTTACGTCCTGACTTACGTCGTTGGTCCCAAGCTGAATGTGGACTGCCTGCGGGGCGAATGCGGCCACCTGCGCATCGAAGCGGCCGAGAGCACCATTGCTGGTATCACCGGGCACGCCCGCATTGATCGACCCGTCCGCGATGTCTCGAGCTCGTGCCCCTGCACCACGGAGCGCCACGTCCACATAGCTGTAGAGTGCTGCTGCGTTGCTGCCGTACGTGATCGAATCACCGAGGAATGCCCATCGCCGTCCGGGTGCGAAACGGGCCGCAGCGGATCGTGCAAACGTGGCAGATAGCACGGGTGAGAGCGCCCAGTTCGCCGGGGTGAACGTGCTCCCCGAGGTGTGCGCTGCCAGGGCGGTCACGTTGTCGCCGTTCGGGGAGGTGACCATGGCGGATGCTGCGTAGACGGTGCTGGGGGTCCACCGGGGGACGATGACAGCCGCGGCCGGGGATGCCGGGTTGGTGATATCGCCCGCTGCGATCTGTGCCGTGTGCGTGGCAAGGGCGGCGGTATGGACGGCGAATGCATTCGCGGCCGCGGACCCCAGGATGAGGATGTCTTCGGCTGCAGCCTCGTTCTCGAGCGCGTTGAGGTCAGCCGCGAGGATCGGAGTGTTACCTGCCGCACCGTCCTGGTAGACCTTGGGGGTGAAGGGCATGATGTCTCCTAGCTGGGGTGTTTGCATTAGTCACAGGCGCGGTCGTGCTGGCACCCCGGCTGGTTGCAGGGGTGCTTGCACTCGCACATCAGACGGTTGGGACGACAGGGACAACCGCGGGGACAGAAACGGGCGTCACAATCGCTGCGACGGGGGGCTCCGGGATGATGGTGACAACCTCAGGGGCCGGGGCGTCCACGATCGGGGCGGCCGGGGTCACGATGGCAGGCTGAGCGGGCACTTCAACGGCGGGCAGGACCGGGGCCACACGCTCCGTGCTCGACTTCAGGTAACCCGCGATGAGGCCGACGAGCGTTGAGACAGCGAGAGCGGCGGCAGGATCGATCGCGATGCCTGCGTACGCGGCCGCCTTGACGACGACAGTTGCGGTGACACCGGTCGCGAGCCACGCCCACAGCTTCGGTTCGATGTCACCCCACGCCCGCTTCAAGATGTTCGTGGTGATGGTTTGGACGATGGTGGACATGATTTCTCCTAGGGGTGGGTGACGAGGATGGCGAGGGATACGACGGCGGCGATCATGGCGACGACGACGCCCGCGATCGCCCAGCCTTGTGCGATGGCGATCCGGTGCAGGGCGCTCGCATCCGTGGTGCCCGTGGCCTGCCCCTGATCGAGGTCAAGCCGGGACGTGAGGCGGAGCTCCAACTTATTCAGCCGGTCCGAGAGTCGCGCGGAGTCGGTGTCCTGCTTCTCGCCCTGGGCCCGGATTTGCATGTCAGACTCAAGTCGAAAGGCATCGAAGCGCTTTTCGGCGGCAGCCTCGGCCTTGTCGACGGCTTTCTCCTGCGCCTGCAGGGCCGTCTCCACAGCTTGTTTGGCGGCGGTGAGCGCGGTTGCCATGGCGGTGGACTGGGCCAAGAAGGCGGCGTCGACGGCGCGGGTCTGGGTCGCATACCGCTCGTCGAGCATGGTCCGCAGGTCAGACACCTGCTGGGTCATGAGGGTTTGCAGTGAGTCGATCTGCTGCTGCATGAGGGTTCGCAGCATGTCGGGTGTCCACTCCTGAGCGATGGTCATGCTTGTGCCTTGACCATCTCGCGGAGGTCCGTCAGGATCTCCGTCATCTCGTCGCGTTCTAACGATGCGGCTGCGTGATTCTCTGCACTGTCGCGCATGATCGTCGTCCACATTTCGATGTCGCGAGCTTCGACCTTCGCCGCATGCTCGGCGTCACGGGCTTCAACCTTCGCGGCCTGCAAGTTCTGGCCCACGATGATGACGGGCAGCAGGACGAGCTGTAACAGCGTCTGGGCGATCCATGCGACGAGGATCACAGAATCGCCCGACGCGATCACAGCGGGCAGTGAGACGAGGGCGAGCAGGGTGAACAGGTATGCCGCCCACATGGTGCCCACGATGCGGGTGATGCGTGCACCGATACGTTGATTCAGGGTTTGCATTTCCCCTCCAGGGGTGAGGCCGCCTCTCGACGGCGCGAGTGGGGGGTCAGAATGCGGGTGCGAAGACGATCTGCTCGAGCTCGTTGCCGGTGACTTCGACCACGTTGAGGGTGATCGCCGTCTTGGGCAGGGCGTTGAGGATGCGCCACTGGATCGCGGTCAGCCGGCGTGCTGTGCCGTTGCCGTCAACGCCCCACACGTCGGCGTACTCGATGCCGTCGAGGGTGCGGTAGCCGGTCCAGATGCGACTGGTGCCGTCAGGGAGCGGGCTGGAATTGTCGGTGGGCTTGAGGTAAACGGTCATGTCGTCGTCCTTCGGTGTCGGGGGTGCAAGCGGGGTGATGGTGGTGGCCGCGGTGGCGGCGAAGTTGAACGCGTCGTCTTTCCACACGTCGTGGTCGACGGCGATGCCGCCGATGGTGACGCCGCCCGTCTGGTGCCCGTGGTTGCGGTCGGCGGGGATCGTGGCCAGCGTGTAGGCGAATGGTGCGTACGAGTACGCGGCGATGACAATGTCGCAACCGGTGGCGAGAAGTGCCGGCCAGCTTTGCGAGTTCGCGACCGACAGCCCGAGGTAGGTCTTCCCCTGCAGCCCGCTGGTTCGCAGACGCGCGTTGACCCGGTTCGCGAACGCTGCCGCCTGGCCGTCGTTGTACTGCCGGCACCCGTCGAGGGGCTCGTTGTCCAAGACCCAGAAGTCGCCGGGAGCCCACCCGTGAAGGTGGTCCACGAAGTAGTCGGCGGCCTCAGTCGGGTCCTTCGCTGCGGAGGGCACCCAGTAGTGCCCGATGCCGCCCTCTCCCGCACTCCGGGCGAGATCGCACTCGGCCGCGTAGTGCGGCGCAACATACCGGCCATTGTTGTCGCCGCCGAGTTTGATGTAGGGGTGCCGGAACCCCTGCGCGTGCGCGAGCGCCCAGTCGAGTGAGCTCTGCGGGGTTGCCGCGTCGATGCCGTCAAGCATGGGATCTCCTAGCCGTTGTTGTAGCCGTAGATGCGGGCCGTGCCAGCTAACGTGGAGCCCGCGAGCGCGAAGAGGGTGAGCCCGTCAGCGGAGAACGCCGCGTTGTGGGATCCGCCCAACTGCTCGTAGTACCCATCGCCATCCATCGCTGAAGCCGTGAGCCGTGTCGGACGCATGTTGAACGGGGACAGGATCTCCGCCTTGATGTCGCCGCCCGATGTCGCGACCCTGCCGATGGCTGTGAAAGTCGCCCCGGACGTGTACGTGTATGACGGGGAGACGGAGACCATCGCCGCGGCCGCCCGGACATAGTTCGCAGCGGACTGGGCGACCCCTGCCGCGCTCACTCGCACGGCGACATCATCCGGGGCGCTGGCGGACGTCACGTTCAGCAGCACGCAGTAGTTGTCGTACAGGGCGGAGAAGCAACCGTTGATGCCCACCGCCGTCGTTGCCGAGAATGTCACCGTCCCGAGGGCGGACACTGTGGGCGAGCCAGCACCAGAGACCGACGTGGGTTTGACCAGGGTGAGGCCCCCCGAATTCACTGACGCGGGCGTGGGCGTGGGGATCGCCATGGCGGCGACCCTCGCGACGTTCCCGGCGACGATCACGGTCGCGTTCGCGGCAACGGCGATCGTCCCCAGGGCGAGAGCGTTGGAAGGGGTCGCCGGTGCCACTGGCGATGTTGCCGGGGTGCCGGTCACAACACCGAGGACGGCCTGATTTGTTGCCCCCGCGTAGTACGAGTCCTGCACCTGCACGTACGCGACATCGATGCGCGGGTTCGTCGCGTCGGCGGCCGCGACAGTGACCGTTGCGGCCGCGTCGTTCAGGACGTCGTAGAACCCCTGCGTGGTGAACGTGAACCCGGACGGCGGCGCGATGCTCGAACCGAGCACCTTCGCCCGCCCGGCCGAGATTTGAACGCTCATATTCGGTGTGCTCTGCGCGGTGACGGAGAGCTCGCCCAGACCGATCACGCCCGCGGTCGACCATCCTGCGCTTGCCGACTGGCGGAAGAGAGCCGCCGAATGCGAAGCATTCTGGAGGGCGAAAGGTACAAGCTGAATAGCCAATGTGGGCTCCCTAATAGTGGGTTTGCGGAAATTGCTGATCGCGGGTGCGCGGCAGGGCGTAAGGTGTCGTCATTGGATGAGGGGGAACGATGAACAAATTCAGCCGGGCCGCGAAGGTCGGGATGGTTGTGGCCGCGTTGGTGGTGGCGGGTGCGGGCTTCGGTGCGTTGTCTACGGCGACGGCGGAAACAGCCCCGGCGAACCCGTCGATGACGGACACCGCGGGGAGCCAGCGGGCCGACTACACGGCGCAGACCGCGGAGCAGGTCGCGGCCGTCCTCGCGGACGAGCAGGCTGCCGCCGCGGCTCAGGCTGCCGCCGCGGCTCAGGCTGCCGCGGACGCTGCGGCGGCTCAGGCCGCAGCTCAGGCTGCTGCTGCCGCACAGGCGGCCGCGGATGCCCAGGCGGCCACTGTCGCCGCTCATGCCGCGTCTGTGCCCGTCGCGTCAACCTCGCACGCGAGCGCCGCCCCAACGGTTGCCGCGCCCTCAGGCCTGGTCAAGTGCCCAGCAGGAAGCTCAGCAAACTCCGGGGATGCCGGAAACGACACCAGCTGCTTCCCTGATATCTGCTTCCACATCACACTCCCGGACCCCGCTCACCCCGAGTGCGCGACACCATTCAAGCCCTAAACGATTCCCGCGTTCGTCAGTCGCAGACTCAACGCATCGATTTGGACCTGCTGGGCCGTGACCAGTCCGCGCAGGTAACGGAGGGCTACCTGCTGCGGAATGACCCATTCCGAATAGTTGAGTGAGACTGGGAGCCCGTCCGAGTCGTAGACGACGGTCTGCGGAATGCCAGCCTCGACGAGTCGCTCGGCGATGAATCCGACGTGGAGTGCGTCGGTCTCGGCTTCCTCGAATCCTGCGATGATCCGTGTCACGGGGAGACCAGTCTCGGGGTCGAGGGCCTGCACGCCGGTGGATTCGTCGACGACGGGGACGATCCGGTCGGGAATCGCCAGCCGGTACTGCATCGGAAGAATGCTGAGCACAACTTCGGGGTCAATGCCAGCCCAGGGCGCGATGTCCTTCTTGAAGCGTTCTGTCGATGCGGAGATGCCGAGGTGCCCGCTCGAGTCGATCCAGCTCGACGCATACCCGGTGACGACGGTGAAGTTGCGGGCGTCCGTGGAGTAGATCCCGGAGTTGAACGTTCCCGTGGTTCCGCTGACCGCGCCGGAGGCAGCGATGGTCGTCGCACCGGTGACCGCGCCGCCGACCGCGACCCCGCCCACGGAGGAGAGCGACCCGGCCGTGACCGCACCGGAGGCGGCGAGAGATGCCCCGCTGAGCGCCCCGGTCGCAGCCAGGGAAGAAACACCCGTGACCGCCCCTGACCCGCCCGAGAGCGCCAACGACTGCCCGTTGAGGGATGTTCCTGCTGTGACTGACGTGCCCGCGGTGATCGCGCCACCCGTGTTCAACGACCCAGCAGGCACCGTGAGCGAGCCTGAGAAGGTAGCCGTGCCGGAGACAGTCAGAGCCCCGCCGCCCGTGATGTTGATCGAGCCGCCGTTCACGGTCAGACCACCCGTTCCGATGGACGCGTTCTGCAACACGTCGCGGGTGGAGAGCTTGGCGATGTTGGATTCCATCGTGGACAGTCGTTTGGCCAAGTCGTGCGCTGGGCCGAGATCTATCTGCACGCTGCTCCTAAATGATCGGCGGTCGGTTGAAGGTGAGAGTGACGGTGGCAACGCCCGCGTCAGGAACCTTCGTGGAGAACTGGATGATGCGCCAGAACTGGTCCTTGCCGTTCGGGAATCGCCCATCGCCGGGCGTCCAGAGCCGGGCGTCGTCGCCTGCAAGCCAGGATCCCAGCTGTGGCTCTGCCGCGGTCGGCTGGGTGAGGGTGGGTGTGGCGACAGGGAGGCCGTTGAGGAGCGCGTACCCGTTCGCCATCGCAGTCACCTGCGCCACGGATTCCACGTTGCTGAACGAGATGACCTGATCGAGGCGGGGTGCCTGGCCGAGGCCACCGACTGGGGCGGCAGAGTAGACCGTTGCCGTGGGGGTGGCTGCCCCGGTCCCTGAGCCCGTCGCAATGATGGTCGTGCCCATTTTCGTGGCGTCCGTCGGCCACGTGTAGTCCAGGCACGAGGTCATGTCGAAGGCGAGCCCGGTGAACGCTGCCGTCCGGCCGGCGCGCGGCGACCAGATTCTTAGAACACGCTGCGGGTTGCCGTTGGCATCCCAGTAGCAGGTGATGGTCGTGTCCACCGACCCCGCGCCGGGGGCGGAAACGGAGGCCATGTCGGCAGCAACCTGCGAGACCGTCGTGTGCTGCGTGACCGGGTACCCCGGGATGAACGGCGGGATCGTCGACGTGCCCCCGACCACGGTCAGTCCGATGGATGCTCCGGGCCCGCACAGGGCCACGTTCTGCGCGTCCGTGTACGCCTTGAACACCAGTTGCGCCGGGTCAATCCCCGCCGGGTAGGTGATCGCGGAATAGTCGGCGGCGATCACACGCTGGTTGAAATGGGAGCCGAACTCCTTGCCCGTGACGGGAAGCATCCCACTCGATCGCGCGAACGCGCCTGTCCAGACGATCCCACCCCACACGATGGTGCCATTCCGGTCCACATACACGGCGAAGGGGATGCCGTCGTAGCTGAGGATCGGGCCGGCCGAGAGGGCGCTGTCAGGGTTCTGCAAATTGATCTCGAACCCGATCGAACCGGAATCGTTGAGCCGGGTATCAAAGGACAGATTCTGCACGGAAAGCTCAGTCAGTCTTGTGTTCGTGTTCAAGTCGTACGCGAACACCCGGAACGTTTCGACCATCAGGCAAACCCCCAAGCCGAGCGGAAACCGATACTGAACCGGGCAGCGACTTGTGCGCTATCCGCTGAGGCCACACGGATCGTGGATGACCCGGGCGGCAGCGTGAACCAGTTGGACCCGGTTGCCACAGCGTTGAACCGTGTAGCCGTGCCGTTGAGCATGATGCTCCGCGTGCCCATGTCAATGACCACCGAGTCGGAGGCTGCCAGGGTCAGGTTCAGCTTCATGAACTGGCCCGTTGATGAGTTCGTGAGGCTCGGGTTCGTGCACGGGCCGGTGATGGTGAAGACGGGGGCGGTCGCGTAGTTCCCCGCATTGTTGACCTGCATGGAACCACCTGTGGACGCTCCGAACGATGCCGGAAACGTCAGCGGAAACGTGATTCCGGCCGTCGGCGACGGCAGTCCGGCGGACGCGGTTTGGAGCACCGTGTCATACAGGAGCGGATCGGCCGCGGTGAACTCGACCGGGATGACAGCCTTGTGAAAGGAATAGTCCAAGTCGATCGGCAGGGCCGCTTTCGTAGGGCGACACGTGATCTGCCGCGGTCCGGCCCACCCCGGGGCGAGGAACTGCAGTTGCAGCTGCTTCGCCGGGTCCGAGATGTTCTGCAAGGCGTTCGCCACACCCGACAGGACTGTTTCGAACGGCTGCGAGGTGACGGTCACCATCAGGTCGACAACAAAGATCCGTGAGCCCAGCAGGTTCACGCCGGGATACGAGCCGTCCCGGCGCGGAACTACAACGTCACCGGACCGCAGTGCGGGCAGGGCGCGCAATCCGTCGATCTTCGTGAACTGCACGTCCGTGCCTGGACCGAACAGGAGCCCGTTGAAGGACCCCTGGAACGCGGCCACGAGAGTGCTGCCGGGATACGTGGTGACCCCGGGGTAAAGCGTTGCGCCAGAGTATGGCATGGGCTACCTCCGCCGTTTCGTGTTGTTCATCCGAGGCCGCGGAGGACCCCAGCCGACCTCAGCCCCGATCCGGTGCGGGTCCGCGTTGGTTTGCGCAAACACCTGCACCGTTTGTGAGCGAGTGGCCGGGGCTGCTGTTGCGCCCTGCTGGCCCTGCTGTGCGTTCACCGCAGCCGTGACCCGGGAGGGCATGGCCTTCCGACCGGCGAGCATGTCCGTGGACAGGACCGCCTCGCCGCCGTGGATGACAGCAGGCACCGGAGTGCCATCCGCGCCAGGCACCCGGTCGGTGCCGATATCAAAGTGCGGCAGGGTCGGGAGGGCCAGGTGGATGCCGATCACCGACCCGGCCGACAAGATGCCGTTGATCGGCCCGAGGAGCCCGTTCACGACGTCAATAACGTTGTTGAAGATTCCCTTGACGAAGCCGACGACACCGTTGAAGCCGTCGCCGACCATGCCGCCGAAACCCCGCCACAATCCAGACCACCAGGACGAGATCCCGTCGCCGATGATGCGCAGGCCCAGCCACAGGTTATTGAAGGAATCGTGGGCGAATCCGACGAGTCCGTTCCATGTGTCCGACGCGAATTGGCCGATCCCGGACCATAATCCGTTCCACCACGACGCGATACCGTCACCGACAGATACGAAGAATCCGGCGACAGCCTGCCAAGTGGTTTGCAGAAATGACGTCACCTGATCCCAGTTCGCGACGAGCCAGAGGATCGCGGCGACCAGCAATCCGATGCCCACAATGATGAGCAGGATCGGCCATGTTGCGGCGATTGTCGCTACGGCCGCGGCGATCATGGACACTGTGTACGCGCCGATGGCGATCACGAGGACGCCGCCGATGATTCCCGCGATCGTGTATAGCAGCGGCCTGTTCTGGTCGAGATAGTCGGCCCATTGAGACCCGACCGTGATGACCTTCTCCACGATGGGGATGAGCATGCCGCCGAGCTTCTCGCCCATGGCCTCTACGCCAGCCTTGGCCTGCGCGAGCTTGCCCGCGAAAGTATCGCCGAACGCGTCCGCGGAACCCTTCACCCTGTCGGAGAGGGTCTTGAGGATCTCGTCGCCGGCGCCCTGCTTCTCGGTGAGTTTCTCCTGTGCGAGCTGGCTGGCGGCGACAGCTTTCTCGTACGCGCCGTGAGCCTTCGATGCCGAGTCGGCCGCGCCCGGGGTCTTCGCGAGGATCGCGTTCACGTTGTCTTGCGCCTTCGCGAGAGCATCCTGCGCGAGACGGACCGCTTGCGCGTTGCCCGCATAAATGGGCATGTCGATGCCGAGAGCTTTCAGGGGCTTCGTCTGCCCCTCCATGCCCTTCGCAACGAGGAGCGCTGCGGCGTTCAAGTCCATGTTCTTCGCCTTGGCGAGGTCCGCGGCCACACCCATGACGGACATGGCCTTCTCCGGGTCCTTCAAAGACATAGTGAGGGTCGCGAGGGCGGTGTTCGTCTGGTCGTTGGTGAACCCGTAACCGCGCATCGTCGAGTCGAGCCCGGCAACCTTCGGTTCTAGCTCCTCCATGGAACCGCCCGCGTTCTGGACAGCCGTTTTCAGCTTCGCGTCCACGACTTCGGCGGCAGCCCCAGCCTCCAGGCTGAAACCGGCGATTGCCCCGCCAGCGGCGACGACGCCGAACGTGATCGCCTTGCCAGCAACTGCCGTCGTCTGGAAAGCGTGCTGCATTTTGGAGGAAGACCCGTCAGTCTCCTTCTCCATCTTGGAGACCTCGCCCTTGACCTTGCCGAGCTCGCTGTAGAGCTCCCCAGCCTTTGCCCTCAGCTCCAAAACCAGCGGGGGAAACATTTCCACGGGGCACCTCGATCAGTTTTGAGTTGTGAAAAATCAGAGGCGGACGATTTCCGCCCAGGCATCCCGTGCAATTGCGGCAAGCAACGGCCGGGCATTCAGAACTCCGGGCTCGAAGAACGGGTAGCCCTTGGACCCGTTCAGACCCAGCTCGACACGACGGCCGTAAGCCATCCGCGGGGCGACCTTGGTGCCGTACTCGGTGAAACCGAACCGGGTGATCGGGTCCGCCTTGATCGAGCGGCGCAGGTCGCCCGAGATGACATTCGGCTTATCGCCGCCCACGTGACGGTCCGCGACGAGATGCCCGTATTTCTCGGCCCGCGGGCCCATGATCCGTTTACGGGTGCCCTCGAAGTTGCTCATGGCCTCTTTGACCACGACCGCCGCGGACTTAGCGACAATGATTTTCGAGGCGTCGTCAGCCTGAGCCGCAACCTTCTTCAGCGCGGACTCGAATTCGGAGATCCCCAACCAGCCCACAGAATCACCCTCAAATCACGAGTTGTGCCGTGCTTCTTCCGCCTTGTACAGCTGGTCGATTCGCAGCGTCCACTCGATGACGTCGCCCGGTTCGTCCATGTATTCGTCGTGAGTCATCGGGATGAGTTTGCGAAACAGATATTCGTTGTTCGCCCTCGACGCACGCAGGGACAGGGGCATTGCGCCCCCATCCCGAAGCGCAGACTCTAGGTGTCGGAGGCCCCAGTAGGGGAGTCCGGCTCCTCGATGCCCGGGTCGATCTGGAAGGAATCTTCGGCGACGACACGCTCGGCCGCGAAGATCTTCTGCGCGTGGTCCGCGATCGCCTTCTTCGTGTCCTTCGGCAGGTCCAGAAGATCATCGACGGACTGCGGGAGAGGGATCGGCTTGCCGTCACGCTTGAGCGTCCACGACTTCAGCAGCACCCACGCAACCGTGTTGTTCAGATACAGGATGTCGCGGGCCTCCTCACGGGTGAGGTGCACGTCCGCCCCGGTAAGCGCAGCCGACTCGGCCGGCTCGAACCCGTCCGCGGTCACCGAGCGGGCCGATTGAATCTTCCGAATCGCACCCTCGGCCGGGGTCCCGGCCACAGCCAGCTCCTCCTCGCGACGGTTCGAAAGCTCCTTGAGCTTGTAAAACGACGCGGACCCGCCAGGGATGCGAGTCCGGTATAGATCATCTTTCTGTGCTGCCATGATTGCCTCCGATAGGTGGGTTAGTAGGCGGTGGACTGTGCGGAGGTGAGGATCACCTGGGCGGGAGAGAATCCGCCGCCGAGAGCGTCCGTGGCGTTGGCAAGCATCTTTGTGGTCGCCTTCACTTCCATCCACTTGTTCGTGCCGGATGGGGCCGCGACGTCGTAGGTGACCTTCGAGTGCTGGAACAGGATCGAATTCACCGCGTCGCCGGCCGGGGCGACCTTCACGAGCAGGGTCGGCTGGGTGTTGGTGAGGTAATCCTGGAGGTTCGTGTCAGCGGTGTACCCTTGGTAGATCGCCGTGATGGAACCGGCCACGGTGACCGGGCCGCCGAAGATCGCGAACGGTGTCTGCGTGCCCGTGACCGCCGGGATGATCTCGGTGGCACGCTTGTACTCGACGTCAACCTCGGAGAAGGTCGAGAGGGCGGTTCCGCCGAGGGTGATGATGGTATTCCAGCCCGGCATCGGCTTGGCCGTCGTCGGAGTGTTGGCGGGCGGGGTGATCGCCGTGGCCGGAAGACCCCACCCACGTGACGTTGAGCTCGGCGAGGCCCTCAGGCTTGATGGTGATCTTCACCGTCGACGGGATGGCGCCGGGCATGGCGAGGACCTTGCCCGCGCCGTCGTTGTAGAAGACGGTGTAGGACGGCGGCTGGGCCGCGTCCCCGCCAGAACCGTTGTATAGGGCCGTCTTGTGCGTGTACGGGCCGGCACCGCCGATGGTGTCCGGGTTACCGAGGACGGCGAGCAGGTGCGGGTACACCGAGTCGAGGTAGAAGTACGTCTTGTAGGCGATGGTGTCGTGGCCCTGGCCCTGCTGCTGCTCGTACTCACCGGCCATGGAACCGCGGAGGGCGCCGTCGACGATCGGGGGGCGGGTCGGAACCCATGTGGGCGAGTCGACCGGGACCCAGAATGTGGGGGCGGCCATGGCGACGCCGCGGGTGGTCTCTTTTGCGAGGCCCATCCACTGCAGATTCGCCGGGGCAAACGTCGATGCGGGCATGTGTTATTCCTTCGATTCGGTCGACTTGGGAGCCTTGGTGGGCTTGGTGGGCTCTTCGACCGGCACCAGGTGCGCGTGTTCGAGAGGTTCAGTGAGGGTGATCTCGTCGCCCGGATTCAGGACGACGGTGGAGCCTTCCGCGTCGTCGCCGTCGCGGTGCACGAGAGCATCGGGGCCGTGTACGAGGTGGGCGAAGACTTCGGCGAAATCGTGGACAAATTTGTATCGGGCCACGGGGGCTCCTAACGGGGTTGAGTGAGAGTTACTTGTGGCGTTTGGCGGCGCGCGCCTTCAGGGCTGTTGAGACGCGGGCGGTGTGGCCCAGGCGAAGACGGCCGGTCGTCGCCTTCTTGCCGGTATGGCGGGCCTTCTGGCCGCGCTTGACACGGATGACACGGGTGGAGCGGCGAACCGGGCGGCGCTTCCGAACCTTCTTGCCGGTCCGGCCGTGCCGGGTGGATGTTGCACGTGCGCGCCCCATCAGGCTTGAAGAATCTCGGTCACGTCGAACTCGACGACGGCGAAGACGACGACCCGGCCGACATCATCCTGGGGAAGATCGCGGGTGACCCGAATGTCGTTCTGGTCCTGACCGCCCTGGAAGATCACCGCCGAATTTCCCATCGTCGGGTCCGAGCGGATCCGCGTCTTGATCGCGTCGATGATGGAGTCGAACGGTGTCACCCAGGCGTCCTCGTCAGTGCCGTCCGGGTAGGCGGCAGGGACGAGGAACTGATACTGGACGACGAGCCCCACGGTGTGGTTGACCTGTTTGGAGCCGCCGATCGCAGCGCCCAAAGTCACCCGGGATTCGTGCGACGTGTCCAGGTGCACGAACCCGACCGCACCCCAGCCAAGATTGACTTGAACATTCCAGTTCGCGCCTTGGATGATGGTCGGCTGGTCCAAATACACCTTCGGCATGCCCACGATTGCCGGGGTTTGGAAGAAGTTCCGGAGGGCGACCCGGACCGCCCCGTCGCTCACTGCGTCCTCCGGTGACGGGACAGCCATTCGACGGCGAGGTCGATCTCTTCGAGGCCGCCATCCTCGACCTTGGCTGTCTTGGCGGGTTGGCCGCGCATGGAGCTCATGACGAGCGCCTCCGACCCGCGGGTTTTGATCAGCGCCGAGGTGAGGAGCACGACAGCCTGCTTGATCGCCTCGGGGAGGGCGGACACGTTCGCGCCCGCAGAGTGCAGGTTGACGAGAGGGGCGGCCAGTGTGGCAGTGTTGCCGGTCACGGAGAGCACGTTGACACGCTCGCTCACACCCGGTTCATGGATGGTCAGTTGCATGCCCGGCAGGACGCCGAGAGTGGAGTCGACCAGGATTGTCGTTGCCCCGCCGTTCGTGGCCGCCGTGAGGACGCTGTTCGCGTACCCGTTGACGTAGGTGACCGCGGCGTACAGGTACCCGGAGGCGGTGCGCGACGTTGCGCCGGGCATCGGGAACGACATGGCCAGAATGGGGATCTCGGTGACCTTGCGGCCAACCCACACGTTGGACAGGTCCGGCAGGGAGGCCATCATGCTCGGCTGCGGGCCGACAGACACGTTCGTGACCTGAATGACAGGGGTGAAGGCGAGGGGAACCTTGAGGGTGCCCTCGTTGCTCACCCGGTACCGGCCCGCCTGCGTGTCCAAGGTCGCGCCGAGAATCTGGTAGCAGTAGTCGTCAGCAAGCGAAGATGCGCGGGCGATGGTCTGGGAGAGGGCGTCCGCGTTCTGCTGCGGGGTGCCGCCCACAACGAGCTGGGAGACGTTCACGCCCGTGGGGGAGGCCAGATATTCGGCCGGGGTCAGATAGGGCGACCGGGAGGCGTACGTGGGGACGTACAGCGCCGAGGCGGGGGGTGACAACCATTGCGCACTCCAAAGTGTTGAGGTGAAACCCGACACCCCCCGATGGGAGGCAGACACCAGAGGGCGCCGGGGGTAGTGGGGTGGTGCCGCCGCGGCCCGAAGGTCACGGCGGCACCGGAGGCCGCTAGTTAGCGGCGATGTCCTGCACGACCGCGCAGGCGACAGGAGCCCGGTTGATGAGCGTCGAGGTGGAGAAGACTTCACCGTCGAAGCGGGGGCCGCCGCCGACGCCCGTGCCACGGTTGGTCGCGTACTCGTAGTCGGCGACGTCGTGCAGCGAGCGGACCTCGAGCACGTTGCTGATGTTCGAGTTCGGGAACGGCACCGTGTCGCTGACGGCGATGAGGGTTCCGGGGGTGAGGTTCGGGTGAACCTCGATCCGGACCGGGACACCGCCGGCAGCCTTGTTCACGTAGTGCGTGACGTAGCCGCCACCGGTCACGTCCGTGCGTCCTTCGGCGCCCGGGGTGAAGAACGTGTTCGCGGCACCGTTGGCGAGGAGCAGCTTGCTGATGCTGTTCGATTCCTGCGCGGACACGAGGTAGCGGGTCGGGGAGAGCTGCACCGTGTTGAAGATGCGTGTGTTGAGCGCGTCGAGCTCGTTGATGGACTGGCCCGAGCTGGTGAATGTGGAACCGCCGAGGCTGGTGAACCCGGCACCCGAGTTGATGCCGGAGCCGCGGGTGACGAGGCCCGTTGCACCACCGGTCACGTAGTCACCCGCGAGGGTGGCGAGCAGGCCGTTGAAGTCCGTCGCCTTGGCCGAGGAATCAGCGACGGGGACAGAGGTCGGCGCGACACCGTAGATGCCGGGGAGGTTCGGGACGGGCTGGTTGGAACCGGCCGGGGTCGTCAGGAACGTGACCGTGTTGACGGTGGTCGTGGTGATGTAGAAACCGCCGACGAACCAGTCATAGGCGACAGCGCCGGGGATGCTGGCCCACGGTTGCGGTCAGCGTCGAGGTTGCGCCGGTCGTGATCTGCGAACCCTGCGCGGAGGCGATGGTGGATCCGCCGTAGGAGTAGTTCGAGCCGGTGCGCGCCGCGACCTTGATCAGGTACGTGGCCGCTGCGACGGTTCCGCCCGTGGCCGCGGTGGCCGTGGTGGGCACGGCGGGAGTCGGCAGGGCGAAGTTCTGGCCGCCGAGCAGCTTCTTGTCCGAACCGATCTTCCACTGGTTCATCGCGTTGATGACGGCGATGGTGCGCGCGTCCGCGAAGCCCTTGGCGAGGTCGATGGCGTCCTGGGTGACGGTGTAGCCGTAACCGAGCTTCGCGTACTGGCTGGACGCGTTGATCATGTTCAGGATGGCCATCGGGGCCGGCGCGTCGAACGCGGTTCCGGGGTCGGACTGCAGGTTGTTGACGTTGGTCAGCACGCGCCACAGGGCCGCGGGGACCGGCGACCTCGGGCGTGGAGCGCGCCAGGGAGTCGAGGAACGGCGTGTTGACGGGGATCTGGCTGATCCAGCCGGTGAGGTCCACGCCGGTGAGGCCGGTCGCGGTGGTCACCCCGGAGGACTGCGCCTTGTACAGCTGCACGAGAGTGTCGCGGGAAACGGAATCGAGATTCACGATGATGCCTTTCAAAATGGGCACGACAAAAAACCCCCGCGGTGGAGGGCTTGTCGAAGAGGGTTTTAGGGGGGTGTGGTTCAGTTGGAGCTAGACGAAACGGCTCCGAAGCTCCGCGTATGTGAGGGCCTGCTGCGCCGCCACCTTCTGCGCGGGCGGTGCATCCTCGACGGCCTTGCGGAGATCCGCGAACTCGTCAGTGGAAGCGTCGCGGGCAGGCATTCCGGCGGTACCGGTGCTCCCGTTCAGCAGTGGGCTCTTGCGATCGTCAGGCATCTTGCCGAGGTGCTCGACGCGCTCCTGCAAGCTCTTCACCAAGTCCACCAGGTCCGCATTTTCTGCGGCCTGCTTCGCGAACGGGGCGAGAGCTTCTGTGAGCGCGAGGGTGAACTCGTTATGGAGTGCCTTCGTGACGTTTTTCGGGGTCCGTCACCACAGGCGACTGGACAGTTTTGGTGCCGGGGATGACAGCCTCAGCGGGGGCCACCTCGGGGGTGGGCTCGGCCGCGTCAGGTACGGCTGGCACGTCTTCGGTGCCGGAGGTGAGGTCTTCCGCACCCTCGTCGGAGGTCGCATCGGGTTCGGCAGCTTCCTCGGCGGGGGTCTCAGCAGCCTCCTCGGCGGGGGAATCCTCCGCGGGAGCCTCCGGGGCGAACGTGGTCAGATTGGCCGCGTCGACGGAGCCGAGCACGCGCCCGCTCGCATCGTAGACGAGCACCTGCGGGTCACCCTTGGCCTTCATGACCGGTTCGGCGACGGGCGGCAGGCTCGCAAGGACGTTCTGGATCGCCGCGGCCGCACCGCGCAGGGCAGACTCGTTGGCCGAGGACAGCGCACGGCCAGCCTTCACGAACGCCGACAGGACCGCGCGGGCATCCTCAGCGGACTTCGCCACCGGCTGCTCCGACTCCGCCTGCTCGCCGACCGCATACGGGGCGATCAGGTCGATGGCCTGATCCACGAGCTCGCACGCCGTCTGCAGATCCCACGAGTTGTCGTCGCAAGCCTCGGCGCCAGCGAAGACCTCTTCGGCCTCCCGCTGCGAGAGCAGGTCGAGGGCGCGCTTCACACCCGTGAGAACAGCGAGCTGCTCCCATGCGGTGGCAGCGTCCACGGCCTCCCATGCGGGGGAACCGGGCTCGTTCACGTCACCTTCTGCGGTTGCGGTGGGAGCCTCGAGGACTTCCTCGTCAGCCTTGATCACGGGTTCAGTCATGTCTTCGCCCTCCTGGGCTTGTTTGAGAAGTTCCCGCACCGCGTCTGCGGGGAGAAGATTGGGTGTGCTGTCGGACTTCATGAAGATGAAGTCGAGGCCGTTCGCCGCTTTGGATACGAGGTCGACGCGGGGAATCTTCGCGTCGATCACTTCGGTGAGTTCATCGTCGATGAGAGTGTGCATGGGTTATGCCCTTCGCTTGCGAGTGGCAGAGCCCTGTGGGCTGAAGCCGGTTAGTTTTCCTGACTTGACGAGCTCCCACGACACCTCGTCGAGGAGCGCCTTGATCAGCCAGTCACCCTTGGAGGCGACCACTTCGCCGTCGATGACGAACGGGTCATCGGACGGCCACGTGTACGACTCGCACACCTCGGCATGACCGATCGTCCCGTCCATGTGCTCGATGCCGATCTGCCGGCCGCCGTCACGGAGGAACGTGGCGGCGGCCTTCTCCAACTCGTCAGCGGTGAAATAGTCCCGGGAGCCATCCGCGCCCTTCTTGATGCGCGGATCCGGACCCGCCTGATATGCGACGCCGAGCACGATCCGGAGTTCCTTGGCCATGTCAGTCCTTACTCGGTTGCGTCGATGGTGCGAATGTTGGACCCGTTGATTGACTCGACCACCGGGGAGGCCGCACACCGACAGTTGTGAACCACAATTCCATTTGCCAAATACCACCCGTGCGTGGTGTTGCAGTTGTACACTTGGGTATGAGCAAAATATCTCTTGACACTCAATACCTTGTTCGCGAATACCTCGGGGGAACTAGCGAGAAGGCTCTCGCAGTATCCTTCGGCGTCGACCGCCGCGTGATCCGTCGGCATCTCATCGAGGCCAACATCCAGCCCCGAGATAGGAGTTCCGCCATGCTTGTTCGCATGTCCCGTTTGGGCGTCGAGGGCAGGCTGTCCCTCACGACCGCTGCTCATGAGGCCGTCCGGGGCAGCACTCAAAGCGATAGCATCAAGGCCGAGAGAGCTAGACGCAACGCGATCTACTTGCCCAACGTGAGCGTTTATGAGGACGCCCTCGTCGCCGGACTTGTCACGCGCGAGGTTGCCTTCACGAGGCAGCTCGCCTGCGGACCGTACAACGTAGACGTGGCCCTCGGAACCGTCGCCGTGGAAGTCCTCGGCGGCGCTTGGCATCGGTCCAAATCTCACGGGGAGCGCATCCGCTACCTCCTTGATAGTGGCTTCGATGTTCTCTACATCTGGTCCGCCTTCAAGTACAGGGTCGACAGCGCCACGGCTGAGCACGTAATCGCCTTCACGGAGGTCGCCGGCCGGGACCCATCCATCAACCGTCGCTACCGGGTGATTCGGGGTAATGGTCAGTTTCTGGCCGAGTTCCGTCACAATGTCGATGAAATCCCCGACATAGTGCCGTTCAGTGACCGACCCGAGACCGAGCCAGCTACCGTGCCCTACGGAATCTGCCACTGCGGATGCGGTCGCACGACCGCCATCGCCAAATCCGACCGACGAGGCCACCTCAAGGGCGAACCGATGACTTATATCAGCGGGCACAACCAGGCCCGTCGCGGCAGGTAAGCAGCGCGGGTGCACAGGCGGGGAATTGTCCGTGTCCGTGACCGGGTGCGGGTTGGCGGCCGCCACGTCGACACACTCGGAGCACGCGTCGTCGGAGAGGATCAGATCCCAGGAACCGACCCCGCTGGCGGAGTAGGAGTCGAGGGAGCCGAGGGTTTGCGCGCGGGCGATCTCCGTGTGAGCGATCAGTTGAGCCCGGGAATCCGAGCCGATCAGGTCGCTGATGGTGCCCGCGATCTTCTCTGACGACCAGCCAGAGTCAAGCCCTGAGCTGATCCGGTTCCCGACCTGATCGAGCACCGTGTCTTCGATGCCCTTGACTGTGATCCCAGCACTATCCAGCAGCGCCCTCAGGCCGCCGTCAGCGACCAGTGAGGCAGCCTGCGCATCACCGGGCACCCAGGCGTCCCAATTGACGTCAGCAACGGCCTGACCGGTCATCCCGGCCACACTCACCGCATGCGCGCCCAACTGCTGCGCCGCACCATGAGCACCCGTCAGATACCCGTCCGCGAGAAGCTGCCGAAGCACCGACTCGATCTGCGAACTGTCCGCGTTCGCGCCCAACATCTGCCGGGCCCGTGCGAACATCGCATCGCTGGCCGCATCCTTGACCAGTGCGCCCGAAAGCGAACCGATCACACCGGCCACGTCCATCGACGCCAGCAGCGCCCGCATTGCGGTTGCCACAAGCGGCGTGTAGTGGTCGGTCAGGCGCAGATCGAATGCATGCTGGGGCACTTTGTCCGAAGAATCGCGCCACGACTTCTCAATCGCGGCGGGCACTAAAAAAGGGACGCTCTCACGTCCCTTCTTGTTCAGCATCTCCGCAATGTCCGGCGGGGCGACCTCGAACTGGAAATCTCGCCACTTGCCCGCCTTCACCCGTGTCTTCGTGAACGAGCGGAATTTCACCAGCTCAGCCTGCAAAGCGTCCGTGGCATCCTTCATCTTCACCGGCCCCTCCAAAGAGGAACCCGTCAGCCCGGTTGCAGCGGTGACCCCGGCCGTCTCGGCCTTCGTGATCGCACCGCCCACCGTGGGCATGCCATTCACGACATCGGACCCGGGGATGATGTGCTCAAGGTCCGGGAACGCGGGTTCGTCCGGGTTCGTCGGGGCCCGTTTGAAATCGGTCCCGCCTGGCAGCTTGTCCGGCAGGATCCCGCCGGCGCCCGCGAACGCGTCCAACCCCAACGGTTGCGCGTCGCTCGGCGCGCCCGTCTGTCCGTCGATCGTGCCAGAAATGGCCAGGATCGACGTCAACGGGACGAACCCGGTGCGAGCGGTGATGATGCCGCGAGGGATCGGGCGCTCGTTATCCACCGGCAAGCCCAGGAGCTCCTGACGCATCTCGTCCATGGACGCCGCGCCAGTCTTGACGTACACCTCCCACGCCTGCGCCTCCATGAGACGGTCCTCTTTGTCCCGGCCGGTGTCCAGAGACACGCGCACGGGCAGGCCGAGGTCGTGCTGCAGGTAACGGTTCAGGATCTGCTCCACGAACCGCACCCACGGCAGGGTGTTCACGCGGAACTGGATGTCGACCTGCGTCTCACCGTTGGCCCGGTTCACGTCTTTCAGAAGACCGAGATCCTGCGGGACCACGCCATACGCCGCGGCGACACGCGTCACGAGGTAGTCAGGGAACAGCGGGTCGAAACCCTTGGGCCGGGTCTCCGAAATCTTGAAACCGGCCGGCACTGCGACGAGCTGGTGCAGCTTGGCCTGATCGCCCTGCACCACAGCGTCGTAGTAGTCCTGCCATTCCGCCACCTGATCCGGCGACGAAATATCCGGGGGCAGCTCCATGAACCCGGCCGGGACAGACCCGTCCGTGAACATCTGCAACAGGTGCCACTGGAAACGCATGTCCGTGTTCGCGGTCAGCATGATCGACTCGAGCGGCGCCAAACCGAACGGGGAATCCCCCTGCGGGCGGAACCGGGCGTAAATGAGATCCTCGGCCGTGTACGACGACCACGACTGGCCCTTGATCACCTGGTAGTAGGCAGGGGCGGGGGCATGAGGGCGGCGGCCGTGCGCGTCGATGCTCGGGAACACCGTCGAACCGTCGAGAATTTCCAGGCCGATGATCTGCCCGGCCATGTTCCGGCGGCGGTAAAGCACCCCGGCGTCGTAGCGCAGCTGGTTTTCCATCCAGATCGACAGCCACTCGTCGTACGGGTGCTCCCGGTCCGGGAAAGCCAGCACCGCGCGCGCCGCCTCGATGGCATCCTTCACATCCGAGGTCACGCCGGTGGCCGCCTGAAACAGGAGGCCCATCGACCGGATCTCATCGATTTTATGGTTAATGCACATACGAGAAACGTCGTAGGAGTTGACCATCTCGCGCAGAGTATCGTACGAGGTGCGGCCCCACGCCTGCCGGGACCGAACCGCAAGGTTCACCCCAACCGGGAAGTCCATCGCCCGCGGCACCTGCGAGTACCCCGTCGACGGGACAGCCGGGCGACCCGGGCCCATCATCGTGGAACCCGTCATGCCCTGATCGGTCATGGCCTGATCGATCGCAGCCGGGACGCCGAAACCAAAGGACTTTGCAAGCCGTTCGAAGATACCCATGCGTTACCTCCGGGCTTTCAGATCATTAGCGATTTCGCGCCAGTTGCGCGCGATAGAGGGAACTTCGATGGCACGGTCAGCGGCCTGTTGCTTCCACGCCGACAGGAACACCACACCCGCCCCGGTGCCCTGAATGAACATCCGGTATAAGGCCTGAGACGCGCCGTCCACCTGGTCGTCGTGCGCGCCGTTCGGGAAGGAAGCGCACTCGTCCACGAACTCGTCACCCCACTGGCCCGCCCACACGTGCACGTTGCCCGCCTCGATGAACGGGGCCACAGCGTTCGCGCGGGAATACTTGGACTCTTTCGGGGTGATCGGGACGATCCCGCCAATTTTTGATTTCAACGTGTCGATGACAGCGGAACCGTTCGCCTTGTCCTCGACGAGCTTGGCGGTCGCCTGCGGCCACTTCAGCACCAGCCGTTCGAACGCGGCAATGGTCTGCGTGAATGACATCCGGCGGTGTACCTGATCGACGAGGAAGACGTCGGCGCCCTTCCGTGCCCACACCTGCCCGACCACAAAGTCGGAGCCCTTCGTGTCCTTGAACGTCATGTCCCAAGACATGAGCATTTCGTCGCACTCCATACGGCAGACACCGTTCACGTTCGCCCACATCGGCTCCGTGAAACGCTGCCACCACTGTCGCTGCCACACGTTGCCGGTATCCGGTGACGGGCGGCCCTGATACAGGGAGTTGAACACTCGAGAGCCCGCACGCACCTGAATGGCCTGCCACTGCTCCACCGTGCGACCCCGGGCAGACGTCAACCACTCGCCCGGCTTCCGGCCCAACAGATCCGTCTCGCCCAGCTCAGGCTTGTGATCAGCGAGCGCGGGAATGTTCACCACAGTCCACAGGTGACCGTCATCAGCAGCCAACAGACGGCCGGCCAGGTCATCCTCATGCCAACGCGTCAGAATGACAATCACCGGGGCACCAGGGGCCAGACGTGTCGAACCGACCGACTGCCACCAATCCCACGCCTGATTCCGGTAATACTCCGAATCAGCCTGCGCAGCATCAGCCACCGGGTCATCAATGACCAGCAGATCCAGCGGGCGACCCGTCAAACCGGAACCGATACCCACACAGACGACGCCGCCGCGGTGACCATTCAACTGCCAACGCTTGGCCGCACCATTGTCCGGGGCAATCCGCAAACCCAGATCCAGCTCACCCTCGTCACCGTTATTGTTCGCGATCCAGTTGCGAATCTCACGCCCGAAACCCTCAGCCAAGGTCTGCGAATACGAAGCGATGCCCACCCGAAGATCCGGGTTCTGCAACAGCGCCCACAGCACGCCCGTCTTCGTGACCCTCTGGCTTTTGCCCTCCTGAGGGGGCAGGGACACGATCAGGCGGCCATCAGGAGTATTCAGCACCTTCACCAGCGCCTCATCGATGACCGACAGCGCCTCCGTCTGCACCGTCTTCACATCGATCGCCCGAGCCAAATCACCCGGCGTCTCCCACCGAACAACCGGAGGGGCAAACCGGGCCAACGCCGCATCAAACGCAGCCAGATCAAGCGAGGAAAAACCCGACATCAGGAAGCCCTCCTGACTGCCCAACGGGCAAGAAAATATTTATGGGGGAGCAGGACCAACCAGACCGGAAACCCCGCCAGATCGACCCACAACCCCGGGGGACGCCACACCAGCCCAACCAGACCGGGAGAAAACGGTTTGGAGTCGAAAAAACCGGGGAAATGGGTGTGGGGGGTATTGCGGATTGGCCGTCACCTCTTTGGGGGGTGCGCTGAAAACTGACGGAAGTTTGAACCGGCCGGCGTAGTCGTGTCTGTGTGCGGCCTTGTGCGTCTGTGTGGGGCGTTGGATGTTCGGCGGGTGCGTCCGTCGCGGCGGTGCGTCACTGTGGCTCGTGTGTGGCCGTGGTGGCGTGCCGGGGTGATTGTGTGGCTGCCGGGTGCGGTCGTGGGTGCTCTGCCGCGTGCTCGCTGGGGTGGCGAGGTCGTGGCGGGCGGCCGTGTCGAGGTGTGGCCGGCCCGGGGTTGCCTGTTGTCTGTCCTGTTCGGCGTGTCGTCGACTGGGCGGGGCGTGAGGCGGGCGAATCAGGTGGGGGAAAGTGCTTGGGAATGGGTGGGTTTAGCCGGGCTGAAATCCGGGGTTATCCACAGGAAAAAGGCCGAAACTGACATAATACTGTTTATCGGTCACTTTTTCACCGAAGTTATCCACAGGGTAAATGCTCACCTGAAAATGTTCATGCCCCCATTTTATCGGGCATTCAACTCCCCGGCAGCAGCCAGGACCAGAGTCTCCCGCATCAGCCCCGGCATCAGCGACTTCTGCGCCGCACTCAACCCCAGCTGGGCCGAGTCGAGGACCGTCGTCAACACCATGGCCATAAGCTCGCCTTGACGTTCAGCGAGACGCACCTGACGTTCACCAAGACCCGCCTGCACCGCCTTACTCGCGAAGGTGGCCAGACGGTCACGCTCCAAAGACTCCAACTGTGCAAGACCGCGAATGTACTCGCCGACCTTGCCGAACTCGCCCATCGCATCACCGACCAGCGCATCACGCAGCGTGGGGGACTCAGCGACCAGCTTCTCCAACTCGGCACTGTACGCATCCACGCGCATCCGCGACTGAGTGACCAGGCGCAGCAGGACCTCGCCCGGATCGTCCACAGCCTCACCCAAAGCCCACTTCGACAGCTGCGCGCGCACCATCGCACTCGACCGAACCTGAGGGGCAGCACCGCCATGAAAGCGACACACCATCCCCCCAGCAATCGCCGAGTGCCCACACGGGCCGCCGCCATCTTTCTTCTGTGCCGTGCACATCTGCTTGACGACGTAAGCCCGAGGCATCGAATCTCCCTACTGGGTATACATTCACCAAAGGGTGAGGCTCAGGCGTCCGGGTCGTGTGTGCGTTCATTCGGGGATGTACACCCACCGGTTGGTTTGTGGGTTGATGCCTGCGAGCTTGTAGCGTGCTGCACTGGCGGGTATGACTGTCACGGGGCCGTCGCTCATGAAGAGCTGCGGGACTACGACCACGGGGAGCATGATGTGTGCCATCCCGTTGTGTGATTTGACGAGCATGCCGTCGTGGGCGCCGCCTTCGATTTCGATGGGCTTGGCGTCTTCGGGGTGCCATGTGGCGGTGATGGTGCGCTCGAGGGTCGCGGTGTCTTCGCGTGCAGAGTATTGGACCGCTTCGGGGTCGAAGTCGCAGAGGCCGTGAGTGTCGGCGTATGTGACCATTTCGCGCTGGAGCTGATCGTGTGCCCAGCTTTCGGCTTCGGCCTGCAACATGATTGTTGGGTCTGAGATGTGCATCTTGGCGTGGAACGGGGCGACGTAGCTCATTGGTCTCCTTCGCCCTTATCGGGTGCTCGGGTGCGCTTCGGCCAGGTGTTGGTCTATCTCTGTGGTGTCCCACACGCTTCGGACGTCGACCTGTGTTCCGCAGTGGTGGCAGGTGGCTGTGATCGTCTGTGCTCGTTGGTCACTCATGGGCGCCGTGTATCGCGTCCGTGTGTGCTGCGAGTAGCTGGTCATACGTCAACGTGCTGCCACCGATGATCGCTAGGACGCAGCGGGTGCAGGTGGAGAGTGTCTCGGGGGCGTTGGTGTGTGCGTTGGTGCGCGAAGTGTTGTCCGTGAGCCATGGTGGCTTGACGGGCGTCGCGTGCGGAGGCTTGCGGGATGTGCGCTCCCACGCTGCGCTGTACAGGCGGGGCTGGTACTCGGTGAAGCTCAGGAGGAGCGAGCCCTCCCTGTTGTCCCAGTACCCTGCCCGGGCGTCTTCGATACCGGCGCGGATCGCGCGTGCGTGACTGGTCTTCACTGGGTGGCCTTCCCTCTCGGGCTGAAGTATGCGGCGTTGAGGTCGCGGGGTGGGCAGCTTGCCTGCGCAGATCCGGATCCGGGCGAGGGTGGCGGGTTCTGCGGGCCAGCGTTACTCGTGCGGGGCTGCGAACCTTTGGAGATTGGTGTTCCGACGGGGCGAGGCCGCTTTGCCGCTGCGCTGTCCGAAGCTGGCGCGACTGCGGTGGGTGCAGATGTCGGCTCGGGTACGAACGCGAGGAGGTCCCTTGCCCGGTTCCATTCGCGGCGGTTGAACAGCTTGGGGAGGTCTTCCCACGCCCATGTGCCGGGGCATTGCATGCGGCCGTTGGTCTTGGCGACGATTTGGATGCGGCCGTGTTCGCATTCGCGGAGGTCGTCGAGCCTGAATAGCTTCGGGCCGCTGAGGTGGTCACGGCTGGGCGGGTTGGCCAGTGCCCGGCAGTGTGTGGCGTGCTGACGGGGCCGGTCGTCGTTCAGGTTCGGGGTCACTGGGCGCCGCCGTGGCCCTTGAAGATGTTGACCGTGGAGGGGGCTGCGGTCTTCTCGGTCTTGAACGGGGCGACAGCGACGGCGACCGCGAGGCCGACAGTGAGCGTGATGATAATGACACCGGTGCAGATAGCGCCGATCCAGCTGACGATTTCCCAGGGGTTCATGGTGTGCGCTCCGTTGTTGTTTTGGCCAGGATGTCGGGCATGCCGTATGAGGGCGGATACATGACTGGGTTTACCCAATTCCAGTACACTGTGTACTCGGGTACACTGTGTGGATGACTCGTGATGATGCCGTAGACGACCTCAAGGCGCTCGCCTCATACGATTTCGAGGCCGACCGCGCCCAACGCATCGAAGCAGCTCGATCGTCTGGCGTTACGTGGCGCGAGATCGCAGCCATCCTCGGCATGACCGATAACGGCGTTCACAAGGCCTACAAGAAGTGGTTAGCCACCAAAGAGCAGCCTCAGCCGATGTGAGCGGCGAACGCTGCAGCGGGCAAACCTGCGACGTCGACCGCGGGTAGTTCCACCCGTGAAGGGTTCGTTTCGAGCCCGCACACCGTGCACACGTCGACGGTGACCCGGATGGGAGCCTGCACAGTGCCCTCTAAGCGCGTAACAGGCTCCGTGGTGTGCTGGCAGAGGAGGATACCCCCGCACGAGCCACAGTGGACGGGCTGCGGAGTATCAGCGTGCACCTGCACGTGATGTCCGAGGTTCGCACAGCCGGGCTTCCCGCACACGACGGCGGCGACGGCCGGTGAACCCGAAGATTCGCCCTTGCCGCCGAAGGTGAAGCCGTGCTCAGCCTCAATGTCTGCGAGTGTCACTGGTCAGTCCTTAGCTTGATGTGCTGCATGACGAGGGCGAGCGCCTGCTCCTCGAGAAAACCCGCCTGCATGTAGGCGACGAACATCCGGAACGTTTCAGCGGCGTGTGAGCGCATCGCGGCGGAAGGTTCAACCATCACAGCCAGCCCTTCGCCTTGAAAACGGCCACGTAGGATCCGGGGAACACGCACCCGAAGTAACGGCGGTCCTCGAAGACCTGAATGCCGGCGCCATACACGTAGGCGGCATCAGCCAGGGCGGCGCACTGCAGTGTCTTTGTGGCCGATAGCCGGCGGAGTAGCCAGCGCGGGGTGCGCTCGTGCATGATCTGCTCAAGGCCGATCGCCACGTCGTCAATCCACGAGTACGGGCTGCCCTCGATGCCTTCACACCATGCGACGATCCCGGAACGCTCCGAGTCCGTGAGTGCGAACGACGACCAGTCGATGTGCCCAAAATGTGTCATCGGGCGGATGCGGGCCCCGGACTTCTCGGCGCCAATGCACAGCACCTCGTCCACGGCGACCACGACATGGTTCACGGGGGAGCGGGTGACGGCACGGATCAGCCAGCCAAGCGGGCCGCGCGTGCGGACGAGGCCGATCTGGCCGGCGAGCTCAGACACGGACGGCCAGCCTTTTAGCCATATCTTTGAGCGCCTTGTTGTGCGAGATGTCGAGCACGGGGCGGGCCTCAGCGCAGATGACCGCGTTTCGGTGAACAGTCATTTCGTTGTCTTGAAGGGTCTCGCCCGAGGCGGACCAGTTGGTGGATCCGCCGATGCGCCACACGCCGTCGATGATCACCATTTTCCGGTGAACGATAGCCCCGTGCTCAGACGTGCCGATGGCGACGGAGTTCGAGTCCATCTCGTGCTTGAACTTGGTCAGCAGAGCCTTCTCGTGCACCCCGCCGGCCTGGGACTTGTCGAGGGTGATCTGCACGAAGATGGCGGGGTTGTCGATGATGTGCGCGATGATCTCGGCGAGTTCGTCATCGTCCCAGCCGAACATCGAAATGATAAGGCTGTGCTGCGCGGACGCGATGACGGCCTTGAGTGCCCCATGGACGTCATCGATGGGCGAGTAGAACGTGCGCGTGTCCGCAGGGTACGTGGGGTCGACGGGGGAGGCTTTGAACTGGTCGAGGTCAGCGATGGTCAGCAGTGCCATGGTGGGCCTCTCGATCGGTGTCACTTTTCGTCTACCGTGTGCTCGGCGTCGAACTGGGTTGCGTAGGCTTCTTCGGTGTCGTCTTCGCGGCCGGTCATGGCTTGACCTTGTGCGTGCACAGGGTGGCGAGTGTGATCGTGGGCCAGACGCGGTTGCAGTACTGGCACTGGAACGGGTTCATGCGCGCTCCCTGGCTTCTCTGCCGTCGAGTGAGCAATGAAGCACGTGCCAGCAGTCGCCGTCTCCGTCGTTGTGCACGGACGACGCAGGACCGCACCAGCAGTCGATCGCTTCGTGCTGCATCTTGTCCCGGTTCGGGTACCGATGCGCCTCGGGGTAAGACTCGAAATCCCAGATCCAGTATTTGCGCGTGACGAACGCCGTGAACAGCCATTTGAGCCGCCGCATGTTCGCCCTCTCGAAGAACTTCCGTCATCCCGCGCAGGTCAACCAGTCGTGAACAGGAACACGACCTCAGGGCTGCCTTCACCGCTATGGACGGTGTTGACGCGGGATGACGGAAAGGTGAACGCCCCGTGGAGTAGACGAGGCGTGCAAGGGGTGCCTTTAGCCGGCGCAGTCGTCACACAGCCAGACACCGGGCCAGCACCACGGCGCTGGAAGGCTGCCACAGTGAATGCACGGATGCGGGGGTGTCACCGGGGGCAGCTTGCGGGCCTTGGCCTGTCGAGCGTAGGACTTGGTAAGGTCGCGCTTCGGCTTGCCCATGTCGCGCCTTTCGGTAGGTGCTTTCCGCGCCCGCCCCGTTTTCCAGTCGCCTTCACGGCATAGGCCAGGACTCGCTCACCCGCTCACGAAACACAGTGTCTGCGGGGGAGGTCGTAGCCTCTCAGGGGATTTCATGGTGGGCGGGCGCGGAAAATATTGGGTGGATACAGCGAGGGGCCAATGCTCGCCTTGCGCGAATCGCCGTCGAGCAGCAGTCAGTCACGGTGGATTCGGGGAACACTCTGGGGATCGCTTCGTCTCGTGCTACCGCGACTAGACACCTGCTTGGGCTATGTGTATCCGCGGATGTCGGAGGATTCGAACCCCTCACGGCTACAAACCGTGCCCTGGTATTCGACACCAGTGCCCACCATTGGGACTTCGCCACCCTTGAGCCCCGATATCTACCGTCGTGGCTAGCGCGTGTTCAGTTGTGCACGATGCCTGTTCGGTGCTCTCGTGCGCTCGTTGGCTTGCCTGCCGGTGAGCTACCGGCGTCTGCACTTCGGCAAGTTTTGGGCACAAAAAAAGGGCGACTACCGAAGTAGCCGCCCTCTCTTTTGAAAGTCAGATGGACACTCACCGTGGGAACGGGAATGCCTTACATGCATAGCATACTGCCTGACTATGAAGTCGTGCATCCATTTTCTCGGCGTGTTGTGCCGCCCTTGACGCTCGGGTTCGCGGCGGCATTCAACCGGAGCCGAGCCATGAGCACGCGGTGATCGATGACGATGATTCCGGCGACCTCGCGGCACTCCATGCCGTCGCGAATCCACTGGCTGATCGTGCGAGTTGTCCGGCCGGCTCGTTCGGCTGCCTTCCGGATCGTGTAGTTCGGCTGGTTGACGATCACCGTGCCGCCATCTTCTTAGCGAAATCGGCGCGCGCCCAGGCGTTGTGGCAGATCCTGCACAGCAGGTAACCACCTGATCTGACCGTCCCGTCGTAAGCGTGCCCCTTTGGGCAGTGGGTCTTCGCCATTGGATCACGGCGGACCTTCGGGACATAGGCATCACGGCCCTGCTGGTTGTGGCAAGTCCGGCAGATGCGCGATCCGCCGTCCATCTTCGTGTTTTCCGGACTGTACTCGTGCCCCTGCGGGCAATGGGTCTTGTTGGAACGAGCATTAGTCCCATGTTCCCGTTGGTCGAGCAAGTTTTCAGATTGCGTGCCATACCGCAGATTGCTCAGGGCGTTATTTCGAACGTTGCCGTCGAGGTGGCGCCGCACCATGCCCTTCGGCAGCGGGCCGACAAATGCCAGTAGGACGAGAGAGTGCACCTTGCGTGTGTGGCTCGTGCCATTATGCAACCCAACATGCCCATAGCCGCCCGTTGAGGTGAACTGCTGGCGCATGATGATCGGTGCCGAGCGCATGAACGATCGCACGCGGCCGAGGTCGGAAACCTCGTATCCTGGGAAGTCTGGAATGGGCAGCCAATTCTCGGCGGCGGGAGCGTTTCGGGTACCATTCACGGTAGCCCTCCAATCGGTTAGACGATATGTGGGGTGAGGCCCCGCCAAGTGCGTCAAACACTCGTCGGGGCCGTCTCCATTCTATCGGTTATCGGCCTCGATCAGGCTATTTCTGCGAGATAGGCCGCATATTTCTTGGCGTCCGGTGTGACGACATGAGCACACCGACCGCACATGATCGAGACCTCAGGGTCGAATAGGTCGGGGGGCTTGCAAAAGATCTCACGTTCCCCGCACACCTCGCACTCGCGCTTGTCTGCTGGGCGCACGGGCCGCGCTTCGACGCCATACATGGCTGAGAGGCTGAACACGCCTCGTGCGTCCTCGTGGCCCGCGGTTAGGTCATCGTGGTAGGCGACCGCGGACGGTGACTGTGCGATCTCTTCGGCCCTGTCGAGCAGCCAATCACACAGCCAGGATGCGAGCATATGCGCGGCTTCCACGGATACGGGCTTGGACCCTTGGACCTCGCGGGTGTTCGCCCATGACGGGACGGCTGGCGGGGCGACGTGCAGTTCTTCGGCGAACTCGGTGCACCATGAGAGCAGCTTGGCGAACAGTGCGTCACTCGCGTCGAGCGGCCCGATGTTCAGCGGCGCGGGCGAATTCCCGCCGCCCCCTGACACCCGTTCGGAGTAGTCGGCGGTCCCCATGGTGAACAGCTGCGCGCGCATGTTCGCCATGAGGTCCGGGACCAGTTTCAGTGCTCCCCGGATCCGGTAGAAGCACGAGTCGCAGAGGATGCCGTGACGTGCGCCCTTCGGCCTGGGGGGTTCGTCGTCGATGGGGTCCCAGGTGCAACCTCTGGCACAGGGGAAGAGTTCTGCGTCACTCATTGCGCGCCTCCTGGGCTGCGAGCCATTCCGGCACGTCGTTGGTGAGCACGTAGTCGGCCTGTCTGCCGCTCATGGTTTCATCCTTCCGATGATGTCTTTGCACGTCCCGCAGACCGGGTACTTGGTGAAGTCCTTCGTGGGGATGTCCCACTTGCCGCAGAGGGCTTCGATGGGCTGGCCGTCGATCCATGCCTTGTCGAGGTCGGTCTTCTCGAAGTAGTGCGAGAAGGTGTCGTGGTCGCCGGTGTCCGTGGTGACTGGCTTGGTCCTTTCGAGGAGGTTGCTCATTCTTCGCTTCTTCCTCGCACGGGTATCACCCAGTGCATCCGGTGGGGCTTGTACACGGGGGTGCCGAGCTGGTCGGCGGTGAATCCGCGGGCTTCGAGTTCAGCGGCGAGGCCATCCATGCCCAGTTCGGCGAGGTCGGTTTCCTTGATACGGATCTCGTGGCCGCCGTTGACCTTCGCTGTGAGGTGCACGCGGGCGTCAGTCATCGCCACACCGATCTGCTGATCGCGAGCGAGAGAGCCTTGAACGCGTCACGGACGCTATCCAGCGACACGGGCGCGTTCTTGGTTGCCCGCACGAGAGCCTTCATGTACTTTCGGTACGCCACCTGTTCGTTGTGGTCGCTCGGTGCCCATGCTCCCGGGCGAAATGACTGCTTACGGCTCATCGGGTCAACTTCCAGACCGGAACCGGGAACTCGATCCAGTGCGTGACGCCGAGGAACTTCTGGCCGCTGCCAACGTCGCTGTTCGCTTCCCACAGGGGGTCGCCGCCCTCGATCGGCCAACCGGACACCATGCACCCGTCGAAGATGAAAGCGACTCGCCCCGTCATCTCGTCCATCCGGGGCATGCCATCCGTGGCGATCTCGTGGACCTTGATCTTGATCTTCTTGCTCATCGTGCCTGCTCGCTCTCTGCGCCCTCAGGACGCGCCGGAATTGTGGGTGCGCAGTGCTCGGTTTGGACGATGGTCCATTCGTTTCGGCCGATCGCTTGGACGCGGATCCGCTTACCCTTCGCCGCGAGTAGTTCGTCCGCGCTGAACGTGCTGTCTGGGTATTTCGTGATCCATGCCGCCAGCAGTTCGCCCATCGACATCGCCTTCAGGGCGTCGAGCTGCTCGCTGGATGAACGCAGCCCTAGTCGCTTGGGGAACTGAATCACCGTGTCACTCATCGCTCTCTCCTTCGCTCTCTGCGGCCGTTTCAGGTTCCGCGCTTGTCGTGTGCCCGGTGTGGGCGTTACGGGCTGTGCTGGGGGCTGGTGGGCTGCGGTGGGGGTTTGCGCGTCCGGCTCCCAGTGCCGCTTCTCGAAGTGGTCATAGGCGACCACCGCTTGCCACTGCCGCGATCCCATGAGCGGCACCACGTAGCCGCAGTGACGGCATGTGTACGGTTTGCGCTTCACGATGCCGAGCTTGATCAGCACGCGGCGGACCGCGCTCACGAGGGCTGCTCCGTACTGGGGGTGACGGGCGGCGTGAAGAGGATCAGGAATGGCCCGATCAGGTACTCCTCGAGGTCCTCGCTCGTGCGCGGGTAGATGTAGCCATCCAGCAACCAGCCGTCCGGTGTCTTGCGTCCGACGCCATTGAGCCCCTTGACGATGCTCCACAGCGGCAGCGCGTCCAGTTCCTCGAACGTCGTGACCTCTCGCGGCTCAGGCTCACGGTAGGGCAGGGCCGCGAGGATTGCATCGACAATCCCACCGGTCACCTCGTCATCCTCCCAAGCGGGCGAGAAGTCATCCTGCGTCATCGTCCCGTACTGCCATGCCTCCCAGACGCGCCCACATGTGTAGGTGATATCTCGCAGGCACTCGGCGACAACCTCTCGCAGCGCTTCCCGTTCCGGCTCTCCTGCGGGAGGGGTGGGAATGGATTCGAGGTCTCCGCCTTCGATCAGCCCATCCTCGATTAGACCGGCGATGTCGTTGCCCGACCATCCGGCGAGTTCCACCACCGCGTTCTGCAATCTGGCCATCTTGTCATTGCTCATCGCTCGCCATCCTCGTATCGCCGTTCGTCCTGCTGGGCACCAAGCCATTCCTGACGGGCCTCCTCATCGGTCATGTCTCCGCGCTCCACTGCCCTGTCGATCTGGTCGTAAATGCGGTCCAGGTTGCTCATGATTCGTTTCCCTCCGTGTCGGTTATCAGGTGTGCACCGCATGGCGGCTCGTCCTCAGCGTTCAGCCACCGGGCAATCCACCAGTTCCAGTGCTGGTTGCAGAGGGCGATGTTTTCGGTCTTGGACACGCCCAGTGAAGACATGGGCAGTACCGGCTGTCCGCACGCGAAACACTTCACACGCTTGTCGTTCTCGCTCATGATTCGTCGTCCTTCGTGTCGTCGCTCGCTGCTCTCGCGTTCCATCCGGCAAGGAAGATGCTGTCGACCAGCAGGCTCTTGCCCTTGTTTCGGTGCATCCATTCCTCGTATGCCCGCTTCTGCTCAGGCGATTTGGGGGTGTCGCGGATGTCGCGCTTGTTCAGAGTGAATGCTTCGGCGCGGTGCTCCCGGAGCGCCATCTCGGCAGCGATCGCGCGGTCGATGGCCTTGAGCTCGTCCGACTCGGCGCGGATGTAGAACTCAGCGATCTCAGCCTTCGTCCACGTCATCAGGACTCGCCGTGATTCTGCGAGGCTCTGATTGCCCACCTTCGGGTGCAGGCCGAGGTCGATGCGCTCCTGCATGATGGCCTTGCGGATTTCGTCTCGGTTCGTCATTCGTCTCTCCCTGTGTCGTCTGTTCGTGGGTGTTTGCGGTAGAAGTCGCTCTGAGATTTCAGGGCGGCATGATTCTGGGATGACAGGAGGTCGGCGGCGTGCTTGGCGAACAGATCGGCGTGTGTTCCGCGTATCGCCGAGTCACCCGCCAGTCGTGCGCAATCCGAGCAGACCTCGTGATTGACGCGGGGGCCGGTCATTCCGCCGCCGACCGAGAACCCGACGAGGTGCCGCCCGTTCTCGTCTCGCGCATGGCGATCGAATCCGCAGATGCACGGCCCTGTGCCGCCGCTCTCAGCGGGCCCGGCCAGATGAACCTTGAGCCTCGGGCTGCTGCTGAACAGCGTGTAGGCCCCGCCTGGCTGTGAGCACTCAATCGTGATCAAGCTCTCATCTTCCTTGCCCATGGTGCTTTCCTTCCGTAGATGTTGGTGGTCATGTTCGAGTGCGTCGGCAAGGTGCTTGGTAGCAACCGCCGACCGTTCGAAGGGATGCTGCGGCCGCGGTGATCTGCGGCCAGGTGAGGCTCACCGCGGGCGCCCTTCTCGTCGTGCCTTGTCCTGCAATTTCCCGGCCGCCCGCTTCACATCAGTGCACGTCTCACCAGCGGGCAGCGGGCAACCCTCGACCGTCGTGCACCCGCCCTGATACGCGTGAATGGTGCCGTGATTCAAGGGCGGGCCGTCCCCTGCGATTCGCCGTTTCCGGTACTCGCGCTGCCAGGCACGCCGGGCATCCGTGCACGAAATCCCGCCAGCCTCCTCATTCGGACAGTTGGTGTTGCACGCCTTCGCCCCGGACGGTGTGCCGTGTGTGACGCCTGCCTTGCCGATCATGACTTTCACCACGCGGCGACCCAGCGTCCCCCGTCTGGACTTCTTCACCGGTGCCGGTCGTGCCGCCGCTTCCTCCACCGTTTCGAGGACCAGCCGCGGGGGCTTCGGGACCGTGTACGTCTCCTTCTCAGCGGTCGCCGTGCCCGCCTTCACGGCATTCATGTACGGGTAGTCGCCGCGGTACCGGATGACCGCCTCGTCGCACGTCATCAGGGTTGCCGAGCCTTTATTGAGGCAATCCGAGCCGTGGCATGTGGTGTTCGTGGGGGTTCCGTGCTCGATCATGAGGCCCCTTTCTGGGCAAAGGAAAAGGCCCCAGTCGGAGTGACGGGTGCCTCGGATGAATCGGTGGTTGCGTGTTTCACGACGCTTCCTCCATGGCGAGGTCGATCAGGTCGAACAGCGACGGCATCTCCTGCTTTCGCTCGCCCGCTTCGAGGTACTTGATCCCGTCGCGGAACGATTCAGGGTTTAGCTCCGCGGCACGGCCGCGGCGGCCGAGCTTGTTGGCGCGCACCGGGACCGTGCCGAGCCCGCCGAACGGGTCATAGACCAGGTCGCCGGGGTTCGTCTTCTCGATGATGAGCCGGTCCACGATGTCAAACTGCAGCGGGCAGATGTGCATCGTCAGGTTGCGGCGGGCCTGCTCGCTGTTGAGGGTGAGCATGCGGTTCACGTCATGCCACACGTCCGGATGCCAGGACGCCGGGGCGAGCGACATGAACGTCGACGGCAGCCGCTTCCGGCCGGCTAGCAGCTCGCCGACCTTGATGTGCGACGCGTAGTCGTAGACCTCGTGCTTCGTCTGCTCGGTGAACAGGCGAGACATGTCCTCGGGCTTGAGCTGCGCCAGCTCCTCAGGGGTGAGGTGCCGGTCGCCCGACGAGCGCCAGAACGCGTGTGCGTCGATCTGCCAGCGGGCAGCCCGAGTACCCGTCCTCCGGGTTGTTCTCCTCGGTGACAGGCTTCGACGGGTCGTAGACGTTCTTCGTGACCCGCTCGTCGCCCCAGCCTTTCGTCCGGTCCGTTTGCGGCTTGCGGAAGATGAGCACGTACTCGGGCATGCCCATGCCCATCGAGGACGCGTCAGCGCGCATCTTCGTGTAGCCGAGGCGATAGGTCTGGTTGTTCTCGCGCACGACGTCGGTGACGATGGTGTGCATACCCAGGTAGTCGAAGCCGTGCGACCGGAAGTGCGCGATCGTCTCGGCGTGGAAGGCCTGCACGGTCGGGTTGCCGGTGCCCTCGACGTTGCCGAAGAGGATCCGGTCCTTCACGTGAATGGCCGCCACCCGGCCGGGCTTGAGCACCCGGAGCAGGTTCGGCGTCAGGTAGTCCATCTGCTGCCAGAAGTGCCCGTTGTCGTCCGTGTGCCCGAAGTCGTTGTAGCTCGGCGAGTACTCGTACTGCGTGCCGAACGGGATGCTCGAAAGGATCATGTCGACCGAGTCGGTCTCCATGTGGTCGCGGGTTTCCAGAACGCAATCGTTGAGGGCAAACATCCACTTAGCACCGGACGCCTCGACCCGCTCGACACCCATCGTCCGGGTGAGGGCCTCCGAGATGGCGCCGGCGTCGAGACCGTACTCGCGGATGATGTCCGACATCGAGGAGGTCAGCTTCTTGTGCTGCTCCCACTTCGCCAGCAGGATCTCGATCACCGACTCCTCGGACTCCGCCAGGATCACGTCAATCTGCACCTGCTCCGTCTGCAGGAACCGGTGGAGACGGTGCACGGACTGGATGAAGTCGTTGAACTTGAAATCGATGCCCGCGTAGATCGCCCGGTGGCAGTGACGCTGGAAGTTCGACCCGGACCCGGACAGCGACGGCTTGGTCGCGAGGATCCGGGACTCACCGTCGGCGAACTTCACCGCGCGCTCCTCGCGCTCGTCGAGGTCGAGGGTGCCGAAGATCTCCATGGCCTCGGGGATCGCCTTCTTGATCGCCCGGCGCTCATCCTCGAGGGTGTGCCAGAGCACGAAGTGATCTTCGGGGGAGGCATTCACGATCTCGGTGAGCTTCTCGATCCGCGCCGGCAGGCTGTTGCGCTTCTCCAGCGCGGCGCCGGACAGGCCGAGCGCGCCGTTCGCGAAGAGGACAGCCTGACCGTCCGAGTCGGTGCGGACCTCGCCGTCCGTGACCTCGACCCGGTGGAACCGGACCTCGATCTCGGGGAGCTCGTAGCCGTCATCCGAATAGCCGAGGTCGGAAGGCTTCTGGATGAAGCACGCCCAGGTGTTCAGCCACAGCCAGAACTCGCGCTCCTTGTGGGGATGGAGCGTGAGGTTCCCCGCCTGCGAAGAGTCCCGCTGGAAGAATCGGGTGAGGATCTGGCCGGAGTCCATTATGCCGAGGTAGGCGGCGTAGTGGGACAGCTCCTTGAACCGGTTCGGGCTCGGCGTCGCGGTGGCGACGAAGCGGAACGCGATGTCCTTGAACAGGTGCAGGAACGTCTGGAACGTCTTCGAGCCGTAGTCGCGGAGCACGGATGCTTCGTCGAGGGTCGTGGCCGTGAACAGGTTCGGGTCGATCTTCCCGTCCCGCACGCTCTCGTAGTTCGTGACGAACATGCCCTCTGCCGGGAGGCCGAACGCCGCGGTCTTGATGAACGAGATGTCCACGCCGAGCTTCTGCCCGTCAGCGATGAAGTCATGCCGCATCCCCAGCGGGGCGACGATCAGGGCCCGGCCGCCGCGGTGCTTCGTGATCAGCCGCAGCGTCTCGATCTGAACGAACGTCTTGCCCAGGCCGAACGCGGCGAAGAACGCGCGACGGCCGCCGGCGACACCCCACTGCACCAGGTCGCGCTGGTGGGGTTTCAGCATCGGGTTCACTTCGGACTGGTCGATGTGGAAGCCGAATGACTTATCGAAGTTGACCTTCTCGCGGAGGAAGAGGATACGCGAGAGAGTGCGTGTGGGTTCGAGCGGGGAGCGGGGGCCCGCGAGCCAGCGGTCAACCTCGTCTCTCGTGAGTGTGCGGTCAGCGATCGTCATCGTGTCTTCCTGTCTGTGTGGAGTTGTCAAAGCGGGGGCGACTAGTGCCGCCCCCGGTGGATCAGGGCTAGAAGGGGGTTCCGCCCGCGTAGTCGTCGGTGGGTGCCTGAGCCCACGGTTCCTCGTCCGGAGCTTCCTGAGCCGTCTCCGGCGATCCTGTGGCTGCAGAGCCCCGTTCGGCGGGTTCGACCCGATCGGCCCACACGATCAGGTCGTAGTACTTCTTCCCCTCGTGCTCGCGGGTCTCCGTGGCCTCTGTGCCCCACACGTGCACCCGGTCGCCCTTGACGAACTCGGACAGGTCGATCCCTGACGCTCTCGACACCTTCACCGTGCGGAAGGTGCGCCCGATCGTTTCGTACTTGCCGGCGTCGTTCTTCTTCGAGTGCGGTTCGGCGGTCTTGATTCCCCATGCGGGGTGCTCATCAGAGTGCTTTGTCCAGCTTTCGACGAATGCGGACTCGATTTCAATCTTTGCCATTTCGGCTCCTTTTTTTCACAGGTGTTATGGGTCCGCCAGCGCGCTTCCAATTCGCGCCTGACGTTGCTTCTCGGATGGATGCTGGGGAGACTCCGAACTCGCGTGCGAGTACGGTGCTGAAATCCCCTGCTGCGTACCGCGTACGGATTGATCGGACGTTCGCTGCCGTTAGCCTCGATGTCGGGTGGCTGTTCCCGTGCGACTTGCGATTCCTCACGACGGCATCTTGGGAATTCTGTTTCTCCGTCCCCCAGTAGAGGTGAGCCGGGTTCACGCACGGCGGGTTGTCGCAGGTGTGACATGCGCGGAACTCAGGCTGTTGAGCTGCGCCCTTCGCCCGTTCGAGCGCATACCGGGAAGCAATTACCCGTCGCCCACCAGACGTGTTAAACCGGCCATAGCCGTCCTCTGTCACACCGGCCTTCCACTCCCAGCACTCAGACTGGGACCCAACTGTGTACTTCGAGTCGAATCGCTCGCACTCGGTAGGTCGGCTCCGTTCGTCGGGCGGCGTGACGTACTTCCAGTGCGAATAGTGCGAAGCGCACATCCCGCGCGCTTCGTATGGCTTCCCACAGTCGGGGATTGTGCAGGTTCGGGTACCATTCATGGCAGCCCTCCAATCGGTTAGACGATTTGTGGGTCAGGCCCCGGCGAGTGCGACTAACACTCGGTTTGGGGCCGTCTCCATTCTATCGGAAATGCATGAAAAGCGCTGGTCATTAGCCGCTTTCACGACTCCGTGATCTTCACGCAGCGGCCGTCCTGGAAGATCCTGTCGACGGTCCCGCTGATCTTGATGATTGCCATGTGCTTACTTCCTGTTCTGGCCCTGAGGCCGGTCCGTTTGCGACACGAGCCACCGGTCAGGTGACATCCGCATCGCGGCCATGCATGTTTCGATGAACACGGTGAAAGCCGTATCCGATGGGGTTTCGACGTAGGTGGTCAAAAGCTGACCTCTTCCGGGTGCTCCTTGCACCGGTCGCAAGGCAGCGGGTAGAAGTCGTGAGTCCGGCAGTAGACCGGCCCGCTGTCGATTGCCCGCTTCGCCCTCACTCGCACGGCGTTCCGGATGACGTGCGCCATCTGCAGGTAGTCCGTTGACTCCTGCCGGTGCATCTTCACGGCCGCGATCGCATCCGCCGCGTTCAGGTGACCGATGGTGTCGAACCACTCCATGATCACGAGCCGGTCAACCTGCCTGTTGTCGCCCAGTTGCACCTTGGCGACTACCTGCTTGCACTCGTCGAGCGTCATGCGCTGATTCCCTTCATGTCGATGTCAGTTGCGAGCGCCAGGGTTGCCCGTGCTCGCTGTTCGGGGGTTTGTCGTGTCGGCCGGCTCTTGACGTCCGCCTGCTTGCGGCGCATCCAGTTCCGCCACGTTGACTCCCAGTTCGTTTTGACTCCCTTTTGGCCCGGCTGGGCGATCCAGTAGTCGACGAACGTTGAGTGTTCGGCTTGGCAGTCGATGTCCGGCGCGTCCGTCTTCGCCGTTGCGACAGAGGCAGCAGAGGGCATCCATTCGGGAGAGAGACGAGAACCGCGACTAGCGGGTCTCTCTTTTATTACTTCTTTAGAAGTAATAGGGGTCGGGTCGGGTCGGGTCGGGTCGGGGGCAGGGTTACCAAGTGGTTCGTAACCACCCTGTAACTCGGTTACATCGGGCTGTGTAACCCGGTTACGTTCCCGCCACTTCCGCAGTTTCTCGGCGTTCTTCTCCCGGCCCGCCTCGACCTCAGCTTTCGTAGGCTGGTACTCCTCCCAGTTCCAGAATCGAAACTCAGCCGTCGAGTTTCGAGACTCGACGCTTGAGTTTGGAAACTCGACAGGGACTCGCGCCCACAGCCTCACCGAAACGAGTGCGTCAACGAGCGTCGTTGTGCCGCCCCATTCGTCGATCATGAAATCGGGGACATGCCCATCGGTGAGCTGATCAGCCGCCCACGACCCCGCCACCGTCCACAGCCCGATCGCCGCCAGCCTGTGTCGGCGCGGGATCTGCATCAGCTTTCTCGACGAGTGGAGTTTGTCGTCTACCTTGAACCACGCCATTTCTACCTCCTTCCTTCTCGTTGAAATCGCCCCGCTCGATGCGAGTGCGGAGTCCGCTGTACACGGCGTGCACGACGTCGTTGCTTGATGCCTGACGTTCGGCCAACCATGCGAGGATTGCTGCCTTGTCGAGCGACATCAGAACACCGTTCCGTCGCCGGTCATCAGCCGTCGCGCCGTGGCCTCGTCGACCGTGCGCACCCGCCGAGGTCGTCGTACAGGACCCAGACGAGGTGCAGACCGTGAGGCCCGCAGACCATGCGTTGTGCCGGCCAGGATGACGGGACGCCCCACCGTGGGACTGACCAGCCTTCCTCCGTCGCCAGCATCGGGTGCTCCGACTTGAACTGGTGACAGCGGGGACACAGCGCCTGCAAATTCGAGGCGACCGTGTTCCCTCGCATCCGATTCTGGCGATGGTCGCGCTGCACCGTCCCGACCGCGCCACACCTTACACACCGGCCCATATCGCGCAAGGTGCAAATCTCGTACGCAGCCTTCTCAGCGAGGCGGGTTGGAGGGTCAGGCTTCGGGGTGATCACTGCCCTGCCGCGTCTTCGGCCTGCTCTTCGGCCGTGCGCTCCATCGGGTCGGCGGGCCGTTCCTGGACCGTCATCACCTCGGGTTCGTCGCGGGTGACGACGAGATCGTGAATCCCCGCGATCGACTCCACCTTGTTCTCGTCGGCCTCGATTGCCTTGGCGAGCTCGGTGGACTTCGGCAGGTATGGGGCGAGAGCGCGGATGCCGGTCTTGCGGGCCATCTCTTCCTCGTTGGTCTGCCATGGGGTGCCCTTGTCCCAGTAGTGCGGGCGGCGGGCGAGAACCTTGTCCTTCGGCAGGTACGCCCACACGGTGCCGGCGCCCTTGATCTTCGCCATTGCGACGACGCCCGTCCATGCGCGGTCCTCGTCGTAGTCGGCGGGGTTCCACTCGAAGAAGCGGCCGCGCTCACTGTTGGCGCCGTGGTCGAACTTGTCGCCGTCGCGGACGAGGAACGTCTCGATCTTCTCGATGCGCCCGGACCGGTAGGCCAGTTCGATGTAGCCCTGGTAGCCGATGATCGGCAGGCAGATGTCGACGCCCTTCTCACGTCTGGGGGTGAGGTAGAAGTGTCCGAGCGCCGGGCCGATCTCGAGCTTGAGCTGCGCGGCCAGCATGATGCCGCCGAGTACGGAGGCCGGGGTGGCCTGCTGCAGCTTCGGGGAGGATGCGATGGTGCTGATCGCCGCCCGGACGAACGCGGCCGAGTTGAGCGCGCCGGCCAGCTGCACTTCGATCGCGGCCTGCTGTGCCTGCACGAGATCCTTGATGGTGGGGTTCTTCCGCTGCGCTACCTGCTGGGTGGCGATCTTGCCGGAGAGGTCAGTCATTGTGTGCCTTCTGTTCTTTTTTCCAAATGGTGAGTTCGCCGTAGTCGCTGAGCACGTCGGAGACGGTCAGTCCTGCCTCCCAGCCCTCGGGCGGGTCGGTCGCGAATTCTTCGTTCAGCGCCTTGGTGTCCTTGCGGAGGAATCGGGGCGCTGCGGGGTGCTCGCGGGTGTACATGTCCACGAGTGCAGGATGCTCAGCCTTGAAGAGGGCCATGTCGAACGACGTCGTCGGCTTCGGGCGCTTCCACGTGTAGAGCGCCTTTCCCTGGTAGGCGAGGACGCTCTTGTTCGTGACGTTGAGCAGTTCCTTGTACGCGGCCTTCACCGATTCGATGCGGGCGTCGGCTTCCTTGTACGCGCTGCGTTCCTGCCCGTCGAGGTACCACGCCATGAGCAAGCGCTCGTCGCCGTCCAGCGTCTCGCCAGAGTCGCGGTGGGTTAGCGCCAGTTCCTCGCTCGTTGTGGGCTCAGGCGGCGTTTTCGCCATGACATTGTTCTGCCAGAAGTCCTTCGTGATGCTGATGATCTGGTCGACCACCTGCTGATCCCACTCGATGACGTAGAACTCCGGACGGTTGCCACCGTGGAGCACCGCAAGGTACCCGCGGCGGGCGCCGAGGACGATCATCTGGACGAACACCTGAATCAGGTAGTTGTCCGGCACCCCGTCAGCCCACGCATCAGCCATGAACCGATCCGACGTCTTAAGTTCCAGAGGTTCTCCGAGGTCGGTCACCCGGTCAGGGGTTGCACCGAGCCACGGGTATTCCGTGGACTGCAGCAGCCCCGGCGACGGCAGGACCGTGAGGCCCTTCTTGTCAGCGACCCATGTGGCGATCGCATCCTCGAGGCGGTGGCCCCATTCCTGCCACTCGGTCATGTCGTCGGTGACGTTCGGGTTCAGCTTGTCGAGGTAGATCCCCAGGGGTGTCGAATAGTGGGACAGGCCGAGAATGCACGCGACCTCGGATGCCCCGATGATCGACTTGCGGAGCGTCAGCCATTCCGGGGTATTTGCCGTGGCGGTCAGGATTCGGTAGGCGGTCATACCTCCCACCTCACGGCGTCCATGGCTTCGAGGTTTAGCAGGGGCAGGGACTCCTCGACGGGCATCCAGAGGTGTCGGGCACCCATCGCGGCGAAGATCACAGCGTCGGCCTCGTCGTTGCCCTTCACGTCGACCTGTGCGTAGCGCTTGATCACCGCGGCGAGAACCTTGTCCTTCGGCGCGTTGCCCTTGCCGGTCGCGTACTTGCAGCGCTGGCCCGAGGTAATGACCACGGGCTCCTGATCAACGAACTCGCTGATGTACTTGACCACTAGCCACCAGTGCGCGTGGATCTTGTCGAGGGAGGAGGACTTGGCGCCGAATGCCATGCCCTCGATGACCACAAGGTCGGTGCGGTCGAATATCACCGCTTTGTCGATCTGTTCCGCGATCTTTTCGGACCGAGCAAGGAAGCTGCGCAGCGTCCCGGCGTCCGGCTTCGAGGTGATCGTGTGTGTCGCGATCACCCCGTTCGCAATGACCGCGATCCCGGTTGACGTCATTGACAGGTCGATGCCGATCACGCGGCGGCCGGTGAGGTGCTGCGAGTGTGCGGGCATCAGGCCGGTGTCAGTTCCGATGTCGGTCACTTGGTGGCACCGATCGCCAGGGTGTTTGCAGCGCTCAACGCCTCAACTTCTTCCACGAGCTGGCGGATGACATCCTTGGCGATATTCGGTACCGAGAGGCTGAAATCCGGGTCGGCCAGATCGCGGGCGAAGGCCATCTGGGCGGCGTTCACTCGGCGACCCACTTGGAGATTACGGCTTGCATCGAGGGGTGCTGCATGGTAGCCGGGATGACCTTGCGCACGTCCGCAATCACTTCGGCGGCGACCTCGGCAACAGGACGGAGCAGGGTGAAGGACTCCGACTGGGAAGCCTCGGTCTCCATGTAGTGCATGAGATTCGGGGAGCGCCACCCCATGATGCTCAGGTCCAGCACCATGCCGTTGCTGATCTGGTAGAGGCCATACTCGGTTGGCAGCTCGGCGGGGCGGTTGATCAGCTCGTAGGTGTTGCCGGGGTATGCCTCGACGAACTGGTCACACGTTGCGGTGTACTCGCGGATCTCGCGTACCTTGTCGCCCTTGCGGATGTCTTCCCGCTTGATCGGTGTGCTCATGCCGCCAGCTCCCCAGCGGTGAAGACGGCGCCGAGCTCGCGAGAGTCATCCCGGTCCCGCTCGACGATGACGTAGTACTCGCGCTCAATGGCGAGCTTTCGGATCCCGGCGAGCGACACCGCGTCGAGCATGTCGCCGTCCTCGATGAAGACGAGTCGCAGGTCCGACTTGTCGCTCGTGGCCAGGTCGAACGCGGTGATGATCTTCGCCGCCGAGTTCACCTGCTGTTTGAACGGGATGCCGTCGATGGTGATGCCCGTGTCATCGACCGACATGCCCGTGATCGGGAAGACTGCGGCCTTGAGGCCGTCCGACTTCGTCTTGGCGATCGCCTCGAGCTTCGCGTTCAGCCCGGCGACCACAGCGTTGGCCGCGGTCGCTCGCTCGTCGGCGTCGTGCCAGGCGCGGGCGGCCCGGATGGTGGCGTTCGTCTCTTCGACGCTCGCCAGCTTCGCGGTGATGGCGTCCACGTTGACCGGGCGCACGGTGCGAGCCTCGGCGAGAGTCGTCGCGGCGACCTCTGTGGCGGTGAGCAGGAATGTCTTGGCGGCGTCGAGCAGATCCGAGAGACGGGCGACCTCGCGCTCGGCATCCGACTTCGCGTTCTCCGCGTTGATCGCCGCGGCGCGCAGCCGGTCGACGTGCGCGTTGTGCAGGCGGGCCGTCTCGGCCTCCGCGAGCACTGCCGTCGCCGACACCTCCACGGTGGGCGTGCCGGCCGCGGGCTTCACGAGCGCCTCGACGACGGCCGTGAGCCGCTTTGCCTCGCGTGCCGCATCCGTGCGCCCGTCGTACGCCGCCTTGTGCTCGGCCTCCAACTTGGCGAGGTCGAACGGCAGGGCCACCTTGGACAACAGCACCTCTCGCTGTTTCGGTGCGTCCAGGTTGATGAACGTCTTCGTGTTGAACGACTGGCCGCCTGCCGCTTCGAGGACGAACGCGGGACCGGACGGGTACTTGGCGCCGTCGAGCGCCCACACCTCGAACTTCATGGCCTTGCCCTCGCGGTACGTCTTCCGCAGTCGCGCCTTCGACGTGACGACCTCGAGGTACGCCTCCGTCTCGCCGTCGTGGATGGGCTTCGGGGTGCCCTTGATCCCGCCCGGGGCGAAGATCTCCTCGATGCCGTTGAGGAAGGACGACTTGCCGGAACCGTTCGGCCCGGCGATGACGATCAGCCCGGGCCCGTCCGGCCGGATCGTTGCCGTGCCGACGATGCCGCCGTACTGGTGAGCAGTGAGCTCGGTGATTGCCTGTGTCATGAGTGATCCGTTTCTGTGAAGTACGTCGCCTGGATGTAGGCGACGGTGATGAGTGGTGTGATGAGGCCGAATCCCCAGCCGAGGGTCGGCCAGAGAGGCCAGACGAAGCGCGCCCCGACGAGGAAGACGAGGATGCCGACGATGAAGAGGAGCCAGAGGATGAGTTTCAGCAAGGTGGCTCACCCATCCCGAGCGCCTCAGCGGTCGTCTCGTGGAGCGTTCTGCAGTACGGGCACGTCCACCAGGCGGTATTGTCCGAGTCCACGTCGACGTCCGAGATGCCCGACCAGTTGCAAGGGACCTCGAAGCCCAGAAGGATGACGGGCTCCGTGCACTCGGTATTGGCGATCTCGACGGCGACGCCCTGACCTGAGGAAGCCATTAGGCGGTCCCGTTGATTGCGCGGGCGAGCTCAATGTGGAAGTGATAGACGTTCGACGAGAAGTCCTTACCGTTCACGAAAAAGAACGGCAAGGGATTCATGAGAGCGTTCAGCCCATCGGACAGGATGTCGAGCTGCGCGTCGATGGTGCGGTGCAGGGTGACCATTAGTGGGTCGTTCGTGACCGGTGCGTATCCTGGATCGTCGATTGCGCCCGATGCCCCGGGGACTTCTTCGGCGAGCCACCCGTTCATCTCGAAGTAGCCGCACTCATCTCGAAGCGAAGTCAGCTTCTCGATCGCTGCCTGGATCTCCTCGACGGCGGTCACGAGGCAGCCCGCCACACGACTGCGACGATCGCGCCGAGGATGAGGACAGTCCAGACGACGGCGAGCACTCGTGCGACCTTCCAGATGGCGGTCACTGGGAGATCGCCACAGCGAGAACGAGCAGGCCGAGGACGGCCAGTAGGAGCGCCGTGGTAGCCCAGGCGAGTGCGCTGTGCGACTTCCGGGGCGGGGCAATCGGGGCAGTCACAATGGGCGGGAGCATGAGGCTCCGCGCCACAGCGTCGCGTACCCACTGACGGTTCTCCATCAGATCCAGGCGGGAGATCTCCGGGTCAGACCAGGCGTAGGCGGGCACGTCGATGCTGTCGGCGTGCGGATCAAAGTTCGGGGGCGTGAAGCTCATGAGGTCACCCGCCAGACGTTGACCTGTCGGTTACTACGGCCCGTGGCGGTGACGCCGGATGCTTCGATCACGCCGTCCTTGGTGAGTTCCGACCGCCGCTTGCGGGGTGAGTCGAGGTCGGCGGGCACGTAGTCGAGCTCGGCGAAGTACGCGGCCGTCAACTGCTCGTCCGTCATCGGGCGGCCCGTGATCAGCCGGAGTACGGCGGCCTTGACGTGCACCCGGTTCGTGTTGCTGTCCGCCGCGGCGTGGGAGGTGAGCGGGTCCGACTCTCGGGCTCTCGTCGTGTCGGCGCCGGTGATAGTTGGTACGGTGTCCATGACGTTCCTTTCGTGTGCGTGATGGCCTCACTGGCTCGAACCGGTGAGGCCTTTTTCGTGTGTGCGTAGCGCCGGGAGGATTCGAACCTCCGCAACCCCGCGACCGACTCGGCGCCCGTCGTGCTACTGCGTTTTTGCGGTGACGGTTGGTGCACCGTCGAGCAGGATCAGACCCTGCGTGTTGTCCCAGTGGGCAGCGCCACCCTCGGTCTGCACGTCGCCCTCCCAGTAGGAGATGTACTTACTCCCATCGGAGGCGACACAGACGACGTACGTTCCAGACGATGCGCCCGTGTACACGCCGCTCGGCTCCTGCTGTGCGACAACCCCGTAGCCGGCCGCCGCCCCGCTGGTGTTGGTGATCTGGTCCGGATTGGTCAGCTGCGCGGTCGTCGGGACGGCGAACCCGATGGACGGGCACACCTTGATCGGCTTGGGCGTGCCCTGATTGAAGAAGAACGTGGTCGTCGCAACCCCGTGGATCTGCGCGTTCTCCACGTCGATCACCGTCTGCCTGTATTGGGACCAGTCAGCGGCGGGGATCGGTTGGTTCTTCTGGTAACGGTCCAACTGGCTGTTCGACGCCACCTGATCGTTCTGCGTGGCGCTCGGCGTTTCCGTGCAGCCCGTCAGCGCCAGCCCGAGGGCGACCACGGCGGCCAAGGCGAGAATGGTTTTCTTGCGGTTCATGGTTGCTCTTTCTGTTAGAAGCAGATGCGGGCGTTTGCCTGCACCAGATCGGTGGGGGCCGGTTTCAGGTCCGGGAAGACCTGGCAGAAGGTGACCTTGATCTGTGCCTTCTGCGCGGGGTCGAGCGCCTTGTCGTAACCGGCGATGCGGTCGCGCTCCTGGGAGACAAGACCCGACTGGTACTGCTGGCCGTTCGTGTTCACGCCGTACTGTGCGGTCTGGTTGGCCTGAGCGAGCGCCCAGTAGCCGAACCACGCACCGACAAGCACGACGATCGCGGCAAGGGTGAGTAAGACGTATTTCATATGGACCTCTCTGTTGGTGAGTGCCAGTGCGCCGATCAGTGAGCGCACGCACTGGCTGGTCGGGACTCGAAGCCGACCGGCTGGTTACCTCGTGACCGCTTAGCCCTTACCGGGTACCCATGAGGGCCGTCTGTAACCACGTCTGCCGCCGATCGCGCTAGAGCGGTCATCGACGGCCTTACCCACCAACCTCAGGGGGTCAGCGGTCGTGCTCCCCTGCCGTTTGTGGCCTGGGTCATGTGAGCGAGGGCTTTACGGGCCTGACGCTCTACGCAACGAATCTGCTGCGCCTCTCCGGCCGGGTGCTAAACCGTGCGGAGGCTTCCCCTCATCTATTTCGCGGGGTTCCGTGTGTAGTTATGAATGAGCGAGCGCCCCCTCCTTCACGCGGACCCGGAGGCGGCGTGTGGCATGGGGCAGAGCTGGTCGTGCAGCCGTTTTAGGTTCGGCAAACCTGATCCCCAGACGCCGGCGAGAGCGACGGGGGACAGATGCCCTACTTCTGCAGGGGTTCCGGCTTGTCCAGGGGGGCAGTTTCAGCCCACTCGAGGAGGTCGCTGTGGAGGATCATCGGCTTCGAGTTGCGAAACCGAGGGGTCAAGGTGTTGGCCGCGATAGCCTTCTTGATGGTGTCGACCGACTGGCCGATAGCGCGGGCCGCGCCTGGAATGTCATAGGCGATAGGGGCCGGGGCCAGATTCGACCAGCGGTCGAGGGCGGTCATACTGCAACCTCAGCGGAGTCGGCACGCTGGAGGAGTTCAGAGATTGATATCCCGAGGAAAGCGCAGCAGGCGTCAAGCTCATCTACGTAGAAGGGCATGACGCCTGCTAGGCGGCGTCTCAGGACTGGTACTGCAATGTCGGTGGCTCGTGACAGGCTGGCCTTGGTCTTGTTCTGTCGGGCAAGTTCTGCGCGAAGCTCAGTCGCGATCCTTGCTCTTCTTAGCTTGGTGTGTTCCATGTAGAACAGCATGGCACACGTTGGAACGTTTAGGAACCATATGGAACTATTTAGGCGAAAAATAGCGGATTAGTTCCATCGGTGGCACACTGGGGGCATGCCCGGAGGAACAAAGAGCGTGCCAGGTCCGCTCACAGAAGCTATTACGTCTATCCTGCGCGCCCGCATGGGCCGTGACAACATCACCAAGACAGCTCTGGCCGCCGCGGTGGGAATCTCGCGACCGCAAATGCAGAAGATACTGGCCGGCGAGAAGCAGATCGACATCGAGCAGATCGACGCTATCTGCTGGGCGCTCGGCTTGAAAACTCGGGCCGTGATAGCCGAGGCCGACGCTGCGTCCAGTTCACGCAACGCCGAGCCCGACCGAGGGATTGCGCCGCTTTAGGCAATCCATCTCGGCATGGTTTCCAGCCATGCCACCAAATCTGCGTGCAGGACGATAGCCCGGTCAGATCCCATGCACGGGACCCTTCGGGCGCTCAGCTTGTTCGTGGCGAGCGCGACTTCGATGTCTCTTTCCTCGACCCCTGCTGCATCCGCTGATTCGGTGATTGTGTATCCACACTTGCTCAATTTGTACCCCAGTGCTTCCCCTGCGCCGAGCCATTCTCGGTGCATGGTTCAACGGTATGTCCCACCGCTGACACCCAAAGCTGTGTAGTCCTCATTAATGGGGACAGCTGATCAGGGGTTTAGGCATGTCTAACCCTGTTTTGGGGGTACGTCGAGAGGCATCAAAGCGGAGATTGCCGTCAGCGCCTTGTCAAGTTGCTTGCGATCGACCGTCTGATAGGCGCGGGTCACTGCGAACGAGTTGTGCCCGAGTATCTTCATGATGATCGCTTCGGGCACGTTGGCCTCGAGTAGCAGGGACGCGGTTGTGTGTCGTGCGGCGTGCAGGGGGACACTTGCGACCCCGGCGCGTTCGAGTACGGCGTGCCAGGCGAGGTTGTCGGGGGAGGGGTCGAGGGGTGAGCCGTCAAGGGGCTGCCGGACACGTATCGTACCCTTAGCGCCGCCCCGGTTCAGCTTGGGATCTTGCGTCCACACGAGGCCGTGCGGGTTGGGTTCGGTCGCGGCCACGGCGATGCGGCGCTCGATGATGGTGCGCAGCGGTTCCACGAGGGGGATGATGCGCCACCCTGCCGCAGACTTCGGGCGGGTGAGACACAGACCGGTGGTTCCGAGGCGTCGATATTCCCAGTCGGCGGGGTGCGTGATCTTCTGTTGCGGGCAGTCGGTGCCGCGCTTGCGTCCGCACGTTCCGCCGCAACCGTGCTCCCAGGTGATGCGTTGCAGCTGCCAGGACAGGTCGAGAACATCGGTTACCCGGTCGAGCTCCAGCCCGATCACTTCACCTTGCCGCGCACCCGTGAGTAGCGCCGTCGCCCAGCGCGATCCCAGCCGGTCACCTGCGACCGCCTGTAGGACTTTCACGCCGTCAAGGGCTGTCATTACGCCAAGGTTCGCCACGGCCTTACGTGGGGCGTCAGCGAGCTTGGCGGGGTTCTTCGTGATGCGTGACTCGCGTTCGGCATAGTCGAGTGCGACCGTCAGCATCCGGTGCGTGTTCATCGCTGTGGTCGAGGACAGGAAACCCTTGCTCGGGTCGTTCGGGTTCTTCGGCTTTGACGTGATGTAATCGGCCACCCGGTAGATGTGCACAGCGGTCAGTTTGTCCAACCGGATCTTGCCAATCGCGGGGATCACGTAGTTGTTGATCTGGCCCCGGTATGCGCTCGCAGTACGCGGGGCAATCTTCTTCAGCGCGATCGTGTCAAACCAGATGTTCATCCACTTCTCAACGGTGACACTCGACGTCGAGAGATCCCCGTTCTTGAGCAGGTCGCGCCTGGCGTTCTTTGCCTTGAGCTTCACGGCGCCCTCGGTCTTGGCGACGAGGACCTTGCGCCGGCGTGTGCCGTCACGCGAGGGGAGCTCGACGGGCACGCACCACATTCCATCGGATGCGCGCTGGTACGGTCGGGGCTCCCCACGCGGCTGGCGGGTCTTCTTCACAGCCTCGGGTTCAGGCTTCGGGACACGAGGCTTGGTCACGCCTTGCGCTCCTGGCTGTCGTTCATCATCTTGGCCACCTTCTCCATGATCGGGGGCCGCGGCCCTTCGGGGATTCTTCTGGCATGCACGCTCCACATTGAGCCGCACATGACACCGGACCTATCCAGTCTTCTGCCGACTGAAGCGTTACGGGGGTTGCTAGAGTGCATGATGTTCCTTCCTTGTCGAGAGCTTGGATTGAACTGGCCTCACGGGCTCCTACACCCGTGAGGCCTTTTTTGTTGCGAGCTAGATCTGGGAAATCTCGACGGTTAGCGCGCGCATGTCTTCGTAGGCCGCTGCGTAACGCGCCCGGAACTTGGCAAGTTCAGGGCCGGCGTTGAACTGGTAAACCCCCACCCCAAAGCTGGCATCGTCAATGCGCTGGGTGATCGCAATGAGCTCCCGCGCGAGGTCGGCTCCGGTTCTTCTGGTGTTCGTCTTGGTGGGCATGTCTAGAGGACCGATCCGAGAATCGTGAGCTTGTCCGGGTTCAGCCACCTGGAATGGGCCACGTTGCCCCGGTCCAGGCGGGTGCCGTGAACCTCGCCCCTCGAAATGCCGTCTACCACCCGTTGCGTCTTGGACCCCGCGGTTACAACAATGTCGCCGAGCTTGATTTCGAGGCTTTTCGCGTTGGTGATGCTCGGCACCGTGTTCCCGGATGGGGAGATGCTGCTCTTGGTGTTCCCTGTTTCGCTCATGTCTAGAACCTAGCACGACGTTAGCCTAACCGTTAGCCTAAGTGTCTTCGCGCTACGGGGTGCTAGCGAGATGTGAACCGCGTAATCATGCGGATGTTCAATGATTCATTGCCCCCAAAACCATTAAACAGCGAGCTTCTAATCCGCTTGTCGTTGGTTCGATTCCAACCGGGGGCACCAATGAAACAAAGGGATGCAAGGGTGTTCGACCCCCATCCGGGAAACGGTTTGTAAGCCTAACGTTTAGCCTAACGAGTTTTAAACAGTACCCCATGAGGCCGCGACTGGCATGTGACGCCGTGTCACCCGGAATGGGGGAGTTGCGGGGGACGTCACTGCCCGTCGTGCTTGACGGCGGTGCTCGCGCGTTAACGACGAAAAGGCCCCCGGCTCACCCACCGAAGTGGATGGCCGAGGGCCTTATTTGCGTGCGGACGAATCACACGTACTGGGTCGAATTGACGGGGTTACGCGAGGGCGGTGTGCCCTTGTTCGGGGGGTCTCGTTCGGCATCCTGCCGGGTAGCAGCCCCGTAGGCTCAAAGTTATGTCACGGGGGAAGAAACGCAGCCGGAGGAACCACCACCAGTCGAGGCAGACTCGCATGCTGACGATGGTCGGTATCGGCCTGACGGTGGTCGCAGCGCTTGCCCTGGTCGTCGTCGCGCTCAGTCCACGCGCCACCGAGTCTTCGTACGCTCGACCGGCCGAGACTGCATCGCCCACAGTGGAGGCCGCGAGGACGGCATTCCAGACCTTCGTTGCGGCGAAGCCCGGACCGGTCGCTATGGCCAGCCTCGGAAGCTCACTGACAGCGGGTAACGGCGCGAGCACCTACGCGGAGACCTGGGGTTGGAAGCTCAAGACCACGCTCGGCGACCGATTCACGATCGGCGTCCACGGCTACCCAGGCCAAACAATCAAGGCGATCCGCGCAAGCGGCGGCGTTGCGGCGGTCGAGGCCGACCATCCTGACATCGTGTTCGTTGAGCCGGGCACTCCGAACAACATGGGTCAGGCGCTCAGCATCAAGGACTCCAAGAGCCTGACCGCCCAGACGATCGCGGATCTCCGCGCACAACTTCCCGACGCCTTCATTGTTGGGATCGTGCCTTCACCAATTGCCGACCTCGGCAGCAATTCCCTCGGCCTGCACTACTCCGACTACATCGCGGGAGATCGCGAAGCTCTCGCCTCTGCGAACGTTGTCTGCGATGTGTTCGCCGCGTTCTCGGATACGAGCACTCAGCTCCGCGACGGCGTGCACCCGAACGATCAGGGGAACACGATCTGGGCGGACGCCGTCGTTGCCTGCCTGACGGCTACGCCCTAGTTGTTCGCGCCGACTCCGAGCGCGGTCAGGTTGTAGACGCCTACTTGACCCATCCGGATGTTCACGCTGACCCCGACAGGCACGTTCGCCCGCAGGGTCAGGGCCATGTTAGTGTGCGCGGCCGCGACCGTGACGAGCTTGGCGAAGCTGATCGTTCCTGCCGCGTCCACGTCCACCATTGCAACGGCCACGTTGACGGCCGAATCGGCATCAATGATCGCCACGCTCACCTTGGCATTTCCGCCGCCCACGACGTGGGCGGTGAGCCATCCGGACACGTCATCGATCTGGAGGCGACCGCAGACGAGAAGCACAGTGCCCGCGGCGAACGGACTGCCCGGGAAGTTGCCCGTGCTGAGCACGCGCTGCGATGCGGCGGCGGCTGCGGTCCATGCGAACTGCGACCACTGCCCGGCGGTGAGGGTTCCGCTCGTGTCGGCAACGAGGCTGAATGTCGGCACGGTCCCGGAACCGCCGAGCCACGTCGCGTCCGACCAGCCGGTCGGGATGGTTCCGGCCCCAGCCATGATCGGGTTTGCGACGAGGCAACCCTTTGACGGGGATGATACGAACCATGCGGGCTGCACGTCGGTAACCTGCTTCATTGCCGCAGCGACCGCGAGGCCGAGGAGTCGGTGCCCTTCCGTCGTTGGGTGGGTGCCGTCGCTGCTGTAGGCGGCGAGCATGTCGCCTGTCGCGGGGTCGGTCACCGCCGTAGAAGTGTCCGCGAGGATCACCCCTGCGCCCGGTGCCCAGAGGCGAAGCCAGAGATTGTACGAGTCGCGAAGAAGACGGTGCGCGTCCGTGAGGCCAGCCGTCCCAGCGGCCTGCGGCGGCACGGTCCCGATCGTTACCGGGATGCCGAGGGCCTTGCACTTCGCAACGATCGCCTTCATGTTGGCGGAGTAGACGGCCAGCGTTACGTCCTGACTTACGTCGTTGGTCCCAAGCTGAATGTGGACTGCCTGCGGGGCGAATGCGGCCACCTGCGCATCGAAGCGGCCGAGAGCACCATTGCTGGTATCACCGGGCACGCCCGCATTGATCGACCCGTCCGCGATGTCTCGAGCTCGTGCCCCTGCACCACGGAGCGCCACGTCCACATAGCTGTAGAGTGCTGCTGCGTTGCTGCCGTACGTGATCGAATCACCGAGGAATGCCCATCGCCGTCCGGGTGCGAAACGGGCCGCAGCGGATCGTGCAAACGTGGCAGATAGCACGGGTGAGAGCGCCCAGTTCGCCGGGGTGAACGTGCTCCCCGAGGTGTGCGCTGCCAGGGCGGTCACGTTGTCGCCGTTCGGGGAGGTGACCATGGCGGATGCTGCGTAGACGGTGCTGGGGGTCCACCGGGGGACGATGACAGCCGCGGCCGGGGATGCCGGGTTGGTGATATCGCCCGCTGCGATCTGTGCCGTGTGCGTGGCAAGGGCGGCGGTATGGACGGCGAATGCATTCGCGGCCGCGGACCCCAGGATGAGGATGTCTTCGGCTGCAGCCTCGTTCTCGAGCGCGTTGAGGTCAGCCGCGAGGATCGGAGTGTTACCTGCCGCACCGTCCTGGTAGACCTTGGGGGTGAAGGGCATGATGTCTCCTAGCTGGGGTGTTTGCATTAGTCACAGGCGCGGTCGTGCTGGCACCCCGGCTGGTTGCAGGGGTGCTTGCACTCGCACATCAGACGGTTGGGACGACAGGGACAACCGCGGGGACAGAAACGGGCGTCACAATCGCTGCGACGGGGGGCTCCGGGATGATGGTGACAACCTCAGGGGCCGGGGCGTCCACGATCGGGGCGGCCGGGGTCACGATGGCAGGCTGAGCGGGCACTTCAACGGCGGGCAGGACCGGGGCCACACGCTCCGTGCTCGACTTCAGGTAACCCGCGATGAGGCCGACGAGCGTTGAGACAGCGAGAGCGGCGGCAGGATCGATCGCGATGCCTGCGTACGCGGCCGCCTTGACGACGACAGTTGCGGTGACACCGGTCGCGAGCCACGCCCACAGCTTCGGTTCGATGTCACCCCACGCCCGCTTCAAGATGTTCGTGGTGATGGTTTGGACGATGGTGGACATGATTTCTCCTAGGGGTGGGTGACGAGGATGGCGAGGGATACGACGGCGGCGATCATGGCGACGACGACGCCCGCGATCGCCCAGCCTTGTGCGATGGCGATCCGGTGCAGGGCGCTCGCATCCGTGGTGCCCGTGGCCTGCCCCTGATCGAGGTCAAGCCGGGACGTGAGGCGGAGCTCCAACTTATTCAGCCGGTCCGAGAGTCGCGCGGAGTCGGTGTCCTGCTTCTCGCCCTGGGCCCGGATTTGCATGTCAGACTCAAGTCGAAAGGCATCGAAGCGCTTTTCGGCGGCAGCCTCGGCCTTGTCGACGGCTTTCTCCTGCGCCTGCAGGGCCGTCTCCACAGCTTGTTTGGCGGCGGTGAGCGCGGTTGCCATGGCGGTGGACTGGGCCAAGAAGGCGGCGTCGACGGCGCGGGTCTGGGTCGCATACCGCTCGTCGAGCATGGTCCGCAGGTCAGACACCTGCTGGGTCATGAGGGTTTGCAGTGAGTCGATCTGCTGCTGCATGAGGGTTCGCAGCATGTCGGGTGTCCACTCCTGAGCGATGGTCATGCTTGTGCCTTGACCATCTCGCGGAGGTCCGTCAGGATCTCCGTCATCTCGTCGCGTTCTAACGATGCGGCTGCGTGATTCTCTGCACTGTCGCGCATGATCGTCGTCCACATTTCGATGTCGCGAGCTTCGACCTTCGCCGCATGCTCGGCGTCACGGGCTTCAACCTTCGCGGCCTGCAAGTTCTGGCCCACGATGATGACGGGCAGCAGGACGAGCTGTAACAGCGTCTGGGCGATCCATGCGACGAGGATCACAGAATCGCCCGACGCGATCACAGCGGGCAGTGAGACGAGGGCGAGCAGGGTGAACAGGTATGCCGCCCACATGGTGCCCACGATGCGGGTGATGCGTGCACCGATACGTTGATTCAGGGTTTGCATTTCCCCTCCAGGGGTGAGGCCGCCTCTCGACGGCGCGAGTGGGGGGTCAGAATGCGGGTGCGAAGACGATCTGCTCGAGCTCGTTGCCGGTGACTTCGACCACGTTGAGGGTGATCGCCGTCTTGGGCAGGGCGTTGAGGATGCGCCACTGGATCGCGGTCAGCCGGCGTGCTGTGCCGTTGCCGTCAACGCCCCACACGTCGGCGTACTCGATGCCGTCGAGGGTGCGGTAGCCGGTCCAGATGCGACTGGTGCCGTCAGGGAGCGGGCTGGAATTGTCGGTGGGCTTGAGGTAAACGGTCATGTCGTCGTCCTTCGGTGTCGGGGGTGCAAGCGGGGTGATGGTGGTGGCCGCGGTGGCGGCGAAGTTGAACGCGTCGTCTTTCCACACGTCGTGGTCGACGGCGATGCCGCCGATGGTGACGCCGCCCGTCTGGTGCCCGTGGTTGCGGTCGGCGGGGATCGTGGCCAGCGTGTAGGCGAATGGTGCGTACGAGTACGCGGCGATGACAATGTCGCAACCGGTGGCGAGAAGTGCCGGCCAGCTTTGCGAGTTCGCGACCGACAGCCCGAGGTAGGTCTTCCCCTGCAGCCCGCTGGTTCGCAGACGCGCGTTGACCCGGTTCGCGAACGCTGCCGCCTGGCCGTCGTTGTACTGCCGGCACCCGTCGAGGGGCTCGTTGTCCAAGACCCAGAAGTCGCCGGGAGCCCACCCGTGAAGGTGGTCCACGAAGTAGTCGGCGGCCTCAGTCGGGTCCTTCGCTGCGGAGGGCACCCAGTAGTGCCCGATGCCGCCCTCTCCCGCACTCCGGGCGAGATCGCACTCGGCCGCGTAGTGCGGCGCAACATACCGGCCATTGTTGTCGCCGCCGAGTTTGATGTAGGGGTGCCGGAACCCCTGCGCGTGCGCGAGCGCCCAGTCGAGTGAGCTCTGCGGGGTTGCCGCGTCGATGCCGTCAAGCATGGGATCTCCTAGCCGTTGTTGTAGCCGTAGATGCGGGCCGTGCCAGCTAACGTGGAGCCCGCGAGCGCGAAGAGGGTGAGCCCGTCAGCGGAGAACGCCGCGTTGTGGGATCCGCCCAACTGCTCGTAGTACCCATCGCCATCCATCGCTGAAGCCGTGAGCCGTGTCGGACGCATGTTGAACGGGGACAGGATCTCCGCCTTGATGTCGCCGCCCGATGTCGCGACCCTGCCGATGGCTGTGAAAGTCGCCCCGGACGTGTACGTGTATGACGGGGAGACGGAGACCATCGCCGCGGCCGCCCGGACATAGTTCGCAGCGGACTGGGCGACCCCTGCCGCGCTCACTCGCACGGCGACATCATCCGGGGCGCTGGCGGACGTCACGTTCAGCAGCACGCAGTAGTTGTCGTACAGGGCGGAGAAGCAACCGTTGATGCCCACCGCCGTCGTTGCCGAGAATGTCACCGTCCCGAGGGCGGACACTGTGGGCGAGCCAGCACCAGAGACCGACGTGGGTTTGACCAGGGTGAGGCCCCCCGAATTCACTGACGCGGGCGTGGGCGTGGGGATCGCCATGGCGGCGACCCTCGCGACGTTCCCGGCGACGATCACGGTCGCGTTCGCGGCAACGGCGATCGTCCCCAGGGCGAGAGCGTTGGAAGGGGTCGCCGGTGCCACTGGCGATGTTGCCGGGGTGCCGGTCACAACACCGAGGACGGCCTGATTTGTTGCCCCCGCGTAGTACGAGTCCTGCACCTGCACGTACGCGACATCGATGCGCGGGTTCGTCGCGTCGGCGGCCGCGACAGTGACCGTTGCGGCCGCGTCGTTCAGGACGTCGTAGAACCCCTGCGTGGTGAACGTGAACCCGGACGGCGGCGCGATGCTCGAACCGAGCACCTTCGCCCGCCCGGCCGAGATTTGAACGCTCATATTCGGTGTGCTCTGCGCGGTGACGGAGAGCTCGCCCAGACCGATCACGCCCGCGGTCGACCATCCTGCGCTTGCCGACTGGCGGAAGAGAGCCGCCGAATGCGAAGCATTCTGGAGGGCGAAAGGTACAAGCTGAATAGCCAATGTGGGCTCCCTAATAGTGGGTTTGCGGAAATTGCTGATCGCGGGTGCGCGGCAGGGCGTAAGGTGTCGTCATTGGATGAGGGGGAACGATGAACAAATTCAGCCGGGCCGCGAAGGTCGGGATGGTTGTGGCCGCGTTGGTGGTGGCGGGTGCGGGCTTCGGTGCGTTGTCTACGGCGACGGCGGAAACAGCCCCGGCGAACCCGTCGATGACGGACACCGCGGGGAGCCAGCGGGCCGACTACACGGCGCAGACCGCGGAGCAGGTCGCGGCCGTCCTCGCGGACGAGCAGGCTGCCGCCGCGGCTCAGGCTGCCGCCGCGGCTCAGGCTGCCGCGGACGCTGCGGCGGCTCAGGCCGCAGCTCAGGCTGCTGCTGCCGCACAGGCGGCCGCGGATGCCCAGGCGGCCACTGTCGCCGCTCATGCCGCGTCTGTGCCCGTCGCGTCAACCTCGCACGCGAGCGCCGCCCCAACGGTTGCCGCGCCCTCAGGCCTGGTCAAGTGCCCAGCAGGAAGCTCAGCAAACTCCGGGGATGCCGGAAACGACACCAGCTGCTTCCCTGATATCTGCTTCCACATCACACTCCCGGACCCCGCTCACCCCGAGTGCGCGACACCATTCAAGCCCTAAACGATTCCCGCGTTCGTCAGTCGCAGACTCAACGCATCGATTTGGACCTGCTGGGCCGTGACCAGTCCGCGCAGGTAACGGAGGGCTACCTGCTGCGGAATGACCCATTCCGAATAGTTGAGTGAGACTGGGAGCCCGTCCGAGTCGTAGACGACGGTCTGCGGAATGCCAGCCTCGACGAGTCGCTCGGCGATGAATCCGACGTGGAGTGCGTCGGTCTCGGCTTCCTCGAATCCTGCGATGATCCGTGTCACGGGGAGACCAGTCTCGGGGTCGAGGGCCTGCACGCCGGTGGATTCGTCGACGACGGGGACGATCCGGTCGGGAATCGCCAGCCGGTACTGCATCGGAAGAATGCTGAGCACAACTTCGGGGTCAATGCCAGCCCAGGGCGCGATGTCCTTCTTGAAGCGTTCTGTCGATGCGGAGATGCCGAGGTGCCCGCTCGAGTCGATCCAGCTCGACGCATACCCGGTGACGACGGTGAAGTTGCGGGCGTCCGTGGAGTAGATCCCGGAGTTGAACGTTCCCGTGGTTCCGCTGACCGCGCCGGAGGCAGCGATGGTCGTCGCACCGGTGACCGCGCCGCCGACCGCGACCCCGCCCACGGAGGAGAGCGACCCGGCCGTGACCGCACCGGAGGCGGCGAGAGATGCCCCGCTGAGCGCCCCGGTCGCAGCCAGGGAAGAAACACCCGTGACCGCCCCTGACCCGCCCGAGAGCGCCAACGACTGCCCGTTGAGGGATGTTCCTGCTGTGACTGACGTGCCCGCGGTGATCGCGCCACCCGTGTTCAACGACCCAGCAGGCACCGTGAGCGAGCCTGAGAAGGTAGCCGTGCCGGAGACAGTCAGAGCCCCGCCGCCCGTGATGTTGATCGAGCCGCCGTTCACGGTCAGACCACCCGTTCCGATGGACGCGTTCTGCAACACGTCGCGGGTGGAGAGCTTGGCGATGTTGGATTCCATCGTGGACAGTCGTTTGGCCAAGTCGTGCGCTGGGCCGAGATCTATCTGCACGCTGCTCCTAAATGATCGGCGGTCGGTTGAAGGTGAGAGTGACGGTGGCAACGCCCGCGTCAGGAACCTTCGTGGAGAACTGGATGATGCGCCAGAACTGGTCCTTGCCGTTCGGGAATCGCCCATCGCCGGGCGTCCAGAGCCGGGCGTCGTCGCCTGCAAGCCAGGATCCCAGCTGTGGCTCTGCCGCGGTCGGCTGGGTGAGGGTGGGTGTGGCGACAGGGAGGCCGTTGAGGAGCGCGTACCCGTTCGCCATCGCAGTCACCTGCGCCACGGATTCCACGTTGCTGAACGAGATGACCTGATCGAGGCGGGGTGCCTGGCCGAGGCCACCGACTGGGGCGGCAGAGTAGACCGTTGCCGTGGGGGTGGCTGCCCCGGTCCCTGAGCCCGTCGCAATGATGGTCGTGCCCATTTTCGTGGCGTCCGTCGGCCACGTGTAGTCCAGGCACGAGGTCATGTCGAAGGCGAGCCCGGTGAACGCTGCCGTCCGGCCGGCGCGCGGCGACCAGATTCTTAGAACACGCTGCGGGTTGCCGTTGGCATCCCAGTAGCAGGTGATGGTCGTGTCCACCGACCCCGCGCCGGGGGCGGAAACGGAGGCCATGTCGGCAGCAACCTGCGAGACCGTCGTGTGCTGCGTGACCGGGTACCCCGGGATGAACGGCGGGATCGTCGACGTGCCCCCGACCACGGTCAGTCCGATGGATGCTCCGGGCCCGCACAGGGCCACGTTCTGCGCGTCCGTGTACGCCTTGAACACCAGTTGCGCCGGGTCAATCCCCGCCGGGTAGGTGATCGCGGAATAGTCGGCGGCGATCACACGCTGGTTGAAATGGGAGCCGAACTCCTTGCCCGTGACGGGAAGCATCCCACTCGATCGCGCGAACGCGCCTGTCCAGACGATCCCACCCCACACGATGGTGCCATTCCGGTCCACATACACGGCGAAGGGGATGCCGTCGTAGCTGAGGATCGGGCCGGCCGAGAGGGCGCTGTCAGGGTTCTGCAAATTGATCTCGAACCCGATCGAACCGGAATCGTTGAGCCGGGTATCAAAGGACAGATTCTGCACGGAAAGCTCAGTCAGTCTTGTGTTCGTGTTCAAGTCGTACGCGAACACCCGGAACGTTTCGACCATCAGGCAAACCCCCAAGCCGAGCGGAAACCGATACTGAACCGGGCAGCGACTTGTGCGCTATCCGCTGAGGCCACACGGATCGTGGATGACCCGGGCGGCAGCGTGAACCAGTTGGACCCGGTTGCCACAGCGTTGAACCGTGTAGCCGTGCCGTTGAGCATGATGCTCCGCGTGCCCATGTCAATGACCACCGAGTCGGAGGCTGCCAGGGTCAGGTTCAGCTTCATGAACTGGCCCGTTGATGAGTTCGTGAGGCTCGGGTTCGTGCACGGGCCGGTGATGGTGAAGACGGGGGCGGTCGCGTAGTTCCCCGCATTGTTGACCTGCATGGAACCACCTGTGGACGCTCCGAACGATGCCGGAAACGTCAGCGGAAACGTGATTCCGGCCGTCGGCGACGGCAGTCCGGCGGACGCGGTTTGGAGCACCGTGTCATACAGGAGCGGATCGGCCGCGGTGAACTCGACCGGGATGACAGCCTTGTGAAAGGAATAGTCCAAGTCGATCGGCAGGGCCGCTTTCGTAGGGCGACACGTGATCTGCCGCGGTCCGGCCCACCCCGGGGCGAGGAACTGCAGTTGCAGCTGCTTCGCCGGGTCCGAGATGTTCTGCAAGGCGTTCGCCACACCCGACAGGACTGTTTCGAACGGCTGCGAGGTGACGGTCACCATCAGGTCGACAACAAAGATCCGTGAGCCCAGCAGGTTCACGCCGGGATACGAGCCGTCCCGGCGCGGAACTACAACGTCACCGGACCGCAGTGCGGGCAGGGCGCGCAATCCGTCGATCTTCGTGAACTGCACGTCCGTGCCTGGACCGAACAGGAGCCCGTTGAAGGACCCCTGGAACGCGGCCACGAGAGTGCTGCCGGGATACGTGGTGACCCCGGGGTAAAGCGTTGCGCCAGAGTATGGCATGGGCTACCTCCGCCGTTTCGTGTTGTTCATCCGAGGCCGCGGAGGACCCAGCCGACCTCAGCCCCGATCCGGTGCGGGTCCGCGTTGGTTTGCGCAAACACCTGCACCGTTTGTGAGCGAGTGGCCGGGGCTGCTGTTGCGCCCTGCTGGCCCTGCTGTGCGTTCACCGCAGCCGTGACCCGGGAGGGCATGGCCTTCCGACCGGCGAGCATGTCCGTGGACAGGACCGCCTCGCCGCCGTGGATGACAGCAGGCACCGGAGTGCCATCCGCGCCAGGCACCCGGTCGGTGCCGATATCAAAGTGCGGCAGGGTCGGGAGGGCCAGGTGGATGCCGATCACCGACCCGGCCGACAAGATGCCGTTGATCGGCCCGAGGAGCCCGTTCACGACGTCAATAACGTTGTTGAAGATTCCCTTGACGAAGCCGACGACACCGTTGAAGCCGTCGCCGACCATGCCGCCGAAACCCCGCCACAATCCAGACCACCAGGACGAGATCCCGTCGCCGATGATGCGCAGGCCCAGCCACAGGTTATTGAAGGAATCGTGGGCGAATCCGACGAGTCCGTTCCATGTGTCCGACGCGAATTGGCCGATCCCGGACCATAATCCGTTCCACCACGACGCGATACCGTCACCGACAGATACGAAGAATCCGGCGACAGCCTGCCAAGTGGTTTGCAGAAATGACGTCACCTGATCCCAGTTCGCGACGAGCCAGAGGATCGCGGCGACCAGCAATCCGATGCCCACAATGATGAGCAGGATCGGCCATGTTGCGGCGATTGTCGCTACGGCCGCGGCGATCATGGACACTGTGTACGCGCCGATGGCGATCACGAGGACGCCGCCGATGATTCCCGCGATCGTGTATAGCAGCGGCCTGTTCTGGTCGAGATAGTCGGCCCATTGAGACCCGACCGTGATGACCTTCTCCACGATGGGGATGAGCATGCCGCCGAGCTTCTCGCCCATGGCCTCTACGCCAGCCTTGGCCTGCGCGAGCTTGCCCGCGAAAGTATCGCCGAACGCGTCCGCGGAACCCTTCACCCTGTCGGAGAGGGTCTTGAGGATCTCGTCGCCGGCGCCCTGCTTCTCGGTGAGTTTCTCCTGTGCGAGCTGGCTGGCGGCGACAGCTTTCTCGTACGCGCCGTGAGCCTTCGATGCCGAGTCGGCCGCGCCCGGGGTCTTCGCGAGGATCGCGTTCACGTTGTCTTGCGCCTTCGCGAGAGCATCCTGCGCGAGACGGACCGCTTGCGCGTTGCCCGCATAAATGGGCATGTCGATGCCGAGAGCTTTCAGGGGCTTCGTCTGCCCCTCCATGCCCTTCGCAACGAGGAGCGCTGCGGCGTTCAAGTCCATGTTCTTCGCCTTGGCGAGGTCCGCGGCCACACCCATGACGGACATGGCCTTCTCCGGGTCCTTCAAAGACATAGTGAGGGTCGCGAGGGCGGTGTTCGTCTGGTCGTTGGTGAACCCGTAACCGCGCATCGTCGAGTCGAGCCCGGCAACCTTCGGTTCTAGCTCCTCCATGGAACCGCCCGCGTTCTGGACAGCCGTTTTCAGCTTCGCGTCCACGACTTCGGCGGCAGCCCCAGCCTCCAGGCTGAAACCGGCGATTGCCCCGCCAGCGGCGACGACGCCGAACGTGATCGCCTTGCCAGCAACTGCCGTCGTCTGGAAAGCGTGCTGCATTTTGGAGGAAGACCCGTCAGTCTCCTTCTCCATCTTGGAGACCTCGCCCTTGACCTTGCCGAGCTCGCTGTAGAGCTCCCCAGCCTTTGCCCTCAGCTCCAAAACCAGCGGGGGAAACATTTCCACGGGGCACCTCGATCAGTTTTGAGTTGTGAAAAATCAGAGGCGGACGATTTCCGCCCAGGCATCCCGTGCAATTGCGGCAAGCAACGGCCGGGCATTCAGAACTCCGGGCTCGAAGAACGGGTAGCCCTTGGACCCGTTCAGACCCAGCTCGACACGACGGCCGTAAGCCATCCGCGGGGCGACCTTGGTGCCGTACTCGGTGAAACCGAACCGGGTGATCGGGTCCGCCTTGATCGAGCGGCGCAGGTCGCCCGAGATGACATTCGGCTTATCGCCGCCCACGTGACGGTCCGCGACGAGATGCCCGTATTTCTCGGCCCGCGGGCCCATGATCCGTTTACGGGTGCCCTCGAAGTTGCTCATGGCCTCTTTGACCACGACCGCCGCGGACTTAGCGACAATGATTTTCGAGGCGTCGTCAGCCTGAGCCGCAACCTTCTTCAGCGCGGACTCGAATTCGGAGATCCCCAACCAGCCCACAGAATCACCCTCAAATCACGAGTTGTGCCGTGCTTCTTCCGCCTTGTACAGCTGGTCGATTCGCAGCGTCCACTCGATGACGTCGCCCGGTTCGTCCATGTATTCGTCGTGAGTCATCGGGATGAGTTTGCGAAACAGATATTCGTTGTTCGCCCTCGACGCACGCAGGGACAGGGGCATTGCGCCCCCATCCCGAAGCGCAGACTCTAGGTGTCGGAGGCCCCAGTAGGGGAGTCCGGCTCCTCGATGCCCGGGTCGATCTGGAAGGAATCTTCGGCGACGACACGCTCGGCCGCGAAGATCTTCTGCGCGTGGTCCGCGATCGCCTTCTTCGTGTCCTTCGGCAGGTCCAGAAGATCATCGACGGACTGCGGGAGAGGGATCGGCTTGCCGTCACGCTTGAGCGTCCACGACTTCAGCAGCACCCACGCAACCGTGTTGTTCAGATACAGGATGTCGCGGGCCTCCTCACGGGTGAGGTGCACGTCCGCCCCGGTAAGCGCAGCCGACTCGGCCGGCTCGAACCCGTCCGCGGTCACCGAGCGGGCCGATTGAATCTTCCGAATCGCACCCTCGGCCGGGGTCCCGGCCACAGCCAGCTCCTCCTCGCGACGGTTCGAAAGCTCCTTGAGCTTGTAAAACGACGCGGACCCGCCAGGGATGCGAGTCCGGTATAGATCATCTTTCTGTGCTGCCATGATTGCCTCCGATAGGTGGGTTAGTAGGCGGTGGACTGTGCGGAGGTGAGGATCACCTGGGCGGGAGAGAATCCGCCGCCGAGAGCGTCCGTGGCGTTGGCAAGCATCTTTGTGGTCGCCTTCACTTCCATCCACTTGTTCGTGCCGGATGGGGCCGCGACGTCGTAGGTGACCTTCGAGTGCTGGAACAGGATCGAATTCACCGCGTCGCCGGCCGGGGCGACCTTCACGAGCAGGGTCGGCTGGGTGTTGGTGAGGTAATCCTGGAGGTTCGTGTCAGCGGTGTACCCTTGGTAGATCGCCGTGATGGAACCGGCCACGGTGACCGGGCCGCCGAAGATCGCGAACGGTGTCTGCGTGCCCGTGACCGCCGGGATGATCTCGGTGGCACGCTTGTACTCGACGTCAACCTCGGAGAAGGTCGAGAGGGCGGTTCCGCCGAGGGTGATGATGGTATTCCAGCCCGGCATCGGCTTGGCCGTCGTCGGAGTGTTGGCGGGCGGGGTGATCGCCGTGGCCGGAAGACCCACCCACGTGACGTTGAGCTCGGCGAGGCCCTCAGGCTTGATGGTGATCTTCACCGTCGACGGGATGGCGCCGGGCATGGCGAGGACCTTGCCCGCGCCGTCGTTGTAGAAGACGGTGTAGGACGGCGGCTGGGCCGCGTCCCCGCCAGAACCGTTGTATAGGGCCGTCTTGTGCGTGTACGGGCCGGCACCGCCGATGGTGTCCGGGTTACCGAGGACGGCGAGCAGGTGCGGGTACACCGAGTCGAGGTAGAAGTACGTCTTGTAGGCGATGGTGTCGTGGCCCTGGCCCTGCTGCTGCTCGTACTCACCGGCCATGGAACCGCGGAGGGCGCCGTCGACGATCGGGGGGCGGGTCGGAACCCATGTGGGCGAGTCGACCGGGACCCAGAATGTGGGGGCGGCCATGGCGACGCCGCGGGTGGTCTCTTTTGCGAGGCCCATCCACTGCAGATTCGCCGGGGCAAACGTCGATGCGGGCATGTGTTATTCCTTCGATTCGGTCGACTTGGGAGCCTTGGTGGGCTTGGTGGGCTCTTCGACCGGCACCAGGTGCGCGTGTTCGAGAGGTTCAGTGAGGGTGATCTCGTCGCCCGGATTCAGGACGACGGTGGAGCCTTCCGCGTCGTCGCCGTCGCGGTGCACGAGAGCATCGGGGCCGTGTACGAGGTGGGCGAAGACTTCGGCGAAATCGTGGACAAATTTGTATCGGGCCACGGGGGCTCCTAACGGGGTTGAGTGAGAGTTACTTGTGGCGTTTGGCGGCGCGCGCCTTCAGGGCTGTTGAGACGCGGGCGGTGTGGCCCAGGCGAAGACGGCCGGTCGTCGCCTTCTTGCCGGTATGGCGGGCCTTCTGGCCGCGCTTGACACGGATGACACGGGTGGAGCGGCGAACCGGGCGGCGCTTCCGAACCTTCTTGCCGGTCCGGCCGTGCCGGGTGGATGTTGCACGTGCGCGCCCCATCAGGCTTGAAGAATCTCGGTCACGTCGAACTCGACGACGGCGAAGACGACGACCCGGCCGACATCATCCTGGGGAAGATCGCGGGTGACCCGAATGTCGTTCTGGTCCTGACCGCCCTGGAAGATCACCGCCGAATTTCCCATCGTCGGGTCCGAGCGGATCCGCGTCTTGATCGCGTCGATGATGGAGTCGAACGGTGTCACCCAGGCGTCCTCGTCAGTGCCGTCCGGGTAGGCGGCAGGGACGAGGAACTGATACTGGACGACGAGCCCCACGGTGTGGTTGACCTGTTTGGAGCCGCCGATCGCAGCGCCCAAAGTCACCCGGGATTCGTGCGACGTGTCCAGGTGCACGAACCCGACCGCACCCCAGCCAAGATTGACTTGAACATTCCAGTTCGCGCCTTGGATGATGGTCGGCTGGTCCAAATACACCTTCGGCATGCCCACGATTGCCGGGGTTTGGAAGAAGTTCCGGAGGGCGACCCGGACCGCCCCGTCGCTCACTGCGTCCTCCGGTGACGGGACAGCCATTCGACGGCGAGGTCGATCTCTTCGAGGCCGCCATCCTCGACCTTGGCTGTCTTGGCGGGTTGGCCGCGCATGGAGCTCATGACGAGCGCCTCCGACCCGCGGGTTTTGATCAGCGCCGAGGTGAGGAGCACGACAGCCTGCTTGATCGCCTCGGGGAGGGCGGACACGTTCGCGCCCGCAGAGTGCAGGTTGACGAGAGGGGCGGCCAGTGTGGCAGTGTTGCCGGTCACGGAGAGCACGTTGACACGCTCGCTCACACCCGGTTCATGGATGGTCAGTTGCATGCCCGGCAGGACGCCGAGAGTGGAGTCGACCAGGATTGTCGTTGCCCCGCCGTTCGTGGCCGCCGTGAGGACGCTGTTCGCGTACCCGTTGACGTAGGTGACCGCGGCGTACAGGTACCCGGAGGCGGTGCGCGACGTTGCGCCGGGCATCGGGAACGACATGGCCAGAATGGGGATCTCGGTGACCTTGCGGCCAACCCACACGTTGGACAGGTCCGGCAGGGAGGCCATCATGCTCGGCTGCGGGCCGACAGACACGTTCGTGACCTGAATGACAGGGGTGAAGGCGAGGGGAACCTTGAGGGTGCCCTCGTTGCTCACCCGGTACCGGCCCGCCTGCGTGTCCAAGGTCGCGCCGAGAATCTGGTAGCAGTAGTCGTCAGCAAGCGAAGATGCGCGGGCGATGGTCTGGGAGAGGGCGTCCGCGTTCTGCTGCGGGGTGCCGCCCACAACGAGCTGGGAGACGTTCACGCCCGTGGGGGAGGCCAGATATTCGGCCGGGGTCAGATAGGGCGACCGGGAGGCGTACGTGGGGACGTACAGCGCCGAGGCGGGGGTGACAACCATTGCGCACTCCAAAGTGTTGAGGTGAAACCCGACACCCCCCGATGGGAGGCAGACACCAGAGGGCGCCGGGGGTAGTGGGGTGGTGCCGCCGCGGCCCGAAGGTCACGGCGGCACCGGAGGCCGCTAGTTAGCGGCGATGTCCTGCACGACCGCGCAGGCGACAGGAGCCCGGTTGATGAGCGTCGAGGTGGAGAAGACTTCACCGTCGAAGCGGGGGCCGCCGCCGACGCCCGTGCCACGGTTGGTCGCGTACTCGTAGTCGGCGACGTCGTGCAGCGAGCGGACCTCGAGCACGTTGCTGATGTTCGAGTTCGGGAACGGCACCGTGTCGCTGACGGCGATGAGGGTTCCGGGGGTGAGGTTCGGGTGAACCTCGATCCGGACCGGGACACCGCCGGCAGCCTTGTTCACGTAGTGCGTGACGTAGCCGCCACCGGTCACGTCCGTGCGTCCTTCGGCGCCCGGGGTGAAGAACGTGTTCGCGGCACCGTTGGCGAGGAGCAGCTTGCTGATGCTGTTCGATTCCTGCGCGGACACGAGGTAGCGGGTCGGGGAGAGCTGCACCGTGTTGAAGATGCGTGTGTTGAGCGCGTCGAGCTCGTTGATGGACTGGCCCGAGCTGGTGAATGTGGAACCGCCGAGGCTGGTGAACCCGGCACCCGAGTTGATGCCGGAGCCGCGGGTGACGAGGCCCGTTGCACCACCGGTCACGTAGTCACCCGCGAGGGTGGCGAGCAGGCCGTTGAAGTCCGTCGCCTTGGCCGAGGAATCAGCGACGGGGACAGAGGTCGGCGCGACACCGTAGATGCCGGGGAGGTTCGGGACGGGCTGGTTGGAACCGGCCGGGGTCGTCAGGAACGTGACCGTGTTGACGGTGGTCGTGGTGATGTAGAAACCGCCGACGAACCAGTCATAGGCGACAGCGCCGGGGATGCTGGCCACGGTTGCGGTCAGCGTCGAGGTTGCGCCGGTCGTGATCTGCGAACCCTGCGCGGAGGCGATGGTGGATCCGCCGTAGGAGTAGTTCGAGCCGGTGCGCGCCGCGACCTTGATCAGGTACGTGGCCGCTGCGACGGTTCCGCCCGTGGCCGCGGTGGCCGTGGTGGGCACGGCGGGAGTCGGCAGGGCGAAGTTCTGGCCGCCGAGCAGCTTCTTGTCCGAACCGATCTTCCACTGGTTCATCGCGTTGATGACGGCGATGGTGCGCGCGTCCGCGAAGCCCTTGGCGAGGTCGATGGCGTCCTGGGTGACGGTGTAGCCGTAACCGAGCTTCGCGTACTGGCTGGACGCGTTGATCATGTTCAGGATGGCCATCGGGGCCGGCGCGTCGAACGCGGTTCCGGGGTCGGACTGCAGGTTGTTGACGTTGGTCAGCACGCGCCACAGGGCCGCGGGACCGGCGACCTCGGGCGTGGAGCGCGCCAGGGAGTCGAGGAACGGCGTGTTGACGGGGATCTGGCTGATCCAGCCGGTGAGGTCCACGCCGGTGAGGCCGGTCGCGGTGGTCACCCCGGAGGACTGCGCCTTGTACAGCTGCACGAGAGTGTCGCGGGAAACGGAATCGAGATTCACGATGATGCCTTTCAAAATGGGCACGACAAAAAACCCCCGCGGTGGAGGGCTTGTCGAAGAGGGTTTTAGGGGGTGTGGTTCAGTTGGAGCTAGACGAAACGGCTCCGAAGCTCCGCGTATGTGAGGGCCTGCTGCGCCGCCACCTTCTGCGCGGGCGGTGCATCCTCGACGGCCTTGCGGAGATCCGCGAACTCGTCAGTGGAAGCGTCGCGGGCAGGCATTCCGGCGGTACCGGTGCTCCCGTTCAGCAGTGGGCTCTTGCGATCGTCAGGCATCTTGCCGAGGTGCTCGACGCGCTCCTGCAAGCTCTTCACCAAGTCCACCAGGTCCGCATTTTCTGCGGCCTGCTTCGCGAACGGGGCGAGAGCTTCTGTGAGCGCGAGGGTGAACTCGTTATGGAGTGCCTTCGTGACGTTTTCGGGGTCCGTCACCACAGGCGACTGGACAGTTTTGGTGCCGGGGATGACAGCCTCAGCGGGGGCCACCTCGGGGGTGGGCTCGGCCGCGTCAGGTACGGCTGGCACGTCTTCGGTGCCGGAGGTGAGGTCTTCCGCACCCTCGTCGGAGGTCGCATCGGGTTCGGCAGCTTCCTCGGCGGGGGTCTCAGCAGCCTCCTCGGCGGGGGAATCCTCCGCGGGAGCCTCCGGGGCGAACGTGGTCAGATTGGCCGCGTCGACGGAGCCGAGCACGCGCCCGCTCGCATCGTAGACGAGCACCTGCGGGTCACCCTTGGCCTTCATGACCGGTTCGGCGACGGGCGGCAGGCTCGCAAGGACGTTCTGGATCGCCGCGGCCGCACCGCGCAGGGCAGACTCGTTGGCCGAGGACAGCGCACGGCCAGCCTTCACGAACGCCGACAGGACCGCGCGGGCATCCTCAGCGGACTTCGCCACCGGCTGCTCCGACTCCGCCTGCTCGCCGACCGCATACGGGGCGATCAGGTCGATGGCCTGATCCACGAGCTCGCACGCCGTCTGCAGATCCCACGAGTTGTCGTCGCAAGCCTCGGCGCCAGCGAAGACCTCTTCGGCCTCCCGCTGCGAGAGCAGGTCGAGGGCGCGCTTCACACCCGTGAGAACAGCGAGCTGCTCCCATGCGGTGGCAGCGTCCACGGCCTCCCATGCGGGGGAACCGGGCTCGTTCACGTCACCTTCTGCGGTTGCGGTGGGAGCCTCGAGGACTTCCTCGTCAGCCTTGATCACGGGTTCAGTCATGTCTTCGCCCTCCTGGGCTTGTTTGAGAAGTTCCCGCACCGCGTCTGCGGGGAGAAGATTGGGTGTGCTGTCGGACTTCATGAAGATGAAGTCGAGGCCGTTCGCCGCTTTGGATACGAGGTCGACGCGGGGAATCTTCGCGTCGATCACTTCGGTGAGTTCATCGTCGATGAGAGTGTGCATGGGTTATGCCCTTCGCTTGCGAGTGGCAGAGCCCTGTGGGCTGAAGCCGGTTAGTTTTCCTGACTTGACGAGCTCCCACGACACCTCGTCGAGGAGCGCCTTGATCAGCCAGTCACCCTTGGAGGCGACCACTTCGCCGTCGATGACGAACGGGTCATCGGACGGCCACGTGTACGACTCGCACACCTCGGCATGACCGATCGTCCCGTCCATGTGCTCGATGCCGATCTGCCGGCCGCCGTCACGGAGGAACGTGGCGGCGGCCTTCTCCAACTCGTCAGCGGTGAAATAGTCCCGGGAGCCATCCGCGCCCTTCTTGATGCGCGGATCCGGACCCGCCTGATATGCGACGCCGAGCACGATCCGGAGTTCCTTGGCCATGTCAGTCCTTACTCGGTTGCGTCGATGGTGCGAATGTTGGACCCGTTGATTGACTCGACCACCGGGGAGGCCGCACACCGACAGTTGTGAACCACAATTCCATTTGCCAAATACCACCCGTGCGTGGTGTTGCAGTTGTACACTTGGGTATGAGCAAAATATCTCTTGACACTCAATACCTTGTTCGCGAATACCTCGGGGGAACTAGCGAGAAGGCTCTCGCAGTATCCTTCGGCGTCGACCGCCGCGTGATCCGTCGGCATCTCATCGAGGCCAACATCCAGCCCCGAGATAGGAGTTCCGCCATGCTTGTTCGCATGTCCCGTTTGGGCGTCGAGGGCAGGCTGTCCCTCACGACCGCTGCTCATGAGGCCGTCCGGGGCAGCACTCAAAGCGATAGCATCAAGGCCGAGAGAGCTAGACGCAACGCGATCTACTTGCCCAACGTGAGCGTTTATGAGGACGCCCTCGTCGCCGGACTTGTCACGCGCGAGGTTGCCTTCACGAGGCAGCTCGCCTGCGGACCGTACAACGTAGACGTGGCCCTCGGAACCGTCGCCGTGGAAGTCCTCGGCGGCGCTTGGCATCGGTCCAAATCTCACGGGGAGCGCATCCGCTACCTCCTTGATAGTGGCTTCGATGTTCTCTACATCTGGTCCGCCTTCAAGTACAGGGTCGACAGCGCCACGGCTGAGCACGTAATCGCCTTCACGGAGGTCGCCGGCCGGGACCCATCCATCAACCGTCGCTACCGGGTGATTCGGGGTAATGGTCAGTTTCTGGCCGAGTTCCGTCACAATGTCGATGAAATCCCCGACATAGTGCCGTTCAGTGACCGACCCGAGACCGAGCCAGCTACCGTGCCCTACGGAATCTGCCACTGCGGATGCGGTCGCACGACCGCCATCGCCAAATCCGACCGACGAGGCCACCTCAAGGGCGAACCGATGACTTATATCAGCGGGCACAACCAGGCCCGTCGCGGCAGGTAAGCAGCGCGGGTGCACAGGCGGGGAATTGTCCGTGTCCGTGACCGGGTGCGGGTTGGCGGCCGCCACGTCGACACACTCGGAGCACGCGTCGTCGGAGAGGATCAGATCCCAGGAACCGACCCCGCTGGCGGAGTAGGAGTCGAGGGAGCCGAGGGTTTGCGCGCGGGCGATCTCCGTGTGAGCGATCAGTTGAGCCCGGGAATCCGAGCCGATCAGGTCGCTGATGGTGCCCGCGATCTTCTCTGACGACCAGCCAGAGTCAAGCCCTGAGCTGATCCGGTTCCCGACCTGATCGAGCACCGTGTCTTCGATGCCCTTGACTGTGATCCCAGCACTATCCAGCAGCGCCCTCAGGCCGCCGTCAGCGACCAGTGAGGCAGCCTGCGCATCACCGGGCACCCAGGCGTCCCAATTGACGTCAGCAACGGCCTGACCGGTCATCCCGGCCACACTCACCGCATGCGCGCCCAACTGCTGCGCCGCACCATGAGCACCCGTCAGATACCCGTCCGCGAGAAGCTGCCGAAGCACCGACTCGATCTGCGAACTGTCCGCGTTCGCGCCCAACATCTGCCGGGCCCGTGCGAACATCGCATCGCTGGCCGCATCCTTGACCAGTGCGCCCGAAAGCGAACCGATCACACCGGCCACGTCCATCGACGCCAGCAGCGCCCGCATTGCGGTTGCCACAAGCGGCGTGTAGTGGTCGGTCAGGCGCAGATCGAATGCATGCTGGGGCACTTTGTCCGAAGAATCGCGCCACGACTTCTCAATCGCGGCGGGCACTAAAAAAGGGACGCTCTCACGTCCCTTCTTGTTCAGCATCTCCGCAATGTCCGGCGGGGCGACCTCGAACTGGAAATCTCGCCACTTGCCCGCCTTCACCCGTGTCTTCGTGAACGAGCGGAATTTCACCAGCTCAGCCTGCAAAGCGTCCGTGGCATCCTTCATCTTCACCGGCCCCTCCAAAGAGGAACCCGTCAGCCCGGTTGCAGCGGTGACCCCGGCCGTCTCGGCCTTCGTGATCGCACCGCCCACCGTGGGCATGCCATTCACGACATCGGACCCGGGGATGATGTGCTCAAGGTCCGGGAACGCGGGTTCGTCCGGGTTCGTCGGGGCCCGTTTGAAATCGGTCCCGCCTGGCAGCTTGTCCGGCAGGATCCCGCCGGCGCCCGCGAACGCGTCCAACCCCAACGGTTGCGCGTCGCTCGGCGCGCCCGTCTGTCCGTCGATCGTGCCAGAAATGGCCAGGATCGACGTCAACGGGACGAACCCGGTGCGAGCGGTGATGATGCCGCGAGGGATCGGGCGCTCGTTATCCACCGGCAAGCCCAGGAGCTCCTGACGCATCTCGTCCATGGACGCCGCGCCAGTCTTGACGTACACCTCCCACGCCTGCGCCTCCATGAGACGGTCCTCTTTGTCCCGGCCGGTGTCCAGAGACACGCGCACGGGCAGGCCGAGGTCGTGCTGCAGGTAACGGTTCAGGATCTGCTCCACGAACCGCACCCACGGCAGGGTGTTCACGCGGAACTGGATGTCGACCTGCGTCTCACCGTTGGCCCGGTTCACGTCTTTCAGAAGACCGAGATCCTGCGGGACCACGCCATACGCCGCGGCGACACGCGTCACGAGGTAGTCAGGGAACAGCGGGTCGAAACCCTTGGGCCGGGTCTCCGAAATCTTGAAACCGGCCGGCACTGCGACGAGCTGGTGCAGCTTGGCCTGATCGCCCTGCACCACAGCGTCGTAGTAGTCCTGCCATTCCGCCACCTGATCCGGCGACGAAATATCCGGGGGCAGCTCCATGAACCCGGCCGGGACAGACCCGTCCGTGAACATCTGCAACAGGTGCCACTGGAAACGCATGTCCGTGTTCGCGGTCAGCATGATCGACTCGAGCGGCGCCAAACCGAACGGGGAATCCCCCTGCGGGCGGAACCGGGCGTAAATGAGATCCTCGGCCGTGTACGACGACCACGACTGGCCCTTGATCACCTGGTAGTAGGCAGGGGCGGGGGCATGAGGGCGGCGGCCGTGCGCGTCGATGCTCGGGAACACCGTCGAACCGTCGAGAATTTCCAGGCCGATGATCTGCCCGGCCATGTTCCGGCGGCGGTAAAGCACCCCGGCGTCGTAGCGCAGCTGGTTTTCCATCCAGATCGACAGCCACTCGTCGTACGGGTGCTCCCGGTCCGGGAAAGCCAGCACCGCGCGCGCCGCCTCGATGGCATCCTTCACATCCGAGGTCACGCCGGTGGCCGCCTGAAACAGGAGGCCCATCGACCGGATCTCATCGATTTTATGGTTAATGCACATACGAGAAACGTCGTAGGAGTTGACCATCTCGCGCAGAGTATCGTACGAGGTGCGGCCCCACGCCTGCCGGGACCGAACCGCAAGGTTCACCCCAACCGGGAAGTCCATCGCCCGCGGCACCTGCGAGTACCCCGTCGACGGGACAGCCGGGCGACCCGGGCCCATCATCGTGGAACCCGTCATGCCCTGATCGGTCATGGCCTGATCGATCGCAGCCGGGACGCCGAAACCAAAGGACTTTGCAAGCCGTTCGAAGATACCCATGCGTTACCTCCGGGCTTTCAGATCATTAGCGATTTCGCGCCAGTTGCGCGCGATAGAGGGAACTTCGATGGCACGGTCAGCGGCCTGTTGCTTCCACGCCGACAGGAACACCACACCCGCCCCGGTGCCCTGAATGAACATCCGGTATAAGGCCTGAGACGCGCCGTCCACCTGGTCGTCGTGCGCGCCGTTCGGGAAGGAAGCGCACTCGTCCACGAACTCGTCACCCCACTGGCCCGCCCACACGTGCACGTTGCCCGCCTCGATGAACGGGGCCACAGCGTTCGCGCGGGAATACTTGGACTCTTTCGGGGTGATCGGGACGATCCCGCCAATTTTTGATTTCAACGTGTCGATGACAGCGGAACCGTTCGCCTTGTCCTCGACGAGCTTGGCGGTCGCCTGCGGCCACTTCAGCACCAGCCGTTCGAACGCGGCAATGGTCTGCGTGAATGACATCCGGCGGTGTACCTGATCGACGAGGAAGACGTCGGCGCCCTTCCGTGCCCACACCTGCCCGACCACAAAGTCGGAGCCCTTCGTGTCCTTGAACGTCATGTCCCAAGACATGAGCATTTCGTCGCACTCCATACGGCAGACACCGTTCACGTTCGCCCACATCGGCTCCGTGAAACGCTGCCACCACTGTCGCTGCCACACGTTGCCGGTATCCGGTGACGGGCGGCCCTGATACAGGGAGTTGAACACTCGAGAGCCCGCACGCACCTGAATGGCCTGCCACTGCTCCACCGTGCGACCCCGGGCAGACGTCAACCACTCGCCCGGCTTCCGGCCCAACAGATCCGTCTCGCCCAGCTCAGGCTTGTGATCAGCGAGCGCGGGAATGTTCACCACAGTCCACAGGTGACCGTCATCAGCAGCCAACAGACGGCCGGCCAGGTCATCCTCATGCCAACGCGTCAGAATGACAATCACCGGGGCACCAGGGGCCAGACGTGTCGAACCGACCGACTGCCACCAATCCCACGCCTGATTCCGGTAATACTCCGAATCAGCCTGCGCAGCATCAGCCACCGGGTCATCAATGACCAGCAGATCCAGCGGGCGACCCGTCAAACCGGAACCGATACCCACACAGACGACGCCGCCGCGGTGACCATTCAACTGCCAACGCTTGGCCGCACCATTGTCCGGGGCAATCCGCAAACCCAGATCCAGCTCACCCTCGTCACCGTTATTGTTCGCGATCCAGTTGCGAATCTCACGCCCGAAACCCTCAGCCAAGGTCTGCGAATACGAAGCGATGCCCACCCGAAGATCCGGGTTCTGCAACAGCGCCCACAGCACGCCCGTCTTCGTGACCCTCTGGCTTTTGCCCTCCTGAGGGGGCAGGGACACGATCAGGCGGCCATCAGGAGTATTCAGCACCTTCACCAGCGCCTCATCGATGACCGACAGCGCCTCCGTCTGCACCGTCTTCACATCGATCGCCCGAGCCAAATCACCCGGCGTCTCCCACCGAACAACCGGAGGGGCAAACCGGGCCAACGCCGCATCAAACGCAGCCAGATCAAGCGAGGAAAAACCCGACATCAGGAAGCCCTCCTGACTGCCCAACGGGCAAGAAAATATTTATGGGGGAGCAGGACCAACCAGACCGGAAACCCCGCCAGATCGACCCACAACCCCGGGGGACGCCACACCAGCCCAACCAGACCGGGAGAAAACGGTTTGGAGTCGAAAAAACCGGGGAAATGGGTGTGGGGGGTATTGCGGATTGGCCGTCACCTCTTTGGGGGGTGCGCTGAAAACTGACGGAAGTTTGAACCGGCCGGCGTAGTCGTGTCTGTGTGCGGCCTTGTGCGTCTGTGTGGGGCGTTGGATGTTCGGCGGGTGCGTCCGTCGCGGCGGTGCGTCACTGTGGCTCGTGTGTGGCCGTGGTGGCGTGCCGGGGTGATTGTGTGGCTGCCGGGTGCGGTCGTGGGTGCTCTGCCGCGTGCTCGCTGGGGTGGCGAGGTCGTGGCGGGCGGCCGTGTCGAGGTGTGGCCGGCCCGGGGTTGCCTGTTGTCTGTCCTGTTCGGCGTGTCGTCGACTGGGCGGGGCGTGAGGCGGGCGAATCAGGTGGGGGAAAGTGCTTGGGAATGGGTGGGTTTAGCCGGGCTGAAATCCGGGGTTATCCACAGGAAAAAGGCCGAAACTGACATAATACTGTTTATCGGTCACTTTTTCACCGAAGTTATCCACAGGGTAAATGCTCACCTGAAAATGTTCATGCCCCCATTTTATCGGGCATTCAACTCCCCGGCAGCAGCCAGGACCAGAGTCTCCCGCATCAGCCCCGGCATCAGCGACTTCTGCGCCGCACTCAACCCCAGCTGGGCCGAGTCGAGGACCGTCGTCAACACCATGGCCATAAGCTCGCCTTGACGTTCAGCGAGACGCACCTGACGTTCACCAAGACCCGCCTGCACCGCCTTACTCGCGAAGGTGGCCAGACGGTCACGCTCCAAAGACTCCAACTGTGCAAGACCGCGAATGTACTCGCCGACCTTGCCGAACTCGCCCATCGCATCACCGACCAGCGCATCACGCAGCGTGGGGGACTCAGCGACCAGCTTCTCCAACTCGGCACTGTACGCATCCACGCGCATCCGCGACTGAGTGACCAGGCGCAGCAGGACCTCGCCCGGATCGTCCACAGCCTCACCCAAAGCCCACTTCGACAGCTGCGCGCGCACCATCGCACTCGACCGAACCTGAGGGGCAGCACCGCCATGAAAGCGACACACCATCCCCCCAGCAATCGCCGAGTGCCCACACGGGCCGCCGCCATCTTTCTTCTGTGCCGTGCACATCTGCTTGACGACGTAAGCCCGAGGCATCGAATCTCCCTACTGGGTATACATTCACCAAAGGGTGAGGCTCAGGCGTCCGGGTCGTGTGTGCGTTCATTCGGGGATGTACACCCACCGGTTGGTTTGTGGGTTGATGCCTGCGAGCTTGTAGCGTGCTGCACTGGCGGGTATGACTGTCACGGGGCCGTCGCTCATGAAGAGCTGCGGGACTACGACCACGGGGAGCATGATGTGTGCCATCCCGTTGTGTGATTTGACGAGCATGCCGTCGTGGGCGCCGCCTTCGATTTCGATGGGCTTGGCGTCTTCGGGGTGCCATGTGGCGGTGATGGTGCGCTCGAGGGTCGCGGTGTCTTCGCGTGCAGAGTATTGGACCGCTTCGGGGTCGAAGTCGCAGAGGCCGTGAGTGTCGGCGTATGTGACCATTTCGCGCTGGAGCTGATCGTGTGCCCAGCTTTCGGCTTCGGCCTGCAACATGATTGTTGGGTCTGAGATGTGCATCTTGGCGTGGAACGGGGCGACGTAGCTCATTGGTCTCCTTCGCCCTTATCGGGTGCTCGGGTGCGCTTCGGCCAGGTGTTGGTCTATCTCTGTGGTGTCCCACACGCTTCGGACGTCGACCTGTGTTCCGCAGTGGTGGCAGGTGGCTGTGATCGTCTGTGCTCGTTGGTCACTCATGGGCGCCGTGTATCGCGTCCGTGTGTGCTGCGAGTAGCTGGTCATACGTCAACGTGCTGCCACCGATGATCGCTAGGACGCAGCGGGTGCAGGTGGAGAGTGTCTCGGGGGCGTTGGTGTGTGCGTTGGTGCGCGAAGTGTTGTCCGTGAGCCATGGTGGCTTGACGGGCGTCGCGTGCGGAGGCTTGCGGGATGTGCGCTCCCACGCTGCGCTGTACAGGCGGGGCTGGTACTCGGTGAAGCTCAGGAGGAGCGAGCCCTCCCTGTTGTCCCAGTACCCTGCCCGGGCGTCTTCGATACCGGCGCGGATCGCGCGTGCGTGACTGGTCTTCACTGGGTGGCCTTCCCTCTCGGGCTGAAGTATGCGGCGTTGAGGTCGCGGGGTGGGCAGCTTGCCTGCGCAGATCCGGATCCGGGCGAGGGTGGCGGGTTCTGCGGGCCAGCGTTACTCGTGCGGGGCTGCGAACCTTTGGAGATTGGTGTTCCGACGGGGCGAGGCCGCTTTGCCGCTGCGCTGTCCGAAGCTGGCGCGACTGCGGTGGGTGCAGATGTCGGCTCGGGTACGAACGCGAGGAGGTCCCTTGCCCGGTTCCATTCGCGGCGGTTGAACAGCTTGGGGAGGTCTTCCCACGCCCATGTGCCGGGGCATTGCATGCGGCCGTTGGTCTTGGCGACGATTTGGATGCGGCCGTGTTCGCATTCGCGGAGGTCGTCGAGCCTGAATAGCTTCGGGCCGCTGAGGTGGTCACGGCTGGGCGGGTTGGCCAGTGCCCGGCAGTGTGTGGCGTGCTGACGGGGCCGGTCGTCGTTCAGGTTCGGGGTCACTGGGCGCCGCCGTGGCCCTTGAAGATGTTGACCGTGGAGGGGGCTGCGGTCTTCTCGGTCTTGAACGGGGCGACAGCGACGGCGACCGCGAGGCCGACAGTGAGCGTGATGATAATGACACCGGTGCAGATAGCGCCGATCCAGCTGACGATTTCCCAGGGGTTCATGGTGTGCGCTCCGTTGTTGTTTTGGCCAGGATGTCGGGCATGCCGTATGAGGGCGGATACATGACTGGGTTTACCCAATTCCAGTACACTGTGTACTCGGGTACACTGTGTGGATGACTCGTGATGATGCCGTAGACGACCTCAAGGCGCTCGCCTCATACGATTTCGAGGCCGACCGCGCCCAACGCATCGAAGCAGCTCGATCGTCTGGCGTTACGTGGCGCGAGATCGCAGCCATCCTCGGCATGACCGATAACGGCGTTCACAAGGCCTACAAGAAGTGGTTAGCCACCAAAGAGCAGCCTCAGCCGATGTGAGCGGCGAACGCTGCAGCGGGCAAACCTGCGACGTCGACCGCGGGTAGTTCCACCCGTGAAGGGTTCGTTTCGAGCCCGCACACCGTGCACACGTCGACGGTGACCCGGATGGGAGCCTGCACAGTGCCCTCTAAGCGCGTAACAGGCTCCGTGGTGTGCTGGCAGAGGAGGATACCCCCGCACGAGCCACAGTGGACGGGCTGCGGAGTATCAGCGTGCACCTGCACGTGATGTCCGAGGTTCGCACAGCCGGGCTTCCCGCACACGACGGCGGCGACGGCCGGTGAACCCGAAGATTCGCCCTTGCCGCCGAAGGTGAAGCCGTGCTCAGCCTCAATGTCTGCGAGTGTCACTGGTCAGTCCTTAGCTTGATGTGCTGCATGACGAGGGCGAGCGCCTGCTCCTCGAGAAAACCCGCCTGCATGTAGGCGACGAACATCCGGAACGTTTCAGCGGCGTGTGAGCGCATCGCGGCGGAAGGTTCAACCATCACAGCCAGCCCTTCGCCTTGAAAACGGCCACGTAGGATCCGGGGAACACGCACCCGAAGTAACGGCGGTCCTCGAAGACCTGAATGCCGGCGCCATACACGTAGGCGGCATCAGCCAGGGCGGCGCACTGCAGTGTCTTTGTGGCCGATAGCCGGCGGAGTAGCCAGCGCGGGGTGCGCTCGTGCATGATCTGCTCAAGGCCGATCGCCACGTCGTCAATCCACGAGTACGGGCTGCCCTCGATGCCTTCACACCATGCGACGATCCCGGAACGCTCCGAGTCCGTGAGTGCGAACGACGACCAGTCGATGTGCCCAAAATGTGTCATCGGGCGGATGCGGGCCCCGGACTTCTCGGCGCCAATGCACAGCACCTCGTCCACGGCGACCACGACATGGTTCACGGGGGAGCGGGTGACGGCACGGATCAGCCAGCCAAGCGGGCCGCGCGTGCGGACGAGGCCGATCTGGCCGGCGAGCTCAGACACGGACGGCCAGCCTTTTAGCCATATCTTTGAGCGCCTTGTTGTGCGAGATGTCGAGCACGGGGCGGGCCTCAGCGCAGATGACCGCGTTTCGGTGAACAGTCATTTCGTTGTCTTGAAGGGTCTCGCCCGAGGCGGACCAGTTGGTGGATCCGCCGATGCGCCACACGCCGTCGATGATCACCATTTTCCGGTGAACGATAGCCCCGTGCTCAGACGTGCCGATGGCGACGGAGTTCGAGTCCATCTCGTGCTTGAACTTGGTCAGCAGAGCCTTCTCGTGCACCCCGCCGGCCTGGGACTTGTCGAGGGTGATCTGCACGAAGATGGCGGGGTTGTCGATGATGTGCGCGATGATCTCGGCGAGTTCGTCATCGTCCCAGCCGAACATCGAAATGATAAGGCTGTGCTGCGCGGACGCGATGACGGCCTTGAGTGCCCCATGGACGTCATCGATGGGCGAGTAGAACGTGCGCGTGTCCGCAGGGTACGTGGGGTCGACGGGGGAGGCTTTGAACTGGTCGAGGTCAGCGATGGTCAGCAGTGCCATGGTGGGCCTCTCGATCGGTGTCACTTTTCGTCTACCGTGTGCTCGGCGTCGAACTGGGTTGCGTAGGCTTCTTCGGTGTCGTCTTCGCGGCCGGTCATGGCTTGACCTTGTGCGTGCACAGGGTGGCGAGTGTGATCGTGGGCCAGACGCGGTTGCAGTACTGGCACTGGAACGGGTTCATGCGCGCTCCCTGGCTTCTCTGCCGTCGAGTGAGCAATGAAGCACGTGCCAGCAGTCGCCGTCTCCGTCGTTGTGCACGGACGACGCAGGACCGCACCAGCAGTCGATCGCTTCGTGCTGCATCTTGTCCCGGTTCGGGTACCGATGCGCCTCGGGGTAAGACTCGAAATCCCAGATCCAGTATTTGCGCGTGACGAACGCCGTGAACAGCCATTTGAGCCGCCGCATGTTCGCCCTCTCGAAGAACTTCCGTCATCCCGCGCAGGTCAACCAGTCGTGAACAGGAACACGACCTCAGGGCTGCCTTCACCGCTATGGACGGTGTTGACGCGGGATGACGGAAAGGTGAACGCCCCGTGGAGTAGACGAGGCGTGCAAGGGGTGCCTTTAGCCGGCGCAGTCGTCACACAGCCAGACACCGGGCCAGCACCACGGCGCTGGAAGGCTGCCACAGTGAATGCACGGATGCGGGGGTGTCACCGGGGGCAGCTTGCGGGCCTTGGCCTGTCGAGCGTAGGACTTGGTAAGGTCGCGCTTCGGCTTGCCCATGTCGCGCCTTTCGGTAGGTGCTTTCCGCGCCCGCCCCGTTTTCCAGTCGCCTTCACGGCATAGGCCAGGACTCGCTCACCCGCTCACGAAACACAGTGTCTGCGGGGGAGGTCGTAGCCTCTCAGGGGATTTCATGGTGGGCGGGCGCGGAAAATATTGGGTGGATACAGCGAGGGGCCAATGCTCGCCTTGCGCGAATCGCCGTCGAGCAGCAGTCAGTCACGGTGGATTCGGGGAACACTCTGGGGATCGCTTCGTCTCGTGCTACCGCGACTAGACACCTGCTTGGGCTATGTGTATCCGCGGATGTCGGAGGATTCGAACCCCTCACGGCTACAAACCGTGCCCTGGTATTCGACACCAGTGCCCCACCATTGGGACTTCGCCACCCTTGAGCCCCGATATCTACCGTCGTGGCTAGCGCGTGTTCAGTTGTGCACGATGCCTGTTCGGTGCTCTCGTGCGCTCGTTGGCTTGCCTGCCGGTGAGCTACCGGCGTCTGCACTTCGGCAAGTTTTGGGCACAAAAAAAGGGCGACTACCGAAGTAGCCGCCCTCTCTTTTGAAAGTCAGATGGACACTCACCGTGGGAACGGGAATGCCTTACATGCATAGCATACTGCCTGACTATGAAGTCGTGCATCCATTTTCTCGGCGTGTTGTGCCGCCCTTGACGCTCGGGTTCGCGGCGGCATTCAACCGGAGCCGAGCCATGAGCACGCGGTGATCGATGACGATGATTCCGGCGACCTCGCGGCACTCCATGCCGTCGCGAATCCACTGGCTGATCGTGCGAGTTGTCCGGCCGGCTCGTTCGGCTGCCTTCCGGATCGTGTAGTTCGGCTGGTTGACGATCACCGTGCCGCCATCTTCTTAGCGAAATCGGCGCGCGCCCAGGCGTTGTGGCAGATCCTGCACAGCAGGTAACCACCTGATCTGACCGTCCCGTCGTAAGCGTGCCCCTTTGGGCAGTGGGTCTTCGCCATTGGATCACGGCGGACCTTCGGGACATAGGCATCACGGCCCTGCTGGTTGTGGCAAGTCCGGCAGATGCGCGATCCGCCGTCCATCTTCGTGTTTTCCGGACTGTACTCGTGCCCCTGCGGGCAATGGGTCTTGTTGGAACGAGCATTAGTCCCATGTTCCCGTTGGTCGAGCAAGTTTTCAGATTGCGTGCCATACCGCAGATTGCTCAGGGCGTTATTTCGAACGTTGCCGTCGAGGTGGCGCCGCACCATGCCCTTCGGCAGCGGGCCGACAAATGCCAGTAGGACGAGAGAGTGCACCTTGCGTGTGTGGCTCGTGCCATTATGCAACCCAACATGCCCATAGCCGCCCGTTGAGGTGAACTGCTGGCGCATGATGATCGGTGCCGAGCGCATGAACGATCGCACGCGGCCGAGGTCGGAAACCTCGTATCCTGGGAAGTCTGGAATGGGCAGCCAATTCTCGGCGGCGGGAGCGTTTCGGGTACCATTCACGGTAGCCCTCCAATCGGTTAGACGATATGTGGGGTGAGGCCCCGCCAAGTGCGTCAAACACTCGTCGGGGCCGTCTCCATTCTATCGGTTATCGGCCTCGATCAGGCTATTTCTGCGAGATAGGCCGCATATTTCTTGGCGTCCGGTGTGACGACATGAGCACACCGACCGCACATGATCGAGACCTCAGGGTCGAATAGGTCGGGGGGCTTGCAAAAGATCTCACGTTCCCCGCACACCTCGCACTCGCGCTTGTCTGCTGGGCGCACGGGCCGCGCTTCGACGCCATACATGGCTGAGAGGCTGAACACGCCTCGTGCGTCCTCGTGGCCCGCGGTTAGGTCATCGTGGTAGGCGACCGCGGACGGTGACTGTGCGATCTCTTCGGCCCTGTCGAGCAGCCAATCACACAGCCAGGATGCGAGCATATGCGCGGCTTCCACGGATACGGGCTTGGACCCTTGGACCTCGCGGGTGTTCGCCCATGACGGGACGGCTGGCGGGGCGACGTGCAGTTCTTCGGCGAACTCGGTGCACCATGAGAGCAGCTTGGCGAACAGTGCGTCACTCGCGTCGAGCGGCCCGATGTTCAGCGGCGCGGGCGAATTCCCGCCGCCCCCTGACACCCGTTCGGAGTAGTCGGCGGTCCCCATGGTGAACAGCTGCGCGCGCATGTTCGCCATGAGGTCCGGGACCAGTTTCAGTGCTCCCCGGATCCGGTAGAAGCACGAGTCGCAGAGGATGCCGTGACGTGCGCCCTTCGGCCTGGGGGGTTCGTCGTCGATGGGGTCCCAGGTGCAACCTCTGGCACAGGGGAAGAGTTCTGCGTCACTCATTGCGCGCCTCCTGGGCTGCGAGCCATTCCGGCACGTCGTTGGTGAGCACGTAGTCGGCCTGTCTGCCGCTCATGGTTTCATCCTTCCGATGATGTCTTTGCACGTCCCGCAGACCGGGTACTTGGTGAAGTCCTTCGTGGGGATGTCCCACTTGCCGCAGAGGGCTTCGATGGGCTGGCCGTCGATCCATGCCTTGTCGAGGTCGGTCTTCTCGAAGTAGTGCGAGAAGGTGTCGTGGTCGCCGGTGTCCGTGGTGACTGGCTTGGTCCTTTCGAGGAGGTTGCTCATTCTTCGCTTCTTCCTCGCACGGGTATCACCCAGTGCATCCGGTGGGGCTTGTACACGGGGGTGCCGAGCTGGTCGGCGGTGAATCCGCGGGCTTCGAGTTCAGCGGCGAGGCCATCCATGCCCAGTTCGGCGAGGTCGGTTTCCTTGATACGGATCTCGTGGCCGCCGTTGACCTTCGCTGTGAGGTGCACGCGGGCGTCAGTCATCGCCACACCGATCTGCTGATCGCGAGCGAGAGAGCCTTGAACGCGTCACGGACGCTATCCAGCGACACGGGCGCGTTCTTGGTTGCCCGCACGAGAGCCTTCATGTACTTTCGGTACGCCACCTGTTCGTTGTGGTCGCTCGGTGCCCATGCTCCCGGGCGAAATGACTGCTTACGGCTCATCGGGTCAACTTCCAGACCGGAACCGGGAACTCGATCCAGTGCGTGACGCCGAGGAACTTCTGGCCGCTGCCAACGTCGCTGTTCGCTTCCCACAGGGGGTCGCCGCCCTCGATCGGCCAACCGGACACCATGCACCCGTCGAAGATGAAAGCGACTCGCCCCGTCATCTCGTCCATCCGGGGCATGCCATCCGTGGCGATCTCGTGGACCTTGATCTTGATCTTCTTGCTCATCGTGCCTGCTCGCTCTCTGCGCCCTCAGGACGCGCCGGAATTGTGGGTGCGCAGTGCTCGGTTTGGACGATGGTCCATTCGTTTCGGCCGATCGCTTGGACGCGGATCCGCTTACCCTTCGCCGCGAGTAGTTCGTCCGCGCTGAACGTGCTGTCTGGGTATTTCGTGATCCATGCCGCCAGCAGTTCGCCCATCGACATCGCCTTCAGGGCGTCGAGCTGCTCGCTGGATGAACGCAGCCCTAGTCGCTTGGGGAACTGAATCACCGTGTCACTCATCGCTCTCTCCTTCGCTCTCTGCGGCCGTTTCAGGTTCCGCGCTTGTCGGTGTGCCCGGTGTGGGCGTTACGGGCTGTGCTGGGGGCTGGTGGGCTGCGGTGGGGGTTTGCGCGTCCGGCTCCCAGTGCCGCTTCTCGAAGTGGTCATAGGCGACCACCGCTTGCCACTGCCGCGATCCCATGAGCGGCACCACGTAGCCGCAGTGACGGCATGTGTACGGTTTGCGCTTCACGATGCCGAGCTTGATCAGCACGCGGCGGACCGCGCTCACGAGGGCTGCTCCGTACTGGGGGTGACGGGCGGCGTGAAGAGGATCAGGAATGGCCCGATCAGGTACTCCTCGAGGTCCTCGCTCGTGCGCGGGTAGATGTAGCCATCCAGCAACCAGCCGTCCGGTGTCTTGCGTCCGACGCCATTGAGCCCCTTGACGATGCTCCACAGCGGCAGCGCGTCCAGTTCCTCGAACGTCGTGACCTCTCGCGGCTCAGGCTCACGGTAGGGCAGGGCCGCGAGGATTGCATCGACAATCCCACCGGTCACCTCGTCATCCTCCCAAGCGGGCGAGAAGTCATCCTGCGTCATCGTCCCGTACTGCCATGCCTCCCAGACGCGCCCACATGTGTAGGTGATATCTCGCAGGCACTCGGCGACAACCTCTCGCAGCGCTTCCCGTTCCGGCTCTCCTGCGGGAGGGGTGGGAATGGATTCGAGGTCTCCGCCTTCGATCAGCCCATCCTCGATTAGACCGGCGATGTCGTTGCCCGACCATCCGGCGAGTTCCACCACCGCGTTCTGCAATCTGGCCATCTTGTCATTGCTCATCGCTCGCCATCCTCGTATCGCCGTTCGTCCTGCTGGGCACCAAGCCATTCCTGACGGGCCTCCTCATCGGTCATGTCTCCGCGCTCCACTGCCCTGTCGATCTGGTCGTAAATGCGGTCCAGGTTGCTCATGATTCGTTTCCCTCCGTGTCGGTTATCAGGTGTGCACCGCATGGCGGCTCGTCCTCAGCGTTCAGCCACCGGGCAATCCACCAGTTCCAGTGCTGGTTGCAGAGGGCGATGTTTTCGGTCTTGGACACGCCCAGTGAAGACATGGGCAGTACCGGCTGTCCGCACGCGAAACACTTCACACGCTTGTCGTTCTCGCTCATGATTCGTCGTCCTTCGTGTCGTCGCTCGCTGCTCTCGCGTTCCATCCGGCAAGGAAGATGCTGTCGACCAGCAGGCTCTTGCCCTTGTTTCGGTGCATCCATTCCTCGTATGCCCGCTTCTGCTCAGGCGATTTGGGGGTGTCGCGGATGTCGCGCTTGTTCAGAGTGAATGCTTCGGCGCGGTGCTCCCGGAGCGCCATCTCGGCAGCGATCGCGCGGTCGATGGCCTTGAGCTCGTCCGACTCGGCGCGGATGTAGAACTCAGCGATCTCAGCCTTCGTCCACGTCATCAGGACTCGCCGTGATTCTGCGAGGCTCTGATTGCCCACCTTCGGGTGCAGGCCGAGGTCGATGCGCTCCTGCATGATGGCCTTGCGGATTTCGTCTCGGTTCGTCATTCGTCTCTCCCTGTGTCGTCTGTTCGTGGGTGTTTGCGGTAGAAGTCGCTCTGAGATTTCAGGGCGGCATGATTCTGGGATGACAGGAGGTCGGCGGCGTGCTTGGCGAACAGATCGGCGTGTGTTCCGCGTATCGCCGAGTCACCCGCCAGTCGTGCGCAATCCGAGCAGACCTCGTGATTGACGCGGGGGCCGGTCATTCCGCCGCCGACCGAGAACCCGACGAGGTGCCGCCCGTTCTCGTCTCGCGCATGGCGATCGAATCCGCAGATGCACGGCCCTGTGCCGCCGCTCTCAGCGGGCCCGGCCAGATGAACCTTGAGCCTCGGGCTGCTGCTGAACAGCGTGTAGGCCCCGCCTGGCTGTGAGCACTCAATCGTGATCAAGCTCTCATCTTCCTTGCCCATGGTGCTTTCCTTCCGTAGATGTTGGTGGTCATGTTCGAGTGCGTCGGCAAGGTGCTTGGTAGCAACCGCCGACCGTTCGAAGGGATGCTGCGGCCGCGGTGATCTGCGGCCAGGTGAGGCTCACCGCGGGCGCCCTTCTCGTCGTGCCTTGTCCTGCAATTTCCCGGCCGCCCGCTTCACATCAGTGCACGTCTCACCAGCGGGCAGCGGGCAACCCTCGACCGTCGTGCACCCGCCCTGATACGCGTGAATGGTGCCGTGATTCAAGGGCGGGCCGTCCCCTGCGATTCGCCGTTTCCGGTACTCGCGCTGCCAGGCACGCCGGGCATCCGTGCACGAAATCCCGCCAGCCTCCTCATTCGGACAGTTGGTGTTGCACGCCTTCGCCCCGGACGGTGTGCCGTGTGTGACGCCTGCCTTGCCGATCATGACTTTCACCACGCGGCGACCCAGCGTCCCCCGTCTGGACTTCTTCACCGGTGCCGGTCGTGCCGCCGCTTCCTCCACCGTTTCGAGGACCAGCCGCGGGGGCTTCGGGACCGTGTACGTCTCCTTCTCAGCGGTCGCCGTGCCCGCCTTCACGGCATTCATGTACGGGTAGTCGCCGCGGTACCGGATGACCGCCTCGTCGCACGTCATCAGGGTTGCCGAGCCTTTATTGAGGCAATCCGAGCCGTGGCATGTGGTGTTCGTGGGGGTTCCGTGCTCGATCATGAGGCCCCTTTCTGGGCAAAGGAAAAGGCCCCAGTCGGAGTGACGGGTGCCTCGGATGAATCGGTGGTTGCGTGTTTCACGACGCTTCCTCCATGGCGAGGTCGATCAGGTCGAACAGCGACGGCATCTCCTGCTTTCGCTCGCCCGCTTCGAGGTACTTGATCCCGTCGCGGAACGATTCAGGGTTTAGCTCCGCGGCACGGCCGCGGCGGCCGAGCTTGTTGGCGCGCACCGGGACCGTGCCGAGCCCGCCGAACGGGTCATAGACCAGGTCGCCGGGGTTCGTCTTCTCGATGATGAGCCGGTCCACGATGTCAAACTGCAGCGGGCAGATGTGCATCGTCAGGTTGCGGCGGGCCTGCTCGCTGTTGAGGGTGAGCATGCGGTTCACGTCATGCCACACGTCCGGATGCCAGGACGCCGGGGCGAGCGACATGAACGTCGACGGCAGCCGCTTCCGGCCGGCTAGCAGCTCGCCGACCTTGATGTGCGACGCGTAGTCGTAGACCTCGTGCTTCGTCTGCTCGGTGAACAGGCGAGACATGTCCTCGGGCTTGAGCTGCGCCAGCTCCTCAGGGGTGAGGTGCCGGTCGCCCGACGAGCGCCAGAACGCGTGTGCGTCGATCTGCCAGCGGGCCAGCGAGTACCCGTCCTCCGGGTTGTTCTCCTCGGTGACAGGCTTCGACGGGTCGTAGACGTTCTTCGTGACCCGCTCGTCGCCCCAGCCTTTCGTCCGGTCCGTTTGCGGCTTGCGGAAGATGAGCACGTACTCGGGCATGCCCATGCCCATCGAGGACGCGTCAGCGCGCATCTTCGTGTAGCCGAGGCGATAGGTCTGGTTGTTCTCGCGCACGACGTCGGTGACGATGGTGTGCATACCCAGGTAGTCGAAGCCGTGCGACCGGAAGTGCGCGATCGTCTCGGCGTGGAAGGCCTGCACGGTCGGGTTGCCGGTGCCCTCGACGTTGCCGAAGAGGATCCGGTCCTTCACGTGAATGGCCGCCACCCGGCCGGGCTTGAGCACCCGGAGCAGGTTCGGCGTCAGGTAGTCCATCTGCTGCCAGAAGTGCCCGTTGTCGTCCGTGTGCCCGAAGTCGTTGTAGCTCGGCGAGTACTCGTACTGCGTGCCGAACGGGATGCTCGAAAGGATCATGTCGACCGAGTCGGTCTCCATGTGGTCGCGGGTTTCCAGAACGCAATCGTTGAGGGCAAACATCCACTTAGCACCGGACGCCTCGACCCGCTCGACACCCATCGTCCGGGTGAGGGCCTCCGAGATGGCGCCGGCGTCGAGACCGTACTCGCGGATGATGTCCGACATCGAGGAGGTCAGCTTCTTGTGCTGCTCCCACTTCGCCAGCAGGATCTCGATCACCGACTCCTCGGACTCCGCCAGGATCACGTCAATCTGCACCTGCTCCGTCTGCAGGAACCGGTGGAGACGGTGCACGGACTGGATGAAGTCGTTGAACTTGAAATCGATGCCCGCGTAGATCGCCCGGTGGCAGTGACGCTGGAAGTTCGACCCGGACCCGGACAGCGACGGCTTGGTCGCGAGGATCCGGGACTCACCGTCGGCGAACTTCACCGCGCGCTCCTCGCGCTCGTCGAGGTCGAGGGTGCCGAAGATCTCCATGGCCTCGGGGATCGCCTTCTTGATCGCCCGGCGCTCATCCTCGAGGGTGTGCCAGAGCACGAAGTGATCTTCGGGGGAGGCATTCACGATCTCGGTGAGCTTCTCGATCCGCGCCGGCAGGCTGTTGCGCTTCTCCAGCGCGGCGCCGGACAGGCCGAGCGCGCCGTTCGCGAAGAGGACAGCCTGACCGTCCGAGTCGGTGCGGACCTCGCCGTCCGTGACCTCGACCCGGTGGAACCGGACCTCGATCTCGGGGAGCTCGTAGCCGTCATCCGAATAGCCGAGGTCGGAAGGCTTCTGGATGAAGCACGCCCAGGTGTTCAGCCACAGCCAGAACTCGCGCTCCTTGTGGGGATGGAGCGTGAGGTTCCCCGCCTGCGAAGAGTCCCGCTGGAAGAATCGGGTGAGGATCTGGCCGGAGTCCATTATGCCGAGGTAGGCGGCGTAGTGGGACAGCTCCTTGAACCGGTTCGGGCTCGGCGTCGCGGTGGCGACGAAGCGGAACGCGATGTCCTTGAACAGGTGCAGGAACGTCTGGAACGTCTTCGAGCCGTAGTCGCGGAGCACGGATGCTTCGTCGAGGGTCGTGGCCGTGAACAGGTTCGGGTCGATCTTCCCGTCCCGCACGCTCTCGTAGTTCGTGACGAACATGCCCTCTGCCGGGAGGCCGAACGCCGCGGTCTTGATGAACGAGATGTCCACGCCGAGCTTCTGCCCGTCAGCGATGAAGTCATGCCGCATCCCCAGCGGGGCGACGATCAGGGCCCGGCCGCCGCGGTGCTTCGTGATCAGCCGCAGCGTCTCGATCTGAACGAACGTCTTGCCCAGGCCGAACGCGGCGAAGAACGCGCGACGGCCGCCGGCGACACCCCACTGCACCAGGTCGCGCTGGTGGGGTTTCAGCATCGGGTTCACTTCGGACTGGTCGATGTGGAAGCCGAATGACTTATCGAAGTTGACCTTCTCGCGGAGGAACGCTTCGTAGGAGAGTGCGGGTGTGGGTTCGAGCGGGTGGGCCGCGAGCCAGCGGTCAACCTCGTCTCTCGTGAGTGTGCGGTCAGCGATCGTCATCGTGTCTTCCTGTCTGTGTGGAGTTGTCAAAGCGGGGGCGACTAGTGCCGCCCCCGGTGGATCAGGGCTAGAAGGGGGTTCCGCCCGCGTAGTCGTCGGTGGGTGCCTGAGCCCACGGTTCCTCGTCCGGAGCTTCCTGAGCCGTCTCCGGCGATCCTGTGGCTGCAGAGCCCCGTTCGGCGGGTTCGACCCGATCGGCCCACACGATCAGGTCGTAGTACTTCTTCCCCTCGTGCTCGCGGGTCTCCGTGGCCTCTGTGCCCCACACGTGCACCCGGTCGCCCTTGACGAACTCGGACAGGTCGATCCCTGACGCTCTCGACACCTTCACCGTGCGGAAGGTGCGCCCGATCGTTTCGTACTTGCCGGCGTCGTTCTTCTTCGAGTGCGGTTCGGCGGTCTTGATTCCCCATGCGGGGTGCTCATCAGAGTGCTTTGTCCAGCTTTCGACGAATGCGGACTCGATTTCAATCTTTGCCATTTCGGCTCCTTTTTTTCACAGGTGTTATGGGTCCGCCAGCGCGCTTCCAATTCGCGCCTGACGTTGCTTCTCGGATGGATGCTGGGGAGACTCCGAACTCGCGTGCGAGTACGGTGCTGAAATCCCCTGCTGCGTACCGCGTACGGATTGATCGGACGTTCGCTGCCGTTAGCCTCGATGTCGGGTGGCTGTTCCCGTGCGACTTGCGATTCCTCACGACGGCATCTTGGGAATTCTGTTTCTCCGTCCCCCAGTAGAGGTGAGCCGGGTTCACGCACGGCGGGTTGTCGCAGGTGTGACATGCGCGGAACTCAGGCTGTTGAGCTGCGCCCTTCGCCCGTTCGAGCGCATACCGGGAAGCAATTACCCGTCGCCCACCAGACGTGTTAAACCGGCCATAGCCGTCCTCTGTCACACCGGCCTTCCACTCCCAGCACTCAGACTGGGACCCAACTGTGTACTTCGAGTCGAATCGCTCGCACTCGGTAGGTCGGCTCCGTTCGTCGGGCGGCGTGACGTACTTCCAGTGCGAATAGTGCGAAGCGCACATCCCGCGCGCTTCGTATGGCTTCCCACAGTCGGGGATTGTGCAGGTTCGGGTACCATTCATGGCAGCCCTCCAATCGGTTAGACGATTTGTGGGTCAGGCCCCGGCGAGTGCGACTAACACTCGGTTTGGGGCCGTCTCCATTCTATCGGAAATGCATGAAAAGCGCTGGTCATTAGCCGCTTTCACGACTCCGTGATCTTCACGCAGCGGCCGTCCTGGAAGATCCTGTCGACGGTCCCGCTGATCTTGATGATTGCCATGTGCTTACTTCCTGTTCTGGCCCTGAGGCCGGTCCGTTTGCGACACGAGCCACCGGTCAGGTGACATCCGCATCGCGGCCATGCATGTTTCGATGAACACGGTGAAAGCCGTATCCGATGGGGTTTCGACGTAGGTGGTCAAAAGCTGACCTCTTCCGGGTGCTCCTTGCACCGGTCGCAAGGCAGCGGGTAGAAGTCGTGAGTCCGGCAGTAGACCGGCCCGCTGTCGATTGCCCGCTTCGCCCTCACTCGCACGGCGTTCCGGATGACGTGCGCCATCTGCAGGTAGTCCGTTGACTCCTGCCGGTGCATCTTCACGGCCGCGATCGCATCCGCCGCGTTCAGGTGACCGATGGTGTCGAACCACTCCATGATCACGAGCCGGTCAACCTGCCTGTTGTCGCCCAGTTGCACCTTGGCGACTACCTGCTTGCACTCGTCGAGCGTCATGCGCTGATTCCCTTCATGTCGATGTCAGTTGCGAGCGCCAGGGTTGCCCGTGCTCGCTGTTCGGGGGTTTGTCGTGTCGGCCGGCTCTTGACGTCCGCCTGCTTGCGGCGCATCCAGTTCCGCCACGTTGACTCCCAGTTCGTTTTGACTCCCTTTTGGCCCGGCTGGGCGATCCAGTAGTCGACGAACGTTGAGTGTTCGGCTTGGCAGTCGATGTCCGGCGCGTCCGTCTTCGCCGTTGCGACAGAGGCAGCAGAGGGCATCCATTCGGGAGAGAGACGAGAACCGCGACTAGCGGGTCTCTCTTTTATTACTTCTTTAGAAGTAATAGGGGTCGGGTCGGGTCGGGTCGGGTCGGGGGCAGGGTTACCAAGTGGTTCGTAACCACCCTGTAACTCGGTTACATCGGGCTGTGTAACCCGGTTACGTTCCCGCCACTTCCGCAGTTTCTCGGCGTTCTTCTCCCGGCCCGCCTCGACCTCAGCTTTCGTAGGCTGGTACTCCTCCCAGTTCCAGAATCGAAACTCAGCCGTCGAGTTTCGAGACTCGACGCTTGAGTTTGGAAACTCGACAGGGACTCGCGCCCACAGCCTCACCGAAACGAGTGCGTCAACGAGCGTCGTTGTGCCGCCCCATTCGTCGATCATGAAATCGGGGACATGCCCATCGGTGAGCTGATCAGCCGCCCACGACCCCGCCACCGTCCACAGCCCGATCGCCGCCAGCCTGTGTCGGCGCGGGATCTGCATCAGCTTTCTCGACGAGTGGAGTTTGTCGTCTACCTTGAACCACGCCATTTCTACCTCCTTCCTTCTCGTTGAAATCGCCCCGCTCGATGCGAGTGCGGAGTCCGCTGTACACGGCGTGCACGACGTCGTTGCTTGATGCCTGACGTTCGGCCAACCATGCGAGGATTGCTGCCTTGTCGAGCGACATCAGAACACCGTTCCGTCGCCGGTCATCAGCCGTCGCGCCGTGGCCTCGTCGACCGTGCGCACCCCGCCGAGGTCGTCGTACAGGACCCAGACGAGGTGCAGACCGTGAGGCCCGCAGACCATGCGTTGTGCCGGCCAGGATGACGGGACGCCCCACCGTGGGACTGACCAGCCTTCCTCCGTCGCCAGCATCGGGTGCTCCGACTTGAACTGGTGACAGCGGGGACACAGCGCCTGCAAATTCGAGGCGACCGTGTTCCCTCGCATCCGATTCTGGCGATGGTCGCGCTGCACCGTCCCGACCGCGCCACACCTTACACACCGGCCCATATCGCGCAAGGTGCAAATCTCGTACGCAGCCTTCTCAGCGAGGCGGGTTGGAGGGTCAGGCTTCGGGGTGATCACTGCCCTGCCGCGTCTTCGGCCTGCTCTTCGGCCGTGCGCTCCATCGGGTCGGCGGGCCGTTCCTGGACCGTCATCACCTCGGGTTCGTCGCGGGTGACGACGAGATCGTGAATCCCCGCGATCGACTCCACCTTGTTCTCGTCGGCCTCGATTGCCTTGGCGAGCTCGGTGGACTTCGGCAGGTATGGGGCGAGAGCGCGGATGCCGGTCTTGCGGGCCATCTCTTCCTCGTTGGTCTGCCATGGGGTGCCCTTGTCCCAGTAGTGCGGGCGGCGGGCGAGAACCTTGTCCTTCGGCAGGTACGCCCACACGGTGCCGGCGCCCTTGATCTTCGCCATTGCGACGACGCCCGTCCATGCGCGGTCCTCGTCGTAGTCGGCGGGGTTCCACTCGAAGAAGCGGCCGCGCTCACTGTTGGCGCCGTGGTCGAACTTGTCGCCGTCGCGGACGAGGAACGTCTCGATCTTCTCGATGCGCCCGGACCGGTAGGCCAGTTCGATGTAGCCCTGGTAGCCGATGATCGGCAGGCAGATGTCGACGCCCTTCTCACGTCTGGGGGTGAGGTAGAAGTGTCCGAGCGCCGGGCCGATCTCGAGCTTGAGCTGCGCGGCCAGCATGATGCCGCCGAGTACGGAGGCCGGGGTGGCCTGCTGCAGCTTCGGGGAGGATGCGATGGTGCTGATCGCCGCCCGGACGAACGCGGCCGAGTTGAGCGCGCCGGCCAGCTGCACTTCGATCGCGGCCTGCTGTGCCTGCACGAGATCCTTGATGGTGGGGTTCTTCCGCTGCGCTACCTGCTGGGTGGCGATCTTGCCGGAGAGGTCAGTCATTGTGTGCCTTCTGTTCTTTTTTCCAAATGGTGAGTTCGCCGTAGTCGCTGAGCACGTCGGAGACGGTCAGTCCTGCCTCCCAGCCCTCGGGCGGGTCGGTCGCGAATTCTTCGTTCAGCGCCTTGGTGTCCTTGCGGAGGAATCGGGGCGCTGCGGGGTGCTCGCGGGTGTACATGTCCACGAGTGCAGGATGCTCAGCCTTGAAGAGGGCCATGTCGAACGACGTCGTCGGCTTCGGGCGCTTCCACGTGTAGAGCGCCTTTCCCTGGTAGGCGAGGACGCTCTTGTTCGTGACGTTGAGCAGTTCCTTGTACGCGGCCTTCACCGATTCGATGCGGGCGTCGGCTTCCTTGTACGCGCTGCGTTCCTGCCCGTCGAGGTACCACGCCATGAGCAAGCGCTCGTCGCCGTCCAGCGTCTCGCCAGAGTCGCGGTGGGTTAGCGCCAGTTCCTCGCTCGTTGTGGGCTCAGGCGGCGTTTTCGCCATGACATTGTTCTGCCAGAAGTCCTTCGTGATGCTGATGATCTGGTCGACCACCTGCTGATCCCACTCGATGACGTAGAACTCCGGACGGTTGCCACCGTGGAGCACCGCAAGGTACCCGCGGCGGGCGCCGAGGACGATCATCTGGACGAACACCTGAATCAGGTAGTTGTCCGGCACCCCGTCAGCCCACGCATCAGCCATGAACCGATCCGACGTCTTAAGTTCCAGAGGTTCTCCGAGGTCGGTCACCCGGTCAGGGGTTGCACCGAGCCACGGGTATTCCGTGGACTGCAGCAGCCCCGGCGACGGCAGGACCGTGAGGCCCTTCTTGTCAGCGACCCATGTGGCGATCGCATCCTCGAGGCGGTGGCCCCATTCCTGCCACTCGGTCATGTCGTCGGTGACGTTCGGGTTCAGCTTGTCGAGGTAGATCCCCAGGGGTGTCGAATAGTGGGACAGGCCGAGAATGCACGCGACCTCGGATGCCCCGATGATCGACTTGCGGAGCGTCAGCCATTCCGGGGTATTTGCCGTGGCGGTCAGGATTCGGTAGGCGGTCATACCTCCCACCTCACGGCGTCCATGGCTTCGAGGTTTAGCAGGGGCAGGGACTCCTCGACGGGCATCCAGAGGTGTCGGGCACCCATCGCGGCGAAGATCACAGCGTCGGCCTCGTCGTTGCCCTTCACGTCGACCTGTGCGTAGCGCTTGATCACCGCGGCGAGAACCTTGTCCTTCGGCGCGTTGCCCTTGCCGGTCGCGTACTTGCAGCGCTGGCCCGAGGTAATGACCACGGGCTCCTGATCAACGAACTCGCTGATGTACTTGACCACTAGCCACCAGTGCGCGTGGATCTTGTCGAGGGAGGAGGACTTGGCGCCGAATGCCATGCCCTCGATGACCACAAGGTCGGTGCGGTCGAATATCACCGCTTTGTCGATCTGTTCCGCGATCTTTTCGGACCGAGCAAGGAAGCTGCGCAGCGTCCCGGCGTCCGGCTTCGAGGTGATCGTGTGTGTCGCGATCACCCCGTTCGCAATGACCGCGATCCCGGTTGACGTCATTGACAGGTCGATGCCGATCACGCGGCGGCCGGTGAGGTGCTGCGAGTGTGCGGGCATCAGGCCGGTGTCAGTTCCGATGTCGGTCACTTGGTGGCACCGATCGCCAGGGTGTTTGCAGCGCTCAACGCCTCAACTTCTTCCACGAGCTGGCGGATGACATCCTTGGCGATATTCGGTACCGAGAGGCTGAAATCCGGGTCGGCCAGATCGCGGGCGAAGGCCATCTGGGCGGCGTTCACTCGGCGACCCACTTGGAGATTACGGCTTGCATCGAGGGGTGCTGCATGGTAGCCGGGATGACCTTGCGCACGTCCGCAATCACTTCGGCGGCGACCTCGGCAACAGGACGGAGCAGGGTGAAGGACTCCGACTGGGAAGCCTCGGTCTCCATGTAGTGCATGAGATTCGGGGAGCGCCACCCCATGATGCTCAGGTCCAGCACCATGCCGTTGCTGATCTGGTAGAGGCCATACTCGGTTGGCAGCTCGGCGGGGCGGTTGATCAGCTCGTAGGTGTTGCCGGGGTATGCCTCGACGAACTGGTCACACGTTGCGGTGTACTCGCGGATCTCGCGTACCTTGTCGCCCTTGCGGATGTCTTCCCGCTTGATCGGTGTGCTCATGCCGCCAGCTCCCCAGCGGTGAAGACGGCGCCGAGCTCGCGAGAGTCATCCCGGTCCCGCTCGACGATGACGTAGTACTCGCGCTCAATGGCGAGCTTTCGGATCCCGGCGAGCGACACCGCGTCGAGCATGTCGCCGTCCTCGATGAAGACGAGTCGCAGGTCCGACTTGTCGCTCGTGGCCAGGTCGAACGCGGTGATGATCTTCGCCGCCGAGTTCACCTGCTGTTTGAACGGGATGCCGTCGATGGTGATGCCCGTGTCATCGACCGACATGCCCGTGATCGGGAAGACTGCGGCCTTGAGGCCGTCCGACTTCGTCTTGGCGATCGCCTCGAGCTTCGCGTTCAGCCCGGCGACCACAGCGTTGGCCGCGGTCGCTCGCTCGTCGGCGTCGTGCCAGGCGCGGGCGGCCCGGATGGTGGCGTTCGTCTCTTCGACGCTCGCCAGCTTCGCGGTGATGGCGTCCACGTTGACCGGGCGCACGGTGCGAGCCTCGGCGAGAGTCGTCGCGGCGACCTCTGTGGCGGTGAGCAGGAATGTCTTGGCGGCGTCGAGCAGATCCGAGAGACGGGCGACCTCGCGCTCGGCATCCGACTTCGCGTTCTCCGCGTTGATCGCCGCGGCGCGCAGCCGGTCGACGTGCGCGTTGTGCAGGCGGGCCGTCTCGGCCTCCGCGAGCACTGCCGTCGCCGACACCTCCACGGTGGGCGTGCCGGCCGCGGGCTTCACGAGCGCCTCGACGACGGCCGTGAGCCGCTTTGCCTCGCGTGCCGCATCCGTGCGCCCGTCGTACGCCGCCTTGTGCTCGGCCTCCAACTTGGCGAGGTCGAACGGCAGGGCCACCTTGGACAACAGCACCTCTCGCTGTTTCGGTGCGTCCAGGTTGATGAACGTCTTCGTGTTGAACGACTGGCCGCCTGCCGCTTCGAGGACGAACGCGGGACCGGACGGGTACTTGGCGCCGTCGAGCGCCCACACCTCGAACTTCATGGCCTTGCCCTCGCGGTACGTCTTCCGCAGTCGCGCCTTCGACGTGACGACCTCGAGGTACGCCTCCGTCTCGCCGTCGTGGATGGGCTTCGGGGTGCCCTTGATCCCGCCCGGGGCGAAGATCTCCTCGATGCCGTTGAGGAAGGACGACTTGCCGGAACCGTTCGGCCCGGCGATGACGATCAGCCCGGGCCCGTCCGGCCGGATCGTTGCCGTGCCGACGATGCCGCCGTACTGGTGAGCAGTGAGCTCGGTGATTGCCTGTGTCATGAGTGATCCGTTTCTGTGAAGTACGTCGCCTGGATGTAGGCGACGGTGATGAGTGGTGTGATGAGGCCGAATCCCCAGCCGAGGGTCGGCCAGAGAGGCCAGACGAAGCGCGCCCCGACGAGGAAGACGAGGATGCCGACGATGAAGAGGAGCCAGAGGATGAGTTTCAGCAAGGTGGCTCACCCATCCCGAGCGCCTCAGCGGTCGTCTCGTGGAGCGTTCTGCAGTACGGGCACGTCCACCAGGCGGTATTGTCCGAGTCCACGTCGACGTCCGAGATGCCCGACCAGTTGCAAGGGACCTCGAAGCCCAGAAGGATGACGGGCTCCGTGCACTCGGTATTGGCGATCTCGACGGCGACGCCCTGACCTGAGGAAGCCATTAGGCGGTCCCGTTGATTGCGCGGGCGAGCTCAATGTGGAAGTGATAGACGTTCGACGAGAAGTCCTTACCGTTCACGAAAAAGAACGGCAAGGGATTCATGAGAGCGTTCAGCCCATCGGACAGGATGTCGAGCTGCGCGTCGATGGTGCGGTGCAGGGTGACCATTAGTGGGTCGTTCGTGACCGGTGCGTATCCTGGATCGTCGATTGCGCCCGATGCCCCGGGGACTTCTTCGGCGAGCCACCCGTTCATCTCGAAGTAGCCGCACTCATCTCGAAGCGAAGTCAGCTTCTCGATCGCTGCCTGGATCTCCTCGACGGCGGTCACGAGGCAGCCCGCCACACGACTGCGACGATCGCGCCGAGGATGAGGACAGTCCAGACGACGGCGAGCACTCGTGCGACCTTCCAGATGGCGGTCACTGGGAGATCGCCACAGCGAGAACGAGCAGGCCGAGGACGGCCAGTAGGAGCGCCGTGGTAGCCCAGGCGAGTGCGCTGTGCGACTTCCGGGGCGGGGCAATCGGGGCAGTCACAATGGGCGGGAGCATGAGGCTCCGCGCCACAGCGTCGCGTACCCACTGACGGTTCTCCATCAGATCCAGGCGGGAGATCTCCGGGTCAGACCAGGCGTAGGCGGGCACGTCGATGCTGTCGGCGTGCGGATCAAAGTTCGGGGGCGTGAAGCTCATGAGGTCACCCGCCAGACGTTGACCTGTCGGTTACTACGGCCCGTGGCGGTGACGCCGGATGCTTCGATCACGCCGTCCTTGGTGAGTTCCGACCGCCGCTTGCGGGGTGAGTCGAGGTCGGCGGGCACGTAGTCGAGCTCGGCGAAGTACGCGGCCGTCAACTGCTCGTCCGTCATCGGGCGGCCCGTGATCAGCCGGAGTACGGCGGCCTTGACGTGCACCCGGTTCGTGTTGCTGTCCGCCGCGGCGTGGGAGGTGAGCGGGTCCGACTCTCGGGCTCTCGTCGTGTCGGCGCCGGTGATAGTTGGTACGGTGTCCATGACGTTCCTTTCGTGTGCGTGATGGCCTCACTGGCTCGAACCGGTGAGGCCTTTTTCGTGTGTGCGTAGCGCCGGGAGGATTCGAACCTCCGCAACCCCGCGACCGACTCGGCGCCCGTCGTGCTACTGCGTTTTTGCGGTGACGGTTGGTGCACCGTCGAGCAGGATCAGACCCTGCGTGTTGTCCCAGTGGGCAGCGCCACCCTCGGTCTGCACGTCGCCCTCCCAGTAGGAGATGTACTTACTCCCATCGGAGGCGACACAGACGACGTACGTTCCAGACGATGCGCCCGTGTACACGCCGCTCGGCTCCTGCTGTGCGACAACCCCGTAGCCGGCCGCCGCCCCGCTGGTGTTGGTGATCTGGTCCGGATTGGTCAGCTGCGCGGTCGTCGGGACGGCGAACCCGATGGACGGGCACACCTTGATCGGCTTGGGCGTGCCCTGATTGAAGAAGAACGTGGTCGTCGCAACCCCGTGGATCTGCGCGTTCTCCACGTCGATCACCGTCTGCCTGTATTGGGACCAGTCAGCGGCGGGGATCGGTTGGTTCTTCTGGTAACGGTCCAACTGGCTGTTCGACGCCACCTGATCGTTCTGCGTGGCGCTCGGCGTTTCCGTGCAGCCCGTCAGCGCCAGCCCGAGGGCGACCACGGCGGCCAAGGCGAGAATGGTTTTCTTGCGGTTCATGGTTGCTCTTTCTGTTAGAAGCAGATGCGGGCGTTTGCCTGCACCAGATCGGTGGGGGCCGGTTTCAGGTCCGGGAAGACCTGGCAGAAGGTGACCTTGATCTGTGCCTTCTGCGCGGGGTCGAGCGCCTTGTCGTAACCGGCGATGCGGTCGCGCTCCTGGGAGACAAGACCCGACTGGTACTGCTGGCCGTTCGTGTTCACGCCGTACTGTGCGGTCTGGTTGGCCTGAGCGAGCGCCCAGTAGCCGAACCACGCACCGACAAGCACGACGATCGCGGCAAGGGTGAGTAAGACGTATTTCATATGGACCTCTCTGTTGGTGAGTGCCAGTGCGCCGATCAGTGAGCGCACGCACTGGCTGGTCGGGACTCGAAGCCGACCGGCTGGTTACCTCGTGACCGCTTAGCCCTTACCGGGTACCCATGAGGGCCGTCTGTAACCACGTCTGCCGCCGATCGCGCTAGAGCGGTCATCGACGGCCTTACCCACCAACCTCAGGGGGTCAGCGGTCGTGCTCCCCTGCCGTTTGTGGCCTGGGTCATGTGAGCGAGGGCTTTACGGGCCTGACGCTCTACGCAACGAATCTGCTGCGCCTCTCCGGCCGGGTGCTAAACCGTGCGGAGGCTTCCCCTCATCTATTTCGCGGGGTTCCGTGTGTAGTTATGAATGAGCGAGCGCCCCCTCCTTCACGCGGACCCGGAGGCGGCGTGTGGCATGGGGCAGAGCTGGTCGTGCAGCCGTTTTAGGTTCGGCAAACCTGATCCCCAGACGCCGGCGAGAGCGACGGGGGACAGATGCCCTACTTCTGCAGGGGTTCCGGCTTGTCCAGGGGGGCAGTTTCAGCCCACTCGAGGAGGTCGCTGTGGAGGATCATCGGCTTCGAGTTGCGAAACCGAGGGGTCAAGGTGTTGGCCGCGATAGCCTTCTTGATGGTGTCGACCGACTGGCCGATAGCGCGGGCCGCGCCTGGAATGTCATAGGCGATAGGGGCCGGGGCCAGATTCGACCAGCGGTCGAGGGCGGTCATACTGCAACCTCAGCGGAGTCGGCACGCTGGAGGAGTTCAGAGATTGATATCCCGAGGAAAGCGCAGCAGGCGTCAAGCTCATCTACGTAGAAGGGCATGACGCCTGCTAGGCGGCGTCTCAGGACTGGTACTGCAATGTCGGTGGCTCGTGACAGGCTGGCCTTGGTCTTGTTCTGTCGGGCAAGTTCTGCGCGAAGCTCAGTCGCGATCCTTGCTCTTCTTAGCTTGGTGTGTTCCATGTAGAACAGCATGGCACACGTTGGAACGTTTAGGAACCATATGGAACTATTTAGGCGAAAAATAGCGGATTAGTTCCATCGGTGGCACACTGGGGGCATGCCCGGAGGAACAAAGAGCGTGCCAGGTCCGCTCACAGAAGCTATTACGTCTATCCTGCGCGCCCGCATGGGCCGTGACAACATCACCAAGACAGCTCTGGCCGCCGCGGTGGGAATCTCGCGACCGCAAATGCAGAAGATACTGGCCGGCGAGAAGCAGATCGACATCGAGCAGATCGACGCTATCTGCTGGGCGCTCGGCTTGAAAACTCGGGCCGTGATAGCCGAGGCCGACGCTGCGTCCAGTTCACGCAACGCCGAGCCCGACCGAGGGATTGCGCCGCTTTAGGCAATCCATCTCGGCATGGTTTCCAGCCATGCCACCAAATCTGCGTGCAGGACGATAGCCCGGTCAGATCCCATGCACGGGACCCTTCGGGCGCTCAGCTTGTTCGTGGCGAGCGCGACTTCGATGTCTCTTTCCTCGACCCCTGCTGCATCCGCTGATTCGGTGATTGTGTATCCACACTTGCTCAATTTGTACCCCAGTGCTTCCCCTGCGCCGAGCCATTCTCGGTGCATGGTTCAACGGTATGTCCCACCGCTGACACCCAAAGCTGTGTAGTCCTCATTAATGGGGACAGCTGATCAGGGGTTTAGGCATGTCTAACCCTGTTTTGGGGGTACGTCGAGAGGCATCAAAGCGGAGATTGCCGTCAGCGCCTTGTCAAGTTGCTTGCGATCGACCGTCTGATAGGCGCGGGTCACTGCGAACGAGTTGTGCCCGAGTATCTTCATGATGATCGCTTCGGGCACGTTGGCCTCGAGTAGCAGGGACGCGGTTGTGTGTCGTGCGGCGTGCAGGGGGACACTTGCGACCCCGGCGCGTTCGAGTACGGCGTGCCAGGCGAGGTTGTCGGGGGAGGGGTCGAGGGGTGAGCCGTCAAGGGGCTGCCGGACACGTATCGTACCCTTAGCGCCGCCCCGGTTCAGCTTGGGATCTTGCGTCCACACGAGGCCGTGCGGGTTGGGTTCGGTCGCGGCCACGGCGATGCGGCGCTCGATGATGGTGCGCAGCGGTTCCACGAGGGGGATGATGCGCCACCCTGCCGCAGACTTCGGGCGGGTGAGACACAGACCGGTGGTTCCGAGGCGTCGATATTCCCAGTCGGCGGGGTGCGTGATCTTCTGTTGCGGGCAGTCGGTGCCGCGCTTGCGTCCGCACGTTCCGCCGCAACCGTGCTCCCAGGTGATGCGTTGCAGCTGCCAGGACAGGTCGAGAACATCGGTTACCCGGTCGAGCTCCAGCCCGATCACTTCACCTTGCCGCGCACCCGTGAGTAGCGCCGTCGCCCAGCGCGATCCCAGCCGGTCACCTGCGACCGCCTGTAGGACTTTCACGCCGTCAAGGGCTGTCATTACGCCAAGGTTCGCCACGGCCTTACGTGGGGCGTCAGCGAGCTTGGCGGGGTTCTTCGTGATGCGTGACTCGCGTTCGGCATAGTCGAGTGCGACCGTCAGCATCCGGTGCGTGTTCATCGCTGTGGTCGAGGACAGGAAACCCTTGCTCGGGTCGTTCGGGTTCTTCGGCTTTGACGTGATGTAATCGGCCACCCGGTAGATGTGCACAGCGGTCAGTTTGTCCAACCGGATCTTGCCAATCGCGGGGATCACGTAGTTGTTGATCTGGCCCCGGTATGCGCTCGCAGTACGCGGGGCAATCTTCTTCAGCGCGATCGTGTCAAACCAGATGTTCATCCACTTCTCAACGGTGACACTCGACGTCGAGAGATCCCCGTTCTTGAGCAGGTCGCGCCTGGCGTTCTTTGCCTTGAGCTTCACGGCGCCCTCGGTCTTGGCGACGAGGACCTTGCGCCGGCGTGTGCCGTCACGCGAGGGGAGCTCGACGGGCACGCACCACATTCCATCGGATGCGCGCTGGTACGGTCGGGGCTCCCCACGCGGCTGGCGGGTCTTCTTCACAGCCTCGGGTTCAGGCTTCGGGACACGAGGCTTGGTCACGCCTTGCGCTCCTGGCTGTCGTTCATCATCTTGGCCACCTTCTCCATGATCGGGGGCCGCGGCCCTTCGGGGATTCTTCTGGCATGCACGCTCCACATTGAGCCGCACATGACACCGGACCTATCCAGTCTTCTGCCGACTGAAGCGTTACGGGGGTTGCTAGAGTGCATGATGTTCCTTCCTTGTCGAGAGCTTGGATTGAACTGGCCTCACGGGCTCCTACACCCGTGAGGCCTTTTTTGTTGCGAGCTAGATCTGGGAAATCTCGACGGTTAGCGCGCGCATGTCTTCGTAGGCCGCTGCGTAACGCGCCCGGAACTTGGCAAGTTCAGGGCCGGCGTTGAACTGGTAAACCCCCACCCCAAAGCTGGCATCGTCAATGCGCTGGGTGATCGCAATGAGCTCCCGCGCGAGGTCGGCTCCGGTTCTTCTGGTGTTCGTCTTGGTGGGCATGTCTAGAGGACCGATCCGAGAATCGTGAGCTTGTCCGGGTTCAGCCACCTGGAATGGGCCACGTTGCCCCGGTCCAGGCGGGTGCCGTGAACCTCGCCCCTCGAAATGCCGTCTACCACCCGTTGCGTCTTGGACCCCGCGGTTACAACAATGTCGCCGAGCTTGATTTCGAGGCTTTTCGCGTTGGTGATGCTCGGCACCGTGTTCCCGGATGGGGAGATGCTGCTCTTGGTGTTCCCTGTTTCGCTCATGTCTAGAACCTAGCACGACGTTAGCCTAACCGTTAGCCTAAGTGTCTTCGCGCTACGGGGTGCTAGCGAGATGTGAACCGCGTAATCATGCGGATGTTCAATGATTCATTGCCCCCAAAACCATTAAACAGCGAGCTTCTAATCCGCTTGTCGTTGGTTCGATTCCAACCGGGGGCACCACGAACATCGTTTGACCAGGGTTTCTTGTCCTCACCGAATGGACAAGACTTGATGCACTCAACGTTTATTCAACGCTTTTTCCACGGTACCCGCCCGCTATGGTCGCGCGGAGCCAAGGTACGCGAACCAGTTCGATTCACCTGGTGTGACCTTGGGCACCCACGAGTTATGAATACTGAAAGTCTCTTGGGGCTCGGCCTCGAGCCCGTACACACGACGAGAATCTCATCGTCGACTATTCCAGGTCCATGTCGAAGGCGAAAAGTGCCCAAGGCTCGAGACTATGCGCGTTGAGCCGGGAGGAAGCCATATTCTGGCTGCCGAATTCATTCTGGACGTAGTCGAGCAGATCATCGTCGTAGATAATCACGTCGGTCTGGTACACCGAAAACACGGGTGCGGAAGGTCCGATGGGATCAGCCGGAAAAACCGGTCGCCGTACAACGGAACAAGCTTCGGCCATTTGGCTGGCGGCTGCTCTTAGGGCGTGTTCATCCCACCGTTCACGTTGAGGGTCTCCCCGACGACGAAGCTGGATTCCGCGGAGGCGAGAAACACGTATGCCGGCGCCAGCTCGGCCGGTTGCGCGGCTCGTCCCATCGACGTCTCGCTGGATCCGAACTCGGGAAGCGTCTCCGGGTCCACGCCGCGCGTGACCTGCAAGGCGGTCCAGGTCGGCCCCGGTGCGACGACATTGACTCGGATGCCGTGCGGGATGAGGTGCTGGGCCAGCCCCTTAGAGAGATTGTTGATTGCGCCTTTGGTGCTCGCGTAGTCCAATCGATCCGGTGAGGGGGTGTAGGCCTCGAGCGACGCGGTGTTGATGATCGTCGAACCGGGTTCGAGGTGGGGCACGGCCGCCTTGATGATCCAGAAGAGTGCGAAGACGTTCGTCGCGTAGGTCTGCTCGAACTGCTCATCGCTGAGCTCCGCGAGCGTGGGTTGCCACACCTGCTTTCCGGCGACGTTGACGACCGCGTCGAGTCCACCCATGGCGCTCACCGCCGTGTCGACGAGCGCTCGGCAGTAGGCCGGGTCGGTGAGATCGCCCGGCACCAACGTCGCGGTCCGACCGGCCCGCTTGATGACGTCGGCAATGTGACGCGCATCCGACTCCTCTTCTGGGCGGTACGACATCGTGATATCGGCTCCCTCGCGGGCGAAGGCGATAGCCACTGCGCCACCGATGCCGGAGTCTGCTCCCGTGATCAAGGCACGCCGGCCGGTGAGTCGGCCGGTTCCGCGGTACGTCGCCTCGCCGAGGTCGGGCACCGGCGTCATCTGCGACTGGATACCGGGCTCGTCTTGCTGCTGGACGGGTGGGCTGATGACGGGGTAGCGGGTGCGCGGATCGCCGAAGGTGTACTGGTCCGGCTTCGCGGGGGCGGGTGTTGCAGCGGGCTTTGTCATTTCTGTCTCCTTGCCGAGCGGGATGCGCCGTCGGCACCCGAGAGCTCTTCGATGGTGATGGCCGCGTTGATGAGCCCGATGTGGCTGAGGCCCTGGGGCAGATTGCCGAGGAACGAGCGATCGCTCGGCTCGATCATCTCGGCGAGCAGGCCCACGTCGTTCGAGAGCTCGACGAGTTCGTCCATGAGCGCCGCGGCCTCGTCGTGGCGACCCACGCAGGCGAGTGCGCTCGCCATCCAGAAGGAGCAGGCGACGAAGGCTCCCTCCTCCTGGTCGGCCCCGCTGTAGCGATAGAGCAGCGGGCCCCGGCCCAACTCGTTCCGGATGGCGTCGATGGTCGACGACATGCGGGGCCCGCGGTCGAAGCCACTCATAGCGTGCAGCAGTACCGAGGCATCCAGGCATTCGTTTCCGGCGAATGCGACGTAAGCCTGGAGCGTATCGGACCAACAGTGCCCGTCGATCCAAGTTCGGATCTCGTCACATTCGGCTCGCCATCGCTTCGCATCCCCGGGCATGTGGCCGGCCTCGCACAGCTGGGCCGCAGCATCCAGCGCCTGCCAGCAGCCCATCTTCGAGGAGGTGTTGTGGTGCTGCTCCTCGAGCTCCCACATCCCCGCGTCTTCCTGTCGCCAGGCTCCAGCGGTACGTTCGGCGAAGGATTCCAGCAGCCGGCCCGTTTCCACGTCCAGCACGTTGCCGGCGTTGACGTAGATGCGAATCACGTCGAAGAGGTCGCCGAAGACGCTGAGCTGCACCTGATCGGTCGCCCGGTTTCCCGAGACCACCGGGCCGATCCCCCGCCACCCGGGAACCTGGTGCGTGGTGACCTCCCCCGGCAGCTCACCACTGAGTGTGTAGAAGATCTGCAGTTCGGGACCGTGAGCCTTGAGCGCCCGGAGCAGCCAGGTCACTGCCGAATGCGTCTCCTCCCGCAGACCGAACCGCACCAACGAGTGGACGGTGTAGGCGAGATCGCGCACCCACGCGTAGCGGTAGTCCCAGTTCTTGCCGCCGCGCAGGCTCTCAGGCAGCGAGGTCGTCGGCGCCGCAGCAATCGAACCGGCCGAGGCGCACATGAGGAGCTTCAGTGCGAGCGCGCTGCGCTGCACGTGGAGCGCCCAGGGGCCGTCGTAGCTGAATTCCTTCGACCAGGCGCGCCACGCGTTGATTGTGCGGTCGACGGCGGCATCCGTATATTTTCCAACCGGAATGGGAAGCGGGCCATCCGACGTTCCCGCGACGACAAGCAGGTGTCGCGACCCCTTCGACGTCGTGAATCCGCCCGCTATCGCGCGATCGCCGCCGCCTCGCGGCCCGTGCTGGATGCCCCGCACGGTGAGGTTGACCGTATCGATTCGCAGGATCTTGCCGAGGGGGCCGTCTTCGACCCACGGCGACGACGAGGCGAAACGGGTGCCCGGCGCGACCTTCCAGCGGAACTTCACGGCGCCCCGGATCCCCTCGATGCGACGCGCCAACTCGACCCACGGCAGGCGTCCGGCGAGGCCCGTGACCAGCGCGTCCGTAACGCGTGCGACCCCGGATTCCGTGGTGAATGTCGTCCGCAGCACGTTCGTCCCGCTGAGGTAGCTGCGTCGCACGGTATACGGCTCGGTCGGCGCGAGTTCAATCTGACCGCCGGCCTCGGCATCCAGCAACCGGGCGAAGACCGGGGTGGAATCCATATCGGGAATGGGGAGCCAGTCGACGCTGCCGTCACGGGCGATGAGCGCGACCGTTCTGCCGTCCCCGATCGCGGCATAATCCCGCAGATCGACATAGCCGTCGGTGCGGGCTTTCATGGCGACCATGCGGCAACCTACCGCGCTGCGCTGAGGATGGCATCCGCGGTGCGGAGCGAAAGTGCCATCATGGTGAGGCCCGGGTTCGCGGTCAGCGAGCTCGGGAACACTGAGGTGTCGCAGATCCAGAGATTGGGGATATCGAAGCTCCGACCGTCGGCGTCAACCACCCCGACGTCGGCCGTCTCGCCCAGCCGGCAGGTCCCGAGGGTGTGAGCAGATCGCGGCAGAACCAAGATGTCGCGGCCACCCGCCGCCGACACGATGTTGGTCATCATCGTGACCGCGTGAGCCTCGATCGCCTTCTCGTTCTCGCCCGCGGTGAAGGTCACGTGCGCCTTGGGCACGCCGAGCTCGTCGACCTCGTCAGACAGGGTGAGCCGATTCGAGTCGGAAGGCAGGCATTCCGCGTTGATCCCCAGGCCGGCCATGTACGGGTACCGCTCGAGCGCCGCGGTGAGTTTCGAACCCCACAGTGAGCTGCCCCGGATCAGCGTCGTCGCGAAGGTCAACGGCATCACCCCGAGGCTCTGCATCAGGTAGCCGCCCACGAAGCCTGCGTCAGGCGGGCGCACCATGTCTTCCGAGATGATCGATGACGGATAGCCGCGATACGACCGCATCAGCTGGTCGAATCGTCCCCAGACCTGCACGCCACCATGGGCCATGAAATTTCGGCCTACCTGGCCGGTGCTGTTTGCGAGTGCGTTGTGCAGCAGCAGCCGCGGAGTCTCGATCCCGCCGGCGCTGAGCACCAACATCGCGCACCGTTGGCGATGGTCGACGCCATCTCGTCGATAGATCACGGCGGTGACGGCGCCGGATTCGTCTGTTTCGATGGTGTGCACGGTCGAATCAGCGCGGATCTCGGCCCCGCGCGACACCGCCACCGAGAGGTAACTGGTATCCATCGACACTTTCGCGCCGTTGCGGCATCCTTGGTGGCAGGCGCCGCAGTTGACGCAAGCCTGGCGCAGTCCGAATCCGTCCTGCTGCCAGTCCTGGCTGACGACAGCGGCGGGCGCATCGGTCGCGCGGATGCCAAGCGCCTCGCATCCACGCACCATCATCTCCGACGAGGCGTTGCGCGCAACCGGCGGCAGGGCGTAGTGCCGATCAGGGTCCCAGGGATAGTCGGACGGCCCGGAAACACCGAGGTACTGCTCAACGCGGGCGACATACGGCATGAGCTCGGAGTGGGAGATCGGCCAGTCGATACCCTGACCCGTCTCGCTTAGGAACGACATGTCACGCGCGTCGGGACGCGGCGTAAAGGCCCCCCAATGCAACGTCGAACCGCCGACACCGCGGCCGCTGTTGTTGGGCCCGAAGGCGGTCGGTGTTTCGCCTCCGCTGAGCCGCTCATCCATCCAGATGATGTCGACCGCCTCGGTCTCGTCGGGCGTGTGCTCGCCGGGCTCGAAGTTGGGGCCCGCTTCCAGCACCACGACCCTCAGCCCGGCCGAGGCCAAGGACGCGGTGAGAGGGGCCCCGCCGGCGCCTGATCCGACCACGACCACATCGACCTCGTCGGCGTGGTCGAACACGCGCATGCCGCTCAGGTTCATTCCGTGCCGCCGCCGCTCGGTTCCCAGGCTTCTCGGCGGCCGGCTTCGAGAAGGGTGAACCCCTGCTTGCGGACGCCGTCGCCGCCGTTGCCGAAGCCGTCGTACTTGACGCGTGAGAAGGTCGCCGGGTGCGCCATCCACTGACGAGCCAGATCCACGCGGGCGTCTTCGAACCAGAGCTGCAGCTGCTTCGAGCTCAGCGTTGAGCCCCCGGCGACGAAGCTGCCGTCGATCAGCTGCGCGATTATCTCGGCCTGTCGCTCCGGGGCGTGAACGCCGAATCCGACCATCGCGTCGAGGCCGAGGCGATAGGCGTCCACGTCGGCGGGCAACGCCGCGTTCCGCCAACCATCGCCGCCTCCGCGACCGAGCTGCTGGTCGACACGTGCGGCGAGGTCGATCGCGTCATCGCCCTGCGGGACAAGTCGCTCGGCGATGTCGCGCAGTGTCGCTAGTTGCTCGCTCGATAAGACGGAGGGTTGGTAACCAGGGTCATCCGCCACCGCCCGCCGGGACAAGATGCCGCGGGTTCGCTCGCTCGTCCGTTCCGACGCGATGACCCGGCCGGTGCTCGGGGGAACCCCCGGAGACGTCCCTGCATGGTCATGCCAGAAGGTCAGGATCGCGGCGGCGACTTCCCGAGGACGCTCGATCGGCAGAAGATGGGCGGCATGCTCGATCGTCATGAACTTCGCCGCCGGGTAGGTCGCCCCGTTGAGGCGGCGCTGCGCGGGGTCCCCCAACTCCCCATCCTGGGCGCCAGAGACGATGAGAGCTGGCACAGCCAGGTCCCCGACTTCTGAAGACCAGTCTTCGCGACTGCCCCTCTCCAGCCAGGCGCGCCAGGCCAGCGGGTCCGTGCGCCGCACGCCAGACACCGCACTCGCCATGTCCATCCCGGCGAGTGGCTCGGCGATGTTGGAGTCGACGAACTCGCGCGCCGATTCGTCGCTCAAGTGGCCGTCTGAAGCCAAGTGGCTTTCTAGAGCCCAGCCAATCATCGACTCGCGGCGGTCCTCTGCCATCGGCTCGGACGTCACGGGAGATGCGGCCAGCAACACGACGCCAGCGAGGCCGAAAAGGGGCGCCCGACCAGACAAAGTCCGCGCGGCGACGATCGAGGCGATTTTTCCGCCCATGCTGTGGCCGACGAGCATCCATCGCGCAGCACCATACGCACGGATCCGACAAATGACGAACTCGACCGTCTCCTCAACCGAGGCCCCGTCGACCCACGCCGTGTCACCGAACCCGGGCAGATCGATGGCGACGACCTCGATGTCACCACCCAAGGCATCCCGAAGGTGAGCGAACTCGGCAGAACTCGCGCCCAGGGCATGAAGGCAGAACGCCACCGGCCGCGCGGGTGCCCGGGCGCTGTTGCTTGACATGACACCAGCTTGCCCGAAGACCGCCGACACTCCAAGGGCTTGACAAGGACCGCCGAGCGGCAGGCCGAGAATATGTACCGAGTGAAGTATTTAAGCAACGGCTCGATTTTCGAGGCTGACCGGACAGGTACCGTTCCCCTCCTTCCTGCGGGAAGGGTTCGATGCGGCTGTAATGCGACACATGCACCTGGAGGCAATTGCCGAAAGGGCGACCCTCAGAGATCGCTGATTCGATGGGGAAGAACGCGCCGCCACGCTTGTAAGCGTTCCGGGGAACTGGACAGTTCGATTCCCCCGTGGTGCTACCGGCCGCCCTCAACATCAGGACCTGAAACCGTCCCGGGTGGGAGACGCGCCGAGGGTGTATTTGCGATCTTCGGTGCCTCATCGCGCGATGGAAAGTGCACCCCTGGGGTGGCACCATTTTAGCTCACCTGAACGGCCTGAACTGCCGTGGGAAGGAAACCTTTAGAACCAGACCTCGGATGCGCCGTCGGCGAAACACCACCCCACTCGGTTGACAACACGGACGTCAAAATGGGAACGTCGTTGCACACACGCCGGATGTTTCGGCTACCGGGTACTGGGCACTTCGGGGCCCCTGTTTTTTGTCCGTGCGGATTCCGCCACTTCCTCGCCCCCAAATCCGACGTCAAACACTCAACTGAAGGTCACGTCCCGCTGAGTGGTGGAGTTTCTCAACACCATGCGGGTCAGTTGTTCTAGCTTAGGCGGCGGCGAGTTCGGGGAGGATCACCGCCTCGTCGATGACCTCGATGGGGTTGTTCATGGTAACCAGCTCGAGCATGGATGCTTCGGAGAAGTAGCGTCGTTCGCCGGCCTCCCACTCGTCATGCTGCTCGATCAAGACCGACCCGGCCAGGCGCAGCAGGGCGGCAGCGTTGGGGAACACTCCGACGACGTCGGTGCGGCGTTTGATCTCCTTGTTCACTCGTTCGAGCGGGTTCGTGGACCAGATCTGGCGCCAGTGCCGCCGCGGGAACGCGGCGAAGGCGAGTAGGTCGGGTTGCGCGTCGACGAGCATCGCCGCGACCTTCGGGTGCGAGCGGCTGAGCATCGTCGTGACCTCGAGGAACTGCTTCTCGATGTGCTCACGGTCGGGCTGGGCGAAGATGGTGCGGATGATCGAGGCGACCATGTCCTGGGATCCCTTCGGGATCACCGCGAGCACGTTGCGCATGAAGTGCACCCGGCATCTCTGCCAGCCGGCGCCCTGGAACACGGTGCCGATGGCCTTCTTCAGGCCGGTGTGCGCGTCAGACATGACTAGCTTGACCCCGTCGAGCCCGCGGGTCTTGAGCGATCGCAGGAACGACGTCCAGAAGCCCTCGTTCTCGCTGTCACCGACGTCGAAGCCGAGGACTTCCCGGCGTCCGTCAGCGGCCACCCCGACCGCGACGACGATGGTGTGTGTGATCAACTCTTTGTAGGCCGTTTCGGCACAGGAAACCGGCCAAGTTAGCGGCTGGTTTCCTGCCAAAAGAGCGGTAAAAATCAGGCCAGGCAATCCCCCTCCACGACGTTGGATTTGGGGAATGCGCAGAGTTTGAGATCACCCGGTGGCCGGGGCCCTCTCCAGCGTGTTGGAGACAGGGGCCCGCCACCCCCCGATAGGTTCCATTCGACGTGTCTACTGCCAAGCGGTCGCGCCGGAAGGAACTAGGAAGCAGATGACGGTACCCATGTCCGTGCAAGAAAATATCAGATCACTCGACTCCCAAGGAATTGCGGGCCGTGAAATCGCCCGCCGGCTCGGAGTCAGCCGCGACGCGGTAGTGAAATACACCCGGCAACACGACTACTCACCGAAGCCACCAGCTCTCGTTCCCCGGCCCGCCGGGTCGGTGTTGACCGGGTTCGAAGACACGATTGAGCTGTGGTTAGGCGAGGACCAGCGCCGGCCGCGCAAGCAACGCCACACCGCCCAACGGGTCTTTGACCGCCTCGTCGCCGAGGAGACCTACACCGGCAGTTATTCCCCGGTGCAACGCTTCGTCAGGAAGTGGAATGCCCAGCACCGGCACGCCGGGGAAGGTTTCACAGAACTGGTCTGGCCGGCGGGGACCGCGCAGGTCGATTTCGGCCAGGCCGAGGCCATCATCGCCGGGGTCCGGCAAATCCTGCACATCTTCGTCGTCACGTTCCCGTTCTCGAACATGCGTTTCGTGCAGGCCTACCGGGGTGAAACGGCCGAGTGCGTCTGCCATGGCCTGCGCACCGTGTTCGACCACATTGGCGCTGCGCCTCGGCATCTGGTCTTTGATAACGCCACTGGCATCGGGCGGCGGGTCGGCACCAAGGTCGTCGAGACGAAGCTGTTCGGTGCATTCAAGATGCACTACCGGTCCGAATCTCGGTACTGCAATCCGTACTCCGGTCATGAGAAGGGGAACGTGGAAAACGCGGTCGGGTTCCTCCGCCGCAACCTGATGGTCCCCGAGCCCGAAGCGGCCACACTGCAGGGCCTCAACGAGGTGTTGCTGGCCAGGTGCCTCGCGTTGGCTTCGACCGTGCACTACCGCAAGGGCCTGCCCATCGGCGAGCTCTTCGCCCAGGACGTCGCGGCGTCTCTGGTGTTGCCCGGCGTCGGGTTTGACCCGGTGCGTTATGAAAACCGCACGGCCGATAAGAAGGGGAACCTACTCATTGACGGGAACACCTACGCGGCCGGGTCTTCCTTCCACAGCCGCACCCTCACCGTTGGGTTGCGGCACGATGTCGTCGAGATCCTCGACGAGCATTCCACGCCGGTGCGGTCTTTCCCGCGGGCCTTCGGAGTGCAGGCCGAGACCATCTTCGAACCCGCGGCCCTGCTGCCGTTGCTGGTGACTAAACCCGGCGCCTGGGGCCACTCTCAGCTGCGAGCCCTCGTCCCCGAGCCGGTGCGGGACTGGCTCGACACGGCCACGGCCACCAACCGGCGCCGGCTCCTGAGCGCCGTCGATGCTGCCTCAGGATCGGCTGGTTTCAACGCCGCGATTGGCGCTGCCGACATGCTCATCCAGCGCGGAGACGCCCCCGACACCGCCGCACTAGGCATGCTCGCCCGGCGCCTCGCCGACGGCACCACACCGGCAGTCGAGAACGTGGATTTGAGCGTCTATGACATCTTCACCACCGACATCTTCTCGGCCGTCAACACCGCGACGGGAGAAATCGCATGACCCTCGTCACAGTCCAGGACATCATCGAGACCGGCCGACAGTCTTCCTTGACTGGCACGGTGCTGGCCGAATGGGCAGAGAAGGGCACCCCGAAACAACGCGAGTACCTGCACGGGATGCTTCTGGCCGAGCGCGAATCCCGACAGGAATCACGCCGCCAACGGCTGCTGAGCGCCGCCCGACTGCCGGCGCTGAAGTCCTTGACGGGGTTTGACTACACCAACGTCAAATTCCCCGAGGACTACGGCCGGGAAGCGCTGACGTCGCTGGAGTTCATCAACCAGGCCGAGGACCTCGTCCTCTATGGCGACGTCGGAACCGGCAAAACCCACCTTGCCTCTGCGTTGGTCGCGGCCGCCTGCCGCCAAGGTATTCCGGCCCGCTTCTTCACGACGTCGTCGTTGGTCATGCAGCTGCGCCGCGCCAAGGATGAAGGGCGTCTCGATCGGGAACTTGCCTCGATCGCGAGAAACCGGCTCGTCGTCATTGACGAACTGGGGTATTTGCCGATCGATACCGACGGCGCCCGGCTCTTGTTCCAGGTCATCGCCGACGGTTATGAAAAACGAAGCCTGATCATCACGACAAACCTTGAGTTCTCCCGCTGGGGAACCGTGTTCGGCGACGACAACATGGCCGCCGCCGTCATCGACCGCATCGTCCACCACGGCCGGCTCCTGCAGTTCCGCGGCGAGTCCTACCGAGTCAAACACGCCCTCATGAAATGACCCGCCACCAGGCCGGCCACCCCGGAACGCGACCCACGACGGTCCCGCCAACCACCGCACGCACCCTCAGCAGTCAGGACTTCTTCATGAAGGATCACACCCAACCAGAGCGCCCCCACGCGCCAGCCGACCACGAGACAGGCTGGTGGGACGACAACGGCCGACCAGCCCCCTGGCCAGACGACTTCGCCGATCCCGACGCCGGATGGACCACCGAAAACACCGCCGTCCCCGCCGATGACGGCGACGAAACCGACCCCACAAACCAGCCGTTCTGACCACCTGATCAAATGGCCGGAAACCGCGCCACAATGGCAGGTTAATTAGCGCTCAAATGGCCGGTTTAAAGTTGACAAAACACAGATGGCCTGGGACACGATCCGGTGGCCGACGCGGGCCTTGCAGTAGGTGGCGTCGAGGAACACGTAGGGGAAGTCCTGCGCGGCGAGGGTGCGGTCGCGGAACTCGGCCACCTCAGCGTCCAGGCCCGCGCAGATCCGGGACACTTCCGACTTGGAGATCCCGGTGTCCGCGCCGAGGGCCTTGACCAGGTCGTCGACTTTCCGGGTCGAGACGCCGTGGACGTAGGCCTCCATCACGACCGCGAACAGGGCTTGGTCCACCCGCCGGCGACGCTCGAGCAGGGCCGGGAAGAAGGACCCGGCGCGCAGCTTCGGGATCTTCAGGTCGAGGTCCCCGGCGGTCGTGCTGAGGGTGCGCGCTCGGGTGCCGTTGCGGTGGGTGGTGCGGTCGCCGGAGCGTTCGAATGGGGCGGCGCCGATGAACGCGGTCGCTTCCGCGTCGATGAGTTCTTGGTAGAGAGTTTCGGTCGCGACGCGGATTCGGTCGGTGACGTCGGTGAGTTTGAGTTCTCCGAGGAGGTCGAGCAGGGCAGACTGGTTTAGAGCCATCGTGTGGTGTCCTTTGTGAGTTGCTTTAGTCGGTACTCACTGACCATCCCACGGTGGCTCTTTACGTTGACGAAGCAACGCTCAAGAGTGGGAAACCACACCACTCACCGGGACGTAACCCAACTGAACGGTATTGAGGCTAGGTGGATCCCTGTTTCTGGTAGGTGTGAACCCCTGCTTCGGGACCGGGCCGTGGCCCACCCGGAATTGCTGTCGTCGAACCTCCCAGACACCCCAGAAGTCCTGTCGGAAAGGTCTCTCCCAGAGCTATTCTCTTGACGGCTCAGATAGGTGACGACTCAGTTAACTTCTGCGGTGACATCTCTTTGCCCGGCCAAACAATCTCGCCTCAACTGCCGTCATCGCGCCATTATTACCGCTGTTTTCCGATAAGGATACGGTTGAACGCCCAGCCGGCTGTCGTGATCAGGAGCACGGCGCCCACCATGGAGAGCAGCTGGACAGGGGTGTGCAGGATGCCAAGCGCCACAATCAATGTCGATGCGCCAGCCGGGGGGTGTGGCAGCTTCAGAAGACACAACACCACGGTTGTGATCCCTACGGCGACCGCTCCGGCAATAACGTAGCGCAGGGTGAGACCGCCGACGGGTGCCGACCGGTGCCCGGATAGACCGAACACGGTGAAGCAGGTCACCCCGGCAGCAATGCCGACGACATGTCCGACGATTGTGTTGAGGGGCCGGGAGGAGGGCTGTTTTGGTGATTCGAAGAACAGCATCACAGTCGGGCCGAGGCTCGGAAACAGCCAAGGCTGCTCGACGAGAAGACCCACGACGCCGGTGATCGCGAGGGTCACAATCGCCAGGACTGCGGCGTAGGCGGCTCCGCCCCCACGGCGCTGCTGGACCTTCCGCAGGGGGCCGTACCCGGTGGGATGCTCGGTCACTTGGCGATTATCAGCGCTTGGGGGGCGGCTTGTTTCATTCGAGTTGTCAGCCAGCTCAGCTGCACCTTAATCTGCGCTTCGCACTGACCAACGACTGCGACGAGCTGATCATCGCGGAGCGCAAGGGCGGCCTGCTTGACCATCATCCAGGTAACATCGACCAAGTTTGCCAGGAGATACAGGTCTTGAAGGTCGCGGATAAGACCGACCGGGCCGGATCGGGTCGAGGAGATCCCTGCCGCGTGGAAGCGTTCCGGTTCGTCGTCGGGATGTTCGCCGTACCGCTCAGTGACGGGCGCGAGGGCGCGTTCGTGCTGGTCACACTGCCGGGCGAGTGTCTGGCACAGGTGGTACACGTCGGGTTCAGCGCCGTGCCCTTCGGCGACCTGCCGATACGACGACGCCAACACCTGCTCCGCTTTCCGCAGGAGCCCCAAATATACGGGCAGCATCATGACTGCGCCTCCGCACGGTCGGCCGTCCACGCACCTCGGTCGACGACACCGGACGCTTCCGCGTCCGGCCCCCCGACGGTTGGGCGGACAGTCCCTGGGACGGCGGGCCGGGAAGCCGTCGTCGTTGGCGCGTCGGACGGGCCAACAGCATCGGCGACCTTTTCGACGCGAACTGCCGCGTTTTTGAACAGAGGCTGCTTGGATACCGGATCCCACTCGGTCACAGTGAGCTCATTCGCCGCTGAAGTATGACCGTTCGAGACTTCGGTTGACGCGTCGAAGTAGCCATAGTGGAAGGGGGCGAAGACGGTTCCCTCACGCACATCCCCCACCCGGACGGGAACAACGATTTCGCCCCGCGGGGACGTCACTCGCACGATGTCGCCCTCGGCAAGGCCAAGCGCATCCGCGTCCAGTCGGGAAATCTCCACCCAGGGGGTTGACGCTGCCCGATTCAGCTGCCGTGACCTGGCCGTTTTCGTTCGCGTATGGAATTGGTAGGCGGTTCGTCCGGTCGTGTAGCGGAGCGGATAGTCGTCATCGGGCTCCTCGTGCGGGGGCGCGTACTGTGCAGACTTGATCACCGCTTTGCCGTGTGTTTCCAGAGCGCGGAATGCCTGCTCACCCACGGTTGCCCCGGTGAGAAGGTCGTGTCCGAAGCTCTCGCAATAGTCGGGTTCGGTCGGGAAGACTCCGTCGGTGTACAGCCGGGTTACCCCGCCAGGATTCTCCGTGTTGCACGGCCACGGGATCCCGCTTCCACCGCGGAGTCTGTCGTAGCTGATGCCGGTGTAGTCGCACGGCCGCCCGCGGGTACATTCCTGCCACGCCCGGTAGGCGTCCTCCGGGCTGCTCCACTCGAGAAGAGGCGATCCGTCGTTCGTCACGAAGCCCATCCTGGCGGCGTAGTCGAGGAAAATGTCAAGGTCAGAGCGCGCTTCACCAGGCGGCGCAATCGCCTTATTCGACAGGTGCACAGTGCGATTCACGTTCGTGAATGTTCCTGTCTTCTCCCCCCAGCCCGCTGCCGGCAACACCACGTCGGCGTACTGGGCAGTCTCGGTGAGAAACAAGTCTTGAACGACGAGAAATACGCTGTCCTGGTCGAGAATCCGGCGGATCCGTTCCAGTTGCGGCATCGACACCGCAGGGTTCGTCGCCGACACCCACAAAAATTCGATACTGCCCTGCTCGACGTAGCGGAAGATCTGCATCGCATGGGTTGGCGGTGCCCAGTGTGGGATCACGTCAACGTCGACACCCCACAGAGTGGCCAGTTGCTGCACGTGCTCCGGGTTCTCCCAGTTGCGGAAGGCGGGCAGGTCACCGTCCGCTCCGCACTCCCGATTGTTCTGCGCAGTAGGCTGACCGTTCATCTGCAGGATCCCGGCGCCAGGTTTTCCGATCATGCCGCGTAGCAGGTGCATGTTGTTGACCTGGCACGACGCCGCCGTCGCCTGAGCGGACTGGTAAAACCCTTGCAACACCGTGGAGAGAACTCGCTCCGATTCCCCGAAGATCCGTGCCGCTTTCCGGACGTCATCCGCGTCAACCCCACACGTCTCGGCCACCTTCTCCGGCGTCCACGGGTCTACGACCGAACGGAGCTCGTCGACCCCCACCGTGTGTTCCTGCACCCACGCCTCGTCCACCCACCCGCGCACAAACAGTTCCCGGATGAGTCCGTTCATAAGTGCCTGATTCGTGCCAGGGCGCACCGGCAAGTGCACATCCGCGACTTTGGCGACCTCGGTCTCGCGCGGGTCGACGCAGACGATGAACGGCCGATCCGGGCCAGCGATCCGGTCAAGAATCCGGGCCCACAACACAGTTTGCGTCTCGGCCATATTGTGACCGTACAAAAACACCGCATCACAGTCGTCGATGTCGAGATAGCTGCCCGGCTGCCCGTCGGACCCGAAGCTTTCCTTCATCGCGGCCGCCGCCGTCGCCGTACACAGGCGAGTATTACCGTCCATGTGCGGCGTCCCAATCCCCGCCTTCCCGATCACGGCCAAGGCATAATATTCCTCGAGAAAAAGCTGGCCACTGGTATAAAACCCGTGACTGAGCGGACCCTTCTCCGCCAGCAGGCTCTTGCTGCGCTCCACGATGAGGGACATTGCGGTGTCCCAGTCTGTCTCGACCAGCCGACCATCGATACGAATCATGGGGCGAGTGAGACGTTCGCGGCTGCTCATCCCGGCGATACTGCCGAAAAGGCCCTTTGGGCCCAATCGGCCATGGTTCACCCGGTCGACGGCTCGTCCCCGGATCCCGACCATCTGCTCATCTTTCACCGCGATGTCGCATGCGCACCCGTTGCTGCAGAGCACGCAGGCGGACTGCACCCACCGGTCGATATCTGTCTCGAGCACTCCATCAGCGAATTTCTGATCCACCCGGACAGGCCAATGCTCGCCCCGCCCGAACGGAGTCCGTTCGCCCCAAATGTCAGCAATTCTGTCCGTCATCAGGTCACCCCTCCCTTGCGTTGCCCCGTTGCGCACGAATGTACTCTCGCTTTCTGCGTGAGTGACGGAGTTTTGACCGCACAGGCTGACCGCTCGCTCGCCGCCCAATCGAGGGCGTCCCTCTTTTATCTGGATTGCAGCTCGGAACCTCGGTCCTGCGCAAACTGAAGATGAAGAGTCTCGAAAGGCGCGCAACGCTGACCTTGAGCGCGACAGGCCTGGAGCCAATCTGCTCAACCCCGGGCATACCAACGCTGCGTCACAAGGGAACCCGTAGCGGGACGACGTCCGCCCCTGGGCGGGTAACAGCCCCGGTGATGCCGCGGACTACACGAGGTAGGGTGCTGCCATGGAACCCGGAGCACCAGCATCGAAGGAACCGCTCCAGCGGCTTCCCATCGGGATGAATCGCAAACACGCTCAGTTCTCAACGGATGAGCCGCCTGTCGTTGACCGTTCGATCAGGAATGTCGGCGGCTACGAAACTCTGGCCGCTGTCATGGCTGTTGCCGGTGTGCGCCTTAGTGAAGACGTCGAAGGGTTGAAGGCCGTGGAGCGATTCATAGACAGGTACGCCGAGTCGATCCGAGGCCTCGACCGCGAAATTGGGCTGTTCTATGGCCACGTCCTGACACACACCATTGTCGGCTCCCACTGGGTTGTCATTGACGAGCATCATCCAGAGGTGCGAGTGGGAGAGGGCATCAGCGTGGACGTGTTCGCTGTCGCACAGCGCCGACTGGAGTTCGGTTTTCCAAGCTTGGTCGAGAATCTGGCACACGCTGAACAACTCGTCGCCGGAGGCGACTCACAGCCGAGCATCTAGCTCGTTCGCAAGCCGAACGGCTTGAGCGCCCCTAATCAGGTCTGTCGATTCTCGCGATGCTTGATCCGGGCAGCTCGCCGCAGATCGGCCCAACACACGGCAACGACTGTGACAGCGATCACGCAAAATACAACCTTCAATATTGGATCTGCGACGAATAGGAGGCTGTACAGGAAGTACAGGACGCCGAGAATGAGCAGGGACCACAGCACCCATTCCGGATATGGAGTTATTCGTTTCATTGGGAGACGTGCCCTTCTGGACTGTGGAGGCGCAACAGGTTAGCGACCCCTTCTCATTCTTAGAACGCCGATACGGAGCAACGTGACTAGGCAGCCTGCAATCTTCGTTCTAATGCGTCGCAACGTACGCCAGTCGCAGCGGCTCCGCATGTGTGCTGACTCAGGTGGAGTGGCCCGTAAGCCAGACCTTGTGCGGGCGATGATGCCCAGGTGGCGCAGCTCGGAGGAATGGTCATCGGGAAGGTGGTGACGGCTAGCATCGAACGATGTCCTTTTCCGTTGAGCTTTCCGATGATGTCACTCTTCGACTGCTGACCGAGCGAGACATTGGACCAGTTCTCGATGCGTATAAACGAAACCGCGAACATCTTGCTCCATGGGAGCCGGCACGTGCGGAGTCTTTCTTCACCACGGTCGATCAAACTCGGATCTTGACGGGCCAGCTTAAAGAGTTGGAAGCCGGAGCCGGCTATCCGCTTGTCTTCGTGAACGGTTCCACTGTCATCGGCCGAATGACTCTCTCCGGAATCGTTCGCGGACCCTTCCAGAGCGCGAGCATCGGTTACTGGGTCGACAAAGACCACACCGGACAGGGCCTCGCCTCTGCGGCCCTGCGAAACCTCGTTAAGCACTGCCATGAGGATCTCGGTCTGCACCGCATCGAAGCAGGCACGCTGCTGCACAACTTCGGATCCCAGAAGGTCTTGCGCAAAGTTGGATTCGAGCCCATCGGCATTGCCGAGAAGTACCTAAAAATTGCCGGCACATGGCAGGACCACTTGCTCTTCCAACGCATCCTGAGTCAGTAGGACACCCAGTATCTCTGGAAACACCAGCGACCAACCCTCACCGCTATGAGAACGGCACCCCTCGTCAAGATCGACGGGGCTGCTTGAGACACAGCCTCAACCCATCAAAACTTGGGGCTGCAGGCCGATCCGATCCGGTTAGCTTCGGACATTAGTCTTGTGCCTCAGGGCATGCGGCGCCTGGTCATTCCGAGTGGAAGCTCGCGCGGCAACCGAAAACCATGGCGGTCTCAACCGGTCAACCGCATCACCGGCTCGTTCACTCGAGCTCGGCGTTTGACTGGGAGCAGTGGACGCTCGCCGTTGCACTTCGCGATCGTCCTCCGAAACACGGTTGAAGGACTTGATGGCCGTCCGCTAGGCGGGCCGCGTAATATTCGCTCCATGAGAACACCGGACCGGACAAAGATCATTGGTGCAATCTGCGGCCTCATCGTGTGCGCGATCGGGGTGGGGTGGTTACTCGTCCAAGGCCCCCGGCCGTTCGGCACGATACTTACGATGGCGGGCGCAATCTTCGCCGCATCCCTGCTTGTCAGTTTGTGGATCTACAGGCCTGGGAAATGAGACCTAAGCGCCGCCGTCACTAACTAGGTTCCGCGCACGTTTCTCGTCCTCGGGGTGTTCGTGTGCGCTTGGTGCACCTTTGAGATGGCGCTGAGTATCTGGGAGTTGACAACCGGTGATGCGCACGGAACGGGCCACTTCACTATCCGCGGCGGCTAGACGCACCGACTTCACTCGGCATCCTTGGTGTGCGTCTGAGCACTATCTGGGGCACCACGCCGGCTGCTCCACCTCCTGGCCGCAGGAGGGACGGCTATCGACGCGGTTCTTGAGCAATTCGGGCGCAGCGATCAATCTGCCCTTCATGAATGAATTAGTGATTGGCTACGCACGCGTATCCACAAACGAACAAGACCTGACCGCTCAGCAGAACGCCCTTGAACGGCTCGGAGTCAGGCCAGCTCTGATCTACACAGATCACGGCCTGACCGGCACCAACCGTGCTCGCCCCGGCCTTCGAGAGGCTCTCGCCGCGTGCCGCGGCGGTGACACGCTAGTCGTTGCCAAGCTCGACCGGCTGGCGCGTTCCCTTCGAGACGCCAAAGACATCATCGACGAGCTCACCGCCAAGGATGTGAAACTCGGCATCGGAGGATCTGTTCACGATCCCAACGATCCTGTCGGGCGGCTCCTCTTCAATGTGCTCGCAATGGTTGCCGAGTTCGAGTCAGATCTCATCCGAGCCCGAACCCGTGAAGGCATGCAGGTAGCGAAAGCGAAAGGGCGACTGCGCGGAAAACCGCCCAAGCTCTCAAACGCACAGCAACGGCACCTGATGGAAATTCACGATGCTGGAACGCACTCCACCGCAGAAATCGCCGAACTCTTCAACGTCGCCCGCTCGACGATTTACCGAACCATCCAACGACAATTGGCACCAAAACGCTGAACGCAGCTATCGACGTTCCCGCTGCACCGAGACCAAGTCCTGCAACGGGAATGCCTTGCGTGCGATTATTCGTGAACGTCAGCTTCGGCTGTTCCGAGTTTGCTCACGGGTCGGATCATCGCCAGGCGCGGCCAGGCTTCCAGCCCTCGCGCCGCTTCTGTCTCCATTCGAGCGCCCATAGCCGAGCCCCAGTCACGTGGCAAGAAAACACGGAAGCCGAGGCGCTCATAGTATGGCGCGTTCCACGAAACGTCTCGGAATGTGGTCAGCGTCACAGCGGGGAGTCCGCGTTCACGTGCCCAAGAGTCAGCCACGACAATCAGTTGCGTTCCGATTCCCCGACGTGCATGCACCGGGTGGACCGTGACCTGCTCAATATGGGCAGCTCCGTCCACCTGCTCCAGGAGCAAGTAGGCGACGATTACACCGTCGACGAGCCACACAAACGCTCCATGGTCCGTGACGAAGCGCTGGAAATCCTGCCTGCTGATCGGTTGATCATCGGCGACTATCGCCATGTTGATGTTGCGGAACGACTCTCCGGCGGCTCGCTCGATCTCGGTGATCCGGAAGTGGTCCTCGAGACTGGAAAGACGTCGCACCTTTCGATCCCTCAGCGGGAATCGCACCGTCGGGCGACGATAATTGCCACCGGGCGCTGGCCGGCGGTCTTCCGGACGTGCGATTCGACCACGTCGAAACCGGTCGCGTTCAACTCGGCGCCGAGGACATCCACGGGCCACCGGTACGCCGACGTGACGGCGTGAGCGAACTCCTCGACAGTCTGGCCTTCGAAGAATCCGACAAGAAGCGTGCCGCCGGGTTCGAGCGCGCGACTGAACTCGTGGAGAGGAATCCGTACGGTCTCTGGCTCGTAGTGAATGAGGGAGTACCAGGAGAGGATCCCGCCAATTGAACCCGTGTCGGCGTCGAGCGAGTCGAAACTGCCGAGCGTGTAGCCCACGCCGGGAAAGGTGTTCGTGGCGTAGGTGACGAACTCGGGCACCACATCGACTCCGCGAGCAGCATGGCCCTGCTCAGTGAGGAAGTTGGTCCAATGGCCTGGACCACAGCCAGCGTCGATGATTTCCCCGTCGACATCGCTGGCCCACTGGGAAACGAGTTGGAGATCGGATGGGTGCACGGCAGCCATCGACCCCAAGACCTCGGTGTACTCCCTTGCTCGCCGTGAGTACGCCGCGGTGCTGACCATATTGACCATCCGGTCGAGTCTAGGCAGGGTCGAGCCGGGTGCCCGTAAGAGGGGAACGGCAGCGCGAGAGAGCTGGGGAACTTCCACCCGAGGGTTGAGCAGGCCGAAGTCGAGTCCGAAGGGAACAGCGACTGCTACTGTCAGCCTCATGCCAGAGGCCAACCGCGACTACCAGACCCCACCCTTGTTGAAAGTGATGCTCACAGCGGCGATCGTGGTCTCCGCGATTTCGCTGGCTGTAGCCATCGTGATCGCCGTCTTCGTTGACGTGCAGAGCGACTACCTCGATGCACGGTCTGAACAAACCGGGGGCTTCGACCCAAGCGTCTTTCCACCATGGAACGGAGCGCTGTGGCTGATTGGAAACATGTTCCCCGTCCTTATTGCGATCTTGCTCGTGATGCTGATCGTCGCGCGCATTATCGCCGGAACACGACATGACCGCCGTGGCAGCACCCTCAACGAAAACATCATCGTGTCCAGCCCGTAACACCACGGGTCCCACTGCTTGCAAACGGGACCTCGAGCGACACGGATTTGGGCCCAGTCGCAGAGTCAGGGCCGGCCCCGCTCCTCGTTTTACAAGGGAACCTCTACCGGTCACGCGCATTCCTCAGCGGGACGTGACCCCGGAAGGCTCAGGCTTACGAGCCGCCACAGAGAACATCAGCGGCACCCTCTCGCGACCCGAGGCCAAAGCAAATCCGGCCGGCGTCTCTACGAGTGGGGGCAACGGCTTCCAGGGCATAGCGGCCCGTCCACCCTCGCAGGCAGTCCAGGTGCGAGTGTGGTCGACCACGTGGTGCCCGCGGAAATTCCTTGGCCGTCCCCAGCCTGATCAATCCGTGCGACGTTCGGCTCGCGGCCCCAAGCGTCGTTCGGTCAAGGCATTGACGGCTGGGAGGCTCAGCGCGTGACCGCGCCGTGCCTCCACGCCGTCAGGTCGCCGGGACGCGACCTCCGGGGTCAGGCGGCCATTGCCCCGTAACGCTTGTGGCCATTGACGTCGTAGCGGTCGAGCATCATGATCTTCGACCAGACGCGGATGAATTCGCGGACGAACCGTTCTTGCCCGTCGCTGCCCGCGTAGGCGTCGGCGATCGACCGCAGTTGCGCGTTCGAGCCGAATACCAGGTCATTCCGGGAGGCCCTCCAGCGAGCCTCGCCGGTCGCCTGAACCCGACCAGTGAAGGTCATCGCGGTCTCGTCGTCCTTCGTCCAGATGAGGTCGGTGTCGGTCAGATTCACGAGGAAGTCGGTCGTCAGGGCTCCGACGTGATCCGTGAGCACACCCACGTCGGACCCGTCCCAGTTGCTGCCGAGCACGCGGAGCCCGGCGTGCAGGACGGTCCACTCCGGTGCGGTGAGAGTGAACAGGTTAGCCTTGTCGAGGAATACCGCCTCGGGCGCGACGCCCGGAGCAAACTCTTCGAAGCGCTCGGACACGAAGTTGCGGAACCCGTCCGCAATGGGTCGCAGCCACTCGAACATCTCGATGTCGGTCAACTCCTGCGTCGTGTCGACACGGCCTGGCGTAAACGGCACGCTGGCGTCAGATCCTGCCGCCCGTGCCGCCTGCTCCACGGCGGCGCTGCCGGCGAGGACGATGAGGTCGGCGAGAGACACCTTCCGTCCGCCCGACGTCGCCGTGAAAGCCGCCTGCACGTTCCGCAGCGCGTCGATGACTGGGACGGTGCGTCGGTTGACCGCCCAGTCTTTCTGCGGCGACAATGCCAGGCGGGCACCGTTCGCCCCTCCGCGCTTGTCGCTGTCGCGGTAGGTCGAGGCGGCGGAGAACGCCGTGTAGACGAGGTCGGACACGGACAGCCCGGTCGCGAGGACGGCTTCCTTGAGCACTGCCACGTCGGCCTCGTCGAGTGAGGATCCTGCTGCGTCCGGGAGCGGGTCCTGCCAGAGCAGGTCGTCGGCGATGGTGACCTCCGGGCCGAGGTACCGGCGCTTCGGCCCCATGTCGCGGTGCGTGAGCTTGTACCAGGCCTTCGAGAACGCGAGGGTGAACAGATCGAAGTCGGCCAGGAAACGCTCGCATATGGCCCGATACTCCGGGTCGACCTTGAGTGCGATGTCCGAGGTCATCATCATGAGCGGGTTCATCTGACCGGGTACGTGGGCGTCCGGAGTCTTCGGCGCCTCCGGGTCAGTCGGTGTCCACTGCAGCGCGCCGGCCGGGCTTTTCGTCTGCTCGTAGTCGTACGCGAACAGGTTCTCGAGGTAGGTGTTGTCCCACTGTGTCGGGTTCGGAGTCCAGCTGCCCTCGATGCCGTTGGTCGAAGTGTGCTCGGCACTGCCGGTACCCACCGGGTTGTGCCAACCGAGCCCCATCGACTCGATCGGGGCTTTCTCGGGTGACGGTCCGATGTCGGATGCGGGTACCTGGCCGTGGCTCTTACCGAACGCGTGGCCACCGGCGATCAATGCCACCGTTTCCTCGTCGTTCATCGCCATCCGCGTGAACGTGATGCGAATGTCGCGTGCTGAGCCCAGCGGGTCGCCGTTCGAATAGGGCCCCTCAGGGTTGACGTAAATGAGCGCCTGGTGCGACGCGGCCAAAGGGCTCTGCAGGTCGTAGTCCGCGTCGCCGTTCTGACCATGCCAGCGTTCGTCGCGGCTCACCATCTCGTCAGGGCTCGCGACCGCGTGCGGGTTCCAGACCTCCGGGCCCCACCAGGTGCCGTCGTCCGGTTCCCACGCATCGAGTCGTCCACCACCGAAGCCGTACGTCGGCAGGCCCATCAACTCGAGGGAGCAGTTGCCGGTCAAGACCATCAGGTCGGCCCACGACAGAGCGTTGCCGTACTGGTGCTTGATCGGCTGTAGGAGTCGTCGTGATTTGTCGGTGTTGCCGTTGTCCCACCAGCTTCCGATTGGTGCGAACCGCTGCATCGCGGTGCCCGCTCCGCCACGGCCGTCGGCAATTCGGTACGTGCCGGCGGCATGCCACGCCATTCGGATCATCTGTGGACCGTAGTTGCCGTAGTCCGCCGGCCACCAGTCGACCGATGTGGTGAGCAGTCGCTTGATGTCCGACTTGAGCGTCGTGAGGTCGATCGTGGCGAAAGCCGCCGCGTAGTCGAAGTCCGCGCCGAGCGGGTCGGCGTCTACGCCATTCCGGTGGAGAAGCTCAACCCGGAGACGCTGCGGATACCAACTGTCCAGGGTCGGCGACTGACCGAAGGTGCCACCGAGGTGGTCGCCACCTGCTGGCAGCGCACCGCTCATGTGGAAACTGCATGTGTTGGTCTGGTCGTCAGTGCCCATTGATACTCCCTGTGTGCTTTAGCTGGATGAGAAACGGTGTCGTCGGGGTCACAATTTAACGATCAGCCGCCGCATCGCAGCAGCGTCGATCTGTGGTGCAGCGATGCTTCGACGCTGCTGTGAGGCGGTGCGTCGCGGGCTGCCGACGTGACGGGAAGCCCGATAGAGAGATCGTATTCCCGCAAGGTGTGCGTGGCATGCGAAGAAAGTGACTGACTTCTAGACGGCGGTGGTGCGGTGGCCGAGCGCACGACGGCCAAACCAAATAAAGCCCTGCGCCGATTGCTGCGGTGCGGGCGGTGCGAAGCCCGCGAAGGCCGGGTACATGATGCTCGCGAAAGACCACCGATTAGCTGCGCGTCCGCTGGAGGCATATGCCATCTATGCCCACGACGCTAAGGTCGTGGCGTTCGCCCGCGGGGACCTGACGGCGGGAAAAATGGGCGACCTATGCATACAGTACGAGCAGAAAATTCACGGTCTTGCGCTCGCGCCCGGACCGTTCGTCTTCTCCATCTCTGCTCACGAAATCACGCGGAAGCGGCTGAACGCCCCCTGACAACGAACTGGCGCCAGCGCTTCACCCACACACCACAAGATCAAGCGATCGACCACCGTTGAAGGAACCCTCACTGACGGTCGCGTAAACCGCGGCCACCAGCGATCGCAAGCGGAATCGCTGCCGCGAAAGAGACCACTCCAACCATGCGGACAACCAGCTCTCCTGCAAACAAACCGAGAGCGATTCCCGAAAACCACAGCACGACCGCGACAGCAAGAAACAGCATGGATCGTTGGCGTTTGCTCACACAGCCGACACTAACGATTCACGGCGTCTTGTCCAGAGACGAACCATCACTGGGACGCCTGCTCGACGGGCTTCGGATCGTCCAGCGAACGCGAGCATTACGCCGAGGGTTTCAAGCCAGCCAGTCGGAGCACGGCTGAGAGCCCCTCGGTTGTTCCGGGCCAATGTCGCTTGACCGCATCGCTGCCCGCCCGACGAGTCGCGAATCGTAAAGCGATCGCGACAATGAGGGCGTCGTCGGCGTAACCGAGAACGGGTATGAAATCCGGAATTAGGTCGATCGGCGACAGGAGGTAGAGCAAAAGCACCGCGAGCCAGATTCGAACCCCGATCGACACGGTTCGATCGGCGGCGAGGCGTCTGAGTAGCCGGGCGACGTCGGGCGCGAGGCGCAGGAGATCACGAAGTGAAGCACCGCCAGGATGCCGGCGTTGCTCGATCCAGAGAACCAGAACAAGGGCTAGCCACAGCACCAGCAATCCGCCGAGCACGCTCAGAGCGACGTTCCACCAGGTCGTCATGAGCTGCCCTCGTGTGATCGAAAGATACTGAGGGCCTCGCGAGCCGCGCAGTAGACGATGACGTAACCCGCGAGCGGGTCGGCCCACCACCATCCGGGTGCCAGATCGAGCACCAAGCCGAGGAGCACCGCGACGGCGAGGAGACCGTCGATGAATGTCACCCGTCCTTCGGTAATCAGGACCGGGTTGCCCAGCGCACGACCCGTCGCACGTTTCCCTGCCGCGAGACTGAACATGACAACCGCTGTGACGGATGTCCAGACGATCCCCGCCACACTCGGCGCCGCCTGGTGCACGGTCAGCAGTGCGGCGCTGGACTGGATCAGCAAGTAGACCGCAAGCGCGATGAAGGCGACCCCGATCATCCGGAGCGCGCGGAGCCTTCGCGCCTCGCCCGTCCCTGAGAGCTCCCAGAGAACGACCGTGCTGGCGCCGATTTCGATCAGACTGTCGAGCCCGAAGCCGACCAGGGCCACCGAAGCCGCCGCGGTCGCGAGGAAGGCCAGCACGATGACGCCGATGAGGTTCCACCCCAGCGTGATCCATTCGAAAGCCTTCCCCCGTTCAACGAGCATCGCCGCGTGATCGATGGAGGTCATGTACTGATTCTCGCAGTCCGCGATCGGATTCGGCTGCTGACAAGACAGCCGCGGTTACGCTGCAGCCAAGCATCCCGGCCGTCAGAGAAATTGCCGTATCGGGGACGGACCTCCAGCGCAACAGATCCACCCCATAGCCAGGAGCGCCGATGCTATGTCAGAGGGGAACCTCTACCGGGCTGAGCTCTCAGGCTTCGACTCAGTGTTCTCGTCTGCTGGACTCACGCGCGGGCCACGTGACGACCAGGAGGGCTGCGATGGGACCCAGGAAAAGTGTCAGAAGAAACCAAGTCCATGCGGATCGATTTCGCGTGCGCGCATAGCCTCAGGCGAGGATCGCCACGGTCAGTCATAGCGCCCCGACGGCAGATGTATCCCAAGTGATGCAGCCAAGCTAACACGGTGCCATTTCCATTCATCCAGCCGACCCGGTCTGCCGTCGCAGATGGCATCCCCTTACGCGTCGACTGAGTCGCAGGGGACTGCCCCGGGGTTGGTCTAGCGTTGGCACTATGACGCGCGTGTGGCTGACGAAATGGGAATGGGCGTGCTGCGGCGATGCATTTGCCATCGGCGATGAAGTGGACTTCGGTATCGAGACGCGAACGTCGCATGCTGCTCTTTCTGACGTTCTTGGACCGGAACTCATCGCCACGGTGGACGCGATGGAGTCGCACCATGAGGAAGAATTCACCGATCGTGTGCGGGGCAGGGTCGTCGCGGTGCACGAGGTGACGCAGGACGTCATCGAGCGTCGGTCGCTACGTCGGTCTGGCCACGGCGCGCCGCCCGAGTCGATCATGCCAGCGGACGGCGACGAGTGGCCGATGGTCGGCCGCGGTTTCGGCAATGGTGTGTTCGTAGGAACTACGCCCTCTCGATACATGATCGAGATCGAGCCAGTTACGAATACAGCGATGTTGACCTCGGCTCAGGGACTTCGGCTGCGCATCGACGATGAAGCCGAACAGCTTTTTTGCGTCGGAGAGTTCGCTGTTCCACCGCCCGAGCAACGCCGACGCTCGCTGGAGGGCTGGCTCGTTGACGTCCAAGCGCACGCGTAAGGTGTCCGCTCGTGGAACGGTCTATGGGGCTATCCCTTTGGCTGCGTAGATTGAGCCGATGACCAGGATCACGCGGAATGTCCTCGTCATGATTGCCACGCTGTTCGGGCTGTCATTCCTAGTGCTTGGCATCGCAATACTCCTCGATGGCCGAAGCGGAGTGTGGGGGGCCATTTACATCCCATTGGGGATCGTGTGGCTTGCCGGCGCGACGGTGATTTTTCGACGAACGCCAAAGCTCTGAACATACTTCGTAACCCAAAACGGAACCTTGAGCAGGGCCGCCGCAAGGTCATCGAGGACGAGCGATGCAGCTGTAGGCGGTGCCGTTATCTGCCGTGACTCCACGAAAGGAAACGTTGCTTTCGTGAGCGTCGTTTGCGTGCCAGGGCTTCGGCGCTCAGCAGGGGCCGCCACCCAAAGTGCTCTTGTTCAAGTCTCTCCTCTTCGACTCCGAGGGGCACCCACTCGAATTCCCATTCACGGGCCAGTTCTTCGAGGTAACTGCCGTCGTCAATGTAGTGGCCCCCCGGGGCGTCTGGTTTGGGAGAAGGGTCAATCACCATGACCCACCAGTCGTCCTTGTGTTCCGGATAGATATAGGCGTAGCGACCGGCCCACGGACCCGCTTGGATCCTGGCTATGCGTCCTTGCTCACCCCAGAATTCTTCCCCAAGCCACATGCTCAGACCGTACAGCGCCAGCCATTTGGACATGCCAACCACCCCGGCCACCGCCGGACATTTGCCGACGCGCGCAATGGACGCTGATCTGCCGAGCGGCTTTCCTCGCCTTCAACAATCCGGGGTGTCGCGTTTGCCCTGCCCGATATGAAGCCCGATGAACGGGGGTCAAATGCGTCACTGATGGATGCAAGTTCATGAGCAACGAGAGCGCGACTGGACCGTGCGTGTTCGCGCGGTACAGCCTGGTGGTGGGCAAGAGCTGATCCTGCCCATCGCGGCTCATGGCGAGTCGGCGCGAGCGTACAACCCGACCTCGGCCTCGCGGCGCCTCGTGACATCGTCGATGACGAACTGCACGAAGTCTTCTTCAGGGTCGCTGATCACGATGTCCTCGACGGCGTCCGTATGTGTTTCGCCTGGCCAAGCGGTTTGGTGGGTCGGTCGGTCGCGCTCGAGTCGTGTGCCCGATACGGCGACCCAGTCGTGGAGGCGTTGGCGGGCGTCGGCGAAGTCGCGGTGCCAGCCGAATGGGGCGGAGTCGTGTTGGTCGGGGTCGTAGGCGCAGAGCCAGTGCACGTGTAGTGCGGAGAGTTCCCAGACGAGTTCGGTGGGGCGGTGCCAGAAGGGTGGTACGACGGATGCTGGGAGTCCGTAGGTGCGTCGGAGCCAGTGCACCCACTTGTTGAGTTCGATCCATTCGACCTCGGCTTCCTCGGCGGTGTAGCAGGTTCCAGTTGATTGGATGCGGCGGCTCAGCTGTGAGTGGATCGAGATCGTCGAATGAGTTCTCGTCGAATACGTTCTCGTGGAAGGGGGTGTCGTGATCGTCGGGTTCCCACCCGGTCAGGGGTTCGGTCATCGCGGCTTCATCTTCCCAGCGCGGCCGCACCGCTGCGAGCGGGCCCGGCCAATTGTGCGGTGACCTTTTGCGCGCCAGGTGCATCTCGCTCGGCGGCCGTGACTGAGCGGTGGGTTCAGTCGACGCGATAGTCGGTGCGGACCAGGTCGTGGCCGATCTTCTTCGCGACGAACTCCTCGCGGTCGATCAGCTCTCCGTCGCGCTCAACCTGAAAGGTGCAGACGTAGCCCTCGGCGACGAAACTGTCGCCTTTCGCGAATCGGGTGAGCGCGCGGTGGGCAGTGGCGCGGTCGGCGACGCGGTCGTGGAAGCTCGGCTCGAGCACGGTGAAGTCGCCGTTGCCCTCGCGGCGGAAGTGCGGTTGGCCGATGCGCACTCAATCCGCTTGTCGTTGTTCGATTCCAACCGGGGGCTCACCGGCGTACGGCCGGACATCCGCTTCGGTCTTCAGGAATTAGGCCGTCGCACGGAAATCATCCGTCGCGACGCCGACCTCGCTGATGCAGAGCAGGTCCTCCGTGAGGTCGAGCAGGGTCGTCCCGGTGCGTATCTCAATCGTGGTGGGTCTCGTGGAAGACAAAGCACGTGTGCGCCGGGCGGCCGCCCCGGCCGTTTTGATAGATTCGATGCATGGGAGAACTTCAGGCGCGCATCATCGCCGAACTGCATGTGTCACCGACAATTGATCCGGCTATCGAGATTCGACGACGGGTGGACTTTCTCAAGGAGTACCTGGTGGGTTCGGGTGCGAAAGGGCTGATCCTTGGCGTCAGCGGTGGGCAGGACTCCTCCCTCGCCGGGCGACTCGCCCAGCTCGCAATCGAGGAGCTCGACGACGCCGGACAGGAATTTGAGTTCGTCGCCGTACGGTTGCCGTATGCCGTGCAGCACGATGACGCCGATGGCGAACTCGCGCTCGACTTCATCCAGCCGCACACCGCGCTCACCTTCAACGTGCAGCGCGCGGTCGACGGGATCGCGGCCGAATATGAGGACAGCACCGGTGAGTCACTGCCCGACTTCGACAAGGGCAACACCAAGGCCAGGGAGCGGATGGTCGCCCAGTACGCCATCGCCGGGGCGCGCGGACTCCTCGTGATCGGTACCGATCATGCCGCAGAGGCCGTCACGGGGTTCTTCACCAAGTACGGCGATGGCGGCGCCGACGTGCTGCCGCTCACCGGCCTGACCAAGCGCCAGGGCAAGGCGCTCCTCATCGAACTCGGGGCGCCGAAGCACCTCTACCTCAAGGCGCCGACGGCCGACCTGCTCGACGGTAATCCCGGCCAGACCGATGAGGACAACCTCGGCCTGCGCTACGAGCAGATCGACGACTACCTCGAGGGTCTCCCCGTCGACGAGGAGGTCGCTGCGGCGATCGAGGCACGGTTCCTGAACACGGAGCACAAGCGCCAGGTCCCGGCGTCCCTCTTTGACGAATGGTGGCGCTGAGCCGCCTGGCACGTGCCGGACGTCGTTGAGCACAAATCGCCCGGAGCACCGAATGCTCCGGGCGATCTGCGGTTCTGCCTGACTACGACTGCCTGACTACGGGTGGTTGATCGGTGCCGGACGTACCTCGAGGGCCTGTACATCGTCGAGGAGGCGCTGGGTCTCCGTCGACGGCGTGGACTGGCTCGCCGCGTGCACACTCGGCGTGGGCGTTGCGGGGACGGGCGCTGCCGGAAGGGCCTCGTTGAACTGGTCGTGGTGCTGCTGGGCGGCCCACGCATCCTGCTGGGCGAGGAGGCTGGATTCCGAGGTGGAGTTCTGCGTCTTCCACCGGTCGAGGTCGCTCTGGAACACCTTGCGGGTACGGCGGGGCTTGTCCTGCCACTCGATCAGTCGATCGCGGAATTCCAGCAGGGCGGGTTCGAGCTGGTAGCCGAAGGTAGCCGAGGTGCGCTTGAGCTCGTTGAGCTGGTGCGAGGCCCAGTTGGCCGCGACGCCGGCGCCGGGAATCGGAAGCAGGCGAACCTGGATGTCGGCCTGGCCGACGGCACGGTCCGCCATGACCTGTTCCTGCGGAGTGAGCGAATTCCAGACGGATGCCTCAGTCGCGGCATCGATGAGGGCGCCGATGGCCGCAGCCTTGAGTTCCCGGTCGTGCTGGACGAGGAGCTGCTTGATGGCGCCGCGCCCGATCAGGGCCGTGAGAACGCCGGCGATCAGGATCGCGACAATGAACACTACGGCTGTGTTCACCACGGTCTGGTTGCTGGCTGCCGTGAGCCAGGATACGAAACTATTCCACCACGTCATGTGCGGAACTTTATCCTGAGCGCGGCGGGTTGGGCGGCTTTGCCGGCGGCGTGCCTCAATGTGGTCGGATAACTCACTGTGGCCACGGCGGGCTATCGGAAGCAGTCCGCGGCATCCGCCAGCCGCCAGAAGGTGCCCAGATCAAGGGTGCGGGTGGCCGGGAGCAGCCGCCGGGCCGCGTATGACTCTCCGCGGTCGTCGAGCTTGCGTTCGATGTGGCCGAGGACGGCGCCCGAACGGCCGGTGACCCGCCAGAGACCGTCTTTCACAGGGACCAGGGCGAGGCCGCGAACGGACGCGACGTCGGGGTGAGGGGCTCGAAGCGGGGCCAGGAACGGGGTGTCGGTCATGGGATCCTCCGGTGCCGGGTGGCGGGGTCTCGGGTGGCTGGTGCTGTGCTCAGCACGCTACGGGGGACCCCCGACATTCGACCGGCTGCCCGGTCGGCACCGGGAAAACAGGACGTCAGGAGCGCTAGGGCAGCTGGATGGCGCCGGTGACTCCGGGACCGGCCAGGTCCAGGTCCACGGGCCGGTTGGCCCGCGCCGTCTGCGCCACCACGATTCCGGCGAGGACGAGCAGTGCGCCGAACGCCTGCACGCCGTCGAGTGTTTCCCCGAGCCAGAGGAATGCGAAGGCGAACGCGAAGATGACCTCAGACGCGGAAACGATGCCCGCCGCCGTCGCCGTCAGGCGGGCGAGGGCCATATACGAGAGCAGGTACGGGGCGAAGGAGCCGAGCACCCCGTTCCAGAGCAGGAGTGTCCAGAGCGGAGCTTCCACGGTTGAGAGGTTTCCGTGCAGGTGCACGGTTTCCGTGAGGAGTGCCGGGTCGATCTGCCCCCATCCGCTGAACAGCAGCCAGAAGGCGCTCGCGAACAGCATCGACCAGAACGCGACGGCGAGGGGCGAGGAGGTCGCGACCTGGCGCTCACCGACGAGGAAGTAGATCGCGAGGCAGATCGCCGCCGCGACGCCGGCGACGACCCCGAGCGTCGAGAGCGGGCTCGCCCAGATCTGCGCGACGATGGCCATGCCCACGAGGACGCCCCCGATCGCCCACCAGATTCGTGGTTTGACGCGTTCCTTGAACACGAAACGCGCCACGAGGGCGATCAGGAGCACCCCGGAGTACTCGAGCATGAGCGCGATCCCGACGGGGAGCAGACTGATCGCGACGGCGTAGAACCACTGGATGAGCGCGACCCCGGCGACGCCGAGCAGCGCCATCACGGCGAGCTGGCTCCTGTCGATGCGGAATGCCCGCCGGTTCGTCACGAGCAGGACGGCGCCCGCGAGCGCCATGATCACCGTGACCCTGACGAAGGTCAGCTGCGCGGGGGACAGCCCCGCCTCAACGATGACCTTCGTCGTCGAGCCGTTGAGCCCGAAGAGCAGGGATGCGAGGAGCGCGTACAGATACCCCAATCAGGAGTCCCGGCCGGTGCCGTGCACCGCGAGCGGCTCGATGCCGGTGATCTCGGCCTCGCTGAGAGCCGGCGCGTCGAGGGCCGCGACGGTCTGCTCGAGCTGGTGAACGCTGCTTGCCCCGACGAGCACGCTCGTCACCTGCGGCTGACGCAGGATCCAGGTCACCGCCAGCTGGGCGAGGGTCTGGCCCCGGCCGAGCGCGATCTCGTTGAGGGCCCTTGCCCGCTCAAAATAGGTGTCCGTCAGGGCGTTCTCCGAGAGGAAACGGCTCGTCGCCGCGCGAGAGCCTTCCGGGACACTCCCACCGAGGTAGCGGTCAGTGAGGAGACCCTGGGCGAGGGGGGAGAAGACGATGCTGCCGATGCCGAGCTCGTCGAGCACAGGGAAGAGGCCGTCCTCGATGTGCCGGTCGAACATGGAGTAACGCGGCTGGTGGATGAGGAGCGGGATCTTGTGCTCGGCGAGTGCTGCGGCAGCGGCCCTTGTCTCCTCCGGGGAGTAGTTGGACACGCCGACGTAGAGCGCCTTGCCCTGCTGGACGGCGGTCGCGAGGGCGCCCATCGTCTCCTCGATCGGGGTCTCCGGGTCTGGACGGTGCGAGTAGAAGATGTCCACGTAGTCGAGGCCGAGGCGCCCGAGGCTCTGGTCGAGGGACGACAGCAGGTACTTGCGCGAACCGAGGTCGCCGTACGGGCCCGCCCACATGTCGTACCCGGCCTTGCTTGACACGATGATCTCGTCGCGGTACGGCCTGAAGTCCTCCGCGAAGACCCGGCCGAAGTTGGTTTCGGCAGCCCCATACGGCGGGCCGTAGTTATTGGCGAGGTCGAAGTGCGTGACGCTGAGGTCGAAGGCCCTGCGGAGGATGGCCCGCTGAGTGTCGATGGGGCGTTCGTTCCCGAAGTTGTGCCAGAGGCCGAGCGAGAGGGCCGGGAGCTTGAGCCCGCTCCGTCCGGTCCGGCGATAGGTCATGCCCGAATAGCGGTTCTCAGCGGCGACAAAGCTCATGGGATCACTCTAGGGCCGCAGGGGAGGGGACCCTCCTCAACAGGCGTCCGTTCTGCGGTGTTCTCCCCGCAAACGGATGCCGCGGATCGTCCGTGTGCACTCGGCCGCACACTCGGACGTGACCCGGGGGCGTCGGAGACAGGCACGAGCGTCGCCCCCGGGCCAACGCCGGGCGAGCGTCCGGCGACGACCAGGACGGGAGACACCATGAGCAACAGCATTACCGTGACCGGAATCGTGGCGACGACGCCGCGCCACCTCGTGACGAGCGCCGGCCTCGCGATCACCTCCTTCCGGCTGGCCTCCGGACAGCGCCGGTACGACCGGACCCTGCACAGTTGGGTCGACGCCGACACGAACTGGTACACCGTGACCGCGTTCCGTCACCTTGCGCACAACGTCGTGCGTTCGGTACGGAAAGGTGAGCATGTACTCGTGGCCGGGCAGCTGCGGGTGCGGGCGTGGCAGAACGCCGAACGATCGGGCACCTCCGTCGAGGTCGAGGCCGAGGCGGTCGGCCATGACCTGTCCTGGTGCACGACGAACTACCTGCGCCCGGTCACGGCCGCGGCCGCGGTCCAGGGGCTCCCGACTGCGCCGGATCCGGCCGCCGTTTCGGGCGCTTCCTCCGGCGAGACGGTCCCGCCCGCCGGTGTCACGACCGTCGCCACTGGCGAGTCGGCCGTGCGCTCGGTTTAGACTCGATGGCACTGGCCGCACCGCGGCCTCGGGAGGACACACGTGCCGGCAGTACACAGGACGACACTCCGACCCGTGGTGGCCGTCGTCATCGCCGGCCTGGTTGTCGCAGCTCTGGCAGGCTGCACCGCGGGCACCGCTGAACCGACGCCCGTCGCGGCCACACCGACAAGGGTTCCGGTTGCCACCGCCACGGCGGCGCCGGCACCGGCCGTGCGGCCAGAACTCGGCGCCCAGGCGAACCTCGCATACTTCAACCAGGTCGCCGCGGCCGTGGATCTCGCGACGGGCGGGCGCGGCTTCGTGGACGCCCTCGTCGCCGCCGGATTCGACAAGACGATGATCGAGGTCGGGTTCGACAAGACGAGCGTCAATCTCGACGCCGACTCCGTGCAATTCTCGGTCCGCTTCCCCGACGGCTGCCTGATCGGCCAGAACGGGTCGAAGTCCGGCGGGTACCACAGCATGGTCACGTCCGCGATCTCGACCGGCCGGTGTCTGGTCGGGGCCACGCGGCAAATAGACTGGTAAGCACTATGGCCGAATTTATTTATACGATGGTCCGCGCACGCAAGGCGGTAGGCGACAAGCTCATCCTCGACGACGTCACGATGTCGTTCTTCCCCGGTGCCAAAATTGGCATCGTCGGGCCGAACGGCGCCGGAAAGTCCACGATCCTCAAGATCATGGCCGGGCTCGACACCCCGAGCAACGGCGAGGCGAAACTCTCGCCCGGCTATAGCGTCGGCATCCTGATGCAGGAGCCGGAACTCGACGAGACGAAGACGGTCCTCGAGAACGTGCAGGAAGGCGTCGGCCCGATCAAGGCCAAGGTCGACCGGTTCAACGAGATCAGCGCGGCCCTCGGCGAACCCGACGCGGACTTCGACACCCTTCTCGCCGAAATGGGCACGCTCCAGGAAGCCATCGACGCCGCCGACGCCTGGGACCTCGACTCCCAGCTCGAACAGGCGATGGATGCCCTCCGCACGCCGCCGGGAGACTCTGCCGTGGCCGACCTCTCCGGTGGTGAGAAGCGCCGCGTTGCACTGACGAAGCTCCTTCTGCAGAAGCCCGACCTTCTCCTCCTCGACGAGCCCACCAACCACCTCGACGCCGAGAGCGTGCTCTGGCTCGAGCAGCACCTCGCCCAGTACGCCGGCGCCGTGCTCGCCGTCACCCACGACCGGTACTTCCTCGACCACGTCGCCGAATGGATCGCCGAAGTCGACCGTGGCCACCTCTACCCCTACGAGGGCAACTACTCGACCTACCTCGAGAAGAAGCAGGAACGGCTCATGATCGCCGGTAAGAAGGACGCGAAGATGGCTAAGCGTCTCGCCGACGAACTCGAGTGGGTCCGCTCGAACGCGAAGGGTCGCCAGGCCAAGTCCAAGGCGCGCCTCGCCCGCTACGAGGAAATGGCCGCCGCGGCCGAGAGCACCCGCAAGCTCGACTTCGAAGAGATCCAGATCCCGGTCGGCCCGCGCCTCGGTGCCCAGGTCATCGACGCGAAGAAGCTGCACAAGGGCTTCGGCGACCGCGTGCTCATCGACGGGCTGAGCTTCACCCTCCCCCGAAACGGCATCGTGGGCATCATCGGGCCGAACGGCGTGGGAAAGACGACCCTGTTCAAGACGATCGTCGGCAAGGAGCCGCTCGACGGCGGCGAGCTGAAGATCGGCGAGACCGTCGACATCTCCTACGTCGACCAGGACCGCACCGGTATCGACCCGAACAAGTCCCTCTGGGAGGTCGTCTCCGACGGCCAGGACTACATCCAGGTCGGCAAGACCGAGATCCCGTCCCGCGCCTACGTGTCGACCTTCGGATTCAAGGGACCCGACCAGCAGAAGAAGGCCGGCGTGCTCTCCGGTGGAGAGCGCAACCGCCTCAACCTCGCGCTCACCCTCAAGCAGGGCGGCAACCTGCTGCTCCTGGATGAGCCGACTAACGACCTCGACGTCGAAACCCTCGGCTCCCTCGAGAACGCGCTGCTCGAGTTCCCCGGTTGCGCCGTGGTCATCACTCACGACCGGTGGTTCCTCGACCGGATCGCGACCCACATCCTCTCCTACGAGGGCACGGATGAGAACCCGGCGAGCTGGTACTGGTTCGAGGGAAACTTCGAGTCCTACGAGCAGAACAAGATCGAGCGGCTCGGCCCCGACGCCGCGAAGCCGCACAGGTCCGCGTACCGCAAGCTCACGCGCGACTAGGCCGGGAACGGGCCAGCGCGATGAAGCTGCACGTGCCGATCAGCCTGCGCTGGTCAGACCTCGATGCGTACGGCCACGTCAACAACGCCTCGATGCTGCGCCTCCTCGAGGAGGCGCGCATCCAGGCGTTCTGGCTCGACGACGAGGTTGAGCCCGGCTCGGGGGCCGGGACCGCCGTTCTCGACGGCCGGCCCGGCGCGGCGACGCTGACCGTGATCGCGCGGCTCGAAGCCGAGTACCTGTTGTCGATCCCGTACCTGCGGCAGCCGGTGGACATCCGTCTCTGGCTCGGCAAGGTCGGCGGGGCGAGCCTCGAGGTGTGTTACGAGGTCTGGGGGCCGGCGGACGCCGAGCCGGCGGTTTTGTACGCGCAGGCCAGTACCACGATCGTGCTCATCGACGCGGCAACCCAGCGCCCGCGCAAGATCACCGACGCGGAGCGTGCGGCGTGGCTGCCCTACCTCGAAGACCCGGTGCGATTCACCCGCAGGGCTGCCCTTCCGGAAGACTGAACTCCAGCCGCTCAGCTCGCGGTGACCGAGTCTCCCGAAACCGTGACGGTGATGCCGATCAGCGGTTTCGGGGCGGGGCCCGCGAGAACGGCGCCCGTTGCCGTGTCGAACTTCGAACCGTGGCACGGGCAGTCGAAGGACGTGTCGACGAGCTTCACGATGCAGCCCTGGTGCGTGCACACGGCGCTGAAGGCCACGACCTTGCCTTTGGTCGGCTGGCTGACGAAGATGGCCTTGCCGTTCAGGGCGGTCTCGATCGAGCCGCCGACCGGGATGTCGGAGAGCTTGGCGACCACGGTCCCGCCACTTCCGGTGGCGGCGGTACTGCCCGCAGAGGGCATTGCGGCCCCCGTCGAACCTCCGGCCGATCCGGCGGCGGTGCCGCCCGTCGTGGTCGGGGCGCAGGCGGCCAGGGTCACGGCGGCGGTGCCTGCGGTGCCGATCAGCAGTGCGGCGCGGCGGGAGACCGCGGTGTCGTTCGTCATGATTCTCCTCGTGATGGTGGTCGTGGTGGTCGTGGCGGTCGGTGAGGGCGAATGGGCTGCTCCCCGTTCGCAAGCTGGCGCTCCTCGTTAGGGTGCTACTAGTTACTACGAGACTGCCCGGTCATCGGTTCAAAGCCCATCACGGAAAATCGACGGACTTCGACAAAACTCGGCGGAAACTGAACGAACGGCGCAGCGAGCCCGTGTTAACGATAGGAGGTGCGCTGTGGCGGAGAAAGCCGGACGCGGGGAACGGCCCGTCGACGCGCGTGCCGGCCTGCTGCGCGCCCTGCACGATGCGCACGCCGTGGAACTCCGTCGGTACGTGTCCCGGCTGACCGGCGATTCCACCCTGGCCGATGACGTTGTGCAGGAGACCCTGTTGCGCGCCTGGCGACTGCCCCGGGTGCTCGACGATGCGGACTCGGCGCGCGCCTGGCTCTTCACCGTCGCCCGCCACCTCGTCATCGACGAATGGCGCTCGGCCAGGAATCGCCACGAAATCAGCACAGGCGAACTCCCCGAGCGCCTGACGAACGATGCGACGGCAGCACTCCTCGACGCGTGGCTCGTGGCGGATGCCCTCGACGGCCTCTCCGCAGATCACCGGGCCGTGGTCGTCTGCGCCTACTTCCGGGGACAGTCGGTCGCCGAGACCGCGCGCTCTCTCGACATCCCGGAAGGCACTGTGAAGTCGCGCCTGCACTACGCCCTGCGGGCCATGCGCCTGAGTCTCACCGAGAAGGGAGTGACCGAGCGATGACCACGACAGGATCCGGCGCGTCAGACACCGGGCGCGACCCCCGGTCCGGACGCGACCCGTACGCCGAGTGGGACGCCGCCTACGTGCTCGGCGCGCTCGCGACCGAGGAACGCCACGACTACGAACGCCACCTGCGCACGTGCGCGGACTGCACCCGTCGGGTTGCCGAGATCGCCGGGCTCCCCGGGCTCCTCGGCCTCGTACCGACGGCCGAGGTGTTGGAGACCGCGGAGTTGCCGGGCGTCCTGCCTCGCGGCCACGGCCTGCCACGGCTGCTCGCTGCTGCGCGGCGGCGCAGGCGGCGCGGACGGATGCTGCAGGCCGGGCTCCTGCTCGCAGTGGCGGCCGTCGCTGCGACGGTGGCGATCGTGCTGCCGGCCCGGCTCGCCCCGGCGTCGATCGCAGAACCTCCCGGGGAGCTCGTCACACTGCGCCAGGTGGTCCCGAACCCGCTGAGCGCGGATGTCCGCCTGGCGGCTCAGCCCGGCGGTACCCGCATCGACGGCTCGTGCAGCTATGGCCTGCCCGAATCCGGCACCGAATCCGGCACCGAATCCGGCACCGGCGACGGCGCCGCGGCGGAGCGGGCTTACGCGATGTTCATCACGGACCGGAACGGGGAGGCGACGCAGGTCGCGAGCTGGCTCGCGGGTCCTGGCATGACGGTCCCTGTCGTGGGAACCACGAAACTGGACACGGACGAGATCGCATCCGTCGACATCCGTTTGCAGCCCAACGGCATCGTGCTGCTCGCGGCCGAGCCTGGACTTGAGCCGGCGCAGTAATCCGGCGCAGTGATCCCGGGCCGGCTGCTACTCCTTGTTCGCGGGAATCCGGACCATGCCCTCCTGGGCAACTGTCGCGAGCAGGAGACCCTCGCGGCTGTAGATGCTGCCGGTGGAGAGTCCTCGGCCCCCCTGGGCGGTGGGGGAGTCCTGAACGTAGAGCATCCACTCGTCGACGCGCCCGAAGCGGTGGAACCACATCGCGTGATCGAGGCTCGCGACCTTGAGGCCCGGCGTCGCCCAGGCGATGCCGTGGCGGCGCATGACCGGCTCCATGATCGAATAGTCGCTCGCATACGCCAGGGCGGCACGATGCAGGTCCGGGTCGTCGGGAAGCGCGCCGAGGGTCTTCATCCACACGGCCTGGTGGCTGGTGTGCTCGCCCTTGACCTGCAGGTAGATCGGCGAAGGAACGTGCCGCATGTCGAAGGCACGCTCGCTCGCCCAGTACCGGGCGATGGTGTGGTCGACCTGGGCGAGGGACTCCGCGGCGGTCGGCAACGACTCCGGCTCCGGCAGCCCGGCCGGCATGTCGATGTGATGCTCGAGTCCCTCGTCGTCATCCTGGAAGGACGCGATCATCGAGAGGATCGGGTGGCCGTTCTGGTACGCCTGCGTGCGCCGGGTAGAGAAGGAGCGGCCGTCGTGGATCCGGTCAACGGAGAATGTGATCGGCTGGCTGACGTCACCCGGTCGCAGGAAGTAGCCGTGCATCGAATGCACGTGGCGGTCGTCGGGCACGGTGCGCATCGCGGCGACGAGGGATTGGGCGAGGACCTGTCCGCCGAACACCCGGCCGAGGGGCATCCACTGCGACGGGCCGGTGAAGATGTCCTCGCTCGTGCGCGCCCCTGTGTCGGTCAGGTCGAGGGCGTTCAAGAGACCTTCCATCGGCATGTCCATGCGTCCTCCTCGGCAGTGTGTGCGAAGTCGGTATGAGCCTCGCCGTACCTTGGTAGTTTAGGAGCAGATGAGCCAGTCATTTATTCTCACGGATTCCTTTGCCCTCAGCGATCTGCAGGTCTACCTGTCTCGCGCCAGCCGTGTCGAGGACGGTTCGGTGCGCCTGATTTCGGCCGCCGGCGCGCTCGCGGTGTACTCCGCGATCCTCTACCCGCGCGGCCTCCTCGATGGGAGCCCGACCGTGCTCGGTCTGCGCACCTTCGGCCTCGACGAACCCGTCGAACTCGACGCCGTCGTGCCGGTGCGTTCCCTGCTCGATCGGGTCGCCCGCCTTGCCGCCGGGGGAAGCGACCCGGAGGAGCCGGTCGCGGTGACCGTGCCCCTCGAGGTCACGACCGTGACCTGGGCCGGTATCTCCCCGCCCCGGGGTGGCTGGAAACTCCTCGGCGAGACGGATGCCGCGCTCCTGACGGGCGCTGCGGCCGCCGGTATCGACGAGGTCGCCTCCACCGTGCCGCGGGACTCGGGCGCGCAGGTCGTGCAGCGAGTCCGTGCAGAGGTCTGGGGTCGCCCGATTGCGGGACTCGAGATCGTTCCGGCCGGGGCGGCGTTCGCGGCGGTGAGTCTCGGCTTCCTGCCCAAGGACGAACCGGTGCGGCTCTTCGAGACCGGGCCCTGGACCCGGCTCAGCACGAGCCGCGGCCACATCCTCGTGCGTCGCAAGCCCTGGTCGTTGCGCGCCTGACCCGTGCCCGGGAATTCCGGTTGGCCCTGCCGGAGCGCGGACTACGATGAACGCGATGACGGAACGAACCAGGATTGAGCTCGGGCGCCGCGAAGACCTCGGTGCCGACTGCGCCAGGTGCTTCGGACTCTGCTGCGTCGCCCTGGCCTTCGCCAGGTCCGCCGACTTCCCGTTCGACAAGCCGGCCGGCGATCCCTGCGAGAACCTCGACGAACGCGACGCGTGCCGCGTGCACGCCGACTTGCGTCCCCGGGGCTTCACCGGCTGCACCGTGTTCGACTGTTTCGGTGCCGGCCAGAAGGTCTCGCAGCAGACCTTCGCCGGCCGGTCCTGGCGGGACGATCCGGGGACCAGGGACGCCATGTTCGCGATCTTCCCGATCGTGCGGCGGCTCCACGAACTCCTCTGGTACCTCGAGCAGGCGATCAGCCTTGTCAGGGACGCGGGTGATCCGGCTCCGCTGTTGTCGCGCTTCGATCGCGTCAGCGCGCTCAGCCGGGAGCAGCCGGATCTGCTCGCGGGCCTCGACGTCGACGCGGAGTATGACGCGGCCCGGCCGCTCCTCCTCCAGGCGAGCGAGGACGCGCGCAGGGGCATCCTCGGCGAAACGCGGGATCGAGGAGTTCGGCGCCGGCTCGGCCCGGGGAGAGACTTGGCGGGCGCGGCGCTCACCGGTGCGGACCTTCGTGGACTGAGCCTGCGCGGCTCCCTCCTGATCGCAGCGGATCTCAGCGGAGCCCGGCTGTCGCACTGCGACCTCCTCGGTGTCGACCTGCGCAACGCGAACCTCGCGGGAGCGGACCTCGCCGGCGCGATCTACCTGACCCAGATGCAGGTCAGCAGCGCCAGAGGCGACCACCTCACCGTCCTGTCCCAGGGGTTCGTGCGCCCAGCGCACTGGAGTGCGGGTGAGCAGAACCGCCCGTGAGACGGTTCTCAGCTACTGAGGTGCTCAGGGGGTGATCCGGCGTCGTCACCGGACGCGAGCAGTGCCGCCCAGATGTCGGCGCGGGCGTGGAAGGTGCCGAAGTCACGGCCGAGGAGTGCCTCGGCCTGGCTCACCCGGGCCCGCACCGTGTGCCGGTGCACGCCGAGCTCGGTGGCCGCTGGACCGAATTGCCCGTTGCGCCCGAGCCACACCCGGAGCGTGCGGACGAGTTCAGTGCCGTGGACGGCGTCGTGCGCCGTGAGCGGCTGGAGCGTCGCGCGTCCGACCTCCGAGGCATCCGTGCCGGCGAGGAACGCGAGAACGCCCTGTCGGGAGATCACGTCGAATTCGACGATGCCGGGCGCGCCCTCGTGCGAGCGTTCGAGGGCCTGGCTGGCCTGGGCGAGGGCGTGCGGCAGCTCACGGTACCTGGCCCGGTCGGAGAGCCCCAGGTGCAGCCCGAAGCCGACGAGCTCATCGAGCAGGGGCCCGGCAGTGGCGTCGACGCACAAGACCACGAGGCCGCCCTGGCGCGCGAAGAACAGGTGTCCAGGGCTCTCCTCCACCCGGAGCTCGAGGAACTCGGTCAGGGCGTCCAGCCGCCCTGGCGCGGGGTCGGTCACGGCGACCCGTACCGGCTCGAACGGGAGCGGCCCCCACATCTCCCCGGATGTCGCCTGCACGAGGTCGACGTCGCCGCCGAGCAGCGCGTGCAGCAGCCCGGACCGGAGGAGCCCGCGCGCCCGGTCGAGCGCACTGTTCTGCTCGAGCGCGAGCCCGGCGAGCGCGATCACGCTCGTCACGACCTCCTGGCTGGCCTGGTCGAGCTCGCCGGGACCCCCGTGGGCGAGGACGCCGCGCAGCTGGTCGCGTCGGCCCAGGGTCTGCAGGGTCAGCGTCTCTCCGCCGGTCGAAACGGACGTGCTGGCCCGCTGCCCGCGCCGGATCAACTGGGCTGCCTCGCGCTGCACCCGGTCGAGAGAGCCGCGTGAAGCGGATGCGCCCGCGAAGGTGTCCCGGGGGAAGACCCGGTCGAGGGCCCCGCTCATGTCGAAGAGCGCGACCCAGTGGCCGAGTTGTCTGGACAGCTCGCTGAGGGTCGCGCTGAGGCCGTCCGGGCGGAGCGCCGCGAGCGCGATGGACCGCTGGGCGCCGAGCGCCCAGGTGTTCCTGGCATAGCGGAGCTCGGCGACGAGGTCGCCGGCGGCCCGGGCGACGGCGATGAACGGCGTCTCGTACGGCACTTCGACGAGGGGGAGTCCCCGAGACTGGCAGGCCGCGACGAGGGCGTCGGGGGTGCCGGAGCGGAGGACTTCCGTGCCGAATCCGAGGCAGACGATGCCGCGGTCGCGCAGCCGGGTCACGTAGTCGATGTAGAACGCGTCCGTGACAGCCTCCGCGAACTGGCGCCCGGTCGTCAGCAGCACCTGGTGTGCGGACAGGAACGGGGTCGGGTCGGCGAGGTCTGAGCTGTGCACCCATTCGACGGGCTGGTCGAGGGCGTACGGCGGCAGGCCGGCCTCCGGAGTGAGCAGCCGCAGCCGCAGGTCCGGCCGGTCGAGGAGGCGGCGCAGCGCGGGCAGCGGCGGCGGTGCGTTGAGCGGGGGCATGCGCCGAGTGTACAACGTGGCGAAACTCGGCCCGCGATCTGTACATCGCGGCGAGCGCGCTGCCGTCGGCGCTCTGCCTAGCATGGCACCTGACATCGACGCCGCCCGGTCGATGCACCTCGGTTCACGAACTGGAGCAGACATGACCCTCGTCGCATCCCCGCCCACCACCGTTCCCGTCGGCGGCCCGTCCCTCCCGCAGGAACGTCGCCTCACGACGAGCATCCCCGGGCCCCAGTCGCAGGCTCTCCAGGCGCGCAAGACCGCCGCGGTCTCCGCGGGCGTCGGCGTCACCCTTCCCGTTTACATCGTCGCCGCCGGCGGCGGCGTGCTCGTCGACGTTGACGGCAACTCCCTGATCGACCTCGGCAGCGGCATCGCCGTGACCGGCGTCGGCAACAGCGCGCCCCGCGTCGTCGAGGCTGTTGCCGCCCAGCTCGCCCAGTTCACCCACACCTGCTTCACGGTCGCCCCGTATGACTCGTACATCGAGGTCGCCGAGGCGCTCAACCGGGTCACCCCCGGTGACCACGCCAAGCGGACCGCCCTGTTCAACTCCGGCGCCGAGGCTGTCGAGAACGCCGTCAAGATCGCACGGCACTACACGGGACGGCAGGCCGTCGTGGCCTTCGATCACGCCTACCATGGCCGCACCACCCTGACCATGAGCCTCACCGCCAAGAACCAGCCATACAAGAACGGGTTCGGTCCGTTCGCCGCCGAGGTCTACCGGGCGCCGATGTCCTACCCGTTGCGTGACGGCGGTCTCGACGGCGTCGTCGCCGCGAAGCGCGCCATCTCCCAGATCGAGAAGCAGATCGGCGCCGAGAACCTCGCCGCGCTCATCATCGAACCGATCCAGGGCGAGGGTGGCTTCATCGTCCCGGCCGCGGGCTTCCTGCCGACCCTCCTGGCCTGGTGCCGCAGCAACGGGGTCGTCTTCATCGCCGATGAGGTGCAGACCGGCTTCGCCCGCACCGGCGCCATGTTCGCCTGCGACCACGAGGGCATCGTGCCCGACCTGATCGTGATGGCCAAGGGCATCGCCGGCGGCCTCCCGCTCTCCGCGGTCACCGGCCGCGCCGAGATCATGGACGCCCCGCAGGTCGGCGGCATCGGCGGCACCTACGGCGGAAACCCGCTCGCCTGCGCAGCGGCCCTCGCCACCCTCGACACCTACGAGAGCGAGAACCTGGTCGAGCGCGCCCGCGAGATCGGCACCATCCTCACCGGCCGGCTGAACGCCATCCGCGCCTTCGACAAGCGCGTCGGCGACGTCCGCGGCCGCGGTGCCATGATCGCCATCGAGCTCGTCGACTCGGCGACGGGTGAACCGGATGCCGCACTCACCTCCCGCGTCGCGGCCGCCGTCCATGCGCAGGGCGTCATCGTCCTCACCTGCGGAACCTACGGGAACGTGATCCGGTTCCTGCCGCCGCTGAGTATCTCGGACGAGCTCCTCGTCGAGGGCCTCCAGGTCGTCGCACACGCACTGGCGAACGCATGAGCCTGCTCGAGGCCCGGCCGGCCGTTCGCCAGGTCACGCCCCTCGCCACGCCGCTCGTCGACGCCCGGTCGCAGCTCAGCGACGCCGTCGCCCTGCTCGGCTACCCGGACGGCCTGCACGCGTTGCTCGCGACCCCGCGCCGCGAGCTCACCGTCGCCGTTCCGCTGCGCCGGGACGACGGCAGCACCCGACTGTTCACCGGCTACCGGGTGCAGCACAACTTCTCCCGCGGCCCGGCCAAGGGCGGCCTGCGCTACAGCCCGCACGTGACCCTCGACGAGGTGCGCGCCCTCGCGATGTGGATGACCTGGAAATGCGCCTTGCTCGACGTGCCGTACGGCGGTGCCAAGGGCGGTGTCACGATCGACCCGCGCGAATTCTCGCTCCCGGAGCTCGAGCGCGTCACCCGCAGGTACACGAGCGAGATCCTGCCGATCATCGGCCCGGAGAAGGACATCCCGGCCCCCGACATCGGCACCGACGAGCGCACCATGGCCTGGATGATGGACACATACTCCGTCAACGTCGGCTACACCGTTCCCGGGATCGTCACGGGCAAGCCAATCAGCCTCGGCGGTTCCCACGGCCGCGCGAGCGCGACCAGCCGCGGCGTGACCCATGTCGCACTCGCCGCCCTCCGGCACAGCGGCATCACTCCATATGGGGCGACCGCAGCAGTGCAGGGCTTCGGCAAGGTCGGCCACGACGCTGCCGTGTTCCTCGCCGACGCGGGGGTACGGGTCGTTGCGGTCAGCGACCAGTACGGTGCCGTCTACAACGAGCGGGGTATCGACTTCGCCGGGCTCGACGCGCACGTCGCCGCGACCGGCCGGGTCGTCGGATTCGGCGGGGCGGACCCGCTCGACGGCGAAGCACTGCTCGAGCTCGACGTCGACCTGCTTGTCCCCGCTGCGGTCGAGGGCGTCCTGCACGCCGGGAACGCTGCCCGCGTGATGGCACGCGTGATCGTCGAGGGCGCGAACGGCCCGACCTCCCCGGCCGCCGACCGGATCTTCGCCGCGAACGGACAGCTCGTGGTCCCCGACATCCTTGCGAACGCCGGCGGAGTGCTCGTCTCCTACTTCGAGTGGGTGCAGGGCAACCAGGCCTACTGGTGGAACGCCGCAGAGGTCGAACAGAAGCTCGAAGAGCGGATGCTCGCCGCCTGGCAGCAGGTCGTCGAAACCGCCGCCTCCCGGGACCTCTCCCTGCGGGCAGCGGCGACGGTCCTCGCCGTCGAACGCGTCGCCGAGGCCCACCTGCTCCGCGGACTCTACCCCTGACGCCCGTTCGTTTCCCACCGCCTGCCGTACCTGCCCCGTGACCGAAAGAGAACACCCGTGACCAGTCTCAGCACCGAGAACCGCCCCCTGAGCCCCGCCTCCGGCGAGAACACCACCACCGGCACCCGGCGGGAGGCCGAACTCCTCAACCGGGTCCCCGATGGTCTCTACATCGACGGCACCTGGCAGCCCGGCACGGGGGAGCCGATCATCGTGACGGACCCGGCGACCGGGCGCGAGCTCAAGCGAATCGCCAACGCGGGCGTCGCGGACGGCGGACGCGCCCTCGACGCCGCCGTCGCCGCGGGTCCCGCCTGGGCGGCGACCGCACCGCGGGTGCGGGCCGAGATCCTGCGTCGTGCGTTCGACCTGCTGCAGGAACGCCGGGAGGACTTCGCCCTGCTGATGACCATCGAAATGGGCAAGCCACTCGCCGAGGCTCGCGCCGAGGTCGGCTATGGCGGGGAATTCCTGCGTTGGTTCAGCGAGGAGGCCGTCCGAATCACCGGGCGCTTCGGGCCGGCGCCCGAGGGTACCGGCCAGATGGTCGTTTCGCAGCGCCCGGTCGGCCCGTGCCTCCTGATCACCCCGTGGAACTTCCCGCTCGCGATGGCGACCCGCAAGATCGCCCCCGCGCTCGCCGCGGGTTGCACAGTCGTGATCAAGCCCGCGGAACTCACCCCGCTCACCACCCTCTTCTTCGCCCAGCTGCTCGAGGACGCGGGCGTTCCCGCCGGCGTCGTCAACGTGATCACGACCTCGGAATCCGCTGAGGTCTCCGCCCCGCTGATCGCAGACCCGCGGCTCCGGAAGCTCAGCTTCACCGGCTCGACCGGTGTCGGCCGGGCGCTGCTCCGCCAGGCCGCCGAGGGCGTGCTGCGCACCTCGATGGAGCTGGGCGGGAACGCGCCGTTCCTCGTCTTCGCCGACGCGGACCTCGACCGGGCCGTCGACGGCGCCATGCTCGCCAAGTTCCGCAACATCGGTCAGGCGTGCACGGCAGCGAACCGGTTCATCGTGCACGCGTCCGTCGCCGAGGAATTCGCGCGCCGCCTCGTCGCCCGCGTAGAAGCCCTCCGGATCGGCCGGGGCACCGAGCCGGACGTGACGATCGGCCCGCTCGTCAACGACGCAGCCGTCGCCAACACCGAGAAGCTCGTGAGCGATGCCCTCGACCGCGGTGCGACCCTCCTCACCGGCGGATTCCGCCCGGAGGGTCCAGGGTCGTTCTACGCCCCGACCGTGCTGACCGACGTCGCGGCCGACAGCGACCTGCTTCGCCAGGAGATCTTCGGGCCCGTCGTCGGGATCGTGACCTTCACGGAGGAGGACGAGGCGATCCGGCTCGCCAACGATACCGAGTACGGGCTGATCAGCTACGTCTTCACCGAGAACATCGCCCGCGGCCAACGGATGATCGCCGGGCTCGACACGGGCATGATGGGACTGAACACGGGACTCGTGTCCAACGCCGCCGCCCCCTTCGGAGGCGTCAAGCAATCAGGGCTCGGCCGGGAGGGCGGCCTCGAGGGAATCCACGAGTACCTGTCCCCGAAGTACACCCTGATCCCCGCGTCCTGAGGGACACCAGGACGCGCACGGCGGGCGGCGCAGCATCCGCCGCCCGTGCGCGATCGTGACCGTGACCCCGCAGGACCTCGCCTGACCTCGCACGACCTCGCACGATTCCCGAATGACCTCGCAGCACCCACGTATGGAGGAGTTTTCATGACAACCAGGATCGACCGTGACATCGTCATCATCGGCGCAGGGGCATCCGGCCTGACCGCAGCAACGTCGCTGCGCCGGGCCGGCCTCACCGTCGCCGTGCTCGAAGCGCGCGACCGGGTCGGCGGTCGGCTGTGGACCGACGACATCGAGGGAGCCACGCTCGAGATCGGCGGCCAGTGGGTGTCACCGGACCAGCACGCGCTCAAGGAGACCCTTGCAGAGCTCGGTCTCGAGACCTACTCCCGGTACCGCGCCGGAGAGAACGTCTACATCAACGACTCCGGGGTGCGCACCCGCTTCGAGGGCGAGATCTTCCCGGTCTCCCCGGAGACCCAGGCCGAGATCGTCGCCCTCATCGAAACGCTCGACGCGCTTGTCGCCGAGGTCGACCCCGATCGGCCGTGGGCGCACCCGCGGGCCGTGGAACTCGACCGGATCTCCTTCGCCGGGTGGCTCGCAACCCAGACAGCCGACCAGGAGGCCCGCGACAACGTCGCGATGTTCATCGCCGGCGCCATGCTGACCAAGCCCGCGCACGCCTTCTCCGCCCTTCAGGCCCTGCTGATGGCCGCGAGTGCCGGAAGCTTCAGCAACCTCGTCGACGCCGACTTCATCCTCGACGAACGCGTCGTCGGCGGCCTCCAGCAGGTCCCGCTGCTGCTCGCGGAACAGCTCGGCGATGACGTGCACCTCGGGGAGCCGGTGCGCACCCTCCGCTGGAGCGACGAGGGTGTCGTCGCGGTCACCGACGGACTCGAGGTGCACGCCCGCCGGGCGATCCTCGCGCTTCCGCCGACGCTGCTCAGCCGGATCTCCTTCGAACCTGCCCTGCCCCGCCGCCAGCACCAGTTGCACCAGCACCTCTCGATGGGTCTCGTGATCAAGGTCCACGCCGTCTACGAGACCCCGTTCTGGCGCGAGGACGGCCTCTCCGGCACCGCGTTCAGTCCCTACGAGCTCGTGCACGAGGCGTACGACAACACCAACTTCGGAGACGACCGCGGCACCCTCGTCGGTTTCGTGTCCGATGAGGCGGCGGATGCCGTGTTCCGGCTCCCCGCGGAGGAGCGCCGGGCGCGCATCCTGCTATCGCTTTCGCACTACTTCGGGGACAAGGCGCTGTCGCCGGCGGTCTACTACGAAAGTGACTGGGGCAACGAGGAATGGACCCGGGGCGCATACGCCGCGAGTTTCGACCTCGGCGGACTCGCCCGATATGGCGCCGACCTGCGCACCCCCGTCGGGCCGATCCACTTCTCCTGCAGCGACCTGGCCGGCAAGGGCTACCAGCACGTCGACGGGGCGATCCGGATGGGTCGGGACACCGCTGTCGCGATCGCGGCCGTGCTCGAGCCGGTACTCGAGCCGGTCGGGGCGCTGACGAGCGTCCTGGACTAGGCAACCGCCGGACGCTCCCGTGACAGCCGGGGGTCAGACCGCCGCGGCGGCGGCGCGCCCCGCGGTGCGTCCGGAGAAGAGGCATCCGCCGAGGAAGGTGCCTTCGAGCGCTCGGTAGCCGTGCATTCCGCCGCCGCCGAAGCCGCTCGCCTCGCCGGCGGCGTAGAGGCCCGGCATCGGTGCACCGTCCTGCCCCAAGGCGCGGGCCGAGAGGTCCGTCTCGATGCCGCCGAGACTCTTCCGGGTCAGGACGTGCAGCTTGACCGCGATCAGCGGGCCCGCGTGCGGGTCGAGCAGCCGGTGCGGGCTCGCGACACGGATGAGACGGTCACCGCGGTAGTGCCGGGCCTGGCGGATCGCCGTGATCTGCGCATCCTTGGTGAAGGCGTTGTCGAGCTCGCGGTCGCGGGCGCGGATCTCCCGCTCGACCTGGGCGAGGTCCAGGGGAGCATCGGGGGAGAGCCGGCGCATGCCCGCGAGCAGGTTGGGCAGGGTGTCGGCGGCGACAAAATCGGCCCCGTGCTTCTTGAAGGCCTCGACCGGCCCGGGAGCGCCTTTCGTCACCCGTTTGGCGAGAAGGGCAAGGTTCTTACCGGTGAGGTCGGGGTTCTGTTCGGAGCCGGAGAGTGCGAACTCCTTCTCGATTATCTTCTGCGTCAACACGAACCAGCTGTGTTCGTAGCCGGTGCGCACGATGTGCTGGAGCGAGCCGAGCGTGTCGAAGCCGGGGAACAGGGGTGCGGGCAGCCGGGTTCCTGTCGCGTCGAGCCAGAGCGAGGACGGACCGGGCAGGATGCGGATTCCGTGCGCGGGCCAGACCGGGTCCCAGTTCCCGACGCCCTCCGGGTAGTGCCACATCCTGTCTCCGTTGATCAGCCGGGCGCCGGCCCGCTCGCTGATGCCGAGCATCCGCCCGTCGACGTGCGCGGGCACGCCGGACAGCAGTTCCCCGGGCGCGGTGCCGAGCCGGGCCGGCCACTGGGCGCGGACTTGCGCGGGGTTGCCGCCGATGCCGCCGCTCGTCACGATGACGGCGGATGCCCGCAGCTCGAAGTCGCCGACGACCTCGCGGGAGCTGGGCGCGCCGCGCGGGGCGTCGCTCGGGGCGAGGATGCTTCCGCGCACGCCGACGACAGCGCCGTCGTCGGTGAGCAGCTCGTCGACCCTGCGGCGGTGCAGCGCCGTGACGAGGCCGGACCTCACGCCTTCCCGCACGCGCTCGATGAACGGGGCGAGAATCGCCGGACCGGTGCCCCAGACGATGTGGAACCGCGGCACGGAGTTGCCGGGGCCGAGGGCTGTGGTGCCGCCGCGTTCGGCCCAGCCGACAACCGGAAAGAAGCGGATGCCGAGCCCGTGCAGCCAGGCGCGCTTCTCGCCGGCAGCAAAGTCGAGGTATGCCTCCGCCCAGCGGCTCGGCCAGAGGTCCTCGTCACGGTCGAAACCCGCGGTGCCGAACCAGTCCTGTCTGGCGAGTCCGGCGGAGTCGTGCACCCCGAGCCTGCGCTGCTCCGGCGAGTCGATAAGGAACAGGCCGCCGAACGACCACCAGGCCTGGCCGCCGAGGGAGGCGGGCGGCTCCTGGTCGAGCAGGAGGACCCGCTTGCCCGCGGCGACGAGCTCCGCGGTCGCGACGAGTCCGGCGAGGCCGGCCCCGACCACGATGGCGTCGGCTTCGCTCGTATCCGTCCGAGGGGATGTCGCTCGGGGACCGGTAGCGTGCGGGGGAACCGTGCTCATCGTGACTCCAGTGTCAGAAGGGGCAGCGGGAGTCGAATGCGTTCCGGGGCCCGCGTGGCGTCGCTCGGAGCGACGCTGGCTCCATGCTAACTGTGCGGTTCCCCGGATTCACTCCACCTGGTGAGCGCGTTTTTGCTGGTGAGGGGGATGGGTTTCTGTTCCGGGTCGCGTCCGGGTGGTGGGGTGAGCCAGTACTGGCCGGTGTGGTCTCGGGTGATGCGCCAGTGTTCGTTGTGGAGCCTGAGGTGGTCGGCCCGGCAGAGCAGGATCCCCTCGTCGAGGTTCGTGTCGCCGGAGCCTTCTTCCCAGTGTTGGATGTGGTGGGTTTCGGTCCAGGAGGGTGGCTGGTCGCAGCCCGGCCATCTGCAACCGCCGCCGCGGAGGACGAGGGCCGCGCGTTGGGCGGGGCTGAAGGTGCGTTGTTCGCGGCCGATGTCGATACCGGTGCCGTGGTCGTCGAAGGTGACGTCGAGGATCCCGCTGTCGCAGAGGTTGCGTTCGAGGGTTTCGGTGGAGACGGTGACCGCGGTCCCTTCGATGACGCCGGGCTGGAGCGGGTGCGCCTCGGTTTCGGGGTTCGCCGCAGCGTCGGCTGCGGGTGACGGGGCCTCGGTTGGCGCGGCATCGGTGGGTGTGGTTCCCGTGTGCGCGAAACCGGTGGGTGTGAAACCGGTGGGTGTGGTGCTGGTGGGGCGGATGGTGATCATGCGGACGGCGGGGCGTCGTCCGCCGACGATGCGTTTCGGGTCGGCTTTCACGCCGAGTTTGATCAGGGCGAGGAACGCGTCTGCGGTGAGTGGCTCGTTGGTGCGCGGGTCGTCCTGGACCCGCTTCGCCCAGGCCGCCTGGACCTTGTCCACGAACCGGACCCCGCCCCGGCGGGGGCTGGTGATGGCGTCGTAGGTGCTCATCAGGTATTCGCCGTCTTCGGGGGCGAACAACCCGACCATGCGCACCTGCCCCGTGTGGAGCCGGTAGAACCGCAGCGACCGGTGGTCGTAGGCGGCTTTCTCCCGGGCGGCGATGCCGGCCTCATCGAGGATGTCCCGCACCCGCCGGGCCCGTTTGAACAGTTGGTCCGCGTTCACGGTGCGCGCCTCGGTCAGGAGCCGGGCGAGGGCAGTGGAGAGTTTCTCCGCGGTGATCGCCCGGTCCAGGTCGCCGAGCCCCTTCCGGAGCGAGTCTGCCTTCTCGACACTGAGCCAGCCCTCGCGCAGCGCCCGGCGAGAACCTGCTCATCACTGAGCGCGTCGTAGTCAGCTGATGACCCACCCAAGGCCGCGACAGCATCCGGCACCAGCACGGTGACGGACGTACACTGCGACGCACCGCCCTGCGGCTGCTCCTGCGATGCCAGTGACTCCGAAAGGTTGGTCATGCCCCCACGTTACGACCGACTGCCGACATTCCCTGAGCATGCCTCAGGTCAGTGGAAACTCCTTCTGATCAGGCTCCTATTGAGGAGAATTCACCACATTCACGTTCTCTCGAGAGCCTGCTCACCCCTCCAGAACCGTTGGAGAGGCCCTGAGGTCAGTCGTCGAACGTGTTCAACATGGCGTGTGCCGCGCGCTCGAGGTAGTCCCAGAGCACGGTTCGCTGCAGCTCGGGTAGCTCGCAGGAGTCGACCGCGGCACGCATGTGCAGCAGCCAGCGGTCCCTGGCGTCCGGGTTGACCTTGAAGGGCTGGTGCCGCTGGCGCAGCCGCGGATGTCCGCGCTGTTCGCTGTAGGTACCCGGGCCGCCCCAGTACTGCTCGAGGAATCCGGTGAGGCGCGCTGCCGCTGGGCCAAGGTCGTCCTCCGGGTACATCGGCTTCAGCACGGGGTCGCCGGCGACACCTCGGTAGAACTCGGTGACGAGCCTCTCGAAGAACGGTCGCCCGCCGACCTGCTCATAGAACGATGCGCCGATCGCGGCTCCGTTCTCACCGTTGCGCAGCAGCACCCGGGCAGGCAGTGCGCGGTCGACCGGGATCGGGGCGGGGGCGGATGCCGGTGGCTGGGCGGAGTCAGTCGTCATGGGATCCCTCGGGGGTCGGTTCGGTTTCGGGAGTCGGCGGGCTCGGGTGGGCGGCGTCCGGCGTCGGAACAGTCGGAGCCTTCGGGGCTGCCTGAGCCTTCGGGGTGGCTGGAGCTGTCGAGGCGGTCGAGGCGGTCGGGGTGGCAGAAGTCTTCGGGGTTCGCGGAGCGCGGGGTGCGGTCGCCCGCGGGGCGGGGGCCTGGGCAGCCTCGCCGGGAGCGTCGTCGACCGGGGCTTCCTTCTTGGCAACGGACTTGGCCTTGCGGGGCCCGCGTGGGGTCCTGGCCTTCTTGAGCGGAACAACGTCGATGTGCGGCAGCGGATCGGGTTCCGCGGCCGCGGCGACGGCGGCGATATCGACGGGGTTCGTCGGCGGCGTGGCATCCGAGCCGTCGTCCGACCCGGTCATCACGACGCTGTTGAGCGGCGTGAGCGAGACCCCGAGGCTGTCGAGCGCGAGCTTCAGGTGCAGGCGCAGGTCGCGGGCGAAGTCCCACTTCGCCGAGACACGCACCTTCACGGCGAGCCGGGTGACAAGGGCCTCGGCGGAAATCGACTCGAGGCCCCAGATCTCCGGCTTCTCGAGGATGATCGACCGCCACTTGCGACTCGAGGCGAGCGCGGTCGCGACCCGCAGCATTTCGGACTGAATGGCTTCGACGTCCGAGCTGTACGGGATGGGCAGGTCGATGATGACGCGGGCCCAGCCCTGGGACATGTTGCCGACCCGGAGGATTTCGCCGTTGCGCACGAACCAGAGCGTGCCGTTCACGTCGCGGATTTGGGTGATGCGGATGCCGACCGTCTCCACGACGCCGGAGGCGAACCCGGTGTCGACGATGTCGCCCACGCCGAGCTGGTCCTCCATGACCATGAACAGGCCGTTCAGGATGTCCTTGACGATGTTCTGGGCACCGAAGCCGAGGCCGGCGCCGATCGCGGCCGTCAGCAGGGCGAACGAGCCCAGGATATCGGGGGCCAGAGTCTGGAGGATGAGTAGCCCCGCGATGACGACGACGAGGACATTGACGATATTGGTCAGTACGGAGCCAAGCGTACGGGTGCGCTGTACGACGCGCACGGCGGCGACCGGGGACACGTTGAGCGCCCGGGTGTCGTCGACCTTCTGGGTGCGCTTGACGCCCGTGACGATCTGGATCACCACCCGGCGGATCACGAACTGCAGGATCCAGTGTGCCGCGTAGGCGACGACGAGAATGACGATCACTACGAGCAACCTCAGTGGCAGCCAGGTCGTGAAGTATTTGACGATTTCAGTCCAGATGGTGTCCCAGTTCATAGCTCTCCGAGTCTACCGAGAGCCGCACGGGCGAATCCTGAGCGCCCCGCCACAGCGAAACGGCCCCGCCACAACGAAAACGGCCCCGCCACAACGAAAACGGCCCCGCCCTCTGAGGGACGAGGCCGTTCGGGCCGGCGGATGCCGCGGAGCGGTTACTCGGCGTCGCGCGCCTGGGCGGCGAGGGAGCGTTCCACTCCCGCGAGGTTCTCGATCACGAGGCGACGCAGTGCGACTGGCTCGGGGTTGGCATCGAGCCACGTGCGTGTCGCCTCGACGAGCGCCTGGTTGGCGAGCGGGGACGGGTACAGGCCGATGATGAGCTTCTCCGCGATCGAGAAGCTGCGGGAGACCCAGATCGGCTGCAGCATCGCGAAGTACTTGTCGACGAACGGCTCGAGCAGGCTCGTGTCGTTCGCGCGCAGGAATCCGGCCGCGGTGACGCGCACGATCGTGTTCGGGGCGGTGTCGGTATCGATTAGCGTGGCCCAGGCGACCTGCTTGGCCTCCGGAGTCGGAAGAGCGGCGCGAGCCTGCGCGGCCGACTGGGCGCCGGTCGCGGTGTTGTCCGCAGCGTGCGCCGTGTCGATCTCCGCGGGTACGGCCTTGCCGCCGGCGGCGAGGGCGATGAGCAGCTCCCAGGCGAGGTCGGTGTCGATCTCGAGCCCCTCGAGCGGGACCGTGCCGCTCCGGAGGGCCGCGACGCTCGCGAGCTGGCTGTCGGTCGCGGCAACGGAAGCGAAGAATTTCACGAACTGGAACTGCGCGTCGCTGCCGGGCTCGGCGTGCTGGGCGAGAGACCAGAGCGCATCGCCGACCTCGGTCAGCGTCGAGGCCTGTTCTGCGGGGGCGACGTAGTAGTGCGCGGCGAGCACGAGCTGGCCGAGTACGGTGCGCAGGGTGGTCGACTCTGTCTCGCTCGCGATGTTGCCGAGCACGAGGCTCACGAAGTCGCGGGCTCCGGTCTCGGCGTCGCGGGTGGCGTCCCAGATGGCACCCCAGACGATGGCGCGGGCGAGAGGGCTCTCGATCGCGGCAAGGTTCTCGAGGGCCACCTCCTGCGAGGCCGCGTCGAGCCGGATCTTCGCATACGCGAGGTCGTCGTCGTTGAGAAGCACGAGGGCCGGGCGGGTACGGCCGACGAGCTCGGCAACATTCGTCTTCTCGCCGTCGACGTCGATCTCGACCCGGTGGGTGCGCACGAGCTGCCCGTCGACGAGGTCGTAGAACCCGATCGCGAGGCGGTGCGGGCGGATCGTCGGGTAGTCGGCGGTCGCGCTCTGCAACACGGAGAAGCCGGTGATGACGCCCGCGGCGTCCACGGTGATCTCGGGGCGGAGGGTATTGACGCCCGCTGTTTCGAGCCACTTCGCGGCCCAGCCGGAGAGGTCGCGGCCGCTGGATGCCTCGAGCTCCACGAGGAGGTCGTTGAGCTCGGTGTTGCCCCACTGGTGCTTGGCGAAGTAAGAGGCGACGCCGGAGAAGAACTCGTCGCGGCCGACCCAGGCGACGAGCTGCTTGAGGACAGACCCGCCCTTGGCGTATGTGATGCCGTCGAAGTTGACGAGCACGTCATCGAAGTCGGTGATGGTCGCGACGACGGGGTGGGTCGAGGGCAGCTGGTCCTGCTTGTACGCCCAGCTCTTCTCCATCACGGCGAAGGTGGTCCAGGCCTCTGTCCACTCGGTCGCTTCGGCGGTGGCGATGGTCGAGGCCCACTCGGCGAAGGACTCGTTGAGCCACAGATCGTTCCACCACTTCATCGTGACGAGGTCGCCGAACCACATGTGCGCGAGTTCGTGCAGCACGGTGACGACGCGGCGTTCCTTGATGGCATCCGTGACCTTGGACCGGAAGACGTAGGTCTCGGTGAAGGTGACCGCTCCTGCGTTCTCCATCGCGCCTGCGTTGAACTCCGGCACGAAGAGCTGGTCGTACTTGTCGAAGGGATACGGGTAGTTGAACTTCTCCTCGAAGTAGGCGAAGCCCTGGCGGGTCTTCTCGAAGAGGTAGTCGGCGTCGAGGAACTGGGAGAGGCTCTTGCGGCTGAACAGGCCGAGGGGGATGACCCGGCCGTCGCTCGAGGTGAGCTCGCTGCGGATGACCGCGTACGGTCCGGCGATGAGCGCCGTGATGTAGCTCGAGATCGTGTGGGTGGGCTCGAATGCCCAGGTCTTCGCGCCGTTGCCGGCATCCGTGGGCTCGGGAGTCGTCGAGTTGGAGACGACCTCCCATTCGCCGGGGGCCGTCACGGTGAACTGGAACGCGGCCTTGAGGTCGGGCTGCTCGAAGACCGCGAAGACGCGGCGGGAGTCCGGAACCTCGAACTGGCTGTAGAGGTAGACCTCGTTGTCGACCGGGTCGACGAAGCGGTGAAGGCCCTCACCGGTGTTCGTGTACTCGGCGTCGGCGACGACGGTGAGCGTGTTCTCTGCGGCCAGACCATCGAGCTGAATGCGGATGCCGTCGCTCACGCTTGCCGGGTCGAGGTCGACTCCGTTGAGGGTCACCGCGTGCACTGTGCGCGTGATCGCGTCGATGAACGTCGAGGCACCCGGGGTCGCGGTGAAGGTGACCGTCGTGGTGCTCGCGAAGGTTTCGGGACCCGTCGTGAGGTCAAGGCTGATCGCGTACTTCTGCACAATGACGAGCGCTGCGCGCTCCTGGGCTTCGATCCTGGTGAGGTTCTCTCCTGGCAACGTTTTCTCCATCTCAGTCTCGACCGGCGCTTCTGGCTCCGGTCGCACGTCCCTTAAGCCTACCGATCCCTGGCGGCAAGGTCTGTGCGACAAACCCCTGTCGGCGTTTGGCAGCAGAACGCGATCCAATAGGGTCGAGGCATGGAATTCGCCGCAGCGCCCACCCTCGCCGGAACCCGTGTCACGCTCGAGCCGCTCGCCCACGGACACGCGGCCGAACTCGCCGTTGCCGTGGCGGACGGCGAGCTGTGGCGCACCTGGTACACGGCGGTCCCGAGACCGGAGGGCATGGCCGCGGAGATCGACCGGCGCCTCGCGCTCGCCGCGTCCGGGCAGCTGATGCCGTGGGGCATCCGCCTGGCCGCGACCGGAGTCATGGTCGGCATGACGACCTTTATGCACCCGAGCCCCGACCAGCAGCGGCTTGAGATCGGCTCGACGTGGCTGGGGAAGAGCGCCCAGGGCACCGGCGCCAACCGGGAGGCGAAGCTGCTTCTGCTCGGGTACTCCTTCGAGGAGCTCGACTGCATCGCGGTCGAGTTCCGCACGCACTGGCACAACCGGCAGTCCCGCGCCGCGATCGCCGCGCTCGGCGCGAAGCAGGACGGCGTGCTCCGCAGCCACTCCGTCGGGCCGGAGGGCGCCGTGCGCGACACCGTGGTCTTCTCGATCATCGCTGCCGAGTGGCCGGCCGTGCGCCTCGGCCTCCGCGAGGGGCTCGCCACTCGCGCCTGACTCCGAGCGACCCAAGCGGTATTCATAATGGTATTGTTTTTGGTATGACTCGCCAGATTGCCATTCGACTTTCCGACGATCTCGTCGATTTCATCGATCGCACGATCGCTGCGGGCTCCGAGGGCAGTCGTGCCGCCGTGATCACCCGGGCGCTCGAACGCGAACAGCGCCGAATGCTGGCGGAGCGCGATATCAAGATCCTCTCCGCGTCGCACGGTGCGAACGCGGATGATGGACTGGACGACCTTGCACGTTTCGCGGCGACTCTTCCCGCGGGATCTGACTGATGCGGCCCATCCATATCGCGCATCTCGACAAGGCACGCCCCGTTCTCATCCTCACCCGGGAGCTCGTCAGACCGCATCTCAGTAACGTCACGTTCGCCGCCATCACAAGCACGATCAGGGGACTGTCCACCGAGGTCCTCATCGGTCGCGCAAACGGACTCGACCATGATTGTGTCGTCAGTTGCGACAACATCCAGACAGTACCGAGCGATTCCATCGGCAAGCACATCGGGTATCTCCTGGAGGATCAGGAATCGGAGCTCAGCGCGGCCATTCGCACCGCGTTCGACCTCGAGTGAGGCGGCCCCCGGGCCAGGACAGCCATGTCCGTCTAGGGTGAGGCTGATGGCCATTCATGCAACCCTCCTCGCCGCCTCCGACGCCCAGCTCCGCCTGTGGGCGCCCGCAGTGCCGCCCGCTTCCCCCGTTTACGAGCTCGAGGGGCCCGTGCTCCGGGTCGTCGGCCGCACCCGCGGCTTCGTCGAGACGGCGCAGGACGTGGGCGTGCGTGGCGAAGACCTCGACGCCCTGATCCGCCGCCACCGCGACTTCTTCGCGGCCCGCAGCGAGGCCGTCGAGTGGAAGACCCGCAGCCACGACCTGCCCGCCGACCTGCCCGAACGGCTCGAGGCCGCGGGTTTTGTGGCCGAGGAGCGCGAGACGGTCGTGATTGGGCTGACCGGGCCGCTCGCATCCGCCCCGATCCTGCCGGACGGTATCACCCTGCGCCGGGTCACGACTCGAGCGGACTTCGAGCGGATCGCGGCGCTGCAGACCGAGGTATGGGGCGAGGAGCATGCCTGGCTCGCCGACGACCTCGAATCGAGCGTGCGGGAAGCGGGCGATGACGTCGTGATCATCGTCGCCGAGGCGGGGGACCGGCTCGTCTCGTCCGCCCGCATCGAATTCCAGCCCGGCACGGACTTCGCAGGGCTCTGGGGCGGGTCGACCCTCGCCGAGTGGCGCGGCAGGGGCGTCTACCGGGCCCTCGTCGCGGCCCGCGCGCAGCTCGCCGCCCGCCGCGGCGTGCCCTACCTCCAGGTCGACGCCTCGGACGACAGCCTGCCGATCCTGCTGCGCCTCGGCTTCGAGGCCGTCACGACGACGACCCCCTACCTGTGGACCCCGGCCCTGACAGAGAGCACGGCGGGCTACCAGGCAGCGGGCTTGTAGTCCTTGAGGAAGACGCCGTAGAGGTCCTCGCCGGCCTCGCCGCGCACGATCGGGTCGTAGACCCGCGCCGCGCCGTCGACGAGGTCGAGCGGGGCATGGAAGCCCTCCTCGGCGAGGCGCAGCTTGGTCGGGTGCGGCCGCTCGTCGGTGATCCAGCCGGTGTCGACGCTCGTCATCATGATCCCGTCGCCGAGCATCTCCTTCGCGCTCGTGCGGGTGAGCATGTTGAGCGCGGCCTTGGCCATGTTCGTGTGCGGGTGGCCTGGTCCCTTGTAACCGCGGCCGAAGACGCCTTCCATCGCAGACACGTTGACGACGTACGTGCGCCGGGCAGTGGATGCCGCGAGCGAGGCCCGCAAACGGCTCACGAGCAGGAACGGCGCTGTCGTGTTGCAGAGCTGCACCTCGAGCATCTCGAGCGGGTCGACGTCCTCGACGTTGGCGGTCCAGCTGTTCACGGAGTGAAGGTCGGGAACGAGCCCGCCCGCGTCGATCGCGGTACCGGCCGCGTGCCGGGCGAGCGAGGACGACCCGGGTGCGAGCGCGAGCGCGGTGAGGTCGTCCGCGGTGAGCGCTTCGGTCGCCGACACCGTCGCCGCGGCGAGGATCGGGTGGCTCGTCACCGAGGCCGCGAGGGCGCTCGGGTGGGCGTCGTTGGTATGGCCGAAGGTGACGATCTCGGGCACGGAATCGGCCGGCAGCGGCGAAGACTCTGCCTCGACGAGCATCGAGTACGAGCCGGGGGAGCGGCGTACGGTCTGCGCCGCGTTATTGATCAGGATGTCCAGGGGGCCGGCGGCGGCCACGGAGTCGGCGAGGCCGATCACCTGGGCGGGGTCGCGCAGGTCGATGCCGACGATCCGCAGCCGGTGCAGCCAGTTGCCGGAGTCGGGCATCGCGGTGAAGCGTCTGACCGCGTCCCGGGGAAACCGGGTCGTGATGGTGGTGTGGGCGCCGTCCCGCAGTAGCCGTAGCGCGATGTACATGCCGATCTTCGCCCGGCCGCCGGTGAGGAGTGCGCGCTTGCCGGTCAGGTCCGTGCGGGCGTCGCGTTTCCCGTGGCTCATCGCAGCGCAGGCCGGGCAGAGCTGATGGTAGAACGCGTCGACGAGGGTGTACTTCTGTTTGCAGATGTAGCACGCCCGTGGAACGAGAAGCTCGCCGGCCGACGCCCGGTCGGTGCCGAGGCGTAGCTGGGCGCCGACGGTCTCGTCGTCGATCCGGGTCGGGGCGCCGGTTGCGGTCGCGGCGATGACCTCACGGTCGGCCTCCGCGATCAGGGCCCGCTTCTCGCCGCGGCGCACCTGCTTGACCGACTTGAACATCTTGGCGGTCGCCTGCCGGACGGTGACGAAGTCCGGGTCTTCCTGGTCGAGTGCGGCGAGGGAGGCGAGCACTCGCAGGGCGGTCTCGAGGTCGTCGGGGTCGATGCTCGGGACGGGCACGGACGCTGCGGAAGGCTCGATGGTCATCCGTCAATAGTACGGGCCGCTCCCGGGCGCCGCCCGGGCGGACCGGCTAGCGAAGAAGCGGCGTCCGTCCCACGGGCACGACGGCGCTCGCCCCTGGGACGGATGCCGGTGGTGCTAGACGCCGACCGGGTGGCGCTCTGGCTCGGTTTCGGGCTCCGGGAGAATGGCGTCGATCGAGCTCGTCGCCGGCTCATAGGTGTGGTCGAACGGCATCTCATTGGTGTCGAGGTTCGGGTTCTCGTCCTGGGTGGCGACGAGTTCCCGGGCCTCGAAGACGGAGTCGACGCTCGGCATCGAGCCGGGCAGGGGGCGCTGGGCGCTCTCCTTGAGGAAGAAGATGCTCACCGCTCCGACAGCCGAGGTGGCCATCAGGTAGTAGGCGGGCATCATGTCGTCGCCCGTTGCCTGGATGAGGGCCGCGATGATGAACGGGGTGGTTCCACCGAAGATGGCGACCGCGAAGTTGTACGCGATGCCCATCGCGCCGTACCGGCTCTCGGTCGGGAACAGCGCGGGCAGGGCCGAGGCGAGGTTCGACACGTAGAACGTCACCGGGAACGCGATCAGGGCAAGACCGAGCAGGGTCGACCAGATCTCGCCGACACCGATCAGCATGAACGCAGGGATGGAGAGCACGACCGTGCTGATCGCACCGACCCAGAGCACCGGTCGGCGGCCGATCTTGTCGGACAGGTGCCCGGTCAGTGGGATGCAGAGCGCCATGATGACGAGCACCGGAATGGTGAGCAGCGTGCCGTGCAACTCGTCGTACCCGAGCGAGCTCGTCAGGTAGGTCGGCATATACGAGGTGAGCGCATAGCCGACCGTGTTCGCCGCGGCGACCAGGATCATGGCGAGCAGGATGCCCCGCCAGTGCGCCTTGAAGATGGTCAGCGGGCCGTTCGGGACCGCGTCAGTACCGTTCGGATCCAGTGATGCTGCTTCCTTGGCATCGAGGGTGGCCTGGAAGGCGGGGGATTCCTCGATCTTCATCCGGAAGTAGATGGCGATCAGGCCGAGCGGTCCGGCGAGCAGGAACGGCAGGCGCCAGCCCCAGTCCTCCATGGCCGGCTGGCCCAGGGTGACCTGCAGGATCGACACGAGTGCAGCGCCGATCGCGAAGCCGAGGTAGCTGCCCATGTCGAGGAAGCTCGCGAAGAATCCGCGGTGCTTGTCCGGGGCGTGTTCGCTGACGAAGGTGGTGGCACCGGCGTACTCGCCACCGGTGGAGAAGCCCTGGACGAGCTTGGTCAACACCAGGAGAGCGGCGGCCCAGCTGCCGATCATCGCGTAGTTCGGCAGGATGCCGACCACGAAGGTCGACGCGGCCATGATCATCAGCGTCATGGCGAGGACCTTCTGGCGGCCGATCTTGTCGCCGAGCCAGCCGAAGAAGACGCCGCCGATGGGGCGGGCGATGAAGGTGGCGGCGAAGGTGCCGAGGAGGAACAGGGTCTGGACCGACTTGTCGGCCTCGGGGAGGAACACCGGTCCCATGGTCGTGATGAGGTAGCCGAACACGCCGACGTCGTACCATTCCATGGTGTTTCCCACGATGGTTCCGCCGAGTGCTTTCTTGAGCATCGGCTGGTCGACGACGTTGACGTGGGACACCCTCAGGCGACGCTGCAGGAGGGGCTTTTTGGTCTTGGTTGTGGCGCGCGTGGCACCGGGCATAGAGTCTGACGTACTACGGTCTCTGGGCACTTGAACTTCTCTCATGGAGATCACTTGCTCGCGACGTGGAGCTGCCCCTTTTCGGGCATAACGAATAATTTTAGCGCAAAAACGCCGTCAAACCGAATTTTTTGGTGGGATACCGACGCTGGGCAGGGGTTTCTTCACCTTCGCGGAGCGAGCGGATGCGGGTATGCGTGCCCCTAGGCTGGTGCGATGACCGCGAAAGTGAAGTTCTGGTTCGACCCCTCCTGCCCGTGGGCCTGGATGACCTCCCGTTGGGTCGATGAGGTGGCCTCGCAGCGTGACCTCGACGTCACATGGAAGGTGATGAGCCTCGCGGTGCTCAATGAGGACAACGACGTGAGCGAAGAGTATGCCGCGTTCTTCCCGCGGGCGCTCCGGTACACCCGCCTCGTGCAGGCGGCGCAGGAGTTGCACGGGCAGGCGACAGTGAAGGCCCTCTACGACGCACTCGGCACCCGGATCCACCCCGGCGGAAGCACGAACCCCGACGAGGTCATCCCGGCGGCGCTCGCCGAGGTCGGCCTTCCTGCGGACTTCGCCGCCTGGGCCGACAGCGACCACTACGACCCGGAGATGCGCGCAAGCCACTTCGACGGGATGAACCGGGTCGGCCAGGACGTCGGCACCCCGGTCATCGCGGTGAACGACGTCGCCTTCTTCGGCCCGGTCATCTCGCCGGCGCCCAAGGGCGAAGCCGCCACGAAACTGTGGGACGGCGTCGTGGCCGTGGCCGCGTACCCCGGTTTCTTCGAGATGAAGCGCACCCGCACGGTCGGTCCGATCTTCGACTGAGCGGATGCCGGCGGCGCCGGGAGCAGGACGGCGATCCCACGGGACGGCAAATAGTATGGGGTCATGCGCATTCACCTCGCCACTGACCATGCCGGCCACGATTTCAGCCGTTTCCTCGTCGGTCACCTGACCGAGGCCGGCCACGAGGTCGTCGACCATGGGCCCACGAGCTACGACCCGCTCGACGACTACCCGTCGTTCTGCATCAATGCCGCCCAAGGCGTCGTCGACGACCAGGCCGCGGGCATCGACGCGCTCGGCGTCGTCTTCGGGGGATCGGGCAACGGCGAGCAGATGGCCGCGAACAAGGTCGTCGGGGTCAGGGCCGCGCTGGTCTGGAACCTGGACATCGCCCGGCTCGCGCGTGAGCACAACAACGCGAACGTCATCTCGATCGGTGCCCGCCAGCACACGATCGAGGAGGCGACCTCCTTCATTGACGCGTTCATCGCCGAACCGTTCACGGGCGAGGAACGCCACGCACGACGGATCCGCCAGCTTTTCGAATATGAGACCACCCGGTCCATCTCCGGCATCAGGGTCGACCCGGCACGCCTCGACCCGTCCGGCGTCGACCCGGCCCGCAGCGCGCGCTGACGTGCCAGAGGGTCATTCCGTCCACCGGATCGCCCGGCAGTTCGCGCGCAACTTCGTGGGCCACCGGGTGCAGCTGTCCTCGCCGCAAGGCCGTTTCGTCGAAGGCGCCGCCGTCCTCGACGGGCACGTGATGACCAGGGCGCGCGCCGTCGGCAAGCACATGTTCCTCGAATTCGACAACGGGCTCTGGCTGCGGGTGCACCTCGGCATGTACGGCGCCTGGGACTTCGCCGGTGAGATCCTGATGGACGCCACGATCGCATCCGCCAACGGACGGATGGGCCAGACCAACCAGCGCGGCACTGACCCCGACGGGCCGGCGGATGCCGTCCTCGACTCCGCGGGGGAGAACTCGCTTCGGAGCATCGGAGCTCCCCGGCGCACCCGGGTGCGGATGGCCGAGCAGGAGAAGGAGATCGACCAGCTCGAGACCTTCCCGCCCGAACCGGTCGGGCAGGTGCGGGTGCGCCTGCTCACCGACACGGTGTGCGCGGACCTGCGCGGCCCCACCGCCTGCCAGGTACTCGACGCCGCAGAGGTGCAGGCGGTCATCGACAAGGCCGGCCCTGACCCGCTCCTCGACGACAGCCCCGCAGCGGAGGACCGGTTCACGGCCGTCGTGCGCCGCAAGCCCACCCCGATCGGACTGCTCCTGATGGACCAGTCCGTGGTGAGCGGCATCGGGAACGTCTATCGCGCCGAACTGTTGTTCCGGGCCGGGGTCAACCCGCACGCGCCGGGCAAGAGCCTCACCGAGGACACCGTGCGCGGTCTCTGGCGGGACTGGGCGCACCTGCTGACGATCGGCGTCGAAACCGGCCAGATGATGACCATGGACGACCTCGCCGGGGCCGACTGGGTGCTCGCGATGAAGAATCGCGCGGACCGGCACTGGGCCTACAAACGCGAGGGCCTGCCCTGCCGGGTCTGCGGCACCCACATCCTGCTCGAGGAGATGGGCGCCCGCAAGCTCTACTGGTGCCCGACCTGCCAGGCCTGAAGATCACCCTCCGCCAGCGAGACAGACAGGACGCAACATGCGCAACACCCCCAGCTTCGTGCTCACCGATCCCGCCGAAATCCGGCGGCTGATCCGGGAGAACCCGTGGGCGACCCTGGTCAGTCACACGAGCACGGGCGATCTCGTCGCCTCGCACTACCCGATGCTTCTCGACGAGTCCGTTGCAGGAACGGATGCCGTTTCCGGCGAGCTCGTGCTGGTCACCCACGTGGGTCGTCCAGACGAGCAGCTGCACGAACTCGGGCAGCACGAGATGATCGTGATCATCCAGGGCCCGCACGGGTACGTGTCCCCGGGGTGGTACGATTCCAACCCGGCCGTGCCGACCTGGAACTTCATCACCGCGCACCTCTACGGCACGCCGGAGATCCTCAGCGCCGAGGAGAACCTGCTCGTGCTCGACCGGCTCGTCGACCACTTCGAGGAGCGCCTGCCCGAACCGCGCCGCCTGCACGGGACGGCCGCGAACTCGGCGTACGCCGACCGGATCTCGGCCGGTACCGTCGGATTCCGCCTCCGGGTCACCCGGGTGGTCGCCAAGAGCAAGCTCAGCCAGAACAAGCCTCCCGAGACCGTCGACCGCATCATCTCCGAACTCGAGGGGACCGGTCCGTACGCGAGCCCCACCCTCGCAGCCGAGATGCGTCGCGCGCACGGGAGGCTCTCCCGCGCCGCCCGGGCCGGAGACGACTCATGAGCCCGGGTCCTCTCGTCCTCCGGAACGCCCGACTGCCCGGGAGCGATGAACTCACCGATGTCGAAATCGTCGACGGCACGGTCAGGAAGCTCGGCTTCCTCGGCGGAGAGGGCGGCGAGGGCGGCGACGGTCCTGCGGTCGAGTCGATCGACCTCGGCGAGCGCTGGCTGATCCCCGGACTGTGGGACAACCACGTGCACTTCACCCAGTGGGCGCAGATCGCCCGCCGACTCGACGTGTCGACAGCGGGCAGCGCCGCGGAGGCCGCCCGGATCGTCGCGGGGCGCATCCCGCTGCTCACGACAGGGGAGACCCTGATCGGCTTCGGCTTCCGTGACGGGCTCTGGCCGGATACCCCCGGCCGCGCCGTCCTCGACGCCGTTTCCGGAACGGTCCCCGTCGTCCTCGTCAGCGGCGACCTGCACAGCGTCTGGCTCAACTCCGCCGCCCTCGACGCCCGCGGACTCGGCGACCACCCCACCGGCCTGCTCCGCGAAGAGGAGGCCTTCGCGGTGGAACGGGCACTTGACGCCGTTCCGGACGCGATCAGCGACACCTGGGCTGACGAAGCGGCCCGGGTCGCCGCCGCCCGTGGCGTCGTCGGCATCGTCGACCTCGAAATGGTCTGGAACCTCGACGTCTGGCGCCGCCGCATCGCCGCAGGCACCGATTCGCTCCGGGTGGAGTTCGGCATCTACACCGAACACCTCGAGCGCGCCGTCGCCGAGGGCCTCCGCTCCGGCGCCGTCATCGCCGAAACCGGCGGTTTGCTCAGCGTCGGCCCGTACAAGGTCATCACCGACGGTTCGCTCAACACCCGCACCGCATACTGCTTCGACGATTACCCGGGGCTGACCGGCGCCGACGCCAACGGCGTGCTGAGCGTGACACCGGACGACCTGCTCCGCTGGATGCGCCTCGCGAGCAAGTCCGGCATCCGCCCCGCCGTTCACGCGATCGGCGACCGGGCCAACCGGATCGCCCTCGACGCCTTCGAGACCCTCGGCTGTGCGGGAAGCATCGAACATGCCCAGTTGCTCAGCTACGCCGACGTCGACCGGTTCGCCGCCCTCGGCGTCGTCGCGAGCGTGCAGCCAGAGCACGCCGTCGACGACCGCGACGTCGCGGACCGCTACTGGGCCGGCCGTACCGACCGCGCCTTCATGCTCGCGAGTCTGCTCCGCGCCGGGGCCCGACTCGCGCTCGGCTCCGACGCGCCCGTCGCGCCGCTCGACCCCTGGGTCGGCATCGCCGCCGCGGTCGGGCGCACCAGGGACGGCCGCGAAGCCTGGCACCCCGAGCAGGGCGTGTCCCGCCAGGCCGCGCTCGCCGCATCCGCCCGCGGCAGGCACCGGGTCGCGGTCGGCGACCCGGCCGACCTCGCCGTCTGCGAGACCGACCCGTTCGTCGCGTCCCTCGACGACCTGCGGCGGATGAACGTCGCAGCGACCCTGCTCGGCGGCCGGTTCACCCACCGCGCGCTCTGACCCGATGCGGGCCGCGGGGGTTTTCCCCCGCAGCGATTGGGACGCAGGCCCGATGGGCGCGCCGGGCATTCACGGCGAGGCTGGAGTCATCCACCAAGGAGGACACCATGACAACGACGACACCCGCAACCGTCCCGCACTCCGGGGAATCTGGCAGTCTGGAGACCGTGCAGACCCCTCTGAGCGACAATCCCGGCTATCGAGGCCTCTGGCGGTCGGTACCACGGGAACTCGGCTTCCTCCTGCTCGCCCTTCCCGTCGCGGTCATCGCCCTGAGCGTGCTGAGCACCGTCTTCTTCACGGGCGTCGGCATGGTCGCGATCTTCGTGGGGCTGTTCGTGATCGTCGCCGCGCTCTATGCCGCGCGTGGCTTCGGCCTCGTGGAGCTGACCCGCCTGCGCTGGGCCGGCCAACCGGCCATCCGGCCTCCCCGGTGGGAACGTGACGGCCAGCCGGTCACCCCGCTTCGAACCCTGCTGGGCCCGCTTGTCGGCGGCCACTACTGGCTCTACCTCCTGCACGGCATGGTCGTGAACTTCGTGATCTCGCTCGTGAGCTGGACCGTCACCGTCGTCTGGCTCTCGATCGCCCTCGGCGGGGTCACCTTCTGGCTGTGGGGCTGGTCGATCCCGCAGGGCCCGGAGGGGGCAACCGGGCTGCTGGGCCTCGGCGAGCTGATCCTGCCGGGCACCCAGGGCGTCGGCAACCCGTACCTCGTCGAGAGCCTGCTCGAACTCGCGCTCGGCCTCGCCTTCCTCGCCACGCTGCCCTACGTCACCCGGGGCCTCGTGCTCGTGCACCGGTTCATCGGCCAGGGCATGCTCGGGGCCTGGCGCTCCGAGGCGCTCAGCCGCGAGGTCGCCGACCTGAGCGCCTCCCGCGGCGCGGCCGTCCTCGCAGAAGACCGCGGCCTCCGCCGCCTCGAACGCGATATCCACGACGGACCCCAACAGCGCCTCGTGCGCCTGCAGATGGACCTCGCGAGCGCCGAACGCAAACTCGACACGGACCCTGCCGCCGCCAGGGCGCTGCTCGCCGAGGCGCGGGAGCAGGCCCACGACACCCTCGAGGAGCTCAGGGCGCTGTCCCGCGGGCTCGTCCCGCCGATCCTGCAGGACCGCGGCCTCACCGTCGCCCTCGAGTCCCTCTCTGCCAGGAGCACCATTCCCGTCGCTCTCGAATTCCAGCTCGAGCCGGGGCTGCGGCTGCCCTCCGAGATCGAACGGAGCGTGTATTTCATCGCGGCCGAGCTCCTCACGAACGCCGCGAAGCACTCCCGCGCGAGCGGCATCCGCCTGCACCTCGCCCTGCGCCGGGTGCCGGACGACGACTCCAGCTGGCTCGACCTCTGGGTGATCGACAACGGCTTCGGTGGGGCCTTACTCACCGAATCGCACGGGTTGTGCGGCCTCGACGAGCGCCTGCGGGGGCTGCGCGGCCTGCTCTCGATCGACAGTCCGGCCGGAGGTCCCACTATTGTCGGTGCGCACATCCCGCTGGCCGAAACCCTGCCCGGTTCGATCGTCGTATCCTGAACGGGTGACCTCGCCAGAGCAGACCAGCGCAGCATCCGCGGCTTCGCTGTCACCGAGGCGGGCACCGGCACCGATAGGCGCAGCCCAGTCCCTCGCAGCCGGGACGGCGCCGCTCCGGCTCGTTCTCGCCGAGGACTCGCTCCTGCTTCGCGAGGGGCTCGTGCGGCTCTTCGACGAGGCCGGATTCGACTGCGTGGCCGCGTACGGGGACGCGGACGGCCTGCTCGCCGACGTCGATCGCCTCCGGCCGGACATCGCCGTGCTCGACGTGCGGATGCCGCCGACATTCCGGGACGAAGGGGTGCGTGCCGCACTCGAGCTGCGGCGCCGGCTCCCCGGAGTCGGGATCCTGCTCCTCAGCCAGTACGTCGAGGCCACCTACGCTCACGAACTCCTCGCGGCCGGCGACGGAGGGCTCGGCTACCTGCTCAAGGACCGGGTCGCCTCCCTCGACGAACTGCAGGATGCCGTCCTGCGGATCCACGCCGGCGGAACGGTGCTCGACCCGCAGGTCGTCCGCGAGCTCCTGGGCCGCCGCACCGACCCGCTCGAGAGACTCACTCCCCGGGAGCGGGACGTGCTCGGGCTGATGGCGGAGGGGCGCACCAACGTCAGCATCGCCTCCCGGCTCGTGATCGGCGTCGGCGCCGTCGAGAAGAACGTCACCGCCATTTTCCAGAAACTCGGCCTCGACGATTCGGGAACGGACCACCGCAGGGTGCTCGCCGTCCTCGCCTTCCTCCGCCACTGAGTATTCCGCTGGCGCTGAGTATTCCGCTTCTAAGAGGCGAATTGAACGTAGATTATTCGGTTTAATCGGACGAAACAGGTGCGAACGCGTCCGGGTGCGGGCAGACTGGAACCATGAGCGCAATCGAGAATTCCAAGCTGGCCATCATCGGAGCGGGCGCCGTCGGCACCTCCCTCGCGTATGCCTCCCTGATCCGGCAGTCGGCCCGCGAGGTGGTGCTCTACGACATCAACGAGCCCAAGGTCGAGGCCGAGGTGCTCGACCTCGCGCACGGCACCCAGTTCACCGGCGCATCCTGCGTGTCCGGCGGTGCCGACCTCGACATGATCTCGGACGCCAACATGGTCGTGATCACCGCAGGCGCCCGGCAGCACCCCGGCCAGTCCCGCCTCGAAATGTCCGGCGTCAACGTCGGAATCCTCCGCGAACTGATGCCCAAGCTGATCAAGCGCGCCCCCGACGCGGTCTACATGATCGTGACGAACCCCTGCGACATCCTCACGTACGCCGCCCTGCACTTCAGCGGACTCCCCTCCAGCCGGGTGTTCGGCTCCGGCACCGTTCTCGACTCCTCCCGGCTGCGCTGGTTGCTCGCGCACCGGGTCGGTGTTGCGATCGCGAACGTGCACGCCACAATCGTCGGCGAGCACGGTGACTCCGAGTTCCCGCTCTGGTCCCAGGCCAGGGTCGGTCCGATCTCGCTCGATCAATGGGTCGCCGATGACATCTCCCCGGTGACCAACGGACGCGAGAAGTTCTCCGAGGCCGAGTTCGCGGCCATCACCGAGGACGTCAAGACCGCCGCGTACCGGGTGATCGCGGGCAAAGGTGCCACGAACTACGCGATCGGGCTCTCCGGCGCGAGGATCGTCGAGGCCGTGCTGCGCGACGAGGGCGCCGTGCTGCCGATCAGTTCGGTGCTGACCGACTACCGCGGCGTGAACAACGTCGCCCTCTCCGTCCCGACCATCGTCAACGCAGAGGGGGTGTCCCGGGTGATCGAGGTGCCCTTCTCCGAGTCGGAACAGGCCCTGTTCCAGCACTCCGCTGACACCCTGCGGGCGACGCTCGACACCCTCGGCCTGAAGTAGGGCGCGGCCCCCACTACGGTGGGAGGCATGTGGCCAGAGGCATTAGCAATCGCCGCGGCCGGTTTCGCCGCGGGCATGATCAACGTCGTCGTCGGGTCGGGGACCCTCATCACGTTTCCGATCCTCGTGCTTCTGGGATACCCGCCGCTCGTCGCCAACGTATCCAACAACCTCGGACTCGTGGCCGGCGGCGTCGCGGGGACCATCGGCTACCGGCGCGAGATCGCCGCGCATCGCGGTTTCGCTTTCGCCCTGCTCCCTGTCGCCCTGGCCGGCGGCCTCGCCGGTGCCACCCTGCTGCTCGTGCTCCCCGGCAGTGCCTTCAAGGCAATCGTCCCTGTCCTCATCCTCGTCGGGATCGTCCTCGTCGCCGTCGGGCCGTGGATTCAGCGCCGGATCGCCGCACGTACCGCGCCAGCCGGCGAGGTGGATGCGGTGGCGGCGCCGGCTGCCGAGGCGGCCGGCATTCCCGGCGGTCCTGGCCGGCGCGTCGGCATCATGGTGAGCATCTTCATCCTCGGCGTCTACGGCGGTTACTTCGGCGCGGCCCAGGGGATCCTGGTGGTGGGCGCCCTCGGCATCCTCACCACGGTCTCGCTCGGGTCACTCAACGCCGTGAAGAATCTCCTCGTCACCGGCGTGAACCTGATGGCCTCGATCATCTTCATCCTGTTCGCTCGCGACTCCATCGACTGGGCCGTAGTCGGTCTCATCACCGTCGGCGCGGGCCTCGGCGGCCTCCTCGGCGCGCGGGTCGGGCGGCGCCTGCCGCCCACTCTCCTGCGCGTGATCATCGTGACCGTCGGCGTCGTCGCGCTGGTCAACCTGCTGCTCCACTCCTGACGCTGCAGAAGCGGCCATCGTGATATGGAGGGGATGACGGGAATCGAACCCGCGCCATCAGTTTGGAAAACTGAGGCTCTACCATTGAGCTACATCCCCATGTGTGCCGAACTGCGCACTCAAATACCCTAGTACAGCAACGGCGACCTCGCGTACGCGAACCGGCCGTGGGCATCCGGTCGATGCAGTAGACTTACCGAGGTCAATCCGCTGTCGCGTGCACCTGCGTGGCGTCAGGCTGACTCCAACGGGTTGAGACAATATCCGGGGCGTAGCTCAGCTTGGTAGAGCGCTCGGTTTGGGGCCGAGAGGTCGCAGGTTCGAATCCTGTCGCCCCGACCATCACCCCCCTCTGAACCAGATCGAACACAGGAGATAACCCACGTGAAGTCCACGGTCGAAAAGCTGAGCCCCACGCGCGCCAAGGTCACCATTTCGGTGACCCCGGAGGAGCTGAAGCCCAGCATCACCCACGCATATGGTCACATTGCCGAAGACATCAACATCCCCGGCTTCCGCAAGGGCAAGGTTCCGCCGCCCATCATCGACCAGCGTGTCGGTAAGTCGGCCGTCCTCGAGCACGCCGTCAACGAAGGCCTCGACGGTTTCTATCGTGCCGCCGTCGACGAGCACAAGCTGCGCCCGCTCGGCCGCCCCGAGGCCGACATCGTCGAATGGCCGTCCGACAAGGACTTCTCCGGGGATCTCAAGCTTTCCATCGAGGTTGACGTTCGCCCCGAGATCGACCTTCCCGCATACTCCGGCCTCAAGCTCGTCGTCGACACGGCCGAGGTCACCGACGAGGACGTCACCGAGGAGCTCGACAAGCTGCGCAGCCGCTTCGGCACTCTCATCACGGTCGACCGCCCCGCCAAGACCGGTGACTTCGTGCAGATCGACCTCGTCGCCTCCATCGGCGACGTCGAGGTCGACAACGCGACCGGCATCTCCTACGAGGTCGGCACCGGCGACTTGATCGACGGCATCGACGAGGCACTCGACTCCTTGAGCGCGAGCGAGACCACGACCTTCAACTCCACTCTCATGGGCGGCGACCACGAAGGCGAAACCGCAGAGATCACCGTGACGGTCCTCGCCGTCAAGGAGCGCGAGCTTCCCCCCGTCGACGACGACTTCGCCCAGATCGCCAGCGAATTCGACACCGTCGCCGAGCTGACGGAAGACCTCAAGGCGCAGGCACTGCGCTCCAAGGTCTTCGGCCAGGGCACCCAGGCCCGCGAACTGCTCATCGAGCAGCTCCTCGCCTCCGTCGAGGTCCCGATCCCGACCGCGATCATCGAGGACGAGGTGCGCCGTCACCTCGAGGGCGAGAACCGCCTCGAAGACGACGTGCACCGCGCCGAGGTCACCGAGTCGAGCGAGAAGACCTTCCGCCAGCAGATCCTGCTCGACACGATCGCCGAGGCCGAGAAGGTCCAGGTCAGCCAGGACGAGCTCACCCAGTACCTGATCCAGGGTGCGGCCCAGTACGGCATGGACCCGAGCGAGTTCGTCCAGGCGCTCAGCGGCAACGGCCAGATCCCGTCGATGGTCGCAGAGGTCGCCCGCAACAAGGCCCTCGCGATCGCCCTCGGCAAGGCGGAGGTCGTTGATGGCAACGGCGCCGTCGTCGACCTCGCCGAATTCACCGCGATCGCGGGCGACGAGCCAGAGGCCGCCGCAGACGGGACCACGTCCGTCGACGTCGACATCGACGCCGTCACGGTCGACCCGGCCGCGGACGCCGCAGCAGCCGCCGCGTCGGACGACGCTGACGACGAGGCCGCCGAGGTCCCCGCGAAGCCGAAGAAGAAGGCCGCAGCCAAGAAGTAACACCCGCGGGCAGCATCCGCTGCCAGCACCCGCTGTACTCCAGCGAACGAGGGCCGGGCGTCTCAGGACGTCCGGCCCTTCCGCGTTCCCTGGCGCGAGGGAGCCGCGCAATCTGCCGAGGGCGAACACGGCCGTTCTGGCTCTCAGGCTCCTATAGATTCAATCTCAAGCGACAAGTGAAACGGAGCGCGACATGGCCGATATGACCCCTACACCCGGCGTTTTTGACCGACTGCTGAAAGACCGCATCATCTGGCTCGGTTCGGAGGTCCGGGACGAGAACGCCAACGAGATCTGCGCCAAGATCCTGCTGCTCGCCGCAGAGGACTCTGAGCGGGACATCTTCCTGTACATCAACTCGCCCGGCGGCTCGATCACGGCCGGCATGGCCATCTACGACACGATGAAGTTCGTACCGAACGACATCGTCACCGTCGGCATCGGGCTGGCGGCCTCCATGGGCCAGTTCCTGCTGTCCTCCGGCACCAAGGGCAAGCGGTACATCACGCCGAACGCCCGGGTTCTGCTGCACCAGCCGTCCGGCGGCTTCGGCGGCACGGCGGCAGACATCCAGACGCAGGCGAAGGTCATCCTCGACATGAAGAAGCGGATGGCGGAACTCACGGCGGAGCAGACCGGCAAGTCGGTCGAGCAGATCCTGATCGACAACGACCGCGACAACTGGTTCACCGCCCAGGAGGCCGTGACCTACGGCTTCGTCGACCACCTGCGCGGCTCCGCGTCGGAAGTAATCGGCGGCGGCGGCACCGACGACTCAGTGAACAAGATCTAGGACGGGCGTACACGACATGGAATTCACGAATTTTGGTCACCAGGCCGGTGGCCGCGCACCGCAGGCTCCCGAGTCTCGGTACATCCTCCCCACCTTCGAAGAACGCACGGCATACGGCTACAAGCGCCAGGACCCCTACGCGAAGCTCTTCGAGGACCGCATCATCTTCCTCGGCGTTCAGGTCGACGACGCGTCCGCTGACGACGTCATGGCCCAGCTCCTCGTGCTCGAGAGCCAGGACCCGGACCGCGACATCGTGATGTACATCAACTCACCGGGTGGCTCCTTCACCGCGATGACGGCGATCTACGACACGATGCAGTACATCCGTCCGCACATCCAGACGGTCTGCCTCGGCCAGGCGGCGTCCGCCGCCGCCGTGCTGCTGGCCGGCGGAACGCCCGGCAAGCGCCTCGCGCTGCCGAACGCGCGCATCCTCATCCACCAGCCCTCAGCCGGTGGACAGGGCGGCGGCCAGGCTTCCGACATCGAGATCCAGGCAGCGGAGATCCAGCGGATGCGCGAATGGCTCGAAGAGACCATCGCGCACCATTCCAACCGCACCTCGGCGCAGGTCCACAAGGACATCGACCGCGACAAGATCCTCGGCGCCCCCGAGGCCCTCGAATACGGCCTGATCGACCAGATCCTGACGAGCCGCAAGAACGTTCCGGTCCTCGTCAAGTAGCTGTCCTCTTTCGCGAGGGGCAGGTCCCCGTTCTCCTGTCGCCCGCGCGGCGGCCGGTCGGATGCGCAAGCACCTGCAGGCCGCCGCGTTCCGGTTTCCGCCGGTCGGGCGCCGCGCGACACCCCACCCGCCGGGGATTGTTACGGGTTTCCACCGATCCGCGTCGCTTGCGCCCCAGTGTCACCACCAGAGGCTAGGCTCGGTTCAGCGATACAAGCGTTACCAGCACGACCGATGGAGGAGGCTGACGGATGGCCCGAATAGGCGAAAGCGCCGACCTGCTGAAGTGTTCCTTCTGTGGGAAGAGTCAGAAGCAGGTCCAGCAGCTGATCGCCGGTCCCGGTGTCTACATCTGCGATGAATGCGTCGAGTTGTGCAACGAGATCATCGAAGAACGTCTGGCCGAGGCCGGCGCCGGAGAGACCACGAGCGAGTTCGAACTGCCCAAGCCCAAGGAGATCTTCGGGTTCCTTGAGGAATACGTCATCGGCCAGGAAGCCGCCAAGCGCGCACTGGCCGTCGCCGTCTACAACCACTACAAGCGCGTGCGCTCCCGTGCCACGCTCACCGCCGCGGATGCGATCCACGACGACGTGGAAATCGCCAAGTCCAACATCCTCCTGATCGGCCCGACCGGCTGCGGCAAGACCTATCTCGCCCAGACGCTCGCCAAGCGCCTCAACGTGCCGTTCGCCGTCGCGGACGCGACCGCACTCACCGAGGCCGGATACGTCGGCGAAGACGTCGAGAACATCCTGCTCAAGCTTATCCAGGCCGCAGACTACGACGTCAAGCGTGCCGAGACGGGCATCATCTACATCGACGAGATCGACAAGATCGCCCGCAAGGCCGAGAACCCCTCGATCACCAGGGACGTGTCCGGCGAGGGCGTGCAGCAGGCTTTGCTGAAGATCCTGGAAGGGACCGTCGCCTCGGTACCCCCGCAGGGCGGCCGCAAGCATCCGCACCAGGAATTCATCCAGATCGACACGACCAATGTGCTGTTCATCGTGGCCGGCGCGTTCGCCGGACTCGACGACATCATCTCCACCCGTGCCGGCAAGAAGGGGATCGGCTTCGGCGCCCCGCTGCACAGCAAGGGTGACGATGTGAACCTCTTCAGCGAGGTCCTCCCCGAAGACCTGCACAAGTTCGGACTCATCCCCGAATTCATCGGCCGGCTGCCCGTCGTCACGACGGTCACCCAGCTCGACCAGGTCGCCCTCATGCAGATCCTCACGGTTCCGAAGAACGCCCTGGTACGCCAGTACCAGCGGATGTTCGAGCTCGACGGCGTCGAACTCGACTTCGAGCAGCCCGCCCTCGAGGCCATCGCCGACCTCGCCGTGCTGCGCAAGACCGGCGCCCGGGGCCTCCGCGCGATCATGGAAGAGGTTCTCGGGCCGATCATGTTCGAGGTGCCGTCCTCCAGCGAGGTCGCCAGGGTCATTGTGACCAGGGCTGCCGTGCTCGACAACGCCGCCCCGACCATCGTGCTGCACAAGGCCGCCCGCCGCGTCGAGAAGTCCGCCTAGCCCCAGCCTCCCGCCCACCGACGAGGGGTCGCCATGTTCCAGTCTGCCTTTGCGGGCATCGTCGCGTCGATCACCGGGTTCGCGAGCTCCTTCGTGCTCGTGATCGCCGGGCTCCGCGCGGTCGGGGCGAGCGACGCGGAAGCCGCCTCCGGCCTGTTCGCCCTCTGCCTGCTCGTCGGCGTGACGTGCATCGGGCTGCCCTGGTACTTCCGGATGCCGATCTCCTTCGCATGGTCGACGCCGGGCGCGGCCCTGCTCGTCGCCGCGGGCCAGACCACGAAGGACTTCGGCGCTGCAGCGGGGGCGTTCCTCGTCTGCGGCGTCCTGATCGTGCTCAGCGGACTCTGGCCCGCGCTCGGACGACTGATCACGAGGATCCCGAAGCCCATCGCGAGCGCCATGCTCGCCGGCATCCTGTTCCCGATCTGCATCGCGCCGGTCACTGCGACCGTGCAGCAGCCCCTGCTCGCCGTCCCCGTCGTGCTGGTCTGGCTCCTGCTCTTCCGGCTCGCGCGGCGCTGGGCCGTCCCCGCTGCGATGCTCGTCGCGATCATCGGCATCGTGCTCACCGCGGGAACCGGCTGGCTCACCGCCGCGAGCTCGGCCCCGCAGCTCGTGTTCGTTCCGCCGGTCTTCGACCCGGTCGTCATCGTGAGCCTCGGCCTGCCGCTCTTCATCGTCACGATGGCCGGCCAGAACGTGCCGGGCTTCGTCGTGCTGTCGACCTTCGGCTACCGTGCGCCACCGCGTCCCATCCTGGTCGCCTCCGGACTGGCCACGGCGGCAGGTTCCGTGTTCGGCGCCCACGGGGTGAACCTCGCCGCGATCACGGCGGCCCTGATGGCCAGCCCAGACGCCCACCCTGACCGGTCGAGACGGTGGGTGGCCACGGTCACGAGCGGCGTGACCTATCTTGTGCTCGGGCTCGCTGCCGGGTTCGCCGCGGCCCTGGTCTCCGCCTCCCCGCCGATCCTGATCGAGGCGGTGGCCGGGCTCGCCCTCCTGGGCGCCTTCGTAACGAGCATCACCGGCGCGCTCGAGGACGCCACCCACGTGATCACCGCGGCGGCCACGTTCATCGTGACCGCGTCCGGCGTCGTCATCCTGGGCATCGGCTCGGCCTTCTGGGGTCTCGTCGTCGGAGCCGTGTTCCTGGCCTGGCTGGGCTGGCGGCGCTCAGGTCTGACCCTTTCCGCCTGAAACCGGCCGCCGGTCAGTTCAGGCCGCGCCGGTCGAGCAGCGGCTGGATGATCGCATCGCGCCCCCGGAAGTCCCGGTACGCCTCGAGCGGGTCGATGCTGCCCCCGCGAGCGAGCAGGCGTTCCCGGAACCGCTCACCGTTCTCCCTGGTCAGGCCGCCGTGCTCGGCGAACCATGCGCCGGTGTCGGCGTCCTGCACCTCGCTCCAGATGTACGAGTAGTAGCTCGCGTCGTACCCGCCGGAGAAGGTGTGCGCGAAATAGGTGCTCGCGTACCGGGTCGGCACGGCGGGGTTGTCGAGGCCGGCGGCGGTGAGACAGGCGGCCTCGAAGGCGGCGACATCGGTGATCTCGGTGCCGGCATCCGCTTCGATGCCGTGCCAGGCCTGGTCGAGCAGTGCGGCGGCGAGGTATTCGCTCGTCGCGAAGCCCTCGTTGAAGGGGGCAGACGCGTGGATACCCGCGACGATCTCCGGGGGCAGCGGCTCGCCGGTCTCCCGGTTGCGGGCATAGTTCGCGAGCACCTCCGGGTCGAAGCGCCACATCTCGTTGACCTGGCTCGGGAACTCGACGAAGTCCCGGTACACGTTCGTCCCGGCGAATTTCGGGTAGGTGACCCGCGCGAAAAGCCCGTGCAGTGCGTGCCCGAACTCGTGGAAGAGCGTGGTGACCTCGTCGAGGCTCAGCAACGTGGCCTCCCCGGCGGACGGCTGCGGCACATTGAGGTTGTTGCAGACGATCACGGGCGTGCCGAGAAGATCCGATTGCGAGACGAGGGCGTTCATCCACGCCCCGCCGCGCTTGGAATCCCGGGTGTACACGTCGAGGATGTACAGGCCGACGGGGGAGCCGTCCTCCTCGCACACTTCGAATACCCGCGCATCGGGGTGCCACGCGGCGAGCGAAGCACGTTCGGTGAAGGTCACCCCGTAGAGGCGCTGGGCGGCGTAGAAGACGCCGTCGCGCAACACGCTCTCGAGCTCGAACCAGGGGCGCAGGGCGGCCGTGTCGACGTCGTACCTGGCCCGGCGCATCCGCTCGGAGTAGAACGCCCAGTCCCAGGCGGCGATGTCGAAGCCCTCGGCGAGGATCCCCGCGTCGACGTCGGCCTCGACGAGGGCCTGCAGTTCGGACTGCTCGGCGCGCGCGTTGCGTGCGGCCGGAACCGCGAGCCGGTGCAGCAGGTCCCCGACGGCGGCGGGCGTCCTGGCGGTCTCGTCGGCCGTGACCGCGGCCGCGTGGGTCGCGAAGCCGAGCAGGCGGGCGCGTTCGGCGCGGAGGCGGGTGATCGACAGCACGAGGGCGCGGTTGTCGTGCTCTCCGCCACGGATGCCCCTGGCGCGGGAGGCGGCGAGCAACCGTTCGCGCACGCCCCGGTCGGTGAGCAGCGCGAGGTAGGGGTGGCCGGTGAAGAGCACGAGGGTGATCACGAAACGGCCGGGCATGCCACGGTCGGTTGCGGCCTGGGCCGCGGCGGAGAGCTGGCCGGCGGAGAGACCGTCGAGCTCCGAAGCGTCGTCGACGACGAGGGCGAGGTCGTTGGTGTCGGCGAGAAGGTTCTTCTCGAACCGGGTGGTGGCGACGGAGAGCCGCGTGTTGAAGTCGCGGAGCAGCGCCTTGTCGGCGTCGGACAGCCCGGCCCCGGCGAGGGTGAACTGGGTGAAATACCGCTCGAGGAGGTACCGGGTCTCCGGGTCGAGCCCGAGCTCGTCTGCGCGCGCGTGCAGGGCCGCGATGCGCGCGAAGAGCTCTGGGCGCAGTCGGATCGCGTCGGAGTGCGCCGCGAGCAGGGGAGCGAGCTCCTCCTCCAGGGCGATCGTGAACGGGCTCGAATCCGAGGAGCTCCGGTTGAAGAACACCGCGGCGACCCGGTCGAGCAACTGGCCGCTCCGTTCAAGCGCCAGCAGGGTGTTCCCGACGGACGGCTCCGCGGGGTCGGAACAGATCGTCTCGACCTCGGCGAGCTGTTCCGTCATGCCGACGAGGAACGCGGGCCGGTAGTGCTCGTCGCGAATGGCGGCATACGCCGGGAGTTGGAACGGGAGCGTGCTCGGCCGGGCGAATGGGTTGTGCTGGTCCATGCCTCAAACTTAGTTCCGGATGAGCCCGGCTCCTGAATTCGGCACACGTCCTAGGCTGTCAGCATGACCGCCGAGCAAGCACGCGAGCCCGCACACTCCCAGCCGGACGACAGGGACGCCGACCGCGTCGAAATCGCCCCGCCCGGCGAGGCGATCCGCGACACCTATACGCACGGGCACCACGAGAGCGTGCTCCGCTCGCACACCTGGCGTACCGTCGCGAACTCGGCCGCGTACCTGATCCCGCACCTCACGCCGGCGCTGCGGGTCCTCGACGTCGGCTGCGGCCCTGGCACGATCACGGTCGACCTCGCCCGCCGCGTCTCTCCGGGCACGGTGGCCGGCATCGACGCCTCCGCTGCGATCGTCGCCCAGGCGGCCGGGCTCGCCGTCGACGAGGGGGTACCCAACGTCGCCTTCCAGGTCGGCGACGTCTACGCTCTCGACGTCGCAGACGACAGCTTCGACCTCGTGCACGCGCACCAGGTTCTCCAGCACCTCGCGAACCCGGTCGCCGCCCTGCAGGAACTCCGCCGCGTCCTGAAGCCCGGCGGCATCCTCGCCGCCCGCGACGTTGACTACGGCGGCGTGGCCTGGTACCCCAAGCTCCCCGGCCTCCAGTCCTGGATGACCGCATACCGTGCGGTGCACTACTGGAACGGCGGTGATCCAGACGCCGGCCGCGCACTCAAGGCGTGGGCCAGGCTCGCGGGCTTCGACGCCGTGACGAGCAGTGCGTCCATCTGGTGCTTCGCCACGGACGCGGAGCGCGACTGGTGGGGGGAATCCTGGGCCCTGCGCGCGACCGAATCCGATTTCGCCGCGCACGCGATCGAATCCGGGGCCGCCGACCTCGCCGCCCTGCGCGCCATGGCCGCAGCCTGGCGACAGTGGGCAGGCGACCCCGATGGCTGGTTCGGCATGCCGCACGGCGAGATCATCGCGGTCAAGTAGCTTTTGTCACCGAGCCGCGGACCTCAGGAAAAGTAGACTCGAGCGTGCCCTTCCTCGACCGCCTCCAGCACTGGGCCGCCCTGCAGCCGGACGCGAACGCCGTCACGATCGGTGCGGACCGGCTCAGCTACGCCGAACTCCAGGGCCGGTCGAGCCTCCGCGCCCGCGAACTGGCGGGGGAGTCGTCCAGTGGCCAGACCGTGCTCTGCCTGCCCAATGGTCTCGACTTCGTCGTGGACTTCGTCGCCGCGGTCGCGGGCGCGGGCACCGTCGCCGTGGTCGACCCGGACTGGCCGGCCCTGCAGCGTTCTGCCGTCGAGCGGATGCTGCGCGATGCCTGCTCGCCGCCGCTATCGGCGTCTTCATCGCCGGCGCCGACGACGCCACCGGCGCCAGCCGGCTTCCGCGACGGGCCAGCGGATTCGGTCTTCCTCTACGGCTTCACCTCGGGCACCACCGCGCTGCCCAAGGCTTTCACCCGCAGCAGGGACTCCTGGCAGCGGGCCTTCGCAGCGAGTTCCGCCTTGTTCGACCTCCGCGCCGATGACCGGGTCCTCGCCCCCGGACCGCTGTCGGCGAGCCTGACGCTGTACGCCCTCGCCGAGACCCTCTACGCGGGGGCTGCGTTCCACACCCTGCCGCACTTCGACGTCGGCGATGCCCTCGACTCCGTCGCACATGCCGGCGTGACCCGCATCGTCGCCGTCCCGACAGCGCTCCGAATGCTCGGCGAGCGGGGCTTGATCGCCGGCGTGGACGGAGGCGCGCTCACCGCGATCGTCAGCGCGGGCGCCCGGCTCGACGCCGCCACTCTCGCGAGCGTCCGGAACTGGGCGCCCCGAGCTACGGTCTTCGACTACTACGGCGCCGCGGAACTGAGCTTCGTCACCGCCAGGCGACTCCGCCCCGGTGAGCACCGGACCGAGTCTCCGACGGGCGTCGGCCGGCCGTTCCCCGGCGTCGACGTCCGTGTCCTCGATGACGCAGGCCGGGCATCCGCCCCCGGAATCACCGGGACCATCGTCGTGCGCAGCCGTCTGGTCAGCGCCGGCTACGCCTGGGGCGACGACGGCACAGCGTTCGCCCGCGTCGCTGCTGACCAGACCGGCCAGTGGTGCACGGTCGGCGACCAGGGCCATCTCGACGACGCCGGCGAACTGCACTTCGAGGGCCGCCGGGCCGACATGATCGTCACGTCCGGCCACAACGTCTACCCGCAGGAGGTCGAGGCGACCCTCCTCACTGGCCTCGGCGGCTCCGCTGCAGGCGGGGCAGCCGCACAGGTAGTCGTGACCGGCCTCGCGGATGCCCGGCGCGGTACGCTGCTCGTCGCCGCGCTCCTCGAAGCACCCGGCGCCGGCGCTGGGGCGTTCACCCTCGCCGACCTGCGGACGGCCGCGACCGGCCTCGCCCCGCAGAAACGCCCGCGCGCCTACTACCGGATCACGGACCTGCCCGTCACCCGGGCGGGCAAGGTCAGCCGGCGCCTGCTTGCCGACTGGATCACCGAAGGAGACCCCCGTGTCGAGCGCCTCGACTGAGCACACCGCCGCGACTCATGCCGCCGACCGCGAGCCCGTCATTCTCTGGGGCCGTCGCACGGCCTTCGGGCGAAGCGGCGGAGCCCTGTCCCTGATCACCGCCGACCGGCTGCTCGCCCCCGTGCTCTCCGCGGTCGTCGCCGACCTCGGCCTCGATCCCGCGCACATCGACGACGTGATCATCGGGAACGCCACGGGCGGCGGCGGGAACCTCGCCCGCCTCGCGCTGCTCGAGGCCGGATTCCCGGTGAGCGTGCCGGGCCTGACCGTCGACCGGCAGTGCGGGTCCGGGCTGGAGGCGATCGTGCTCGCCTGCCGCCTCGTCGCCGCGGGCGCCGGCAACCTCTACCTGGCCGGCGGCGTCGAGAGCTGCAGCACCGCGCCCCTCCGCGCGCACCGCGTGAGTTCGGCGCCGGGGGAGCCGGACTTCTTCGATCGCGTCCGGTTCGCGCCGGATTCGGTCGGCGACCCCGACATGGGCGTCGCCGCCGAGAACGTGGCCGCGCACTTCGGAATCGGCAGGGAACGCCAGGACGCCTTCGCCGCCCGCAGCCACCGTCTCGCCGTCGCCGCCACGGGTGCGGGAGCGTTCGAGGCAGAGATCGTCGGGATCGCCGGCATCGACGGGATGGGCGCACGCGTCATGGCCGACGAAGGTCCCCGCCCGAAGCTCGACGCTGCCCTGCTCCGCCGCTTCCCAGCGGCCTTCCGCCCGGGCGGAACGGTCACGGCAGGCAATTCCTGCGCAGACGCCGACGGCGCCGTTGTCGTGCTCGTCACGAGCAGGGCCCGCGCGAGGGACCTCCTGGCGAGCGGCGCAATCCAGACCGGCACGGGCAGCCCCGGCTTCCTCACCTTCGTCGACGCCGTCCCGGCCGGAACCGACCCGAACCTGCTCGGTGCCGGCGGCGGCGAGGCAGGCAGGTCCCTGCTCGCGCGCACGGGCGTCCCTGCCGAGGCCCTCGCTCGCGTCGAGATCGTCGAAGCCTTCGCAGCCCAGGTGCTCGCCTCCCTCGACCTGATCGACGTGCCGGAGGACAGAGCCAACCGGCAGGGCGGCGCGCTCGCCCTCGGGCACCCATTCGGCGCATCCGGTGCCCTGATCGTGCTGCGGCTTCTGGCACAGTCCCGCGCCGACGGTGTCGAGGGGGCGGATGCCCCGAAGGGGGCGCACGCCCTCGCCATGGTCAGCATCGCCGGCGGTCTCGGGCTCGCGGCGCTCTTCCGCTGGGAGGGCGCGCCCGGCTGAGGGTTCGTTCGTCTGAGGGCTCTTCCGCTGGGCGACAGGGCAGGCCAGTATGAAGCTGCAGACGCAGGGGCGACGGGAGGACACATGGCCAGGCTGATCTACTCGGGCATCACGTCGCTCGACGGGTACACAGCGGATGCCGCCGGTGACTTCGACTGGGCGACGCCCGACGAGGAGGTGCACGCCTTCATCAACGCCCTCGAACGCAAGATCGGCACCTACCTGTACGGACGCAGGATGTACGAGACGATGGCGTTCTGGGAGACCGCGAGAGAACTCGTCGATCCGCCCGACGTGGTGCGGGAGTACACCGATATCTGGCAGGCCGCCGAAAAGGTCGTCTACTCGCACAACCTCGCGGCGGTCACGACGACGCGGACGCGCATCGAGCGCTCCTTCGACGCCGCCGAGGTACGCAGCCTCGTCGCGGACAGCAAGCTGAGCGTGTCCATCGGCGGTCCGGGGCTCGCCGCGCACGCGCTCACGGCGGGCGTTGTCGATGAGATCCACCGTTTCGTGACGCCGATCATCGTCGGCGGCGGCACCCGGTTCCTGCCGGAGCACCTGAGAATGCCGCTTGAGCTCCGGGGTGAACGACGGTTCCGAAACGGAATGGTGTACCTGCGGTATGTCGTGCCGCAGGCCTGATCCGCGGGCCCGGCGGCCCGGCCCCTGCCGCCGGGATCCGGGGGCAGGCGACCGGTCGTGACCCGGTCTAGATCCAGTCCTCGTCGTCCTCGACCTCGATCGAGGGCTGCGTAATCGTTGCGCTGTCGTCGACCGCGTTGTAGCGGATGACGGTGCCGTCATCGAGCTCGATCACCGGCTTGGCCTCGAGCCAGGTCAGCGTCCAACGCCACGAATCCGTGCCGTCCTTCGGGGCGACCGTGAGGTCCCGCTCGACAGTGCTGACCGCGAGGAGGACGACCTCGGGCAGCCCGGACGGCGCCGTGCCGCCGAACGACCAGCGGGTTCCCACCTGCATCGGGCTCAGAGCTCGATCTCGTAGGTGACCCAGTCGGTGCGGGTGCCGACGTCGTCGTAGAGACGCTGGGCGGTCTCGTTGTCCGCGGCGGTGATCGACTGCACGGTCGTGAGCTTTCGCGTGGCCGCGTAGTCCTTGGCGAACTCGATGAGCGAACGGCCGACGCCGCCTGTACGGTGCTCCGGCACGACGAACAGGTCGTCGATGAAGAGACCGCGGGTGGCGCTGAGCGTGTTCGGCACCTCCCGGTAGTGCGCGAAGCCCACGAAGTCGCCGTCGTCACTGACTGCGACCGCGCCGTTCAGCACGTGGTTCCCATCGATGATCCAGCTCCAGACGCGGAGGGCCTTCTCATCGGTCAGTTCGCTCTTGTAGAACTCGCTGTAGCCCTCGAAGAGGCCCAGCCAGGCGAAAAAGTCCTTGTCGCCCAATGCTCGTACGTGAATAGCCATCTGGTTCTCCCTAACTCTCCGACACCGTGGCGAGCACGATTTCCGTGACTGCCAGGTCGCCGCCTTCGACAAAAACCAATTCCGAGATCCGGCCGACCGCCTGCAGATCAGCGGCAGCCTGCGCGAGCAGGGCAACCTCTGCAGCCGTACCGCTAATTACAGCAGATGCGACGTCGGTTTTCTGGGACGCTTTCGCATCCGTCTTTCCGCGCCGGATGCCGGTGAGCGCGCGGCTGGACAGCTCGAGCAGTGCGGGGTTCCCCCCTGAACCTGCGGCGAGGTCTGCCGCGACGGGCCAGGCGGCCCGGTGCACGGACCCCTCGTTGGACCAGGACCACGCCTCTTCGGTCGCGAAGGGCACGAACGGGGCGAACAGACGGAGCAGGGTCGACAGTGCGGTGCGGAGCGCCGCGACGGCCGAGGCCTGCCCGGCGCCGGCTTCGCCGTACGCGCGTTCCTTGACGAGCTCGAGGTAGTCATCGCAGAACGTCCAGAAGAAGCTCTCGGTGACCTCGAGGGCGCGGGCGTGGTCGTAGCTGTCGAACGCGGTCGTCGCCTGGGTGACGACACTCGTGAGGCGGGCGATCATGCTGCGGTCGAGGGGCTCGGTGATCGCGGCGTCCGCTGCCCCGTCGAAGCCGAGGATGAACTTCGACGCGTTCAGGATCTTGATCGCGAGGCGACGGCCGATCTTGATCTGCGTCGGATTCTTGGGGTCGAAGGCCGCGTCGGTGCCGAGGCGCGAGGAGGCGGCCCAGTAGCGCACGGCATCCGAACCGTGCTGCACGAGCATGTCGGCGGGGGTGACGACGTTGCCCTTGGACTTGGACATCTTCTTGCGGTCGGGGTCGACGATGAACCCGGACAGGGCCGCGTGCTTCCACGGGGACCGGCCGTCCTCGAGTTCGGCGCGGAGCAGGGTGGAGAACAGCCAGGTGCGGATGATGTCCTGGCCTTGCGGGCGGAGCGAGTATGGGTAGACGAGATCGAAGAGCTGTGGGTCGCGCTCCCAGCCGCCGGCGAGCTGCGGGGTGAGCGAGGACGTCGCCCAGGTGTCCATCACGTCGACCTCGCCGACGAAACCGCCGGCCTGTCCGCGCTGGGTGCTTGCGTACCCCGGCGCGGTGTCGGACGAGGGGTCGACCGGGAGCTGGTCGCGGGTGGCGACGATCGGCTGGTCGAAGACCGGGTTCGCGTCGGCATCCAGCGGGTACCAGACCGGAAGCGGAACTCCGAAGAAGCGCTGGCGTGAGACGAGCCAGTCGCCGGTGAGGCCGTTGACCCAGTTGTCGTAGCGGACCTTCATGAATTCGGGGTGCCACTGCAGGTCGGCGCCGTGCGAGAGCAGGCGGGCCCGGAGTGCCTCGTCGCGCGCTCCGTTACGGATGTACCACTGGCGGGTCGACACGATCTCGAGGGGCTTGTCGCCCTTCTCGAAGAACTTGACCGGATGCACGATCGGCTTCGGTTCGCCGATCATGTCGCCGCTCGCCGTGAGGAGGGCGACGACGGCCTGCTTGGCCGAGAACACGGTCTTTCCGGCGAGCTCGGCGTACGCTGCGATTCCGGCTTCGCTCTCGATTGCCTCAGGCGCCTCGGCGATGATGCGGCCGTCGAAGCCCATGATCGCGCGGTTCGGCAGGTCGAGTTCCCGCCACCAGACCACGTCGGTCACGTCGCCGAAGGTACAGATCATCGCGATGCCGCTGCCCTTGTCCTTCTGCGCGAGGTGGTGGGCGAGGACGGGAACTTCGACGTCGAAGAGCGGGGTGCGCACGGTCGTGCCGAAGAGGTGCTTGTAGCGCTCGTCGTCCGGATGCGCGACGAGCGCCACGCAGGCCGGCAGCAGCTCGGGCCGGGTGGTCTCGATCTCGATCGTGGAACCGTCGGGCTTGCGGAAGGAGACCCGGTGGTACGCGGCGGGCATGTCCTTGTCCTCGAGCTCGGCCTGAGCGACGGCCGTGCGGAAGGTGACGTCCCAGAGGGTCGGCGCCATGGCCTGGTAGGCCTCGCCGCGGGCGACGTTGCCGAGGAAGGCGAGCTGGGAGGATGCGATCGAGTGCGAACCGATCGTGCGGTAGGTCTGGGTCCAGTCGACGCTCAGGCCGAGGTCGCGCCAGAGCGCTTCGAACTGCTTCTCGTCTTCGAGGGTGAGGCGTTCACAAAGTTCGATGAAGTTGCGGCGGCTGATCGGGATCTGGTCGGCGGCCTTGGTGCTCTTGCCGTCGCCGCCCTCGAAGGGCGCGGTGAAGTCGGGGGCGTACGGCAGCGACGGGTCGCAGCGCACGCCGTAGTAGTTCTGCACCCGGCGTTCCGTGGGCAGGCCGTTGTCGTCCCAGCCCATCGGGTAGAAAACGTCGCGGCCGCGCATCCGCTGGAAGCGGGCGACGACGTCGGTGTGCGTGTATGAGAACACGTGGCCGATGTGCAGCGAGCCGGACGCGGTCGGCGGGGGAGTGTCGATGGAGAAGATGTTCGCCCTGGTCGCGGAGTCGCGGTCGAAGCGGTACGTGCCCTCGGTGTCCCAGGTGCCGCCCCATTTGTTCTCGAGGCCCTCGAGGGCTGGCTTGTCCGGAACGTTCGGGATCGTCATGGTTCTCCGATTCACTGTCTGCGGCACCGTGTCTGCGGTGAGGTGCCTGAGTATTGGCCTTATCCAACCTACCCGATGCCCCGTTCACCGGCGATTCGGGGGGTTCCGCGGGCGGGCAGGCGCGGCACGGCGTCGAGCAGGCGCCGGGTGTACGGATGCGCCGGCGCGGCGAAGACCTGCTCCGTCGGGCCGGTCTCGACGACCGATCCGTTCTCGATGACGACGATCCGGTCGCTGACGTGCTGCACGACGCCGAGGTCGTGCGAGATGAACACGAGACTCAGGCCGAGGTCGCGCTGCAGCTCGTCGAGGAGGTCGAGAACCTGGGCCTGCACGGTCATGTCGAGCGCGGACACCGGTTCGTCGCAGATCAGGACCTGCGGCCGGTTCGCGAGGGCGCGCGCGATGCCGACCCGCTGTCGTTGCCCGCCGGAGAGCTCGAGCGGGCGGCGGCCGAGCACGGCCGCGCCGAGCCCGACCCGGTCGAGGAGTTCGAGCGACCGGTCCGCGGAACCGGCGGCGTCGCGGAGGACGGCGCCGACGGTGAGCCGCGGGTCGAAGGAGGCCAGGGCGTCCTGGTAGACGGCGCCGAGCGCCGACCGCATCGGGCGGCGGGCGCGTTCAGTGATCCCGGTCCAGGCCTCGCCGAGCACCCGTACCTCGCCGGCGTCCGGGGACTCGAGCGCGAGCAGCAGCCGGGCCAGCGTGGTCTTGCCCGAACCGGACTCGCCGACGATGCCGAGCGTCGTGCCGCGGTCGAGAGTGAAGGAGACGTCGTTGACGGCGAGCAGCCGGCTCCGGTCGGGCATCCTGAAGCTCTTGACGAGCCCGGAAGCCTCGAGCACGACCCGGTCGGCGGCCGCGGGAAGGGCCTCGGGAACGGCCGCAGGAACGACGCCGGGTGCCGGCCGGTTCGGCCGGTCATGCGCCGAGAGCCGGACCCCGCGGGGCTGCCCGGCCGGGACCGCGGCGATCATCCGCCGGGTCTCGTCGTGCCGAGGGTCGTCGAGGAGCGCGCGGGCCGCGCCGGTCTCGACGATCCGGCCGTGGCTCATCACCGCGACGCGGTCGGCGATCCGGCTGACGACGGCGAGGTCGTGGCTGATCAGCACGAGGGCCGTCCCGGCGTGCAGCAGCTCCTCGAACAGGTCGAGGATCCTGGCCTGCACGGTCACGTCGAGGGCCGTCGTGGGCTCGTCGGCGATGAGCAGGGGCGGCCGCAGCGCCACGCCTGCGGCGATCAGGGCGCGTTGGCGCTGGCCGCCGGAGAGTTCACCGGAACGCTGGCCGGCCCGGAGCTCGCCGTCGGGAAGCCCGACCTCTGCGAGGAGCTCGAGCACCCGGCGCGCCCGGGCGGCCGCCGAGAGGTTCGTGTGCAGGCGCAGGGTGTCGCCGATCTCGCGCCCGATCGGTCGCAGCGGGTCGAGCGACACGAGCGCGTCCTGGAGCACGAGTCCCACGTCCCTGCCGCGCCTCCGCCGCCAGGCGTTCTCGGTCAGACCGAGCACGGATGTCCCGCCGAGGCTCAGCTCGTCGGCGTGCAGCCACGATCCGGTCCCGGCCAGGCCGAGCAGGCTGCGCGCCGTGAGGCTCTTCCCCGAACCGGATTCGCCGACGATCGCGAGGCATTTCCCGGGAGCGACCTCAAAGGACACGTCGTCGACGAGGGGATCCCGTCCGGGTGTGCTTCCGAAACCGACGCTCAGCCCGCGGACCAGCAGGGCCGGCGCGCCGGCCGCAGCGGCGGCATCCGCCCGCGCCCCCGTCACGCGTGCCTCAGCCGTCGTTCGATCGCGCGCCCGAGGACGGTCGCGGAGATCGCGGTGAGCACGACGAAGAGTCCGGGGAAGAAACTCATCCAGGCGGCGGTGCTCAGGTAGGTGCGCCCGGCCGAGAGCATCGCGCCCCATTCCGCGGCGGGCGGTTTGGCGCCGAGGCCGAGGTAGCTGAGCGCCGCCGCCCAGATGATGGCCTGGCCGATGCCCAGGGTGCCGAGCACGAGGAGCGGCGCGAGCGTGTTCGGGAGGATGTGCCGCACGAGGATCCGGGTGCGGCTGCGACCGAGAACGGTCGCGGCCTCGACGAAGGCAGAGGAGCGCACGGAAACGAGCTGGGCGCGGATGATGCGGGCGTAGCCGGGCGCGGTCGCGAGACCAACGGCGAGGGTCGCCGTCGCCGGGCCCGGCCCGAAGATCATGATGAACAGCAGGGCGAGCAACAGGCCGGGGAACGCGAACATGACCTCGAGCAGGCGGTTCACGGTGAAGTCCACGATCGAACCGAGCATGCCGGCGATCACCCCGAGCACGGCCCCGAGGCCGAGGCCGATCAGGGTCGCGGCCACGCCGATCTGGAGCGAGCCCCCGGTGCCGTGGCTGACCCGGGTGTAGACGTCGCGCCCGGATTCGTCCGTACCGAACCAGTGCGCCGACGAGGGGGCCTGGAACGCCGAGCGCGGGTCGATCGCGAGCGGGTCGCCTGGCGCCACGAGGCCGGGGGAGAAGGCGGCGACGAGCAGGAACAGCACAAAACCGGCGGCGAGGACCTCGGTGAGGCCGACCCGACCGCCGAACCGCGTGCCGAACCGCGTGCCGAAACCCCTTCCCGTCGGGCGCCGCGCCGCAGCCCCGGCGAGGCCGGCCTGGATCTCGAGGTCGCTCATGCGCGCCTCAGCCTCGGGTCGGCGATCCGCTGGGCGACATCGGTCAGAAGGGTCATCACGATGTATGCGGCGGCGACGACCAGCACGACGCCGATCACGACCGGCACGTCCCGCACCGTGACGGCGTTCAGCAAGGTGCGGCCGAGTCCCGGCCTGGCGAAGATCGTCTCGACGACGACGGCCCCGCTGATCAGCGACCCGAACGCCCAGCCGGAGAGGCTGATCCCGGGCAGGCTCGCGTGCCGCAGCACGTGCACCCGGCGGATGCCGCCCTCACTTTCCCCCCTGGCCCGCGCGGAGACGACGAACGGGGCTTCGAGCGCCGTCAGCATCGACTCCCGCATGACCTGGCCGAGGAAACCGGCGAGCGGGATGGCGAGGGTCAGCACGGGCAGCACGAGTCCGGCAGGGCCTGGGGTGCTGACCGGCGGCAGCACGCCGAGCCAGCTGCTGAACACCACGATGAGCGCGCTCGCGAGCCAGAAGTGCGGCAGGGCGGCCGCGCCGATCTCGAGGCCGGAACCGAGCATCCGCTCCCAGCGGCCTGCGCGGGTGGAGAGCAGGGCGAGGCCGATCGCGAACAGCCACGCGAGCAGCAGGGAGAGCGCGGCGAGAAGCAGGGTGCCGCCGAGCTGCCCGAGCAGGAGCGGCGCGACGGGGACGCGGAGCGCGTACGAACGGCCGAGGTCGCCCGTGACGAGGCGGCCGAGCTCGGCGACGTACTGCACGGGGAGCGGCTGGTCGAGGCCGTACTGGGCGCGCACCGCCGCGAGCGCCTCCGGCGAGGTCTGCGATCCCGGTCCGCCGAGCACGGCCTCCGCCGGGTCGCCGGGGACGAGCCGCATCGCGAAGAACGTGACGGTCGCGACGAGCCAGAGCACGAGGACGGCCCCGCCGAGCCGGGCCGTCGCTCGCAGCAGGGCTCGATGCGGCAGGGCGCGCCGCAATACGGCCGGCCGGGAGCGGCCGGCCGGGAGGGCTCCGGTTACCGGTTCAGCCACGCGTCGTAGAACGTGGGCGTCGAGACCGTCGGCATCGCCCGGGTGCCCGAGACGACGGAAGAGAGCAGGTAGTGGTTCTGCTGGTCGTACAGCGGCAGCACGTAGAAGCCCTCGAGGACACGGTTCTGGGCCTGCGCGTACAGTGCGGCGCGCTTGGGTGCATCCGCCGTCTGGGAGGCCTCGGTCAGCCAGGCGTCGACCTCGGGGTCGTTGACCTGGGCGTGGTTGGCGAAGTACCCGCTCGGCGCCGGAACGATGCCGGCCGAGTCGAAGAGGGTGCGGAGCACGTCTGGGCCGACCTTCGTGTACGGCGCGCTCACCGCGTCGTATTCGTTCGAACCGAGGGCGGTGTACCAGGCCGACAGGTCGAGCGGCGAGAGCAGCACGTCGAAGCCCACGGCCTTCGCGGTCGCCTGCAGCTGCTCGAACAGGGACTGCTCCGCCGGGATCGACTGGTTGCTGCTCACCGGGAAGACGATGGACAGGCGCACGCCGCCCTTCGTGCGGTACCCGTCGGAGTCCCGACCGGTCCAGCCGGCCTCGTCGAGGAGAGTGGCGGCGGCCGCAGGGTCGTAGCCGAACAGGTCCGGCCGGGACACCCCGAGCGGCTCGATGCTCGAGAGCGCCGAGAACGAGCGGGTCGCCGTGCCCTGGAACAGGCTCGAAACCGCGGAGTCGACGTCGGAGGCACGGATGAAGGCCTCGCGCACGAGCGGGTCGTTGAACGGGGCCCTGCCCGAGTTCAGCTCGATCCGGTTGGATGCGCCAGGCCGGGGCGCGTCGAGGTGGCGGATGGTACTGCTCTTCCCTGCCTGCACGATGGTGTCCGGCTGGGCGTTGTCGATCACGTCGACGGCGCCGGACTGCAGGGCGGCGTAGCGGGAGGCCGAGTCGGGGATGAACCGCCAGACGATGGAGTCGAGGTAGGCGGGCCCGGTGTGGGCGGCGTCGGCCGGCGGGGAGGTGTACGCGTCGTTCCTGACCAGGGTGATCGCGTCCTGCTTGACCCAGGAGGCGACTGTGAACGGACCCGTCCCGACCGGGGCCGCGCAGTTCTCGTCCTGACTGCGGGCGAGCGCCGTCGGCGACTCCATCGCGAGCCACGGCTGGCTGAGCGACTCGAGCAGGGCGCTGTCGGGTTCACTGAGGGCCAGGCGCACGACGGTGGGGGAGACGACGGATGTCGACACCACCTTCCGCACGGCGAGGTACCCGGTCGACGATCCCGTCTTCGGGTCCTGCACGTGCGCGATGTTCGCCTGCACGGCCGCCGCGTCGAAGGGCGTCCCGTCGGTGAAGGTCACGTGCTCGCGGAGGGTGAAGTCCCAGGCGAGGCCGTCGGCGCTCTGCGACCAGCTCGACGCGAGCCAGGGGATGATCGTGCCCGCTCTGTCGCGGGAGACGAGCGACTCGAGGAACTGGGTGCCGACGAGGGCCTGCGGATAGTTGCCGCCGACGTGCGGGTCGAGGCACGTCGGTTCGGCGTCGCCGGAGGCGTAGTTGAGCGTGCCGCCGGAGACGGGAGCTGTGTTCTCCGTGGCCTTTGGGGATGCGGAACACCCGGTCAGGAGCAGGGCGATAGCGGAGACGACGGCGAGCGAACGCGGCACGTGGGAGTGGTGAACCAGAGGGGGCATGGGAAAGGAATCTCTCTCGGCGTAGCGGGGCCGGGCCGGGTCCCATCGTAAAACATCACGGTCGGGCCCGAAATTCCCATGAGTATCGCTCCCGACGGGATAGAATTGCACATGCATGACAGTGATCCGGCCATCACCGGTGAGTCTTCGGAAGAACGGGAACCGTCGCAAGGCGGACCCCTGGTAGAACCGAACGGGTCGGGCCCGTCACAGCCTCTGAACAAGCGGTCGTCACAGCACGAAGACGGCAAGCGAGGTGGTACCGCGTCGAATCTTCCCGGAGTAGGCGTCCTCGTGGAACAGGGCCTGTCGGCCCCTTTTGTCCAGGAGATGCACGTGTACCCCAAAGCCCCGCCCTTCCCCGCAGCAGACGACCAGGCCCCAGCACACGACCAGGCCGCGCTCGCCGCATCCGCCCCCATCGTGCCCTCGCCGAACTTCCCGGCGATCGAGACCGAGGTGCTCGCATACTGGGAGGCCGACGGCACCTTCCAGGCGTCGATCGACAACCGGGCGGATGCGCCGGAGTGGGTCTTCTACGACGGCCCGCCCTTCGCGAACGGCGTGCCGCACTACGGCCACCTGCTCACCGGTTACGCGAAGGACCTGTTCCCGCGCTTCCAGACCATGCGCGGCAATCTCGTGCACCGCCGGTTCGGCTGGGACACCCACGGCCTCCCCGCCGAGCTCGAGGCCGAACGGCAGCTCGGCATCACCGACAAGGCCGACATCGAGAAGCTCGGCATCGCCGCCTTCAACAAGGTCGCCCGCGACTCCGTGCTCAAGTACACCGACGACTGGCAGCGCTACGTCAACCGCCAGGCCCGCTGGGTCGACTTCGAGAACGACTACAAGACCCTCGACATCACCTTCATGGAATCCGTGATCTGGGCGTTCAAGACCCTGCACGACAAGGGCCTCGCCTACGAGGGGTACCGGGTGCTTCCGTACTGCTGGCGCGACCAGACGCCGCTCTCCAACCACGAGCTCGGCATGGACGCCGACGTCTACAAGATGCGCCAGGACCAGACCGTCACCGTGACGTTCCCGCTCGTGGGCACGAGGGCGGAAGCCCTCGGCCTCACCGCGGTGCGCGCCCTCGCGTGGACGACGACCCCCTGGACCCTGCCGACCAACCTCGCCCTCGCCGTCGGGCCGGACATCGTCTACGCCGTCGTCCCGGCCGGCCCGAACGGCACCCCCGACGCGACCGTGCTCCGCGAGGAGTCAGTCTCCGGCAGCGACAACGCCCGCGTGGACGTGTCCGTCCTCGGCGCCGAGTACCTGATCGCGATCGACCTCGTCGGCAACTACGCCAAGGACCTCGGCTACGACACGCCGGAGGAGGCCTCCGCGGCCGTTGCCCGCACGGTCACGGGACGCGAACTCGAGGGTGTCGCATACGACCGTCTGTTCGACTACTACGCCGACGCATCCGTCTGGAACACCCAGAAGGCCTGGACGATCCTGCTCGCCGACTACGTCACGACCTCAGACGGCACCGGTATCGTTCACCAGGCGCCCGCGTACGGCGAAGAGGACCAGAAGGCCTGCGAGGCCGCGGGCATCCCCGTGATCATCTCCCTCGACGAGGGCGGCAAGTTCCTCGCCGACGTGCCGGAGGTCGCCGGCCTGCTGTGGTCCGACGCGAACAAGCCGCTCACCCAGATGCTCAAGGCCGAGGGCCGGCTGCTGCGCCAGGCCAGCTACGAGCACTCCTACCCGCACTGCTGGCGCTGCCGCAACCCGCTGATCTACAAGGCGGTGTCGAGCTGGTTCGTGCGCGTCACGGAGTTCCGCGACCGCATGGTCGAACTCAACCAGGACGTCACCTGGGTGCCGGAGAACGTCAAGGACGGCCAGTTCGGCAAGTGGATCGGCAACGCCCGCGACTGGTCGATCAGCCGCAACCGGTACTGGGGATCGCCGATCCCGGTCTGGAAGAGCGACGACCCGAACTACCCCCGCACGGATGTCTACGGCTCGCTCGACGAGCTCGAGGCCGACTTCGGGGTGCGCCCGACCGACCTGCACCGCCCGTACATCGACGAGCTCACGCGGCCGAACCCGGACGACCCCACCGGGGCGTCCACGATGCGCCGGATCACCGACGTGCTCGACGTCTGGTTCGACTCCGGGTCGATGCCGTTCGCGGCCGTGCACTACCCCTTCGAGAACCGGGACTGGTTCGATACCCACAACCCCGCCGACTTCATCGTCGAGTACATCGGCCAGACCCGCGGCTGGTTCTACCTGCTGCACGTGCTCTCGACCGCGCTCTTCGACCGGCCGGCGTTCACCAACGTCGTGAGCCACGGCATCGTGCTCGGCAACGACGGCCAGAAGATGTCGAAGTCGCTGCGCAACTACCCCGACGTCTTCGAGGTCTTCGACCGCGATGGAAGCGACGCGATGCGCTGGTTCCTGATGAGCTCCTCCGTGCTGCGCGGCGGCAACCTCATCGTCACGGAGGAGGGCATCCGGGAGGCCACCCGCCAGGTGATGCTGCCGCTCTGGAGCACCTGGTACTTCTTCTCGCTCTACGCCAACGCCTCGGGTGAGCACGGCTACGACGCCGTCTGGCGCACCGACTCGACCGACGTGCTCGACCGGTACCTGCTCGCGAAGACCCGCGACCTCATCGTCGACGTCACGAGCGACCTCGAGGCGCTCGACTCGACCCAGGCGACCGCCCGGCTCCGCGACTTCGCCGACGTGCTGACCAACTGGTACGTGCGGCGCTCCCGGGACCGCTTCTGGACCGGAGCCGTCGCAGGCGGCACGGCTACGGAGGCCTTCGACACGCTGTACACCGTGCTCGAGACCGTCTGCCGGATCGCCGCCCCGCTTCTGCCGCTCGTCACCGAGCGGATCTGGCAAGGATTGACAGCTGGCCGCAGCGTGCACCTGACGGACTGGCCGGACGCCGGCCTCTTCCCATCGGACCACGGGCTCGTCACCGCGATGGACCAGATCCGCACGATCAGCTCCACCGTGCTCTCGCTGCGCAAGCAGGCGGGCCTGCGCGTGCGGCTGCCGCTCGCGCAGCTCACCGTCGTCACGACCGGAACGGCGGCACTCGCCCCCTTCGAGGCGATCCTGCGCGACGAGCTCAACGTGAAGAGCGTGAACCTCGTCGAGCTCGCCGGGGACAGCGCAGCGAACTACGGCATCACCTCCCGGCTCACCGTCAACGCCCGCGCGGCCGGGCCCCGGCTCGGCAAGCAGGTGCAGGCCGCGATCAAGGCCGCGCGCAGCGGCGACTGGAGCGAGACCGACGGGATCGTGACCGCGGGCGGCATCGCGCTCGAGGCCGGCGAGTACGAACTCGTGCTGCAGGCGGGCACCGGGGCGGGCAACACCGGCGCGGACAACACCGACGCGGCATCCGCGGGAGTCGCGCAGACCGGACCCGCCCTCGCCCTGCTCCAGGGCGGCGGCTTCGTGCTGCTCGACACCGTGACCACGACGGAGCTCGAGGCGGAGGGTTTCGCCCGCGACCTGATCCGCGCCGTGCAGGACACCCGCAAGTCGGCAGGATTCTTCGTTGCGGACCGGATCCGCCTCGACCTCGTCTTCTTCGACCAGGCCGACCTCGACACCCTGCGCCTCGCGCCGGGCGTCGACGTGGCCGCCGAAACGCTCACCGTGCGCTTCGCCGCGCACGCCCCGACCGAGGTCGACCCGGCCATCCTCGCGGGCGCCGTGCCGTCCGAGTGGCTCGAACAGCTCGCGGGAGCCCCCGTCGAGCACTACGTGCGCTTCGAGGCCGGCCACTACGCCAACCGCGGGCCGGTGCTCGTCGCCGTCGCCCGAGAGAACGGAATCGTGAATGTCTGATTCGATGGACCAGAAGCTGCCGGAAGACGATGAGTACCGCGACGCGGGCGAGGCCGTCTTCGCGGCACTGCTCGACCGGGTCGGCGAAGCCGCTCCACGACCGCGCCTCGCCCCGACCCGGCGCGTCGTCGAACTGCTCGGCGACCCGCAGGCCACCTACCCGGTGATCCACATCACCGGCACCAACGGGAAGACCAGCACGAGCCGGATCACCGAGAGCATCCTGCGCGCGTACGGACTGCGCACCGGCATGATGACGAGCCCGCACCTGGTCCGCCTCAACGAACGGATCGTGATCGACGGCGAACCGATCAGTGACCGCGCCCTCGCCGCGAACTGGGAGGACATCCAGCCGTACCTTGCGATGGTGGACACCGAGCTCGGTGCCAAGAACGAGGAACCGCTCACCTTCTTCGAAGCCCTCACCGTGCTCGCCTTCGCCTGCTTCGCCGACGCTCCCGTCGATGTCGCCGTGATCGAGGTCGGCATGGGCGGCGAATGGGACTCCACGAACGTGGCCGACGGCCTCGTCGCCGTCGTCACCCCTGTCGCTCTCGACCACACCAAGCGGCTCGGAAGCACCGTCGCGGAGATCGCCCGCACCAAGGCCGGAATCATCAAGCCTGCGGCATCCGTCATCAGCGCCCGGCAGGCCGAGACCGTGCAGGCCGAACTGGAACGCGCCGTCGAACTGACCGAATCGACTCTCGCGAGCGAGGGGGAGGAGTTCGCCCTGCTCGACAGCCAGGTCGGCGTCGGCGGGCAGCTCATCACGGTGCGCGGCCTCGCCGCGACATACTCCGACCTGTTCCTGCCGATGTACGGCACCCACCAGGCCCACAACGCTGCCGTCGCGATCGCCGCCGTCGAGTCCTTCCTCGGCGCGGGCACCCGCCCCCTCGACCAGGACATCCTCACGGAGGGGCTCGCGACCGCGACCTCACCCGGGCGGCTGCAGCTGATCGGCATCGAACCGACCGTGCTCGTGGATGCCGCGCACAACCCGCACGGGGCCGGCGCCCTCGCCGAGGCACTCGGCACCTACTTCCACTTCGATGAGGTCGTCGCCGTGATCGGGATCCTCGCAGACAAGGACGCTGCCGGAATCGTCGCGGAGCTCGCTCCCGTCGTGACCCGGTTCCACGTCACCCAGTCCCAGTCCGACCGGGCGATCCCCGTCGACGACCTCGCCGACATCGTCGCGGCCGGAACGGACGAGGATGCTGTCAGCCGCTTCGACGACATCGCAGACGCCCTCGACGCCGCGAGGACCTGGGCAGCAGACGCCCCACGCCGCGGCGTGATCGTCACGGGCTCGATCACCCTGGTCGGCGAGGCCCTGTCCCTCGCCGCAGCCAGGGAGTGGCTCAAGAAGTGACCGGCGCCCCGCGCCCACGGCGGAACCGGTCTGTGCGCGAGTCGCTCGCGTCGATCGTGCTCGGCTTCGAGACGATCATCGTGTTCCTCGCCGCGCTGCTGCTCTTCGGGCTCGGGTCGCTGCCGGCCTGGCTCGCCCTCGGCGGGGGAGCGCTGCTCTGCCTCGTCATGGTCGCGACGATCGGCCTGCTCCGCTACAACTGGTCATACGCGATCGGCTGGATCGTCCAGGCCGTCATCGTCCTGACCGGGTTCGTCAACCCGGCCATGTTCATCGTCGGCGCACTGTTCACCGGCATGTGGGCATACTGCATGGTCACCGGCTCGAGACTAGACAATAACAAGGAGAACTCATGAGTACCCCGGTCCAAGAAACCCTCGTCCTGGTGAAGCCTGACGGCGTCGCCCGCAACCTCTCCGGAGAGATCCTGCGACGCATCGAGCAGAAGGGATACTCCCTCGTCGACATCAAGCTCGTGCAGGCCGATCGTTCGCTTCTCGCCGAGCACTACGCGGAGCATGCGGGCAAGCCCTTCTTCGAGCCCCTGGTCGAGTTCATGGAGAGCGGGCCGATCCTCGCGATCCGCATCGCCGGCGAACGCGTCATCGAGGGCTTCCGTTCCCTCGCAGGCACGACCGATCCCACGACCGCAGCACCCGGCACGATCCGCGGCGACCTCGGCCGCGACTGGGGTTCCAAGGTTCAGCAGAACCTCGTGCACGGTTCAGACTCGCCCGAGTCCGCGTCCCGCGAACTGGCGCTCTGGTTCGACTAGAACCGCAGCCCCGTCGCGCCGAGTGTCGCCGTCCCCGCCGAAACCAGGCGGCGGAACGGCGACACTCGGCCGTTAAGGCGACGGTCGGCATCCGCCCGGCTGGAGGCGGTACAGCGCTAGAGGTGGTGCAGCGCTAGAGGCGGTGCAGGAAGTCCATCTTGAGCTGGGCGACCGTTGCAGCCACGAGGTAGCAGCCGATCGTGATGACGACGATCCACGAGGAGGCGCCGGCGGCGAAGCGCCGCACCCCGGCCGGAACGGGGAGGGTGCCCGTCCTGAGGTTGTAGAGGGTCACGGCCAGGAACATCGGGATCGTGACGACCCAGGTCACCATGCACCACGGGCAGAGCACGTCGAGCACGAAGAAGCTCTGGCCCATCAGCCAGATCACGAAGACGAGCGCGAGCGCCACGCCGGCGTTCAGTCCGATCCAGAACCAGCGGGCGAACCGGGCGCCAGCGAGGATCCCGGCGCCGATGGTGATGACGACCGTCCAGGCGATGAGTCCGATCAACGGATTCGGGAAACCGAACAGCGCACCCTGCCAGGAACCGAGGTTGGTGCTGCAGCCGACGAGCACGCTGAAGTTGCAGGAGAGCTGCGCCTGCGGATCCTCGAGGATGGCGATCTTGTCCAGGGTCAGCGCGAAGGCCGCCGCGAGGGCGATCGCACCTCCGACGATCATGAAGATGGCGAGCCCGGTGGGGCGCCTGGATTCCTCGGTCTGTTGCACCTCAGGATTATGTCATGCGCCTCGCACTCGATCCTGAACAATACATGCGATAATCAACACGGATGCTTGGGCCGCGCTCAAGCACAGCCAGAGAAGGCTTAATGGGCCGTAACAGCCCAGATTCATTGGTCCCACGACCAAGGGTATTAGCAGCCAGAGCCAAGAGCCGGTTGCGAACGAAGAGGATTCCCGAGGTGAACGCGCAAGCGTTTTTCTCGCACGAGAGAGTAGCCGGATGGGTGGCGCGGTCGCCCAAAACGGTCAAGGAGCGCACCAGTAATGGTGGAAGACAACGAAAACACCAAAAAACGCAAAGGTCTGTTCGGATCCCGCCGTCGGCGTGTAGCCGCCGCTGCGATCGCGCCAACGGAAGCACCGGCCACGGTACCCGGCGCCGCGACAGACGCCGCGGAGGCACCGACAGCACCATTCCTCGAGGGGGAGCCCGCACCCTGGGCGTCCACCGCGACGACCCCAGCCGAACAGGACACCACCGTGGACCAGCCGACTCCGCCCGTCGAACCCGCACAGCCGGTTCGCAGGCCCTCGACCTCTCTTCTCTTCCAGGCACCGAACATCGTGCCGCTTCCGGCACGTGCCGGAGCCCGGCGGGACGATTCGCGTGCCTTCGACGATCGTCAGGACGGCAACCGCCCAGACGGGGATCGTCAGGACGGCCGCTCGGGCAACCGCCAGGACAACGGCGCGGAGAACCATCACGACCGCAACCGCTCGGACAGCCGCTCGGACAACCGTCCCGGCAGCCGCTCCGACCGCGATGAGTACCCGGACGAGACGTCGACCGTCCGCCGCCGCGCCCGCCGCCGGCCAGGCGACGAGAACCGCTCCGGTGCCGACGACCCCGCCAACACCGTCGTCAGGGTCCGCGTTCCGCGCGAACCCGAGCTCATCACCGAGCCGCAGCGGATCAAGGGCTCGACCCGCCTCGAGGCCAAGAAGCAGCGCCGCCGCGACGGCCGCGACGCCGGGCGTCGCCGTCCGGTCATCACGGAGGCCGAGTTCCTCGCCCGCCGCGAATCGGTCGACCGTGTCATGGTCGTTCGGGCCAAGCACAACAAGATCCAGATCGGCGTCCTCGAGGACGGCGTGCTCGTCGAGCACTACGTCGCCAAGAACCAGGACGCATCCCTGATCGGGAATGTGTACCTCGGCCGGGTACAGAACGTGCTCCCGAGCATGGAAGCCGCCTTCGTCGACATCGGACGCGGCCGCAACGCCGTGTTGTACTCCGGTGAGGTCGACTGGGAAGCCGCGGCGGAACATGCCGCCAACAGCAACCAGGCGCGTCGGATCGAGCTCGCGCTCAAGCCAGGCGACAAGGTGCTCGTCCAGGTGACGAAGGACCCGATCGGCCACAAGGGCGCCCGGCTCACCAGCCAGGTCTCGCTTCCCGGCCGGTACCTCGTCTACGTGCCGAACGGCTCGATGAACGGCATCAGCCGCAAGCTTCCGGACACCGAGCGTGCCCGCCTCAAGAAGATCCTCAAGGAGGTCCTGCCGGACAACACCGGCGTGATCGTGCGTACCGCCGCGGAAGGCGCCACCGACGAGCAGCTGACGCTCGACGTCAACCGCCTCACCGAGCAGTGGGCATCCATCTCCAAGCTCGTCGACACTGTCCAGGCCCCCGCGCTGCTGCACGGTGAGCCCGACCTGCTGATCAAGATCGTGCGCGACGTCTTCAATGAGGACTTCCAGAAGATGGTCATCTCCGGGGATGAAGCCCGCGAGACGATCCAGACCTACCTCGGCCAGGTCGCCCCCGACCTCGTCGACCGCGTCGAGCGTTACGAGGGCGAAAACGACGCCTTCGACGAGTACCGCATCTCCGAGCAGATCGAGAAGGCCCTCGACCGCAAGGTCTGGCTGCCCTCCGGCGGTTCCCTCGTGATCGACCGCACAGAGGCGATGACCGTCGTCGACGTCAACACCGGCAAGTTCGTCGGTTCCGGCGGCAACCTCGAGGAAACCGTCACGAAGAACAACCTCGAGGCCGCAGAGGAGATCGTGCGTCAGCTCCGGCTGCGCGACATCGGCGGCATCATCGTCGTCGACTTCATCGACATGGTCCTCGAGACCAACCGCGACCTCGTGCTGCGCCGCCTGCTCGAATGCCTGAGCCGGGACCGCACCAAGCACCAGGTCGCCGAGGTCACCTCGCTCGGGCTTGTGCAGATGACCCGCAAGAAGCTCGGACTGGGACTCCTCGAGTCGTTCAGCGAGAACTGCGAGGCCTGTGCGGGCCGCGGAGTCGTCATCCACCACGACCCCGTCACCAAGCACCGCCAGACCGCCCAGCCGCCCCAGGAGCGCCGCCCGCGCAGCAAGTCGGGCAACTCAGGCAACGACAACGGCAACGGCAACGGCAACGGCAACGGCGGCAACAACGGCCACCGCGGCGGTAACTCCGGCACCAACGGCTCCGTGTCCGAGCAGGCGAAGGCCACATCGGGCACGCACGGGATCACCGAGGACGCCAAGCACGCACTCGCCCTGATCGCGGCGAGGACCATCCCGCGCGCCCTGACCGGGTCCATCCCGATCATCCACGTGCCGGATGCCCCCGCGTCCGTCCCCGTGTCCGCAGAGCCGGAGGTGCACGCGAACGAGTCCACATCCCCGGTCGCGCCCACGGTCTCGCCCGTCGCCGAGGCATCCGCCCCCGTGGAGGCGCCGAGCGTCACCCAGGCCGTTGCAGCGGACCTGACGGAGGCCAACACCGGTTCCGTCGAGATCCTCGATATCCCGGTGCGGAAGTCGTCCCGCACCCGTCGTACCGTGAGCAAGCAGGTCACCGACCAGCTGCTCGACTCGGTGCTCGAGTCGCTCCCTGAGCCCAAGCAGCCCGGTCAGGGCCGCTCGCGCAGCCGCAGGGTCACGACGGCCGGCGGCTCGACGTCGAACGCGCAGCCCATCGTGCTGCCGGCACGGGAGACGCAGAACTAGTTCAGCACGAGCCCAGGGAGATCGGGGCCGAACGGCGGTCGACTTCGGTCGGCCGCCGTTTTCCGTACCCGCGACACGCCGCGACGCGCCGCCGGACCTCGGTGGGTTCAGCGTCCAGAGCGTTCGCGTCCGGAGACGCGGAGCCCGCTCGCGCGCAAGCGCAGCACGAGTTCCCTGTTGCCCACCGGAAGCGCCCCGGCCGCCACGAGGGCCTCGTAGCGGTGCGCGGGCACGTCATAGTGGTCCAGGTCGAAACCCCGCCGGGGAATGCCGTTCGCCGCGGCGAAACCGTGCAATTCTTCGAGCGACACGTCGCTGACGAGGTGCGACCAGACCGTATCGTGCGCGGGCCATGTAGGCTGATCTATCAACACGGTCATCCCAAGATTGTATGTTCCCCGCAGCGTTGTGCCGGGGGAGCAGGCGATCCCCGGTCGATCCCAGCCCCAGTTTGACCGGGGCAGGTTGATCAGCTAAACTCGACTGTTGGTGTGCGTTGGGCCTGAGCCCGCGCTGACACCTAAGGTTTTCTGACAGAGGCGGGCCGACTTGGGCCGTTTACGCAGTAACTTTCCATCATAGGAATCGGGGCCTCACGGCTCCCCAGAGATAGGTACGTAACGTGGTTTACGCAGTTGTGCGCGCCGGTGGGCGGCAGGAGAAGGTAGAGGTCGGGACCATCGTAACGATGGACCGAATCAAGGCTGACAAGGACGGCAACGTCGAGCTGGCCGCAGTGCTCCTCGTCGATGGCGACAAGATCACCTCTGACTCGAAGTCTTTGGCCAAAGTCACCGTGACCGCCGAGGTCCTCAACGACCTCCGCGGCCCGAAGATCGTCATCCAGAAGTTCAAGAACAAGACCGGTTACAAGAAGCGTCAGGGGCACCGTCAGGAGCTCACTCGCGTTCAGGTCACCGGCATCGCCTAGGCCCGAGGAGCAGAACAAATGGCACACAAAAAAGGTGCGAGTTCCACTCGCAACGGTCGCGACTCCAACGCCCAGCGCCTCGGCGTGAAGCGCTTCGGTGGTCAGGTTGTCGGAGCGGGCGAGATCATCGTCCGCCAGCGCGGCACCCACTTCCACCCCGGCGTGAACGTCGGCCGCGGTGGCGACGACACGCTGTTCGCCCTCGAGGCCGGCTCGGTCGAGTTCGGCGCGAAGGGTGGCCGCAAGGTCGTCAACATCGTGGTGGCTGCCGCGTAGGCATCCACAATCTGTAAGCGTGAGGGCGGGCTTCGGCTCGCCCTCTGCTTGTTTTACGCCACCTGAAAGGGGCACCCCATGGCCACATTCGTTGACCAGGTCACGCTGCACCTGCGCGCGGGCAACGGCGGCAACGGCTGTGTGTCCGTCAAGCGGGAGAAGTTCAAGCCCCTGGCCGGCCCCGACGGCGGCAACGGCGGAAACGGCGGCGACATCGTGCTCGTCGCCGATCCCCAGGTGACCACGCTCCTCGGCTTCCACCGGTCCCCGCACCGCAGCTCCGTCAATGGCGGCCCCGGCATGGGCGACCACCGCGCCGGTTTCAGCAGCGAGATCATGGAACTCTCCGTACCCCTCGGCACCGTCGTCAAGGACGTCGACGGCAACGAACTCGCCGACATGACCGAACCGGGTTTCCGGATCGTCGTGGCCCCCGGCGGCCAGGGCGGGCTCGGCAACGCCGCACTCGCCTCCTCGAAGCGCAAGGCCCCCGGCTTCGCACTCCTCGGCACCTACGGCTGGGAAGGCGATGTCCAGCTCGAGCTCAAGACCGTCGCCGACGTCGCCTTCGTCGGTTACCCCTCCGCAGGCAAGTCCAGCCTGATCGCGGCCATGTCCGCCGCGAGGCCCAAGATCGCCGACTACCCCTTCACGACCCTGTTCCCGAACCTGGGCGTCGTCGACGCCGGAGAGGTGCGCTACACGGTGGCAGACGTTCCCGGCCTGATCGAGGGCGCGAGCGAGGGCAAGGGCCTCGGCCTCGAATTCCTGCGCCACGTCGAACGCTGCACAGCTCTCCTGCACATCCTCGACTGCGCGACCCTCGATCCCGACCGCGACCCGCTCAGCGACCTCGACGTGATCCTCGGAGAACTCGGCGCTTACCCGGTTCCGGAAGGCCAGAAACCCCTCCTCGACCGTCCCCAGCTGGTCGCGCTCAACAAGATCGACGTTCCAGAGGCCCGCGAACTCGCGGACTTCGTCAAGGCAGACCTCGAAGCCCGCGGCTACCGCGTCTTCGAGATCTCCACCGTCAGCCATGAGGGCCTCCGCCAGCTGAACTATGCCCTCGCCGAACTCGTCGAAGCGGGCCGCATCGAGTCCGCCGCAGCACTCGCGGCCAAGCCGCGCATCATCATCCGTCCCAAGGCCGTCGACGACAGCGGTTTCGTCGTCAAGGTCGAGGGCGGCTCGTTCGGCAACATCTACCGCATCATCGGCACCAAGCCCGAGCGCTGGGTGCAGCAGACCGACTTCACCAACGATGAGGCCGTCGGCTTCCTTGCCGACCGCCTGGCCAAGCTCGGCATCGAGAACGAACTCTTCAAAGCGGGAGCCGTCGCCGGCTCGACCGTGATCATCGGCGCAGGCAACGGTGTCGTCTTCGACTGGGAGCCCACTCTCACGTCGACGGCGGAGCTCATCACGGCCCCCCGCGGCACCGACACGCGCCTCGACGACTCGAAGCGCCGCACCAGCAGCGAGCGCCGGGAAGAGTACTTCGGCCGGATGGACGCCAAGGCGGCCGCCCGTGCCGAGCTCATCCGCGAGCGCGACGCCGGAATGTGGACCTCTGGCGAGGTCGAGTACAACGGCGAGAGCGCCCCAGCGGGCTCGGAAAGCAGCCAGGAAGACTCCGAGTGAGCGTCCTCGGGCGGGACGACATCAAGACGGCGGCACGCATCGTCGTGAAGGTCGGGTCATCCTCGATCAGCGGCGCGAATGTGTCGCAGATCTCCCCGCTCGTCGACGCCCTCGCCGACGCGCACGCCCGCGGCGCCGAGATCGTCCTGGTCTCCTCCGGTGCGATCGCGACCGGGATGCCGTACCTCAACCTCGAGGAACGGCCCACCGACCTCGCAACCCAGCAGGCCGCGGCCTCCGTCGGCCAGAACCTCCTGATCTTCCGCTACCAGGACAGTCTCCGTCGCTACTCGATCATCGCCGGGCAGGTGTTGCTCACCGCCGGCGACCTCGAGAACCGGTCACACCGGTCCAATGCGCGACGCGCGATGAACCGGCTGCTCGGGCTGCGGATCCTCCCGATCGTGAACGAGAACGACACCGTCGCCACCCACGAGATCCGCTTCGGCGACAACGACAGGCTCGCGGCCCTCGTCGCGACCCTGATCGGAGCCGACCTCCTCGTGCTGCTGAGCGACGTCGACGCCCTCTATACCCGCCCGCCGCATCTCCCAGGGGCGGAACGCATCCCGCACATCGCGGCAGGGGACCGGCTTCCCGGCGTGGAATTCGGCGCGAGCTCCTCCGGTGTCGGCACCGGTGGGGCCGGTACGAAGGTGTCAGCGGCCCGGATTGCAGCGGAAGCTGGAACGGCCGTGCTGGTCACCTCGACAGGGCTCGTCGCCCAGGCCCTGCGCGGCGATTACGTCGGCACCTGGTTCGAACCGACGCCCCGGCTCTAACCGGTCCGGTCCTGGCCCCGCGGGGGTGGGAAACGTGCCGTAAACTACCGGCATGCTGCAGTCACCCGTCGACTCCCTCCGGCTCACCCTGACCCTCGATTCGGCGCGCAGGGCCTCGATCGTCCTCGCGTCCACTCCGACGTCGCAGAAGAACAGGGCGCTCACCGCGATCGCGGACTCCCTGCGCAGGAACACGGCGGACATCCTCGCGGCGAACCGTGACGACCTCGCCGCCGGCGCCGCGAACGGACTCAGTACCGGTCTCCTCGACCGGCTCACCCTCGATGCGGCCCGCGTGGCCGGCCTCGCGGACGCCGTGCTCCAGATCGCGCTCCTGACCGACCCCGTCGGCGAGGTCGTCCGTGGCAGCAGCCTGCCCAACGGCGTGAAGATCAGCCAGGTGCGGGTGCCCTTCGGCGTCGTCGGCGTCATCTACGAGGCGCGGCCCAACGTGACCGTCGATATCGCGGCGCTCGCGCTCAAGAGCGGCAACGCCGTCGTCCTCCGCGGCGGATCCGCCGCCGAGAACACCAACCGGGTCCTGGTCGCCCTCCTCCAGTCGGCCGTCGACTCCGTCGGTCTGCCGGGGGACGTGGTGCAGACCATCGATCCCTTCGGGCGCGAGGGCGCGACCGAACTCATGCAGGCCCGCGGCCAGGTCGACGTGCTCATTCCGCGTGGAAGCGCCGGCCTGATCAATGCCGTCGTCACCCAGTCGAATGTCCCGGTCATCGAGACCGGTGCCGGCGTCGTGCACATTTTCCTCGACGAGAGCGCCAACCGGGACTGGGCCGTCGAGATCGTGCACAACTCGAAGGTGCAGCGCCCGAGCGTCTGCAACGCCGTCGAGACCCTCCTCGTCCACGAGGGCGCCGCGGACCGTCTGCTGCCTGCCGTCCTCAGTCGTCTCGCCGCCTCCGGGGTCACCATCCACGGCGACGCCCGCGTCCAGGCGCTCTTCCCGGACGCCGTCCCCGCCACCGAATTCGACTGGGAGACGGAATACATGAGCCTCGACCTCGCGGTCGCGGTCGTTCCCGGCCTCGATGGGGCGCTCGCGCACATCCGCCGTTATTCGACGGGCCACACCGAGTCGATCATCACCAACGACATCGTCAACTCCGAACGGTTCCTGAACGAAGTGGATTCCGCGGCCGTCATGGTCAATGCATCGACCCGGTTCACCGATGGCGGCGAATTCGGCTTCGGTGCCGAGGTGGGCATCTCCACCCAGAAACTGCATGCCCGAGGCCCGATGGGACTCCAGGAACTCACCAGCACGAAGTGGATCGTGCGCGGCAGCGGACAGGTGCGGGCCTAGTCCGAACGGCCCCACTAGAATGGTGCGGTACTGCACGTCACGCGTGCCGTCCCGCAGAAAAGGAGTGTATATGCCGACGTTCGTCTACGGCCTGATTGCCCTGGTCACCTTCGGCGCCCTCGGCGGGGTCGTCTGGTCCTACCGCGATGTCGCCAACCGCCACGCCGAAAAGGCCCGCGCATACGCCGCAGCCCACGGCCGAGTCGACGAGCACTAGGGACGCCGTCTCCGTGACTGAGCGCCGCCCCCGCATCGGCGTCATGGGCGGCACCTTCGATCCCATCCACCACGGCCACCTCGTCGCCGCGAGTGAGGTGGCGCAGAGCTTCCACCTCGACGAGGTCGTCTTCGTGCCGACCGGGCAGCCATGGCAGAAGAGCGACGTGACCGAAACCGAACACCGCTACCTGATGACCGTGATCGCGACGGCGTCGAACCCTCGCTTCACCGTGAGCCGCGTCGACATCGACAGGGTCGGCCCGACGTACACGATCGACACCCTGCGCGACCTGCACGCCCAGCGCCCGGACGCCGAACTGTTCTTCATCACAGGTGCCGACGCGATCCGCCAGATCCTGAGCTGGAAGGACGTCCAGGAACTCTGGGACCTCGCCCATTTCGTCGCTGTGAGTCGACCGGGACATGAGCTCACCATTTCGGGATTGCCGAACCAGGACGTAAGCTTGCTGGAAGTTCCGGCATTGTCGATATCGTCCACCGACTGCCGTGCACGCGTGAACCGGGGTTTCCCGGTCTGGTATCTGGTTCCCGACGGGGTCGTCCAGTACATCTCAAAGCATCATCTGTATCGGAGTGTGGCATGACGTTGGGTATCAACCCACCGCCACTGACGCGTCGTCAAGCGCGCGAGTTGGCAAACGGGCACGAGCCCGACGCGCCATCCGCTGCGCAAAAACACTCCCCGCACCACACTCAGCCCGCGCAACCGGTCACCCCTGCGGCCCCGTCAGCGGATGTCCCCACTGTCGAGCCCGAGTCCCTTCTGGTCCTGCCGTCAACCGGTGGACCCGCGGCCGAGTCCGGACCCGTCATCCTCGCTGAACTCGTTCCCGAGGCCGAAGCTGAAGCTGCAGCTGAAACTGAAACCGAAGCTGCAACCCCGGCGGCGCCCGAATCAGGCGCAACGACCGCCGCCGTCGAGACTCCCGGTGAAACCAGCGCCGGGACTGCCGCCGACGTTCCGGTCCGCGAGCACACCCTGACCCGGCGCGAACTCCGCGCCCTGCAAGCCGCCGAAGCGCCTCCGGCCGAGGATTCCCTGCTCGCGGCCGTCGCGACGCTCACCGCATCCCGACCCCTCACTACGCCAGCGGCCCCCGCCGAGGAGCAGGACGTTGTCCGCCCGCAGGGTCGCCCCGTCGAGCCGGAACCCATCGCCTTCATGGTCGACGTCGCGCCGAGCCCCCTCGGCGAGACCCGTCCCGGCTCCCTGCACCCTCCGGTCGGACACTGGTCGCTCGACCGCGGCGAAGAGAACGACCTGCTGCCCGGGTTCGAGACGCTCGCCCCGTTCGACCAGCTGGTGAACCAGGGCGTGAGCGCCGGCGGCATCCCCACCACGACGAACGCGCTGATCCTTCCCTCGATCCCGCACCAGGGCAACTCCTCTGGGCCGCTCACGAGTACCGGTGAAATCATGATCACGGGCTCGATCGACCTGCCACGCAGCCTCGGCGAAACCGGGGTGCACCCCAACGTCTACGACTCCTCCGAGATGGACCGCATGCTCGACCAGCTCGACGAGGGCGGCCACCGTAACGGGATCGTCCCGGTGAGCGCCAGTCGCGCCGTCAGCACCCACGCGTCGACCCGAGGCGTCATGGCCCCGCCGAAACAGCGCGGACTCACGCTTCCCACCGTTCTCACCGTCACCGTCGGCGTTCTCGCCGTGGGCGTGCTGGCCCTGTTCGCGGTCGGCTACTTCCTCCACATCTTCTAATGCCATTTCACTCGCTTTCACTAACACAGGGATTCATTCGATGACCGCTTCTGCCCACGCTCTCGAGCTCCTCAAGCTGGCCGCCGCCGCCGCAGACTCGAAAGCGGGGGAGGACCTCGTCGCCATCGACGTTTCCAGCCCTCTCCCACTGACCGACATCTTCCTCATCGTCACCGGCCGCTCCGAGCGCAACGTCGTCGCCATCGCTGGTGAGATCGAAGACCAGCTCACCGCAGCCGGTCACAAGCCGCTGCGCCGCGAAGGCCGCGCTGAGGGTCGCTGGGTGCTCGTCGACTTCGGCGACCTCGTCGTGCACGTCTTCCACGAGGAGGAGCGCGTGTACTATTCCCTCGAGCGACTCTGGAAGGACTGCCCCGTCATCCCGATCGAACTACCCGTCCACAAGGTCCAGGATTGACCGTGGTCACAACAGGCTTCCGCATGTAGTAGCCTAGAGAAGTTGTTTCGGGGGAAAACCTGAAACACAATCCGGGTCCGTGGCGCAGCTGGTAGCGCACCTGCATGGCATGCAGGGGGTCAGGGGTTCGAATCCCCTCGGATCCACCAAGACAGGAAAGGCCCCGACTTCGGTCGGGGCTTTTCCTGTTTCAGCGCCGCTTTCAGCGCCGCTTTTAGCACGATCTCAGCACGGAATATTCAGTCCCGGATATCCAGCACGGAGTGCGCTCCGCCGTCGGTGTCGATCGGGGCGAACCGGGGAATCGCCTGTCCGTCGAAGTTGACGGACTCCAGGAACATCGCCAGGGGACGCACCCACAACCCGGGATCGCCGTAAAGCGCCGTGTAGACGACCAGTTCCTCGTCCGTCTCTGAGTGCCGGGCGACGCCGATCACGTCGTACAGATTGCCCTTGTAGTGCCGGTATCGCCCGGGCGTTATTCCTGTCATGTTCGCTCCCGCTTTCCGCACCCAGTATCCGGCATAACCGCAGCGAGCGAGCGAACCAACGTTGCAGGGAACCGGAGTAGGTTAGCCTGCCCTAACTCCAGCTAGGCTGAGGGTGAGCGCTCCGCAGTCGGCGGGGAACCCGACGACGCCGAGGAGAACCTGCAATGAGAGTGTCCCGCCGGGTTGACGGATCGCCTGCGGCTGCGACACCTCCGTTGCCGAATCCCTGCGGCCTGGAGGCGCTGCCGATCGGGGTGCCTGCCCGCATCGTCGACGTGGGAGACCACGGTAAGGCCCCATACGCCGGTCGCCTCGGTGACCTCGGCTTCGTCGCCGGCGCCAGGATCGAGCTCCTCCGTCGGGCGCCGCTCGGAGACCCTGCCGTGTACCGGGTACGCGGCTACGACATCTGCCTCCGACTGGCGCAGGCCCGCGGCATCCGCGTGACGACGACGCTGTGACGGGCGCATCGAGCGGGCCGGACTGCCACGGAGGACCGACCGGCGGCACCGTCGTCACCGGCGCCCCGCGCACGGCGCTCGTCGGCAGCCCGAACGCCGGCAAGACGAGCATCTTCAACGCCCTCACAGGACTCCGGGCGAAGACCGGAAACTATCCTGGCGTCACCGTCGGCCGGTCCGTCGGCGTCTTCCGCTCCGGCGGCCAGGATTTCGTCGTCGAGGACCTGCCCGGCACCTATGGCCTCGAGCCGGTGAGTCCGGACGAGCAGATCGTCACCGACCTGCTCCAGGGCCGACTCACCGGGGTCGAATCGCCCGACGCCCTGGTCGTCGTGATCGACGCGACGACGGTCTGGCGGTCACTGCGACTCGTGTCGCAGGTGCTGCGCCTGCACCGACCGGTGTGCATCGCCGTGACCCTCACCGACGAACTCATCACCCGCGGCGGGCGCCTCGACATCCCCGGGCTCGAACGGGCCCTCGGCGTGCCGGTCGTTAGGGTGATCGGTAACCGGCGCATCGGCATCCCCGAACTCCGCACGAAAATCGCCGGCTGGCGGAGCTGGTCCGTGCCCGTGCTCGATCCCCCGACAGACCCGGCCGAGCTCGAGGCCTGGACCGAATCGATCCTCCTGACGAGCGAGTACCGCCCGGCGCAGCCCGACAAGACCACCCAGCGGATCGACGCGGTGCTGCTGCATCCGGTGTGGGGCACGGCGATTTTCATCGCGGTCATGGTCACCTTCTTCCAGATCATCTTCTCCTTCGCGGCACCCCTGCAGGGACTCGTTGAGACGTTCTTCGGCTGGCTCGCCGGACTGGTCGACGTCTTCGTGCCGGTGCCCTGGCTCGCGGGCCTGCTCGGTAACGCGATCATCGGCGGGGTGGGCGCCGTCGTCGTCTTCATCCCGCAGATCATGCTGATGTTCCTGCTGATCTCCCTGCTCGAGGGCGTCGGCTACATGTGCCGGGCGGCGTTCCTGATGGACCGCATCATGTCGAGGGCGGGGCTCGAGGGCCGGGCGTTCGTCGCGCTGATGAGTTCCTTCGCCTGCGCGGTCCCCGGGATCATGGCCACCCGCACGCTGCCGTCGGCAAAGGACCGCATCGCGACGATGATGGGCGCGCCCCTGATGACCTGCTCGGCACGGCTGCCGGTCTACATCCTCCTGATCGGGATGCTCGTCAGCCCGGAGTCCCGCATCGGTCCGCTGCAGACCCAGGGCGTCATCATGTTCTGCCTCTACTTTCTCGGGGCGGTGTCTGCCATGCTCGCGGCCTGGATCGTGAAGACCGTGCAGGACCGGAACGGCCTCCTGATGCCGTTCTACATGGAGATGCCGCCGTATCGCGTCCCGACGCTGCGTTCCATCTGCCTCCAGATGTGGGATTCGTCCCGGGCTTTCCTGCGCAAGTGCGGAACGATCGTCATGCTCACGACGATCGTGCTGTGGCTCCTCCTGAACTTCCCGCTGCACTCGACCGCAGAGCTGACGGCATCCGGTGTCGACGTCACGGACGAGGGCGCGGTGACGTCCTTCGTGATGGACCACAGTGCGGCGGCATCGATCGGCCGTGCCGTCGAACCGGTCTTCGCGCCGCTCGGCTTCGACTGGCGTGTCAACATCGGCGTCGTCGCCTCCCTCTCCGCGCGGGAGACCTTCGTGGCCACGCTTGGCCAGATCGCAGCAGCCGACGACCCGGACAACCCCTCCGCGGCACTCTCCGCCATGACGTACACGGACGGCGCCCATGCCGGCGACCGCGTCTTCACGGCCCCGACGATCGCCGCGCTTCTGGTCTTCTTCGTGTATGCGCTGCAGTGCATGTCCACGGTAAGCGTGATGAAGCGGGAGACCGGCACCTGGAAGTGGCCGGCCATCGCGTTCGGGTACATGTTCGTGCTGGCCTGGAGCTCGGCGTGGATCGTCCACGGCATCGTCGCACTCGCGACCGGGACGGCCTGAGATGATCCCGCTGCACCCGGAAGGCGTGGACGACCGCCCAGAGGCGATCCGCTGGGTGATGCCGCCCGGTTCGCTCGGATTCACCGGTGCCGTCCGATCGGCACCGGGTGACCTCGGTCGCCTGCTCGACACCGGCGTGCTCACCGGACTCACGGTCGGTGCCGGCTCCGTCACGACATGCCTGTCCGCGACCTGCAGCTGGGCCTCGGACGGTGCGGCGGTGCGGAGCGCGCTGCACGCCGCCCTCGAGAATCCAGCGGAGTGGGTTCCTGCCGTTGCGGGGACGCCCGGCACGCGCGACGCCGACCTCGCCGTGGCGGCCCGCACCGTGCTGGCCGGGCGGGTCGGCGACTTCATCCGCTCCCACGGCGGCGCTGTCGAGCTCGTTTCTGCACACGACGAGGTCGTCACGGTACGCCTGACCGGCTCCTGCAGCGGATGTCCCGCCGTCGGGTTCACCCTGCACGCCCGCGTCGAGCGCGCCCTGCGCGACCTCCACCCCGGACTTCGCTCGCTCGTGGCGGTTTGAATCGCTCGTCCTCCCTGTCGCCGGTGCGACTTTCGGCGATCCGTCGCCCCGGATTCATTCCGACCGCCGAATGAATCGGTTTTCGGCCGTGCCCGACTCGAACGCGCCCTATTGCGATTCGCCGCACCGGACCATGATGGTGAACGATTCTGCAGTCCAGAGGAGGTAGGGGCGATGGTCTTGTTCAGTGACCGGGTGGATGCCGGCCGGCAGCTTGCCGAGCGGCTCGAGTACCTGCGGGGTACCGACACGATCGTGCTCGGCCTGCCCAGGGGAGGGGTGCCCGTCGCTGCTGAGGTCGCGAGGGTTCTCGGCGCGCCGCTCGACGTCATCGTGGTCCGCAAACTCGGCGTTCCCTTCCAGCCGGAACTCGCGATGGGAGCGATCGGCGAGGACGGCGTCAGGGAACTCAACCCGGACATCCTCTCGATGGCCAGCATCAGCGCAGACGAGCTCGCGACGGTCGAACGCCACGAACGGGCCATTCTCGACGCCCGCGTCGCGGAACTGCGCACGGGCAGGGAACGGGGCGACGTGCGCGGTCACACCGTCGTCATCGTCGACGACGGCGTCGCGACGGGGGCGACGGCGCGCGCCGCCGGGGACGTCGCCCGGCTGCACGGCGCAACGCGGGTGATTCTGGCCGTTCCGGTGGCTTCGGCGGAAGCGCTGCTCGACCTGACGAGCTTCGACGAACTGGTCTGCGTGAACGTGCCGCGCCGCCTCGTCGCCGTCGGCAACCACTACATCGACTTCGCGGTCACGACCGACGACGAAGTGACCGCGCTGCTGGACGCCGCCGCCAGGCGGATCCGTTCCGGACGCCATGCCGACGGGTCCGGGCTCGACCGTGACGTGGAGATCCCGGTCGGCGCGGTCGTCCTCGAGGGACACCTGTACCTTCCTGAGAATGCCCCTGCGGTCGTCGTGTTCGCCCATGGTAGCGGAAGCAGCCGCCACAGCCCGCGCAACCAGTTCGTCGCCGACGTCCTGCACCGCGCCGGCCTCGGCACCTTGCTCCTCGACCTGCTCACGCCGGGGGAAGAATCCGACCGGGCCAACGTGTTCGACGTCGGGCTCCTCGCCGGGCGCCTGGCCGCGGCGACCGAGTGGCTCGTCGGTCGGCCGGACACCCGGTCCTGCCGAATCGGCTACTTCGGTGCGAGCACAGGCGCCGGCGCCGCGCTCTGGGCCGCTGCGGACGCCGACGAACGGCTCGCGGCCATCGTCAGCCGCGGCGGCCGTCCCGACCTCGCGGGGGACCGGCTCCCCGAGGTCACGGCCCCGACGCTCCTGATCGTCGGCGGCGCAGACCCGGGCGTGCTCGACCTCAATCGACGGGCCAGGACCCGGATGCGCTGTCGCAACCGGCTCGCGGTCGTCGAGGGTGCGACCCACCTCTTCGAGGAACCCGGAGCCCTGGCCACCGCGGCGAACCTCGCGTGCGACTGGTTCGGGTCCTACTTGTTGGCCGCGGCTGAGACCGGAGAAACCGGTGAGGTGGCCGGGCTGGTCGGCGTCGCGGAGGGTGACGACGCCACCGAGGTGCGCGCCCAACCGGAGTGGGACATCCAGTACTGACCTCCTCGCCCCTGATCCCGTTACCCGGAATTCGCCCCGGTCTTCCGGCGGCGGCGATAATGGTGCTGTGCCGAACCCCCGTGACCCCCGCGCCGATCCGGTCTCGCAACGCCCGGAACACTGCCCGTGCCTGAGCGGCGAGCGCTACTCGGCGTGCTGCGGCCCGCTGCACGCCGGGGTCAGTTCCGCACCGACGGCTGAGCGCCTGATGCGATCGCGCTACTCCGCCTTCGCCGTCGGTGACGTGGATTACCTGCTCGTCTCGTGGCATCCGAGCACCCGGCCCGCGCACTTCGAACTCGACGACACCCTCCGCTGGACACGTCTCGATATCGAACGCACCGAAAAGGGCGGACCATTCGACTCGACCGGTGTGGTCGAATTCACCGCATACTGCCGCCAGGGCGGTGTGCGGAGCGCCCAACATGAGGTGAGCCGCTTCACCCGCGTCGCCCAGCGCTGGTACTACGTCGACGCCGAGGTCTGACCCGAGCCCGTCCCATGCCTCGACCGGGCGCGGGAGGGCCGCGCACATGCCGCCAGGCCTCGTCCGCGTCCGGCACGACGACCTGCACCCCACTCTGGGAGCCCGGTGCCATATCGGTGATCCCGGTGCCGAATGCGATCGAGCACGCGGAAGCGGGCGGGGTCAGTTGCACGAAACGAAGCGTGTCGCTGACCTGGGAATCGTAGTCGGCATGGAACCCGACTTGATCGACGTAGAAGGATCTCGCCCGGTCGACATCGGTCACGGGAACAAGAATGAGCTCGATCTTCCGGTCCATGCATTCTCCATTCGTGGGGGCGTGCGACGCGACGTGGCGATGAACGACGGATGCTGACACGATAATGCGATCCGGGCGGAATACCAGCGTGGTTCCGGAGGTTCGGGTAGTGGATGCATTTGCATAGACATGTGCAGGGATGCGCGGCAGGACCAGACCCGGCAACACCACGACCGGCAACACCACGACCGGCAACAGAGGAGCATGGCATGGCACAGGAGCTTGAACTCGGACTCGACACCTTCGGAGACGTGACCTGGGATTCAGACGGCGCGCCCCTGCACCAGGCGCAGGTGCTCCGCAACGTCGTGGCGGAAGGGGTCCTCGCCGAGCAGGTCGGCCTCGACTTCTTCGGCATCGGGGAGCACCACCGCACGGACTTCGCGGTCTCGGCGCCCGAGGTCGTGCTTGCGGCGATCGCAGGGCGGACCACGCGCATCCGGCTCGGATCTGCAGTGACGGTGCTGAGTTCCGACGACCCGGTCAGGGTGTTCGAGCGCTTCGCGACCCTGGACGGCGTGTCGAACGGTCGCGCGGAGGTCATCCTCGGCCGTGGCTCCTTCACCGAATCCTTCCCGCTCTTCGGTCTCGACCTCGGTGACTACGAACGGCTCTTCGAAGAAAAACTCAACCTCTTCGCCGAACTCCTCAAGGAAGAACCGGTGACCTGGACGGGAGCGACCCGCGCGGGGCTCACCGACCAGAGCGTCTACCCGCCGACAGAGTCCGGGTCCATTCGCACCTGGATCGGTGTCGGCGGCAGCCCGCAGTCCGTTGTCCGCGCCGCCCATTACGGTCTCCCGCTCATGCTCGCGATCATCGGCGGCTCACCCCTCGCCTTCGCGCCCCTCGTCGAGCTCTACCATCGTGCCCTCGGCGAATTCAAGCGTCCGACCCAACCGATCGGTGAACACTCCCCGGGGTACGTCGCCGAAACGGATACGCAGGCGCGCGAGGAGATGTGGCCGCACTATGCCGCGATGCAGGAGCGCATCGGGCGGGAACGGGGTTGGGGTCCCGTGAGCCGCGACCAGTTCGAACACGATGCCGGACCGGACGGCGCCCTGTTCGTGGGCTCGCCGGAGACCGTAGCGGCCAAGATCGTCGCAACGGCGCAGGGCCTCGGCCTGTCGCGTTTCGATCTGAAGTACAGCCTCGGCACCCTCAGCCACGAGAAACTGATGTCGAGCATCGAGCTGTATGGCACCCGGGTGGCTCCGCTGGTGCGGGACGCGCTGGGTTGATCTTCCAGCTGGCGAGGTTCGTGACGCGGTAGCGTACAAGGGGTGCCGCCTGCCCGCTCGGGTGAGCGCATCCACCGGAAAACAGCAGAAGGAGTCCCTTGGAAACCTGGCCAGGCACCGCTTACCCCCTCGGAGCGACGTTCGACGGAACCGGAACGAATTTCGCCATCTTCAGCGAGGCGGCGGAACGCGTCGAACTGTGTCTCTTCGACGATGACGGCACCGAGACCCGGGTGGAGGTCATCGAGTCGAGTGCGTTCATCTGGCACTGCTATCTCCCGCTCGTGCAGCCGGGGCAGCGCTACGGCTACCGGGTGCACGGCGCCTATAACCCCGCAGCGGGACACCGTCTGAACGAGAACAAGCTCCTGCTCGACCCGTACGCCAAGGCCACCTCCGGGACGATCGACTGGGATCCGTCGCTTTTCTCCTACAATTTCGGCGACCCGGATTCCCGGAACGACGACGACTCTGCGTCGCACATGATGCTCGGTGTCGTGGTGAACCCGTTCTTCGACTGGCTCGGCGACCGCCCGCCGCGCACGCCGTACAGCGAATCGTTCATCTACGAGGCCCACGTGAAGGGCCTGACCGAGCTCATGGAGCTCGTCCCAGAGTCGCAGCGCGGCACATATGCGGGGGTCGCGCATCCCGCGGTCATCGACCACCTGCAGAAACTCGGAGTCACGGCTATCGAACTGATGCCGGTGCATCAGTTCGTCAATGACGGGACGCTCGAGGAGAAGGGGCTCCGCAACTACTGGGGCTACAACACGATCGGCTTCTTCGCCCCGCACAACGCGTACTCCTCAACGGGGGATCGCGGCCAGCAGGTGCAGGAGTTCAAGGGAATGGTGCGCAGCCTGCACGACGCCGGCATCGAGGTCATCCTCGACGTCGTGTACAACCACACCGCAGAGGGCAACCACCTCGGCCCGACCATCTCGTTCAAGGGCATCGACAACGAGGCGTACTACCGTCTGATGGACGACGACAAGCGGTACTACATGGACTACACGGGCACGGGAAACACCCTCAACGTGCGCCACCCCCATGTCCTCCAGCTCATCATGGATTCCCTGCGGTACTGGGCGATCGAGATGCACGTCGACGGCTTCCGGTTCGACCTGGCCTCTGCCCTGGCACGGGACCTCTACGACGTCGACAAGCTCTCCACTTTCTTCGAACTCGTCCAGCAGGATCCGATCGTGTCCCAGGTGAAGCTCATCGCCGAGCCGTGGGACGTCGGCCCCGGCGGATACCAGGTCGGCAACTTCCCCGCCCAGTGGACGGAATGGAACGGGAAGTACCGGGACACCGTCCGCGACTTCTGGCGGGGTGAGCCGTCGACCCTCGGTGAGTTCGCCTCGCGGATCACCGGCTCCGCGGATCTCTACGAGCACTCCGGGCGGCGTCCGGTGGCCTCGATCAACTTCGTCACGGCGCACGACGGCTTCACCCTCTCCGACGTCGTCTCCTACAACGAGAAGCACAACGACGCCAACGGCGAGGGCAACAACGACGGTGAGTCGCACAACCGTTCCTGGAATTCCGGTGCGGAGGGTCCGACGGACGACGCGGAAGTCCTCGCCCTGCGCGCCAGGCAGCACCGCAACTTCCTGACCACACTCCTCCTGTCCCAGGGCGTGCCGATGCTCCTGCACGGCGACGAGCTCGGCCGCACCCAGCAGGGCAACAACAACACCTACGCCCAGGACTCCGAGCTCAGCTGGATCCACTGGGACACGGCAGACCAGCCGCTCATCGAATTCACCGCCGCGATCTCCCGGCTGCGCAAGGACCACCCCACCTTCCGCCGCAGCCGCTTCTTCGACGGACATCCCAACGTACGCGCCGCCGCCGAAGACACCCTGAGCGACATCGTCTGGCTGAACAGCGACGGCGAGGAGATGCGCACGGAGGACTGGGACGAGGGCAGGGCAGGCACGGTCGCCATGTACCTCAACGGCGACGGCATCCGTGAACGCGACTATCGCGGCCAGCCCGTCGTCGACGTCAACTTCCTCGTGTGCTTCAACACGGACGCCGAGGACGTCGAATTCCGGCTGCCCCCTGCGATCTACGCTCCGCAGTGGGAGATTGTGGTCGACACGGCCGGCGAAGGCGCCGACGCGATCCCGCGCCCGGCCGGCGCGATCCAGACCGTCAGGTCCCGGTCCGTCGTGGTGCTGCGTGCCTACCAGGCGCCCGAGGTCGCGCCGGACCATTCCGTCGCCGCCTCCCTGGCCGGCCTCGCCGGAACGCCGACGGCGCTCGCGCTCAACCCGGACCACCCGGTCGAACCATGAGGATCCCACACTCGACCTACCGGTTGCAGATCACGGCGGCCTTCGACCTCGCCGCCGCTGAAGGGATCCTCGACTACGTCGTCGGCCTCGGCGCGGACTGGATCTACCTCTCGCCGCTTCTCACCTCCGCCGACGGCTCCAACCACGGTTACGACGTCGTCGACCACGCGGCCATCGATCCCGTCTGGGGCGGGCCGGAGGGGCTCCGTCTGCTCGCGGCAGCGGTGGCGGATGCCGGGCGCGGCATCCTCGTGGATATCGTGCCCAATCACATGGGCGTCGACGACCCGCACCGCAACGCCTGGTGGTGGGACCTGCTCCGATTCGGGCAGGACTCCCGTTATGCGGAGGCGTTCGACGTCGACTGGGCGGCGGGCGACGGAAAGATCCTGCTGCCGGCCCTCGGCGACGACACCCCGGGAGAGGGCAGCGAACTCGACCGGCTCGAGATCGTCGGCGACGAGCTGCACTACTACGACCACCGGTTCCCGATCCTCCCCGGCACGGCCGACGACGGCGCCGATGCCCGGACCGTGCACTCGAGGCAGCACTACACGCTGGTCAACTGGCGCCGTGCCGACCGGGAACTCAACTACCGGCGCTTCTTCGCCGTGAACAGCCTTGCGGGCATCCGCGTCGAGGTTCCCTGGGTCTTCGACGAGTCGCATCGCGAGATCGTGGGCTGGGTGCGGGACGGCCTCGTGCAGGGCATCAGGATCGACCACCCCGACGGCCTCGCCGACCCGGGCGGTTACCTCGACCGGTTGCGCCACGCGACTGACGGAACGTACGTGCTCGTCGAGAAGATCCTCGAGGGCGACGAGACTCTGCCAACGAGCTGGTCGACCAGGGGCACGACGGGCTACGACGCCCTCGCCGACGTCGACCGGATCTTCGTCGACCCGGCGGGACAGGCTGCCCTCGACGCGCTCGAGAAACGCCTGCAGGACGATTCCCCGGAACCGGGGGAGAACGGCCGCCCTCAGACCTGGGCCGAGCTCGTCTCCGAGCGGAAACGCGGCATCGCCGACGGCATCCTGGGCTCAGAGGTGCGCAGGATCGCGCGCCTCATCCCCGGGATCCCCGTGACGGAGGCGGTCGACGCCCTCGCAGAGCTGCTCGCCGCCATGCCGGTGTACCGCTCCTACCTTCCGCTCGGCTTCGAGCTGCTCGACGAGGCCGCACGGCGCGCATCCGCCCGCAGGCCGGACCTCGCCGGAAAGATCGGCCGGCTGCTGGCCGTGCTGGCCGACCCGCGGACCCCCGCCGCGGTCCGGTTCCAGCAGACCTCCGGCATGGTGATGGCCAAGGGCGTCGAGGACACCGCGTACTACCGCTACAGCCGGCTCACCTCGCTCAACGAGGTCGGAGCAGACCCCTCGGAATTCTCCATTGATGCGGAGACCTTCCACGCGCGACAGCAGTCCAGGGCGGCGACCTTCCCTGACTCGATGACGACGCTCTCCACCCACGACACGAAACGGGGAGAGGACGTCCGCGCCCGCATCACCGTCATCGCCGAGATCCCCGCGGAGTGGGAGGCGACCCTGGACACGCTCCGCACGAACGTGCCACTCGGCGACGGCCCGCTCGAGAACCTGCTCTGGCAAGCGGTCGTCGGGTCCTGGCCGGCCAGCCGCGAACGCCTGGGCGCCTACGCGCTCAAGGCCGCCCGCGAATCCGGAACGTCGACGACCTGGAACGCCCCGGACACCGTCTTCGAGGCGAAGCTCGAGACCCTGGTCGCCGCGGCCTTCGACGACCCCACCGTCACAACCGCCCTCACCGACTTCGTGGAACGGGTGCGGCAGGCGGGCTGGAGCAACTCCCTCTCGGCCAAGCTCGTGCAGCTCACCATGCCGGGAGCACCGGACGTCTACCAGGGCAGCGAACTTTGGGAGACCTCCCTCGTCGACCCGGACAACCGGCGCCCCGTCGACTACACCGTCCGTCGCGGCATCCTCGCCCGCATCGACGACGGATGGCTGCCGCCCGTCGACGAGACCGGCGCCGCGAAGCTGCTCGTCACGAGCCGCGCGCTGCGCCAGCGCCGCGACGCCCCCGAACGGTTCTTCCGCCACGCAGCAGTTCCGGCATACGGCGCCGCCGCTGCACACCTGCTCGCCTTCGACCGCGGCGACGCCGTCACGGTCGTCACCCGGCTTCCGCTCGGCCTCGCAGCACAGGGTGGCTGGCGGGACACCACGATCGTGCTCGCCGGTATCCCGGTGACCGACGTCCTCACCGGGGAACGGTTCGCCGGCGGTACCCTCCTCGTGCGCGACCTGCTGCGCCGCTACCCGGTCGCCCTCCTCGTGCCGGATCGGGGCACGGACCAGGGAACCGAATCACCGATCGTCACCGAGAAGGACGACTGATGAGCTCAGCAGAGCCCACCAACGAGGCCTGGGACGTCGAGGTCTGGGCGCCGCACGCGCAGGCGGTCGACCTGTTCCTGCGCAACACCGCCCCCGGCTCTGCCGGGGAACCGGTCACCCGGTCCATGGCCCGGGCGGAGGGCGGCTGGTGGCGCCTGCGGATGTCCGACGGCCGGGCAGAGCCTCGCGACTACGGATTCGTGATCGACGGCGCAGGCCCGTTCCCCGACCCGCGTTCCCGCCGCCAGCCCGACGGCGTGCATGCCCTGTCCCGCACCTTCGACCCCGGCACGCATGCCTGGCAGGACTCGCGCTGGACCGGCCGCCAGCTCGCGGGCGGAACGATCTATGAGCTGCATCTGGGTACCTTCACCCCGGAGGGCACCCTCGATGCCGCGGCCGCACGCCTCGGCCATCTGGTGTCCCTCGGGATCGACTTCGTCGAGCTCCTGCCGGTCAACGCCTTCAACGGAACCCACAACTGGGGCTACGACGGCGTTCTCTGGTACGCCGTGCACGAGGGCTACGGGGGACCCGCCGCCTACCAGCGCTTCGTCGACGCCTGCCACCAGGCCGGCATCGGAGTGATCCAGGACGTCGTCTACAACCATCTCGGGCCGAGTGGGAACTACCTGCCGGAATTCGGGCCGTACCTCAGTGAGGCGGCCGGGAACACCTGGGGTTCCTCGCTGAACCTCGACGGACCGGACTCCGATCCGGTCAGGCGGCACATCATCGACAACGCATTGATGTGGCTCGATGAGTACCACGTCGACGGGCTGCGCCTCGACGCGGTGCACGCCCTCCGCGACGATCGGGCAACCCACCTGCTCGAGGAAATGGCCGGGGAGGTAGCCGCGCTCAGTGCCTTCGCCGGTCGCCCGCTGACCCTGATCGCCGAGTCCGACCTCAACGATCCTCGCCTGATGGCCCCGGCGGAGGCCGGAGGCTACGGCCTCGACGCACAGTGGAGCGACGACTTTCACCATGCCGTGCACGTCGCCCTGACCGGGGAGACCACCGGCTACTACGCAGACTTCGCCCCGCTCAGCGCACTCGCCAAGGTCCTCACCCACGGCTACTTCCACGACGGCACGTTCTCGAGCTTCCGCGGCCGCAGGCACGGCCGTCCGATCGATAGGCAACGGATGCCGGCGTGGCGCCTCGTCGTCGGTAGCCAGAACCATGACCAGATCGGAAACCGCGCCACCGGCGATCGCCTGACCGGCACGCTCGACGCCGGCCAGCTCGCCATCGCCGCGACCCTGACCCTCCTCGGCCCCTTCACCCCGATGCTCTTCATGGGGGAGGAATGGGGTGCGACCACGCCGTGGCAGTTCTTCACCTCGCACCCGGAGCCGGAACTCGGCGCTGCGACCGCGACCGGGCGGATCAGCGAATTCACACGGATGGGCTGGGATCCCGCACTCGTGCCGGACCCGCAGGATCCGGCGACGTTCACGAGGTCCCGGCTCGACTGGGACGAATCCGAGCGTCCAGGCCCCGCACGGCTGCTCGGCCTCTATCGACGGCTCGCAGAACTGCGCCGCGAGGTGCCGGACTTCACCGAACCGCGCCTCGACCGGGTCGGCGTCGAGTACGACCCCGCGGGGTCCTGGCTGCGCCTGGTCCGTGGTTCCGCGGAGATCCTGGTGAACTTCGCAGCGGATGCCCGGCGCATGCCTGCCGGGACCGGCCCCGAGCTGCTCGACTTCGGGACGGACGGGCCTGCGCTGCTCTCCCGTGCGGACGACGGGTCCGTCGTGCTGGCGCCGCACTCCGTGCTCGTCCTCGCCGAGGCGGCCTCGTGAGCGGTCAGCGAGGCTTCCTGTCCGCGGAGACCGGAACGGCCCTTGCCGCACTCGCGGCCCTCGATGCCGCAGCGGACCCGCTCGACCGCGTGCGCGGCATCCGCCGGCTGCTGCTCGCCCTCGACGCCGACCCGGCGACCCTCACCGCGGTGCGGGACGCCCTCGCCGGCGGTACGGGCTGGGAGGCCATCGCGGCGGCGGCGGGGCTGAAACCACCGGCGGCCAGGTGGCGGTGGAGCGGTTCGGACTCCGAGATCGCCGCCCGCCTCGAGGCAGGCCGGAAGAGATCGGCCCGTCCGAGTTCCGTGCCGACCGAACTGCCCGGATACTCGGTCGCGGAGGCGGCGACGAGGCTCGGTCTCACCGTCCAGGCCGTCTATCTCCGGGTGAGCCGGGGTAAACTGGCCAGCCAGACCATCGAGCTGCCGGACGGCCGCTCGTACAAACGGGTCTTCCTCGACGCAGCGGACGACGTGCCAAGCCCGCCGGTCGCGTTCGGCCCGGCCGGCCAGACCACGTGAACCGGATCGGGCGGATGCCCGCAGCTTCAGACCCACACACACGTGCCGAAACCACAGGCGTGCCGAAACCACAGGGATGACGGAGTACCACCATGACTGATTTTCCGACAGAGAACTTCAACCGCACCACCCCGTACAACACGGGTGACCACACGGCCGTGACCCCGGTCGTCGGAACGGAGACCGGGTCCCGGGCGATCTCGGCGCCGCCGGAGAAGCAGCCGAGGCCGGCATCCGCGGTTTCTGCCAGCGGGAGCGGCGCGTCGCGCACGGCGCTCGTCGTGCTGGCCGCCATCGGGATGCTCGGACTCGCGTTCGTCGTGATGATTCTCGTCGGCGTCTCGAGCGAGAGCATCAACGCCCTCGCCGTCTTCGCGACTCCGATCGCGTCGATGGTTGCGGCGTACTACGGAATCACCCTGAGCATCCAGCAGGTCAAGAACGAGCGCGCAGAAAAGGAGACCGCGATCAAGCGGGCTGACGTCGCGGACGCATCGAGCCGGGAGACCGAGGTCTGGGCTGCCCAGATGGAATCGGGACTCCGCGTGGCGATGGCCAAGCTCACCGCCGCCCACATCGGCACCGATGAGGTCACCAAGGCGGCGGGCACGCCGGACGGTTTCTTCTAGGCGACGGTTTCTCCCTGGCGCGGTCTTTCTAAGCAGCGGTCCTTCTCAGCAGAGACGAGGCGCCCTGACCTGATCGGTTCGACGAAACCGGCAGAGTCCGCCGTGGCCTGGTCTGCATATGCGACCGCGAAGTCGGCGAACGCCCTGTCGGCCTTACCACCCAGGCCCAGGTAAGCGGCGATCGGCACCGGGTCTCCGGAGCGGGCGTGAGCGCGCGCGAGCGTCGTGCCGGTCAGCCGGGCATAGGCGAGCAGCCCTGCCGCGGTGAACGTCGCAGGATCGGGCGACCACTTCATGTCGCGCAGCTGACGCCCGTAATACTGCCCGCCCAGCGGGGTCGTCGCCCAACCGAGGAATACGTCTCCCGAGGCCTGCATCAGGCGCTGGCCCTCGACGACGCGCTGGCCGGCATGGGCCGGCCCAGCGGGCGACCCCGTCGCCGTGTCACTCCGGTCGATCACCGATCGCTGTGCCTCCTTGAGCTGGAGCACGAGCACGTCTTCCGGTCCGATCCCTTCGAGCAGGACGACCCAGGAGTACAGGCCCACGCTGCCGACCCCGACGACCTTGTGCGGCGGTCCTCGCTCGCGAACAGGCCGAAATTGGACAGGTGCGCGTCACTGCAGAGCTGGGTATCGAGGCCCGTGTCCGGAAGCGCGGCGAGGTCCCGCGCCATCACGAGGGCGGTTCCGCGGAAGAACGTTAACGGTGACACGCCCATCCGGGCATGCCGCAACGGGATCGGGGACGGGTCACTCGTGCTCGCCTGGCCGAGGAGCAGGTCGACAGGATCGGCGCGATTCGCCGGGGCCTCCCAGGCGCAGAGCGAGGATCGCGGCGGCCGCATCCGCGCGGCACGGCCCAGCTCTTCATGCTGCGTCGTCGTAGGGCGAACGGTGTCCGTCGTGCTGTCCATGGCGAGAGTGTATCGCCCCGGCAAACGCGGCGTCCCACGGATCAGCGAAACGGATCAGCGAAACGGATCAGCGAAACGGATCAGCGAACACGAACCCGTGGGGCTGACGGAGCGGGGGAGCCGAGGTAGTGGTCCCGCGGCCAGTGCCGCACGCGTCTCGGGAGCAGCGGGTAGACGCGGATCGTGATGCGCAGTATCCGGTCGAAACGGCGTTGCCGGCGGGGAGACCAGCTCAGGTCGAACAGGTCGCGCACGGAGGGTGGCAGCAGTCCGACGGTGACCAGGCGGGCGAGGGGCATGACAAGGCGCAACAGCAGCGGCCCGCTGCGGGGGTACAGGAGCCGCTTGGCGACCTCCCGGGTGGTGCCATCCGTCCGCAGCCCGTCGAGCCTCTGCTGCCAGTAGGTCGCGAAGGCCGCCCGATCGCGCGGCCACAGCTCACCGGGGACCTGAAGGGCTGTGCCGAGCACCGCGTATTCCCGATACAGGGACTCGGCGGTGGTGTCGTCGAACGCTCCGAACACCCGCCCGTACATGCCGACGGCCGAGTCGTAGAGCGTCGCCGCCACCCAGAGCTGCAGCTCGGGCGTGAAGGCGTTGTATGCGGGCGCCCCGCCGGCTGCCGCGCCGACGACGGGAACGTGGGCCCGGTTCACCCGCCGAACGGCAGCCCTGGCCTGATCCGCAGTGCCGCAGGTCACGGCATAGGCGTAGCTCAGGGTGCCGGCCAGCCGGTCGAGGGGCCGGTTCTCGAAATCGCTGTGGTGGGCGACACCGTGCCCGATCGCCGGATCCGCGAGCTGGAGCAGGATGGAGCGACCGCCCGCGAGCAGCATGACGGCCTCGCCCGCTATGTCCCGAAGCTGCAGCATGACCGGCCTCCCCTGTGATGGCCGAGTGTAGTCCGTCAAAAGTATTTCGGGAGTTTCTCCCCGATCCGGAATAAACCCGCTCTCTATGCGCTTGCATGTATTCGAGGGCGGCGATCCATCCGTCACGCAGACTTGAGGAGCATCATGACCGAAACCACCGCCACGACCATCCCGGGCTACAAGGCCGGAACCTGGACCATCGACCCGACCCACTCCGAGGTCGGCTTCAGCATCCGCCACCTCATGATCAGCAAGGTCAAGGGCACGTTCGAACGCTTCGCAGCGACTTTTGTCACCGGCGAGAACCCCCTCGACTCCGTCGTCACCGCCTCAGCAGAGGTCGCTTCGATCAACACCAACGAAGCCAGCCGCGACGGCCACCTCCGCACCGGCGACTTCTTCGACGCCGAGACCTACCCGACGATCGACTTCGTCTCCACCGGTGTTCGTGAAGTCAAGGGCGAGTTCCTCGTCGACGGCAACCTCACGATCAAGGGCGTCACCAAGCCCGTCACCTTCGACTTCGAGTTCGGCGGCTTCGGCACCGACCCCTACGGCAACTACAAGGCCGGTGCAACGGCCAAGGCCGAGATCACCCGCGCCGACTTCGGCCTCAACTACAACGCAGCGCTTGAGACCGGCGGCGTCCTCCTCGGCGAGAAGGTCACCATCACCATCGAACTGCAGGCCGTCCTCAACCAGGCGTAGTCTTCCCGGTTCGTGAGAAGGGGCCCCACTTCGGTGGGGCCCCTTTTTTGCGGCTACTCGCCCTTGATCTCTTCGCGCACCCTGCGCAGGTCCTCCATGAGCGAACCGATCAGGATCCAGTGCTGCGGATGCGGCGTCATGATCAGAAGTGGTTCGGTGAGGGCGGGCGGTTCCACCGCGACGGGCAGGTGATCACGATCGGGATAGTCGGCCTCTGCGGCGAGGAGCCGGAGGTCGTGCGCTGACCGGCTGAGCTCGACGGTGATCGCCAGCACGGTCGGCTCGAGGTGCAGGGAGTGGTCGTAGTGGTCCCTGAGCGACCTGGTCATGCCGATCGCGCGGGTCACGAGCGAGGTCAGCCGGTTGTAGAACTCCTCGTCGACGTCGAGCAGGCGTCGGTTCGTGGTGTGGCGCGGGTTCAGGGTCAGGCTCTCCTCCGCTGATTTGAGGGCCTTCTCCGCCTTGTTCAGCATCGGCCTGAGCAGCCGCGCTTTGATCATCATTTCCTCGATCTGCGTCTGCGTCTGCGGGAAGCGCAACGCGTCGACGATGCGGTCCAGGGTGTCCGCGACCTCGCGGGCGAGGCGGATGACCGTGTCGTGCGCGGGCGCGAGCAGCACCGGCGGCACGATGAGCGCGTTGACGAGCAGTGCGGCCGCGGCGCCGATCATCGTCTCGATGATGCGATCCCTGGCGTATTCCGGCGTCGTGGCTCCGATGGAGAGCACCATCATGGCGCTGATCGGGATCTGGCTCGCCGAGCTCGGGGCCAGGCGAAGCGCCCAGGCGAGCAGGATGCAGAATACGATCGCGAGGAGCACGATCCAGCTCGACTTGCCGAATGCGACGCCGACGCCATAGGCGACGAGCACCCCGCCGACGACGCCGAGGCTGCGCTCGATCGCCCGGCCGAGGGTCTGGTTGATGTTCGGCTGCACGACGAGAAGCGCCGCGATCGCGGCGAAGATCGGGAGCTCTGTGTGCAGGAGTCCCTGCGACAGCACCCAGCCGAGCATGACGGCGAGTGAGGTCTTCACGGCCTGGAGCAACGGAATCCGGCTCGAGGACCGAACGCGGGCCGATATTCTCACTCGTTCAGGATATCGTGCCCGCTCCGCCGGAAGGAGCAGTCGGGGGAGTGATCGTCGTGGGAATCCCGGTGAAGCGGGAATAGTCGCGGATCGCCCTGGCGAAGCCGGGCGATCGCCGCGCGGTGAGGCTGCCGAACGGCGCAGCCTCGACCGCGACGGTCGGTCCGGCCGCCCTGGTGCGCGTCGTTTCCTTCCGCCAGGTGCCGATCACGCGCCCGTCCGCGACGAAGAGCGGCAGGAAGATCCCGTTGAGACCGGGGACGACCCGCGGGAACTCGGCGTCGTCCATGACGTACGACCGGTCACGGTAGCCGAGCAGGTACTCGTCGAAGCCGGGCAGCGCGAGCACGGGTGTGCGCTGTGCCGGTCGCGAGCCGAGGGTGCCGCGTTCCGTCGCCGCGGGGAGGAGCAGGGTCTCGCCGTCCACCTCGAGCTCCTCCAGCCGGTCGCCTGCCTCTGCGAGAGCGACCCGGGCGTCAGCGACCGTGAGCTGGGTCCACGCGGCGAAGTCGCGCAGGGTGGCGGGGCCGTGGCCGTCGAGGTAGCGCACCAGGAACTCGGCGAGTCCCTCGCGCCGATCGAGGCGGCGCTGCGCGGGTGCCCACTCGTCGAGCAGGGCGAGCGCAGGCTGGCCGTCCTGGTTGGGCCCCCACACCACGAGCCCCGCGAGCGCGAGGGCGGCGATCAGGTGATAGCCGCGCTGGCCGTCGGGGTTGATTCCCGCCGAACGCAGCCCGGCGAGGAACGGGGTGCGGCTGAGGTTCCTGCCGCCGGAGAGGAGGCCGGTGGCCGCCTCCGCGGCCGCGGCGATGATGGTGTCGTCGAGCCCGAGTTGTCTCTGCCTGGTCGCCATCGATGCGAGCACCCTCGCGGCGGTGAGGTCCAGCATCCACCGGACGTCGGTCGCGGGGACCAGGTGCAGCGTTCCGCGCATCGGATACGAGCGCACGATCGATCCGGTATCGAGCGCGGACAGGACATCGGCGGCGACGGTGCCGGGGGAGCGCACCCCGAGCGCCCAGCTCGCCGCGGAAAGGTCCTGGGCCTGCACCGCGAGCATCCGTTCGACCACGGCGAGCGGGCCGTCCAGCCCACCGGCCTCTCCTGCGGGCGCGGAGAGCCCGTGGCTCACCAGTCGGAGGCGCAGGACGTCGGAGCGAGAGGAACGCGTGGGCATGCGGCCAGTATGACGCCGGGCGGGGACACTTTCGAACCGGCCAGGTCAGTCGAAGGTCCGCAGCAGCAACCAGTCGTCGTCTTCCGTCGCATGCCGCACGTCGAAGACGTGCGTTTCGCCGTCCTCCGACGTCGCCTGGAACCGCCAGCCGGCGATGCACAGTGGCGGATGCCCGACACCGAAGGTGTTCGGTGCGAAGGGGCGCCACCAGTCCGCCGTGCCGACTAGGGCGGTCGGCGTGTCCGTCACCCGGAATCGTCGGGAGCGCCAGACGATCCGTCGGGGTTCTCCCGTGCTGTTCGTCTGGACCGTGACGGGTTCAGGGCGTTGCTCGTCGATCGGGACCACTGATCACCTCGCCTGTCGTATCGAACGTATGTTCGATAAAACTATAACAACGAGGCTCGCCCAATACCAGCCACGGCGACGAAGTCGGATCGCGGCCAGGCCGGGTCCCCGCCCGCGGGGAACGGAAGCGGGAGGAGCCGGAGGGGGTGAGCGCTCAGGCGAGGTCGTCGTCGGTGCGGGCGCCGAAGACGATTTCGTCCCAGCTCGGCATCGAGGCGCGTCCACGCTTTCCGAGGTTGCCGGTGTTGCGCGGCTGCCCGGTGGCCGCCTGGGAGGCCCAGGCGTTGCGGGTCGGGTCCGTACGCGGGGCCTCGACCGGGGTGTCGGCGACGGAGGCCTGGGCCGGGTCGTCGATGAGCCGAGGTCCACCCGGTGCCGGCGCTTCGCCACGGGAGTCCGGCACGGGGGTGCCGGAGCCGAGGACGGCGGCTTCACGCTCGCCGCGGCGGCGGCGCAGGGACTCGAGCAGGTCCGCGGTCTCGCTCAAACTCTTGGGCGGTTCTGCGGCACGCTTGATCGCCGCCTTGGACACGGCTTCCGTCGTTCCGGCGGATCGGGAATAGGGGATCGGATCCAACTGGGGCGCCGTGTCGTTCATGAGCTCGTCCGGAAGCGACTCCTTGAACGTGAATGCGCCGCTGTCGAAGCGGGACACGTCGGCGGGGCTCGTCTCCGCGCCGACCGCGCGGAGGCGGGGGATGAGCGCGCCCTTGAGCTCGCCCTGCTGGGAGAGTGCGATGGCCTCGTTGCCCAGGGGGGAGAGAGCGTTCTTCTTCGGTTCGAAGGACCAGCGGGCATCGTGGTCGATGTCGTCCGCGGTGAAGGCAAGCTTGACGATCCAGCCGGCGCCGGGTTCTTTCCAGCTGGCCCAACGTTCGTCCGTCGCCCCGAGGGAGGCGAGGCGCTCGCGGATCACGCCGCCGAAAGTTGCGGACCCCTCTCCGGGATCGGGCTCGATCGCGGTGTGGACGGGCACCCCGAGGGCGCACGAGACGATGTACTCGCGTTCGGCGACAACCGGACCCTCGAAGCGACGGACGAAGTCGATCGGGGCTCCCGTCACGGCGGCGACGTCCTCAGCCGACATGCCGGAACGGATGTGCGCCTGCACATCCCGCGGGGACAGCTTTGTTTTCGGGGTGTGTTCTATCTGGGTTTGGCGAAGCCGGGACTGGAGAACCTCGTCGATGGGGATCCGAAAACGGTCACCATCCTCGCTCGCTGCAAGCAGCGCGCCGTTCTCTACTCCGATTACCTTCAAATCCTGCATGGCGAAAGCCCTCTCGCGATCACTGATTCGCCAACACTGTCATGAAACGCCCCTCATTCCGGGGAATACGCCGGGCGTGCCGTAAGTTGACCACTCAGCCGAAGTTATCAGCGGCGAGAGTTTGCTATTCCTTCGGGATTGTTGCAAACTGTGCCCGCTGATTTCGTTAATCGGCATTAAATGAATGAATGGATGGGCATGGCAACCGATTACGACGCACCCCGAAAGTCCGAAGACGACTCTGAGTCGATTGAGGCCCTCAAGGAGCGCGTACCGGACAAGATGTCTGGCGTCGTGGATGTAGACGACTCAGACAACCCCGGTGGGTTCGATTTACCCGGTGCCGATCTGTCCGACCTCGACCTCGATGTCGTCGTCCTGCCCCCGCAGGCCGATGAATTCACCTGCGTAGAGTGCTTCCTCGTGAAGCACCGCTCGCAGATGTCGCACGAGACCAAGCTCGGCCCGGTCTGCCTGGAGTGCGACTCCTAAAAGCGCGTTTTAGTTACTTGATGCCGGCCGTCGTGATCCATTGATCGCGGCGGCCAACGTCGTTGGGTGGCGTGTCGAGACGAGCCAGTACGGTGCCGGATCCTCGGGATCCTCGATCGGAACCCGCACGACGGGACCGATCCAGCCCCTGATCAACAGCCAGGCCCGCGCGTCGAGCCTGCGTCCCCGCTCGAGAGTCGCTTCTGCGGCCTCGAACGGCACGGCCTCCCCGATCAGCTCCGTTCCTATTCGCGCGCGACCCGCCGTGAAGACACCGTCCTCGACGGAGACGACCGGAGCAGTCAGCAGCAGAGTGAGGACCGCAGCACCGTAGAGCACGACGGCGATGATGATTCCCCAGAGCATCGAGATCGGTGCGAAAACGAGGATGCTCGCCGGCATCAGCAGTGCGGTCGCGAGGAATGGGGCTGGTGAGGCCCAGAGTTTTTCACGATATTCAGGCATGGCTCTATTCGATCAGACTTCTGCACTACCCTCGACACGTGGCAGAAAGCGTCGAAGTGTTGATTACCGCATCCATCGTTCCGCGGTACGCGCATCCGGGCGACGCCGGAGCAGATCTGCACTCGGCTGAGGAGCGTGTTCTTGCCCCCGGTGAGCGTGCCCTGGTCGGGACCGGCGTGTCGATCGCCCTCCCGGACGGTTATGCGGCGTTCATCGTGCCCCGCAGCGGCCTCGCGGCTAAGCACGGCATCACGATCGTGAACTCGCCGGGTACCGTCGACGCCGGCTACCGGGGCGAAATCAAAGTCTCGCTGCTCAACACCGACCAGACCGAATCTTTTGCGATCGCCGTTGGCGATCGCATTGCCCAGATCATCATCACGCCCGTCTCCCGGGCCGCTTTCATTCCCGTCGACCGGCTGCCAGACAGCCAGCGCGGCGAGGGCGGCTTCGGATCAACGGGTGTGCGTGGACCGGGAAACGGCCGGCAGACCGCCGGCTCACCAATGTCAGGAGACACCCCGTGACCGACGTCGCGACTGCGGACCAATTCCCGGAACCACTGCCCAAGTCGGCGCCGGAGGACCGTGAGACAGAGGGGCCCCTCGACGAGAGCGAGGCGAACCCGGTGCGACCGTACGTCGACCTCGGCGGCGTCAAGGTCCTGCCTCGCGAGGGCCTGCACCTGCGCCTCGAGATCGAAGAGGGCAGCAAGCGTGTCGTGGCCATCGGCCTGGACTATGCCGGTTCGACCCTGCAGGTCCAGCCGTTCGCCGCACCGCGGTCGAGTGGGCTGTGGCACGAGATCCGCGACCAGATCGCGGACCAGATCGGCAAGCAGGGCGGCACGACGACCCTGCGAGAGGGACCGTTCGGTCCGGAGCTCGTCGCGGAAATCCCCGTCGCCACTGGCCAGGACGCCTCCGAAACCAGCAGGCTGGCCCGCTTCATCGGCGTCGACGGCCCCCGTTGGTTCCTCCGCGGAGTGATCGCGGGCGAAGGCGCCATCAACCCGGACGCAGCCGCGCAGATCGAGGACCTCTTCCGCAGCATCGTCGTCGTACGGGGGTCCGCACCCATGCCGCCGCGCGACCTGATCCCGCTGCGCATGCCGGTCACGCCCGCCGGCCCCGCAGAACCGTCCGACGCCTGACCCCACCCGTTCCCGCCAGGAAGATCGCCCCGACATGACGGACACCCCAGCATCCCGCGACGAGCCGGAGACCCCCGACCCTGCGGAGCCGGCCCCGAAGGCCGTATTCGCCGACAGCATGGCCGCTGCGGCGCGACGTGCCGGCTTCTCGCCCGCGGCAGAGGGAGAGCCGATCAGCGGCCACGCCCTGCTCGCAGCGATGGGCGGCATCCGCGGCCTGGTCGAGGCCGTGGTGCCCGGGCTCGTCTTCCTCGTCACATACACCCTGACCCGGGCCCTTATTCCCTCCCTCGTCGCCCCGATCGTGATCGGCATCGTGATGGCGGGCCTGCGTGTCGCGGCGAGGCAGACCGTGACGCAGGCTGTCGGCGGACTCGTCGGCATCGGCATCAGCGCCGTGCTCGCCCTGCTCTCCGGAAAGGCAGAGGACTTCTACCTCTCCGGGTTCTGGATCAACGGCGTTTACGGAGGAGCCCTCGTGATCTCGATCATCGTGGGGTGGCCGCTCATCGGCCTCGCCGTCGGCTTCCTGGTCGGCGACGGCGTGAACTGGCGGTCCGACCCGTCCAAGCGCCGGGTGCTCACCCTGCTGACCGCCCTGTGGGCGGGGCTGTTCCTCCTGCGCCTCGCCGTGGAACTCCCGCTCTACTACGCAGGCAACGTCGCCTGGCTCGGCGCGACCAAGCTCCTGATGGGCATCCCGCTGTATGCGCCGCTCCTCATCGTGTCGTGGCTGATGGTGCGGTCCGTCTACCGTCCGAGCCCGCCCGCCGACGGTGAATCCGGGAACTGATCCATGATCACAGCAGCGTCGTGACCGGCGCAGCTTCATGACCGGCGCGGGGGTTCACGATGGGCTGAGCGGCGCCGAGGTCGCCGAGCGGCTCGCGGACGGTCGAGGCAACGATGTCCGGCAGTCGACGTCGCGCACGGTGGCGGACATCCTGCGGGAGAACGTCTTCACCCTGTTCAACGCGATCCTGACCGTGTGCTTCATTGCCGTCGCCGTGCTCGGCGACTACCGGGACGGCCTCTTCTACCTGGTCGTCGTCGCGAACGCGCTGATCGGGATCGTTCAGGAGGTCCGTGCGAAGCTCGTGCTCGACCGGCTCGCGCTCCTCGCGGTTCCCGAAGTCGCGGTCAAGCGCGATGGGTTCGCGCGCATCGTCCCGCTCGGCATGGTCGTCCAGGACGACGTGCTCGTCCTCCGGCCGGGCGATCAGGTGCCCGCTGACGCCGTCGTCCTCGACGGAGACGACCTCGTCGCGGACGAGTCCCTCCTCACCGGGGAGTCCGATCCGGTCGTCAAGGTGGTCGGCGACGAACTCCTGTCCGGCTCGTACATCTCGGGCGGCTCCGGCTACGCGCGGCTCACCTTCGTGGGTGCTGCCTCGTATGCGAACCGGCTCACCGCCGAGATCAAACGGCACTCCCTCGTCCACTCCGAGCTCCGGGCGGCGACCAACCGCATCCTCGTACTGCTGTCCTGGCTGCTCGGCCCGGTGATCCTCCTCACCCTGATCGGGCGCATCGCGGCATACGGCGGGCTCGACGCCCTCTTCACCGGGCCGGACGCTCCGTGGCGCAGCGCACTCCGCGACTCGGTGGCCGGCGTCGTCGGCATGATCCCGGAGGGCCTCGTCCTGCTGATCAGCCTCGCCTTCGGCCTCGCCGCCATCCAGCTGGCCAGGCACAAGGTCCTCATCGAGGAACTCGCCGCCGTCGAGGTTCTCGCGCGGGTGGACGTGCTCTGCCTCGACAAGACCGGCACCCTCACGAGCGGCACGCTCGACTTCGACAGGCTCGTCGTGCAGTCGGCGGCGCACGAAGCGGATGCCCGGCTCGTGCTCGGCCTGATCGGCACGGACGACGCGGCGAACCTCACCGCGCGGGTGCTCGGGCCGCACTTCGAACCGGGGCCGGCCGTCGTGGGCGCCCGGCTCCCGTTCAGCTCCGCCCGCAAGTTCAGCGGCCTCACCCTCGACCTTCCCGGGCGCGGCAGCTCGTCGTGGCTCTTCGGGGCCCCCGAGCGGCTGCTCGCGGGGCACCCCGAATCGCTGGCCGCGGCATCCTTCATTGCCGCGGAGGGACACCGCACCCTCGCGCTCGTGCTCCTGGACGGGACGACGCCCCTCGACACGGCGATCGATCCGGAGCATTCCAGCCTCGAACCGGTGTGCCTCGTGGTGTTCCGCGAATCGGTGCGCCCACACGCGGCAGAGACCCTGCGGTACTTCGCGACGCAGGGGGTGCGGGTGATCGTCATGTCGGGGGACAGCCCCGTGACTGTCGCCGCGATCGCGCGCCGGCTCGGCGTGGCCGGCGAGACGGTCAACGCGGCAGATCTCGACGATGACGAAGCACTCGCGGCCGCGCTGGAAACGACGAGCCTGTTCGGACGCGTCAGCCCCGAGCAGAAGCGAACGGCCGTCGCCCTGCTGCAGGGACAGGGGCGGACGGTCGCGATGACGGGGGACGGCGTCAACGACGCGATGGCGATCAAGGACGCCGACCTCGGCATCGCGATGGGGTCTGCGACCCCTGCGACGAAGGCGGCCTCGCGCCTCGTCCTGCTCGACAACCGCTTCGACCGCCTCCCCGAGGTGCTCGGCCTCGGTCGCAGGGTCATCGCCAACGTCGAACGCGTCGCCAACCTGTTCCTGTCCAAGACGGTCTACGGCATCCTGATCGCCCTGACGACCTCCCTGCTCGCCTTGCCGTTTCCGTTCCTGCCCCGGCAGCTCACGCTGGTCTCCGGCCTCGCGATCGGTATCCCCTCCTTCGTGCTCGCGCTCGCGCCCAACCGGCGGATCTACACACCGGGGGTCCTGCGCCGCATCGTCCGCTACGCCGTGCCGACAGGCGCCATCGCCGCAGCGACGGCCCTCGTGACGTTCCTCTTCGTCTACGGCAGGATCCCGCTCCACGAGGCACGGAGCGTCACGACCATCGCCCTCTTCGTCGTCTCGCTCTGGATTCTCTGCGTGCTCGCCCGTCCACTCACCGGTCCCCGCCTCGCCCTCGTCACGGGAATGGCCGCTGCGATGGTGCTCGCGTGCACGATCCCGTTCACCCGGGCGTTCTTTGTCATCGACGTGCGCCTCGACCTCCCATTGCTTTTCGGGATCGGCGTCGGGGCGCTCGGAGCGGCGACCATCGAACTCATGTACCGGCATGCGCGGCGCACCGGTCTCGTTTTCGACCGCGAATAGGGCGGGCCAGGGGAAGACCGGGCAGTCGCTCCCTGCTAGAGTTATCTCTACGTCAAGATAGTTTGACGGTGATATCGTTCGGTGACGCCGCCGGTTAGGTTACCCTTGCTGGCCTTGCGCTGGTCCGTTCGTCAGGATTGGGGACTGCGGACGGATTCCCGTCAGTTTCCACAAAGGAGAGGGCATCGTGTCTGCGTTAAACAGTTTTGGAGCCAAGGACACCCTCCGCGTCGGAGCGACAGACTATGAGGTCTTTCGCCTGGACTCGGTGCAGGGTTACAAATTGCTGCCGTTCAGTCTCAAGGTGCTGCTGGAGAACCTCCTCCGCACCGAAGACGGCGCCAACATCACGGCCGATCACATCCGCGCCCTCGGCGCCTGGGTTCCCACGAGCGAACCGGACACCGAGATCCAGTTCACGCCCGCCCGCGTGATCATGCAGGACTTCACGGGCGTGCCCTGTATCGTCGACCTCGCAACGATGCGCGAGGCCGTCGCAGAGCTGGGCGGCGACCCGAACAAGATCAACCCGCTCGCCCCCGCCGAACTGGTCATCGACCACTCGGTCATCGCCGACCTCTTCGGTAGCGAGAACGCCCTCGAGCGCAACGTCGACATCGAATACGAGCGCAACGGCGAGCGCTACCAGTTCCTGCGCTGGGGCCAGACCGCTTTCGACGATTTCAAGGTCGTCCCGCCGGGAACCGGCATCGTGCACCAGGTCAACATCGAATACCTCGCTCGCGTCACGATGACCCGCGTCGTCAACGGCGTGCTGCAGGCCTACCCGGACACCTGCGTCGGCACCGACTCGCACACGACCATGGTCAACGGCCTCGGCGTGCTCGGCTGGGGCGTCGGCGGCATCGAGGCAGAGGCGGCCATGCTCGGCCAGCCCGTCTCCATGCTCATCCCCAAGGTCGTCGGCTTCAAGCTCACCGGCTCCATCCCGACCGGCGTCACCGCGACTGATGTCGTCCTCACCATCACGCAGATGCTCCGCAAGCACGGCGTGGTCGGCAAATTCGTCGAATTCTACGGAGAGGGCGTCGCGGAGGTTCCCCTCGCCAACCGGGCGACCATCGGCAACATGAGCCCCGAGTTCGGCTCGACCGCCGCCATGTTCCCGATCGACGATGTCACCCTCGGCTACCTGCGCCTCACCGGCCGCAGCGAGGAACAGGTCGCCCTCGTCGAGGCATACGCGAAGCTGCAGGGTCTCTGGCACGACCCGGCCCGGGAGCCCGTCTTCAGCGAGTACCTCGAGATCGACCTCGGCACCGTCGTCCCCTCGATCGCCGGGCCCAAGCGCCCGCAGGACCGGGTCGAGCTCAGCCGCGCCAAGGACCAGTTCGAGACCGACCTGCAGAGCTACGCGACCCAGGACCTGTCCCGGGTCGATGCCGCCGTCGAAGCTACCTTCCCCGCCTCCGACCCGATCGGGTTCACCGCTCAGGACGAGAGAAGCGCCCACGCGATCTCGCACACCCACGTGAGCCACCCGCCCCGGACCATCTCCACCCCGGTCGCGATCGACACCGCCGCGGGAGCGAGCTACACCCTCGACCACGGGGCCGTCGCCGTCGCCGCGATCACATCGTGCACGAACACATCCAACCCGAGCGTCATGCTCGCGGCCGGACTCCTCGCCCGCAACGCCGTCAGGAAGGGCCTCACGAGCAAGCCGTGGGTCAAGACGACCCTCGCGCCGGGCTCCAAGGTCGTCACGGACTACTACGAGAAGGCCGGCCTCACCGGTGACCTCGAAGCCCTCGGCTTCTACACCGTCGGCTACGGCTGCACCGTGTGCATCGGCAATACCGGTCCGCTCATCGACGAGGTGTCCGCCGCGATCAACGAGAACGACCTCGCCGTCACGGCCGTACTCTCGGGCAATCGCAACTTCGAGGGCAGGATCAGCCCGGACGTCAAGATGAACTACCTGGCGAGCCCGCCGCTCGTGATCGCATACGCCCTCGCCGGTTCGATGAACTTCGACTTCGAGACGGATGCGCTCGGTGACGACACCGAGGGCAACCCGGTGTTCCTCAGGGACATCTGGCCGGACTCCGCCGAGGTGCAGTCGACGATCGACAGTTCGATCGACACCGAGATGTTCACGAAGGAATACGGCGCCGTCTTCGAGGGCGACGAGCGCTGGCGCTCCCTGCCGACGCCCGACAGCGAGGTCTTCGAGTGGGACAGCGAGTCCACTTACGTGCGGAAGCCCCCGTACTTCGACGGCATGACGCTGGAGACCACGCCGGTGAGCGACATCGTCGGCGCCCGGGTGCTCGCGAAGCTCGGCGACTCTGTCACGACCGACCACATCAGCCCGGCCGGCAACATCAAGGCCGACAGCCCCGCCGGAGCGTACCTCGTCGAGCACGGGGTCGCCCGCGGCGACTTCAACTCCTACGGATCGCGCCGGGGCAACCACGAGGTCATGATCCGCGGCACCTTCGCTAATATTCGGCTGCGCAACCAGCTCCTCGACGACGTCGAGGGCGGCTACACCCGCGACTTCACCGTCGCGGGCGCGCCGCAGTCGTTCATCTACGACGCGAGCCAGAACTACCAGGCCGCGGGCATCCCGCTCGTGATCTTCGGCGGCAAGGAGTACGGCTCCGGTTCCTCCAGGGACTGGGCGGCCAAGGGAACCAGCCTCCTGGGCGTCAAGGCCGTCATCACCGAGAGCTTCGAGCGGATCCACCGCTCGAACCTGATCGGCATGGGCGTCGTCCCGCTGCAGTTCCCGGCCGGCGAGAGCTGGGCGTCCCTGGGACTGGACGGCACCGAGATCGTCTCGATCGCGGGCCTGACGGAACTCAACGCCGGCGTCACCCCGAAGACGGTGCACGTGACCGCGACCCCGAGCGAGAACTCGGCAGCGGGCAAGGCGACCGTCGAATTCGACGCCGTGGTCCGCATCGACACGCCCGGTGAGGCCGACTACTACCGGAACGGCGGCATCCTGCAGTACGTTCTTCGTTCACTGGTCGCGTAACCGGCACGATTACCGGGTAACCGTTCGGGACCGGCGCGTAGACTCAACTCCTGTTGAAGCTACGCGCCGGTTCCTTTCTGCCCGCGACGTCGTACTCGAAAGGTATTGCCGATGAGCCTGCTGGAGACCATAACTGGTCCGCGTGACCTCGACCGCCTCTCGCTCGACGAACTGGTCCAGCTCGCGGCGGAAATCCGCGGCTTCCTGGTCAGCGAGGTCTCCAAGACCGGCGGGCACCTCGGGCCGAACCTCGGCGTGGTGGAGATGACCATCGCCATCCACCGCGTCTTCGAGTCGCCGCGGGACGCGATCGTCTTCGACACCGGGCACCAGTCCTATGTGCACAAGCTCCTGACGGGCCGCCAGGACTTCAGCGGCCTCCGCCAGCAGGATGGGCTTGCCGGGTACCCGCAGCGCTCGGAGTCCGTGCACGACATCGTCGAGAGCTCGCACGCCTCGAGCTCGCTGTCCTGGGCTGACGGCATCTCCCGCGCCTTCGAGATGACCGGGCAGAGCGACCGGCACGTGATCGCCGTCGTCGGGGACGGTGCGCTCACCGGGGGGATGACCTGGGAAGCGCTCAACAACATCAGCGACGACAACACCCGGCGCCTGATCATCGTCGTGAACGACAACGGCCGCTCCTATGCGCCGACGATCGGCGGCATGGCCAGGTTCCTCAACACCGTGCGCACCCGCAGCAGCTACCACGCGGCCTACCTGAGCAGCCGCCGCGCCTTCGACAACATGGGCGCACCGGCCCGTGCGTTCTTCCGCGGTGTCCGCGGCGGGATGCACGGCTTCCTCGCCCGATTCTCCAACAACGAGGCGCTGTACTCGAACCTCGACATCAAGTACATCGGCCCGGTCGACGGGCACGATATGGAGGCGATGCTCGAGGCGCTCCAGCAGGCCAAGAACTACGGTGCGCCGGTGATTGTGCACACGATCACCCAGAAGGGTAAGGGCTACAACCCTGCCATGCAGGATACCGCAGACCAGTTCCACGCGGTCGGCCAGATCGACCCGGAGACGGGGGAGTCGACCGAGACCCCCGGCGCGCCGTCCTGGACCTCTGTCTTCGCCGACGAACTCCTGAACCTCGCGACGGAGAACCCGCGGATCGTCGGGATCACGGCGGCCATGCTGCGTCCGACCGGACTGCACCGGATGGCGGAACGGTTTCCGAACCGGGTCCACGACGTCGGCATCGCCGAACAGCACGCCGTGACGAGCGCCGCCGGCCTCGCGTTCGGCGGGTTGCACCCCGTCGTCGCCCTGTACGCGACCTTCATCAACCGCGCCTTCGACCAGGTCCTGATGGACGTCGCCCTGCACAAGGCCGGGGTGACCTTCGTCCTCGACCGGGCGGGCGTGACCGGCCCGGACGGGCCGAGCCACCACGGGATCTGGGACCTTGCCATCCTGCAGGTCGTCCCTGGCATCCGTCTCGCTGCGCCGCGCGACTCGACCAGGCTCCGCGAGGAGCTCGGAGAGGCCATCGCCGTCGAGGACGGACCGACCGTGCTGCGTTTCCCGAAGGGCAGCACCGGGGTCGAGTTCGACGCCGTGGCCCGCCTCGACGACGGCGTCGACGTTCTGCTCGAATCGACCCAGAAAGACGTGCTCATCGTCACGGTCGGACCGATGGCGGCCATGGGCCTCGACGTCGCCAGGCGCCTGTCGGCTCAGGGGATCGGCGCGACCGTCATCGACCCGCGCTGGGTCGTCCCTGTGCCCCGGAGCCTGATCGGGCTCGCCGCGGAGCACCGTCTCGTCGTGAGCATCGAAGACGGGATCCGGGTCGGGGGAATCGGCACGCGCATCCGCCAGGACCTGCGCGAGGCCGGCGTCGACACGGCCGTCACCGAACTCGGACTGCCCGACGAATTCCTCGCCCACGGCACCCGAGCCGAGATCCTTGAACGGGTCGGCCTCACGCCGCAGCACATCGCGCGCGACGTCGTGGCGATGGTGCTCGGCAGCAAGCTCCCGCACGCGCGGCCGCTCCCCGCCGATCGAACGGACACGGGATCGATCACGATGCGCGGCGGACGCGCGGAGTGACCAGGCGACCCTGGACCGGCTCGTCCGCACTGCGCATGCGCGACGGGGCATGCCGATGACGGTCCTGATCGCGGGCTGCGGCGATCTCGGCACCGAGGTCGGGCTGCGGCTTGCGGCACTCGGACACCGCGTCGTCGGGCTGCGCAGGTCGTCGGGCGTTCTCCCCGTCGCGATCGAGGGCCAGGCCGTCGACCTCACTCGTGAGCGGCCCGTGGTCCCCGCCGATACAGACATCGTGATCGTCGCGATCGCCGCGGCCGGCCCGACGGCGGATGCCTACCGCACCGCCTACGTCGACGGCCTGCGGAACCTCCTCGACGCCCTCGATGCGGCGGGCGTCGAACCGAGCCGTTTCCTGCTCGTGTCCTCGACCGCCGTGTACGGCGTGGACGACGGGAGCTGGATCGACGAGGGATCTCCCGCTGTGCCTTCGTCCGAGACCGGTGCCGTGCTCCTCGAAGCCGAGGACCTGCTGCGCGGCCGCCTGCCCGGCGCCACCGTGCTGCGGCTAGCCGGGATCTACGGGCCCGGCCGGGAACGCCTGATCGGCCAGGTCCGTGCAGGGACGAGCTCTGCGGAGGGCCTGTCCAGCCACACCAACCGCATCCATAGGGACGACGCGGCCGCGGCCATCGTGCACCTCGTGACCGGCGCCGCGGAGCCCGCGTCGCTCTACCTCGGCGCGGACAGCCTTCCCGCGCGGCGCCGTGACGTCCTCGCCTTCCTCGCCGCAGAACTCGGCGTTCCCGATCCGGTCGGTGTCGCGAGCCGCCCGTCGACAGTGGTGGGGGAATCGGCCGACAGTCCCGCGAGTCCCGTCGGGCGGGCGGGCCGGGCGTCCCCCGGACCTCGCGGCGGCGACAAGCGCTGTCGCAACGCCCTGCTGCTCGCGAGCGGCTTCCGCTTCGCCTACCCGAGTTATCGGGAGGGGTACCGTTCCCTCCTCGCCGGCGTCGGCATCCGTCATCCCTGAACCGCCCTCGAGGTTTTAGGGTTGCAGCATGCCCACCCCGCCCAGCACGGTCTCGATCCCCGAGGTCGACGACGTGACCTCCCTCCATTCAGAATCGGAAAGGCTCTCCCCAGCATGAAGAACATCACTCTCGGCAGCACCGGCCTCATCGTCTCCCGGCTCGGACTCGGCTGCATGGGCATGTCCGCGTTCTACTCCGGTGCCGGAATGGACGAAGCGGAGTCCATTCGCACCATCCACCGCGCGATCGACCTCGGCGTCACGCTCTTCGACACCGCGGAGATCTACGGACCGTACCTCAACGAAGAACTCCTCGGAAAAGCTCTTGCCGACCGGCGCGACGAGGTCGTCGTCGCGACCAAGTTCGGCACCATCCTGCACCGCGGCGACGGAAGCAGGGGCCTCGACGGCAGCCCCGAGAACGTGCGCCTTTCGGTGCATGGCTCGCTGGCCCGACTCGGAACCGACCACATCGACCTGTACTACCAGCACCGGATGGACCCGGGCGTCCCGGTCGAGGAGACCGTCGGCGCCCTCGCCGAACTCATCGAGGAGGGCGTCATCGGCCACTACGGGCTCTCGGAGGCCGCACCGGACACGATCCGCCGCGCGCACGCCGTACACCCCGTGACGGCCCTGCAGACCGAATACTCGCTGTGGAGCCGTGACCCGGAGAAGGAGCTTCTCCCACTCCTGCGCGAGCTCGGCATCGGCTTCGTGCCATACTCGCCGCTCGGTCGCGGCTTCCTGACCGGGACCATCCGCTCACTCGACCAGCTTGACGCGAGCGATTTCCGCCGCTCGAACCCTCGGTTCGAGGGTGAGAACCTGGCCGCCAACATCCGCATCGTCGAACAGGTGGATGCCGTCGCCGCCGAACTCGACGCGACTCCGGCCCAGGTGGCGCTCGCCTGGCTGCTGGCCCAGGGCGACGACATCGCCCCGATCCCCGGGACCAAGCGGGTCGCCAGGGTCGAGGAGAACGTCGCCGCCGGCGACCTCATCCTCACGGAAGCGCAGCTCGCCACCCTCGGCGCGCTCGACGCCCCCGCGGGCGACCGCTACGCCGACATGTCAGGGGTCAACCGGTAACCAGGGGCGCCGCGGGCAGCGGGCGCTCGAGGGCGACGGGAACCTCCGAGGAGACTCCGCGGATCATCGGCGTGTGGAACGTGCCGCCGAAGACGCGCTCGCTCGCGCCGACCCTGTCAAGGTACGGGGTGGCCCCGCCCATCTGGAACGGCCAGCCCGCCCCGAGGATCACGCACAAGTCGATGTCCTCCGCCGCGTGCACGACGTCGTCGTCAAGCATCCGTTTGATCTCGTCGGCGAGTCCGTCCTCAATGCGTCGCAGGATCTCCTCGCCCGTCATCGGCGTCGTGCCGCCGGCGACGATCTTCTTCGCGGTCTTGTCGAAGCCTGTGACCTTGCCCTTGGCATCGCGCTCGAGGATCTTGCCGTGCTCGGCGAGCCGGTGCAGGTTGTCGCTCTCGAAGAACCGGTCGGGGAATGCGGCATGGTGCGTGTCGAGGACGTGCGCTCCGACCTTGAGCCCGACGAGTTCGAGGAGCTCGAACGGCGTCATCGGGAGTCCGAACGGTGCGATCGCGCCGTCGACCACCTCGAACGGGGTGCCGGTGTCGACAGCGTGCATGGCCTCGCCGAGGAGCTTCGCGAGGATGCGGTTGACCACGAAGCCGGGGGTGTCGCGCGTGATCACGGCGTTCTTCCTCAGCTTGCCTGCGATCACCATCGCGGTCGAGAGAGTCGTGTCGTTCGTCTGCGGGGTGTTCACGACCTCGATGAGCGGCATCACAGCGACCGGATTGAAGAAGTGGAAGCCGACCAGGCGCTCGGGGTGGGCGAGCTTCGCACCGATCTGCTCGACGGAGAGAGACGAGGTGTTCGTCGCGAGGATCGCCTCCGGCGACACGTACTTCTCGATCTCGGCGAAGACATCCTGCTTGACGCCGAGCTCTTCGAACACGGCCTCGATCACCCAGTCGGCGTCGGAGAAGCTCGCCTTGTCCGTCGTGCCCGTCACGAGCGCCCTGAGTCGGTTGCCCTCGTCTGCGGTGATGCGGCCCTTGGACTGCAGGGTCGCGATCTCGCCGTGGATGTACGCGACGCCCTTGTCGACGCGGGCCTGGTCGAGGTCCGTGATGACGACGGGCACCTGCAGGCGGCGAACGAACAACAGCGCGAACTGGCTCGCCATCAAGCCGGCACCGATGACGCCGACCTTCGTGATCGGGCGGGCGAGCTTCTTGTCCGGCGCTCCGGCCGGGCGCTTGGCCCGCTTCTGCACGAGGTTGAACGCATAGATGCTGGCCTGGAGCTGGTCGCCGGCGATGAGCGCGGCGAGGGAATCGTCCTCGCGCTCGAAGCCCTCCTCGCGTGTGCCGCTCTTGGCGGCCTTGAGCAGGTCGAGTGCGATATACGGTGAGAGCGCGACAGTCCCGATCCGGCTTTCGAGCATCCGCCTGGCGATTCCGATCGCGGCGTCCCACTTCACGAGGCGCTCGATCTTGCCTGGCTTGTTCGGCCGGGTGACCGTCGTCGTGCCGGCGATGACGCCGTCTGCCCAGGCGATGGAATGCTCGAGGAATGCCGCGGACCCGAAGAGCACATCGGCGATGCCGAGCTCGACGGTGTCGGTGGCCTTGAGCACCCGGTTCTTGAGCGGGTTCGAGATGATCACGGTGAGGGCGTTCTCGATGCCGATCAGGTTCGGCAGCAGGTAGGAGCCTCCCCAGCCGGCAATCAAACCGAGGGACACTTCGGGGAGGGCGACGGCGGCGACGGATGCGTCGACCGTGCGGTAATCGGCGTTGAGGGCGATCTCAAGACCGCCCCCGAGTGCGAGCCCGTTGATGAAGACGAACGAGGGCACACCGAGCGTGGAGAGCTTCCCGAGGGCGTGGTGGCCGAGCTGACCGAGCAGCTTGCCCGTCGCGAGCGAGGGAATCTCGCTGACCTTGCCGAGGTCGGCGCCTGCGGCGAGGATGAACGGCTTGCCCGTGACGGCGACGCCGTGGATCTCACCGCGTGCCGCCCGCTCGGCGAGACCGTCGAGGGTGGCCGCGAACTCGAGGAGGGTGACCGGACCCAGGGTATTCGGACGGGTGTGGTCCCTGCCGTTGTCCAGGGTGACCAGGGCGAGAGTGCGTGCCCCGGACAGGGGGACGTCACGCACGAAGGAATGCGTGACGACCTCGTCACCGGAGAGGGCGACGAGTTCGGAGAAATCGAGTGCGGAGTATTCGGTCATCGCTTACTTTGCCTTCCGATTGAAGTGCGGGTTTTCCCAGATGACGGTGCCGCCCTGCCCGAGGCCGATGCACATGGCGGTCAGGCCGTAGCGGACCTCGGGGTGTTCGGCGAACTGGTGCGCGAGCTGGTTCATCAGGCGCACGCCAGAGGAGGCGAGCGGGTGGCCGATCGCGATCGCACCGCCGTACTCGTTGACGCGGGGGTCATCGTCGTCGATGCCGAAGTGATCGAGGAAGGAGATGACCTGGACCGCGAAGGCCTCGTTGAGCTCGAAGAGTCCGATGTCGGTGATGCCGAGGCCGGCCTTGCGGAGAGCCTTCTCGGTGGACGGCACCGGGCCGAGACCCATGACCTCAGGCTCGACGCCCGCGAAGGCGAAGCTCACGAGCTTCATCTTGACGCCGAGGCCGAGCTCCTTGGCGGCGGCGCCGCTCGCGAGCAGGCAGGCGCTCGCGCCGTCGTTGAGCCCGGATGCGTTGCCTGCCGTGATCCGGCCGAAGGGCCGGAACGGGGTCTTCAGCGTGGCGAGGCCTTCGAGGGTAGTCTCGGGGCGCGGTGCCTCGTCGCGGGTCGCGAGCCCCCAGCCCTGTTCGCTGCGAATGGCGACGGAGACCAGGTCCGGCTGGATCTTGCCTGCCGAGTACGCCGCTGCCACCTTCTGCTGGCTGCGCAGTGCGTACCGGTCCGACCGGTCCTTGGTGTACTCGGGAAAGCGGTCGTGGATGCGCTCTGCGGTCGAGCCCATGTTCAGGGCGTCCTCGCTGACGAGCCGCTCGGAGAGGAACCGCGGGTTCGGGTCGACGCCGGAGCCCATCGGGTGCCGCCCCATGTGCTCGACGCCGCCGGCGATGGCGAGGTCGTATGCCCCGAAGCCGATCGCAGCGCCGACCGTGGTCACGGCGGTCATCGCACCGGCGCACATCCGGTCGATCGCGTATCCGGGCACCGATTTCGGCAGTCCGGCCAGCAGCGCCGCGGTGCGACCGAGGGTGAGCCCCTGGTCTCCCGACTGCGTCGTCGCGGCGATTGCCACCTCGTCGATACGTTCCCCCGGAACCTTCGGGTTCCGTTCCAGCAGGCCGATCATTGCCTTCACCACGAGATCATCCGCCCGGGTGTTCCAGTACATGCCCTTTTCGCCGGCGCGTCCGAACGGGGTACGAACCCCATCCACAAACACGACTTCTGCTCTTTCGGCCACGGTGCCTCCATCAATCAGATCAGGTGTCGGTTGATCCTAGGGTGGCACGATTGACGGGTCGAATCCTTGGACGGATCCTACGAATCGACCTCGACGGTTACGGCGATGTTTTGGTTGGCTTCGACAAAGGCAGCCGTGATCTGTTGTGCAGTGAGTTCAATTTGCCAGTCCCGGGCGCCGAGGGCGGCGAGAGCCTCGCTGATGGATTCCACTTCGATCGGCTCCGGTGGCGTCCAGGCGATCCGGCGCACGAAGTCCGGCGTGACGAGGTTCTCGATTGGGATCGCGAAGGCCTCGGAGATCTGGCCGAGAGCCAGCCGCGCTGCCTTGTACCGCAGGTCGGCCTCTGGATTCCGGTCAGACCACGCCCGCGGCGGGGGGAGCGCGTCCCCGGTTCCGCGCAGGGAAGGAAGGTCCGTCGCGCGGATGCCGTCCTGGATCGCGGTCCACCACCTGTCGAGTTCGCTGCGGCTCGCGCGGCCGCTGAACTCGCGGAGGTCGGCGAGCGCCTGCCTGCTGGCCGGCAACACCCGTGCTGCGGCGACGAGCGACGCGTCGGGGACGAGGCGCCCCGGCGACACGTCGAGGTGCCTGGCGAGGTCGTCGCGCGCGAGCCAGAGGGACCTTGCGACGGCGAGGTTGCGCTGGGAACGAATCGAATGCACCCCGGACAGCCTGCGCCAGGGCTCTGCGCTGATCGGCTTGGGCTCGTGGTCGAGCGTCGCCTGGAATTCCTGGGCGGCGATCTGGGTCTTCTCGTCGGCGGCGAGCATCTCGACCATGCGGTCGCGCAGGTCGGGGAGGAGTTCGACGTCGAGGGCGCCGTAGACGAGCCAGCTCTCCGGGAGCGGCCTGGTCGACCAGTTCGCCGCGGAATGCTCCTTGGCGAGATGGATGCCGAGGAGTTCCTCTACGACCGTGCCGAGGCCGACCCGCGGTAAGCCGAGAAGGCGTGCGGCCAGTTCGGTGTCGAAGATGATGTGCGGGTCGAGGCCGACCTCCCTGAGGCACGCGAGGTCCTGACTGGCGGCGTGGAAGATCCATTCGTCTCCCGCGATCGCCGCGTTGAGCTCGGAGAAGTCCCCGATCGCCGGCGGATCGAACAGGAAGGTTCCCGCACCGCGCCGGTACATTTGGATCAGGTACGCGCGCTGCGAGTATGTGAAACCGGATGCCCGTTCGGCGTCGATGCCGATCGGTCCCGTTCCCTCGCTGAGGGCAGCTGTGGCCGCCAGATAGGCGTCCCGCGTATCGATCACGCGGTGATCAACCACGACCAGTTCGGCGTGCGGACAACATGCTGACTCCTTCGCCAATCGGGGGAAGACCTGCGAGCATGCAGATCAATTCGCCCCAGCCTTCGACGTGAGCGGTGAGATTGTGGTCCACAGGTGTCCACGAAGCACGCAGCTCTATCTGCGCACCGTCGCCTTGCTTCGCAAGTTCGCCGAAGCCCGACGAAATAATCTTAGTCGCGGTTCCGGATGCCGCGGTATATCGGGCTCCGTGGGAGTCGAGGGCATCGATCAGCCAGGCCCAGGCCACTTCGGCGAGGAAAGGGTCGATACCGATCTCCGTCTCGAGGGGAGCCTGCGCGAAGCAGACCACCCGGAATGCTCCGCCCCAGGCCTCCGGCTCCTCAGAGTCATAGAGGAGGATGAAACGGCCGGTTCCGAGGTCGGAGTTGCCTCCGTGGCGTGAGGGGGCGATATCCGCGGAGAGGGCAACGGCGTGCGGGGCGAGCTTCCCGGGTGCCGGGATTTCGCTGAGGACCAGGTCGGTGCGGGTGTGCGTTCTGCGGATGGCCGCGAGCGCAGCGGCGAACTCCGGGGGGAGTGGTTCTTGTGTTTCGGGCACGTCTGCAGACTAGAGTTTTTTCCGGGCGGGTCGGTGAGGCACGCCGGGCGGCCGGAGGTACGCGTGCGGGAAAAATCGAGGTCAGGGACGTCGGGCGGACTGGTCGTCGCGGTCACGGCTCTCGTGGTTGCCGGCGCGGCCACGGTCGTGGCGGCGGGAGTGAGCGTGCTGGCCGCCGTGATGGCGCGTCGTATCGTGACGCCGTCAGACGCACGCGCCGATGACACCGACGTTCTCGGCGTCGATCTCGAGGCCTCGACTATCACCCTCGCGGTGACACCGGACTCCGTGTTGCCCGGTGACTACAGCTTCTGGTTCGAGCGCGAGTCCGGGCACGCCCAGCTCGGTGAGATCCTCCGCGTGACGAAGACGGCGGTCACCCGCCGGATCGCCCGTATCGACTACGGGGACCTGAGCGAGGCCCGCCGAGGCCGCCTCGGCGGGTATTCCTATCTGGGTCCCTGGGATCTCGGCCTCCCGTTCGAGCAGGTGCAGGTGCACACGGAGGTCGGCGAGGCCCCGGCCTGGCTGGTCGCCGCCGAGCGGCCGGACGGTCGCTGGGTGATCCAGGTGCACGGGCGGGGGGTGCGACGGCAGGAAACCCTGCGGGCCGTCCCTGTGTTCCACGACAGGGGCTACAGCTGCCTCCTGGTCTCCTATCGCAACGACGGCGACGCGCCGGGAAGCGACGACGGCCGGTACGGACTCGGGGACACCGAATGGCACGATATCGATGCTGCGATCGGTTTCGCGGCCGCTCGCGGCGCGACGAGCATCGTGCTGATGGGGTGGTCGATGGGCGGCGCGATCGTGCTGCAGACCGCGACGCGCACGGCGTACCCGCACCTGCTCTCCGGCATCGTTCTCGATTCGCCTGTGATCGACTGGGCAGACGTCGTCGCGTTCCAGGGCAGCACGCTTCGCCTGCCCGGCCTCGTTGCCACGGGCGCCATGCAGGTGCTCGGCCGGCGGTGGGGCGGCCGCCTCACCGGCCAGGCGAGCCCGATCGACTTCCGCAGGCTCGACTTCGTGACCCGCGCCGACGACCTCGAATTCCCCGTGCTCCTGATGCACAGCGATGACGACGGCTACGTGCCCTCGAGCCCGTCGCGCGCCCTCGCGGTTCGCCGCCCCGACATCGTGACCTTTCTGCCGTTCACCGTCGCGCGGCACACCAAACTCTGGAACTACGACAGGGAAGGATGGAACGCGGCGATCGGGACCTGGCTCGGCGAACTCGAATCGCCGGCGGAACCGGCCGAGCCTGATGATCCGCTCCACCCGGCCGGATAGCGGTCTCAGGGACGCTCGCGCAGCGTGCGCTTGGTGCGGGCGAGCATCGCAGACATGCCACGGATGCGGAGCGGCGAGACCGCCTGCGTGAGTCCGATGGTCTGCGGGTAGTCGTCCGGCACGGCGAGCACCTCGGCGACAGACAGGCCGTCGAGGCCCTGCGCGAGGATCGACGCGAATCCCCGTGTCGTCGGGGACTCCCTGGGCGCCGTCGCGTGCAGGTGCACCGCGTCCTGGTCGTCGACGTCGACGAAGATGAACACGGGTGACTGGCACTCGACGACGCGTTCGAGCAGGTCGGGATGCTCCTGGTAGCGGCTCGGAAGCTCGGGGAGATCATCGGCGAACTCCAGCAGCAGGAGCAAACGGTCCTTCTGTTCGAGTTCGAGGAAGTCTTCCTGGATCTCGGCCAGTTTCGCGGGGAGTTCGGTGGTGGTCATCAATCAGATCCTGTCCTGGTTCAGCGGGGTTCGGGGGCCGTACCGGCAGCGGCTCCCGTGAGGATCGGGACCCGCACGGCGTTGCCCCATTCCGTCCAGGAACCGTCGTAGTTGCGCACGTCCTCGAATCCGAGCAGGTGGGTGAGCACGAACCAGGTGTGGCTCGACCGCTCGCCGATCCGGCAGTATGCGATCACGGCATCGTTCTCGCGGAGCCCCGCCTCGCCCCGGTAGATCGCCTCGAGGTCCGCGCGGGACTTGAAGGTCGCATCCGGTGCCGCGGCGCGCGCCCACGGCAGGGAAGCCGCAGAGGGGATGTGACCGCCGCGCAGGGCGCCTTCCTCCGGGTATGCGGGCATCGTGGTGCGCTCCCCGGTGTACTCCTCTGGGGAGCGGACGTCGATGAGCGGGCGGCCGAAGTGTGCGAGCACGTCGTCCTTGAAGGCGCGGATCGGCGCGTCGTTGCGGGGTACGAGGGGGTACTCCGCGGCAGCGACCTCCGTGGCCTCGCGGGTCAGGGCTCCGCCCTCTGCGATCCACTTGTCTCTGCCGCCGTCGAGCAGGCGCACGTCGGCGTGCCCGAAGAGAGAGAACACCCAGAGCGCGTACGCGGCCCACCAGTTGTTCTTGTCGCCGTAGATCACGACGGTGGAATCACGCGCGATGCCCTTCGAACCCAGGACGGCCGCGAAGGCCGCGCTGTCGACGAAGTCCCGCTGGATCGGGTCATTGAGTTCCGTGTGCCAGTCGATCTTGACGGCGCCGGGGATGTGGCCGCTCTCATACAGGAGTACGTCCTCGTCGGACTCGAGGACCGTGAGTCCGGCATCACCCTGGTGTTCGCGCAGCCAGGCCGTGCTGACGAGCCGTTCGGGATGAGCGTACGCGGCGAACTTGGCATCCGGATCGAGATCGACGGGCATGGGAACCTCCAGTGGGGCCGGGCTGTGCCCCGGGATCATTTGAACGCGGTTTAGGCTGGTCTTTCGGCCCGCGCTTCGAATGTACGCGGTCCGGCCGGGTCGCGCATTCGTGGTGAAATACTTCAACACGAATGTCCGAAAAGCAGTCCATATGGTCAACCGAGACAGAAACACGGGTATTCCACGATGGTTCCAGAGGCGCCACGGGCTCCCAGTCGGCTGCATCGGCTCGCGGAACGCTCTCCCGAGATCACGGGGGCCGAAATCGTCGCCGAACTCGTGCCGCCTCCCCAGTTCGAGCACGCCTCATTCGAGTCCTACCGGCCCGATGTGAACTTTCCCTCCCAGCTCGAGGCCGTCGACCGGCTCACGGCCTTCGCCGAGGCCTCGCGACCGCAGCGACCCGGCGGATTCTTCTCACGTACCCGTAAGGCTCCTGCGCAACTCCCGGGGATCTACCTCGACGGCGGGTTCGGCGTCGGGAAGACCCACCTTCTCGCTGCACTGTGGCACTCCGCGCCGGGCCCCAAGTACTTCGGCACCTTCATCGAATACACCGCCCTCGTCGGGGCGCTCGGCTATGCTGCGGCGGTCCGGCAGCTCTCCGGGGCGAAGCTCATCTGCATCGACGAGTTCGAACTCGACGACCCGGGCGACACCATGTTGATGACGCGGTTGCTCGGCGAGCTCGTGGCCTCGGGCACCCGGGTCGCAGCGACCTCCAACACGCCGCCGAATTCGCTCGGTGAGGGCCGGTTCGCGGCCATCGACTTCCTTCGCGAGATTCGCGCCATGTCCGCGAACTTCGAAATCCTCCGCATCGACGGGCTCGACTACCGCAGGCGCGACATCGAAGGCCACTCCGTCGCCGTCGAGGTGCCCGAACTCGACCGGCTCGTCGCGGCGCTCGTGGCCAGGGGGGCGAACGTGACGGAAGACGACTTCGGTTCCCTGATCCGGCATCTCAGCACGGTGCATCCGTCGAAGTACATCAAACTGATCGCCGGCGTCGAGGTCATCGCCCTGACCGACAGCTACCTGTTGACCGACCAGACGGATGCCCTGCGCCTGGTCGCCTTCATCGATCGCGTCTACGACGCCGAAATACCGATCGTCGCGAGTGGTTTGCCCCTCGCGGAGGTGTTCGACGATGAGATGCTCGCGGGCGGCTACCGGAAGAAGTACCAGCGCTCCCAGTCGCGGATGGTCGCACTGACAACGGGTGAGCTCCCGCCGCACGACTGAACCCGGGATCCATCGCGGCCGAATACGGCTCTGACGTGCCTGTTTACCGGCGCGGACCGGTCGAATCGGCGGCAGAGTCAAGCCGGGAAACGCGGAGTCGGGAGATACCGGGCGTCAGGAAACACGATGTTAACACGGTCAGCAATCGCGTAACGCGGTCGAAACATCCCTGAGCGTGTGCGGAAACGTGTGCACTCCACACTGTCTCTGTACCTGCCGATACACGCTTCACGCTCACCCTGTGCACGTCGGCGGTCATCCCTGTTAGTTAGAGAGAGGTAACCATATCCATGGTTGAACTGTCGGTCCTGCTGGACGATACGACTGATGCACTTACCACAAACATCAATTCCCTGTGGCTCCTCGTCGCGGCAGCCCTCGTCCTCCTGATGACTCCGGGCGTGGCCTTCTTCTACGGCGGCATGGTCAAGGCGAAGAGCGTCATCTCCATGATGATGATGAGCTTCGGCGCCATGGGCCTGATCGGTGTGCTGTGGGTCCTCTACGGTTACGGACTGTCCTTCGGACCGCCGCTCATCGGCGGCTGGCTCGGAAACCCGTCCGAGCTGATCGGCCTGAACGGACTCCTCACGAGCGGCGCCGACGGCGGACCCGACCTGAACGCCCTCGCGTTCGCCGGATTCCAGGCCACCTTCGCGATCATCACCGTCGCCCTCATCTCCGGCGCGATCGCCGACCGCGCCAAGTTCGGCGCCTGGATGATCTTCGCCGGCATCTGGGCCACCGTGGTCTACTTCCCGGTCGCGTACTGGGTGTTCAACCTCGCTGACGGCTGGGCTCCTGCCGGCCTCAAGGTCAATGACTTCGCCGGTGGCACCGCGGTGCACATCAACGCCGGTGCGGCCGGCCTCGCCCTCGCCCTGGTGCTCGGCAAGCGCGTCGGCTTCAAGAAGGGCATCTCCAAGCCGCACAACGTTCCGCTGACCCTCCTCGGTGCCGCGCTGCTGTGGTTCGGCTGGTTCGGCTTCAACGCGGGTTCAGAAGCCGCCGTTGACGGCATCGCCGCCCTCGCCTGGATCAACACCCTCGCCGCACCCGCCGCCGGTATTCTCGGCTGGCTGATCGTGGAGAAGATCAAGGACGGCAAGCCGACCATGATCGGTGCGGCATCGGGCGCCGTCGCAGGCCTCGTCGCGATCACCCCCGCCTGTAACATCCTGACTCCGATGTGGGGCATCCTGCTCGGTCTCATCGTCGGCGCCGTCTGTGCCGTCGCGATCGACCTGAAGTTCAAGCTCGGCTTCGACGACTCCCTTGACGTCGTGGGCATCCACCTCGTCGGCGGCATCATCGGTACGCTCTACGTCGGCGTCGTCGGCAACAACGTCGGCCTCCTCCAGACGGGCAGCTTCAACCAGCTCGGCGTCCAGGCCCTCGCAGCCTTCGGTATCGGCATCTACTCCTTCGTCCTGGCATACGCCATCGGCTGGGTCATCCAGAAGACGATCGGTTTCCGCATCACGAACGAAGACGAAGTAGCCGGCGTCGACACCATCGTGCACGGCGAAGAGGGCTACGCGCTCGACGCCGTCTAACCAGCATTTTCTCTACACGGGCAGCTGAAACCAGAGCCAGCCGAAACAAGAAGGGGCGCATCCGCGGCACGCGGATGCGCCCCTTCTTTCGTCCGATCCGGTGCGTGCGCCCGAGCGGATGCCGACCGCGAAGTCGCCCGTCAGCGTCTGACGAATCGGGTGCGATACAGTGTGCCTGTGTCAGGCATCCACGGTTTCTTCAGCGCCCTGCGGCGACTCTTCGCGCCGACAAGGCCGCGCGGCGACCGCTCGACGATCCCGAGCCCTGGTCGCACCGGCGCGGGCGCGACCGTCGAAGTCGACCCGCGGAGTCTCCGTCACGTACGACTGGCCTACCGGCCGACCCGGAATACGAGTCCGGACCCTGGAGAAATCGTCTGGACCTGGGTTCCCTTCGAGGAGCGCGACGGACGAGGAAAAGACCGCCCGGTCGTGGTCGTGGCCGAAGCGGGCAAGGGGGCCGTGCTGGCCGTCCAGTTGACGAGCAAGGACCGAACCGGGCACCCCGACTACGTGGCACTCGGCGTCGGCGACTGGGACAGGCGCGGTCGTCCTAGCTGGGTCAACGTGGACCGGGTCTTCATGGTGAACCCAGCGGGCATGCGTCGTGAGGCAGCCCGGGTCGATGCCGCGCGCTACGGGCGTATCGCGACGGTCCTGCGCGGCCGCTACGGCTGGAACTAGGACCGTGCCGAGCCGTGAGCCGTCCTCGTCGATTGCGCCGCCCCTCGCCGGCCGTGCTGTTGCAAGCCAGCGCTGGTCGCACCTCTGCTTCGTGCATTGGCGGGTGCCGGCCGCCGAGGTCGCACCGCTCCTGCCCGTCGGTCTGGTTCCCGACGAATTCGACGGCAGCAGTTGGGTGGGCCTCATCCCGTTCGTGCTGGATCGGGCCACGATCTGGGGCAGCCCACCCGTTCCGTACTTCGGGAATTTCGTGGAGGTGAACGTCCGGCTCTACGCCGTCGACGCACGGGGGCGACACGGGGTCGTCTTCGTTTCCCTCGAGGCGTCGCGGCTCGCGGCGGTGCTCGCGGCCCGTGCCGTGTTCGCACTTCCGTACATGTGGTCGCGGACGCGGCTTGCCGTCGTGGCCGGCGAGTACCGCTATTCCTCCCTGCGGTACTTCGCAGGCCGGGCCAGGACCGATATCGTCGTCAGGCCGGGGGTGGAACCGGTGACCGGTGACCCGCTCGCGGACTTCCTCACGGCGCGCTGGGCGCTATTCACCCGCGCCAGGGGGCGCACGGTCTACCTCCGTAACCACCACGAGCCCTGGGAGCTCGTCCAGGCCGAGCTCGTGCACCTGGACGACACTTTGCTGGCCGAGGCGGGCTTCCCGGCGCTCGGCGGGCGCGTACCGGATTCGGTTCTCTATTCGCCGGGCGTCACGACCCGTTTCGGAACGGGCTGACCCGTATCCCTGGCGGTCCGGCGGCCGAGCGGGGAGCCAGCAGGACGCCCCTCGCCGCTGACGGTCGAGGGGCGTCCTGCTGGACGGTCGGGAAGCCGGGGGACTAGGCCCCGCAGGTGACGGTGACTCCGTTGTTGTCGAAAACGCCTGCGCCGTGCTCCGTGCAGAATGCCGCAAGGTTGACGCCCGCGCTGACCGCGACAGCGATCACGATGCCGACGACGATGATGCCGACGACACTGATGATGATTCCCGCGAGGGCGAAGCCGTTGCCGAGCCCGGACTTCTTCGACTTGACGAGGCCGACGATGCTGACGATGAGCCCGAACGGCTGCAACGAGACGATGGAGAGCACGAGACCGACAATTCCGAGGGTCTTGCCGGGGTTGGCTGCGGAGGCTACGGGAGTCGTCATGGGGACGGCCTTTCTGTGGGCGCCGGAACCCGGACGGGCGCGCGGCGAATGGGTACAAGGAGATCCCGGCGGCTGATGGAACCGGACGGCGGTCGGGTGCCGATCCGGCTGAACACTGCTCGGGTGACGTGCGACAGCAGGAAGAACGAGCGGCAGCAGGAGGCGTCGTGTGCGCTGAGCCGAGAGGTCGATGCTGGACAAGAAAATGCGCTCTGTCGCACTCATGCGCCGGAGGGCTCGCTGGGTCAGTCGTCGGGAACTGTAGTTCTTGTCTGGCTTGGGTCGAGCATGGCACAGCTGAAGCTCAGAGTGCAAGGAGGATTCTTGACGCTCACGGCGGCCTGCGGTCGACGAAGCCGCGACGTGGTTTTCGGCTCAGCCGGCCATTCCGACAAGACCGGCGCCGAGCACCGCACACGCGATCGTGATGATGAGGAAGACGCCCACCCAGAGCAGGCCGGGGACGTGCGTGAGGCGGGCGAGCTGGTCGGCATCCGAGGCCGTGCCGCCGCGGCGGGAGCGTGATCCTTGAAGCTCAAGCACCGTGCGTACGGCGCCGAGCAGGAGGAATGCCGTCACGAGCAGGGCGAAGACGCTCTGCATGAACGCGGAACCGAACCAGGTGACCGCGAAGATCACCGTGGCCGTCGCGAGCACGGACCAGAGTCCGAACCAGTTGCGCACCTGGATGAGAAGCAGGGCGAGGGCCGCGAGCAGGAGCCAGAGCAGTCCGACCGAATACCCCAGGCTCAGGAGCCAGGCCGCACCGAGTCCGAGCAGTGCGGGCGAGGAGTAGCCGGCGAGCAGGGTCAGTACCATTCCGAGTCCGCGGGGTTTGCCCCGGCTGACGGTGAGCCCCGACGTGTCAGAGTGTAGCCGGATGCCGTCGAGCTGCCGGCCGCCGAGGGTCGCGACGAGCGCGTGGCCGCCCTCGTGCGCGATGGTGACCACATTCCTGCAGGCCCGCCACAGCACGGGGACGAGCACGATGGCGGCCGCGGCGGCGATGGCGAGCCAGGCGGGGATGAGGGGGAGTACATCATTCCTGGCCGTGACACGTTCCCAGAAGCCGAGCAGTAGATCCATGTTCACAGACTAGGTCGGCGAGGCCATCCGGACGTTGCCAGAGCCTGCGCGCCGGACATGGAAAACGTCCCGCTCCCCCTGAAGGCAGGGGCCTGAGGGGGAGCGGGACGCGCTGAACCGGGTGCTTAGGCGCTGGGCGTCGGGTTGGCGGCTGCCACAGAAAAGATGACGACAAGGATGACCACGAACAGGACGAGGAAGATGGCGCTCAGGATGATGCCGGCCTTGGCGAGGCCGTTGGGCGCGCCGGCCTTCTTGGCCTGGTTGAAGCCGATGATGCTCACGATGAGGCCGGGCAGCTGGAGGTAGGGAATGAAGGCGAGGATGAACCCGACAATGCCGAGGATCTTGCCGGGGGTGGCCGTTGTGGTTTCGACGGAAGTCATGTGAGGAGCCTTTCTGGCTGTTGTACTACTGCTGGGGGGATTACCGGGAGGTGTCTGGAACGGTCGACGACGGACGCGCAGAGGTCTGACGCGAGACGTGCATGCGGCAGGTCGAACGCAGCCGTCACCGTGCGGCGTTCACGAGTCCCGGGAAGCGAACGATGGGACTCGGTTCACTTCACGGAACAGGACGGGAGTACAGCGCTCTTTCGTGATGAAGACGAAGGAGGGTTCGCTGGGCCGGGGATCCAATGGGATGGTCCTTCGGCTTGAAGAAGAGCTTGGCACAGGACGCACTCAGGTTGGCGGGATTGGACCCCCCAGTACGAGGGTACAAAAAAACCCCGCTTCGGCGGGGTTTTTGTCGTGTGTGGAAGTGGGCGATACCGGACTCGAACCGATGACCTCTTCCGTGTGAAGGAAGCGCGGGCCCCGGTGGCTGCCTAGAGAACCGCGCAATTACGCGGTTGGGAGGTCACTCCACATCACTGGAAATCACTTCTCTGAAAGGAGAGTGTTTGTGAAATGTTTGTGCTTGCCGTGGTTTGCGCGCACCGCGCATAGAAGCAGTCATGGACATTTTCAATCCAGAGTTGCTCATGACCGGCACCCTCACTGAGGCCTCGCGCTTTGCCGCGCGGTGCGGACTGCAGGCGCGCCAGTGGGAGCTCATCGAAGAGCTGGACGCTCCACTGCGGGTCTACAAAGTGCTCGACATTCAGGAGATGCGGAAGCTCGCGCCTCGGCGTGAGGACCGTGCCAGGGACGCCCGCATGACCTACTCCTGGGAATTCACGGAGACCGACGACCATCGTGCGGGGGTATTCGCCTACAACCAATGGCCGGTGCCTGAGCCCAGCGCTCCGCGTCACCGCGCATAGATATGGGCATGCAACTCCTCGTACTCGGCCCCAGCGCCATCAACCCAGATCCGTCAAGCCACGGCGCGCAGCAGCGCGAGCTCTTTGCGCGTGCTTCGGGCGACTTGCTCGATGCCCCGGTGGCGATGGCTGGCCGGGAAAACGCCATCGAGCTCATCGCCCGGGCGGCGGCCGCAGGCATCCGAATCGCAACCATCAGTGACGGTTGGCCGGGTCAGACGGAAGCCCAGGAAGTCGAGCTCGACTTGCGGAGCGCGGCAGGTGTCGACGTTGGCCCGCTAGTGGACGTCTCGCTGACAAGCGTGGTGCTCCCCGGCGAACGCGACGGAGAGGCCGAGGAGTTCAGCCGGCGCATCCGGGCACTGCACGCATTCCTCGCCGCGCAACCTTCATTGAGCCAGCTCGAGCGTGTCGTTGTTCTCGACTCCGGAGTGAGGGGCACGGCCGGTCGTGAGCTCGTCATTGGTGCCCTCCGTGAGCTGGTCGAGCACCGCATCATTGACGTCGTCGTTGTTGACCCGGGCCCCTGGGGGCTCACCCTGGGTAGCTGCTCGCAAGCCTGCCGCGCAATCAGGATTGACTCTCCAGCGCCCAACCCACGAGCCCAGGCCGACGAAGGCGAGGTGCTCTTTTGATCCGCGTCGATGCCACCTCTGTCGCCGGTTTGCCGCATGATGGGGGAGTGACAATTCCCCTCTCCCACAGCATCGTGCAGCTCGCCATTTCTCTGGGCGCCGCCGACGCTGGTGGCCCGCTGACGAAGGCGGAGAGCGAGCTAATCGCGGAGGCTTCCGAGTCACCTGCACCCTCTGCCGAGGTCGCATTCGAGGCGCGCGACCAGCTCCTTGCCGGTGGCGACCCGCTCGGGAAACTCTTCTATGCGCTCCGCGATGCCGCAGAGCGACGGGGGAGTGGGACCGTCTACACCCCCGATGAAATTGTCGAGCCGATGGTCGAATGGACTTTGCGCCAGAAGCCCGACCGCGTGGTGGATGCAGGTTGTGGTTCCGGCCGTTACACCGCTTCCCTCCTCCGCCACAACCCAGCGATGCCGGTCATCGCGATTGATTTGGACCCCCTCGCGACCATCATGACGCGCGCAACGGTGGCGGTGCTCGCGAAGGCCGACTGCCTCGTTGTCCAGGGCGATTTCACGCGCGCTCAACTCCCCAAATTTGGCGGCCGGACGGCGTTCGTCGGCAACCCTCCTTACCTTCGTCACCACCAGCTGCCGGCGGTATCGAAGGCTTGGGCGCAGAAGGCTGCGGCCATCCTCGGGCACAAAGTCAGTGGGCTGGCCGGGCTGCACGTGTACTTTTTCTTGGCCACTGGCCTGCTGGGCAAGAAGGGGGATGTCGGCTGCTATGTGACCTCCGCCGAGTGGCTTGACGTGAACTACGGGTCCGTCGTCCGAAGCCTTCTGACAGAGACCCTCGGCGGCGAGCAGATCCATGTGATTGATCCGGAGGCCGAGCCCTTCGAAGGCACGCAAACGACGGCTGCCGTGACGACCTTCCGCATCGGTTCGCCGGTCGAATCAATCGGCTTTCGCACCGTGCCGACTCTCGCCGCCCTTGGGGCGCTCAGCGATACCGGAAACCCGGTCGCCTATGCGCGTCTGGTCGAGGCCAGCCGCTGGTCAACCTTCATCCGCACTCGAACACTCGTACCTGAGGGCTCCATCGAATTGGGCGAGCTCGTCAGAGTGCATCGGGGCGCTGTAACTGGTGCGAACGCCGTCTGGGTATCCCGCGGTGGATCTGGGTTGCCCGAGTCGGTACTCTTTCCGTCCATCACGAAGGCGCGGGAGCTCTTCGCTGCTGGCAGTACGCTCACGACTTCCGACGGTCTTCGGGACGTTATAGATATCCCGACCGACTTGGACCTTCTCGACGAAGCCGAGCGCAAGACTATCGACAAGTTCTTGAGGGGAGCTCGGAAGCTCTCAGCGCACTCTGGGTACGTCGCCCGAAATCGGAAAGCCTGGTGGGCGGTCGGTCTGCGCGCTCCTGCGCCGGTGCTCGCCACTTACATGGCGCGCAGGCCGCCGGCCTTTGTCCTCAATGAGGTCGGGGCTCGGCACATAAATATTGCCCACGGGCTCTACCCGCGCCAGGAACTCGGCGAGACCGTGCTGCGCAACCTGGCTTTGGCGTTGAACTCCTCCGTTGTTTTGGGCCAGGGCCGCACCTACTCGGGGGGTCTAACGAAATTCGAACCGCGGGAGATGGAGCGGCTGCCGATCCCGAACCTCGCTACGCTCAGAAACTATGACGCTTTTACCTCCGCAATGGGATCCAACGCAACTATCGACTGATTTGACGGCCTCGACTCTCCTTTTTCGAGAGGAGCGGATGCAAGAGCCGCTTGAGGAGTATTCCAGGCACTTCCAAGAAGCCAGGGAAATCGTCGAAGATCTGCTGGAGTCGTCAATTGACCTCGTTTCGCTCGAGACCAATGCAACGACGTATCTCCTCGATGCAGATGTGCGTACCGCCGTTCGCTATCTCACCGGCCCGCCAATTTCAGAGGCTGACCTAAAGACAGTTGCCGAGGTCCGGCTCTCGGCGACCGCATTTCGCAATGACCCGGAGGCGTCAACCCGCGCGATAGACATCATCCGGCTTGGATTGGATAGCAATCGGTTTCCATGGGTCTCTGAGGGTCGAGAGCCGACAGAAGCAGAACGGGCAGCCGCGGTCATATCTACCTCAGCGCTCATGGCTGCACGCAAAGTGCTCACCGCGCGAGCCAATGAGTCCAAGGGTGCTCAGGAACAGATGGTAAAAGACGCACTGCTCGCCGCGAAATTCACGGAGGTCCACACCCGCCGAATTCCAACCTTGGTCCAGGCTCCGAACCGCGGGGAGTTTTGCGGCGAGTCCGAGTTCGGCTCCCGTAAGGCGGACATCATCGTGCGCCTTTGGGATGACAGGGTTCTTGCTCTTGAATGCAAGGTCAGTAACTCGAGTACCAATTCCGTCAAACGCCTCAATAACGACGCCGCCGCGAAGGCGACGGCTTGGATCAATGAATTCGGAACTCGCCAGGTGGTTCCCGGCGCCATGCTCGGCGGCGTGTTCAAGTTGAAGAATCTCGTGGATGCCCAGGCCGCTGGCCTCTCAATTTGGTGGGCACATGACCTAGAAACGCTTACGGAGTGGATTGAGGGAACTCGCGTGCCATAGCGATAACCACGCTTAGCACTGCTCCACGGGCCTCGAGCATTATCGGGATCTGACCGCGCATAGAGGTGGTCATGACCAACGAAATCTTGCCGCTCGGCTCACCTCTCACGCTCGTACAGGTGGCGCTCATCGAAGCCGCGCTCATCGAATCCCAGGCACCCAACACGCGGCGGACCTATCGCTCGGCGATGCGTGGTTTCGTCGTCTGGTGCCAGGCGAACGGTCAGCCGAGCTTGCCGACTAACCCCGCCGTGTGTGCAGCGTTTCTTGTCGAGCTCGCCGAGTCCAAATCTATGTCCACCATCACGGTTACGGTCGCGGCAATCCGGGACGCCCACCTGTCCGGCGGCCACCGGGACCCAACCGACTCGCGCGGCGTGAAGACGACAATGGCCGGCTTGCGACGCAGACTCGGGACCGCACCGCTCCATCAGGCGCGGGCCTTCGACGTACCCGAGCTCAAGAGGATCCTCGCGCCCATCGACCGTGAGACCGTTGCCGGCAAGCGGGACGCGGCGCTGATTCTCCTCGCCTTCGCTTCGGCGATGCGCCGGAGTGAGCTGGTGGCCCTGACCCGCGCCGACCTGCACCTCTCGCCCGAGGGCATCCGCATCAGCATCCGTCGCTCGAAAGCCGACCAGGACGGAGCCGGTGCGGTCATCGGCGTGCCGGCTGGGCGTCACGCCGCGACGGATCCGCTGCGCGCGTTGAGGCAGTGGCTCGGTGTCCGCGGTGAGTCCAAAAGTGACCTCGTCTTCGCCAGGGTTAGCCGTACCGGAGTTGTGCTGGCAGGTGGCCTGACGGGGCAAAGCGTCAACGCGATATTGCAGAGCCGGTCGGCCGCGGCGGGGGTTGAGCTGGATGGTTTGTCGGCCCACTCCACGCGCGCATCGCATATCACTCAAGCCTCAAAGGCCGGGGTCCCGATAGAGCAGATCATGAGGACATCGCGCCACGCGAGTGTAGCCGTGGCCCTGGGCTATATCCGTGGGGCCACAGCGATTCAGGACTCTTCGGCCGGCTCGTTGGGGCTCTGAGCAGCGGCCGCGCCGAGGTAGTGGAAGCGGTCCTCTGTGGTGAGCCATGGCTCCTCGCCGGTGAGGGCCACGGGCTGGTCGCCTTCGGGGCCGGGCAAGCTCGCGATGGGCCTCATGGCGGCGAGCTTACTCCGGCTCGGCAACTCGTTCGATGCGGCGAACCGTCGAGGTGACGTGCCAGAAGAACTCAACCTCGGGGTCATCGGAGACCATCGTCCAGCGACCCGAAGCGCCGACATTGCACTCCTCGATGGTGCGGATGGGGCGCGGCCGGTCGTTGAAACTGGCGGGTCGGCCTGGGCCCGGGACGCGCTCGACGGTCATCGCATCCAAGTCGAGGAGGTGCGAGCTTCCCTGGGTCCAAACGCGCCACCTGCCGCCCTCGGTGCCGGTTAGCTTAGTGACCTCTTCAGTGCTGTCCATAGTCGTCTCCTCTGGGCCGACGGCCCTCGCCCTTCTCTATGCGCGGTGCGCGCAAAAAGGCCCGGTAGTTATCGACCACCGGGCCTTGCTCCACCCTCAGTCGTGCAGCGCTTGCCGCCGCTCGCCCTCATCGTCATGACGGGGCAGGCTGGCCCGCAGCGCCTCGAGGTCGGCGCTCAGGCCGGCGAGGAAAGCTTGGATGTGCGCGGTCAAGCTGAGAGGCGCTGCGGGCGTCGCGTCCCCCGAGAAGTCCATCCCGAGGTCAAGCACTCCGTCGTCCTCCGGCTCGTCGGTGGCTTCCAGCCACACGGTCGCCAGCCGGCCGCCCCGGCTCGAAGCAATGGTGGCTTCCAGCCCGAGGAGTTCGGCCTGCTGGGCGACTACGGCGTGCAAGCAGGCGAGGGCGTCGTCGCCCCAGGTAGCGTCCTCAGCCGCCGGCATGGTGGGGAATTCCCAGGGCCGGCACGGCTTGCCGAGAGTCTCATCCCCGGCGTGCACGGCGAGCGAAACGGCGCGACGAAACGCGTGTGCTCTTGGCGGCCGTCGAGGTGCTATTTCGCTCCGATACAGCTCTCACGGTCGTGGCAGTGGCGGTAGTAGCTGGGGCGAGCCGAGCGATCCCTACAAGGCGCAGCTCTCCAACATTATGTGCGATTCCCGGGCGGTTGGGATTGCCGGAGCGTGGTCGTTTCGGCCATTGGTTGGACAGCTTCGCGAGATTGTGAACGGGATGCGATTGACCGAAGGGCTGCACCCGAAACGCGGTGAGTGCTCCGTCGCCGCGGTGTTCCGTGGGGTGGTTGTCGGCCAGCCGCTGGCTTGCTCAGACGACGGGTATGAGGAGTCATCGACGCGAATTTGGGCCTCGTTCTTGCGGTGAAAGCACGCGGATGTACTGGAAAATGACACCTCAACGGCATCGAAATAAACCCATCAGTATTCGACGAATTTCACGCGATTTTGAGATTCAAAATGACCCCATTACCGCCCATCCTGCGACGGCCCAAGCTTGCACTCCACCCTGATGCTTTTTGGCGCTGCCGCGAAGCGACTCTTCGAATTCGGGTCCCCGTCGGTGGCATTTTGCGAGGAGGCCGCAGGTCTGGGTCCTCAATCTTGGGCTCCGGGCCAGGCACAGCATGATGGCTGCAAACCCGTGTCCGATCCTGGATTTGGCCCTCGCGCCCACTTGGCCGAGGTGAGTGTCCAGGTGGCTGACGGGTCCCTGCCGTTGCGGAGGCGTTCGTCGCGGGCGTATCGGAGAGGGCTCCCAGATCTCTATCCGGCCGTTCCGCACGCAACGTGGTGCATCGCGGAATAGAGGTCGGGGGTGGTGCCCGGGAGGCAAAGCTTGACCTAGCCAAGGCCCGAGTGGATCTCATCGGCCTGTAGATCGAGGAGCCAATGTATTCCGACTTGTGTGCGGCGGCGAAACTCAACAAGCGCTCGTGCATCCACTCGACCCCGGGCACCGATTGCATCGGCAACCTCCGGAGGCTTCAGGCCTTCGCACAGCCCGACGGCCCACCTAATTGCAGCGAGCGGGACTGGTGCCCGCGGCGCTGGGACACTCTTCATATGGGATATTTCTTGCCTCTTGAAGTCACTTTCGATAGCGGCTACCGCCGGCAACGAGAGCGGAGGACCGGAGGCTCCTGTCGCGCTGCGATGCAGGCGTGCTGGGCTTCGATTGCCGGTGTCTCGACGCGTTGCTATAAATGATCGGTGTGTCCTCGGGGGAAGCTGTGGTGGTGGTGCAGGGTGAAGGCTACCGGCGAGGGTTCCGCCAGCCTGGTGGAGCTGGAGGCCCCGGGCCCGTGGACGTGGGAGACGCCGCCGCGTTCGATGACGGCTGTAGCCGCGGCGACGGCGGCTGCGTCTCCTTCTTGGCCCTCGACGTCGATCAGGAGGTGAACGGAGTCGTCCTTCCGGCCGGGCTTTCGACCACGCCGGTTCGGCCCGTCTCTGGCCTAAAGGACATCGGTGAGTGCGGCGGCCGGGCTGGCCCTGCCAACTGCAGCGAGGGCCCGGCCAGGTCGTCGGTCAAGACCTGTTCCAGGTCGAATACGGCGTGGGTCGAACTATTCGCGCAGAGGACGACTTCGGCGTTGGGGTTGGAGCGGCGATGCTGCGCGAGGCGCAAATGCCGAACATTTGGTGTCCTCTCGGCGAGGGCCGGGCTTGGGCGGCCGACAACAAATCGACCGCCCGAAGGTGCTACTTGGAAGCGGCCGTTGAGATTCCCTGCACGCGAGACGCCTTGACATGAGCGTCCAGGGCATCCCAGCTGCCGGCGCGTGCGAAAGAGTCCAGGTGATACATCGGCATATCCTCGAACGACTCGGTGACTGGGTCATCATCGCGGCGGCCGGTGAGCTTCAGCCACGTGTCCATAGGGATGACAAGGCACTGGACCTTAGCCCCGGCGATGCCAACGAGGCGCAGCGTGGCACCGGAGGTGGACTTGATGGCGACGTCGGCGAGGGCGGCCTTAAGAGTCTGCTCGGTCCACCCGGCGTGCGGGTCGATTGAGCGTAGAGCTTTGGCAGAGGTCGCCGGGATGAAGGCCATGGCGGGCTCGCCAGCAACCAAGGTCTTCACAGCGACTTCCGGTGCAGACAGCTTCATCTGCTGCACCGCCATCGGTAGGGGTTCGCTACCGACCATACGGGCGTCACCGGTGATGAGCATTGTTGCGAGCTTCTCAATCGCTGAAGCCTGCGGGCTCACATGGGCGAGGTGCGACTGGTGGTGCGACACCGCCGCTGCCACGAATACCTGCTGTGCCACGTTGAGGAACGGCAGGTCAGGGATGCCGAGAATGCCAAGGCCCGGCGTGGCGTCCTCGACGAACTCCGCGAACAGCTCAACGCCCACGAGGAGATGCCCGACCAGCTTGGCCGTGCGCGGGGTGAGGACTCCGGCTTCGTGAATCAGGAGTAGGTCCGACGCATGGTTGTCTCGGCGTTGGCGAAGCTCCTTTACCCAGTCCTTGAAGCCCGGCTTCCAAGGCTCACCAGACGTATCGATTTGTTTTGCGCACCACGAGATGAAGGCGGCGCTGACCATCTGAGGGTACCCGCCGAGTCCAACCGAGTCCAGCAGGCTGTCGGTATTGTCGGAGAGGTTCGAGTGGTCGCCCTTGAAGCGAATGATGAGCTGCCGTTCCAGAGCTGAAGCGTTCACCAGTGGTATTTCGCCTGCCATAACAAAGTGCGGCTGTGAACGGTCGCCGGGCGCCGAGACGACGTCGTTGGTGTTGCGGTCAACTTTGAGGCGTGAGGGACGGGGGTCGCCGTAGCCGACCCGGATGGCTGTGTCCAGGGCGTTGGTGATTGAGTCGAATTGGTTGCCAAGAAGGCGCTTGTAGTCGTCCAGGATGTACGGAGCATTGCAGATTCCTCTGCCTGCGTCGGGCAGCGATTTTGGCGTTGAAGCAACTGAGAACATGGGTTTCCGTACGAATTCGGGTGAGACAAACGCACCGGCTGCAAGCATTGCCGCGGACTTGCCCGACCCCTGCGGGCCAATGAAGGCGTACCCACCCTTGGGATCCAGCCCCGCGAAAGCAGCGAACGTATGACCGAGGATGGCGAACGAGACTTCGGGCCGTTTGAATGACCGCAGCAGCTCGAAAGTTTTGGTCAGGGCCGTTCGCAACTCGGGTCTCATCTTGGGGAGTGCCCCCGAGAAATCGAAGGGCTGGTGCTCTTCCCCGACGTGAGCGCGCGTCCAATTGTCCTCGCCGAACTGACTGATTCCGCCGCCGACGTGAGCGTAGACCGCAAAGTGACTATTAGGAGCGGTCGTCCAGCCGACGTGCGTGATTTCGGTCGCGTACTTTCGACGGTCGGCAGCGTGGTCGCGGATAGCCGCTTCTATGAGCTGGTCGACTCGGTTGACCTCAGGGTTAGGGGTGACCGTCGTGCCGATGACACCGGCGCGGTTGAGCAGCAGCCGGACGTTGCAGAGTTCCCGGTCGGGAACGTCAGTGATCGAGACTGTGACGAATCGCTCTTGCTTTGGATCCGTCATCACGATGTCCAGATCATGGGCGAGGAGAATCTTCTTGCGCAGAATGTCGTTGAGCGGGTCGTGGATTTCGACGGTTCGAGTGATTGTGATTGCTGCCTCCAGGAGGACTTCGACGCCGGTGACCCTTCCCGTCTCGATGTCCTTCTGCTCGCGGATGATGCGGCCACCTTCGACATCGACTCGTGCGGTGACGGCGGTGCCGCCGGTGCGCTTGGGCTTGGCGGGCATGCGCCCGAGTTTGGCCTTCGTCTTCCCGTTGGCGAGGATGAGCGCCAGACTCGAGCGGACCAGGTCATCCCCACCGGCAATGCGGCTGGCGAGGTAGTCATCGACGCCTGAGGATGTGGGCGCCGCAGCGAAGGTGACCATCGCTGCACCGTCAAGTTCCATGACCTCGGCCAACCGGTCGGCGGCGAGCCGGACGTTGTAGTTTGTGGCGGCATCACCGTCAAAGAGAACGACGACTTCGGGGCCATGGAGCTTTTCGGTGACGGCGAGCTTGGTCGCCGTTGCAGTCGTGACGATGTGGGTGAACACAGCGGAGGGGTCGGCAAGCTTGGCGAGCGTCAGCTCCGGAAGTGGGACTCCGTTATGAGACCACCCGTTGCAGCCCTGGACCCCGATGACGAGCCAATCTGGGGCAGCCCAGGCCGCGACCGCGAGCGCCTGCTTCGTGCCCTCGACAATCACGATGCGCGTGGCCTTGCCGATGAGGTGTTTGCGGGACGGGTGGATGGATAGAGCCTGGACGCCTGCTTCCTGGATGTACTTGCTATCGGAGTCTGCCGGTTTGGTGTCGGGCTTCACCTGGTAAACGATTGTGCCGGTCGGACCCTCGTGGCGGAATAGTATGCCGGGGCCGTACTTCCCTGCCCAGGCGATGCTCTCTGGCAGGTCATCGGCACCGGTGTAGGAACGGACACCGGCCTCAAGGGCGAACGGTGAAGGTATTGCCTGACGGTCGGCCAGGTAGGTCGTATGGGCAACATTGAGGGCAACAGCTGGGGTGGTCGGTATTGCGTTCAAAATGTGGGTCCTAATCACGGGGGAGCCGGATTCCGGCTGCTTTGGACTAGGGAGAAGGCCTCCCTAATTGGAGTGCCGTATGTGGGTGCCGTTGATGCTGGCGGTTCAGTGTGTTGTTGATCTCGTTCTGCTCGTAGACAAGAGGCGCAGGCGCGGCAAACAGGCAGAGTTGTCGGAATCCCCGTTTTGGGACCCTCAGTTCTGCTGCCGGAATTCATGGCTCCCCGCTGAAGGGGTGTCGAGCCCTGCCTGACGCGAACTAGTTCGCCTCACCTATTCCCCTGCGGCGGGTACTAGGCCCTACCTGAGTGCTAGCCGGGAATAACTCGACTGGACGATGGAGCCAGTGTGGCTTGGCGCCTCAGCCAGGAAAGTGGAGCAAGTAGAGGCGTCCTTTACCGTTTTCTTTACCGCTCGCTATCGCACTAGGAAAGAGATGTAAGGGGTAAGGGAAGGCGAGTAGAGGAGTGAAGGTGAAACAGTCAGGAAGGAAGTGACAGAGACATGTTGAAAATGGATTCAGTGAACATGTGCCTAATCACTCATGGGGCTGTTTGCCCGGTACTTCTTTGCCAAATCTGCGAACACCCCTGAACCCCAGTCACACGGCGAAAATCGCCGGTGGAGCTCCGGTAAAGGTCCTTGCTGCGTTCTTTACCTAGTCAAAGCTGCGGGCCGATCCCGAGGGCCCTGACTTCGACGTTGGTCCGCAGATGAAGCGCAGCAGCGTTCAGACAGTCACTGCTCGTCGGGGCTCCTGCATCTGAGCTTCGAGACTGAGGTACGGCATGCCCAAACATCCCAAATTCAATCCCGCAGAGCCGCCCACGGGTTCCCGCGTCGGTCAGGAATCTGGTACGCAGTATTGGGAACTTCATCGCGATTTGCTAGCAGTTGGCGAAGGCTCAAGTCGATGTTGCTAAAGAGACCCAGGCGGCGATGGTCCGACTCGTGGAACTCACTGAAGCCAACATTGGCCTTGCTCGCCAATCGGTGCAGGCCTCTGCGGAATCGGATCGATTTTCTCGTCGGATGGCTTGGAGCTCTGCGGGAATTGCTTTGGTCTCGATCCTTGTTGCAGGGGCATCCTTGGCCGTGGCCATTACGAAGTAGTCCCGGAGGTCCGTTGTGGAGCCGGACCAACTGGACTCCTGCGCTCGTGCGTTTGTTGAGAGTTATCCGACTTTCGTAAGCGCGATGAAGATGGTAGTCGTGGACGTGTTGTTGTTGCACGTCTGGAACATCAGCTCGCGGTCAACGGGGAGAACTGAGGTGTTCTGCGTGGTCGCATTGACGGTGAGGACCACGCCGTCAACCCGCCAGAGACCGGCGTGCAGGCCAGTGAGGGTGACCGTGGCTCCGGCTGTTGTCGGGAAGGCGTTGCCGCCGCAGAACCAGTGCTCGACGATGACCGGCACTTTGTATTGGGCGGTGAGGTCTACTGCGCCCTTGCAGGCGTCGATCTCGGGTTGCCCGCCTGCTGTCCATACGTCCCAGATCGTCTGGGCGACCTTGGTTCCACCGGAGGGAGCCGCCGCTGCGGTCGGACCGGGGCCGACAATGGTGGAGGGCACAGGTGACGCGGCGGCAGCAGCAACAGCGGATGCCGCCTTCGCAGCTTTTGTCGCCGCTGCCTTGGCGGCTGCCGCCTGGGTGGCGGCTAGCTTGGCGGAGGCCGCGGCGGCTTGTTTGGCGGTTTCGTCCTGCCAGGCGAGCACGGCGGCGGTGACCGCTTCTGTGGGGGTCGCGAGGTCAACGGTCACGCCAACGGGGTGCAGCTGTCCCAGCGAGGCAGTCGCAGCCTCGTAGGCTGCGGGGCTGTCCTTCGGGGTGGAGAGAATTAGAGTGAGGGCACTCCCACCAGCGGCCAGTTCCCGTTTGGCACCGACCACAAGAGGTTCAGCTAAGGCCACGGCGGCGCTGAGGGCGTCGGGAGCTTCGGGGCGCAGGACTGTACCGGCGCTGCTGGCCAGGCTGCCTGTCGCGGTCGTGCGGTCCGCCCGGGCCTCGGTCACCTGGGTGACGGCGGTGGTGCGCGCCGCGAGCACGGTGCTGAGGGCCTCGGAGTACGCTGACTCGGCGGTTTGCATTTGGGCGGTGGAGGCGGTGGCTGCGGTGTCCGTTGCCCAAATGCCTGCGAGGAGGGCCACGATGAGGGCCCCGCCGACGATGGGGAACCGGCGGCGCAACTGCAGTGGTGCGTGCATCTGAGGCTTTCTTCATGCCGGCTCGTGAAGCCTTCGAGGAAGGCTGCCCCGGCCAGAGTCGAATCTGACTGGAGCAGCCATACAGTCCCGGACCCCCCCCCGGAATCCCCACTGTCCGTCGAGATTTGAGTCTCACCGGAACTTGTACGAGCGTACAACACTTTGTGGCGTGGACTTTCGAGGGTGATGGCTAATGTGGAAGATAGCTACACGCGGATTTTCCCTTCGGCGCCTGTCGTCGTTCAGGGCTCCGGCAATAGGCCGCGTCGTGCTGAGGCTCGGGAAGCGCAGGAGGCACGGTGGCTCGAAATGATTCCCGGTCGGCGGCGATGCGGGACCGGATCCTGGCTGCCGCGGCAATTGATTTCGCCGACCGCGGTTATGCGGGCACCTCGATTGGCCTCATCGCTGAGAAGGCAGCAACCGGAAAGGGGCAGGTTCAATATCACTTCGCCGCCAAGGCCGATATTGCACTCGAACTCGTGCGCGCTTCGTTTTCGCGTCCGCCGTTCGCCAACGTGCTCGATGCTCAGGCTGTTCACGGGATGGAGGCCATCGTCGCTTCAATCCGAGGAGTCGCTGGTGCCTTTCGGGATGACGTCCGCGTTCGAGCCGCAGTGCGCCTAGTCCGGGAGTATCACCTCATCCCGGTCGCCTTGCCGACTCCGTACCTCGGCTGGGTCGCGCGAATCGGGATGCTGCTCCGTGAGGCGGAGGCGGCCGGAGAGATACCGACCGGGCTTGACCATGACCTCGAGGCTTGGCATCTCGTGGCCTACTTTTCCGGTGTGCAGGAGGTCTCCAATCGACTCGCCGACCGCGAGGACCTCCCCGAGCGAATTGAAGAAATGCTCGCACGCGCCCTCCCCGCGCTTGGCGTGGTGTATCCAAAACGCTTCCTCTAGCTCCCTTGTTGTACGGTCGTACAGTATGCTGAGTCCCCAAAAGGGGCTTGCAATGGGGGATTCGATTTTCAGCGAGTTTGAGCGCGCGAGCGGTCCTGAACGTATGGTGCAGGAGCTGCGAGTTCATCTCTCTGCCTTCCCGAAGGCCGCTCGCATCGGCCTCGCCGCCCTGCTCATCACCGGTGCCACCGCCGGCGGATTCGGCGTCGTCACCGCAGCCAACGCGGCCACGCACGCCAACGCAGTCACGGCTAACCTCGAAGCTGTCACCGCCCTGGCCGCCGCCCGCACCCTGGACGCCACCGCCAGCAAGACGCTGGTGGACGACCTGGTTGCCGGCGCGACCCTGAGCACCAAGGTGACCGCCCTGGTGGGGGCCGCAGCCGGCCTCGCCGACCCAGGCGCCCTGGCGGCGCTGGAAGCAGCGCGCAAGAGCCTGGTTGACACGGTAGCGAGCATCGCCGCCGACCGTCACCTCGACCTGGCGACCGGCCTCTCCCTCACGAACGCCATCGCGGCCACAACCGTACCTGGTGTCTCAGCGAAAGCAGAGACCGACACGATCACCGCGGCCACGGCAACCATCGCCAAGCTCACCACCGACGCCGCCGGTTCCGCCAAGGGCAACGCACACCTGGCTGCAACCGTTGACAAGGTCACCAAGGCCGTCACCGCCGCGTTCATCCCTGTTGTCAACTCGGTCCCGGCATCCGGCCAGGCCCGCCTGGACGCCACCCCGTCGGCCGGCGCGCCCGAACGCGACGCCTTGACCGCAGCCATCGCCGCGGTGAAGGACGACGGCACCGTCCTCGACACCCTCTGGACCTACACGCAGGCGGGCATCGCAGCCAAGACGTCACACGACGCCGTCGAAGCCCAGAAGGCCGCCGAAGCCGCGGCAGCTCAGGCCGCAGCCAATGCCGCCACGAAGGCCAGTTCCTCATCCGGCAGCAGCTCCAAGTCGAGCAGCAGCTCCAAGTCGTCCAGCGGCAGTGGTTCCTCCTCATCCAGCGGTGGCAGCTCATCCAGCGGCGGTTCGTCCTCCACGGGTGGTTCGTCCTCCTCGGGTGGTTCGTCGTCCGGCGTTGGCTCTCCCTCTCCTTGGCGTGCAATTCAGATTCACAGCAATTCGGGCACTTGCAACGGGGCTGGCGGGAGCCAGTCAGTCGGCTACGGCAGCACCCTCAACATCCCGGTTGGTGCCATCAACGTCAGCACCTACGAGGTCTCGGGCTACGGCTGGGGGGCCTCCTGGTCGTGCGACACGGGCTGGTAGGCAGTCTCTCCCAGTCGAAGTGCCGGCCCGCCTTGGCAAAATCCGTTCTGGCATCGCCGGTCTCAGGAGGCTCACCATGGCTCGACTCGTTGCGCTGCCTGGCCGCGTCACCAGCCTGAGCGCGCCGGGCGCAGTCCGATAGATGAACCCAGAACAGGTCGTCTCCGTGTGTCTGCGGCTCTCGGTCAGCCTCGAAGGTGTGGACTTAGCTTCGTTAAGCTCAAGCTCGAGGGACGGTCGCTGCCAGTACGTATTGCGCGATTCCCTCGGTCATTCCAAGTATCACTAGCCCTATGTGCGGCTGACCGAACTCGTGCTCGTGGAAGCGGGGTATGTCGCGAAGAGTCATCACCTCATCGATGTAGTTCCGCAGCAACCTCACGGCGGCGGGCAAATCAGGATTCACGAGGCTATCCAGTCGCTGCTGGACGACCTTAATCGCAGCCAGAGCCAGCTGGCAGAAGACGACCAAGTCGGGATCTTCGGTTAGCGCGACAACTTCATTGCGCACTGCAGCCTTGAAGGTTGATTTCGCAACGCCATCTCGCCGGAGTCTGAGTTCGATGACAGTGTCTATGCGCTCCCCTCCGCCGTCAGCTACCAGAGCGGATTTCCCGAATGACGTAACCAGACCGCGAGATCCGTGCACAACGGCGTTTCGGAGGGAATAGATCACGCGATATGCAAGGGATCCGTCGAAGACTTCGTTGAAGATGCGCTTGGCTTCTTGCTCTTCGTGGCTCTCCTTACCGTACCGGCGCCGAATGGCGGCCAGAACATGTTCCTCATGCATCCGGATCGCTGCGCTGACAGCGACCACACGGTACTGCAGGTGGGTGGGCCACGTCTCGGCTCGGATCCGGAGTGACTCGTCCGCGGCCATCGCGTGAAGCCGCGTCATGAGGTCATCGAGATCGCTGTGCGCGACCTTTGCGAACCCGGCTACTCCGCGAATCGCTTCGTACACCGTCGAAATTGCACTACCAACCGCCGAGTACTCGTCAGCGGTGAGTTCCCTAACGATATTCCAGGTAATGCTTTTGGGGCCGGTCCGCTCGTACCGGTAGAGGTAGTGTCGCAAGTCGGTCATCAGACGACACTATCGTTGCCCAGACATCATCGTGGGGCAGCTGGCCGTTGCAGCAATCGGGGCCGTTCCACCCCAGAGTTGGTCCTTTTTTTACTCGCTTCAGGTGTGGCACCCCGAGCCCGTGCTCGACGCGTGGGACAAACTGTTCAGAGAAATTCGGATTGCAATGCTCCGAGCATCTCACCCCGCGCCGTTCCAACTTGCTAGGTTCGACCGGGACAATGACGTGCGGAAAGTCTGGCGACAGACCCTTTGGGGAAGATGGGTCGAGACCCGAGGGACACGGACAAGGTCCATCCACGAATATATGAAAGAGTCGCGCAACGGGCTCTACAACTCCAAGGCCAGGTTCGCGACGACTATCACGAGAACTGCGTTGAGCCCGAATACACCGCAAGAATCTCTCGCCAAGGGCATGAACGAACTGATGGTTCCAAGCTGTGGGGTACGGTCAGGCTATGGCGACAGCGCTCTTCATCTCGACGGACACAGCTGATCAGGGTCGACGCACCCGAGAACTGATCAGTTCAATGAAGAATGTCGAAATCGCGGACTGTTTCAGCCCGGCCGACGTGAGAGAAGCGCTCATGCGCAAGACTTTCGTGACCATCCTCGACGGTCATGGTTCGACGTCCGCTCCCTGGCGTTTCCGCTGCGGCCCCGGCCGTGCACCATGGTGGACCCCCTCTGAGCTACTGGATGGATCCGAGCTCGGAGCGGCGCGCCTGTTGGTCATTGCCTGTGATGGGTCGTGGGACCCCAAATCCCGAGTCGCCCCCGGGAACGCGATTGAGGGGTGGGTCGCAGTTCCACGAACGCGGTCCGAGGTCATCGTTACTCAAGGAAAGATTTCTTACAAAGCGACCCGGCGCTTGTACAGACAGCTTGTCACTGAGGATCCCGTCTGCGACTTCAATCGCGCCGTTCAGAGAGCTGCAGAGAATGCTGGATACTCATTGCGCCCAGAAGAGGGAAGCATCAAGTTTTGTCCAATTCCGGAAGACCCTGATCGCTCTCAGGACGCGGTAACAGAGATAGATTAGTCCGCCCCGCCCCGCCCCGCCTCCGCCCGAGCGACGCTTCGTGCGTCGGCGTCCGGACCCTCGTCGCCTCCTTCCAATACGGCACGGAGGCCCGCTGGTTCAGCGATGGCCCAATGATGGTGAGTCCGGCATTCATAAAGTCATTGACGGCGGCCCTAGGGTTTCGTCTCGATGCGACCATCTTCCTGGTGCTCACAGGCCAGGGTCACAACAGGCGCTCGGAGCTTCTCGACCAAATGCCAACCGCCCGTTCAAAGGAAAGCAGGAATCCGTCGGCTTCCACCATCCGCTGAATGCAACGGCCCTATTTTTGCCCGTTCCTGCCTTCGTCAGCACGAGCTCTGTTACAGCTGCGCTAACGCTGGCATCTCACGCTCCAGGACTTGAGAAGTGTCATCGTAGCGCTGCCCGGCCGCGTCACCGGCCTGAGTGCGCCGGGCGCCGTCCGCTGGATCAACCCCGAGCACGTCGTCTCGGTGCGGCCCCGGCTCGCGGTCACCCTTGAAGGTTTGGACCTCTTCGTTGAACTCAAGCTCGAGGGACTTCCCCTGTTCGAGACCTGGATCGGAACGTTCGAGAATAAGGAGCTCGCCGACAGCCGCCGGCAGAGCTACCTCGCGGAACTCGCGGCGAGCTGAAGCAGGTACCTAAGAGCCGCAGAGTTTGGTACCGCCCATGCCGTTGGATGTCAGGCAGGCACCGTTGTTGCTACCGAGCCCGATGCCGCCGCCGACGGGGTGACTGCCGCTGGGACCGGAACCACCACTGCTACCGGAACCACTCGAGCTGCTGCCGCCGCTGGAGGAACCGGAGCCAGAGCTGGACGAGGTGTACTTCTTCGCGGCCGCCTGCGCATCGGCGACACGGGCTGCCTCTGCCTCAGCGGCGACTCGCGCGGCCTCGGCCGCAGCGGCCTCAGCGGCGACTCGTGCGGCTTCGATCTCCGCGGCGATGCGCGCTGCTTCCTCGCCCTGGAACGCAGTGAAGTCGGCAGTCAGTGCCGTGTCGCTCGTGTCGAGCGTCGTGGTGGCGCTCTTCTCCGCTGCGGTGAGCGCAACGATCCGTTCCGCCTGGGCGCGCTCGGTGCAGGTGGTGGGGATCACGATCTCCGCCAGGGCTGCGCGTGCCGTGGTTGCGGCGCTGACCAGGTCGGTGCCGCTCGGGCGAGCAGCGACGGCCGCGACCTCGGCAACAGCCGGAACAGCCTCTGTAGCCGCTACGGCTGCGACTGGCGCAACAGCTGCGACACCCGGTCGGGCTGCGTAGGCAGTGCTGGTGCCGCCGTTAGCCGGCAACGTGGTGCTCGTGACGGCCACGAGGGCCGCGTCGGTCGCTGCGAGAGAGGCAGCTGCGAGCTTGGTAGTGTCGGCGCCGTCCTTCAGGGCCACCGTGCACTGGCGTGCGGTCTCTTCGGCGTTGGCGTTGGCCACGCTCACGGAGGTGACGGTGATGCCCGCAGCGACGAGCACAGCGGCGGCGATGATGGCGATGAGCTTCTTGCGCGGCTTCAGGGCCTTGAGCGCGCGGGCCTTGAGCGTGGGTGCTCCGCCTTTAGGTGCACCGGCGTCCGGGGCACTGGTGGTGATCTTGTCGGTCATGGTCTTCAGACCCCTTTCTGAGTTGTCGTGCTGGATGGATGGTGGGTGTGCAGGTGCTCACTGACGTTCATGCGCGATAGAGCGCCGGCAGTCCTTACTGTCGGCTATGCACCGAAGCCGGGACAGGTGGTCCAGAGACCGGTCTTGTTGTCCTGCGCGTCGGCCTGGACGTTCTTGAGGATGCCCTCGTTGTTAGGGATGTACGCGAAGCCCGCGCGGATGAGGTCTTGGTAGTACTGGTCGCTGTCGAAGTTCCCGGCAAGAACATAGGCGTTTTCCGGGTTCGTGGTGAAGTACTGAGTAACGAAGGCGAGTGTTTCGTCGTAACCGCAGGCGCCCTGCGCGGGGGTGATCAGGCCAGAGTCAGCGCGGATCTGGATGGTGAGTTCGCCAGAGAGCTTGTTCTTCTTCTGCTCGAAGGCGTTGGGCCCGACGACGAAGGACCGAGGGCTGAGGACCTTGATCACGGTGACGCCGATCTGACCCTTGGTGGCCCGTTCGGTAAAGTCACCGTGCGCACTGTTGGGTGCCGGTTGTCCAGCCGTTGCGGTCGGTGAAGTGGTGGCCTCAGTGCTCGGCGCGGCTGCGGAACAGCCCGTGAGCAGGACGGTTGCAAGGGCTACGACGATGGCGATGCGTGCTGTCTGTGCAATGTGCATGGTGATCTACCGATTTTCTTTCTGATATGTGAACTTGGGCGTTCCCCAGTCAAGCATTATTGCGAATCTCGTAGGACGCAGCGGTGCTGCTTGTGGTGTGAGCTGCTCGCGTCACCGTATCGGTCCGCCACAGGTCAATAAGGCAGCGCAACTCATGGCTTGTGCCTCGTACGGGGTGGGCACATGGAAGGCGATTCAATCGGCGTTCTGCTGGTGCCAGGAATCGTCGTACAGGCGGAGGCAGGCGAGCTCGACAACCACGAAAACCGCGGTGAGAAGCCACGCCACGGGACCGTTGACCTCGGGGAGGCTCCGTCTGGAGACCAGGGCCGCAGTCAGCACGACGCTGCCGAGCCGATGAGTCTGTCTGGCGGTGCCCGCGGCAGCGGAAATGCGAGGGGTGTCCTATCTCCACCCCCGGACGGCGGGAATGTCCAATCCACAACGCTGGGATCCAAACACCCGGTGACAGTCACCCCGGCGACCTATGGCGCCACAGCCGGCCCGGCATCGGTCATGAAGAACTTTTTCCCAGTCGCCGACCGCAACAAACCGACGTAGCAGGTGCCGGCGTCGTTGGTCCCGATGACCATTTCCGTGGACGGCTGAATCAGGGCCGCGCCCAAGCACGCCGCCTAGCCACATTCTGCGCAAGACAATCGCCCCGCTCTCCATCTCGGAGGGTGGGGCGATTCGTCGTTTCTGGGCTATCGCTTCAGGCGCGGGCGGTTAGGCGCCTGGCTTCAATCTGAAGATCCCGGGAGAGACACGCTCGAAGTATCGCTCATCTTGCATCGACGCTCGGACCGTGGATTTGCCGACGTTCTCGAATTTCTCTTCCAGCATCGCAGTGAGTTCAACCGTTGCGGCGGTACCGCCTCCGAGGCCTCGCATGTACTCGCGTATCGCAGTCTTCAATTCGTTGTGGGGACGGCGTAATCGCTGTCCGGGTTCTGGTGACTTCATGGCCGCCTCCTCGTTGTGTCGACTTCGATTTTAGTGTCGACGCCACGGTCGTGCGAACGCGGTGTCGTTCCTGCCTATCGCGAGGTGCGTACGACGGCCGCGTCGATGAAGTCCTCGACATCGGTAACCCGGTACCGGACGGCCCTGCCCAGCTGAACATATGCCGGGCCCTCGCCGCGATATCGCAGCTGCGAGAGTGCGGCTTCGGAGGTGGCCAGCCAAGTGGCGGTCTGCTTGGCGGTGAGCAGGGGAGTGGGAGTCGGGTAAGGCGTCATACCCATTCCCCTGCGGCGGGAATCTACCGGTGCGCTCGAAGTCATCACGCACGCCATGTACGGAGTGCCCCCAAAAGATGGGACGCCCGTTGGTACAAGCGCCACCGGATGCGCTCATAGGCTGGGCCGCATGGCATCCTTCGCGAAATATCCCACTCAGGCCGGCGACCGTTGGATGGTCCGATACCGGAAGCCGACTGGGAAGTCGACCGAGAAGCGGGGGTTCAAGACCAAGAGAGATGCGTCCACCTGGGCGGCTACATCCCTACTCGACAAGAACAGCGGAACATTCATCTCTGAGTCCGCCCGGCGGCGGAAGGTTGGGGAGCTCATTACCGAGCACTTGGCCCGGACCGCTGCCAAAACACCAAGTACCGCTGCCAACCGACAGTTCCACGCCTCGAAGTGGACCATGCCGAAATGGGAAGGCTGGTCAGTAGGGGACATCGCCAACGCGGATGTTCAGGATTGGGTCCAGGACATGAGTGATTCCGGCGCAGGGGCGGCCACCATCGAGAAGGCGGTAGGCGTCCTCCGTGGTGCGCTGCGCCTCGCCGTGACTGCCCGGCTGGTGCCGGCAAACGTCGCCCTCGAGCTTGAGCTTCCTCGTGCCCAGAAGCGGAAGAACCTCTACCTGACCCACGGCGACGTGTTCGAGCTCGCCGACGCGATCCGGCCGGAGTCCCGCACCATCGTTCTCTTCCTTGCCTACACAGGGCTGCGCTTTGGAGAGGCTGCCGCACTGACCATCGGCGACTTGGATTTGCCGCGCCGGCGTATCAACCTGCGCACATCGGTAACCGAGGTTCTCGGAGTCATGGAGACCGGCCCGACGAAGAGTAAACGATCTCGGTCAGTCCCCATGCCCGCGTTCATCGCCGACCTCGTGGCCACCCAAACTGCGGGCCGGCTCAAGGCGGAGCTTGTCTTCCCAGGCAATTCGGGGAGCCCCATCCGGCTCAACAACTGGAGGCCGCGTACTTTCAATGTCGCGATAGCCGCGGTGAACGCTGCGCGCGCCGAGGCGGCCCACGGAAAGCCGTTCGAGCCGTTCCCGAAGGTAACCCCGCATGACCTCCGTCACGCTGCGGCGAGCCTCGCCATCCACGCGGGGGCAAACGTAAAATCGGTGCAGCGAATGCTTGGCCACGCGAGCGCTGCAGTGACCCTGGACATCTACGCGGACCTATTTGAAGACGATTTAGACGGTGTGGCGGACGCCCTCGGAAAGGCCGCAGAGCAGTGGTCAACACCGGTATCTCCAGAAACAAAACGTTTGTGAAATGTTTGTGGAAGAAGAGAAGGCCCTTTCCGATTTGATTCGGAAAGGGCCTTTGACCTGCTGTTTGGTGTGTGGGCGATACCGGACTCGAACCGATGACCTCTTCCGTGTGAAGGAAGCGCGCTACCAACTGCGCCAATCGCCCGCGGCGAGCGAATTCTGTTCCACCGCGACTCTCGATACTAGCCCAGACCGGGCGCCTGTCGTGCACCGACGCGCCACCCGACGCTCAAGTTCCGCTCGGTTTGTATATCCGGAAAAGTACCGGTACAGTCTTCAAAGCACGCAGAAATGCGCGCAGTTGCGGATGTGGCGCAGTGGTAGCGCATCACCTTGCCAAGGTGAGGGTCGCGAGTTCGAATCTCGTCATCCGCTCGAATTGAATCGGCCGAAAGGCCGATTCTCTTTGGTATGAACCCGAATACGGTGGATTGGCCGAGAGGCGAGGCAGCGGCCTGCAAAGCCGTATACACGGGTTCGAATCCCGTATCCACCTCCAGTCTTGGAGAACGAAGTTCTTGAAGCACTAGATTTGGGCGATTGGCGCAGCGGTAGCGCGCTTCCCTGACACGGAAGAGGTCACTGGTTCGATCCCAGTATCGCCCACAGATAAACCCCCGGTTAAGCCGGGGGTTTTTTCGTTTAACGTCCACCGGAATGGGGATACCGGTCCGGGGCCTGGTGCAGCACTCTCAAGGGGGAGGTTCGCCATGAATTCGCACACGGTGCCGCACGGCATCCGGTTCGGCCGGCGGGCGACGGATTTCCCGGCCGTCGTGTGCGCTGACGTCACCGACCGCCCGGTCGCCCGCACGGCACCCCGGCGCGGGGTTCCGGCGAACAGGTACCTGCCACCGCAGGACTGGGAGCGCCTGCTCATCTCCGATGCGCAGGGACTGCCCAACCTGTACCTCGCCGCCGACGCCGGTGAATTGTGGCTGACCGAGCCCAGCACCGGCCGGGTCGTCGCGCTCGGCAACCGCCACCTGCGCGGCCTCGGCATCTGGAGCTTCTGGCTGCGCAATGTCGACCAGCGCACGATCGTCGCACGGGAGGGACTCCTCCAGCCCGGTTCGGTTGTCACGCTCGTCCGCGAGCAGGCGAGCGGGTCCGGCGATCGTGCGATCGCCGTGCACGCGGCGACCGGGCGCCCGGTCGGCCACGTCAGCCCGCGGATCGCCGCCGGGCTCTCCCCGCTCCTCGACGGCGGAGCCGGACTCCTGGCGGTCACCCTCGCATCCGACCCGACTCCCGCCACTGACCGACCCGGCCTTGTCAAGGTGATCGCCTCTTCACCGGACGTCATCGGGCATCTCTTCCGCCGGTTGCCGCAGGGGGCACCCGTGCCGCCGCGCGCGCGCGACACCGTCCTCGTGGCCTGAGCCGGGCATCCGCCGCAGCTGCACGGGGAATCCCTGTCGCGACCGCGCCGCTAAAGTTGGAGGGGTTCGCACAATACTGAGGAGTACTACACGTGGCTGACGGCTTTGAGCTTTTCACCGACCGGTCTGTTGTCGCAATGCGCGTCAACGGTGAGCTCAAGGATCTCGCCGCGACGCTGACCCAGACGGATGTCGTGGAACCCGTGACGATTTCGTCTGCGGACGGCCTGAACATCCTTCGCCACTCGGCGGCGCACGTGCTCGCCCAGGCGGTCCAGAACGTCAACCCGGCGGCGCGCCTGGGGATCGGTCCGCCCGTGACGGACGGCTTCTACTACGACTTCGATGTCGAGGTGCCGTTCACGCCAGAAGACATCAAGGCGCTCGAGAAGGCCATGGACCGCATCATCCGCCAGGGCCAGCGTTTCGTGCGGCGCGTCGTGACCGATGACGACGCCAGGGCCGAATTCGCCGCGGAACCGTACAAGCTCGAGCTGATCGGGCTCAAGGGCGGCGCCGTCGCGGCCACCGCGGACAACGAATCGGTCGAGGTCGGCGGCGCCGAGCTCACCATCTACGACAACGTCGACCCGAAGACGGGCGAGACGGTCTGGAAAGACCTCTGCCGTGGCCCGCACCTGCCGAACACCCGCATGATCGGCAACGGATACTCGCTGACCAGACTCGCCGCCGCATACTGGCGCGGCTCGGAGAAGAACCCGCAGCTGCAGCGAATCTACGGGACCGCCTGGCCGACCAAGGACGAACTGCGCGCCTTCCAGGCTCGACAGGAGGAAGCCGCCAAGCGCGACCACCGCAAGCTCGGCCAGGAGCTCGACCTGTTCTCCTTCCCGGAGGAAATCGGTTCCGGACTCGCGGTCTTCCACCCCAAGGGCGGGATCATCCGCGCGGAGATCGAGAACTACATGCGCGAGCAGCTGCTCGCGAACGGCTACGACCTCGTCAACACGCCGCACATCACGAAGGCGCACCTGTTCGAGACCAGCGGGCACCTGCAGTGGTACAAGGACGGCATGTTCCCGCCGATGCACCTCGACGAAGAGGTCGACGCGGAGGGGAACATCACCCGTCAGGGCCAGGACTACTACCTGAAGCCGATGAACTGCCCGATGCACAACCTCATCTTCAAGGCGCGGGGCCGCAGCTACCGCGAACTTCCGCTGCGCCTGGCCGAATTCGGCACCGTCTACCGGTACGAGAAGAGCGGAACGCTGTCCGGCCTCACCCGGGTGCGCGGGCTCACCCAGGACGATGCCCACATCTACGTCACCGCGAGCCAGGTGAAGGCGGAGGTCGCCAGCCAGCTCGAGTTCGTCTTCGAGACGCTCCGGGGCTACGGGCTCACCGACTTCTACCTCGAACTCTCCACCAAGGACCCGGTCAAGTTCGTCGGCACCGACGAGCAATGGGACGAGGCAACCGAGACCCTCAGGCAGGTCGCCGTCGAGTCCGGGCTCGAACTGGTCAGCGACCCGGGCGGAGCGGCGTTCTACGGCCCGAAGATCTCCGTCCAGGCCAGGGACGCGATCGGCAGAACCTGGCAGCTCTCCACGGTCCAGCTCGACTTCAACCAGCCGGAACTCTTCGAGCTGGAGTACACCGCCTCCGACGGGACCCGCCAGCAGCCCGTGATGATCCACCGTGCCCTCCTCGGCTCCATCGAGCGCTTCTTCGCGATCCTCCTCGAGCACTATGCCGGCGCCTTCCCGGTCTGGCTGTCCCCGATCCAGGTCGTCGGCATCCCCGTCGCCGAAGCGTACGAGGACTATCTCGGGGATGTCATCCGGCAGCTGAAGGCACTCGGGGTGCGCGCCGAACTCGACACCTCGAGCGACCGGATGCCCAAGAAGATCCGCACCCACACCAAGGCGAAGGTGCCGTTCCAGCTGATCGCAGGCGAAGACGACCGTGCAGCCGGATCGGTGAGCTTCCGCTTCAGGGACGGTACCCAGGAGAACGGCATCCCCGTCGCGGATGCGATCGCCCGTATCGTCGACGCGATCGCAACGAAGGCGCAGGTCTGAGATGGAAGCCGGAGACGAGACGATCGAATCGTCCAGCGACTTCGCGGCCGTACCGGATGCCTTCCAACGGTTGTGGACACCGCACCGGATGGTCTACATCCAGGACGGCACGCAGCCGCACGCCGACGCCTGTCCGTTCTGCCTCGCCCCGGCGATGACCGACGAGAAGGCGCTCATCGTCGCCCGCGGCGTCCACGCCTACGTGTTGCTCAACCTGTTCCCGTACAACAGCGGCCACCTGCTCGTCTGCCCCTACCGCCACATTGCGACCTATGACGAAGCAACGCCCGAGGAAGTCGCCGAGATCGGCAGCCTGACCCAGGTGGCGATGCGCGTGCTCGCCGTGACCTCCAACTGCGACGGCTTCAACATCGGGATGAATCAGGGCAGGGTCGCCGGAGCGGGCATCGCCGAACACCTACACCAGCACATCGTCCCGCGCTGGGCTACAGACTCGAACTTCTTCCCGATCATCGCGAAGACCAAGGCCATTCCTCAGCTGCTCGGCGACGTCCGCCGGATGGTCGCGGACGGCTGGCCGCGCGACGAAAATTAGCGCCATACTCCCAGTCCGCGCAGCCCTCCGCTGTGGGATTTCACCAACTCGCAAGGAATAGAATTCACGTTATGACTGAAACAACATCCATCGAGCAGTTTGGTTCGAGCCGCGTCAAGCGCGGGCTCGCCGACATGATGAAGGGCGGCGTCATCATGGACGTCGTCACTGCAGCCCAGGCCCGCATTGCCGAAGATGCCGGAGCCGTCGCCGTCATGGCGCTCGAGCGCGTTCCCGCGGACATCCGCTCCCAGGGCGGCGTCGCGCGGATGAGTGACCCGGACCTGATCGACAGCATCATCGCCGAGGTCTCCATTCCCGTGATGGCGAAGGCCCGCATCGGTCACTTCGTCGAGGCGCAGGTCCTGCAGGCGCTCGGCGTCGACTACATCGACGAGTCGGAGGTCCTCAGCCCGGCCGACTATGTGAACCACATCGACAAATGGAAGTTCGACGTGCCGTTCGTGTGCGGCGCGACCAACCTCGGTGAGGCGCTCCGCCGCATCAACGAGGGTGCAGCGATGATCCGGTCGAAGGGCGAGGCCGGCACCGGCGACGTCTCGGAGGCGACCAAGCACATCCGCACCATCAACGCCGAGATCAAGCGCCTCGCCGGACTCAGCAAGGACGAGCTCTACGTGGCGGCCAAGGACCTGCAGGCCCCGTACGAGCTCGTCGTCGAAATCGCCGCGACCGGCAAGCTCCCCGTCGTGCTCTTCACCGCGGGCGGCGTGGCCACCCCTGCAGACGCCGCGATGATGATGCAACTCGGCGCGGACGGCGTCTTCGTCGGCTCCGGAATCTTCAAGTCCGGCAACCCGGAGCAGCGCGCCAACGCGATCGTCAAGGCCGTCACCTTCTTCGATGATGCCAAGATCGTCGCCGAAGTTTCTCGCGGCCTCGGCGAAGCCATGGTCGGCATCAACGTGTCCGACCTCGCGGCACCGCACCGCCTCTCCGAGCGCGGCTGGTAGCTCGAACAGGTGACGGTAGGAGTACTCGCCCTCCAGGGCGACTTCCGCGAGCATGCGCAGGTGTTGCACACCCTCGGAGCGGACGTCGTCCTGGTGCGCCGACCAGAAGAACTCGCCCGCGTCGATGGGCTCGTGATTCCGGGCGGCGAATCCAGCGTGATGGACAAGCTCGCGCGGGCCTTCGGCCTCGCCGATCCCTTGCGCGCCGCCGTCAGGGCCGGCCTCCCGGTCTACGGGACCTGCGCGGGACTGATCATGCTCGCGGACACCGTCGTCGACGGCATTCGCGGCCAGGAGAGCATCGGCGGCCTCGACATCAGCGTCCGGCGCAATGCCTTCGGCTCCCAGACGCAGTCCTTCGAGACCGATCTGGAGGTACCGGTGCTCGGCGATGCGCCGGTGCACGCGGTGTTCATCCGCGCCCCGGTCGTCGACACCGTCGGTCCGAAGGCAACGGCCCTCGCGCGGCTCGCCGACGGCCGCTGCGTTGCGGTCGAACAGGGGCACCTGCTCGGCACCTCGTTCCACCCGGAGATCACGGGGGAGCACCGCTTCCACGCGTACTTCCTCGGAACGGTCGCGGCCGCCCGATTCCTCGGCTGAGTCTCGTCGGGGATTCCCGTCCCGGTGGCTGCGGGGTTAGGGTTTTGACATGAGTCAACGATGATGCGCTACGCAGCCCTGCTCAGGGGAATCAATGTCAACGGCATAACCGTCGGAATGACCGATCTCGTGGAGACCTTCCAGGGCCTCGGCCACACCGACGTCAAGACGGTCGCCGCGAGCGGCAACGTCGTCTTCAGTGTCGACGAGGCGGCCCAGGCCACCCCGGACGCGATCAAGAGCCGGATCGAGGCGGCGCTCTCGGAGCGTTTCGATTATGAAGCCTGGATCGTGCTCGTCGACGAGGCCGAACTCGCGCGCGAGGTGCTTTCCTACCCCTTCGATCCGGAGCGGGAGGGCTGGCACTCCTACGTCATGTTCGGCTCCGACCCCTCCCATCTCGCGGAGCTGGCCGGTCATGCCAGGGAACTCGACCAGGCGGACGAACGAATCGAACTGGGCCACGGCGTTCTCTACTGGGAGGTCCGTCGTGCCGTCGGGATCAAGAGTGCCTTCAGTAAGAAGAGCGCAAAGGTCAAATACCGCGCCACGACCACGACCCGCAACCTGAACACCCTGCAGAAGATCGTCACGCTCTGACCTTCCAAGGACCGTCGGGGCGTCCGCCCCGCGTGCCTGACGGCTCCGGCGGCCCGGATCGGGCGCCTCGGGTTAGACTGGCGAGCACCGCATTGGTGCGACGATTTCGCTTTTCTGCCACTGGCGGCAGACGGCCGGCACCACAATCAGACAGCCAAGCACGACAACGGGAGATTCATGTCCGGACATTCCAAGTGGGCGACAACCAAGCACCAGAAGGCGGTCACCGACTCACGGAGGGCCAAGGCCTTCGCCAAGCTGATCAAGAACATCGAGGTCGCCGCTCGTATGGGCGGCGCCGACCTGTCGGGTAATCCGACTCTCGTCGATGCGATCCAGAAGGCCAAGAAGACCTCGGTCCCCAACGAGAACATCGACCGTGCCGTCAAGCGCGGAGCCGGCCTCGCCGGCGTCGTCGTCGACTATACAACGATCATGTATGAGGGCTACGCCGCCAACGGTGTCGCCATCATGATCGAGTGCCTCACCGACAACAAGAACCGCGCGGCGGCAGAAGTCCGCACGACGGTCAGCCGCAACGGCGGCAACATGGCCGACCCTGGCAGTGTTGCATACAACTTCCACCGCAAGGGCATCGTCGTTGTTTCCAAGGCGAACGGCGTCACCGAAGACGACGTGCTCGGCGCGGTCCTCGACGCAGGAGCCGAGGAAGTCGTGGACGAAGGGGAGACCTTTGAGGTCTTCAGCGAGGTCCAGGACCTCGTGGCAACCCGTACGGCACTTCAGGCCGCCGGAATCGACTACAACTCGGCCGACATCGCCTTCGTCCCGCAGCTCACAATCGACGTCGACGCCGAGACCGCCCGCAAGGTATTCAAGCTCATCGACGCACTCGAGGAACTCGACGACGTGCAGAACATCTACAGCAACTACGCCGTGTCTGCCGCAGTCTCCGCTGAGCTCGAAGCCGAGAACGAGTAGTCAACGGTGGCCGTGCGGGTGCTCGGAATCGACCCCGGGCTCACCCGTTGCGGCGTCGGTGTCGTCGACGTCGCGCCGAACCGCACGGCGACCCTCGTCGACGTCACCGTGTTGCGCAGCTCACCCGACCTGCCACTCGAGCAGCGCCTGCTGGTGCTGAGCCGCGGACTCGAGGAGATGATGGACCGGCACAAGCCGGCCTTTGTCGCGATCGAGCGCGTCTTCGCCCAGCACAACGTGCGCACGGTGATGGGCACCGCCCAGATCAGCGGGGTCGCCCTCCTGCTCGCCGCCCAGCGCGGCCTCACGGTCACCCTGCATACCCCGAGTGAGGTCAAGGCGGCGATCACCGGCTACGGCTCGGCGGACAAGGCCCAGGTCGGCGCCATGGTCGCCCGCGTGCTCGGCCTCAGCGAGGTCCCGAAACCGGCGGATGCCGCGGACGCGCTCGCCTTGGCGATCTGCCACGCCTGGCGAACCGGGGCATCAGGAGGCACCCTGCCGACGACAGACGGACTCCCGGGCGGCGCACTCACGCCGGCACAGGCGGCGTGGCGCGCCGCGGAGCGCCACGCGGCGGCGTCGGCGGTGCCCCGTAGGCTTGAGCGATGATCTCTTCCGTACGTGGACTCGTCCTCTCCACCGTTGGCTCGACGGCGGTGCTCGAGGTCGGGGGAGTCGGGCTCGCCGTGCAGGTCACGCCCACGACCGCCCTCGGCCTCCGGCACGGCAGCGAGGCGCGCCTGCTGACAACCCTGCTGGTCCGGGAGGACTCGCTCACCCTCTACGGCTTCGCGACCGCTGACGAGCTGTCCGTCTTCGAGCTGCTCGTGGGCGTCACAGGGGTCGGCCCGAAGTCCGCGCTCGGCGTACTCGCCGTGCTCACCCCGAACCAGGTGGCCCAGGCCGTCGCAGCTGAAGACGACGCCGTCTTCCGCAAGGTCAGCGGTATCGGGCCGAAGACCGCGAAGCTCATCATCCTGTCCCTCGCCGGCAAGGTCGTGGTTTCGGCCGTCGACGGGGCGCCCCGCACCAGGCGTCCTGCCGTGGCGAGTCCCGCAGCAAGCGTCCAGGCCGCCCTGATCGGCCTCGGCTGGTCCGAGCGCGTGGCGGAGGAAGCCGTCAGGGAGACCCTCGCCGAGGCCGCCGAACCCGACCTGATCGGTGTCGCCGCCCTGCTGAGGCTCGTCCTCGCCCGGCTCGGACCGGCGCACCAGGCTTCGGAGGACCGGCAGTGACATCGGAACAGTTCGCGGCGATGCCGGACCCCGGGGTCGAGCTCACGAGCCCGCTGCTCGAGGGTGAGGCCGAGCTGGCATTCGAGGGCGCGCTCCGGCCGCGGAGCCTCGCGGAATTCGTCGGCCAGCAGAAGGTGCGCGGCCAGTTGCAGCTCATGCTCACCGCCGCAACGATGCAGAATCGCACGCCAGACCACATCCTGCTCGCCGGCCCTCCCGGCCTCGGCAAGACAACGCTCGCCATGATCATCGCCTACGAGGGCAGCCGCCCGCTGCGCATGTCGAGCGGTCCGGCCATTCAGCACGCCGGTGACCTGGCGGCGGTGCTGTCCTCCCTCGTGCCAGGCGAAGTGCTCTTCATCGACGAGATCCACCGGATGGCCAGGTCCGCAGAGGAGATGCTCTACCTCGCGATGGAGGACTTCCGCATCGACATCATGGTGGGCAAGGGCGCAGGCGCCACGTCCGTGCCGCTCGACCTCGCTCCGTTCACCCTCGTCGGAGCGACGACACGGTCCGGGATGCTCCCGAACCCGCTCCGCGACCGGTTCGGGTTCACGGCACACCTCGAGTTCTATGCCAGCCAGGAGCTGGAACAGGTCCTCGCCCGCGCGGCGACCATGCTCGACCTCGACATCGACAGGGAGGCCATCGCGGAGATCGCCGGTCGCTGTAGGGGAACGCCGCGTATCGCGAACCGGCTCTTGCGCAGGGTGCGCGACTACGCCCTCGTCCATGGCGGTGCCGCCGACCTCGCGGCCGTCCACGCGGCTCTCGAACTCTACGACGTCGACCCGATCGGCCTCGACAGGCTCGACCGAGAGGTCATGAACATCATCCTTACCCGTTTTGGGGGTGGGCCGGTCGGACTGAACACCCTCGCCGTCTCGGTGGGGGAAGAATCCGAGACCGTCGAGTCGGTCGTGGAGCCGTTCCTGGTACGGATAGGCTTCCTCACGCGCACCCCGCGTGGCCGCATGGCCACGGCAGCCGCCTGGCGGCACTTCGGGCTCGCCGATCCGAACGACGTCGGCCGCCAACCCGCCCTTCCGCTTGATGACCTATAATTCGATGTGGTTCGCTCCGAGCCGCATGTACGCACACGCTTCGGCCACCGCGCCGCAACTGAAAGGCATTGCTGCACTATGGATCCGTTGACTCTCGTCATGCTCGCCGTACTGGCGCTGCTGGTGTTCTTTATGTTCCGCAACGGCCGCAAGCGCCAGAAGGAACAGGCGTCGCTGCAGTCGCAGATGGTCGCGGGAGCGAACGTCATGACTAACTTCGGTATGTACGGAACCATTCTGTCGATCGACGAGGAAGCAAACAAGGTCGAGCTCGAGATTGCTCCCGGAACCGTCGTCCAGATGCACCGCCAGGCGATCTCCCGCGTCGTCGAGCCCGCCGTCACCGACGAGTCCGCCGACGAAGCCGATGCCGAACTCGAGTCGTCGACCAACGACGCCCGCACGGCCCGGCTCAACGAAGACGACGCGATCGTCCTGGGCGAACCAGAGTTCGGTGAGCGCATCGCCGACGAGGCCCCCTCAACCGATCCGACCAAGAGCGACCCCACCAAGGGCGACGCGTAACCAACCCTCGCCCGGCTCGCGTCCTTGTGGCGCCCGCACGCGTATAGAAAGCTGAGTTCCAAGGTGGCAAAGTCGACTCCGGCCAAGAAGGCCTGGCGTTCCCTGACGTGGCTGGGGGTGATCGTCATCGGCCTGGTCGCAGTCAACCTCTTCGGTGTCCTCACCGCCGGAGGGTCCTGGGCGCCCAAGCTGGCCCTGGACCTCGAGGGTGGCACGCAGATCATCCTCGCGCCGAAGCTCGAGTCCGGTCAGTCCGTCTCCCCGGAGCAGCTGAACCAGGCTGTGTCGATCATCCGGCAGCGCATCGACTCCTCCGGTGTCTCCGAGGCGGAGATCAACACGAGCGGCCAGAACATCGTCGTGTCGATCCCGGGAATCCCGGACGACGCAACCATCAACCGGATCGAATCGTCCGCGAAGCTCGAGTTCCGCCCGGTCCTGGTCGCCGCCGCCCCGTCGACGGCAGCTGTCGGCGCCGACGGTACCGCAACACCGACTCCGGTAGCCACGGTCGACCCGAGCCTGTCGAGCACGCCGACGGCCGTACCGACGAACGGCAGCGATCTCAGCTGGGTGACACCGGCGCTCAAGGCGCAGTACGACGCCTTCGACTGCTCGACCATTGACACCTCCAACGTCGCACCGGCCGACCAGCCGCTCGTGACCTGTGAGACAGACGGTTCGGTCAAGTACGTCCTCGGGCCGGTGGAGGTCAGCGGCGAGAACGTCTCAGACGCCACCAACGGCCAGAAGACGACCCAGTCCGGTGCCACCACGGGCGAGTGGGTCGTCAACATCAAGTTCGACGATCAGGGCACTAAGGACTTCGCGACGGTCAGCACCCGGCTGAGCGGCCTCACCGGCGTTCAGAACCAGTTCGCGATCGTGCTCGACGGCAAGGTCATCTCCGCACCACGCACCCTCGCCGTGATCACGGACGGCAACGCCCAGATCAGCGGCAGTTTCGAGCAGGCATCGTCGAAGGTGCTCGCGGACCAGCTGAAGTTCGGAGCCTTGCCGCTGAGCTTCACCGTGCAGAGCCAGGACACGATCTCGGCGACCCTCGGTTCGACCCAGCTCGTGAGCGGCCTCATCGCCGGCCTGATCGGTCTCATCCTGGTCGTGCTGTACTCGCTCCTGCAGTACCGACTGCTCGGTTTCGTCACGATTGCGTCGCTCGTTGTCGCCGCTGTCATCACCTACCTGCTGATCACGATCCTGTCCTGGCGTGAGGGGTACCGGCTCTCCCTCGCCGGAGTCGCAGGGTTGATCGTCGCCATCGGGATCACGGCGGACTCGTTCATCGTGTACTTCGAACGAGTGCGCGACGAGTTGCGCGACGGCCGCGGGCTGGAATCGGCCGTGGAAGCGGGCTGGAAGCGCGCCATCCGCACGGTCCTCGCCTCCGACGCGGTCAACTTCCTCGCCGCGGGCGTGCTCTTCATCGTCGCCGTCGGAAACGTGAAGGGCTTCGCCCTGACGCTAGGACTCACGACGATCGTCGACGTCGCCGTCGTGGCGCTCTTCACCCACCCGGTCCTGCAGCTGCTCGCCCAGACGCGCTTCTTCAACGAGGGCCACCGGTTCAGCGGTCTGGACCCGAGGGCTCTCGGAGCCACCTACCGGGGGAGGGCGAAGTTCCGACCCTCAGACGAGGTCGCCTCCGCCAAGTTGTCGTCCGCGAGCCGTGAGGCAGCGAAGCGCCAGACCATCGCCGAGCGGAAAGCATCAGAACTCGTCGGGTCCTCCTCGGACCGGTCGACCGACGGGAAGGATTCCTAATGGCAAGCTTTTCCCAGTTCGGCAACGACCTGCACACCGGCAAGCGCTCCTTCAACATCATCGGGCGTCGTAAACTCTGGTATTCCCTGGCCGGTATCGCCATACTGATCGCGCTCGTGGTGCCCCAGCTTCGAGGCGGCTTCGTCTTCGGTATCGAATTCACCGGCGGCTCCGAATTCGTCGTGAGCGACGTCGCGACCCAGAACCAGTCGCTCGCGGTCAAGGCCGTGACGAGCATCGAGCCCTCCGCGGTTCCGAAGGTGTCGAATGTCAGCACCACCGGCATCCGCATTCAGACGGACCAGCTGTCGAGCGACGCGACCCGGCAGATGCGCACAGCACTCGCCGACGCATACGGCGTGCCCGCCGAGCAGGTCACGGCGTCGTTCATCGGCCCGTCGTGGGGTGCGGACATCACCGGTCAGGCACTCAGAGGCCTCGGGATCTTCCTCGTCCTCGCCGCGATCGGCATGGCCCTGTACTTCAGGACCTGGAAGATGTCCCTCGCCGCGATGGTCGCGCTGCTGCACGACCTCATCATCACGGCCGGGTTCTACGGGATCACCGGGTTCGAGATCACCCCGGCCGCGGTGATCGGGTTCCTGACGATTCTCGGATACTCGCTCTACGACACCGTCGTGGTGTTCGACAAGATCCGTGAGAACACCCGCGAAGACGGACCGGAATCACGCAGGACCTTCGCAGACTCTGTCAACCTCGCGGTGAACCAGACGCTCGTGCGTTCCATCAACACCTCCGTCGTCGCGATCCTTCCGGTCGGCTCGATCCTCTTCATCGGCGCGTTCGTGCTCGGGGCAGGGACGCTGCGCGACATCTCGCTCGCGCTCCTGATCGGCATCATCGCCGGCGCGTACTCGACCATCTTCATCGCATCTCCGCTGTACGCCCAGCTCCGCACGATGGAACCCGGAGTGCGCAAGCGTGACAAGAAGGCGCTGGCCCTGCGCGCCAAGGCGTCCTCCGCGCCGAAGACGGACGTGCGCGTCACCGTCTAGCCGCACCGGATCCCCGCCAATCCCGCCGCTCCCCGGCCAATTCGAGGGGAGCGGCACGGAGCGGTCGGAAAAGGCGCGATAATTGCTGGATGCCCGGGACTGGCCGGGCGCTCGCGAACGAGGTGTGAGATGACGGAAACGACGACACCGCCACCGAACGCGCCGCTGCCCGCCGCTTCCCTCCGGCGTCTCGTTCCGCGGATCTTCTCCCGCGCCCAGCCGGTCGGCGCCGTGGACACCCTGCTCCGGACCGTGCGGATGCACCACCCGAAGGTCGACCTGTCGATCATCGAGCGCGCGTATACCGCAGCGGAACGCGCCCACGAGGGGCAGGTGCGCCGCAGCGGAGAACCGTACATCACCCATCCGGTCGCGGTCGCCCAGATTCTCGCAGACCTCGGCATCGGTCCGAAGACCGTCGCAGCAGCCCTGCTGCACGACACCGTTGAAGACACCGAGTACACCCTCGACCAGTTGCGCGCCGACTTCGGCGACGAGATCGCGATGCTCGTCGACGGCGTGACGAAGCTCGACAAGGTCAAGTACGGCGACAGCACCCAGGCCGAGACCGTGCGCAAGATGATCGTCGCGATGTCCAAGGATATCCGGGTACTGATCATCAAGCTCGCAGACCGGCTGCACAACGCGCGCACCTGGGGTTTCGTTCCCGCAGAGTCCGCGGTGCGCAAGGCGACGGAGACGCTCGAGATCTACGCCCCACTCGCGCACCGCCTCGGGATCCAGACCATCAAGTGGGAGCTCGAAGACCTGTCCTTCGCGGTCCTGTATCCGAAGCTCTACGCCGAGATCGAAAGCCTCGTCAAGCAGCGCACCCCGCAGCGCGAGGAATTCGTGCAGCACGTGATCGACGCGATCGTCGAAGACCTTAAGGCCGCGCGCATCCGCGGCAAGGTCGCCGGACGCCCCAAGCAGTATTACTCGATCTACCAGAAGATGGTCGTACGGGGACGCGAATTCGACGAGATCTACGACCTCGTCGGCATCCGTGTCCTCGTGAACTCGGTTCGGGACTGCTACGCCGTTCTCGGAGCGATCCATGCCCGCTGGACGCCGCTGCCCGGCCGGTTCAAGGACTACATCGCCACACCCAAGTTCAACCTCTACCAGTCCCTGCACACGACGGTGCTCGGCCCGAGTGGTCGTGCCGTCGAGATCCAGATCCGCACCCAGGAGATGCACCAGCGTGCCGAGTTCGGCGTCGCGTCGCACTGGAAGTACAAGGAGCAGACTACGGGCAAGAGCTCGGGGCCCGGCCCGCAGAGCGACACGGACATGGCCTGGCTCGCGCACATCTCCGACTGGCAGGCCGAGACCGCGGACCCCGGCGAGTTCCTGGACTCGCTGCGCTACGAAATCGGCGCCAAAGAGGTTTACGTCTTCACCCCGAAGGGCCGGGTGATCGGTCTGCCGACGGGAGCGACCCCCGTCGACTTCGCATACGCCGTGCACACGGAGGTCGGCCACCGCACCATGGGTGCCAAGGTCAACGGGCGGCTGGTGCCCCTCGAGAGCCCATTGGTCACCGGCGACGTCGTCGAGGTCTTCACCTCGAAGAACCCGGACTCCGGGCCGAGCAAGGACTGGCTCAACTTCGTCAAGAGCCCGAGGGCCCGCAACAAGATCCGGCAGTGGTTCACCAAGGAACGCCGCGACGAGGCCATCGAACAGGGCAGGGACGCCATCGCCCGCGCGATGCGCAAGCAGAACCTTCCCCTGCAGAAGCTGATGAACCAGGACTCCTTCGCCGAGGTCGCAGCGGTGATGAAGTACGAGGACGTCTCCGCGCTCTACGCCGCGGTCGGCGAGGGGCATATCAGCACGCAGTCGGTGCTCGAGAAAGTCGTCGCGACCCTGCAGAGCGTCGAGGAGAGCGATGCGACCGATCTGCCGTTCGCGCCGAACGGACGCACCCAGACGCTGCGCAACAGCGACTCCGGGATCCTCGTCCGCGGCGCCCCGGACATCCTGGTCAAACTCGCCCGTTGCTGTACCCCGGTTCCGGGAGACAAGGTAGTCGGCTTCATCACGCGCGGCGCCGGAGTCTCCGTGCACCAGGCATCCTGTCGCAATGTGCAGTCGCTGCTCAAGGAACCGGAGCGGATGATCGAGGTCGATTGGGCCCCCACATCGAAGAGCCTGTTCCTGGTCCAGATCCAGATCGAGGCCCTCGACCGCTCAGGACTCCTGTCGGACGTGACCAGGGTGCTCTCCGAACATCACGTCAACATCCTTTCCGCGACCGTGCACACCTCGAGCGATCGGCTGGCGATCAGCCGTTTCGTCTTCGAGATGGGCGACACGACTCACCTGGACCGGGTACTCAACGCCGTGCGTCGCATCGACGCCGTCTACGACGTCTACCGCGTCAACGACGGGTAGGCTTCCCGAGCGCCTGCATGGCCGTTTCCGCGGCGTCGAGCTGGACGAGCGCCCTGTGGGTGTACGGGAGGCGGTCGATGGCGCAGGCACGCCGCGCCGCCGAGGTGTCCGGGTGGCCGGCCAGGCGGAGCAGTGTCGCGATCAGCGCCGCCGGGGCGGGAGACTTTGGGGGCGGCCAGCGCGCGAGGTCGAGTGCGGTGCGCAGCGGCCGGGTGACGAGCAGGCCGCCCGGCTGGATGCCGTCCCTGTGCGCGGTGCGGGCGCCGACGCGGATCGTGTCCTCGAGGTCGCAGACGACCTCGCGGACGCCGAAACGCGGTGACGGTGGGAAGTACGCCCGCGCCGTGATGGGCACGCAGAACTGGTGGCGCTCCGGCTCGGGAGCGAGACCATAGACCCACGCGGCGGTCAGCCGTTCCGCGATCGCCTTGACGGGTACCAGGAGGGCAAGGGACCGCGCCCGTTGGTCCCGGTCTTCCGCGAGGTCCACCGGGCTCCAGAAATCGCCGACGCGGAACAGCTCTCCGTCCAGGCACAGGCTCGAGAGCTCTGCGAGGGGGAGATCGCCCGGGGAAAGGACGTCGGGGAGTCGGATGGGCACTTGGACAGGGTGCGCCCCGGAAGTACACGAAAGCGACGGGGCTCCGGCATCTGTGGACAGATACCGGAGCCCCGTCGCTTGTGGACGGACTCCGCGGGTCGCCGCTTACTGGCCGATGGCCTTCAGCCACGCCTTACGGGCCTCGAGCGCTTCGCGGGCGTCCGTGATCGCGCGGGCGTCGGTTCCTGCCTCTGCGGCCGCGAGTTCGGCCTCGAGCTTGGCGATCGCGTCGTGCAGCTGGCCGGCGAGGCCCTCCGTACGCGCCTTGGTCTCGGGGTTGTTCCGCACCCAGTGATCGTCATCGAGCTTGCGGACGGCCGTTTCGACCTTGCGCATGCGATCTTCGACGACCTTGACGGAGTCGCGGGGAACCTTGCCGATCGCGTCCCAGCGGCGCTGCACGGAGCTGAGCGCGGTGCGGGCCTTGGTGCGGTCGGTTTCGGTGAGGAGTGACTCGGCTTCGGTGAGGAGCGCGAGCTTCTCGACGAGGTTCCCGGCGAATTCCTCGTCGTCCTGGGCGTCGATCTCAGACTTGACGGAGTACAGCACGTCTCCGGCGGCCTTGAACTTCGCCCACATGGCGTCGTCCTGCTTCTTGCCGCTGCGGCCGGCGAGCTTCCACTCGTCGAGCAACGTGCGATAGGCGGGGATCCCGTCTGCGCCCTTCGGCGCGAGCGCCTCCGCCTGCTCGATGAGCTGTTGCTTGCGGTTGCGGACGTCCTTGTGCGCCGTGTCGAGCTCGGCGAAGAACGCCTTACGGTTCTGCTCGATGGTCGTGCGTGCAGCGCGGAAACGCTTCCAGAGCTCGTTGGCCTCACCCTTGGGGATGCGAGGAGCATCGTGCTGGTGCGCCTGCCACTTGGCGAACAGTGAGTCGAGGGCTGCGCTCGTCTGCTTCCACTGCGTCTTGGCCGGGTCTTCCGCTGCGAGCGCCTCGGCCTCCTCGACGATCGCGGCGCGTTCGGCGACGGCGGCCACTGCGGCGGCCTTCGATTCGGCACCCTGCTGCTCCGTGAGTTCGCTGACGGCGCCGCCGAGGGCGCCGAGACGCTCCACGAGGGCCGCGAGGTTGCCGACGGCGTTGGCCGTCGCAACGGTCTTCGCGAGGTGCGAGACCGATTTTGCGATGTCCGCAGCCGGTGCGCCGCCCTTGGCGCGCTGTTCGAGAAGGGTGACCTGTCCGTTGAGTTCGACGTACTTGCGCTCGAAGTAGGCCAGGGCCTCCTCCGGCGTCGCGTCAGGATACTGGCCAACCGCGCGTTCGCCCGACGCTTCGCGCACGAAAACCGTGCCGGATTCGTCTACGCGACCCCATGGTTGCTGATCTGTCGTAGTCAAGAGTCTCACCTTAGATGTCGATGTGTGTGTGCCCACACTGGGCCAATACCCGGTCAAGCCTATTGCAAGGCCCGGACTGCTGGAACTACTGGACGCTGAAGGCGCTGATTAACGTGGTGACCTTGGGGGCGCCGTCCGTCGAACCGTCGGCGACTCCGGCGTCCGTGATCTGCGCCTTCACCTGGTCGAGTCCGCTCGTGACATGGCCGATCACCGTGTAGCCGCCTGCGGCATCCGCCGGGATGGTCGAGTCTTCATAGAGGATGAAGAACTGGCTGCCCTGGCTGTACCCATTTGCGCTTTGGCGTGCCATAGCGATCGATCCCGCCGGGTAGACGTTGTCGGCCGGCGCGTTCTCGACGGGCCCATAGCTGTAACCGGGGCCGCCTGAGCCGTCGCCTGCCGGGTCGCCGCACTGGAGCACGTAGATCCCCGAGGTCGTCAGGCGGTGGCAGGTCAGGTCGGAGTAGAAGTCGGACTGGACGAGGCTGATCGTGGACGAGACCGCCTGCGGGGCCGCGGCGCCGTCGAGTTCGATCCCGAGGTTGATGCCGTTGAGGCCGAGGGCTCCCGTCCAGGTGCGGCCCTCGGCGAGCGTGCTCGGAGGGACGGTTCCGGTGTTCGCGCCGGCCGCAGCGGTCGGGGTCGCCGTCGGTGTGGCCGTGGGTGCTGCCGTTGCGGAGGAGCTCGGCGCCGTGGTGCCGGGACCGCCGTTGAAGAAGTAGACCTGGGCGACGACGGCGAGCACGGCGACGACGAGGACGGCGATGCCTGCGACGACGTTGTCCCTGCGGCGACGGGACTGCTGGTGTTCGTGAACAGCCCGGCGTGCCTGGTATGCGCGAACCCGGATGCGGGCCTCGCGCTCGTCGCGATCCTGCTTCTTGTTCGCACCCACGGCTGTCCTCCAGGAGTTCACGCGGACTCGTTCCGCAACCAGCTTGAACTCTACAACGCGAGCACCGCAGCTCGAACGCCGGTGTCAGCGGTGCGAACTACGCTTGAGGCATGGTCGATGGACAACCCGGACTGCGCAGCGGCGCAACACCCCTCGCGGTACGGATGCGCCCGACGACCCTCGCTGAAGTCGCCGGCCAGCGGCACCTTCTCACTCCCGGCTCGCCCCTGGTCAGCCTGGCCAGTGACAAGTCGGGGGAGCGCGGCGCGGTTTCGGTGATTCTCTGGGGTCCGCCCGGCACAGGGAAGACGACCCTCGCCCAGGCGATCGCGCACAGTTCCGGCCGTCGTTTCGTTGAACTCTCCGCCGTGTCCGCCGGCGTGCGCGACGTCCGGCAGGTGATGGAGGAGGCGCGCACGAGCCGCGACCTGTACGGACTGTCGACCGTGCTCTTCCTCGACGAGATCCACCGGTTCAGCAAGGCCCAGCAGGATGCGTTGCTGCCCGGGGTCGAAAACGGGGTCATCATCCTCGTCGCCGCGACGACCGAGAATCCCTCTTTCTCCGTGATCGCGCCCTTGCTGTCCCGGTCCCTCCTGCTCACCCTCGAAACGCTCAGCGACGAGGACCTCGGGGTCGTCATCGACAGGGCCGTGACGGATGCGCGAGGCCTCGCCGATCGTTTCGTGCTCGAACCGGAGGCCCGCGCCACGATCATCAGGCTTGCCTCCGGCGACGCCCGCCGTGCGCTCACGGCGCTCGAGGCGGCATCCGTCTCTGCCGCGTCGGGTGCGGATGCCGATGCCGATGCCAGAGGCGAGCCCGACGCCCGCCCCGTCATCACGAGCGACACGGTCGCCCTCGCCGTCGACAGGGCGCTGCTGCGCTACGACCGCAACGGCGACGAGCACTACGACGTGATCAGCGCCTTCATCAAGTCGGTACGCGGATCGGACGTCGATGCGTCCCTGCACTACCTCGCGAGGATGATCGAGGCGGGGGAAGACCCGAGGTTCATCGCGCGCCGCATCATCGTCCTCGCGTCGGAAGACATCGGCATGGCGGACCCCCAGTCCCTCGTAATCGCGGTCGCCGCCGCCGACGCCGTGCAGCTGATCGGGATGCCGGAAGGGCGGATCCCGCTCGCCCAGGCCGTCGTGCACCTCGCGACCGCACCCAAGTCCAACGCCGCGTACATGGCGCTCGACGCGGCGATCGCTGACGTCCGCGCCGGCAAGGCCGGCCGGGTGCCGAAGCACCTGCGCGATGCACACTATGCCGGCGCCAAACGACTCGGGCACGGCAAGGGCTATCGTTACCCGCACGACGACACCGTCGGCGTCGTGCGGCAGCAGTATCCGCCGGACGAGCTCAAGGCGGTCCGCTACTACGAACCCACCGAACACGGCAACGAACGCGAAGTCTCGGCACGCCTCGGCAAGCTGCGTCGGATCATCCGCGGAGAATAACGGCGGGCGCGCGCGACAGGCCCGAATGCAGTCCTGCACCCAGTCCCGCACAGGCACGGCCGTCGGGGTCCGGTGTGGTATTCTTTTGAGGCCTACAACTGGCATCGGCATGCGGCTGCGTCCGATTCCAGGTTGGAGAGGAAGCCCTGTAGCCGGGCGCCCCGTGGCACACCCCTCTGATCTCCCATGACGCCTGCTCACGTGCGGGCGCCCTGGATTCCACCTTTTCTGTTGCTCGTTCCATTGAAAGGACACCGTGTCTACCAAGTCACGTACCCGCAGTAAGACCCGCCTGTCGCGGGCCCTGGGCATCGCCCTGACCCCGAAGGCCGCTCGCTACCTCGAGAAGCGTCCGTACGCTCCGGGCGAGCACGGTCGCACCAAGCGCAAGACCGATTCCGACTATGCCGTGCGTCTCCGCGAAAAGCAGCGCTTAAGGGCTCAGTACGGCATCCGCGAGGCCCAGCTCAAGATCGCATTCGAAGAAGCCCGTCGCGCCCAGGGCCTGACCGGTGAAAACCTGGTCGAGATCCTCGAGACCCGCCTCGACGCACTCCTCGTTCGCGCGGCAATCGCCCGCACGACAGCGCAGGCCCGCCAGATGGTCGTGCACCGTCACATCCTCGTCGACGGCCAGCTCGTCGACCGCCCCTCCTTCCGCGTGAAGCCGGGCCAGCTCATCCACGTCAAGGCTCGCAGCGAGGGCATGGAGCCGTTCCAGGTCGCCGCTGCCGGCGGACACGTCGACGTGCTCCCGAAGCTGCCGCCGTACCTCGAGGTCGAGATCGACAAGCTGCAGGCCCGCCTCGTGCGTCGCCCGAAGCGCATCGAAATCCCCGTGACGTGTGAAGTCCAGCTCGTCGTCGAGTACTACGCAGCCCGCTAGGTTCCGCTGCCCGTCGTCTGGCGGCATCTGAACTACGCTGGAGAGCGGATCACCCCCAAGGGGTGGTCCGCTTCGTGCGTTAACCGGTGCAGTACGCCGGGTGCCAAGGCATGCCCCTCTCGGAATGGATGGAGTCACCAGTGTCAGGTGGAGATATCGCGGGCCTCGCTGCCGCCGTCGTGTTTGCCGTTCTCGTCGGGCTCCTCGCCGTCCCGCTGCTGAAGCTCGGCCGGGTGTTCGACGAGACGACCGTGGCCATCCATGAGCTGAGCCAGAACGTCGCGCCGCTCCTCTCCGAAACCACCACGACCCTGCAGGAAACAAACAAACAGCTGGCCAGGGTCGACACGATCACCGGAAACGTCGCGGACGTGACGGGCAATGTCTCGGCACTCGTCGCGCTGTTCGCCGCGACCGTCGGCGGACCGCTCATCAAACTCGCAGGCTTCTCCGCCGCCGTCAGGGCGGGTTTCCGCGCGGCATCGCCGACGCGCGCAGGCCGTCGGCGCGGGTAGTCGGCTACGCTGGAAAGAGGCTGGTCGAGTCCGGGATACGCCGGCCGCACCATACGCGCGGCCATCGCGCATTTCTTATCAGGGTCTCCACACCGTTCAGGGAGCATTTGTCATGAAGAATTTCATCTGGTTGGTCATCGGGGTCGGCATCGGATTCTTGATCGCGCATGAAGCCAACAACACGCGTCAGGGCAAGCTGTTCTTCAGTGACCTCGACACCAAGGCCCGCGAGTTCGGCGAGGCCATCTCCGATGGCTACCGCAAGCGCGAGGCCGAGCTGCGCGACGCGCTCGGCGACGTCGCCGACGCCGGAACGGACGCGCTCGGCGGAACGACCCGCCCCTGAGCAACGCTCGGCCCTCGCTACTTTTTCGCCTATTCATTTTTCAACGAACTACGGAACCCATGCAGACTGCTGAAATTCGCGGGCGCTGGCTCGACTTCTTTGCCGACCGCGGACACACCGTCGTACCGTCGGCGTCACTCGTCAGCGACGACCCCACCCTCCTGTTCACCGTCGCCGGGATGGTGCCCTTTGTGCCCTATCTGACCGGCCTGGTCCCCGCGCCGTATCCCCGTGCAACGAGTGTGCAGAAATGCATCAGGACCAACGACATCGAAGAAGTGGGTAAGACCCCCCGCCACGGTACGTTCTTCCAGATGAACGGCAACTTCTCCTTCGGGGATTATTTCAAGGAACAGGCCATCGGCTACGCCTGGGAGCTCCTGACGAAGTCGGAGGCGGACGGCGGCTACGGATTCCAGGAGAGGGACCTCTGGGTCACCGTCTATCAGGATGACGATGAGGCGTTCCGCTACTGGCGCGCCCTCGGTCTGTCGGAGGACCGCATCCAGCGCCTCGGTATGGACAGCAACTACTGGTCTACCGGCCAGCCGGGTCCCGCGGGCCCCTGCTCCGAGATCTTCTTCGACCGCGGCCCCGCGTACGGTGCCGACGGCGGCCCGGCGACGGACGACGACCGGTACGTCGAAATCTGGAACCTCGTCTTCATGCAGTACCTCAGGGGCGAGGGGACCGGCAAGAACGACTTCGTCATCCTCGGCGACCTCCCGAAGAAGAACATCGACACCGGCATGGGTCTCGAACGTGTCGCCTTCCTCAAGCAGGGCGTCGAGAACATGTACGAGATCGACCAGGTCCGCCCGGTCCTCGATCGCGCTGCCGCGCTCTCCGGGCGCCGCTACGGCGCCGTGCACGACGACGACGTACGCATGCGCATCGTCGCAGACCACGTGCGGTCCTCGCTCATGCTGATGAGCGACGGCGTCACGCCGTCCAACGAGGGTCGCGGCTACATCCTCCGGCGGCTCATGCGCCGCACGGTACGCGCCATGCGCCTGCTCGGCGTGGACGTCGCGACCTTCCCCGAATTGTTCCCCGCCGCGCGGGATGCCATGATGAGCGCGTACCCCGAGGTCCACGGCGACTACGCCAGGATCAGCCAGGGCGCGTACGCCGAGGAGGAGACCTTCCTCCGCACCCTCGCGAGCGGCAGCACGGTCCTCGACGTCGCGGTCGCGAAGACGGTCAAGGCGAAGAAGACCGAACTGCCTGGGGACACCGCATTCCTGCTGCACGACACCTACGGGTTCCCGATCGAGATCACGCTCGAGATGGCGGAAGAAGCCGGGCTGAGCGTCAACCGGTCGGCATTCGACGCCCTGATGGCCAAGCAGCGCTCGATGGCGAAGGCGGACGCGAAGGCCAAGAAGACCCACCTCGCCGACCTCTCCGTCTACAGCGCCTTCCGCGCGTCAGGCGAGACAGTGTTCACCGGATACGAGGAACTGCAGACCGAGTCCAGCGTGCTCGGGATCATCGTGGACGGCGCATCCGTCACGAAGGCGGTCGCGGGCGAAATCGCAGAAGTGATCCTCGCCGAGACCGCGCTCTACGCCGAGTCCGGCGGCCAGGAGGCCGACGCCGGCCTCATCGTCGGCCGCGGTTACGAGCTCGAGGTCCTCGACGTTCAGAAGCCCGTCAAGGGCCTGATCAGCCACAAGGTGCACGTCACAAGCGGTGAGGTCGGCGTCGGGGACCCCGCAACGAGCGTCGTCGATCCCGACTGGCGACGCGGCGCCCGCCAGGCGCACTCCGGAACCCATGTGCTGCACGCGGCACTGCGCCAGGTCCTCGGCCCGAACGCGCACCAGTCCGGCTCGTACAACAAGGCCGGATTCTTCCGTCTCGACTTCTCCTGGAACCAGGCGCTCTCTGCCGCGACCCGCAGCGAGATCGAGGAGATCTCCAACAACGCGATCCGCGACAACCTGCCCGTCGTCACCCGTGAGCTTCCCCTCGCGGAGGCGAAGGCACTCGGGGCCATGGCGCTCTTCAGCGAGAAGTACGGCGACCGGGTTCGCGTGGTCGACATCGGCGGACCCTGGTCAAGGGAACTCTGCGCAGGGACCCACGTTGGTTCGAGCGCTGAGATCGGCATGATCAACCTCGTCAGTGAGGCTTCGGTCGGGTCCACGAACCGCCGCGTCGAGTCCCTCGTGGGCCTCGAGGCCTTCCGGGACCTCGCAGCGGAGCGGGCGATCGTCTCCCAGCTGACCGCGAACCTCAAGACTCCCAAGGAACAACTGCCCGAACGCATCGGCGAACTGCTCACGAGCCTCAAGGCCGCGGAGAAGAAGATCGCGGCCTTCGAGGCGAAAGCGCTGACCGAACGCGTCCCGGCGCTCGTCGCGACCGCCCAGCGCGCAGGGGCAGTACGCCTTGTCGCCGAGAACCTCGGCACCCTGCACTCTCCCGATGAGGTGCGAATGCTGGTCACGGCGACCCGGGCGCAGCTCGGCTCCGACCCCGCAGTGGTCGCGCTTGCGGCCGTCGTCGACGACAAGCCTGTCATCATCGTGGCCACCAACGCTGCGGCGCGGGAGACGGGCCAGCGCGCCGGAGCGCTCGCGAAGCTCGTCGCCGGCATCCTCGGCGGCGGCGGCGGCGGCAAGGACGACCTCGCCCAGGGCGGCGGAACCGACGTCGACAAGATTGCGAGCGCCCTCGTCGCCGTCCGCACCACGATCGCGGGCTGAAGAATGCGGCATGGCGTGCGGGTCGGAGTCGATGTCGGCACGGCCAGGATCGGTCTCGCGATGAGTGACCCGCACGGCATGCTCGCGACCCCCGTCGAAACCGTTCCCAGGGACGGGAACGGCGTCACCGATGTCGCCCGCATCATCGCTGTCGTCCAGGACCTCGGCGCGATGGAGGTCATCGTCGGCCTCCCGCTCGCCCTGTCCGGAAAACACACCGCGTCGACACAGGACGCCGTCGGCTTTGCGGAGGTGCTCGCCCTGGCCGTTCCCGTTCCCGTGCGCCTCGTCGACGAACGGCTCTCGACCGTCGCCGCCCAGGGAGTCCTCCGCACGGCAGGCCGGAAGGCGAAGACGCAGCGCCCGGTCATCGACCAGGTTGCGGCCACCATCATCCTCCAGCACGCTCTCGACACCGAACGCGGTCTCGGACATCCGCCAGGTTCGGCCGTTGCGCCGGCCGTCCCCGCCACGCCACCGTCGCCAGCCGCCCCGATCGAAGGGTCCTGATCGTGTCCCACCCACCGCTCGACCCCCGGGACGACCCGGCAGGCCAGAGCTCACCGGCGCCCCACGCGCACGGTACTCCTCCGAGTCCCGCTCCCGGCGAGGAAACCCCGGTCAATCCCTGGGCATCACTGCTGACTCCGCACGCCGGGACGACGGCGTCCGGCGAGCCGGACCACGCAGGGGCCTCCGCCGACCGCGGTGACTTCCCGACCCGCCGGTCGCTCCGCACGACCGCCCAGGTTCCGTCGACGTCACGATCGAGCCGCCGCTCCCAACTCGGCTCCGAGCCACCGCGACCGGCCAAACGGCGTCGCAAGGGCGGCTGGGGCTGCCTGATCGCCCTCGTCGTGCTGGTGGCGCTCGTGGCGGGCGCCGTCTTCGCCCTGCAGGGCCCGATCTCCCAGCTCCAGGCGACCCTCGCCGGTCCCGCCGACTACTCCGGGTCTGGCGAGACGAAGGTCGTGGTCATGATCCACGACGGTGAGACCGGATCCGACGTGGCGAACACGCTGGTGGCCCAGGACGTCGTCAAGAGCTACGACGCCTTCTACAAGCTCCTGCTGAAGGTCACCCCCGCTCCGGTCTTCCAGCCGGGCGCGTACCAGCTCATGACGAAGATGAGCGCGAGCGCAGCGCTCACCGTGCTGCAGGACCCCGCCAGCAAGCTCGAACAGACCGTCGTGATCCCGGAAGGAACGGCGGAGGCTGACATCCTCCAACTGATCAGCGAGGGGACGAACCTCCCGCTCGCCGACCTCCAGGCGGCGTCCACCGATGTCGCGGCCTTCGGCCTTCCCGCAGAGGCCACTACCCTCGAGGGCTTCCTGTTCCCCGCGACGTATACCTTCGCTCCGGGCATCACCGCGAAGGACGCGCTCAAGACCCTCGTCGACCGCCAGTTCCAGGCCCTCGACTCCGCAGGGGTCGCGGCCGCCGACCGGTGGAAGACCATCGTACTCGCCGCACTCATCCAGCGGGAGGCCGGCCTCGCCGCCGACTACCCCAAGGTCGGCCGGGTGTTCCTCAACCGGCTCGACAGGGCCCAGTGGGAGAGCGGGCTGCTGCAGTCCGACGCGACGGTGGCATACGGAACCGGCCACACGAACGTCGTCACGACGACGGATGCCGAACGCGCCGACGCGGGCAACGCATACAACACCTATGTCCACCCCGGACTCCCGGTCGGCCCGATCTCGAACCCGGGAGACCTCGCGATCAACGCAGCCCTGCACCCCGCCGACGGAACCTGGTTGTACTTCGTGACCTGGAACCTCGATACCGGCGAGACCATCTTTTCGACGACCGCAGCCGAACACGAAGCCGGTGTCGCCCAATGGCAGGCCTGGATGAAGGACCACCCCGAATATGGTTGAGCGCACGACACCTCCGCTTCCCGAGCGCGAGAACGACGGAAAGCCTGTGGAAGGATAGTGGGCATGCTTCGTTGGCTCACCGCAGGAGAGTCCCACGGCCCCGAACTCATCGCCATTGTCGAGGGTTTGCCCGCAGGGATCCCGGTCACACTCGATTCGATCCGCCTCGATCTCGCGCGCCGCAAACTCGGCTACGGCCGGGGCGCCCGGATGACGTTCGAGCAGGACGATCTCACCATTTCCGGCGGGGTCCGGCACGGATTCACCCTCGGCGGGCCGGTCGCGCTGCGGATCGGCAACACCGAGTGGCCCAAGTGGTCACAGGTCATGAGCGCTGATCCCGTCGAGACAGCGCCGGGCGAGGCCCAGAGCACCCGCGGCCGCGGCGCCCCGCTCACCCGGCCCAGGCCGGGCCACGCGGACCTCGTCGGCATGCAGAAGTACGGCTTCGACGAAGCCAGGCCCGTCCTCGAGCGGGCCAGTGCTCGCGAGACCGCCGCACGGGTGGCCCTCGGTGCCGTCGCACGGTCGTTCCTCGCCGAGCTCGGCATCCGCCTGGTCAGCCATACCCTGTCGATCGGGCCCGTGCGCGTGCCCGAAGACGCCCCGCTGCCCCACCCGGACGACGTCGGGACGCTCGACGCCGACCCGCTGCGCTGCTTCGACGCGGAGACCAGCGCGCTGATGGTGGCCGAGGTCGACCAGGCCCACAAGGACGGCGACACCCTCGGCGGTGTCGTCGAGGTGCTGGCATACAACCTGCCGCCCGGTCTCGGTTCGTTCGTGCACTGGGACCGGCGACTGGACTCCCAGCTCGCAGCGGCCCTGATGGGCATCCAGGCGATCAAGGGCGTCGAGGTCGGGGACGGTTTCCTCACCACGACCCGCCGCGGTTCGCACGCGCACGATGAGCTCGTGCAGTCCGACGGCCGCATCCAGCGGGTCAGCGACCGCGCAGGCGGTACGGAGGGCGGCATGAGCACGGGAACCGTGCTGCGAGTGCGTGCAGGCATGAAGCCGATCGCGACGATCCCCCGGGCACTGCGCACCGTCGACGTCACGACGAGCGAGGCGGCCCCCGCCCACCACCAGCGGTCGGATGTCTGTGCCGTTCCTGCCGCAGGCGTCGTCGCCGAGGCTATGGTCGCGCTCGTTCTCGCCAACTCGGTGCTGGAGAAGTTCGGCGGCGACTCGATCGACGAGACCAGGCGGAACCTGGAGTCCTACCTCGCGCATATCCCCGGCAACCTCAAGACGGGCGCGTCGAGCGACGCCTCGCTGTGACCCCGGCGGCACTGTGACAGCGGACCTGCCCGCCGTGCCGGAACCGGCAGGGGACGGTGACCTCCCGGACTTCCCGCTCGTGCTGATCGGGCCGATGGCCGCTGGAAAGACCAGGGTCGGCAAGCGGGTGGCGAGGGTGCTCGGCGTTCCATTCGTGGACACCGACGCGCTCGTGGTCTCCGGACACGGGTCCATCGCGAACCTCTTCAGCCGGTACGGCGAAGGACACTTCCGGGCGCTGGAACGGATCGCCGTCGGCCAGGCCCTCGCCACCAGGGCCGTCGTGTCCCTCGGTGGGGGAGCGGTGCTCGATCCGGGTACCCGCGCCGACCTCGCCCGGTGCCGGGTCGTCTACCTGAGTGTGTCGGAGCAGGCCGTCGCCGGCCGGATCAACGGGGGCAAACGGCCGCTGCTTGCCGGCGGGCTCTCCGACTGGATCCGCATCTACGAACTTCGCCGCCCGCTCTACGAAGAGCTTGCCGGCCTCCACATCGACACCTCGAATCGCCAGATGGACTCCATCGCCGACGATGTCGTGGCCTGGACCCAGAGAGGGCAGAACACGCATGACTGACGTTCACAACACCACCGAGACCGCCGGGACCGCCGGGACGACCGTCATCACGGTGTCCGGAACCGACAGCTACCCGGTCATCATCGGCAGGGGACTGCTCTCCGAGGTCGCCGAACAGCTCGGCCCGAAGGTCGGCAAGGTGCTGATCGTGCACACCTCCACGCTCGGCGCGCGCGCCGTCGCCCTCCGCGAGGGCCTGCTCGCGCACTACGAGGTGCTCATCGCCGAGGTCCCGGATGCCGAGGCCGCCAAGCGGGTCGAGGTCGCCGCGTTCTGCTGGCAGGTGATGGGCCAGGCCGACTTCAGCCGGACGGACGCCGTGATCGGCTTCGGCGGCGGAGCCGCGACCGACCTAGCCGGTTTCGTCGCAGCGACGTGGCTGCGCGGCGTTCGCCTCGTCCAGCTCCCGACGAGCGTGCTCGGCATGGTCGACGCGGCCGTCGGCGGCAAGAACGGCATCAACACCGCCGAAGGCAAGAACCTCGTCGGCACCTTCTACGCACCCGCCGCCGTGATCTGCGACCTCGACACCCTCGACGACCTGCCCCGCAACGAGATCCTCGCCGGCTTCGCCGAGATCGTGAAGGCCGGCTTCATCCAGGTGCCCGAGATCCTCGACATCGTCGAAGCGGATGTCGCGGCCGTGACCGATCCGAAGACGCCGCAGTTCCGCCGCGTGCTCGAACTCGCGATCGAGATGAAGGCCCGCGTCGTCGGCGCCGACTTCAAGGAATCCGGCCTGCGCGAGATCCTCAACTACGGGCACACCCTCGGCCACGCCGTCGAGCACGCCGAACGGTACGGCTGGCGGCACGGCGCCGCCGTCTCTGTGGGCATGATGTTCGCCGCGGAGCTCGCCCGGCTCAGCGGACGGCTGTCCGACGAGGCGGCCGACCGGCACCGCAGCATTCTCGAATCACTCACCCTGCCGACCAGCTACCCGGTCGGCCGCTGGAACACCCTGCTCGCCACCATGCAACGCGACAAGAAGACCCGCAGCGGCATGCTGCGTTTCATCGTTCTCGACGACATCGGCAAGCCGACGGTGCTCGAGGGCCCGGACACGTCGCTGCTCTTCGCCGCGTACCAGGAAATCGGCTCCTAGCGACGTCGTCGAGGAATGGGTCCTAGAATGATGCCCTGAGCGGGCAGGGACCCGGTCGCCGACCAGAGTCGATCGGAGGACACGCAGTGAACCAGTGGACCGTGGGGTCGACAGGCGAACCCGTTCGGGATGTCGTGCTGAAACTGGCCAGGGCGCACGAGTCCGCATTCGGCTCGGCATTCGGTGCCGGAACAGGTGCGGGGCCGGCCCGCCTCTTTCCGCCCTTCGGTGCGGACGCCCACGCCGATTCGACCAGGCACGCGGATGCCCGCGGCGGCGTCCGCAGGCTTGTCCAGGAGTCCTGGGAACGGTCACTGTCACTGCAGATCGATCCCGCCCGCCCGGCACCCGAGCCGGAACTGTCGTCCGACGCGCTCAGGGAGCTGCGCGACCAGCATCCGCTCTCCGCGGTGCTTCCTGTCGTCCAGAACCTCTTGATCCGGCATTCGCTCGAGTCCGGTCTCATCGTCGCCATCGGGGACGAGTCGGGCAGGCTGCTCTGGATCGACGGCGACCGCACCGTACGGCGCCAGGCGGAGGGCATGCTGTTCGTCGAGGGAGCCGACTGGTCGGAACGCCGGGTCGGGACGAGCGCCCCTGGGACGGCGCTCGCGCTCGACCACGGAATCCAGATCCAGCGGGCTGAGCACTTCAACCGGCTGGCGCACTCGTGGAGCTGCACGGCCGTGCCCATCCACGACCCCGATTCCGGCGTCATCCTGGGCGTCATAGACGTCACGGGCGGGGACGACGCAGTTGGTCCGCAGACACTTCCGCTCATCGAGGCCGCAGCCTGGGCGATGGAGGCCGAACTGCGGATCCAGCGGCTGCGCGATCGAAACGACAACGGACCAGGGCACGGAGGCCCGCGCGATCGCGCGATCGTGCGTGTCGCAGGATTCACGCAGGCGCCCCCGCCCACGACCAAGAGACGCCCGACGAATGCGCGGGTGTCTGTGCTCGGGCGCGACACCGGGTTCCTCGAGAACGGCCTGGGGTCCTACGAGCTCAGCCCGCGACACGCCGAGATCCTGACCCTGCTCGCCTGGTACCGGGACGGCCTCACCGCCGACCGGCTGTCCCAGCTGCTGAGCGACCAGTCGAACTCCGTCGACAACCTGCGCGCGGAGATGGTGCGCTTGCGGAAGGTCCTCGACGGGACGACGCCGCCCATCTCGATCGCCTCCCGGCCGTACCGTCTCGGTTCGCCGGTCGAGCTGGACGCCCAGCGCGTGCTCGCCCTGCTCGAACGCGGCGCCCACCGGGTGGCGCTCGGCACCTACCGCGGGCCGCTGCTGCCTGCCTCCGTCGCCCCCGGCATCGTCGAGATCCGCTCGGAGATCACTTCCCGGCTGCGGCAGGCGCTGCTGAGCGACGCGAGCCCCGACCTGCTCCTCGGGTACGCCCGAAGCGACGAGGCGGCCTGGGACGAGGAGGTCTGGCGCGCGTGCCTGGAGCTGCTGCCGTCCCGGTCGCCGAAACGGGCATCCGTCGTCGCTCGCCTCGCGAAGATCGAGGCGGACCTCGCCGAAACCGGCGCCCCAGGTGGCGGGCGCAACCTCCCGCAACCCTGACGCAACGGTCCCTCCGCGTACGCTCGGGCCAGGTCCGCAGCAGGCGGACCCCACCGACAACGCCGTCGACGAGGAGAGAAATGACCGTCTATGCCAACCCCGGGACCCCGGGCGCCAAAGTCACCTTCAAGCCCCGCTATGAGAACTGGATCAACGGAGGCTGGGTCAAGCCCGTCAAGGGCCAGTACTTCGAAGACATCTCGCCGGTGAACGGGAAGCCGTTCGCCGAGGTCGCCCGCGGAACGGCGGAGGACATCGAACTCGCGCTCGACGCCGCCCACCGGGCCGCGCCGGCCTGGGGCAAGACGACGGCGACGGAACGCGCCGCCGTGCTCAACAAGATCGCCGACGTCATCGACGCCAACAAGGAACTGCTCGCCGTCGCAGAGACCTGGGACAACGGAAAGCCGATCCGCGAGCCGCTGAACGCCGACCTGCCGCTCGCGAGCGACCACTTCCGCTACTTCGCCGCGGCGATCCGGTCGCAGGACGGCGACCACGCTGAACTCGACAACGACACCGTCTCCTACCAGTTCCACGAGCCGCTCGGCGTGGTCGGCCAGATCATCCCGTGGAACTTCCCCATCCTGATGGCCGTCTGGAAGCTCGCCCCCGCCCTCGCGGCAGGGAACGCGATCGTGATGAAGCCCGCGGAGCAGACCCCGGTGTCGATCATGGTGCTGATCGAACTGATCGGCGATATCCTGCCGCCCGGCGTGCTCAACATCGTCAACGGGTTCGGCCTCGAGGCGGGCAAGCCGCTCGCGTCTTCACCGCGGATCCGCAAAATCGCGTTCACGGGCGAGACCACGACGGGCCGCCTCATCCTGCAGTACGCGAGCGCCAACATCATCCCTGCCACGGTCGAACTCGGCGGCAAGAGCGCGAACATCTTCTTCAGCGACGTCGCCCAGGAGCAGGACAGCTTCTACGACAAGGCCCAGGAAGGTTTTGTGCTCTTCGCCTTCAACCAGGGCGAGGTCTGCACGGCACCGAGCAGGGCACTCCTGCAGAAGCCGATCTACGAGAGCTTCCTCGGCAGTGCAATCGAGCGCACCCGCAAGGCGATCCAGGGCAACCCGCTCGACACCGACACCCAGGTCGGGGCGCAGGCGAGCAACGACCAGCTCGAGAAGATCCTGTCCTACATCGACATCGGCAAGCAGGAGGGCGCCCGTCTCGCCCTCGGCGGTGAGCGTGTCGACCTCGGCGGCGACCTGAGCGGCGGCTACTACGTGCAGCCGACCATCTTCGAGGGCAACAACAAGATGCGCATCTTCCAGGAGGAGATCTTCGGGCCGGTCCTCGCGGTCACGAGCTTCTCCGATTACGAGGACGCGATCTCGATCGCCAACGACAACCTCTACGGGCTCGGCGCGGGCGTCTGGTCCCGGAACGGCAACGTGGCGTACCGGGCCGGCCGCGACATCCACGCCGGCCGGGTGTGGGTGAACAACTACCACCACTATCCTGCCGGTGCCGCGTTCGGTGGGTACAAGAGCTCTGGCATCGGCCGCGAGAACAACAAGCTCGCCCTCGGGCACTACCAGCAGACCAAGAACCTGCTCGTGTCCTACTCGGAGAAGCCCCTCGGCTTCTTCTAAACGACATGGTGCCGAAAGGGGCCGCCGCTATCAACCGGTGGCCCCTTTCGGCCGTCCCGCACCTCGACTACCGTTGGTGCACATCCCGCCCGATGACCATCGAGCGTGAATCGAACGACGAAAGGCCAGGCAATGTCGCCAGCAGCGCCCTCAACAACCACGGTCATCGCCTCCGTCACGGTTCCGGGGGAGACCACGCCGCGCGTCGAGTTCACGCCGGCCGCCGTCGACACCCTGCGCGAGCTCTGGGCCGAGTTCGGGCCGCTGATGTTCCACCAGTCGGGCGGATGCTGCGACGGCAGTTCGCCGATGTGCTTTCCGGCAGGGGAGTTCATCACCTCAGACCGCGACGTGCTGCTGGGTCGACTCGACATCGCGCCGGCCGGTGAAACGGCCCAGGCTGTCGACTTCTGGATGTCGGCGGAACAGTTCGAATACTGGAGCCACACGTTCCTGACGGTCGACGTCGTTCCCGGCCGGGGCAGCGGCTTCTCCCTCGAGGCTCCGCGCGGCGTGCGTTTCCTGATCCGGTCCCGCCTGATGGAAAGCTTCGGCTGAGGGCTCGTTCGGGAAGGTCGTGCCCATCCCCGGTCGTTCCCGGCTCACGACAGGGGGTGGCCGAACTCGAAGAGTGACCGTTGGCCCGCCTTTGGCTCTCAGCCCCCGGGCAACTACACTCGTTTGAGGCCGATTCGGCCGCGCACCTTCCTAACTGAACTGAATGAACGGAAACGCTTTCCATGGCATCAACCGCCGATATCCGAAATGGCGTCGTCCTCAACATGGACGGCCAGCTTTGGGCCGTCACCGACTTCCAGCACGTCAAGCCGGGCAAGGGCGGCGCTTTCGTTCGCACCAAACTGAAGAACGTCGTCACGGGCAAGACCGTCGACCGCACCTTCAACGCCGGAGCCAAGATCGAGACCGAGAACGTCGACCGCCAGGACTTCCAGTACCTGTACGCGGACGGCGACTCCTACGTCTTCATGGACGTCTCCGACTTCGACCAGCTCACCGTCTCCAACGTGGTCGTCGGCGAGGCCTCGAACTTCCTCCTCGAGAACCAGAACGTGACCATCGCACTCCACAACGGCAACCCGCTGTATGTCGAGCTGCCGGCATCCGTCGTGCTCGAAATCACGTACACGGAACCCGGCCTGCAGGGCGACCGCTCCACCGGCGGCACCAAGCCCGCCACCGTGGAGACCGGGTTCCAGATCCAGGTCCCGCTGTTCCTCGAACAGGGCACCAAAGTCAAGGTCGACACCCGCACCGGTGACTACCTCGGCCGCGTCAACTAGTGAGCGCACGAACGAAGGCGCGTAAGCGCGCGCTCGACATCCTGTACGCCGCCGACGTGCGGCAGACGACGATCCCCGAATCGCTCGCCGCCGAGGCGCAGCGGGCAGCGAGCGAACCCGCGCGGATGGCCTCCTGGCTATACGCGCGCGAGATCGTGGACGGCGTCGTCGATCACCGCGAGGAGATCGACGAACTCATCGAGACCTACTCGCAGGGCTGGACGCTCAAGCGGATGCCGGTCGTCGACCGCGCCATCCTGCGGATCGGGATCTGGGAGATCCTGTTCAACGATGCCGTTCCTCACGCCGTCGCGATCGATGAGGCCGTCGAGGCCGCGAAGATCCTGTCGACGGATGATTCGGCCGGGTTCGTCAACGGATTGCTCGGCAGGATCGCGCAGACGGCCCCGCCCGCGTCGGCTGCTCCCGCAGCACCCTAGGCTCGTCCGCACCGTCCCGTACCGCTCGTCCAGGGGAAGATCATGAGCAACGACACTCCAGAGCCGTTCCCGTCCTACCCGGACCAGTCCGGTCTGCCGGCGTCCCCCGAGCCGGTAACCCCGCACCAGGATTCGCTCCAGCCGTACCCGCAGCAGGACTACCCGCAGCAGGAGTACCCCCAGGTGCCCCGCACGAACACGCTCGCGATCGTGTCCCTCGTGTCCGCGTTCGTCGTGTCCCTCGTCGCCGTAATCACGGGGCACATCGCGCTCGGCCAGATCGCACGCCGCGGTGAACGGGGGCGCGGCCTCGCCATCGCGGGTCTTGTGCTCGGCTACGTGGGACTGGCGTCCACCGTCGTCCTCGTCGTCCTCTCGATCCTGTTCGCGGCGGCCTTCGGACGGGTCTTCCTGAACATGGCCCAGCACGGCGGCTTCGGCGGGCCGGTCACCTCGGCGACGAGCGAACCTGACGCCTCGCAGGGCTTCCTGCCCAGTGGCACGCTCGGCGCGGCTCACTTCGACGATGGTTACCTGTCCGTCGGCACCGGCAGCCAGATCGTCGACGAGTACATCGACCCGATGTGCCCGTACTGCGGCCAGTTCGAGGCGACCAATGGCGCGCTGCTCGCGAGCCGCGTCGATGACGGCTCGATCACACTACGACTGCACGCGCTGACCTTCCTCGACCAGGCTTCCCAGGGCACGTATTACTCGAGCAGGGCATCAGCCGCGCTCACCTGCGTCGCAACACTCGCTCCGGACTCGACCCTCGACTACCTCGCGGCCGTGTTCGCGAACCAGCCGCAGGAGAACACCCAGGGTCTCACTGACGCTGAACTCGCCGCGCTTTCGCCGGCCGGTACGGACATTTCCGCCTGCATCGCCCAGGGCGACTACCAGATGTGGTCGGAGGCCAACACCGATGCCGCCCTCAACGGGCCCATCCCTGGAGCGGAGATCGACTCGATCCAGGGCACGCCGACCGTGCTCGTCGACGGGGCCCAGTACCCGGGCGGACTTACCGACAGCCGTGAGTTCGAGGCATTCCTCGACTCAGGTTCAGGATTCGGCCAGTCGACGACCGAGGGGTCGTCGGGCGCCTGAGCGCAATCCGGCCTGGCTACAGGACGGAGTAGAGGCCTTCGAGGGCGCTCGCGATCGAGTCGAAGCTGCCGATCCGCTGCCCGTCTTCGTTGACCAGCAGGAACCCACGCGGCGTGCGCTCAAGGATGCCCGCGAGTTCATCGGTCACATCGTGACGGACCTCCCAGCGTGCCGGGCCGGCGTCCACGACGGAAAACAACTGAACGAGGTCCGTCCGCTCCATTCAAATCCTTCATCTGTGCGTGCTTTCGCCAGCGGATGCCTGCCGCGGGATAATCCTGACGTGTGCCGGGCGCGACCGCAACTGCTGTCGGGTGAACACCCGGTGACGGTGACGGTGTTGGCCAGGCGGAGCAGGTCAGGCGGAGCAGGACAGAGTGCGATGGCCGGGGCCAGGATCCGTGAGTGCGGCTGATCGGTCCTGGTGCCGGAGAGGTGCTCAGGGACGCCGCGAGCGGTCGTCCGGTCCGCGAGAACGATCGTTTCCGCCGCGGGGCTGCCGGGCGCCCGGAGTGCGACGAGGCGCAGGGAACCGGCCTCGAGAAGTCCGTATCCGTCCGCACGTCGCCGACTCGTCGGCAGCGTTGAGGTCGCTCCGCCACTGTCGGCGTGAGCCGTCGGCTGGCAGACTGGCGGGGTGAATCCAGAGCCGATCCCGTCATCCGCTGCACCAGACGGTCCGCAGGCGTCGTCTCCAATCCCGCGGGTCGACCTCTATGCCAATGGTCAGACCAAGGCGAGCGGGTGCACCCTCGATGGCGAGCTGCACGGTGAGTGGGAGTGGTTCCGCACAGACGGCACCCTGATGCGTTCGGGAGAATTCGATCGCGGCCGGCAGGTCGGCGTCTGGTGCACCTGGGCCACGGACGGCAGCCTCGTCAAGGAAACCCGCTTCCATTGACCGAGCTCGGTCTGAAGTACGAGGCTCATGACGGAAACCGCCTAATGAGATGAGTGAATCTCGCATTTGTGTTCGATTTGGGGTAGAATCGGGGTATGGCAGGAGCTTCGGATTCCCAGTCACACACCCCGCAGACACCCCGTTCCGGGGCCGCGGGTGATCAGCCCATCGTGGGTGTCGAGTCGGCCCATCCCGTGGCGGTTGCCGTGGGTTTCGAGGGCGCTGAAGGTCTGGCTGGGTCGGTGCCGTCGGTTCATGCGGATGCTGTCGCCCGGCTCGCCGAAGCCCAGGCCGCTCTGACAGAGGCCCTGGCGGCGATCCCGGTCGGGCTGCTCAGCGACACAGAAGCGGTGAAGGCGCTCAGCACGGTGGAAGCCATCGGGCGGACGGTGGATGCGGCCCGGGTGAACACCGCGACGGATGTGGACCGGCGGGCCCGGGTGCTCGGCCGCGAGGGTCTGGCCTGGCGGATGGGCTGCAAGGGTCCGTGGGATGTGCTCACCCGGGTGACGCGGGTTTCGGGGCGGGAGGTGAAGCGGCGCACGAAGCTCGGCGACGCGGTGTTGCCGCGGCCGTGCGGCGGGAGTAGCTGGTTGCCGCCGTTGTTCCCGACGGTCGGGGCCGCGCTGACCGCTGGGGAGATCGGTGTGGAGACGGCGGAGTTGATCGTGGAGGGGTTGCAGGTGATCAGTCACCGGGTGGCGCCGGATGACTTGTTGACGGCGGAGCGTGCCCTGGTCGCCACGGCGGCCGGGCTGATCACCCCGGAGACGGAGGATTTGGCCGGGGCAGGAGTGCCGGTGACCACGGACCTGATCCGGGGCATGGTCGCGCAGTGGCAGGCCATCCTCGACCCCGACGGGGTGCTCCCGCAGGAGGACGTGTTCGAGGCGAAGTCCAACATCGGCTTCGGACAACTCAAGAACGGCTTGTATCCGGTGAAGGGTGGGGTGACACCGGAATTGTTCGGGGTGATGAACACCCTCTTCGACGCTTTCCTGAGCTTCCACGCCCGCCCGGCGTTCCCCACCGCCGAGGAACAGGCCCTGATGGATTCGGGGCAGTTGGTCCCCGGCGCCGAGGCAGCGGACGGCGAGACCGACACGGGCCCGGATCTTGACGTGATCGAGGCGGAGCTGCGGGAGCGGCGCGCGGACACCCGCACGGGCGGGGAGAAACGCGCTGACATCCTGCAGGCGTTGTTCGAACACGCCGCCCGGGACACGGACACGCCCAGCATGGGCGGGTCGGCGCCGACGGTGATGGTGCACGTGAACGCGGCCGACCTCGCCTCCGGGATCGGGGTCGGGTGGATCGACGGGGTCGAAGCGCCGGTGTCGCTCAAGACGGTGCATCAGCGCATCTGTGACGGCGGCTTCCAAGGGGTCCTGTTCGGGGCGAACAACCAAGTCCTCAAGCTCGGTCCGGAACGGCGCTACTTCAACCGGGCCCAACGCCGGGCGATCACCGCCCGGGACGGCGGCTGCATCATCCCCGGGTGCAAGGCCCCGGCGCACTGGGCCGAGGTGCACCATGTGAAGCCGTGGGCCACCGGCGGCCCGACGAACGTGGACAACGGGGTGCTCCTGTGTTGGTTCCACCACCACACCATCGACACCTCGGGGTGGGAGATCCGCATGGTGAAAGGATCACCGCAGGTCCGGGCCCCCGGGTTGATCGACCCGCACCGGCTCTGGCGGCCACCGAACCGACACCGCGCCCACCAGGTCCTCACCGGACCACCCAGACGCGACTGACCCGGGCTGCTGCTAGGCTGAACACCGGTAACAGCCATCCTTTAACAACCGTCCGGTGAGGCGGGGAAGGAGGCCTTCGTTTTGTCACGAATCGTGCTCAACCAGGCTGAAATAACCCGGGCTTTGACTCGGATCTCCCACGAGATCCTGGAGTCAAACCGGGGACCGGACAATCTCGTCATCCTCGGCATCCCGACCAGGGGTGTTGCCCTCGCCCGGCGGATCGCCGACATCATCGAGCGGATCGAACCCGCCGCAGCACCCGTGCGTTCGGGGTCTCTCGACGTCACGATGTACCGCGACGACCTCGCCCACACCCGCACCCGCACGCCGTCCCGCACCCTCGTGCCCGCGAGCGTCGACGGCGCGACGGTGGTGCTCGTCGACGACGTTCTCTACTCCGGCCGGACCATCCGCGCGGCCCTCGACGCCCTCGGCGACCACGGCCGTCCCGCGATCGTGCGCCTCGCTGTCCTCGTCGACCGCGGCCACCGGGCGCTGCCGATTCGTGCGGACTTCGTCGGCAAGAACCTCCCGAGCTCGACGGAGGAACGCATCAACGTGCACCTCCTCGAGGTCGACGGCGACGAATTCGTGAGCATCGACGGGGGGAGCGCAGAATGAAGCACCTGCTCTCTACCAAGGACCTCAGCCGCGACGACGCCATCACGCTCCTCGACATCGCAGAAGACATGGCGGATGTCTCCACGCGCGAGGTTCGCAAGCTCCCGACACTCCGCGGCAAGACCGTGGTGAACCTTTTCTTCGAAGACAGCACCCGCACCCGGATCTCCTTCGAAGCCGCCGCGAAACGTCTGAGCGCCGACGTGATCAACTTCAGCGCCAAGGGCTCGAGCGTCTCGAAGGGCGAAAGCCTCAAAGACACCGCCCAGACGCTCGCCGCGATCGGCGCGGACGGCGTCGTGATCCGGCATCCGGCATCCGGTGCCCCCCAGGTGCTCGCGACGAGCGGCTGGATCGACGCCGGCATCATCAACGCCGGAGACGGCACCCACGAACACCCGACCCAGGCGCTCCTCGACGCGTTCACCATCCGCCGACGCCTGCACAAAACCGCGTCGCGCGGCAAAGGCCTCGACGGCGTCACGGTGACCATCGTCGGCGACGTGCTGCACTCGCGGGTCGCGCGCTCCAACCTGTGGCTGCTGACGACGCTCGGAGCCGAAGTCACGATGGTCGCGCCGCCCACCCTGTTCCCGATGGACATGACCGGCTGGCCGGCGGCGGTGAGCTTCGATCTCGACGACGCGATCGACGCAGGGCCGGACGTGATCATGATGCTCAGGATCCAGCAGGAACGCATGAATGCGGCCTTCTTCCCCAACAGCCGGGAGTACTCACGGCGCTGGGGACTCGACGATGAGCGCTTCGCCCGGCTCGCGCCGACTAGCATTGTCATGCACCCCGGCCCGATGAACCGCGGCCTGGAGATTTCCTCAGCCGCTGCAGATTCGGCCGCATCGACCGTGCTCGAGCAGGTCGCGAACGGTGTTTCGATACGTATGGCGGCACTGTACCTGCTCATGTCGGGCGACCGGGAGGAAAGCTAAATGAACAACACGGCCACCCGATACCTGATCCGAAACGCGAGCCTCGGCGACGGCAGCCGTACCGACCTGTTGCTCGCAGACGGTCGCATCCAGGAACTTGGCACAGCGCTCTCACACGCCGGCGCAACGGTGATCGACGCCGACGGCCTCCTCGCCCTTCCCGGACTTGTCGACCTGCACACCCACTTGCGCGAACCCGGCTACGAGCAGAGCGAGACGATCCTCACCGGCAGCCAGGCCGCCGCGATCGGCGGCTTCACGAGCGTCTTCGCGATGGCCAACACCTCGCCGGTGCAGGACACCGCCGGCGTCGTCGAACAGGTACTCGCCCTCGGTCAACGGGCCGGGTACGTCACGGTCCAGCCGATCGGCGCCGTCACCCTCGGGCTCGCGGGGGAGCGGCTCGCCGAGCTCGGCGCCATGGCGACCAGCCGCGCCCGGGTCCGGGTCTTCTCCGACGACGGCTTCTGCGTCTCCGACCCGCTCCTGATGCGTCGCGCCCTCGAATACGTCAAGGCCTTCGACGGCGTCATCGCCCAGCACTCCCAGGAACCGCGCCTCACCGAGAAGGCCCAGATGAACGAGGGCGCACTCTCGAGCGAACTCGGCCTCGCCGGCTGGCCCGCCGTCGCTGAGGAATCCATCATCGCGCGCGACGTGCTGCTCGCCGAGCACGTCGGGAGCCGCCTGCACGTCTGCCACGTCTCGACAGCAGGCGCCGTCGACGTGATCCGCTGGGCCAAGGCGCGCGGCATCAACGTGACCGCGGAGGCCACCCCGCACCACCTGCTCCTCACCGAGGACCTGGTCCGCGGCTACGACGCCCGCTACAAGGTCAATCCGCCGCTGCGCCGCCGCGAAGACGTCGACGCCCTCCGCGCCGGCCTCGCCGACGGCACGATCGACATCGTCGCAACCGATCACGCCCCGCACCCCGTCGAGTCCAAGGACTGTGAATGGGATGCGGCCGCCAACGGGATGGTCGGACTCGAATCCGCGCTCTCGGTCGTGCAGGCATCCGTCGTCGACACCGGACTTCTCGACTGGCGGGACGTGTCCCGGGTACTCTCGGCCGCCCCGGCACGGATCGGGCGTCTCGCAAGCCAGGGCAGAGCGCTCGAGGTCGGCGCTCCCGCAAACGTCACCCTCTACGACCCTGCAGCGAGCCGGGAGTTCGGCAGGGACGACCTCGCCGGCAAGAGCACCAACTCGCCATACCTCGCGATGACCCTGCCCGGCAGGGTCGTCGCTGTCTTCCACCGCGGCACGGCGACCGTGCTCGACGGGGTCCTCCGGGCCCCCGCTGAACTCGGCGGACGAGAGGAACCCCAGCATGGATAGCACCATCCCCGCCATCCTGATCGGCCTCGTCCTCGTCGCCGTGCTCGCGCTCATGCTCCGCAGCTGGCGTGCACGTACGCGCCGCGATGCCGCATTGGCCGCAGGCTACCCGTTCCCAGGACCGGAACCGGCCGATGCCATGCTCGCAACGGCCGAAGCGTTTTACGTCGCGACCACGAGGGAAGGCCGACAGCTCGAACGCCTGAACATCCGCGGCCTCGGCTTCCGGGCCCGCGCCCTGGTCACCGTGACCGAGGCCGGCGTTCTGCTCGACCTCGTCGGCGAGAATCCGGTCTTCGTCCCGATGACGGCCGTCATCGGACTCGAGGACGCCACCTGGACCATCGACCGCGCCGTCGAGACCGGCGGCCTGCTCGTGCTCCGCTGGCGCCTCCAGCCGCAAGCGGATGCCGCAGGCCAGGTCGTCGACAGCTACTTCCGCATCCTTGACCCCACCGACCGCGCCCGCGTGAGCGCGTCGATCCGAACCGAAGCGGCGGGTGCCACGCACCCGGCCGCGCACGACGAAAGCGAGGCGTAGCGTGAGCGACACCGAGGCCCAGGCCCAGGCGGCACCCGACGAGACGACACCGACGACACCGACCACTCCCACCACGGCTCCCGCCGTGCTCGTCCTGGAGGACGGCAGGCGCTTCGTCGGCCACGCATACGGCAGCCGCGGACAGACCCTCGGCGAGGTCGTCTTCGCGACCGGGATGACCGGCTACCAGGAGACCCTGACCGACCCGTCGTACGCCGGCCAGATCGTCCTGATGACCGCCCCGCACATCGGCAATACCGGGGCCAACGACGAGGACATGGAATCCTCCCGGATCTGGGTCGCCGGGTTCATCGTGCGTGAACCGGCCAGGATCGCCTCGAACTTCCGCTCGACGCGCACCCTCGATGAGGACCTCACGAACAACGAGGTCGTCGGGATCAGCGGCATCGACACCCGCGCGATCACTCGGCACATCCGCTCGGCCGGCGCCATGAAGAGCGGTATCTTCTCCGGGCCCGCCTTCGACCTGTCGGCGGGCGAGCAGCTCGAACTCGTCCGCGGCGGCGCCCCGATGCGCGGCCGCAACCTGTCAGACCAGGTCTCGACGGTCGAACCGTTCCAGATTCCGGCGAAGGGCGAGCGGATCGGCTCCGTCGCCGTGCTCGACCTCGGTGTCAAGACCTCGACGCTCAACTACCTCGCCGAACGCGGCTTCGAAGTGCTCGTGTTGCCCCAGTCGGTCACAGCGGAGCATGTGCTCTCGCTCAACCCGACCGCTCTGTTCTTCTCCAACGGACCCGGCGACCCTGCCGCGTCCGACGCGCACGTAACCCTGCTGCAAGAGGTGCTCCGCGCCGGCGTGCCGTACTTCGGCATCTGCTTCGGCAACCAGCTCCTCGGCAGGGCGCTCGGCTTCCGCACCTACAAGCTTCCCTTCGGCCACCGCGGCATCAACCAGCCCGTGCTCGACAAGACCACCGGCCGCGTCGAGATTACGTCGCAGAACCACGGCTTCGCCGTGGACATGCCGATTGAGGGCGTCAGCGACTCCCGCACCGGCTTCGGCCGCGTCGAGGTCAGCCACTACAGCCTGAACGACCAGGTCGTCGAAGGCATCCGCTGCCTCGACATCCCCGCGTTCTCCGTGCAGTACCACCCCGAGTCTGCGGCAGGCCCGCACGACGCCAACTACCTCTTTGATCGGTTCAGGGACATGGTGACCGCACACACGGCGGCCACCGGAGCAGGAGACGCCAAGTAATGCCCAAGCGCGACGATATCAACAGCGTCCTGGTCATCGGAAGCGGGCCGATCGTCATCGGCCAGGCCTGCGAATTCGACTACTCAGGAACCCAGGCCTGCCGCGTGCTGCGCGCAGAGGGCGTCAGGGTCATCCTGGTCAACTCGAACCCGGCCACGATCATGACGGACCCGGACTTCGCGGATGCGACCTACATCGAGCCGATCACTCCGGAGATCCTCGAGACGATCATCGCCAAGGAACGCCCGGACGCGATCCTGCCGACCCTCGGCGGCCAGACCGCGCTCAACGCGGCCATCCAGTTGCACGAGCGCGGCATCCTCGAGAAGTACGACGTCGAACTGATCGGAGCGTCCTTCGAGGCCATCCAGAAGGGCGAAGACCGCCAGATCTTCAAGCAGCTCGTACTCGACGCCGGCGCAGATGTCGCCCGTTCGCACATCGCGCACACCGTCGACGAGGCCATCGGCTTCGCAGAAGACCTCGGCTACCCGCTCGTGGTGCGCCCCTCCTTCACGATGGGCGGCCTCGGCTCCGGATTCGCGTACACCGAAGAGCAACTGCGCCGCATCGTCGGCGACGGCCTGCACCAGAGCCCGACCACGGAGGTCCTCCTCGAGGAATCCATCCTCGGCTGGAAGGAATACGAACTCGAGATGATGCGCGACACGGCCGACAACACGGTCGTCGTCTGTTCGATCGAGAACGTCGACCCGGTCGGCGTGCACACGGGCGACTCGATCACCGTCGCCCCCGCGCTCACGCTCACGGACCGCGAGTACCAGAAGCTCCGCGACATCGGCATCGACATCATCCGTGCCGTCGGCGTCGACACCGGCGGCTGCAACATCCAGTTCGCGATCGACCCGGCCAACGGGCGCATCATCGTGATCGAGATGAACCCGCGCGTGTCACGTTCGTCTGCCCTCGCGAGCAAGGCCACCGGCTTCCCGATCGCGAAGATTGCGGCCAAGCTCGCCCTCGGCTACCGGCTCGACGAGATCCCGAACGATATCACCCAGGTCACCCCGGCGAGCTTCGAACCGACCCTCGACTACGTCGTGGTCAAGGTCCCGCGCTTCGCGTTCGAGAAATTCCCCGCCGCTGACCCGCGCCTGACCACGACCATGAAGTCCGTCGGCGAGGCCATGGCGATCGGCCGCACCTACGCATCCGCCCTGCAGAAGGCCTTGCGTTCGCTCGAGAAGCGCGGATCGTCGTTCCACTGGGGCGAGGAGACCCGCACGCTCGAGGAACTCCTCGAGGTTGCGTCGATCCCGACGGACGGCCGCATCGTCACCGTGCAGCAGGCCCTCCGCAAGGGCGCCACGATCGACCAGGTCTTCGAAGCCACCAAGATCGACCCGTGGTTCATCGACCAGATCGTCCTGATTAACGAGATCGCCGCAGACGTCGCCGCCGCAGAACGGCTCGACATGGACATCCTCCGCACCGCGAAGGACCACGGTTTCTCCGACGTCCAGATCGGCGAGCTCCGCGGCTTCGGCGAAGCGGATGTCCGCAAGGTCCGGCACATCCTCGGCGTGCGCCCGGTCTACAAGACCGTCGACACCTGCGCGGGGGAGTTCCCCGCCCTGACCCCGTACCACTACTCGAGCTACGACGAGGAGACGGAGGTCGTCCCCAGCGACCGCCGCAAGGTCGTCATCCTCGGTTCCGGACCTAACCGCATCGGCCAGGGCGTCGAGTTCGACTACTCCTGCGTGCACGCCTCGTTCGCCCTCTCCGAGGCCGGCTACGAGACCATCATGATCAACTGCAACCCCGAGACCGTCTCGACGGACTACGACACGAGCGACCGGCTCTACTTCGAGCCGCTCACCCTCGAGGACGTGCTCGAGGTCATCCACGCGGAGAGCCAGAGTGGCGAACTCGTCGGCGTCGTCGTGCAACTCGGCGGCCAGACGGCCCTCGGGCTCGCGAAGGGGCTCGAGGCGGAGGGAATCCCGATCCTGGGCACCTCGCCGGCCGCGATCGACCTCGCGGAGGAGCGCGGCCTGTTCTCGAAGATCCTCGACGAGGCCGGCCTGCTCGCCCCCCGCAACGGCGTCGCCACCGACTTCACCGGTGCCGTCGTCGTCGCGGAGGAGATCGGCTACCCCGTCCTCGTCCGCCCCAGCTACGTGCTCGGCGGCCGCGGCATGGAGATCATCTACGATTCTCTGTCCCTCGCCGACTACTTCGAGCGGATGCAGGGGCAGGGCATCATCGGTCCTTCGCACCCCGTGCTCGTGGACCGGTTCCTGGACGACGCCATCGAAATCGACGTCGACGCGATCTACGACGGAACCGAGCTGTACATCGGCGGCGTCATGGAGCACATCGAGGAAGCCGGTATCCACTCCGGTGACTCGAGTTGCACCCTGCCACCCGTGACCCTCGGCCGCGCCGAGATCAACCGGGTCCGCGAGGCCACCCTCGGCATCGCGCAGGGCATCGGCGTGCGCGGCCTGCTCAACGTGCAGTTCGCCATCGGGGCCGGCGTGCTCTACGTGCTCGAGGCCAACCCGCGGGCCTCCCGCACCGTGCCCTTCGTCGCCAAGGCGCTCGGGATCACCCTCGCCAAGGCCGCTGCGCTCATCATGGTCGGAACCAGCATCGCCGAACTCAAGGCGAGTGGAAAGCTCCCGCTCATCGACGGTTCCCGCGTCCCGATGGAATCGCCGGTCGCCGTGAAGGAAGCCGTGCTTCCCTTCAACCGGTTCCGTACCCCGGAAGGCCACGTCGTCGATTCCGTGCTCGGCCCCGAGATGCGCTCGACCGGCGAGGTGATGGGCATCGACCGTGACTTCCCCCGCGCCTTCGCCAAGAGCCAGCTCGCCGCATATGGCGGAATCCCGCTCAGCGGAACCGTGTTCGTCTCGGTCTCCGACCGCGACAAGCGTGCGATCATCCTGCCGATGCTGCGCCTGCAGCAGCTCGGCTACGAGATCGCGGCGACGGAGGGCACCGCGGAGGTGTTGCAGCGCAACGGAATCCGCGCGAGGGTCGTCACGAAGTTCAGCGAGAAGCACGACGAGGAAGACACCTCCATCGTCGAGTTGATCCGCCGCGAAGAGGTTCAGATCGTCATCAACACCCCCGGCGGTCGCACTGCCCGTGCCGACGGCTATGAGATCCGCGCGGCAGCCGTCGCCGCGGACCTGCCGCTGTTCACGACGATCGCGGAGCTCAGCGCGGCCGTCGCCTCCATCGACGCGATTCGAGGCGGGTTCGAGGTGACATCGCTCCAGGAATATGCACTCACGCGGGAAGCCGCCCTGTGATCGACTCCACGTTCGGTGACCGCGTCGAGGCCGCGTTCGGTCGGTGGGGCCAGCTCTGCGTGGGTATCGACCCCCACGCCTGGCTGCTGTCGGACTGGAACCTGCCGGACACCGCTGACGGCGCCGAGACCTTCGGGCGTCTCGTCGTCGCCGGGTGCGCAGGCAGGGTCGGCCTCATCAAGCCCCAGCTCGCCTTCTACGAGCGTTTCGGGTCGCGGGGGTACCTGGCCTTCGAACGCGTGCTCGCGGACGCCCACGCAGCAGGACTGCTCGTGATCGCGGACGTGAAGCGCGGCGATCTCGGAACGAGCGTCGCTGCGTACGGTGAGGCCTGGCTCACCCCAGGTTCCCCGCTCGAAGTGGATGCGATCACCGTCAACGCGTACATGGGCGTCGGTTCGCTCGAGCCCGTCTTCGAACTCGCCGCCGCTGCGGGCAAGGGGCTCTTCGTGCTCTCGGCAACCTCGAATCCGGAGGCGAGCGCCATCCAGCGCGCCCGCGTCCCCGACGGCCCGCACGCCGGTGCCACAGTGGCCCGTGCCGTCTTCGACGACGTCGCCGAACGCAACGCGAGGGCGGGGGGAACGGGTCGGCTCGGCTCGATCGGAGTCGTGCTCGGCGCGACACTCGACCTCGCCGATTTCGGCCTCGACCTCTCGGTTGCACCGGTCGGAGGAGCCACCCCGATCCTCGCTCCCGGATTTGGTCACCAGGGTGCGCATGTCGCTGATCTGGGAAACCTCTTTGGGGGGTACGCTCATTCCGTAATAGTGAGTGAATCTCGTAGCGTGTTGTCAGCAGGCCCGGAACGAATCGGACAGGCGATCGCACGCCGAGTACTTGAAGCAGGAGCGGCCCGTGGCTGAGAATCGCCCTACCCCACCAGACGTCGATCGGGTTGCCGCATCGCGCGCAGCCGTGGCAGCGCGCCGAGCGCGCGCAGCGGTCAAGGCCGAGATCGCAGCAGGGAAGCGCACACCGCGTGCCGTGCTCTCTGCCGCCATCGAGCATCCGGACGGCGTCGAAGGACGCCTGCGCGCGACAGAGTTCCTCGTCAGCATCCCGGCCATCGGGGTCACGAAGATGCGCCGGATCATGACCCAGCTCGAAATCTCGCCGTCCAAACGGCTCGGCGGCCTCGGCAAGCACCAGCGCGACCGTCTGCGCGAGTTCCTCGCGAACCGGACGGTGTCCCGTCGTGGATCCACCGACGCACACCTCGTCGTGCTCGCCGGGCCGACGGCGGTCGGCAAGGGTGCCGTCGCCGGCTATATCCGGGAGAACTTCCCCGATGTGCTTCTTTCCGTGTCGGCGACGACCCGCGCCCCGCGGCCGGGCGAAGTCGAAGGAAAGAGCTACTTCTTCGTCACAGACGCCGAATTCGACCGTATGGTTGCGTCGGGGGAGCTGCTCGAGTGGGCCGTCGTCCACAACGCCTTCCGCTACGGGACCCCCCGCGAGCCCGTGGAACAGGCACTGGCGAGCGGACACAGCGTCCTCCTCGAAATCGACCTTCAGGGCGCGCGCTCCGTGCGCGCGGCCATGCCGGAAGCTCGGATGGTCTTCCTGCTTCCGCCGAGCTGGGACGAACTGGTGCGCCGCCTCATCGGCCGCGGCACCGAAAGCCCCGCGGAACAGGCACGCCGCCTGGAGACCGCGAAGCTCGAGCTGGCGGCCCAGGACGAGTTCGATTTCCGTGTGGTCAACCAGGAGGTCAATGTGGCGGCCCGGGAAGTCGTAGACTTGATGAATCTGCGTAAAGCACCCTCGCTGCTTTGACGCACTCCGACTTATCCGTCTACTCGCCGCAAACGCTCTGAAGGAGTGCCACCTTGGCCAACAAGCCCACCGGTATCATTGACCCGCCCATCGACGACCTGCTCACCAAGGTCGACTCCAAGTACGCGCTCGTGATCTTCGCGTCCAAGCGGGCACGTCAGATCAACGACTACTACGCGGACCTGCACGAAGGCAGCCTCTTCGACAACGTCGGACCGCTCGTCGACTCGACTGTCGACGACAAGCCGCTCTCCGTTGCACTCCGGGAAATCAACGAAGACAAGCTCGTTTCCCGACCGATCGTCGAGTAACACGAAGCAGACCAGAAGAACACCAGAAGCGCGCAGGATGTCGCAAGGACGCACTGTCGTCGTCGGAATCACCGGCGGCATCGCCGCGTACAAAGCGGTCAACATCGTGCGCGCTTTCGTGTTGCTCGGGGACTCCGTCCACGTTGTCGCGACGCCCGCTGCGCTGCGCTTCGTCGGCAGGCCGACACTCGAAGCGATCTCCCGGAACCCGGTGCACACCGACCTCTATGAGGGCGTCGCGGAAGTGCGCCACGTCGCCATCGGGCAGTCGGCGGACCTGATCGTGGTGGCCCCTGCGACGGCGAACACGATCGCCAAGCTCGCGGCCGGCCTCGCCGACGACCTCCTCGGCAACACGATCCTCGCGAGCACTGCGCCACTCGTGATCGCCCCGGCCATGCACACCGAGATGTGGAACAACCCGGCGACCGTGCACAACGTGCAGACCCTCCGAAACCGCGGCGTCATCGTCGTCGGCCCCGGCGTCGGACGCCTGACCGGATCGGATTCCGGTGTCGGCCGGATGGAGGAACCCGACGTCATCGTCGCTGCGGCCCTCGCCGCCCTGCACCCGGCGACCCCGGCCAGAGACCTCTCCGGCAGGCGCGTCGTCATCACAGCCGGCGGCACCAGGGAACCTCTCGACCCCGTCCGCTTCCTCGGCAATCGATCGAGTGGCAAGCAGGGCGTGCGCCTCGCCGAAGCCGCCCGCGCGCGGGGAGCGTCGGTCGTTCTCATCGCGGCGAATCTCGAGATCCCGGTGCCCGCGGGCATCGAGACCCGCCTCGTCGGCACTGCACTCGAACTTCAGTCCGCCGTGACCGAGGCGGCTGCGGGCGCGGACGCCGTCATCATGGCCGCAGCGGTCGCGGACTACCGCCCTGCCACGGTCCGCGGCGACAAGATCAAGAAAGACGACGAGGGGGACACCCTCACCCTCGAACTCGTCAGGAACCCGGACGTCCTCGCGGGCCTCGCCGCGGCGAAGGCCACCGGTCAGCTCGTGATCGGATTCGCGGCAGAGACGGAGGCGGACCCCGACCGGCTCCTCTCCCTCGGCCGCGAGAAGCTCTCGCGCAAGGGCTGTGATTACCTCGTTCTCAACCGGGTCGGCTGGACCGAAGGGTTCGCCGCGGAACGTAACGAGGTTCGGATCCTCGATTCTGCCGGAGTTATAGTGGCGGAGGCCGCGGGGACAAAAATGTCGGTGGCCGGACGCATCCTTGACGTTGTGGTCGCCGCACTCGGCTGATCCCTTCATCCAAACTTCTTTTCCACCATCGACACAGAGACAGGCCAGATGAGCGATCTTCGCCTCTTCACTTCCGAATCCGTCACCGAAGGTCACCCGGACAAGATCTGCGACCAGATCTCCGACAGCATCCTCGACGCCCTCCTCACCGAGGACCCGAACAGCCGCGTCGCCGTCGAGACCCTGGTCACGACCGGCCTTGTCCACGTCGCCGGCGAAGTTTCGACGGAAGCGTACGTCGAGATCCCGTCGATCGTGCGCAAGTGCATCACCGACATCGGCTACGACTCCTCCGACGTCTGGTTCGACGGCCGCTCCTGCGGCGTCGAGATCTCCATCGGCGGCCAGTCTCCCGACATCGCCCAGGGCGTCGACGACGCCTTCGAGCACCGCGAACAGGCCAGCGCCGAAGACTACGACCGCCAAGGCGCCGGCGACCAGGGCATCATGTTCGGCTACGCCACCCGGGAGACCCCCGAGCTCATGCCGATCCCGATCTGGATCGCGCACCGCCTCGCCGAACGCCTCGCCGAGGTCCGCAAGTCCGGTGAACTCGACTACCTCCGCCCTGACGGCAAGACCCAGGTCACGATCGGCTACGACGGCATCATCCCGCGCACCGTCGAGACCGTCGTCCTGTCCACCCAGCACGCCCCTTCGGTCACGACGGCGCGCCTCCGTGCCGAGGTCGAAGAGCTTGTGATCCGCCCGGTGCTGTCCCGCGTCGAACTCGATTCCTCGAGCCTGACGATGCTGATCAACCCGACGGGCCGCTTCGAGATCGGTGGCCCCCAGGGCGACGCCGGACTCACCGGCCGCAAGATCATCATCGACACCTACGGCGGATCCAGCCGTCATGGCGGGGGCGCCTTCAGCGGCAAGGACCCGTCCAAGGTCGACCGCTCCGCAGCGTACGCGATGCGCTGGGTGGCCAAGAACGCGGTCGCAGCCGGGCTGGCCGAACGGCTCGAGATCCAGGTCGCTTACGCGATCGGCAAAGCAGCGCCCGTCGGGCTCTACGTCGAGACCTTCGGAACAGGGGCACTGCCGGACAAGGAGATCACCGCGGCGATCCGCGAGGTCTTCGACCTGCGACCGGCCGCCATAATCCATCACCTCGACCTCCTCCGCCCGATCTACCGGAAGACGGCGACATACGGTCATTTCGGTCGTGAGCTGCCCGAGTTCACCTGGGAGAGGCTGGACCGCGTCGACGAGCTGAGAAGCGCCTCCGGGATCTGATCATGGGACGCACGGGCCTCGTGGCACGCGTCCTGATCGAGTCGACACTGCCCCAGCTCGACCATCTCTTCGATTACGGCATCCCGGACGACCTCGCCGCGGCCGCGCGGCCGGGGGTACGGGTCCGGGTGCCCCTGCGCTCGGCCGGACGCGTCGCCGACGGATACCTGATCGAGGTACTCGATGCCGGGGGAGCCATCCTCGCGACCCTGAACGCACCGTTGTCCGGCATCGTGACCCCGAAGGACGCAGCCGCCGACTTCCATGGCGCCCTGAGCCCGGTCGAGGCCATCGTGTCCGCTGCCCCCGTGCTCACGGCGGAGGTGTGGCGTTTGGCACGTCGTGTCGCCGACCGCGCGGCCGGCAACGCGAGCGACGTGCTCCGGCTCGCGATCCCCCCTCGCGCTGTGCGGGTCGAGAAGGCCTGGCTCGCCGCGCAGGGCGAGGCTGCGCAGGACGATGCCGAACCTGCTTCGGAAGCCGAGCCGGCGGCATCCGCCGGTTTCGCTGACTACCCGGCCGGCCTGCTCGACGCGGCACTGGCCGAGCAGAGGCGCCTCAGCGTGGCCGCCGTACCCGCCCTCGTCGCCCTGCCGGACGGGCGCACCGTCGGCCACTGGGCCACCACAATGGCCGAACTCGCCGCAGCAACCGTTCGGAGCGGGCGAAGCGCCATCCTCTGCGTTCCCGACTACCGCGATCAGGACCAGCTCGAGGCCGCCCTCGATGCCTGCGCGCCTGCGGGAACCGTGAGCAGGGTCGATGCCCGCCAGCCCAACCCCGAGCGCTACCGTGCCTTCCTCGCCTGCCTGGAACCCACCCCGCGGATCATCCTCGGCAACCGGTCTGCGGTCTATGCGCCGGCGCACAACCTCGGGGCGATCCTGCTCTGGGACGACGGGGACCCCCTGCACTCCGAACCGCTCAGCCCCTACGTCCACGCCCGCGACGCTGCACTGGTCCGCCAGGCCCTGAGCGGATGCGCACTGATGTTCTTCGGGCACACCCGCAGCGTGCCGGTGCAGCGGCTCCTCGAACTGGGTTTTCTCGGCGAGGCGCATCCCCTGAGCCCTCGGCATCCCCGGGTGATCCCCACCGAATTCCAGCTCAGCCCCGACCGCCAGGAGCGGACCAACCGGATACCCTCGGCCGCCTGGCAGGTGGCCAGGGCCGCCCTCGCGGACGGACCTGTCCTCGTCCAGGTCGCGAGCCCCGGGTACGCGCCGACCCTCGCCTGCCAGACCTGCAAGAAATCAGCCCGCTGCACGCACTGCCAGGGACCGCTCGCCCTCGCGAGCGCGAACGCCGTGCCGTCCTGCCGCTGGTGCGGCAAGCTTGCAGCAGGCTGGAGCTGCCTGCACTGTGAGGGCAGGTCCCTGCGGGTGGTGTCGCTCGGAACCGGGCGCACCGCCGAGGAACTGGGCCGCGCCTTTCCCGGCGCGCTGGTCCTCGTCGCCGACGGGGAGCATCCGCTGCAGCAGATCGGGGCTGCCCCTGCCCTCGTCGTTGCGACGCGCGGTGCCGAGCCGATCCCCGCAGGAGGCTACCGCGCGATCCTCCTGCTCGACGGTGAGAAGATGCTCGGCCGCGAATCCCTCGGCGTCGCAGAGGACTGCCTTCGCTGGTGGAGCAACGCAGCAGCCCTCGCCGCCCCCGGCGCGTCCGTCATGCTCGCCGGCGTCGGCGGGGCACTCGCGACGGCGCTCAACGCGTGGCAGCCCGGTGCCTTCGCAGCGGCAGAACTCGCGGACCGCAGGCAGCTGCGCTTCCCGCCCGCCGTGCGGGTCGCCTCTGTGACGGGAACCGCCGCCGATGTCGCGGCAGCGGTCGAGGACCTCACCGACGTCCCCGGCCTCGACGTGCTCGGTCCGGTCACAACAGTCGACCCCCTCGTCCGTGCCGTCGTGCGGTTCAACTACGCGGACGGCGACGACGTCGCCAGGTTCGTGAAGGCGGCGATTGTGCGCAATGCAGCGCGCCGCCGCCGGGCCAAAGGCGCCGCCTTCCGCCCGGCACCTACACTCAAAGTACGATTCGACGACCCGGAGCTGCTCTAAATGAAACTCGTATTCGCGGGCACGCCCCAGGTGGCGGTGCCCAGTCTCCAGGCCCTTGCCGACTCGCCGCACTCCATCGCGGCGGTCATCACCCGCGCGGATGCCCCCCTCGGCCGGAAGCGCGTGCTCACCCCGTCGCCCCTCGCGCAGGCCGCTGCCGGGCTCGGACTTCCGCTGCTCAAGACCAACCGTCTCGACGCTGCGGCGACGGAACGAATCGAAGCCATCGAACCCGATCTCGGCGTCATCGTCGCCTACGGCGGGCTTGTGCGGGAACCCCTGCTCTCCGTTCCCCGCCTCGGCTGGATCAACCTGCACTTCTCCCTGCTGCCGCGCTGGCGCGGGGCCGCGCCCGTGCAGCGCGCCATCATGGCCGGAGACGAACGGACGGGCGCAGCGGTCTTCCAGCTCGTCGCCGAGCTCGACGCCGGCGCCGTGTTCGCGAGCTTCTCCGAACCGATCTCCCGGCACGCGACCGCAGGCGGGCTCCTCGAGTCCCTGAGTCACAGCGGCGCCGCGCTGCTCAGGAACGTCGTCGACCAGCTCGAGGCCGGCACGATCGAGGCGGTGCCCCAGGTGGGCGAGCCGACCACGGCCGCCAAGCTCGGCCTCGCCGATGCCAGGATCGACTGGGCCGCATCCGCTGAGGTCGTCTACAACCGGGTGCGCGGCGTGACGCCGGAACCCGGAGCCTTCACCATGCTCGGCGAAGCGCGCCTCAAGGTCCTCGACCTCGCGCCGACCCACGGCGTCCAGCCGGTTCCGGCGGGCGTGATTCGCGAATTCGACAAGAAAGTGCTGGTTGGAACCGGGACGGAGCCGCTAGAGCTCATCACGGTGCAACCGGCTGGAAAGACACAGATGAAGGCAATCGACTGGTGGCGCGGCATGGCGGCGACGGACGTGGTCGCCTCATGAGCGTCCAACAGCACCAGGGCTTCGTCCAGCCCGCCCGCCGCGTCGCCTACGAGGTCATCGCCGCCGTCCGTGAGTCGGACGCCTACGCCAACCTGTTGCTGCCGACCCGTATCCAGCGGGCCGCCCTCAGCACGGCGGATGCCGCCCTCGCCACCGAACTGACCTACGGCACCCTGCGCATGCAGGGCTACTACGATCTCGTTATCGCGGAAGCGGCCGGCCGGCCGGTCTCCGCGATCGACCCGGCCATTCTCGACGTGCTGCGCCTCGGCGCCCACCAGCTGCTCGCGACGCGCGTCGCGACCCATGCCGCCGTCAACGAATCCGTCGAACTGGCCCGCCAGGTCGGCTCCCGTGCTGCGACGGGCTTCACCAACGGCGTGCTCCGCACCATCTCCCGCTCGACCCCGGAGGAGTGGCGCGAACGGGTCCTCGCCGGAGCAGGCTCCGCAGACGATCGGCTCGCCGCCGAGCACTCGCACCCGGTGTGGGTCGTGCGCGCATTCCGGCAGTCGCTGCGCCTCGAAGGCCGTGAGGACGAACTCGAAGACCTGCTTATCGCCGACAACGCCGCCCCCAGGGTCAACATGGTCGCGCTGCCTGGCATCACGACAGCGGAGGAGACCGCCGGCCTCGGCCGACCCAACGAGTACTCCCCGGTCGGGTTCATGCTCGCGGGCGGAGACCCCGTTCACCTCGTCACCGATCACGACGGCCGCATCCGGGTGCAGGACGAGGGTTCGCAGCTCGCAGCACTCACCCTGAGCCGGGCCCGCCCCATCACGCCGGGCGAACGCTGGCTTGACCTCTGCGCCGGACCCGGCGGCAAGGCGGCCCTGCTCGCCGCAGAAGCACGGGCGGGCGGCGCCGAACTCGTCGCGAACGAGCTCGTGCCGGCCAGGGCCACGCTCGTGCGCCGCGCCCTCTCCGCGGTTCCCGGCACCGTTCCGGTCTGGGAACTCGACGGGACCCGCATTGCCGTCAACCACTCCGAGGAATTCGACCGCATCCTGCTCGACGCACCGTGCACGGGCCTTGGCGCACTGCGTCGCCGGCCGGAGGCGCGCTGGCGCAAGCTTCCGCGCGACGTCGCCGAACTCTCCGACCTGCAGTCCGGCCTCATCGACGCGGCGCTCGGCGCCCTGAAGCCCGGCGGCCTCCTTGCATACGTCACGTGCTCACCGCACATCGCGGAGAGCCGCGGCATCGTCGCGACGGCGTTCAGGAAGTGGGGAGACCGGGTGCGGGCCGTCGACACCGCCGCGGTCGTCCAGGGACTCAGCGGCAGGCCGCTCGACCTGCCCGGCGACGGAACGAGCGTGCAGCTCTGGCCGCACCGCCACGGAACCGACGCGATGTTCATCACCCTGCTCGAGCGCAGCGCCTAGACGGCAGAGGGGTCTGGGCGGCGTGCCTGCGGCGATAGGGTGAAGTCATGCCGATCAGGATCAGCCCCAGCATTCTCGCCGCAGACTTCGCGAACCTGGAACGCGACCTCGGCCGCATCCGCACCGCCGACCTCGTGCACGTCGACGTGATGGACAACCATTTCGTGCCGAACCTGACATTCGGGCTCCCCGTCGTCGAGCGCATCATGCAGGTCTCTGCGCTGCCCGTCGACGCGCACCTCATGATCGAGGATCCGGAACGGTGGGCACCGAAATTCGCCGAGGCCGGGGCGTTCTCCGTGACCTTCCACGGTGAGGCGACGACCAACCCGGTCGCGCTCGCCCGCAAACTCCGGGCAGCAGGCGCCCGCGCGGGCATCGCCCTGAAGCCGGGCACCGCCATCGAGCCGTACCTCGAGTTCCTCGCCGAATTCGACCAGGTCCTCGTGATGACCGTCGAGCCCGGTTTCGGCGGCCAGAGCTTCCTGCCGTCGACCATGCGCAAGCTCCATACGGTGGCGGATGCCGTCAGGGCCAGTGGCAGGGACATCTGGCTGCAGGTCGACGGCGGCATCACGGAGGAGACCATCGTCGTGGCCGCAGAGGCTGGCGCGGATACCTTCGTCGCCGGCTCGAGCGTGTTCGGTTTCCCGGATCCCGAGGCCCGGATCGCGCTCTTGAGGACTGCTGCGACCGCGCACTCGCACGCGCACTAGTAACCTAGGGGAGTGAAAACATTCGACAACCTCTTCGCTGAACTGGGCGAAAAAGCACTCAACCGGCCGGAAGGCTCCGGAACCGTCCGTGAACTCGACGCGGGAGTGCATGCCATCGGCAAGAAGATCGTCGAAGAAGCTGCCGAAGTCTGGATGGCCGCGGAGTTTCAGAGCGACGAGGAAACCGCCGCAGAGATGAGCCAGCTGCTCTACCACGTGCAGGTCATGATGCTGGCGAAGGGGCTCACCCTCGCCGACGTCTACAAGCACCTCTGAACCGGCCGCCGCAGCGGCCGCCGCCGCCGATAGCCCCGAGACGCCACCCCGAGAACTGACCTGCTGAGAGTGTTGAGATGCTGAGAATTGCCGTGCCCAACAAGGGCTCCCTGTCCGAAACCGCGGCACAGATGCTGCACGAGGCCGGGTACACCGGGCGTCGCGACCCGCGCGACCTCGTCGTGTCCGACCCGCGCAACGGCGTCGAGTTCTTCTACCTGCGTCCGCGGGACATCGCCACATACGTCGGCAGCGGGGCGCTCGACGTCGGAATCACCGGCCGGGACCTTCTGCTCGATTCCGGCTCCCCGGCACGGGAGATCGCGAGCCTCGACTTCGGCGACTCGACCTTCCGCTTCGCGGGCCCCGCCGGACGCTTCGGCGAGCTGAGCGACCTCGAAGGGCTCCGCGTCGCGACGAGCTACCCCGGTCTCGTCGAAGCCTTCCTGGCCCGTCACTCCGTCACGGTGACCCTCGTGACCCTCGACGGCGCCGTCGAGTCCGCCGTCCAACTGGGTGTCGCGGATGCTGTCGCCGACGTCGTCTCGACCGGAACGACCCTGCGCAAGGCCGGCCTCGAGATCTTCGGCCCGGTCATCCTCGAATCGACGGCGGTCCTGATCACCTCCGAGAACGAGAACGCCGGAATCCACACGCTCCTCCGCCGGCTGCAGGGCGTGCTCGTCGCCCGCCAGTACGTGCTGATGGACTACGACATCCCGCTCGTCAAACTCGACGCGGCCTGCCTGCTCGCCCCCGGAATCGAGTCACCCACGGTGTCGAGCCTGCACGACCCCGACTGGGTCGCCGTGCGCGTGATGGTCCCGCGTCACGACAGCAACCACGTCATGGACGCCCTCTACGAGCTCGGCGCCCGGGCCATCCTGATCAGCGCCATCCACAACGCCCGCCTGTAGAACCCGATTGTGGGCAGAATAGCAACGGGCGGAACAACACTGGGCAGCAGAGCCCCGGAGGTGCAATCGTGAGTCTTGCCGTGCGGGTCATTCCGTGCCTCGACGTGGCCAACGGCCGGGTCGTCAAGGGCGTCAACTTCCAGAACCTCAGGGACGCGGGCGACCCTGTCGAACTGGCGCGCCGGTACTACGAGCAGGGTGCAGACGAACTCACGTTCCTCGACGTCACCGCGACCGTCGACAACCGGGCGACGACGTACGACGTCGTGCGCGCCACCGCGGAGCAGGTCTTCATCCCGCTCACCGTCGGCGGCGGGATCCGGGGAGTCGAGGACGTCTCGCGGCTGCAGGCGAGCGGCGCTGACAAGGTCGGCGTCAACAGCGCCGCAATCCTCCGCCCTGCCCTGATCGGCGAGATCGCCGACCGCTTCGGTTCCCAGGTGCTCGTCCTGTCCCTCGACGTGAAGCGCAGCGACCGCACGGAGTCCGGGTTCGTCGTGACGACCCACGGCGGCCGCACGGAGACCGACCTCGACGCCCTCGCCTGGGCCAGGCTCGCGATCGAACTCGGAGCGGGGGAGCTGCTCGTCAACTCCATCGACGCGGACGGGACCAAGAGCGGCTTCGACCTCGAGCTGATCGGCCTCATGCGCGAAATCAGTACCGTACCTGTGATCGCATCCGGCGGCGCTGGACGGGTCGAAGACTTTCCGCCCGCGATCCTGGCAGGCGCAGACGCCGTCCTCGCGGCATCCGTCTTTCACAACGGGGAGCTCAGTATCGGAGACGTCAAACACGAACTCGCCAGGGAAGGACTCGTGGTGCGCTGATGACACCCCTGCAGACCATCGACGACGCCCTCGGGTGCGCCGCCTTCAATGCGGACGGTCTCCTGCCCGCCGTGATCCAGCAGTGGGACACCCGCGAGGTGCTCATGCTCGGCTGGATGAACGAGGAAGCCCTCCGGCGGACCTTCTCAGAGGGCCGCGTGACATTCTGGTCACGTTCGCGCCAGGAATACTGGCGCAAGGGCGACACGTCCGGGCACGCCCAGTACGTGCGCGGCGCCGCGTTCGACTGCGACGCCGACACCCTGCTCGTCCAGGTCGACCAGGTCGGCGGGGCCTGCCACACCGGCACCCGTACGTGCTTCGACGGGCGGGACATCGACGTCGCCCACGGCGCCAGGCCCGATGCGCCAGACCCCGATGCGCCAGACCCCGACGCGACAGACGGAGAACACGCATGACGACGGATGCCCAGACGAGCACGGCCGGCACGACGACGGCCGCGCAGTTCGACGCGCTGATTGCCGGGCACCGCGTCATCCCCGTGATCCGCGAACTCTTCGCGGACGGGGAGACCCCCGTCGGCATCTACCGCAAACTCGCGGCCGGCCAACCGGGCAGCTTCCTGCTCGAGTCGGCGGAACAGGGCGGCATCTGGTCGCGGTTCTCCTTCGTCGGGGTGTCGTCGTTCGGCGTCCTCACCCAGCAGGGTTCGGAAACCCGGTGGATCCCCTACGGCGTCGACGCAGCACGCGTCCTCGGCCCTGCAGCGGCCCAGCCGCCGCTCGAGGCCCTCGCCACCCTGTACGCCCGCTGGCAGACGCCGCGGCTTCCCGGACACCCGCCGTTGACCGGCGGTCTCGTCGGCTTCATCGGCTGGGAGGCCGTTCGCCAGTTGGAACGCCTGCCCAATCAGCCCACCGCAGACTATGACGTACCAGGCCAGGCCTTCAGTTTCGTGGCAGACCTCGTCGCAATCGACCACAAGTTCGGCACTGTCCAGCTGATCGCCAACGTCCTGAACGACGGGATCGACGCCGCGGACACGCTCTGGGCGACCGCCCAGGCCAGGCTCGATTCGATGCAGGCCAGGCTCGCCGTGCCAGCGGCAGCCTGGCTCGCCGAGGTTGACATGTCGGCCCCCGCGACGATGCGCGCCCGCACCAGCCGCGACGACTTCCTGGCCTCCGTCGACACCGCCAAGCGGCACATCGTCGACGGGGACATCTTCCAGGTCGTCATCTCCCAGCGTTTCGACCAGGAGTGCACGGCCGACCCGATCGACGTCTACCGGGTGCTCCGCAGCCTCAACCCGAGCCCGTACATGTACCTGCTCGGCCTCGAGTCCGCGACAGGGGAACCGTACTGGATCGTCGGATCGTCCCCTGAGGCCCTCGTCAAGGTCCAGAACGGGCGCGTGTTCACCCACCCGATCGCCGGATCCAAGCCGCGCGGTACCACCCCGGAGCAGGACGCCTCCTATGAAACCGAGCTCGCCGGTGACCCCAAGGAAGGTGCGGAACACCTGATGCTCGTCGACCTCGCCAGGAACGACCTGCTCAAGGTCTGCGCACCCGGCTCCGTCGAGGTCACCGAATTCAAGCGCATCGAGCGATTCAGCCACATCATGCACCTCGTCTCGTCCGTCGAGGGCAACCTGCTGCAGGGGAAGACGGCCATCGACGTGTTCCGGGCGACCTTCCCGGCCGGAACCCTGTCCGGGGCGCCGAAGCCGCGGGCGCTCGAAATCATCGACGATCTCGAGCCCACCCAGCGCGGTGTCTACGGGGGAGTGGTCGGCTACTTCGGGTTCGCCGGGGACGCGGACCTGGCCATCGCCATCCGCACCGCCACGATCAGCAACGGTGTGGCCAGGGTGCAGGCCGGGGGAGGCCTCGTCGCAGACTCCGATCCCGCGAGCGAGTTCCAGGAATCGGTCAACAAGGCCGCGGCACCGCTGCGCGCCGTCGCGATCGCCAACGCCATGAAGCGGGTGCACTAGGTGACGCGAACCGGCCGCACCCTCAAGCTCCGGCTGGTGCTCCTCGTGATCGCCGCGAGCGGACTCGCTCTCCTCGCCTGGAGCCAGGTCTGGATCGACGTACGCGTCGTGCAGGGGTCATCGACCGTCGACCTGCCGATCAGCGGTTCGACAGCAGCGGGCGCGCTGAGCGCCCTCGCCCTCGCCGGGCTCGCCCTCGCCGGCGCACTCACGATCGCGGGCCCCGTGATCCGGGTGGTGCTCGGCGCCCTCGAGGTGCTCCTCGGCTTCTCGGTGTCCCTCGGCGCCGCCCTCGCCATCGGCAACCCCGCCGCCGCGAGCGCGGCCGGGATCACGAAGGCGACCGGCATCGCGGGCAATGCCTCGATCCAGGACGGCGTCACGGCGGCCGCCCTCACGCCCTGGGCCTTCGCCGGCTTCGCGGCCGGTGCCATCATGGCCGTGGCCGGTGTCGCCATCCTCGTCACGACTCGCCGCTGGCCCGGCGCGACGAGTCGATACCAGGCCGTGCGCTTCGAGCCCGCGGACGGTGCACCCGGCAGCCAGCCGGCTGCTTCCGCCGGTGAAGACGAGCGAGAGGATGCCGTCATCACCTGGGACGGGCTGACCCGCGGCGACGATCCCACCGAGACGGCCGGTGACCGGTGATCGGCGCCGCCGCTAGACTTGAGCCGCAGCAGGATCCACATCCCCCGCGTCCGCAGATGACGCCCATGCGTACGCAGTTGACGCCCAGAAGGAGAACCATGAGCTTCGAGTCGGTAGACCCAGGCGAAGGCCACTCGATCGCGGCCTGGACGGCTGTCGTCGTCATGCTCGTCGCGATCACGATCGGCACCGTCGCCTTCTTCCTCGATGTGCCGTGGCTGGTATGGGCCTCTGCCGTCCTCCTCGTCCTCGGCCCGATCGCCGGGTTCGTACTGAGCCGGCTGGGCTACGGCGTCGCCGACGTCGCGCCGCACGAGAGTCATTAGCCGAGTGCTTTCCGAACTCCTCGCCGGGGCACTGTCAGACGCCGCTGAACGGCGTCTGACCCGTCCGTTCGCCGCCGTCGAATCGGCGGCCCTCGATCGCGCCCCCGCCATCGACGCCCTGCACGCCCTCACACCGGCAGACAGGGTCAAGATCATCGCGGAAGTGAAGCGGGCGAGTCCGTCCCGGGGCACCCTCGCCGAGATCTCGGACCCTGCCGCCCTCGCCGTCTCCTATGAGTTCGGCGGGGCAAGCGCCATCAGCGTGCTCACCGAGGGACGCCGCTTCCTCGGGTCCCTCGCCGACCTCGAGCAGGTGCGGGCCGCTGTGTCCGTCCCCGTGCTCCGCAAGGACTTCATCGGCGAGCCGTACCAGGTCCTCGAGGCCAGGGCTGCGGGCGCCGACCTCGTGTTGCTCATCGTCGCGGCACTCGACCAGGCCACCCTCGGGTCCCTCCAGGCCCTCGTCCGCGAACTCGGCATGACGGCCCTCGTCGAGACCCATAGCGCCGAAGAGGTCGACCGTGCACTGGATATCGGTGCAAGCCTCGTCGGGGTCAACGCCCGCGACCTGTCGACCTTCCAGCTGGACCAGGAGCTCTTCGGCCGCCTCGCCGACAGGATCCCCTCGGGTGTCGTCCGCGTCGCAGAATCAGCGGTCAAGACAGCCGCGGACGTCGCGCACTACCGTGCCGCCGGCGCCGACGTCGTCCTCGTCGGCGAAGCGCTTGTCACGAACGATCCCATCCTCACCCTCACCGAATTTCTGGCGGTCTAGATGTCCACGTTCCTTCGAACTGTGGTCCCCATGCTCACATCCCGTTGCACCGAATTTCTGGCGGTATAAATGTCCACGTCCCTTCGAACCGAAACAGGCCCGTACTTCGGCGACTTCGGAGGCCGGTTCGTCCCGGAGTCGCTCGTCGCAGCCCTCGACGAGCTCACGAGCGAATATGCGCTGGCCAAGGTCGACCCGGCCTTCGCCGCTGAGCTGATGGAACTGCACAGGAGCTATACCGGCCGACCGTCGATCATCACGGAGGTGCCGCGGTTCGCCGCGCACGCCGGTGGCGCCCGGGTGATCCTCAAGCGCGAAGACCTCAACCACACCGGGTCCCACAAGATCAACAACGCTCTCGGCCAGGCGCTTCTCACCAAGCGCATCGGCAAGACCCGGGTCATCGCCGAGACTGGCGCCGGCCAGCACGGCGTCGCGACCGCGACCGTCGCCGCGCTGTTCGGGCTCGAATGCGTCGTCTATATGGGCGAGGTCGACACCGAACGGCAGGCACTCAACGTCGCACGGATGCGCCTCCTCGGTGCAGAGGTCGTCTCCGTCCGTACCGGGTCGCGCACCCTGAAGGACGCGATCAATGACGCCATGCGCGACTGGGTCACGAACGTCGAGACGACCAACTACATCTTCGGCACCGTCGCAGGTCCGCACCCCTTCCCCGCGATGGTGCGCGACTTCCAGAAGATCATCGGAGAAGAAGCCCGCGCCCAAGTGCTCGAGCTCACCGGGCGCCTCCCCGACGCCGTCACCGCGTGCGTCGGCGGCGGTTCCAACGCCATCGGAATCTTCGACGCCTTCCTGGACGACCCCACCGTCGCCCTTTACGGGTACGAGGCGGGCGGTGAGGGCATCGAGACCCCGCGCCACGCCGCGACCCTGACCAAGGGACGCCCGGGGATCCTGCACGGGGCGCGCAGCCTCATGCTGCAGGACGAGGACGGCCAGACCGTCGAGTCGCACTCCATCTCGGCCGGACTCGACTACCCGGGGGTCGGACCAGAGCACTCCTGGCTCTCGACAATCGGCCGGGCGACGTACCTGCCGGTCACCGACGCCGCGGCGATGGACGCCTTCCGCCTCCTCAGCCGCACGGAGGGCATCATCCCGGCGATCGAGTCGGCCCATGCCCTCGCCGGAACCCTCGAGCTCGGCAAACGGCTCGGACCGGAGGCGACCATCCTGGTCAGCCTCAGCGGTCGCGGGGACAAGGACATGGAAACGGCGGGCCGATACTTCGACCTGCTCGACGAGGGTGCACAGCAGCTATGACCGCAACGACGAAGACCGGCACACCGATGACGCCCAACCGCACCAGCAGGGTCGAAGCCACGATCGCCCGGCGCAAGTCAGAGGGCGGCGGCGCCCTGATCGGCTACCTTCCCGTCGGTTTTCCCACCCTCGCTGAGAGTATCGAGGCCGCCGTCGCCCTCGCGAAGAACGGCGTCGACATCATCGAGCTCGGGTTGCCGTACTCCGACCCCGTGATGGACGGCCCTGTGATCCAGGCCGCCACCCAGCAGGCCCTCGCCAACGGTTTCCGGCTCCGCCACGGAATCGAAGCCGTCGCGGCGATCACCGCACGCGTCGACGCTCCGGTCCTCGTGATGACCTACTGGAACCCGATCCTGCAGTACGGGGTCGACCGCTTCGCCGACGACCTGCTCGCCGCGGGCGGCGCAGGCCTGATCACCCCCGACCTGATCCCCGACGATGCAGCGGACTGGTTCGCAGCGAGCGACCGCACCGGCCTCGACCGGGTCTTCCTCGCCGCGCCCTCGTCGTCAGACGAACGGCTCGCCCACGCGGTCGAGGTCAGCCGTGGTTTCGTTTACGCCGTCTCCACCATGGGCATCACCGGGGCGCGTTCCGACGTCGACTCCGCAGCCCGCGTCCTGGTCGACCGGCTGCGCCTCGCCGGTGCGACGAGCGCGTGCGTGGGCCTCGGAATCTCGACCCCGGAGCAGGTGCGCGAGATCCTCGGCTACGCGGACGGCGCCATCGTCGGTTCCGCGCTGGTCAAGGCGCTGTCCGACGGGGGAGTTCCGGCCCTCGGGGACCTCGCCGCCCGGCTTGCAGCCGGGGCGACCGGGATCCGCGTCGCCGTTTAGGGTAAGTTGACCGAGGCGAGCTTCCACGCTTCCCCGCTACGAAAGGTAATACCCAGGTGTCTTTTCTGCTGAGCATTCCGAGCCCCGGCCCCGAGTGGAGCTATTTCGACCTCGGCATGTTCCGGGTCCACGCGTACGCGTTGTGCATCCTGGCCGGCATCATTGCGGCGACGGTCATGACGAGCAGGCGCCTCAGCAATCGCGGCGCCGAGCCGGGCGTCGTGCTCGACATCATCCTCTGGGCCGTCCCGCTCGGCATCGTCGGCGCCCGGGCGTATCACGTGCTCACTCACCCAGCCGACTACTTCTTCGCCGGTGCGAACCCCTGGGAGGTCTTCGCGATCTGGAACGGCGGAAACGCCATCTTCGGAGCGCTCATCGGAGGTGCCGTCGGCGCGTACATCGGCTGCCGGATCTCCGGCGTGAAATTCTGGTCCTTCGCGGATGCCCTCGCTCCCGGAATGCTCATCGCCCAGGCGATGGGACGCCTCGGCAACTGGTTCAACACCGAACTGTTCGGCCTGCCGACCACCCTGCCCTGGGGACTCGAGGTGCCGTCGACCAACGCGGCTTTCCCCGTCGGGCTCCCGGCCGGCACCCTGTTCCACCCGACCTTCCTCTACGAGATGATCTGGAACACGATCGGTGTGATCCTGATCCTCCTCATCGAGCGCCGGATCACGCTCCGCTGGGGACGCGCCTTCGGCGTCTACCTGGTCTGGTATGGCCTCGGCCGCACGTTCTTCGAATCGATCCGCATCGACCCGAGCGAGATCTTCTTCGGCATCCGCACCAACGTCTGGGCCGCGATCATCGCAGTGGTCCTCGGCATCATCCTCATCGTGGTGCAGGGCCGCAGGCACCCCGGACTCGAAGTCAGCGTCTATCGCCAGGGTCGGGAGTGGAAGCGCCCCATCCCTGAGGTAGAATCTGAAGAGTTTGATACGGATTTCGAGGACCACGGTGATGAGGCCGTCGAACCCGCCGCATCGGGCGACGTTGCAGCCACAAGCACCAGCAACCCGCGCCTCCAGGCCTGAGACCGTACACGCGGCTCCCGCCTCCCTCCCGGCACGACGGGTCGGCGCGCAACTGTACGCAGATGATCTCCACCCCCGCGGGCCAGCGTCGTCCCCACTTGCCAGCTATCTCTGAGGACGGTCCCATGCCGCAGTCACCCCTCTTTTCCCGCTTCAGCACCGTTCCCCAGCCCCAGGGGCTGTACAACCCTGCCGACGAACGGGACGCCTGCGGGCTCGCCATGGTCGCGACACTGCGCGGAACCGCCGGGCACGACATCATCACGATCGCCCTCGACGCCCTCCGGAACCTCGAACACCGGGGCGCGGTCGGATCCGACGCCGGAACCGGCGACGGCGCCGGCATCATCACCCAGATCCCGCACGACTTCCTGAGCCAGGTCGTCGAATTCGAGCTTCCCGCCGCCGGGCGGTATGCCGTCGGCAACGTGTTCCTCCCGACAGACCCGACCGAACGCAGCGCCGTCAAGCGCCAGATCGGCCGGATCGCCCAGGAGGAGTGCCTCGAGATCCTCGGCTGGCGCGAAGTGCCCGTGCGCCCCGACGAGGTCGGAAACCTGGCCAGGGCGGCCATGCCCGCGATTCAGCAGCTCTTCGTCCAGAGTTCACGCACGGAGGACGACGGTGAACGCGTCGCGGATATCGCGCTCGACCGCCAGACCGTCCGGCTGCGGAAGCGCGCGGAGCGGGAACTCGAGACGTACTTCGCGTCGCTCTCCTGCCGCACCCTGGTCTACAAGGGCATGGTGACGACCCTCCAGCTCGAACCCTTCTACCCGGACCTCTCCGATCCGCGCTTCGTCTCGAAGCTCGCCCTTGTGCACTCCCGGTACTCGACGAACACCTTCCCGTCCTGGCCGCTCGCGCAGCCGTTCCGGATGATCGCGCACAACGGCGAGATCAACACCGTGCAGGGCAACCGCAACTGGATGCGCGCGCGCCAGTCCCAGCTCGAATCCTCCCTGCTCGGAGACCTCGCCCCGCTGCTGCCGATCGTCACCCCTGGCGGCAGCGACTCCGCGTCCTTCGACGAGGTCGTCGAGCTCCTGAGCCTCTCCGGCCGCTCCCTGCCGCACGCCGTCATGATGATGGTGCCGGAGGCCTGGGAGAACCAGACCGCGCTCGACGAGGAACGACGCGCGTTCTACGAATACCACTCGATGCTGATGGAGCCGTGGGACGGTCCTGCGGCGATCGTCTTCACCGACGGTTCCCTCGTCGGCGCCACGCTCGACCGCAACGGGCTCCGCCCCGGCCGGTACCTGATCACCGACGACGGCCTCGTCGTGCTCGCGAGCGAGATCGGCGTGCTCGACATCGACCCCGCCCGAGTGGTCCGCAAGGGCCGGCTTCGCCCCGGCAAGATGTTCCTCGTCGACACCGTCGCGGGCCGGCTGATCGAGGACGACGAGATCAAGGCCGAACTCGCCGCGATGGAACCGTGGGGGGACTGGCTCGACTCCGGGCGGATCAACCTCAAGGACCTCCCCGAGCGCGAGCACATCGTGCACCCGCCGGCATCCGTCGTGCGCCGCCAGCGCACCTTCGGCTACACCGAAGAAGAAGTGCGCATCCTGCTCGCCCCGATGGCCCGCACCGGCGGGGAACCCCTCGGCGCCATGGGCAGCGACACGCCGATCGCCGTTCTGAGCGACCGGCCTCGGCTCATCTTCGACTACTTCACCCAGCAGTTCGCCCAGGTGACCAACCCGCCCCTCGACTCGATCCGGGAGGAGGTCGTGACCTCCCTCAAGCTCGGACTCGGGCCGGAGCGGAACCTCCTGTCCGTCGGGCCGGAGCACGCGCGCCAGGTCGTCCTGGACTTCCCGGTCATCGACAACGACGAACTCGCCAAGATCCAGCACATCGACCCCGCCCCCGGCAGCCGGACGACCTCCACCATCCGCGGACTGTACCGTTTCGACGATGGCCCGGACGCCCTCGCCAACCGCATCGACGCGATGTGCCTCCAAGTCGACGAGGCCATCGAGGCCGGAGCGCGTTTCATCGTGCTCTCCGACCGTGATTCCAACAAGGACCTCGCGCCGATCCCGTCGCTCCTGATGATCGCCGCCGTGCACCACCACCTGATCCGCACGGAAAACCGGATGAAGGTCGGCATCGTCGTCGAGGCCGGTGACGTGCGCGAGGTACACCACGTCGCGCTCCTGATCGGCTACGGAGCCTCAGCGGTCAACCCGTACCTCGCGATGGAGACCTGCGAGGACCTGGTTCGCAGCGGGTACATCACGAACGTCTCACCCGAGAAGGCCGTGCGCAACGTCATCAAGGCCCTGGGCAAGGGCGTGCTCAAGATCATGTCCAAGATGGGCATCTCGACGGTGTCGTCCTATGCGGGAGCCCAGACCTTCGAGGCCGTCGGCCTGAGCCAGGCCTTCGTCGCCCAGTACTTCACCGGCACGACGAGCAAGCTCGGCGGCATCGGCATCGATGTCATCGCCGCGGAAAACGAAGCACGGCACGCCTCCGCCTACCCGGAAGATGCAGCGGTCACGGCGCACGAACGCCTCAGCACCGGCGGCGAGTACCAGTGGCGCCGCGACGGCTCCCCGCACCTGTTCAACCCGGAGACGATCTTCCGGCTCCAGCACGCGACCAGGACCGGCCGTTACGACATCTTCCGCGAGTACACCAAACTCGTCGACGACCAGGCCGAGAGCCTCATGACGCTCCGCGGCATGTTCACCTTCGACACGCACAAGCGGCACCCCGTGCCCCTCGACGAGGTCGAATCGGTCGCGTCGATCGTCACGCGCTTCGCAACCGGTGCGATGAGCTACGGCTCGATCTCCCCGGAGGCCCACGAAACCCTTGCGATCGCCATGAACCGGATCGGCGGCAAGTCGAACACCGGGGAGGGCGGCGAGGACCTCGACCGGCTGATCGACCCGCAGCGCCGCAGCGCCGTCAAGCAGGTCGCCTCCGGGCGGTTCGGCGTGACGAGCATGTACCTGTCCCACGCCGACGACATCCAGATCAAACTCGCCCAGGGAGCAAAGCCCGGTGAGGGCGGTCAGCTGCCGCCGACCAAGGTGTACCCCTGGATCGCGCGCACCCGGCACGCCACGGCGGGCGTCGGCCTGATCTCACCGCCGCCGCACCACGACATCTACTCGATCGAAGACCTCAAGCAGCTCATCTTCGACCTCAAACGGGCGAACCCGGATGCTCGCATCCACACGAAGCTCGTCAGCCAGTCCGGCATCGGAGCGGTCGCTGCCGGCGTCGCCAAGGCGCTGTCGGACGTGATCCTGGTCTCCGGCCATGACGGCGGCACCGGGGCGAGCCCGCTCAACTCGCTCAAGCACGCGGGGACGCCCTGGGAACTCGGACTCGCGGAAACCCAGCAGACCCTGATGCTCAATGGCCTGCGTGACCGCGTCGTCCTGCAGGTCGACGGCCAGCTCAAGACCGGCAGGGACGTCATCATTGGCGCGCTGCTCGGAGCGGAGGAGTTCGGCTTCGCGACCGCACCCCTGATCGTCGAGGGCTGCGTCATGATGCGGGTCTGTCACCTCGACACCTGCCCTGTCGGCGTCGCCACCCAGAACCCCGAACTGCGCAAGCGCTTCACGGGCAAGGCAGACCATGTCGTTAACTTCTTCGAGTTCATCGCCCAGGAGGTGCGCGAGTACCTCGCGGAGCTCGGCTTCCGCAGCCTCCGGGAGGCCGTAGGCCACCACGAGATCCTCGACGTCGATGGCGCGCTCGAACACTGGAAGGCAGCGGGCCTCGACCTCGCGCCGATCCTCGACGGACCTGACTTCCCGGATTCCGAGCCGAGACAGTTCGGTCGACCCCAGGAACACGAACTCGACAAGCACTTCGACAACGAGCTCATCAGGCGCGCGGGAAGCGTGCTCGAGCACGGCGGCCGGGTCGAGATCGCCCTGCCGATCCGCAACACCGAACGGGCCGTCGGCACGATGCTCGGCCACGAGGTGACGATCCGGCACGGCGAGAACGGCCTTCCGGCCGGCTCGATCGACGTGACGCTGACCGGTTCGGCCGGACAGTCTTTCGGGGCCTTCCTGCCAGGCGGGATCACCCTCAGGCTGGAAGGCGACTCGAACGACTACGTCGGAAAGGGTCTCTCCGGCGGTCAGATCGTGGTTCGCCCCGACCGCTTGAGCATCTTCTCCGCCGAGGAGAACGTCATTGCCGGCAACGTGATCGGCTACGGCGCCACCCAGGGCACCATGTTCATCTGCGGCATCGTCGGTGAACGGTTCCTGGTACGCAACTCCGGAGCGACCGCGGTCGTCGAAGGCGTCGGGGACCACGCCCTCGAATACATGACGGGCGGGCTCGCCCTGATCCTCGGCCAGACCGGGCGCAATCTCGGTGCGGGCATGAGCGGCGGCACCGCATACGTGTACGGACTCCGCACGGAGGACGTCAACAGCCAAGCGCTCGAGTCAGGGGAGCTCACGCTCCTCCCGCTCGGAAGCGCCGACAGGGAGATCGTCAGCGATCTCCTCGAGCAACACCGGGACCAGACGGATTCCGTGCTCGCCGCGGCTCTCCTGTCGGATCTCGAAACAACCATGTCCACATTCGTCAAGGTGCTGCCGCGGGACTACGCCGCGGTCCTGGCGACCAGGCAGAGCGCCGTCGCCGAGGGTCTCGACCCCGACGGCGACGTCGTCTGGAACCGCATCCTGGAGGTTACCAATGGCTGATCCGAAGGGATTCCTCACGACGAAGGCGCGCGAACTGCCGCCGCGTCGCCCGGTGTCCGTGCGGCTGATGGACTGGAAAGAGGTCTACGAACAGGGAGACGCCGCCGTTCTCAAACGGCAGGCCGGCCGTTGCATGGACTGCGGTGTTCCCTTCTGCCACCAGGGCTGCCCGCTCGGCAACCTGATCCCCGAGTGGAACGATCTCACCTGGCGGGAGGAAGGCAGGCAGGCCATCGAGCGCCTGCACTCCACGAACAACTTCCCTGAGTTCACCGGACGACTCTGCCCCGCCCCGTGCGAGTCGGCGTGCGTCCTCGCGATCAGCCAGCCTGCCGTGACGATCAAGCAGGTCGAGGTCTCGATCATCGACCAGGCCTTCTCCAACGGTTGGGTGCAGCCGCAGCCGCCGGGGCGCCTGACCGGTAAGACGGTTGCCGTCGTCGGATCAGGGCCCGCGGGTCTCGCCGCGGCCCAGCAGCTCACCCGTGCAGGTCACACGGTCGCCGTGTTCGAACGCGACGACAGGATCGGCGGCCTGCTCCGCTACGGCATCCCGGACTTCAAGATGGAGAAGAAGCACCTCGACCTGCGCCTTGCGCAGATGACGGCGGAGGGAACCCGGTTCCGCGCCGGCGTGAACATCGGCGTCGACATCACCTGGGACGACCTCCGTGCCCGGTACGACGCCGTGGTCGTCGCGACCGGTGCGCTCGTACCCCGCGACCTGCCCATCCCTGGCCGTGACCTCCCCGGTGTGCACTTCGCGATGGAATACCTCGTGCAGCAGAACCGCACGGGCGCAGGGGACACGGTCGACAGCCAGATCACCGCGGAGGGCAAGCATGTCGTCGTCCTCGGTGGTGGTGACACCGGCGCCGACTGCATCGGCACTTCGCACCGCCAGCTCGCGGCATCCGTCACGAACCTCGCGATCGGCAGGCAGCCCGGCACAGAACGGCCCGAACACCAGCCGTGGCCGATGTCCGCGACCCTGTTCGAGGTTTCGAGCGCCCACGAAGAGGGCGGCACCCGCGAATACCTCGCCTCGACGATCGAGTTCCTCTCCAACGAGGCCGGCGAGGTTCGCGCCATCCGCGTCGCGGAAACCGAGTACCTCGATGGCCGGCGCGTGCCCAAGGCCGGTACGGAACGTGAAATCCCCGCGGACCTCGTACTCCTCGCACTCGGATTCACCGGCCCGGAATCGGCGGAGCTCACCAGCCAGCTGCACGTGCCGCTCGATGGGCGGAGTAATGTCGTTCGAGACGGTAACTACCAAACCAGCCATGAGGGCGTGTTCGTCGCCGGCGATGCCGGTCGCGGACAGTCCCTCATCGTCTGGGCGATCGCTGAAGGTCGTGCTGCTGCAGCCGCCGTCGATCGATTCCTCGAAGGTGAGACACAACTACCTGCTCCGGTCAAACCGACCGACCATGCCTTCGCCATCTAACGGTCCCTGTGAAGTGAGCGATTAGCCGGAGGACGCCACCAAGCGGCCTCCAGAACCACAGATCAAGAATGCGCCTACCCGGCGCGGAAAACGGAGCACTTTCAGAATGAGACGCGCCAAAATTGTCGCTACCCTCGGGCCGGCAGCCGCCAGTTACGATCAAATTCGAGCCCTGATCGATGCGGGTGTCGATGTCTGCCGGATGAACCTGAGCCATGGTGACTACACCGTGCACGAGGCCGTCTACGCGAACATCCGCAAGGCAGCGAATGATTCCGGTCGTGCGGTCGCCGTCCTGGTCGACCTGCAGGGCCCGAAGATCCGGCTCGGCAAATTCGAGGGCGGCCCTTATGAACTGGCCGTCGGCGACATCTTTAAGATCACAACGGACGATGTCCTCGGCACGAGGGAACTATCCGGCACGACATACAAGGGCCTGCCCAACGACGTCAAGCCCGGCGACTTCCTCTTGATCGACGACGGCAAGGTCAAGGTCGAGGTCGTCGCGACAAATGGCATCGTCGTCACGACGCGCGTCGTCGTCGCAGGCCCGGTCTCGAACAACAAGGGCATCAACCTGCCCGGCGTTGCCGTTAACGTTCCCGCGCTGTCCGAGAAGGACGAAGCAGACCTGCGCTGGGGCCTCCGCCTCGGCACCGACCTGATCGCCCTCTCCTTCGTGCGCGACGCGGCCGACATCACCCGCGTGCACGAGATCATGGCTGAGGAGGGCCGCAAGGTCCCCGTCATCGCCAAGATCGAGAAGCCGCAGGCCGTGGAGCACCTCGAAGAGATCATCGACGCATTCGACTCGATCATGGTCGCCCGTGGCGACCTCGGAGTCGAGCTTCCGCTCGAAGCCGTGCCGATCGTGCAGAAGCACGCCGTCGAGCTCGCTCGTCGGATGGCCAAGCCGGTCATCGTCGCGACGCAGATGCTCGAATCGATGATTCACAGCCCGGTCCCGACGCGTGCAGAAACGTCCGACGTCGCGAACGCCGTTCTCGACGGCGCGGACGCGGTCATGCTCAGTGGCGAGACCAGCGTCGGCGAATACCCCGTCGTCACGGTTCAGACCATGGCGCGGATCGTCGCATCCACCGAAGACCACGGCCTGGAGCGCATTGCTCCGCTGACGAACAAGCCGCGCACCCAGGGCGGGGCGATCACCCTCGCCGCGATCGAGGTAGCCGAGTTCGTCGACGCGAAGTACCTCTGCATCTTCACCGAATCCGGAGACTCCGCCCGCCGGATGTCCCGCCTGCGCTCGAAGATCCCGATGCTCGCCTTCACGCCTGAGCCCGGCATCCGGCGCCGCCTCGCGCTCACCTGGGGCGTGCAGACGTACCTCGTGGACCGGGTCACGCACACGGACGCCATGTTCGGCCAGGTCGACGACATCCTGCTCGGCCAGGGCCTGGCCCAGCTCGGTGACAAGGTCGTCGTCATCAGCGGTTCCCCTCCCGGAATCGCCGGCTCGACGAACGACATCCGGGTGCACCGCATCGGCGACGCCCACAACGAGGTTGCTCCGGCATACGTCAAGCAGTAGTCCCGTTGGAAGGAAAGCCCCGTCGACCGTTTTGGTCGGCGGGGTTTTTTGCGTTCGTCGGCGCCGTCGACCCGTGGGTCAGGCTTCCGTGCCCAGGAACGCGATGGCCGCGTCGCGGAATGCGCGGGAAGTCGGGGCGTCGAAGTGGTTGCGGCCGGGGATCTCGAAGAACGATCCGGCAGGCGTGGCCTCCGCGAGGGCCCGCGAAGCCTCGAGGATGCGAGTAGACCGCGCAGGCGACCTCGTCGAGCAGGCGTAGCGGTGGGCGGGCGCTGCTCGAGTGTTCATCGTCCACTCTTTGACCAGGCCGGCGACCGGGACGAGCGCTGCGGGGAGCGGCCAGGTCTCTGGCCCGGGCCGCTACTGTAGACGGGTGAGTGAACTGACAGTGAGATCCGATGCCGTGCAGCACCCCGAATTCGCGGATGCCATGCGCCCGGCCCGGTCGCAGGCCCTGCTCGACACGATGAAGGAACGGGTCGTCATCGCCGACGGCGCCATGGGGACGATGCTGCAGGAGCACAACCCCACCCTCGAGGACTACCAGCAGCTCGAGGGCTGCAACGAGATCCTGAACGTGAGCCGTCCCGACATGATCGAGGCGATCCACGGCGCGTACCTCGACACCGGCATCGACGCCGTCGAGAGCAACACCTTCGGAGCCAACTGGTCGAACCTCTCCGACTACGACATCGAGGACCGCATCGAGGAACTCGCGAGGCTCGGCGCGGCGATCGCCAGGAAGAGCGTCGAGAACTACGAGGCCAGGGACGGCCGGGTGCGCTGGGTGCTCGGTTCGATGGGGCCGGGCACCAAGCTCCCGAGCCTCGGCCACACCACATACGCCCACCTCAAGGCGACATTCGCCGAGCAGGCCGTCGGTCTGATCCGGGGAGGAGCCGACGCCTTCCTGATCGAGACCTCCCAGGACCTGCTGCAGACCAAGTCCGCGGTGAACGGCTGTAAGCAGGCCATCGCGGAGACCGGCATCCGCCTGCCGATCTTCGTCGAGGTGACCGTGGAGACCACCGGCACCATGCTGATGGGGAGTGAGATCGGGGCGGCACTCACGGCGCTCGAACCCCTCGGCATCGACGCGATCGGCCTGAACTGCGCCACCGGTCCGACAGAGATGAGCGAACATCTGCGCCATCTCGCCCGCTACTCGCACGTTCCGGTGATGTGTATGCCGAACGCCGGCCTGCCGATGCTCACGTCAACGGGGGCCAGCTACCCGCTCACACCGGACCAGCTCGCGACGGCGCACGAACAGTTCGTCAAGGAGTTCGGGCTGGGCCTCGTCGGCGGATGCTGCGGGACGACTCCCGCGCACATGCGCGCGGTCGTCGATCGCCTGCGCGGCGCCCTCGTCAGTACGCGCACGATAGAAGAGGACTCCGGCGTCGCGAGCCTGTACCAGCACGTCAGCTTCGACCAGGACAGTGCCTTCCTCGCGATCGGGGAGCGTACGAACGCGAACGGCTCCCGGGCATTCCGCGACGCCATGCTCGAGGAACGCTGGGACGACTGCGTCGACATCGCACGCGCCCAGGTCCGCGACGGCGCCCACCTGCTCGACGTCTGCATCGACTACGTCGGGCGGGACGGCGTCGCGGACATCCGGCAGGTCGTCTCCCGGCTCGCGAGCGCCTCGACCCTGCCGCTCGTCGTCGACTCCACGGAGCCCGCGGTGTTGCAGGCGGGCATGGAACTCATCGGCGGACGCCCGGTCGTGAACTCGGTCAACTTCGAGGACGGCGAGGGCCCCGCCAGTCGCTTCGGCCGGATCATGCCGCTCGTCAAGGAACACGGGGCCGCCGTGATCGCCCTCACCATCGACGAGGAGGGCCAGGCCCGCACCGCAGAGCACAAGGTACGCATCGCAACCAGGCTCGTCGAGACCCTCGTGAACGACTGGGGGATGCGGGTCGAAGACATCATCGTGGACGCCCTGACCTTCCCGATCGCCACGGGCCAGGAGGAGACCCGCAGGGACGGGATAGAGACGATCGACGCGATCCGGCAGATCAAGGCGAAGTATCCCGGCATCCACACCACGCTCGGCGTCTCGAATGTGTCCTTCGGGCTGAACCCCGCGGCCAGGTCGGTGCTCAACTCCGTGTTCCTGCACGAGGCGACAGCGGCCGGGCTCGACTCCGCCATCGTCAACTCGGCCAAGATCGTTCCGCTCGCCTCGGTGCCGGACGACCGCCGTAAGGTGGCGCTGGACCTGGTCTGGGATCGCCGCGAGTACGACGTCGACGGCAACCTGACCTACGACCCACTGGCCGCGCTCCTCGACCTGTTCGCCGGTGTCGACTCTGCCGCGCTGAAGGACGAGCGCGCGGCCGAGCTCGCAGCCCTGCCGGTCGGCGAGCGCCTCGAGCGACGCATCATCGACGGAGAGGCCAAGGGGCTCGAGGCCGACCTCGACCTCGCCCGCGCCGGAGGGATGAGCGCCCTCGACATCGTCAACGTGCACCTGCTCGCCGGCATGCAGATCGTCGGCGCCCGGTTCGGCAGCGGAGAGATGCAGCTGCCGTTCGTGCTGCAGTCCGCCGAGGTGATGAAGGCCGCTGTCGCGCTCCTCGAGCCGCACATGGAGAAGTCGGAGGCTGCGGGCAAGGGCACGATGGTGCTCGCGACCGTGCGCGGCGACGTGCACGACATCGGCAAGAACCTCGTGGACATCATCCTGACCAACAACGGTTACGACGTCGTCAACATCGGGATCAAGAAGACGATCAATGAGATCATCGCAGTGGCGGAGGAGCACAACGCCGACGTGATCGGCATGAGCGGACTGCTCGTCAAGTCCACGGTCGTGATGAAGGAGAACCTGCTCGAGCTGAACAACCGGGGGCTCGCAAAGAAGTGGCCCGTGATCCTCGGCGGCGCAGCCCTCACCCGCGCCTACGTCGAGGAAGACCTCGCCGGCCTGTTCGCAGGGCAGGTGCGGTACGCCAGGGACGCCTTCGAGGGCCTCAAGCTGATGGAGCCGCTCGTGGCCATCGCCCGCGGCGCAGACCCGGCATCCGTCGGCCTGCCGCCGCTGAAACAACGCATCCACAAGCGCAGCCTGCTCACCGTCACCGAGCCGGACGCCATGCCGGTGCGCAGCGACGTGGCCGCAGACAACCCGGTGCCCGTTCCGCCGTTCTGGGGGACCAGGATCGTTAAGGGCGTCGCCCTCGCCGAGTACTCGGCGTTCCTCGACGAGCGGGCAACCTTCATGGGCCAGTGGGGCCTCAAGCCCAGCCGTGCGGAAGACGGCGCCAGTTACCAGGAACTCGTCGACACCGAGGGCAGGCCGCGGCTGCGGTACTGGCTCGACCGGATCCTCGCGGAGGGCATGCTCGACGCTTCCGTCGCGTACGGCTACTTCCCCGCATACAGCGAGGGCAACGACCTTGTGGTGCTGCACCACGGCGACGACCCGGACGGACGCCTCGGCACGCCCGGCCTGCTCGCGCCCGACGGCGGTTCCGGCGGAGCGGTCGGCACCGAACGGTTGCGATTCTCCTTCCCGCGCCAGAGACGGGACCGGCACCTGTGCCTGGCCGACTTCGTCCGTCCGCGCGAGTCCGGGCAGGTCGACGTCGTGGCCCTCCAGCTCGTCACGGCCGGCGCCAACGTCGACAGCGTGACCGCGAAGCTCTTCGCCGCGAACAAGTACCGCGACTACCTGGAGCTGAACGGTCTCACCATGCAGCTCACCGAGTCCCTCGCCGAGTACTGGCACGCTCGCGTGCGCTCAGAGCTCGGCCTCGGCGCCGAGGACCCGGCGGACGTGGCCGGCATGTTCAAGCTCGAATACCGCGGCGCCCGCTTCTCGCTCGGCTATCCGGCCTGCCCCGAGATGGAGGACCGCCGCAAGGTCGTCGAACTGCTCAGGCCCGAGCGGATGGGAGTCGTGCTGTCCGAGGAGCTGCAGCTTCATCCGGAGCAGTCGACGGATGCCTTCGTGTTCCATCACCCGGAAGCGAAGTACTTCTCGGTCTAGCGTCGCGCGGCGATGGCGCGCGCCGGCCGCCGGGCAGTTTCGCCCGGCGCAGGGCGGCGAGGGCCGCGGGGCCGACCAGGCAGATGCCGAGCACGGTCGTGACGGCGCGCACCGTGTCCCAGGTCAGCGTCGACGTCACGAGCGAGTAGAGGCCGAAGGAGGCCAGGTTCGTACCCAGGGACGCTCCGGGGGAATAGGAGATGCCGGTCCCCGCGCCAACGGCGAACGGCCAGAACCACAGGTTCATCACGAGCCCGAACAGGTAGGACGCGACGACGCCGTACCCGGCCAGGAGCGCGATCTCGAGGCGTGCCCTGGCACGCGGGCCGAGTCGCCCACCGGCTCGCACGCGCGGCAGCAGCGCTGCGCCGGCGCCGACCCAGCCGCAGGCGAACATCTGGAACGGGGTCCACGGCCCGAACCCGCCCCAGAGCACCGAAGACACGGCGATGGTCAGCAGCCCGAGCAGCAACCCGAACCGGGCACCGTAGACCCGTCCGGCCAGGATCAGCAGGATGAACACGGCCTCGACACCGCCGACGCCCGTGCCCGCGATCCGGACCGCCGCTCCCACTGCCGCGAGCACCCCGAGCAAGGCCACCGTCTTCGCGGTGTACATCTCGCGGTCCACCACGAGGGCGAGCGCGACGATCACGGCGGGCACGAGGGCGAACGCGACGAACGGAACGGCGCCCTGCGCGTCCCGGGGGACGGCGGTCGCGAACAGCGGCCAGCCGAAACCCGCGGCGGCGAGCACGCTGCCACCCCACAATACAGCGGATGTCCACCGACCGCTGCGGCGCTTCACGGCGTCACCCGCATGTCCCGGCCCGGAGTTCCGACAGCTGAGGCCGGGCCCGGCGCCCCGGCGCCGACGTGCGCCTGGGCAACCAGGCACCCCGCCTCGAGGTGCAGGGTCCGGGTGGCGAAAAACCGGGAGAAGTCGTGGTCGTGCGTCGCGAACAGCACCGCGGATTCCGGGCTGGACGCGCGTTGCAGCGCCGTGCCCACGAGCCAACGGGCTGCGGCGTCGAGGCCTCGGGTCGGCTCGTCGACGAGCAGCAGGGCAGGGGTGGCCGCGAGCTGGATCGCGATCGCGAGGCAGAGCCGCTGGCCCGCCGACAGGTCCCGCGGGTGACGCTCGAGAAGGGGGGCTGCTGCGGCGGAGTCGTGCCCCAGAAGCCGCGCGAACGTCCTGGCGGTGGATCCCGGGGCGAGGCCCGCGATTCCCGCCGCGCGTCGTCCCGCTCGTCGCCGCGTCGACCGGTCACTGCGGCGGCATTCGTCTGCAACCGTCGTTGCGAAGAACAGGTCGTCGAAATTCTCCGGAACGAGCGCGACCGCCCGGCGCCGGTTCCTCCTGTGCATGGCCGAAACATCCTGCCCGGCGACGATCACTGTGCCGTGGGTCGACGGCAGCGCGAGCGCGTTCAGGAGGCTGCTCTTGCCCGCGCCGTTCCGGCCATCGAGGGCGACGATCTGGCCGGCTGCAATCTCGAGTGACACCGCGTCGACGACGGTCCGGTCGCCGTATCGAACCGTCAGCCGACGGATGCCGGCGAGCGGCTTTCCGGCGTCCGGCACCGCGGCGCGCAGCCCGGCCTCCGACTCCGATTCGGGACTCAGGCGGTGACCGGCCCGTGCGTTCCCGCTCGGGGAGCTGCGGTCGCCGACCCGGTTCGGCGGCTGATCACCCGGAGGCAGCATGCGCGCGCGGTGGCCGTCGAGCACGAGCCAGGCATCCGCGATCATTTCGAACTCGCGGTTGTTGTGCTCGGCGACCACGACGCAGACTCCGGCCTCGTGGGCCAGCCTGTCGAACACCCGGAGGACCCTCTCCCTCACCTCGGTGTCGAGTTCGGCGAGCGGTTCGTCGACGAGCAGCAGGACCGGCCGGCAGATCAGGGCGCCGCCGAGGGACACGAGGGTGGCCTCCCCAGCTGAGAGTGCCGAGACGGGGCGACCCAATAACGGCGTGATGCCGAGTTGCGCGGCCACCTCCCGCACCCGCTGCTCCACGATCACCGCGGCGACCCCGCGCACGGTGAGGGCGAAGCCGATCTCCTCGTCCACGGTCTCCGCGACGAAGGACAGCCGCACGTTCTGGGGCACCATGCCGACGAAACCGGCCGTGTCGCGCGGGGGAGTCTCGGCCCTGTCGACGCCGCCGATCTCGATCCGGCCGTGCTGGCGGCCGCCGTGGAAGTGCTGGAACAGCCCGCTCATCGCCTGGAGCAGGCCGGACTTGCCCGAACCGGTCGGTCCGACGACGACCGTGAGGGTGCCGGGGGCGAGAGCGAGGTCGAGGTGCTCGAGGCGCCAGTCCCCGTCGAAATCGAGCGCGGCATCCGCCATGACGATGGGCCGGTCACAGGCGACGTCGACGGTCCCGACGGCCCCGACGGACGCGAACCCTCGCGCCTCCATCGATGCAGCGAGGGCGAGGGCACGCTCGATGGTCTGCTCGAACACCGGGACGAGCAGGGCCGCCACGGTGCGCTCACCCCGGAGGGCAGCGGCCAGGCGGACGCGCCTGACCGAGTCCAGGAGCGCGGGAAACGTGGCCCACGCGATCACGAGCGCGCGGGAGACCGTGCGCAGCGGCCCGCGCCTTGCGCCGCGGGCGAACAGGCGGCTCACGTCGATCAGCGCGTTGAGCACCCCGAACACGAGGATCACGGCCGCGACCGGGAGCGCGCTCAGCGCCGCGTTCCCGATGCCGCCGGTCGTGACAGGTCCGAACAGCACGACGGGACTGAACGGTCCGGCGAGGGGGACCCGGGGCAGGTCGAGCAGCACCAGCCCCGTGCCCCCGCCGCCGCCGAAGAGCGCCCGGTATCCGATCCGAAGCACCACGAATCCGAGCGCGAAGAGTACGGCCGCGCGGAGGGGGGCCAGGCGGAAACGGAACACCGGGTTCGGAGTCCTAGTTGCCGGGCGTCGGGGTCTCGGTGCCGGTGGTGAACACGAGGCCGAGGGACTGGCCGGGCGTCACCTGGAGGCTCCCGAGGCCCTCCTGGGCGTACTCCCAGGCCGCGCCAGGGGTCGGCTGGATCCAGAGCGCCCAGTACGCGTAAGCGGGCGCCATCGACTGGCACGATTCGACGAACGGCGCCTGGCCCGTCACCGTGACGGTCTCGTCGGCGGCCGGGCGTCCGTTGACCCGGCAGACGACCTGGTCGCCGTACTGGACGGTTCCCTCGGTCGAGACCGCCGCGGACTTCATGACGGCGCTTGCAGCGATCGTGGTCGTCGTCGCAACACAGTCGGTGATCTTCGGTGCGGCGAGGGTGCCGAAATCGACGACGACCCTCACCCCGGCGCAGGCGGCATCAGAGGCTGAGCTCGTGGCCGCTGGGGTGGTTGCCGTTCCGGGTGTGTCGGATGGCGTTGTGGCGCCGATGGAGCACCCGCTGAGCGCAAGCGCTCCGAGCAGGGTGAGTGTGGCGAGTATCGGCGTCTTCATGCCCCCCAGAATACTGAGCGGCAAGCCGGAATCGGAATTCGTCAGACGCGCAGGGTCATCGTGCCGGAGGATGCCCGCGGTGCCGTCGCCGGGCCAGAGTCACAGCGCCGGCACCCGCTCGGTCCCGAGGGGAGGCCCCGGCGGGGTGCCGTCGCCGAACGGACGCCCGCCCAGGGCCTCGCGACCGGACGGTTCGAGCCAGCCACGGGCATCCGGCCCCTTCGGGACGATGCCGCTCGGATTGATGTCGCTGTGGGTGACGTAATAGTGCCGCTTGATCTGCTCGAAGTCGATCGTGTCGCCGAATCCCGGCGTCTGGAAGAGGTCCCTCGCGTATGCCCACAGGACGGGCATCTCGCTGAGCTTGTCGCGGTTGCACTTGAAGTGGCCGTGATACACGGCGTCGAACCGTGCGAGCGTGGTGAAGAGCCGGATGTCGGCTTCGGTGATCGTGTCGCCGACGAGGTAGCGCTGGGTCGCGAGGCGCTCCTCGAGCCAGTCCAGACGGGCGAAGAGGGCGTCGTATGCCCGCTCGTAGGACTTCTGGCTGCCGGCGAAGCCGCACTTGTAGACGCCGTTGTTGACGTCATGGAAGACCAGGTCGGCGACCTCGTCGATCTCGGCGCGATGCTCGACCGGATACAGATCGGGAGCACCCTCACGGTGATACTCCACCCATTCGGTTTCGAAGTCGATCGTGATCTGCGGATAGTTGTTGGTGACGACCCGTCCGCTCGGAATGTCCACAATCGCGGGAACGGTGATGCCGCGCGGGTAATCCGGGAATCTCGCGAAATAGGCCTGCTGGAGCCGTGCAATGCCGAGCACCGGGTCAACGGCGCCGGGATCGAGGTCGAAGGTCCAGCTGTTCTTGTCGTGCGTCGGTCCGGGCAGGCCCAGCGAGATGACCTCCTCCAGCCCGAGCAGGCGCCGGACGATCGCCGTCCGGTTCGCCCACGGGCACGCCCGCGCGGCCACGAGCCGGTACCGGCCGGGCTCGACAGGCCAGCCATCACGAGCCTCCCGGGTGATGCGGTCCTCGACGTAATGGGTGTCGCGATCGAAGGGCTGTCCCGGTTCGATGTAGCTCGGCGTCAGGTCTGCGCCCGCGGGCTCTGGGGTAGTCATCCCCCAACGGTAGCGGCGGCGCGAGAATTTACCTCGCGGTAACGGAGTCGCGTCCTCTTCGACGCGGTGCAGCGGCTACTCTCCGAGGAAGGCACTCAGAGGAGATACTGCATGATCGGTCGCGTTGACCCGTTTATCGGCACCGAGGTTACGAACCTTCCTCCCCAGACCGGCCTCGCCGCCACCTGGTGGTGGCCGAAGCCCCAGATCGGGAACACGCACCCTGGCGCCACCTACCCGCTCGGGATGGTATCGGCCTGCGCGTATTCGGGGGCCTATCCGACGGGGTACGGCCGGTACGACCTCTCGCTCGAGGGCATCCCGCCCCTCCTGCACGAGCGTCACCTCGCTTCGGGATTCGCGCACTTCCAGCAGTCCGGTACCGGCGCCATCCGCAAGTACTACAACTATTTCCGCGTCACACCGATGATCGAACCGCTCGACGTGCTCGGCCGGACGTGGGAGCTGACCGACGAACAGGCCGAGCCGGGCTGGTATTCAGGAACCCTCGACTCCGGCATCACCGCAGAGCTCACCGTCGGGCCGAAGAGTGCGGTGCACCGGTACACCTTTCCCGCACATTCCAAGGCGCGGGTGGTCATCGACTTCTCACACGGTGGCCTGTCGATTCCGTACGGCGCCACGATCCCGGTGCGGGCCCACCTCGAGTGTCTTGAGCCCGGAGTCGCGAGCGGGGAGATCGTGGTAGAAGGCGCCCCTCTGTCGGTGTACATCGAGTGCGACAACCCCCAGTGGCGTCAGATGCTCTGGTACGACAGACGCCTGATGCCCGGCGGGACCCGGCTCGACTTCGACCACATCCGCCCGACGACCTTGCGCCCGTTCGGCCTGATGTGGGCCGGTCCGAGCGAGGAGGGCCAGACGATCGAGCTGCGGATCGGATTCTCCCTGCGGGGCGTCGACCAGGCCAAGCGCAACCTCGAGGCGGATTGCGGAACCGGACCGGCGCAGTTCACGCCCCGCCGCGAGCGCACCCAGAAGGTCTGGCGCAAAAAGCTCAAGGGCATCACGGTCAGGACACCGTCCGCCGCTCGCCAGACGGTGTTCTCGACGGCGCTCTACCACGCCCTGATCAAGCCCTGCCTGGCTCCGTCGGAGAGCCCGTTCTGGCCGACGGACGGACCGTTCGTCTTCGACATCAGTACGATGTGGGACATCTACCGCACCCAGCTTCCCCTGATCACCGCGCTGATGCCGGAACGAGCGGTCGAGCTGGCGAACGCAATGATCACCATCTCGGAGGAGGAGGGCAACTTCCCCATCGGGTACCGGATGGCCCGCGGAAGCGACCGTTTCTCACGGCAGGCGAGTGCTCTCGCCCACACCTTCCTCTCCGACCTGTGCCAGCTCGGCCTCCCCGGCATCGACTGGGACTGGGCCCTCGTGCACATGTCCGACGACCTGCGCCGCACCTACGGCGAGGAGTTCCTGGTCCACGGGGAGGCGCATCCGATCAGCCACACCCTCGACCTCGCATTCGGATACTGGTGCACCGCGAAGGTCGCCGGGCACGTCGGCGACAAGGCCCTCGTCGAGCAGTTCGTCGCCCTCGCTGAGCGCTGGGTGAACGCGTACGACCCGGTCACCGGTCTTCTGAAGGACTCCACGTACTACGAGGGCACCCGGCACAACTACTCGTTCCGGCTGGTGCAGGACATGGCTGCCCGCATCGCCCTGAGCGGAGGGGCCGAGCGGTTCATCGCCCAGCTCGACGAGTTCTTCGGCTACGGCGCCGAGCCCGTGAAGCAGCTCGTCCGGGGCTCCGGCCCGGAGGAAGTCATCGCCGGCTACCGACTTGGCCGATTCGAGGGACTCAACAACGAGCCCGACATGGAAGCGCCGTGGTCGTACCACTACGTAGGCCGGCCGGACCGCACGGCCGAGATCGTGCACAACATCGTGCATCAGCAGTTCGGCACCGGTCGTGGAGGGCTGCCAGGAAACGACGACTCCGGCGGGCTCAGTTCCTGGTTCGTCTGGGCCTCACTCGGGCTGTTCCCGGTTGCCGGCCAGAACATCTTCCTCGTCAATGCGCCCTCCTTCGAGAAGTCGACGTTCTCTGTCGGTAAGCACTCGTTCACCATCCGTACTCGTGGATTCATTGAACCGACACCGGGCGGACCCGTACAGTATGTGCAGGCTATGGAATTCAACGGGGAACCGCTCGGGCGCACCTGGCTCAGTGGAAATGAATTCCACGCCGGTGGCGAACTCGTCGTGGAGTTGGGGCCTGAGCCGAGCAGCTGGGGAACGACGGACTTCCCACCCTCAACGCCATCATCCTTGTCACCATCACGAGCGTCACGATCCACGGGAGAGACACCATGAATTCTGTTGAGAACCGGCTCGTCATCGTCGTCAGGGCCGATCCGGTCATCTGCGGCCACTCCGTCGAAGCGCGTAATCTCGCGGAGACCGCGCTCGAGCGCGGCTTCGACGAGGTGCGCATCGTGACGTGGCCGATCGACAAACTCCAGGCCTCCGGGCTGCCGCTCAAGCCGCTCGATTCCGTGCTGCCGTACAGCCCCGGGATCTTCGTCGACCGGCCCGCACCGGTCGGGGACTACAAAGTGCTCGACGGGCGCCACCTTGCCGGGGTCACCGGCCGGCTGATCGAGCTGTTCACTGACGGGGTGCCGACGGTCTGCCTCTCGCTCTACCTCACGCCGCACACACTCGCGGTCTCCGACGCCGTGCGCGCTGCCTGGGGGACCGGGCTGCCCGTCAACGTGACCACGATCGCGGAAGCCGTGGGTTCGGACGTCACGAATGTCGTGCGCACCGCGGTCAATGAGGGACGATTCGGCGCCGCCGCGCACATCCTGTCGAGCTATCTCAGCCAGGACTATTGCGTCGCCGTTTCCGAGTACACCCGGCAGCTCATCATCACCGAGGCCGAACTCGTCGACCAGCACCACGGCACCCGCTACGCGGCCCAGTGCCGCGAACGGATCACGATCTCCTACCCGGCGATCGACGCCGACTCCTATCTGCACCTCGACGAGGGCGTGACGGACGACGTTCTCACCACCCGCGGCCTCGAACGCGACGGTTACATCCTGTTCCTCTCCCGCCTCACCGCGGCGAAGGGCGTCGACGATCTCATCGCCGGTTACGCGATCAGCGCGGCCAGCCAGGACAAGATCCTCGTGATCGCGGGCCGCGGCCCGCAGTCCGAAGCACTCCGGGCCATCGCGGCGGCCTCACCGCTCGCCGATCGCATCCGGTTCCTCGACGACGTCGGCGATGCGGAGAAGCCGTACCTGATGGCGGGATGCGCCGCCTTCGTTCTTCCGAGCAAGCCGCGGCCGGAGTTCGTGGAGACGTTCGGCATCGCTTTGGCTGAGAAGATGCTGGCCGGCGGCGGTCCCGTGATCACCACCGTCACCGGAGGCATCGGCGAAGCCGTTGGCGACCACGCCCTGATCATCCCCGTCGAGGACCCGCAGGCGATCGCCGAGGCCATCGACCGCGCAATTCTCGAGACCACGGCTGAGGAGCGCAGGGACTGGGCTGACCGTGCGCGCGAGTATGCGATGCAGTTCGACCGTCGCAACGTCTTCGACCGGATGTTCGCCCCGCTGCGCGACACCGCCGAGGTGCCGCACCCGTAGGAGCGAAGCCGGCGGTCAGACCAGCCGCGGTGCGAAACCGCCGAGTCTGAAACGTCGCTGAGGTTCGTGCCTTTGCTGGTGAGCAGTATGGGTTCCTGTTCGGGGTCGACTCCGGGTGGTGGGGTGAGCCAGTACTGTCCGGTGTTGTCTCGGGTGATGCCCCAGTGCTCGTTGTGGAGCCGCAAGTGGTCGGCCCGCCAGAGCAGGATGCCGTCGTCGAGGTTGGTCTGGCGGGTGGATGCTCCGGGTCAGTCGGCGGGACCGCCGGAGGCAGTGTCGTTGTCGGTCGGCGCGGAACCATCACTCTGTGACCCGTCGGGGAGTGATTCCGTCTTCTGATGCGTGTCTGGGGTGACCGCCGAGTTGTGTCCGATGTTCCTCAGCGCTCTTCCTTTATTCACGGCGCATCGCAGACGAATCGACTGCACTGGTCGCGCAGTGCATGCAGAAAGCGTTTTGACGACAAATGCCCGGTCAAATTCAGAAGAATACTTTTGAACCCGAATCGATTCTGGTGTATTCATGAAGGCAGATTCCAACCCCGATTGAAATAACCGAGGAGTGCATGATGAAAAGTCTCTGGGCGTCTGTGCAAGGAGATCCCGCGTTCATGCGGAAGGTCAACGGGTGGCTCACGATCTTATGGATCGTGATGATTCCCATTTCGCTGGTCACCCATTGGGTGGACAGCGTCGTCTACGTTTCGGCATTGTCTTTGTGGGCACTCGTGTCTGGCCATTGGTCGGCGTGGCAGGCCGCCCGCGTCGAGGTCAAACAGCAGGAAGACATTCCCGGCGAAGTCGTTGAGGCAATCGTGTCCAAAACAATGATCGAACCGCTCCCCGCCGACTAGGAGCAGAACGAGGAAATCGAACCGGCCGGGGACGCCCTGGCCGACCTGTGTTGGTACCGGTGGTGGGACTCGAACCCACACGTCCTCTCGAACAAAGCATTTTGAGTGCTCCGCGTCTGCCATTCCGCCACACCGGCTCACAACACCTGGATCAGAATACCGTAGGCTTTGACCCGTGACTGACCAAGATTCAACCCCAGTACCTCCTCGCCGTGTTGTCGTGGCCGAGGATGAGTCCCTCATTCGTCTCGACATCGTCGAAATCCTTCGTGACGCCGGATTCGAGGTGGTCGGCGAGGCCGGCGACGGCGAAACCGCTGTCGCCCTGGCGACCGAGCTGCGACCCGACCTGGTGATCATGGACGTCAAGATGCCGCACCTCGACGGCATCTCGGCCGCTGAGCGGATCACCAAGGCGCACATCGCCCCGGTCGTCCTCCTCACCGCGTTCAGCCAGAAGGAACTGGTCGAGCGGGCGACGGAGGCCGGCGCACTCGCATACGTCGTCAAGCCGTTCACCCCGAACGACCTGCTGCCCGCGATCGAAATCGCGTTGTCCCGTTACAGCCAGATCATCACCCTCGAAGCCGAGGTCGCCGACCTGGTCGAGCGCTTCGAAACCCGCAAGCTCGTCGACCGGGCCAAGGGCCTGCTCAACGAGAAGATGGGCCTCACCGAGCCGGAGTCGTTCCGCTGGATCCAGAAGGCGTCGATGGATCGCCGCCTCACGATGCACGACGTAGCCCAGGCGATCATCGAGCAGCTCTCCGCCAAGAAATAGCACCACTGCACAGACGAAAGGCCGGTCCGGTCAATGACGACCGGGCCCGCCTTTGTCGCGTGTGAACGGCGTGCGTGACAGATCAGGCGATGCCGGGGCGGTCGGTGATCAGGTTCGTGATCCGGATCGTCGAGCAGCGCCTGCCTTGATCGTCCTCGATCTCAATCGAGTGCGTCGTCAGGGTGCGTCCGAGGTGGATCGGCGTGCAGATCCCGGTCACCCAGCCGCTCGTCGCCGAGCGGGTGTGCGTCGCGTTGATTTCGATGCCGACGGCGAGCTTGCCCGGTCCTGCGTGCAGGTTTGCGGACATCGACCCGAGGCTCTCGCCGAGCACCACGAAGGCGCCCCCGTGCAGGAGCATGGCCGGCTGGGTATTGCCGAACACGGGCATCCGTGCCACCGCCCGCTCGAGGCTGAACTCGAGGAATTCGATGCCCATCTTGTCGGCGAGGGCCCCGCCGCCGCGCTGCTGCACCCAGCTGAGGGTGTCTTCGGTCTTCTGGGTCATGGTCACCTTGGATAGGGCCCTGCGCCGTCGGACGACGCTTGTAGGCTGTCTGTGTGTCGGATTCCGAAAAGCCTACCCTGATGATCATCGACGGCCATTCACTGGCCTACCGGGCGTTCCATGCGCTCCCGGTCGACAGTTTCCAGACCCGGGACGGCCAGCACACCAACGGCATCCACGGGTTCATTTCGATGCTGCTGAGCCTGCTGCGCACCGAGAACCCCTCGCACATCGCCGTCGCTTTCGATATCTCGCGAGCCTCCTTCCGCACCCGCGAATACCCCGAATACAAGGGAACCCGGGCGAGCACCCCTCCGGAATTCAAAGGTCAGGTGCCGCTCCTGCAGGAGGCCCTCGCGGCCATGAACATCACGACCATCACGAAGGAAGACTTCGAGGCGGACGACATCCTCGCGACCCTGTCCGTCCGCGGAACCGCGGAGGGCTACCACGTCTTCGTCGTCTCCGGCGACCGGGATTCGATCCAGCTCGTCAACGACAACGTGACCCTGCTCTACCCGGCGAGCCAGGGCGTCTCGGCGCTCACCCGGTACGACCCGGCACGTGTGCGCGAGAAATACGGCATCGATCCGGCCCAGTATCCCGATGTCGCGGCCCTCGTCGGCGAGACGAGCGACAACCTGATCGGCATCAGCAAGGTCGGCGAGAAGACCGCCGTCAAGTGGCTCGGCCTCTACGGCAGCCTTGACGGCATCCTCGAACACGCGGACGAGATCAAGGGTGTCGTCGGCAACAACCTGCGCGAGCAGAAGGAGAACGCGATCCGCAATCGCCGCCTCAACCGGCTCGTGACCGACCTCGACCTCCCCGTCGAACTGCCCGACCTCGTCCGCGCCCCGATCAGCGAAGCCGCCGTGCGGGAGATCTTCGGTCGCCTCGAGTTCAAGAACCTGCTCGAGCGCGTGATCAAGCTCGAGGGCGGCGCGGACGAGTCAGGCGCGACCGTGGTGCCGGTCGAGCGCGATGATGTGCCCACCGCGCCGGTCGCCATGGACCTCCTCCACGAGGAGCTGGACGCCTGGCTCACCCGGGTTATCGCGACCAATCCGGGCGGACTCGGCCTCCAGGTCGAGGTGCAGGACGGCAAGGCGATCGGCTTCGGGGTGTCCGGGCTCGAGGAGTCCGTGAATCTTCCGTGGCAGCCGGGACGCACGGATTACCTGCCCTTCGAGGACTGGCTCGCGAGCGACGCTCCCAAGATCATGCACGACGCCAAGCACCAGCTCAAGGCCCTGCGCCGCAGCGGCCTCGGCTTTGGTGGGCTCGTCACCGACACCCTCGTAGCCGCCTGGCTGCTGCGCCCGGGCGGGCCCGACAAGACCCTCGCCGACCTCGTCACCCGCTACCTCGACGAGACGCTCCCGGTCGCGGATCCCAACCAGCTGGTGCCGGACGAGTCGGAGTCGGGCGGCGTGCCCACCGAGGCCTGGTACGCATACCGGCTTTCGGCCGCGCTCGGGGCCTTGCTCGACCCGGGATCCCAGTCCGTGCTGACCGACATTGAGATGCCGACCCTGCTGACGCTCGTCGACATGGAACTCACCGGCGTCGCCGTGTCACACGAGGAGCTGTCCGTCCTGTCGGCCCAGCTCGGCGAGAGGGCGGCGGAGTACGCGGCGGGAGCGTTCGCCGAGATCGGCCGCGAGGTCAACCTCGGCTCGCCCAAGCAACTCCAGGAGGTCCTGTTCGAGCAGCTGGGCATGCCGAAGACCCGCGCGAACAAGACCGGATACACGACGGATGCCGGCGCCCTCGCCGATCTTCAGGCGAGCAACCCGCATCCCTTCCTCGGTCTCCTCCTGCAGCACAGGGACGCGACCAAGCTCCGCCAGATCGTCGAGACCCTTGACAAGGCGATCGACGCGACCGGGCGCATCCACACCACCTACGTGCAGATCGGCACTGCCACAGGCCGGATCTCCTCGGCCGATCCGAACCTTCAGAACATCCCCGTGCGCACCGAGGAAGGCCGGCGGATCCGGGCAGCCTTCCACTCCCGCCCGGGCGCCGAGTGCCTGCTGACGGCCGACTACTCCCAGATCGAGATGCGCATCATGGCGCACCTCTCCGAGGACGCCGGGCTGATCGAGGCCTTCAACGCCGGAGAAGACCTGCACCGCTTCGTCGGCGCATCCGTCTTCGGGGTCACGCCGGAGGAGGTCACGAACGAGATGCGCAGCAAGGTCAAGGCCATGTCCTACGGTCTCGCGTATGGGCTGAGTGCATTCGGTCTCTCCAAGCAGCTCCGGATCGACCAGAAGGAAGCCCGTCAGCTCATCACGGACTACTTCGCCCGGTTCGGCGCTGTGCGCGACTACCTGCGGCACGTCGTCGAACAGGCCAAGGTCGACGGGTATACCGCGACGATCTTCGGGCGCCGCCGCCCGTTCCCCGAACTGCACAGTTCCAACCGCGTGCTCAGGGAGAACGCGGAGCGGGCTGCGCTCAACGCGCCGATCCAGGGCTCGGCCGCCGACATCATGAAGATCGCAATGAACAACATCGCGGAGGACATGCTCGAGGAAGGCCTCGAGTCCCAGATGATGCTCCAGGTGCACGACGAATTGATCTTCGAGGTCGCCCCCGGCGAGTGGGACGCTCTCCGCACCGTCGTCACGCACCGGATGGAGACCGCCGCTGCGCTGCTCGTGCCCCTGGACGTGCAGGTCGGCAGGGGCGCGAACTGGGACGCTGCGGCGCACTGAGGTCCCGGCTCGCTCCCTGTGTCGCTGCCGGTACGGTGATCTAGGCTCGCTCCATGAGCCAAGACACCGTGCGTACGCCCACAGAGATTGATGCGATCGCCGAAGACTGGGTCGATACCCTCGTCGACCTCGATCCCACGATCGGCACCTACATCGGCCGCAGCGTGGGCGCCGACCGGTATGGCGACTACTCTCCGGCGGGCCTGGAACGGCACCGCCTCGCGTCTCTTGCCACGATCAGGCGCCTCGATGCCGCCGTCGTCGTCGACGCGGTCGACGAGGTCACCCGCACGGATCTGCGCAGCGAACTCGCCCTCGGCGTCGAGAGCGCCGATGCGGGCCTGCCGCTTCGGGACCTGAACAATCTCGCCTCGCCCGCGCAGGACATCCGCGCGGCCTTCGACCTGATGCCGACGGAAACCGTCGAGGACTGGCGCACCATCTCCACGCGGCTCGGCGCCGTGCCCGAGGCCGTCGCGGGTTACATCGAGACCCTGCGCCTCGGCATCCGCGAAGGCATCATGCCCGCGAAGCGCCAGGTGCGCGAGGTCGCAGTTCAGGCACGTCGGCACGCGGCGAAGACGGGCTTCTTCGCCACGCTCGCCGCGGAGGCGAGTCCCGTGACGGGCAGCCTGCCCGCGAGTCTCGCGACCGACCTCGGGTCCGGCGCCCGCGCCGCCGCCGCCGCATACTCCGCGCTGGCCGCCTTCCTCGGCGACGAGCTCGAACGGTCCGCGCCAGAGGCGGATGCGGTCGGCCGGGAGATCTATGCGCTCCAGTCCCGCCGGTTCCTCGGTGCCGCCGTCGACCTCGACGAAACTTACGAGTGGGGGATCGAGGAACTCGCCAGGATGGTCGCGGAGCAGGAGGGTATCGCCAGGCAGATTCTCCCGGGAGCGAGCGTGCAGGAGGCCATCGCCCACCTCGACGCCGACCAGAGCCGCACCCTGCACGGCACGGCGGCCTTGCAACGCTGGATGCAGGAGACGAGCGACCGCGCCGTCGCCGAACTGTCGGTCAGTCACTTCGACATCCCCCAGGAGATCCGCGCGCTCGAGTGCCTGATCGCCCCGACGCAGGACGGCGGCGTGTACTACACCGGGCCGAGCGACGACTTCTCCAGGCCGGGCCGGATGTGGTGGTCGGTTCCGGCAGGCGTCACCGAGTTCTCCACCTGGCGCGAACTGTCGACCGTCTATCACGAGGGTGTTCCGGGTCACCACCTGCAGATCGGACAGGCGGTGCACAACCGCGGCATCCTGAACACCTGGCGTCGCCATCTCGCAGGCACGTCAGGGCACGCAGAGGGCTGGGCGCTCTACGCCGAACGCCTGATGAGCGAGCTCGGCTACCTCGACGACCCGGCCGACCGTCTCGGCATGCTCGACGGCCAGCGGATGCGCGCCGCCCGCGTCGTGATCGACATCGGCGTGCACCTCGGCAAGACCCTGCCGGATGGAAGCGGCGCCTGGACGGCCGAGCATGCCTTCGACTTCTTCCGCCGCAACGCGAACGTCGACGAGAGCACGGTGCAGTTCGAAGTCAACCGGTACCTCGGCTGGCCGGGACAGGCGCCCTCGTACAAGATCGGCCAGCGCATCTGGGAGGAACTCCGCGACGCCAGCAAGGCCAGGGAGGGTGCGGCGTTCTCGATCAAGGATTTCCACAGGCGAGCCCTCGACCTCGGCGGCGTCGGCCTCGACACCCTCCGCGCGGCGCTGCTGTCCTGACGTCTCTCCGGGTACACGACGTGATACGCGGATGTTGCCGGTGGCCCCTGCAAACAGCTAAGCTTGACTGTCACGTTTGTGACGAACTATCCGCTGCCATGCGCGGAGTCCACAATCCCCACCCGTTCGCGTATGGCCCGACTTATGTCCATCCTGGAGCAACTACTACATGACAATCGCAACGACCGATAGGGCACCTAAGCAGGTCGCCATCAACGACATTGGATCTGCTGAAGACTTTCTTGCCGCGGTCGAAAAGACTCTGAAATTCTTCAACGACGGAGACCTCATCGAGGGCATCGTTGTGAAGATCGACCGCGACGAGGTCCTCCTCGACGTGGGTTACAAGACCGAGGGCGTCATTCCCTCCCGCGAACTTTCCATCAAGCACGACGTTGACCCTTCCGAGGTTGTCAAGGTCGGCGACCTGGTCGAGGCCCTTGTTCTCCAGAAGGAAGACAAAGAAGGCCGCCTCATCCTCTCGAAGAAGCGCGCCCAGTACGAACGTGCGTGGGGCGACGTCGAGAAGATCAAGGAATCCGATGGCGTTGTCACCGGTTCGGTCATCGAGGTCGTCAAGGGCGGGCTCATCGTCGACATCGGCCTCCGTGGCTTCCTGCCGGCCTCGCTCATCGAGCTTCGCCGCGTTCGCGACCTGACCCCGTACCTGGGCCAGGAGATCGAAGCGAAGATCCTCGAGCTCGACAAGAACCGCAACAACGTTGTGCTGTCCCGTCGTGCCCTGCTCGAGCAGACGCAGTCCGAGAGCCGCACCACGTTCCTCAACAACCTCCAGAAGGGACAGGTCCGCAAGGGCGTCGTCTCCTCGATCGTCAACTTCGGTGCGTTCGTCGACCTTGGTGGCGTTGACGGCCTGGTTCACGTCTCCGAACTCAGCTGGAAGCACATCGAGCACGCCAGCGAGGTTGTCGAGGTCGGCCAGGAAGTCACCGTCGAGATCCTCGAGGTCGACCTCGAGCGCGAGCGCGTGTCGCTGTCGCTCAAGGCCACCCAGGAAGACCCGTGGCAGGTCTTCGCCCGCACCCACGCCATCGGCCAGGTTGCACCGGGCAAGGTCACCAAGCTCGTCCCCTTCGGCGCGTTCGTTCGCGTTGCAGAGGGCATCGAGGGCCTGGTCCACATCAGCGAACTCTCCGGCAAGCACGTCGAGCTCGCTGAGCAGGTCGTTTCGGTCGGCGACGAGGTCTTCGTCAAGGTCATCGACATCGACCTCGAGCGTCGCCGCATCTCGCTGAGCCTCAAGCAGGCCAACGAGGGTGTCGACCCCGAGGGCACCGAGTTCGACCCGGCGCTCTACGGAATGCTCACCGAGTACGACGACCAGGGCAACTACAAGTACCCCGAGGGCTTCGACCCGGAGACCAACGAGTGGCGCGAAGGCTTCGAAAACCAGCGCGAGAAGTGGGAGCAGGACTACGCTGCAGCCCAGGCTCGCTGGGAAGCACACAAGAAGCAGGTCGCGTCCGCGAACGACGAGATCATCGCTGTCGGCGACGTTCCCTCCGCAGCTGGCAACTCGTTCTCGAGCGAGACGGCCGGAGCCGGAACGCTTGCTGACGACGAGGCACTCGCCGCGCTGCGCGAGAAGCTCAGCAGCAACAACTAGCAGAACCAGCACCACCAGAACCGGCCGGACCCTTCGGGGCCCGGCCGGTTTTCTGCGCCCTGGCCACATCGGTAGCATTGCCGGGGTGTACCTCATTGGACTGACCGGCGGGATCGCATCCGGCAAGAGCACCGTTGCGAGCGCCCTCGCGGAATATGGGGCCGTCGTCGTCGATGCGGATCGCCTCGCCCGCGAGGTCGTCGAACCCGGCACCCCCGTCCTGGCGGCGATCGCGACGGAGTTCGGCACCGCTCTTGTCGCACCGGACGGTGCGCTGGACCGGCAGGCGCTCGGAGCGATCGTTTTCGGCGACCCGGCAGCGCTGGCCCGGCTCAACGCGATCGTGCACCCCGCCGTGCGGTCGCTCACGAACGAACGCATCCGTGCAGCGGGGCTGGCGAATCCCTCGGCTGTGGTCGTCTACGACGTACCCCTTCTGGTCGAGGCGGCCGTCGAGCATTGGTTCGACCTCGTTGTCGTCACCCAGGCGACTCCGGAGACCCGGATGCAACGGATGGTCGACCTGCGCCGGATGAGCCAGGAGGACGCGGCCCAGCGCATCCGCAACCAGGCCGATGATGCCGAACGGCTTGCGATCGCGGACGTCGTGATCGACACCGACGGCACCCTCGAAGACACCCTGCGACAGGTCGACGAGCTGTGGGAACGAGTGCGGAGCGCCGGAAGCTCTGCGGGCACCGAGAGTGTCGGTGGTCGAATCTAGACTGGAGGGATGGAACCCACGCGATCCGTACATCCCTTTGAGGTCGTGAGCGAATACACGCCCAGCGGCGACCAGCCGACCGCGATCAAAGAACTCGCCGAGCGCATCAACGCCGGTGAAACCGACATCGTGCTCCTCGGAGCCACCGGAACCGGCAAGTCCGCGACGACCGCCTGGCTGATCGAGCAGGTGCAGCGCCCCACACTCGTGCTCGCCCACAACAAGACCCTCGCAGCCCAGCTCGTCAACGAGTTCCGCGAGCTGATGCCGAACAACGCCATCGAGTACTTCGTGTCGTACTACGACTACTACCAGCCGGAAGCGTACGTCCCGCAGACGGACACCTTCATCGAGAAGGACTCCTCGATCAACGCCGAGGTCGAGCGGCTCAGGCACTCCACCACGAACTCGCTCCTGAGCCGCCGCGACGTCGTCGTCGTCTCCACCGTGTCCTGCATCTACGGCCTCGGCACGCCGGAAGGCTACATGGAAGCGATGATCGCGCTCCAGATCGGGCAGAAGGTCGACCGGGACTGGCTGATCCGGAAGTTCGTGGCGATGCAGTACCAGCGAAACGACGTGGACTTCTCCAGGGGCCACTTCCGGGTGCGCGGCGACACTATCGAGATCATCCCGATGTACGAGGAACTCGCGATCCGGATCGAGATGTTCGGTGATGAGATCGAGGCGCTCTACAGCCTGCACCCGCTCACCGGTGACATCGTCCGCAAGCTCGAGTCTGTGTCCGTCTTCCCCGGCTCGCACTACGTCGCGAGCACGGAGACCATGCAGCGGGCCATCGTCACCATCCAGGAAGAACTCGCCGAACGACTCGGCCAGCTCGAACGGGAAGGCAAACTGCTCGAGGCACAGCGACTGCGGATGCGCACGACCTTCGACCTCGAAATGATGGAACAGATCGGCTTCTGCTCCGGCATCGAGAACTACTCCCGTCACATCGACCAGCGGTCGCCGGGGGAGGCCCCGCACTGTCTCCTCGACTATTTCCCCGATGATTTCCTGATGGTCATCGACGAGTCCCACGTCACCGTCCCACAGATCGGCGCGATGTACGAGGGCGACTCCTCCCGCAAGCGCACACTGGTCGAGCACGGCTTCCGGCTCCCGAGCGCGCTCGACAACCGGCCGCTCAAGTTCAATGAATTCAAGGACAGGGTCGGCCAGACCGTCTACCTGTCCGCCACGCCCGGAAAATACGAGATGGGCATCGCCGACGGCATCGTCGAACAGATCATCCGCCCGACCGGGCTCATCGACCCGCAGATCATCGTGAAGCCGTCCAAGGGGCAGATCGACGACCTCCTCGAAGAGATCCACAAGCGCGTCGCACTCAACGAGCGGGTACTCGTCACGACCCTCACCAAGAAGATGGCCGAGGAACTCACGGACTTCCTCACCGAGGCCGGCGTCCGGGTGCGCTACCTGCACTCCGACGTCGACACCCTGCGCCGGGTCGAGCTCCTCACCGAGCTCCGCGCGGGCGTGTATGACGTTCTCGTCGGCATCAATCTCCTCCGGGAGGGCCTCGACCTGCCAGAGGTGTCGCTCGTCGCAATCCTCGACGCCGACAAGGAAGGGTTCCTGCGCTCCGCAACCTCCCTCATCCAGACCATCGGCCGGGCCGCCCGGAACGTCTCCGGCGAGGTGCACATGTACGCCGACCGGCTCACCGCCTCGATGGAACGCGCGATCGATGAGACCGACCGCCGCCGCGAAAAGCAGGTCGCCTACAACACCCTGCACGGCATCGACCCCACTCCGCTCCGCAAACGGATCGGCGACATCACCGACATCCTCGCGCGGGAAGAGGCCGACACGGCCGAGCTCCTCGCCGGTCGCGACGCCCGGCGCAAGGTCGCGGCGACTCCGCTCCGCACCGGCATCGCCGCGAACGGCGCCAACGACCTCGAATCGATCATCGCCGACCTCAGCGGCCAGATGCTCGAGGCCGCGGGCGAGCTCAAGTTCGAACTCGCTGCCCGGCTCCGGGACGAGGTCTCCGAACTCAAGCGCGAACTCCGCCAGATGGAGAAGGCCGGGCACATCTGACGGACACCAAACCAACGTCACGGTCGCAATTCGAACGTTTGTTCGCTCAGGGCGTGCGTCCGGGGCGCAGGTGTGTCGGTGGCACTCAATAGACTCGAACGGTGTCAATTTCCAAGGTAACGTCCGGGTCCAAGCTCAGTGTCCGAGGTGCGCGTGTGCACAACCTGCACAACGTCGATTTGGAGATCCCCAGGGATTCCCTGGTCGTCTTCACGGGGCTGTCCGGTTCCGGTAAGTCCTCACTCGCGTTCGACACCATCTTCGCGGAGGGGCAACGCCGCTACGTCGAGTCGCTCTCCGCTTACGCACGCCAGTTCCTCGGCCAGGTCGACCGGCCGGACGTCGACTTCATCGAGGGGCTCAGCCCCGCCGTCTCGATCGACCAGAAGTCGACCAACCGCAACCCACGGTCGACGGTCGGCACGATCACCGAGGTCTACGACTACATGCGCCTGCTCTGGGCCCGCATCGGAGTGCCGCACTGCGCAGACTGCGGCGAGGTCATCCAGGCCCAGACCGTTCAGCAGATCGCCGACCAGCTCATGGAACTTCCGCAGGGCACCCGGTACCAGATCCTGAGCCCGGTCGTCTCCCAGAAGAAGGGCGAGTTCGTCGACCTGATCAAGGAACTCGCCGCCGGCGGCTACTCTCGCGCCATGGTCGACGGCACCCAGATCCAGCTCAGCGAACCGCCGACGCTCAAGAAGCAGCTCAAGCACGACATCTCCGTGGTCGTCGACCGCCTCGTCGCGGCGCCGGAACTCCTCAGCCGCCTGACCGACTCCCTCGAGACCGCGCTCAAGCTCACCGACGGCATCGTCCAGATCAACTACGTCGACGCGGAGGGTGACGCGGCGTGGCAGAGCTACTCCGAGAAGCTCTCCTGCCCGAACAACCACCCCGTGCAGCTCACCGAGATCGAACCGCGCACCTTCTCCTTCAACGCGCCCTTCGGCGCCTGCCCCGAGTGCTCCGGCCTCGGCACGCGGATGTCAGTCGACCAGGATCTCCTTCTCGGCGACCCTGAGCTCAGCATCGCGGAGGGTGTCGTGCTGCCCTGGACCACCCAGGGCAAGGGACTCTTCCAGTACTACGAGAAACTGCTCGACGGCCTCGCGCACGACCTCGACTTCTCCCTCGACACCCCCTGGGGCGAACTCACGCCCGACGTGCAGAATGCCGTGCTCCGTGGCGATAACTTCGAGGTCCGCGTGAAGTGGAAGAATCGCTACGGCCGCGAGATGAGCTATACCTCCGGCTTCGAGGGCGTCGTGCCGTACATCGAACGCCAGTACCTGCAGGCGGAGTCCGACACCCAGCGGGCCCGCTGGGGCGAGTACCTCCGCGAGATCGACTGCCCGGTCTGCTCGGGCACCCGGCTCAAGCCAGAGGTCCTCGCCGTGCTGATCCACGGCTCGAGCATCGCGGATGTCTGCAACCTGAGCCTCGCGGACGCCAGGTCGTTCATGGACCTGCTCGAACTGACCGACCGTGAGGCCATGATCGCGGCCCAGGTCCTCCGCGAGATCAAGGCGCGGCTGGACTTCCTGATCCGGGTCGGCCTCAACTATCTGAACCTGGCCCGCGCAGCCGCGAGCCTCTCCGGCGGAGAGGCCCAGCGCATCCGCCTGGCCACGCAGATCGGCTCCGGGCTGACCGGGGTGCTCTACGTGCTCGACGAGCCGAGTATCGGCCTGCACCAGCGGGACAACCGGCGACTCATCGAGACCCTCGTCGCCCTCCGCGACCTCGGCAACACCCTCATCGTCGTCGAACACGATGAGGACACCATCAAGATGGCCGATTGGATCGTCGACATCGGTCCCGGCGCCGGCGTGAACGGCGGCCACGTCGTGCACTCCGGCTCCTACGCGAGCCTGCTGGAGAACCGGGAGTCGCTCACGGGAGACTACCTCGCCGGCCGCAAGTCGATCGAGACGCCGGAGACGCGCCGGCCGATCGACCCTGACCGCCAGATCAGCGTGATCGGGGCGGAGGCGAACAACCTCAAGAAGGTGTCCGTGATGTTCCCGCTCGGCACCTTCACCGCCGTCACCGGCGTGAGCGGCTCCGGCAAGTCTTCCCTCGTCAACGACATCCTCTACCGGGTGCTCGCCAACCGGTTGAACGGCGCCCGCAAGCTGCCCGGCAAGCACACCAGGGTCACCGGGCTCGAGCAGCTGGACAAGGTCATCCACGTCGACCAGGCCCCGATCGGGCGCACCCCCCGGTCCAACCCGGCGACGTACACGGGCGTGTTCGACAAGATCCGCACCCTGTTCTCGGAGACGATCGAGGCGAAGGCGCGCGGCTACCTGCCCGGCCGGTTCAGCTTCAACGTCAAAGGCGGCCGCTGCGAAGCCTGCTCCGGCGACGGCACGATCAAGATCGAGATGAACTTCCTGCCCGACGTCTATGTCGCGTGCGAGGTCTGCGGGGGAGCGCGGTACAACCGCGACACCCTCACCGTTCACTACAAGGGCAAGAACATCGCAGAGGTCCTCGACATGCCGATCAGCGAGGCTGCGGAATTCTTCGAGCCGATCTCGGCGATCCACCGCTTCCTGAAGACCCTCGTCGAGGTCGGACTCGGCTATGTGCGCCTCGGCCAGAGCGCCACGACGCTCTCCGGCGGTGAGGCGCAGCGCGTCAAGCTCGCCACCGAACTCCAGCGGCGCTCGAACGGCCGCAGCGTCTACGTGCTTGACGAACCCACGACAGGGCTGCACTTCGAAGACGTGCGCAAGCTCCTGCTGGTGCTCAACAGCCTCGTCGACAAGGGCAACACCGTGATCGTGATCGAGCACAACCTCGACGTGATCAAATCGGCCGACTGGGTGATCGACCTCGGGCCAGAGGGCGGGTCCGGCGGCGGGCGCGTGCTCGCGACCGGAACGCCGGAGCACATCGCGACCGTCAAGAAGAGCCACACGGGCACCTTCCTCAAAGAGATCCTGGCGGCGCGCTAAAATTCTGTTCGGCCGGTTTCTGTCCGGCACGGGGAAGTACCAGGAGAGTTCATGTCGGACGCGTTGAGCTATCGGCCGAAGGCGGGGGAGATCCCCACGGTCCCTGGCGTGTACCGCTTTCGCGACGAGACCGGGCGGGTGCTCTACGTCGGCAAGGCCAAGAACCTGCGCGCGCGCCTCAGCAACTACTTCGCGCCCCTCAGCAGCCTGCACGAGCGCACCCGGCGCATGGTCACGACGGCCGCGTCCGTCGAGTGGACCACCGTCGGAACCGAGGTCGAGGCCCTCCAACTCGAGTGGACCTGGATCAACGAGTTCGACCCGCCGTTCAACGTGCAGTTCAAGGACGACAAGTCCTATCCCTATCTTGCCGTGACCCTCGCCGACGAGGCGCCGCGCGCCCTCGTCACCCGCACCACCGGCATCCGCGGCGCGCGTTATTTCGGCCCATACCCCAAGGTCTGGGCCGTTCACGAGACGATCGACCTGATGCTCAAGGCCTTTCCGATCCGCACCTGCAACAACGCCAACTACAAACGCTCCATGCAATCGGGGAAGCCGTGTTTCGCCGGCCAGATCGGCCGCTGCTTCGGCCCGTGCTCCCAGAAGGTCTCGATCGAGGAGCACCGCGTCATCGTCGACGAATTCGTGAGCTTCATGGCGAGCCAGGACCGCACCATGATCAACCGGCTGACCAACGAGATGAAGGCCGCCGCCCTCGGCCAGCAGTACGAGCTCGCGGCCAAACGGCGGGATCAGGTCAAGGCGCTCACGAACGTGCTCGAGAAGAGTGCGGTCGTGCTGCGCGACAACGTCGACATCGACCTGTTCGCCGTCGAGGAGGACGAGCTCGCTGCGGCTGTGCAGCTGTTCATCGTGCGCGGCGGCCGGATCCGCGGTGTCCGCGGCTGGGTCGTCGACAAGGAGCTCGACCTAACCACAGGGGAGCTCATCGATTCCCTGCTGCAGACCGCATACTCCAGGGACGCCGTGCCGCCGCGGGAGGTTGTCGTGCCCTTGCTTCCCGACGACTCCGCAGCGCTCGAAGAATGGCTCGGCGGCATCGCCGGGCGCAAGGTGCACCTCGTGGCCGCCCAGCGCGGCGAGAAGGCCGCGCTGCTCGCGACGGCCACCCAGAACGCACGGCAGGCACTGATGCTCTACAAGACCCGCCGCAGCTCCGACTTCGTCGCACGCTCCAAGGCGCTCGAGGACATCCAGGAGGCGCTCGGTATGGACTCGGCGCCGCTCCGAATGGAGTGTTATGACGTCTCTCATCTGAGCGGCACGAACATCGTCGCCTCGATGGTGGTCTTCGAAGACGGGCTTCCCCGCACGGACGAATACCGGCGCTTCAGCATCCCGGAGTCCACAGACGACACCGACTCGATCTACCGCACCCTGACCAGGCGTCTCGCCTACCTCGTACCCGACGACGGCCCTGCAGCGGATGCCGGCACGGAGCCCCCCACGGATCCCGCGGGTGAGTCGGCGGAGGCGCCGGCCAGACGGAAGAAGTTCCGGTACCAGCCGAACCTCCTGATCGTCGACGGCGGCCAGCCGCAGGTCGCGGCGGCGGCCAGGGCGCTTCGCGAATCCGGGGTCACCGGCATCCAGCTGTGCGGCATCGCCAAGCGCCTCGAGGAGATCTGGCTGCCGGACTCGGACTATCCCGTCATCCTGCCGCGCAACAGCGACGCCCTCTTCCTCATCCAGCGGATCCGCGACGAGGCCCACCGCTTCGCGATCACCCACCAGCGTGCCCGCCGCAAACGCGACATCGCAACGGTCCTCGGCGAGATCGGCGGCCTCGGCCCGGCACGGGTCAAAGTGCTACTGCAGCATTTCGGATCCGTCGCCCGGCTCAAAGAGGCCCCCATCGAGGCAATCGCTGAGGTCCGCGGCATCGGACCAGGCCTCGCGGCGACGATCCACCAGCACTTTCGCGCCTGAAACCGATCTCGGTCGGTAGGCTGGACTGACAGGCCCACCACCGACAGAAGGCGCACCCTCAGGATGACGGAGAACGACAAGCAGGAAATGCTTATCGTCACGGGAATGTCCGGGGCCGGGCGTTCGACAGTGGCCAACGCCCTCGAAGACCTCGGCTGGTACGTCGTCGACAACCTTCCGCCGCAAATGCTGCGTCCGCTCGTCGAACTCGCCGGCAAGGCTGGGACGAGCCTGCCCAAGATCGCCGCCGTCGTGGACATCCGTGGTCGTGACTTCTTCGCGGACTTCCAGGAGATCGTGCAGTCCCTCCGCAACAGCTCCCAGTTGCGCGTGATCTTTCTCGAGGCCAGGGACGACGTCCTCGTGCGGCGTTTCGAGTCCGTGCGCCGTCCGCATCCGCTGCAGGGTGACGGCACCATCCTCGATGGCATCGACGCCGAACGCACCCGGTTGCGCGCCGTTCGTGAATCGTGCGACATGGTCATCGACACGTCCGACCTCAACATCCACCAGCTCGCGACGACCATCAGCGAACGCTTCGCCGCCGAAGATGCCGCAGGCGTGCACGTCACGGTCATGAGTTTCGGCTTCAAGTACGGTCTTCCCACGGATGTCGACATGGTCGCCGATGTCCGCTTCCTGCCGAATCCGTTCTGGGTACCCGAACTCCGCTCCCACACCGGACAGGACCCCGAAGTGCGGGACTACGTGCTGGCCCAGGAGGGCGCCCTGGACTTCATCGAGCACTACTCCCTGGCGCTCGCACCGGTGCTGGCGGGCTACCAGCGCGAGAACAAACGCCACGCCACCATCGCCATCGGCTGTACGGGCGGCAAGCATCGTTCGGTGGCGATGGCCCGCGAACTCGCTCGCCGGATCGGCGATCTGCCCGGTGTCGCGATAAGCCTCAAGAATCGCGACCTCGGCCGGGAGTAAGACCCCGCCCGGTACGTCGCCCCGCGGGCTGCGCCGGGCCACACAGACCACAAACCGACCCATTTTGGGGTCAGTACGACAGAATGGACAAACGATTGGCACTCACGGCCGACGTCAAAGATGAACTTGCACGGGTTGACGTGTCGAAGACAACGGTGCGGGCGGCGGAGCTCGCGACGATCCTGCGATTCTCCGGCGGCCTGCACATGATCAACAGCCGGATCGCGATCGAATCCGAGCTCGACACCGCACTCCTTGCCCGCCGGGTGCGGAAGGACCTCGCCGAGCTTTACGGCGTCCGCAGCGAAGTCTCCGTGATTTCGGCCTCCGGCCTGCGCCGCACCAGCCACTTCCTGGTGCGCGTGCTCGACGGGGGAGAGACCTTGGCCAGGCAGACCGGCCTGCTCGACGCACGGCGCCGCCCCATCCGTGGTCTGCCGAACCGGCTGACCACAGGGTCCAAGGAAGAGATCGCCGCCGTCTGGCGCGGTGCGTTCCTCGCGAACGGCTCCCTCACTGACCCCGGTCGCTCGGCGGCCCTCGAAGTGACCTGCCCGGGCAACGAGGCCGCGATGGCCCTCGTCGGTACTGCCGGTCGACTCGGCGTCGTAGCCAAGGCCCGCGAGGTGCGGGGCGTGCACCGGGTCGTGATCCGCGACGGCGACGCCATCGGCGCCATGCTCGTGCACATGGGTGCGGCGGAGACCGTGCTCAACTGGGAAGCGCTCCGGCAGCGCCGTGAGGTGCGCGCAACGGCCAACCGCCTCGTCAACTTCGACGACGCCAACCTCCGCCGCAGCGCGCAGGCCGCCGTCGCGGCGTGCGCCCGCGTGCAGCGCGCGATGGAAATCCTCGGCAGCGATATTCCGGAACACCTCCGTTACGCGGGCGAGCTGCGCCTCTCGTTCCGCGACTCCAGCCTCGACGAACTGGGCCACCACGCCGATCCGCCCATGACGAAGGACGCCGTCGCGGGACGCATCCGTCGTTTGCTCGCCATGGCGGACAAAAAGGCCGTCGACCTCGGGATCCCCGGAACCGATGCGAACCTTCCCGCTGATCTCGACGATGTTTGAGGCCCCTCGTCAGCGGGGCACCCTGACCTGAGTAGACTTGAAACGTCGCTTACACACTCGTGGCGGAGTACTTCGCGCCAACTCGACAGAGGAGATATGAATGGCTGAATACACTTTGCCCGCTCTCGCCTATGACTACTCGGCACTCGCGCCGAGTATCAGCGGCACCATCATGGAACTTCACCACAGCAAGCACCACCAGGCCTACGTGACCGGCGCGAACACCGCCCTCGCGCAGCTTGCGGAAGCTCGCGAGTCCGGCCAGCTGGCCAACGTCAACAAGCTTCAAAAAGACCTCGCCTTCAACCTCGGCGGTCACGTCAACCACTCCATTTTCTGGACCAACCTCTCCCCGGACGGCGGCGACAAGCCCACAGGCGAGCTTGCGAGTGCCATCGAGGACTTCTTCGGTTCCTTCGACAAGTTCCAGGCGCACTTCACGGCGGCAGCCCTCGGTGTGCAGGGATCCGGCTGGGCGGTACTCGCCTGGGATTCGATCGGGCAGCGCATGATCATCCAGCAGTTCTTCGACCAGCAGTCGAACTTCGCAGCCGGCACGATTCCGGTGCTCATGCTCGACGTCTGGGAGCACGCGTACTACCTCGACTACCGCAACGTGCGTGCGGACTACGTGAAGGCATTCTGGAACATCGTCAACTGGGCGAACGTCCAGGACCGATTCACGATCGCTCGCGAAAAGACCAACGGGCTTCTGCTGCTTTCATAGTGCAGCCGCAGGACGGGCCCCGTGAGGGGCCCGTCCCCCGTGTATTTCACCCACAAGAAACCGCGCTTCGGCGCACAAGATTAGGAGACATTCGTGTCTGTAAAGATCGGTATTAATGGCTTTGGCCGCATTGGCCGCAATTATCTTCGCGCCGCCCTGGCGCAGGGCAGCGACATCGAGATCGTCGCCGTCAACGACCTGACCGACACGAAGACGTTGGCCCATCTTCTTAAATATGACTCCATCACCGGACGCCTGAACGCCACCGTTTCCGTCGAGGGCGACTCCATCCTCGTCAACGGCAAGCCGATTAAGGTTCTCGCCGAGCGCGACCCGGCCAACCTTCCCTGGGGTGCCCTGGGCGTCGACATCGTCATCGAGTCCACCGGCCGCTTCACCAAGGCAGAGGATGCGCGCAAGCACATCACCGCTGGCGCCAAGAAGGTCATCGTTTCCGCTCCCGCCTCCGGCGACGCAGCGACGATCGTCATGGGTGTCAACGAGCAGGACTACGACCCGGCCAAGTTCGACATCATCTCCAACGCGTCCTGCACCACGAACTGCCTTGCGCCGCTGGCCAAGGTCTTCAACGACAACTTCGGCATCAAGTCCGGCCTGATGACGACGATCCACGCGTACACCGCCGACCAGAACCTCCAGGACGGCCCGCACTCCGACCTGCGTCGCGCCCGCGCCGCAGCCATCAACATCATCCCGACCTCGACCGGTGCGGCCAAGGCCCTCGGCATCGTCCTCCCCGAGCTCAAGGGCAAGCTTGACGGCTTCGCACTGCGCGTTCCGGTTCCCACCGGTTCCATCACCGACCTCACCGTCATCGCGGAGCGTCCCGTCACGATCGAAGCGATCAAGGCTGCCTACAAGGCTGCTGCGGAGTCCGGTCCCCTCAAGGGCATCCTGATGTACACGGAAGACGAGATCGTGTCCAGCGACATCGTGACGGACCCGCACTCCTCGATCTTCGACGCCGGCCTGCTGCGCGTCATCGGCGACCAGGTCAAGCTGTCGTCCTGGTACGACAACGAGTGGGGCTACTCCAACCGCATGGTTGACCTCACCGCGCTCGTCGCCAAGAGCCTGTAGCCGGGGCCCGCAGTGACGCTTCGTACGATCGAATCGCTGGGGCTGCTCACCGGAAAACGCGTCATCGTCCGCTGTGACCTGAATGTGCCGTTGAAAGACGGCGAGATCACGGACGATGGTCGCGTTCGCGCGTCCCTCCCGACCATCAAGGCGCTGCTCGAACAGGGCGCCCGCGTGGTCATCGTCTCGCACCTCGGCCGACCGAAGGGCGTGCCGGAGGACAAATACAGCCTGGCTCCCGTCGCGGTCCGTCTGGCGCAGCTGCTCGGCCACGACGTCGCCTTTGCCGGGGACACCGTGGGTGACACGGCCAAGGCCGCTGTCGCGGCCCTCAAGAACGGCGACGTCGTCGTGCTCGAAAACCTTCGGTTCAACCCGGGGGAGACGAGCAAGGTCGACGCAGAGCGGGTCGCCTTCGCGACGGAGCTCGCCGCCCTCGGCGACGTCCTCGTGTCTGACGGCTTCGGTGTCGTTCACCGCAAGCAGGCAAGCGTGTACGACCTGGCAGCAATCCTGCCGAGCGCTGCCGGCCTGCTGATCGCCGCAGAGCTCGACGTGCTCGACCGCCTCACCGAGAAGCCGGAGGCGCCGTACACGGTCGTCCTCGGCGGCTCGAAGGTGTCGGACAAGCTCGGCGTGATCGGTCACCTCCTGCCGCGGGTCAACTCGCTGCTCATCGGTGGCGGAATGCTCTTCACGTTCCTTGCCGCCCAGGGCCACAAGGTGGGCGCAAGCCTGCTCGAGGCCGACCAGATCGAAACCGTCCGCGGTTACCTGGTCGAGGCTGAGCGCCTGGGCGTGAAGATCGTCCTGCCGACGGACGTCGTCGTCGCCTCGAAGTTCGGGGCAGACGCCGAGCACGTGGTCACCGCTGCGGACTCGATCGAGGACACCGCGTTCGGTGCCACCGGTCTGGGCCTCGACATCGGACCGGACACGGCAGCAGCATTCGCCGCGATCATCCGCGCATCGAAGACGGTGTTCTGGAACGGCCCGATGGGCGTTTTCGAGCTCGCACCGTTCGCCGAGGGCACCCGTGTGGTGGCCGCCGCGCTCACAGAGGTTGACGGCTTGAGCGTCGTCGGAGGTGGCGATTCCGCCGCCGCCGTGCGCACGCTCGGCTTTACGGACGACCAGTTCGGTCACATTTCTACCGGTGGCGGCGCGAGCCTCGAGTTCCTCGAAGGCAAGCGTCTCCCAGGACTGGAGGTCCTCGGATGGCAGTAAACACTCAGCGCACCCCGCTGATTGCAGGCAATTGGAAAATGAACCTGGATCACCTCCAGGCCATCGCGTTCGTGCAGAAGCTCGCGTGGAACCTCAAGGACGCCAAGCACGACTTCGCGGCCGTCGAGGTTGCGGTGTTCCCGCCGTTCACCGATCTTCGCTCCGTGCAGACGCTCGTGTCGGCCGACAAGCTGCCCGTCGTCTTCGGCGCGCAGGATGTCTCGGCGCACGATTCCGGCGCCTTCACGGGTGAGATCTCCGGCGCGTTCCTCGCTCAGCTCGAGTGCACGTACGTGCTCATCGGGCACTCCGAGCGTCGCACGCTGCACGGGGAGAACGACGAGGAGGTGGCCGCGAAGGTCACCGCCGCCGTCAAGCACGGACTCGTTCCGATCATCTGCGTCGGCGAGACCGCCGCGGACCTGGAACTGCACGGTCCGAGCGCCGTCCCTGTCGCCCAGCTGCGCACCGCACTGTCCGGCATCGACAGCGCGGCGGACATCGTGGTCGCATACGAGCCCGTGTGGGCCATCGGCTCCGGCCAGGCGGCAACGCCTGAGCAGGCCGAACAGGTCGCAGCCCAGCTGCGACTGGTCCTCAGCGAGACCCTCGGACAGGATGTGGCCGACAAGACCCGCATCCTCTACGGCGGTTCCGTGAAGGGCGTCAACATCGCGGGCTACATGCGCGAACCCAACGTCGACGGAGCGCTCGTCGGCGGGGCAAGCCTGGACATCGACGAGTTCTCGAGCATCGTCCGGTTCCAGAAGCACGTGGGCGTCTAGCCCGAAGTTCCACCTGATATCACCGTTCCAGCCCGCCACCCCGGCCAGGGGAGGCGGGCTGGTTCGTCAGTCAGGCTATGATGATCACTGATCCCGGTGGAGAAATTCCACCATTCTGAAAGGTTTCGCGTGCAGATTCTCCAGGTCGTGTTGCAGGTTGTCCTCGGACTGACGAGCCTCCTGCTCACCATGCTCATCCTCCTGCACAAGGGCCGCGGTGGTGGCCTCTCCGATATGTTCGGTGGCGGCGTCACCTCGAACCTCGGCGCCTCCGGCGTTGCGGAACGAAACCTCAATCGCATCACCGTGATCCTTGCCGTCCTCTGGATCGCGTGCATCGTCGTCCTGGGCCTCATCACCAAGTTCGACACGGCACTTTAACTCCCTCACACCCCTTCGCTTTTCCCACAACCGTGGCCGTGCGGCCACAAGCACAATCGCCTTTCATGGAGGAACACAATGGCATCTGGTGGCAGCGCAATTCGTGGATCCAGGGTCGGAGCCGGCCCCATGGGGGAGCAGGACCGCGGTTTCCAGGCGGACCGGATCCGTGTCTCCTACTGGGACGCTCTCGGCAACGAGACGATTCGCTACTTCGCGGCGAACCTCCCCGATGACGAAATCCCCGAAACGATCGACTGCCCGTCCTCCGGGCTACCGGCAGGCCGCGACAAGGAGAACCCGCCGTCCGTCGTGAAGCTCGAACCGTACAAGACGCACCTCGCCTATGTGAAGGAGCGCCGCACGGAAGAGGAAGCGGACTCGCTTCTCGAGGAAGCCCTGCTGCAGCTGCGCATTCGCCGCGGGAAGCTCTCCGCTACCAACTAGCTCCGGCCCTTTCGTCCATCGGACACGAAAAAGCCCCGTCCTCGGTCGGGGCTTTTTCGTGCGCGAACGGTATCAGAACGACGACGCGGTCAGGTTCTCCGGGACCTCTGCGGCCGCTTCCCGGTCCACGAAGAAGTTCGTGTAGTGGCGGCCCTTGATGCCCGCAACAGGCACCTCGTCCCTGCTGGCACCGGCGAGTGCGAGCCCGAGGGCGGATGCCTTGTCCGGCCCTGCGAGGACCAGCCAGATGCAGCGTGACGAGTTCAGGGCAGGGCGGCTCAGGGTGAGCCGGTCGGCCGGGGGCTTGGGAGAGTTGCGCACCGTGAGCACGCTCGCGGTGTCCTCGCGGATTCCCGGCAGGTGCGGGAACAGCGAGGCGATGTGCCCGTCCGGGCCAACGCCGAGGAAGGTGATATCGAAGCGCGGCAGCACGGTGCCGTCGTTCGAGGCTGCCTCGAGCTCCTCCGCATATGCTGTTCCGGCCGCGTCGATGTCGAGCGGTCCGTCGGAGGACGCAAACGGGTGGATGTTCTCCGCGGGGATGTCGAGGTGGTCGAGGAGCGCGTTACGGGCCTGGAGTTCGTTGCGTTCCGGGTCAGCGTACGGCAACCAGCGTTCGTCGCCCCACCAGAAGTTCACGTGCTCCCAGTCGACGGTGTCCCTTGCCGCGGAAGCGTTGACAGCTTCGAGCACCTCTGTCGCGACGCTTCCCCCGGTGAGGACGACGTGGATGTCGCCCTCCTCGTGGAGGAGGTCGACCGCGGTGGTGATGAATCGTGCCGCGACCGATGCGGCGAGGGCCGCCCGGTCTGCATGCACTAGTACGCGTCGCTCGTGTGTCACGGTCGTCCTCCGGTTTTGTCTGCAACCGCGTCCAGGTTCGGCAGTCCGCGGGTGATCACTTCACCATACAACTCGTCGGGATCGAGCCGGCGGAGCTCGTCGCTGAGGCAATCCCGGAGGCTGCGGCGCTTGAGGGTGAGGTCCTGCACGGGCTGGCCGGGCTGGGTGAGGGTTGCGATGCCCGGCAGCTCACGCTCGAGCGAGATCACACCGGATGCCCGGGTGAAGTGCACGCCGTGGATTCCGCTCGCTTTGGCCCCACCGGTGAACTCGTAGTCGACGTCCACGGCGAGCTGGAGCTGCAGCCAGGCGGCGAGCAGCGTCGTCGAGGGGGAGTCGGCCGCGCCGGAGACCTGGACGGCTGTGACGGCCTCGTACGGCGGCTGGTCGAGAACGGCGGCGAGCTGTGCCCGCCAGAGCGTCAGCCGGGTCCAGGCGAAGTCGGTGTCGCCGGGGCGGTACGAGGAGCACAGCCGGTGCAGGGCGGCCTGCGGGTCCGGCTGCGCGGAGGAATCCGTGATCCGCCGGTAGGCGAGGCGGCCGAGCGGAGAGTCCGCCGGGATGACGGGGGCGGCTCCCGGCCACCACGTGACGACGGGGGCATCGGGCAGCAGGAGGCCTGTGACCAGGCTCTCCGGGTCGCTCGCGGCGTCGCCGTACGCGCGCAGCAGGATGACTTCGCTCGCCCCGGCGTCTCCGCCGACGCGGATCTCCGCGTCGACCTTCGCATCGACGGGTGTCTCCGATTCGGTCTCCTCCTGGGTGGAGACCACGATGACGCGCATCGGATGTTCACGGGACGCGTCGTTGGCGGCCTCGATGGCCTCCTCCTCGTGTCCCATGGTCGACGCGATGATCAGGGTCAGCACCCGGCCGAGGGCGACGGCGCCGCCCTCTTCCCGGATGCGGACGAGGGCCTTCGAGATCTTCGAGGTGTTCGTGTCTGGCAGATCGACGATCATGGGCGCCTCCATTGACGGCCGTCCCTGGCCAAGAGCTCGTCCGCGGACGAGGGGCCCCAGGTTCCGGGGCGGTACTGTTCGGGCTGGCCCTGCTCGGACCAGAACTTCTCGACCGGGTCGAGGATCTTCCACGAGAGTTCGACCTCTTCGTGACGGGGGAACAACGGCGGGTCGCCGAGGAGCACGTCGAGGATCAACCGTTCGTACGCCTCCGGGCTCGCCTCGGTGAAGGCGTGGCCATAGCCGAAGTCCATCGTGACGTCGCGCACCTGCATGCCGACGCCGGGAACCTTGGAGCCGAAGCGGATCGTGACGCCCTCGTCTGGCTGCACCCGGATCACGAGTGCATTGGATCCGAGGGCCGCCGTGTTCTCCTTGGCGAACAGATGCTGGGGGGCGCGCTTGAACACGACGGCGATCTCGGTCACCCTGCGGCCCAGGCGCTTGCCTGCCCGCAGATAGAACGGCACGCCGGACCACCGGCGCGTCTCGATGGTGAGTCGCAGCGCCGCGTAGGTTTCCGTGAGCGACTCAGGGTCCATTCCGTCCTCTACGAGGAATCCGAGGACCTTCTCACCGCCCTGCCAACCGCCGGCGTACTGGCCGCGGGCGGTTCCGGTCGCGAGGTTGTCCGGGAGCCGGACGGATGCGAGGACCTTCTCCTTCTCGGCGCGCAGGTCGGCCGCGTCGAAGGAGATGGGCTCCTCCATCGCCGTGAGGGCGAGGAGCTGCAGGAGGTGATTCTGGATCACGTCCCTCGCGGCACCGATTCCGTCGTAGTAGCCCGCGCGTCCTCCGACGCCGATGTCCTCGGCCATCGTGATCTGCACGTGGTCGACGTTGTTCGAGTTCCAGATCGGTTCGTAGAGCTGGTTTGCGAAGCGCAGCGCGAGAATGTTCTGCACCGTCTCCTTGCCCAGATAGTGGTCTATCCGGAACACGGAGTCGGGCGGGAACACGGATTCGACGACGTCGTTGAGCTCACGGGCGGTTTTCAGGTCGCTGCCGAAGGGCTTTTCGATCACGACACGACGCCACTGGCCGTCCTTCTGCTCGGCGAGGCCGGACCGGCGCAACTGACCGACGACCTGCGGGAACGCCTTCGGCGGGATCGACAGGTAGAACGCATGGTTGCCCATCGTGCCTCGCTCGCGGTCGAGCTCGGCGATGGTGTCCTTGAGCCGTTCGAAGGAGTCGTCGTCGTCGAAGGTGCCCTGCACGAAGCGGATGCCCTCGGAGAGCTGAGCCCAGACATCCTCGTTGAACTCGGTGCGGGCATACTGCTTGACCGAGTCGTGGACCACTTGGGAGAAGTCCTCGTCGTCCCAGTCGCGCCTCGCGAAGCCGACGAGGGCGAATCCGGGCGGAAGGAGTCCGCGGTTGGCGAGGTCGTAGACCGCGGGCATGAGTTTCTTCCGGGACAGGTCGCCGGTTACGCCGAAGATCACGAGGCTCGAGGGCCCCGCGATGCGATTCAGACGGTAATCAGAGGACGACCGCAGCGGATTGAACTCCGGGGTGATTTCCACCGGGGACATGCAACTCCTTTTCTGTGGCAACGAGGCCCGCCGGAGCAGGCCCCCTTAGAGGGGACGACTTCTACTTGAGGGCGCCGAACAGGGCGGCGATGTTCGCCGCGGGGTCGGTGAGGGTGAGGGTGAGCACCGGACGGCCGTGCTGAGCGAGAACACTCGCGTCGCCGCTGGCCTGCGCCCGAATCAGGTCGCCGAAGGTGAACGGACGATCCGGAATCGACAGGTCCTCCTGTGTGGTTGCGAGGATCTGCAGGAACACGCCGGACGGCTGACCGCCCTTGTGGAGCTGGCCGGTCGAGTGCAGGAACCGGGGGCCCCAGCCGAATGTGACGGGACGTTTCGAGAGCTTCGCGACCAGGTCACGGATGCCGGCGAGCTGTGGCAGCTCGAGGCGGTTCACGTAGGCCTGGACGGAGACGTACCCGTCGGGGTCGAGCTCCTCGAGGAGCGCGTCGATTGCTGAGGCGAGGTCGCTCGCCGCGCCGATGACGTGTGCGGTGCCGCGCACCTCGATGCCGTCAGAGATGAACGCCGCGGGCGCCGGCTCAGGTCGGCCGTCGAGCAGCGCGCGGGTGGCGACCTTGGCGGCCTCCACGTCCGGTTGGTCGAAGGGGTTGATCCCGAGCAGCCGTCCCGCGACCACGGTTGCGTATTCCCAGACCAGGAACTGTGCGCCGAGGGTGCCGCTCACGCGGATCTCATCGGTGCCGTCCGCGGGAAAGATCGTGGTGCCCGCGTCGTCGACGAGGCGCAGGACCTGCAGGTCCGGGAGGTTCTCGGTGAGTTCGGGGGCGCCGACCGCAAGGACAACGGGGAGGATGCCGGTGCCGCTCTTGCCGGTCGACTCCGCGATGAGCTGTTCCGCCCAGTCGGGGAACCCGCCGATGTGGGTGCCGTCTGCGACGAGCGCGAGCTTGTCACGCCGTGGCTCCGTCGCAGCGATCGCGGCGCCGAGGATGAGCCCGGGGTTTTCCGGGCTGTCGACCGCGAGCGCGAGCGAAACGGCCTCCGCCTCGTCGAGCAGTTCACCGATGTCGACGCCGGCGAGTCCCGATGGAACGAGCCCGAACGCGGTGAGCACGGAGAAACGTCCTCCCACGGTCGGGTCCGCATTGAAGACGCGGTAACCTGCCGCCCGAGCGGAGGTGTCGAGCGGCGAACCGGGATCGGTCACGATGACGATGCGGCCGATGGGGTCGATGCCGGCTTCCCGGAAGGCGTGCTCGAAAACGCGACGCTGGCTGTCGGTCTCCGCGGTCGACCCGGACTTCGAGGAGACGACCAGCGCCGTCTCCGCGAGGTGGTCGCCGAGGGCCGCGAGGACCTGGCCGGGGTCGGTCGAGTCGAGCACGGTCAACGGGACGCCGGCCGTGCGGGTGATGACCTCGGGTGCGAGCGAGGAACCGCCCATGCCGGCGAGCGCGATCCGGGTGACACCGGCCGAGGCCAGGGTCGCCCGGAGAGCGAGGATCTCCGGGACGAGGGGGAGTGAAACGGAAACGGACTCGGTCCAGCCGAGACGCTTGGCCGCCTCGGACTCGGCCTCGGGGCCCCACAGTGCGGGGTCGAGGGCCGTGATCCCCGAGGCGACCAGGTCGGACACCAGGGTGGGAACGGTACGGCGTGCCGCATCGGCCGCCGCCCCGGTCACCGCGATGCGGAAACTCACAGGGCCGACGGGGCTTCCGCGTTGTTCTTGGCTGCATCCAGGGCAACCGTCACGGTGTCGAGGAGTTCGTTCCAGGAGATGATGAACTTCGCAACGCCCTCGGACTCGAGAACCTGGGTGACGTCGACGTAGGAGACGCCTTCGTTCGCAAGGGCGTCGAGAACAGCGTTCGCTTCGTCGTAAGCGCCCGTGATCGAGTCCGCCGGGATGACCCCGTGGCCGAAGGTCGCGTCTAGGGTCTTCTCCGGCATGGTGTTGACGACCTCGGGTGCGACGAGGTTCGTCACGTAGAGGGTGTCGGGGAGCGCGGCATCCTTGACGCCCGTGGAAGCCCAGAGCGGACGCTGCTTGTTGGCGCCGGCCGCGAGCAGGCCGAGGGCGCGCTCGGTGGAGAACGCTTGCTGGAAGACCTCGTATGCGAGCTGCGCATTCGCGACGCCGGCCTTGCTCTTGAGGGCGATCGCCGTGTCGGTGCCGATTGCCTCGAGGCGCTGGTTGACCTCCGTGTCCACGCGGGAGACGAAGAAGGATGCGACGGAGTGGATCGTGCTCAGGTCGATCCCGCCGGCCTTGGCCTTCTCGAGACCGGACAGATACGCGTTGATGACCTCGCGGTGACGCTGCAGGCTGAAGATCAGGGTGACGTTCACGCTGATCCCGAGGGCGATCGTCGCGGTGATGGCCTCGAGGCCCTCGATGGTCGCGGGGATCTTGATCATGGCGTTGGGGCGGTTGACCTTGGCCCACAGCTCCTGGGCCTGGGCGACGGTTCCGGCGGCGTCGTGGGCGAGGCCGGGCTCGACCTCGATCGAGACGCGGCCGTCGACACCGTTGGTGCGGTCGTAGACGGGACGGAAGATGTCGCTCGCTGCGGTGACGTCGTCTGTCGTGATCTCGAAGACGGCCTCCTGTACGGTCGCGCCGGACGCGGCGAGGGCGGCGACCTGGTCGACGTAGGCTTCGCCCTTGCTGAGCGCGCCGGCGAAGATGGTCGGGTTCGTCGTGACGCCGACGACGTTCCTGGTGTCGATGAGGTCCTGCAGCCCGCCGGAGGCGATGCGCTGGCGGGAGAGGTCGTCAAGCCAGATGCTGACGCCGGCGGCGGAGAGCTCGGCGGTGGGGGTGGTATCGGTCATGGGGACAATCTCCTTGTGATACATGGTGTGTGACGTGTGCGGGAGTCGGGCGGGGAGCCGGCGTTGCCGCAGGCTTCCCGCCCGGCGGGGAGGCTCAGTGAGCGGCGAGCGAGTCCTTCGCAGCGGCGACGACGGCCTCGGTGGTTATTCCGAATTCACGGAACAGCGTCTTGTAGTCTGCGGAGGCGCCGAAGTGCTCGATCGAGATGCTGCGGCCGCGGTCGCCGACGTAGCGGTCCCAGGTCAGCGCGATGCCGGCCTCGACGGACACGCGGGCGGTGATGCCGGCGGGCAGCACGGACTCGCGGTACTCCGCTGTCTGCTCCCGGAACCACTCGAGGCTCGGCGCCGACACGACGCGGGCGTTGATGCCCTCGGACGCGAGCGCCGCACGGGCGTCGACGGCCAGCTGGACCTCGGAACCCGTGGCGATCAGGATGACGTCGGGGGTGCCGTTCGGCGCTTCGGCGAGGACATACGCGCCCTTGGCAACGTTGCGGGCGGAGGCGAAGACTTCGCCGCTCGCGTCGCCGTCGCCGCGCTCGAACACGGGGATGTTCTGGCGGGTGAGGACGATGCCCGCGGGGCCTTCGCGGCGCTCGAGGATCGTCTTCCACGCCCAGGAGACCTCGTTCGCGTCGCCGGGGCGCACGACGTCGAGCCCGGGGATGGCGCGGAGGGTCGCGAGCTGCTCGATCGGCTGGTGGGTCGGGCCGTCCTCGCCGAGGGCGACGGAGTCGTGGGTCCAGACGAAGATCGACGGCGCCTTCATCAGCGCAGCGAGGCGAACGGCCGGGCGCATATAGTCGCTGAAGATCAGGAACGTGCCGCCGAACGGGCGGGTGTTGCCGTGCAGCACGATTCCGTTCAGGATCGCGGCCATCGCGTGCTCGCGGATCCCGAAGTGCAGGACGCGGCCGTACTCGTTCCCGGTCCACTCGTGGGTCGAGTGCTCGGCCGGAATGAAGGACCGGGCACCGCCGATGGTCGTGTTGTTCGACTCGGCGAGGTCGGCGGAACCGCCCCAGAGTTCGGGGATCACAGCACCGAGCGCGGTGAGGACCTTGCCGGAAGCGGCACGGGTGGAGACCTCGGTGCCGGCATCGAAGACGGGCAACGCGGCATCCACGCCCTCGGGCAGGTCGCCGGCCAGGATCCGGTCGAGGAGGACCTTGCCGTCCGGGTTCGCGGCGGCCCAGGCGTCGAACTGCACCGTCCACCGGGCATGCTCGTCGGAGCCGCGGGTGAGCGCCTCGCGGGTGTGCTCGATGACATCGGGGGCGACGAAGAAGTTCTCGGCGGGGTCGAAGCCGAGGACCTCCTTAACGGCGGCGAGTTCCGCGGCGCCGAGCGCCGAGCCGTGGATCTTGCCGGTGTTCTGCTTCTTCGGGCTCGGCCAGCCGATGATCGTCTTGAGGATGATCAGCGACGGCTTGTCCGTGACGGCCTTCGCCGCGTCGATCGCGTCGTTGAGGGCGTGGAGGTCTTCGACGTATTCGCCGGTCTTCTTCCAGTCCACGGTCTGCACGTGCCAGTGGTAGGCCTCGTACCGGGCGGCGACGTCTTCGGTGAAGGCGATGTTGGTGTCGTCTTCGATCGAGATCTGGTTGGAGTCGTAGATCGCGATCAGGTTGCCGAGCTGCTGGTGGCCGGCGAGGGAGGATGCCTCGCTCGTGATGCCCTCCTGCATATCGCCGTCGCCGGCGATGACATACACGAAGTGGTCGAAGGGGCTCTCGCCCGCCGCGGTCTCCGGGTCGAACAGTCCGCGTTCGAAGCGGGACGCATATGCGAAGCCGACGGCGGATGCGAGGCCCTGGCCTAGCGGGCCCGTCGTGATCTCGACACCGTCGGTGTGGCCGTATTCGGGGTGACCGGGGGTCTTGGAACCCCAGGTGCGGAGCGCCTTGAGGTCGTCGAGCTCGAGGCCGTAACCGCCCAGGTAGAGCTGGACGTACTGGGTCAGGGAGCTGTGGCCGACGGAGAGAATGAAGCGGTCGCGGCCGATCCATTCATTGTCAGAGGGATCGCGGCGCATGACCTTCTGGAAGAGAAGATAGGCGACGGGGGCGAGGCTCATCGCCGTGCCCGGGTGGCCGTTCCCGACCTTCTCGACGGCGTCCGCCGCGAGAATGCGAGCCGTGTCGACCGCCCTGTTGTCAATCGAATCCCACTGCAGTGCTGCCACTTCGTAGTTACCCTTCGTCAAGCTAGGGCAGGCCTTGGGAACCCGCACCCGTTGGATTGAGCGCGCCCGTGGACATCGACGTCATCCGCCGCGGTAGGCGAATGCCCATTTTCCAGGACGCACCGACACGCGCCATGATTGGCGAGCACCCCCAAGTATAGGCAGTCGGCATGGCCGGGTGAGGTTGACCAGCGTAAAGCTGAACGATCCTCGAATGGGCTTCCGCCCGGCCGGGACTGGTTAGACTCAATCCACTATGCAGATCTCCCAGGACGCGACCCCCGCGGGCGTGCAGGCGCCCGGCGGCAGGGGAGCGCGAGGCTTCCGTCGAACGTTCCTCGCCTACCTCTCCCTGACCAAGCCGCGCGTCGTCGAACTGTTACTCGTTGTGACAGCGCCGACCATGCTGCTCGCCGAACGCGGGATTCCGAGCCTGTGGCTCGTCCTCGCGACCCTCATCGGCGGGGCGCTCAGCGCAGGATCCGCCGGCGCGTTCAACTGCTACATCGACCGCGACATCGATCGCGTGATGAAGCGCACGATGAACCGGCCGCTCGTCACCGGCGAGCTCAGCGACCGGGAGGCCCTGGTCTTCGCGTGGGTGCTCGGTGCCGCGTCGATCGTGTGGCTCCTGGTCTTCACGAACTGGGTCGCCGCGGCTCTCTCGCTCGGGGCGATCCTGCTTTACGTCGTTTTCTACACGATCATCCTCAAGCGCCGCACCGCCCAGAACATCGTCTGGGGCGGAATCGCCGGCTGCATGCCCGTCCTGATCGGCTGGGCTGCCGTCACCGGTGACCTGTCCTGGCCGCCGCTGATCCTGTTCGCGATCATCTTCCTGTGGACCCCGCCGCACTACTGGCCGCTCTCCATGAAATACCGCGCCGAGTACCAGGCCGCCGGCGTCCCGATGCTCGCCGTCGTGCGCGGACGCGCCCAGGTCGGCCTCCAGGTCATCCTGTACGCATGGGCGACCGTCGCGTGCTCACTGCTCCTGATCCCGGTCGCTTCGATGGGCCTGCTCTATACCGGAGTCGCGCTTGTCACCGGCGGCTGGTTCATCTTCGAGACCCACCGCCTGTACAACCTCGCGATCCGTCACGAGGTGGTCTCGCCGATGCGGGTGTTCCACGGTTCGATCACGTACCTGACACTGCTCTTCGTCGCCGTGGGCGTCGACCCGCTGCTCCCCTTCTAGCTCGCGCGGGGGCTTCCCAGCCAAGCCGGGTGGGTCAGCGGGCGGCTGCCTGGTGCGGAACCGGGGGAGCGGCGTCGACGGGCAGCGCCACCGGTTCCTTGAGGTGCAGCACGACGGCGGTCATCGCGGCCGCGAGTACGCAGGCGAGGACCATGTGGATTCCGACGAGGCCGGCCGGTAGTCCGGTGTTCGCCTGGACGAGTCCCACGGCGACCTGGACGGCCTCGACACCGAGCAGGGCCAGGGTCCAGGTGCGGAGCGACCGGCCGAGGCCCCAGGCGCCGATGACGAGGGCGATGGTGAGCGCGACGGTCAGGTAGGCGGGCCAGCTGTGCACGTGCTGCAGGAACTCGGAGTCGAGCCCGTTTCGCGGGGCATTCTCGTCACCGGCGTGCGGTCCGGAACCGGTCGTCAGGATGCCGACGACGATCGTGATGGCGACCACCGCGCTCGTCACATGCGTGAGGATCGCGTACCAGCGGGGCACGACGGCGGCCCGCCGGCCGTTGCCGGTGTAGACCCGGTAGACGAAGGCCGTGCAGAGCGCCACGAGCACTGCGGAGATGACGAAGTGCAGTCCGACGACGGTGGGGTCGAGCAGCGTGAGCACGCTGATGCCACCGATGACCGCCTGGGCGGGGATGCCGAGCCCGGCGAACAGGGCGAGGCGGAACAGGTCGGGGCGTTCGCGCCGCAGCCGCACGACGGCGAGGAACGCGAGGACCGCGACGAGGCCGAGCACGGCACCGAGCAGGCGGTTGCCGAACTCGATGACCCCGTGGATGCCCATCTCCGGCGTGTTGACGAGCGAACCGTCCGTGCATTTCGGCCAGGTCGGGCAACCGAGCCCTGAGCCCGTCAGGCGGACGAGGCCGCCCGTGCCGACGAGGAGGATCTGCGCGGCGAGGTACACCCACGCGATCAGGCGGACCCTTCGGTCAACGCTCGTGGGCAGCCATTCCGAAATCCATTTCACGGGTTCTGCTTCCTCTCGGGCCTGGTGCATGTGAAATCGCCGGGTCCGGCCACTTAACGCATCGGGAACCTGTAGAATTAGGTGTTTCTGGGCGGTGATCACGCGGTTGTACAAACCGCGGTTCGACACCTCGCCGCCTCTAATCATCTTAGGTACGCAACGTAGCCGCCCACGCAACCCGTTCATCGCACGTCTTCGCCTGGAGCCGTGCGGGAATGACCGGACTAATATCCGGGTTGTCGTGGATGGGAGAAGAGGTAAATATGTCTGACGTCCTGCTCGACCGGCCCGAACTCGCGGGCCTGGGAACTTACGAATTCGGCTGGTCCGATTCCGACGCGGCCGGCGCATCCGCCCGCCGTGGCGTCTCGCCAGAGGTCGTGACCGACATCTCGAAGCTCAAGAACGAGCCGGACTGGATGCTGCAGCGCCGGCTCAAGGCCCTCGAACTGTTCGAGCGCAAGCCGATGCCCACGTGGGGCGCCGACCTGTCCGGAATCGACTTCGACAACATCAAGTACTTCGTGCGTTCCACGGAGAAGCAGGCCCAGACCTGGGAAGACCTGCCTGACGACATCAAGAAGACTTACGAGAAGCTCGGCATCCCCGAGGCGGAGCGCCAGCGCCTGGTCTCGGGCGTCGCTGCCCAGTACGAGTCCGAGGTCGTCTACCACCAGATCAACGAGGAGCTCGAAGCCCAGGGCGTCATCTTTCTCGACACCGACACCGCGCTCAAGGAATACCCCGAGGTCTTCAAGGAGTACTTCGGCACCGTGATCCCCTCCGGTGACAACAAGTTCGCCGCACTCAACACCTCGGTCTGGTCTGGCGGCTCGTTCGTCTACGTTCCGCCCGGCGTGCACGTCGAGATTCCCCTCCAGGCCTACTTCCGGATCAACACGGAGAACATGGGCCAGTTCGAGCGCACGCTCATCATCGCCGACGAGGGCAGCTACGTGCACTACATCGAGGGGTGCACCGCCCCGATCTACTCGTCGGACTCGCTGCACTCCGCGGTCGTCGAGATCATCGTGAAGAAGAACGCCCGCGTCCGGTACACGACGATCCAGAACTGGTCGAACAACGTCTACAACCTCGTCACGAAGCGGGCAACAGCCGCAGAGGGCGCGACCATGGAATGGATCGACGGCAACATCGGCTCCAAGGTCACCATGAAATACCCGTCGATCTACCTGATGGGCGAGCACGCCAAGGGCGAAACCCTGTCCGTGGCCTTCGCCGGCCCCGGCCAGCATCAGGACGCCGGCGCCAAGATGATCCACATGGCCCCGTACACGCAGTCCTCGATCGTGTCCAAGTCCATCGCCCGCGGCGGCGGCCGCTCGGGGTACCGCGGTGAAGTGCGGGTGGATGCCGGTGCGCACCACTCCGCGAACACCGTGCGCTGCGACGCGCTGCTCGTCGACACCCAGTCCCGCTCCGACACCTACCCGTCCATCGACATCCGCGTCGACGACGTGCAGCTCGGCCATGAGGCCACCGTCTCCCGCGTCAGCGAGGAGCAGTTGTTCTACCTGATGAGCCGCGGCATGCCCGAGGACGAGGCTATGGCCATGATCGTCAGAGGATTCATCGAACCGATCGCACGGGAGCTCCCGATGGAGTACGCCCTCGAACTCAACAAGCTCATCGAAATGGGCATGGAAGGATCCGTCGGCTAAATGTCCGCCGCCCCGACTTCAACAACAGCAGCACTGCCCACCAGCGAACAGCACGGCATCAAGGCGCACTCGGACGGACGCTTCGGCTTCGTCCCCGTGCAGACCAGGAACGACCGCTTCAAAAGCGTCGACGTCGGCGACTTCGCCCCCGTCACGGGGCGCGAGGCCGTATGGAAGCTCTCACCGGTCGCCAAGTTCACGGACCTCACGGCCGGCGAACTCGACGGCGCAGCCTATGACGTCGACTCGACCCCGACCGACGGTGTCGCGATCGACTGGGTCGGGCGCGACGACGCCCGGATCGGTTCCGTCGGCGCCCCGGAGGAACGCGCCGCCGCCAACGCCTGGACGAGCTTCGAGAAGGCCCTGGCCATCACCGTCACCGGTGAAGAGGACAAGGAGATCACGATCACCCGGGCCCGTCTCGGCACCGGCCCGCGCGGCGCCCACACGATCATCGAGGCCAGGCCGTTCAGCCGGGCGACGATCATCCTCGAGAACACCGGCGACGTACGCCTCACCGAGAACCTCGAGGTCATCGTCGGCGAGTCCGCGCACCTCACGGTCGTCACGCTGCAGGAGTGGAACATCGGTGCCGTTCAGCTGGCCAACCACTTCGCATCCGTCGGCCGCGACGCCTACCTCAAGCACGTCGTCGTGTCCCTCGGCGGCAGCATCGTGCGGGTCAACCCGTCGGTGCGCCTCGCCGGTCCCGGGTCCGACACCGACCTCTACGGTCTCTACTTCGCGGATGCCGGCCAGCACCTCGAACAGCAGGTGTACGTGCACCACGACGCCGCGAACAGCCGCAGCCGGGTGACCTATAAGGGCGCCCTGCAGGGCGCCGGCGCACGGACGGTCTGGATCGGCGACGTCCTGATCGGGCGTAACGCCCCCGGAACCGACAGCTACGAACAGAACCGCAACCTCGTGCTGACCGAAGGCACCCGCGCGGACTCCATCCCGAACCTCGAGATCGAGACGGGTGACATCAAGGGCGCCGGGCACGCGAGTGCGACCGGCCGCTTCGACGATGAGCAGCTGTTCTATCTGCAGTCCCGCGGAATCACGGAAGACGAGGCCCGGCGACTCGTCGTGCGCGGCTTCCTGAGCGAGATCGTTCAGCACATCGGATCCAAACCGCTCGAAGACCGCCTCCAGGCGGCCATCGAAGCCGAACTGCGCAGCACCGACGAGGTCCGCGCACCCGCAACAACCGAGGAGAACTGACCATGGCGTCCACGAAGATCTGCGCCTTCGACGAACTCGAAGAGAATCAGGCCGTCAAGGTCGAGATCGACGGAGTCCCCATCGTCGTGGTGCGGGACAGCGCCGGCGACGTCTTCGCGATCGGCGACACCTGCACGCACGGTGACATCTCCCTCTCCGAGGGATTCGTCGAAGACGACACGGTCGAATGCTGGGCGCACGGCTCCAAGTTCTCCCTGAAGAGCGGTCGCCCGCTCAACCTGCCCGCCTACGAACCCGTTCCGGTGTTCACGGTCGAGCTGATCAACGGCGACGTCTTCATCGACCCGACCCCGCACTACGTCACCGCGTAACCCCCACACGTACCGGCGCCTACGCGCCGTTGAATGAAAGAGACCAGAGAATCCATGTCAGTTCTTGAGATCAAGGACCTGCACGTCAGCGTCGAGACCGACCAGGGCACCAAGCAGATCCTGAAGGGTGTCAACCTCACGATCAATGAGGGTGAGATCCACGCCATCATGGGGCCGAACGGCTCCGGCAAGTCGACCCTCGCGTACACGATCGCCGGCCACCCCAAGTACCACGCCGACAGCGGCTCGATCCTGCTCGACGGTGAGGAAGTCCTCACCATGACCGTCGACCAGCGCGCCCGCGCCGGCCTCTTCCTTGCGATGCAGTACCCGGTCGAGATCCCCGGAGTCACCGTCACCAACTTCCTGCGCACCGCCAAGACCGCGATCGACGGCGAAGCGCCCGCGATCCGTTCCTGGATCAAGGACGTCCGCCAGTCCATGACGAACCTGCGCATGGACAAGAGCTTTGCGGAGCGCAACGTGAACGAGGGCTTCTCCGGTGGCGAGAAGAAGCGCAACGAGATCCTGCAGCTCGAACTGCTCAAGCCCAAGTTCGCGATCCTCGACGAAACCGACTCCGGCCTCGACGTCGACGCGCTCAAGATCGTCTCGGAGGGTGTCAACCGCGCCAAGGCGAACACCGGACTCGGCATCCTCCTGATCACGCACTACACCCGCATCCTGCGCTACATCGAGCCTGATTTCGTGCACGTGTTCGTCAACGGGCGGATCGCGGAGCAGGGCGGACCCGAGCTTGCCGACCGGCTCGAGGACGAAGGTTACGATCGCTTTCTCGTCGATTCGAACGTAGGCTGACCGCATGGTTTCAACGCTGTCACCCGAGCGATTCGATGAGATCGAAGAGGCGCTCAAAGACGTAATGGACCCCGAGCTCGGCATCAACGTCGTCGACCTCGGCCTCATCTACGACCTGGGCTGGGACGATGAGAACGACGCCCTGATCATCCACATGACCCTGACCTCGGCAGGCTGCCCGCTGACCGACGTGCTCGAGGAGCAGACCGCCGAAGCGCTCGACGGGGTCGTCGACCAGTTCCGGATCAACTGGGTGTGGATGCCGCCGTGGGGCCCTGAGAAGATCACCGACGACGGCCGTGACATGATGCGCGCCCTCGGCTTCGCGATCTGACCGTCGCCCCAGTTTCACCCGCCCAGTGTCGCCCCGGATTCCGATCCGGGGCGACACTGCGTTCATCGGCGGATGCCGTCGGCCGGTGGCGTCCCCGCGCCCGCAACTGAATTAGCATGATCCTCCACTCACTGGAACGCTATGCTAATGAGATGGATTCCCCCGGAAAGACGAGGCCGAACCGTCGATCGACGCAAAGCGAGGCGACCAGGACGGTTATCCTCGACGCGGCCGAGCGCCTCATGCTCGAGCGCGGGTACATCGCGGCATCCATCGCGGCGATAGCCGCGGAGGCCGGTGTCGCGGTGCAGACCATCTACAATTCCGTGGGCCTCAAGGCGGACGTCCTCGCGGCGGTGCTCGAGCGTGGTGCCACGGAGCCGTCGGGCACGGGGGAGTCCGTGCTCCTGGATCCGGTTGCGTCACCCCGGGAGGCGAGCGGAACGCGCTCGGCGACCGACATCATCCGCCTCCTCGTCACGTGGTGCGTCGAGACGAACGTGCGCACCGCTGCCCTGCGGAGGGTCGTTGCGCAGGCCGCGGGTGTCGATGCCGACGTGGCGCGTCTCGAGCTGCGCCAGTCCGCGCGGTTGCTGCACAACTTCAGCGAGACGGCAACGGCGTTGCGCGACCGCCATGCGTTGCGCGGCGGCCTGAGCGACCACGAGGCGGCCGCGGCGATCTGGGCGCTCGCCCACCCGCAGGTCTACCGCTCCCTCGTGCTCGATCTGGACTGGTCTCTCGGGGCCTACCGGGAGTGGCTCGGGAACACGCTCCGGGCCACACTTTTCTGAGCGTCCCTCCCCGTCGCCGCGCGAGAATATACTAGATAGCTGGCCCGGTCGGGCCGAACCCCTCCCACGAACCTTCCGAACGGACTATTGCTGTGCTCAGTGTGCAAAACCTCGAAATCAGAGTCGGGGCGCGCGTGCTCATGGAAGACGTCAGTTTCCGCGTCTCCGCCGGCGACAAGATCGGCCTCGTCGGCCGCAACGGTGCGGGAAAGACGACACTCACGAAGACGCTCGCGGGGGAGACGATGCCAACCCACGGCCAGATCGACCGCTCCGGCCAGATCGGCTATCTTCCCCAGGACCCGCGCTCCGGTGAACCGACCATGCTCGCGCGCACCCGTATCCTCGACGCCCGCGGCCTCGGCACGATCTCCCTCGGCCTCTACCAGGCCGGCCTCGACATGGGCAGCGATGACCCCAAGGTCGCTGCGAAGGCCATGAAGGTCTACGGCAACCTGACCGACCAGTTCAACGCCCTCGGCGGCTACGCAGCGGAGGCGGAGGCGGCCTCGATCGCGAGCAACCTGAACCTTCCGGACCGGATCCTCGACCAGGAGCTGCAGACCCTCTCCGGCGGCCAGCGCCGCCGCATCGAGCTCGCCCGCATCCTGTTCTCCGCCGCGGAGACGATGATCCTCGACGAACCGACCAACCACCTCGACGCCGATTCCGTCGTCTGGCTGCGCGAGTTCGTCAAGAACTACCGTGGCGGCGTCATCATCATCTCCCACGACATCGAACTCGTCGGCGAGACCGTCAACCGGGTGTTCTATCTCGATGCCAACCGCATGGTCATCGACATCTACAACATGAACTGGAAGAACTACCAGCGCCAGCGCCTCGCAGACGCCGACCGTCGTAAGAAGGAACGCGCCAACGCCGAGAAGAAGGCGTCCACCCTGCAGCTGCAGGCCGCCAAGTTCGGCGCCAAGGCGAGCAAGGCGGCAGCGGCCCACCAGATGGTCGCCCGGGCAGAGAAGCTGCTCTCCGGACTCGACGCCGTGCGCGCCGTCGACCGCGTGGCCAAGCTGCGCTTCCCCGTGCCGGCCCCGTGCGGCCGCACCCCGCTGATGGCGAACGACCTGTCCAAGAGCTACGGTTCCCTCGAGATCTTCGCAGCTGTCGACCTCGCGATCGACCGCGGGTCCAAGGTCGTCATCCTGGGCCTCAACGGTGCGGGCAAGACCACGCTCCTGCGGATGCTCGCGGGCGTCGACAAGCCGGACACCGGCACGATCGTCCCCGGCCACGGTCTCCGCATCGGGTACTACGCGCAGGAACACGAGACCATCGACGTGAAGCGCAGCGTTCTGCAGAACATGGTGTCCTCGTCGCCGAACATCACCGAAATGGAAGCCCGCCGGGTCCTCGGCTCGTTCCTGTTCACCGGTGACGATTCCGACAAGCCGGCCGGGGTTCTCTCCGGTGGAGAGAAGACCAGGCTCGCCCTCGCGATGATCGTGGTCTCCGGCGCCAACGTGTTGCTCCTCGACGAACCGACGAACAACCTCGACCCCGCGAGCCGCGACGAGATCCTTGACGCACTCGCGCACTACGAGGGTGCCGTCGTCCTGGTCAGCCACGACGAGGGCGCCGTCGAGGCGCTCAACCCGGAACGCGTGCTGATCATGCCAGAGGGCACAGAGGACCACTGGAATAAGGACTACCTCGACCTGATCATGCTCGCCTAGCTGCCACTATCGGTCGGCGCGTACTGTCTGTCAGTGCGTCTGTCTGTCAGTGCGTACTGCCGGTCGGTGCGTCTGTCAGTGCGTGCTGTCGATGAGGTCGTCTTCGACCTCTGCGTCCGTACGCGGCTTGGCGGCCGCCCGGCGGGCGCGTTCCTCCGCGCGCGTGCGCTCTTCGGGGTCGTCCGCGTTGAGAGAGCGGAATTCCTGCCGCACCGCCCAGCCGAGCCCGGTGAAGCCGAGCAGGGCGAACAGCATCCACTGGAACGCGTAAGACAGGTGCGAGCCTTCGTCCGCGACCGGCCTGGTCACGCCGGCGGGCCGGGTGGCCGGCGCGGGATCCTCGGAGGCCATCAGGCCGTATGCCGCGGTGTATGTGGGTGCGCCGACACGGTCGGCGACGTCGGCGAGGTGGATCGTGGCGATCTGGTTCCCACTCGCCGTGCGCCCGGGAAGGGTCGGTTCTCCGGCCTTGAGCCTGGCGATGACCGTGACTTCACCCGCCGGCGCTGCGGGAACCGGGCCGGGGGCCTCCGCCGTCTCGCCGGTGGGGACCCAGCCACGATCGACGACGAAGACCGTGCCGTCAGCGAGGAGCAGCGGCGTGAGCACCTCGAAGCCCGGGTGCACGTTCAGCGGGCGATTCCGCACGATCAGCTCATCGGCGACGAGGTACGTTCCCGTCATCGTCACCGGCAGCCACTTCTGTGACTCGTTGAAGGAATCGCGAGTGGGAAGTGCTTCCGTCAGGCTCACCGGGGTGTGGTCGTAATTCGCGTCGACCTTGTTGATCTCGACGAGGGCCTCGTTGCGCCTGGCGAACTGCCACATGCCCAGGCCGGCGCAGGCTGCGCCGAAGATGATGGTGAGCACGAGGTATCCGGCCCACCGGCGGGTGAACGCGAACTTCCAACCGGTCACGACGGGTCCGTCCCTACGTCCTGGCGGCCCGGTGTCGTGCCCGGTGCAGCTTCGAGCGCGACGACGACCACCGGAAAGTCCCTGGCACCCAGGAATTCACGCAGATAGGCGACATGATCCGGGCAGGCGAGCCAGGTCTTGACCCGGTCAGCGGTATGGATACGCGGGTTGCGCCAGTCGATGCGCCACCGCGCGTCCTCCCGGCAGCCGGCCCTCGAACAACGCGGTACGTCGAGGTCATCGTCGAAACCGATCATTCGTCCGAACCGGGGTCGCGGGACGGGTCGGGAGTGGTCGCTGGCCCGTCGGAGGCCTGCCCGGGTGGCGGCTGGGCGGCCGACGAGGATTCAGGCCCGGTCGAGGACTGACCGCGGTAGAGCTGAACGGCTCCCGGGCGGAGGACAGCGGTTCCCGCTCCGTTTCCGTGGACGTTTGCGACGATGACCGCGAAATAGGGAAGCAGGATCGCTCCGGCGGCGCAGACCAGAAGCCACCAGCCGTGCACGAAAAGCATCAGGATGATGCACACCATCCGGATGCCCATGGTGACCGAGTATTTGATCATACGGGCGCGTCGCTCGGCCTCCGGAGACGGAGGCAGGGACGTGATCGACTGCTGTTTCATACTCTCATCGCTTCGGTCAACCGGTGGAGGTTTTGCCTGACAAGACTACGTCTCGCCCGGTGTGTGGGATGACACCGTAAACTGGAATATACGTGCGTACGGCTGGTCGTTCGCTGGGAATAGATTGGAACCGTATGCCCTCCGTCAGGACCGTTCTCGTGACCGGGGGCAACCGTGGGATCGGCTTTGCCATCGCCGAAGAATTCGTGCGTCAGGGCCATCGGGTCGCGGTCACGGCCCGCTCCGGGTCCGGCCCAGAGGGCAGCCTCACGGTGCGCGCCGACGTCACGGATGCCGCATCGATCGATGCCGCGTTCACCGAGATCGAAGCGTCCCTCGGACCGGTCGAAGTCGTCGTGGCCAACGCCGGCATCACCAGAGACACCCTCCTGATGCGGATGACGGAAGACGACTTCACCTCCGTGATCGACACGAACCTGAGCGGCGCCTTCCGCGTCGTCAAGCGCGCGTCCAAAGGCATGCTCAAGGCCAGGTTCGGCCGGATCGTGCTCATATCGAGCGTGGTCGGCCTCTACGGTTCCGCCGGGCAGGTCAACTACTCCGCCTCCAAGAGCGGGCTCATCGGGCTCGCCCGCTCGGTCACGCGCGAGCTCGGCGCCCGCGGCATCACCGCGAACGTCGTCGCACCCGGCTTCATCGAGACCGAGATGACCGCGGAGCTTTCCGAGGCGGTCCAGGCCGAATACAAGAAGAACATCCCGGCAGGACGCTTCGCTTCCCCCGCCGAGGTCGCCAGGGTCGTCACGTGGCTCGCGGGCGAGGACGCCGGTTACATCTCCGGCGCCGTGATCCCGGTCGACGGCGGACTCGGAATGGGTCACTGACCTTCGCCATGCGACCGACACTGACCGCGACAATGCGGGCGGTCGTCGTCGACGGTCCTGGTGATCCCGGTGTTCTGCGTGTCCGCGACGTGCCGATGCCGACGCCGGCCGGGATCGTCGTGCCCTTCACCAGCGGACTCGGCTGGGACGTTCTCGGTGCCGTGTCCGAGATGCTGCAGACGGCGGCGGGGTCGCTGCGTGTCGGGCTGCAGGCCGTCGGCGGCCAGAGCCTGCTCATCCGCGGCGGAACGTCCTCTGTCGGCCTCGCACGGGCCACCCTCGGCGCGCTGCGCGGGATGCGGGTGCTGTCGACCACGCGGAATCCGTCGAGCGTCGGCCTGCTCGAGGCTGCAGGCGCCGACCACGTCATCATCGACGATGGCGAGGTCGCGCGCAGGGTGCGGGAGATCGTGCCGGGCGGTGTCGACGGAGCCGTCGAGCTCGTCGGCGTCAACGTCCTGCGCGACACCCTCCGAGCGGTGCGAGCCGGAGGCACCGTCTGCTTCACCGGGATGCTCTCCGACACCTGGACGATCGACGAATACTACCCGATGGACTGGCTCCCCAACGGCGTGTGCCTCACCGCGTACTCCGGAGAGGCGGCAGACCTGACATCGGCCGAGTTGCAGGCCTTCCTCGACGCCGTCGCAGCCGGTCACGCGCGTGTCCCGGTCGGCCGTGGCAACAGGCTCGATGAGATCGAGCAGGCCCACCGGGACATGGAGGCCGGCACCGCCGGCGGAAAGCTCGTCGTCCTTCCGCGCTGAACTCCCCGACGGCGGTCGGATGGATCGTCACACCGCTGGCGAACGGCGCCGGTCACATACACAGCGTCCGCCAGGGGTTGGTGCTCTCGTTTCCAGATCGGCCTTACGATTTCAGTGAGATGACCAAATCTGAATTGCCCCTGAACCCAAGCTGTTCGGCCATGATCGAACGATTCCTATCTCACTGGAATCGTAAGGCCGTTCCAGATGTGAAACTCGAGATGAGAAGCCTGAAATGATGTGAGCAAGTCTCGCATTCATGTTCGATTCGGGGTAGAATCGGGGTATGGCAGGAGCTTCGGATCCCCAGTCACACACCCCGCAGGCAGAGAATCTGGCCGCGGGTGATCAGCCCACCACGGTTGTAGAGTCGGCTCATCCGGTTGTGGTTGCCGAGGGCTTTGAGGGCGCGGAGGGGCTGGCCGGGTCGGTGCCGTCGGTGCCGTCGGTGCATGCGGATGCTGTCGCCCGGCTCGCCGAAGCGCGTTCGGCTTTCGCGGACGCACTGGCGGCGATCCCGGTCGGGTTGCTCAGCGATGCGGAAGCGGTCACGGCGCTCAAGGAAGTGGAGGCCATCGGCCGGACCGTCGACGCCGCCCGGGTGAATACCGCGACGGATGTGGACCGGCGGGCCCGGGTGCTCGGTCGGGAAGGCCTGGCCTGGAAGATGGGGTGCCGGGGCCCCTGGGATGTACTCACCCGGGTGACACGCGTATCGGCCCGGGAAGTGAAGCGCCGCATCAAGCTCGGCGACGCGGTGTTGCCCCGCCGGGCAGGCCTGGCGGTGTTGCCGCCGCTGTTCCCGGTCGTCGGGGCCGCGCTGACCGCGGGGGACATCGGGGTCGAAGCGGCGGAGCTGATCACGACGGGACTCGGGGCGGTCAGTCACCGGGCGGTCCCGGCGGAGGTCGAGGTCGCCGAACGGGCCCTGGTCGCCACGGCGGCGGGGTGGATCACCCCGGAGACCGAGATCCTCGCCGGCGCCGGAGTCCCGGCGGCCGCGGACCTGATCCGCGGCATGGTGTTGCAGTGGCAGGCCATCCTCGACCCCGACGGGATGCTCCCGACCGAGGATGTGTTCGAGGCGAAGTCCAACATCGGCTTCGGCCAACTCAAGAACGGCTTGTACCCGGTCAAGGGCGGAGTCACGCCGGAACTCTACGGGATGATGAACACCCTCTTCGACGCCTTCCTGAGCTTCCATTCCCGACCCGCGTTCCCGACGGCCGAAGAACAAGCCCTGATGGACTCGGGGCAGATGATCCCCGGCGCCGAATCCGCCGGTACCGGCGCGGGCACCGAGACCGACACGGGACCGGAGCTGGACGTGATCGAGGCGGAGCTCCGGGAGCGCCGCGCGGACACCCGCAGCGGTGGGGAGAAGCGCGCGGACATTCTCCGGGCGCTGTTAGAGCACGCTGCCCGGGACGAGGGCACCCCGTCGATGGGTGGGTCGGCGCCGACGGTGATGGTGCACGTGAACGCGGCCGACCTCGCCTCGGGGGTCGGGGTGGGGTGGATCGACGGGGTCGAGGCCCCCGTGTCGCTCAAGACGGTGCATCAGCGGATCTGTGACGGCGGCTTCCAAGGGGTCCTGTTCGGGGCGAACAACGAGGTGCTCAAGCTTGGTCCGGAGCGGCGGTATTTCAACCGGGCGCAACGCCGGGCGATTACCGCCCGGGACGGCGGCTGCATCATCCCCGGCTGCAAAGCCCCGGCGCACTGGGCCGAAGTGCACCACGTGAAGCCCTGGGCGAAAGACGGGCCGACCAACGTCGACAACGGGGTACCACTCTGCTGGTTCCATCACCACACCATCGATACCTCGGGGTGGGAGATCCGGATGGTGAAAGGGTCACCCCAGGTCCGGGCTCCCGGGTTGATCGACCCGCAACGGCTCTGGCGCCCACCGAACAGGCACCGCGCCCACCAGGTCCTCACCGGACCACCCAGACGCGACTAGAGTCCACCGCACACGGCGGCGCCTGTAGCGGAAGCGCTAGCCGCGGAGGCCGAGGATGGGCAGGACCTGGCTGAGGTCGCAGATGTCGATCGCGACATCCGCCTGTGCCCGCACGAGAGGCTTCGCGTTGAACGCGATGCCGAGACCCGCGACGTGCATCATCTTCAGGTCGTTCGCTCCGTCGCCGACGGCGACGGTCTGGGGGAGCGCGACGCCGAGTTCCGCCGCCCACTCCTGGAGGGTGTCCGCCTTCGCGGTTGCGTCGATGATCGGCCCGACGAGGTTGCCGGTGAGGTGGCCGTCGATGACTTCGAGCCGGTTGGCTCGCCAGTGGTCGATGCCGAGGCTCTCCGCGAGCGGATCGAGCACTTCGTGGAACCCGCCGGAGACGACCCCGATCCTGCTGCCGTGGGCATGCAGCCCGGCGATGAGCTCATGGATACCCGGAGTCGGGCGCACCAGGAGTCCGACGCCGGTGAAGACGCTCTCCGGCAGGCCGGCGAGCGTCTTCACCCGGGCACGGAGGCTCTGGGCGAAGTCGATCTCACCGCGCATGGCCTGCTCGGTCACCGCAGCGACGAGTTCGAGCGAACCAGCGGCATCCGCCAGGAGTTCGATGACTTCGTTTTCAATCAGGGTGGAATCGGAATCGAGGACGACAAGGAAACGAGTGGGACGGGTCACGGGTGTACGTGCACGCCCTTGCCGACCACGGTGATGCCGGACTCGGTGACGCTGAAGCCGCGCGCGAGGTCGCGGTCCCTGTCGACGCCGACGGAGGCTCCGGCGGCGACGACGACGTTCTTGTCGAGGATGGCCCGACGCACGGTCGCGCCGGGCAGGATCTGCACCCGGTCGAAGAGGATCGAGTCCGCGATGTGGGCGCCGGAATCGATGGCCACCCACGGCCCGAGCACACTGCGCTCGATGTGGGCGCCGGAGATGACGCAGCCGAGGGACACGATCGAGTCGATCATCGTGCCGAGCGAGCCACGCCCGTCACGGACGAACTTGGCCGGCGGCGAGTTGAGCTGCTGGCTGAAGATCGGCCACTTCTGGTTGTAGAGGTTGAAGACCGGGAGCGCGCTGATCAGGTCCTGGTGTGCCTCGAAGAAGGAATCGATGGTTCCCACGTCGCGCCAGTAGTACCGGTCGCGATCGGTGGAGCCCGGTACCTCGTTGCGCTGGAGGTCGTAGACACCGGCTTCGCCGCGGGACACGAAGTCGGGAATGATGTCCCCGCCCATGTCGTGGCTCGAGTCGGTGCGTTCTCCGTCCCGCAGCACGGCCTCGATCAGGGCGTCGGCGTTGAAGACGTAGTTGCCCATCGAAGCGAACACCTCGTGCGGCGCGTCGGCGAGGCCGATCGCGTCCTTCGGCTTCTCGCGGAACTCCCGGATGTGGTCCGGAGTCGCCCCGTCGACCTCGATGACGCCGAACTGGTCGGCGAGGCCGATCGGCTGGCGGATCGCAGCAACCGTGGCCTCTGCGCCTGAAGCGATGTGGGCGGCGATCATCTGGCTGAAGTCCATGCGGTAGACGTGGTCGGCGCCGACCACGACGACGATATCGGGCTTCTCGTCGTGGATCAGGTTGAGGCTCTGGAGGATCGCGTCCGCGGAGCCAGAGAACCAGCGCTTGCCGAGGCGCTGCTGCGCGGGCACGGACGCGATGTAGGAGTTGAACAAGCCGCCGGAGACGTGCCAGGTCTGGGAGACGTGACGGTCGAGGCTGTGCGACTTATACTGCGTCAGGACGACGATCTGGGTCAACCCGGAATTGATCAGGTTGGACAGTGCGAAGTCGATGAGCCGGTAGTTGCCGCCGAACGGCACGGCCGGCTTTGCGCGGTCCTCCGTCAACGGCATCAGTCGTTTGCCCTCGCCACCAGCGAGTACGATTCCAAAGATCTTCTTCGATGCCATGTCTTTACAGTAAGGGCATCCGGGGCCCGTGGCCACCCGAAAACGGTGTGTCGGATGCGATGCTGCGCTAGTTTTACTTTCATGCGAGTCGATCTGTTGACCAAGGAATATCCACCAGAGGTTTACGGCGGGGCCGGCGTGCACGTCGCAGAACTCGTCAAGGCCCTCCGTACCGACATTGACGTCGTGGTGCGGTGCTTCGGTTCGCCGCGCGACGAACCGAATACCTTCGCCTACGGCGTTCCCGCCGAGCTTGCGACGGCGAACGGCGCACTGTCGACACTCGGCGTCGACCTGCTGATGGCCCAGGACGCCGCGGGCACCGACATCGTGCACTCGCACACCTGGTACGCCAACGGCGCCGGGCACCTCGCCAAGCTCCTGCACGGCGTCCCGCACGTCGTCACAGCACACAGCCTGGAGCCGCTCCGACCGTGGAAAGCCGAACAACTCGGGGGAGGTTACCGGGTCTCGAGCTGGATCGAACGCACCGCCTTCGAGGCAGCGGATGCCGTCATCGCCGTGAGCGGGGGAATGCGGGCGGATATCCTCCGCAGTTATCCGGCACTCGACGAGTCCCGCGTGCACGTCGTCTACAACGGCATCGACCTCGAGGCCTGGAAGCCGACTGTGGACGAGGACATCGTTCGTTCGCTCGGCATCGACCCGACCCGACCCTCCGTCGTGTTCGTCGGCCGGATCACCCGGCAGAAGGGACTGCCGTACCTTCTCCGTGCCGCAGCGTCCCTGCCGCCGGAGGTCCAGCTCGTGCTCTGCGCCGGGGCACCGGACACCGCAGAAATCATGGCCGAGGTGACCGCTGGAGTCAGGGCGCTTCAGGCCGAGCGAACCGGGGTCGTGTGGATTCCGGAACACCTGTCCCAGCACGACCTCTCCGCCGTCCTGACCGCCGGCACCGTCTTCGTCTGTCCCTCGGTGTACGAGCCGCTGGGCATCGTGAACCTCGAGGCGATGGCCTGCGGCCTCCCCGTTGTCGGGTCGGCGACCGGCGGCATCCCCGAGGTCGTCGACGACGGGGTCACCGGACGCCTCGTTCCCCTCGACCAGGTCAGTGACGGCACCGGCACGCCGATCGACCCCGACCGTTTCGTCGCGGACCTCGCCCGCACCCTGCTGGAGGTCGTCGCAGACCCCGATCGTGCCGCGGAAATGGGCAGGGCCGGCCGGATCAGGGCAGAGGAAAAGTTCAGCTGGAGCCAGATCGCCACGAGCACCCGGGAGATCTACGCCGGGTTGCTCTGAGCCCCGCCCGGCGTGCCGACGCCTCGGCGACGGCAGATAACATGGATGCATGGTCAACGTTCTTCAATTCACCGACGTCTCCGTCGTCCGGGCTGGCACAACCATCCTCGACTCAGTGAACTGGAGTGTTGATGACGATCAGCGCTGGGTGATCCTCGGCCCGAACGGCGCCGGAAAGACCACGCTCCTCCAGATCGCCGCCGCGATGCTGCACCCCACCAGGGGCACAGCCGAGGTGCTCGAGGAGCCGATCGGCGGCACCGACCTATTCGAGTTGCGTCCGCGCATCGGCTTCGCGTCGACCGCGCTCGCCCGGAAGGTTCCGGCGGGTGAAAAGGTGATCGACGTCGTCATGACCGCCGCGTATTCGGTGACCGGTCGCTGGACCGAGGAATACGAGGCCATCGACGAGCGCCGCGCCCAGCGAGTTCTCCAGGAATGGCGGCTCGACCACCTCGCCGATCGCACCTTCGGAACCCTGAGCGACGGTGAACAGAAGCGGGTGCAGATCGCCAGATCGATCATGACCGACCCCGAACTGCTCCTGCTCGACGAACCGGCGGCGAGCCTCGACCTCGGCGCCCGCGAAGAACTCCTGCGCCTGCTCGGCGGTTATGCCCTCGAGCCGAGTTCACCGGCCATCATCATGGTCACCCATCACGTCGAAGAGATCCCCCTGGGCTTCACACACGCCCTGCTTCTCTCTGGCGGACGCGTCGTCTCGGCCGGCCCCTTCGCGGAGTCGCTGACGGCGGACACTCTCACCGAAACGTTCGGGCTGCCGATCGGCCTGAGCGAGGACGCCGGTCGATTCACCGCCCGTGCGGCCTGACGATCGCTTCTGCTAGACTCGACAGTCGGTCCTCGGGCCGTGTAACTTTTTCCTGCCGCCGTTCCCCGGGCCATCCGGTCCGGACCGGCGCAACTCATATAAGGAAGTTTTCATGAAGTCTGACATCCACCCCACATATGCCCCCGTGGTCTTCCGCGACCTCGCGTCGGGTGCGACCTTCCTGACCCGTTCGACGGTCTCGAGCGCCAAGACGATCGAGTGGGAAGACGGAGCCACCTACCCCGTCATCGACGTGGAAATCTCCTCTGAGTCGCACCCGTTCTACACGGGCAAGCAGCGCATCATGGACTCCGCCGGACGCGTGGAGAAGTTCAACTCCCGTTACAAGGGCTTCGGCAAATAAGCCCGACGCACTCAAGCGCGATACACGAAAGGCGAGCAGCCACGGCTGCTCGCCTTTTCTGTACCCCGCGTTCTGTACCCCGCGTTCTGTACCCCGCGTTCTGTACCCTGCGTGGATGCCTGCGGTGCTGCGCGCCTTACCGCTCGGGCCACGCACCGCTCGCGACGAACTTCGGGTCGCGTTCGCGGCGCATGTAGTCCTGGAAGCGCTCGGCCTGCTGCATGGACCACTGCACCTGCAGCTCGTGCAGCTCGGCGACGGTGCCCGGCAGCACGGCGACGTGGGACCTGGCGATGGCCTGGGCGACCCTGCCCGCGGCGATCGCGTCCGCACCGGCGTCATGGGCGTCGTTGAGGGACACCCCGTAATAGGCGCTCGTGACCTCGAGTGTGCGCTTGCCCTTGCGGTAGCGGTCCACCTGCTTGTCGATGACCAGCGGGTCGACGACGGGGGAGGGCGACACGAGCGGTGCGACCCCGTAGCGGATGGCCTCCCGGTTGAGCAGGGAAAGGTCGTACGGCGCGTTGTATGCCACGATCGGAAGGCCCCTGCCGAGCAGTTCCCGGATGGTCGCGACGATCTCGGTGACACCTTCTCCGGCGACGCGCCCGTTCGCAACGGCCTGTGCCGTCGTGATGCCGTGCACGTTGGTCGCCTGCTCGGGGATCTCGATGCCGGGGTCGAGTAGCCAGTCGATGCGCTCGACGACGGCCCCTGAGACATCGATCACGGCCACCGTCGCCGAGACGATGCGACTCGTCTCCACGTCGATTCCGGTCGTTTCTAGGTCGAAGACGGCGAGGGTGTCACTCCAGTTGCTCATGGGGCCAGCCTAGGGCCGACCGCCGACATCCCCGGGCGTCGACGCCGCCCCGTCGCGCGCGTCCTGCGTAAACTGGAGGGGATGATTGTTCCTTCGCCATACGACGCCCAGCTCGCCCGGATCCCGGTGAGCGTCCACACCGTCCCTGTGCTCGGGACCGACACCCGCTACTGGGAGTACGGGGATCCGGCCGCGACGACGACGATCGTGATGGTGCACGGCTTCCGCGGCGACCACCACGGCCTCGAGCCCGTCGTCGCCCAGCTCGCGGGGTATCGTATCCTCTCGCCCGACCTGCCCGGCTTCGGTGAATCGGCGGCGCTCACGACCCTCGGACACGATGTGCCCGGCTACTCGGAGTGGCTCAGGAGCTTCGTCTCAGCGGTCGCCCCGACCGGACGTACCGTGATCCTCGGGCACTCGTTCGGCTCGATCATCGTGGCCGCCGCCGTCGTGGGCGGACTGCCCGCGGATGTCGTCGTGCTCGTCAACCCGATCGCCGCGCCGGCCCTGTCCGGTCCCCGCGGCATCCTCACCCGCTTCGCGGTGTTCTACTACTGGTCAGCGGCCGCCCTGCCCGAGCGGCTCGGCTTCGCCCTGCTCCGCAACCGCGTCATCGTGCGGGTGATGAGCATCGCGATGGCCAAGACCCGTGACCCCGCCCTGCGCCGCTGGATCCACAACCAGCACGACCGGTATTTCTCCGCCTTCTCCGATCGCCGGGTCGTGCTCGAAGCCTTCCGCGCCTCCGTCGGAAGCGACGTGAGCGAATTCGCCGCGCGCATTCCGCAACGCACCCTGCTGATCGCGGCGGACAAGGACGACATCACCCCCGTCGAGGCCCAGTACCGGCTGCGCGCGCTGTTCCCGGACGCCCGTCTCTATGTCATCCCCAACGTCGGTCACCTCATCCACTACGAAGTCCCCGCCGAAGCGGCAGAACAGCTGCGCCGCTTCCTCGACGAGGCGGCCCCGGCATGATCGGCCCCAGCATGATCGACCTGACAGCATGAGGATCGTGTTCGACTGCCGTTACACCCGGTTCGACCGGCACGACGGCATCAGCCGTTACACCTCCGAACTCGTCACCGAGCTGAGCCGGCTGCACGCCGTGACGATGCTCATCAGCGACCACAGGCAACTCGCGATGCTCCCCGCGCTCCCGTGGCAGCTCGTGAACGCGCCCACGAGCATCCGCGAGCCCCTCGTCGCCCTCCGAGTCAACCGGCTGCACCCCGACGTCGTCTTCAGCCCGATGCAGACCATGGGTTCGTGGGGCCGCAACTACAGACTGCTGCTCACTGTCCACGACCTGATCTACTATCGCAACCGCACACCCCCGCGCGACCTGCCCGCCTTCATCCGGCTGCTGTGGCGGTTCTACCACCTGTCCTGGTGGCCCCAGCGGATGCTGCTGAACCGCGCTGACGGCGTCGTCACGGTCTCCGAGACGACACGGGCACTCATGCTGAAGCACCGCCTCACCCGCAAGCCCATCACGGTCGTTCCCAACGCCGCCGGTGCCCTCGGCGAGGCGGCAGGCGCCGGGACGAGCGTGCGTCGCACCGGGCCGGCCACGGGCAGCCTCGTCTACATGGGCTCGTTCATGCCCTACAAGAACGTCGACACGCTCGTGCGCGCCCTCGCTGACCTCCCCGGCCATGACCTGCACCTGCTCAGCCGAATCGGCGACACGGAGAAGGCCCGCCTGCAGGGGCTCGTCCCCGGCGCGCGGATCGTTTTCCACGACGGCGTCTCCGACGCGGAGTACGTGTCCCTGCTTGATTCGGCGACGGCCCTGGTGACCGCGTCCCTCGACGAGGGCTTCGGGATCCCCCTCGTCGAAGCAATGAGCCTCGGGATCCCGGTCGTCGTGAGCGACATTCCGATCTTCCGCGAGATCGGCGGGGAGGCCGCACTCTACTTCGAGCCGCGCGACGCCGGGGGGCTCGCCGCTGCCGTGCATCAGCTCGACGAACCGGGGGAGTGGGCGAAGCGCTCAGGGCTCGCCATCGACCAGGCCGCCCGGTACAACTGGGCGGACTCCGCCCAGATCCTGCTCCGCGCGATCCGGGAGACCGCTCAGCCCGAGTAGTGCGTGTTCTCCGCGAAACCGCGGATCGTCGCGTCGAAGTGCTCGAGCTCGAGACGGCCGTCGGTCCAGAGGAAGTCGTGGACGGATCCGTTGGCGATGATCTCGTCGGGGTGAGGGCGCACGCCGGCGGTCAGGTAGCGGATCAGGGTTCCGATCACGCCGCCGTGGCAGACCACGAGCACCGCATCGCCCGGAAACTCCTCGGCCACGCGGCCGAGGGCCGGAAGCACCCTGTCGAGGACCTGCTGGCGCGACTCGAGGCCGGGCACCGGCATCCCGTTCGGGAACTGGCGCTGCCGTTCGGCGAACGTGAGTCCCTCGATGTCCCCGTGGTGACGCTCGGTGAGGTCGTCGATGATCTCCGGCCGCGGCAGGCCGAGTTCCCCCGCGATGATGCGGGCGGTTTCCGCGGCCCGATCGAGCGGGCTCGAGACGATCTTCTCCCAGGCGGCGGAGCTCTCGGTCAGGCCGCCGTCGAGGCTGGGCGCCAATCCCGCGCGGCTGCGCTTCAGGAGCCGCAGGCCTGTCTCGGCGGCCTGGGCACGTCCCGTCGAGTTCAGTGGGATGTCGGTGCGGCCCTGGATTCGGGTGGCGAGGTTCCAGTCGGTCTGGCCGTGGCGGACGATCGACAGCCTGGTCTGCAACCGGTGCATGGTCTCGCGTGGCTCCTGTCTGCGCTGTCCTGTATGGCGCTGTCCTGTCTGCGCTGTCCCGTCTGGCGGCCCGGCCCCCGCTACCCCGTGAGGCGTTCGGCGAGCCCGGCCAGCACCTCGGAGGTGCCGGCTTCCAGCTTAACCAGTGCGCGCGCGTCTCCCTTGGTCACGCCCCGATTGATGACGATAATCGGCAGTTTGCGGCGGCGGGCCTGTTCGAGCAGTCGGATGCCCGAATTCACCGCAAGAGAAGACCCGGCGACGATGAGCGCCTGGGCCCCGGCGACGAGGGCGGTGGCCTCGACAAACTTGACCGTCGGCACGAGCTCGCCGAAGAAGACCACGTTGGGCTTGAGCATCCCGCCGCAGACCGTGCACGCGGGGATGACGAAGCCCGTGAGGTCGGAGACGTCGGCGTCACCGTCCGGTGCGAGACGGGCGGAGTCCGGCCGCCGGAGGGACGGGTTGTCGGCTTCGAGGCGCGCCGCGATGCTCTCCCTGTCGAAGGCCTGGCCGCAGCCGAGGCAGACGACGAGATCCATCGAGCCATGCAGGTCGACGACGTGACGGGAGCCCGCCCTGGTGTGCAGCCCGTCGACGTTCTGGGTGATCACGCCGGAGATGACGCCGCCGGCCTCGAGGGCGACGAGGGAGCGGTGCCCGAGGTTCGGCTCAGCGGCGCGGAACCGACGCCAGCCGAGGTGGCTGCCCGCCCAGTACCTGACCCGCGCCCTGGGGTCGTCGATGAAGGTCTGATAGTTCATCGGGGTGCGGACCGGTGCGCCCTTCCCCCGATAGTCGGGGATGCCCGAATCCGTGCTGAGCCCGGCGCCGGTCAGCACCGCAGCACGCTTTCCGCGCAGGAGTTCGGCGACCGTGTCAAGGGTGTCGGCCGAAACCTCGCCCGCGACGGGAATCGTCTCGGTGGTCATAACGCTCCGTCCTGTCCACTCCGAGTCTAAGCTGGCCAGTTTTCGTCCTTGTTACAGAACACGGGTTACAGAACACGGGTTACAGGACACGGGTTACAGGACAGGGTGAGATAACTGGCAGGCTGGACCTGTTCTCCTTCGAAAGGCAAATCCCCGTGCAGATCATCCACATCGACTCCCTCGACCTTCCCGGTCTTGCCGACTACTCCCAGCTCACGGATGTAGCACTCCGGCGGAAGTCCGAACCGGCGGGCGGCCTGTACATCGCCGAGTCGACCAAGGTCATCGCGCGCGCCCTCGATGCCGGACATCGCCCCCGATCGGTGCTCCTGCAGGAGCAGTGGCTGCCCGACGCCCTCGAACTGCTCGCCGACTGGCCTGACGTGCCGCTCTACGTCGGCGCGGCATCCGTGCTCGAAGAACTGACCGGGTACAACCTGCACAGGGGGGCACTCGCCGCGATGCACCGGCCGGTGCTCGCGCCGGTGTCCGACCTGATCCGGGGCGCCCGCCGGATCGTGATCCTCGAGAACATCGTCGACCACACCAACGTCGGCGCCATCTTCCGCTCGGTCGCCGGCCTCGGCGCCGACGCCGTGCTGATCACCCCGCGCTGCGCCGATCCGCTGTACCGGCGCAGCGTGCGCGTGAGTATGGGCACGGTGCTGCAGGTGCCGTGGACCCGGCTGCCGGAGTGGGACGAAGCCGTTCCTCTGCTGCACGAGGCCGGCTTCCACCTCGCAGCACTCGCCCTCGCGGACAACGCGGTGAGCCTCGACGACTTCGCGATCGACCCGCCGGAGCGGCTCGCGATCGTGCTCGGCGCCGAGGGTGACGGGCTCAGCAGGCAGGCGCTCTCTGTCGCAGACACGGTCGTCACGATCCCGATGCTGCACGGCGTCGACTCGCTCAACGTCGCGTCCGCGAGCGCAGTCGCACTGTACGCGCTGCGCTGACCGACACTGCGCCGCGCCGCGGTGCCCGGCGTTTCCTTATCCGTGGATCGGTAAAGTGAGCGGATGCCTTCTGCGCGTCGTTCCACCATCCTTCGTCGCCGATTCGCGGTCCTCGGTGGCCTGCTCGTCGTGATCCTCCTCGGGGGCTACTTCGCGACAACGAGTGCCGCAGCGCTCCCCGCGTCGGCGGCGACGCTCACCCAGCCTGCCGCGCTCACCCAGCCGGCGACGGCGATGGCATGGCCGGGAATCGGGGAGGGCGCGATCGGCGCCGTGGGCTACGACGGGGTGCTCGGCTCCAACGGCAGCCAGGCCGCCGTGCCGATCGCGAGCATCACCAAGATGATCACCTCCCTCGTGCTGCTCGACGCGAAGCCGCTCGCGGCCACCGAGGCCGGCCCCGACGTGAAGTTCACCGACGCCGACGTGCAGATCTACTACGACGTGCTCGCCCAGGACGGCTCGGTCGCCCCCGTCGTGTCCGGGATGGTGCTGAGCCAACGCCAGGCCCTCGAGGGCATGCTGCTGCCCTCCGCGAACAACTACAGCATCACCCTTGCGAACTGGGCGTTCGGTTCTGTCGACGCCTATCTGAAGGTCGCCAGGGCATGGCTCAGCGCCCGAGGCCTGACCGGGACCACGATCGCGGACACCAGCGGGCTCTCGCCGCTGAGCGCCAGCACGCCGGCCGACCTCGTCGAGATCGGCAGGCTCGTGCTGAAGAACCCGGCGCTCGCCTCGATCGTCTCGGAGAAGACGGCCACGCTGCCGACGATCGGAACGGTGACCAACACCAACGAGATGCTCGGCGAGCACGGTGTCGACGGCATCAAGACCGGGACGACGGACGAAGCCGGCGCGTGCCTGCTCTTCTCCGCGGACTTCACCGTCGGCGACACGACCGTGACCCTCGTCGGGGTCCTGCTCGGCGGGACCACCCACGACACCCTCGACGCCGACATCGGGCGGCTCATCGAAAGCGTCAAACCGGGCTTCCGTGAGGTCACCCTGACCGAGGCCGGCGCGTCCTACGGGGCGTACGCGAGCGTCTGGGGACAGAACGGTTCGGTCGTGGCCGCTAAGAAGGCATCCGCCCTCGTCTGGTCTGACACGGCGGTCACGGGCGTCGCAACGGCCCGTTCGGTCGGGGTCGGCTCGGACGGAGACGCCGTCGGGTCTCTCGACTTCGTGGTCGGCACCCAGAAGATCAGTGTGCCCCTGGTGCTGGACGGCACACTCAGCGATCCCGGACCAGGCTGGCGCTTCACGCACCCTGGCGAACTGCTCGCGTCCCGCTGACGCCGTCCGGGTCCCTGCGCTCCGTGACGACCTGGCGCTACGTGACGGCCTGGCGGAACGGCCCGGCCTCCGGGCGTTTGGGCAGCACGTGGTCCCCGGACGACTGGTGCCGGATGCGGCGCAGCACCCACGGCACGAGATACTCCCGCGCCCAGACCATGTCTTCGCTGCGCGCCTGGCGCCAGGTCTGCGCGGGCAACGGCTCGGGCTCGGAGGGTTCGAGGCTGTTGGGCACGTTGAGTACGTCAAGCACCATCCGGGCGACGGTGTGATGTCCGAGGGCGTTCAGGTGCAGCCGGTCGGGCGCCCACATCCGTGCGTCCTGGATCTCGGTGAGCGCCCACAGGTCGGCGACGACGCAGTCGTAGCGTGCAGCGACGGCACGGATGTTCTCGTTGTAGATCGCGATCTTGCCGCGAATCCCGCGGAAGACCGGGGCGAACCCGACGTCGGCGCCCGTGAAGAGCACGATCGTGGCTCCGTCGCGGCTGAGCAGGCGCACGGCCTCATCACACCGGGCGGCGATCTCGTCGGGGTCTGACCCCGGCCGGATCACATCATTGCCACCCGCGGAGAACGTGATCAGGTCGGGGTGCAGTTCGAGGGCCGGCTCCAGCTGCTCGTCCATCACCTGCCGGATCAGTTTGCCGCGCACGGCGAGATTCGCGTACGCGAGGTCCGTCGAGCCCTGGCTGAGTACCTCGGCGACCCGGTCTGACCAGCCGCGGAACCCGCCGGGGCACGCCGGCTCGGGATCCCCGACACCCTCCGTGAAGGAATCGCCGACGGCGACGTACCGCGACCAGGGATGCAATGGCGTTGTCATCAGTCCATTCTCCTCGTGTGCACGAAACTGTCTGCACACCTTGCTAGGTTCTATTGAAGTGACTACCTCTGCAGCGTTCGAACCGAACCAGGGAACGAGTGCAGCCGAACACCTGTCCCCGTCGTTCCCCGGCCGGGCCGCCTGGGGTACCGCGACCAAGTTGCGCGCCTGGCAGGAAGAGGCCCTCGCCGCCTACTTCGTGCACCAGCCCAGGGACTTCCTCACCGCTGCGACACCGGGAGCAGGCAAGACAACCTTCGCACTCCGGCTCGCCGCCGAGCTTCGTGCGCGGCACCTGATCGACCGGATCACCGTCGTCGCCCCGACTGAACACCTCAAGCGCCAGTGGGCGGATGCCGCCGCGCGCGCGGGCATCCGCCTCGACCCCTCGTTCAAGAACGCGGACGGGCGTTACGGCAACCACTTCCACGGGGTCGCCGTCACGTACGCTCAGGTCGCCAGCCGGGCCGCCCTGCACCGCGAGCTCACCCAGTCCAGCCGCACCCTCGTCATCCTCGACGAGGTGCACCACGGGGGCGACGCCCTCAGCTGGGGCGATGCGATCCGGGAGGCCTTCGAACCGGCGACCCGCCGACTCTCCCTGACCGGGACCCCGTTCCGGTCGGACACCTCGCCCATCCCCTTCGTCAGCTACCTGCCGGACGAGCACGGCATCCGTCTCTCGCAGAGTGACTACAACTACGGCTACGGCCGCGCCCTTGCCGACGGCGTCGTGCGACCGGTCATGTTCATGGTTTACGCCGGGCACATGAAGTGGCGCACGCGTGCCGGCGACGAGATGGAAGCCAAACTCGGCGAGGGCAACACCAAGGACATCACGAGCCAGGCCTGGCGTACGGCGCTCGAGCCGACCGGGCAGTGGATCCCCGCCGTGCTGCGTGCCGCTGACTCGCGCCTCACCCAGGTGCGACACGGCATCTCGGACGCCGGCGGCCTCGTCATCGCGACGGACCAGTCAGCCGCCCGCGCGTATGCCACCATCCTCGAGGAGATCTCCGGGGAACCGGTGACCGTCGTGCTCTCGGACGAGAAGGAGTCGAGCGACCGGATCGACGAGTTCTCGAAGAACACCCGGCGGTGGATGGTCGCCGTCCGGATGGTGTCAGAGGGCGTCGACGTCCCCCGGCTCGCCGTCGGCGTCTACGCGACGAGCGCATCGACACCCCTGTTCTTCGCGCAGGCCATCGGCCGCTTCGTGCGCGCCAGGCGGCGCGGCGAGACGGCTTCGATCTTCCTGCCCAACGTGCCGAGCCTGCTGAGCCTCGCCAACGCCCTCGAACTCGAACGCGACCATGCGCTCGACCGGAGCAACAGGGACGACGGTGACGACGGGATGTACAACCCCGAAGATGCGATGGTCGCCGCGGCGAACCGGGACGAGAAGGGGTCTGACGGTCTCGGCGAGGACGAGTTCACCTGGCAGGCCATCGACTCCCAGGCGACCTTCGACATGGTCATGTTCGACGGCGACGAGTTCGGCCAACTCGCCGAACCGGGAACGGACGAGGAATTCGACTTCATCGGCATCCCCGGACTCCTCGAACCGGAACAGGTTTCTGAGCTGCTCCGGCAACGGCAGTCCCGCCAGGCCAAACGGTCGACCGACCGGCGAAAGAACCCGGTCACGGGCGAGATCGCTCCCGAGGAACCGCCGCCGCTGTACCGCACCCTGAAGGAACAGCGGACTTTGCTCGCGAGTCTCGTGGGCATGTGGTCGAAACTCGCGAATGAGCCGCACGGGATCGTACACGCCGAACTTCGGCGGGTCTGCGGGGGACCCGCGGTTGCCCAGGCGAGCGTGACCCAGCTGCAGAACCGGATCGACTTGCTGCGTCGCCGCCTCGGCCGCAGCTGAACCCACCGCTTGGTGCGATCGATCCTCGATCGTTACCCGGTTCAGACGCAGACCCTTGCGTCATGGGATAATTCGTCGCATAAGCTCTTAGCGACGAAAGAGTGTGACTGATGGAACCGAAGAAAGCCGAAATCGACAGGGTCGACCGGGCGTTGCTGAAGGCCCTCTCGGTCAACGCGCGGGCCTCCGGCGCCGCACTGGCTGCCGAGATCGGTGTCGCCGAGTCGACGGTGTCGCTCCGGTTGCGCCGGCTGCAGCAGCTCGGCCACATCCGCGGGTACCGGGCGAACATAGACCTCGCGGCCCTCGGAGCCTCCCTGCAGGCGCTCATTTCGGTGCGGCTCGTCAAGCACGCCCGGGTGCAGATCGACGACTTTCGCAATGCCGCTCCGCACTGGCCCGGCGTCATCGGTCTCTTCCACACCGCAGGGGCCGACGACTACCTCCTGCACGTCGCGGCGGCGAACGCGTCCGCGCTGCGTGACTTCGTGCTCGAACATCTCGCCGAGCATCCTGCTGTCGCGCACACCGAGACCAACCTCATCTTCGAGTACGTCGACGGTGACGGCTGGCAGGACCTCGTCAACTAGTCAACGACCGTCCCGTCACTGAGCGCGGTGACGGTGCGGAAAGTCTTCCGGCGGGCGCCCTGTCGCCAGGATCTCGGCCTGCTGCCGGCCGGCGTCAGACCACGGTCCGGTCAGGCCCAGCACAGCGAGGGTGCTGGTCGGCATCGGTATCCACGTTCCGGTGAGGAGTTCGGCGAGGCCGGTGATCCCGGGATTGTGCACGACGAGAACGACCGTGTGGTCCTCGTCGGGAAGCTCCCTGACGACGTCGAGCAGTTCGTCGGCGGATGCCGCATAGCCGCGGCTGTCGACCACGGTCGGCGGGGATTCCGTCAGTTCACCCTCGGCGATTTCCCAGGTGCTGCGTGCGCGGTGCGCGGGGGAGACGACCGCGAGATCGATGTGGCCGATATTCCGGGCGAGCCACGCGCCGGCGAGCGGCGCCTGGCGCAGTCCCCGGTCGGCGAGCGGGCGCTCGAGGTCGGAGACCTCGCCGGACCAGTCGGACTTGGCGTGCCGCAGCAGGATCAGGGTGCGCTCACTCATACCCAGAGTCTGCCACCGACAGCCGGAGAGGTTGTACGAATCCGGCTCCTGACAGGGCGCACGAAATCTGGGACGATGCCTTCAGCGTACCTGATCGCACGTCGGGGATTCGGAGGCACATGACCAAAAACAGGCTCGAAGCGTTCAGCGATGGCGTGCTCGCCATCATCATCACGATCATGGAGCTCGAGATCCAGGTCCCGGAGGAACCGACCTGGCAGGGGCTCGTGGCCATCCTGCCTACGCTGTTCAGCTACCTGCTGAGTTTCCTCTACATCGGGATCTACTGGAACAACCACCACCACTTACTGCGCCTCGCCTCCGGCGTGAACGGCGGCATCCTCTGGGCGAACCTGCACCTCTTGTTCTGGCTCTCCCTGTTCCCCTTCGTGACGAGGTGGAGCGACGAGTCCGGCTTCGCCGAGGTCCCCGTCATGGTCTACGGGTTCACGCTGCTCCTGGCCGCCGTGGCGTTCTACATCCTGCAGCGGGCCCTGATCCGCGACCAGGGCGCCGACGGAGCCCTCGCCGCGGCTCTCGGGCGGGACTGGAAGGGCGAGGGCTCGCCCTTCATCTACCTCGCCGGGATTCTGCTTGCCCTACTGCAGCCGCTCGCGTCCATGGGCGTCTTCGCGATCGCCGCACTGATCTGGCTGGTGTCGGACCGGCGGGTCGAGCGTTTCGTCGGAGACGGCCGCGCAGACTTGGGCCGCAGCGAGAACGACTGCGGCTTAACGAAGTAATGCCCCCGCCGAAGCGGGGGCATTACTGGAGCTCTCTGGGCGAGTGACCTCGGTCAGACGCAGTTCAAGCAGTGTGCTGATTCAGCACTGAGCAGAATCAGAGGGCGCGGATGTTCTCGGCCTGGGGACCCTTGGGGCCCTGGGTTACCTCGAACTCGACCTTCTGGTTCTCGTCGAGGGACTTGTAGCCATTGGAAGCGATCGCGGAGTAGTGCGCGAACACGTCGGCGCTTCCGTCGTCGGGAGCAATGAATCCGAAGCCCTTTTCAGCGTTGAACCATTTCACGGTACCTGTTGCCATTTTTGAAACTCCTCCAGGAGTGTTAGACCGACCCCGACTGTCGGGGCCGTTCGTCGCGGTATTCGTCGTCCGCTTCCGAAAGGAATACGCCGCATGGACCGAAGTCCGTGCGTTTTAAGACGTGCAAGCACTACAACTACTGGGACAAGACTAGACCACTTCGCTCGGGAAGAAGCGGATTCGGGGCGGATTCGAGTCACAACCGTTACGTTTTATGAATATCCCGCCCGAACAGGGGCAGTATTCAGCCCACCTGTCAATCAACGGTCGCGAAATCGATGAGCTGTTCGACCCTGCCGAGGAATGCGGCCTCGAGGTCGGCATACGACCGGACCCGTCCCAGGATGCGTTGCCAGGCCCCGGCGATGTCGGCCTGGTCCTCGTGCGGCCAGCCCAGGTGCTCGCAGATCCCGTGTTTCCACTCGACGGTGCGGGGGATCGTCGGCCAGTCCTTCATCCCGAGTCGCTCGGGTTTGACGGCCTGCCAGACGTCGACATAGGGGTGCCCGACCACGAGGACGCTCCGCCCGTGGGGGCCGCGAGCGACTTTCTCGGCGATCCTGCTCTCCTTGGACCCTGGTACGAGGTGGTCGACGAGCACGCCGACCTTCCTGCCGGGTCCCGGCTTGAATTCGGTGAGAAGTTCCTCGAGGTTGTCGACTCCCTCGAGGTATTCGACGACAACGCCCTCGATCCGGAGGTCGGCGCCCCACACCTTCTCGACGAGTTCGGCGTCGTGCCGGCCCTCGACGAAGATCCGGCTGCCGCGGGCGACCCGCGCGCGGGTCGTGGCCATGGCCAGGGACCCGGATGCCGTCCGGGCGCGTTGCTGGGGTGCCCTGGCGGGCACGACGAGTCGGACGGGATCCCCGTCGATCAGGAACGCTGAGCCGAGGGGGAAGAGCCGGAGCGCGCCGTGCCGGTCCTCGAGGGTGACGATCTGCTTCTCGAGACGGACGATGGCACCGCAGAACCCCGTGGCGACTTCTTCGACGACGAGGTCGCGGAGGGCTTCGTGGGTCGGGATGACCTTCCGTCCCACCTCGCGCCAGCCCGGCCTCAGGGCGTCCTGTCCGTATCGATCGTCATTCACCCGTTCGACGTTAGCCGAAGACCCACGGGAGAGGGGCGGCTTCCTCAGCGGAAATCCCGGGAGGTCGTCGGTGCCGCGAGGGTGAGGGTTTCGAATTTGTCGGCAAGGAGATTCGTGACGCCCTCCGGGGAACGCTCCAGGATGCCGCGCACCATGAGCGCGGGCGATTCCCTCGCGATTCGTCGGTACCGGTTCCAGACGCCGATTCCGGCGATGACGTTGAGAGTCCCGGTTTCATCCTCGATATTGAGGAAGGTCACCCCGCCGGCGGTCGACGGTCGCTGCCGGTGGGTGACGACGCCACCGACCTGGATCCGGCATCCGGACTCGATGGCGGGAAGCCGGTCGATCGGCAGGGCGCCGCGTGCGGCCAGGCCCGCGCGCGCGTGGCTGATCGGATGGTCGTCCGGCGAGATGCCTGTTGCCCAGAGATCGTAGACGACCTGTTCGACGGGGCTGAGGAGGTCGAGCAGAGGCGGCTGCACGGTGACGGCGGTTCCGCTGAGGTGGTTCGGTCGCTCGGTCGCAGCCTCTCCCGCCGTCCAGAGCGCGGTCCGCGGTTCGAGCCCGAGACCGGAGAAGGCGCCGGCGGCGGCGAGCGCCTCGAGCTGCTCCGTGTTCAGGCCGACCCGCCCTGCGGCATCTGCCATCGACTGGTACGGCCCGTTGAGGTCGCGCTCTGCGACGATGCGGCCTGCCAGGTCGCCGCCGATGCCGGAGACCTCGGCCAAGCCCAGGCGCACCGCGAAGTCGCCATCCCTGCGGTGGTCTGCCCAGTCCGGCGGAACAGCTCGGTCGAAGGGCGGCACCGGCGGCTGCTCGGGGCACAGGCACGCGGATCGGCGAACTGTCGGGGGAGCGTTGGTGGTTTCGAGGCCGGCGTCGGCGCCCGAGCGGAGGATGTCCGGGCGGAGCACGGTGACGCCGTGGCGGCGGGCGTCCGCGACGAGGGACTGCGGAGAGTAGAAGCCCATCGGCTGGGCGCGGAGGAGGGCGGCCAGGAAGGCACCAGGGTAGTGCAGGCGCAACCAGGCGCTCGCGTACACGAGCAGGGCGAAGCTGATCGAATGGCTCTCCGCGAAGCCGAAGTTGGCGAAGGCCTCGATCTTGGCGTAGATCGTGTCGGCCACGTCCCCCGTGATGCCGTTCGACGCCATCCCGGCGTAGAGCCGGTCGCGGAGGGTGGAGATCTTCTCGATGCCGCGCTTGGATCCCATCGCGCGGCGGAGCAGGTCGGCGTCCTCGCCGGAGCACCCGCCGACGGCCATGGCCATCTGCATGAGCTGCTCCTGGAAGAGAGGGATTCCGAGGGTGCGTTCGAGCACGGGCTCGAGTTTCGGATGCAGGTACGTCACCGGTTCCTGGCCCAGCTTGCGCCGGATGTAGGGATGCACGGCGCCGCCCTGGATGGGCCCTGGCCGGATCAGGGCGATCTCGACGACGAGGTCATAGAACCGGCGCGGCTGGAGGCGCGGCAGGGTGCCCATCTGGGCGCGGCTCTCGACCTGGAAGACTCCGACGGAGTCCGCCCGGCAGAGCTGGTCGTAGACGCCGGCTTCCTCGCGGGGGATGGTCGCGAGGGTCCATGTCTCGCCGAGGTGTTCTGCGGTGAGGTCGAAGGTGTACTGGATGGCCGCGAGCATGCCGAGTCCGAGCAGGTCGAACTTCACGAGGCCCATCCAGGCGCAGTCGTCCTTGTCCCATTGGAGCACGGTACGGTTGTCCATCCTGGCCGGCTCGATCGGACAGACCTCGCCGACGGGGCGGTCGGTCAGGACCATGCCGCCAGAGTGGATGCCGAGGTGTCGGGGGGAGCCGAGCAGCTGCCCGGCGAGGTCGGTCACGAGCGGGGGGATGTCCTGTTCCGGACTCGAGACGGATTCGCCCCAGCGCTCGACCTGCTTGGACCAGGCGTCCTGCTGGCCCGTGCTGAAGCCGAGCGCCTTGGACATGTCGCGCACGGCGACCTTCGGCCGGTAGGTGATGACGTTCGCGACCTGGGCCGCGTTGAGCCTGCCGTAGCGGCTGTAGACGTATTGGATGACCTCCTCGCGCCGGTCGGAGTCGAAGTCGACGTCGATGTCCGGCTCCTCGTCGCGAAGGCTCGACAGGAAGCGTTCGAAGGGGAGCCGGTAGAAGATGGAGTCGACCGCGGTGATGCCGAGCACGAAGCAGACGGCCGAGTTCGCCGCCGAGCCGCGGCCCTGGCAGAGGATGCCGCGGCTGCGCGCGAACCGGACGATGTCATGCACGATCAAGAAGTAGCCGGGGAAGTCCTTGGCCTCGATGACCGCGAGTTCCTTCTCGATGCGTTCGAGCACCGACGGAGAAGCGCCCGGGTACTTCTCGGCGACGCCGTCCCTGACCAGGGACCGCAACCAGGTCATCGGTGTGTGCCCAGCAGGGACATTCTGGCGGGGAAGGCGGGGGCGCGCCCGGCGTAGCGAGAAGGCAAGTTCGGCGGCGAGCGGAACGGTGTTCGCGACCGCGCCGGGATAGCGCGCGAAACGGGCGGCCATTTCGGCGCCGCTGCGCAGGTGCGCTCCGTCGGAGCCGGGGAGCCAGCCGTCCATCTGGTCGAGGCTGCGCCGGGCTCGCACAGCGGCGAGCGCGGAGGCGAGCCGGGAACCTGCCGGCGTGGCGTAATGCACGGCGTTCGTGGCGAGCACCGGCAGACCCGCCTCAGCGGCGAGGCCCGCCAGGGCGTCGTTGCCGGCGCTGTCCGCCGGATAGCCGTGGTCGTACAGTTCAACGAAGACGTTGTCCCTGCCGAAGAGGCGCACGAGCCTGGCCAGTTCCCTCGCCGCAGCAGAAGGCCCCCCTGTGACGAGAGCCCGGCGCACGGCGCCCTTGCGGCATCCGGTCAGGACGGCCCAGGTGCCGTCGGCCTGGGCCGCGAGTTCCTCGATGTCGTAGACCGGACGGCCCTTCTCGCCTCCCGCGAGATGGGCGCTCGTGAGGGCGGCGGCGAGGCGATGGTAGCCGGCCTGGCCGCGGGCGAGAACGAGCAGGTGGGTGCCGGCCGGGTCGGCAACACCGTTCTGCGGCGCGCCGAGGCCGAGGGACAACTCGGCTCCGAAGATGGTGGCCAGGTTGGGAAAGCTCTCGGCCGTCTCGGCGAGGCGAACTGCGCCGTAGAGCCCGTCGTGGTCGGCCAGGGCAAGAGCGGAGAGTCCGAGCCTCGAGGCCTCCTCGAGCAGGGCCTCCGGCGAGCTCGCGCCGTCGAGGAAGCTGAAGTTGGAGTGCGCGTGCAGTTCGGCGTACGCCACGACAGCATCCCGGGTGGTTGAGCCGACCGGAACGGCGGGCTCCGCCGGGCGGTATGGCCTGCGCTTGCCCGACCACGCCGGGCTGTCGCCGCCGTCGGCTCCCGGGGGCGGACCGCCGGGGCGGCGCCGGTCGGAGAGGGCGCGCTCGAGTTCGGACCACGGGATCGGGGGATTGCTCCAGCCCATCAGTCGGTTCCGTCCTCAGTCATAGCGGGCCTCCGCAACCCAGCGGGCGGAGTCGAGCAGGAGCAGCCAGGCCGCGCCCGATCCGTCCACGAGCTGGAGGCGATGGCCGTGGTGCGCCCTGGCGGGATCCCACCAGTGTTCGACGAGCGGCCACGGTCCGGCCCAGGCCGTGACCGGCGAGAGGTCGTCGGTTCGCCCGGTCGGGGAGAAGGCCGCAGGAGTCCCGGAGAGGATGCCCCGCTCGCAGACGCCGACGGGAGCGCCGTCCCGGGCGTGCAGCAGGACCGGCGGCGGTTCCAGGAAGACGGTCGCGGGGGAGAGTCCGGGGAGGCTGCCAGGCCAGGGCGCCGTGGCCGGGCGTTCGTGTGCCGAGGCGGGCTGGGCGGGGACGACGGGGACGGCGTCGCCCCAGGGCACGAGCACCCGGCGGTCCTTGAGCAGCCGGCCGCCTGCACTGCTCGCGGTGAGCACGCCGTCGTGTCCGAGCAGGCCCTGGACCCGGGTGAGCGCGTGGTGAATCCGCTCATCGGGCCCGGAGTCCCAAAGCCCCTGCTCGTGATCGGCTGTCGAGTCCACGCGTTCGGGGATGATCCGCACCCGGGTGATGGCGGCTTCGAGCTCGCTCCTGCCGGAGCCTGCCCCCTGCAGTTGCCACCGCACCCGGTCGGCGATGTCCGCGCCGGTGAACCAACGCGGATGCCGCCACGAACGAGTGTGCACGGCTCCTGCCCCCGCTGCGGCCTCGGTGCACACCTCGATCGTGATTTCGGTGCAGACGAGGCGCGAGGCGGCGAGGTCGCCGACGAAGGCGTCGAGTCCCGCCCGGATGGCGAAGGTGACCTGGTCGACCCGGTCAAGGGGAGGTTCCCAATCGAAGGCCACCTCCCGGTGGCGGGGAGGGACCCGGGGAACGACTCGGCCGTCGTCCGCAGCCCCTGCGATCCGGTGGGCGCGGGTCGCTGCCGCTCCGAAGCGGTGCCGGACCCGGTCGGCGGGGAGCGCCGCGAAGTCCCTCAGCGTGTGCACGCCCAGGCGGCGGAGCAGGGTCGCGAGGTCGCTGTCGATGAGCCCGGCGTCGACGAGCGTCGTGACCGGGCGGACGGCGAGAAAGGCCGCTGACCCCCCGGGTGGAACCACCCTGACCGGGGTGGTGGCCTGGTCCCTGGCGACCTGTTCTGCGGCGAAGGCGCCGTCCGCGATGCCGACCCTGGCGCCGGGGATCCCGAGCCCCGCGACGCTCGCGATGAGGGCGTCCGCGGCCGCCTCTTCGCCACCGTAGAACCGGGCCGGCCCGCGGGAGCGTATGGCGCAGAGTCCCGGCCGAAGGACCTGCACGCCGGGTGTCGTGCCCTCGAGCCGCTCGATGACGGGTTCGAAGGCCCGGTCGTCGAGCACGCGGTCGTAGCCGAGCACGACAAGCTCCGGGCAGCGGAACTGGGCCTCGCGGGCGGCGAGTCCTCTCCGAACGCCCGTCGTGCGGGCCGCCGGCGAGCATGCGAACACGATGCCGCGGTCGACGAGCGCCAGCGGCACGTCCTCCGGGAGCCCGGCGCGCACCCTGGCCGCCGTCACGGGCCAGTCGGGGCACCAGAGCACCAGGGTGCGCTCGGGTCCGGGCGGGTGTTCAACTGTCGGACCGGCGAGTGCTGTCATCGTCATACCGCCTCGCTGTACGGGTGCGCGCCGAGGGGGATACCGAGGCGGGGCCTGTCGACGGACTCCGCCTCAGCCGGCTTGCCGGCCAGCGACATCCGTGCGGTGCGGGGTGCACCGGAGCGCGCGGACGCCGCGACGAGCACGTCGCGTCCCGTGAGGTGGCCGTGACCGTCGCCGAGCCCGGTCCAGGTGCTGGCGCGCACGGAGAGCCTCGCCTCGGCCTGCGGCCAGTCGCCGGCAATGAGGAGCGTGCACCCGCGTTGCCGGAGCCGGGCGGCGAGCCGGGAGGCCTCCGCCTCCGAGACCCGCCGCGTAGGTCGCACCGCGACGACGGGGAGCACATCGGCGAGGGCTGCCGTGACCGTGAGCCACTGGTCGCCCGGCGCAGGGACCAGGACGAGGCGCGTGAGATCGATGCCGAGGCTCGCCGCGGCTTCGGGGCCGAGGTCGGGCAGTCCGATGATCCCGCACCAGTACCCGGCAAGGGACGGCCCGGCGAGCAGCGCGAGAATGAGGGAGACGGAGCCGTCCACGGTGTAGACCGACCCCGGCCTGAGGGCGCCGCCCGGCAGGAGACCGGCGAATCCCGCCGCCGCCTGGCGGGTTTCGAGTCCCGCCCGAGTGGATTCCATCCCGCGGATGCGCGCCTGCAGCCCGGCCGCGAGTTCTCGCGGGCCGGGTCCGTTGCGGGGGACGGGGAGACTGGACACCCCACCATATTCGAACAGACATTCGATTAAGTCAAGGCGATCCGAGGCGGGCGGATGCACGGCCGATGGCGGAGGACAGGGTTGTCGGTGGGCCGCGATAGCCTGAGACCATGTGTGGTCGATTCATCATCACGGACACGGCGCCGGACCTCGCCGCGATGTTCGACGTCGAGCATGAGGGCGAGGACCTCCCTGAACCGTCGTGGAACATCAAGCCAACCGAGCGGATCCCGATCGTGCTCGAGTCGTCGAAATCAGGCGCCGTCGTGCGCAGGATCGAGTCTGCGCGGTGGTCGCTCGTTCCCTCCTTCGCTCCGGCGCTTGTGTCGAAGTTTCCGACGTTCAACGCCCGGTCGGAGATGGTGGGGGAGAAGCCCACCTTCCAGCCCTCCCTCGCATCGCGGCGTGCTCTCGTTCCCGCCACCGGTTACTACGAATGGCACACCGAAGGCACCGTCAAGACCCCGTACTTCGTGCACTCGGACGATGGGCTGCCCCTGGCCCTCGCCGGTCTCTACGCGTGGTGGCGCAACCCTGCCCTCACGGAAGACGACCCGGCGCGATGGGTGCTGAGCGCCACGATCCTCACCCAGGCGTCGAGTGGCCGTCTCCGGGGCCTTCACGAGCGGATGCCCGTCGTGCTCCCGGAGGAGACCTGGGACCAGTGGCTCGACCCGCACACGGTCGGCGACCAGGAGTTCGTGGACGCAGCCGTCGCCGCCTCCGCGGAATCCGTGGAGGGACTGCGCTTCCACGAGGTTGCGCCCCTCATCGGCGACGGGCCCGAACTCATCGAACCGGTCGCCTGAGGCTGTCGCTGGCCCTCTGGCTGGACCTGTGGCCTGCACTGGCGACCTGAAGCGGCTCACCGCGCCGGTCGTCTGAGCGGCTACGCTCGTCATGGCACGGAACGGCCGCGCCGGTGTCGAAAGGACCCCTATGAAAATTGTCGCCTTCATCGTCGCGATGGCCGTGTTCGTCTTCGGACTGTGGCTCTTCGGGTTCGCCTTCACGGTCACCGCGGGCCAGTTGCCCATCTTCTTCGGCGGGATCCTCTGCGTTGCCCTCGCCGTGGCGATTCCCGTCCAGATCCTGCGCGACTGAGCAACCCCGTGCAGGCCGAACAGCGTACCGATCCCCTCGCATTCCACGGTGAGGGCCCCGTATGGTCCCCGTCCTGGGGCGGGCTGCGCTGGCTCGACATGTTCGCGGGAGACATCCTCTCGCTTGACGGCGACACCGTGCATCGCAGGCACGTCGGTAGCATGGTCGTGACCGTGCGGCCGCGCCGCGCGGGCGGCGCCGTCCTGGCCTTGCAGCGCGGTTTCGCCCTCGAGGATGCCGACGGCACGATCACCGAACTCGGGGACCTCTGGAGCGATCCGCTCCTGAGACTCAATGAGGGCGGCTGCGACCCGGACGGCCGGTTCTATTGCGGTTCGATGGCGTTCGACCAGTACACGGGCGCCGGTTCCCTTCGCCGCCTCCATCCGGACGGCTCGGTCGAGGTCGTCCTGACCGGCCTCACCATCTCCAACGGGCTGGACTGGAGCCCGGACGGCTCCCTCGCCTACTACAACGACACCGCGACGGGCCGGGTCGCGGTGTTCGATTACAGCGCAGGCACGGGCCTGACGGGTCTGCGCAGTTTTGTCGAGATCCCGGCGGAGTCCGGCTTTCCCGACGGTCTCACCGTCGACAGCGAGGGCGGGGTCTGGGTGGCACTGTACGGCGGGAGCGCCGTGCGTCGCTACACGCAGGATGGCCGCCTCGACGCGGTCGTCGAGGTCGCCGCGAGCCGCGTCACCGCATGCACCTTCGGCGGACCGAACCTGGACGAGCTCTTCATCACGACGTCCCGGGAAGGCCTCGACGACGGAGAAGAGCCCCTCGCGGGATCGTTGTTCCGGGTGGATGCCGGGGTCACCGGCCTGCCCGTGCGCGCGTTCGCCGGCTGAACGACCGGCCGAGCGCCTGTCCCGGAGCCGGGCTCAGTGCAGCAGCCCGGCGACGAGGTTGATCATCGTCGCAAGGATCACGGATCCGAAGAGGTAGGACAGCAGGCCGTGGCGCAGCGCCGTCATCCGGATGATGTGTGTCTTCAAGTTGGTGTCCGACACCTGGAACGTCATGCCGAGGGTGAATGCGAGATAGGCGAAGTCCCCGTAGCTCGGCGGCTCTGTCTGGTTGAATTCGATCCCGCCATCCGCCCCCTCGTAGTAGAGCCGGGCATAGCGGAGGGTGAACAACGTGTGCAGAAGCGTCCAGGACAGCACTACGCTCAGCACGGACAACAGGGCAAGCACGACCTGCGCTGCTCCCGTCGTGGAATGCGTCTCGACGAGCAGAAGGCCGAGTGCGCCGAGGCTCGCGAGGCTGATCAGGAGCACGAGCAGGTCGGACACGCCCCGGGACGGGTCCTCACGGGTCGCATGCGTCGCGGTCGTCGCGGCGTCTATCGGCCCGATCACGATCCAGACCCAGCCGATGAAGGTCACGCAGGCCGCTGCCCAGCCAACGATCGGGGCGAGCACCCAGTCGCCCCAGATCGATGCCACCACCCCGGCGGCAAGGCCGATCACGGCCATCACGATCAGGCGGGTGCTCGAGCGACGCACCCTCAGGCGTTCCCAGAAGTTCATGGGCCGATCGTCCCACAGATCCGTCAGGATCCCGTGAGCGGCTCGGGTGGGGTGAGATGACAGAAACGGTCGATAAGGTGAAGAGAACGTCTGGCCCAGGTCAGACCCCGGACGGCGGCTTGCCGCACACGATCGAACGAAAGAGACCGCGAGGATGTCAGAGAGCCCGGCCGCGGCATCACCCTATGAGGTGCTGGGCGTGAGCCCTGAGGCGAGCAGCGAGGAATTGCGACGCGCCTACCGCAAGAGGCTGCGCCTCACCCACCCGGATGTCGGGGGTCGCGCCGCCGACTTCCAGGCCGTCCAGGTGGCGTGGGAACGGATCGGCAATCCCGAGAGCCGGGCCGACTACGACAGGCGCCGGTACCCGGACAACGAGCACGGGACCGTGCACACCGGCTCCGCCTCCGGTTCGTCCGGTTCCGGTTCGTCCGCCGGCCCGGCGCGCGCTTCGTCAGCGGCGACAGGTCCGCGTGCGCGGATGTACGGACACCCGGGGGGCCACGCCCGGCAACGGTACCTCGAGCTCCTGCGCGAGTGGGTCGGCCGCGGCACCGTCATCGACGATCCGTACGCGCCCCAGCTCGTCCGGTCTGCGCCCCGCGAGATCCGGCACTGCCTGGCCCGCGCCCTCGCCCAGGAGTCGACGGCGCACCTCGTGTCCCTGCTCGGCATCGGCTACACGGCCTGGCACGACGTGCTCGCGGGCTCCCACCCCGACCCGATCGACCATGTCGTCCTCGGCCCTGCCGGGCTGTTCGCGATCCTCTCGGAGGACTGGGGCGCTTCCGTCGAACTCCGGCGCGGCGAGCTCCTCGCGGAGACCCTCCGGCCGGAAGACCGTCCCGTGCACGAATTCGAGGATGCCGCGCGGGCGCTCTCGCGCGCCCTCGGCGTGCGCTTCACAGCCCTCGTCGTCGTGCTCCCCGACGACGCCCTGTCCGACCCGCTTGCGGTACCCGGTCGCGGCCGGCGTCCCACGGTCGTCATCGTTCCGCGATCGCGGCTCGTCGGCCTGTTGCGCGAGGGGCTGCCGGGGATGGATCGCGGCAGCTTCGAGAAGGTGTTCGACTTGCGCAGCCGCCTGCAGGACGGCATCCGCTTCGTCACCGACTAGCGGTCCGTGCCGGCGGGCGTCGTCCGCCGTGAATTGCCGTTCGGGCGGATCCGACCCCGTCTGTCGGCGATAGCCGGCGGAAACGGCGACACTCAGCACTGCGGCGCGCTTGGGTCTAGCGCAGGCCGAGTGTGTTGACCCAGTGCGCCAGGAAGCTCGCACCAGCGGCGTCGTGGATCAGGTCACCCTCGACGATCACGGGGTACGGTCGCTCGAGGACCCCGTCGGACGGGCGCACATCCACGTGGGCGACCTCGTACCCGGCGGTGTGCAGGTGGTCGGCCATCAGGTAGTCGCTGCGCGAGTCTCCGACGGAGCGCCACACCCGGGGGAGCGGGCCGGTCTCGGCAAAGAAGGCGAGGGCGCGTTGGGCTCCGTGGTCCTTGTCGAGGGTGACGGATTCGATGTCCGTCGAAATGATCGTGGGATCGATCCGAAACGGCACAGCACCCGACGTGTCCGGCGAGACACGGTCACCGAAACGGACCCCGAGCCCGAGGCCCCTGAGGATCGCGAATGAGGCCTCGTTGAATTCGGCAGCGGCCGCGGCGTAGTCGGAGTCGGCGGCATCCGTGCGTTGTTCGACCGAGACCATGGCCTGCTTGGTCTCATCGAAGAACATGGTGTCGGTGAAACGGTCGTGCACGAGCGAACGGATCGCGTCGACGGCGGCCGCAGGCAGTGCGACGCTCGGGTCGACGACAACGTCGCCCATTCCCGCTGCGGTGATCGGGAACCAGACGGCGCCCTTCTCGCAGACACCGTACATGCGCATGGTCTCCGGGAGGCCGGCCGCGAGGAGGGGCGTGATGACCTGCTCGCGAATGAAGAGCGCCGACCGGCCGGTGATGAAGGCGATCGGCACGTTCGCGGCCGCGAGCGTGATCAGGTCGGCGATGATGCTGTCGCGCCGGATCGTTCGGGTGACCGGACTGGCGATCGGCCCGTCGACGTCGAGGAGGAGGCCGAGGGGAGGGAGGCTGTCTGGCATGGCTCCATTGTTTCATGGCCCGCCTGAAGCACGGCCCGCCTGATGCACGGCCCACCTGATGCACGGCCCGCCGTCGATGGGCGTCAGCCGGTCGTGACTCTCACATCACCGTTGGTGGTCTGTGCGATGATCGTGCGCCGCGCGGAGGGATCACTCGGGACGGAGCCGGTGTCGACGTTCCCGTTCGTCGTCCGCGCGTCGACGAGATAGGAGAGTCCGGCCGCGGGCATGCGCACCGTGACCGAACCGTTGGTGCTGCGGGCCTCGACGGCCTCAGGGGCATCCCGGAATTCGACCTCGACGGCTCCGTTCGTGGTCGTGGCGACCACGCGGCGGGAACCCGCATCGCGCACCCTGATCGCGCCGTTGGTGGTGTGGACCTCCACCCGGCCGAGCGTACCGGTCGTCTCGACGGCTCCGTTCGTGCTCGTCAGCCTCAGCGCGCCGGTGAGTCCCGACACCTTGATCTGCCCGTTCACCCCGTCCGCAGTGAGGGAGAGCGCCGCAGGGAGGGCCACCGTCATGTTCAGGGAGCAGAAGCCGAGCCACTGGCTCGGACACCCCCCGGTGACTTCGGTCACGCCGTTCGCCGTTGTGATCGCCAGCGTCGGAGTGGCGCCGAGCGAGCTGCCGTCGGCACGCACGTGCACCTGCGGATCGGGGCTGGGTTCGAAGCGGATGGCGGAGTTCGGAACCCGGACAGCCACGCTCGAGCCGGCTTCGGTATCCGCTGCCAGATGGACGGGCGTGCCGACCGCGCCGCCGGTCAGCAGCAGGATGAGCAGTGCGGCCCCGGCCATGATGACGACGCCGAGCACAACGACGGCGACGATAAGGCCTGCCAGCCCTCCGCGGCGCCGATCCGGCTGCGGGGGCACGGCCGACTGGGACGGCTGGGGAGGCCGGGACGGCTGGGGCTGGACCGGTGGACGTGCCGGTGGCATCGCGCTCACGCTCATGCAGCAGACCATACCCGCGTCCTGCCCTCCCGGGACGGAGCGAGGCCCGCGCGATCAGGTCAGCTGACGTGCACCGCCGGACGGCGCTTGACGTCGCGCTCGGCGACGCGGAGCACCTCGCGGGTCACCGGGGCGACCTCGCCGTTTCCGAAGAACAGGAACCTGGCCATGTTGGAGATCGGGCTGCCCTCCGTCCACTCGAAGTAGATCGTGGGGACGATGCCGGTCACGTCGCGAATTTCCAGGAGTACGGAAGCCAGGGTGTTGGGGATGTTCCCGCTGTAGACCTCGAGGACCCGGTAGCCGTGCTTGACCACGCCGCGAACGAGGAGGTCCTCCTCGAACTCGGAGGAGTCGGTGCCGTGCACCTCGAGGAAGATGGTCTGAGAGTCGCGGGGAATGTGGGAGTACCGACGCTCGTCGCGGTCCTTGTGCCGGTACTCGTGTTCGCTGCCGTCGTCCGGTTCGTTTGCGATGACCCGGACTGCGCCGTCAGCGGCATCCGCCTTGACGAAAGCGAGGGCAGTCTGGTCGAGGGCAACGGATGTCGCCCGAAGCTGGAAGGACCGGCGCACCCGGGAAATCAGCGAGATGAGCAGGATCCCGGCGATGAACAGCCCGGCGATGCGTAGGCCGTCAGGGCGTTCGATGACGTTGAGGACGGTCGTGTACGCGAAGACGAGGGAAATGACTCCGAAGCCGATCGTCCGCTTGCGCTGGCCCTGCCTGCGGGCGGACAGGGTCACAGCGGCGGACGCCGAGGTGATGAGCACGAGAACGCCTGTCGCGTACGCGCCGCCCTGGGCGTCGACGCTGGCCTGGAAGACGATCGTGATGATGAACGCGATCGCGGTGAAGACGAGAACGAGCGGCCGCACGGCGCGAGCCCACTGCGGTGCCATGCCGTAGCGGGGCAGGTAACGGGGCACGAGGTTGAGCAGTCCGGCCATGGCGGATGCCCCGGCGAACCAGAGAATGCAGATCGTGCTGACGTCGTACACGGTTCCGAACACCGGGCCGAGGAACTCGTGTGCGAGGTACGCGAGCGCGCGCCCATTGGCCTGCCCGCCCGGCTGGAATTCGGCCTGGGGGATCAGGAACGTCGTCATGAAGCTCGTCAGGATCAGGAAGCCGCTCATGATCACGGCGGCCGTCGTCAGCAGACGGCCGGCCCCGCGGATGCGCCCTGCGGGACGCTCGGGGGTGTCCGTCGGGTCGCCGGTGATCTGCGGCATCACGGCGACGCCGGTTTCGAAGCCGGAGAGGCCGAGGGCGAGCTTCGGGAAGACGATGAGGGCGATCCCGACCATGATCAGCGGATCACCGTGCTGGGCGTTGAGCGCGCTCCACCAGTCGGTGATCATCACCGGCCGGCTCGCGATCTGCGCCAGGGAGACGAACACGACCACGAGGTTGAGCGCGAGGTAGACGCCGACGAGCACCACGGCGATGCCGATCGCTTCCTTGAAGCCCTTGAGGAACACGATCGCGAGGAGCGAGATCAGGGCGAGGGTGATGCCGATCTCGTTTCCGTGGAACCATTCGGGGGCGAAGGGATTCTCGATGGCGTGTGCCGTGGCATCCGCCGCGGAGAGGGTGATCGTGATCATGAAGTCGGTCGCCGCAAAGCCGAGCAGGGCCAGGACGAAGAGCTTGCCCGCCCACCAGGGCAGGAGGTGTTCGAGCATGTGGATGGACCCGGAGCCGTTGAAGCTCTCGCGGGCGACCCTGCGATAGACGGGGAGCGCGCCGAGCAGGGTCAGCAGGACGAGAACGATGGTCGCGAAGGGGGACAGCAGCCCGGCAGCGAGCGCGGCGATGGCCGGCTGGTAGCCGAGGGTGGAGAAGTAGTCGACGCCCGTGAGGCACATGACGCGCCACCAGCTGTGCGTCTTTTCCGCAGTGCGGGCGTGCGGGCCCTGGTGGGGGCGCTCACTGTCCTGCAGGAGCCAGTGCGAAAGACGGTCCCGCCGGGTGGTAACGGGTCGGGGAACCGCGGTGGAGCCGGCCTCCGTCGAGGAGTGAGGCATACGAGGGGCCCTTACTGGTCTGGAGGTCGCGTAGTGCAGGGATCAGCATACGCGCACGAAAGGCCTGCGGGCACGTTCCTAACCACCGAATTGACGGCGGATACCGCGGTGTTGTCAGGGATGCTGTCCGGAGTGATGTCAGGGGTGATGTCAGGAGACCAGACCCGGCCGGCGGCGATTATCCTTGAACACGATGATTACGAGACGAATGGCCGCCTTGCGACTGGATATTCCGCTCGAGATGGCGCAACGACACGACGTGCCCGCGCGCCTGACCGAAGCGGAACTGGCCTTGATTGAAAACAACCCGCCGGACTGGCTGGTGCAGTCGCGGGCCAACCGCACGGGCAAGAAACCTGTCTGGGTCGAGCTCCGCTGCGACGTCTGCGGTTTCTCGGAGGCGGCCCGCCCGAAGAAGTGGTGGCCGACCTTCACGTACCTCACGTGTGACGACCATGGTGCCGACGAACTGCCGGAGCCTTCTGCCGGTCTCAGCCGCACAGAGGTCGACGGTGTCGGCACCCGCTTCATCGGAATCGTCGACGAGACCCCCTGACCGGATCGGTCTCAGGCCCTGGTGCGCCGGGGCATCGACACCGCGGCGACCACGGTCAGAGCAGCGGTTATGGCGACCGCGACGAAGACGGCAACGGATGCCGCCTGGACGCTCGCGGCATCCCGCACGCCCGATGCCGACGAGCCGATGATCCCGTTCGCCACTGCGCCGAAGATCGCAACACCGACGGCGCTGCCGATGGACCGGGAGAACAGGTTTGCGCCGGTCACGACGCCGCGCTCGTCCCATTCGACGCTCGACTGCGCCGCGATGAGCGTGGGTGTCGCGACGAGGCCGAGGCCGAGGCCCACGACGAAGCAGCTCAGCGCGGTCACGCCCACCATCGGAGTGCCGGCCGTCCCCGCGAGGAGCAGGGCGCCGAACAGGACGATGGACACGCCGATCAGCGCCGTGTTCCGGAATCCGATCCTGAGGTAGAACCGGCCGGACAGTGCCGCAGAGATGGGCCAGCCGACCGTGAGGGCGGCAAGAGCGAGGCCGGCGACGAGAGGCGGCGTGCCGAGCACGCCTTCGAGGTAGGTCGGAACGAAGGAGGTCAGCCCGATCAGGATCGAGCCGACGCCGACCGAGATCAGCGCGGTACTGAGCAGCAGGCGCCTGCTGAACGCCCAGAGTGGCAGCACAGGTTCTGCGGCACGACGCTCCGCCAACCCGAACAGTACGAGGAGCACCGCCCCGGAGGCGAAGGCCACGATGCTCGGCACGGAATCCCAGGCCCAGGCCTGACCACCCTCGAGGACCGCGAGGATCAGAAGAGTGAGCGCCGTCGTCAGGAGGACGGCGCCGAGGTAGTCGACGCGGTGCCGGCGGACGGTGACGGTCTCGTGGAAGGTGCGTTGCAGCATCCAGGCGGCGATGAGGCACAGCGGGATGTTCACGAAGAAGATCCAGCGCCAGGACAGGAACTGCGAGAAGATCCCGCCGAGGCTCGGTCCCACCACCGAGGAGATCGCCCAGACGCTTGCGAGGTAGCCCTGAACCTTGGCCCGCTCGACGACGGTGTAGATGTCGCCGGCGATCGTGATCGCCATCGGCTGCACGGCTCCGGCGCCGAGGCCCTGGATGGCCCGGAACGCGATCAGCGCGGGCATGCTCCAGGCCAGGCCGCAGAGTACGGACCCGAGCAGAAACAGTCCGATGCCGATCATCACGATCGGTTTCCGGCCGAGCGTGTCCGAGAGCTTCGCGTAGACCGGCACGGAGACGGCCTGCGCGAGCAGGTAGATCGAGAACAGCCACGGGAACTGGGCGAATCCGCCGAGGTCGCCTACGATCGTCGGCACCGCCGTCGCGAGGATCGTCGCGTCGATCGCCACGAGCCCCGTCGTCAGCATCAGAGCGATCAGGATCGGGCCGCGCGCGGACCGGAAACCCACTTCAGTCGTGCTCATGCGGCCTCCGTCGTCAATTCGGTACGAGGGATGTAATCGGCGCCGGCGGTCCCGCATTCCCATTCCGGAATAAGAACTCCGACCTGAGACAAAAGAGAAGGCCCCCGGACGGATCCGGGGGCCTTCCTGCACTGTCTCAACCAGCGCTCGTCCGGTCGCTTTGGTTATCTGCGAACGGAAGTCTGTGCCGAGTCTAGTCGAGGACGGGGACAGGGCAGGCGAAGCGGATGCGCGGGCTCATGCCCGCCGCAACGCCTCGCCGTCGAGACGGTACGTCGTCCAGCCGTCGAGGGGCCGGGCGCCGAGGGACTCGTAGAAACCGATCGCGGGCGCATTCCAGTCGAGGACGTCCCATTCCAGACGCGCGTACCCGCGCTCGACGCAGAGTGCCGCGAGACGTGTGAGCAGTGCGGTGCCGTATCCGCCGCCACGATACGCCGGGCGCACGTACAGGTCCTCGAGATGGATGCCGTGCACGCCCTCCCAGGTCGAGAAGGTGAGGAACCACACGGCCATCCCGGCCAGGGTGCCGGCCTCCTCGCCGTCGATGACGAACGCGTGGACCGCGGGGTCGTCGCCGAAGAGGGCGGCGAGGAATCCTTTCTCCGTCGCCGCGACCGCGTCGGGTTCGCGTTCGTATTCGGCGAGTTCGACAACCAGTCGAAGGATTTCGGGAACATCGGCGGGCACGGCGGGACGGATCGGCTTCATCCGAACAGCGTACGGGACCTCGTTCTGGCTGGTGCTACTCGTCCGACGGCTTCCGGCGCTGCTGTTTGGTCGCGGAACGCTGTTCCTTGGCTGCGAGACGCCGACGGTTCGAACCCCTGGTCGGTTTGGTCGCCCGGCGGAGAGCGGCATCCGGGGCGAGGGCCGAGGACACGAGCTCGGCGAGTTTGGCCAGTGCGATCTGCCGGTTCCGGAGCTGGGAACGCTGTTCCGACCCGGCGACGGTGATCACCCCGCCGACAAGTCGCCGGTCGAGTCGCGCCAGGAGCCTGGCCCGCTGGTCGTCGGACAGGGACAGGGACGTCGCGACACGCCAGGACAGTTCGACGCGACTGTCCGAGGTGTTCACGTGCTGTCCGCCCGGTCCCGGTGACCGCGAGAACCGCCAGCCCAGTTCCGCTGCGGGAATCGTGAGCGTGGGCGACACCTCCAAATCCATGGTCCCAGCGTGTCACAGTGCGGCAGAGAACATGCGGTGTGGCACCCCGGGGGCTACCTTTGCTAGAGTAGCCGCGGGCGCCAATGAGAGCGCTCTCACAAGGTTTGGGTCTGGTCTGTCGATGGATGCCCGTAATTTCGGATCCCATCGCCATCCGGTCCTCCGCATATCGCAAAGGTGCACACATGAGGTTCGGTCATTTCGACGACGAGGCCAGGGAATACGTGATCGAGACCCCGCTCACGCCATACCCATGGATCAACTACCTGGGCAGCGAAGATTTCTTTTCCCTGATTTCTCACACGGCCGGCGGGTACACGTTCTACAAGGACGCGAAGATGCGTCGCCTGACCCGGTATCGCTACAACGACATTCCCACTGACTCCGGCGGACGCTATTTCTTCATCAACGACGGCGGCGACGTCTGGACGCCCAGCTGGCTGCCGATGAAGAAGGACCTCGACTTCTTCGAGACCCGCCACGGCATGGGGTACACCCGGATCACCGGCGAGCGCGGCGGCCTGCGCGTCTCCACCCTGTACTTTGTTCCGCTGGGCGAGACGGCCGAGGTGCAGAAGGTGACGATCACCAACACCTCGGACAACGTCAAGACCTTCTCTCTCTTCTCCTACCTCGAGTTCTGCCTCTGGAACGCCCAGGACGACCAGACCAACTACCAGCGCAATCTCTCCCTCGCCGAGGTCGAGGTCGAGGGAAGCACGATCTACCACAAGACGGAGTACCGCGAACGGCGTGACCACTACGCCGTGTACTCGGTGAACGCCGAGATCACGGGCTTCGACACCGATAGGGAGACCTTCGTCGGGCTCTATGAGACGCTCGCAGAGGCCAGGGTTCCGAACTCCGGGAAGGCGCAGAACTCGATGGCGTCCGGCTGGTACCCGATAGGTTCGCACCAGGTCGACTCGACACTGCAGCCCGGCGAGACCCGCGAGCTCGTGTTCGTGGTCGGCTATGTCGAGAACACCGTCGAGAACGGCCAAGGCAAGTGGGCCGACGACGCGAAGCAGATCGTCAACAAGACCCGTGCGCACGAGCTGCTCGCGCGCCTGTCCACGACCGAGGCAGCGGATGCCGCGTTCGAGGCCCTGGGGGAGTACTGGACCACCCTGCTCTCCGCGTACACCGTGACCTCACCGGACGACAAGCTCAACCGGATGGTCAACATCTGGAACCAGTACCAGTGCATGGTCACATTCAACATGTCCCGATCGGCGTCGTACTTCGAGACGGGCATCGGGCGCGGCATGGGCTTCCGCGACTCGACCCAGGACCTGCTCGGCTTCGTGCACCTGATCCCCGACCGGGCGCGCGAACGCATCCTCGACATCGCCGCCACCCAGCTTCCGGACGGCTCGGCCTACCACCAGTACCAGCCACTCACCAAGCGCGGCAACAACGAGCTCGGGAGCGGCTTCAACGACGACCCGGCCTGGCTGATCATCGGCGTGGATGCTTACCTCAAGGAGACCGGGGACTTCAGCATCCTCGACGAGGTCGTCCCGTTCGACAACAACGACGCGCTCGCGCAGACGCTGTACACCCACCTCACCCGCTCCTTCGAGTTCACCCTCAACAACCTCGGCCCGCACGGCCTGCCGCTGATCGGGCGCGCCGACTGGAACGACTGCCTGAACCTGAACTGCTTCTCGACGACGCCGGGCGAGTCCTTCCAGACCACCGAGAACCAGGCAGGCGGCGTCGCGGAGTCGACGTTCATCGCTGCCCAGTTCGTGCTCGCTGCCGGACAGTACGCGACCATCGCCGAGCGCGGCGGCGACACCCACCAGGCCGACCGCGCCCGCAAGGCCGCTGCGACCATGAGCCAGGTGCTGCTCTCCGACGGCTGGGACGGCGAGTGGTTCCTGCGCGCTTACGACTTCTACGGCAACAAGGTCGGCACCCACGAAGACACCGAGGGCCAGATCTGGATCGAGCCGCAGGGTTTCGCGGTCCTCGCCGGCGTCGGCGTGGAGCACAACGCGGACGGCACCCCGTCCGCCACGAGCCCCGCGTTCCGCGCCCTCGACTCCGTGGACCGCCTGCTCGGCTCCGCACACGGACTCGTGCTGCAGTACCCGGCGTACCAGAGCTACCGCATCGAACTCGGCGAGGTCTCAACGTACCCGCCGGGCTACAAGGAGAACGGCGGAATCTTCTGCCACAACAACCCGTGGGTCATCATCGGCGAGACGGTCCTCGGCCGCGGCGCCAAGGCCTTCGACCACTACCGCAAGATCACGCCCGCCTACCGTGAGGACATCTCCGAGGTGCACCGCCTCGAGCCGTACGTGTACGCGCAGATGATCGCGGGCAAGGAGGCCTCCCGCCACGGCGAGGCCAAGAACTCCTGGCTCACCGGAACCGCTGCGTGGAACTTCGTGACGGTGTCCCAGTACCTCCTGGGCGTGCGCACCGACTACGACGGCCTGGTCGTCGACCCGCAGATCGGGCCGGACGTCGCGGAATTCACCGTGACCCGGCAGGCCCGCGGTGCGACCTACGTCATTACGGTGGCCAACTCCGGCCGCGAAGGGTCGCGCGCGAGCCTCGAGGTCGACGGAGTGGCGATCCAAGGCCGCACCGTTCCATACGCCCCCGCCGGCGCCGTCGTGCAGGTGCGCGCCACCCTGTAGCGGCCGCCCACCCCGCATTCATCCGGCGTGCCTGAGACGGTCTCAGGCACGCCGGCCGCTGTCCGCGCCCTGCGGAGCGGTGGGGAGGAAAACGCACCTGCCGGTTTCTTTCCGTGCGGGCTCGGCGACCGAGGACTAGCTTGGGGGCGTGTCCACTCCCGCGATCGACGCACGCACCGCCCACGCCGCCGGCGTCGAGCGGCTCCTCGCGAGCTATCGGGCGGTCCCGCCGACGGCATCCGTCCGGCTCGCGAAGCGCACCTCGAACCTGTTCCGGTCACGCGCGAAGTCGGACGCCCCGGGCCTCGACACGTCGGGATTGACGGGCGTGATCGCGGTCGATACCGAAGCGCGGACGGCCGACGTGGCCGGTATGTGCACCTATGAGGATCTCCTCGCCGCGACCTTGTCGCACGGGTTGGCTCCGCTCGTGGTCCCACAGCTGAAGACGATCACCCTCGGCGGTGCGGTCACCGGCCTCGGTATCGAATCGACGTCCTTCCGCAACGGCCTTCCGCACGAGTCGGTGCTGGAGCTGGACATCCTCATCGGAACGGGCGACGTCATCACGGCGTCGCCGACTGAGCACGAGGACCTCTACCGCGCCTTCCCCAACTCCTACGGCACGCTCGGGTACGCCGTGCGCCTGCGCATTGAGCTGGAGCCGGTTGAGGCCTTCGTCGCGCTCCGGCACCTGCGGTTCCACTCGCTCCCCGACCTCGTCGCGGCGATGGGCCGCATCGTTGCGACGGGGAACCTGGACGGCGACCGCGTCGACTACCTCGACGGCGTGGTGTTCAGCGCCGACGAAGGCTACCTCTGCGTGGGCACCCAGACCGCCGCGCCCGGCCCGGTGAGCGACTACACCGGGCGGAAGATCTACTACCGCTCCATCCAGCACGACGACGGAACCACGGCAGACCGGCTCACGATCCACGACTACCTGTGGCGGTGGGACACGGACTGGTTCTGGTGCTCGGCGGCATTCGGCGCACAGCGTCCGCTCGTCCGCAGGCTCTGGCCCCGAACGCTTCGGCGCAGCAGCTTCTACGGAGAGCAGATGCGTTACGAACAGCGATTCCACATCGGCGATCGCCTCGAGCTGCTGAAGAACCGTCCACGCCGGGAACGTGTCGTGCAGGACGTCGAGATACCGATCGAGCGCTGTGCGGAGTTCCTGGACTGGTTCCTGTCCACTGTCCCGATCGAACCGATCTGGCTCTGCCCGCTGAGGCTGCGTGACGACGGCGGCTGGCCGCTGTACCCGATCCGGCCGCGGCACACGTATGTCAACGTCGGGTTCTGGTCGACGGTGCCGGTGGGGTCGACCGAGGGGGAGATGAACCGTCGGATCGAGGATGCGGTCAGCGCGCTCGACGGGCACAAGTCGCTGTACTCGGACTCGTACTACTCTCCGGAGAAGTTCGAAGGACTCTATGGGGGAGTCGCCTATCGGAGCGTCAAAGACCGCTACGACCCCGATTCGCGTCTCCTCGATCTCTACGCAAAGGCGGTGTTACGACGATGACCACGTTCCAGCAACGAACGCCGGAAGAGGCGGAACAGGCAGGGCGGCCTGAGCGAGAGGGGAAGCTCGCCCTGGCCGGGATCCTCGAGATCCTGGCCGGCGGTCGGCTCCCGCTTCGGTTCACCGCCTACGACGGGAGTTCGGCCGGCCCGCGAGACGCACCCCTCGGGCTGGAGCTGAGAACGCCGCGGGGCACGACCTACCTGGCGACCGGCCGCGGCGACCTGGGCCTGGCCCGCGCCTACATCGCCGGTGACCTCGAGATCCACGGGGTGCACCCCGGCGACCCGTACGAACTCCTCAGAGCGCTCACCGGCGACCTGGTCTTCACGCTCCCGTCGCCCCGGGTTATGGCCACCATCATCCGTTCGATCGGGGTCGGGCACCTGCGCCCGATCAAACCGCCGGAACAGGAGGCACCGCCGCGCTGGCGCCGGATCGCCGGGGGGCTCCGGCACAGCAAGAGCAGGGACGCCGAGGCGATCCACCACCACTACGACGTGTCGAACGCCTTCTATGAGTGGGTGCTCGGGCCGTCGATGACCTACACGTGCGCGTGCTACCCGCGCCGGGACGCGTCCCTCGACGAGGCCCAGGAGAACAAGTACCGGCTGGTGTTCGAGAAGCTGCGGCTGAAGCCGGGCGACCGCCTGCTCGACGTCGGCTGCGGCTGGGGCGGCATGGTGCGCTACGCCGCCCGCCGCGGCGTGAGGGCCACCGGAGTGACCCTGTCGGAACAGCAGGCCGCGTGGGCGCAGCGTGCGATCGCCGAGGAGGGCCTGGTCGGTCTGGCCGAGGTGCGTTTCAGCGACTATCGGGACATCGCCGAGACCGGGTTCGACGCCGTGTCATCGATCGGGCTGCTCGAGCACATCGGCGTGCGCAATTATCCCGCGTACTTCGAATTCCTGCAGTCCCGCCTGCGCCACGGCGGGCTCCTGCTCAACCACTGCATCACCCGCCCGGACAACCGCTCCGAGGCGTCCACTCGCGGGTTCATCGACCGGTATGTCTTCCCCGACGGCGAGCTCACCGGCTCTGGCCGCATCATCAGCGCCGCACAGGACACCGGCCTGGAGGTGCTTCACGAGGAGAACCTGCGTCAGCATTACGCCCTGACCCTGCGCGACTGGTGCACCAACCTCGTCGAGCACTGGGATGAGGCCGTCGCCGAGGTCGGACTGCAGACCGCGAAGATCTGGGGCCTGTACATGGCCGGCTCACGGCTCGCCTTCGAGACCGGGGGAATTCAGCTGCACCAGGTCCTTGCGGTGAAGCCGTCGGGCGCTGATGGCCTCGCTGACCTGCCCCTGCGGCCGTGGTGGACGTCCTGATTCGTTGGGAAAGAATGATAGTCCGGACAACCGATGTCGTCCTATGCTGAGGCCGTGATCAGTAACTCAGCGGCCAGCGTTGCCAGCACAGCAAAGAACAGCCGCGCTTTGCAGATACTTGCCCGCCTGGGCTTCGCCGTCAATGGCTTGTTGCACATCCTCATCGCCGCGATAGCCTTCGCCATCGCGGTTGGTGCCGGAAGTGGTAGTGCAGATCAGTCCGGTGCTCTCGGGCAGCTCGCGACGAGCCCGGGCGGAGTATTCGTTCTGTGGGTTGTGGTCGCGGGCCTGGCTGCCCTCGGGCTCTGGCTGCTTCTGGGAGCATTCCTGATGCGCGGCGCAGACCCCAAACGTAAGTGGTCCCGGCGCGTCGCTGAAGTCGCCAAGGCGGTTGTCTACTTCCTCCTTGCGGGGACCGCGTTCACCTTTGCGCAGGGGGGAGCGACGAGTTCCGCTGGCAGTACCCGTGATGCCAGCGCATCGCTTCTTGCGGCGCCAGGAGGCGTGATCGTCCTCCTCGCCGGTGGTCTCCTCGTGATGGCCATCGGGGTGTACTTCGTGCGCAAGGGTGCGTTGCAGAAGTTCACGGCAGATATTTCGGTGCCGAGCGGGTCGGCTGGAAAGGTTGTCCTCGCCTTGGGAATCATCGGCTACGTCGCCAAGGGAATTGTGTTGGGTGTCGTGGCGGTCCTCATCCTGGTTGCGGCCATCACCCTGGACCCGAGCCAGTCGACCGGCCTGGATGGGGCGCTGAGGTCCCTCGTCGCTCTCCCGTACGGCCGGTTTATCTTGTCTGCTCTGGGCGCCGGTCTGATTGCCTATGGCCTGTACTGCTTCGTCAGGGCCTGGCGCGCCCGGCTCTGACATCTCAGGTTCACGCGGGTTCAGGTCAGTCCGAAGAGGGCGGGATCGTGATCTGGGGCTCCTCGGAAGCCCGAAGGCTTCGCCACGTGTCAAAGGCGATCACGGCGCCCACAATCACCAGGGACAGCGAGACGGACGCCAGGGCATCCGTTGCCCAGTGGTAGCCCAAATAGACGCGACTGACGGCCGCGGCGACAATGCACAGGAGCGCGAAGCCGAAGCCTGCCCATGCGCCGCGGATGCTTCCACGACGGGAGAACACGAGATATGCGGTCAACAGGACGAAGTCTGATGCGCCCAGGACGTGTCCGGACGGAAAGGAGAAGGATGGATCGGGGCCGAACAGCATGAGATCGGTCGGCGGCCGATGGCGGTCCACCGCATGGCCAATTAGCTGCGCCAGCACGACTCCGACCAACATGCCCGATGCCAGGATCAGTGGACGTCGGCCGTGCTTGCCTAGGATGCCCCAGACCACGCACACGACGAGAAGAAGGATGGGAAGCGCGACAGGCCCGAAAACGATCGCCAGTCCGATCATGATCGCGGTCAGGGTTGGCGAGCGCATACCGAAGAGCCAGTCCTGCACAGGCGTGTCCACCTCGGTGAGTCCGTCGTGCTGCAGGACGGAGGCGAGGATTGCCGTGAAACAGACGACGCCGAAGCCGACCAGAACAATCGACGTCACATAGAATCGCCGGCGAGAGGCGGGCTCCAGCACGCGTTCCTCTGCGATGAATCTCGTGCGCATGCCGTGCCGGGAAGGCCGCTGGTCGTTGGTGCGGGGAGGTTTCACGGGGCCATTCCTTTCACTGATCGTTACCTGCGTTCCCTGGCGAGCGCGCGTTCACCGTCGAGCCTGGCGGCGAGCGGCGCCCACGTGACAATCGCGACGCCGATTCCGAGCAGCAGGGCGCCCAGGGTATCGGTGAGCCAGTGTGCACCGAGATAGGTGCGACTGATCATCATGAGGGCCGTGTAGACGGTCCCGGCGACCACAACCCAGATGCGTGGCAGGAGAATCGCCATGACTGCGGCCATCGTCGCGGCGTTGGCAACGTGGCCAGATGGGAAAGATCCGAAATCGAGATTCGTCAGGAGATTCTCGGGGCGTGCGCGTCCGAAGAATTGTTTGAGGAGTTGGACGGCGCCTCCGGTGACGACTGTCGCGACCAGGTAGTAAGCCGCTGCCCAGGGACGTCGTGCCACAAGCAGCGCGACGGCGACGAGCGCCGGCACGACGAGGGACGCCACAACGCCGCCTCCGAGGAAGTCCATCGTAAGTGCAAGGAATTGCCAGATGGGTTCCCGATTTTCAATCAGTTCCCGCATCCATTCCGCATCGATGGACAACGGCAGCCCATGGTCGCGCGTTGCGATCAGAGCGCCCAGCGCACAGGCAAGGGCGACGGCTGCGAGGCCGCTGATGAGCGGCCAGCGGCGGGAGACGCGTCGTGCGTTCGGTGTAGCCGCACGCTCAGGACGCAACATGCGCCTCCGTCTCCGAGCGATCTACGGGACTGTCGGTCCGGTGATCGACTGTGACGGCGAGTTTACCTCGCGGGTGGGCTGTCCGCGTCGGAGCAGCAATCAGGCAAAAAAATAGGCCGGACATCCGTTGGATGTCTCGACCTATTCATTTCACAGCGAAGAACCTGTGTTGCCGTATCTTCATTCTGTGCCCGAGGGGGGACTTGAACCCCCACGCCCATAAGGGCACTAGCACCTCAAGCTAGCGCGTCTGCCATTCCGCCACCCGGGCTGGTGCTGGCCAGCCGTTGACCGGCTGACGAGTCAATAATCTAGCACGGATTTCGAGGCCCTCCGGCACACCCCGGCCACACGCCCGACACCTGGCGGTCATTGACCGCGCACGACCCCGGTCGATGACGACAACCGATAGCGTGAAGTCATGGCTTCCAGGGCAGACGACACCGATCCGGCAACACCCCTCGATCTGACCGCGGAACTCGCCCGCGACCTCATCCGGTTCGACACGACGAACTACGGTGAGGGCCATTCCAACGGCGAAACGGATGCCGCGGAGTACGTCGCCGAGCACCTCAGGGGCCTCGGCCTCACGCCGGAGCTCTTCGACTCCGAGCCGGGGCGCACGAGTGTCGTCGTGCGCGTGCCCGGCCGGAACCGCGACGCGGGCGCCCTGGTCGTCCACGGCCACCTCGACGTCGTCCCCGCCGACCCGGAGACCTGGTCGGTCGACCCCTTCGCCGGTGTCATCAAGGACGGCCTGCTCTGGGGTCGCGGGGCCGTCGACATGAAGAACATGGATGCGATGATCCTCGCGGCACTGGGCGACATCCTCGGCGCGGGCGAGGCACCGGCCCGTGACCTCATCGTGGCATTCTTCGCCGACGAGGAGGCCGGGGGAGTGCTCGGCTCGCACTACCTCGTCGACACTCGCCCGGAGCTCTTCGCGGGCGCCACCGAGGCGATCAGCGAGGTCGGCGGGTACTCGATCACCCTCGGCGGCCAGCGCGCCTACCTGCTGCAGACCGGGGAGAAGGCCCTGATCTGGATCAAGCTCGTCGCCCGCGGCGACGCCGCCCACGGTTCGAGGCTGATCCGGAACAACGCCGTCACCAAGCTCGCAACGGCCGTCGCTGCGATCGGCCGCCGGGAATGGCCGATCCGGCTGACCGACACCACGACCCAGCTGCTCGCCGAGATCGCCCGGATCCTCGTCGTGGACCCACAACGGGTCGGGCCCGACGAACTCGCCCTCGCGACGGGAACAGCGTCCGGCTTCATCCAGGCCAGCCTGCGCACCACGACCAACCCGACGCTGCTCAAGGCCGGATACAAGCACAACGTGATCCCCGACCTCGCCGAAGCGCTCATCGACATCCGCACCCTGCCCGGCGAAGAGGACGCGGTGCTCGCCGAGGTCGCGAGCCTCGTCGGCCCGGACATCGAGATCGTCGTGATGCACAGGGACATCGGCCTCGAGACCGATTTCGGGGGCCCGCTCGTCGACGCCGTCGTCGGAAGCCTGCACCGGCACGACCCGGGCGCCCCCGTGCTGCCCTACCTTCTGTCCGCTGGAACCGACAACAAAGCCCTGTCCAAGCTTGGAATCCGCGGGTACGGGTTCGCCCCGCTCCGTCTTCCCGCCGAGCTGGATTTCCCGGGAATGTTCCACGGGGTCGATGAGCGGGTTCCGCTCGACGCGCTAGTCTTTGGCAGGCGGGTCCTTACCGACCTGTTGTCGACCTACTAGCAAAGCGAGCCACCGGTGAACTTCCTCAACGCCATCATCCTGGGACTCGTGCAGGGTCTGACCGAGTTCCTCCCGGTCTCCTCGAGTGCTCACATCCGCATCGTCGGCGAACTCCTCGGCATGGGCGGGGACCCGGGCGCCCGGTTCACCGCGATCATCCAGATCGGCACAGAGGCGGCCGTCGTGCTGTTCTTCTGGCGGGACATCTCGCGCATCGTGACGCACTGGGTCAAGGCACTTTTCGGCAAGATCCCTCGCAGCGATCCCGACGCGCGGATGGGTTGGCTCATCATCTTCGGATCGCTCCCGATCATCGTCCTCGGCCTGGTCTTCCAGAACCAGATCGAGTCCACCCTCCGCAACCTCTGGATCACCGCAACCGTTCTCATCGTCTTCGGCGTGCTGCTCGGTGTCGCCGATGCGGTCGGGGCCCACCGGCGCCGCCTGAAGGACATCACGGTCACGCACGGCGTCATCTACGGCTTCGCCCAGGCGCTCGCGCTCATCCCTGGCGTCTCCCGTTCCGGCGGAACAATCACGGCCGGCCTGTTCATGGGCTACGAGCGCCGCGCCGCCGCCCGCTACGCGTTCCTGCTTGCCATCCCGGCTGTGCTCGGCAGCGGCTTCTACGAAATGTACAAGGCCGTCGCGCACCCCTGCCTCGAAGGCGCCACCAACTGCACCCCGGAGATCTTCGGCCCGGCCGAGACCGCGGTCGCGACCGTCGTCGCCTTCATCGTCGCCTTGTTCGTCATTGGATTCTTCATGAACTACATCTCCAAGCGCAGCTTCCTGCCCTTCGTCATCTACCGCATCGTGCTCGGCTTCGCACTGATGGCCTTGCTCGCGACCAACACCATCGCGGCCTAGGGGTCCGGGAATGCGCGCCTGGCGACACCCCGATATCCCCGTCCTCCCCGGAAACTCCGAAGCACCGCGCCTGTACGACACGGCGACGGAAGCACTCGTGCTCGCGGAACCGGTCGACGTCGCCCGGCTCTACGTCTGCGGGATCACGCCGTATGACGCGACGCATATCGGCCACGCGAACACCTATCTCGCCTTCGACACCCTGCAGCGGGTCTGGCTCGACGCCGGCTACCGCGTGCACTACGCGCAGAACGTGACGGATGTCGACGACCCGCTCCTGGAACGGGCGACGGCTACCGGCGTCGACTGGCGCGACCTCGCGTCGTCCCAGGTCGACCTGTTCCGCACGGACATGGAAGCCCTCGACATCATCCCTCCGGACAACTACGTCGCCGTGACCGAGGTCATCGAAGCGGTCGCCGACGCGGTCGCCCAGCTCTGGGACGACGGCGTCGCCTACGCCGTTGCCGTCGACGCCGCCGAGCTCTCGGACACCGCAGGTCCGGCGGAGGCCGCGGGCTCCGACATCTACTTCGACATCGCCGCTGCAGAGCGGGTGGCGCCCTGGCGGCTCGGCGACGAGAGCAACCTCGACCGCGAGCAGATGCTGATCCTGTTCGCCCAGCGTGGCGGCGACCCCGACCGTGCGGGAAAGCGCGACGCCCTCGACCCGCTGCTCTGGCGTGCCGCCCGGGTGGGCGAACCGGCCTGGGACTCGCGCGTCGGCGCCGGCCGTCCCGGCTGGCACATCGAATGTTCCGTGATCGCCCTCACCGAACTCGGCACGGACTTCACCGTTCAGGGCGGCGGCTCAGACCTGATCTTCCCGCACCACGAGATGAGCGCCGGCCATGCGGCCACCCTCTCGGGGCATCCGCTCGCCGGCGTGTACAGCCACACCGGCATGATCGCTTACCAGGGCGAGAAGATGAGCAAGTCGCTCGGCAACCTCGTGCTCGTGTCTGCCCTGCGCGCCGGGGGCACCGACCCCCGGGCCATCCGCCTGGCCCTGCTCGCGCAGCACTATCGCAGCGACTGGGAATGGACCGCCGACTCGCTCTCCGCAGCCGAAGCGCGCCTTGAGGCGTGGGCGAGGGCCTTCGGTCGTGCCACCTCCGACACGAGCGTCCCCAACGCCGTTGCCGATGGCACGGGTGATGAGGGCCTGGTCGACGACGTCGACACGGATGCCGTCGCGAGCGCAGACGAGGTCATCGTCGCGCTGCGGGCAGCGCTCGTCAACGACCTCGACACCCCGGCCGCGCTGCGGGTCCTGGACGCCGCCGCAGAAGCGGGCACGGCCGCGCCGGAACTGGTGGCCATGGCCATCGACGCCCTGCTCGGCATCACGCTCTAGCCCGGCGGAGGGCTACGGCTGACGGGGCACGTCAGGACCCGGACGACCGTCCGCGCGCCCGGCCTGGCCGTCGCGGCCGTCGCCGCGCTTACGGAGGTACTTCTCGAACTCCTGGGCGATCGCCTCGCCGCTCGCCTCCGGCGAGTCGACCGTGTCCCTGGCCTGCTCGAGCTGGTTGATGTAGGCCGCCATTTCCTCGTCGTCCGCCGCGAGGGTGTCGATGCCGGTCTGCCATTCCTCGGCCTCGGTGACCAGGTCACCGCGCGGGATCACCACGTCGATGATCTCCTCGAGCTTGTCGATCAGGGCGAGCATCGCCTTCGGCGACGGCGCGTTGTGCACGTAGTGGGGGACAGACGCCCAGATCGAGAGGGTCGGGATGCCGACGAGCTCTGCCGCGTGCGAGAGCACGCTCAGGATCCCGACGGGACCCTCGTAGCTGCTGCGCTCGATCTGCAGCTCGCTGCGCACCTCGGGGTTCTCGCTCGAGACGAAGATCGAGATGGGGCGGGTGTGCGGAACGTCCGCGAGCATGGCGCCGAGGAAGACGATTCCGCCGATGTCCGCAGCGAGGGCCGCGTCGAGTACCTCTGCGGTGAATCCCTTCCAGCTGCGGCTCGGCTCTGTGCCGAGCAGGAGGTAGATGTTGCCCGCATTGCTGCCGCTCACGCGCAGCTGCGCGTCGTCGGCGAGGGGCTCCCCGACGACGCCGGGCTCTGCGGGACCGAACAGGGTCGCGCCGGGCCATTCGAGCTGGCGGTGACCCTCGTCATCCGTGGATATCGTCGGCCGGTTGAACTGGTAGTCGAAGTAGACCTCGGGGTCCACCTCGAAAAGGGAAGACACGTCGAGGAGGTCCCTCAGGATGCCCACGGCACCGGTCGCGGCCTCACCCGCGTCGTTCCAGCCTGCAAACGCCACCACGAGGAGGCGTCCGCCCAGGAATCCATTGCCATCTGTCACTGCGTGAAACCTCGATCTGCCGGGGCGCCCGGAAAAGCACCGTCAGTCAAGGATAAGCGGTGCCCCTTACACTTGGACCCTGTGAACCCGTTCCTTCCCAATTCGCCCCTGCCCGCAGCCGTGCTCTGGGATATGGACGGCACGATCGTCGACTCGGAACCGTACTGGATGCGTGCCGAAACCGAGCTCGTCGAGAGCTTCGGCGGTGTCTGGACGCACAGCGATTGCATACTCCTGGTCGGAAGCGGCCTGCTGAACTCCGCGGCAATTCTGCAGGATCGCGGTGTCCGCCTCGACGCCGAGGCGATCGTCGACCGTCTGACCACGCGGGTCCAGGGTCTCCTCGGCGAATTCGGTGCACCCTGGCGCCCCGGCGCCCTCGAACTGATGACGGAGGTCAAGGCCGCGGGCATCCCGATGGCCCTCGTGACCATGTCGGAACACCGGATGGCGAAGCAGGTGTCCGACCAGGTCGGATTCGCCGCATTCGATGCAATCGTCGCCGGTGACATGGTCCTCCAGAGCAAACCGCACCCTGAGGCGTATCTCTCGGCCGCCCGGTTGCTGGGCGTCACGCCCGCCGACTGTGTCATCGTCGAGGACTCCCTGCCCGGCGTTGCAGCGGCCGTCGCCTCCGGCGCTGTTGTCATCGCGGTTCCGCACATGGTCGAGATCGAGGCGAGCGCCCGGTACGAACTGTGGCCGACCCTGCACGGCCGCACGCTGGCCGGCGTTCACACTGTCTTTGCCGAGCGGCGCGCTGCCGTCGCCGGGGTACCCGCGCGGCCCGGTTCCGGCCCGCATCCGACCGAGGACGACACCCACGCATGAGCGACACCGACAACATGAGCGACACCGGCACCAGGAGCGCCGCCGGCAACGGCATCACCCCGAACGGCGCATACACCCAGGTCATCCAGAGCAGCGGGCCCTTCCGGGTCGGCGACCGCGTTCAGCTGACCGGCCCCAAGAACAAGCTCAACACCATCACGCTCGAGCCGGGCAAGGTCTTCCACACCCACAGGGGAATCCTCGCGCACGACGACATCATCGGCCTGCCCGATGCATCCGTCGTCGTGAACAATGTCGGGGTCGAGCACCTCGCCCTGCGCCCGCTGCTCAACGACTTCGTGATGTCGATGCCGCGGGGAGCTGCGATCATCTACCCCAAGGACGCCGCCCAGATCCTCGCCCAGGCCGACATCTTCCCCGGCGCGACGGTCGTCGAGGCCGGAGTGGGCTCGGGCGCGCTGTCGCTGTGGCTCCTCCGCGCGATCGGGCCGGCCGGGCACCTCGCCTCGTTCGAACGCCGGGCCGAGTTCGCCGACGTCGCGAGGGACAACGTCGCGACCTTCCTCGGCGCCGACCCTACGAACTGGACGATCACCCTCGGGGACCTTGCGGACGCACTGCCGTCCGCGGTCCCCGACCAGACCGCCGACAGGGTCGTGCTCGACATGCTCGCCCCCTGGGAATGCCTCGAGGCTGTTTCCGCCGCGCTCAAGCCTGGCGGGGTCCTGCTCTGCTACGTCGCGACCGTGACCCAGCTCTCCCGCGTCGCCGAGGCCATCCGCGGAACCGGGTTCTACACGAACCCGGATTCGAACGAGACAATGGTGCGCGGCTGGCACGTCGAGGGCCTCGCGGTACGCCCGGACCACCGGATGATCGGCCACACCGGATTCCTGATCACGGCACGGCGCCTCGCACCCGACACGATCCTGCCCGAGCTCAAGCGCCGGCCGTCCAAGACCGACTTCTCCGACGCTGATGTCGAGGCCTGGACCCCTGGCGCACTCGGCGAACGCAGCGTGAGCGGAAAGGTCATGCGTAAGCGGGTGCGGATCGCGGAAGCCGGCGCGGCCACCTCCAAGGCCAGAGGCCTCGACGGGCGGGGGCCGGCCGTCGTCGCCGCGCCACTCGACGTGCCCGGAACCACCGAGGCCACGACCGACACCACGACCGACACCGCAGCCGACGCCGGTTAGGATAGGCTCCGGCCGTGTTCGGCCTCCCGACTGTGGGCGCCAGAGGGCGCCGCACGCTGAACGTCCCACACTGAAATGAGATCCTGTGCGTAGAGCTTCTGCCCTCATTGCGACTGCCGGCCTGCTGCTTGCCGCCCTCACCGGGTGCAGCAGCAGTGCGGATGCCGCGTCGAGCTGCGTCGCACCCATCAGCGATGGCGCCGCCTCGAAGCTCGTTTCCGTCAACGACAACCTCGGCGCAGTTCCGAAGGTCGACTTCCCGACCCCGCTCATGACGGGGACGACCCAGGGCAGGGTCATCGTCCCCGGCTCCGGTGACAGGCTCGTCACCGGCCAGCAGGCGAAGATCGAACTGAACGTCTACAACGGGACGACGGGCTCGCCGATCCAGGTCAGCAAGTACGACAGCTCGAGCACGAACGTGCTCACCCTCAACGACCAGACCATCAAGGGCATCACGGACGGTCTCGCCTGCGCGCAGGCCGGCTCGCGCATCGCCGTCGTCGTCTCACCGGATGACGCATTCGGACCTCAGGGCGGCAACTCCACCCTCGGGATCGCCGCAACGGACTCCCTGGTCTTCGTGATCGACGTCGTGAAGACCTACCTTCTCCGGGCGAATGGTGCCGACCAGGCTCCGGTCAACGGTCTTCCCGCCGTCGTGCTCGACGCCAACGGCACTCCGGGGATCACGATTCCGGGCGGCACGCCGCCGGCCGACCTCCAGGTCGCGGTCCTGAAGAAGGGCACCGGCGACACCGTGAAGGAGGGCGACACGGTCACTGTGCACTACACCGGCGTCCTCTGGGCGGACAAGAAGGTCTTCGACTCCAGCTGGACCAAGGGCGCGCCGGCACAGCTCCTCGCCGTCGACGGCTCCAAGACCTCCGGCGGCGTCGTCCCCGGCTTCGCGACCGCGATCATCGGACAGACCGTGGGTTCGCAGATCCTCACCGTTGTCCCGCCCGCGAAGGGCTACGGAGACGCAGCGCAGGGAACGATCCCGGCCGGCTCCACCCTCGTCTTCGTCATCGACATCCTCGGCATCGGCTAGCCCCACCGCTCCACGCCCTCACGCGTCACCCTACGTTCGCGAGTGCAGGGGATGCTCAAGAGCGCACCTTCGGGCGACTGAGCCGCGCCTTCGCCGGATCGGCAGGGTCGGCACGGATGCCCCAACGAATCTCTGGCCGGGATGATGCGGGCGCATCGAGCAGCATGGCGGTGGCTAACCCAGGAGATCCTTGTGGCTGGGTGGGATCGGCCGCACTGGTCCCTGGGCCGGCAACGGTCGCCCAGGCGGATCTCCTGAGTTAGCCATCACGGGCTCGGCGCACTCGTTTTCAGGTATGAAACTTGGGCTGGACAGCCTAAAATTATGTGAGTAAGTCTCGTATTTCTGTCCGATTTGGGGTAGAATCGGGGTATGGCAGGAGCTTCGGATTCCCAGTCACACACCCCGCAGACACCCCGTTCCGGGGCCGCGGGTGATCAGCCCATCGTGGGTGTCGAGTCGGCCCATCCCGTGGCGGTTGCCGTGGGTTTCGAGGGCGCTGACGGTCTGGCCGGGTCGGTGCCATCGGTTCATGCGGATGCTGTCGCCCGGCTCGCCGAAGCCCAGGCCGCTCTGACAGAGGCCCTGGCGGCGATCCCGGTCGGGCTGCTCAGTGATGCGGAAGCGGTCGCTGCTCTGAAGGAAGTGGAGGCCATCGGGCGGACCGTGGATGCGGCCCGGGTGAACACCGCGACGGATGTGGACCGGCGGGCCCGGGTGCTCGGCCGCGAGGGTCTGGCCTGGCGGATGGGCTGCAAGGGTCCGTGGGATGTGCTCACCCGGGTGACGCGGGTCTCGGCCCGGGAGGTGAAGCGGCGCACGAAGCTCGGCGACGCGGTGTTGCCGCGGCCGTGCGGCGGGAGTAGCTGGTTGCCGCCGTTGTTCCCGACGGTCGGGGCCGCGCTGACCGCTGGGGAGATCGGTGTGGAGACGGCGGAGTTGATCGTGGAGGGGTTGCAGGTGATCAGTCACCGGGTGGCGCCGGATGACTTGTTGACGGCGGAGCGTGCCCTGGTCGCCACGGCGGCCGGGCTGATCACCCCGGAGACGGAGGATTTGGCCGGGGCAGGAGTGCCGGTGACCACGGACCTGATCCGGGGCATGGTCGCGCAGTGGCAGGCCATCCTCGACCCCGACGGGGTGCTCCCGCAGGAGGACGTGTTCGAGGCGAAGTCCAACATCGGCTTCGGACAACTCAAGAACGGCTTGTATCCGGTGAAGGGTGGGGTGACACCGGAATTGTTCGGGGTGATGAACACCCTCTTCGACGCTTTCCTGAGTTTCCACGCGCGCCCGGCGTTCCCCACCGCCGAGGAACAGGCCCTGATGGATTCGGGGCAGTTGGTCCCCGGCGCCGAGGCAGCGGACGGCGAGACCGACACGGGCCCGGATCTTGACGTGATCGAGGCGGAGCTGCGGGAGCGGCGCGCGGACACCCGCACGGGCGGGGAGAAACGCGCTGACATCCTGCAGGCGTTGTTCGAACACGCCGCCCGGGACACGGACACGCCCAGCATGGGCGGGTCGGCGCCGACGGTGATGGTGCACGTGAACGCGGCCGACCTCGCCTCCGGGATCGGGGTCGGGTGGATCGACGGGGTCGAAGCGCCGGTGTCGCTCAAGACGGTGCATCAGCGCATCTGTGACGGCGGCTTCCAAGGGGTCCTGTTCGGGGCGAACAACCAAGTCCTCAAGCTCGGTCCGGAACGGCGCTACTTCAACCGGGCCCAACGCCGGGCGATCACCGCCCGGGACGGCGGCTGCATCATCCCCGGGTGCAAAGCCCCGGCGCACTGGGCCGAGGTCCACCATGTGAAGCCGTGGGCCACCGGCGGCCCGACGAACGTGGACAACGGGGTGCTCCTGTGCTGGTTCCACCACCACACCATCGACACCTCGGGGTGGGAGATCCGCATGGTGAAAGGATCACCGCAAGTGCGGGCCCCCGGGTTGATCGACCCGCACCGGCTCTGGCGGCCACCGAACCGACACCGCGCCCACCAGGTCCTCACCGGACCACCCACACGCGACTGAACAGAGACCCGGGCAACGAGTCGCATCCGCTTCTCACCGCGCGACACGGGCGGGCCACCGGGGCTCGGTTAGACTCACGGGGTGTCGACCACCCCCGAACCGATCAACCGCGTCACGGTTGAAGAACGCCTGTTCAGCCTCGTGCTGGCCCTGATAGCGACGGAAATCGGCCTCACGAAGGCCGACATCCTCTCGACCGTTCAGGGCTACCGGCAGCGTTATGTGCACAGCGGCGACAATGCGAGCCTGGAACGGCAGTTCGAGCGGGACAAGGACGACATCCGCGAACTCGGAATCCCGCTCGAGACCGTCGAACAGCCCGACGATCCCGGCAACAACCGGTACCTGCGCTACCGGATCCCCAAGGGGCTCTACGAACTTCCGACCGACGTGTCCTTCTCCGGCGACGAGCTGATGCTGCTCAAGCTCGCCGCGACCGTGTGGCGAGAGGGATCGCTCTCGGCGGAGTCCCGGCGCGCCCTGACCAAGCTCAACGCGCTCGGCGGAGCGGACGGCGACCCCGTGCTCGGGTACGCCCCGACCCTCAGGGTCCGCGACGCGTCCTTCGAACCGCTCAGCAAGGCCATGGACCGCGCGCACGTGGTCTCCTTCCTCTACCTCAAGCCCGGCGAGGCGGCCCCCCGGCGCCGTCAGGTGGCGCCGCGCGCCGTCGTCCAGCACGAAAGCCGCTGGCACCTTTTCGGTACCGACCTCGACGCTGGTGCAACCCGCACGTTCCTGCTCTCCCGCATCGTCGGACCGGTCGTTGTCCTCCCCGACCTGGTCGCACCCGAATCCGGGCCGGACGCCGGCCAGACCGCCCTCGCCGAACTCGACGCGCTCTCCGCGGCCAACGTCGCAGAGATCGAGGTCCTCCCGGGCAGCGATGCCGCGGTGCGTCTCGGCAAACGGGCGGCGGATGCCTCCGGCGGCGCCCAGTCGACCGCGGCACTCGTCCTGCACTACACGGACCTCAACATCCTCGCGGACGAACTCTCCGGGTTCGGGCCCGAGGTCCTCGTGCTCTCCCCGCCGGCCCTCCGGGACGCCGTGCTCGACAGGTTGCTCCGCGTCCGCGACGCCCATGAGCCGCTCGAGGTGCGCTCATGAGCCCCCGAGTACCGCTCGGCGCCCCTGACAAGCTCACGTTCCTGCTCTCGCTCGTTCCCTATCTCATCGACCACGACGGCATCAGCGTCACGGACGTCGCCGCTCACTTCGGCGTCGCGCCTGAGCGGGTGCGCGACGCGGTCACCCTCATCGCCGTTTCCGGGGTGCCCGGAGACACGAGCCAGTACCTGCCCGGGGATCTCTTCGACATCGAGTGGGGCCAGTTCGAGGCCGACGACACGATCGTGCTGACCCACCTCGTGGCGATCGAGGACTCGCCACGGTTCTCCGCCCGCGAAGCGGCCGCGCTCATCGCCGGACTGCAGTACCTCTCCTCGCTTCCCGAGAACGCCGACCGGGATGCGATCTCATCCCTGATGGCCAAGCTCAGCCGAAGCGCCACCGCCGCGCCGAGCCAGCTCGCCGTATCCGCTCGTACCTCGGGAGAAGCCATCTCCCTCGTCCAGTCAGCACTGCGCTCCGGCGTCCAGGTCAGGTTCGACTACCTGAACGCCCGCGGCGGGCAGGAAGAACGCTACGTCGACCCGCTCCGCGTCGAATCCGTCGACCGGGACTGGTACCTGCGCGGCTGGTGCCACCTGCGCGGAGCCGTCCGGACGTTCCGGCTCGACCGGATGAGCGCCCTCACCGTCACCGATCGCCCCGTGACAAGCCGCACCGAGGAACTCGTCCTGCCGGACACCCTGTTCCAGGGCTCCGAATCCGACCTGGATGTTGTCGTCGAGCTCGCTGGCGGTGCGCTGCCGCTCCTGGGCGACTACCTCTCCGGCCGCCCGGTCCAGCACCTCGGGGGTGACCGGGTCAGGGCGACCCTGCGTGTCTCGCACTACCACGCACTCAAACGCCTCGTCGCGGGTCTCTCCGGGGTCGTCATCGTCGTCGAGCCCGCCGCCGCTCGCGAGATCGTGCGCGCGTGGGCGGATGCCGGTGCGGCGCGATATTCGGAGCCTGCGGCATCCAGTGCACCGGCAGGGCCGGGGGAGTAGCCGATGCCGTGGTGGAGTTGGGTGCTGATCTGGACCGGCCTGGTGCTGGTCCTCCTCGGGATGCTGGCATGGTTCGCCGTCACGCTCTTCCGGAAGCTGATGGCGCTCGCGGATGCGGTCGGCGCGCTCGGTGATCTTGTGAGCGAACTCGACACGGACCCGGCTGAGGAGACACGGCCGCCGCGGCGTCCTGCGATCTTCGAGAACGTGAACGAACTCGCCCTGACCGTCGACCTGCAACGCACCGCGCGTGAACGCTCCAGGCAGGAACGGCGGGATCGTCGGATCGCCAGAGGTAAGCTATTGCAACACGGCCCGATCGTTAGACCAGACCCACCGATGAAGAGGACACGCCCTCATGCTTAACAACCTGACCGGATGGCACTTCCTGATCATCCTTGTCATCGTTCTGCTGCTCTTCGGTGCGCCCAAGCTTCCCGCACTCGCGCGCAGCCTCGGCCAGTCGATGAAGATCTTCAAAAGTGAGATCCGCAGCGATGAGCCCGCTGAGACGAAGAGCGCACCGGGGACGGACTCCGCCCCGGGAGCCGACGCGCCCGATCCGACGACAAAGCCGTAACCTCCGTGCCTGGGCGCACTCCTCGGCGCACGAACTCCGACCGGAAGATGTCCCTCGGACAGCACCTGCTCGAGCTGCGGAAACGCCTCTTCCTCGCGGCCGCCGGAATTCTCGTCGGCGCCGTGATCGGCTATTTCCTGTCCGATTTCGTCTGGAACGCCCTCAGGGAGCCGATCTACACGATCGCGTCGGCACAGGGGCGCAGCGCGCAGCTGAACTACCCGGACATCACGAGCGCCTTCGACCTCAAGCTCAAGATCTCCGTCTACGTCGGAATCGTCATCTCGAGCCCGATGTGGCTCTACCAGGTCTTTGCCTTCCTGATGCCCGGACTGACCCGAACCGAGAAGCGCTACACCTTCGGCTTCTTTTTCACGGCGGTACCGCTGTTCCTGGCGGGCTGTGCCGCCGGCTTCTACGTCCTGCCACACGTCGTCGAACTCATGACGGGCTTCGCGCCTTCGCAGGACGCCGCGCTCATCACCGCTCAGAGCTATTTCGATTTCGTGCTCAAGCTCGTCGTCGCGATCGGGATCGCATTCGTGCTGCCCGTCTTCATCGTGCTGCTGAACTTCGCGGGCGTGATCAGTGCGACGTCGATCATCAAGTCCTGGCGGGTCGCCATCCTCGTGATCATCCTTTTCACCGCGATCGCGACCCCCGCCGCCGACGTCGTGTCGATGTTCCTCCTCGCCATCCCGATGGTGGTGCTGTACTTCGCCGCGTACGGGGTGGCCGTGCTGCACGACCGGCGTGCCGCCAGGCGCGTCCTCGCATTCGAACAGGAGCTGGCGCTCTAGGCGTCCACCATGACCTCTCTCCAGAACCCGGCCGAGCCGACGCCGGCCGAGCGCTTCGCAGCGGCCCGCGACCGGGCGAGCCGCCCCAGGCTCTCAGCTTTCCGCGCCGGACTCCGGTTCGACCTCGACCCGTTCCAGATCGCCGCCTGCGCCTCCCTCGAGGACGGCAACAGCGTTCTCGTGGCGGCACCGACCGGAGCGGGCAAGACCCTGATCGCGGAGTTCGCGATCTACCTCGCGATGAAGCAGTCGACCAAGAAGGTCTTCTACACCGCGCCGATGAAGGCGCTCAGCAACCAGAAGTTCCAGGAACTTGTCGCCGAGTATGGGGCAGACGAAGTCGGACTCCTCACCGGCGACACCAACGTGAACCCGCAGGCCCGGATCGTCGTCATGACGACAGAGGTGCTGCGCAACATGCTCTATGCGGACTCCGACCTGCTCACCAACCTCGCCTTCGTCGTGCTCGACGAAGTGCACTTCCTCGCCGACCGGTTCCGCGGCGCGGTCTGGGAAGAGGTCATCGTCCACCTGCCCCAGAACGTGCGGATGGTGTCGCTGAGCGCGACCGTGTCCAACGCGGAGGAGTTCGGCGACTGGCTGCAGGCCGTTCGCGGCGAGACCGACGTGATCGTCTCCGAGGAACGGCCGGTTCCGCTCGAGCAGCATGTGCTCGTCAAGAGCAAGATGCTCGACCTGTTCGACGCTGCGGGCGCCGCGGGAACGCACCGGGTGAACCCGGAACTGGTCCGTCTGGCCCAGGGAGCGGGCCGCGGGGTCTCCGTCCGCCAGGATGGCAGGCACGGGGGCAACCGCGGACGGTCGCAGCCGCCGCGGTCGACCTTCGAACCGGGCAGGATGGACCGCGCCGAGATCGTCCGGCTCCTCGGCGGCAAGCACCTGCTCCCAGCGATCTTCTTCATCTTCAGCAGGGTCGGCTGCGACCAGGCGGTCAACCAGGTCCTGCGGGCGGGCGTCCGCCTGACCGATGCCGCGGAACGGGCCGAGATCCGTGCGATCGTCGACGAACGCTGCCGCACCTTGCTCGACGAGGATCTCGGCGTGCTCGGCTACTTCGAATGGCTCGACGGTCTCGAACGCGGCGTTGCCGCCCACCACGCCGGCATGCTCCCCGCCTTCAAGGAGGTCGTCGAAGAACTCTTCCAGAAGAAGCTCGTCAAGGCGGTCTTCGCGACGGAGACCCTCGCCCTCGGGATCAACATGCCCGCGCGAACCGTCGTCCTCGACAAGCTCGAGAAGTTCAACGGCGAGGCCCGGGTTCCGATCACGCCGGGGGAGTACACCCAGCTCACCGGCCGCGCCGGCCGCCGCGGCATCGACGTCGAAGGCCACTCGGTCATCCAGTGGGCCTCAGGACTCGACCCGCAGACCGTCGCGTCGCTCGCCTCCCGGCGCACGTACCCGCTCAATTCGAGCTTCAAGCCGACCTACAACATGGCCGTGAACCTGATCGACCAGTTCGGCCGTGACCGCACCCGCACGGTCCTGGAATCCTCATTCGCCCAGTTCCAGGCCGACAGGGCCGTCGTCGACATGGCCAGGGCCGTCCGCCAGCAGGAGGAATCCCTCACGGGCTTCGCCGCCTCGATGGTGTGCCATCTCGGAGACTTCACCGAGTACTCGGCGATCCGCCGCCGGCTCACCGAGGTCGAACGCGAGACGCTCACGGGGGAGACCGGCGCCCGCGCGGCGAAGGAACGCCGGCAGCGTGAACTCGCGAGTCTCAGGAAGCGGCTGCGCGCGCATCCGTGCCATAACTGCCCCGAGCGCGAGTCTCACGCCCGCTGGGCGCAGCGGTGGTGGAAACTGCGTCGGGAAACGGATGCCCTCACCAAGCAGATCACGACCCGCACCGGCGCCGTCGCCCGCGTCTTCGACCGCGTCACCGAGGTCCTCCTCGGTTACGGCTACCTCCTCGAAGACCGGGACGGTGCGGTGACCCTGAGCGAGAGCGGCCTCATCCTCCGGCGGATCTATGCCGACAGGGACCTGCTCGTCGCCGAGTCCCTGCGCCGCGGCTTGTGGAACGACCTCGACCCGGCCGGACTCGCGGCGATGGCCTGCGCCCTCGTCTTCGAACCGAGACGCGAAGAGGGACTGATCGACGAGCGCTACCTGCCGCGGGGCCCATTCCGCGCAGCCCTGCACGACACCCAGGAGCTCTGGAGCCGTCTCGACGACCTCGAACGGGACCACCAGCTGCCTGGCAGTAACCCGCTCGCGGTCGGGCTCAGCCTCGCCATGTGGAAATGGGCCCGTGACGGCTCGCTCATCGAAGTCCTCGACGAGGCCGAAATGGCCGCGGGGGACTTCGTGCGCTGGACCAAGCAGACCATCGACCTCCTTGACCAGCTGTCCGTCGTCGCCGATGCCCCGGTCGGCGCGACCGCCCGGATCGCGCTCGACGCCATTCGACGCGGCATCGTCGCATACTCGTCGTTTGCCTAGGCCGTGCAGGTGAGCGTCGTGCAGGTGAGCGTCGCCCCGGTGAACCGTGTCGACGTAGAGGTGAACCGCGTCGGGAGGACCGCGGACCGCGGGGACTTCCGCCTGCCGCTCCCGGCCGCCCTGGTGCTGGCCGCGGGCGCGGGCGCCATCCTCGATGGCGGCTTCCCCGACCGCTCCTGGTGGATCCTCGCTCCGGTCGGCGTGCTGCTGATGTTTCTCGCCCTGCTCGGCCGCCGACCGGGACCGGCGCTACTGGTCGGCATGGTCGCCGGACTGTCGTTCTGGCTGATCCACATCAGCTGGATCACCCTCTACCTCGGCCCGGTGCCCTGGCTCGCGCTCGGCGGACTCGAGGCGATCTTCTTCGGCGTCGGGCTGTGGCTCATCGCCGTGGTCCTCAACCGCGGACCTCTGGCCTGGCCGACCCGATGGGGACGCCTGGGTATGGTTCCGCTGGTCGTGGCCGCCCTCTGGACGGCGCGTGAGGCGATTTCCGCGGTCTGGCCGTATGGCGGCTTCGCCTGGGGCCGCGTGGCGATCTCGCAGTCGGAGAGTCCGTTTGCCGGCCTCGTCGCCTGGGTCGGGATGTCCGGGCTCAGCTTCCTGATGGTCTGGCTGAGTGCGGTCGCGCTGCAGCTGCTGCGTGAGGTCGGCTCGGGGGTGCTGGCCAGGTGGACCGTGCTCACGGCATCCGTCGCCCTGCTCCTCGTCGTGCCGGCGGTGTCCATCGCCCAGTCGGGGGAGGCCAGGATCGCCGCCGTCCAGGGCGCTTCCGATGCCGGGCTCTTTGCGCGGTATTCGCCGGGGCAGATCCTCGCCGACCACACCTCCGCAACCCTCCCGCTGGTCGGGCAGCCTGTCGACTTCGTCGTGTGGCCGGAGAACGGCAGTGACATCGACCCGACCCGGTCGCAGGACGCCGCCGACGTCCTCAACTACGTGAGCCGCGCGATGATGGCCCCACTCATCACGGGGACGATCACTTACCGGGACGGCAAGTACTACAACACGAGCCTGCTCTGGAAGGCGGGGGAGGGCGTCACAGCGCTCTACGACAAGGTCCACCCGGTACCATTCGCGGAGTACATGCCTGATCGGGCATTTTGGCGCCCCTTTGCCCCGGATCTGATCGACCTTATCTCGCGGGACTACCAGCTCGGCACCCAGCCGAACGTCTTCGACGTGAACGGGATCCTGGCCGGCATCGCCATCTGCTTCGACATCGCAGACGACCAGCTCGTTCACCAGATGATCGACTCCGGGGCCACGGTCATCCTGGCGCAGACCAACAACGCCGACTTCGGGCACACGGAAGAGAGCGTCCAGCAGCTCGCGATCGCCCGGCTGCGCGCCATCGAGGCCGGGCGCACCGTCGTCAATATTTCGACGGTCGGGTCGAGCGCCATCATCGCGCCCGACGGCCACACGATGGACAGCCTGCCGACGTGGGTCCCCGGCGCCATGGTGCAGACCGTTCCGCTCAGCACGACGCTGACCCCCGCGATGGTTGCCGGGCGGGACGTCGAGTGGCTTGTCTCCGGGCTCGGCCTCGCGGGGCTTGTCTTCTGTCTGTTCTTCGCACCGTCCGCCCGGAGCGACGCACGCCGGCGTGCAGCGGTGGCATCGATCCGGCCGGTTAACGCAGAACGCACCCGACGGAATCGGGTGCGTGCGTAGTGTCTGCTCGGTGTCAGGCGCCGATCTTCTGCTGGCCGCGACGTGCGCGGAGGAACGCGAGGCGCTCCTGCAGCAGTTCCTCGAGCTCCGGACGGGTGCGACGTTCCAGGAGCATGTCCCAGTGTGTGCGCGGTACCTTCTCGGCCGAGTGATCGACGATGACGGGCTTGGAATCGACGAGCCGGGTGGCCGTCTGGGAACAGAACCGGCATTCCCACTCGTCGGGGGCTTCCGCCTCCGCCGAAAAGATCATCACCGTCTCTCGTGAGCACGTTGCACACAGGTATGTGTGACTAACTCGTGGTGAAAAGGTTACGCCCTCTTCGCTTTGAAGGCTTTGTGCGCCCAACCTCATGCCACGCAAACTGCGATCCGCCATTGTGTGGTCTCCTCTCGCGATGCAACTCTCAGTTATAAACCGTCAAGCTGGGCGTTATCTTTCCGTTATGCCCCTACTCGGTGATAACTCTCAGTTTCGGAAGTATGATTTATGGCCAGCCGGGCGTGTCGCGGGCTGTTCAGCGGTCGATTCCACGGTCGGATCTGCGGTTGACCAGCGCGGCGGCGAGGTCGGGTCGGTCGGTGACAAGGCCGTCGACGCCAGTGTCCAGCAGTCGTTCCATGGCGGTGGGGTCGTTGACCGTCCAGACGTGGACCTCGACGCCCGCCGAGTGGACGGCCCTCACGAAGTGAGGTGTCACCACTGGCAGCACGGAGGCCTTCTCCGGAACCTGGACCGCAACGCATCCGTTGAGAACGCGTCGCAGCAGCGCCCTGTTCCCGAGCCGCGCGGCGACAACGGACCGAGCCACCACCGGTGCGGAAGCGCTCGACGCGACGCCGGGAAGGAGCCGGAGCGTCTTCCTGCGGCGTTCCTCGGAGAACGAGGTCACCAGGACCCGCCCGGTTGCGCCCGCGGCAAGGACGGCGGCCGCCGTCGCGGCGATAGCGCCCTCGGATTTCACGTCGAGGTTGAACCGCGCCTCCGGGAAGGCGTCGAGGGCTTCCGTGAGTGAGGAGAAGGATTGGCCGTAGCCGAGATCGATCCGTTGCAGTTCGGCGATACGCAGCTCCTCGAGCGGGATGTCCAACTCGGGCAGGGCCAGACGCGCGTCATGACTGAGCACGGCGACCCCGTCGCGGGAGGCGTGCACGTCGGTCTCCAGGTGGGTCGCGCCATTCTCGAGCGCGTGCCGGAAGGCGAGGACCGTGTTCTCGGGGGCGTTCAGTGCGAGGCCGCGGTGGGCGAAAATGCGCGGGGGCGACCCGGCCAGGAATGCAGGGGAGCCGCCCGAGACCACGGGGCTACCCCTCTGCGGCGTGCGAGCCGGCCGGTGCGTCGGCGGGAATCTCCGCGGACGGCCCGGCGGACGCGGGTGCGGCAGCCGGGGGAGCGGCGGCTGGGGCGGTGGTGGAATCGGCGACGGGCCGCTCGCCGAAAGCGCGGCCGATGCCCTTCATCGCCTCGGTGAGTTCGCTCGGCACGATCCACAGCTTGTTCGCGCTGCCCTCCGCGAGCTTCGGCAGGGTCATCAGGTATTGGTACGCGAGGAGTTTCGGGTCGGGGTCGCCCTCGTGGATCGCCCTGAACACGGTCGTGATCGCCTCGGCCTCGCCCTGGGCCCGGAGCACGGCCGCCTTCGCGTCGCCCTCCGCGGAGAGGATGGCTGCCTGTCGGGCGCCCTCCGCCGTGAGGATGGCGGACTGCTTGGTGCCCTCTGCGGTCAGGATCAGCGCGCGACGGTCACGCTCGGCGCGCATCTGCTTCTCCATCGAGTCCTGAATGGAGTGCGGCGGATCGATGGCCTTGAGCTCGACCCTGCCGACCCGGATGCCCCACTTGCCCGTTGCTTCGTCGAGGACGATGCGGAGCTGGCCGTTGATGTTGTCACGGCTCGTAAGAGCTTCCTCGAGGTTCAGCCCGCCGACGACGTTACGGAGGGTCGTTGTCGTGAGCAGTTCGACCGCGCCCAGGTAGTTGGCGATCTCATACGTCGCAGCCCGGGCATCCGTCACCTGGAAGTACACGACCGTGTCGATCGACACGACGAGGTTGTCCTCGGTGATCACGGGCTGCGGGGGAAAGGAGACGACCTGCTCACGAAGATCGATGAGGGGCCGGAGCCGGTCGACGAACGGGATCAGGATGTTGAGGCCAGGCATGAGCGTCTTGTGATAGCGCCCGAGGCGTTCCACGACGCCGGCCCTGGCCTGAGGAATGATACGGATGGATTTCGCGAGGGTGACGATCACGAAGATGACAAGGGCCGCGACGAAGGCCACAACGATCACCTGCACGACAACCTGGGTCGGATCATTCATGAAATGTTCCTTTCTGCGGGGATGACCACTGCGGTCGCTCCGTCGATGGCGATGACGATGACGCGCTCGCCCGCCGTAAAAACGGCCGGCTCGACGAGGGGAGAGAAGCGCGCAGTCCAGGTCTCACCGTTCGCGAGGCGCACCTGGGCGAGGGCCCCGGTCGAGCTCACGATGTGACCGTCCTGGCCGAGGAGGGCGTCGACGTTGCTGAGGGTCGGGTCGCCACCTCGTTTGAGCACCCGGAGCAGGGGCGGGCGGATGCCGAGCAGCAGCACCATGGACAGGAGCGCCGCGATCACGAGCTGGCCCCACCACGGCACACCGAACAGGCCGGAAATCAGGCCGCCGAGGCTGCCGAGGGAGATCATCAGGAACGTGAGGTCAAGAGTGACCATCTCGATCGTGATGAAGATCAGTATGAGCACCAGCCAGACAACCCACGCGTAATTCGCAGCGAATACGTCCATAGTGACCCTCCCCATTGTGTTCCCCTTCTCAAACTAGCAGGTGTGCCGACCCGGGCGGGGTCGGGGTTCTTGGTAAGGTCGTCTGCTAGACCCAGTTCGTTATTTGAGGAGTTCGTGTGACCAACCCACTTGCCGCAGGTTCACTGAACGGACAGCGTGTCCTCGTCACCGGCTCTTCCCGGGGCGTGGGAGCCGCGACCGTCGGAATCTTCGCGGAAGCCGGAGCGAGTGTCGTCATCAACTTCCGCAACAAGGAGGCGCGGGCGATCAAAGTCGCGGACGCCATCCGCGCGGCCGGCGGCACGGCCATCACCGCGGGCGCCGACCTCACCGATGAGGCCTCGGTCGCAGCCATGATCGAAACCATCCGCGCGGAATACGGCGGACTCGACATCCTCGTGATGAATGCCTCTGGCGGCATGGAAACCGGGATGGCCCCCGACTACGCGATGAAGCTCAACCGGGATGCCCAGCTCAACCTGCTCGCGGCCGCTCGCCCCCTGCTGGGCGCCGGTGCCAGGGTCGTGTTCGTCACGAGCCACCAGGCGCACTTCTTCGAGACAGCCCCGACCATGCCCGAGTACGTGCCGGTCGCACGGAGTAAGCGTGCGGGTGAGGACGCGCTGCGCGCGCTCATCCCCGAACTCGACTCCGACGGCATCGGTTTTGTCGTGGTCTCCGGAGACATCATCGAGGGCACCGTCACGGCGACGCTCCTCGAGCGTTCGAGCCCCGGAACCATGAGCGCCCGCAAGGTCGCCGCCGGGCGCCTGTACAACGTGAGCGAATTCGCCGCAGAGGTGGCCCTCGCCGCCGTCGAGCCGGTTCCCGCCAGCAACACCCGGTACGTCGGCGACACCACCGACATGGTCACCGACTAGCGAGGTCAGTCTGTGACGCTGGTGCGCGCGCCGCGTCCGAGCGTGAACGACACAATCAGCTGGACCAGGCCGGACACGATCAGGAACACCCCGCCGACGATGACGAGCACGCCGAGGGAGTTCACGGGGGAGAGCAGCACCACGATTCCGGCCACGGTGCTGATCACCGCGAAGAGGATGCCGAACCACCTGCTCGAGTCCGACGCCGTTTCGACGAGCGCCGCAACACCCTCGATCAGCCACGAGATCCCGATGACCATGCCGAGCACGGCGATGGTCCCGATCGGATTGCGAATCGCGATGACGCCGGCGACGAGCAGCAGCACACCGAGCAGGATGTTCAGCACCCGGACGCCTGCGCCGCCGCCGGCCATGACGATGCCCCGAACGATCCGGACGATTCCGCCGATCAGGAAGTAGAGGCCGAAAAGGACGGCCATGATGTTGAGCGTCGCGCCAGACCAGACCAGGATCATCACGCCGAGCACGATGGCGACGACCCCGCCCACGGCCATGGCGGTTCGCATCGTGGTCAGTTCGGGCTTGCTCAGGCGGCTCGGGTCCACCGTGAGATCGAATTCGGTGACGGGGTGAGACATTATTGCGCTCCTCGGACTCGAAAAACTACTGGGGACGCGTGGGCGTCTGGTTCGGCCACCCAGACTGTAGCGAGGACGGCCCCTGACGCGCAATGGTCGCCGGGGGAGTTCACCCCCGGCGACCATTGCGCGATGCTGGTTGAATGGAGCCATGATGAGCCTTCCTCTGCACGCCGCCGACATCCACGATCTGATTCGGGTTCAGGGCGCGAGGGAGAACAACCTCAAGAACGTCACCATCGACATCCCGAAACGTCGCTTGACGGTGTTCACCGGCGTCTCCGGGTCGGGAAAGAGTTCCCTCGTGTTCAGTACGATCGCCGCCGAGTCTCAGCGGATGATCAACGAGACGTACAGCGCCTTCCTGCAGGGCTTCATGCCGACCCTCGCGCGGCCGGACGTCGACGTGCTCGAGGGGCTCACGACCGCGATCATCGTCGACCAGGAGCGAATGGGCGCCAATTCCCGGTCAACGGTCGGAACCGCGACCGACGCGAACGCGCTGCTGCGCATCCTCTTCAGCCGGCTGGGCCAGCCGCACATCGGCTCGCCGCAGGCGTACTCCTTCAACGTCGCCTCGATCAGCGGGGCGGGCGCGGTCACGCTCGAGCGGGCGGGCAAGACCGTGAAGGAACGGCGCAGTTTCACGATCACCGGCGGCATGTGCCCCCGGTGCGAGGGCATGGGCACGGTCAACGACATCGACCTCACCCAGCTCTATGACGCTTCCAAATCGCTCAACGAAGGTGCGCTCACGATTCCCGGCTACACCCCGGACGGCTGGGGTGTGCGGATCTTCACGGGGTCGGGCTTCCTCGACGCGGACAAGCCGATCCGCGACTACAGCGCGCAGGAGCTCGAGGACTTCCTGTACCGGGAACCGACCAAGGTGAAAGTGGGGGATATCAACATGACCTACGACGGCCTTGTCCCCAAGGTCCAGAAGGCGTTCCTCTCGAAGGACCGCGAGGCGATGCAGCCGCACATCCGCGTGTTCGTGGACCGCGCTGTCACGTTCACGACCTGCCCGGAGTGCGGTGGCACCCGTCTCAGTGCGGCAGCCCGGTCCTCCACGATCTCAGGACTCAGCATCGCGGAGGCCTGCTCCCTTCAGATCAGCGACCTGGCCGGGTGGGTTCGCACTCTCGACGAACCCTCCGTGTTGCCGCTCCTGACCGCGCTGCGCCAGCTCCTCGATTCCTTCGTCGAGATCGGACTGGGCTACCTCTCCCTCGACCGGCCGGCCGGCACCCTCTCTGGCGGTGAAGCCCAGCGCACCAAGATGATCCGGCACCTGGGATCCTCGCTGACCGACGTCACCTACGTCTTCGACGAACCCACCATCGGGTTGCACCCCCATGACATCGAACGGATGAACACGTTGCTGCTGCAGCTGCGGGACAAGGGGAACACGGTGCTCGTCGTCGAGCACAAGCCGGAGACGATCGTGATCGCCGACCACGTCGTCGACCTCGGCCCTGGCGCGGGAACGGCCGGCGGCACGGTCTGCTTCGAGGGCACCGTCGAGGAACTCCGCTCCAGCGGTACCCTCACCGGTCGTCATTTCGACGACCGCTCCGCCCTCAAGGACACCGTGCGCACGCCAACGGGGGCGCTCGAGATCCGCGGCGCGACGAAGAACAACCTGCAGGGCGTCGACGTCGACATCCCGCTCGGCGTGCTCGTCGTGCTGACCGGGGTGGCCGGGTCGGGAAAGAGTTCGCTCGTGCACGGGTGCATCCCGGCAGGGGCGGAGGTGGTGTCGATCGACCAGGGTGGCATCCGGGGTTCCCGGCGCAGCAACCCCGCCACGTACACCGGAATGCTCGAGCCGATCCGCAAGGCCTTCGCCAAGGCCAACGGAGTCAAGCCTGCGCTGTTCAGTTCCAACTCCGAGGGCGCCTGCGCCAATTGCAACGGGGCAGGCGTCATCTACACCGACCTCGGCGTGATGGCCACCGTAGCGACGACCTGCGAGGTCTGCGAGGGCAAGCGGTTTGAGGCATCCGTGCTCGACTACCACCTCGGCGGGCGCGACATCAGCGAGGTCCTCGCCATGTCGGTCACCGAGGCCGAAAGCTTCTTTGGTTCGGGGGAGGCGCGCACGCCCGCCGCTCACGCGATCCTCGTCCGGCTGGCCGATGTCGGACTCGGCTATCTCGGCCTGGGCCAGCCGCTGACGACCCTGTCCGGGGGCGAACGGCAGCGGCTCAAGCTCGCAAGCCAGATGTCCGAGAAAGGCGACATCTACGTCCTGGACGAACCGACCACCGGCCTCCACCTCGCCGACGTCGAGCAGCTTCTCGGCCTGCTCGACCGCCTGGTCGACTCCGGCAAGTCCGTCATCGTCGTCGAACATCACCAGGCGGTCATGGCACACGCCGACTGGATCATCGACCTCGGCCCCGGTGCTGGCCACGACGGCGGACGGATCGTCTTCGAAGGAACACCCGCCGATCTTGTCGCCGCCCGGTCGACGCTCACCGGCCAGTTCCTCGCGGCGTACGTCGGCGCCTGACCGGGCCGTCCGGCTCCGGGACCGTCGGACAGAATTCGACGCAACAACGCCGACGCAACAACGCCGACGCAACAACGCCGACGAAAGAACGCCGATATGGGGCACCCGTCAATGACCGATAATGCACATTATGTCAGTTTTGAGTTGTGGCAGCCACGTCAGGCCGGAGGCTCCCAGAGCTCGATCGGGAGTTCCTCGGGATCGTGGATGCGGGCGAAGCGGCCGTAGTCGGTGGTATCCCACTCGGTTCGACGCTCGACGTGGGCTCCTCGCTGCCGTGAGCCGTGCGGTGAGCCCATCGAGTTCCGTCACACGAAGGTTGAGCATGAACGATCGTTTCTCTGAGAAATAGTCGCCTTCGGAGGAACAGCCCGCCGATACCCGTCACTGCCATGGTTCGCTCCCCTACCCGGTTCCACGGATGAGCTGCGTCAGGAGTGTCGCGGCGACCTCGTTACCCTCGTCGGCGAGACGGCTGAGTTCGTCGATGTCCTCCCGCGCCGCGGCGAACTGGGCCAGCTTGTCTGCCGCCAGTTCGTTTCCGGCGCCGACCAGGCGGCGCAACTCGTCGATGTCGCCGCGCTCCCCTGCGAGCTGCGCGAGCTTCTCGCCGGCGAGTTCGTTGCCGGAATCCACCAGCTCGCGCAGTTCGGCCAGGTCGTCGCGCGTCGCCGCGAGTTCAGCGAGCCGGTTCACGGCCTCTTCATTGCCCTCCGCGGCCAAGCGGCGGAGGGTGGCCAGGTCCATTGCGCTCATGCTGCCACGGTAGCGCGCGAGGGACACGGTTTCCAGAGGTCCGACTTCCCAGGACGTGATTTCCCGACCGGCGTCAGCCATACAGGGCGTCGAGCCAGGTCTTCCAGTCCTCGGGAAGGCCTGCGCTCCCGATGTTGCCGAACCGGTGCACGGTCAGCCCGACGACAGCACCGAAGGCGTTCCGACCGAAGAATCGGTAGAGAGCGTCGGCCGTGCGGAGGCCGATGAAGTGCTCGGCGTTCCAGTCGACGCTTGCCGTTCCAGCCGGAACTCCGGGCAGGGCGACGGTGACGGTCTCCCCCACGGCCGACGCGGGAGTCAAACCGAGTGCGCCCCGGAGCGTCTCGAATCCCTCTGGCCCGCCAGAGGCCTCAGGGCCCTGGACATCGGCGAAGACGGCACTGCGGCCGGCGAAGTGCTCGAGGTACTCGGACAGGGTGTGCAGGTAGAACACGGTGTGCTTGCTCGCGCTGTCGTACTGGTTGTCCCAGTCGTCCTAGATGACGCCGCTGTGCACGCAGCGGAGGAAGGAATGCCCACCCGGACGCGGTTCGATGACCTGTTCGAGCTGGTTGAACCAGCCGTCGGGTCCCTCCATCCGATTCACGTGATGGGTTGGGCGCTCCGAGACGAGGTCGACCCCGGGCATGTCGTCCGTCGGGAACAGCCACGCCGCCGTGTTCTGGGTGATGGCGTCCCACATCTGCTCAGGATCGCCGGGGAACTCCCCCTCGACGACGATCTCGAAGTCCTTGCTCATTTCAGTTCCCCCTGTCTGCAGGTGTACGCGGTTCTTCCGGGTTCCTGGTGATGCTCGGGTGCAGCGCGACGACGAGCCGGTGGGCGCGGCCACCGGGGGCATGTGGCGCGTCATAACGCGCGACGAGCTCTGCGATCCTGAGGGCGAGTTCGGCGCTGAAATCGGCGCGATCGGCCGCAGATGCGAAGCGCAGTTCGCTGTCGATCGTGAACGTCGCGACGGGGCGGTGCGCGCGCGCCGCCCGGTCGAGCAGGGTGCCGACCTCCTGAACGAGCCGGGCGGCAACCGCGAGCATCCAGCGCGCAGAGAATTCATTCACGCCACGCCGCGGATCGGGAGCCACTCCCCCGAGCGCGGATGGCGAGATCACGAATGACTGTGCCGTCGCCCGCATCACCCGCTCGGTCATGTTCCCCTTGCGGCGCTCGGCGACGAGTTCGATGAGACCGTGGCGTTCCAGTTCGCGCAAGTGATAGTTGACCTTCTGGCGCGGCAGGCCGAGCCTGGCCGCCAGCGTCGTAGCCGAACCGGGTTCGCCGAGCGCGGCGAGCAATCGGCTACGCGTGGGCTCGAGTGACGCGGCCGCCGCTCCGGCGGTGTCGATGACGGCGACTTCAAGCATGCGACCAGCCTTCCACCGACAATATTTTTTGTCAAGAGATTGGAGGACGGTCTGGATCAAGGCGGCATGTGTTGTCCCGCGAATTAGGAGATTCGGCATCGGGCAGTAAGTTTGCAGACGGAGGAAAGGATTTCGATGAGCAGAATCGTGGTCACCAACAGTGTGACCCTCGATGGCGTGATGCAGGCGCCCGGCCGGGCGAACGAGGATCGCCGGGACGGCTTCGACCTCGGCGGCTGGGCTCAGCCCTATGCCGACTCGGTGATGGGCAGCGTCATGGCCGCGGGAATCGGCGATGCCGGCGCCCTGCTCTTCGGACGCAAGACGTACGCGGATTTCGCCTCGATCTGGCCGGCGATGACCCTGGAGAACCCGTATACCGAGGTGATCAACAACATCCCGAAGTACGTGGCGTCAATGACCCTCCCCGGCCCCCTGACCTGGAACAACTCGATCCTGCTGAGCGGTGAAGCGACGACGACCGTCGCGGAACTGCGCCAGCAGCCCGGCAAGGACATCGTGATCCTCGGCAGTGGCGAGCTCGTGCGTGCGCTGATGCGCTGGGGCCTGATCGACCAGTACACGCTCCTGATCCACCCGTTGGTGCTCGGCACCGGTCGACGCCTCTTCCCGGACGGTGGCCCCTCGGCATCCCTCGACCTCATCGACAGCACGACGACGAGCACGGGTGTCATCATCGCGACCTATCGCCCAGCGGCCCCCGTCGCACCGGCGCCGCCGGTCCCCCTGCCCGGGCTCGCCTGAATTAGAGGTCCAGTTCGGATCGGCCGAATTTCTCGCGCAAGAAACGACTCTGGTCTTCGAGCGCCGCGAGGTCTTTGGCGTACAGCGCGGTGCGGATGCTATCGCTCTCCGTCTCGAGGATGTCCAACTGCTCGATCAGTTCGTCCTGAGCCGTCTTCTTCCCGCCGACCCGGCTCGCGATCGCAAAGCTCCGCGGCAGGTTCAGGAACCGCTGGATCGACGTGGGCAGGTAGTCGAGGATCATCTGCTCGACCGTGTGAGCCTGATCGGCCGCTTCGTTCAGGTCCGTCCAGCGGGCGATGACCTGATCGAGGGCATCCAGGATTCGGGCGAGCCTTGAGGTCGCTTCGTCCGGCAGGCGGCGGTTCTCCGCCGTCATCGATCTCCTCAGCACGGCCAACTGGGCAGCAAGGTCCGCGGCTGACGCCACGCCCCCGTTTCCATGCAGTGGTCCCGGCCGCAGGTCGACCCTGTCGCGCGGGGCGCCGAGCGCGCCGACCGCGTACATCGCGACGACGACAACGGGCCACAGCGGACCGAGGCCGACGGCGACGTGCGCGCCGAGGGTCGCGATGCCCAGTACCGAGCCCACGATGTTCTTCGTGGAGGCGAGCCACCGCGACACGCTACTGGTACCCACGAATGTCCTGGAATGCGCTCGACAGGTCGCCGTTCAGGGCGTCGAAGGCCTGCCCGCCCGTGAGCTTCGCCACGCTCGTGAGCTCGTCGACGTTGCCATTGCCGAAGAGCACGACGTAGGTCGCGATGGACCGGGTATCCGCATCCTGGGCCGCGTAGTAGTCCGCGAAGTCCTTCGCCGTTGCACCGTCGGTGTTCTCGCCATCGGTCATGAGCACGATCGAGACGAAGGTGTCCGGCCGTTCGGCCTTCTGCTTCCGCGCGAGGGCATACGCCCGTTCCAGCGAGGCATAGATCGCCGTGCCGCCGTCTGCGGAGAGTCCATCCGCCACATCGCGAATCCGTTGCAGGGCCTCGGTCTTGTCCGCCTGTGGCACGTCGACAATCGTCGGGGCATCCGGGGCGGTGCTGAACGGGATCAGGGTCACGCGCTCACGGTTGCGGAACGCGGCAAAACCGCCCGTCGTCGAGGAATCTGCCCCGGCGAGGTTCTTGAGCGCCTTTTGGAGCGCGGTGAGCCGCTCCCCCGCCATCGACCCGGAGGTATCGAGCACGAAGAGCGTCTGCGCGGGTGCCCTCACCGTGTCGAGGTAGGTCTCGATCAGGGTATTGGCGACGTCCAGTGTGTTCGGGAATGGAGTCTCGAAAAGGATGCCGGCCGGGAAGGCCGAACCGGTGTCGGTCCCGGGAACGCCTGGCCGACGGTGGGTCTCCGACACGATTCGTTTCTGTACGGCGTCCGTGGTCAGCCAGGCCGTCAGGGTGTCGAAGAGTGGACGCTTGCCCGTGTCGGCCGAGGCCAGCAGGGTGAGCGGATAGTCGCTCGTGACCACCCCGTCGGTCGGCCGGACGATCGTGAGCGGTGCAGCCGTGCTGTCGAGACCGAGGAGTACGGACTCGTAATTGATGACGCCGTCGACGAGGGTGGGGTCTGCGAGGAACTTGTCCGCGAGGAAGCCGGAGGACCCGGCGGTCAGTTTCTGCCCGGAGAAGAACCGGGTCAGCTCAGGACCGACCGCAGTGACGTCCGCATCGGTGAGCGCGGTTCCCGTTCCGGACAGAGCCGTTGCGACCGCCACGAGGGCACTGAACCCAGAGTTCGAGGCCGCGGGATTGGTCATGCCATACGTGAATTCACCGTCGGCAGCGGCGGTGGCGAGGTCCGACCAGGTCGGCGGGGCGGAGTCCCAGCCGAGCCGCGCCGCCACTGCGGGCCGAAGCCCGAGGACTACCGGGGAGCTCATGATCTTGACGCTCGAGGAGACGGCCTTGGCTGCCCCGGGAAGCAGCGACAGGTATCGGTTGTTCGGGAACCACGTCGCGTCGTAGCGGCCGGCCGCACGACCGGATGCAACGAGTTCCGTGCCGGCGAGGGTGCCGGTGTAGTCGAAGACCACCCGGATTCCCTTGTCCGCTGCCGCGGACTCCAGGATCGGAGCCATGTCCTTGACCTCGCTGCCCGCAAGGACCCTAAGAATCGTGGCGTCGTTGGGCAAGCCGTCCTGCTCGTTCGGCTGCGCAACGGTGCAGCCCGCCAGCAGCAGCGCCGCGACCGCGACCACGCCGCAACTCCTCAGGAGGCGACGCATGCTCAGTGGGCTTCCGGCCGCGCTCGCTCGAGGTATGCGGTTGCCTCGGCCAGGCGGGTCTGAAGGGTGTCGACCGTCTGGGCCATCGTCGCGACGGCCTTGAGCTTGTAGCTGTCCAGGGCATCCATGGTCTCGTAGATGTTCTGGAAGGCCGTTTCCAACGATTCGAGGCTGATGGTGGCGGATGCCGACTGCTCGCTGATGGCAACAGACTGGGTCTTGAGCATTTGCGAGGTCGAGGCGATCAGGTTCGAGGTCGTCGTGTTGAGGGCGGTGATCTGGTCGAGGACGAGCTTCTGGTTGGCCAGCGCCTGTGCCACGATCACGGCCGTGCGCAGGGCGGAGATGGTCGTCGTCGTTGCCCGTTCGACGCCCTTGATGAGTTCGACATTGTTCTTCCGCACGACGTCGAGGGCGAGGTAGCCCTGGGCGCTCACGGCAAGCTGGGTGAGCAGGTCCTGGTGCTTCTGGCGGATCGTGAAGAGGAGATCGCTCATGAGCGCGTCGGCCCTGGCCGGGTCGGTCATCCTGACTCTGTCGATCTGCTCCACGAGTTGGGTGTCGAGTGCGCTCGTGAGGAGGGCGTACTCCTGCAGGCGATTCATCGTCTCCCAGAGCCGTACCTTTTCCCCCTCGACCGCCGCATTGTCTTTGAGGAGGGCGTCCTGGCCGTTCTGAAGCGAGTGGATGATCTTGTTGAGCTGGCTCTGTGCAGAGGCGTACCGGGCGAAATAGCTGCGGAGCTTGTCCCGGAACGGGATCAGGTTCAGGAGGAACTGGGCAACCCCGCCGTCGGCATTGGACGGGTCAAGGTCTTCGATGGTTCCGCGCAGTTCGACGAGTGTGCTGGCGACGCGCCGTTGCGCGTCGGCCTCGTCGCCTTTTCCGCGCGCGGCGGCAAGCGCTGCGACCGGGCGCTGGAGCATCCGGTTGCTGGCCTCGGACGCGGCCCGGATCTCGTCCCGGCCCATCTGGGCCACGTCTGAGATCTTCTTCTGGAATTCCGGGGCCGAGGGATCGCGGTCGATGAGGTCGGCGACGAAGGCTCTGGCGCGTCCGGAGAGTTCCTCAGTGCGGGCGTCGTTGATCGGCATCATCGCGCTGGCCTGGGTGCCGCCGATGTCCGGGACAGCGTTCGGCGGCACGAGCACAAGTCCGGTGTCGACGCGCGGTGCTGTCGTCGCAGCGGCGGCCGGCCTCTCGCCCGGTGTGGGAGTGCTCAGATCGAGGGATGAGTCTGCCATGGTGCTCCTTGGTCTCCGGGTGATCGTTCGGCGGGTGTTCGTCGGGTCATTTGTCGACATTGGCGTCTGGTGAGGCAAGAGGGGTGTCGTACCGCCCGCTGATGGTCGTGATCATCGCCTCGAGCGTCTCGTAGCTCGGCGGGTCGATGACGTTGACGGGGCTTGCGGGCGCCACGAGGCCGTTGCCGGCGAGGGCTGCCGTGAACACGGCCGGGTCGGCAGGCCGGAACCCATACTGCGCGGCGAGCCGGGCGAGGCGGGGGTCGGACTGGAGGAGTTCGCCCACCTGGGTTCCCTGTTCGGACAGCCGGACCACCGTGTGTTTCGAGAGCACAGTCGGGTCCGGATACATCAGGACCATGTCAGGGGTGATGGCGCTGCGGCCGGTGACGCTCATCTGCCTACCGAGGAACTGTGCCTCGTAGACCATCACGAGGGGTTTCGAGCCGATTCCCTGGGAGAGGTAGTCCTCGAATGGTGCCTCCGAGGAGGATGCCGAAAAGCCCTGCTCGAGGAAGAGCGCGGCCATCGGGTCGATGACGGCGGCCTCCGCGTCGGCGGAGCTGATGACGCTGTTCCCGTTGGCGACGTAGGACGCGATCGCAAGGTACATGGCCGCTGAGTTCGACTGGCGGATGTCCGTGCTGGAGATCAGGATCGAACGGGAGCTGTTGTAGCTCGCCGCCGCACCGGGGAGCTGATTCCAGCGGGTTCCCGCGGCGACGGCCTTGAGGTATTCCGCGACGTTCAGGTGCCAGGTGCCCGCGGCGTCCTGGTTCGCGATCCCCGCGGACTGCAGGAGGGTCACGATCGGCGTGAAGGTCGCGATCGCGAGCGGCGAGTAGAACGGGGGGTACACGCTGCGCGCCCCGGCTTCGCGCCGGATCTTCTCGGCGGCGGGCGCGGAGGACGGGAAGACGAAATCGACGCCGGTGAGGTCGACGGATGTGGCGATCTGGCGTGATCCCGCCGTGATGACCTCGACGTCGAAACCCTTCTCGGCGAAGACCGCCCGGACGGCCGGATCGTCGAAGAACGGCTTCTTCTCCGAGCCGATGACCCCGTGGACGACAGCGAGGTCCGTGGTCACCGGAGCCATCCCTGTCGTTCCTCCGAACAGGCGACCACCGACCACAACGATGACCACGCCTACGACGAGCACGCCCGCGAGGACGAGCCCGATCACACGCTTGACTGTGGAGCTCATTCGATGGATACCGTCTGGATTAGGTGGGACGACGTTGTGCAGGAGATCTGCACTGCAGACACTAGGGCATCCGGAGAAATTCTTGGTGAACTCGCACGCTGACCAGCCGTTGCTTGTGCGGAGCACGAGAATTCAGCCGGGAACGGGCGGGTCCTCCTCAGGGTGCTGGTGGGTGACCATGCCGAACTCGTTCACCGGTTCGAATGCGTCCCTGTCCCATGCGCCCGGATGGGGCACCGGACAGTTCAGGATCGTGTCGTGCGCGCCGTGCACGATCGTGTGTTCACTCATGGAATGGCCGCACACGGGGCACGGCGCTGTGGTGTCCTGGATCATGCGGCCAGCATAGAACCAATTGGGTCCTGAGGACCCGAATTTCTGAGAGGCGACTTCCGCCCGAGATACTGGCTCCCCGGGGAGGTCAGGCCTCCCCGAACCCCGATTCGAGGAGCGTGGCGAGGGCGTCGACCGCCGCGGCCGCGCCGGCACCGCTTGCCGAGAGTTCAACCCGTGCGCCACGGGTCAACCCGAGACCCATGATGGCCAGCAGGCTCGCGGCATCGCGGCCGTTGACCGTGACCGGAACGCCGAGCGTGGCGGCGAGGGTCACGAACTCTGCGGCGGGCCGGGCGTGCAGGCCGTCAGCGTTGATCAGGGTCACCGTCCGCGCCACCGTCGTGTCGGCCCCCGACTGACCGGACCCGGCATCTGCGGCCGGGAGGGGTGCCTGGGCCGAGGGCGGACCCGAGTGCTGCGCCCTGGCCGATCGGGCCGCCGACTCCACGGCAGAAAGGTCGCCACCGATCTGCGCGGCGACGGCGGCGGCGACGGCTCCCTCGACAAGAGGTGCGTCGACGATGACGACCCGGGATCGAGTGTCGTCATCGAGGAAATCGAGCGCTGACTCCGCGGTCAGGATTGCGGAGCCGAGGTCGCAGAGCACGACGACTCCCCTGCCTGCCTCTGCGGCCTCGATGCCCGCCGCCACCTTGGCGAAGCTCGTTCCGATCCGGTCGTCGTCGGTGCCGCCTGCCGGCAGCATCCGCACGGTCGGCGCCATCTGGCGGGCGAGATCGACGAGACCCTTTGCGATCAGTGAGCTGTGCGACACGAAGACGAGGCCGACGAGTGCGACGGGGGTCGGGAGCGCCGACTCACTCATCCGCAACCTGCTCAGCGGTGTCGGCGGCAGCACGCAGAAGCAGGGCACTGGACTGGGCACCCGGATCGCGATGCCCGATGGCGCGTTCGCCGAGATAGCTCGCGCGTCCCTTGCGTGCGATGAGCGGCTCCGTCGCAACCGCGCCGGCCTCCGCAGCATCCGCGGCCTCGACGAGGATGGCGACGGGCGTCGCTCCGGCGCGTTCCGCGGCAGCTGCAGCGTTCACAGCGGGAGTCCAGGCGTCGACCATGGTCTTGTCGCCGCTCTCCGCCTTGCCTCTGAGTACGATTCCGTCGCGTGCCGCCGCCAGCAATGCGACGACCGCGGCACCGTCCAGGTCCGGCTTCCCAGCCACCGCGACGGCCGCTTTCAGGAAAGCCGTTCCGTAGAGCGGTCCTGCGGCGCCGCCCACCGTGGAGATGAGTGTCGTCGCAACGAGTTTGAAGACGTCGCCGGGGACGGAGCCGGCCGGGAGCGCATCGAGTTTCCCGAGCACCGCTTGGAAACCACGGTCCATGTTCTCACCGTGGTCGCCGTCGCCGATGTCCCTGTCGAGGGTGATCAACTCCACGCGATGGTCGGCGATAACGTCCACACACTGCCGGATCCAGGCTTCAGCCCAGGTGACACTCAGATTCACGGAATCTCCTTCTACCGTCCCCACCGTAGCGCCGCAGTCTGCACCGGCGCATCCCAGAGCCTGGTGAGCTCGTCATCGAGCTTGAGAACCGTGATGGACATGCCCTGCATTTCGAGGGACGTGGTGAAATTCCCGACCAGCGTGCGCGTGACGGTGATCCCCTTTGCAGCAAGGACCTCGGCGGCCCTTCGGAAGACGATATAGAGCTCGATCTGGGGAGTGCCGCCCATGCCGTTCACGAGGAGGAGCACCGAATCCCCGCTCACGAACGGGATGTCCTCGAGAATCGGGCCGAGGAGACGGTCGACGATGGCGTCTGCGGGTTCGAGCTTGATCCGCTCCCGACCCGGCTCGCCGTGGATACCGATGCCGATTTCGATCTCGTCCTCTGCAAGGGTGAAGCTCGGCTCTCCCGCGTGCGGGACGACACACGGCGTCAGCGCCACGCCCATCGTGCGAACCTGCCCGATCACCTTCTCCGCGACGGCGGCAACGGAGGCGAGGTCGTCGCCGCGTTCGGCCGCAGCTCCGGCGATCTTCTCGACGAGGACCGTCCCGGCGACTCCGCGACGTCCGGCGGTGTACAGCGAATCCTTCACGGCGACGTCGTCATTGACGATGACAGTGCGGACCTCGATGCCGTCCGCGAGGGCCAGGTCGGCGGCCGTCTCGAAATTGAGTACGTCCCCGGTGTAGTTCTTCACGATGTGCAGCACCCCTGCGCCGCCGTTGACCGCCTGCGTCGCCGCGAGGATGGGATCGGGGGTCGGCGAGGTGAAGACCGCTCCGGGCACGGCGGCGTCGAGCATGCCGACGCCGACGAATCCGCCGTGCAGCGGCTCATGGCCGCTTCCGCCTCCACTGACCAGGCCGACCTTGCCTGACACCGGGGCATCGGCGCGGACGATGAAAGCAGGGTCGCTGGATACGCGCACGATGTCGCCGTGCGCGGCTGCAAACCCGGCCACGGCCTCATCGACGACGTTCTTGGGATCATTGACGAGCTTTTTCATGACTCTTCCTTCGGTCGGATGGTGATGATCGGTCGGCGTCGCATCGTGCGATTCGAAACGGAGCTGTCCTTAACCTACGCGCAGGTGGCCGGGGAAGTAAGGGACGAACCACCCCTCGACCTGCCCATTTCGCTCGGGATTCCAGCGCGCTATGGTGTTGCCAGTCGCTCACCGCGACCAGACTGTTCAGCGCTCGAGCCCTACCTAGGAAGGTCAACGTGGACAATATTGGAGTCGTATTTTTGTCGGAGGTCGTGGGCACCGCGATGCTCGTCCTCCTCGGTACCGGTGTCGTAGCCAACGTGGCCCTGGCCAAGAACAAAGGTCTCGGCGGCGGCTTCCTGATGGTCACCATCGGGTGGGGTTTCGCCGTCTTCTCCGGCGTCATCGTGGCGTACAACTCAGGTGCGCACCTCAACCCCGCCGTGACGCTCGGCCTCGTCGCATCGGGCGCGACCGAGTTCGGCTCCGGGGTCCCTGTGAACTTCCTGTCGGTGGTCGTCTACATCGCCGCTCAGTTCCTCGGCGCCATCATCGGGGCCGTGTTCTGCTGGCTCGCGTACAAGCAGCACTTCGACCAGGAACCGAACCCGGCGAACAAACTCGGCGTCTTCTCGACCGGCCCGGCCATCCGCTCCTACGGCTGGAACCTCGTCACCGAGATCATCGGCACCTTCGTTCTGGTCTTCGTCGTGATCGCCTTCGGCGGCGGACGGCAGGGCACGTCCGGCGGCCTCGCCGCCCTGGGCGCCCTGCCAGTGGCCCTGCTCGTCATCGTGATCGGCACCTCGCTCGGTGGGCCGACCGGGTACGCGATCAACCCGGCCCGTGACCTGGGACCGCGCATCGCGCACTTCATCCTGCCGATCAAGGGCAAGGGCTCGTCAGACTGGGCGTACTCCTGGGTGCCGGTCGTCGGACCCGTCATCGGCGGCGTCCTCGCCGGATGGGCCTCGTACGCTCTCCTGCCGATTCTCACCTAGTGCGCCTGCCGACCGACCGGACCCCGACGGGGGCCGGCCGGTCGGCTTCTGCATGTCCAGCGGAAGACCGCCAGTCAGTAGTCCCTCAGTCAGTAGTCCGTCAGTCAGTAGTCCGTCAGTCAGTCATCCAGTAGGCCGTCAGTCAGCCATCCAGTAGTCAGCCAGTCTCAGCACAACGTGTCAGAACAATACAAGGAGGTATTCCATGGCCCAATACGTCATCGCCATCGACCAGGGCACCACGAGTTCGCGGGCGATCATCTTCGACAAGGCGGGGTCGATCGTCTCGACCGGCCAGCTCGAGCACGAACAGATCTTCCCGCGCGCCGGCTGGGTCGAGCACGACCCGATGGAGATCTGGAACAACACCCGCGAGGTCATCGGGCAGGCACTGTCCAAGGCGAACCTGACCCGGCACGACATCGACGCCGTCGGCATCACCAACCAGCGTGAGACCGCCGTGGTCTGGGACCGCACCACCGGGCTCCCCGTCTACAACGCGATCGTCTGGCAGGACACCCGCACCCAGCCCATCGTCGACCGGCTCGCCGCCGACGGTGGTGTCGAGCGCTTCAAGAAGCAGGTCGGCCTGCCCCTGGCGACGTATTTCTCGGGCACGAAGATCGTCTGGATCCTCGAGAACGTCGAGGGCGCCCGGGCCAAGGCGGATGCCGGCGAGCTGATGTTCGGGACGACGGACTCCTGGGTGCTCTGGAACCTCACCGGCGGCCTCGAGGGCGGCGTGCACGCGACTGACGTCACCAACGCGAGCCGCACAATGTTCATGGACCTCGAAACCCTGCAATGGGACGACGACATCCTCGCCGCCTTCAACGTGCCCCGGTCGATGCTGCCCGAGATCCGGTCTTCCTCCGAGGTCTACGGCATCGCGAGCGAACACAGCCTGCTGCGCGAGACCCCGATTTCGGGCATCCTGGGCGACCAGCAGGCAGCGACCTTCGGTCAGGCCGCGTTCGACCAAGGCGAGGCGAAGAACACCTACGGCACCGGTAACTTCCTGATCTTCAACACCGGCACCGAGATCGTGCACTCCCAGAACGGCCTCCTCACCACCGTGGGCTACAAGCTCGGCGACGGCGAGACGCACTACGCGCTCGAGGGGTCGATCGCCGTCACCGGCGCGCTCGTGCAGTGGCTGCGCGACAACCTCGGCATGATCAGTTCATCCGAAGAGGTCGAGACGCTCGCGAAGTCCGTCGACGACAACGGCGGCGCCTACTTCGTGCCGGCGTTCTCCGGGCTGTTCGCGCCGTACTGGCGTTCGGACGCCCGGGGCGCCCTCGTCGGGCTGACCCGGTTCGTGAACAAGGGTCACATCGCCAGGGCTGCCCTCGAGGCGACCGCGTTCCAGACCCGGGAGGTGATCGACGCGGTCAACGCCGACTCCGGGGTCCCGCTCACCGAGATCAAGGTCGACGGCGGCATGATCGCCAACAACACGCTCATGCAGTTCCAGGCCGACATCCTCGGCGTGCCCGTCGTCCGGCCCGTCGTCGCGGAGACCACGGCGCTCGGTGCCGCATACGCGGCCGGCCTCGCGGTCGGCTTTTGGAGCGACCTCGACGAGCTCCGCGCCAACTGGCAGGAGGACAGTCGCTGGACGCCGCAGATGACGGTCGCCGAGCGCGACCGGCAGCTGCGCAACTGGAAGAAGGCCGTCACGAAGACCTTCGGCTGGGTCGACGAGGACGTGCTTTAGGCCGCACACCTCGCCGCCGCACAAGGACCAATTCGACGGAGATTCCGGGTTTCACACACGTGGGAGCGCGTCTCAAGGGCTTTCCCACCAGAATCTCCGTCGAATTGGTTCGGGCACGCGGGCTACGCGCGGCTGGCCGCGACCCATTCGGCGAGCTTGGCCGTGGCGGCCCCTGAATCGATGGATTCCGCTGCCACGGCCAGCTTGTCGCGGAATCTGTCGAGAATGCTCGACTGCGCGGACACCGGATTCTTCGCGAGATCGAAGGCGACAAGACCGGCCGCTGCGTTGAGGAGCACGATGTCCCGCACGGCACCCGCCTGTCCGGCGAGCGTCTGGTGCACGACCTCGGCGTTGTGCGCCGGGTCGCCGCCGAGGAGTTCGCTTATCGAGGCGCGGCGGATGCCGAGCTCGCGCGGGTCGATGTCATGCTCGGTCACGAGGCCCCGGGACACCTCCCAGACGTGACTGTGACCGGTCGTCGTGAGTTCATCGAGACCGTCATCCCCGCGGAAGACGAGCGCGGCAGCCCCGCGGGTCTGGAAAACGCCGACGATGAGCGGTACCCGGTCGAGTCCGGCGACACCGACAGCGGAGGCTTCCGGACGGGCCGGGTTGCAGAGCGGGCCGAGGTAGTTGAACACCGTCGGGATGCCCAGCTCTGCCCTGACCGGTCCGGCGTGACGGAATCCTGGGTGGAATGCCGCCGCATAGGCGAAGGTGATCCCGGTCGCGTCGAGGATCTCCGCGACCTTCTCGGCGGAGAGGGTCAGGTCGATGCCCAGCGCCGAGAGCACGTCCGAGGCACCCGATGCCGAACTCGCGGCCCTGTTCCCGTGCTTGATCACCGGAACGCCCGCGCCGGCACACACGATCGAAGCCATCGTTGAAATATTGACGGTGCCGAAACGATCACCCCCGGTGCCGACGATATCGAGCGCCATCGGGTTGACCGGGAGGGCGACGGCATGCTCGAGGATGGCGTCACGAAAGCCGACGATCTCGTCGACAGTCTCCCCCTTGGCGCGCAAGGCGACGAGGAACCCGGCGATCTGGGCCTGGGTCGCGTGCCCCTGCATCACTTGCTCCATGCTCCACGCCGCATCGGAGACGCTCAGGTCCTCTCCACTGAGCAGGGCGCTGAGGACATTGGGCCAGGACTGGATTTCGAGCATGAAACCGATCTTAAGCGCATCGGCTGCCGCGTTCCGAATCTGCTCCAGCGGCGCTTTCGTTCCAATATGGTTACCTTTTGGGTAAATGACGCACCCGCATCCGCATGGTGCGCACCCCGGCTGCGAAATCGGCCATAATGGACGAGTGACGAGCCCTTCGATAACTTATTCAGCCACAGCGCCCGTGGTTAATCGGCCCAACAGCGTTGCTGTCGGCACCATTGTGTGGCTGGGCAGCGAAGTCATGTTCTTCGCGGGCCTGTTCGCCATCTACTTCACGCTTCGTTCGACATCGCCGGAACTCTGGCAATTCGAAGCCGAGAAGCACAATTTTCCCTACGCACTCGTGAACACCCTGATCCTCGTTTCCTCGTCGATCACGTGCCAGTTCGGCGTGTTCGCCGCGGAGCGTCTCCAGGCCCGCTCAACGGGCTGGAAGCCCAGCCAGTGGGGCATGGTGGAATGGTTCTTCCTGACGTACGCCCTCGGCGCCGTCTTCGTCTCCGGGCAGATCTGGGAGTACGCCACCCTGGTCTCCGAAGGCGTGTCGCTGCAGAGCAACGCATACGGCTCGGCCTTCTACCTCACCACCGGGTTCCACGGCATCCACGTCACGGCCGGCCTGATCGCCTTCCTCCTCGTCATCGGTCGCGGGTTCGCGGTCAAGAACTTCGGTCACAAGGAGGCGACGAGCGCCATCGTCGTCTCGTACTACTGGCACTTCGTCGATGTCGTCTGGATCGGCCTCTTCCTCGTCATTTACGTCCTCAAATAGAGATCCGGAGCGGACACCTCAGAATGACCAAGACCAACACCCTCAAGCCGGCCCGCGTGCGCACGTCCGGCCGCCGCAGCCCACTGGCCAGTGTCGCCCTGATCGCCATCGGCCTTCTCTTCACGGGCGGCGCATACGCGCTGTTCAGCACGAGCACCGCGAGTGCCCAGACGGATGCCTCGTCCCAGCAGACCATCGGAGAGGGAAAGAAGCTCTTCGCGAGTAACTGCGCCACCTGCCACGGCCTCGGCGCCGCGGGAACCGGATCAGGACCCAGCCTCATCGGTGTCGGTGCGGCGTCCGTCGACTTCCAGGTCGGCACCGGCCGGATGCCCATGCAGATGGACGGTCCGCAGGCCGAGAAGAAGGCCGTCTCGTTCACCGACGAACAGATCGCAGCCCTCGCCGCCTATGTCGCCTCCCTCGCCCCCGGGCCGGCGGTCCCGGATGCGCGCTACCTCGACGCTCAGGGCGATTCCGCGAAGGGCGCCGAGCTGTTCCGCATCAACTGCGCGATGTGCCACAACGTCGCAGGCGCCGGAGGCGCCCTCACGGAGGGCAAGTTCGCCCCCGCACTCGACGGCGTCTCCGCCCAGCACATCTACGAGGCCATGATCACGGGACCGCAGAGCATGCCGGTCTTCAACGACATGAACATCTCACCGGAGAGCAAACGCGACATCATCACGTACCTCAAGTACCTCGAGAACAACCCGTCTCCTGGCGGATACGCCCTCGGCTCGCTCGGTCCGGTTTCCGAAGGACTGTTCCTCTGGATCTTCGGACTCGGCGCGATCGTCGGGTTGACGGTGTGGATCACCGCAAAATCGAACTGACCCGCATCCGAACAGGGCGCGGAATCAGAATCATGCAGCAGACACACCTGCTCAGCACACAACTGCACGACACACAGCAGACAAAGGAGCACAATGGCCACGGACGATAACAGCGGGAAGGACCTTACCGCTGCTGACTCCGGCGCCGGGCACGACCCCGCGAACGCCGGCACGGCCGTTGTCGTGCGCGACGCCGTGGACAACCCCGGATTCCCGCCGCACCGCCCCCGCGTCACCGACCTGAACCCGAGCGCCGAGCGCCGTGCCGAGCGCACGGTCTACACGCTCTTCTACGTCTCGATCGTCGGAAGCGTTTTTGCGATCGCCGCGTACATGGCGTTCCCGATCGTGGAAACCGACCCGGGCTCCGTTCGGCTGAACACCCTCTTCATCGGCCTCGGTCTGGCCCTCGCGCTCCTTGCGATCGGCATCGGCGCCGTCCACTGGGGCAAGGCACTGATGAGCGACCACGAAGGCATCGATGTCCGGCACCCCGTCCGCGGCTCAGAGGAGACCAGGGCCAGGGCCGTCGAGATCTTCGCCGAAGCCAACGAGGAATCCGGGATCGGACGACGCAGCCTCATCCGGAACAGCCTGATCGGCGCGCTCATCGCCTTCCCCCTTCCCGCGGTCGTGCTCTTCCGCGGCCTCGGTCCGATGAACGAGAACCCTTCCGAGCTGCTCACCCACACGATGTGGACCAAAGGGACCCGGCTGGCGATCGACCCGACCGGCACACCGATCAAGGCCTCGGACGTCACCCTCGGCTCCGCCTTCCACGTAATTCCGGAGGGTTTGCAGGACCTTCCGAGCGGTCGTCTGGAAGAGAAGGCCAAGGCGGCCGTGCTGCTGATGCGCCTCAAGCCCGAGGACCTCAACGAGCTCCCCGAGCGTGCAGGCTGGTCGTACGACGGCATCGTCGCGTATTCCAAGATCTGCACCCACGTCGGCTGCCCCGTCGCCCTCTACGAACAGCAGACCCACCACCTGCTCTGCCCGTGCCACCAGTCACAGTTCGACGTGTCGAACCACTGCGAGGTCATCTTCGGACCGGCCAAGCGGCCGCTCCCCCAGCTGCCCATCGCCGTAGACTCTGAGGGCTACCTCATTGCGCAGAGCGATTTCACTGAACCCGTCGGACCGAGTTTTTGGGAGCGGCATTGAGTATCACCAAAATGACCACAGGCGTGGTCGAGACGACGAAGACCAACGGCGGCTTCACGGGCGCGGCGGCGAACTACATCGACGAGCGCACGAGCATCTCCACCGCGGTGAAGGAACTCGGCCGGAAGATCTTTCCAGACCACTGGTCCTTCCTCCTCGGTGAGGTTGCCCTCTACAGCTTCGTCATCATCCTGCTGTCCGGGACGTTCCTGACGTTCTTCTTCAGCGCCTCGATGGCACCCGTCCACTACGAAGGCTCGTACGTTCCGCTCAAGGGTGTCGAAATGTCGGCGGCGATGTCCTCGTCGCTCAACATCTCCTTCGACATCCGCGGCGGCCTCCTGATGCGCCAGGTGCACCATTGGGCGGCGCTGCTGTTCGTGGCGTCCATCGGCCTGCACATGCTCCGGATCTACTTCACGGGTGCGTTCCGCAAACCCCGCGAACTCAACTGGGTCATCGGCTTCATCCTGTTCATCCTCGCGATGGCAGAAGGCTTCACCGGATATTCCCTCCCCGATGATCTGCTCTCCGGCAACGGCCTGCGGATCATCGACGGAATGGTCAAGGGCATCCCGCTGATCGGAACCTGGATCTCCTTCCTGCTCTTCGGCGGCGAATTCCCGGGCGAGGCGATCGTGGGTCGGCTCTACTCGCTCCACATCCTGCTGCTGCCCGCGATCATCATCGCCCTCATCGCGATGCACCTGCTCTTCGTCGTCGTGCACAAGCACACCCAGTACCCCGGTGCCGGACGCACGAACAAGAACGTCGTCGGCTACCCGGTCCTCCCGGTCTATGCCGCCAAGGCCGGCGGGTTCTTCTTCATCGTCTTCGGCGTAGTGATGTTGATGGCTTCGCTGTTCACGATCAACCCGATCTGGAACTACGGCCCCTATGACCCCTCCCCGGTCTCGGCCGGTACCCAGCCCGATTGGTACATCGGCTTTGCCGACGGCGCGCTGCGCCTGATTCCGCCGGGGCTCGAGTTCGTCTGGCTCGACCGTACCTGGTCGTTCAATATCCTGATCCCGCTCACCACCCTGGGACTCTTCATACTCGTGGTGCTGATCTACCCGTTCATCGAGGCCTGGGTGACAGGAGACAAGCGCGAGCACCACATCCTCGACCGTCCTCGCAACGCCCCGACCCGCACCGCCATCGGTGCGGCGGGCGTCACGTTCTACGCGGCTCTCTGGGCGACGGCGTCTTCGGACATCATCGCGACGCACTTCCACGTGACGATGGAGGGCGTCATCCATACGATGCAGTTCCTCACCATCGTGGGCCCGTTCATCGCGTTCTTCGTCGCCAAGCGGGTCTGCCTCGCACTTCAGAAGAAGGATCGCGAGATCGTTCTGCACGGCTACGAATCGGGCCGGATCGTGCGTCTGCCCGGTGGCGAGTACATCGAGGTGCACCAGCCCGTCGACGAGTACGAGCGCTGGAAGCTCGTGAGCTATTCCGACTACAAGCCGCTGATGATCCGCCCGAACGACCAGGGCAGGATCACTGCCGGCCAGCGCGTGCGCGGCGGACTCTCCCGCTGGTTCTTCGAGGATCGGATCGTTCCGGTCACCACGACAGAACTCGAGCAGAGCCACGGGGACCACCACTAACAAGCGGTCCCACCTTCACCACAACACAACATGAACAGATCGGGCATCGATGTCCCTCCAGACCCTGTCGGAGTGGCTTCGGTGCCCGAACTGCTTCTCGCCCCTCGCGGCGAACGGCGGCCTCGTGCTGCGATGTGCGTCCGGGCATTCCTTCGACGCCAACCGGCGCGGCTATCTTTCGCTTCTGGGCGGGCGCAGCCATGTGGTCGGTGACAGCGCCGCTATGCTCGACGCGCGTGAGGCCTTCCTCGAAGCAGGCTGGTACGAAGACCTGCGCACGGCCGTCACGACGCTCGTCGCAGTGGAACAGCCCGCTCGGGTGCTCGACATCGGCTGTGGCACCGGGTACTACCTCCGCGGAGTGACCGAAGCCTGTCCGACCGCCGGATACCTCGGAATGGACCTTTCGCCCATCGCCGTGGCCCGAACTGTGGCCACCGCCCGCGCTGCCTCACGACCGGGACACGCTGTCGTCGCAGACGAGACACTCCCAGACCCACCACTCGTGGACGGGCTCGTCGCCGACGTGTGGACCGACCTTCCGGTTCGGACCGGCATCGCCGACGTACTCCTGAACGTTTTCGCTCCCCGCAATCCTGCGGAGTTCCATCGTGTGCTCCGGGACGACGGCTTCCTCGCCGTCGTCGTGCCCCACGACGACCATCTCCGTGAGCTCCGTGACGCGGGACTGGCCCTCGACATCCCCCCGAACAAGGCGGAAGACCTCCGCGTCGCCCTGGGCGCGTGGTTCGCGCTCGAGGCACGGATCGGGGTCTCCGGCCGTCACGACCTCGGCGCGGACGAGGTTGCCTCGCTGATCGGCATGGGTCCCTCAGCGCACCACACGGGGACGGAGGCGATCGCGAACCGCTGGCCGGCCACGAACCCGGTGACATTCTCCTTCGACGTCCTCGGCTTCCGCCGCCGCGCCGTGCCCGCTCTCCCCCGTTCACGCGAAAGCGGGTGAATCGTCGTTCTCAGAAGTTGAGACCGACGATTCACCCGCTTTCGCGGAACAGGGTTCGGCTATCGCGCGAAGTTACCGCGGTAGTACTCGTAGACCCAGCCGATGAGGCAGATCACGCCGACGCCGACCGCGATGATCGAGATCCAGAACCCGACCGCGAGGCCGAGGAACAGCAACGCCGCACTCGCGGCGAGGAGGATGGGCCACCAGCTCCACGGGCTGAAGAAGCCGACCTCGGGATCGCCGTCGTCGACGTTGGCGTCCAGGCGATCCTCCGGGAGCTCTCCGCCCTGGGCGCCGTGCACCCGGGAGAGGTAGAAGGCGACGAAACTCACAAACACAGAGCTCAGCGCCAGGGCGAAGGTGCCCGCCCATTCGATGCTGTGCTGGTGCGGGTCGACGAGGCCCCAGATGATGTACGCGACCGTGACGAGGGCGAAGAAGCCCGCGAGCAGCCAGAAGAGGTTGGTGTTTGCCCTCATTTATTTGACCTCGTTCGTTGCGGCGTCGTAGACGGGGGAATCGGGGGCGTCCTTGCCCGGCCCGATTCCGATTGGCATGGCGACCTCAGGGTGGTTGAGGTCGAAGGCCGGCCGTTCAGAGCGGATGCGCGGTATTGACGTGAAGTTGTGTCGCGGCGGCGGGCACGACGTCGCCCACTCGAGGGAGGCTCCGAAGCCCCACGGGTCGTTGACCGTCACCTTCGGTGCCTTGCGGGCCGTGATGTACACGTTCAGGAAGAACGGGATCATCGAGACGGCGAGGATCATCGACCCGATGGTGGACAGCTGGTTCATCCAGGTGAAGCCGTCCTCCGGAGAGTACGAGGCGTAGCGACGCGGCATGCCGACCACTCCGAGCCAGTGCTGCACGAGAAAGGTGGTGTGGAATCCGATGAACAGGAACCAGAAGTGCCACTTGCCGAGACTCTCGTTGAGCATCTTGCCCGTCCACTTGGGCCACCAGAAGTAGAAGCCGCTGAACATGGCGAACACGACGGTGCCGAAGATGACGTAGTGGAAGTGCGCGACGACGAAGTACGTGTCCGAGACGTGGAAATCCAGCGGCGGCGAGGCGAGGATGACACCGGTGAGCCCGCCGAAGGTGAACGTGACGAGGAAGCCGAGCGCCCACAGCATCGGCGTCTCGAAGGTCAGGGACCCCCGCCACATCGTGCCGATCCAGTTGAAGATCTTCACGCCGGTCGGAACCGCGATGAGCATCGTCATGAGCGAGAAGAACGGCAGCAGCACCGAACCGGTCACGTACATGTGGTGGGCCCAGACCGCCACCGACAGGGCGGCGATCGAGATGGTCGCGTAGATGAGCGTCTTGTACCCGAAGATCGGCTTGCGGCTGAAGACCGGGAACACCTCGGAGACGATGCCGAAGAACGGCAGCGCGATGATGTACACCTCCGGGTGACCGAAGAACCAGAACAGGTGCTGCCAGAGGATCGCACCGCCGTTGGCCGGGTCGTAGATGTGCGAGAGGAAGATGCGGTCGGAGGCCGCTGCAAGGAGCGCTGCGGCGAGCACCGGGAAAGCCATCAGGACCAGCAGAGAAGTGACGAGCGTGTTCCAGGTGAAGATCGGCATCCGGAACATGGTCATGCCGGGGGCGCGCATCGTGATGATGGTCGTGATGAAGTTGACCGCGCCGAGAATCGTGCCGAACCCGGACAGTCCCAGGCCGACCATCCACAGGTTTCCGCCGACGCCGGGTGAGAACGTCGTGCTCGCGAGGGGTTGGTAGGCGAACCAGCCGAAGGATGCTGCTCCCTGCGGCGTCAGGAACCCGCCGACGGCGATCAGGCTGCCGAAGAAGAATGCCCAGAACGAGAAGGCGTTGAGGCGGGGGAAGGCGACGTCAGGAGCGCCGATCTGCAGGGGCATCAACGAGTTCGCGAAGCCGAAGAACAACGGCGTCGCGAACATCAGCAGCATGATCGTTCCATGCATGGTGAAGAGCTGGTTGTACTGCTCCTTGGTCTGTACGACCTCGAGGCCGGGCTCGAAGAGCTGCGCGCGGATGACGAGCGCCATGACGCCGGCGAGGCAGAAGTAGACGAACGAGGTGATGAGGTACATGTACCCGATCACCTTGTGGTCGGTGGAGGTGATCCAGCGGACGAGGACGTTGCCCTTACGCTCGACGCCCATGGGACGACGGGTGGCGGCCGGCGTCGCGGGTGCTGCGGGTGCGGTTGTGGTCATGGCCTACTTACCTTCCTCTACCGCCGGGGCGGACGTGCCCGGAAGATTCTGGTTGCGGTTGTACCCGTTGTCGAGCTGCCCGGTGTTGCCCGCGGCCTTGAGCGAGGCCGTGTACGCCTCGTAGTCGGCCTCTGACACGACCTTGACTTTGAAGAGCATGAGCGAGTGGTACTCACCGCACAGCTCGGCGCACTTGCCGGAGTAGGTGCCGATCCGCTCCGGGATGACCGACATGTAGTTTGTCTTCCCCGGGATCATGTCCTTCTTGTAGAGGAAATCGATGACCCAGAAGGAGTGGATGACGTCGCGGGATTCGAGCGCCAGTTCGACCTTCTTGCCCACGGGGAGGACGAGCGTCGGCAACTCGGATTCGACGAGAGAGCCCTTGGGCCCGTCGAGGTTCGGCTGGCCCTGGATGCCGGCGGAGTAGACGTTTTCGTTGACGTAGTTGAAGTCCCAGGCCCACTGCTTGCCGATGACCTCGATCTTCACGTCCGGTGAGTCGAAGCGGGCCTCGATTGCGGTCTGGTCCCTCGCGGTGAATGCGAAGAAACCGATGACGAGGATGAGGGGAACGATCGTGTAGAAGATCTCGATCGGCATGTTGTACCGCAGCTGGACCGGGAGTCCGGTCTGGCCCTTGCGGCGCCGGTAGGCGATCACGGCCCAGATTGTCAGGCCCCAGGTGATCAGGCCGACGATCAGGAGCACGATCCAGGATGTCGTCCAGAGTCCGGCGACGCGGTCGGTCTGGTTCGTCACCGCCGGTTCGCCCTCGACGAAGCCGGGCAGGAAGCCGTGGAGCTGGGCTTGGGTGCACCCCGCTAGAACAATGACCAACGACGCTGCGATCGGAATTGCAGCCCATCGGAGACGGCGGTTTTTGCGCACCAGTAACCTTTCGGGGAGTCTCAACATCACTTCATCGGAAGTGCCTCTGTGTGAATGACAGCCTACTGCGCGGGATGCACTTCGGGGTGCAGCGCAGGCGCTGATCCGGTAACGAATCCGCCTCGAGATGCCGGGCCGGTCTGCCAGAATCCACCGCGAAGATGCCGGGCGGGCCCGCCCGGCATCACCTTCGATTGTCTAGCTGAACGAGTCCCCGCAGGCGCAGCTGCCGCCGGCATTGGGGTTGTCGATGGTGAAGCCCTGCTTCTGGATGGTGTCCTCGAAGTCGATCGAGGCCCCGTCCAGGTACGGAACGCTCATCTTGTCGACGACGACCTCGACGCCGTCGAAGTCGACGAGCGCGTCACCGTCGAGCACACGCTCGTCGAAGTAGAGCTGGTAGATGAGGCCGGAGCAGCCGCCGGGCTGGACGGCGACGCGGAGGCGCAGGTCCTCGCGGCCCTCCTGGGCGAGCAGGCTTCGCACCTTCAGCGCTGCGGCCTCGCTCAGGCCCACTCCGTGGGCGGCGGTGCTGGTTGTGATGGTGTCGGTCATGACGCTCCTTGCGCTGTGCTCGAATTCTGACAAATTCTACCTGCAGCAACGGTGAGTCCGCCGCAGAAATTCCCGGCTGCCGGTCTCTCGTCTCTGACGGAGGCGGATGGGTTCATCGGGTGAGGGCCTCCGGAGTCCCGGTGCGGCGGTTGAGCCGGTCGAGCAGGAACGCCTCGGCGAGTACTGCCCGTTTGAACACGCCCAGGTGGAGGGACTCGTTGGGGCTGTGCGCCCGGGAATCGGGGTCTTCGACACCCGTGACGAGGATCTGGGCCTCCGGGAACACCCGCACGAGGTCCGAGATGAACGGAATGGAGCCGCCGATGCCGACGCTGACCGGGGGCTTGCCCCAGGCATCCGTCAGTGCACCGATTGCGAGCGGCACAGCCCAGCCGCTGTCGTCGACGAGGAATGCCTCGCCGGTGTCGACGTCGTCGATGGTGATTCTCGCCCCATACGGAACGTGGGCGCGCAGGTGCGCCTCGAGGGCGTGGTAGGCCTCAGCAGCGGGCTGTCCTGGTGCGATCCGGGTGCTGAGTCGCACGCTCACGACCGGGGACAGCGTGTTCGAGGCGTTGGCGACGCTCGGGGCATCGATGCCCGTGATCGTGATGGCGGGCTGGGACCAGAGCCTGCTGAGCAGCGGGCCGTGGCCGATGGGCGTCGCAGCATCGAGGAGGCCGGTTTCCAGGCGCAGTTGTTCCTCGGTGTATTCGGGTGCAGGGACGTCCCGGCTCGTGAGTCCCTCGACGGCCACGGAGCCGTCTTCCGCATAGAGGCTCGCGAGGAGGCGCACGGTCGCCATCATGGCGTCCGGCACCGCTCCCCCGTACATGCCGGAGTGGGAGGCGTGGTCGAGGGTGCGCACGGTCAGGCGGAAGGTGACGTTGCCCCGCAGGGCGACCGTGAGGGCGGGGGTGTCCACGTCCCAATTGTTGGAGTCGGCGACGACGATGACGTCGGCGCGGAGCGACTCCCGGTTGTCCTCGAGGAATGCTGCGAACGAGCGACTGCCGAACTCCTCCTCACCCTCGATGAACACCGCGATGCCGAGCTCGAAGTCTGGACCGGCCGTCTCGGCGAGTGCCCGGATCGACGCTACGTGCGCCATCACCCCTGCCTTGTCGTCCGCTGCCCCTCGTCCATAGAGCCGATCCCCGCGAACGGTCGGCTCGAACGGCGTGGATTCCCAGTCGATGTCGTGGCCGGGGGGCTGCACGTCGTGGTGGGCATAGAGCAGGACGGTGGGTCGACCGTTGCGGGCCGGCCGGTAGGCGAGCACAGCAGGCTGGCCCGGTTCCGCGGTGCCGGGAATTCCCGACCGGGTCACGACAACTTCGTCGAAGACGTTGAGCCCCCGCACCAGGGCAGCGACGGCCTCCGCGCTTTCCGCCACCCTGGCCGGATCGAACGCGTCCCAGGACACGGACGGGATGCGCACGAGGGCGCACAGGTCGGCAATCGTGGCGGGGAGGGCGGCCTCGACCGCGGCGCGCACAGGCGCGTCCGCGAGTGCGGCTTCGGGTGCAGTATCTGGGGTGACGGTCATCAGGTAATCTTAAGCCAACTAATTGCAAGGAACTGATGTGGCCAAGCCAGTGAACCCAGACGCACAACCGCCGATCGAATCGATCGATGAGACGAGGGCGCGCCTCGCGGCCGCCCACCCCGCCGGCCACCCGGACGGGAAGGGCCAGCCGACGCCGAGTCGTAAGGAACAGGAGGCCGCCAACCGGCGCCCCCTCGTGCCCGACGACCGCAAGCTCGCCGCACGCCAGGCTCGTGCCAAGTCCGCGGAGACCCGCGACCGGGCCAGGATCGGCATGGCCGCTGGTGAGGACAAGTTCCTCCCCGTCCGCGAACGCGGTCCGCAGAAGCGCTTCGTGCGCGATTACGTGGACGCCCGGGTGAACATCGGCGAGTTCATGATCCCGGTGATGTTCCTCGTCATCCTCCTCACGTTCTTCCCCGACCGCAACGTGCAGACCTACGGGATCCTCGCACTCTGGGCCTTCTTCCTGATCGCCGTCGTGGACTGCACGGTGCTCGGCTTCACCCTCACCCGGAAGGTTAAGGCGAAGTTCGGCGACGCCAAGGCGGAGCGCGTGCGCTGGTATGCCGCCATGCGCGCGCTCCAGCTGCGCGCAATGCGGCTTCCGAAGCCCCAGGTCAAGCGCGGCCAGTACCCCTCCTGAGCATCCATCGGCTCTCCCTCAGGCCCGTTCCCCTCGGGGGCGGGCCTGAGCTGTTCCCCCGGCGGATGCCGCGCCTACGCGCCGAAGGCACCGTCGCGGATCACGGGGACGCGCAGTTCCTCGTCCGTGAGCGACCCGTGCTGGCCGATCATCGACCGGGCAGACTGGTTCGGCTCGCGGGAGTCGTAATATGCGACGGCCTTGCGTGCGGCGACGATCACGTCGCCGATCCTGGACAGCACCTCGTCATCGACCCTGCCGAAGAGTCCGGCCGTGACGGCCTCCGCACGCGTGAAGATCCACGCCCGGTCGCCCTCGACCTCGCGCCAGGTCTCGGCCAGCGTGGTCGCCGCCTCTGATCTGGACGCTCCGGCGTCGCCGCAGGACTCGTCGAGGTACAGGTAGAGGCAGCGCGGGTCTCCCCCGATGTGCCGCACCGGCGCGACGAGTTCGGGAACACTGTCGAAGAGCACGTGTTTCGTGGCGGGGACGTCGAGGACGCCGTGGTCTGCGGTGACGATGAGCCCCTCGTCCCGGTGCATACCGGCAGCGAAGCGCCAGGCGGCGGAGTCGAGGGTCTCAAGGGCCGCGAGCCATTTCGCGGACTCCCAGCCGTGCGCGTGTGCGGCGACGTCAAGTTCGGGCACATACAGGTAGACGAGGGCGCGCGGCTCGGTGTCAAGCAGGGCACGGGCCGCCGCGAACCGATCGGAGATACTCTCAGCCGGCACGTAGTGCGCACCACGGAGGGACGCGAGGGTGAATCCGGAGTGGGCGTAGCGCTTCGGGCCGATGGTGAAACTCGGCACACCGTCATCGGCGGCGCGCTCGAAGACGGTACGGGTCCTTTGCCACGTTTCCGGCGGCATCCGTTCGTCCCAGCCGCTCAGCTGGTTGACGACCCTGTCGTTGGCGGCGTCGAGGGCCCGGTAGCCGACGAGCCCGTGCCGACCGGGTTCGACCCCGGTGGTCAGGCTCGTGATCGCGGCGGCGGTCGTGGCGGGAAAGACCGTATCGACGACCCCGGCCCTGGTCAGTTTCGACATGAGGTACCGGGCGTGGCCTGCCCGTGCCCGCAGCGAGCTGACGCCGAGGCCGTCGACGAGCACGATGACGGCCTTGTCGACAGCGGTGAGGCCGAGCGCATTCTCCCGGCCGAGGACCGCAGCGTGGCAACTTGACAGGACGTCGGCAAGGCGCAGCGCACTGAATTGGCGGGCCGGTAGCATGGGGGGCATTGGGTCAAGTCTGTCACGGACACGGCCCTGCACTGGCGCGCAGCCTGCGCGCCCACTCGATCGTGCCCCTGGTCCTGCCGCCGGAGCACCCCAAGCAGAATTCACGAATGAGTCGCACACCCGCTACCCCGCCCGCACCCTTCACCGAACGCATCGAGGACGTCGATGTCTCGACGGAGATGCAGGGATCGTTCCTGGAATACGCGTACTCGGTGATCTATTCCCGCGCCCTCCCCGACGCAAGGGACGGCCTCAAGCCCGTGCAGCGCCGAATCCTGTACCAGATGGCCGAGATGGGCCTCAGGCCGGACCGCGGCCACGTGAAGTCGGCCCGCGTCGTCGGCGAGGTGATGGGGAAGCTGCACCCGCATGGTGACACCGCGATCTACGACGCGCTCGTGCGGATGGCCCAGGCCTTCACCCTCCGCGTTCCCCTCATCGATGGCCACGGCAACTTCGGGTCCCTCGACGACGGCCCCGCCGCGCCGCGGTACACCGAGGCGCGCCTCGCAGCCCCCGCCCTCGCGATGACCGAAAACCTCGACGAGGACGTCGTTGACTTCGTCCCGAACTACGACAACCAGCTGACCCAGCCGGATGTGCTCCCCGCCGCGTACCCGAACCTGCTCGTCAACGGGGCCGCCGGCATCGCCGTCGGCATGGCGACGAACATGGCGCCGCACAACCTCATCGAGGTCGTCGGCGCGGCGCGGCACCTGCTCGCCCACCCCGACGCCACGCTCGACGAGCTGATGGAATACGTGCCGGGTCCCGACCTGCCGACAGGGGGGACGATCGTCGGCCTCTCCGGGATCAAGGATGCCTACCTCACGGGCCGCGGCAGTTTCAAGACCCGCGCCAAGGTCTCCGTCGAGGCCATCACGGCTCGGAAATCGGGCCTCATCGTGACGGAGCTCCCCTATCTCGTCGGCCCGGAGCGGGTCATCGAGAAGATCAAGGACGGCGTCACCTCCAAGAAGCTCAGCGGCATCTCCGACGTCACAGACCTCACCGATCGCACCCACGGCTTACGGCTCGTGATCGGCATCAAGACCGGCTTCAGTCCCCTGGCCGTTCTCGAACAGCTCTACCGCTACACACCCCTCGAGGATTCCTTCAACATCAACGCGGTCGCACTCGTGGACGGCGGACCGCAGACCCTCGGCCTGCGCGAGCTCCTGTCCGTCTACGTCGGCCACCGGATCGAGGTCGTCACCCGACGCAGCGCCTACCGCCTGGCCAGGCGCAAGGAACGCCTGCACCTCGTCGAGGGCCTCCTCATCGCCATCGTCGACATCGACGAGGTGATCCAGGTGATCCGCACGAGCGACGACACCGAGCAGGCCCGCACCCGCCTGATCGACGTCTTCGAGCTGAGCCAGATCCAGGCCGAGTACATCCTCGAACTCCGTCTGCGCCGCCTCACCCGCTTCTCCCAGATCGAACTCGAGGCCGAACGCGACCAGCTCCTCGCCGAGATCGCCCTCCTCGAAGAATTGCTCGGGAGCAAGCAGGCCATCCGCACGCTCGTCTCCGACGAGCTCGCCGCCGTGGCAGAGAAGTTCGGCACCCCGCGCCGCACCCTCCTCACCGAGGCCAAGCCGAGCATCGCCGGCGCAGTCGCCAAACGCAACGCCCCAGTGCTCGAACTCACCGACACGCCGACCAGGGTCTACCTGAGTGCAACCGGTCGCATCGCCAGGGTCGACCTCGCCGCCATCGAGCCCGCCGGTGACAACCCCTTCGATCCCGATCCCCTCCCGGCTGACGACGCCGTGACGGAGACCGGCGATGCGGCATCCGCGCCCCGGACCAGGACAGTGCCCACCCAGCGCCGCAGTAAACACGACGCCGTGCTCTCCGCCCTGGACACGACGAGCCGTGCAGAGGTCGGCGCCGTCACGAGCCGCGGCAGGCTGATCCGTTTCACCCCGGTCGACCTGCCCGTGATGCCGCCCACATCCATCCAGCTCGGCGCCGGCGTGCGCGTGGCCGACTACCTGGGCCTGACCGACAGGTCCGAGACCGTGCTCGCACTTGTGTCCCTCGAGTCCGACCACTCCATCGCGCTCGGAACGACCTTCGGCACCGTCAAGCGCGTCGTCGCGGGCGACTGGGCGAACCGGCCTGACTTCGAGATCATCCAGCTCAAGCCGAAGGACGCCGTCATCGGGGCCGTGCAGGGCACGGAGGACGAAGAACTCGTCTTCGTCACGTCCGACGCCCAGCTCCTGAGATTCCCGGCGGCGTCAGTGCGGCCCCAGGGCCGCCTTGCCGGAGGCATGGCCGGGATCAAACTCACAGCGGATGCCAGGGCCGTGTTCTTCACGAGCCTCGCGGCCGACGATGCGGAGACGGCCGTCGTCGCCACCGTCGCAGCGTCAAGCCACACCCTCGCAGGAACGGACCCCGGCACTGCCAAGGTCTCGGAGTTCACCGAATTCCCCGCGAAGGGCCGGGCGACGTCCGGAGTCCGCGCCCACCGCTTCCTCAAGGGGGAAGACGCCATCGCTGTCGCCTGGGTCGGTCCGATGCCCGCCCGCGCGGTCGGTCCAGACGGAGTCCCGCGCACGCTTCCGGAAACCGGGGCCAGGCGGGATGCCTCTGGAACGATGCTCGAAGCGCTGGTCGGCGCGATCGGCGCCCGGATCGCCTGACCCGGCCGACCTGAGCTATCCGTCTGAGCTGGCCGGCCAGCTCACACGGACAGGTCAGACGGCTACAGTGGCCGAATGACTACACTTCCCGGCTCGGTTGTCCTCGTCGTCGGCGCGACCGGCGGCCTTGGCCGTGAAATCGCCCGGCAGCTCTCGGCCGCCGGAGCGACCCTTGTCCTCGCCGGACGTGACACGGCCAGGCTCGAAGCCCTCGGGATCCCCGGCACCCTCGTCACGGGTGACCTCACCGATGCTTCGGCCGTCGACGCCCTGGTCGCCCGTGCTGTCCAGGCCACCGGAGGACTCGACGGGGTCGTCAACGCGGCCGGTGTCGTGGCCTTCGGGCCGGCACGTGAGCTCGGCGACGCGGCCATGGAAGAACTCTTCGCCGTGAACGCACTCGCGCCCATCCGCCTGCTCCGCGCCGCAGCGGACAGCCTCACGGCATCCGCCGCCGCCGGCAGGGAACCCTTCTTCGTGACCCTCAGCGGCGTCGTGAGCGAGAGCCCGACCGCGGGCCTCGCGGCGTACTCAGCGTCCAAGGCCGCCCTCGCAGCATTCGGACAGGCCGCGGGGCGGGAGCTTCGCCGTAGCGGCATCCGCATGATCGACGCCCGCCCCGGGCACACCGAAACCGGCCTCGCCGACCGCCCGATCTCAGGCGTCGCGCCGAACTTCCCGGCCGGTCTGCAGCCGGAGGCCGTCGCCGCGCGGATCGTCGCCGCCATCGCCGCCGGGGAGCGCGACCTGCCCAGTTCCGCGTTCGCCCCGCCCGCCTGATCCCCGCAGACCGGCGTTCGCTAGACCGTCGACCAGCCGCCGTCGGACATCAGGACGGCGCCGTTGACGTTGGGCGAGTCCTCGCTCAGCAACCAGCAAATGGACGCGGCCAGCTCTTCCGGCTCCGCAGGGGCCGGAATGGTCGTCTGCATGATCGGTCCGAGACGCTCGGCGGCCCATGCGGACAGAAACGGAGCCTCGATGTTCGTCTTCACCGCGCCGGGCGCCACCGCATTGCAGCGCACCCCCTTCGGGCCGTAGAACAACGCCGTGCTCTTGGTCAGTCCGATCACGGCGTGCTTGGATGCGCTGTACGTCGTGCCCGATGCCCCCGCGCGGATGCCTGCCTCGCTTGCGATGTTCACGATCCGCCCGAAACCGGCCGAGACCATGCCGGGAAGCACGGCACGCATCAGCCGCATCTGCGAAGTCACGTTCACCCGGAAGACCCGCTCCCAGACCTCGTCGGTGATCTCCGCAGTCGGGAGGAACGAGTCCATGATCCCGGCGTTGTTGACCAGCCCGTCGACCGTGGGTCCCGCGGCCAGGACGAGCGCGTCGACATCCGCTTGCAGGCTCACGTCGCCGGCCACGCCGACGAGCTCCCCGCTGCCGCTGCTTTGCTCCAGCGCCGAGAGACGCTCCGCTGAGATATCGGCGGCGATGACGCGGGCGCCCTCACTGAGGAGCCGGAGCGCCGTCGCCCTCCCGATGCCGCTGCCCGCCCCGGTCACGATGACGGTCCGGCCCGTGAATCGTGCCTGCTGGAATCCTGCCTGGTCCGCCTGGGTGCTCATCTGGAATGCCCTCCGCCTTGTGCCGGCGCCAGTGCCGGCAGTGTGCGGCGACCATATCACCCTGAACAGGCATTACACGTCGATGCGGTCCCTGCTGAGCTTGTCCGAGCTTTCGATGATGAACTCCTTGCGCGGGGCGACGTCGTTGCCCATCAGGAGTTCGAAGACCTTGCCGGCCTGCTCGGCATCGGCGACCCGCACACGGCGGAGCATCCGGTGCGATCGCTCCATCGTCGTCGTCGCCAGCTGGTCCGCGTCCATCTCGCCGAGCCCCTTGTACCGCTGGATCGGATCCTGGTACCGCTTGCCGCTCTTCTTCAGGGCCGCAAGCACGCTGTGCAGCTCGGGCTCCGAGTAGGTGTAGATGGTCTCATTGGGCTTCGAGCCCGGGTTCATCACGACCACTCTGTGCAGGGGCGGCACCGCGGCGAACACCCGCCCCTCGGTGATCATCGGGCGCATGTACCGGAAGAACAGGGTCAGCAGCAGCGTGCGGATGTGCGCCCCGTCGACATCCGCATCGCTCATGATGATGACCTTGCCGTAGCGCGCCGCCGAGAGGTCGAAGCTGCGGCCGGAGCCTGCGCCTATGACCTGGATGATTGAGGCGCACTCGAGGTTGGAGAGCATGTCGGCGACGGATGCCTTCTGCACGTTCAGGATCTTGCCGCGGATGGGCAGCAGGGCTTGGTGCTCGCTGTCGCGCGCGAGCTTGGCGGTGCCGAGCGCCGAGTCGCCCTCGACGATGAACAGTTCGCTGTTGAGCACGTCGTTGCTGCGGCAGTCGACGAGCTTCGCGGGCAGGGAGGAGCTTTCGAGGGCGTTCTTGCGCCGCTGCGTCTCCTTGTGGGCGCGAGCGGAAATGCGCGACTTCATCTCGGCGACGATCTTGTCGAGCAGCACGGCCGCCTGCGTCTTGTCGTCGCGCCGGGTGGACACGAAGCGTTCATTCATCGCCTGGGCGACGACGTTCGCGACGATCGCGCGCACGGCGGGCGTCCCGAGGACCTCCTTGGTCTGTCCTTCGAACTGCGGCTCGGGCAGGCGCACGGTGAGCACGGCGGTGAGCCCCGCCATCACGTCGTCCTTCTCGAGCTTGTCAGAACCCATCTTGAGCCTGCGCGCGTTGAGCTCGACCTGTGCCCTCAGGAACTTGATCAGCCCGGCGTCGAATCCGGCCTGGTGGGTGCCGCCCTTGGGCGTCGCTATGATGTTCACGAAACTGCGGACGATCGTGTCGTAGCCGGTCCCCCAGCGCAGCGCGATATCGACGGCGCAGTCCCTGACGAGCTCGGTCGGAACCATGGCACCCGTCGGCATCAGCACCGGAACGGTCTCGGTGAACGTGCCGTGGCCGGTGAGGCGCCAGGTGTCCGTGATGGCGGCATCCGTCGAGAGGTGCTCGACGAACTCGGAGATGCCACCCTCGAACCGGAATACCTCGACAACGGGCTCATCGCCACGACGGTCGTCGATCGACAGGGCGAGCCCGGGAACGAGGAACGCCGTCTGTCTGGCCCGCTCGAGCAGTTCCTCGGTCTGGAACGTCGCGCCCTTGGTGAAGATCTGCCGGTCCGCCCAATAGCGGATACGGGTTCCCGTGACGCCGCGACGGACCTTGCCGACCACACGGAGTTCGCTCTGATGCTCGAAGGGGGTGAAGGGGGCGTCCGGACTCTTCTCCCCGGTGTCCGCGAACAGTCCGGGTTCACCGCGGTGGAAGGACATCGCCCAGGTCTTGCCGTCCCTGTCGACCTCGACGTCGAGGCGCTCCGAGAGGGCGTTGACGACGGATGCGCCCACTCCGTGCAGTCCACCCGAAGCCGCATACGAACCGCCGCCGAATTTACCGCCGGCGTGCAATTTGGTGAAGACGACCTCGACGCCGGTCAGTCCGGTCTTCGGTTCGATGTCAACGGGGATACCGCGGGCGGTGTCGCTGACCTCGACGCTTGCGTCCGGGTGCAGCACGATGTCGATTCCGGCACCGAATCCGCCGAGCGCCTCGTCGACGGAGTTGTCGATGATCTCCCAGAGGCAGTGCATCAACCCCCGGGAGTCCGTCGAGCCGATGTACATGCCGGGGCGCTTGCGCACGGCCTCGAGGCCTTCGAGGACCGAGAGGTGGCGGGCGGAATAGTCAGAAGAACTCACCGTCCCAAGAATACTGGCCGGGGACCGGGGATTACGCACGTCCGGATGCTCGTGTCCCAGGCAGGGCGGTGCCGCCGATGCGGTACTGGGACGGCAGGACGCCCTACCGTACGCGGAACCCGGCGCGGACCTCGAAAGCGGACGTGTGACCGGAACGCGTCGCGATGTCAGCGATCGTCAGCCCCGCCGTGCGCGGTGCGAGCAGCAGCCGGGCGGCCGACTCCGCACGACACCGGCTGATCTCCGAGGCAACGGTGCTGCCCCCGTCCTCGAACGCGCGCTGCAGATGCCGCAGGGAGGCCCCCAGCTGGGCGGCAACGACAGCAGGGCTGAGATCTCGGTTCCGGTGCCTCGCCGCGATGTGGGCGACGGCGCGCATGCGCAGGCCGGCCCGGAGTTCCGCGCTGTCCATGGCATCACCCTCGCCCTGCAGGAACAGGCCGACGACGAGGTCCTCGATCGTCCTCTCTGTGACAGACACTCCGATGGTCGTCGGCGTCCAGGCCGCTTCGACGACCGCGAGCGCGAGGACCAGCATGGGCGCGGCGAGAGAGGCATCACGACGGATCTGCACACTCCGGCGACGAGTGTGGGGACGGCGATCACCGCGGGCACGTTCGTGATGGCGGCGTTCATGGGTGCTCGCGGTCCTCATCGCGGGGACCTTCGCGTCCACGATCGGCTGGCGGTATTCCTTCGCCCCGATCGTGGTGCTCGCGGCAGTGAACCTGCTGCTGAGTTTCCGGTTGACGGTCGTGTATCCCCAGCCCGCCGTCGTGATCGGCTGGTTCGGCGCGTTCCTCGCTGCGGGTGTTCAGCGGCCTGAACTCCTGGGGCGTGGTCCTGGCCACGCCCAGCGCGCCGTTCACCGTCCTGGGGGCCACCCTGATCTCTGCCGGCCTCACCGGCAGCATCGGGCAGAGCCTGCTTCTCCCCCAACCGACCGGTCCGATCTTCATCTTCATCTTCAACGTCGTCGGTGCCGGACCCGCGGATGCCCGGGATTCCGATCTCCTGCGCGACGTCGCGGCAACCTTCGCGCGAGCGGCCCAGCGCTATCCCCGGATCGCACTCGCGATCGGCGATACCTTCCCCCTCGACGCTGCGACGGTCGGCCAGGTGGTCGTAGAAGGGGTCCTGCTCGCTTGCTACCGATACGTCGAGCTACAGCCTTCCTCCCACCATTGCGGGCTCGTCAGCCTCGACATCGTCGGACTCGACGTCGAGCTGTTCGTCTCCGCTGTCGGAGACCAGGCCCTCGTCTACAACGCCCAGCGGTCATATTACGAGGCACTGCTGCGCGCAGGCGTCTCCATCTACCTGTACCGTGCCCCGACGGTGCTGTATACCAAGCACTTCACGATCGATGATGACATCGCCGTGATCGGATCGAGCAAAAGGGACATCCGCTCATTCAGTCTCAACAGGGAGATTTCGGTGCTCGTTCACGGACGGGACTTCACAACCGGGATGCGCCGCGTCGAAGACGGCTACCGGGCCAACAGCGTCAGGCGCGAACTGGCCGACTGGCTCGCCGGCGGGTCACCCAGAAGATCAATGGCATCCTGGCACGACTTACCTCCTCACTGCAGTGAGCAATCCGCTACGCGGTAAGCGAAATGTAACCGAATCGACTCCTTATCGAGGCTCGGCCGTGTTTGTATAGGACCAAGTTCAATTGGTATCGCTTGGTATCAGTCTGGAGGAGGAAAAAATGTCCCAGATCGCAGCACATGGTGCCATCGACAACCAGAGCGCCACGCACCAGCTCACGGCCGCCGACAGGTGTGACGCGTGTGGCGCGCAGGCGTACATTCGCGTCAGCGTCAACAACAGCGAACTGATGTTCTGCGCCCACCACGGTCGCAAGCACCAGGAAAAACTCTCCGCCATCGCGGACAGCTGGCACGACGAGTCCAGCAGGCTCCTCGAAGACCAGCGTTCGTAACGCGACAGGCAGCACGACCGGAAACGGCGTCGACGCGACTGAGGTCGCGGCGGCGCCGTTTTCTTGTCTGCTTTCCCTCTAGGAGTCCGTGTCGAGGCTGAGGGCGGAGGCCGCGACGGCCGTCGCGGCCTCCGCGATCGAATCGACGGCAGCGGCGCGCTCCGAACGCACGTAGACGCCGCCTGCCCGCGTGACGGCTGCGGAGAGAATATGGTCCGCCAGACCCGGATTGCGGGCGAGGACCGGACCGTGCAGGTGCGTGCCGAGGAAACTCCCCATTCGGAGGCCCTCCGTCTTCGCCCCGTTGCCCACACCGCTGAGCACCCGGCCGAGAACGGATGCCTCCGCTCCGACGTAGCTGCGGGCGTGGTTCTCGAAGCCCACGAGCCGGCCGAACGCTGATTCGACGACAAGGTCGTCCGTCGCACGCTCCGCGAGCGGGACCGCACGCCCCGCGACGAGGCCGAGACCTTCGACGACGCTGCCGTCTGCGAGTTCGACGCCCCAGCTCAGGAGTTCCCAGCCGGTTCCGACCGCGAGCACGGGAACGCCCGCCGTTGTCCACGCGCGCAGCGCATTGACCAGGGGCGCGAGGAGATCACGCGTCGCCAGGAGGTCGGAGTCGTTTCCGGAACCGATCACGATCGCGTCGACCTTGCTCGGGAGTTCCTCGAGCGACCTGACCGGCACGATGGTCGCCTCGAAGCCGGCCCAGCGGGCGCGCTGTGCGAGCACGCGTGCGTTCGCGGCGTCCCCGTTGGTGTCGAGGAGTTCGGGAAGCACGGACAGGATCGTGAGTGCGCGCATGGCTCAACCCTCCCGGTTCGAGGCGAGGCCGAGGTGTGCGCGGGTGCGCCGCATCGAATCCGCCGAGAAGATGATGGTCTTGATGCCGTGCTCCGGATCCGGCAGCGCCAGGAAGTCGTCGAGTGCACGGCCGAGGTCTGGCTCGATCCGGTCGACGATCACTCCGTCGTATGCGAGTTGCAGCGCGATGTCGTGGGCCTTCGAGCCCGATGCGATCAGCACCCGGCCGAGGCCGGAGGTGTCTACCGGCCAGAAGTATGACGGATCGCGGACGTCGGACCCGATGGCGACCAGGACCTGGTCGAGGCCGGGTTCGAGGCTGTCGACGTTGAGCTGGAAGCTCGCCGGGTTCTGGACGAGCACGAACTCGACGCGGCGGCCGCGGACGGTGACGATCTCGCCCCTGCCGAAGACGGGCGGGATCGCGGACACGGCGGCGCAGGCCGTTGCCGCGTCGAAGCGGTCCCCGAGGGCGGCCTGGGCGGCCGCGATCGCCGTGACTGCGTCCACGGCGTAGTGCACGCCGCGCGCGGGCAGGTCGAGGTCGAAGGACCGACCGTCGAGCAGAACCGAAGCCGAGCGCCCGGAGACGCGGGTGAGCAGGATGCCGTCGGCCGTCGGCATCCGCTCGGACGCGGTCACGCTGTAGCCCAGACCGCGCGGGTTCTCCGCGAGGATCTCCGCGGTCACACCGTAGCGGGCCACGGCCGCTGGGCCGTCGAGGTGGTCGACGAGGCCGAGGAGGGACGCGTCGTCGGCGTTGATGACGACGGTCCCGCTTGCACGGTTCGCGATCCTAGTCAGCATGGCCACGACCATGTCGGAGTCGTGGAAACGGTCGATCTGGTCGACCATGACGTTCGTCAGTGCGACGACCCGGGGGTTGAGCGTCGCCGAGATGAGGGCGCCGTGCCCCTCATCCATTTCGAGCACGGCCATGTCACCGTGGATCCGACCGGTGAGGCTGACCTCCTCGAGCAGGGCGGAAGTGAGTCCCTGGGTGATGTTCGCGGTCGACTGGTTCGTGAACACCGTGACGCCGTGCGCGCGGAGGGCCGCGACGAGCATCTTGGTGGTCGTGGACTTGCCGCTCGAGCCGGACACGATCACGAGACCGTCCGGAAAGCCGTTCAGAACGCTCGAGAGGAACCCCGGAGCGATCTTGTTGACGACGAGGCCGGGAACCGCGGAGCCCCCGCCCGGCTTTCGCCAGCGCGCGAGGACCCGCACAGTTCGGCCGACCAAAATTGCCGGTGCATAGCGCACGGGATTCTATTCGAGGTAGTCGCGTAGTGACTGCGACCGCGACGGGTGACGCAGCTTGGCCATCGTCTTGGATTCGATCTGGCGGATGCGCTCGCGGGTGACTCCGAAGGTGTCACCGATCTGGTCGAGCGTCTTGGGCATGCCGTCGCCGAGGCCGAAGCGCATCCGGATCACGCCGGCTTCGCGCTCGGAGAGCGAGTCGAGCAGGCTCTCGAGCTGCTTCTGCAGCATGGTGAATCCGACGGCGTCCGCGGGGACGACGGCCTCGGTATCCTCGATGAGGTCACCGAATTCGCTGTCGCCGTCTTCGCCGAGCGGGGTGTGCAGGGAGATCGGTTCGCGGCCGTACTTCTGCACCTCGACGACCTTTTCCGGGGTCATGTCGAGTTCGCGGCTCAGTTCTTCCGGCGTGGGTTCGCGACCGAGGTCCTGGAGCATCTGGCGCTGCACGCGGGCGAGCTTGTTGATGACCTCGACCATGTGCACGGGAATGCGGATGGTACGGGCCTGGTCGGCCATGGCGCGTGTGATCGCCTGGCGGATCCACCACGTGGCATATGTGGAGAACTTGAAGCCCTTGGTGTAGTCGAACTTCTCGACTGCGCGGATCAGTCCGAGGTTGCCTTCCTGGATCAGGTCGAGGAACTGCATTCCACGGCCCGTGTAGCGCTTGGCGAGCGAGACGACGAGGCGCAGGTTCGCGCCCAGGAGATGACTCTTGGCGCGCGCGCCGTCCTTGGCGACCCAGAGGAGTTCGCGCCCGAGCGCGCCCTTCCTCTCCGCGTCGGTCATCTGAGACATTTTGTCCTCTGCGAAAAGGCCGGCCTCGATGCGCATGGCGAGCTCGACTTCTTCGGCCGCGTTCAACAGGGCGACCTTGCCGATCTGCTTCAGGTAGTCCTTGACGGGGTCTGCTGTTGCGCCGGTGATGGCGCTCGAGTAGACGGGGACCTCGTCCTCATCGTCGACGAGGGACAGGACGAGCGCGCCGCTCGGGAGGGGCTCCGTCGGCGTCTTCTTGCCGTGGTCGTCGTCGTTGTGGTCGTCTTCGACCTCATCGTGACCGTTCAGGTCGTCGTGGTCGTCCGCGCCGGCCTTGGACTTCGCGCCGGCCCGCTTGCGCGGCGTGCGGTGCTCGTCATCATCGTCGTCATCGTCGTCGTTGCCTGAACCGGCGGCAGCGACGGCTGCGGCATCGGAGGCAGCTGCCGCTGCGGCTGCCTTCGCGACGGCGGCCTTGGTGGGGGCGCGCTTGATGGCGGGGGCCTTCGCCGCTGCCTTGCGGGCCGGGGCCTTGGCTGGGGCCTTCGTCGCGGCATCCGTCTGGGCAACGGTGGTCTCTTCGGTTGGCTCGGTCTTTGTGCGGGTTGCCATTCGAACACCTCTCATGCCGTCGGGTGTGCACCGGCGGCGCTGCCCGCAGGTGCCGTGAACCGGGGGAAACGGTTCACCGCCAAGCCGGACAGATATGGATTTTGGGCAGTACTAGGACCCATGTCAAGTCCCGGGCCGCGCACAATCAACTGGTAACGGTGCACCCAGGACCAGAACGGGCCCTATTGACAATTATTGCATGCTTTGTGTATATAACGAGCCAGTTGACGGCCCATCGAACACGCTCAGCGCGAACGCGGACGCCGCCAGGCCCGCGCGACGGCGATCCAGAGGGGCGCCACCTCGACGCCCTCGTCGCGGGACAACACGAACCGGGTGCGGCGTCGGGCGCGGAGCAGGAACACGACGCCGATCCCGACGACCAGGAACTGCACGAGGAATGCGACCCGGAACGATTCCAGGGAGTACAGGTTGCTCGGCGCTCCCCCGGCGACTCGCCAGCCATTCTGCAGGTCGAGCAGGACCCCGATCAGGTACACCATCACGAAACTCGCGGTGAAGCCGCCGACGTTCACGACGCCGTTGGCCGAGCCGTGGCTGCGTTTCGGATTGAAGCTGCGAGCGAAGTCGAACCCGATCAGGGACCCCGGCCCGCCGATTCCGAGGGTGACGAGGAGTACGACGATGAGCCAGAACGGCGGCGTTCCCGGCCAGGCGAGGACGACGGTCCAGGCCGCCGCCATCAGGATGACCACGGCGAGCACGATGTTACTGCGGCGCTGGGGGTAGCGTGCGGTGAGGATACCCAGGATGGGGCCGAACACCATGCCGGCCGCGACGAGCACCATGAGCATCGAGGCGGCAAGGGCGGGGTCGTAGCCGAGCCCGTACACCATGAAGGGGAAACCCCAGAGCATGCTGAAAACGGTTCCGGGCGACTGCGTCACGTAGTGCGACCAGAATCCGAGCTGCGTTCCCGGCCTGCGGAAGCTCTTCCTGAGCAGCACGAGCGCCTCCCGCAGGCTCGTCGGCCGAGCCTCGTCCGTCGATCCCACCGGCCGGTCCTCGATCACGACGATCACGACGACGAGCGCGACGACGGCGACGGATGCCGCGGACAGGAACGCGGGCGTCCAGCCGAAGGTGTGCAGCACCCAGGCGAGCGGAACGGCGGAGAGGACCTGGCCGAGCTGGCCGATGTTGCCGAGCCACTGCGACAGCTGGGGTACGAGCGGGCCGTCGAACCAGGATCCGATCAGGCGGATCATGGAGATGAAGATGGCGGCGTCTCCCGCACCGACGAGCATCCGACCGGCGACGGCGGCGGCGATGTCGGTGGAAAACGCGAGGGTGACCTGTCCGCCGATCATCAGCGTTGTCCCGACGATCACGAGGATCCGGGGTCCGAACCGGTCGATGAGCACCCCGACAGGGACCTGCGCCGCGGCGTAGACCACGAGCTGCACGACGGCGAGGCTGGAGAGCAGCGCGGCGGTGCCGCCGAAGCGCTCAGACGCCGCGACACCGGCGACGCCGAGCGACGTGCGCTGCAGGACAGCCGAAAGGTACGCGAACGACCCGATAGAGAAGATAAGCCAGGAGCGACGGGAGTTCATTGCTCCCAATCTATCCGGTTCGGGCCGTTCCCCGGCTCAGGGGCCCGTCGACGCCACGGCCGGGCTGTCGTGAACGGGCGGTCAGGCGCCCGTGCCGTCGTCGCGGCTGCGACGGGTCGCGAGGAAGTTCTCGAGTTCTGCTGCGATCTCGTCGGCGCTGGGAAGTTCACCGTCTTCATCGGTCAGGGGCGACCGCACGCTGCTGCCCTCCATGTAGGTGTCGTAGCGTTCCTCGAGGGTGCCAACGAGCTTCGCGAGCTCCGGGTTCTCCCTCACCTGTTCGTCGATCCGATTGATGAAGTCGCGATTCTGCTCGCGGAGCTGGTCCGTCGGGAAGATCAGGCCGGTTGCCGCGCTCGTGCTCTCGAGGGCAGACAGCGCTGCAGCCGGGAATTCGGTGTCCGCGAGGTAGTGCGGGACGAGCAGCACGAACCCGACGACCGCGGCGCCGCTCTCATGCAGGCGCAACTCCACGAGGTGCAGGACATTGGACGGCACCTGGGTGTGGGGACGCCAGACGGACATGCCTTCGATCAGGTCTGAGCGGGTTCCGCTCACGGTGACGCCGATCGGGCGGGTATGCGGAACGGGCATCGGGATCGCGTGCACCCATGTCGTCGCTGCGACGCGGAAACGCTTGCCGATCTCGACAACGGCGGCGGTGAACTGCTCCCAGCGGAAGTCCGGTTCGAAACCGGACAGCAGTAGGAACGGCTGGCCGATCTCGTCGTGCGCGAGGTAGAGCCGCAGCACCGGCGGCTGGTAGCCGGTGAGGTGGTCGCGATCGAAGTAGATGATCGGCCGCCTGGCCCGGTAGTCGAGGAGGACATCCGCGTCGAAGGACGCGATCAGCGTGTGGGTGAGGTTTCCGAGCAGGTATTCGGTGGATTGCGCCACCGCTCCCCCGGCGTCTGCAAACCCGGTCAGGCCCGCGACGAGGTTCAGGCCCTCGGGCACGGATGCCGCTTCAGCCGTCAGCTCGTAGATGTCACCAGGATCGCGCATACCAATAACACTAGGCTGCGTCTTCGCGGCCGGGTGGGAATCCGCGGGTCCCCGCATAGTGCCGTAAGCGAACAGGCCGCGCAGGCATCACCGGCCGAACGGGCTGCACAGGGGCGGCCAGTACCATCGAAGGATGACCGCTCCCGTTCTCTCCGTGTCCGCACAACCCGCCATCGAATCGACCGCCGACGTCCTCATCGTGGGCGCGCTCCAGTCCGCAGACTCCGCGGTGCTCTTCGCCGACCCGGCGTTCACGGCCCTGTCCACCGTCCTCGCCGACCTCGGCGTCACGGGCGCACGGGACCAGGTGGTCCGCGTTCCGGCATCCGTCGGCGGCGCGCGCACGATCGCGATCGTCGGACTCGGCAAGGACGCCGGTGTCGACGCCCTGCGCGCGGCCGCCGGTTCCGCCGTGCGCCAGCTGACCGGCGTCGAGAGTGTCGCCTTCGCGTTCCCGCTCGCGAGCACCGCCGAACTCGCCGCCGTCGTCGAGGGCGCCGCGCTCGGAGCCTATTCGTACACGGAGTACCGCCAGGCGTCCCTCGCGGGCACCCGGCTTCCCGCCGACCGCGTCACCGTGCACAGCGTGCTGGAGGGAACGGACGCCGTCGCCCACGCCCTCGTCGTGTCAGAGGCCGTCGCCCTCGTCAAGGACCTCGTGAACATGCCGGCGTCCGATCTCTACCCCGAGGCTCTCGCCGACCGCGCGGTGGCGGCTGCCGCCGACCTGCCCGTCACGGTCAGGGTCTGGGACGAGGCGGAACTCGCCGCCGACGGTTTCGGCGGCATCGCCGGCGTCGGCCAGGGTTCCAGCCGGCCGCCGCGCCTGGTCAAGGTCAGCTACGCCCCCGAAACCGCCAGCCGTCACATCGCACTTGTCGGCAAGGGCATCACATTCGACACCGGCGGACTCTCCCTCAAGCCGGCCGGCTCCATGGTCGGCATGAAATACGACATGACCGGCGCCGCGACGGTGCTCGCCGTCGTGCTCGCCGCGGCCCGCCTGTCGCTCGACGTGCGCATCACGGCGTGGCTCTGCATCGCGGAGAACATGCCGTCCGGCAATGCGATCCGCCCGAACGACGTTCTTCGCATCCGCGGCGGTCGCACGGTCGAGGTGCTCAACACGGATGCCGAGGGTCGTCTCGTCCTCGCCGACGGGCTTGTCGCTGCGGGTGAGGAAGAACCCGACGCGATCATCGATGTCGCCACCCTCACGGGAGCGGCCGTCGTCGCCCTCGGAAACCGCTACTACGGTGTCATGGGCGAGGACGCGCTCGTCGCCCGCGTGCTGGCCGCCGGTACCGGTGTCGGCGAACAGCTCTGGGCCATGCCGCTCCCCGACGAGCTCCGCGCCACGCTGAACTCCGACGTCGCCGACATCGCCAACGCGAAGATGGGTACGAGTGCCGGCGGAATGCTCCTCGCCGCCGTCTTCCTGCGCGAGTTCATCGGGACCCGCGGGACCGGGGACGACGCTGTGACCATTCCGTGGGCGCACCTCGACATCGCCGGCCCTGCGCACAACACCGGAGGCGGCTGGGGCTTCACCAACGCGGGTCCCACCGGCATTTCGGTACGCGCTTTGCTGCGTCTGGCCGAGGACTTTTCGCGCCCGTAGTACAGTCGAGGGGGCACGGGGAAGAACGCGCCCGGCTTGAGGCGAATTCACTTCCCGTCCCGCAGACTTTTTGTGCATTTCCGCTTGTGAATACGCGCTTGTGTCCAGCGCCCGTATGTGAATAAAGGGAGTCCCTGAGTGTCGGAACAGAATTTTGACCTTGTCGTTCTCGGTGGAGGAAGCGGTGGCTATGCAGCAGCGTTGCGCGCCGTCCAGCTCGGCCTGACCGTCGGCCTGATCGAGAAGGGAAAACTCGGCGGCACCTGCCTTCACGTCGGGTGCATCCCGACGAAGGCCCTTCTGCACTCGGCCGAGGTCGCCGACGTGAGCAGGGAGGCCGCCAAGTACGGCGTGAAGACCCAGTTCGAGGGCATCGACATGGCGTCCGTCACGGCCTTCCGGGAGGGAATCGTCGCGTCCAAGTACAAAGGCCTCCAGAGCCTGATCAAGGCACGCGGCATCACCGTCATCCAGGGCGAAGGCCGCCTCGTGGCGCCGAACACCGTCCAGGTCGGCGACGACCGCATCGTCGGCAAGAACGTCGTCCTCGCAACGGGCTCATACTCGCGGTCCCTCCCCGGCCTCGAGATCGGCGGCCGCGTCATCACGAGTGAGCAGGCCCTCGAGCTGAACTTCGTCCCGAACAAGGTCGCCGTCCTCGGTGGCGGCGTCATCGGAGTCGAATTCGCGAGCGTCTGGAAGTCCTTCGGTGCAGACGTGACCATCATCGAGGCGCTGCCGCACCTCGTCCCGAACGAAGAGGAATCGGTCTCCAAGCAGCTCGAGCGCGCCTTCCGCAAGCGCGGGATCGAGTACTCACTCGGGGTCCGTTTCCAGAGCGTGACCCAGCACGAGAACGGCGTCGTCATCACCCTCGAGAACGGCTCGACCGTCGAGGCCGAGATCCTGCTCGTCGCGGTCGGACGCGGCCCCGTCACAGCCGGTCTCGGCTTCGACGAGGTCGGCGTGGCGATGGATCGCGGTTTCGTCCTCACCGACGAGCGCCTTGCCACGAACATCCCGGGCGTCTACGCCGTCGGCGACATCGTTCCCGGCCTCCAGCTCGCGCACCGCGGCTTCCAGCAGGGCATCTTCGTCGCAGAGGAGATCGCCGGCCTGAACCCGATCATCGTCGAAGACCTGAACATCCCGAAGGTCACGTACTGCGACCCCGAGATCGCGTCCGTCGGCTACTCCGAGGCGAAGGCCTCCGCGAAGTTCGGCGCCGACCAGGTCTCGTCCTACGAGTACAACCTCGGCGGCAACGGCAAGAGCTCGATCCTCGGCACGAGCGGTTCGATCAAGGTCGTCCGGGTCAACGACGGCCCGATCGTCGGCATCCACATGATCGGCGCGCGCGTCGGCGAGCTCATCGGCGAAGGCCAGCTCGTCGTGAACTGGGAGGCGTACCCGGAGGACATCGCCCCGTTCCTGCACGCGCACCCGACCCAGAACGAAGCGCTCGGCGAGGCATTCCTGGCCCTGGCCGGGAAGCCCCTCCACGCGATGTAGCCGTTTCCCGGCTACCGACCGTCTATAAGCTAAGTACAGATCACATAATGGTTTTGAAGGAGACAAACGCATGAGCGAATCCGTTAGCCTTCCGGCACTCGGTGAGAGTGTCACAGAGGGTACGGTTACCCGCTGGCTGAAGAACGTGGGCGACCGCGTCGAGGTCGACGAGCCCCTGTTGGAAGTATCGACCGACAAGGTGGACACGGAGATCCCGTCCCCCGTTGCCGGCATCATCGAAGCGATCCTTGTTCAGGAGGACGAAACCGTCGAGGTGGGTACCGCCCTGGTCCTGATCGGTGACGGTTCGGCCGCCGCGGCTCCCGCCCCTGTCGCGGCTCCCGTCGTCGAGGCCCCGGCCGTACCGGCCGACCCCGCACCGGCAGCACCGGCAGCACCCGCACCGGCCGCAGCCCCGGTGTACGCACCCGCGCCGGTCGCGGCACCCGTCGCACCGCCCGTCGCCCAGCCGGTCTACGCCCCGGTTCCCGTCGCAGCTCCGGCACCGGTCTTTGCGCCGGTTCCCGTTGCGGCTCCGGCAGCGGTCGCAGCACCGGCACCCGTCGTGGCAGAGCCCGCCGTCTCCCGTGGCTCCCACGCGGGCACCTCCGGCTACGTGACCCCGATCGTCCGCAAGCTTGCGAACGAGGCCGGCGTCGACCTGTCCAGCGTCACCGGAACCGGTGTCGGCGGACGTATCCGTAAGCAGGACATCACGGCAGCCATCCCGGCCGCCGGCGCCGAGGCATCCGCCCCGGGATTCGAGGTCTCGCCGCTGCGCGGAACCTCCAAGCCGATGTCCCGGCTCCGCAAGGTCGTCGCCGAGCGCGCCGTCATCTCGATGCAGTCGTCGGCCCAGCTGACGACCGTTGTCGAGGTCGACGTCACGCGCGTCGCGATCTTCCGCGACAAGGTCAAGGCGTCCTTCTTTGAGAAGACCGGCAACAAGCTCTCCTTCCTGCCGTTCTTCGCCCTCGCCGCCGCAGAAGCACTCCAGGCGAACCCGATCATCAACGCCACGATCGACGGCGACACGATCGTTTACCCGGCACAGGAGAACATCAGCATCGCGGTCGACACCGAGCGCGGTCTGCTGACCCCGGTCGTGCGCAACGCCGGCGAACTCGACCTCGCCGGATTCGCGGCCCAGATCGCCGACCTCGCCCAGCGCACGAGGGACAACAAGCTCAAGCCCGACGAGCTGTCCGGTGGCACCTTCACGCTGACCAACACCGGTTCGCGCGGGGCACTGTTCGACACCCCCGTCGTGTTCCTGCCGCAGAGCGCGATCCTCGGAACGGGCGTCGTCTACAAGAAGCCGCTCGTCGTGACGAGCGGTGGCCTCGACGCCATCGCGATCCGCTCCTCGGTCTACTTGGCGTTGTCCTACGACCACCGCATCATCGATGGCGCGGATGCCTCACGCTTCCTCGTCACGATGAAGCAGCGTCTCGAGGCGGGCGATTTCGAAGCCAACCTCGGCATCTGAGTCAGCCAGCCGGCACGTTCTGCTAGCCGGCACCGAAGAACTCGCGTAATCGCCAACCGGCCTCGCCCTTGACCACAAGGACGGAGGCCGGTTTGTCGTTTCCGGGTGCCGCTCCGCCGACGGACAGGGCCACCAGCGCGAGATTGCCGATCCGGTCGACGACCGTCGGTACAGAACCGTCAACGGTCGGGGCGCTGTTGTCGTGCGGATATCCCGTCGCGCTGCCCGTCGCACCGTCCGGCGCGTGCCCGATCAGGGCGCTGGTCCCTGCCAGTGCCGGAGAGTCCGGTTGGGAGACTTCCGCAAGGCACTCCCGATCCGCCGCGACGAGGCACAGGGCCCGCATGCGGAGCAGTACCACGGTGGCAGCAGCGGGGTCCTCGCCCCGCAGGACGATCTGGTCGGCTGCGGTCGGACCCGCGGCGGACCCTCCCCCGCTCCCGAGTGCAGGCCGGGGAGGAACAGCTCCGACGGACGACGGGTCCGCACCCGAGCTGACTGGCGGTGGGGCGAGCACGGTCCAGGCACCGACGAGGAGGATGACGACGACAGACGCTCCGGCCAGGATCAGGCCTCGGCGCCGCCAACGGGCCGGGTCGTCCGCGGCCGTCCACGTGCCCCGGCGCGTCGATGGTCGGGGGTTTCGCTCAGAACCCGGTCTCGGCCCAGGTCCGAAGGAGTGCGCCGCCCGGCCGCGGTGAGCCCGCGGCGCAGGCACAACGCGCCGGATTCCCGTCTGCCGTCCTCCGATGGTCCCGGCGACCTGAACCGTCCAGGCCCGCAGAAGCGGCCAGGCGCGCGCGTCCAGCGCGGCCTCGAGGCGCGTCAGCGGACCCTGGCCCAGGGAAAGCCTCCGGATGTCCGTCGACGTCCCGTGCCCCGGGGCGACGTCGTGCCCGGGGAACCGGACCGGTGCTGCGGGAGACCATTCGAACAGCGCCCGCTCGAGTCCGGCAAGCGCCTCCCGGTACGTGCCAGACCGCCAGGCTGCGAACAGGGCGTCGGCCGGCGGCTGCCCGCACTCGGCGACCCGATCGAGAACGGCGTGCACAAGATCACCGCAGGCGCACCGGGCCTCGCCCTGCAGTTCGTCGCGGTCCTGTCCCGGCGGCGGCAGGTCCCTCAAGCCGCCCAGCCCCCCGACGACCGGTCGGCCCGCACCGTCGAACCGGATCAGACCCGGGCCGATCCCCGGATGCAGCCAGCCCCCGTCGTAGAGCCGCGCCACGGCCGCGAGCACCGGCGCCAGGATCGTGACCGCCTCCCCCGGGTCCAGCAATCGCTCGCCGGCCAGCAGCGACCCGAGGGCCCCGCCGCGGTCCTCGGCCAGGACGAGGCAGACCCGGCCGTCCGGCAACGTCGCAACGTCCAGCAACCGGCCCACCCCGCCGTCCGGGATGCTCTCGAGGGCGCGCACCTCCCTGTCGATCGCCGCGACGCCGGTGCCTCTACCACCGTCACCACCTCCGCCGCCGGTGCCTGCGCCCACCGCGTGCACATCTCGGAACACCTTGAGAACGACGACCTCCCTCGGTCTGTCGATCCCGCCCCCTGCCGAGGCGCCGAGGTAGACGTCGGACCGGTCACCAGAACCGATGCGCCTCAGCACCCGGTATCCGGCGACGTTTCCGAGGGCATCCGCTGGCTGCGCATCGGAAGCCCCCACCACGGCAGGGGACTCCGCAGCACGCCTCCTGCCCCTCCGACCCCCCGCGCGTCTCGTCACGCGGCAATCTTCGCCCGCGGGAGTCGGGAGCAGGCCGACTCAGGGCAGGCTGTGCACACTCCGCCCGATCCGGTAGCTGGTGAGGACAGGCTGACCTAGACTGGCCCAATGCTCGACTTTCTCGTCGCGGGGCTAAGCGCCAACTCCGTGCCGTATCTCGTGGGCCTTGAGCTCCAGCGCACCGTCCATCGTGCCGTTGTTTCCGGGGAACGCCCGGACACCGTCATCTTCCTCGAACACCCCGCCGTGTACACCGCGGGCAGACGCACGGCCGCCGACGAGCGGCCGACGGACGGAACTCCCGTCATCGACACCGACAGGGGCGGCAAGATCACCTGGCACGGTCCCGGCCAGCTCGTCGGCTACCCCATCCTTCGCCTCGCCGAACCCATCGACGTCGTCGGGTACGTCCGACGCCTCGAGGGCATCCTCATCGATGTCCTCGCCGGGTTCGGAGTCGACGCTTGCCGCGTCACCGGACGGTCAGGGGTCTGGGTCGGCCGGCCCGGCTTCGAAGACAAGATCGCCGCCATCGGAATCCGAGTCGCCGAAGGTGTGACCATGCACGGCTTCGCGCTCAATTGCAACAACTCCCTCGAACCCTACGACCACATCATCGCCTGTGGCATCCGCGACGCCGGCGTCACCACGATCTCCCGCTTCCTCGGCCGGGAGGTGACACCGGAGCAGCTGGTGGAACCGATCCGGGCCCGTTTCGCCGCTGAACTGGTGGCCGCCGCGTGAGCGCCGTGCCAGAAGGCCGCAAGATGCTGCGGCTCGAGATCCGCAACATGGAATCGCCCATCGAACGCAAACCGGCCTGGATCAAGACGGTCGCCAAGATGGGACCGGAATACCGGAAGCTCCAGGACCTCGTCAAGGGCGAGAACCTGCACACCGTTTGCCAGGAAGCCGGGTGCCCGAACATCTTCGAATGCTGGGAGGACCGCGAGGCGACCTTCCTCATCGGTGGCTCGCAGTGCACCCGGCGCTGCGACTTCTGCCAGATCGACACGGGCAAGCCTGCGGAATACGACACCGACGAACCGAGACGGGTCGCGGAATCCGTCGTCGCGATGAACCTTCGGTACGCCACGGTGACGGGCGTCGCCCGTGACGACCTTCCCGACGAGGGTGCCTGGCTGTACGCCGAGACGATCCGGCAGATCCACGCGCAGAGCCCCGGTACGGGCGTGGAGATCCTCGTCCCCGACTTCTCGGGCAATCCCGACCTGCTGGGCGAGGTGTTCTCCGCGAAGCCGGAGGTCTTCGCGCACAACGTCGAGACGGTCCCGCGCATCTTCAAGCGCATCCGCCCGGCCTTCCGTTACGACCGGTCCCTCGACGTGATCACCCAGGGCCGCGACGCCGGCCTCATCACCAAGTCGAACCTGATCCTCGGCATGGGCGAGGAGCGCGCAGAGGTCAGCCAGGCGCTTCAGGACCTTCACGATGCCGGAACCGACATCATCACCATCACCCAGTACCTGCGGCCGAGCGCCCGGCACCTCCCCGTCGCCCGGTGGGTGAGGCCGGAGGAGTTCGTCGAACTGAATGCCGAAGCGGAGGCCATCGGATTCCTCGGGGTGCTCTCCGGTCCGCTCGTGCGCTCCTCCTACCGGGCAGGACGCCTCTGGGCGCAGTCGATGCTCGCGACGAACCGGGAGGTGCCCGCCGAGCTCCGCCATCTGGCGGATGCCTCCCTCGGCTTCGCCCAGGCCGTCGCCCGCCCGGGCGGCATCGTCGCTGACTCGAACGAAAATCGGTCATCGGAGATTCTGGCGACTCGGTAAACTCGACATCATGGCACGCAGCAAGGACAAGACTCCCAAACCCCACAAGGAACCCGGCCGCATCAAGCAGATGTGGCAGGTGTTCCAGATGACCCGGCGGTACGATTCCAAAATCGTTCCGCTCCTCCTCGTGGGCTTCTTCGTGCCGCTCGTGGCCTCGGTCATCGTCGCTATCGTTGCGACGGACGGAAACGTTCTCACCCTGGTCCTCTGGATCATCGCCGGGCTCCTCGCCGGGGTGCTCGCGGTGCTGATCATTCTCGGCCGTCGCGCCGAGAAGGCCGCCTATTCGCAGATCGAAGGCCAGCCCGGCGCCGTCGGCGCCGTGCTGCGCAGCTCCCTCAAGGGCGGCTGGGTCGGCAGCGAAATGCCCATCGCCGTCAACGGGAAGACCCAGGACGCGGTCTACCGTGCGGTCGGTCGCGGCGGCGTCGTCCTGATCAGCGAGGGCCCGCGCACCCGGACCGCGCGCATGCTCGAGGAGGAACGCCGCACGGTCACCCGTCTCGGTGGCCACGTGCCCGTCACGGTCCTCTCCGTCGGCCCGGACTCCGACGCCGTGCCGCTGCACAAGCTCGCGAGCCGTCTGCGCAAGATCAAGCCGAGCCTGACCAAGGCAGAGGTCCTCGCCGTCAACAACCGGCTGAGCTCGATCACGAAGAAGCTTCCGATCCCGAAGGGTGTGGATCCCACCAAGGCCCGCCCCCAGCGCGGCAACTAGGCGCGTCCACCCGTCCATTCCGCACGTCCAGAACCCCTCGTCGTCACGACGAGGGGTTCTTGCGTCTGCCCATCGGCGCGCGGCTCAGCCGCGGACGAGAACGGTTCCGGCCACCTTGTCGTGGAAGCCGCGCTGGTCCGAGTCCCAGACGAGTGCGGGGAATGCCAGGCCGAGAAGCACGGAACGCACAATCGGCCGCCACGGCCCGACCCAGCCGCCCACGAGGGGGATCACTCGGAGTCCGACGAGGCGGTGGCCGATGCTGCCGCCGATCGTCGGGATGAACACGACCTGAAGCAGGACATAGGTCCCCGTCACGACAAAACCGTTGTAGTCGAGGAACGTGTAGCGGAACACCGTGAATGCCAGCGCCATCGCGAGGGCATAGTCGATCAGGAGTCCCAGCATCCGTCGCCCGGCACGGCCGACGGACAGTGGTCCCGCGTCCGGAAGCCCGAGCCGCTCCCCCGGCCATCTGCTCGGGGGGAGCTGTCCGAAGGTGGTCGGTTGCGAGGCAGAGGGAGACACGGGATGATCCTAGCCAAACGCCCCGCCTGTAACATGTGAGAAACAAAGTCGTCACAGTTGAGTAATGCTGCCGTAATACTCTCTGGGTAGCCGCCGCGCGCGACTTTCTGTCATTAACGCCCTCGTCGTTTGGAGTAAAACCGCATGTTCCGCGATTCGTCAGAAGTACTCAAGTTCATCAAGGACACTGACGTCAAGTTTCTTGACATTCGCTTCACCGATCTTCCTGGTGTGCAGCAGCACTTCAACATCCCCGCGTCGACCGTCGATGAGGAATTCTTCACGGTCGGGCAGATGTTCGACGGTTCGTCGATCCGCGGCTTCGCGTCCATCCACGAGTCGGACATGCAGCTCATCCCGGACGTGACGACGGCATACGTCGACGCCTTCCGCGCCGAACGAACGCTCATTATGCTTTTCGACATCTACAACCCGCGCAACGGTGAGATCTACTCCAAGGATCCCCGCCAGGTTGCGAAGAAGGCCGAGAAGTACCTCGAGTCGACCGGCATCGCCGACACCGCGTTCTTCGCCCCCGAAGCCGAGTTCTACATCTTCGACGCCGTGCGTTATGAAGTGAACCAGTACTCGAGCTTCTACGCCGTGGACTCCAGCGAAGGCGCCTGGAACTCCGGCAAGAAGGAAGAGGGCGGCAACCTCGCCAACAAGACCCCGTACAAGGGCGGCTACTTCCCCGTCAGCCCCGTCGACCAGCACGTCGACATGCGCGACGACATCTGCCTCAAGCTCATCGACGCAGGCCTGATCCTCGAGCGCAGCCACCACGAGGTCGGCACCGGCGGACAGGGCGAGATCAACTATCGCTTCGATACCATGGTCCACGCGGCGGACGACCTGCTGAAGTTCAAGTACATCGTGAAGAACACGGCGCACGAGTGGGGCAAGACGGCGACGTTCATGCCCAAGCCGCTCTTCGGCGACAACGGTTCCGGGATGCACACCCACCAGTCCCTCTGGTCCGGCGGCAAGCCGTTGTTCTACGACGAGGCCGGCTACGGCGGACTCTCCGACATCGCCCGCTGGTACATCGGCGGCCTGCTCAAGCACGCCCCGGCCGTCCTCGCGTTCACCAACCCCTCGGTGAACTCTTACCACCGCCTCGTCCCCGGCTTCGAAGCCCCGGTCAACCTGGTCTACTCTGCCGGTAACCGCTCTGCCTCGATCCGGATCCCGATCACGGGAACCAACCCGAAGGCCAAGCGCATCGAGTTCCGCGCGCCCGACGCCTCCGGCAACCCGTACCTGGCCTTCGCCGCCCAGCTGATGGCCGGCCTCGACGGGATCAAGAACCGGATCGAGCCGCACGAGCCGGTCGACAAGGACCTCTACGAGCTCCCACCCGAAGAAGCGAAGAACATCCCGCAGGTTCCCGCTTCCCTCGAGGAGGCGCTGCTGGCCCTCGAAGCCGACCACGACTTCCTCCTCGCCGGCAACGTGTTCACGCCCGAACTGATCGAAACCTGGGTCAGCTTCAAGCGCGAGCAGGAAATCAAGCCGCTCGCGCAGCGTCCGCACCCGTTCGAGTACGAACTGTACTACGGGGTCTAAACCGCACGGAGCCTGACTATGACGGGTCGTACCTCTTGGGGTACGGCCCGTTCGTCGTTCCCCGGTCAGCCGGCGAAAGGGCCCGCGTGTTCGACGGGGCCGTAGAAACGACGCTCGAACACGGCACGGGCGCGCCGGGTGACGGCGAGGTAGTCGTCTTCGAGCCGGTTGGCGGAGCCCGGCGGATATTCGAGGATCCGGGCGATGCCCTCGAGCTGGATGCGGTCGGTCGGGAGGGTGTCCGCGGTCCGGTTCATCCACAGGGTCATCGCGGAACGGCAGCGGGAGGCGAAGATCCACGCCGCCCGGAGGGTCTCGGCATCCGAGTCGCTCACGAGCCCGGCCCGGGCGGCGGCATGCAGGGCACCGAGGGTCGAGTGCGTGCGCAGCTCGGGGATCGCCGCGGCGTGCTGCAACTGCAGCAGCTGGACGAACCACTCGACATCGCTGAGCGATCCCCGGCCGAGCTTGAGGTGCCGGTTCGGGTCTGCGCCCTGCGGCAACCGTTCCTTTTCGACGCGCGCCTTCATCCGTTTGATCTCCCGGACCGCCTGGTCGTCGATCGCGAGCGGGAAGCGAACCGAGTCCGCGAGGGCCTCGAAGTCGGCAAGCAGACCGGCATCGCCGGCGACGCCCCTGCCCCGCAGCAGCGCCTGCGCCTCCCAGGTCAGCGACCAGCGCCGGTAGTATGCCGCATACGAGTCGAGGGACCGGGCGACGGCACCGTTCTTCCCCTCGGGACGCAGCCCGAGGTCGAGGTCGAGCGGAAGGCGGCTGTCCTCGGTGAGGCGTTTGAGTTCCCTGGCGATGACCATCGCCCGGGCGTGGGCGGCCTCGCCGGTGACGGCTCCCGCCCTGAACACGTACATCACGTCGGCGTCGGAACCGAAGCCCAGCTCCGCTCCCCCGAACCGGCCCATGCCGATCACGGCGAACTCGATGCCGTCCGCGTCGCCGTCCGGCTCGCCCCGGAGGCCGGTGCCGCGGATCGCCGCGGTGACGCCCTCGATCACGGTCGCGGTGACGTCGGTCAGGCCCGTCGCGAGCTGGTCGATGCTGATCCTGCCGAGGATGGACGAGAAGGCCAGGCGCAGGATCTCTCGGCGCCTCGCCGTGCGGAGGACGGATGCCGCCGCTTCCGGCGTCTGGTGGCGTGCCAGGACCGCGCGGGACTCTGCGCGCAGCACGGCGAGGGGCCGCGGGCGCAGGTCGTTCTCGTTCTCGAGCCATGCGACCGACTCCGGAATGGTTTCGAGGAGTTCGCCGACGAACCGGGACGAGGACAGCACCCGGGTCAGCCGTTCGGCGGCGCCGGAGGAGTCGCGGAGCATCCGCAGGAACCAGTAGGTCGACCCGAGGCTGTCGCTGAGGCGCCGGAAGGCCAACAGGCCGTAGTCGGGGTCGGCACCCTCGGAGAACCACTGCAGGAGGACCGGAAGCAGGTGGCGCTGGATCGTCGCCCGACGGGAGACGCCCCCGGTGAGCGCGGCGATATGGGCGAAGGCGCCCTTGGTGTCGCGGAAACCGATCGCCGCGAGCCTGGCCTCGGCCTGCGCGCTCGTGAGCACGAGCTCCCCATCGGGGAGGGCCGCAACGGCGGAGAGCAACGGCCGGTAGAAGAGGCGCTCGTGCAGTCCACGAACCCTGTGTTTAGTGTCCGCCCAGCGCGTGCTGAGCTGGGCGGCTCCCGAGGCGAGTCCGGTCGCCCTGGCGAGGATGCGCAGGCTCGCCTCGTCGCGCGGCACGAGGTGGGTACGTCGCAGCCGGTAGAGCTGCAGGCGGTGTTCCATCAGCCGGAGGATCCGGTAGTCCTGTGAGAATTCCGCAGCTTCCGCGCGACCGACGTAGCCGGACTCTGCGAGGGCCGCGAGTGCGGGGAGGGTGCCGGCCTGTCGCACGTCTTCGTCGGCCTGGCCGTGGACGAGCTGGAGGAGCTGCACGGTGAACTCGATGTCGCGCAGCCCGCCAGGGCCGAGCTTGAGCTGGACATCGACCTCGTCGTCGGGGATGTTGTCGGTCACCCGTTCACGCATCCGCTGCACCGACTCGACGAAGTTCTCCCGGCTGGCGCTCGTCCACACCTTCGGACCGACCGCGGCCAGGTACCGTTCACCGAGCCCGGCATGGCCGGCGAGCGGCCTCGCCTTGAGCAGGGCCTGGAATTCCCAGCTCTTCGCCCACCGCTCGTAATACGCGATGTGTGAGTCGAGGGAACGCACGAGCGCCCCCGACTTTCCCTCTGGACGCAGGTTCGGGTCGACCTCCCAGAGCTCGGGTTCGAGCGTCGGCTGGTTGAGGCCGCGCATCAGCAGGATCGCAAGCCTGGTCGCGATGTCGACGGCACGACCGGACTCGAGCCCGGTTTCGGGGTCTGCTTCCGCGACGAAGATGACGTCGACGTCGCTGACGTAGTTGAGTTCCCTGGCCCCGGCCTTCCCCATGCCGATCACGGCGAGCCGGGTGGAGCGCACCTGGTCGACGGGGAAGACGCCAGGGGCGGCAACGGGGGCAGACACCATCGTGCGTGCCACGGCGAGGGAGCCCTCCAGCGCGGCGGCGGCGAGATCGGAGAGCGCCCTGGCGACACCGTCAAGGCCGGCGACGGGGTCAGTCTGTTCGAGATCGAACGCGGCGACCTCCGCGAGTCTCCGCCGGTACCGCACTCGCAGCGCAACCCAGCCCGCGTCGTCGACGAGGGCAGCGAAGCCGTCGACGGCCCCGACCGAGGCGAGCAGATCCCGGGTGAGTTCCTCGGGGCCGGGAAGGGACCGTGACCGGGTGGCCAGGACGCCGAGCTCCTCCGGGTGCCGCAGGAAGAAATCGGTCAGGCCGCGGGACGCGCCGAGCACGAGCAGGAGGCGCAACGGAGCGCCCGGGCAGGCCAGGAGGGCCAGAAGCTCCGTCGGTGCCTGCCGCAGCAGGGCGATCAGGCCGGAGAGTGCTACGTCCGGGCTCGCCGTGCGGGCGAGCAACGGCAAGAGTCCTGCCGAATCGGGTCCGCCCCGGGTGACGACCTCGTCGAGGCACGCCCGGACCTCACCGAGTTCAGCGAAGCCGACCCTCGCAAGTTCGGTGAGGGTCAACGCCTCTCGCGCCATCGTGCTCTACAACATCTCGAGGTTCTTTTGCAGCTCGAACGGAGTCACCTGGGAGCGGTACTCCTTCCACTCCTGCCGTTTGTTGAGCAGCACGTAGTTGAACACGTGCTCGCCCAGGGTCTCGGCGACGAGTTCGGATTCCTCCATGAACTGGATGGCGTGGTCGAGGCTCGCAGGCAACTGGCGGTAACCGAGTGCGCGGCGCTCGGTATCGCTGAGCCCCCAGACGTTGTCCTCGGCTTCCGGAGGCAGCTCGTAGCCCTCTTCGATGCCCTTGAGGCCGGCAGCGAGCATGAGCGAGTATGCAAGGTACGGGTTCGCCGCGGAGTCGATCGCCCGGTATTCGATGCGAGAGCTGTTGCCCTTGTTCGGTTTGTACAGCGGCACGCGGATCAGCGCGGACCGGTTATTGTGGCCCCAGCAGACGAAGCTTGGCGCCTCGTCCCCGCCCCAGAGCCGCTTGTACGAGTTCACGAACTGGTTCGTGACTGCGGTGATCTCCGGTGCGTGCTTGAGCAGGCCCGCGATGAACTGACGCCCGGTGCGGGACAGCTGGTACTGCGCGCCCGCCTCGTAGAAGGCGTTCGTCTCGCCCTCGAAGAGGGACAGGTGGGTGTGCATGCCCGAGCCCGGCTGGTCGGACATCGGCTTCGGCATGAACGTCGCGTAGACGCCCTGCTCGATGGCGACCTCCTTGATGACCGTGCGGAAAGTCATGATGTTGTCGGCCGTCGAGAGGGCGTCCGCATACCGGAGGTCGATCTCGTTCTGGCCGGGGCCGGCCTCGTGGTGGCTGAACTCCACCGAAATGCCGAGTTCCTCGAGCATCCGCACGGAACGGCGCCGGAAGTCGTGAGCGGTTCCGCCGGGGACGTTGTCGAAGTATCCGGCGGAGTCGACGGGCACCGGCCCGTCCTTGCCGAACTTCGACGACTTCAGCAGGTAGAACTCGATCTCAGGATGCGTGTAGAACGTGAAGCCGCGATCCGCCGCTTTCGCAAGCGTGCGTTTGAGCACGTTGCGCGGGTCGGCAACCGCAGGCTGCCCGTCGGGGGTCGTGATATCGCAGAACATGCGTGCGGTCGGGTCGACTTCGCCCCGCCACGGCAGAATCTGGAACGTTGTGGGATCCGGATGCGCGAGGACATCCGCTTCGAAGGACCGCGTCAGGCCCTCGATGGCCGAACCGTCAAAACCGAGACCCTCTGCGAATGCGCCCTCGACCTCGGCCGGTGCGATCGCCACCGATTTCAGGGTGCCGACGACGTCCGTGAACCAGAGACGAATGAACTTGATGCCCCGTTCCTCGATGGTACGAAGAACGAAGTCGCGCTGCTTGTCCATCCACGCCCTTTCTTGTTGATCACTAGGTTACTGGCTGTCGTGACCTCGCGTGCGAAAACGGCCCCGGTGGGCGGAATCGGCCGCTGGCTACACTGGAGGCATGCCAGAGTCGACCGCGTCAGATGCTCCCCGTTCCGTCAATGATCTGAATCCATTCGTTCCCGCCCCCGCAGGACCCAAGCGGGTGCGCACCCGCCATTTCTCGAACGCGAAAAAGCATGGAATCCCGATTTCGGGCCTGACCAGCTACGACATGCTCACTGCCCAGATTTTCGACCAGGCCGGGATCGATTTCCTCCTGGTCGGAGACTCGGCGGGCAACAATGTCTTCGGCTACGAGACCACTCTTCCCGTCACCGTCGACGAGCTGATCCCGCTCACCCGTGCCGTCGCCCGCGCCGTCACCCGCGCCCTTGTCGTCGCTGACATGCCCTTCGGCTCCTACGAGACCGGCCAGACGGAAGCGCTCCACACCGCGGTGCGGTTCATGAAGGAAGCGCAGGCCCACGCGGTCAAGCTCGAGGGCGGGGTGCGCAGCCACAAGCAGATCAAGAGAATCGTGACGAGCGGAATCCCCGTGATGGCCCACATCGGTTTCACACCGCAGAGCGAACACGGTCTCGGCGGCCACATCATCCAGGGCCGCGGCGACGCCGCGGAGAAGCTCCTCGAAGACGCCCTCGCCGTGCAGGACGCCGGCGCGTTCGCCGTCGTCCTCGAGATGGTTCCGGCGACCGTGGCCGCAGAGGTCACCAGCAAGCTCGAGATCCCAACGATCGGTGTGGGGGCAGGACCGAACGTCGACGGCCAGCTGTTGGTCTGGACTGACTTCGCCGGCATGACCGAGGGCCGGGTGCCGCGTTTCGTGCGACAGTACGCCAACGTGCGCAGTGTCCTCACGGATGCCGTGCACCAGTTCAAGTCGGACGTCGAGAGCGGCGTGTACCCCGGGCCGGAACACAGCTACGAATAGCTGTCAGCGGTCCTCCGCGGCGTCCTCCGCCGACCATTTCGCGCTGTTCGCGCGGAGCTTCTCCAGGGCGTGGGCTGCCTCGTCGCGGGTGGGGAACGGGCCGACCCGATCGACGGCGAGAGATACCATTCCCTCCTCGACGGTGCCCGTGCGCAGGTTGTACCAGAACTGGTGCTCAGTATCTTCGGCCATAAGCTAGATCCTATGCCTAAGGATTCCGCCGGTCACCTCTTGCCAGGCCCGGTATCCCCCATCCGTTCCGTCCCCGCCAGGATCCCCCGTCCGGAATACGTCGGCCACGCCGCCCCTGCGCGGTTTACCGGTTCCGACGTCTACCCCGCCGCGAAGATCGAACTGATCCGTGATGCCGGCCGGATCGCCGCGGAGGCGATCAAGGCCGTCGGCCGGGGCATCCGCCCGGGCGTGACCACGGAAGAACTCGACCGGATCGGCCACCAATTCCTGATCGAGCATGACGCGTACCCCTCCACGCTCGGCTACCGGGGCTATCCCAAGTCGCTGTGCAGCTCGGTCAACGAGGTCATCTGCCACGGCATCCCCGACACGACGGTCCTCGAAGACGGCGACATCGTCAACATCGACATCACCGCCTTCAAGAACGGCGTCCACGGAGACACCAACGTCACGTTCATCGTCGGCGAGGCGAGCGAAGCGGTGACACTCCTCGTCGAACGCACGAAGGAGGCGCTCGCCCGCGGCATCAAGGCCGTCGCCCCCGGGCGCCAGATCAACGTGATCGGCCGGACCATCGAGTCATATGCCAAGCGGTTCGGCTACGGCGTCGTTCGCGACTTCACCGGCCACGGCGTCGGCGAGGCCTTCCACTCCGGCCTGATCGTCCCCCACTACGATTCTGCCCCGCAGTACGACACCGTGATGGAGGTGGGCATGGTCTTCACGATCGAGCCGATGCTCACCCTCGGCGGCACAGACTGGGACATGTGGGCGGATGACTGGACCGTGACGACCAGGGACAAGAGCATCACCGCCCAGTTCGAGCACACCCTTGTCGTGACCGAACGCGGCGCAGAGGTCTTGACCCTCCCCTAGACGGTAGGTTTTCTACTATGAGTTCTCAGACGGCCATCGGCATCGACATCGGCGGGACCGGCATCAAGGGGGCACTCGTCGATCTTGCGACGGGCGCGCTGCTGACCGACCGGGTCAAGCTCCCCACGCCCAAAGGCGGGCGCCCTGCCGACATCGTCGAGACGACCCGCGTCATCCTCGAAAGGGTCAGTGCCACTGCCGGCGTGACCGATGTCCCCGTCGGCATCTGCTTCCCCGCGATCGTCAGGCACGGACGGACGATGTCGGCCGCCAACGTGTCCAAGAAATGGATCGGCCTCGAGGCCGCGGCCCTGTTCGCGAGGAGCCTGGGCGTACCCATCACGTTCGTGAACGACGCGGATGCCGCGGGGTACGCCGAATCCCAGTTCGGTGCCGCACAGGGAGTGGAGGGTGTGGTGATCCTGACCACCCTCGGCACCGGCATCGGCACGGCGCTCCTGAACGACGGGGTGCTCGTGCCCAACACCGAACTCGGTCACCTGCAAATCGACGGCGTCGACTACGAGACCCGCGCGTCGTACTCCGCGCGGGAACGGGAGAATCTCTCCTGGTCTGCCTGGGCGGCACGCCTGCAGAAGTACTACTCCATACTCGAGGCGCTCTTCTCCCCCGACCTGTTCGTCGTCGGCGGCGGCGTCTCCAAGCACCACGACGACTTCCTGCCGCTGCTCGCGCTGCACACGCCGATCGTCCCGGCCGTGCACAAGAACAACGCCGGCATTCTCGGGGCTGCGGCCCTCGCCGTGAAGGACCTGGACTAAACCAGGACCGGTCTCGTCCCGTGGCTGGTTGACGGCTCCCCCGCGGGGGGCCCAACGGGGAAAAGGGGAATGGGCCGGCTGATACGCCGGGTTCTGTCCCGGTTTTCACCGGGGACGGCCATCTATCTCGGGACTACGTTGCCGCAGCCCTCCAGCGGTCTACCCGGAAACTCGGCGAGCCGCCTTAACGTTTCCTGTGTGACCTTGCTCCGGACGAGGTTTACCGAGCCGACCAGGTCACCCTGGCCTCTGGTGGTCTCTTACACCACCGTTTCACCCTTACCACCGAAAAACGGTGGCGGTCTACTTTCTGTGGCACTGTCTCGCGGGTTACCCCGGGTGGGTGTTACCCACCGCCCTGCTCTGTGGAGCCCGGACGTTCCTCGGCAGCCGGTCCCCCGAAGGGAACCGGCTGACGCGGCCGTCTTGCCGACCCATTCCTGTCCCCAGTCTACAGGATCAGATTCCGGACTCCTCCGTCCGCACCAGGATCGCACCACAATCCGGGCAGAACAGCACCTCGTCGGCCGCAGACGACCGCACGGACTCGAGGTCGCTTCCGGTGAGGGTGATGGTGCATCCGCTGCAGGTGCGCTGGCGCAACAGCGCGGCAGCGTTCCCGTGGCCGCTCACGAAGAGCTTCTCGTAGAGGCTCGCGAGATCCGGCGCGATCGTACCTGCGATCACGGCACGGTCGCGGCGGAGTTCCTCGAGCTGGCGGTACAGGGTGGCGAGGTCGGCGTCGCGTGAGATCTCGGTCTCCTCGACTCGGGCGGCCAGCGCGTCCCGTTCGGCTTCGACGACCGCAACAGCCGATTCACGTTCCTCGAGGCGCTCCATCACGGCGATCTCGATCTCTTCGAGGGCGAGCAGCCGTTTGCGGAGTGCGGCGAGTTCGGTGTCGAGCGCCTGGACGTCCTTGACCGAACTCGTCGTCTGCAGGCGTTCGTCGTCGCGCTTGATGCGCTTCTCGACGACCTCGACGTCGGACTCGATCCGGTTCAGTTCGAGACGAACGTCCTCGACTTCTCCGTGGAGAGTCGTGAGGTTCATCCGGGTCTTGTCCGCGGTTCCGGCGAGTGCGGTGAGTTCGACGTGCTGGGCGAGCGCCCTGGTCTGGTGGTCGACCTGCTGGAGCCTGATGTCGAGAGCCTGGAGCCGGAGCAGTTCCTTCTGCTCGATGGGGGATGCCTTCACTTGAGTCCTGACCTTCACGGGTATTGAATTTGACCGGCCCGGTGGCCGGATACTGTCGGTGGGGTTGTGCAGGCTACTGCACGATGACGAAGTCCCACGGGTCCGTGCGCAGATCGCTCACGTCCACCCGTAGTCCCGGAAAAGCGTTCCGCAACGCGCCGGCGGCGGTGTCAAGCCACAACCACTCGCTCGCCCAGTGTGACACGTCGATCAGCGCCGGTGTGTTTCCCTCGAGCAGCGCCTGTTCCCTGGCCTCGGAGGCCGGGTGATGACGGAGGTCGGCGGTGATGTAGACATCCGCGGCCAGCACGGCAGGAACCCTGAGCAGGGAGTCACCCGCTCCGCCGCACAGCGCGACAGAGCGAACCGGTGCGGCGTACTCCCCCGAGACTCGGATCCCGGACGCTGTCGCGGGCAGGATCGTCGCGAGGCGCCGGGCGAGTTGGCCGAGTGTGGTCGGAGTCCCGAGCAGCCCGACCCGCCCGATACCGGTCCCTGGCACGGTCCCCGCGGTGATCGGCTGGGCGTCCACGAGTCCGAGTCGCGACGCGAGGACGTCGGAGACACCATCGACGACGACGTCCGCGTTCGTGTGTGCGGCTAGGAGTGCGCAGCGCGACCGGATCAGCCTGGCCAGGAGGGCACCCTTGTACCGGTCCTCCGCGACGGACGTGACTCCGCGAAGAAGGAGCGGATGGTGGACGAGGAGAAGGTCGGCACCGACCTCGATCGCCTCATCGACGGTCGCGGAGACGGCGTCGATCGCGAGGAGGACGGAATCGACCAGGTTCGACGGGGCGCCGCTCACGAGTCCGGGTGCATCCCACGTCTCCGCACCCGACAACGGCCAGAGCTCGTGGACGGTCCGGGTGATCTCTGCGAGCGAATAGGACACCCCGTCAGCCTACCCGTGCACTACGCCGGCCATACTCAGAGTGCCGACTCGCAGGCGCCGGTCTCACGGAACCCACCCGGCGTACCCGTGGACTCAACCCGCGGACGCCGGGGTCCTGGCGTTCTCCTGCCTGCGGATCGCCGGAATGCCCGCGAGGAGGGGTGTTGCGAGGCCCAGGGCGAAGACGATCAGGACTCCGGGGTTCGTCGCCGCGAATTCCCCGACCGGGTCGATGCCGAGTGGTGCAAAGAGGTAGCCCTGCCAGGCCGACAAGCCCTCCCCCGGGACGAGAAGCCCCCAGCCGATCACACTGAAGACGACGAAGGCGGCCAGATTGGCCCAGCGCACGTCCGCATACGCTCCACCGCGCTTCAGGAGGCTGCGGGTGTCGTACCGATTGGCCCGCACGAACGTCTCGGCGGAGAACAGCCCCGACCATGCCGCAACCGGGATCGCGAGTGTCAGTGGCATGGTGAGGAACGCCGCCCGGACACCGAGCCCACCGGACGGCAGGAGGAGTAGTGCCGCGCCCATCGCCGTGAGAGCGACACCCGCGGCCCGCGGGAGCCCCGAGGACAGCGCCGCGGCCGCAAGGCCGCCCGAGTACAACGTCAGGATCAATGCCGAGAGCACGGTGACCGTTCCGAGCAGAAGCAAGGGCCATTCGAGACCGGCGGGCAGGAGCGCAGCGAGCGTTCCGACCGGGTCGACGGCGAGGTCTGCTCCCCACTGGCCCTGAGACGAGACGAGCAGGGCCCCCCAGCACGCGAGGACGAGAGCAGGCACCCCGACGCCCGCGAGGAGCCAGAGTACCGCATTCGATCCGGAACCGGACCTGCCCTGATAGCGTGCAAGGTCTGCGCCGCTCGACGCCCAGGCGAGTCCAAGGTAGGCGAACACGAGGGTGACCCCGCCGAACACCGTAAAACCGCTTCCATCCGGAACAGTGAGCGCCGAGCCAACGTCGACGAGCCCGGCCGAGAGCACCATCACCGCGATCACCAGGGCGGCACCTGCGACGGCGAGCACGGCCTGAACGGAGCGGATGAGCGCATAGCCGAAGAGCGCGACCACGGTCGCCACGATCAGGACCGCCAGCGCGGGGAGCGGAACAGACCCGTCCCTGGTCCCACGTGCCAGCGTCGGCGGGCTCGTAGCTGCGGTCACGGCCCGGCCCAGGATGGCGAGGAGCAGTGCGCCCCAGGCCATCCGGACAAGCAGAGCGAACACTGTGGGAACGAGGTTTCCGATCACGCCGAACGTTGCCCGCGACAGCATGACCATCGACTGCCCGTTTCGCCGGCCGGCCAGGGTTCCGAGGCCGAGCGGGATCAGGGAAAGCACGATGCCGAGCACGGTGACGAGTACGACCTGGCGGATGCTGAGTCCGAGGTAGGCGAGGCGCGCACCGACCGCGACGCTGACTACGGATGCCGTCACCGCGAACCAGAGACGGAAGACCCGGCTCCCGCGCCCGACCCGGTTCACCACCGGGGTCGGCGCCTGCGAGTAACGCTCGATCACGAGCCGCGGCTCCTCGGCGAGAGCGGCATCGACGAGGACAATTTCGTCGTCGCTGACCCGCGGACTCGCTACGGGCGCCGCCACCCCCGTCGGAACGTCGTCGGCGTCGTCGGGCAGGTCGTCGTCGACTCCGAAGCCGACGATCTCGGTCGCGGCCGTCCTCGGCGCGCTCCCGTCCAGTGGCGTGATGCCCAATTCGATCACGGCGGGTGACTCCACTGTGAGCGCGGCGTCGTCAGCCGGGGAGGTGGGTTCGGGCGGAACGGGGCCGTCCTGCCCCCTCGGGTACTTGTCGGACATGCCCCGAGTGTAGCCAGATGCCCGAAATCCCGGCAGGTCTACCAGCCGAGGGTGCCCGGCTCCCCCTTGAACGGCCCGACGACCCGCGAGGTGATCCAACCGCCATAGAAGGATCCGGCCTGCGCGTGGACGACTTCTCCGTCGACAGTGCAGAGATCCATCCGCCCCGGATAGAGTGCGATCCGGCCCGCGAGTGCTTCGAACCCACGCTCGGGCTCAGGGTAGGTCCAGGCTGCGCCGACGGCACGAGCAGTACCCGAAACGACGGTCAGGTATGACGCGGTTCCCTTGTATTCGCACACCGATCGGCCGTCCGCCGGCACGAGAGAGCCGGGGACGAAGGCGTCGCGGGGAAGGTAATACGCCGGCGGGTGGCTCGTCTCGAGCACGCGAACCGCGTTTTCGGTGCGCGCGATCTCGAGCCCACCGAAGCGGATCACCACTTCCTCGGAGACGGGCTCGACCCTGGGCGGGCGCGGGTAGTCCCACACCGATTCCTGGCCGGGACCCGGGACGACCCTGTCTCTGTGTGCGGATGTCATCGGGCCATAGTAGCCCGGCAGTCCCGCGGCGGGGTGGCAGTGCACCCCGGGGGTACACTGCGGGCATGAAGGAGAACGTGATCGTTGCGATTGACGGCGGGCCGGCCAGTGCTGCAGCGCTCGATTGGGCGATCACCCGAGCGGTCGACCGCTCGTCAGCCGAACCGGACGCACAACCGATCGAGCTAGAACTCACGACCGTCGTCGACCTGGGTTGGTCGCCGCACGACGTCGCTCTCAGCTTCCAGCCCGTCTACGAACGCGCGCTGGCCGCGGCCACCCATGAGGTGGAACGCCGGGCTCCGGGGTGCCGCAGGACGAGCTACGTCCGACACGGTGTCCCCGTCGACGAGCTCGTCAGGGCATCCGCTTCGGCGGACCTGATGGTGATCGGCTCGAACAAGACCGGGCTTCTGACCGGGGCCGTCTACGGGACGCTCCCCCTCCGCCTCGCGGCGCACGCGCGCTGCCCGGTCGTCGTCGTTCCGGCGACGTGGCGACCGCGGATCGGCCCTGTCGTCGTCGGGTTCGACGACGACCCCGCCGGCACCGAAGCCCTCGACTGGGCTGCCGACGAAGCGGTCAGGCTCGGGCGCGGCCTCCGGATCGTGCACTCCTGGTCGATCCCGATGACGGTAGCGATCGACATCGGCGCGACGGTGCCCTTCGAAGCGCTCGGTGAAGCGAATGCCGAAGCGCTCGCGATCACGGCCCAACGGGTGCGGGACGCCCGTCCAGGACTCGACGTCGTCGAGATCCTCGACACCGGGCCGGCCGCCCCTGTTCTCGTCGATGCGTCCGGGGAGGCGGAACTGCTCGTGGTCGGCACGCACGGACGCGGCTCGGTCGGAAGCCTCGTCCTGGGCTCAGTGAGCCACGACGTGCTGCTCAACCTGCCCTGCCCGATCGCGGTCATTCCGCACCGAATCGACGGGACGTCGTCAGGCGGTCAGACGGGACGTCGTCAGTAGTCGAATTCGTCGAACTGGGGAGCATCGAGACCGTCGCCGGTCCAACCACCCTGGGGCACCGCCATCGGGGCAACCGCCTTCGTGCGCAGGCCCGCAGTGATAGCGGTGTCGACGAGTTCGCGGAAACCGGTCGGCGACGTGACGCTCGTCAACTGGCTCTCCGCGCCGATCAGGAACTGGGCCCTCCCGACCCGGCCGCTGTCGCCGACGACGGGAATGTCCACAACTTCGACCTGGCCTCGGGTACTGAGTCTTTCGGCATACTGCATGACCGCATCGGCAAGGTCACTCCCGGTTACGACGGATCCTCCGGCTTGGAATATGCGCTTCATCGTCTTCCCTCACTGGCTCAGTGAACGGTCCATGTGCAGCCAGGGTCCGGGGCGCAATCCCAGTATATGCAGAACCCGTTCAGAGGCGAAGGGTGCGATCGACCACGGCCGCGGACACTTCGGCGAGCGGCCTGCTGTGGCTCCTGGCGTAGTGACGGAGCATCGTGAACGCCTCGTTCATGTCGACGTCGTGCATGAACGCGATGACGCCCTTGGCCTGTTCGATAACGACACGGCTGTTGAGCGCGTGCTGGAGCTGTGCGCGAGCGATCGAGAGGAATCCCTGTTCGAGTGCACCCGCACGGACGAGAGGCCATTTCGGGGCGACGACGTCGAGCTCGGGAATGGCGACAGCGGCACCGGTCGTCATGCACTCGACGCAGGGACCGGCGCCCGCTCGCAGCTGGAGGATTTCGACCAGCCGGGTGCGCTCATTGGTGGAGGCCACGACCTCGAAGCCCCGTGACCGGCGGCCGTGACCGGCGGCGAGGATGATCCCCACCGCGGACGCTCCAAAGAGGAGCGCGCACCGCTCGACGAGAGTCTGCAGGACCGATCGTCCGTTTGAGAAAGCGTAACCATGGAGGAGCAGCACTGCATCCGTGGCGGAAAGATTCAGCTGGACGAGGATCATTCCCGTGGCACGGTGGATCACGCGGCGCGAGAATCCCTCGGCTTCCGGTTGCGTCGGAGCCGCAGGGTTCGGTCCGACGGCATCCAGTCGCTCCGGATCGTGTTCGACGGAAACGTGGTCTCGAAGCGCCCGGCGCAACACGACTCGGGCGACGATATCCGCGAGTTCCGTTGCGTCGGAGACGGCCTCCGGCGGCAAGGGGCCGGCAACGGACGAACAGAGGTCGACGGCGCCGATCTCGAGCGTTCCGATGACGAGAGGGAAGGCGAACAGCCCCCCCTATACCCCCTTCGTCGAGTGCCGTGCGGAACATCGGCCAGGCCGGATTCTGCTCGAGGCGGATGTCCGGCGAGAGGACAGGGCGCCGGGTCGCCAGCGCCCGCCAGCACGGTCCCTCGCCGAGATCGAATTGCAGTTCGTCGATCCGGGCGGCGAACGCGTCACTCGCGCTGATCGTCTCGGTCCCGAAGGGCGCGCCGAGGGTGGAGATCGCTGCTCCAACGATGGGGAGCACTCTCAGGAACGGGGCGTGCCGGAGTCGTCCCACGCTTCGAGTTCCCGGGCGGCGGTATCGAATGCCGCACGGCTAACGGGGGACACGGGCCGGGTCCTGGGCCCGGGGGCATGCCTGTTCTGGCCGACCGGGACATCCACTCGCAGATCACTCCACAGGAGAGCCACTGGCACACACGACCTTCCGGCTCCCGAAGGAGCGACCGGTTCACACGGGAGTCCCGGCAGGACTCACCGAATTACCCCAAGCCTAACCCGTGCGACCAGATCCCGGTTGACCGAAGAATCACTCTCGGACACGCCGGTGTGCTGACCTACTCGTGGGCCCTACCGGGCTCGAACCGATGACATCCACGGTGTAAACGTGGCGCTCTACCAACTGAGCTAAAGGCCCCTGCGCATCGACTTCCGCCGGGGTTGAACCGACACCACTATACCGGTGGGAGCGGCGATCGGGTCACGCGGGCTGGAGTTCGCCGATCGCGGCACGGTAGGCCTCGAGCGAACGCGCCTCGCCCGGAGCCGTGATGAAGCTCGCACGGATGATGCCGTCCGGGTCGATCAGGAAGGTTGCGCGGTTCGAGAAACCCTTCTCCTCGAGGAAGACGCCGTATTCCTTGGCGACGGCTCCATGCGGCCAGAAGTCGGCGAGGAGGTTGAATCCGTAGTTCTCCTGCTCTCCCCAGGCGCGCAGCGCGTGCCGGGAATCCACCGAAATACCCAGGAGTTCAACACCACTGTTCTCGAACAGGCTCAGGTTGTCGCGCAGGGTGCACAACTCGCCACTGCAGATTCCTGAGAACGCGAGAGGGAAGAACACCAACGCCACCGACTTGTCACCGCGATACTGGCTGAGCTGGATGTGCTCGCCGTACTGGTTGACCAATTCGAAGTCGGGTGCCTGGGTGTCATTCTCCAGAGCCATAGTGCGTCCTTTCCTGCGTCAGCCACCAGTGGCAAGCGCCGGAACAGCCTAGCCCCGGGGATGGGGGAAACCTAGACAATTCTTTCGCTGACAGCGTTCGTCGCGTACCGGCCGCGCGTGCGCGACACACAGCTGGAATCTGTAGGCTGGCGTGGTGCCAGCGGTCCACAGGGACCGCTTTGCGGCACGCCTAACCAGGCACGGTCGCGTATCACACGACCTGCCCGATAGAGAGAGGTCGACTGTGACTGTCAACGACCAGGACCCATACTCGGTGAACAGCACGGATGCGGATCCGGAAGAGACGAAAGAGTGGTCCGAATCTCTGGACGCACTCGTGGCCGCCCAGGGACACGAACGCGGCCGCGAGATCATGCTGAGCCTGCTCAAACGATCCAAGGAACTGCACCTGGGCGTCCCCATGGTGCCCACCACCGACTACATCAACACGATCGCGGCCGGAAACGAGCCGGACTTCCCCGGCGACGAAGACATCGAGCGCCGCTACCGCGCGTGGATCCGCTGGAACGCAGCCGTGCTCGTGCACCGCGCACAGCGACCCGGGATCTCCGTCGGCGGACACATCTCGACATACGCCTCTTCCGCCGCCCTTTACGAGGTCGGCTTCAACCACTTCTTCCGCGGCCAGGACCACCCGGGCGGCGGAGACCAGATCTTCATCCAGGGCCACGCCTCCCCCGGCACCTACGCCCGGGCATTCCTCGAGGGCCGCCTGAGCGCGAACCAGCTCGACGGCTTCCGCCAGGAGAAGTCGCACGCGCCGCAGGGATTGTCGTCCTACCCGCACCCGCGCCTGATGCCGGAGTTCTGGCAGTTCCCGACCGTGTCGATGGGCCTCGGCCCGATCAACGCCATCTACCAGGCGCAGACCAACCGGTACCTCACCAACCGCGGAATCAAGGACGCCAGCGACCAGCAGGTCTGGGCGTTCCTCGGCGACGGTGAGATGGACGAGGTCGAAAGCCGCGGCCAGCTCCAGGTCGCCGCGAACGAGGGTCTCGACAACCTCAACTTCATCATCAACTGCAACCTGCAGCGCCTCGACGGACCGGTCCGCGGAAACGGAAAGATCATCCAGGAGCTCGAGAGCTTCTTCCGCGGTGCCGGCTGGAACGTCATCAAGGTCGTCTGGGGCCGCGAGTGGGACGACCTCCTGTCCCGCGACGTCGACGGCGCCCTGCTCAACCTGATGAACGTCACCCCCGACGGCGATTACCAGACGTACAAGGCCGAGAGCGGCGCATACGTGCGCGAGAACTTCTTCGGCCGCGACCCGCGCGCCCTGAAGCTCGTCGAGGGCTACACCGACGATGAGATCTGGAACCTCAAGCGTGGCGGCCACGACTACCGCAAGGTCTACGCAGCGTTCAAGGCCGCGTCAGAGCACAAGGGCCAGCCGACCGTCATCCTCGCGAAGACCGTCAAGGGCTACGCCCTCGGCCCGAGCTTCGAAGGTCGCAACGCGACCCACCAGATGAAGAAGTTCACCCTCGAGAACCTGAAGACCTTCCGTGACAGCACCCACATGCCGATCACGGATGCCCAGCTCGAGGAGAACCCCTACCTGCCCCCGTACTACCGTCCGGACGAGAACGACGAGGCGATCCAGTACCTGCACGAGCGCCGCCGCGCTCTCGGCGGCTATGTGCCGGAACGCCGGAGCAAGTACACCCAGGTCAACCTTCCGCAGGACTCGACGTATGCGCCTACCCTGAAGGGCTCCGGCACCCAGGAGATCGCCACGACGATGGCGTTCGTCCGTTTGCTCAAGGAGCTCTTGCGAGCCAAGGACTTCGGCAACCGCATCGTCCCGATCATCCCCGACGAGGCCCGCACCTTCGGAATCGACGCGTTCTTCCCGAACGCCAAGATTTACAACCCGAACGGCCAGCAGTACACGTCCGTCGACCACGCCCAGCTGCTCGCGTACAAGGAGAGCCCGCAGGGCCAGATCCTGCACGTCGGCATCAACGAGGCCGGTGCGATGGCCGCGTTCACGAACGTCGGAACCTCTTACGCCACCCAGGGCGAGCCGCTCATCCCGATCTACGTGTTCTACTCGATGTTCGGATTCCAGCGCACCGGCGACGCCATGTGGGCCGCCGGGGACCAGATGGCCCGCGGCTTCATGATCGGAGCCACCGCGGGTCGCACCACCCTGACCGGTGAGGGACTGCAGCACGCCGACGGCCACTCGCCGCTCCTCGCATCCACCAACCCCGCCGTCGTGTCATACGACCCGGCGTACGGCTACGAGATCGCGCACATCGTGCGTTCCGGTCTCGAGCGGATGTACGGCGGCCTGCACGACGACCCGAACGTCATGTACTACATCACCGTGTACAACGAGCCGGCCGTGCAGCCGGCCGAGCCCGACGAGGTCGACGTCGACGGCATCGTGCACGGCATCCACCGGATCAACCACTCCCAGATCACCGGACCGAAGGCGCAGCTCCTGGCCTCCGGTGTCGCCGTGCCGTGGGCGCTCGAGGCGCAAGCCCTGCTCGCCTCCGACTGGGGAGTCTCGGCCGATGTCTGGTCCGTCACGTCATGGGCCGAACTGCGCCGCGACGGCATGCGTGCGGAGGAGCATAACTTCCTCAACCCCGACCAGGGCCCGCAGGTGCCGTACGTCACGAAGAAGCTCGCCGGAGCGGCCGGCCCGTTCATCGCGGTCAGCGACTTCATGCACGCCGTGCCCGACCAGATCCGCCAGTTCATCCCCGGCGATTTCGCCACCCTCGGCGCGGACGGCTTCGGCTTCTCGGACACCCGCCCTGCCGCCCGTCGGTTCTTCAAGATCGACGGACCGTCCATGGTCGTCCGAACCCTCGAGATGCTCGCCCGTCGCGGCGAGATCGACAGGGCGGTGGTCGGGCAGGCCATCGAGAAGTACCAGCTGCACGACGTGACCGCTGGCACAACGGGTTCCGCCGGGGGCGAGAGCTAACCCGACTGTGGCCCCGGCACCGAAGACGAAGGAGCAGACGCTCGCCTGGTTGCGCACCATCTCAGGGGAGCTGTCCACGGCGACCCTGAAACGACTCGAGGACACGCTGCCCTGGTACGGCGATATGCCGCCAGGACGGCGGTCCTCGGTCGGGCTGGTCGCCCAGGCGGGCATCACGTCCTTCATCGCGTGGTTCGACGACCCGAAATCCACTCCGTGGATCGCGGCGGACGTTTTCGGTGCCGCCCCGCGGGAGCTGTTGCGCTCGGTGAGCCTGCAGCAGACCCTCCAGCTCATCCGGGTCTCCGTCGAGGTCGTCGAGGAACGCGTCAAGGACGGCGGCGAGATCCTCCGCGAGGCGATCCTGCTCTACTCCCGCGAGATCGCCTTCGGGGCTGCGGATGTCTACGCGCGCGCCGCCGAGGCACGCGGGCTCTGGGACGTGCGGCTCGAGGCCCTCGTGGTCGACTCGATCCTCAGCGGCGAGTACGACGACGAACTGCCGAGCCGGATCGCCGCACTCGGCTGGCACGGCCACGGCGAGGTCTGCGTGCTCGTCGGCACCACCCCGAAGATGCTCGATGTCGACCAGCTGCGCCGCTCAGCGCGGCACATGGCCGCCGACGTGCTGATCGGGGTGCAGGGAAACCGGCTTGTTCTCGTGATCGGTCGCGCGCACCCCGCCTCAGCGGACTCCGAGGACACCGTAGGGACGGCATCCGCCCTGACGTTCATGGAGATCGCGGTGCAACTGGAACCGAGCTTCGGTGCAGGGCACCTCGTGCTCGGACACGAAGTGCCGAACCTCGTCGACGCCTCCAAGAGCGCGAAGGCGGCCCTGGCCGGCTTCGCCGTCGCCCGGTCGTGGCGGAACGCGCCGCGCCCTGTCCAGGCGGACGACCTGCTCCCGGAGCGTGCGCTCGCAGGCGACCCGCTCGCCCGCGCCACCCTCATCCACCGCATCTACCGGCCACTCCAGGCTCACTCGACCGAACTGCTCACGACGCTGTGGTGCTACCTCGACAACGGCCGCTCGCTCGAAGCGACAGCCAGGGAACTCTTTGTTCACCCCAACACCGTGCGCTACCGACTGAAGCGTGTCTCCGAGGTCATCGGCTACGACGCGACGGGCGCCCGTGAGGCGCTCATCCTGCAGTCCGCGCTCATCCTCGGCTCGATCAGCGACCATGACGGCTCCACCCGCCGACGCTGACACCCCTCGTTTGACCTGTTTCTGCGGGAAGACACAAACGTTTTCCGGATACTTGGTCGATCATCGACACTCCGCGGCGAATTGAGCTTGGGAGACTAGGGGAATGATTGTTGTCGTCTGTCCCGGACAGGGCTCGCAAACCCCTGGTTTCCTCGTTCCCTGGCTTGAAGATCCCGCCTTCGCCGCCGGACTCGACGCGATGTCCGCCGCGAGCGGACTCGACCTTGTCACCCATGGCACGGTCAGTGACGCCGACACCATCCGTGATACGGCCGTCGCCCAACCACTGATCGTTGCGGCCGGAATCCTCACCATGCGGGCGCTCTTCGCCGCCGGCCGCGGCGACCGCATCGCGGGGATCGCGGGGCACTCGGTCGGCGAGATCACCGCCGCAGCCGGGGCCGGCATCCTGAACGATGCCGATGCCCTCGGGTTTGTGCGCGAACGAGGCGCGGCGATGGCGGAGGCCGCAGCCCTCGAACCGTCCGGGATGAGCGCCGTGCTCGGCGGCGACGAAGCCGAACTTCTCACGCTCCTCACCGAACTCGGCCTCGAACCGGCCAACTTCAACGGCGGTGGCCAGGTCGTCGTAGCCGGTGCGATCGACGCACTCGCCCGTCTCTCCGCCGCTCCCCCTGCCCGTTCGCGTGTCATCCCCCTTCAGGTCGCCGGCGCATTCCACACGCGGTATATGCAGCCTGCCGTCGCCTCGCTCGCCGCGGTCGCCGCGCGTCTCACCCCCTCGAACCCGGCCCTGCCGATCTGGACGAACCGGGACGGCAGCCAGGTCGCCGACGGCGCGCGGTTCGTCGGATATCTCGTCGACCAGGTCTCCTCGCCGGTACGGTGGGACATGTGCATGCAGTCTTTCGAGGCCGCCGGCGTAACCGGAATCATCGAGATCGCGCCAGCCGGCGCCCTCGTCGGCCTTGCGAAGCGTGCACTCAAAGGCGTACCCAGCGTCGCGATCAAGACCCCGGACGATCTGCCCGCCGCGTTCGCACTGATCGACCAGCAGTAAGCCCGACGGAAAGAGACCATGACCAAGCCGACACTCCAGCAGTCGCACGGCCCCGCGTTCACGCGCATCCTGTCAGTCGGTGCCGCCCGCGGTGACCTGACCGTTCCCAACGACGACTTGGTCGGTCCGATCGACTCGTCCGACGAGTGGATCCAGCAGCGTACCGGCATCATCAGCCGCGTCCGGGCCAGCCAGGGCATCGAGGCCGTCGACCTCGCCGTCGTTGCCGCCACCGAGGCCATCGAGAAGTCCGGCATCGACCCGACCCTGATCGACGCCGTCATCGTCGCCACCATCAGCAACGGCCGCCAGACCCCGTCGATGGCCGCCGTCCTCGCCGACAAGGTCGGCGCCAACCCGGCCGCCGCGTACGACATCAACGCCGCCTGTGCCGGTTACGCATATGCCGTAGCCCAGGCCGACGCCCTCATCCGCACCGGTGTCGCGCACTACGCGCTCGTCGTCGGGGCCGAAAAGCTCTCCGACCTCGTGGACCCGACCGACCGCAGCATCTCGTTCCTCCTCGGCGACGGCGCAGGCGCCGTCGTGATCGGCCCGAGCGACTACCCCGGTATCTCGAGCACCGTCTGGGGGTCCGACGGTTCCAAGGCCGGCGCGATCCAGATGAATCACACCCTGCAGGAATACCACCGCGGTGAATCCGAGTGGCCCACACTCCGCCAGGAGGGCCAGACGGTCTTCCGCTGGGCGGTCTGGGACATGGCCAAGGTCGCCAAGCAGGCCCTCGAGGCCGCCGGAGTGACCAGTGCGGACCTCGCGGCCTTCATCCCTCACCAGGCCAACATGCGCATCATCGACGAGTTCGCGAAGCTGCTCAAGCTCCCGGAGTCCGTCGTCATCGCGCGCGATATCGCCACAACGGGGAACACCTCCTCGGCATCGATCCCGCTCGCCACGCACACCCTGCTTGCCGAACACCCTGAGCTCAGTGGCGGTCTCGCCCTGCAGATCGGCTTCGGAGCCGGACTGGTGTTCGGCGCGCAGGTCGTCGTGCTCCCGTAGTTTTCCCGTACCGCCTCTAAACTGAATCTCGGTCATACGAGACACCCCAAGGAGAAAAAAATGGCATTGTCCACCGAAGAAGTACTGTCCGGCCTCGCTGAGCTCATCAATGATGAGACCGGCATTGCGGCTGACACGGTTGAGATGGGTAAGTCGTTCACCGACGACCTCGACATCGATTCCATCTCGATGATGACCATTGTCGTCAACGCAGAAGAGAAGTTCGACGTGAAGATCCCCGACGAAGAGGTCAAGAACCTTAAGACCGTCGGCGACGCCGTCGACTTCATCGTCAAGGCCCAGGACTAAAACTAACGAGACCAGGCCGGCCGGCATTGCCGATCGGCCTGGTCTGTGGGCTCCGCCCGCCGTTTTGATGTACCACGGAGAGTTGCATATGACCAAGAAGATCGTTATCACCGGAATCGGTGCGACCTCCCCTCTCGGAGGCACTGCCGCCGAGACCTGGGCTGCGCTGTTGAACGGCGAGTCCGGCGCCACAACCCTCGAGCAGGAATGGGTCGCACGCACCCAGCTGCCGATCACCTTCGCCGCGCAGGCGAGAGTCCCCTCCAGCGAGGTCCTCGCGAGGCACGAGATCAAGCGTCTCGACCCCTCGAGCCAGTTCGCGCTGATCGCCGGCCGCGAGGCCTGGGCGGATGCCGGATCTCCCGAGGTCGAAGCCGACCGGCTCGCCGTCGACTGGGCCACCGGCATCGGCGGCGTGTGGACCCTCCTCGACGCCTGGGACACCCTGCGCGAACGCGGCCCACGCCGCGTGCTGCCGATGACCGTCCCGATGCTGATGCCGAACGGGCCCGCCGCAGCAATCGGCATGGACCTGCACGCCCGCGCCGGCATCACGACCGTCGTCTCCGCGTGCGCGTCGAGCACGGAATCCCTCGTCAACGCCTATGACCGGCTGCAGGCCGGCCGCGCGGACGTCGTCATCGCCGGTGGCTCGGAAGCCGCGATCCACCCGCTACCGATCGCGTCATTTGCGGCGATGCAGGCGTTGTCCAAGCGGAACGACGACCCGGCCCATGCCTCACGCCCGTACGACGTGTCACGCGACGGCTTCGTGCTCGGCGAGGGTGCAGCAGCACTCGTCGTCGAAACCGAAGAGCACGCCAAGGCCCGCGGTGCGCGCATTTATGCCGAACTGCTCGGCGGTGCCGTCACGAGTGACGCGTACCACATCACGGCTCCCGACCCGGAGGGCTCAGCGGCCGCCCGAGCCATGGTCACCGCCATCCGCAACGCGGGTGCCGACCTCAGTGATGTCGCCCACATCAATGCGCATGCGACGAGCACGCCTGTCGGGGACATCGCTGAGTACAACGCACTCCGTCGTGTGTTCGGCGACCTGCTCGAGGGCATCCCCGTTTCCGCGACGAAGGCATCCACCGGGCACCTGCTCGGTGGTGCAGGAGCGATCGAGGCGTTCTTCACCGTGATGGCGCTCTCGACGCGGACGGCCCCGCCGACGATCAACCTCGTCGAACAGGACCCGGCGATCCCGCTCGACGTCGTGACCTCTCCGCGGACCCTCCCCGCCGGCAACCTGCTCGCGATCAGCAACTCGTTCGGATTCGGCGGCCACAACGCCGTCGTGGCCTTCCGCTCGGTTTAGTCGACAAGCGCGGTCCCTTCGGACGTCGATCAGCAACAGGCTCGGCCCCTCGGGGTCGGGCCTGTTCTCGTTTCCGCCTGTTCTCGTTTCCGCAGGTGTCTCTTTCCCCGGGCCTTGTGCGAATCAGGGCTTTCAGCCGACCTTGTGGAGCCAGACCACAGAGTTGAAGTCGCTCGCGTGCCTGAAGGGTTCGAGTTCGTCGTCCCAGGCCTGACCGAGGGCGAGGCGCAGTTCGCGATGCAGTTCGAGGACGTTCGCGCCGGCGGACTCCATGGCGTAGCGAATCCGGTCTTCCGGGATCACGATGTTCCCGACGGTGTCGGTCTGAGCGAAGAAGATGCCGAGCTCCGGCGTGTGCAGCCACCGCCCGCCATCGACGCCGAACCCGGCGTCCTCGGTCACTTCGAAGCGCAAGTGGTCCCATCCGAGCAGCGCGGATGCGAGGCACGCGCCGGTCCCTGGGGCGCCCTCCCAGTGATATTCGGCGCGCTGGGAGCCCGTGAGCACCGGCTGATCGGACCAGTCGAAGTTGACGGCCTGGCCGAGGGCGCGACCGACCGCCCACTCCACGTGCGGGCTGAGTGCCCGTGGCGACGAATGCACCAAAAGCACCCCTCGCGCAGTTGGTGGCCGGCGCGCAGGAATTGCTGTCATCGATTTTCTCCGTTCTGTGAGGTGCGTCTTCCCCAACGACCTCAGAACTGCGGATTCGATACGATGCAAGCGAGTGTGAACTTGTCGCTACGACGGAATTGCTACCGTCTCCTTGGATTATGCCTCAGCCGCCTGTGGGTATTCAAGGAAGATCGGGTTATTTGATCCCACCGTTTCAACCGGTTCCCGCGCGTTTTCCCGTGAAGCGGTTCGCTATACTCGGTATAGTTATCTCTCGCTTCGGAGGCCCGGTGTCGGTACGCAGTTGTCTGCTTGTGATCCTGTCGATCGGTCCGGCATACGGATTCCAGCTTCACGCTGAACTCAGTTCCCGTACGGCCGGTCGCCGGAACGTGAATGCCGGCCAGGTCTACGGCACTCTCGAGCGTCTCGTGAAACAGGGAGTTGTGGAATCTGCAGGGACCACTGATGACGGACTCCCCCTGTACCGGGCGACCTCGTCCGGACTGAGTGAAGCATCTGCCTGGCTGACCGGGACGGAGAGCGCCGTCGGCGAGGAGTGGAACGACCTCGTCGACCGGGTGCTGCTCGCGTCGTCACTCCCTGATGCGGACGTTCTCGGCATCATCGCCCGCCATCGCAGGCACTGGGAGTCCGACCTTGCGGACTCCGGTCCCGCCGCAGGATGCGACTCCACAGTCGCCGGGGTGCACCGCGGAGAGCTGCGGCCGGGTGCCGGGCAGGACCTGCTCGGCGCGGGTGCGCGGCATGCCCTCGCGACCGCGGCACTGGCCTGGCTCGAGAGCACGGAGCGCACACTGGCCGCCGCCCCAGGCGAGTTCGGGCACGGTCTCAATCTTCAGAAGCCACGACGCGGCCGGCGGCCGGCGGTGGTGGCGGCGTAGCTCGATCAACACTCCCGCTTGGGGAGAAGTTGTCCACAGAAATCTGCTTTGACCGGGTTATCCACAGGTGATCTGTTGGCGTGCGGATGCCGCTGGAATGTCGGTGGTCCTCCGTAGAGTGACCGGTATGACAGCTGAAGAACCCTCAGAAGTTCACGCGGAAAGCACGGCGGAAAACACGGCGGAACCCCCGCCCGGGGCCCCGCCCGACAACCCTCCTGAGACCTCCCTCAACCCCCGGCACCTCAGCCTGGTGGAGCCGTCCCTGCCCGAGGTGTATGACGCGATCCGGGAGGCGGACCGGGAGATGAACCGGGCCGCCGCTCGCCGGGCGGCCGCGATCTATGCCGGGCAGCGGGTGCTGGCCGATGTCGGCCGGGCCCGCGCGGAAGCCGCGGTTCGCGCCGGGGGCCCGCGCCCGCCGTGGTCGCCGGAAGAAGCCACGAAGGAGGAGTTCACCTGCGAGGTCGGCGCCCTGCTCCGGCTCCCGCGGCGCACGGCGGAGACCCTGATCGAAGCCAGCCGCACCCTCGCCGAAGACCTCCCCGCAACACGCGAAGCCCTGACCTCCGGGGCGATCAGTTACCGGCACGCGCAGGTGATCATGGAACAGGCCTGGGGCATCCGAATGGATGATGACCCGGTGGCGGCCGCGCGGGCCCGCGCCGTGTTCGAGAACGTCCTCGTGCCCGACGCGGAAGTGCTCACCGTCGCGAAGCTGTCCGACCGGGCCCGGCGGGTGCGGGAACGCACCCACCCGGAAACCATCACCGCGAGGCACCAGAAGAGTGTCGAAGACCGGCACGTGGTGTTCCAGGCCCTCAACGACGGGATGGCGTCGTTGTCTGTGACCGGGGACGCTGAGAAGGTGCAGGCCGCCTACCACCGCACCCTCGACACGGCGCTCTGCCTGCAGGGCCGGAGGAAACCCGCACCCTGACCCAGCTGGCGGCAGACGTGCTCACCGACGTGCTGCTCAGCGGGGTCACCCCGGACGGTCTCGGTGCCGGGGTGGCCGCGCAGGTCAACGTCACCGTTCCCGTGCTGACCTTGCTGGGCACGAGCGAGGAACCCGGGTACCTGGCCGGGTACGGACCCATCGACCCCGACACCGCCCGGCGTCTCGCGGCCGGGGCGCCGAGCTTCACCCGGCTCCTCACCCACCCGGAAACCGGGGTCGTGCTCTCCATGGGACGCGACACCTATAAACCGCCAGCAGCGCTCAAGAAGTGGCTCGAGGTGCGGGATGAGACCTCCACCTTCCCCGGGTGCCGGCGCTCCGCGAAGCGGTCAGACCTGGATCACAGCGTGGAGTGGCAGCACGGCGGTGAGACGGACGCGATGAACCTCGCCCATCTCTGCCCCTATCACCACGCGGTGAAGAGCTACACGAGGTGGTCGCCGAAACACCTCGGCGATGGTCGCATCGAGTGGACCTCACCGGCCGGGTACAGCTACAGCGTGGAACCCTCAGCGGACATGAGACCGCCGCGGAAACCGAAACCCGAATCGAAACCGCCGGCCCCGTTCGTGGATGTCTGGAACCTCGAGCCCACACCCGAAGACCCCGACGACCCGACACCGTTCTGAGCGAAGCCGACACCGAACCCGAATGTCCGAACCCCCGCTGAGCGAAGCCGAAATCGTCCGACACCACGTCAGGAGCTTTCCCGCATCGCTGGCACCGCGGCATCCGGTGTCTCCCCTGTTCAGTCGTGCAGCGGCGTGCCGTCTGCGGCCAGGACCATGCGCTCGCCGGCCTCGATCGGGATGGTGAGTCGGTTCTGGGCAGGGGCGATCGGGCAGTTGAAGTTGTAGCTGAAGGCGCACGGCGGCAGGTAGGCCCGGTTGAAGTCGAGGCGAATCGTGCCGTCGCCCTCCGGTGAGACGCGCAGGAATCGGCCGACGCTGTAGGTGCTGACCCCGTTGGTCGCGTCGGCGAACACGAGGAGCAGGCTCGGCCCGTCCTCGAAGGCCACGAGGTTGTAGTCGATGCCGTCCCTGGTGAAGGTGATCTCGCCGGGCAGGGCGCGCTGGCGGGTCCGTCCCTCATCCTGCAGGTGAGCGATGCTGACCTCGCGCCGCCCAGGGATCGGCGTGAACCTCGCCTCGACCACCCAGTTCGGAGCGTAGGGGAACGCATCGATCCGGCCGAAGTCGCGGATTCCCTCGGAGGCGGCGTCCCAGACCCGGAGGGCATACCCGCCGTCTTCGCCGGCGATCACCGTTCCCGTGAGCGTGTCGCTGAAGCGGATGCTCGAGGGCTGCATCGCGTCGAGTCCGGCCACGAGCACCGATCCATCGACCACGTCACCGTCGACGGTGATCCCCTCGCTCGCTGCCACCGTCAGTGCGAGTCCGGACACCCCCGCGGGGACCGGCGCCCACAGCCCGGGGACGCCCCAGACCGGCTGGCCGACAGCGGGATCACCGGTGATCCACTGGGTGTTCACGAGGGCGAGGTTGCCGCGCGGGCCGACGACCGCGCGGGTGCGTCCGTCCCGAAATTCGGCGAGCCGTGCGAGTGCGGCGTCTGTCCGGTCCTGATCTGTGCTGCCCTGCTCTGCCTGCTGTGTCATGCCTGCGTCATCCCGTCGTGTGAGTGTCTTCAGTGCAACGGTCACGGGTCCGGGTTTATTGCCGCGGCGGGCGCTATTTCGCGTCGCCGTAGTTGTCGACGGTGGCGACGGTCAGCAGGAAGTCGACCGGAAAGGTGCCGAACAGGTGCCTCCCCGCCGTGGCTGCGGCATCTTCGATAATGGTCGCGACCCTGGCCGCCAGATGCTCGGGGGTATGCACGATGACCTCGTCGTGGAGGAAGAACACCAGGTGCGGAATATCGGCGAACACGACACCGCCCCGGCCGAAACGAGACCTGGAAGGAGACCCGGAAGGAGACCGGGGCTCCAACCCGGATCCAGCCTCTGCGCCGACTTCAGACGTCAGTTTCCGGAGTTCCCGCCGGATTTCGGCCATCCAGCACAACGCCCACTCGGCCGCGCTCCCCTGCACCACGAAGTTGCGCGTGAAGCGACCCCAGTCCCTGGCCTGGGTGCGCGCCCGCCGCTCATCGGCCTCGCCGGCTCCCTCCGACGAAGCCAGGGACTGCGCGGCATACCACTCTTCTCCGGGAGGCGGCGAGGACCGGCCCAGCCTGGTCGTGACCTGGTCGCCGCGTTCGCCTGCGCGCGCGGCGGTCTCGGTCAACGCGAGTGCCCGCGGATACGCTCGCGCGAGCCGGGGCAGCAACCGCCCGCTCTCCCCCGTCGTCGCGCCGTACATCGCGCCGAGCATGGCCACCTTGGCGTGGGCGCGGGTCTCAACGACGCCGCTCGCGACGATGCCGGCGTAGAGGTCTGTGCCGCGGCCGGCATCCGCCATGGCCGTGTCGCTCGAGAGCGCCGCGAGGATGCGCGGTTCCAGTTGGGCGGCATCCGCGACGACGAGCTTCCAGCCCGAATCCGCGACAACCGCACCGCGCACCTGCTTGGGCAGTTGCAGCGCTCCCCCGCCGCGGGTCGCCCACCGGCCGGTCACGACCCCGCCCGGCAGGTACTCCGGGTGGAAGCGGCCGTCGACGATCCAGGTGTCCATCCAGTACCATCCGTTGGCGCTCAGCAGCCGGGCGAGCTTCTTGTACTCGAGTAGGGGCTCGATCACGGGATGGTCGAGCTCCTTGAGTTCCCACGCCCGGGTCGAGGTCACGGTGAGTCCGGCCCGGCGAAGGGCGCGGGTGAGCTCGGGCGGGGAGTCCGGGTTGACGAGGGGGTCGCCGAGTGCCAGGCGGATGCGTCCGACCAGTTTTTCGAGGAGCGCCGGCCGGATCCCGGGGCCGACCCTCGGCCCGAGGACCCTGGTCAGCAGCTCGTCGTGGACGTCGGTGCGCCAGGGCAGTCCGGCGAAGCGCATCTCGGCGGCGATGAGAGCGCCGGCGGATTCCGCGGCGAGCAGCAGGCGCAGCCGTCCCGGCTCCTCGCTCTCCGCGACGGCCGTGAGCTGGCGCCGGAACTCGGCACCGGCGTCCGTGAATCCCGCGTCCGCTTCACCGGCGGGATCGATGTCCTCTCCGAGCAGTTCGAAAAGCGTGGCACCGGGATCGCGGGTCTCCGCGATAATGGCGAGGGCGGCATCCCACCGGCTCGGTTCCGCCGTCGCGAGGTCGCTCGCGGCGGTGAGGACGGAGTGGCGCAGGATCGCGTGGCAGAGCCGCAGGTCGTGGGCACGTTCGACGCGGACGCCGGCCTCGAGCAGGACCGGGTAGATGCTCGCGGTGTCCTCCCAGACCCAGCGCGGCGACCCGGGTTCCTCCTGGAGCACATAGCCGGGGAAGTCGTCCACCGACACCGGGCGCGCGGCACCGACCGTCACACCACCGGCGTTCAGGACCTCGACGAGGAACTCCCCGCTTCCCCTTCGACCGACCAGTATGTACACGCTTTCCATTCTGCCAGCGCGCGCCGACGGCCCTCGCTGCTGCGAGCGACGGCGCACACTGCAGAGAAGCGCGCAGCAGCGCAGAGAAACTGTTAGGTTCCGCCGGTGCGCCGTATGGATACCGTGAGGACCCCATTCTTCGCCCCGAATCCGACGTAATCCTGTGGAGTACCCCGGTTCCGACCCCGGGATACCCGCGCCTGTACCGGCGCGGTCACCGTGTGGATGGAGTTCTCCTGTGCCCGACCTCGTGCTTGACATCGTCTACGTTCTCGGCGTGATCGCCGTGTTCGCCGTGATCGGCCTCGTGGCCAAGGGAGTCGAGAAACTGTGATCGTCTTCGACCTGCTCGGCGCCCTCCTCGCCGTCGCGGCCCTGGCCTACCTCGTGCTCGCGCTCGTGAAGCCGGAAAGGTTCTGATGGACCTCTGGTTCGCCGTTCTCCAGACGCTCACCCTTGCGCTTGTCCTCGCCCTCATCTATCGCCCCCTGGGCGACTACATGGCGGCGTTCTACCAGTCGTCGCGTGACCTCAGGGTCGAGCGCGGCTTCTATCGCCTGGTCGGGGTCAATCCCCGGTCGCAGCAGACCTGGCAGTCCTACCTGCGCAGCGTGCTCGCCTTCTCCCTCATCGGCGTGCTTTTCGTCTACGTCATTCAGCGAGCCCAGGCGGTGCTGCCCTATTCCCTGGGATTTCCGGCCATCCCGTCGGGCCTGTCGTTCAACACGGCCGTCTCGTTCGTGACCAACACGAACTGGCAGTCCTATTCACCCGACGTGACCATGGGCTATTCGGTGCAGATGCTCGGCCTCGCCGTGCAGAACTTCGTATCCGCCGCGGTCGGCATCGCCGTGGCGATCGCCCTGGTGCGCGGTTTCGCCCAGCGCCGGACCGGCACGATCGGCAATTTCTGGGTCGACCTGACCCGCGGGGTGCTGCGCCTGCTGCTCCCGGTGGCGATCCTCGCAGCGCTCGTCCTCCTCGCCGGCGGCGTCATCCAGAACCTCACCGGCTTCACGGACGTCACCACCATCACGGGCGCCACCCAGTCCATACCGGGCGGGCCGGTGGCCTCGCAGGAGGCGATCAAGATGCTCGGCACGAACGGCGGCGGATTCTTCAACGCGAACTCGGCGCATCCGTTCGAAAACCCGACTGCGTGGACGAGCATGTTCCAGATCGTTCTCATGCTCGCGATCCCATTCAGCCTGCCCCGCACCTTCGGCACGATCGTCGGCGACAAACGACAGGGCTATGCCATTCTCGGCGCGATGGCCGCCATCTTCGTGGTCTCCCTCACCGCGCTCACCCTCTTCGAGCTCGGCGGCGCCGGAACGGCCCCGCTCGCAGCGGGTGGCGCCATGGAGGGCAAGGAACAACGCTTCGGGATCCTCGGTTCCGCCCTCTTCGGGACGGCGTCGACCCTCACCTCGACCGGTGCAGTGAACTCGATGCACGACTCCTTCACGGCCCTCGGGGGCCTGATGCCGATGCTCAACATGATGCTCGGCGAGGTCGCCCCGGGCGGCACGGGGTCCGGGCTCTACGGAATGCTCATCCTCGCCGTGATCACGGTCTTCATCGCTGGCCTGCTTGTCGGCCGCACACCCGAATACCTCGGCAAGAAGATCGGCCCGCGCGAGATCAAGATCGCCAGTCTCTACATCCTGGTGACCCCGACCCTCGTCCTCGCCGGAACGGCACTGAGTTTTGCGATCCCCGCCGTACGAGCGGATGTCGAGGGCACCTCCATCTGGAACCCCGGGCTGCACGGTCTCTCCGAAGTTCTCTACGCCTTCACGTCCGCGGCCAACAACAATGGTTCCGCCTTCGCCGGACTGACCGCCAACACGCCGTGGTTCAACACGGCGCTGGGCGTTGCCATGCTCCTCGGCCGTTTCCTGCCGATCGTCCTCGTTCTCGCCCTCGCCGGCGCACTCTCCGCCCAGGACACTGTTCCGGCAACGCGCGGCACCCTGCCGACCCACCGCATGCAGTTCGTCGGGCTGCTCGTCGGCGTGACGGTCATCATCACGGCGCTCACGTACTTCCCGGTGCTCGCGCTGGGTCCGCTCGCGGAAGGGCTGCAGTAGCCATGACCACCGCTTCCGGCACCCAGGCTCCCCCGTTCATCTCCTTGTCACCACTCACGCCGGACTCCCCGACGGAAGGGCAGCACTAATCATGTCGACAGTCACCGAAGCATCCACCTCTTCACGGGGCGAGGGCCGAGCGCCCACTGGAGAACATCCGCGGAAACGCGCATCGAGCGCGATCAACCTCGCCCAGCTCGTCTCTGCACTCCCGATGGCTGCGCGCAAGCTCGACCCCCGGCTGATGTGGCGGAACCCCGTCATGTTCATCGTCGAGGTCGGTGCAGCGCTCACCACGCTGCTCGCGATCGTCGAACCCTTCCTCGGCGGACCGGCCCGTTCGGGCGGCGGCGATGTACCGGCGAGCTTCACCGTCGGCATCGCATTCTGGCTCTGGCTCACCGTGATCTTCGCGAACCTGGCGGAAGCCGTCGCCGAGGGCCGCGGCAAGGCGCAGGCCGACAGCCTCCGCCAGACCCGAACCAGCACGACTGCCAACCTCGTGGCCGGCTACGACGAGGCAACGGATGCGGCGGTCGAAAGGGCCACCGTCTCCGCCGTCTCCTCCGCCGACCTGGCACTGGGCGATACCGTGATCGTGACCGCCGGAGAGCTCGTCCCCGGAGACGGCGACATCGTCTGGGGCATCGCGTCGATCGACGAGTCCGCGATCACCGGTGAATCCGCACCCGTCGTTCGTGAGTCAGGCGGCGACCGGAGCGCCGTCACCGGCGGCACCCGGGTGCTCTCGGACCGGATCGTCGTCCGCATCACGAGCAGGCCGGGCGAGACCTTCGTCGACCGTATGATCGCCCTCGTCGAGGGCGCCTCCCGGCAGAAGACCCCGAACGAGCTCGCGCTCAACATCCTGCTCGCGAGCCTGTCGATCGTGTTCCTCGTCGTGACCCTCACCCTCAACCCCATCGCGGGATACTCCGCCGCCGCCGTGAGCCTGCCCGTCCTCGTCGCGCTGCTCGTCTGCCTGATCCCGACCACGATCGGCGCCCTGCTCTCCGCGATCGGCATCGCCGGAATGGACCGGCTCGTGCAGCGCAATGTGCTGGCCATGTCGGGACGCGCAGTCGAGGCGGCGGGCGACGTCACAATCCTGCTCCTCGACAAGACCGGCACGATCACGTATGGCAACCGGCAGGCACGGGAGTTCACCCCGCTCCCCGGGGTCGACAGAGACGAACTCATCGACGCAGCCGCACTGTCCTCCCTGAGCGACCCGACCCCAGAGGGTAAATCGATCGTTGACCTCGCGATCGAAACCGGGTTCGGGAATCCGGGTACCCTCGACGCCGTCGTGGTGCCCTTCACGGCGCAGACCAGGATGAGCGGGATCGACCTGCCCGACGGCTCCTTCGTGCGCAAGGGTGCCGGCTCCGCCGTGCTCGCCTGGGTGCGCGAAACGACGAACGTCGAGCCGACGATCCTCGACGACCTGAACGCAACCGTCGAACGGATCTCAGAACTGGGCGGCACCCCGCTCGTCGTTGCCGCGGGCAGCGCGGCGGACCCTGGCTCCGGGGCGCGGCGGATCCTGGGAGTGGTGTACCTCAAGGACATCGTCAAGGAGGGAATCGCCGAACGATTCGCCGAGCTGCGAAGCATGGGCATCCGCACGATCATGGTGACCGGCGACAACCCGCTGACCGCCAAGACGATCGCGGCGGAAGCCGGCGTCGACGACTTCCTCGCCGAGGCCACCCCCGAGGACAAGCTCGCCCTCATCCGGCGTGAGCAGGAGGGCGGCAATCTCGTCGCCATGACGGGAGACGGAACGAACGACGCACCGGCTCTCGCCCAGGCCGACGTCGGGGTTGCGATGAACACCGGCACCAGCGCCGCGAAGGAGGCCGGTAACATGGTCGACCTCGACTCTGACCCGACGAAGCTCATCGATATCGTCCGAATCGGCAAACAGCTTCTGATCACCCGCGGCGCCCTCACCACCTTCTCGATCGCCAACGACATCGCCAAGTACTTCGCGATCATCCCGGCCATGTTCGCAGGGGTCTTCCCCGGCCTCGCCGTGCTGAACGTGATGCAGCTGCACTCGCCCGCCTCGGCGATCCTGTCCGCCATAATCTTCAACGCGACCATCATCGTCGTACTGATTCCGCTCGCGCTTCGCGGAGTCACCTATCGTCCGGCCGCCGCCGCGAGCGTGCTCAGCCGCAACCTGCTGATCTACGGCCTGGGTGGTGTGATCGCACCGTTCCTCGGGATCAAGCTCGTCGACCTCTTCGTCGCACTGCTCCCCGGTTTCTGACCCGCCGGACCTCTCCCAAATCTCACTTCCACGGAAACGGACAACGTCACCATGAGTTCCCCTCGCAGCTCGGCCCGCCAGTACGGCGTCGCCCTTCGCGCCATACTCGTCTTCACCGTCATCCTCGGTGTCGCCTATCCCCTCGCGATCATGGCCTTCGGGCAGGTCGCCCTGCCGAACCAGGCCAACGGTTCCCTCATCCACGGGGGTTCCGGAGAGGTCGGCTCGTCGCTGATCGGCCAGTCATTCACGGATGCCCAGGGAGCGGCCCTTCCGGAGTGGTTCCAGTCACGGCCATCCGCAGCGGGCGACGGCTATGATGCGGCGGCCTCCGGCGGCAGCAACCTCGGTCCGGAGAACGCGGACCTGATCGCCACGATCGCCGACCGGAAGTCCGCAATCGAGGGATCCGACGGCGTGACCGCCGCCCAGATCCCCGCTGACGCGCTCACGGCATCCGCGTCGGGTCTTGATCCCCAGATCAGCGCGGAGTACGCCCGGATCCAGGTGAACAGGGTCTCCGCGGCCCGCGGCCTTCCGGTCGGAACGGTCAGCGCCCTGGTCGAGTCTAGGATTCAGGGACGGGACCTTGGTTTCCTCGGCGAACCCACCGTCAACGTGCTCCAACTGAACCTCGCCCTCGAGGCGCTGCCCGGCCAGGGCTGAAAGGCGTGACATGAATCGCGGTCGACTGCGGGTGCTGCTCGGTGCCGCACCGGGCGTCGGCAAGACCTACGCCATGCTCGAAGAGGGCAGGCGGCTGCACGCAGAGGGCAAGGATGTCGTCGTCGCGGTCGTGGAAACCCACGACCGCCCTGCGACGGCCGCGATGCTCGAAGGACTCGAGGTCGTGCCGCGCCTGGTCCGGCGGTACCGCGGGATCGAACTCACCGACCTCGACCTGGACGCTGTTCTCGATCGCGCACCCGCGATCGCACTCGTCGACGAGCTCGCCCACACCAACGCCCCCGGACTCTCGCACGACAAACGGTGGCAGGACGTCCAGTCCATCCTCGACGCGGGCATCGACGTCATCTCGACGGTCAACATCCAGCACATCGAGTCGCTCAACGACGTCGTGCAGCAGATCACGGGTGTCCCCCAGCGCGAAACCCTGCCGGACGGCGTGCTGCGGGCCGCGGATCAGGTCGAGGTGATCGACCTCGCCCCGCAGTCCCTGCGCGACCGGCTCGCCGAGGGCCACGTCTATCCCGCGGCCCGGATCGACGCCGCCCTGTCGAATTACTTCCGACTCGGAAACCTCACCGCCCTGCGCGAGCTCGCTTTACTCTGGCTCGCCGACGAGGTTGACACGGCACTCAAGAGCTACCGGGCCGAACACGGCATCGACAGCAAGTGGGAAGCCCGCGAACGTGTCGTCGTCGCGCTCACCGGCGGGCCGGAGGGCGAGACGCTGCTGCGCCGCGGGGCACGGATCGCCGGGCGGGCGGCCGGGGGCGAGCTCCTCGCCGTGCACGTTATCAGCCAGGACGGACTCCGCTCCGCACACCCCGGCGCGCTCGCCGCCCAACGGGCCCTCGTTGAGAAACTCGGCGGCAGTTACCACCAGCTCGTCGGCGACGACGTCCCGAGCGCCCTCGTCGAATTCGCCAGGGCCTCGAATGCGACCCAGCTCGTGATCGGTGTGAGCAGGCGTACCCGGCTCAAGGCGGCCTTCAGCGGGCCGGGAATCGGCACGACGGTCGTCAGGGAGTCCGGGGACATCGACGTGCACGTCGTCACGCACTCCGCCGCGGGCGAGCGGATGCGCCTTCCTCGGATCGGCGGCGCACTCAGCCTCCGCAGGCGGCTGGCCGGCCTCGGCTTCGCCGTAGTCGGCGGACCGCTGCTCACCGCGCTCCTCGTGGCGACCCACAGCGAGGAATCGATCACGAGCGAGGTGCTCAGCTACCAACTCCTCGTCATCGTCGTCGCCCTCGTCGGAGGACTCTGGCCTGCCCTGTTCGCCGCGCTGCTCTCCGGGCTCACCCTCGACTACTTCTTCGTGAACCCGCTATACACCGTCACGATCGCCGAACCCGCGCACGCCCTCGCGCTCGTCCTGTACCTGGCCAACGCGGGCGTCGTCAGCTACGTCGTCGACCTCGCCGCCCGACGAAGCCGCAGCGCCCAGCGCGCCGCGGGTGAGTCAGAACTCCTCGCCACCGTTGCCGGCAGCGTGCTCCGCGGCGAGGACGCCGTTCCCGCGCTCGTCGCCAGGATCCGCGAGGCCTTCAACCTCACCGGGGTGCGCCTGTTCGCGGGCGGGAAGCTGTTGTACTCAGACGGCTCGCCCGCTCAGGCCGGCCCGGACACCCCCCTCGCAACGGTCCCCGTCGGAACCCGGGGCACCCTCGAGCTCTCCGGACGCGACCTCGCAGCGTCCGAGCGACGACTGCTCGGCGTGATCGCGACCCAGCTCGACGCCGCGCTCGAACACAGCGACCTCGCAGAAACGGCCAGTGCGATCGGACCGCTCGCCGAGGCCGACCGGATGCGCAGCGCCCTTCTCGCCGCCGTCGGTCACGACCTGCGGCGACCGCTCTCCGCTGCGACCGCCGCTATCAGCGGGTTGCGCTCGGCCGAGCTCACGCTGTCGCCCGCCGACAGGGAGGAGCTCTTCGAGACGGCCGAAGAGAGTCTCGAGTCGCTGGCAGGCCTCGTCACGAACCTCCTCGACGTCAGCCGGGTGCAGGCGGGTGCCCTTGCGGTCTCCCTGGGCCCCGTCGACGCTGCGGACGTCGTGCTCCCCGCACTCGATGAGCTCGGCGTCGGGCCGGACACGGTTGAACTCGAACTCCCTCCCGGGCTGCCGCCGATGCTCGCCGATGCCGGACTCCTGCAGCGGGTCGTCGTGAATGTGCTGGCCAACGGCATCCGCTTCTCACCGAAGGGTGGGCGCGTGCTCGTCGCGGCGAGCGAATTCGGCGGCGTCGTCGAACTGCGGATCATGGACCGCGGGCCCGGTATTCCCGCCGACCGGCGCGATGAGGTCTTCCTTCCGTTCCAACGCCTCGGCGACACCGACAACCTGACCGGCCTCGGCCTCGGCCTCGCGCTCGCGAAGGGTTTCACCGAGGGCATGGGCGGTCGGCTCGAGGCAGAGGACACCCCGGGCGGCGGCCTGACCATGGTCATCGCTCTGCCTGCATTCGACCCCGCAGCGCCGGCGGGCCAGACAGCCGGCACTGACGCGGCCGCGGGCACTGAGGAGGAGACCTGAGTGAAGATCCTGATCGCAGACGACGACCCGCAGATCCTGCGTGCGCTGCGGGTCACCCTCGGCGCGCGCGGCTACGACGTCGTGACCGCCAGGGACGGCGCTGAGGCCCTCGCCGCGGCAGCGCATGAGCATCCCGACCTCGTGATGCTCGACCTCGGGATGCCGCACCTCGACGGGATCGAGGTCATCGCGGGCCTGCGCGGCTGGACCCAGATTCCGATCCTCGTCGTCTCAGGGCGCAGCGGCGCCGCCGACAAGGTCGACGCTCTCGACGCGGGAGCGGACGACTACGTCACGAAGCCGTTCTCCATCGACGAACTGCTCGCCAGGATCCGCGCGCTCACCCGGAGGCTCGGCCCGGTCGACTCCGGAGCCGAACCGGTGATCATGCTCGGCACGATCGCCGTCGACCTCTCGGCACGGAGCGTCGTGCGCACGGGCACGGGTTCCGGGGGCGCTCCCGGAAAGCCGGAGGCCATCCGGCTCACCCCGACCGAGTGGCGCATCCTCGAGTTCCTGCTGCGCAACCCGGGGAAGCTCGTCTCCCGGCAGTCGTTGCTGACGGACATCTGGGGACCGCACCACACGACGGACTCCGGCTACCTGCGCCTTTACCTCGCCCAGCTGCGCAAGAAGCTCGAACCCGACCCGGCGCATCCGCGCTATCTGCTCACTGAGGCTGGAATGGGCTACCGCTTCACCCCCGATCCCTGACCCGGCCCGCCCCCAACCGATTCGACGGATTTTTTGCTCGGAAAGAGCTTCAAATACGTGGGTGACCCTGTTTTTAGGCAATTTCTCCGTCGAATTGGTGAGGGCGAGGTTCAGTCGGTCGTGTCGTCGAGGGAGTCGCTCGCGGCGTGGCCACCCGTCAGCGGGATGCGCACGAGTTTGCCGACCGGGGTCGGCGCTCCGTTCGCGTCCGGAGTGATCGCATCTGTCGTGAGGTAGAGCGCACCGTGGCGCAACTCGATCGCGGCCGGCTGCGACACCGCCACGAGCGCACTCGGCGTGTCCGAACCGGATTGGAGCACCGACACCTGGCCGGCGCCGTCCGAACCGCCGAACAGCTCGGCGACGTAGATCGTGCCGTCTTCCTGCGAGACCGCGAGGCCCGTCGCACCGACGAACCCTGTCGCGACGAGTTCGACGTCACCAGAGTCCGGATCGACCCGGTACACCGAGCCGCGCGCGCCGAGGCTCGCGTCCTCTGGCCCGCCCGGGAGCGACGTGACATAGAGCCAACCGTCCGGGCCGAGCTCGACATCCGTCGGAACCGGTTCGAAGCGGTAGTCGTGACCTGCGGCACAAGCGGGGAAGCCGATGTAGGCGATCATCGCCGCGTCGATGGTGATCGGGTCGCTCGGCGGCAGAACCGAGGTGGTGGACACCGTGCCGTCCCAGTCGACGTGGAGGATCGCGTTTCCACCGGCATCCGCGACGTACACCCCGTTCCACAGGGCGAGCGACGCGTACGGGTGCGTGTCGACGACCCCCATGTACGTCGCCGGGATGAAGGGCGGCAGGGCCGGATCGAACTGGGCGGCACACGCCGGGTCGAGGTCGACGAACCCGTAGCTGTTGCCCTGGTCCGGGTTCGCCGAATTCTCGTAGGCCCAGATGTCGGCGAGCTCAGCGTCGGTGCCGTCTGGCGCGATGGACCTGAGCGTGGCCGCGCTGTGGTCCTGGGCCACCCGGGCGTAGTAGACGGTGCCCTTCCGCGCGGTGACCGCGGAGATCTCCTCCCCGGGGGCGCTCGCAATGGTCGCTGTCGTTCCGTCGCGGGCCACCCTCGTGAGTTCGCCGGCGAAGTTCTGGCTGACGTAGACGGTGTTGTGCCTTCCGACCTCGAGGCTGAGCGGGCCGAGTAGGCCCTCCACGAGCGTCACCGGCGTGCCTGTTCCGTCCCCGGCGCCGTCGCCGTGTTCGGATCCCTGTCCGGCCGATGCCGGGGCGGCGCCGAAGAACGCCACCGCGAGGGAGGCGCACGCCACCCCCGCGACGAGCCCCCTGCGTAGTCCTGTTCCGTGCAGTGTCCTGGTCATGATCTCTGTTCTCTTCACGATCGGCTCTCGCCACGACCGCTGAGAAAGAAGCGCCGGACGACAAGCGCTGCGCGGATACGCCGAGAGCAGATGACGATTGCATGTTGTCAAGCACCGCCGAGAGAACGTGTGATGCACAGCGTCTCCCAGGGAGGCCGGCACACACACGGGTGCCGACGCTGGCAGATTAATCCGAAGCCTGTGCGTTGTCTAGGTCTTTGCCATGAACCGAACGAAAATGCCCGATCGGCGGGTCATTGACTTCGCTGGGGCCCGGGGCCACTATGTGTGGCATCCAGTGCCCCCCATTCCGCAGGGCATTTCTCAATGGGGAGGGTCCGTGCAAATTCCGGCACCGTTCGAATACGCCCGCGCTGACACTGTCGACGACGCCATCGCACTGCTGTCCCGGCACGGCCCCGAGGCCCGCGTAATCGCGGGCGGCCACAGCCTCTTGCCAATGATGAAGCTCCGCCTCGCCAGGCCGGAATGGCTCATCGACATCAACGACCTGTTCGAACTCGACTTCGTGCTGCGGGACGGAGACCGGTTGCGGATCGGCGCCCTCACCCGGCACACGACCCTCCTCGAGTCCGCTGAGATCGCCGCGCTCTTCCCGATCGTCGGCGACGCCGAGCGAGTGATCGCAGACCCTATCGTCCGCAATCGCGGCACGATCGGAGGTTCGCTCTGCCAGGCCGATCCTGCGGAGGACCTCGCGACGGTCTGCGATGTGCTCGGTGCCGAGGCGATCGTTCGCGGTCCCCTGGGCGAGCGGATGCTGACAATGACCGAGTTCCATCGCGGCGCCTACAAGACGGCGGTCGCCGCGGATGAGCTGCTCTGCGAGGTGCGCATCCCGATCCGGCCGCGCTCAGGAAGCGCGTACGAAAAGGTCGAGCGCAGGGTCGGCGACTGGGCCGTCGCCGCGGCAGGAGCCGCGCTCTCGTTCGCAGAGGACGGCACGATCGCGGAGGCATCCGTCGGCCTGACCGCCGTGGGGCTCGACGGCACGGTCGGCGCGGTCACGGAGCTGCTCCGCGGTGAACGCCCCGGCGAGCAGCTCTTCATCGAGGCCGGCCGCCTCGCAGCACTCGCGGCCGACCCGGTCGCCGACCAGCGCGGACCGATCGACTACAAGCGACACCTCGCCGACGAGCTCACCCGGCGCGTCCTGCGCCGCGCGACAGATCGTGTCGCGGACTTCGCCGGCGCGACCGGGCCCCCCACCACACCGCAGGAAGGCTGAATCCATGCAGATCACCATGACGGTGAACGGGACCGACGTGACCAACGAGGTCGAACCACGCGTCCTGCTCGTGCACTACATCCGCGACGTGCTGAGGCTGACCGGAACTCACTGGGGCTGCGACACCTCCAACTGCGGCACCTGCGTCGTGCTCATGGACGGGCAGCCGGTGAAGTCGTGCACCGTGCTCGCGGCGATGGCCGATGGTCATGCGATCACGACGGTCGAAGGCCTCGCCACCGGTGGCACCCTCGACCCCGTGCAGCAGGGCTTCATGGAGGAACACGGGCTGCAGTGCGGATTCTGCACCCCGGGCATGATGCTCACCGCCCGCGCTCTCCTCGACGTGAACCCGCACCCCGACGATACCGAGATCCGCCGGGCGATCTCGGGGCAGATCTGCCGCTGCACCGGCTACGCGACGATCGTCCGTTCGGTGCACTGGGCAGCAGACCACCCGGCGGGCCTGACCGAAGCGGATGCCGACGGTGGCGACCCCGCCGCGCTCGACGACTCGGCGGGCACGACCACGGAACCGGGCGCCGCGGCGGCGGAAGCGGCCCGGGCGATCCCGGCCTCGCAGACTGAACCGGAAGAGGTGACCGCATGACCATCCTGCAGGAACACGCACCCAACCCGGCGGCGGACGACGAGGGCCGCCCGATCGGCTACGGTCGGCTGCAACGCAAGGAAGACCCCCGTTTCGTGCGCGGCCGCGGCCACTACGTCGACGACATCGCGCTGCCCGGAATGCTGCACGGCGCGATCCTGCGCTCACCGGTCGCGCATGCCCGGCTGGTCTCGATCGACACGACCGCCGCCCTCGCCCACCCGGGCGTCGTCGCCGTCATCACGGGGGCCGACCTGCTCGGCCTCGGCCTCGCGTGGGCGCCGACCCTCTCCGCCGACGTGCAGGCGGTGCTCGTGACCGATAAAGTGCGCTTTCAGGGCCAGGAGGTCGCGTTCGTCGTCGCGGAGGACCGCTACGCCGCCCGGGACGCACTCGAACTCATCGAGGTCGACTACGACGTGCTGCCGCCTGTCGTCGACGCCAGGAAGGCGCTCGACGCCGACGCACCGGTCGTTCGCGACGAGATGGAAGGGCGCACCGACAACCACATCTTCGACTGGGAGGCAGGCAACAAAGCCGAGACGGATGCCGTCTTCGCCGCAGCAGACGTCGTCGTCAGCCAGGAGATCGTCTACCCGCGATCGCACCCGGCTCCCATGGAGACCTGCGGCGCCGTCGCAGACTTCGACGCGGTGACCGGCAAGCTCACCCTCTACGAGACGAGCCAGGCCCCGCACGCCCACCGGACCCTGTTCGCCATGGTCGCGGGCATCCCGGAGCACAAGATCCGGATCGTCTCCCCCGACATCGGCGGCGGTTTCGGCAACAAGGTCGGCATCTACCCGGGCTACATCCTCGCCGTCGTCGGCTCGATCGTGACCGGCAAACCGGTGAAATGGATGGAGGACCGCTCGGAGAACCTGATGTCGACCTCCTTCGCCCGCGACTACATCATGCAGGGCGAGATCGCCGCGACGAAAGACGGCAGGATCCTCGCCGTGCGCACCAACGTCCTCGCCGACCACGGTGCCTTCAACGCCACGGCGCAGCCGACGAAGTATCCGGCCGGCTTCTTCCACATCTTCACCGGAAGCTACGACCTCCAGGCGGCGCATTGCTCGGTGACCGGCGTGTACACGAACAAGGCGCCCGGCGGTGTCGCATATGCGTGCTCCTTCCGGGTCACAGAGGCCGTCTACCTCGTGGAGCGGCTTGTCGACATCCTGGCCGCGAAGCTCGAGATGGACCCGGCGGAACTGCGCCTGAAGAACCTGATCAAGCCAGAGCAGTTCCCCTATCCGAACAAGACCGGCTGGGAGTACGACTCCGGGGACTACGAGCGTGCGCTGCGGCTCTCGATGAAGATGGCCGGGTACGACAACCTGCGACGGGAGCAGCAGGCCAAACGCGACCGCGGCGAACTGATGGGTATCGGTATCTCATTCTTCACCGAAACGGTCGGTGCCGGCCCGCGCAAGCACATGGACATCGTCGGCCTCGGCATGAACGACGGCGCGGAACTGCGCGTGCACCCCACCGGCAAGGCGGTGGTGCGCATCTCGGTGCAGAGCCAGGGGCAGGGCCACGAGACGACCTTCGCCCAGATCGTCGCTGAGGAGATCGGCATCCCGCCAGAGGACATCGACGTCGTGCACGGCGACACCGACCAGACGCCGTTCGGTCTCGGCACATACGGCAGCCGGTCGACCCCGGTCAGTGGCGCTGCCGTAGCCCTCGTCGCCCGCAAGGTGCGCGAGAAGGCCCGGTTCATCGCCGCCGCCATGCTCGAGACCCGCGCGGAAGACCTCGAATGGGAGAAGGGCCGCTGGTTCGTGAAGGGCGACCCGAGCGTCGGCAAGACCATCGCCGAGATCGCGATGGGCGCATACGGCACCGTCGCCCTGCCGGAGGGGATCGACGGCAATCTCGACGCCGAGGTGACCTACGACCCGCCGAACCTGACCTTCCCCTTCGGCGCCTACATCTGCGTCGTCGACGTCGACCCCGGCACCGGGCACGTCACGGTGCGCCGGTTCGTCGCCGTCGACGACTGCGGTACCCGGATCAACCCGATGATCATCGAGGGCCAGGTGCACGGGGGCCTGACCGATGGCGTCGGCATGGCGCTCATGCAGTTCATCGAATTCGACGAGTCGGGCAACAACCTCGGCGGCTCCTTCATGGACTACCTCATCCCGACCGCGATGGAGGTGCCGGACTGGGAGACCGGGTACACCGTGACCCCCTCGCCGCACCACCCGATCGGAGCGAAGGGCATCGGAGAGTCCGCGACGGTCGGTTCGCCCCCCGCGATCGTCAACGCGGTCGTCGACGCCCTCTCCCCGTTCGGAATCACGCACATGGACATGCCGTGCACGCCGGCACGGGTGTGGGCGGCCATCCAGGGTCGTCCCCGCCCGCCGATCTGATTGCCGGGCCGATGCCACCGATTCCGGACGCTCTCGCCCGCAGGGCGCACGAACTCACCGAACGCCGCGAGCCGTTCGTCCGCGCCACCGTCGTACGCGCCCAGCGCCCGACGAGCGCGCACGCCGGTGACACCGCCGTTGTGGATGCCGCCGGCCGGATCGACGGGTTCGTCGGCGGCGCCTGCGTCGAGGCATCCGTTCGGTACTACGGGCTCAGGCAACTCGCCGCACGCGAGCCCCTCCTTCTCAGGGTCGTGCCCGAGGACCCGTCCGGCGCGGCCGAGGACGGCGCTGTCGAGGTGCGGAACCCGTGCCTCAGCGGGGGCGCCGTCGAGATCTTTCTCGAGCCATGGCATCCGGCACCGCGGGTCGTCGTCCTCGGCGCGACACCGGTCGCGCGGGCCCTCGCCACGATCGGGGTAGACCTCGGCTTCGACGTCGAGCTCACCGAGACGATCGGCGCCCCGGGCACGGCCACGTCACCGCGCCGGGACGACGCCGCACTCATCGTCGCGTCCCACGGCCGGGAAGAGGAACCCGCCCTCGAGGCGGCCCTCCGCGCGGGGGTGCCCTATGTCGCGCTCGTCGCGAGCCCCAGCCGGGGCGCCGCAGTGCTCGCCTCCCTCAACGTCGACGCCGAGCAACGCGCCAGGGTGTTCAACCCTGCGGGACTCGACCTCGGCGGCCGGACCCCCGGCGAGATCGCGGTGTCGGTCTTCGCGCAATTCGTCGCCGAACGTTTCAGGCTCCGGTCGGCGGGGCTCGCCGGAGCTACCGGGGCCCTGCCGCTCCCGGCGTCCCCGGGGGAGGCCGACGCGACGTCGGAGCCTCCGAGCGCCACTGATCCTGTCTGCGGGATGACGATTGCCGCCCTGCCCACGAGCCTGCACTACGAGCACGCGGGGACAACACACTTCTTCTGCTCCCCCGGATGTCGCGCGGCCTTCGTCGCAGATCCAGAGCGCTTCGCCCTCACGAAGACCCACGTCCACACCTCTACCGTGGAGCACTGACCATGGCACCGAGCGTTGAGGGAATCCCCTCGAGCCCGGCCAGGGGCGGGGCGACGTCCGCGGTCCGGGCGCTGTTCCCTGACGTGCCTGCACTGCAGACTGCGCTCGCCGCGGAGGACTACCTCGCAGACGAAGGCCTCGCGACGGCCCTCTTCCTCGCGGTGCGCCTGCCGCAGCCGATCCTGCTCGAGGGCGAACCGGGCGTCGGCAAGACCGAGGCGGCCAAGGCGCTCGCGAGGGCGCTCGACACGCCCCTGTTCCGGCTCCAGTGCTACGAGGGAATCGACGCGGGCGAGGCCCTGTACGAGTGGAACTACCCGCGCCAGCTCCTGGCGATCCGGCTCGCGGAGGCCAGCGGATCAGGGATCGACGAGGATGCGCTGTTCGGGCCGGAGTACCTGCGGCGACGCCCCCTCCTGCAGGCTATCGAACACCCCGGTCCCCGGCCGGCCGTGCTGCTGCTCGACGAGATCGATCGTGCGGACGCCGAGTTCGAAGCCTTCACCCTCGAACTACTCGCCGAGGCCGCCGTGACGATCCCCGAGCTCGGCACGATCAGGGCCGCGGTGCCGCCGATCGTGATCCTGACCTCGAACCGCACCCGCGACCTGCACGACGCCCTCACCCGGCGGTGTCTTTACCACTGGATCGACTACCCGAGCCCGGAACGGATCGCCGAGATCGTGCGCCGCCGGGTGCCCGGCAGTACCGAACGCCTCGCCCTCGACGCCGCGACCGCGATCACCCGGCTGCGCTCCCTCGACCTCGTCAAACCACCCGGCATCGCCGAGGCCATCGACTGGGCGGCTGCGCTCGCCGTTCTCGGCGCCGACCGTCTTGATCCGCAGTACGTCGTCCAGACCTGGGGGTCCCTGATCAAGAACAGGGACGACCTCGATCTCGCGCTCGCGCGCGGGGCCGACTGGATGGCCGGGAGCTGACATGGCGAAGATTTCCGAGCGCGCACCGGCGGATCCCGCCCCGCGGGTAGAAGCGGCCGCGTTCGCCGCGGGGTTCGTCACCGCGCTCCGCCGCGCGGGCCTGCCGGTTTCGGTCGACGGGGCTGCACGGCTCGCCGACGCGGTCCAGGTGGTGCCGCCGACCCATCGCTCGGCACTTTATTGGACGTGCCGCATCGTGCTCCTCTCGTCGAGGGAACAGCTGCCGGTGTTCGACGCGGTCTTCTCTGCCGTCTTCGACGGCCTGCTCGACCCGGCGGACCAGCGCGGTGACCCGAACGCGCCGCCGGCCATCGGCTCGGAGGCCAGGACGCGCCCGGCGCCGCACGACGACCTCGCCGCGAGGCGGCAGGAACCGCGCGAAGGACCCGAGAACCGGGCACCGACGCCTGCTCCCGCATCAGGGCCCTCGGATCCGGGCGCCGTCGAACGCGAGACGATCCTGATGCTCGCCTCGCTCGAACGCCGCTTGCACGACACCTCGTTTTCGCTCCTGAGTGCTGATGAGACTGAACAGGTTCGGAACCTCGTGCGCCGGATCTCGCTCTCGACCCCGCTTCGGCGCAGCAGGCGCGTTCGGCCGACCCGAGCGGACGGCGCCCGGCTCGACCTGAGGCGCACCGTCCGGGCCGCACACCGCACCGGCGAGGAGCCGATCCTTCTGGTCTCCTCCCGCCGCAGGCAACAACCGCGCAGGCTCGTCCTGCTCTGCGACGTGTCGGCGTCGATGGAACCGTACACCCGGGTGTTCCTCAGCCTGCTCCAGGGCGCCGTTGCGGGCGCGCACGCGGAGGCCTTCGTCTTCTCGACCGAGCTGACCCGGCTGACCCGCCAACTCGCCGTCCGGGATGCGGACGCCGCGCTCGCGAGCGCCGCGGCGAGCTCCTCGGACTGGGCCGGCGGCACCCGGCTCGGCGACAGCATCCGCCGGTTCATCGACGACCACGGTCGGCGCGGACTGGCCAGGGGCGCTGTGATCGTGGTGCTCTCCGACGGTTGGGCCCTCGACGACCCCGCTTTCGTTGCCGACCAGATGGCCCGTCTGCGCCGCCTCGCGTACCGGATCGTCTGGGTCAACCCGCGTACGGTCGCGCCCGGATTCCAGCCGCTCGTCGGGGGGATGAAGGCCGCACTGCCCTACATCGACGGCATCGTGAGCGGCCACAGTTACTCGGCGCTCGGCGAACTCGCCGACCTGATCCGCGCAGAACGGCTCGACCCCCGCAGCCGTCCCGGCACCGTATCCAGCACCGATCCCCGTACTCGACCCCAACCGACCAGAGGACATGACCATGCAGCTTGACAGCACCTTTTCCGTCACCGCGCCGATCGAGGACGTCTGGGCGACCCTGATGGACTTCGAACGTGTCGCCGGTTGCGTACCGGGAGCGCAGATCCTGAACCGTCTCTCCGACGACGCCTTTCAGGTCGGCATGAAGGTGAAGCTCGGACCGGTGGCAATGCAGTACAAAGGAATGATGAACGTGATCGAGCGGGATTCAGACGCCCACCGGGCGGTCTTCTCGGGGCGCGCCCAGGAGGCGCGCGGCCAGGGCACCGCGCAGGGGACCGCAACGCTCGTCCTCACCGAGGCGGACGGCACGACCCACGGAACCGTGAACGCCGACGTCGACCTCTCCGGGAAGGTCGCCGTGATGGGCAAGAGCATCATCGGCAGCGTCACAGACCAGATGATGGCGCTCTTCGCCGAGAACCTCCAGGCGATGCTGAGCGAGGCTCCCGTGCCGGCGGACACCGTGCCGGCGGACGCCGAGCCGCACGCGACGGCACCGATCGGCATCGTGCACCCGGCGGATGTTCCCGCCCGGACGGTTCCCAGGACTCCGCCGCCTCCGGCCGCCGGATCGAGCCTCGACGCCTTCAGCTTCGCCAGGGCGATGATCATGGAGCGCCTCAGCAACCCGGCCACGCTCCTCGGCCTGCTCGCCGTCGTCGGCTTCGTCGGCTACCGGCTCGGCCGGCACGGTGCAGCCCGCCCGGCCGCGGACACCCGCCAGGGGCGCAGACCGTGAGACTCCGCAATGCGTGACGTCATCGGAGAACTGGTTCCCGGCTGGGAACGCGGGCGGACGGCGGCGCTCGCCACGGTCGTACGCACGTTCCACTCCGCGCCCCGGCCCGCAGGAGCATCGATGCTCGTCACGAGCGACGGCGCCGTCGTCGGCTCGGTGTCGGGAGGCTGCGTCGAGGGCGCCGTCTACGAACTCGCGCAGGAGGTGATCCGCACCGGACGGCCGGCCCTCGTGCGTTACGGCATCAGCGACGACGACGCCTTCGCGGTCGGCCTGACCTGCGGCGGCATCCTCGACGTCTTCGTTGAACCGGTCTCCCGCGAGACCTTCGCGGAGCTCGACACAGTCATGCGCGACCTCGCGAGGTCCGTTCCGGTCGGCATCGTGACCGTCATCGAGCACCCCGACCCCCGCATCCTCGGCCGTCACCTTATCGTCCACGGCGACGGGGTGAGCGGAGACCTCGGTTCCGAACGGCTCACCCACGTCGTGGGCGACGATGCCCGCGGCCTCCTCTCGGCGGGGCGCACCTCGACGATCGGCTACGGGCCGGACGGAGAACGCGACGGCGCTGAACTGCGCGTCTTCGTCACGAGCTTCGCCCCGCGGCCACGGATGCTCGTGTTCGGCGCTGTCGACTTCGCCGCGGCCCTGACCCGGCTGGCCGACTTCCTCGGGTACCGGGTCACCGTGTGCGATGCCCGCGCCGTGTTCGCGACTCCTGCGCGGTTCCCCGGAGCCGACGAGGTCGTCGTGGCCTGGCCTCACCGCTACTTCGCCGAGCAGAGTGCCGCCGGCCTCCTCGACGCGCGCACCGTCGTCTGCGTGCTCACCCACGATCCGAAGTTCGACGTCCCTCTCCTCGAGCTGGCCCTGGCCGACGGGAACCTCGCCTACGTCGGCGCCATGGGTTCCCTGCGCACCCACGACGACCGCCTGGACCGGCTGCGGGCGGCATCCGTGCCCGAGGTCGCACTGGCGCGGCTGCACAGCCCGATCGGTCTCGATCTCGGCGCCCGTACGCCGGAGGAGACCGCGGTCTCGATCATGGCCGAGGTCATCTCCGGGATGTGGGGTGGCACCGGTGAATCGCTCGGCGACCGCCGGACGCCGATCCACCACAACCTGGCTACCCCGGACACCGTCGACGTGCCCGACGAGGATGATGCCCGGAAGCTCGTGTGACCATGGACCAGGCACCGGGCCATGCCGCTCGTCCCGAGATCCCTGCGAGTGTTCCGAGTCCGATCCGCAAGAAAACAGCATATGGGCCCCTGGGCCGGTGGCTCCTGGCCAACCGGGTGCAACCGGTGGGCCTCGAGAGCGAAGAGGGGACGGCATCCACTCACCCGTGGTGGCAGGTGATGTGCCTCACCGGCGTCGACTACTTCTCGACCCTCTCCTATCTGCCCGGTATCGCGGCGCTCGCCGCCGGCGCGCTCTCACCCGTTGCGACCCTGCTCATCGTCGCGCTCACCCTCCTCGGCATGCTGCCAATGTATCGCCGCGTCGCGAAGGAGAGCCCGCACGGGCAAGGGTCCGTCGCGATGCTCGAGCGGCTGCTGCCGTTCTGGCGCGGCAAGGTGTTCGTGCTCATCCTGCTCGGCTTCGTCGCGACCAGCTGGATCATCACGATCACGCTGTCCTCGGCGGATGCGACGGTCCACATCCTTGAGAACCCGTTTACGCCGAGCTTCCTCGCGGGCCAGGCCGTGCCGATCACGGTCGTGCTGCTGCTCATCCTCGGCGGAGTCTTCCTGCTCGGTTTCAGCGAGGCCGTCTCCGTCGCCATTCCCCTCGTCGCGGCGTATCTGCTGCTCAACGGAATCGTGATCGGCGTCGGACTCTACGACGCCTTCACCGAACCCGGGGTGATCGCGAGCTGGACGGACGCACTCACAGCACGGGGAAGCGGTTTCGGTGATGTCCTCGGGCCCGCCGTGATCGCCTTCCCGCTCCTCGTCCTCGGTCTCTCGGGTTTCGAGACCGGGGTCAGCATGATGCCGCTCGTCTCCGCGGACGGCAGGAGCCCCGAGGAACGACTCGCCTCGCGGATCCGGAACACCCGGAGGCTCCTCACGACGGCGGCCCTCATCATGAGCGTCTACCTACTCTCGAGCAGCTTCGTGACAACCGTTCTCATCCCACCGGCCGAGTTCGAGGCGGGCGGCGCGGCGAGCGGGCGCGCGCTCGCCTTCCTCGCCCACGAGCGCGTCGGCGAGGTCTTCGGCACGGTCTACGACGTGAGCAGCATCCTGATCCTCTGGTTCGCGGGTGCGTCCGCGATGGCCGGACTGATCAACATCGTGCCGCGGTATCTGCCGTCGTATGGGATGGCGCCGGACTGGAGCCGTGCCATCCGCCCGGTCGTACTTGTGTACACCGGGGTGAGTGTGCTGATCACCATCGGTTTCCGGGCGGATGTGAACGCGCAGGCCGGCGCGTACGCGACCGGGATCCTCGCCATGATGGTGTCCGGCGCCGTCGCCGTGACCATCTCGGCCGTCCGCCGCAGGCAACGCCGCGCGAGCATCGGCTTCAGTGTCCTGTCGCTCGCGCTCCTCTACGCCCTCGGCGCGAACATCGTCGAGAAACCGGACGGGATCACAATTTCAGTGTTCTTCATCGCGGCGATCATCGCCGTGTCCCTGATTTCTCGCGTCACACGGACAACCGAGCTCCGGGTGGACAGCGTCGAATTCGACGGGGCGGCCCGGCAGTTCGTCGCCGATTCCCTCGTCTATGACGGCGCCCTGAACATCATCGCGAACAAGCCCCAGAGCGGCGACCGCGCCGAGTACGCGGCGAAGGAGGCCGACCAGCGTGGGATGAATCCGGTTCCCGGAACCGCGGACGTGCTCTTCCTCGAGATCGAGGTCATCGACCCCTCCGGCTTCAGCAAGATCGTGCACGTCCGGGGTGTCGAGATCGAAGGCTACCGGGTGCTGCGCGCGCAGAGCCCGGCGGCACCGAACGCCATCGCCGCGATCCTGCTCGCCCTGCGGGATGCCTCCGGGGTACGCCCGCACGTGTACTTCGAATGGTCGGAGGGCAACCCGCTCTTCCACCTGATGCGCTACCTCCTGCTCGGCCAGGGCGACACCGCCCCCGTTGTACGGGAGATCATGCGCGAGGTCGAACCCGACCCGCTCCGCCGTCCGGGCACCCACGTCGGCGGCGGCTGAGGGGTTCGAAGCCGACTAGGTAGCGGCCATGATGTCGATCCGGCTGATGTCGGGGTCCCTCACGAGCAGGGTCGGCCCATGTTCGGCGAGTGCTGCCGGGACGGCCCCGGTGAGGTGTGCCTGGCGATCCTCTTCGGTGTCGAAAGTGTCGAAGATGCCGAACATGTCGTCATCGACCCGGAAGGCGTACCAGGTCCGGGTGCCCGGCTCGGCGGCGGCCAGTGCCTGTGCACCGGCGAGGAAATCCGCGACGGCCTGTTCCTGCCCCGCCCGGGCTTCAACGAGAGCCAGCACACCGTATTTAAGCGTCATCGCATTCTCCTCTGTACGTCGGCCCGCCGGACGGCGGCCCTGTCGTGAGCATAGGAAGAGCCGCCCAAGCCGGCAAGGGGGCGCCCGCCGGGAGTCAGTGCGTGAAGCCCGGATGCTGCCCCTCGACGGGCATCGGACCTTCGAGCCGGTCGAGATACGCCGTCTCCTCCTCGATCACTGTGAGCAGGCGCGCGGCGAGGTCCATGCTGAGCCCATTCCGCACGACGATCCGCTGGACAGTCATCTCGGACAGGTTGTCGGGCATCCCGTACGCGGGAACGAGCCAGCCGTGGGCGCGCAGACGGTCCGACAGGTGGAAGAGGTTCCAGTTCCGGGTGTGGCCGGGGGTGAGGCGCCAGGCGAAGACCGGGATGTCCGACCCGTCATTCCACAGTGTGAAGGCGCCGATCTTCTCGATGCCGCGCGCGAGGTACCGCGCAACGTCCTGGGCGGACTGCTGCACGGCACGGTAGCCGTCGAATCCGAGCCGAAGGAAGAGATAGTACTGCAGGAGCACCTGCGCGCCGGGACGGGAAAAGTTGAGCGCGAACGTGGGCATGCTCCCGCCGAGGTAGCTGACATGGAAGACCAGGTCCTCTGGCAGTGAATCCTTGGACCGCCAGACGATCCAGCCCAGTCCCGGGTAGACAAGGCCGTACTTGTGCGCGGAGGTGTTGATCGAGTGCACCCGTTCCAACCGGAAGTCCCACTCGAGCTCCGGCTGCAGGAAGGGTGCGATCATTCCCCCGGAGGCCGCGTCAACATGGATGGGAACGGACACTCCGGTTCGCTCCTGGATCTCGTCGAGGGCGGCACTGATCGCCGCGACCGGCTCGTAGACCCCGGTGTACGTCACGCCCATGATCGCCACGACGCCGATGGTGTTCTCGTCGACATAGCTCGCTAGGTCGTGCCCGTCCAGGCTCGGGTGCTCCTCGCTGATGGGCACGAATCGAGGCTCGACGTCCCAGTAGTTGCAGAATTTCTCCCAGCACACCTGCACCGCGGAACTCATCACGAGGTTGGGCTGCGCGGTCGACTTTCCGGCCGCCCGCCTGGCCTGCTGCCAACGTCGTTTCAGGGCGAGTCCACCGAGCATGCAGGCCTCTGAGGAGCCGATCGTCGAGGTGCCGACGGTCTTCATGGGCTCGGGTGCGTGCCAGAGGCCGGCGATCATCCGCCAGCAATACTCCTCGATCGCGGCAGTCTGCGGGTATTCGTCCTTGTCGACGATGTTCTTGTCGAGCGCCTCCGCGTAGAGCCGCCCCGCGTGATCGTCCATCCAGGTGCCGACGAAGGTGGCGAGGTTCAGCCGGGCGTTTCCATCGAGCATGATCTCGTCGTGGATGATCTGGTACGCCGTCTCCGGCTCCATCGGGTCCGCGCCGAGGACGTACCGCGGCGCAACGCTGTCCTCACCCGGGCGGGCGAAGAGCGGGTTGATCTCGAAGAACTCCGGATTGAAATCTGGGTCGGCCTGCATAGGGTCTATGCTGCCGCACTCACCGTGCATCACGCTCGACCTCCCTGCTGCGTATTCGCTGAGAGTCATTGCTTACAACTATTCACCGATATATCTTTAAGCCATCGCCGATCCTCTCGACCGTCGACCACCCACTTCCCGATTGGACACCACCATGCATAATGATTTTCGCGAACCCCATACGCACGACTCCGGCGACCGGCACGAGCGCCGCGGATTCGGCCGGGGCGCCGGGCCCGGTTTCGGCCCCGGTTTCGGCCCCGGCTTCGGCGGCTTCGGCCCGCGCGGCTTCATGCCGCCGGGTACCCAGCGCAAGCTCAAGGGCGATGTCCGCCTCGCCATTCTCTCGTTGCTCTCCGAGGCTCCCTTCAACGGCTACGGACTGATCAAGGAGATCACCGAGCGCTCGGGAGGCACCTGGCGCCCGAGCCCCGGATCGGTGTACCCGACGCTGCAACAGCTCGTCGACGAGGGCCTCATCGCCCCGACCGGTGACGGCACCGGCACCGAATTCCAGCTCAGCGAGCCAGGCCGCGCCTACGTCACCGAGAACGCGGACGCCCTCGCCCGAGTCTGGGACAGCTCGACGGCACGCGTCGAAGCCGAAGCGAACCTGCACGAAAGCGTCGCCAAGCTCATGGGCGTCATCCACCAGCTCCGCTTCGCCGCGACCCCGGAGCAGCGTGCGAAGGCCGTAACCCAGATCGACGACCTCCGACGTTCCCTCTACGGAATCCTCGCCGACTGACGACAAGGTCCTGCCGGCAGGGCTTAGTGGCGAGAGGGGTTAGTGGCGACAGGGCTCAGTCGAGGTGCTCCGCGGCCGCGGCCCGGATCGCCTCGTAAATCGTCGCGAGCACGGGCGTGTGCAGCGTCCACTGCTGCCAGTAGAGCACCACATCGATGTGCCGGCCCGGCGCGAGATCGACGAGCACACCCTCGGCCTCGCCGCTGAGGATCCGCTGGTTGGGCACCATGCCCCAGCCCAGCCCGAGGCGGACGGCCTCCGCGAAGTCCGCGGACCCCGGGATCGAGTGCCGGGGAGGCGTGAGCGGCCGTCGGCTCCGCCCCCGGAGGAAGCGGTCCTGCAGGTCGTCCTTGGCGTCGAACACGACCATCGGCGCGCGGGACAGGGCATCCGCTGTGACGCCGGCGGCGAACCATTGTGCGGCGAAGCGCGGGTGCGCCATCGGCCGGTAACGCATGCTGCCGAGCCGGGTGACGGAGCAGCCGTGCACCGGACGCACGTCAGTCGTGATCGCGGCCATCACCGTTCCCGCGCGTAGCAGTTCGGCCGAGTGATCCTCATCCTCACGGCGTACGTCGAAGGTGATCGAGTCGGGCAGGCCGGCGAGCGCCGGAAGCACCCAGGTCGCGAGCGACTCGCTGTTGACGGCGAGCGGAACGCCCGCGCGCGCTTCCGACTCCGACCCTGAGACGACGTCCTGCACGAGAGCGTCGATCTGCCGGGCCAGCCTCAGGTACGGCAGTCCGGCATCCGTGATCTCTGTCGGTTTCGTTCGCCGCACCAGCACCCGGCCCGCGGATGTCTCGAGGGCTTTGATCCGCTGGCTGACCGCGGACGGCGTGATGTGCAGGGTCGCAGCGGCCAGGTCGAAGGAGCCACGATCGATCGTCGCCGCGAGGGCCCTGAGCTGCGCATTGTCAATCGTCATGATTAGCCAGACTAATGCCTGCTAAGAAAGTTTCGTTGTACTCATCCATCGCCGCCGAGGTACGGTCGAAGAATGCTCCTCACCACCCTCGCCGGCCTCGGCTTCGGCCTGTCCCTCATCGTGGCGATCGGCGCGCAAAATGCCTACGTGCTTCGGCAGGGACTGCGCCGGGAACATGTGCTCGCCGTGGTGATCGTCTGCGCGGCCTCCGACGCGATCCTGATCCTGGTCGGCGTCGCCGGGTTCGGGGCGCTGATCCGCACGCTACCGTGGCTGCTCGCCGTGGTTCGGATCGTCGGCGCAGCATTCCTGCTCGGCTACGCGATGCTCGCCACACGCCGGGCCCTGCTGCCACGGCCGCTCGACACCTCGGTCGTCGGCACGGCCGCGACTCTTGCGCAGGTCCTTGCGACGACCGCCGCGCTCACCTGGCTCAATCCCCACGTGTACCTCGACACGGTGGTGTTCCTCGGCTCGGTCGCCGCGGCCCATGGCGACGAGCGCTGGTACTTCGGCCTCGGGGCCGTGCTCGGCAGCGTCGTCTGGTTCACGGCGCTCGGCTTCGGCGCCCGGCTGCTGCGCCCGATCTTCAGCCGGCCGGTGTCGTGGCGGATTCTCGACATCGGAATCGCGGTGATCATGACCGTGATCGCGGTGAGCCTGCTGCTCGGGATCGGAACCTGAGTCCGCGATCGGAGTGTCCCGGGCCTCATCGGCTTCACATCGGGCCCCAAGGCAACCGATAGGAACCGAACCTACGGTCGGTTCATGTCGAGGAAAGGACCCACCATGATCGCCGCCGCACGTCAGTCCCGTTCGCCCAGCGACGTCCAGGTGCGCGCGCTCTCGAGACGGGAGTGGCGGGTCAGTGACTCCCGGATCGCGAAGGACAACGCGCTGAGCGTGATCGGCTTCATCGCCAGAAACCGCGACGGTTACGAGGTCATCGAATTCGGCACCCCGGTAGCCCGGATGGTCCGGCCGGATCTCGCGAGTGCGATCTCCTGCTTCGTGAGTGAGGCCCCGCCCGCATAGGCCGACACCTCGCTCAGCGGCCACAGCAGCCTCGAAAGCGCGACAGGATAGGGAGATGACTCCTTCCCGCGCGGACCCGGCACTGCCGGTGGAGGACGAACGCACCGGTAACGGCCGATCCGAGGTGGAATCCGGTGCCCTGATCGCCGCTGCGGCTGGCGCACTCGCGGGGCTCCTCGCTGCCGTGATCGTGTTCGGTGGCCGCGCCGTCGGCCTGGCCGGTGAGAATTCCGTCGGCGGGCTCTCGGCCCAGATCGCCGGGTTGATCGGACTACCGGTCTTCGGATGGTCCTATGTCCGTTTCACCCGGCACTCTCCGCGATGGCGCAGGCGTGCCCGCATCCGGCGCATCCTCGACACCATCGGGCTGTCGCTGACCGGTGCCGCAATGGCCGGCCTCCTGATCAGCTCGGTCTACGCGGTATTCCACCTGGCCTTCCGCGAGTTGCTGCTCGACCCGTTCGCAGCGGCGCTGTTCGTCACGCTGACGGTCGCTGCGAGCACCTTTGCGCTCTTTCTCCTCGCCGCGGAGATCACGACGACGCGCCTCGCCTCACTCCTGGGCCTTTTCCTCGCCGCCGGGGTGTTCTCGAGCATGCTCACGGCGGCCGACCCGCGCTGGTGGCAGGCGAACTTCAGCGCACTCGGGATGGGCGGCGCAACCTCCGCATACGCGTTCAACCTGACGATCCTCCTCGCCGGACTCGTGATGACGACGCTCGCGGACTACCTGACCCTCGACCTGCGCTCGCGGCGAAGCGCCGCAGGCAGCGACCTCCGCGGCGTCCCGCTCGTGCGGATCATCATCATCATCGTCGGCGTGGCGCTCATCGGTGTCGGTCTCGTGCCCGTCGACGTCAGTTTCATCGTGCACAACACCTTCGCGACCTCCGCAGTCGTCGGCTTCGTCGCACTCATCGTGCTGGTCCCGCTCGTCCTGAAGGACCTCCCTCGGAGCTTCGTCGTCACGACGACGGTCTTCGTACTCGCGATAGGCGGTGCGGTGCTGCTCTGGTACCCGATCGGGTACTACAACCTCACCGCCCTCGAACTCGTCGCCGTGCTGATCGTCTTTGCGTGGTTCGTGCTGTTCGTGCGAAACGCGTCCGTCGTCGACCCGGCATCGGATGCCGCGGTGCCGCTGGCCCAGGCGGCTTCCGTGGCCGCTGTCGGGGCGGGGGCGAGGGAGGCCGCGTCGCCGCATCCGCTACCGGACGAGGGAAAAGGGGGCCGCGCCGCAGGCTGGGTTGCCCTCGGCGGACTCGTCGGCATGGTCGGGTTCGCCATCGGTCGGCTGGGACGCCGCTGAGGCTGTGCCGCCATCGGTGCGGAAAGCGGCGCCGCAAGTACGGCGGCACCCCGACCGTCATGTGCTCGGAATCCGCGGACCGGTTGTCGGCTCACTTTCGCGTCGGTGGTGGCTCAGGTGGTCGTTGTCCTTCCAGATGCCGTCGTCGGGCATGTCGAGGCGGTCGGTCAGCGGCACTCGCCAGAGAGGCGTGTCGGTGGGTTCGCCTTAGTAGTCCCTGACGCGCACAGCTTCCCCGTTCTCGAGTTCGCCGATAGTCACATTGCGGTAGAGGCGTCCATCGCCGTAGTTGAAGGTCCACTCGACCACCGGGACATCCCCGAGGCGCAGGCGTCTGCCGACTTCCAGTGTCGGTTCCGCGACGTTGCCCTCGACGCTGCCGATGAGTTTGCTGGTGCCCACGATTTCATGTGGACGGGCTCCGTCAGCCTGCCCTGCATACCCAGCCAATACTCCGAGCGACCGCGCAGCTCGCTCACCGAATGCTCCGACCAGAAGTCGGACGCGATGACGACGGGGGTCGCTTCCCAGGTGACCGCCTTGGCCCCGTTCTCGCAGAACTCGAACGTCTTACGGTGCTTCGGGTCCGGCCACCCACAGCTCGGATAGTCGAAGCAATGCTTCTGGTTCATGGACAGGACCGTCGTGCGAGTGCGGTTCAGACCCATCTGCTCGATGGCTGGTTTCAGGGAATGGTAAACGCCGGGAACACCGGCCGCCCAGCTCTTCGGCCCGTCGCCGACCTCGAGACCCTTCTCGTCAGCGTCGTCGAAATGAGGAGTCTTTCGGGTCCTCGCTGTATCCCTGCTAGTGGCAATACCGACATCGGTTGCCCCGTTGAGTTCGTCTACTTCTCAAGCCTCAACGGGCGACTGCTCCGCCGAGAGCGCCTCGATCGTCGTTTTCGACACTATGGCGTCCACGACTTCGCTGGGGATGTCTTCCTTGGCGCGCAAGTGAGCTTCTTCTTCCTGTTTGACCTCAACGCGGGCAGCCTGCCACGCCGACCAATGCCCGGACACAAGCGCCCACAACGACAACGCCGAAACGTAAACGACACTGTCCACCCAATGGGTGAACAGCGAAATCGGGATCATCGCGATCCAAAAGATGGTGAGCCACCCATTCACCTTTCGCATGAAAGCAGGGTCACCCTGCACTGACGCCCAGAGACTTTTCATCACGTACTCCTCGGTTATCGGGAAGCCGAACTTTCCACTACTCATACACCCAAACTGAATGGGGCGCAAAACCCATATCGGTGAGACTGACGACCGATCGCGTCGCATCGCTGGCACAGACGATCGGTCCAAAATTGCGTTCTCTGTGGGAAGAGCGTTGCATGGAAGAGGTTCAGGACTTTTTTGAGCACACCGCCGCCGGCACGCAAGGCCAAACGTCATTGCCGACAGAGGATCAAGGTAATTTGGATTGCGGCGACCCTGCCGGGCTCACCTCGTTCAACTATTGGCCATAAGCAGCTCCGCACGACGCGGCCCAAGAGATAAACAACGGGAGAGAGCGTCGCCGAACGCGGTCCATTCTCTTCACTGCGTTGACAGAGACTCAGTCGCGCTCCACGCAGTGACCCGGCGGCTGGAATGGTCCCTCCAGAAAGCGACTCATCGTGTCACATTGTCGCCGAGCGCAAGAGGAACGATTCGGCGGCCTGACGATCGATTCGGCCTTCTTTGGGTGGCTGCCCGCTCACAGCAGTCCTCCTTACCTCCTCGGTCTCTGATACGGCGGCCAGAATTGCATTCGCTGCCAATGCCGATCCCACCGACGCCGGGTTCGTCGACACAGCCTCGTCGTGGCCGTTGTTCTTTCATCGGTCGTCTGCTTCGGCTGTTTTTGTGGCGGCAACTTCGCGGGCCGGATGGCCCGGTTCGGCGGAGTGCGTCAGGGGTTCTCGTTGTGGCTCTGGGCCGTCACCATCGCCGTCATTGGCGCTCTCCTTGGACTTTCCTTGGGCAGCGGTTTCCGCTGCTCCGATACCCTGGTCAGCTTCCCGTGCGTCCCTATCACTGGGAGCGAGCTCGCCACGGCGGGCATAACCACCGGGATGCTGATGGCGTTGGTCAGCGTCGCTGGCGGTCTGCTCGGTGCACTGGCTGGAATACGCGACCATCACCGGATGGACCGTGCCGGACTGGGTGACTAGTTCACGGTGTCGGTCCGCCGAGGTTCTGGTAGTGATTGACGCGTGGTGTCGGGTGGTGAGGTAGAGCCGGTGGGCTGTGATAATCAGAGCGAGCCACGCTGCTCCGACCAGCCACCCGGCGACGACGTCGGTGAACCAATGGTGGCCGAGGTACACCCTGCTGAGTCCGATCGTGAATGCAAACACGGCTGCGATGCTGACCGTGAACGCCCTCGAGCGCCATGAGCGCTGCCGCAAGATCAGAAGGTACGCGATGACGCCGACCACGACGACGGCGTTGAGAGTGTGCCCGCTGGGAAATGAGGGTGAAAACTCGAACGGCGCGACGGCATCAGCCAGGGGTGGCCGGTTTCGGCCGATGAGGACTTTGCCTGCGATGGTCATCGCCAGGGATCCGGCACCAGCGGCCGCGATCACGATGACGGGTGTCCAGGACCGACGCGTCAGAGCTAGGATGAGCAGCGCTGCAACGGCAAGGATGGGCATTCCAACGGGCCCAGCGATATCGGTGTACCCCGTTGCGAAGCTGTTCAGGCCCGGGGACCTGACGCTGATCATGAATGCCAACACCGGGGCGTCCAGGCCGGCGATGCCGTCCGTTTCCGTGACCGAGTCGTAGAGGAGTGCTGTGCCTACGCTGAGCGTCACGGAGACGAGCAGCCCTACTGCCAAGGTGAGGATGAGGGTCGCGTGCGGGCCGAGCCGGACACTGAGATTACGTGCCAAGCGGGCTATTACCTTCCCGACTGGTGTGTACCAATGGGTGAGATCACGTCCGCCTACGAACCGATCTTCGTGGAGTTCGCCGGTCACCCCGGTCTGATCCCGGTCAAGAACTGTGTCGGGTGCATCTGGTTCTGCGGTAGCGCCGGGGCGAATTTCCCGGTATTCCCGGTACACGAGGTAGATGATCACCGCGTCGAGCAGGGTCACAAAGCCGACGCCCAGTGTGGGATGCTCGACAAACGCGTATCCCTGAAGGATCAGGAAACCCGTCAGGGCGGCCAAGGCGTAGGGGTACACCCGGTGGAACCGTTTCAAGAGGCAATAGACCAAAACTAGTTTCACGACGCCGTGGACGAGCAGGAACGCGATCAGGTACGCCAAAGAGCTGCGCACCAGTTGATCGTCCCAGCGCGCCACCGCGGTCGCCACGTACTGGGAAGCGGCGCCCGTGCCTTCTCGCGCCTCATTGCTGACGGCCCTCAGGATGCTGTCCATGATGTGCGGCGCAAACCACAGCAAGAGTCCCGCGACGAGTTCGATTGCGCCATCGATCCCCTTGACGATAACTCCGGCCACGTAAAGTCGGTCAATCACCGTGGTAGCTCGTGAGGGTCCGGGACCTCGGAATCGTTTCATCAGCTTTATCCAATCTTTACGTGCCCACTGATTCGTCCAACTGGTCGAGGCGCCTCGCCAGGAAGTGAGACGAGCCGGAGCAGTCGTACGTTTGCCGGCCGAGGCATCCGGTGGCCGTCATGTATTAGACGTCAACGCCCGAACAAATGTCACGCCGCAACCTCCCGGTTGGTCTATGGCAATTTTTTGCTGGCACTAGCGGTGGCGAGCTGGGATCGGACGCGCACCAACGGGGCCTGGGGGTCATGTGGTTGGGGAATGGCCGCGAGGCTGAAGCCCTCGATGGCCCCCGGACGAAAAATGAGGCATTCCGTTGAACCACCGAACTGGAAATAGCCGAGTTCTTCGCCTTTGGCAACGTGGTACCCCAAGGTGATTTTCGGGTCGATGATGCAAGAGGAAACCTCGACCATCCCTACCGGGACTACGGCCATCAGTCCGATGACGGGATTGTTGGCGCGGATAAGGATGATCGCCCGCGCCGCAACATGTGCGAGGTAGGACTGCGAGTTCGTCGGCTCCACTGCGTTCACGCCCTCGGAGTCGGCCTCAGAAGGATACGTTCCCTGCTGAACGAACGCTCGAACTATGGTTCCGGCGACAGGACGGTGCCAACGGTGGTAGGAGCCCTCGCTGAACTCGGGCGCCATTGTCAGCACCTCGTTGATCAGCCGAAGTAGCTGCTCGACGTTCTCCAGATGGCGTTTCCGATACGGTTTGGACGCGGGCACCTGGGCGATCATTTGAGTCATGTACATCCGCACGACCGGGTCAGAGCCGATCAGCCTCTGAAACTCCACGATGACAGGATGAAGGACGACCTGTTCACCCCGGGCCTCCACTCGATCTCGGTGCCCGGCCAGCCAAGACTCCAGATCGTCCTGCTCTGTAGGTAGCCATCCTGCTCGTCGTTTGATGTCGCCATCAATGTCAGGCCCCTGTCTCATGTTCGACAATGTAGCCCGTCGACGAGCCATTCCCCAAGGCACTGTAGGCGCACTCCCTGGCAGATTCGGGAAGTGCCCCTGCTCGCGCTGGCTTACTCCGGCAGCGCCCCGGAGTGACTGGGGCCGATTGGCGGCGGTGTTCCTGCATTTTGCTCGTTAGGGGTGTGTCAATCCGAAACTGTTGGAGGGCAAGACAGGTGCCCGCGTTCCCCCCTGAGTGTATGGTTCCGGCTGGGCGCCCAGGGATTCCACGGCTCGGCGTCGTTCGTTTTCGAAGTCTCCCTCCAAACCCGTGAACGCGTCAGCAGTCGGTGCAAGCAACGACCAGAATCGTCGCATGCCTGGGGCAGGGTGTGCATGTTTACCGCTCATCCCCGCACCGTATCCCGAACCTGCCTCGCATCGCCTGCTTCGCCAGCGATTGCGCCGGGGGTTGACAGCGACCCCGATGTGCGCATCAGTCGAGTCCCGGACGCTGACGCGAGAATGTCGCTGAGGCCCACGGGAAAACGGCCGCCGAAGCCTTGCACATCGGGTGCTTCCACTGGCGGCATAGGCGCAGGATATCTATGCTGATCGCGTCATCCTGTCCGAGGTGTGCGAAAGTAGGTCGCCATGAGCTTCGTATGGGGCATCATCATGTACGTAGTCGGAATCATCGTCGTCTGGGTCCTCCCCGCCCCGGACGGAGTCGATCTCCACATGATCGGTTACGTGATCATGAGTATCGGGGCGCTGACAATTGTCTACGCCCTCGTCAGAATCGCCGGCGGACGCCGAGCGGCACGGCGCCGCCTCCGCTCCGGTACTCAGGACGACCCACCGCGCAGAGCCACCGATATCTGATCCCGGCGTCCACTCCCCTCTCCGAGCCGCTATGACCCAAAGAAGGCGCTTCCCGATTGTCGTTGCCCTATTTCGCCCAACGAGCCGAGAAGACCCGACCTTGGCGTAGTTCGCGCCGCGCAACATCGTAATGCGCCCGGCCGTCAAAAGGCCGGGCGAATATCGGATGCCCGCCCGATAGACCGGTGGATGAGGTTGGCTCGACGGCCGCATCCATTGAGAGTCGCTCGCAAGGAAGCACCCAAACAGGGAGGAAAGAATGACGGGCACAGTGAACGCGAGCCTGAAGGACCCAGAACTGTATGAGAAGCTGCGCAGCGATGGCGCTTCACAGGCCAAGGCCGCCCGCATCTCAAATGCCGCCGCGAAAGAAGGCCGGTCAGTTGTCGGCGCGAGAGGTGGACGCCGTGAACCCTACGAGGATTGGACCGTACCCGAATTGCGTAAGCGAGCACGCGAGCTAGACCTTGCGGGGCTCTCAAAGAGCAGGAAGGCGGTGCTGATTGCCGCGCTTCGAGAGCATTAGCGTCTTCAGCTCGTGAAAGAGGTCTCCAGGAACGCGCTGAGCCCCGACCGACCCTTGGTCGCGAAGGCTCGCTCTTGTTGCTGGGCGCCAGTCCCTTTCCGCCACAGATGCTCAAGCGATTCCGCGACACGCTGCTGGTCACCCGCATCATCCAGCGATCCCTCGATGCTGCGAACCATGGTTGTGATCGCTTCACGCGCGGGGGTGAGTTCGGTCGTGGCGGGATTGAGAAGGTTTCCGCGGATGCCGTCACGGGCAGCGTGCCAGAGTGCTGCATCCAAAAGTTCCGGCTCGACCGTGAGCGGAGGGATGTCCCGCCCGGCTTCGTCCAGTGCGGTGGCGACGAGTCCGCGCGTGAGGGCGGCGAGGAGAGTTCTTGACTCAACGTCAAGTTGAGCGTCGGCCACGCGCACTTCGAGCGTGGGGTGAACTTCGGACAGGCGCCCGTACCACGCTACGGTCGCGACATCAGTTGTCGCACCGACCCCGACCAGACGACGGATGCGCCGGTCGTAGTCAGCAGCATCATTGAAGTGCGACGGACATCCGGTTGTCGTCCATCGCCGCATGATTACCGCGCGCCAGGAGTCGAACCCTGTGCTGGATCCGCGCCAGAATGGGGAGTTTCCCGACAGGGCCATCAGGGTGGGCAGCCAGATTCGCAGCCGGTTGAGGGCGCGTACTCCGGCATCCCGGCTGGGTACGCCCATGTGTATGTGTGTGGCGCAAATCTGATGATCGCGCAGCACGCCGCGGATACCGTTTTCAACATTTCGGTATCGTTCCTTCTCGGTCACAATCGGCAATGCGGATGCGTCAAAGGGGGTACCTACGCCGATCGCGATGACACCTCGCAGTCGGGGCGCCGCTCCCATCTCGGCGCGAAACCGTGACAGGTCGGTCGTGGCTGAATCCATCTCGGTCAGGATCGGGGTGAATCGTTCGATTTGGGAGGCCAGAAACTCGCTCGTGACAAGACCACCTGCGGTCATCGCGGGGAGGCCTCGACGGACGAGATCCGCGATGGGTGCAGGCTGCAGAGTGGTCCGCTCAACAAGGAAGCACTCCTCCTCGATCCCAAACGTCAGCATGCTGAGGCCCCGTCGATCAGACCAGGGAGACTGGTCGGCGAGGAATGTCCGAAGCCCACCGGTTAATCCGACAGATCTGCGTCCGTGTACTCCCCCTCTTGCCCATTATCTGGCTCCTGACGGTGTACGTCTGGCTCGCCCGTCCGGGCCTGAACAGAGTGCCCGTCCTGGTTGGAATCCAGATCGATATCGGTGTACTCGCCCTCATGGTCAGGCTCGGTTTCAGACTGGCGAGGCGTTGGTTGTGTCTCCAATTTGATGCGCGGGTCGTCGGCGGGGACGGCGGAATCGGAGTTCATCGTGCTCCTCGGTCTCTAGGTGTCGGGGGTCGTTATGGCCTGTTGGCACTTATTGTGACCGGTACCGCCAGGCCCGACAAGCCCTGTCATTCTCCTGCTCCTGTTTGCAAGCGACCGGCTATGCCGCCTCCACCCCCAAGGATTTGCTCCGCGATTGCAATGGGATCCGTGCGGGCATGGGGAACCAGTCAGCCTGGGCCTGCGGGTTTTTCGGGCGTTAGGTCCGTGACGAAATGAACGAGTTTGTGGGTACCGTCGCAAAACGGCTTGGTCGTGGACGCTCCGCATCGGCAGAGTGCCACGGTCTTTCGGTTTGGGGCAATGGGATCCCCTGTGGCTGAGACAAGGACCACGTTTCCCCGCACGAGCACAGGTCCATTCGCACACGCCATGATCACAGGTACTGTGCCGTGCACCTCGCTACCGGATGGCTTCACATCGGTGTTGGTCCTTCTCCGCGTCTTCGATCCTCTGCAGCTTCGACGTGTCAGGACTCGTCAAAAGTGAACAGCGTCGCCGCAACAGCGCCCGCCACTGCTGGTGGTTACTCGGGCAGCACGGTTGGATCACGCAGTCGTCGCTCGAAGTCTTCTTCGATGGCAACTCGGGCGGCGATCGCGATCGTGTTCCACTCCCAACCCGGGTCGGTATCCAGCACCCCACCATAGGAGAGACCGTAAAGAAGGAACAAAGACAGTTGCAGGCCCTCATCGACGACGATGTCTGCTGTTCGACTCAGCGCCATATCGACGAGGGAGGGAAAATCGGCCCACGAACGAGGTGAACAAAAAGCCGGCTTCGCCAGAGCGACCGAAAGCTCAGAACGAACCGGACCCCGCGACTGGAAAGGAGGTCCCTGCTCGCGACTTCCCTGAACAGGAGTGACAGATTGGCCCGTCACCTCACAATCCAACAGTGCTTTGCGGAGGTCGACCCCTTGTAGGAATTATTCCGTGGTGCCCCGGTACAGGCGAACAGCGCTCCACCTCTACCGGGGCGACCCGAAATTGCCGAAGGCTTTACTTCAGGGCGTCTTTCACATTCTCGCCAGCCTGCTTGACGCTGCCCTTGGCGTGGTCGGCCTTGCCCTCGGCCTCGAGCGTGGGGTTGTCCGTTGCCTTCCCCACAGCTTCTTTGCCCTTCCCGACGACCTTCTCGGCCGCGTTCTTGATCTTGTCCGCACCACTCATGATCCGTTTCCTTCCACTCAATGCGATTGGCTTTCGACATAATAAACCCACCCCACCGGCATTGCGCAGATCGGACGCACGGAATAACATTCCACTCAATCATCACCAGACGAAAGGGACGACACCATGAATCTCCTGCTTATCGTCATCGCCATAATCGCCGTTGTCATGCTCCTCACCGGCGGCCTCATCCAGTCCTTGCAGTTTCTGCTCTGGGTCGGCATCGTTCTGGCAATCATCGCCGTAATCCTCTTCCTCGTCCGCTCCATCTCCGGACGCAAGAGCGTCTAAGCCTGACCGGCACGGCGACCTCAAGACGAAGTCTCGCACCGTCCCCGCGCTGCTGCGCTCGATCGACAAAAAACGGCCTACACAGTTGTCGATCTTGCCATCAAACCGACGGCTTTAGATCAAATTCACCTGCTCGAGCACACCGCGCACCCGTGGCGGTCGCCGGCTCCACAAGCTGGTCCCTCTTCACGGATGCCGCCGGGTACCAGTAATGCTCTGCGGCCGGCGTCTCGGATCGATTCCGCCGTGTCCTCGGCATCCGCCTGCTCCTCTGGCAGGTAGGAGAAGGCGACGTCCGCGCCCTCACGGTCGAACGCGATCGCGACGGCACGACATCATTCGTAGAATGCGTCTCTGACAGCCTGCACTTTTCCCTCCGGTTGCCGCTACCAGTGAGATAAACTCAAGTTCGTCAGGGGAGAGAACGGGTTTCCGATCCTCCCATCCAGCGCGTGATCGAAGGAGACTCCATGGCCGCTTCAGCGGAGCACAATGACACGCCGGACGCCCCAGGCCAGGACAAGGAGCTGGATCCGGATTCGCCTCGCTCGGCTGCACACCCGAGGAAGGACCCACCGGTGTACCGCCCAGACCCCGAGGATCCTCCCGTCGGACCGGCCGAAAACCTCGACCAGGACTTCGATCCCGCCGCGGGACCGTCAAATCCCGACCTGGTCGGGTCGGATACCGAAAAGCACGCCTGAAATACTATTCGGAGCGCCCCGGGCTCGGCGTGGGCGTTCGCACCCGGAGGGCCCGGGGCTCGATCCAGGCTTTGAGGGCGGATGCCTTCCCGAAACCGTCACCGTCCAATTCGATCTCCTCCGGCTTGGAGAAGCGGGCGGTGAACGTGGCGGCGGTCTCGTAGTGAAGATTCGCGTCGTTCTTGTGCTCGCCGATGAGGGCTCGACCCGCCTTCGTTCGACGCACGATCCCGTTGGTCCACGCGACCTTGAGCCACAGTCGGACCCAGCCGACGACACCCCGGGGACGCGTCATCATCAGGTCCATCAGGCCGTCTTCGAGGTTCGCCTCGGGCATCAGGACAATGTTCGCTTGGAGGGAACCGCAATTGCCGAGAATGAGGGTGTGGACCGTGGCTCGCCTCGGCGCGTCCTCGTCGAGGCGGAACCGGATGTGCAGTTCCCCCGGGTCTCGAATGGACGTGATGAGGGCCTTCACGTAGGCCACCCAACCTGCTTTGGCCTTCAGATTCTCGTCGGTGTTGGCGATCATCTTCGCATCCAACCCGAGTCCCGTCATCACGACGAAGGCGTGCTCGTCTCGACTTCCGTCCTCACGCTCAATGCGGATGACCCCCAGGTCGATGGTCTGATCCCGACCTGAAAACGCCATCCGAATATTCCCGGTCACATCTGTGAGATCCATCTGCAGGTTGCGGGCAAGCAGATTCCCAGTTCCCGACGGCAGCAGGGCAACAGGAACATCGCGGCCTCGGACCGCCTCGACCACCGCTCTCACCGTCCCATCCCCGCCGGCGACGATGACGAGGTCCACATCCTGCTCAAGCGCTTGGGCTGTGACCCCCTGCCCGACGTCTTCGATGGACGTTTCGAACCACTTCGTCTCGTCCCAGCCAGCGGCCGAGGCCTCCGCGCTGACTGCCTCACGGAGAATCGGCAAGTCGACCTTGGTGGGGTTATAGATGACTGCGGCGGTGGGACGGGTGGCGTCACTCATTGCGTCAGTGTAGAGCTAAAGGTGTCGCCTCCATAGGTGACGGAGGAACTCCCGAGCTGCCACAGACACTAGCCGTGCTTACGGTGTTGTTTCCCGGGGTTCACCCAGGGCACGGAGACGCCCACCGACAGCAGCACGTCCGGCCGGCCTCTGGATCAACGTAGAGACCGTGAATTCTTGACCGGCAATGCGCTCTCATACCGCTGGCCCGAATCAGGTCGGGACAACCGAGCCGGTTCACAAGAAGGGCGAATCCTCGGTGATCGCGGTGATCGCGGTTTCGCCGTTCGCGGCGAACACAGTCGCGAAAACGATGTTACCGGCCCGGTGCGGCACCAAAGGTCGTGCTTCTGTCCATGCGCCCCGCCGTGCCCCAGTAACAGTTTCGGGTGCAGTGCCGTCGGCCGTCTGGCCTCTGGACCAACTTGGCTTCGGAACAAGACGAGGGCGGCGCCGTGCGCGGCGAGAGTTCTTCCGAAGGTCTCGCCCGCTTGCTGAGTTCGCCCCAGTTGCCATTTCCAATCTATTGACCTCGGAGTATCCATTCCTGCGTAGGCTGCAACCAGTTCTCGGTGACCCCGGGGACGTGGCGCCGGGGCCCATGACAATAAATCGCCACAACGAGCGGCGTGCGCCCCTAGTCATACGACACGACATGCGGCATCCTTATCTTTTTCGGATTTGTTCCATCAACCATTCAGGCCCGTGAACGGGCGGCGGGGAAGTCGAGCATGTCGACATCGAAGAAGTCCACGAAGCCGCTTGTAAAACGGATGCGGAAGCGTCTGTACGAAGATGAGCTCGAGCGTCTGCAGATCGAACTGGTCAGGATGCAGCAGTGGGTGATCGATACCGGCGCGCGCGTCGTGGTGATCTTCGAGGGCCGCGACGCAGCGGGTAAGGGCGGCGCGATCAAACGGGTCATGCAGTACCTGAATCCGCGCTTCGCCCGGGTCGTCGCGTTGCCGACCCCAAACGAGCGAGAGAGAACTCAGTGGTATTTTCAGCGGTACATCCAGCACTTGCCCGCCGCCGGCGAGATAGTGCTGATGGACCGCTCCTGGTACAACCGCGCCGGCGTCGAACGCGTCATGGACTACTGCACCCCGGAGCAGTATCAGCGGTTCCTCCAGCAAGCCCCGGCTTTCGAGCGGATGCTCGTCGACGATGGCATCATCCTCATCAAGTACTGGTACTCAGTGTCCGATGAGGTTCAGGAGGAACGCTTCCACTCTCGGCGGAATGATCCGATGCGCCGCTGGAAACTCTCCGAGACGGACGTCGCCTCGATCGCCAGATGGGAGGACTACTCCCGCGCGAAGGACGCCATGTTCGAGGCGACTGACCACGCCGAAGCGCCGTGGTGGACGATCGAGAGCGACGACAAACGAGCGGCCAGGCTCAATACGATCAACCATCTCCTGGAACAGGTCCCCTATGAACCGCGCGAACCCAAACCAGTTGACATACCGGCCCGCCCAGATACCGACGGCTACGAACGCCCCGCAAAAGAATCATTCCGATACGTCCCCGACCACGCCGAGCGGATCCAGAAGAAGGGCTAGCTCATGCTTGTGGTCTACGGTCATCGCATCACCGAGAGCACCGTGAATGTAGTGTCTTTCGTCTGCGGATACTGCAATGTCCGGGCACCGCAAGAGGTGGTCCAGCGTTCCAACCGTTTCACCTTGATCTTCATCCCACTGTTCGCGTTCTCGACGACGTACGCCAACCGGTGCACGAACTGCGCAGCAGAAACGGTCCTGACGCCGGAACAGACTCGACATTCCATCGTCTGGGCCGAAAACCGCCGCTGACGGCCTCCGAGGACTCCAACCCCATAATTTCTAGCCTGCAGGCTCGCCGAGCGTCGATCAGACCTCCGCGCGGATACGCTGAAGGGTAGGAAAGCCGCCCTCGCAGCTGCCCGGCGCTGTCGAGCGGCCAACTTGGATTCTTAAAACTGGCCCGGGTCGAGCTCTGTAAAGGAGGCCCGCGCGCTCCGCAGGATCGCTTTCGCCGCCGCCGCAACAGCGCGTTGCACGCCCGAACGCCTCTAGCCGAGCCGCCGTGTGTGTCCACGTTCCGGGCCGGGTGCCTTTATGTATCCGGACCTTCGCCACCTGTTTCCGCGGCGTGTCCGCCGCCGCGTCCACGGCCAGCACCTTCAACTCCTCCGAGTATGCCAATTCGCCGTGATTTCGACCTTCAACGCGGCGGAACAGCGTTTGTGACCCGGGGATATCGCGGCGAGCACGGCGACAACAGCGATTGTCGGCACCGGAAACCTCGGGTCCACCATGCGATTCGAACAGAGCCGGTTCGCGAGCTAGGAATCGTGGCTGGGGCGCAGCAGGCTGAAGGACTCCATCTGCCTCGGCGAAAACGGGAAGTCACTGATGCTGGTCCAGGCGCCCTGGCTCATTTCGCGGCGCCCTCACCAGCCGCCGAGGTATGCCTCTAGGTCGATCTCGATCCCCAGTTCCTCAACGCCCGAAAGTTCTACGAGTTCGAGGGTGGGCAGGAGGGGCTCTCCGCCCCAACCGCGCTGCCGCGCCGGCTCCAGTCGGGAGTTCATGCGGAGAAGGATTCTGCCCACTGCGTTGAGGACGAGCACACCTACGCAATGCCCGCTTTCGAGTGCGGTGATCACCGGTGCGAGCGCACCAGGATAGATGCGAACCGGGCGCTCGAAAGCCACCTCTAACCAAACGCGATCGAACCTTGTCAGGTCGGGTCCGAAAGGTTTGTCCACTGAGGTTCCCGGATGCCCTGTAGCACGGCGCGCCGTCTGGGCGGTTGTGACCGCGCGTTCGGTGACCGCTCCTGGCAGCTCGGCCAGCACGGAATCCACGCTCACGAAGGTTCGGCCTGGGCTGACGTCTTTGGGCGGGCCCAGCACGAGAACGTCCACACGACTGGGCGGGATGCCTCTCCCCCGCGACCTTGGAACGGGGACGAGGTCGGCCAGGCGCAGCGTCTCAGCATTCTTCGCCCCGAGAGCTCCAGGCTCCCACTTTGCACGGTCGGCCCCGTCATGCCACGCGATGGCTTCTGGCACATGGGCGATAACGGCTCCGTGCAGCCACTCCGGAGTCCGCGCCGGCGACCATGCCCGGGACCAGAGCGGTGACTTTCAATCCGGCGTTTGCACCGAAGTAGCCAGGCAACGTCAGCCACCGGTTCGCGAGCTCGCCCAGACCCGTCGAGGCGGCCAACAGCATCGCGGGAACCAGGCCGGCAAGCGACACGAGATTCTCATCGTCGAAGGTCGCGGACAGAGCCGTGGATCTATGGAAAACTTGCATCTACGAGATGCCTTTCCTGTTGTGAAAAATGAGCCCTGGTAAGTTCTATTTTTCCTGATCTGGAAGGCATTCTCGGTTTAACGCGCCGTCAACACCCGAGTCTCACCGGTGGATCGAGACTTAGAGCGTCGGAGGAGCAGACTGTTCAGCGCCCGGTGACGAGAGCAGGCGGGCGGGGTCGGTGCGGCAGCGCTTCCTCCCACACACCTGATTCGTAACCCAGATGTTCGTGGCTCAGAGAACCTGCTCACTTACTGACAGCTCACCTCCTCCGCGAAGCGCAACTAGCCGATCTGGTCCTTCGCGCTCCTGCTGTCGCGCCGCGCCGTTCGGGTAGTTGCCATCCTGCACGCCGGGCTCCTCAGGGGTGCGCTGTCAACGACGAACAGTAGTGATGACGGCGACCAAAATCCCCATCAGCATCATCGCGAGCGCGAGGACGAGTAGGACAGGTGGCTGTTTCAACGGGGCCTCCGCACCGTGGTCGAAATGTTCAGTCGTGGAGGTGGTGTTTGAGGTGCGGGGTTTGCAGTTGGGTCAGGGCGCGTTTTTCGAGCTGTCGGATGCGTTCCCGTGAGACTCCCAACGCAAGTGCGACTTGTTCGAGGGTGGCGGGTTCTCGACCATCCAAACCGAATCGAGAGATAAGAATTCTCCGGTCCCTTTCGGAGAGGCGGTCCAAGTGGTCAGCGATGTCCGTGGTTCGAAAGGCGAGCTCTGCGTATTCGTCGGGTTGGCAGGAGTCGCTATCGACGAGGAGTTCGCCAAGTTCCATGGTGCCGTCGCCGCAGCTGGTCTGCAAGGATATGGGTTCGTAGTCCAATTCCAGAATTCGCACAACCTCGGCAACGGTCACTGCTGAGTGGTGGGCCAGTTCGTCCAGATTGGGATCTCGGTGCAAAGTCAGAGTCAGTTCCTGGCGGAGGCGTTTGAGGGCGTTGAGCTTTTCGAGCGTGTGCGTGGGAAGCCGGATCAGCCTGGCCTTGGTGGCGATACCCCGGTGGATGGCCTGCCGGATCCACCAGGTGGCGTAGGTAGAAAATTTGTATCCGGTTGCGTAGTCATACTTCTCCACCGCGTGTACCAGACCGATGTTGCCGTCTTGGACGAGGTCCATGATCATGGTGCCTCGTCCTGCGTAGTGTTTTGCGATACTCACGACCAGCCGCAGATTGGACTCGATGAATTGAGCCTTCGCCCGGGTTCCATCCCGGGCGAGCCAGGCCAGTTCCCCCGCAGTGTCCGGGTCACCGTGAAGGAGGCGTTCGCCAGCGAAGAGACCTACTTCTATCCGGCGCCCGAGACTCACTTCTTCTTGCGCGGTGAGCAGCGGGTACCGGCCGATGCGTTCCAGATACGCCCCGAAGAGGTCCGTCGACACCTGACCGTCCTCGCCGCGGATGCGGTGTCGCCGGGACAGCTTCGACACAGGGAACACGCTCATGAGAGAGCCCGACAGCCGACGTCGGCATCGCCGACCGAAACAGTGCCCGGGGGCAGGTGTGCGATACGCGGCCTTGTCAGGAAGATGCGGACATTTCGGGTCATGCGCGCTCCTCTTTTCGAGATTCGTAGGACATAGTACACATAGTGAAAAGAAGCGATCGGAGCGGATTGACAGTGGACACTGGGATCCGATACGAACTCGACAATGATCCCGCTCCTAGGCAACCCCAAGAGCTTGGCGATGAATCAGGGCGTCCCGGCTGGCGCGGTCCTGCGAGTTCTCCCGAGCGCGACTCCGAGGACGATCATGCCGATGCCGAGGACCAGGTGCAGCCAGTTGTCCGCATTATTGAGAGGCACGAAGTTCGCGGAGGAGTCAGGGTCGGCAACGAGCCCATAGAGCCACAAGACGAGGTAGATGACGCCGCCGCCGATCAGGTAGTTCCGGGCCCCCCTGACAGTGCGCGCTAAGGCGAGTCCGGCGATGCCGAATAGGAGGTGCACCACGTTGTGGAGAATCGAAACTTGGAAGACACCCAACAAAAGTGCACCGGAATCGCGGCCGGCACCGGTTAACGATGCGATGTTGCTGGTGACCCCGGGAATGAACCCGAGGATTCCGACCAGAAGGAATACCGTGCCTACCGCGGTCGCGGCGCGTCGAACGGGCGCTAGGTGTGTGTCGTGCGAAGTGGATCCCGGAATCGATGACATGATCTGCCTCTCTCGAGCGGCGGGGCGGAGAGCCCCTCAGCGGCGAGAGTACCCCAGATCTGTTCGAAAGGGAGGCCCTACTCCGGCAATGAATGCGACGCTCGCCGGGAACGCACCATCGACCGCTAGAGAGGCGGCGGCGTCAGCTTGGCCTTCCGGTCGCCGTGCAGGTCGACGGCAGCCCGTGGGCGCAGTTAGGTCGGTCCTTTGGATGCGGACCAAAATCAGTGGTCTCGTGTTTCCGGCGTTAGGGCGCAGGATATGAAGAGCATCAGTGGACTCAGCGTGGAGGACGCGCCATGGGACAAAGTGTTGAATCCGGCGGATTCGCCGACCTGAAAGGGGTGCAAATTTCCGCCACCGAGTGGCGCGTCAGCAAGCGTTTTTTGGAGGAACGAGACCCAAGCGTGCTGACCACCCTCAAGGTCACGACGGCACGGATCGCCGGCGGCACGGATGTCGTAAGTGCGGGCATTGAGAACGCACTCAAGGTCGTGCCCGGGGTGACGACGGTCAAGCGCAATTCCGGCGCCGACCGCTACGCCACGGCGGTCGCGATCAACTTCGACGCCTTCGCGACGAGCTCAACGGCGACGCGATGGCCGGGGCGGCCCTCGCGGGCTGGAAGAACGCGCCGCTGTACCTGAGCACGACGGCCTGCCTCGGAGCCGGGGTGCCCACCAAAATGCAGCGACTCGGCGCAACCTCGCTCGTGCTGCTCGGCGGGACCCCCGTCCTCAGCGACAACGTCTACAATCTGGTCGGCTGCGTCTGAAACCAGCAGCAGGCCTGAACAGTTCCTGGCCGGCACCGCCGTTTCCCGGTGGTGCCAGCCACGAGCGTGACCTCGACTCGTCGGTGCAGCGCTCAGCTCGGCCGAGTCGTTTGCACGCTAGATCGTGCGCAGCAACGTGCCGTCTCGCCGCGAACCAAAGACGCATCACTGATCCCGCCGATGCACGCCGTCCTCACCCGGATCGTGTTCGGGGCCGGATGGCGGAGCTGGCGCTATGGAGCCTGGTCCGGTGGTGACATCGGCAGGCACGGGCAACTCATAATGCCGGTAAAGCGCAATGACCTCACCCGTGGTCAGAGGACCGTCGTCCGAGACTGCAATATACGGCGCCTCCGTCGTCAAGTATTTACTGACTGACACGTGCAAGTTGCCCCCCATCCACCGTGCGCCGTGATACGGGACAAAGGTTTCTTTCGGGCCGTAGATATCGCTGCGGATGGTCACCCAGCGGGGCTTTCCAGCCGGGTCGACCAACAGGCGGGCGATAGCACCAATCACGTCGCCGTCCCGGTCGACCACGAGGATGTCGTCGGTCTCTTCGGATGTGTAAAAGGTATACATCGCTGTCCTTCCGGTGTGGGAGCGCAGCCGCTCCAAGCTGAGGTGCGGCCCCGCTGTAGCGTCTCGCGCGTCGATTTTTCCCGTCCCGTGGGCGCCTGGTCGGGCGGACTGGCTACTCGGATGCAGGCTCGTACAGCGTCATCGCTTCCAGTCTGCGTCCGCCGACAACCGACGACAAGGATTGATTTGAGCCGCGGAGGCAGTGAACTGCTGATGGGGCAGGAGTAGCTGTGCCTCGTTCCACACGCAGGAGCTCGCCATATCTGTGGAGAACCCCTGCGTTGTGCCGCCCATTTTCGGCACGCCCCGTGCGCCCTGCAGCAAACGAGCGTTGAGTATCGCGGCCGGGAATGTTACCTTTCCAGCCGGTCGCGGTCCGAGTCTCTGGTCGGCGAGTCGGCCTCGATGCGCTCTTTGCGCACGTCCTCCGAAACGTTCTCGTGTTCGGTCACCGTGTCAGTGTTCACGCGGACTCGTTCTACGGGGACCGTTTCCTTGTCGACGACGACACGTTTCTCGGTGAGGGCAATTTCGTGTTCGCCCTCGGTGAGGTCGGCGCCCGTCATCGCGTCCGCTCCGTTAGCTTCGGTGATGGGCTCGCGTTCGATGCGGACTTCTTCATGGGAGACCGGGACGGTGGTTGTGACGTTCTCGGTCACTACATACTCCCGCAACCGGGCTTTCCCGGTTTCAACTTTCTCCGTTCCCACCCGCAACTGCTCCTCGGAACGTGTCATTACCGCGTCCTCCATAAGTGTCTCGGCGGAATCCACGTCGCTCATGGGCTGGCCGGCGCCCGTCATCCGTTGCTCGCCGGTCATGGGCTGAACACCGGTCACAGGCTGGTCGAATTCAGCAGGGGCCGCGGCACCGTCATAGTGACGGCCGTAGTACCTGTAGAGCTCGGCCTCCTGGGACTGGGTCAGGTGGCCGTCGGAGTCGTCGACGCGGGGGGCGTCATTGACCATGTCCTTATCGAACGGAACACGAAGATTCTCGCCCGAGAGGATGGCCTGGTCGAGAGGCACGAAGGATTCCCCGGTGCCGAACAACCCGGTTTTGACGGTCACCCATTCGGGGTTGCCCGACTCATCGTCCAGGAATACATGCCCAATCGAACCGATTTTCGCGTCGTCCTCACCGATGACGTTCCCGTTGCTCTCGAGGAGGCCGCGGATCTGGTCTGTGCTGATCATGATCATTGCTCCATTCCATTTTTTCAGGGGAACTACAGCGCGGTTCTTTTAGGGGAACTACAGCGCGGTCGAGGTTCGAGGGGCGCAGTGGGGTGCTCTGCGGGCTCAGCCGCCAGCGATACCGCTCCAGGAAAGGCCGCGACACCCGTCCGTCAGTCCGTCCGTTAGTCACAGACTGTCGTCGTTCATCTTCCTGGCCGCGATGGGATCGTCGGCTGCGTTGCGGATGCGGCCGGCGGCCTGGGTGAGGCGATCTTTAGCGCTGGGGGCGCGGCGGGCTTCCTCCGCGATTTTCGGCGCCTCCGTCTCTGCCGCGCTCAAGTACGCTTCCCACCGCGCCTGCATGGGCCGGATCAGTCCGCCGCCCGCTCCGACAATGATCACACCCGCGATGATCGCCAAAACTGCGATCAAAAGAGGCGTGGTGACCGTCGTAGCCACGTCGATCTGATTGAGGGCGGCCGTGATGCCCAAGAACAAAATGAAAATGCTGGCAATGTTCGCGAGGACTTTGCCATACGACAGGCCCCCGAGAGTGCCCTGAATGAGAGTCTTAGCCCCGGCCGCGATTGCCGCTGCGATCACGATGATGATGATGGCCACGATGATCCTCGGCAGGAATGCGATGATTCCGGCCAGGAGGTCACTGACGGGGTTAGGCCCGAACACTCCGAACGCGAATTGAAGGACGAAAAGTACCAACGCGTAGTAGACGATTTTAGCGAGAATGTCAGAGGCATCCAGCGACGTGCTCGCCAGTGCCCGCTTCACGCCACCACGCTCCACGACCCGGTCGAAACCGACTTTCTCCAACAGTTTTCCCACCGCTTTGGACAACAATCGGGCCACGACGAGTCCCACGATCAAGATCACCACGAACAGCAACAAACGGGGGACGAAGTCCGCCAGCGTTGCCAAACCGTTTGCCAATGCGATTTCCATGTCAACCTCCCGGGTTGAATTACGCCACACATCGTGGCGACGCCGAGGCGCGGTGCCTACGGCTGATTCGCACTACCTCAGCAGGCGCCGTGATAGTGACCATGCTTGGTAAAGCCGGACTACTGGTGGCGGTGGAAGTGTTCCTGCATCCACCCGGCGACAGGTCGCTGCTGCTCGCCCTGCTGAGCGGCAAGCACAATCAAAACGATCGTCAGAGCGGGCGTCACCCACTGCAGCACACGCTGCTGACGCTGCGCCGCAGCGAGCGCCGGGGAACCGGTCCCGCCGGACTCGGTGGTGCCAACGGTCGCTTCGCCCGCATGCTGGCTCATCTGCCTGCCCAGAATTCCCGAGTACAGGGTTGTTCCAGCGGCGACCCCACTCAGAGCGAGCTTCACGATTGTGTTGGTCCGACTTCCAGGCTGAGCCGCCAGCCGACCCTTGTTGCCCAGGATCAGGCCGGCACCGCCCACGGCGTGCGCAACCAGCGCGGCAACCTGAACAGGAGCCCACCTCTTCCATCCCTCGGCAGCCAAGGCCACCCGTTCTCTCGGGTCCTTCGCGGTCGCGGCACTGCCATTGAGCCCGATCGCGCCCATCAATGCACCTCCGGACCACACAGCCAATCCCACATCATGCAAGCTGCGGACGAACGTATTGCGCTCAGACATGCGCACTCCTTACACCATCGTTGGAACATGTTCATGGACACGACTCAGGCTCGAACTCACACAGGTCTTAGAACGAGCGTCATCTGTAAGACGTCAACAAACGAGGAAACGTCACGTTTGGCCGACATTATTTTCCAGATCGATCTACTAGTCGATCTTGTGGGCGGACGGGCAGCTGGGCAGCTTTCACGGGTGTGTCAGTGCGGAACTGATGGACGGCATTACAGGCGGGCAGAATGACCCGCGAGTGCACGGTTCAGATTCTGCTCCGACTGATTCGGTTTCGCGGCCGCGTTCGCTTTCGCTTTCGAAATCACCCTCTAGACCGGTGAACGTATCGACGGTCCTGTCCGGCGCGAGACCAGAATTTCCGTGCACCTCGACTAGGGCGAGAATGTTTGCCGCTCATGCGAGCAACATATCGCGCAGATAGCGAACGTCGATGCCCGCTCAGTCCTCGCGCGAGGATCCAACCGTGATTGGGAGTTCGCCGTTTCCAGGGTCACGTCCCGCTGAGTGGTGGAGTTTCTCAACACCATGCGGGTCAGTTGTTCTAGCTTAGGCGGCGGCGAGTTCGGGGAGGATCACCGCCTCGTCGATGACCTCGATGGGGTTGTTCATGGTAACCAGCTCGAGCATGGATGCTTCGGAGAAGTAGCGTCGTTCGCCGGCCTCCCACTCGTCATGCTGCTCGATCAAGACCGACCCGGCCAGGCGCAGCAGGGCGGCAGCGTTGGGGAACACTCCGACGACGTCGGTGCGGCGTTTGATCTCCTTGTTCACTCGTTCGAGCGGGTTCGTGGACCAGATCTGGCGCCAGTGCCGCCGCGGGAACGCGGCGAAGGCGAGTAGGTCGGGTTGCGCGTCGACGAGCATCGCCGCGACCTTCGGGTGCGAGCGGCTGAGCATCGTCGTGACCTCGAGGAACTGCTTCTCGATGTGCTCACGGTCGGGCTGGGCGAAGATGGTGCGGATGATCGAGGCGACCATGTCCTGGGATCCCTTCGGGATCACCGCGAGCACGTTGCGCATGAAGTGCACCCGGCATCTCTGCCAGCCGGCGCCCTGGAACACGGTGCCGATGGCCTTCTTCAGGCCGGTGTGCGCGTCAGACATGACTAGCTTGACCCCGTCGAGCCCGCGGGTCTTGAGCGATCGCAGGAACGACGTCCAGAAGCCCTCGTTCTCGCTGTCACCGACGTCGAAGCCGAGGACTTCCCGGCGTCCGTCAGCGGCCACCCCGACCGCGACGACGATGGCCTGGGACACGATCCGGTGGCCGACGCGGGCCTTGCAGTAGGTGGCGTCGAGGAACACGTAGGGGAAGTCCTGCGCGGCGAGGGTGCGGTCGCGGAACTCGGCCACCTCAGCGTCCAGGCCCGCGCAGATCCGGGACACTTCCGACTTGGAGATCCCGGTGTCCGCGCCGAGGGCCTTGACCAGGTCGTCGACTTTCCGGGTCGAGACGCCGTGGACGTAGGCCTCCATCACGACCGCGAACAGGGCTTGGTCCACCCGCCGGCGACGCTCGAGCAGGGCCGGGAAGAAGGACCCGGCGCGCAGCTTCGGGATCTTCAGGTCGAGGTCCCCGGCGGTCGTGCTGAGGGTGCGCGCTCGGGTGCCGTTGCGGTGGGTGGTGCGGTCGCCGGAGCGTTCGAATGGGGCGGCGCCGATGAACGCGGTCGCTTCCGCGTCGATGAGTTCTTGGTAGAGAGTTTCGGTCGCGACGCGGATTCGGTCGGTGACGTCGGTGAGTTTGAGTTCTCCGAGGAGGTCGAGCAGGGCAGACTGGTTTAGAGCCATCGTGTGGTGTCCTTTGTGAGTTGCTTTAGTCGGTACTCACTGACCATCCCACGGTGGCTCTTTACGTTGACGAAGCAACGCTCAAGAGTGGGAAACCACACCACTCACCGGGACGTAACCGTTTCCAGCGACCCCACCCGCGTGTCACGCCCCCAGTGACCGCCCTGATCGTGTGTGCCGATTCAATCACGCTGCTGGGATCCCGGGTCTACATGTTTGCAGATCCTCCCGACGCGACCGCGTGTACAGCAGGAGACAAAGGTGTCGGAGATTCGGAATCATGCCTATTGCAGGTCGGCATGGGACGGTTTGTAATGAAGACATGGCACACAAACGAAAGGATCGGCTATGAACAACCCCGCCGACCGCGACCCACGACAAACACCGGAGCCGGGGGCAGCACCGCATGCGAGTGACTCTCGTCATGACGTCGATGCGGACGCGGGGCCGGCCACGGGCCTCGCGCCCGCCACCGGGGCGAATGCTGCCCAGTCGGACTCCTTGCGGCAGGTAGTCTCCCGACGTGAAAAGGAACGATTCGGCGGAATGAAGGTCGGTTCGGCCTTCTTCGGGTGGCTGACCGCCACCGGAACCGCGGTTCTACTCACCGGGGTTGTCGCGGCCGCAGGAACCGCGACGGGCTTCGGTAGCAATACCGACCCCAATCAAGCGGTCACCGCAGGCACTTTAGATCTGGGTACAGCAGGCTTACTCGGTGCCATCGTCCTTCTCGTGGTCGTGTTCGTCTCCTATTTCTGCGGTGGCTATGTCGCGGGTCGGATGGCCAGGTTCAGTGGGCTACTTCAGGGGCTCGCCGTATGGCTGTGGGCCTTGGTCATCGCCATCGTTGCCGCACTAGTGGGGCTCATTTGGGGCGCCAATTCCAACATCTCCGAGAACCTGAACAGCTTCCCGCGAATTCCGCTTACCGCGGGCGAATTCACCCTTGTGAGCATCGTCACGGCGCTCGTTGTTGCCGCGGCCGGACTTGCCGGTGCGCTGCTGGGTGGCGCGGCGGGAATGCGCTATCACCGGAGGATCGACCGCGCCGGACTGGGCGACTGAACGTGTGCTCTGTCAAGCCCCGGGTTTTGTGGAGGCTCGGTTAGTCCCGTTCTCGTGAGTTGAGGACGGGCTGGTTGGTGTGGAACGCTGCTTCGGCTTCGACGGGTGGGATCAGTCCGATCTCGCCGTGGAGGCGGCGGTGGTTGAACCTGTCGATGTACTCGGCGACGGCGAACTCGAGGTCGGCGAGGCGTTCGGTGTAACGGATGGCGCGGTATTGGGCGGATTCAACCGGTCGTCGCAACACCTCGATTATGGAGGTGGTTTATGGGACGTCCGAAGGATTGGATGGCCACGCAACTCGGGCGGGAGCCGATGCGGTCGCCGGGCCGACCGCCGGGCCGACCGCCGGGGTGGCGCCGGGAACACCGGCAGACTTTCTGGGACCTCGTTGGGCCGGGTGTCTCGAGCGAGGATGCTGGTGAGCGGGCCGGCGTGTCGGCGCCAGTCGGGACACGTTTCTTCCGTCACGCTGGTGGGATGCGAGACCTCAGCAAGGCACCGCTGTCAGGAAGGTTCTTGACCTTCGTCGAGCGTGAGGAGATCGCGATCCTGCGAGCACAGAATCTTGGTGTTCGACAGATTGCACAGGCGGTGGGCCGGTCCCCGTCGACAATCTCCCGCGAGCTACGACGCAACGCGGCCTCGCGCGGCGGCAAGGCTGAATACCGTGCCACGAGCGCTCAGTGGCACTCCGACCGGCGTGCCCGCCGGCCCAAGATGGCCAAGCTCGCGGTTAGCCCCCTGTTGCGCGATTACGTTCAGTCCCGGTTGGATGGAACAGTGAAGCGCGCTGATGGCACGCCCGCGGCAGCTCCCGGGATCGGGGCCTGGAACGGGCGTCGACATGGGCCCCGACAGGATCGCCGCTGGTCCACAGCGTGGAGCCCGGAGCAGATCGCAGGTCGGCTTAAGGTCGATTTCCCCGACGATAGGAGCATGAGAATCTCGCATGAGGCGATCTACCAGGCCCTCTACATCGAGAGTCGTGGAGCGCTGCGTCGGGAGTTGACCACGGCCTTACGCACTGGTCGGGCGTTGCGAGTGCCGCGGGCCCGCGCAAAACGAGGCAAGAGCTTCCTGTCAAAGGAAGTCATGATCGCCGCCCGGCCCGCAGAAGCCAACGACAGGGCCGTTCCCGGACACTGGGAAGGGGACCTGATCCTCAGACTAGGCGGGGTCGCGATCGGGACTCTCGTCGAACGCACCACGAGGTTCACGATGCTGTTGCACCTGCCCCCGATGGACGAGCACAAGATGATCGGCGCACAGATCAAGAACGGGCCCGCGACAGCCGGACACGGCGCCGACGCCGTCTGTGATGCGATCGCCCGAACCATCACCGATCTGCCCGAGACCCTGCGCAAGTCATTGACTTGGGACCAGGGCGCCGAGATGGCCCAACACGCCAGACTCCGCATCCAGACAGGGCTGCCGATCTACTTCGACGATCCCCACTCGCCGTGGCAGCGACCCAGTAACGAGAACACCAACGGGCTGCTGCGCCAGTACTTCCCCAAAGGCACCGACTTCACCCGCTACGCCCTGGACGATCTCGACGGCGTCGCCAAGACCCTAAACGAACGTCCCCGCAAGACACTCGGATTCAAAACGCCAGCCGAAGCGATGGACGAGCTACTGTTGTCCGCAGGCACCAGTGTTGCGACGAACGGTTGGATCCGCCGTCGGCACCGGCCACTGCGTCTGCCACCGCGGCGGTGTCGAAGGCCGAGCCTCGGCGGTAAGTGACCCCGTCAAGACGTGTTTCGGGCTCACTTCGGCTGAAGGAGGTGATGTCGTGGCCGCGGGCGTGCGCTTCGCGGACAATGTTGCTGCCGGCATAGCCGGTTCCGCCAATGACGGTGATGCGGGACCTGCAGGACATGCGGTGATCCGATCGTTCAAGGGCGGGCTGATCGTGAATCGGCCGCCCACCTTTCACGGAGTCGGCGTCAGGTGGCCTGTCGCTGACTGTGGGAGTGAGAGGTGCTATCAGGCGCTTGAGCGTAGCGCGTCGACGACCAGGTCGAGCAGCCGGCGCGTGGTATCGGTCGAGGTGCTGGCGGCGGTGGCGAGGAACGTCCCGAGCAGGAGTGTGGTGACGTCGTCGGGCCCGATGTCGGAGCGCAGGGAACCATCCCTCGCCCCCGCGGCGAGGATCGGCGCGATCGCCGCGGTGATGCGCTCGCGCGTGGTGGAAGTCGGGAGCTTGCCCTCGGCCAAGCCGGCTCGCAGCGTGTCCATCATGCCGCGCTTGACGGCGGTGAACTGTGCGTAGCGTGCGACCCACTCACGAAGCGCCGTCTCGGGTGCGAGCTCCTCGAGCAGGGCGGGTCCACTGGCGGCGAGCGAATCCAGCTCCGCGCCGTACACCGCTTCGACGAGGGCGTCGCGCGTTGGAAAGTGGCGGTACAGGGTACCGATCCCGACGCCCGCTTCGCGGGCGATGCCATCGAGCGAGGCGGCGCTACCGTCGGCGGCCAGCGCCGCGCGTGCGGCGGTGACGAGTTTGTCGCGGTTGCGGCGCGCGTCAGCGCGTAGCGGGCGGCTCGCAATGCCCGAGGTCACGGCGCCCGAGTCTGACCGAATCATAGCGGAGGACCCTCCGGTTGTGTTACCTTCAATGAAGCGGAGCATCCTCCGTTTCTTCATCATCTCACATGGACCGAGGTCTTGACGTTGTCCTTTCCCACTTTCTCCGCAACCGGAGAACTTCGCCCCGGTGGCGTAGGCCAGCTCGGTGACCGCACGGTCTCGCGCATCGGGTATGGCGCATTGCAGCTCGAACGACTGTCCGGCGACCGGACCGCCGCCGTCGCACTGGTCCGTCGCGCCCTCGAGCTCGGCGTCGACCACATCGACACCGCCCAGTTCTACGGCGACGGCTTCTCCAACGAGATCATCGCCCAGGCATTGCGGCCCGAGGACGGCGTCACCGTCGTCAGCAAGATCGGCGCCGACCCGGACCCGGGCGGACCGTTCCCGATGCGGGTCGCGCAGCGGCCAGAGGAACTGCGCGCCAGCGTCGAGGCCAACCTGCGCACCCTGGGTCTCGAGCAGATCCCGGTGGTTAACCCGCGCCGCATGGACGGCCACGTGCGCATCCCCATGCCGCCCGAGCAGCAGGTCGACCTCGACGACCAGCTTGCGGTTATGACCGCGATGCGGGGCGACGGGCTGATCGGCGCGTTCGGGCTGAGCAACGTCACCCTCGACGTGCTCCAGCGCGCCCTGCCCGCCGGGCCGGTGTGCGTGCAGAACGACTACAGCCTCGTGGCCCGCGCCGACGAGGCCTTGCTCGAACTCTGCACCGCTGAGAACATGGCCTGGATCCCGTTCTTCCCGCTAGGCAGCGCCGTCCCCACCATGACGAAGGTCACCGACGAGCCCGCGGTGCAAGAGGCGGCTACCGCGCTCGGCGTCACCCCGGCGCAGATCGGTCTCGCTTGGCTGTTGCACCACGCCCCGAACACCATGCTCATCCCCGGCACAGCCAGCATCACCCACCTCGAACAGAACATGGCCGTAAGCGATATCGCCCTCGACGGCGCCCTGATGGACGCATTAGACGCCCTCGTCCCGCGGACGGGATCGATCAGCTGACGGGATCGATCGGCTGACGGCGGCACCGCGATGTACCAGCGGCCGCCGAGCCGCGCCCCACACCCCCGATACCTCCCTAAGAATGTAGGACACCCCTTTGTCGCTGAACACCGAAGAACTCGCCCGTACCCGCTCCGAGCTACGGGCCAACCTGGACCTCGCCGGCCTGACGACCGCCCAAGTCGCCACGGACCTCGACTGGTCCGCCGACCGCCTAAACACCGGGCTGCACTCGACCAGACCGTCCGACCCCGTCGACGTGTGGCAACTGCGCGACTACCTCGAGCACGCCGTCCGCGACGCCGGCCGCACGCCCGCACCCTTCACGATCCTCACCTCCCGCAACCGAATCACGGCGCGCATGTGGTTCAACCTGCGCACCGCACCCCGGCACAACTTCGCCACCGCCTAACCCGGGCCCGCAAACCCTTCCCACAACCTTCCGCACGACCCTGCGCGCCGGCACAGGGGCGCCTGAAAAGCACTCCCGCGAACGGTAGGGACTCGTCGAAAACTTATGCTGGCAATGGTCCAGCCTCGCGGGCGCTCTACTCGGTTCCGAGAACAGCCGGGGACAGCACCTGTGCCCTCAACTGCCGGGTGCCTCTCAAGCCCCTGACCCACCGCGGCGGAGGGCGAGCGTTTCTCGTGTCAGCGCATGGCCAGGTCGCACGGCCCCAAGATATTGTTCGAACGCCGCCTTGCGAGGATGCAGATCGACGGGCCGCGTCTTTGAGCTTCCAAAATGTCAATTTGTCAGCGTCCGTTACCGGCCGTTATCGAGACCGAGTTCGGATGGATGTGACGAGCATGCTGATGAGTTCGTTTCCGGTGACGTTCCATTTGTCTTGGGAAAGGTGTCCGCTGAGTTCCATTCCTGCGATTCCGTGCGCGCTGGACATGAGCAGGGCCCCGTATCGCCGCACATCGTGCTGCCCGACGACCTGGGCCACGATTTGGAGGAACTGGTCTTGTGATCCGCTCGCGGCCAGCAGGGCGGCCGACGGCTCTCCGGAGGGTGCAGCCCACATCAACTCGTAGAGGTGTGGCCGTTCACGGCCGATCTCAAGGAGCGTCAGCAGAGCGGACGTGAGAGTGGCGGCCGGATTCAGTTGTGGGTCCCGCTGTAGGCGGTGGAGCTCCTCAGCAAATTCATTCCACGCATCGATTGCGAGTTGTGTCAGCAGGTGCTCTTTGTCCTGGAAGTGCCCGTACGGCGCACCACGGGAGACACCGGCGCGCGCACCCACCGCACGAAGCGTCACCGCATCGGGGCCGCCACCGTCCAGAAGCTGGGACGCAGCACGCAGCAGTGCTACTCGAGTTGCGGCCGCACTTTCGGCTCGACTGACCATCTCCCCATTCTAGTTGACAATGTCACACGACGGCAGCACACTGGACCCATGACACTGTCACATGAAAACGAGTTGGTTGTTGTTTCCGGTGCTTCCTCTGGAATGGGCGCCGCAACGGCCCATGAATTGGCGAAGCGTGGCTATCACGTTCTTGCCGGGGTCCGCCGGCAGGAAGACGCCGACACCATCCGGGGAGCGAACCTCGAACCGGTGATCCTTGACATCACCATCCCAGAGAACATTGAGGCCCTCGTCGAGCGCATCACGAACGATCCTGAGCGCAGGCGGCTCCGGGCGCTTGTTAACAACGCGGGCATCGCCGTGAACGCTCCTGTGGAAGCGCTTCCTCTTGATCAATGGCGTCGACAGTTTGACGTGAACTTGTTCGGACACGTCGCCCTCATGCAGGCCATGCTCCCGTTCCTGCACGAAAGCCGCGGCCGAATCGTGAATATCAGTTCCGTTGGAGGAAAGGTTGCGATGGGCACCTACGGGGCGTATTCCGGGGCAAAATTTGCCCTAGAAGCGGTCAGCGACGCCCTCCGTCGTGAACTCGCACCCCACAACGTGCAGGTGGTGGTTATCGAACCCGGCGGGGTGAAGACAGAGATGACGGGCCACGGAATCGATCGAGCACAAATATTTGTCGAAGAGATGACCCCTATTCAGCGAAAGCGCTATGGGGCTTTGATGCAGGCGATCATTAACCAAGCGACCGCATTCACGAAAACAGGCGTTCCTGCCAGCGACGCAGCCCTCGTTATTGCCAACGCCACGACGACACGAAATCCACGGACCCGTTACACGATCGGCCGTGACGCGGCCGTGCTCACCCGATTGTCACGAATCCTTCCCGACCGGGTCCTTGACCGCCTCATAGCTGCGAACTTACGCCCGTACTGGAAAATCACTGACACCGAGTGAGCCCGGCTAGCCTTGCCGAGTGGGCCACTGGGCCGCCTGTAAGCGAGGAGAACCGCGGGAAACATGGTTTTCGACGCCTGGTAATCATGAAGAATTCCGAGACCGAAAGCCTGGATAGTGCCCGCAATTCCTCACCGCAATCTCACTTGAGTCTTTTTTCTACCGCGCTTCCGTGGGATTGCCCGCGTGATTCGCTGCAAGGTCCGACCCACGGCCTACACGCCGGTCAACAACAGTTTTCTGCGGGGAGGCCGGGGGTCGCTCTCTGCTGGCGGAAACCGGATCGACGAGTGTCAGTGCCGGGTGAAGCGATACCAGTGATAGAGGAAGGCAGCGCTTCCGAGATGGATGGCGGCCGCCCCGGCTGCACCCGCAACCCCGGGCGTTCCATTCACCGCCGCGACGACGGCATCGCCCACCTGCACAACGCCCGCGAGAATAAGGACAGAACTGGCCGCCCGGGCGTCGATGGGACGACGGAGAAGGACCGCTGTCACGGCAGCGTCAATGACGACGGAACGCAGCCCATACATTTCGGTAAAAAAGCTCAAGTCCGGAGTGTGGGGCACCGGATGGCCGGTAACGAGGTTGGGTGCGATGATGCCGACCACCCCGAAGGCGCCGCCGATGGCCGCGCTGACGATGTTCACCCCAATCAGGGTCCGACGCTGCCAATTCCCGCGTATCCCTGAATCATTCGTGTCTTGAATCATTTCTGTAGAGTAGCATTGTTGTATGGTTTCCTCAGCTCCTGACCCATTCAGCAGTGTTGTCCTCCGTCTGGGCGTGGTGGGGGCGCGGTGGGAGGAACGTTATGCCGAGGCTCTCCTGGGGCTGGACGTCAAACCGAAGCACGTAGCTCTCCTTGCATCGCTTCGCTCGGTCACGTCCCGATCGCAGCTGGAACTGGCGGACCGCATGGGCGTAGGCCCCTCACTCGTGGTGGCACTCGCAGATCACCTAGAAGCTAAAGGCGCGATCGGGCGAGAACGAGACCCCGCCGACCGGCGCCGGCAGCGGTTGATCCTGACGGGACAAGGCAACGAGCTCCTGGATCGATGCAGCTCACTGCTCGAGGAACTCGACCGCGAGCTCGTCGCGCAGATCCGCCCATACCAGGACGGACTTCGAGCTGCGCTCGATATTCTAGGCACGCCCTGGGGCCTCACCTCTATCAATGCCACCCTCACGGGCGAAATAGATGCCGTTTCAGAGGGTTAGAAGCCCCGGCCAAGGACCGAGATCGAGAAAAACGTCTCTCGGAAGCCACGGTGGAATTGCTCGACTCCAGCCAAAGTCGACCGGCAACCCGAGCGTAAGCGACCTGATGACTCAGTACATCTAGACCAGGCGAAGAAGCAGGGCGAGCAGGGTCTCGCGCTCTGACTCGGAGAGATCGGCAAATTGCACCGTCACGAACTGCCGCGCGATCACGCTCGCGTCGGCGAGCAGTCCCTCGCCTGCCGGCGTCAGCCGGTGCTCGATGCGGCGCCCGACTCCCGGGACTCTCGCGATGAGGTCCTGCGCCCCGAGCCGGTTCGCCAGTGTGCCGAAGGCCTGATCGCTCATGAACGTGCGCTGAGCCAGGTCGTGGGCCGATGCGCCGGGAACCTCTGAGATGGCGCGGAGGGCGTCCCATTGCGTGATCGTTGTACCTAGAGCGGCCAGTCGGCGGTCGAGGCCGCGATGGTGGCGCCACTGCACTCGCTTGACCGCTCGCCCGAGGGCCATGATGTCTGTTGCCATGCTCGGAGAATAGCAGCTTGTTTGTATAAACAGGTTGGTATAAGGTTGTTGACATGACTTTGACGCATCGCTTCCTCACCCTCCCTGCATTCCAGATCAACCTCGCCTTCGACGACTCCGGCTCCGGGCCAGCGACCCTCGTGCTGCACGGCGGCGGCGGGCCCTTCACCGTCGCCGGTCTCGGCGCACACCTCGCCGAGACGCGTCGCGTGCTCCTCCCGACGATGCCCGGCTGGTGTGTTTTGTCAACTTTAAACCGGCCATTTGAGCGCTAATTAACCTGCCATTGTGGCGCGGTTTCCGGCCATTTGATCAGGTGGTCAGAACGGCTGGTTTGTGGGGTCGGTTTCGTCGCCGTCATCGGCGGGGACGGCGGTGTTTTCGGTGGTCCATCCGGCGTCGGGATCGGCGAAGTCGTCTGGCCAGGGGGCTGGTCGGCCGTTGTCGTCCCACCAGCCTGTCTCGTGGTCGGCTGGCGCGTGGGGGCGCTCTGGTTGGGTGTGATCCTTCATGAAGAAGTCCTGACTGCTGAGGGTGCGTGCGGTGGTTGGCGGGACCGTCGTGGGTCGCGTTCCGGGGTGGCCGGCCTGGTGGCGGGTCATTTCATGAGGGCGTGTTTGACTCGGTAGGACTCGCCGCGGAACTGCAGGAGCCGGCCGTGGTGGACGATGCGGTCGATGACGGCGGCGGCCATGTTGTCGTCGCCGAACACGGTTCCCCAGCGGGAGAACTCAAGGTTTGTCGTGATGATCAGGCTTCGTTTTTCATAACCGTCGGCGATGACCTGGAACAAGAGCCGGGCGCCGTCGGTATCGATCGGCAAATACCCCAGTTCGTCAATGACGACGAGCCGGTTTCTCGCGATCGAGGCAAGTTCCCGATCGAGACGCCCTTCATCCTTGGCGCGGCGCAGCTGCATGACCAACGACGACGTCGTGAAGAAGCGGGCCGGAATACCTTGGCGGCAGGCGGCCGCGACCAACGCAGAGGCAAGGTGGGTTTTGCCGGTTCCGACGTCGCCATAGAGGACGAGGTCCTCGGCCTGGTTGATGAACTCCAGCGACGTCAGCGCTTCCCGGCCGTAGTCCTCGGGGAATTTGACGTTGGTGTAGTCAAACCCCGTCAAGGACTTCAGCGCCGGCAGTCGGGCGGCGCTCAGCAGCCGTTGGCGGCGTGATTCCTGTCGGGATTCGCGCTCGGCCAGAAGCATCCCGTGCAGGTACTCGCGTTGTTTCGGGGTGCCCTTCTCTGCCCATTCGGCCAGCACCGTGCCAGTCAAGGAAGACTGTCGGCCGGTCTCGATGATGTCCTGGACTGTGACGAGGGTCATGCGATTTCTCCCGTCGCGGTGTTGACGGCCGAGAAGATGTCGGTGGTGAAGATGTCATAGACGCTCAAATCCACGTTCTCGACTGCCGGTGTGGTGCCGTCGGCGAGGCGCCGGGCGAGCATGCCTAGTGCGGCGGTGTCGGGGGCGTCTCCGCGCTGGATGAGCATGTCGGCAGCGCCAATCGCGGCGTTGAAACCAGCCGATCCTGAGGCAGCATCGACGGCGCTCAGGAGCCGGCGCCGGTTGGTGGCCGTGGCCGTGTCGAGCCAGTCCCGCACCGGCTCGGGGACGAGGGCTCGCAGCTGAGAGTGGCCCCAGGCGCCGGGTTTAGTCACCAGCAACGGCAGCAGGGCCGCGGGTTCGAAGATGGTCTCGGCCTGCACTCCGAAGGCCCGCGGGAAAGACCGCACCGGCGTGGAATGCTCGTCGAGGATCTCGACGACATCGTGCCGCAACCCAACGGTGAGGGTGCGGCTGTGGAAGGAAGACCCGGCCGCGTAGGTGTTCCCGTCAATGAGTAGGTTCCCCTTCTTATCGGCCGTGCGGTTTTCATAACGCACCGGGTCAAACCCGACGCCGGGCAACACCAGAGACGCCGCGACGTCCTGGGCGAAGAGCTCGCCGATGGGCAGGCCCTTGCGGTAGTGCACGGTCGAAGCCAACGCGAGGCACCTGGCCAGCAACACCTCGTTGAGGCCCTGCAGTGTGGCCGCTTCGGGCTCGGGGACCATCAGGTTGCGGCGGAGGAACCCGACCGCGTTTTCCACGTTCCCCTTCTCATGACCGGAGTACGGATTGCAGTACCGAGATTCGGACCGGTAGTGCATCTTGAATGCACCGAACAGCTTCGTCTCGACGACCTTGGTGCCGACCCGCCGCCCGATGCCAGTGGCGTTATCAAAGACCAGATGCCGAGGCGCAGCGCCAATGTGGTCGAACACGGTGCGCAGGCCATGGCAGACGCACTCGGCCGTTTCACCCCGGTAGGCCTGCACGAAACGCATGTTCGAGAACGGGAACGTGACGACGAAGATGTGCAGGATTTGCCGGACCCCGGCGATGATGGCCTCGGCCTGGCCGAAATCGACCTGCGCGGTCCCCGCCGGCCAGACCAGTTCTGTGAAACCTTCCCCGGCGTGCCGGTGCTGGGCATTCCACTTCCTGACGAAGCGTTGCACCGGGGAATAACTGCCGGTGTAGGTCTCCTCGGCGACGAGGCGGTCAAAGACCCGTTGGGCGGTGTGGCGTTGCTTGCGCGGCCGGCGCTGGTCCTCGCCTAACCACAGCTCAATCGTGTCTTCGAACCCGGTCAACACCGACCCGGCGGGCCGGGGAACGAGAGCTGGTGGCTTCGGTGAGTAGTCGTGTTGCCGGGTGTATTTCACTACCGCGTCGCGGCTGACTCCGAGCCGGCGGGCGATTTCACGGCCCGCAATTCCTTGGGAGTCGAGTGATCTGATATTTTCTTGCACGGACATGGGTACCGTCATCTGCTTCCTAGTTCCTTCCGGCGCGACCGCTTGGCAGTAGACACGTCGAATGGAACCTATCGGGGGGTGGCGGGCCCCTGTCTCCAACACGCTGGAGAGGGCCCCGGCCACCGGGTGATCTCAAACTCTGCGCATTCCCCAAATCCAACGTCGTGGAGGGGGATTGCCTGGCCTGATTTTTACCGCTCTTTTGGCAGGAAACCAGCCGCTAACTTGGCCGGTTTCCTGTGCCGAAACGGCCTACAAAGAGTTGATCACACACAGCTGGAACGGCGAGCCGCGCCCCGCGGCCCTCACGAGCGTCTCCGATCTCGCCGACGTGTACCTGGCACTGCTCGCCGACCTGGACCTCGCCGACGTACTCATCGTCGGCTCGTCGCTCGGCGGGTGGATCGCCAGTGCCATGGCCGTCCGCGACACCGCGAACACCGTCAGCCGCATCGTCGTCATCGACGGCGCCGGCATCGCCGTCGAGGGACAGGAATTCGTCGACTTCTTCTCGTTGACGCCCCGCGAGATCGCCGAGCACTCCTGGCACGACGCCGATAGGTTCTTCGTCGACCCCTCGACGTTCTCGACCGCGCAGCGGGCCGCGCAGGCCGCGAACATGCAGACTATGGGCGTCCTCGCAGGCAATCCCTACATGCACGACCCGGCGCTTCTCGAGAAGCTCGGCGGCGTCACGGTGCCCGCGCTCGTGCTCTGGGGTGAGAGCGACCGCGTCTTCACGCCGGACTACGGGCGCGCGTATGCGGCCGCGTTCGGCGACGGTCGCTTCGAGCTCGTGCACGAGGCCGGGCACCTCCCGCAGCTGGAGCAGCCTGTTGCCACCTTCGCGGCGGTCGACGCCTTCACCGCGTAGACGGTCTAGCCGGCGCAGGCGCCTCGCTCCGGGCCGGTCGACGCAGGTAGTGAAAGATGACTCGGATGCCTAGCGCCACAACACCCGAGCGATCCACCGCCGCACCCGCTTCGACCGCGCTGGATAAGAAATGGGAAGGCCTCCGCGATGGAGAGTTTATCGTCGTGGACAAATCACCCCTGTCGCGCCCTCGGCGCAGGACCGGGATCGAGAAAAACGTTTCTAGGAAGCCACGGCGGAATCGAGCGATTCCAGTCAGAGGTGACCCAAGATAAGGAATCGGTGATATCAGCTAGCTCAGCCTTTTCCAGGTATATGACTGCGTCCCGCAACGACCGTTCGCGAGACGCTCCGGGATAGGTAAACCGGTGGTCTAGGCCTTGGTACAGGGCCCGGTCATTCATGTCCTACCCGCTGGGGAACAGCGTTCACGCGTCCGGTCGACGCGTCCGACTCAAGTAGACATAGTGTGTTCGTCGTCGTCGCAGCCGTATTGGTGGGTAACTGTCTGCCGCGGTGTGAGACGTCGGGGGCAGATCACGTCATTCGACCCCCATGACTTCCTCAGCGATGCTTCGTGCCATCACTAACAGCGCCAGCACGGACATGATGCTCAATCCGATCGGCGGCGAGCGGTTGACTGACCCCCGGCGTTCTTTGGCGCCCCGCGCCGACTCCTCATCCTGGAGTTTACGAACGGCAGCATCTTGACCGTCAAGGTGAATCCCCCGCCGCTCACCAAGACCACCATTGTCAGCGTGGCTTGGGAAAGATTGATGCCGTGCCGGAGCGGACCGTGGCGTGATATCTCGGCATGGACGACCTCACCGACACCAATCCGCCAAATTGTCCGTCCTGCAGGACGAGGTGCGAAGCCGCCGGCACGGCGCGACATCCATTTTGGCTTTGTCCGTGGTGCAAGACCGTCCTGCTCACGAGAGCATGAAGGCAGCGAGAATCTGAACCCGGCGGCGAATAGTTTACTGACGGCCGTAACGCTCACCGGCGGTCGGTTTCCATCAGCGGATCAAGCTATGCGAATCTCGCGAAGTTACGATGCCGCGCTGACGCCCCTGCAACGGCGATCCGAAAAAATCCTGGTCTGAAGTACGAATTGACGAGGCATCACCCATCCTGCTACGAGTTCGACCGTCTCGGGAAGGAACAGCTAGAGAATAGGGTTCACGGTCAAGGCGCCCAGAACTGGTCAGCGATGTTTGTGCCGCCTCGGGGAATCCTTCACAAGACTTACAAACTGAAGTGTAGGTCCGCCAGATACAAAACGCCGATGCCACCCGCTCACCATCCTCGCCGTCGCGCAAACGGAGAGTGACTGTCGCCCGTCACCGTGGAGGTCGTGCACTCAGTGCGCTGAAGACCAACACGATCTGTCCGTCGACGATGTTGAGTGTCAGGAGTGAGGTGGTCACGGACTCAAGTATCCCCTGCCCTCGCTGCACAGTTAATTACCACTACGCCGGTCCGGAAGCGTGGAGGGGCGTCGCGGATGGCTTCTTCGTTTATCCTGTACCCGAGTCAGCAGGTACCGCGATCGACGAGAGTTCAGTCCGGATTCGCATCGTGCTTGAAGAGAGCACCCACTTGCTATGACCCAGAAGTCATCTCGGTTTGTCGTGATGCTGGACCGGTCGGTGAACCAGCAGGTAGTCACGGACCCTGGTCAAACTGCTGTCGCGGCCTTTCCGAATGCGGACGAGATCCAGCGGTGCACTGTCGTCCGAAGCGGTCCCTTTCCACGTCTCGTTTGTCGCGTCCAGTCGATCGCGTCAGCGCCCTGCGCCCCCGCGCCGTCCGGCATCTGAGGGTCCGATTGTGGCGTGACTCGGCCGGAAGTCAGGCGCCTGGAAGTGTGGTCAGGAATGCTTGCAGTGCGTTTTGCTCGGTCGCCGGGTCCGGGGCCGGGGCTCGAACCGAGGACAGGACGGGGTCGATCTGGCGATCGAGGAACGCCCACGCCTTGCAGTCAGCAGCGTTCAACTCGGTTTGGTTATCGTCCCAGACAGTCTCGAGGTCTGTGACGCGCGTCGCCGCTCCCGCCTGATCCCCCGTTCTGACGAGTTCGAGGGTGTCGGAGGCGATGGACCGGAAATCCGCGACGTTATCCGCAGGAAAGTTTGTCTGCACTGCCGTTTGCGCCTCGGATTGGGTCAACGCTGCGGAGCCGGTCGTGCACGTCGGTTTTGCCGTTTCATCGGCGAGTGCACTGGCGTGGGGCATGTTGCTTGTCACCACGAGCAACCCGATCGTGGCTGCGGCGACGGCCCCCATGGCAATGAGCGTTGTTCGGCGCCTCGCAGGTGTCGCGACTGGTTGCGTCCTGCTCGATGCGTTGTCGTCATTGTCGGCTTTGCTGACTGTGAGATACACGACTGTCGCGAGAATGGCTGCAAGGAAGATGATGCTCGTAGTTGCGGTTCCGAGCCCGAGGCCGCCTTCGGCTGGTGTCAGCGCGAGCCAGTCTCCGATGTTGGCACCGAGCGGACGGGTGAGGATGTACGCAACCCAGAAAGCTAGTACCGGGTTTGCTCCGAAACGCCAGAGCCGGGCTGTGATGGCGATGAGCGCAAGAGGCAGCAGAATCGAGAGGCCAGGACCCCACCCGGTGAGCTCCAGGGTCCAGTCCCCCAGTGCCGTGCCAAGCGCGAAAGTGACCAGAACGGTGAGCCAATAGAACGCTTCCCTTGGGACCGTGGCGATGCTGTGGATGGAGAGCGTGCGCTCTTTTACGAACCATACGGTGAAGACGACCGCGAGCGCGGCGGCGAACACTGCGGCGCTGATTCCCAGAGGGACGCCAGCCTGATCAGTGAGGATATCCGTGTACAGGGTCCCTGTGACGCTCATCAAGACGACGGTCAGCCAGTAGTAGCTGGGTTGGTAGCGACGGCGGGTCATTTGAACCGCGAGCACTGCGGCTGTGGCGATCGTGAAGATGATCGATGTTGCGACGAGACCCACGCCGAGGGCGACGTTGATCCAGTCGGCAAAACTCTCTCCCACTGTTGTGCATAGGATCTTGATTATCCAAAACCAGATCGTGATCGCGGGGACTTTGCTGAGCATGTGCCGCGCGCTGATCGCTGACGTTTGGGTGGATGAGTTCATGTCAGGGATGCTCGCAGGGGGCGTGAAACCAAGTCTGAGCAAACGCTGTTTTCACTGAATTTCCTCACAGACCAGGTGCCGGGATGTCTGGCGTGATTGACGGGACTATGTTCAAGTGATGACTTCCTGCTGTTAGTTGAAGCTTGATTTGCGGGCAGCATTGTGCGGTGAAGGTCGTCTCGACCGATTGTCAGGATTGCGGTGCGAGAGGGCAGTTTCCTTGGAATCGGGTCGGACCGGGCGTCGTTTTGGGCTCCTTCGGGGGAAGGCTCAGCGCAGCCGTCGAGTGCTCGTCAAGGGCGCGTGACGGGCATGGTGAAGGCGATCGCCGTTCCTGTCGGTGAGCTGCTCACGACGCTCACCGTTCCGCCTTTCCTGACGACGATCTCCCTCACGAGCGACAGCCCGATGCCGAAGCCTGTGCCGCTGCTCCCACCGTCGGCCGCACTGCCCGCGTGTGCGAAACGGTCGAAGATCCGGCTGGGTTCGATGCCCCGAATGCCGGGGCCGCGATCCCGCACGGTTACGGTGACCGTCTTCCGCTCGACGGTAACGTCCACGGTCACCGATGAGCCTTCCGGTGCGTACCGGATTGCGTTGTCGAGGAGGATAACCAGGCAGCGCTGGACGTTCATCTGAGAAAGTGACGTCCAGATGCCCGCCGGCTGGGTGACTTGGATCTTCACAGACGCCCGGGCTGCGATGAGATCCATGGACGCTACGGCCGCCTCGATGGCCGGCCCGAGTTCGCTGCCGTCGCTAGCCTGCCCCTCCTGGCCGGCGGCCCCCTCCGCCGACTCCAGCAGATCGTTGACGACTCGAATGAGGGTTTCGGTATCCCGGCGCAGCTCTGCGACGACCTCGGTCGACGGATCCCCGACGGGTAGTCCGCGTTGCAGGATCTGGAGTCGCGCGTCGAGGATGGTCAGCGGAGTGCGTAGCTCGTGGCTCGCATCCGCGACGAATGAACGCTGGACGCGGAGTGCGTCGCCCAATGGCTTGACCGCTCGGCGCGTGACGAACCAACTCAGCAGGCCCGCGAGGACGATCAGCCCGGCCCCCAGTACCGCGGAGGCGCGGAGCAGCTTGAAGGCGTTGATGTCGAGGATCGTGGGATCCGCCGTGGGTTCCAGAAGCACCGGGAGTGAAACCTCGCTGACGATGAACAGGACGATGGCCACGAGAATGACGACAACGACCACGGCACAGGCGATGGTGACCTGCAAGCCGACCTTTCTGGAGGCGTTCCGGAGGGCCAGCGCATCGCCGTCGAGCGATTTCTTCTCGCTGGTGTCGCGCTTCACAGCTCCCCCAGCCGGTAGCCCTGACCGCGCACGGTGATCACCGCACCGACGTCGGTCTTGCGTCTGAGGTAGTGCACGTAGGTGTCCACTGTGCCGGGGAGGTCCTCGTCGCTGAAGACCGCCTTCAGGATCTGGTTCCTGGTGAAGGTGCGCTCGGGATTGTCGGCCAGGAGCTTGAGCAGGTCACTCTCGCGTTCTGTCAGCATGATGCGCCCGTCGTAGGGCGAGTGAATGATCCGGCTCTCGGGGTAGAACGCCCAGCCGCCGATGGCGATCATCGTGCCCTCGCCGGTGAAGACGCGGCGGATCGCTCGAAGGCGGGCGAAGAGCTCGTCGAATTCGAACGGTTTGACGAGGTAGTCGTTCGCGCCGACATCCAGGCCGTCGACCTTGTCGCGGACGGTCCCGAGGGCGGTCACGAGGAGGATCGGTGCCGTGACGCGTTTCGCGCGCAACGCCGCGACCAGACCCAGTCCGTCCAGTGACGGCAGCCTGCGGTCGATGATCATCACGTCGAACTCCTCGGCCAGGGCGGTCTCGAGTCCCTCCCGGCCGTCCGCGACCAAGGTCACTGCATAGGCTTCGGCGAGGACCTGCGCCATTAGCGGGCCGAGCTTCGGATCGTCCTCGACCAGAAGCAACGCCGGAAACGGATCGTGTACTGGCATTGGAAACCTCTCTGTCGTGCACGCACGAACCCCGGGCCCACGCGTTGCTGACAAGCGTAACCGCGGGAACGGAGCTGACGAGAATGCTCACATCGACGGCGTCGAGCGATTCTTAGAGAGTTCTTGGATCGCCCTTGCCACGATGATTCCATGACCGAAACCGGAATCGCGCACCCGACGATCGCCGCCAGCGTGCGCGGAATCACCAAGTCCTACGGCACCGGTGACACCCAGGCGACAGCCCTGGATGGCATCAACCTGGACATCCACCGTGGCACTCTCACCGCGATCATGGGCCCGAGTGGCTCGGGCAAGTCGACGCTCATGCACGTGTTCGCCGGCTTGGACTCCGCAACGACCGGGCGGGTGATGATCGGTGACACCGATATCACCGATCTTGACGACGACGCGCTGACGCTTCTGCGCCGTCGGAAACTGGGATTCGTCTTCCAAGCGTTCAACCTCGTTCCGACCCTGTCCGTGATCGGGAACGTCGAGTTGCCATTCGAACTCGACGGCAGGAAGCCGGGGGCGGGCGAGCGAGCGTGGATCAACGAGTTGCTCGGGCGCCTGGGCCTCAGCGGACTCGAGAGTCGCCGCCCACACGAATTGTCCGGCGGTCAGCAGCAGCGGGTGGCGATCGCACGCGCACTCGCCAGCAGGCCGACGCTGATCTTCGCGGACGAACCCACGGGCAACTTGGACTCCAAATCGAGCCGCGATGTCCTGTCCCTGCTCGGGGTGCTCACCCGCGAGTATGGCCAGACCGTCGTGCTCGTCACCCACGACCCGGTGGCGGCGTCCTACGCCGACCGGGTCCTCTTTATCGCTGACGGCGCCATCGTGCACGATGTCGGCCGCAGCGACCCCAAGGCGCTCTCGGACATTATCTTGATGCTCGAGGTCTCCGCGTGATCGCACTGGCGCTAAGAGAACTCCGCCACCGGGGCCGCCAGCACACCTCCAGCGTTCTCGTCGCGATCCTCTCCTCCGTGTTCGCCACGATGCTGATCGAGATGGATGCGGTCCTGAGCGTGCAATCCGTTGCCAGCGGTTTCACCCAACATGGCTTCGTTCGCGCGCTGCTCGACATCCTCGGACTGCTGTTCTTCTTTGTCGCCGTTTTCGTGTCGTGCGTCGTGACCGCCAACACGTTCAGCATCATCATGGCCGGACGCGCAAAGCACATCGCACTCATGAGATTGCTCGGAGCGTCCGCCCGCACGCTGCGCGGTGCCATCGTCATCGAGGGCGTCGTGATTGGATTCCTCGGAGCCCTGGCGGGCCTGGTCATCGGCCTCGTTGTCACCAGCGTGAGCTACTCCGCCCTGATCGCATCCGGGACGTTCGTGGACACTCCGATCGCCATTTTCTCCCCGCTCCTGGTCGCCCCTGTCATCGTCGGGGTCGCGAGCACGGCGGGAGCCGCCTGGTTCGGTTCCCGTGCCCTGCTCGCCGTGTCCCCGATCGAGGCCACCGGCGCGACCCAGGAACCCAAACCTGAATCCCTCGCAGACACGCCCCGGTGGCGCCGTACCCTGGTGATCGTCCTCTTCGCGGGAGGCTTGGGACTGCTCCTGCTCGGCGTCGTCATCGGGCTCCTCACGCCCCTCGGCCTCCTCGTTGCCGCCCCCGGGGGCGCGCTCAGTTTCCTCGGTTTCGTTCTCGGCTCGGGCTACTTCATCCCCCGCCTCCTGATGACCGCAGGGCGCCTCACTGGCGCGTCGACGCCCAGCACTCTTGCGACGGCCAACGCCCTCCGATACCCGGCACGTTCATCCCGGTCGACTGTCGGGCTCGTCATCGGCGTCACGCTCGTGACGATGTTCACTGTCGCCGGCCAGTCATTTCTGGCACAGACCGGTCCAGTCGCGGCCGCGGCGGACCCGGCGGAAGCGGCAGGAGACGCCGCATTTCTGACCTTGACCACCGGGATCCTTGCCGTCCTCATCGGATTTTCCCTGGTAATAGCCGCGATCGGGCTGGTCAACAGCCTGTCTCTGAGCGTGCTGCAGCGCCGACGTGAGATCGGGCTCCTGCGCGCGCTCGGCTTCACTAAAAGCCAAGTGCGGTTCATGATCCTGGCCGAAAGCATCCAGCTCACCGTGGTCGGCGGAGTCACCGGCCTCGTTCTCGGAGTCGTCTACGGTTGGGCCGGCGCCCTCGCCGCGATTGCGTCAGACCACCACATCGGCGGGTTCTTCTGGCCCACGATCCCCCTCTGGGTCATCGGTGCCATCGCGGTAGGCGCCATCCTGCTCGCCGTCGTTTCCTCCGCAGTGCCCGCCCGTTCGGCCATCAACGTGTCGCCCGTTCGCGCACTCGCGATCGACTGATCATGGGACACACGATGACGACATCGACGCTCCTTCAGGCAGGCGGAATTCTTGACCCGGCGTCAATCCTCACCGGCTCGGGGCCGTGGGTAATCGTTGCAATCATGGGCATCATCTTCATCGAAACCGGGCTGCTCTTCCCATTCCTGCCCGGGGACAGCCTCGTCTTCACCGCGGCACTCCTCGCCCTTCCGCTGGGCATTCCCGTACCGGTGCTCGTGCTCGTCGTCGCCATCGCTGCGATCGCGGGCGACGGGGTGGGGTACCTCATCGGACGCAGATACGGCCGGCGACGGTTCACCCCGAACGCCCGCATCCTCAAAACCCGGTATCTGGACCAGGCCGATACATTCCTCGCCAAGTACGGCGGACGATCTCTCGTCCTCGCGCGATTTGTCCCCATCGTACGCACCTACATCCCGCCCGTCGTTGGAATGTCGACGATGCATTACCGAACGTTCCTCAAGTGGAACGCGATCGGCGGGGTGGCCTGGGCACTCATCCTGACCCTCGCCGGCTTCTGGCTCGGCCAAATACCGTTCGTAGCCGACAACATCGACATCATCTCCATCCTCATCGTGATCGTGTCCATCGTCCCCATCGCCGTCGACCTGCTGCGACGCCGCTCGACGCGAGTGCACGGACAGTAGATTCCGACCTGTCCCGACAGAACGGGAACACTAGGGCTGGATGTCAAAAACACCGATTTCAAGCTTGCGGTCGGGCCGGTCCGGGAGTGCCTCCTCGCCCATTCAACTTCCGTCGGTACGGGCCCGACGATGGGCGGGGCTCGCTCACTTTGGGGGGATCATTGGACTGGTTCCCGCCTTGTTCATCTGGTTCTTCGTGATGGAGCACGGCGGATTCGTCGCTGAGGACGCCAAGTCGGCTCTCAACTTTCGGATCACGGTGATGGCCGGATATCTCATGTTCAATGGGATGAGCATCGCTGCAGCGGCCGCTTTCGGATCTAGCAGCGTGTTTTCACTCCTCGGCACCATCGTGTGGGCACTCGGGGCGGCTCTTTCTGTCATTGGCTTTGGTCATGCCTGGAACGGACATCACTATCATTACCCCTTCACCCTCGATCTGGTCAGGTAACCCTGCACTAAGCGAGGAGCCACTCGCTCCGCTTGTGGTTGGGCCGCTCATTTCCACGACCCGCATGCAACCCACACATTCAGTTCCCGCAACTAGCCTGTGCTGTCTCGTGTTCTTGCCCACACCGGTGCCCCTGTACCTTTCGTTCGGGCCCACCTGCATGCGGGTTTAGGCACGCGGGCTTCCTCGGAATCAGAGGGGGCGTTCGCCTTCCTTTCTCGGACCCACTCATCGGGACCGTCATCTACACAGCTGGTCAGAATATGGTCATTGGAATGCGGTCAACATCGTCACGCAGGGCATGGTTGCCGTTGCGGCGCCTGACCGTGGGAACCGCGGGCATCGCATTGGTGTCGGCGGTGGTGATGACACTGAACGCATGTTCGGTGGCCCCTAGCGGCGCGGCAGCTGATTTCTCTCAGACTGCAACGGCTGACCCGGGTTCGACATCGCTTTCTCCGCCGTTCAATCGGACCGCGCATTCGGTCGACGATCCCACGAGCATTTGGGTCGTCGTCAATAAGGCGAGACCGTTCAATCCCCTCGACTTCACCCCTCCGGATCTCGTCGTCGTGGGAGTGCCGCACGTGTGGGAACCGCAACTCCGGAAGCCGGCCGCTGATGCAGTGGTTGCCATGTTCGCCGCGTTCGCAGCCGAGACCGGTCTCAAGATGCAGTCTCAGAGCGCGTTCCGCAGCTATGCCACCCAACGCGGGGTCTACGACCAGGACATCACCGCCAATGGTCAAGCAGCCGCTGACACCGACACGGCACGGCCGGGCACGAGCGAACATCAGACGGGGCTCGCGATCGACATCAGTGCCCTGCCAGCCAAGTGTTCGCTCGCAGCCTGCTTTGGCGACACCCCTCAAGGCACGTGGCTCGCGGCAAACGCATGGCGGTTCGGATTCCTGCTCCGGTACCCCGCCGACAAAGTACCGGTGACCGGATACACGTATGAGCCGTGGCACTTCCGGTATGTGGGGATCGAGCTGGCCACCGAAATGCATTCCAGCGGTGTCAGCACGCTCGAGGAATTCTTCGGACTCCCCGCCGCGCCTCAATACAACTAGCGGCACGAATCGCGGTTGATCCCGACACAATGCTATTTCGACCGGCCGAATCCCCGCTCACTCCAACAGGGAACAGCAGATTCCATTCATGGTCGACTCTCTGGACCTGTCCTGACAGCTGACAGCTTCCTTGACTAGCGTCACTTGGAGACACGAGAAGGGAATTTCTTGATGATATCCGGCCGTCTGGAGGCACGAGCCTCCGAAGACATCCAAGTTCAAGCGCTCTCTCACTGCGAGTGGCGAGTCATCGATCGTCGCATCGCGCGAAGCAATGCTCTTTCCCTCGTTGGCTTCATTGCTAAGGACCATGGCCGCTATGAGGTGATGGAATTCATTGATCCAGTAGGGCATGCTGCCTTCTCAAACCTCGATGAAGCGATAGGGCACTTCGTCAATATCTCCTCCGACTCCGCCGCCTCTGCTCAGTCGGAATGCTGACGTGGAGCCGCACGACAAACTCGGACACCCCGCACACACGGGAATTGTCGTCCTGGAGCGCTCCGCCGTTCGATCGTGATTTGACTCCTCGCCGTGTGCGGTCCCCAGTTTCGCCAGTGGATCGAATCAGCGCGGTTTCAGTTTCGTGCAAGCCCGATGAAAAGACCTCCAAGAATCGAGGCGCTCACGTTGTAGAAGAGGGCGACGAGCGGTCCGAGGACGATGGCAAGGACCACGTTCAGGAGCGCGACGATTATCGAAAAATTCAGCACCACTCCGAAGGACAGCATAGATCTGGTGCCGCCTGTGCCATTTCCGCTGAAGGTGGTGACGCCGCTTACAAGAGTGTCAAGTTGGTCGAAGATGCCCAGTTGATTCAGGATCATCCAGAACAGCAGGGTGGTGGGAATGCTGAGAAGGCCCAAACTAATGCCAACGACAAACGACATTTTTGCGGTGGACCACACATCGATACCCACCAGTTTCAGGCGCACTTCCTGGAGCGCGGGTGCTCGAGTCGAGGCCTTGCGCTCGAATTTCTCGGCAATGCCAATCATCCAAGCCATCCTCGCTCGTCAAGGAACTCCGCACCAGATGCAAACTCGCTCATCGGGAGGGAGATAGCCGAGTTCAATTGTTGCCGTCGCAATGCGAACAGGCGGCACGGGAGATCAGCGCGCCGCTCCGGTAAGCCCCGCGGCGGAGACGATGGTTTCACACTGTGACCTGAGCCGCGGCGCACGTCGTTAGGAAGGCCAGCAGCCTGGTGTGCTGCTGGCCCTTCCGTTTCGATGCCCCTGCCTGGCGCAGGGCAAGGTGGTTAGTCCTGGGGCAGGGCTTTGGTTCCTTCGATCTGGACGGCCTGCAGGTTGTGGGGATCCAGGCCAAGCAGGGTCAGGATGGTGGGGGCGATCCGTGTCGTTTCGACCGTGGAGGTGACGGTTTGTGCGTGGTCGCCTGATCCGGAGACAACAAGTGGAACGTTGCGGTCATCCGCGCTTGCTCCGCCATGTTCGGCGATTTTCGAGGTGCCGCCGGTGAAGACGACACCGGTCTGGGCGATACCGAGAATGTCCGGGTATCGCGGGTCATTGTTCGTCGTGCCGAAGTACCCCGCCACTTTGTCGCCCGCGTAGATGCGATCCAAACCGGAGGAAGTCACCGTTTTGGCTGCGCCGGCGAGGGTGTTTCCTCCGGCGGTGTGCGTGGACAGGTAGTCCTTCGCGAAGAGAACCGCGGCCGCTGAACGGTCGGACAGCCAGAGCTGCATGATGTCGTCGTCAGTGGAGAACGCGACCAGATCGGCCCCGGCGGGGTGCGCCGCCTTCCACTCGGCAGTCAATCCGTCGATGATGGCAGCGTCTGGCACGCGGGTGAGCGCGGCTGGATCGGTTGGGGACTGGCCGTGCTTGGCGGAGAGGATGATCGTGGTCGATTTCTTGAGGCCGTCCCGGTCCAAGGCTGACTGGAACTGTGCAATGGAGGAGTTCACCCCGTCCAAGGCCTTGCGGAGCAGCGCACCGGGCACGGTGCCGCCGAGGAGATACCCGCCGGTCATTCCGTCGGATGTGGGCAGCTTTTGGGCGGTGGACACGGCCTGGAAATTCATTCCGAAAATCGCGGGAACCGGTGCCGCCGCGGTACCGGAGTGGTCTTTGCCGGCGATCTCGTTCAGGACCGCCTGCACTTTGTAGCCGTCGTACTGTTGGGTCGCGGCGTTGTCTTTGGTCCAGTCCCCCGCGCTGTAGGGGGCGGTCGCCTGGCTGTTGATTTCGGGAGTGAAGAGGTCGTCGACGCCCTTCCCGGAGGGGCCGTTGAGGATTTCGTACGCGGGATGTTTGTCCGACCAGGCGGTCGGGAGGCCAGCGCTCTTGGCGACTTCGAAAACGGTGTTCACTTTCAGGTTCTGGTGGGGGTAGACGGGCTTGCAGGTGGCGGGATCCACAGGTAGCGCCGCTGGGTTCAGGAGCGTGTCGGGGTGGCCGGTCATGGACAGGATGCTGGCCGGCAGACCCGCGAGTCCAGCGCCGGCGTCCAGTGCGTTCGGATTGGTGTCCGCAGCTTCGGTGAAGGCAACTTCAGCACCCGGAGTTGCCGCGGCGCAGTTCGTCGTGCCAGCGGGCAACAGTGCCCGGTTGAATGTGTCGTCGTAGTAGATGCCCGTCGTACCGGGATTGCCGCCGGTGAGCTGACCGACCAGGCCCGGGAAGGAGTCGGAGGGCACGGGGGTCTGGGCGTTCGTGTAGCTCGTGCCGGACTTGACCAGCTCGGCCAGCGCGGACGTCGGGTGCGCCCGCACGTACCAGTCGAGGTCTTTCTGGTGCAGGCCATCGACCGAGAGCAGCAGCACATGCTTCATCGACTTGGCTGCACCGTGGGTCGCGTCGTGCCCGACCTCAGCCGCATCGCCCGAGCTGTCGTGCCCGCTATTCCGGGCATCATCGGCCATCGCCGGGGTTACCGCCGACCCGGCAAGGAGGATGGCGGTGGCGACCGCCGCCACAGCAGCCGCTTTCTTGTGCATGGTCTTCATTGAGTTGAACCTTTCTGACGTGACGTGCGGGGCTTTCAAGCTGCGTTCGTGCCGCATGGGTGCTACCGGTCTTCCGTGGAATTGGCGCGGTTCGAGGTGACCAGCAGGCCCTTGGGGGCGATGGCCGCGAGGGCGGGGATGGGGCTCAGTTTTCCGTCTGCCAGGTTCAGTGTGGCCAGGTACGCGGGGCCGGTGTCGGGTGTGACTGAGGAGATGGCCTGTCCGGGCTGGAACGGTCCAGTGACGGCATCGATGGTGTTCGCAGTGGGGTCGGTGATCCACAGCGTTTGAGACGAACGCTCGATGAATGCGGTGTCATCCAGGGGCTCCGACACGGAGAGCACCTGGAGGTTCTGATCGCCGGCAGTCACGCTGTCCGTGAAGATGAGTTGCCGGTCGCCCTGTGCCGTGAGCATGAGATCGCCGCGGAAACGCGGAGCTGAGCGCGGGACCACGGTGTTTGAGTCCGGATCCGTCAGGCCCAGGGCCGTCCGTTGACCGGACAGAGGGCCGTTCAGCGCGGCGGCCGTGGCATTGTCCGTGAATTCTGGTGTGAGAGTGGCCGTTGAGCCGTTCAGGTGCACCGTGTAGAGGGCTGGGCCGGCGGCATCCGTCGGGGCGGATGCGGTCACGACGATGCGGTCGTGGAAGACGGAGATGGCGTCGGTACCGCCACCATGAGTGAGACCGGAGTACGTGTATGTCTGCAGCGGCTGCGACGCATCGGGAGTGAGGGTGGAGAAGCGGGAGTTCCCGTCTTCATTCGCCGTCAGGAGCAACCGGTGACCCTCATCGTCAGCCGTGAGACCGTCAACCTTTCCCGTGACCTGCCAGGCGCGGCCAGGGTGACCATCCAGGCCGTATTCCTGCACGGTGCTCGACGAGGCGCCCGTCGGTGATGTTTCCCCGAGCGGGCCGACACCGTTCTGGAATGCCACGTAAATGTGGGCACCAAGACGCGTGACGTCATCCGGCTTGGATTCTGTGCCGACGGCGGCGAATGCCGTGACGGTGTAGCCCGCCGCCCGCTTCGGGTCTCGGTGCCCGTCGGCGGACGCGGGCAGCGACGAGGCAGCCAGAACTCCGACCGACACAATCGCCCCGAGGGCCAGGAGAGAACCTCGTCTGATGTGAACAAGATCAAAAGTCATAGTTCAAATCCTTCTGTTCCACAGCACCAAAGAGCGCTGTCCGAGCAGGCTAACTAACCGCAACGCAGTGCCCCGAACAGGGGTCCCCTAATGAGGTAAACACGTCGTGAACGTCGGGTGAATGCGCCCAAGACCCCCCTCAAATGGGTGTCAAACAAATGGGCGTCAAATTCGGTTTGCACGCAACGCCACCGGAATGCTGACTCGATCTACTACTCGCTCGGCGATGATGTTCGGCGCTCGTTGCTCTTGCTGCAGGTTTGCTCGGCTGCGGCTGGCCCGGTCACGGTGGCCGGCAGCTCTGCCCTGTCGGCGTGGGCGTCGTCACGGGTGGCGGGCTAACCCCCTGGCGCCGTCGCTAGGGCCGAAGGGCTTACAGTAGGCGTCGGAGCCGCCGATTGGGACTGATGTCGGTTTAGTTGACTGGCGTGGTTTGTAGTCTCTGCGCCGCGCGAACGGCAGCTTCAACCATCTCAAGCTCGATCGGGGTGAGCCTTCAGAGTCCGCGATGCCGACAACTCCGGCGGTAGGTCCGTTCCATCCAAATCACGATCACGATCACGATCACGAGCCGCAGTCTCAACAGTGTCGTCGCGGCAAAATCCATCCCACTTTAGACCCACGCCACGCGACACGCGCCGACTCAACGACTACGGCAAATCTCCTCATCGGGCAGACGAATTTCACGAGCCGACGACGCGTTCCGAGCGAATACGTGGTGAATAAAAGTGACCGGCATCAAGCGCCACAAGCCAGAGCTAAAGAAACGTTTAGATCAGCGCGCATTCTCGAGACCACGCGTCACTTGAACCCATGACCGTTCGCAGTACCGGGCGAGTCGCCGCCAAACAAGAAAATAGAACTGCTGGTCAGGCTGTTGTTCTGCTCCACCCGCGCAACGCGAGTCGAGTCCTCTTGACTATTTACTCGAGTCTCGTGAGAAACGACCTAACTAAAATTCCTGGTCAAGAAACACTTTTTAGTAGGGCGGCCGGGACTTGAACCCGGGACCGACGGATTGCGACGGGCCCTTCCTGGCCAGGCGAGTCTTCTTCCGCGGCCTAGACTCACCTTGACTGATCTCGATCTGATCAAGAGTTCCTTGCGATGTTTGGTAGCTAGTTTATCGCAACGCCTCGGCCCACCTCGGCTGGTCTCGACGCAATAAACGTTGAATAAACGTGCACGCATAAATTCCCAATGTCTCTCAGGCCGTCGCCAAGGGCCCCACACCGCGACTGGCAACGTCCAGCCCATTAGCCGCTCAAGTGAGCAACCTGTGACGGTTTGTTGTCCCGGCCAAACTTGGCGCGCGTGATTATTTGGTGGCGGTCACGCAACAACAACGCAGCCATTGCAGGACGGCCCCTAGAAGACCGATCGTTTGGGCGGAACGCGACGACACCTCCGCCGGCGGGGCGGGTACGTTCACTGCCATGAACGCGAAGCAGCCCATTTTCTCAGCGCTGGACGAAGACTCTCCTCCTCACCCGCAGGAGACGACCGCGTATCTGCCGGTGGAAGTGCGATTCATGACGACCTGCCCGTCCACGATCATTTGGCACGGGATTGAGTCTCCGTCATGCATTTGTGCACTGAAGTTGCCACGCTAGCTTGAGCTCGTGGTCGAATAGTTGTCAAAGGTTTGGCTCCCTGGAAGTGATGCATCCGTCGCTTGTTGCACCGAGAATGTCCTCGGTGGAATCCAGGTGACCGTTGCTGCGGATCCATTCCCTGTAACACGGAACTCGATGGTGCCGGATGTCGGCCGTTGCACGGCGTATGTGACTGTTGATCCCCAAAGCAGCGCGCTCCCAGATGCGGGGTCTTGTTTGTAGACCGGCCAGTCGGACGGGTTCGCGATCTCGAGCTTTGGGCTAAAGCCAATTTCCTTCAACGCCGACTCCGCCTGCGCGTTCGTCAGACCGACCAGGGACGGGACTGAGGCGCCGGGCCATTCGAGTGTCAACGAAATCACGGTCTTTCGGGCAATGGCGATCCCTGCCGCCTTGTCCTGCGCGGTGGCACGCCATGTCTTCGATTCCGGTGGTAGTGCCTTGTCCTTGATTGTGGCGGCTTGAGCTGCAAGAACCGCCGTCGCGACGAAGGAGTCCGCGTGCACGACCAGTACTTCAGCTCCGCGCTCGATGTCAAGCTGTGTGGAGTCACGTGGGCTAGCTTTTGACAGTTTCCTTGGGGATGTTGATTCCAACGGTGCCGGCTGGTGCGGGTGCAGTCGGCCGCGAGTGGAATCGTTCCGGGTGGTTCTGGTGGTAGGTCTGCAGTGCCATGTCGCGGATGCGGTGGGCCTGCTTCCAGGAGCCGTCGTGGACTTGCTGGGGCGTGAATAAAATGATGAGGAAGCTGTTCGCCAGGTCGTGGAGCGACTGGTGAAGAAATTCCCGGACGTTCCCCGGGCTGAAATTGAAAACGTTGCTCGAGCCGAGTTCGCTGCTCTCTCCGGCCGGCCAGTGCGGGACTTCCTCACTATCCTCACCGAAAGTGCAGCGAAAAAACGATTACGGAAATCAGTTGACCGCTGATTCCGCCGCCGCCGGCAGCTGGAATAGAATGAGAAGTGTCCCGTCAATTCTGGTGGAGTCCTAAGAGAACTGCGGCATCAAGACCGGGACGTTTCAGATTTACCCAGAAAGGTTCACCCCCATGGGTTTCACCGTTGCCACGACCACCGTCGTCCTCGTTACAGATGTGCAGGGCGTCACGGTCCACGCCAGCGGCGCATCCGCCGTGACTGGCGCCGATGCCGCCGTGAGCCCCAGCGGTGAGTGGCACACAGCACCCGACTTTGCACTGTCGAACATCATCGCAACGACTGCAACTTCGCGCGGATAGGTCTCTGGCGCCGGGAATTTCCGGTGCGCGCTGCGCTACTAGCGACGTGCGTCTCGGATCAGTAAAAAACCTGTCCTGCTTTGACGTGACGTCATCGACTCGCCGACAGGTTTTAGACAATTGAAATCGGAGTCACAACCATGGCACGCACAGAAAACGGAAAAGTAGCACTCGTCACCGGTGGCGGACAGGGAATTGGGCAGGCAGTTGCTGAGCGGCTCCACGCCGACGGCTTCCGGGTAGCTATCGCCGACTTGAACCTCGAGACCGCAACCGCAGTCGCCCAATCTCTTGGCGGCAAGGACGGCGGCGCAATCGCCCTGCACGTCAATGTTTCCGACCGAGACAGCGTGTTCGCCGCGGTCGAGCAGGCCGTCACTGAACTCGGAGGCTTCGACGTAATCGTCAATAACGCCGGCATCGCCCCGACATCACCGATCGAGGAGATCACCCCCGAGAGCATCGCGAAGATTTTCTCCATCAACTTCAACGGTGTGGTGTGGGGCATTCAGGCAGCCACGAAGGCGTTCAAAGAGCTCGGCCACGGGGGAAAAATCATTAGTGCCGCCTCCCAGGCCGGCCACGTCGGGAACCCCGGCATTGCGTTGTACTCGGCCACGAAGTTCGCCATTCGTGGTTTGTCCCAGACAGCGGCCAGGGACCTTGCCCAGTTCGGCATCACGGTCAACACCTACGCCCCCGGCATCGTCAAGACGCCCCTCATGGAGGAACTGGCGAAAAAAGTAGCAACCGACGCGGGCAAGCCCGAAGAGTGGGGCTGGGACCAGTTCACCAACGGCATCACTCTCGCCCGCCTCTCCGAAGCCTCCGAGGTCGCCGGCGTCGTCTCCTTCCTGTCCGGTCCCGACTCCAACTACATCACCGGACAGTCGATCCTCGTCGACGGCGGAATGGTCTTTAACTAAGCCTCGATCCACCGGTCGGCTTGGGTGAGTGGGGTCGTTCAGCCGTGATGTGAGGTTTCTGGTGGTGGGCATGGCGGTGCGGCCGGCCTTGCTGCCGGTGGTGTTCCTGGTTCGGTTGCGCCGTGGGGCTGGGTGGTCAGATGGTCGCTGTTCGCGGCGGGCCGCAAGCCGCCGTGAATACGGCTTGCCAGCCGTGCTCCCAGGGCCAGCTGGCCGGGAGGTGCAGGACGAGTTTCCGGGCCGAGGTCGAGATCTGGGCCGGGACCTGGATGAGTTTGCGGCGGATGGTGCCGCTTCTCGCTTTGCCAAGGTCAGTGCCGGTGAGGGTGCCGACGGCCCGGGACAGGTTGAACGCGATCGTGGCCAGCACGAGCCAGGCGGCGTTCGCGGTGAAGATTCCCGACGGCAGGTGCGCGAGCGCACTGTCTTTGAGGTCGGCGTTGATCTGCTTGATGATCGCGTGCTGCCGGTGGGTTTTGTCAGCCGTGACAGTGTCCAGGGCGCTGGTCGTGAAGAACGCGTGGAACCGGTGCGTGTTAAAGAGCGTGGGCTGCCCGGTGCCCTCGAACGGATTCAGCTCCGGGATCCGCCGAACGACCAGGCGCCCGTCGATGCGTTCACTGAGCCTCCTCGAGCTGAAAGCCGTGAACGGGATTTCAGCGACTTCGGCGGCGGAGATCCATGTCCCCGTGGTCTCGTCCCGGATCGCGTCGATGTATTGCTGCGCGGAACCGAGAACACCGCAGCAGTTCAGGGCCGCATGGTGTAAGGATTTCGTTTGGATTGGCGTCCTCGGTGTATGTATTGCGTAGGTGCTTTCAATAATGAGCAGATGAGCGCGTAGACACATTGGTATGCCCGTGCGCGCAGTATTTCTCCCCTGGCCGATTCTGGTTTCCTGGCGTCCGGTCGTGAGGTGGCGATGAGTGTCGGCCGGGTTCTCTTCGCTGGGTATGGAGTGGCTCGGTTCAACCCTGATTTTTGGCCCGCTGGCACCACCGTGTCGGACGGCGAAGTCTATGTTTCAGGGCTACCGCTGTCGTTGCTCGTTGAGGCGTGGGGAACCCCGTCGGTGCATAGTGCTCCTGCCGTGATCCCTGCGACGGCAGGTCGCGCGTCGACGTGTAGGTGGACGGCGGTGCTGGTGGTGCGGATCACGGCTCTCGAGCATCTCGGACGCAAGATTCTGGCCGTCGAGACGGATGCGCGGTTGGACAATCTGCGCCTCATCTGGTCAGAGGCGCGAGTGCTCAACCGGCCTTCCGGAGCCAAGCACGTCCTCGTTCTGATCGAACGGCACTCACCCCGGCCTGCTGCTCACCCAAGTGACGATGTGCTTGCCGTCGAGTTGCCCGCCGATTTGGAGATCGGCGACCTGCTCGTGATTCCCAGTCGGAGCATCCGGACGACCCCGGCGCTTCACCCCCATCCATTGACGGGAACCGACGTCGGCATTCCCCAAGCACGCTGGAGCCCTGATCCTTCACAGTGACTCCCAGCTCACCCGGTCGCGAAGTAGGCCGGCTTAGCTGACGTGCACGTAGGGGCGCCGTTTGGCGTTGGGTTCAGCTTCGCGGAGTACTTCCCGGGTCACCGGGGCGATCTCGCCCATTCCGGTGAAGAGGAACTTGAACATGTTCGAGATCGGGTTACCTTGAGTCCATTCGAAATAGATCTCGGGAATCAACCCGGTCTGGTCTCGGATCTCCAGCAGCACGGCAGCGATCGTATTGGGCACGTTGCCGCTAGTGACTTGGAGTATCCGGTAGCCGTGTTTGGCGATCCCCCGGACTCGGAGGTCCTCTTCGAAGTCGGACGAGTCCGAGGGATACACCTCGAGGAAGATGATCGGTGAGCCCGGCGGAATGTGTCCGTAACGGCGCTCGTCACGGCTCTTATTGCGATACTCGACCTCGGTGTCCTCGTCGGGTTCGTGAGAGATAATCCGGATGACGTCGTAGTCATCTGCGTCGGCCATAACGAAATCCGTGGCCGGCGAGTCAAGGACGACCGACGTGGCCCGGAGTTCGAACGAGCGGCGCAGTCTCGAGAGCAACGACGTGATCATGATGCCCAGTATGAAAAGCCCGGCGATTCGGACGCCGTCGGGCCGTTCGATCACGTTCACGACGGTGGTGTAGACGAGAACCGTCGAGATCACGCCGAATCCGATTGTGGCCCACCGTTGCTGTTTCCGCCGGGCCGAGAGAGTCACCGCGACCGACGCGGACGTCATCAAAACCAGGACCCCAGTCGCATAGGCGCCGCCCTGCGCATCGACGCTGGCCTGAAACACCCACGTGATCAGAAACGCGATCCCGGTGAAAACCAGCACGAGCGGCCTGACCGCGGCCGCCCACTGCGGGGCCATCCCATACCGCGGCAGGTACCGGGGAACCAGGTTCAGCAGGCCCGCCATGGCCGACGCGCCCGCGAACCACAAGATGCAGATCGTGCTGACGTCGTAGGCGGACCCGAACACGGGCCCTAGGTACTCGTGGGCCAGATACGCGAGGGCGCGCCCGTTCGCTGCGCCGCCCGGCTGGAAGGCCTGCTGCGGGATCAGCAACGTCGTGACCAGGCTCGACGCAATCAGAAAGCCGCTCATGATGACCGCAGCCGTGGTCAGGAGCCGTTTGGTGCCGCGAATTCTCCCGACCGGGTTTTCTGGTGTGTCGTTGCGGTCACCCGTGATCTGCGGCATCACGGCAACACCGGTTTCGAATCCGGACATCCCCAAGGCCAGCTTCGGAAAGACAAGCAACGCGATCCCGACCATGACGAATGGATTTCCGTGCTGGGCGGACAGAGCAGCCCACCAGTCGGTGATCACGGCCGCATGTCCAGCGACCTGAACGACCGCGACCACGACCACGACCAAATTCAACGCGAGGTACACCACCACCAGGGCCACCGCGATCCCGATCGCGTCTTTGAATCCGCGGAGGAAAACGCCGCCCAGAAGGGCCACCAGCAACAGCGTCAGCGGGACTTCCTGACCGTGCAGCCAGGCCGGTGCGAATGGGTTTTCCACCGCGTGAGCCGACGTGTCCGCGGCCGACAGAGTGATGGTGATCATGAAGTCAGTGGCAGCAAAGCCCAACAGGACCAACACGAAAAGCTTGCCCGCCCACCAAGGCAGGAGCCGTTCGAGCATATGAATCGACCCAGACCCCGCGAAACTCTCCCGCGCCACCCTCCGGTAGACCGGCAGCGCTCCCGCAAGAGTCAGAACGACGAGCACAATCGTCGCGATCGGCGAAAGCAGTCCAGCGGCAAGCGCCGCGATCGCAGGCTGGTAACCGAGCGTTGAGAAGTAGTCAACACCCGTCAGGCACATCACTCTCCACCACGGGTGAGTCCGTTCGACATCAACGGCCAACGGGCCTAAATGACCAGCCCGTCGGTCGACCAGACCCTTCAGCATCCACGTCCGAAATGCAACAACGGATGCGCTACGACTATCCACCCGCATACCCTACGCCCCAAAACGGTCTCGGGCTCGTCGCTAGTCGGGTCGCGTAGATTACCCAGCACAGCACGGGTGAGAGGCCGGCGAACGCCGCTACTTCTCCGAAGCTTCGATGCTCGAGCTGGCCACCATGAACAACCCCATTGAGGTCCTCGACGAGGCGGTAATCCTCCCTGAACTCGCCATGGGCGAGACCAGAACAGCTGCCCACACAGTGTTGAGAAACCCCGCTACTCAGCGGGACGGGACCTATCTCGTCGTCTCCTCAACCTGAATGGATGCGATGAAACCAGACTCCCACGCACCACTAACCCGCCGCACGCGGAGCGGTGAACGGCGCCCCCGTTACTTTCTTTGTAGGCCCAATCAGTGTGAACTGGATCGGTAGTGGCCTGTCGGGCCCGGCATGATTGCTGCCCCCAGCTACCGGACCGGTCATTGGGTACTTCGCCGCCGATGACGCCCCGAGTCCCGTCAGGCGCGAAGGAACGGCGGCCAGACGAGGGTTCCGTTTCGGATGGGATCTGCGTCTGTGACCATTCCGGCGTGAAGTGCCACCGCTTTATGCCCGCGTGCGCATCAACGTATCCGCCCGCTCGTCGAGGAGGGTGTGCAGGCCGGTTCCTGCTACCAAAGCCATTGGGTCCAAGCTTCAGCTGTCGCTTCGGCTGGTTAGTTTCCGTTGAGGGTGTACCAGATGCCGTATGCGCCCGCGACGCACATGATTGCGGTGGCGGTCCAGCCCATGGTTGCGGCGAGCTTGCCGTTTCGGTATTTACCCATGATGGTTCTGTCGCGGGAGATGAGCATCATCACGATCAGGAACGGGCCGGCGGCGATGCCGTTCACGATCGCGGAGAGCACGAGAAGTCCGATCGGGTCTGTGGAGACGATAGCGAGGATGGTGCCGGCGATGATACCAACGCCGAGGAGGGCGTAGAACAGGGGTGCTCTCCGGGGGGACCGGTCAAGACCCCAGTTCTTGTTCAAAAGCCCTGCCATACCCGCAGCGCCGGATGCGGCGAGCACGGGCACCGCGAGCACCCCAGAGCCGATGAAACCCAGAGCGAAGAGGATACCGGCGTAGTTGCCGGCAATTGGTTCGAGTGCTTGGGCTGCCTCGGCAGCGCTGGTGACGGGGGTGTTGTGTGCGCCGAGGGTGGCTGCGGAGGAGGCAATGATGGCGAACATGATCAGCACACTAAACGCCATCCCGGTGAACACGTCCACTCGTCCATTGCGTAGCCGTCGGACCGCTTCCGGCCTTGGCCTCTCGTCCAGGGCCGGCGCGTGATCGCCGCCACGTTTTTCGGCGCGGAGTTCCTCGATGCGTTGCGCGGACTGCCAGAAGAACATGTACGGGGAGATGGTGGTACCCAGGACCCCGACGATCAAACCGAAGTACGCCGGGGAGAACTGGACCTGCCCGCCGATGAGGCCACGGGCAACGTCGGCCCAATCTACGTTGGAAACGAAGAGAACACCGACGTAGACCAGAAGAACCATGCACAACCATTTGAAGATCCGGCCGATCATCGCGAAGGACCCCGCCGTCACTGCCACAACAATGGCGATACCGGCGATCGCGGACCACACAAACGCGGGTCCCGCGTGCAGCAAGTTCATGCCTTGACCGATCGCGTTCAGGTCCGCGGCCAGGTTCAGACAATTCGCAATGATCAGCAAGGCCAAAAGAATCCCGATCGCAACCCGGAATCCGCGGCTAAAGCGTCGACGGATCAGCGCGCCAAGGCTCTGCCCGGTGGCTAGGGCCATCCGGTCACAGATCTCCTGCACAGCCATCATCAACGGAAGCGTCAAAGGGACCGTCCACAACATGCTGTTGCCATACGTGGCGCCGGCCTGAGAATACGTCGCGATCCCTGACGGGTCATCATCGGCGGCACCCGTAACCAAACCCGGACCAAGGAGACCGAAAAAACGCGAAACCGGGTTTCTCTTTCCGTTTCCCTGACCGGTCCGTTCCGAGGCAATGTCCGCGCCCGGCGGGACACTTTCAGGCAATTCCTCGACCGTCATAGCGTTCCTCACGTCAGCGATTAAATCCGAGCAGCGCCGAGGTGGCCAAGGCATGCCATGGTTACAGTACCTTGCCGGTGAGTCCGGCCACCTTCGTCGGTGTGCATTTCGGAATGCAGACGCGCTGCGGCAGTGTCGCTGTCCGGTCAGCGGGACCGCGGAGGAGATGCAATCGACTGACGGCCCCGATGATTGCGGCCAAGACAACCGTGGCCAAAGCCTGGAGCGCGACGATGCGTTCCGCGAAGTGAGATGTGGTTTACTCGGCTTATGTCGGATCCGGGCAAGCGGGAGCCTCTAGAGTCGCATTCTGATGAGCCTCATCGGGGTGGGGGCCTGTCGACCCGGCTGAACTGGTTGCGCGCGGGAGTGCTGGGGGCCAATGACGGTATCGTGTCAGTGGCGGCGATTGTGGTTGGGGTAGCTGGTGCAACCCACGTGGTGGGACCTATTCTGACTGCTGGAGTTGCGGCGCTCATGGGCGGCGCGGTTTCAATGGCTTTGGGCGAATATGTGTCTGTGAGCAGCCAGCGTGACAGTGAACGGGCGTTGATTGCGACGGAGAAACGCGAACTCGCTGAAACGCCGGAGCAAGAACTGGAAGAACTCGCAGGCATGCACCAAGCGCGGGGCTTGTCCCCTGAAACTGCGCGACAAGTGGCGGGAGAGTTGACCGAACATGATGCCTTGGCGGCGCATCTCGCGATTGAGCTAAACATCGACGAGAACGATGTTGCAAGCCCGTGGAACGCCGCATTGGCGTCGGCTGTCTCGTTCATTTGTGGTGGGATCATTCCCCTGGCAGCGATCTTGCTCCCACCTGACGCATGGAGGGTGCCGGTCACATTCCTGGCCGTGCTCCTCGTTCTCGCCATTTCAGGGGCACTTGCAGGTCATCTGGGAGGCAGCTCACGAGGACGGGCCACGTTCAGGATGGTCCTAGGCGGCGCGCTGGCACTGCTGTCCACGTTCGCAATCGGCTTGCTCTTGGGCTCCTCGGGTACCACATAGCCGCCCCACCCCTCACACGTCGCCGAGCCCAGACGGGGCAAGGACCGGACCCACCAAACACCCTCCACGGACGACGCGGAACCCTCGCCGCACGACCTCATCCGTGACCGCAGTGAGGACGGGACTCACGACATTTCCGTTGCACATCCCGGCCAACAAAATTGGGTGGCTCAAAATCGGAGATGCTTTCGGGACTGCCCCCGGTTTGGTTGACTCCTGACCTGTGAAGATTCATCTCCGCTGCAAGGATGTCACCATGCCCAAGCCCTATCCACCCGAGTTCCGGCGCGATGTCGTCGCGGTCGCTCGCAAGCACGAAGCCCCGCTGAACCAGATCGCGAAGGACTTCGGTATCTCCGAGTCCTGCTTGGCGAACTGGCTGAAGAAGGCCGACGTCGAAGAGGGGGTGAAGCCCGGCGTCACGGAGAAGGAGTCGGCCGAGTTGCGTGAGGCGCGGAAACGGATCCGGCTGCTGGAGCAAGAGGCCGAGGTGATGCGCCGCGCGGTCGCCTACCTCTCCCGGGACGTCAACCCAAAATGATGTACCCGCTGGTCCGCGAACTGGCCGTCGACGGGGTTCCCGTCATGGTGACCTGCCGGGTGTTGAAATTCTCTAAACAAGCCTTCTACCAGTGGCTCCGAAACCCGGTCACGCAACGTGATTGGGATGATGCGCACCTGACCAACGCGGCGTGGGACGCCCACCAGGAGGACCCCGCGTTCGGCTACCGGTTCATCTCCGACGAACTCAAGATCGCTGGTCTGAAGGCGGGCGAGAACCGGGTCTGGCGGTTGTGCTCCCAGCAGCGACTCTGGTCCGTGTTTGCGAAGAAACGCGGTCTGAGGGGCAAGGCCGGCCCGCCTGTGCACGACGACCACGTCTAGCGGAACTTCACCGCGACAGGCCCGAACGAGCTGTGGTTGACCGACATCACCGAACATCGCACCGATGAAGGCAAAATCTACCTCTGCGCGATCAAGGACGTGTGGTCGAACAAGATCGTGGGCTACTCAATCGACTCCCGGATGAAAGCATCCCTCGCGGTCGCGGCGGCCCGCAACGCGATCGGCCAACGCGACATCGCCGGCACGATTCTGCACTCAGACAGAGGCTCGCAATTTCGCTCTAACGCGTTCGTGCGGGTGTTGAAGAACAACGGCATCACCGGGTCGATGGGCCGCGTGGGCGCGTGCGGCGACAACGCCGCGATGGAGTCGTTCTTCGCCCTCCTTCAGAAGAACGTCCTCGACCGGCAACGATGGTCGACCCGGGAGGAACTACGCCTGGCGATCGTGGTGTGGATCGATCGGACGTACCACCGCAAGCGCCGGCAACGCCGCCTCGGTAAACTCACACCGATCGAATTTGAGACAATAAACATGTCCCTCAACGCCGCATGAAACCACTAACCCAACGAGTCAACTGAACTCGGGGCAGTCCCGAACGCCATCATGTTCGTCAGCGAGATGTAGGCGTAGTCCAAGTAGCTTGGCCGCCAGTTCTCGCCCCCTGGCGCCCCGTCATGTTGTGGGAAACGGAAGTCCACAGTCGCCGTCGCCCACTGGGCTGCGTCGCGACGCGCAACTGGACCTGACCGGTCCAGCTCCCAATACACCAACGAGAATGCAATCACGTTCGTAACCCAAACCTGCAGCGCGGTGAGGAGGACATCCGGACCGTTCACTCCCCCATAGAGAAGCTGTCGGACCGTGAAGACAACGGTGACTTGATTGGCCAGGGTCAGCAATGACGCGAGCCCAATGGATAGCCACCGGGACCATGTGGTCTCTCGCGATAGTCGGCGTGGGTTGAGGATCGTCAGCGGGATCAGCAGAAGCAAACCCAACAATGGGATGACCCATCGGGGCAGAATCTGCACCTTCTCGGGGATGAGCAGATACAGAAGCAGACTCAGGATGATTGCGGCCAGGACCGGCCAGCGGTGCTCGTGCCTCACAATAGGCGTCGACGTTTCAGTCACAGTCGAGAGTGTAAGCGATCCCCAATCACGTCGACGCCGTCACGGGTGAAACGACTCTTCGAAGCGCCGACGCACCGTTTGCTGTACTCGCGCAGGTTTCCGTGCGACTAGGTGAGGAATGGTGTTGAACCCTGTTCCCTCATCGCCACCGCGAGAATCGTTGCTATCGCTAGCACTATCGTTGCCACTGTCAAACCGCGACCGGGCGCACCGACCGGGATCAAACCGTATGCCCGGACGGAGAGCCCGAGCCCCACTACCGTGGCGATGAAGCGGCAAACGGGAACACAACTGCGAACAAGATGCTGGCAAGCGTTATCCAAAACCCGGACTTCCGGCCCGGAGTGTTCGTCCAATCCCCCCGTGGCAATCTCAGGCCACGCGACTCGTTCCCGTCCGCGTTGAAGTGTGAGTCGTTCACCTGATGCCCCTCTCGTTTGTTCGGCGGCCAGTTTTGCACAATGCCCCTGAACCTCAGGAACGTTGGGCAGGAATCGGGCGACCCGGCAGTCGATCAGTCATCTCCGGAGCGCCGCAAGCACGTCGCTACCGACGCACGGTTCACCAGGAGTGACGGGCCAATCGGTGCGGTTCGAGATGGGAGTTGTACGGTTCTCTTGGCGGTGGATCTAGTTGCCCTTCGTACAGGTTTGCTGATCAGCGGTCTGACCGGTCACGCTGGACGGGAGCACGGCATTGGCCCCAGCGGGCGCGGCCACGGGGTTCGCCGTCGGCGTTGGAACCGGTGTGGATGTGGAACCAGGTTTTGCGGTCGCGGCTGGCGTGGGAACAGGGGCCACCGGGGCGCTACTCGGGAGCACGGCCGCCCGGCCTGGGGCCCCAGAGAGCTGCAATGGTTTATCCGCGACCAAAGCCGTGTTCAAGACTGTGGCGGCACTGGACTGGGCGATCACCCGTCCTGGCTCGGCCGGGTCAGTGATGGTGGGGTACTGCACGAAGACCATGTTCGCCAGCCCTGTGTCCTTGATCGCGAGAGCGATCTGGACCAAGGTCGTCGGATTCGTCAGCGTATCCGAGAGAACCATGTTGCCCGTTGCCGCTTTGGCCAGGGAGAACAACGCGATCGGGTTTCCCAGGACGCCGCCACTTTGGACCTTCCGGACCAGAGCGGCCATGAAGAGCTGCTGGTTACTAATCCGCCCCAGGTCACTGCCATCACCGACACCGTGCCTACTGCGCAGGAACGAGAGCGCGTCGTCGCCGACGAGGGTTTGCTGGCCCGCCGCCAAATGCAACGGAGGCGTCGTGTACAGATCGGTGACCGCCGAGGCCAGGCAGACGGTGACCCCGCCGACAGCGTTCGACATGGCAGTCACCCCGTCGAAGCTAATCTCCGCGGCGTAGGGAATCTGGACGCCGGTGAGCTTCTCGATCGTCAACACAACGCACGACAGGCCACCACGAGATAGGGTCGTATTCAGCATCACCCGGCTGGACGCCGACGCGGTCCCACCATCGGCCTGAGGACACGCGGGGACGGCAAGCATCAGGTCCCGGGGGAAACTAATCACACTGACGCTCTGATGATTCTGCGCAATGTGCAGCAGCATGGTCACGTCGTTGTTACCCGCGCCAGAACTACCCGCGAGCTCTGCAGCCGTCCCATAGGCCCCGCCCTGGCCGGTCCGGGTGTCCGTGCCCGTCAATAGCAGGTTTACCCCGCCGGCGATCGCGGTCACGTCCGCGGCAGGGGCAGGAGCCGCCGTGTCGCCGGGCGTCTGATCAAGGTGGGCCAAATGAACACCGGGCTTGACGCTGCTGGCAACATCCCACGCGGCAATCGCCGCAAGGGAGCTCCCACTAACCAGAAGCACACCAAGGGTGATCCCCAAGGTCTTCGCGACCGTCCGCCACGGCCCCCGAGGCGCCAACCGTCCATGCCGGATCGGCTGACCGGCATTCCGGTCACGCCCACGCAAGGGCCCAGCGTGCGTCACGGTAACCCTCTTCCGCCCGGCCGAACCCACCGAAACATTCACGAACAGTCGTTTCGACCGAACTGTATGCCAGCAGCGACCGGAGATTCCTGTGAAAGTGCTCCTCGACCAGCGCAATCTCACAGGAAGCCCGCCAAGCCCACCAAACGGGGGATGACGCTCGTCGCCGGACCAGGGTTAGCGTTGTTTGACGGCGTGTCCAACACGGGAGTTCACAAATTCCATCAATGACCGTCAGCCTGCATCTGCCCGACGGGACACAAACGCGAGTTCGTGTCGACATTAACCAGTACGGCCAACTACCCGCCCTGATCGTGGACCCCCGTACGAAGGACGGGCGCGTTCTGCCCGGGACGTGGCTGGGCGAAAGCCACAACAGCCGACCAGATGGAACCAGCTACCACGCGGTGCCCGACACGACCTCGCACCGACTACGAAAGCATCCTCAGACGACACCTGAAGCAAACGAAAATCGCCCGTCCGTTTCTACGAGGCCGGAGCCGGGGCCCGGCAACGCAAACGAGTTTCTCTTCAACAACATCGACTCAGGTGGCACCCAGTGTGGAAACGAAACGTTTCCAGGGGAGAATCCCTACTCCAAAGGATGGGAATCGCCGCGCGTGGGCAATCGCGAGCGGCAACACCACGAAAGACTTTCGCCCGCTGCGAGTAGCCTGTCATTCCGCTCTGCAGCGCATTGGTGGCGCGTCAAAGAATCGAAAAGAACACGACCGCCAACGCCGCGATGTCTTGTCCAAGCCGGGGATACAGGCAGCGTGCGCACCTCCTCGGCTCCTTGTTGATAGCGCTCAATGTCGACGAGGCTTTTCCAGCAGAGATTTCCGAGCAGGCACAATCTGGGAGAGACATGCGACCCGACGCGACACGAGTGGGATGAACGAGCGGTTCGGGATTCCCTCAGTAGTGTCGTGGTGGCGCCCCAGCCCATTGCCGCGCACTCTGATCTGATCCCACACCCGGCAGGACACTCCCCGCATATGACCGTATGTGAAGTACCGAGCAATTGTGGTCAATCCACACTAAATTCCGGCTCCGCGGCGTCCCCTGAGAAGGGGCTCGGTTCGTGATGAGTTCGCGCAACCCGACCGGTGCGCCACGTTCAAAGACCAACCACAGGGTTCCGTCAAATAGACCGTCACAGTCGACTCGCATTAGCGTGGGTCGTTTGATCCGCTCGGAATCCCCGAACTATTTTCTGCTCCTGGGAACCACGCTGTTCTTGGTCATCTTGGGCTTGATCATGGTCCTGTCTTCGTCATCAGTAGATTCCTTTGTTGCTCACGAGGGTTTCTTCGGCGTTGTGCTTCATCAAGGTGCCATCGCCCTGGTCGGCGTCCCATTGATGCTCGTGCTCAGCCGGATGCCGTTGAAGTTCTGGCAGCGTATCGCTTGGCCGACGCTCATCGCTACTTGCCTCGTTCAGTTGCTCGTCTTCACCCCGCTGGGTGTGACCGTGGCCGGAAACACCAACTGGCTGTCTATTGGCAGTTTCCAATTCCAGCCATCTGAAGCCATCAAAGTCGCCCTCGTCATTTGGCTGGGCATGCTTCTGGCACAGAAGAAAGATCACCTCGACGACTGGCGCCACGTCCTCGTGCCCGTTTTTGGCATCGGCGGCACTGCCGTCATGCTCGTCATGATCCGCGGCGATCTTGGGACAACAGTAATCCTCGCCGGTATCCTCTTCGGCTCCCTCTTCTTCGCCGGCGTAAAACTACGCATGCTCGCCATCCCCTTGGGGATCGGCGCCCTTGGCGCCCTGGCTGCGGCCATGGCCAGCGGAAACCGGATGGCCCGGATACTGAGCTTTTTCGGCACGGGCTGCGACGGCTCAACCGGCACGATTTCCGCCGCATGCTGGCAACCCTTGCACGGCACGTGGGCCCTCGCGTCGGGCGGTATCTTCGGCGTTGGACTCGGGAACTCCAAAGCGAAATGGTCCTGGCTTCCAGCCGCGGACAACGACTACATCTTCGCGATCATCGGCGAGGAACTCGGTCTCATCGGCGCAGTCGTGGTGCTCGCCCTTTTCGTCCTGCTGGCCATCGCCTTCCTCCGCATCATGAACGCCACGACCAACCCTCAAGCCAAAGTCAGTACTGCGGCCGTCATGGTCTGGATCATCGGTCAAGCACTCGTCAACATGGGCGTCGTCCTCGGATTCATCCCTGTCCTCGGCGTGCCACTCCCCCTGATTTCTGCTGGGGGCACCGCCCTCCTCACCACCCTCATAGCGATTGGAATCGTGCTCTCCTTCGCACACAGCGAGCCGTCGCCGTCGCGTACACCCCCACCCTGAAAGCCGGACGCCGACCACCCATAACTCGTCCCGCGCGCTCTCGTCGCAACACTGCGCGCAGATTGAAGTGGACACGGCACGGAATCGATTCTTGGTCCACCCACGGTGTCGACGCTGTGAAATCCTTCGCTGTTGTGTCTTCGATGGACCGTCCACCGAAACGGTTCACGGCCACGACTCGGCGAACTGCCGGGCAGGATCGTCGCCGGATCAAACACGCACGGTTGCGCAACACTTTCGACCAGCCGAAACAGTGCCCTGCTCCACCGAGTTTGTGCGTCGCATCTACCAGAACAGTTGTTTTGACGGGAACAACGCCTAGTCTCTCGAGCGTGGAGAATGCGGCTAACGGCAACGAATCGATCAACGCGGGCCACCAGAATCGGCTGGACCGATCTCGCGAAATGACACGGAACGACTGGACGAGCGTGCCCGACAAACGGTGGAGTAGCCGGGTCTTGCACAATATCGGCACAGTGAGTGAACACGCCGCAGCGGGATTGGTTGCCGGAAGTGCGCTCGTAGTGTGGGTCGCGGTCGGGGTAGCGGCGGAATTTCCTCCCTGGTGGGAGAACGTCCTTTACATTGCGAGCTCATCTGTGACCGTCGTGATGGTCTTCGCAATCCAACACACGCAAGCACGACAACAGTCGGTAACCCAGCGCAAGCTCGACGAGTTACTCCGAGCCCAGCCAACTGCCGACGACCGACTCATCGCGTTGGAAGGTGCGTCGGACGACGAATTGGAGGCCCTCACAGACCTCAGTCAAGAAAACCGAAAACGAGCCCTTGCGACGGATGCCCCGCCACCGATGATGGATCCCCCGACGTAGGGAATCAATGTGGCCCGGGTACCGACCAGATCGGGACCTGCCTGGCCAGACCGTCCCGGTCGTTCGATTTCGTTCACGTTGAGAAACCCTTGACGTCGTCGTTGGCGGCGCACGTCGGCGCAGGTGACCGGAACCTCTAGCCTGTTCATATGATCACCTTGATTCAAGCGGTGATTCTGGGATTTCTCCAAGGGATCACGGAATTGTTCCCCATTTCCAGCCTTGGCCATAGTGTCATCCTGCCCACACTATTCGGCTGGAACATCGACCAAAGCAGCCCCGCGTTCCTCGGGCTTCTCGTTGCGACCCATCTGGCTACCGCTATCGTTCTCTTCCTATTCTTCATTAGGGATTGGATCCGGGTTTTCCGTGGGTTCGGACGTTCCATCCGGGATCGTAAAATCGGCCCCGACGACATCTACGCGAAACTCGCCTGGCTGCTCATCGCCGCAACAATCCCCGCGGGCATCGTGGGCTTGCTCTTGGAGAAGCCCCTCCGGTCCCTTTTCGCATCCCCACTGATCGCTGCCGCATTCCTGGTGATCAACGGCCTCATTCTTCTGACCGCAGAACGCCTCCGACGGCATCCGAACCTTGCTCTGACCGCTCGGGTGAGCGTTGATGCTGTTTCGAGCGGACGCCCCATTCCCGGGCGCTCGGCCGAGACGCAAATGTCCGAGACCGAGAGGTCCGACGCGACGATCGCCAAGCTCACCTGGAAACAGGCGTTCGGAATCGGCGTCGCCCAGACGGCCGCCCTGCTACCGGGAATCTCCCGATCAGGATCAACCATGGTCGGTGGACTCCTCTCCGGACTCAACCACGAAACCGCTGCCCGATTCAGTTTCCTATTGGCCACACCCATCATCGGCGCCGCGGCCGCACTGAAACTCCCGGGACTGTTCAGCCCGCAGATGGCCGATCAGAGCGGAGCATTCCTCCTCGGTGCACTCTGCTCGGCCGTTGCCGCATGGTTAGCCACGAAATTCCTCCTGCGCTTCTTCGAAACCAGAACACTCACCCCTTTCGCGATTTACTGCATCGCCGCCGGAACCATCTTCTTCGTAGTCCTGATCGCGTTCCCATAGAAGTCCGCAAGGACACCGCACGTCAAATTAGTTGAGATTCCCTTGCTGGGAGCCCACACGGTCATCACTCCATACGTCCTCGCTCGGCTGAGGAATTCTGGGCGATGACGTGCACTGCGCCCGCATCACCCGCGCCGATCCGCACCCTGAGGTCATCACGGGAGCCAAATAGCCGATGGTTCCCCCTCGTTCAGGATCTGTGATGTCGACAGCAAGCCACCCGCCCGGTCACAGTTCGCGCCTGTCTCTTTGTCAGAGGTCCCTACCCCGCCGCGACTTTGTAGATCTCAGCTGGCGTTAGAATCCGAGTTCGGAAAGTTGATCCGGCGTACCGACGGGACAGGATCGTCGACCAAGTGATAAGAATCGCACCCTGCGAGGGACACTTTGCTGCCCTGGACCACACTGCGGACCCGGCTGAGAGATTCGCACAGGCAGCGCCAGCAAGGGTCCGGCCGATGGGTTCCAAAAAATTGTTAGCGTCCCGTGCATCCAAAACGGAAGTCCATTCAGAAGAGAGTCTGGGAGGCGATGACGCTTCCCGTCCAGAACAACTAGCAGGAGGTAACCATGCGCAAGACCATCGCTGTCGGCGCCGTAGTCGGTGTACTCGTCGCCCTCGCGGGATTCATGCCGGCAAACGCCAGTGAGAGCCACAGCCACGGGGACAACGGTCCCGCCGAACTAACCGTGTTCCACGCAATCCCGGGCGTCACGGTCGACGTTTACGTCAACGGAGCACTCACCCTGGATAATTTCACCCCCGGTTCCTTCTCAGACACTCTGAGCCTTGACCCAGGCACCTACTCCGTGGCCATCACCGCCGCCGACGCCAAAGACGCCTCCAATCCCGTGATCGGCCCGATCGATCTCAAGCTGGGCAGCGGCAACAACTACACCGCGGTCGCTCACCTGACCGAGGCCGGCATGCCGACCGCGACCCTGTTCCAGAACAACCCGGATGCCGTCGGAAAGGGCAATGGTCGGCTCACGGTCCGCCACGTCGCCGCTGCGCCCTCGGTCGACGTTCTGGCCAACGGTGCCGCCGCGATTACCGACCTGACCAACCCCGACGAGGTCGAACTGACCCTGCCGACGGGGACGATCAGCGCGGCCGTTGCCGCGACCGGCACGACCGCAGCGCTGATCGGTCCGGCCGACGTGACGATCGCCAAGCGCACGAACACCATCGTGTATGCGTGGGGCAGCCTCGCTGACCACACCCTCGCCTTCGCCGTTCAGACAATCAAGCTTGACAAGGCCCACCACTAAGCAGCACCCGGGCGCCTCCTGCGCTCTGCCATCAGAGCGCAAGAGGTGTCCGCCTCAACGCACACAAACAAGAACCAAATCCGTCCGATACATCAGGGTGAGCTCCATCTGTCCCCCGTGGGCCAAACCTGCGTGTGCCCGCCCACTCGACCCGAGCCACAAGGACCAAGATCCCTTCGACGGCCCAACCCATTGACAACGGCTCTCTGAACGGGGCTTCTGGCTATGCTGTGCCTCACACCATTCTGCGCCCACCGTAGACGGGGGGGGACCATGAACGAGCAACATGCCGGTCGACGCTCGACTCCGAATAGCCCGGGCACCGGGATGAACCGCATTCTTCGAATCCTCAGCGGACTGCGCAACCGATTGGAGGCGAGCGATGACACACATTGACCCCGAGAACCTTGCCATCATCGCCCTGGCCGGGGCTGACCTCACCGCAGCTGAACGCCAGCACCTCACGGGATGTCCGGGGTGTGCGCTCGAACTCCTTTCTCTCCAGCACACCGTGATTGTCGGCCAGTCCGCGCGCAACGTGTCCCTCACCGAGCCTGCCGAAGCGGTCTGGGAGCGGATTCATAGCGCTCTCGGGCTCAGTGCTGCCGTCAAGAGCACACCACGACGTGACCAATTCGTCGGCGCAACGCCCGCAGCGGAAACCAATGTCCCGGAGCCCGCCCAAACCCGAACTTCGAGGGATCATCTCACCGGGTCGAGGGCTCGCACACTCGTTGATCTGGCGCCGCGTCGACGTCGGTGGCTACCTGTTTCCTTCGCAGCTGCGCTCGTCGGCCTCATCGCGGGCCTGGCCGGTGGTATCTGGTTCGACTCACTTCAGCAGGCCGCCACACCAACAGTGATCTACCAAGCGCAACTCACCCCCTTCCCCGGCTGGCAAGCACACGGCCAAGCGTCGGTTAAGGAGAGCGCGGACGGGCACCGCAACGTGACCGTCGACCTGACAGCTCCCGCCACCCCGAATACCTCACTACGCGAGGTCTGGCTGATCAAAGCAGACGCCTCAGGACTTATCAGCATCGGCCTGCTCGACGGAAACACCGGCCGCTTTGACATCCCCGATACTGTCGACCTCACCCAATATCCCCTCGTCGATATCTCAGCCCAACCCAACAACGGCAACCCCGCACACTCCGGGAACACGATCGTACGCGGACACCTGCAAGCCAGTTGACACACACTCACAAGCCCACATTAGTGAGACCGCCTCCACCGCCGAAAAGAAACGTAGATGATCATGGCCGTGGAACTCTAGCTGGCCTGGAACCCGGCAGTCCGGAGCAACCGACGAGGGCGCCCATCGGGGTCGCTGACGAGGCGGCAGATGGGAACCGCCCAGGGCTGCGACCGAGTCACTCGCTGGTAAACCCTCGTCGTCCTCCCCACGCGGCTGGATCTGAGACTAGGGTGCCGCAGGAGGTGCGGCAGATATGTTCGCTTGTCGCTTCGCGGCGCGCCCGCCCGCGAGTGAGGAGAGGACGATGGTCACGAGCGCGCCGAGGAGGAGGGCCGCGCCCTCGCCGGGTACGAGTAGGTGGGCTTGCTCTCCGATCGTGGCCGCGGCGACGGGAACCCCGAGCTGGGCAGCAGATAGTAAGCCCAGAGGCAGCTCCTGACCGAGGAACCGAGTGGCGGCGTGGGTGAGCAGGGCGCCACCACCGAGCACGAGGCCCAGGAGGATCATCTGCGGGTGCGTGACGAGGTCACCGAGGTCGAGGGACGCGCCGAGCCACACGAAGAAAAGTGGTCCGAAGAACCCATCCGCGAGTGCGAACAGCTGTCTGGCTAGCCGGCGGGGCTCGCCGATGGCGGCGACGACCAATCCGAAGGAGAACCCGGCCAACATGATCGAGACGTGGCCGAAGACCGCGACGGCCGACATCGCAAACAGGACCGCCAATTGGATGCGGAGTTCGAGAGCGAACTTGCGCTGCTCGGAGAGCCGATGCATCCGCAGTCGAGCGCCGTTTCGTTCCAGACGCGACAACGTCACGCAGAGCACCGCAGCGGCCGCAGCGACGGCGCCCGCTCCGAGGGCGGCCCGGGCGGCGTTAGGCGGATCGATCGCCAGAGGTAGGGCGATGATCGCGACGATGTCGGCGATGGCGACCTGGGCAGTTAGTTGCAGCACCGAGTTTCCGCGCAGCCGCAGGGAATCAATCACCGGCAGGACGAGTGCCGCCGAGGACGATGCCATCAGTACCGCGTATAGGGGAGCGTGGGCGCTCCCGAAGACGACGGCGGCACCAATACCAAGCGCCACCGCCAGGGCGGCGGCGAACAACGCACGAACTGCGCCCGTGCCCAGTGCGGAGCGGATCTGCGCGTCCCGCACGGGCACATGTGAGCCGGCCACGAACATGATCAGAGCGAATCCGATATCGGCCAACAGTGTGATCGATGGGTCCGACGAATCGACCAGACGGAGTCCCGTATGGCCAACGAGGATGCCGGCCAGGATCTCGCCCAGCGTCACCGGAAGATTCCACCGTCGTGGGATCGCCAGCAAAGGCCCGAGCAGGGCAACGATCGAGATGGTCGCCAGGGTTTGGAATGTCATCGCTAACCCACCACTAAGGGACGGCCGGCCGCCCCAAGATCAGGTCGGCTAGCTGCACGGGAATGTTCGTGTTCTCATCCGTGTAATACGTCGCACAGACCCGGTGGTAGCCGTCGGCAATGTGCAGCGGCACCGCCGAAGAGAGATTGCCACGAACAAGCAGAATCGGCGAGAGCCTCACGCCAGTCCGGATCTTCAGCAAGTCAGAGGCGACGTGGGGGTTGGTCACGTCAAGGAGCGGCAGGCCCGCAGCCCGCAGAATGTCCTTGGCCTTCTTAGTGGTGATCGGCGCGTCCTGGAGCGCCTGCACGGTGGCGTCGACGCCCTCCGCTTGCACGAGCAGGTGCAAGTAGTCCGCGGCGCTCGGGTAGTCCTGCGCCTCGGGCAACTCCAGCCATTTGACTTTTCTGGGCATGGTGGCCTTCCCTTGATTTTCGAGCAGGCTTTGGGAATGAACTTCCGGCCCTTCGCGGGCCGGAATCCACCGCCCGATAGCTTGAGCGTAGTAGTGATCCTGCTGCGATGGAGGCAGCCGCGATGCAGGTGTCACAAGTGCATCAATTTGCGCTGAGCTCGACTTACGGCGATGAAGAGCCTCCCGGTAGGTAAGTTCATCGTCGATGAATTGCACGGTCAGTGAGATTCTTCTTCACTTGCCCTGTAACGACCGATACCGGGATTTTCGGCGTGGAAAACGCCGCATCTGAGTACGCCGACGGCATCGGACATCGCGGTAACGCCGTCGAAACCGATTTGGGCGGCAAAGGGGTCGAACTGATCCGGAACCGCGGGCCCTGGCACGACATCGACGACCTCGAGCTCGCCGTCGCCGAGCACATCGACTGGTTCAATAACCGCCGACTCCACGGCAACGGGCACGCTGAAGCCTCTACTAGACCCGGGCTAGACATCCGTCAAGATCCCACGCCGGGCCTTTCGTCTATCCGGACATCGTCAGCCTGACGCCGCCGATGCGCAGACACCAAATCAGAGGGCCCTAAAACCCATCGTCACCGAAGCAAACGGCCACCTCGTCACCCCACGAGACGCGCAACAACAATTTCCGGCCCGCCCACCAAGTGGCTATCCGGTCTCTGTATCCAGGCTTCAGAGATTTCTCGTCCGGTCGCGTGTTCAAAGGCATTTCAAGTCCGACCGACGCGTCTGACTTGACCGCGTCCGCATGAGGTTCACCGGCCACGTCATCGCTATTCATAGAGATACCGGCCAGTCCGGGCGTTCTGAGCGCGCGTAAGCCAGCGGAGGGGTCGTCAGGTCGCCGCCGGCGAAACTGCACCGGGTCTGCCCTGCCGCCGGCACGAGGGCCGAGCCCAAAGCCAAAAGCGTGCGGTTAACAGTGGCCATGTTCTGTTTCCCCCAAGTAGTCGGTGCCTGTTCACCGTACCGGCCGGCGGGATACTGCTCTTTCGCCAGACACATGCGCGGGACGCCGCCTAGGCGCGAACCTACCCGCTTCCCTGTGATCCCGGAGCTCTGAGCCCTCTGACCCCCATTTAGGCCATCAGCCCCTTCTCACTTGGACACCTGAAATATTGCCGATGATTTGGGCCTCTATGACTACAACCGGTCGGCACTCCTACGCCGAGCATGCCACTGCCCTTGGAACCGAAGGACTCACGCAATAGACCATGGCGAACCACGATGCAGACGCTTTCGGTGACGTCGCATGCAAGGCCACAGGCGTCAGTACTCGAGGAGCGCCGCTTCGACTACCACAGTCCTTGGGCTCGTCTTCGATACGGACTCCACTCTAAGAAACGGAGGGCATGAGTTCTCGCCGAGCTCCGCGTGGTCGCTTCGCTGTCCGAATGCTCCGCGACAACTCAATCGCGCATACGACGTCGCGCGGATGCGCGGTGGCGCACTAGTTGCTGATTTGCTGATTTGCTGGACTGCGTGACCGCGGGACCGCGGGACCGCTAGCTTGCTAGTTTGCTAGTTTGCTAGTTTACTAGTTTGCTAGTTTGCTAGTTTGCTAGTTTGCTAGTTTGCTCGAAATCTTGCTAGCAATCTTGCTAGCAATCTTGCTAGCGAGTTTCCTCGCCGTTGGCTTCTCACATTCGAGGTGCGAGCTCGCTACAACGCGAGATAGATAGCTACCCGGTCTTGCGCCCGTCGACATCGACGTCGACGTCGACAAATTCGAACACCCAAACACCTTTCGTGGTGGCCGTGACCTATGGCAGTGACCGCTCGGCCCCGTGAACACCGTCCGGTGCTGGGTAACGGACCTTACATTCGCCAGGTCCCCCGAGCAGCACCCGCGACACCGACCACGCGCACTGCACCGCCGGCCGCCTGGTCCAGTTCCTGGAACAGCCGTCGCTCCGCCATTCCGGTCGGAGGCCCGCGGACCTCAGATCGCAATCAGCCATCGCGTCGCCGCGAAGGCGAAAATGCCAGCCTCGTCCTCACAAACCGGGCCAACCCCTGAGCACCGGATCCTGCCGCATCTTCAGCGCCACCGGCGCAACGCCGTCTCGAACCTCCCCCACTATCGTCCCGAGGCCGCGCACCGGAAAGCGCCAACTGAAACAGATCAGAGCGTGCCTACCAGTGCGTGCTCCCACGGCCGAAAGTAGTCAGATGTGGCGACGAAAGCCCAATGTTGGTCAGAGCGGAGTCTGTCGTAGTCGTGCTGTTGCTGAGAACGAGGCCAGCGGAGCGAGAATTTGCAGTTTCTGGGCCGACAAGCGTCGGGCAGGCTCGGACACTTCAGCGCAGACACTAGCAGACTCTTCGTGGCCTGCGGTCATAAGTGAGGATAATTCGTGATTACCACGATTACCAGACCGTACCAGGATCGTGCAACCTTGCGATCCCAATGATTCAGAGGGCAGCACGGCCCCTCTACCTACTTATTACCAAATTACCCATTTTTAATCTATGTATATATGGGAAGAATCTTAAGAGTGCCTTGCATAGAGGAATGATGTTAACGCCGACCGAAAATAGGGCCAGTATCGCCGATTGAAAACAGGGCCACCGACCATTATGGAAGGTGATCAATATGGATGATTGGGCGAAGATACGCCAACTGTTTTCCACGGGCCAGTACTCGAAGCGGGAGATCGGCCGGCTCGTCGGGGTGTCCCGGGGAACGGTGGATCGGGCGTTGGAAACGGACCGGCTCCCGAAGTACCAGCGGCCCGCGGTCGGGTCGAGTTTTGATGCGTTCGCCCCGCAGGTTCGGGTGTTGTTGGCCGTGACGCCGACGATGGCCGCGTCCACGCTCGCGGAGCGGGTTGGCTGGCTCGGGTCGGCGTCGGTGTTCCGGGACAAAGTCGCGGGGATCCGGCCGGAGTACGTGCCGCCGGACCCCGCGGACCGGCTCGTGCACGAGCCCGGACAGCAGGTCCAGTGCGACTTGTGGTTCCCGCACGAGGACCTCCCGCTCGGCCACGGGCAGCAGGGCGCGCCGCCGGTGCTGGTGATGACGTCCACGTTCTCCGGGTTCTTCCAAGCCCTGATGCTGCCGTCTCGGAAAACACCGGACCTGCTCGGCGGGATGTGGTCCCTGCTCCAGGCCGCCCGCGCGGTCCCGCGACGGTTGCTCTGGGACAACGAGTCCGGCATCGGCCGCGGCAAGCTCACCGAGCCTACTGCCGCGTTCGCGGGCACCCTCGGCACCGAGGTCAAGCTCCTCAAGGCCCGGGATCCGGAGTCCAAGGGTATGGTCGAGCGGCGGAACCGGTTCTTCCGGTCCTCGTTCATGCCGGGCCGGGTGTTCGTGTCCCCGCAGGACTTCAACGAGCAGCTCGCGTCCTGGCTGCCGGTGGCCAACGCGCGTCACTCCCGGTCCCGGCGCGCCCGCCCGGTCGACCTGATCGACCAGGACCGGGCCGCGATGCGCCCGTTGTCGCCGGTGGCGCCGGACGTGTTGTTCCGGAACACGGTGCGTCTGCCGCGGGATTACTACGTCAGGGTGCACTCCAACGACTACTCCGTCGCGCCGGCCCTGATCGGCAGGCTCGTGGACGTGACCGCTGACCTTGAGCAGGTCCACGTCGCCCACAACGGTGTCACCGTCACCTCTCACGACCGGGCCTGGGCCCGGCAGCTGACCATCACCGACCCCGACCATGTCATCCAGGCGGCCGTGCTCCGGCGTCAGTTCCAGAGCCTGCACCGCCATCACCGGCCCCAGGCCCACGTCGCGTTCGTCGAGTCGGCGAGCCTGTCGGACTATGACGATGTGTTCGGTGTCGATATCGGTCCCGGCCTGATCGAGTTGGGGAGGCTCGCGTGAGCGGCGCGGCGTCTCAGATCGAGTACTACGCCCGCGCGTTGCGCGCCCCGAGGATCGGTGACGCGTTCCGGCGCCTGGGCGATCAGGCCCGCGACGCGGGCTGGTCCCACGAGGAATACCTTGCCGCGGTCCTCTCCCGCGAGGTCTCGGAGCGGGAAGCGTCCGGCGCGGCCCTGCGGATCAAAGCGGCCCGGTTCCCCGGCCACAAGACCCTAGAGGACTTCAACTTCGATCACCAGCCCTCCGCGGACCGGAACCTGATCGCCCACCTCGGCACGAGCGTGTTCGTCACAGAGGCGAAGAACATCGTGCTCCTCGGGCCGCCCGGCACGGGCAAGACCCACCTCGCCGTCGCTCTGGGCGTCCAGGCCGCCAAACACGGCCACCGTGTCCTCTTCGACACCGCGACAGGCTGGGTCGCCCGACTCCAAGAGGCCCATTCCCGCGGCAAGCTCGCCGCGGAACTGATCCGGCTCCGCCGTTACAGCGTGCTGATCTGCGACGAAGTCGGCTACATCCCGTTCGACCAGGACGCGGCGAACCTGTTCTTCCAGCTCGTCGCGAGCCGCTACGAACACGCGTCCTTGATCCTGACGAGCAACCTGTCATTCGGACGCTGGGGCGAGGTCTTCGGCGACCCCACCGTCGCGTCCGCGATGATCGACCGCATCGTCCACCACGCCGACGTCCTCAGCCTCAAAGGCAACAGCTACCGGCTCAAAAGCCACCAGCCCGCCGCCGATACGGCATAGTAGAAACACACATGGTGGTCCTGTTTTCAAACGGCACTATTGGCCCTGTTTTGGGTCGGCGTCAACAAATGACCCTTCTTTCCGACTCTCTATGTATTACAGGCTGCCCAGCTGGTAATGAGGTAATCGACGTGCGTATATATCGTTTCATCAGGGATAAAAAGATTACCAACGCGTGGTAATGCGATGGTCAGGTTGCAACCTGACGGCACCGGCACCGGCACCGGCACCGGTTTCGCAGCCAGCGGCACGCCTGCGCGCGATCCTCAAGCCGCTACAACCCGTCCGTTCCGACCACTGCGACTTCATGCCGACGGACGACGTCGCTACTCGGGATGCGCGGAGGCTCGTACGGCATGGTCAAGCCAGTGATGCGCTGACCAGCAGACTTGATCTGAAGGCGTACGTGTTCGAATCAGTGCGCCGCATCAATTCACATTGCCGGGCCTTCATTCTGCCCCTGAAACAGAAGACTGATGACTGAATCTGCCTCAAATGAGTTCCCAACCACCCCGTTGCAACCGGAAGCCTTCGCACCGTTCGTCAAGCCCACCGAAGCGGCCTTGCTGGTTCGGTATGGCATAGCTCCGCTGGTCGCCGCAGCGCGCGGATATCGCACCCTTGACCGCTTGTCGGTCCCAGATCTTGCAAAGTCCGAAGGCCTGGGCTCGATAACGTCGAAAGGTCACCGTGCGGTCCTCGATATGGTTCGAACCGATTCTGCCCTCATATTGCCGTGGTACCGCGTCGATCTTGTCACGGCAGCGCAGAGCGCCGGCCAGACGCCGGCACCGACTACGACTCAGTTGCGCTCATCCTCGTCATCCTCAGGCTCCCCGAGCACGATGATGCTTGGTTCGGACCTTGTGATGGATGTTCACCCGGCGACTCCGCCCGGATGGTGCGCCGCGTCCCCCACCTTGCTTGTCACTAAGGGGGTACTGAATGGCGACCGTGCTCTAACATCTCTGCTCCGAGCTCATCTGATCGATGACGAAGTACTCGCAACAGGCGCCGACATTTCTCCCGCGGAGGCCATACGCACGCTCCATGCTTTGATGCTTGGCATTCGACCATCGGATCGTGTCACGGTCCTGGCCGTTGTGGACAGCGCGCGACCACCAAGTTCAGAAGTCTGGGAGGTTATGCAACTGGCAGGGCGCGAGATGATCCTCGCCCTCGGCGGCAACGAATCCTCCGATTGGAACGCCTGGAGTCGTTCTAATGACTTGTGGACCTCGGGCGAGAGTCGGAACGCCGTTATGAAGATCGTGGGGGTCGAGTCGAAGGATCCTCAAACGCAGCCTCGCGAAACTCGGCCCAGCGCGCTTCCCCAGATTAGTGGCGATCCCGATTCGGGCGATCATGCCCTCGGCAGCGAGGTTCTGTCCGAGGGCGGCTTGGTCTGGAGCGATTTGCTCTCCAGCGCTGTTCCAAGAATGCCCGAGGCGCCGGCGCGTACCCGCGGTGCCACCGAGATTGGCGCCTGGAGAGTGTCCCTCGACGGTTGTGGGGTCCAACAGCTGTGCCGCCGCGAGAACTTGTTCGGCCACGCCTCCTCACCTGAGTGGGAGGACCGCATCGCTATTGGCGGCCAGGTCATCGCGATGGAAACGCACCGTGCCCCGACAGAGCTCGAAGTATCGACTGGGAGGTTCGGAGCAGGGGTGAACAAGGATACGCCGTTCGGTCCTTCAACGTGCCGAATCCGTCTTCAGTGGCTTCGAGAGGACTTCACTATTGATTCGGCCGACGTTACCGGTCCGGCTACCTTGTTGATGTATCCACCAGAGCACTGGGACCGACGTGGTGCTTATGTTCCGAACAATCTTTTGCAGCATCCCGCATGGCCTCCACATGGCGCCCGTGGTCATGAATGGTTGAGAGCTATCAAAGCCAACCAATCAATAGCAACCGCCGAAATACTCGTCTGGGACACCATGGGATGGGTCCCAGTGGAGGCCTCACCGATCTGTGCCTTCATTTCCGGTGGAACAGTGATTGCACGAAACGTGACCGATCGGGACCGCACTCATGCGGGCGTGACAAACACCGTTCTGCCCGGTGCGTCGGGCTTCGCGCTTCCAGACTCGCCGCACCCAGTCATGTCAGAGATGTGGAAGGAGCAGGTTCGGAACGATTTGCGCAGCCTCCGCGAGACGTACATCGAAAATGCCCCGTGGCGAGACCGCAACGTCGCCGCCTTGGTTATGGCGGCAGGCATGCGACCCTCCGTGCCGTCGCCCTGCACGACGGTCATCTGGTTTCAAGGCGCTTCCGGATCCGGAAAGAGTTTCACCGTCTCGCAGATACTGTCCTTCCACCAAAGAGGCCCCATATGGACTGACAAGCACCTCCCCGGCGCCATAAGAGACACAGCCACAGGGAGCGAGCAGGCCGTTGCTCAAACGAATATTTGGGTTTTGGACGACTTGGCACCGACCCAGGAAGGACAAAAATACCGGGCAGAAGAAGACAAGGCGGGCACTCTCGTCCGATCGGTCCATGGCAACTTCGGCAAGCGACGATCAGGTATCGACCTGAAGGCCCGCGAAGTCTTCACACCGCATGCCCTGCTCGTCCTGACCGCTGAGAACGAGCACTCGATCTCGTCGGTGCGTGACCGCACGATAATTGTGAACCTCAGCATCAATTCGCTCGTGAATGACGCCGCTCGAGACCGGTTGGAGCGATTTCGCGACAATAACCGCGCCCCTGGGCGTCTTCTGGCTGCGGCGGCGCAAGCTTTTCAGTACGTGGCTGAACGCGACAGTTGGCCAAACATGCTGGGAATTCTGACGGGCGAGACCCCGGAAGCTGTTGGGGCCGAGGGGGCAGGGAATGCCGCTCAGTCGTTCAAGACGCGATATGAGCGCCTCGCAAAGGATCGCATTTCACGCGCCGTGTCCGGTGGGAAACCGGACGTTCGCCACCGCGAGATGGCTGTCGATTTGATGCTCGGGCTTGCGCCATTGAGTATCCTCGCTGAAATGGTCGGTGACTCGGAAATGAGCGGTCTTCTTGACCCGGAGCGCTCCGACGGTCTCCCTGCCAGGATCGCGAGTTTCGCAGTGTCATCCTTCGAGGCCCAGGCTGAATCGACGCCGGTTATCGCACTCCTTGGCGCCATCCGCGAAACCCTCGCGGCAGGTCACGCGCATATCTTGAATCCACAGAACCCCTCGCAGCCTCCGTTGCCCATTTCCGACAGATTCGGGAACAACGCTCTCGGCTGGAGGACGGACCCTGACGGAAAGATGCAACCGTTGGGTCGCTCCATCGGCTACCTCAAAGCCAACCGAGGCGGTCCGCTGAACATCGTGATGCTAAACCGCCAGAACGCCTTTGACGAGGCACAACGGCATTACCCCAAGGCGTTGCCGCCAGGGACAAGCGTCTCGACAGCATTCATCGCGCTCTGGGATGAAGGCCTGACTCTTTCGACCAGTGCGGCCCAGAAACGCGACGCACGTGGCGACGTCATTTTTAAAGTCGGAGGCCGCACACTTCGAGGCGTTCCCGTTGGTTTGGACTCGATCATAGGTGCGTCCAAAAGCGCCGCGGGTCGCGACGGCGATTATTGATGCGCTGGGAACACCAGAAATCCACGCTTGCCAACTGTCGTATTTTGTCGGGGATGCTTTAGCCGCGACAGCGACCGTTGACTTGAGGACAGAGGCAGATCGCCGGAGTCCCAGGAACCTCGTTCATGCGATTGAGGTCGCGCCCCGCAGGTTGAAATCCGGTGCCATGAGGGGTGGCGCAACTCCGACGGGGGCAGTACCTGCTGCTTTCGGTTGAAAATCGCGTCACGGCCGGCGACGCATTCGCCGTTTCTTCATCGCCGCACACGTAGTTGTTATGATCTTCCGCTCGAACTACTCCGATGTTCATCCGCGCACGCCTCAGGGGCGCTGGGCTAGGAAAACGAAATCAGCGGCTGAGGCAGCGGTTGTGCTGGCTGTCCGCCCTGATGCGGCGGGATCGAACTCGGAATTGAACGCGAGAAAACCGAGCATCTCCGACCTGACGCGGGTGGCGCGTCGCCTCATCGGGTAGCGCTGTTCTGATAACCCGGTAGCGCTCTTCTGCCTAAGTGGTAGCGGCCCGGACTGTCTGCCCGGGCCGCTGCGGTTTCACTCCCAGTGTCAATGGCCAATTGGAACTGCCCGTAGGCGGCCAGCAGAATTGCCCGCTGGTGGCCACGAGAATTGCCCGGTCATGGCCAACAGATCTGCCCACCTGGGTGTTGGTGGCGTTGGCCATGCGCGGTCGGTGTTGGTTTAGTTCATTTTCGTGACGCCTTTCCCGGCGAGTGCCTGCGTGAGGCGGATCGAGTCGCCCGAGGTCTGGCAGACGTGGGCGTGGTGCAGGAGCCGGTCAACGGTCGCGGTCGCGAGGGTCTTGGGCATCAGTTCGTCGAAGCCCGCGGGATGCAGGTTCGACGAGACCGCAATGGATCGTTTCTCGTAGGCGGCATCGACGAGTCGATAGAGGCCCTCGGCTGCGTCGGCCCCGACTTCGAGCAGCCCGATGTCATCGATCACGATCAGATCCGAGCGCAGGATCCGGGCAACGACCCGGCCGACGGAGTCGTCGGCGCGGTGCGCGCGGACGAGAGCGCCGAGGTCCTCGAGGCGGAACCACGCGACCCTCATGCCGGCCTCGACGACTTGCTGGCCGAGGGCCTCGAGGAAGAACGTCTTCCCAGTCCCGGAGGGCCCGCAAACGACGACGTTTTCCTTCCGGCCAATCCATTCCAACGTGCGGAGGGCCTGCTGCGTCGGGGCTGGGATCGAGGACGCTGACTCATCCCACGTGTCGAACGTTTTCCCCGTTGGGAACCCCGCGGCCCGGCGCCTGGTGGCGAGCATTGACCGGGATCGTCCGTTGACTTCCTCAACGAACAGGGCCTTGATGATCTCGACGGGTTCCCAGCGTTGCGCCCGGGCGGTCGCGATCAGTTCCGGCGCCAGGGCGCGGGCGTAGGGCATCTTCAACTGCCGCATGAGCGCTTCCAGGTCCGCGGGCAGCGCGGGCGCGGCGGCCTGGGTGACGCTCACGCGCTCTGCTCCAACTCGTCATCGGCGGCTTGCCCGATCGCAGCCCACCCGGCGGTGCCCTGCGCGAGCGAGCTGGTCTCGCCCGCCGTCCGTGCCGGCGGGCGCGCGGCGCCCGCGCTGAGGAGGGAGGCGAGGTCACCGGTCGCGAAACGACCATAAGTGGCCGCCTGGCCGAGGGCCTCGTCGACCGGGGCGGTGCCGCTGATCTTGGCCAGCGCGACGGCCTCAGCCATCTTCACGTTCATCCGCGCGGTCCCGGCCGCGGCCGCCTCGAGCAACCACGCGTGCGCGCCGGCCCCGATGGCCAGGAACTCCGTCTCGGCCGCGCTGCGCGGGGTGATCGTGTAATCGCCCGGGATCTTCTCCCGGTGATCGGGGAAGTGCGCGTCATCAATCTTCGGGCTGCCGGGCCGGGCCCTTTGGTGCCGGGCGACCTCGACGGGCCCGTCACTGCCGACATGGACAATGACGACCTGCTCGTCAGAGCCGACGCCGTGGCTGCGGACGAAGACACGGGCGCCGAGCAAGTGCGCCGGCACCGAGTACTGGCCGTTCTCGAACGTGACCATCGGCGTGTTCTCCGGGACGGCGCGGGTCAGGCCCAGCGCGACGGTGTGCGCAGTGTCAGGGACCCGGTGCAACCGGGGCCGTTCCTCCTCGAGCATCACCGACGGCTTCCGCCTGGTGGCGCGGTGCTCTCGGGTGTTGACCAGGGCCATGAATGCTTCGCAGGCCGCTTCGACCTCGGCGAACGACGCGTAGTCGGGCCGGAGGTTGGTGTCTTTGGGCACGATGTCAGCCTTGGCGAGCTTCACCGAGGACTCCACCCCGCCCTTGGACGCGGGATCCGCGGGCTGGCACGTGAGCACGCTCACCCCGTAGTGGCGGGCGAAGTCCACCGTCTGCGGATTCCGCACCGGAACCCCGGCAACATGAGACACGGTGACCGTTTTCTCGTTATCGGTCAGGACGTAGGTCGGCGCGCCGCCAAGGAGCCGGAACGAGCGATCCAGCGCGGCGAACACGCTCGGCGCCGTGCGGTCCCGTAACGCGATCACAATCCGGAACCGCGACCACGCCAGCCACGCGACGAACAACACCGTTTTCTTCCCATCGATGACGGGGCCGTCGCCGAAGTCATACTGCAACCACATCCCCGGCTCCGTGATCCACGGCCGGTGCACCCGCACCCGGCCGAGCCGGAACGCAGCACGGACCTGCGCGACCGCGCGCCGCGTCGACCGCTCCGAACCCGCGTAGCCCAAGCCGATCAGTTTCGCGTGGGCCCGGTCCGCACGGATCTTGCCCTGCGACGCCTCCACCCATTCCTCGATCTTCGGCAAGAACGGATCCGTGACCCGGCCCCGGTAAGCGGGCTCCGCGAGCGGCCGGCCCGCGTCGCGCGCCGCGACGTGCCGGGCGACAGTGTGATGCGAGCACCCGGTGAGCTCGGCAGCAGCACGCAACGACTCAGTCAGGTCGTAGGCAGCGAGTATTTCCATGATTTCTCCGTCAAACTTCATTCAGGGCCCCTTCCTGGGCGACTTTGATGCGACTAGACACCGTCATCAAATCCCAGGAAGGGGCTCCCGCCACGTAACCGGGCGGGGGTTCAGAAATAGAAGTGGGCAGATCTCATGGCCACCAACGGGCCGTTCTACTGGCCATCAGTGGGCACTTCCGTGGCCGCCTATGGGCAGTTTGGCATGGCCGCTAACACTCCCAGTAGGTGTCGTGGCTGCGGGTTTGTTCGTTGCGGTGCCTGCGCATGTCAATCTGGCCCAGGTTGATGATCCGGGCGTGGTTCGCGAGGCGGTTCACGATGGAGTCCGCCGCGACCCGGTCGGGGAGTTCGGCGACCCAGTGCGCTGGCCCGGTCTGTGAGGCGATCATCGTCGGCAACCGGTGTTCTCGGTTCGCGAGCACGGCGAACAAGTCGCTGGCGGCGTCGCTGTCGATGCCGACGGTGAGGAAGTCATCGATGATGAGTAGGTCGATGTTGGACAGCTCGTTCAGCAGCTTCTGGTGCGCGATGCCATTGCCGCGGGCGATGACGAGCCGCCGGGCGAGGTCGTCCATCCGGAAGTAGGCGACCGTGTGCTCGCTCTGGCAGGCGCTGATCCCGAGCGCGCAGGCGAGGTAGGTTTTCCCGCCTCCGCTGGGCGAGATGATGAGCAGGTTCGTCGAATCCGCCCGCCACTGATGGGTGGCATAGCGGCGCATCCGAACGGGGGTGATGCCGCGCCCGTCGCGGTAGTCGACTTCCGCAATCGTGGCTCCGGGAATCGGAAGCTGTGCCTGGCGGATCAGCCGCTCGACCTTGTTCACCCGCCGGGATTCCAACGCGTCGTCGACGGCGGTGAGGAACAGCTGCTCCGGGGTGAGGGTGTCGTTGGCCTCGTCCTGGATGAGTTCCTCCAGCCGGGTCGCAACATGGGTGACCCGCAGGGCCCGGAACTTGTCGTAGTCGATGCTCGTGAAGGTCATCGCCCGGTCCCTTCGCCGATCTCGTAGTGGGACGCATCGCGAACATAGACGTCCGGTCCGGAGTCCCGGAAGACGACGGTGCTGCCGCGCTTGCGGGTCGAGGCTGCCGGGATCAGCGGCTTCGGTTTCTTCGCGTCGCTGTCGATCGTGGCCATGAGGTGTTTCAACGTCGTGTAGGTGGGGTGCGCACGGCGGTTCAGCAGCTCCTGGCAGGCGGCGTCCAGCCGTTGCCGGTTGTTCTTGCCGAGCCCGTCGAGGATGTTCTGGCAGGCCAGATACCCTTGCGCCTCGATGCTCTGGGCGTCGAGGATCTGCTCGATCACCGTGACCGTCGCCGGGCCGAAACTACGCGCCCGATCGGTGAACCACCGCCTCGACCACAGCCCGTCGATATTGCGGTGCTGCGGCGGAACATGCTCCGGCAGGGTCGAGTACTGGCCTTTCCGGCCCGTCAACCGCGGGTGTTTGCAAATGATGTCGTTCCCGTCGAACACCGTCACCGTCGAAGCGGTCAGCCGCACCCGCAACAGCTTGCCGGCCAACGCGAACGGCACCGAATACCGTTGGGTGTCGGCGGTGACGTGGTAGTTGCGGGCCGCCTTGAGCTCCTTCCACTGGACGTCCTCGAATGCCGCGTCCGGCAACGAACCCAGCAGCTTCCTCTCTTCGGCATCGAACCTCTCCCACCGGGTCGAGCCGTCAGCGCGGCGGATATCGTGGTTGATCTCCCGCACCCGCTCAACAATCGCGTCGTTCAACTCGGCCAGAGTCGTGAAAACATCGTCCTCGAGATACCCGATGACGCGTTTATTGACGACGTTCACCGCGTTCTCGGCCGACGCCTTGTCCCTTGGGCGCTTCACTCTGGCGGGGACGATCGCGCACTGGTAGTGGTCGGCGAGCTGCTGATAGCGGGCATTCACCACCCGCTCCGCATCGCCGGGGTGGGACCGGTTCGTCGCAGTCGTCGGGTTGTCCGGCACGATGATCTGCGGCACCCCGCCGAAGAATGCGAATGCCTGAACGTGGGCGTCGAGCCAGGCCGGCGACTTCATATCAATGAACGCGCAGCAGAACATCAGCCCGGAGAACGGCAGCACCGCGACGAACAGCACCGCCTTCGTAGTCTCACCGGTGACCGCGTCGACCAGCTCGATGGTGTCGCCGGCCCAGTCCACCAGCATCGCCCGGCCCGGCTCGTGGTTCAGCACCGCGACCAAGTCGTGGCTGCGGACGTAGTCGGTGAACAGGGCGCAGAACTGCGAATAGCCATACTTCTTCCCGAGGTCCTTCGTGTCGACGTAGCGGCGCCAGGCCAACAACAGGGTGAAATGCCGGTTCGTTTTCATCGACGCCAGCACCCGAGACAGGTCGGGCTGGTCATACTCCTCGGACACCTTCCGGCGCCCGTCCGGGAACCACCCGGCCAGATCGGCGTCGCTGACCGAATCCGCCGCGGTGACGCCCCGCGCCTGGATTTCCTGGCTCACCCGGGCCACGGCCCGGTGCGAGCACCCCGCGATCTCCACCACGTCCCGATAACTGCGCCCCTCCAGCAACAACACCAGAATCTTCCGATAATCCGCCATGAACCAGCACTCCAAACGTGAAACGACAACACCCCATGTGTTGTCGTTTCACAGCAGAGCAGCACACCCGCGTCGAGCGCTACCTTGTCCCCGGAATCGCGCTACCGGATCGTCAGAACAGCGCTACCCGATAGGGCGACTCGCCAGCGGGCCCGAGTATCCGATTCGGGCCCTCGAATGGACGATGGTTTCACCGGTTGGGGCGCGGAACTCGGGAACGAAACCATAGAAGGGGCCAAGACCGCGCGCCGAATAAGTGACCGAAATCGTCTGGCCCTTCAACTCGGGCTAGACGGTTCAGATACATTTTCGATATTCGAGAGGCTCACCGCGCTCGATGCCAAATCCGAAGATGATGAGTTGCCAGCTATGGCGAATGCCGACGACAGCGTGGAGGTCCTCATTGCCAAGTTGATTGGTGTCCGCGAACGACGCTCGTCGATGGGCGGTTGACCAGAAGCGCCAATGGCCTACTTCTTGCCGAGCGCCAACCCGATGTGTGCCGGGTCCAGCATCGATTCTCAATTGCCCACCGAACTGCTATTGCGCCCCGGGCACTCCCATCACCCCACCCGCAAAGTCGAACAACCAGAACATCTCCTCGACCCTCTTCACCCCAACCATCAGCCGGCCGTCCGCGACGAACACCCGCCGGTGCGCTGCGATCGACCGCAGATTCACCTCGGCGACGGAACTGCAAGCTTTTACGCCGGCGGCGCACGCCGCAGCGCCGGCCGCCTCGTACAGCTCGCCGAACAGGCCGACTCCCCGCCATTCCGACCGCAGGTACACGGAGGCTTGCACGTCGTACCCGTCCCGGGGTGTGGGGGCGAGCGCGAAGATCCCGGCCGCCTTGTTGTCGACCCGCACCAGCCAGGAGGTCCGGGGTGCCCGCCGCAGGTTCACTGCCACCAGCTCAGCGCCGTCGTCAGCGCCGGCGACCTCCACGTCGGGTACCCCGAGGACCTGGCTGGCAGCTGCGACCTGGTTTGCGGTGAGGCTGACGAGGAGGGTGAGCGTGATGGTCACGACCGGAGACATGCGGCGAGGCGAGGTACCCGCGTCGTTCGTTGTTCAAGTTCGGCGGGGACTCAGAAGATCTGGACGGTGCCGCGCATGTAACCAGTGCCACGCAACATAATGGATGTGAGGGAGATGTGACAAATGGGCAAGCTGGTCTACGCCAACGCGATTGAGTATGAACTTCCCGGGTCACTCGACGATCTGGCCGGGCCGTCGTCGGGTGCCATCAGCCTTCCAAGGACTATCTACTGGGGCCCAGAAGAGTCAGTCGATCTTGCAGATCCAGTTGACGTTCAACGCATGTATCAGGCCGTCGTTCGGACGGGAACAGCTGAGGAACAGTGTCTGTGGCTGAATCGCAAGCTGCTGATTTCAGCATGGAGGACGCTTGTCCTACCTGTTCGATGCCAGATGCTCTGGGAGACGAAATTCTCTGAGCTGTCGAGCCTCTAAACGTGGCACTCACTCCAGCCCAGCGGGCGGTAAGTATGTCGGGGCTGCGCGCAGCCCGTGAATTCGGATTCGCGCTTGCCGGGTCCGGCGCCCTCATCGAGCATGGAATCGCATCCAGACGGACTGACGATGCCGACTGGTTCAGCACGATGGAAAATGCGGATTCATTTGGGGCTGCGGTCGACGCCGTCACAGCCCAGCTTGAACGAGACGGGTTCACTCTCAACCCGATCAAAAGATCTGGGACATTCTTCAAGTTCGGTGTCGTCTCGCCTGATGGGGAGATCGTTGAAGTCGATATGAGTCTCGACTGGCGCCGCTTCAAACCCGCGGAGATTGCGATCGGCCCTGTTCTGAATATCCAGGACGCTGCCGCGGCTAAAGTCGCCACCATTTACTCTCGCGGGGAGGCCCGAGACTTCATCGACCTTTGGTCGATAAGGGCCTCAGGTCTTTGGAGTGACTGTGAGCTGTTCGCCATGGCAAAAGACAGGGATGACGGGATCGACGTCGACATGTTCCTGACCATGCTGGCTCAGATCGAAAGGTACGACGATCGTCGATTCTCGATCTACGGGCTCACCTCGGACGAGATTCTCCAGGTCCGCGCCGCCGCTGTTGGTTTCGGTCTTGCTGTTCAGGCAGGTGATCCGTCAGATCTTGTCGTGCCTGATCACAGTGGTCAGGATCACGTCCGAGCCCATCCACGTGGTGGTTCTGGCGTTCGCCACTACTGGCGGACCCGGCGTCAGCGCTAAAGGACTCTGAGTGCGGATGAATTTGTGAGCCGGCTTCATCGGGCCGCAAGGCATCATCAGGTCGAGCCCCTTAACTCGCCGCGGGCCCGATGTGGAACCGGTGAGGTTGGCGAGGAGGGTGAGCATGATGTGCATGTCCGGAGACATGTCGCGATCCACGATTGCGGCCTTTTCTCTCTGGCGTTGGCTGCACCGTCGGAAGGGATCGTGGAATACGAGTCCGCAACTCAAAGTTTGACAGGGTGACACGTTAGTAGCAGGCTAAGAGTGCTCTAGCCTGAAAGTAAGGGGACTCGTATGACTCGCCGCACCATCGCTCTTGTGGACCAGGCAGCAGATGCGGCGCGCATTCTTGGCACTCAGGTTCGCATCGCCCGGCAGAAGCAGGGTTGGACAGCAGTTCAGCTTGGGGAGAGGTCCGGTGTTTCCGAGCGCACGGTTCTCCAGATTGAGAGCGGAAGCCCGAGCGTGTCGTTGGGCAACGCCCTGAACGTCGCCGCCGTCGTCGGGGTTCCCCTCTTTGACATCACTGACCCGAGAACCTTGTCTCGGGTCAGGGTTTCGATTGAGCAGGCGCTCACGCTCATCCCTTCGAACGTACGGAACCGAAAGGAACCTGGTGTCTCCACGGACTTCTGACCTGGCACAGGTCTTCGTGTGGGTGTTTCTTCCTGGTGCTACTGAACCTGTCGTTGCCGGTGTCGTCGCGCCGGCCCGGACCAGTCGCGGCCTGACGTTCCAGTACGGCGATTCTTACCTCGCTCGACTGGACGCCATCGCGCTCGGGCCTGACCTTGCCCTGGGCGTAGATGTTCACTCAGCACATCCTGTGTGGGGCATGCCGCTGACGATCCGTGATTCCATGCCGGACTCGTGGGGGCAGAAGGTCATCCAACACGTTCTTGGCGTGGACTCGGAAACTAGAGTTCCGGACATCCGCATGATGCTCGCTTCCGGGTCAGATCGAGTTGGCGCGCTCGACTTCCAGGCTGAGTCCCACATGTACGTGCCTCGAATCGGTCAGGCGAGCTTGGAGATCTTGGCAGACGGGGCCGCGCGTGTTCAGGATGATAAGGATCTCACGGGGGAGCTCCGTCAGGCTGTGCGCAATAGCATGGCGACGCCGGGCGGTGCTCAGCCGAAGGCGTTTGTTCACGCTGGCGGACGACAGTGGCTTGCCAAGTTCACCGTCCGCACCGACACTGAACCGCTGATCAAGGCGGAAGCAGCTGCGATCATCCTCGCCGGACAAGCAGGCATCACCGTGCCGCGGCACCAGCTGATCACACTGGGCGCACACGGTGACATTCTGTTGACCGAACGGTTTGATCGAACGTCGGATGGTGGGAGGCGTCAGGTCGTTTCCGGGTACACGGTCGCGGAATCAACCGACAGAGTCGGCTCCTACCCTGAACTTATTGATCGGATGCGTCAACGCGCCGCCGAACCCACACTGGTCGGTCCGGAGATGTTCCGACGACTAGCTTTCCTGATGGCGGTTCGCGCCGACGACGACCACCTCCGCAACACATCCGCTTTCTGGGACGGCCACGCGCTTTCGTTCACCCCCGCCTACGACCTCTCCCCGTTCATGGGCGCCGGGACGTCAATGCTGCAGACGCGGATCGGGACTGACGGCGACCGGCGATTTGACCTCGGAGCCCTCTTGACTCACCGCGCGTCGTACGGGCTGTCCGAGCCGGAAGCAAGCGAGATCATGAACAGTGTGATCTCGGCGGTTGACGATGGCCGGCACGACGCCGCCGAGCAGGCAGGGATGACGAGCACCGAACGCCGCCTGTTCTTCGGAGCACTACTTCGACCAGAAATCGTGGAAGGGCTGCCCCAGAACATCCTGATCAGTCGGGAAGTGGGGTTTGACCCGGGGGAAACGGTGGCGAGGCAGCAGGTCACATCGCCGCCCAGTTCACAGGGTCGGTGCGGAAAGCCGCGGGGCAGCGGTAAAGGGCCTTGCCGGAGGCTAGTTGGATTGGACGGCTGCCCGTACCACGGCTGAGGGAGCCACGAGGTTGCCGGCGCCCGCTGTACGTTCGCCGCCACCATTTCACAACCGTCGCCACATCAACAGCCTGAGCGGCGCGGTCGCGAAGTAGAGCGCCCGCACCAAAGTTCGCATCGGGTCGAGCGCTCTCTTTCGGATGCCGCTAGTTCTTTGAGGGTTGCGTGGGCTTCCGAGCATGGCGCACACGACGGATCGTGTAACCGATGAGAGGGATGCAGGCGGTGATCGCGAGTGCGATCACATAGTTCGGAACCATGCGTTTCCCTCTTTTCCTACCAGCGGAGGAGCTGGGTGTGCGTGCACATTACTCGCGGATGCAGACGGAGGGTGATGTTGAAGCCGGCTGGCTAGGTGGGAGTCCAGCCAAGCCCGCCACCTAGCTTTGGCCAGCGGCCAGCCTGTTCGCCGGTGCGGCCTTACCTCGCCCTACTGCTAACGGACCTCACCGCCTAGTGCCTTTGACCGTGAATCGAACGCATTACCGCTGCGATTCTAGTTCAGTTGCGTACTTCGTGGTTTCACCCTCAGTCCATACGGCGACGACATAGGTGAGGTAGGGCTTCACCTTGTCCCATTGCATAAAGTAAGAGGGCAGTCCCGAAGCGGTCTCGGAGCGATGATCGTCCCTGGGCTGCGTCCAGCCATTCGCTGCCAGTGCGTGCGAGTAGAAGGCGATGACCTCGCGTTGTGTGTGCGTTGTCGTCCCGGATATACCGGTCCTGGCCACGTCGCCACCATCGAGCCCGAATTGAACCCGTCCGGGGACGTCATTGGTCTGGACATCGGTGCTGCCGGGGTAGGCGAGTGCGGCTTCGGGTTGTTTGGCCAGACTGTCGATGGATTGTCCGGGTACGCAGCCAGTCAGGAGGAGCAAGCACATGCTGGCTGCGGTCACCACACTCAGGAACCGTGATGCTCTGCGCACTGTTCTCCTTCTCTCTGGTTAGCGTCGTGGGTGTCGCAGCGGTGGGTGGCGGTCGTCGTCAGGAGGCGGCGCCGACGACGATGATCTCGTAGCCGCGGGACGCGTCATTCCATCACGAGGAGTTCAAATCCTCGGCTTGCAGCCCACGCCTGAGCGTCGGTGACGATCGAGTTCTTGTCTGGGGTGAACATGATTCCCGTTGAGTCCTTGTTTGAGGCCAACGTTACCCATCCGTCGATGCCGGGGCCGCCCGGGTTTGGGTAGCTCGTTGCACGAGTGACGACGATGATGCCTTTGCCGGTCGCGTCCCCCTCGGCGCTGATCGCATTGTGGACCGCAGTTGTCGCGGAAGCGTAGGCACTGGGCATCGCCAAGATCGTCGTCGAAGGACTTATCGCAGCCCTAACCTCAGCCACCACAGCAGCCGGTAACGGCTGCTTCGGGTCGATCGACACGACTGTGCCGTCGCCCATCGTGTAGTCCTTCGGCGCGTTCTGCGCCAGGATCTGCTTCTCGAACTCGGAGAGCTTCCCGTCGCCGTTGGTGTCGCCGGGGATCGCGGTCGGTGTTGGGGTCGCGGTGACCGGCGCTGGGCCACCATTCGATATCAGAGAAAGGCCGCCGCCGGCGCTGCACCCGGCGAGCCCTGCCACCAGGACCAGCGCTAAACCTGCGCCGAGGATCGTGCGTCTGCGAGTGACCATGTTCTGTTTCCCCCCGAATATTGGTGCCCGTTCACCGTATCGGGTGGCGGGATGCTGCTCTGTCGCCCGACACATGCGCGGGGCTACACCAAGACGCGAACCCACCCGCATCCCAGTGTTCCCGGGCCATAGAGCCCCTGACCCCCCATTTAGGCCGTCAGCCCCTTCTCACTTAGACCCAATCATTTTTGTAGGTGATTCTGCCAGGAATCATTACTATCCAGATGGATCGCCTTCTGCTTTGCCAATGGCTCGTGAGCTACCCGGGCACGATGGATGGGTGCCCAAAGTTGAACAGTGGTCGTTGATTGGGCGCCTTCATCTGATCGAAGGCATCGAGCGTCGCTAGATTGCCAGACGGATAGACCGGCGGTCGCGAAGTGGCCACGTCAGACAGGCCGCCCTAATATGACTCGATCGTGTCTTCCGGGGAAGCGCGTGACGCGAATCCGGAGACACCCACGCTGCTCTCTCGGAACAGACGAATCCCGGTGACGGTTCAGGCCCACCGATTCGGCTGGCCCGGTTCCATCAGGTGGTCTGGGGAGTGCTCATCGCTCAATGCATCTGAAATTAAGCCATTTTGAACTCTTGTGGCAGAGAAGTCCGATTCTCCAGAAATTGACGCCAACGTGCCCGTGGGCCTCCTGAGTAGCGCCGCCAAGGTCCCCGACGCTCCCGCCGTAAGGAAACGTATCTTCCCGTTCGAATGTCCCGCAACCATGCCCGACCATGCGAGTCATGAAAATACACATACGAGTACGAGTCGTTCGAGTGACGCTCCAATCTCAAACGAAAGCTCATCTGCGTGCCTGGCCGCAAAACCCAACTGCCATCAAACTTCAGCGGTATTCGATAACCGACATTTGGCTGACGGACGATCAGATATGCGAGTGGGACCGGCGTATCGCCTGCGTTGAAGAACTCGAACTTTGCCGTGGAGTAGTCCCCCATGTTGGTGGTACTCACGATGTACGCGGTGAATCGATCCGCCTCGGACCGCGACGTACGGCGCCGATCCGCCTGAAACAGGAGGAAGGCCCAGAGGAGCGCTCCTACCGTTGCTATGGCTCCAATCCATTCCGCGACGCTTCCGAGTTGCAGAGTCCCGAACAGCTCCCCTAAACCCTTCAGAAATTCGTCCATTGTCTCAAGCTAGCGCCTGTGTCACGGCGCACTAATCCTGTTCTTGCTCGGTCGATTGGCGCACGCTCGGCAGGATCGTCGGCTCACCGTTGATTTCACAGGTAGCATTTCGGACCTAGCCAGTCTTTTCACTGACGAGCAGATATCGCAGCACATCGAACCGGCGTGTCGTGAAGTGACGATCGACGCTTGCGCTCAGATAACTCATCGGAACACCGTCCGCTGTACAGAGCTCTGCGAAGCCTCGTGGCGTGACAGCCGCCCCATCGCCGATTGCAGAAAGTGCCCTGTCAGTGGTCGACTCTACGCTTCAATAATCGAACGCATGTTCGATTTTCTCAAAGAATGGAGTAGCCACTTGTCATCGACCGCAACATCCCACACGACCAGGTGGCGCGCCACCCTCCGCATGCCTGCGACGATTCGGCGGAGTGTTCTTCAAACCGCTGACGTCGGGCGCCTCACTGTTTACGCCGCGCCCGGCATCCCACCACGAAGTTCAGCGGGAGAGAGCGCAAACCTTCGGCCACAACTCGGATTCCACATGGACCGGAGAACGACGCGTTGCAGCGACGGCCAAGTTCTCGCCGATGCGTTGACATGGACTTCCAGCACCGCATGAGCTTCCCGCACCTCCACACAGCCTCCGCATGCTCCACCCACTACGGCGTGACGATGCCGGCCACCCTCGTCGACCAGGCGGTCGAACAAGGTTCCACGTTCCTCGCGCTCACCGACCGTGACCGGCTTTACGCCGCTGTGAAACACGTCCGCGCGTGCGTCGCCCGCGGCATCCGCCCCGGGCTCGGCGCCGAACTCGCTGTCCACGATGATGAGCACCGGGCGCTCGGCCGGGTCACCGTCCTCGCCCACGGCATCGGCGACGGCCGCGGGTACGCCGCGCTCTGCCGCGCCGTGAGCTCCGCGCACGAGAAGGGCCGGGTGCCGAGCGTCGACCGCCGGCGGCTCGCTGAACTCGCCGAGGACCAGACGCTCACCATCCTGCTCGGCCCGCTCTCTGACGTCGGCGCCGCCGTCGAACGACGGGACAGCCCGGAATCCGTCGCCCGGCTCCGCGCGTGGCTCCGAGTGATGCCTGCCGGATCCTTGCGCCTCGAAGTCGTCTGCCACCTCGCGGAGCCCGGGATGCCTGGCTCCGTCGCCCCCGCCACCCGGATGCTGAGCCTGGCGGAGGACACGGGGACACCGGCGGTATTCACCAACGCCGTCCGCTACGGGACACCCGACGACGCGGCGACCGCCGACCTCGCAGATGCCACACGGCTCCTCACTCCGCTCGCACAGCTGACGCAGCCCATGTCGAACGGGCAGGCGTACCTGAAAGATGCGAGGCAGATGCGGCAGGTGGCGCGGATGGTCGTCGACGCCGGCGCGCACGAGACGGACGCTGTCGACCGTCTGCTCGCGGAAACCGAACGCGTCGCCGACCTCTGCACGCTGGATCCGGCGTCAGACATCGGCCTTGGCACCCCACGGATGCCGGAAGCCTCAGTCATCGGTGTCGTCGGCGACCCGGTAGCTGAGCTGTGGCGGCGGACCCGAGCCGGCATCGACGACCGGTACGCGGGGACCAAGCTCGTGGCCGCGGCCCACACCGAGCTCGAACACGAGATGAAGACGGTCGAGTATCTGGGGTTCGCCTCATACTTCCTTACCGTGGCCCGTGTCGCAGACCTGATCCGAGGCATGGGCATCCGAATCCAGGCCCGCGGTTCCGGTGTCGGCTCCGTCCTCAACTACGCGCTCCGCACCTCCTCCGTTGAACCGATCGCGAACAGCTTGATCTGGGAGCGGTTCCTCTCCCCCGAACGTCAGACGCTGCCTGACATCGACCTTGACGTCGAATCGAGCCGCCGGCACGACATCTACCGGGAGGTGTTCAAAGTCTTCGGCGCCGACCGGGTGTCCCTCATGTCGATGACGAACGCGTACCGCGGGCGCGGCGCCGTCCGCGACGCCGGGCTCGCCCTTGGGATGCCGGAGGAGCAGGTGGCGGCGATCGCGAAACAGATGTGGCGGTTCAACGCCCGTGATTTCCGCCGGGCGCTTGAAGAGAAGCCGGAGCTTGCGGAGCTCGCGGCTGAAGTCCGGCAGTCACAGCAGCTGAACCAGCTCGTGGACCTGACGGCGAAGCTTGACCGACTCCCCCGGCACATCTCCGTCCACCCGTGCGGCGTCATTCTCTCGGACACGTCGTTGCTCGACCGGACACCGGTGCAAGCGTCGGGCATGGGTCTTCCAATGTCCCAGTTCGACAAGCACGACATGGACCCGATGGGTCTGATCAAGCTCGACATCTTGGGCGTTCGGATGCAGAGTGCGATGGCGTTCGCTGTCGAGGAGCACCGGCGGCTCACCGGCGAGCACATCGACCTCGACCGGGTCCCTCTCGACGATGAACCGACCTACGAGCTGCTGCGCTCCACGCGCACGCTCGGAGTCTTTCAGCTCGAGAGCCCCGGCCAGATGGAATTGGTCGGGAAGCTGCAACCGCGCGAGTTCAACGACCTGACCGTAGAGATCTCGCTGTTCCGCCCGGGCCCGATGCAGAACAACATGCCGCTGCAGTATCTGATGGCGCGCCACGGGGAGGTCGCCCCCGACTTCATGGACCCACGGTTCAAACCGTTCCTCGAGGAGACAAACGGGGTCGTCGTGTTCCATGAGCAGGTGATGCGGCTCTTCGACGAGCTGACCGGCTGCGGGATGGGCAAAGCCGACGTGTTCCGACGGCACCTCGGGAAATCTGACGACCTCGCGGAGATCGAGACGTACGTCCGGGAGCGCGCCGCGGACCGCGGGTTCGACCAGAAGGTCATCGATCGCGCGTGGACCGTGCTCGCCGGGTTCGGTAGCTTTGGGTTCGCGAAAGCGCACGGCGCCGCGTTCGCCCTCCCCACGTACCAGAGCGCGTGGCTGAAAACCCATCACCCGGCCACGTTCTTCGCCGGGCTCCTCACCCACGACCCGGGCATGTGGCCGAAGGACTTGATCGTCGTCGAAGCCCGGAACCTCGGCGTACCCATCCTCGGGCTCGACGTCCAAAGGTCAGCTCTCGACTATCGGGTGGAGGAACTCGACGACGGCCAGCTCGCCATCCGACTCGCACTGCCCGAGCTCGCGGGTTCCACGGTCACCGAACGGCAGCGGATCGCCGAGCATCAACCATTCACGTCGCTGCAGGACTTCCGCGACCGTGTCCGGCCCCGCCGGCGCACCTTCGAAGCGCTCGCCCGCGTCGGAGCGCTCGACTCGTTCATCGGCTACGACCGAGGCCGCCGCGGCGACCTCCTGGCCCACATCCAAGGTCTCGGCGGCCGGGCGCTACCCGTCGGCCCCGACCAGCTGGCGTTCGACATCGAACTGCCGCTCCCCGACTTCTACCGCGCCGTCACCTCACTCGACCTTCGCGGCCGCACGCAAACGGACTTGGAGCTACTTGATCTCAGGCTCGCGGTCAACGACCATCAGATGACCCGGTTCCACCCGCTGTTCAAGGAACTCGGGGTGACGCCGGCGTCGCAGCTGATCAACCTGCCCGGCGGCACCGAAGTCCTGGTCGCCGGCGTCCGCCGTGCGACGAACACCCCGCCGATGCGGGACGGCCGGCGTACCGTGTTCGTCTCGCTGGACGATGGCAGCGGACCGGTATCCAACGTCGTGTTCTTCCACGACGCCCAAGCTCAGATCGGCGCGCCCGTGTTCCGCACACACTACGCGTTGATTCGCGGCCGGACACGGCGGACCGGTGCCCGCGGTGTCTCAGTGACCGGTGAGCAGATGTGGGATCTGCTTGAGGTGGCGTCGAAGGTTCGGGCGCGGAAGGCTGGGGAGGAGAAGGCTGCAGATCAGGCTGCTGTGGCCGCGGCGGCTGCCGACAACGTCATTCAGATGTGGCGTTACGCCTAACCGTCTGAATCCGGTTATGTCCGGTCGGTCCACCCTCCAGTTGGGATGAAGGTCTGCCTGCTCTGCGGCGGGAGGACGGCCAGCAAGCCGTCCATCGGTCCATTCCCACCGCGCACGGCAATACATGGATTTTATGAATTCGTACCAATTTCATGGATTCCTTGCAATGCAAGCATTTCCAGCAATACAAGCAATACAAGCAATAAAGGCAATTCCTGCAATGCCGGCAGTGCCAGCAATCCCTGCATCCCCAGCATTCCCAGCATTCCCAGCATTTCCAGCAATACACGGACTACGAATGCATGAGAAGGACCGGCACTCAGCGAGGCCCGAAACGCCTTCACTGCCATGTAAGCGCACTCGCACGCCGCCGGATTCTGGTCCATGCCATGTATCCTTACCGTCGTCAAAGTCGCTCTGGCGTGCATGTACGAGTATCGGTCTCAGGACGGCCATGTCGCGTCTTAATCCCATGCAAAACGTAAGTCACCGCGATCCGGAAGATGGCCGCGGCACATCCCGAGGCGAAATCGAGGTCCGATGACTCCGCGAGCAGTGGCAATGGCGCCGCTGTTCCAGGTCATCAACCAGCGCTACCTGAAAACATCGATCGTGATCACCACGAACCGCCCCGTCGGCGCCTGGGGCGAGATCCTCGGCGATACCACCGTCGCCGCCGCGATGCTCGACCGGCTCCTACACCGATCCGTCGTCGTCACCCTCGACGGCGGCTCCTACCGGCTCCGCAACCACGCCGCCCAATCCAACGAGCTCCGCCGCGTGACAACGGGCACAAACTTCCGCTAATCTAACCTCGCGACCTGGGGAGCTCCGATGAGCAGGACTGGGGAATTTCGCTGAGCGCCGTCACGGCATCGTCGACCTGCCACGAACTCTCTACTGGGGTCCGGAGTTGGACGTTGACTTCGGAGACCACTCCGACGTCCAGCGAATGTACCAGGCTGTCGTCAGAATCGGTACCGTGCAGGAACAAGAACGATGGCTCGACCGCCGCACCTTGATCTGTATCTGGCCCGATTTAGTGTTGCCTGTGCGGTGCCGCAAACTTTGGGAATCCCGCTCTCCTGAACTACCCACATAGGTCTTCTTGTCGCCACCGGTTCAGGCAGTTCGGCAGCTGCGATGGCCGGAGCGTGAGCATCGGTGGCGTCGCGTCCTACTCGCCCCTGTCCTCAGCAGACAGGGCTCCGCGGATCGCGGGCACGTCATCGGTGATGACCGCGCCGTCAGGGAAACCATCTTCCGGGTGCCGTCCGGAAACCGCGAAACCTAGCCGAGAGATCGTCGTGCGCAGATAGTCAAGATCTGCGAAACCGTCCGCGATCTCGCCTATCGGTGTGAGCCACTCGCCCGGCTTATACGGGTACCACGCTCTGGGCTCATGGAAGAACTCGTCATCAAGATCGGCCACAGGATGCGGGCGCGCGGGCGCTGATGCGTCGTACGTGAGACGCAGTGTGTACTCATCGAGCACATCGAGCTCCACCTCTCCACCGCTCATTAGAAGATCCAGATCCGCCCGGGTCAGCGACGCGTACTGTGTGCCTTGCCGAACGCCCCAACCGCTGACGAACGGCAAGACGACCTGAGAAGACGTACCGGTATCAGTGCCGGAAGCCAGCCGTTCGGCGTAGGCACGGATCTCGGCGACTTGTGAGGGCAGCACCCCGCGGATTGAGTCGGTCGCGAGAAGCAGACTACCGGGGCCGGCTACCGCGTCGATGCTTCGCCGTTGAGGGCTCATGAATCCATTCGCTTGGTCGGCCAGCAAGTCATCAACCATCACGATCGGACCGTCCTCAGTCCGATTTGACTGCAGCCATCGACCGACAGCTCGCGCCTTAATCCAGACGCCGGCCGCCATCTGGTCCCCGTAGCGGGTGCCAACTATTGCAACCTCAAACGGGCCGCCTTCGAGCCCCAGTGCCGAAAGCAGATAGTGGTTTGCCGATTCGTCCCAAGTGCTCGCCCAAATCAGCTGAATGAGGCCCTCGGCGACAAGGAGGTTGAGCTCGGCGATGACAGCGGGGTCAAAGCGAACGATCCTCGGGTAGCCGCTGGCATCCGATAAGTCGAATTCAAGCCTTCGAGTGATGAGTCTCGGCTCCGCGGAGCCTGATTCCGGATAGGCGAGAAGCGACCCGTCGACATCCATGAAAACTGGGACAGGAAGAAAGCCAGGGTTCGGCACGTGTGGTCCTCCAATTCCTGCTCGGTCGTAAACATGCGCGGCACGACCGCCTGATGGCTGCGCCACAGCTTATAACTGCGCTCCCCTACAGCGTCACGGCACCGTGACCCGCACAACGAATTCTGTGTCAGATCAACCGTTCCCTTGACGGGTTCAAGCTAGCGGCGGCGGCGGCCGCCGCTGACGACCCTCATCAAGTCGGGCCTCCGGTGATGCATCCGGGCACCTACTTATTTGGTGCCATCGAGAGCGTCTTGCCGCACCGTTCGCTCTCGCTGCGAATCCGATGTCGGTTGGCGCCGCTAGTGTACGGTCATGGCCTCTCGGCACACCCACACCGAAATCCTCGACTTCATCAGCGGGGACCAGCGGATGCTCTATGCCTCGGACCGGGAAACCGGGGACCTCTTCTACCTCATCGATGGAGAAGCTGACCTCCGCAGGGAGCACACCCGGCACAACCTGCAGTGTGTCGTGCCGACTTGCCCCACGCCCGAGCTCACCACTGTCGCGCGACGTGATGGCCGCCGGCAAGGTTTCCGCCACCTCACACGAGTCAAGGGTGAAGGGCACGCGGAAGGGCTCTTCCACCGGCAAGCCAAAGCCGCGATCGCCGACTGGTTGCGCAGCACCTACCCACTGTCGACGGTCGCATTAGAAGTTCCTCTGGACGGAAACCGGACCCGGGTCGCCGACGTCATGCTGACCAATCCTGATGGCAGTCGGATCGGCTTCGAAACCCAATACGCGTCGCTCTCCAGCTCCGAATGGGAGACCAGGCATCGCGACTACGCGGACGCGAACGTCACCGACGTGTGGCTCTTCGGGCACGTGGGAGACCATCTCCAGCTGACCGGGGACCAGCGGGTGAAACTGAACGCCGTCCACCGTGCGACCGCACGTGCTGGAGTGCCTCTCCTCTGGTTCAACCCGCTCCAAGGCCAGCTGGCGACCGCGTCAACCCAGGAATACTTCCCCACCGCAGGAATTCACGTTGAGGTCTCCCCGGACGGGCACAGCACGCGAGCTCGCGAGGAATCCGGCCAGCTGTACCTGTTCCCGATCGGGGAGCTGACCACTTCGCGTGCGGGAGCGTCCGCCCCGATCCTGACTTTCCTGGCACGACAACGGAAAGAAGCCCAAGACCAAGAAGCCGCCGCTATCGCACGCAACCTCAACGCCAAACGCGCCGCCGCCCAGCAAGAGGCCCGCAACATCGCGTTCAAGCTGAGGGTGCAGAACAAAGCCACGCACCGACAGGCCGCTTGGCGGATGAGCCCGGAAAAAGCCAGGATGCTCGCCGCGTTCAAAGGCTACCGGCCCGGTTTCATCGGGATCGCGCCACTTGGAGAAGGGTCCTTCCATGGCACCCCGATCTACTTGCCGTTCCCCGACGAGCAATGGCAATCGCTGCTGTACCTGAAATTCATGCACGGCAAGCCCGACAAAACTATTGTCACGATCACCGAGTGCGCCGCACACCTCGCCGGCTTAGACCCAGACGTGCGCCTGGCCAAAGAAGCTGTCAAGTTCTGGTTCCACCGGATGGTCGATTCCGGGCTGATGGTCAAGGTCCAGATACCCGGACCCAACGGGGTTCCGGGGCTCCGGTACGCGTTTCGGGATCCCCAGGTTCTCTCCGTGGAGCTCGCCGCCGCCGAACTTAGGAAGAGCAAAGCGCCGAAGGAGAAGGGCTCCTCCGACCCTGATCCGCGTCACCTTCACAATAGGGAGAGAGAGGAACACGCGGCGAAGCTCGAGGAAGAACGGGCTCAGGGCCGGAAGGATCGCGCACTGGACGCGGCCGCCCGCGCCCAGGAAAAGGCCGAGCGCAAGGAAAGGGAAGCCCAACTCCCTTCAGTGGATGACCTTCGGGCTGCGGGGGCAGTCATCACGCATCTGCCCGCTCACTTTGCCCGACCAGGTGTGCACCTCTGCCACGGATGTAAACACGCTCTCTCAGATAGCAACGCCGTCCGTCTCGGATACCACGTCACATGCGCTTACCTGATCCCCGGGCCGCCTGCTCTCCCGGTTTCGCCTCCCCGACAGACCGAACGCTAAACCTGCCCGAACCTTGGATGGCTGGCGCACCGCGCAAGGACGGTCGCCCACGCGCGCGGTTAGGTGCCCACAGCGGCGGACGACTCGAGCGCATCGTCGGACGCATGAAATACACAGTGACGTCTTCGAGGGATGCACAGCAAACGGACAGCGATCCCAGCAAATTAGGACGGTGACGATGCTCTCCGATGACCCCGTCGTCGTCTATGACATGATGCGGGAGGCCGCGAACCGCCTTTGCGCTTTCTACGCGCGGCAGGTGACGGCGGGCGGGCTCGGCGATCCCGCTATTGGCGAGATCCGTGCCGTGTGGGCAGAGGTGAACGCTGTTGATACTCGCGATTTAGAAGCGCAACGTGCGGCAACCGCAGAATTCCGAAGGCGATACAAGACCCGCGTTGAGCACCGGGATCCGAATGAGTTGAGGGAGGCTCGCTGTGACTGAGCTGGCATGACTCGAAGTCGGTGCGGTGGTCGCAGCAGGCCGTGCAACGCCGACTCGATCAGCTGAACGAACATCTGGGCACCAAGCAGCTCGTCGACTTAAGCACCGTCAGGGATGATCCTGACGGCCGCTGCTGCGTTTGGGCCGCGACAGGCGACGCGAAGCCTGGAGATGGCCTTCGAGCGGGCTGCAAGAGCGCTGTGAGCGGCCTGAAAGCCTGACTGCCCGGTTGCCCGCAGACGCCGCCCAACCCCGCAGACGAGCGCACAGGGCCGCACCTGGGTCAAATAGCTCGGTTCCCCAACCGCCGCCACCAAATAGTCACAGGTCGATCTGGGCTCCCGCCAGCCGATTGCCACCAGATGATCACCGGCTGGTCGTGACGGTTTGGTGGCGCGCAGAGCTGCGGGCGAATCTTAATCGAGCGTGCGCACCGCCGCCGCATAGACGTCCGGAAAAGCGATCGCAATGTCAGCCGCCAAATCCCCGCGCTCATCGGCAATCACAGTCAGGCGGAGCCGAGACTCCTCCGCAGGACTCAGTTCCAGACGCAGGATAGGACGCTGATGGTCCGACGCTTGCCGGGCGCGCACGGTGTGCCGGATCAGTAGCTCAAGAGGCCCTTGAACGCGAACTCCGTCAACGCACCAGACACTGCGTACCGGCGATAGCGGATCTGCGATGGCCGGACCATCAACCCGGTGCAACAACGGCTTCGCACCCACGAGCGGCTGGGAGTAATAGCGCTCCTCACCACTAAGCAGAATTCTCTTGACGTGGTAACCGCCGGTCCAATGCGCCTCAGGGTTTCCATCGGCGTCCAACCACCTGGTCTCCTGAACGCCAGCCGCAGTCGTCCGGCCGGCAGCCCGGAGCTTCGACTGGCCGTCCACCCAGTTCACCCGGCCGTCAGCATCCTGCCCGGCGAAATGCAGCGGATCTTCGGCCGCGTGCCCCGGCGTCGGAAGGTGGTGGCCGAAGAGCCACGCTTCCTGTCGGGTGGCCCGGTCCACGGCGAAACCGTATGCGTTGTGCAGCTCACCAGCCCGCCCAAAAGACCGACCGTCGCAGTGCACGCGGACCTCGTCATAGCCGCCCTCGGCCCTAGCTGTGGACTCCGGTTCCGAATCTGCATTCTTCATGCACGGAACATGCGCGGGAGACCAACTCTTCGCGTTGGACCTCCGGCGTAGGGCAGGCCAAGCGCTTCACTCTCCGGCGCGCCCCAGCAAGTCGAACCTAAGACGGATCCGACAAAGAAGTTCGAGTCTCGCGTCGCAAAATATCGGCAGTTCCCGCCCCGAAGCCCATCGCCGCGCCGCAAAAGCGCGGAGGTGTCCGGTGAGGTCCGCACACCCCCACACCACGACCCGTCTCGAATACATCTCACACGTACACCGCCCACTCCCCGCCCCGAACCCTCGAGAGCATTTGCATCGGCCGGCCGGCAGAAAACAGGCAGGCGCCGCACCCTCCGACCCTCCTCATGCCGCAGAAAACGGGGCGGCGGCTGCGCTCAGGGCGCACCCCTTGCGACCGACCCGAATACGCGAAACACCTCGTGATACTCCGCACCAACAAAAAATGAGAGCAAATTCGCCGGAAAATACGAGTATCGCCCACGACGTGAACGTTTCCCTACCCATGCCTCCCCTATGTCCAATCACAACACCATCGGCAAAAACAAGATGCACGGCCCCCACAAGCCATCACCGCAACATCGGTCCACACGACGGGCACGGTTGCCGGCAGACTGCGCCTGCACATAACGCTCACCGTTTACGCGCCCAAGGCCCCGGCACGCAGACCGTCCCGCACCCCGCACCGGAGCCCAGTCTCATGGCCCGACGCCCAGCAGCGCCGCACGAGAACCTGGTGCTTCGCATCGCACGAACACCGCCATGCCAACCGCAACGCTCACCGTGACGCGTGGCCGCCAACGTCCGACAGGAACGGGTGCCAAGCTGCGCTCCGCCAGCACCTCGGCGACGCTGCCGGGCGAGTGCGTGGCCACCGAAATCTCATTCGGACGCGGAGCGATGGCGGCCAGCTGAAGGAGCGCGCCGCGGGCAGCGGACGCATCCGGGGTCGTGCACGAAACGGTGAACTGAGCAGAGCCTTGCAGCAGTGCGCAATGATCTCGCAGCTCGACGAGAAACGTTCAGAGTCGGTGTTGTGCACGACGACGAAGACCGCGGCGCCCAGCGGTGCCGACGTGTTGGCGGACGCAGTGAAAATGTCGCCGGCCGACCCACGGGAGCAGCGTCCGACGGGACGGATGACGTGCCGGCTTCCGCCACGTTCCGCGTCCTGCGTCTGGCGTCAACCGTCTGCCATAAGCGAGTACGGCGGCGTGGTTTTCGGGACGGATGGCGTGCCGGGTTTCGGCCCCCGGCGAGGACGCCGGAGCGTAGCGGAGGCGGATGGTGCGCGGTGCCCGGTTTTTCGTTTACGCCCCCAGCTCGGCGCCCCGCTTCTCACCGCCCTTAGCCCGGCTCCTGCGCTTCTCTTCGCCCTCAGCTCGGCTACTCCGCTTCACCTCGCTGCTCGCTCGGTCAGCCCGGCCCGCTATCGCGGCCTCGGCCTGCGGCCTCCAAACCCTCGCTGTGCTCAGGGTTGTTGTCTACCGCTTCCAGGCCCGAGGGTCACCGAGCCACTCCCATTGGAGAGTATCCAGGTTGAGCGTCGCCAGATTCCCGGCGGCGCCATCCGCGGCTAGTGAGAAGATCTGCCGGCCGTCCTCACCGGTCCTCTCCGCCTGAAGGTGGAGGTGCCCATGGGCGACGACGTACGGATTCAAGGCGCGATACACGCGGGTGACTCGATCGCGTGAGAGAGCCGAGTAAGCGAGCGCTTCCCGGCCCCACCCCAATAGGTTGGCGCGGAGAACCCGTTCGACTAGGTCTGCGCCGCCATCCACCGCCTCGTGGGTCAATAGAACATACGTCGGTCCGCCAGCGATCACCCGCGCAACATCATCTTCCGTTGGGATCTCGCTCGGCCACCACTCCCGGAAAGGTACGCGATCCTCGCGGTCCAGTGACGCGGCACCGCCCAGCGAAGTGAACTGCTGACCAGCCAATGTGAACCGATAGCCGCGGGGCATCACAAATACGCGCTCCGCGATCTGGATCATCTCTCCGGGGTTCTCCGCGAAAAGCGTATCGAGAGCTGCCCAGTTCTCATGGTTGCCTGGGGTGACCAGGATCCTCTCGACCCCGACACTGCGTGCCCAATAGTCGACCGTCTGCGCGAAATCCTGGCCGGGCCAGAAACCGAAATCTCCGAGATGGAGGACAGTCCGGACGCCGGGCACTGCACGGCGCAGGAACGGGAATACCTGCTGGGCCCAATTGATGTTGCCATGCCAATCGCCGGCCACAACGACCGCTTCTTCGCCGGGCAGGGTCAGATCGGGGATCAACGTCATGGTCCATACATGCGCGGGGCGCTCTTGTTTGTCAAGCTCGTGCAGACGATGCGGACGAGTGAGCTCCGCAAGGGCGCGCTTGGCAGAGCCATGATGACCCTCATGATTGCGAGCATGGCGCTTGGTCGGCCTTCCGACTCTCGTTCCGCACATGAGACCACCTAAACCACCTACACTGGCACCGCAGTCTACCCCGGCCGAGGCGCCGACCGCAGTGAGACCCGGAAAGGAATCCAGATGCGCGCGCGCCTCTATCTCGACGTGGACGGCGTTGTGAACGCAACAAACGCCCGGTTGATCTGGGGCGATGAGGAGTCCGCATCCGTCACGCTGCACAGCGTGGTCGGCCCCGACAAGGTCTTCACGGTCGTTTGGGCCCCGGCTCTAATCGCAGCTCTTGACGATCTGCGTGCCGATTTCGATCTGGACCTCGTGTGGCTCTCGACCTGGAATGAAGGTCACAGCGTTCTAACCGGTTTGGTCCCAGCCTTCGGCGGACTCGAGCGCGGCCGAATCCTGCCGTACCACCCGGAGGAAAAGGTACACGGTGAGGCGTCGGGTTGGTGGAAGGCCCGGAGCATCCTCGACGACCAGGCTGCCGCGCCAGCACCGTTCATCTGGATCGATGACGTCGAGATTGAGCTGCACGGTTACCGGATGCTCAACGCCCCAACAGGGATGTCTGTGCTCATGATCCCGACGAATACGATGGCGGGCCTGACTCCGGATGACGTCACCAAAATGCGTTCCTGGCTCGAGCAGCTGAGTGGGAAGGCAGATCGATGAGGATGCGTGAGCTCGTCTGGCGAACGTTGGTCGACACCGCCCTTGTCGACGGCCGGAGGCGCTGGGCCAGTGTGGACGAGCTCGCCCAGGCTTCCGGCGTGGAGATCCCGTCGACGAGCCGTGCGCTTAGACGTCTCTACGCGATCGGGGCACTACGCCGCAATGACGATGGCGGTTTCAGCGCGATCAGCCCATGGAAAATCCTCACGGTCCTTGCCGCTGCGCGCGATCTGCAAGCGGACGTGGTCGCTGCGACGACCCTTGCCACGATTGAAGAGCTGGCCGCAAGTGTTCATTTCACGCTTGGTGGCGCCGATGCCGCCCAACACTATCTCGGTGACGTTGCGGTGGCCGATCGTGGGCAGCGGGTTGTCTACACGGCGGCCGCAATCGATGCCTCAAACTTCGAGCCAGGTGCCGAGGTGCTCGTTGTGGAATGGGGCCCCAACGCTATGCGCTCTGGCACAGAATCGCCACCCTTCACATCAATGGCTCAGACCTACGCGGACCTCTTTTCGCTCCCCGGGTGGCAGGCTGCAGAATTCCTCGAAGCCATGAAGCACTTTCTGTTCAGCGCCCCGATGGGGAAGACGCCTTCGAAAGAGCCACCGACGTGGCGCCAGCTGATCCCCGTTAGACTGGTTGCATTTCCACGCTTTAGACCGAATCGGGAGCGTAATGACGTACATTCCAAGCACCTTCGAGACGCTCGGCGAATGGGAACAGCGCATCGGGGAAGCCGTCCGAGCCATGAGAATTGAGTCCGAATTCAGCCAGGAGGTGCTGGCCGACCGCGCTAACATCTCACGCTCGGCCGTGCAAGGACTTGAGCTCGGAACAGGGACTCGATTGCACACGCTCCTTGCGGTACTCCGAGCTCTCGATCGTGTTGATGCGCTCGATGGCTTGCTACCTATGGAGGGACCTTCACCGCTCGAGGTCCTGGCGGCGTGGAAGAAAGCCCAGAAAACCAGGCAGCGGTTTCGCGCGAAGGCAGTTTGACCGCCCCGCGCCAGGGCACGTGGTCGGGCTCATCTATGGGAGCTCGGGGAATCGCCGCGTCCATGCCTCGCGAACTTTCCGCGGCAGGAACAGGTCAGGCCAGATGCGGATGAGAATCTGGCTGTTCAGATACCTGAAATCGCTTTCGTGCTTCGCTTCACGCAGCACCGTCGCGTACCCGGAGAGCACAGAACTTGGGTCATCCAGGCGGATCGGCCGGCGCGTCGTCCACTCGAGGTGCAGTGGAAGCTGGACCAACCCAGCAGTCGGTCCGGTGAGGTCGTCGAGGTCGTCCGCCACCCAGACCGGGTGCGTTTCCCAGTAGTCAGGATGCACGCCATCCGGCAGCGGATTGCGTGAGTTGTATTTCGCTTCTATCTTCATGCTGGCTCCTTTTCGGTCAGCGGTGGCTCAGACGGGTTCAATCGGCTCGTCACCAGGCGCGTAGATCTCGATCTCTGAGCAGTATGTTTTTCGCGAGGAAGGCCCGCGGCGTCTGGCTGCGTATGAAGGAGCGGAACTCGGCAGACGCTTCCACATCGCCGTCCCACAGCCACTCCTCCCGGAGTGCTGGCGGCCGCGTCATCCATTCCAGCGGCGTGCTTCCGCGCTCAGTCAGGGCGTACGCAAAGCCCGTTGCGAGGAGAGTGTCATACCGCTCGTTGCCCGTGGTCTCGGGCTCGGCCAAGACGTCATCCGCGATGGCTTCGTCCGCGGGCGTGATCAGAATGCTGCTGACCGCTTCTGTCAGGAGCCGATCGGCGGCCTCATAGTCTGCCGCGGCGATTGCTCGCCGAATCGCAACTGCGGCCTCACCGGCGGCCATCGGATATCCGGACCACCGTTGAGGGTTGACTCGGCGAATCGCAACAACCCGCGAAGTCGTTAGCGAAAGGCCGACGTTCGAGAAGGCAACGACTGCATTCTTCCCGAGCCGGATATCAAAGTGTCTGAGGGGGTTGAGCTCGCTGAGATCGAGTCCATTGCGCCGCGGCCGCCGGCTGCGATTGAACGTCACCCAGCGGACCGAGGCGGCCCTCGTGTCGACGCAGAACTCCAGAGCTTCCCCGCTCTCAACGTCGACCCGAAACGTTCCTGGAGCTGTACCCGAGTGCAGACTGTTTAGATTCTCGCTCCAGTCATTTCTGATCAGCTCGATGCTCGTGACGATCCCGGTACGCTGCTCAGGACTCTCTAGCCCGACCGTCACTGATCCAGGCTCGCCAATGGTGAATCGAACCCGGTACACACGCTCGGGGTTGACGGTCGGATCCGTCAGATCGTCGATCCACTGGACGTTGGCGCCTGGGCCATCGTCGGTCATGACCTCGAGCACGCGTCCACCGGACTTCACCCGGTATAAGCCCGGAGGGCTGGTCTCGGTTAGGACGAAATTCGGCTTCACCGTCGGTCTCCATTCAGATCGAAAGTCTCAAGCTCCAATGTCGCTAGGTCGAGCACAGCACAGCTGACACCCGCCCCAGAGCTGGCATCGGCGAGGAGGACGACGCGGGATTCAAACCGGTCTGCGCCATCGCCAAACGACACGACCTCGTCAATGTAAGTGTGGAAATGACCGCCGACGTACAGCTCAGGCCTGACCTGCCTGAAGCCTCGAGTAAACATCTCGCGGCCCGCCGCGGCGTAGGCCCGACCCTCATCGGTCCAGTAGCGGTCCGTGGTCGCGAGGAGCTGGTCTAACGCGGGCAGCGGGGTGGGCGCGTCGTGGCCGATCAGAATATCGACTCGTTCCGTGCCGAGCGCAACGAGGTCGTCGGGAGTTATCGATTCGAGCGGATCAGCCTTGGGGTGGTCTATGGAGTTGGCGCCGCCGAGGGCGCCGAGCGTTCGGCCGCCGGCGACCCTCATCCGAAACCCCCGTGGGAGATGTGCCATATTGCTTGCGACCCACCGGTATCCGGTGGCGTCCACGGGAGAGCTGTAAATGTCTGAGAGGCGGTCGTGGTTGCCGTCGACAAAGATCAACGAGAGCTGGTTCTCGGCGAGTATTTCGCTGGCCCAGGCTTGATTTGAGATCATCGGACGGCTGTCCACGAAACCAAAATCGCCGGTGGCCACGAGGACGCTGAGACCCCGGGCTCGCATCGCCTCGGCCACCTCACGCAGCTGGTGCGCGTCACCGTGCAGGTCCCCGACGAGCCCGATGCGCTTGACAGTGCTCAGCGTTTGGAGGGCGTACGGACCACTCACTGGCTGTCACCTCCCTTTCGCCTGAAGCCTATTGCGCCGGGGCAGAAGTGTCATGCGCGCCGTCTCAGCATCATCCAGTGTGTGCGGGAAGGATGGCAGCACCGCGTCGATCTGAGGGAGCACTTCCAGGGAAAGGCGGGCGGCTCCCCGCTCCGGATTCGAGTGCCCCTCGTTTCGCATTGCATCAGTGCCCGGACGAGGCAATGAGTTGGATTATGCACCTACCAACCGCGTCAGCCCGACCGGGCGTGCACCTTCACCTGCACCTGCACCGAAAAACACTTCCAACTCGGCATCAGTACCCCTGGAAAGGGACCCCACTGAGTCAAGCCTGCCAGGCCTTAGGTGTCCATTTAGGTGTCCAGTCGGCTGACTGAAAACTCTCCCATATTCAATTTTACAGCGCTTCACCAGGACTTTAATCTGTAGGGCGGGTGGGACTTGAACCCACGACCGACGGATTATGAGTCCGCTGCTCTAACCAGCTGAGCTACCGCCCCCAACCGCACTCACTCCGTGGAGCGGGCGGCGGCATCTGAGGTGATCGTGTTGACCACCGGTTCCCCACGATACAGGCTCTCGAAAGTGTCGAGGGTGCGATTGATGTCGTGGGCACCGATCAGCCTCAGCGACTCGTACTTGAGGGCGTCGAGCGCTTCGGGGCCCGCAGTGAGTACACGGGTCAGCTTGTCCGCAAGGTCCTGGGCGCTTCCTGGCTCGAAGAGGTAGCCGTTCTGTCCGTCGTGGACGAGGTGCGGCAGCGCCATGGCGTTCGCGGCGACGATCGGCAGGCCCGAGGCCATCGCCTCCATGGTCGCGATGCTCTGCAGCTCGGCGATCGACGGCATCGCGAACAGGGTGGCGCGGGTGTATGCCGCGCGCAGTTCCTCATCGGTCACGTAGCCGCGGAAGACGACACGGCTGCTGATGCCCAAGCTCTGGGCGAGGTGTTCGAGGTTGCGCTTCTGGTCGCCGCCGCCCACGATCTCGACTTGGGTATCCAGTTCAGGCGCGAGCAGCGTCACGGCGTGCAGGAGCACATCGATCTGCTTCTCGCTCGTCACGCGGCCGACGAAGAGGATCCGGTTCTCCGTGCGCGGCTCAAAGGACGGCGAATAGTTGTGGGCGTCGATGCCGCACGAGATCGCGAGCACACCCTCGAGCCCGGTGTACTTCTCCAGGAACTCGGCGGCGCGCACGGTCGGGGTCGTGACGGCTTCCGCCCGGCCGAAGGTGCGGCGAGCCGCCTTCCAGGCCATTTTGATCAGGCGCTCATGCATGCTCTTCGGGATCAGCGTGAATTCGAGCATGTTCTCGGGCATGAAGTGGTTCGTCCCGATGATGCGGATGCCGCGCTTCGCGGCCTCGATCGTGACGCCGCGCCCGATGTTGATATGGGACTGGAAGTGCACGACATCCGGCTTGAAGGTGTCTAGGATTCGGCGGCTCTCCGCATGGATCAGCCACGGCAGCGCGTAGCGGAGCCAGTCGTGCGGGTACCAGCGCCAGCTCTTGATCCGGTGCACGAGGAACGTCTGGCCCTCGTGCTCTTCGGTGCAGGTGCCGTGCTTGGCCGAGGCCGCCGGCGCGAAGACCTGCACCTCGTGGCCGCGGGAGGTCAGGCCGGCGGCGAGACGCTCGGCGAACTTCGCCGCACCGTTGACGTCAGGGGCGAACGTGTCGCAGGCGATGAGGACCTTGATCGGCTTTTTCGAACCCGGAGCCACAGGGGTAGAACCTAGTGGCGAAGCGGTCGAGTCTGACAAAGTGAGGGTGTCCCAACGTGTGTGGGCCGGAGGTCGTCATCCGGCGGTATTTCAGGTCTTGGACGGCGCGAACGCGGCCGACTTCTCCTAGCACCCTATTCTAAATCCGCGTGTTCTCGCCCATCCTCGGCGACGGCGCGCCCTATTCCGATACGGTAACGGATGCCTGCGGATGGTGGCGAGACAGCAGGATGACACCCCAGATCGCGATGGCACCTGCGAATGCGAACGCCACTCCCGCCCACACAGGGGCCTGTGCGATCTCGCCGAGGACGACGATGCCGATTCCGACCGCCACCAGCGGATCGATCACTGTCAGGCCGGCGATCACGAGATCGGGCGGTCCCGACGAATACGCGTTCTGGACGAAGTAGGCACCGAGAGCTGCCGCGAGGAGCAGGCCGACGACGCAGGTGAGCGTCAGCCACTCGAAATTGCCGTTCTGGGTGCGGTTGATGATCACCTTCGCCAGGGTCGCAACGAAGCCGTAGAGCACACCGGCGCCGGTGATGTAGAAGATCGCCTTGAACTTGGTGTGCAGCAGCGCGAACGCGACGACGAACGCGACGAGCACCGCGCCGAGCACGATCAGGATGGTGATGAGGTTCTTGTCGGTCACCGGCTTGTCCACGGCGAAGAAGGCCGCGACGGTGACGAAGAGCCCGATGCCGCCGACGCAGACCGCGATGGCGATCTTGGAGGCCCGGTTGACCGGGGTCCTGGTCACCCGGGCGTTGACGATCGACGTGATCACGAGGGCGACTGCGCCGAGGGGCTGCACGACGATGATCGGGGCGAAGGCGAGGCTCGAGAGCTGGAAGACGATGGCGAGGCCGAGCATGAGGGTGCCGATCACCCAGGACGGCCGGCGCAGCAGGAGCAGCAGCTGGTGCGGGTCGAGGCCTCCCGTGACCGCAACGGTGTTGGCTTCGACCTTGTTGACGCCCCGGTGCTGGAACTGGGCTCCCAGCGACAGGAACACGCCGCCGATCAGGGCGAGCGGTATGCCGATCGCCTGGCGAGGGTCGACGGGGAGGTCGACGGTGAAGTCAATCAGGTCGAGGTGCACTCAACGACCCTACGACGGAACGGCCCGATATCCTTGCTGAATGGCCGTTCGCTCAATTGTTATTTTCGGAGACCCCGTCCTCCACACCCCTGCCAAGCCCGTCGAGACCTTCGACCAGGAGCTCCGCGATCTCGTCCAGGACATGTTCGAGACGATGGACGCCGCTCCCGGAGTCGGCCTCGCCGGCCCGCAGGTCGGCATCCCGCTGCGCCTGTTCACCTACGGCTACCTCGACGACGACAACCGACAGTGGCGCGGCGTCGCGATCAACCCAGAGCTCTGGATCACTCCGGTCCCCGCCGGAGAGGCAGACGAGGACGAGGACGTCGAGGGGTGCCTGTCGTACCCGGGCGAGCGATTCCCGCTGCTCCGCTCCCCCAGGGCGATCCTCCGCGCAATGGACCTCGACCAGAAGCCGTTCGAAATCCACGCGGACGGCTGGCTCGCCCGGATCTTCCAGCACGAATTCGACCACCTCGACGGCACGGTGTATGTGGATCGCCTCGAGCACTTCTACGCGAAGATCGCCACGAAGGTCACGCGCAAGCGCGGCTGGGGCGGTCCCGGCCTCTCGTGGCTTCCGGGCGTCGACAACCTCGACGAATAGGCTCAGAAGAGGGCGCGAAGGCCTGCTGCCATAGGCGCGGCCACGATCACGACGATGATGAACGGCACCCGCAGGGCGAACAGGACGACCGCGACGAGGACCGCGGGCACCCGGGCGTCCAGGGCCGCGCCCGTCCCCGCGCCGAGCGTCTGCATCGCGATGAGGGCCGCGAGCAGGGCAACGGGCACGAGTTCGCTGATTCTCGCCAGGGTCGGCTTCTTCAGCACGGAGGCCGGCACGAGATAGCCGGCGAGCTTGAGCACGACACAGGCGATGGATGCCGCGATCACGATGTGCCAGAGGGTTACCTGCCGCTCCCCCGCATTGGAGTGCCGGAGGGGGCGCCGGGACGCGCGCCGGCCCAGTTGGACCAGCCGACGACGACGACGAGCGCGGCCGCAAGCACAGGCAGCCCGGGCGCGAGCACGGGCGTCAAGGCTGTGGCCACGACGAGGGCCTGCCGCCTCTTCAGCCGCGGCCAGAGCAGGCCGACGATGGGCGCGGTGCGAATGCCGTAGAGGCCGTTCCGGGTGCCGAGCAGTGCGGCACCGGCTATCGCCGATGAACCTGCCGCGACCCCGCCGGCCGCGAGTACCCCGATCAGGGCGAACTGGGATCCCCCGGAGAACATCACCAGGCTGAGGAATGCCGTCTGCCAGAGCGTGACGCCGGAGGCGACGGAGAGCGCCCCGAAGGAGAGCCCGTAGGCGACCGTCGTGACGCCGACGGCGATGCCCTCGCGCGTCGCGACCCGGTCGAGAGCCCGGGCGGCGACCTTCTGGGCGGCGGCGTCCTCGGCAGTGTCGTCCTAGGAGGTGTCGTTCTAGGAGGTGTCGTTCTCGGCAGCGTCGTCGTCGGCAGGGAGCTGCGCGGGCATCCCGCTACCGGGAGAGGTTCACGCCGTGCACACCGTTGTGGTAGCGCAGGGACGGGAAGACTGCGGCCACGGAGAAGCCGACGCCGGGAACGGTGCCCGCCGTGAAGGTGCCTCCGAAGAGCTCTGCGCGCTCACGCATCTGGGTGATGCCCGCACCGGACACGCTCTCGCTGAGCGCGTGCAAGTCGTCGTCGATCGTGTACCGGGTGCGCGCCGCGACCTCGTCGGGGTCCGAGCTCACCCTGCGGGCGGCCGCGCGGATGCCGTCGTCGTCAACGAGGAGCTGCAGGCCATCCCTGGTCCAGGCGAAGGAGACGTTCGCCGCCGTGCCGCGGCCGCCGTGCGTGAGGGCGTTGGCGAGTGCGCCCTGCAGGATCCGGAAGATCGCGAGTTCGGCGCCCGGCTTGAGCGGGAAACGGTCGCCGGACTCGGCGAAGCTCACCTGGAGGCCGGCGTCGCGCATCACCCGGAACAGATTCCGCGCGGGCTGCAGGCCCGGCTGGGGCGTGTCGACGGTTTCGCCCTCGCGCACGATCGTGAGCACCCTGCGCATGTCCGCGAGGGCGACCCTGCCGTCCTCGACGAGGGCCGTCGCGACCCGGACAGCGCTCGCGGGGTCGTTCTCTGCCGTGTACCGCGCACCCTCTGCCTGCGTGATCAGCCGGGCGACGTTCAGCACCGCGCCGTCCTGAAGCTCCCGGATGATGCCGAGGCGGCCGTTCTGTTCGGCGAGGGACAGTTCGAGGTCGATGCGCATCCGTTCGGCCGCCGTGCGGTCGAAGATGTTGCGGCGAAGGCGCACGGCCGTGAGGAGCCACAGCAGCAGCAGGACGACGGCGGCGGCGGCGAGCACGCCGGCTGCGAGAGGCCAGAACTCCACGGTGTCGCCTTTCCAGAACTTCCAGACGAAAAGAGAAAAAAGAATGAAATAGAAATAGAAAAGGCCACCCGGGGTGGAGCCCTGAGTGGCCTTTCGCTCCCCGACTTGGACTCGAACCAAGAACCGTCGCATTAACAGTGCGATGCTCTGCCAATTGAGCTATCGAGGAAAAGCTGGAACAGCGTTTCCGCTTGAACAGCGTTATTACTTTACCAAGAATCGCCCGTTCGCCAAATCGGGGTCGGGAAGCGGTCTCCTCCCGGCACCCCGGCACCGGCTCAGTACCCGCGCTGCGGGTCGACGACGCCGACGAAACGGCCGTCACCGAGGAAGGCCAGCACGTTGAGCCGGATCCGTTCGGCGAGCAGCGGAGCGGTCATCTCGGGCGTGTCCGCCGAGTGAGGCGTGATCAGGCAGCGCGGCTCCGTCCAGAGAGGATGCCCGTCGGGCAACGGTTCCGGTTCCGTGACGTCGAGCGCAGCACCGGCGATGCTCCCGGCGGCGAGGGCCACGACGAGGGCATCGATGTCGATGAGCGGACCGCGGCCCACGTTGACGAGGTTGGCGTTGCGGTTCATCAGCGCGAGCTCGGGGGCGCCGATCAGATGCCGGGTGTCTGTGGTGAGCGCTGCCGCGACGACGACGACGTCGGCGTCAGGGAGGACCTCGTGCAGGGCGCTCGTCTGCACCGTGCGCGAAGCCCCGGCCACGGGCTGTGCGGACCGGCGCACAACGGTCACCGTCGTCCCGAACGGTTCGAGCAGCCGGATGAGTTCGAGGGCGATGCCGCCTGCGCCGATGATCACGACGTGGCGACCGTACAGCGAGCGTCCCTCCGGCAGGGTACTCCAGCTCAGGGCCCTGGCACGCTTGGGCAGCACGCGCAGGAGCGCGAGGGTGAGCGTGAAGGCGTGCTCGGCGACGGGCTGGGCGTATGCGCCCTTCGCACTCGTCCAGAGCAGTCCGGGCCGGTCCTGCTCGGCCAGGAGGTCGCTGAACGCGTCGACGCCTGCCCACGGCAGCTGGACCCAGCCGATGCCCGGGTTGTCGTCGAGGGCGGCGCGGAGCTCGTCCGCACGCCCATAGGAGAGCCAGATCAGTCCTCGGGTGGCATCCGAGAGCGGTCCGAGGACTCCCCCGGCCGCCTGCACCGCCCACGTGGCGGTGTCTGCGGGGTGCGGGAGGATCGCGATCGGCCCGCTCGCCGGCCGCTGCCCGAACGGAACGGCCGTGACCGTGCCGGACAGGACTGCTTCGTGCTGGGCGTGCTCAGGTAGCGCTGTCATGCTGTCCGTCCTTGGTGAGTGCCGCAGCAAGCTCGGCGACGTAGGGATGCCACGGGTCGGCGAAGACCTCGTCGATCGTGCCGAGGCCCACGAGAACGCCCTGGTACAGCACGGCGATCCGGTCGGCCACGCGCCGGAGAACGGCAAGGTCTGAGCTGATCACGACGGCCGTAAAGGCGCGTTCGCGCTGCAACTCGCCGATCAGATCGACGACGGCGTCACGGACGGTGACGTCGACGCCCGCGAGCGGCTCGTCCGCGATCAGGAGGGTGGGGCCGAGCACGAGCGAGCGGGCAAGCGCGACGCGTTGCCGCTGGCCGCTGCTGAGCTCGTACGGGTATTTCGTGAGCACGGTGAGCGGCAGGCGAACGGTATCCACCATGGTCGCCACGAGCGTCCTGAGGGCACCGGGCTGGTACCGGGCGTCGCGCTCGAGCACGGGCTCCGCGACGAGTTCGCCGACGGTGAGTGTTGCCGGAAGCATCTGGCCGGCGTCCTGGGCGAGCATCCCGACCCCGAGGGTCAACCGGGCGAGCTTGCGGCGGCTGATGCCCCGCAACCGCAGGCCGAGCACGGTCGCCACGCCACCGGTGATCACCGGTCGTCTGTCCGTGCTGCCCGCCGATCCCCCGCTCCCGGAGAGCACCCTGGCGAGGGTGCTCTTGCCTGAGCCGCTTTCGCCGAGCACACCGAGCACCTCGCCGGGATTGACCCGGAGGGTGATCCCGCGCAGGGCGGCGAAGGAGTCGCTCGCACCGTGGGCCGGATACGAGACGGAGAGGTCGTCCATCGCGATGGGAAAGGTCCATACCGCGCCGCGAGTCATGGTTCCTATCCTGCCGTACGCAGCTCCCGCAGCTTCTCACGGCGTCCGGCCTGTTCCACCGGGTCCGGAACGGGCAGCGAGGCGAGCAGGCGCTGCGTGTACGGATCCTTCGGGGCGCCGAGCACCTCCGCGCTCGTGCCCTCCTCGACGAGCTTGCCGTGGTAGAGCACCGCGATGCGGTCGGCGAGGATATCCACGACGGCGAGGTCATGGCTGATGAAGAGTGCCGCGAAACCGAATTCCCGCTGGAGCTCTGCGAAGAGCTCGAGGACGCGGGCCTGCACGGAGACGTCGAGCGCCGAGGTAGGCTCGTCGGCGATCAGCAGGCTGGGCTCGAGCGCGAGTGCCCTCGCGAGGCTCGCGCGCTGGCGCTGGCCGCCGCTCAGCTCGTGCGGGTACCGGTCCCCATAACTGCGCGGGAGCTGGACGGCCTCGAGCAGTTCGTCGACCCTGGCCCGTGCCGCAGCAGGGTTCTTCGCCCTGCCGTGCACGATGAGCGGCTCTGCGACGCAGTCGGCGATGGTCAGCAGTGGGTTGAAGCTTGATGCCGGGTCCTGGAAGACGAAGCCGATGTCGCTGCGGAGCTTCTTGAAGGTGCGTTCCTTGAAGCCGTTCATCTGGTGGCCGTGCACGGTCAGGGAACCGTCCGTCACCCGGGTGAGGCCGGCGATGGCGCGGCCGATGGTGGTCTTGCCGCTTCCGCTCTCGCCGACGAGGCCGAGGACCTCGCCGGGGCGGATGCTGAAGCTCACGCCGTCGACGGCGGTGAAACCGCCACGGCCCATCCGTCCCGGATACTCGATGCGCAGGTCCTTCGCGACGACGACGGGCGTCTCGGCGGTCCAGCCGGGCGTCCGCGCGGCCGCGCGGTCGGCCGCGTGCACGACGCCCTGGCCGAGGTGCGGAACGGCGGCGAGCAGCTTCTTCGTGTAGTCGTTCTGCGGGAACGCGAACAGGGTGCGCGCATCCGCTTCTTCGACGACCTTGCCCTGGTACATCACCGCGACCCGGTCCGCGAGGTCGGCGACGACGCCCATGTTGTGGGTGATCAGGACGATCGCTGTGCCGAAGTCGTCTCGGCAACGGCGCAGCAGGTCGAGGATCTCGGCCTGAACGGTGACGTCGAGCGCCGTGGTCGGCTCGTCCGCGACGATGAGTCCGGGGTCGAGCACGAGGGCCATTGCGATGACGACGCGCTGCTTCTGGCCGCCGGAGAACTGGTGCGGGAAGTAGTTGACCCGGATCTCAGGGTCGGGGATGCCGACCCTGCCGAGGATCTCGACGGCCTTCTTCTTCGCCTCGGCGCGACTGAACTGGCCGTGGGCGCGGATGCCCTCCATGATCTGCCAGCCGACGGTGTAGACGGGGTTGAGCGCGGTGGACGGTTCCTGGAACACCATCGAGACGTCGGTGCCGCGGAGCTGTCGGAGTTTCTGCTTGCCGACGGAGATCACGTTGTTTGTGCTCGAGCCGTCCTTGCTGCTGAGGAACACGGCACCCGACGACGTCGCGGTCTCCGGAAGCAGGCCGAGGATGGTCTTGGCCGTCACGGTCTTGCCGCTTCCGCTTTCGCCGACGATCGCGAGGACCTCGCCGGGCGCGACCCGGAGGCTGACGCCGGCGACGGCGTTCACGGCGCCGGCGTCGGTCGCGAAGGTCACGGTGAGGTCGGTGATGCTGAGCACGTCGGAGCTTCGAGCGGTGCTGGGCACGCCTCCGGCGGACTCGGGGGTGGTGGCGGATGCCGCGGTCATGACCGGTCCTCGAATCCTTCGTCGGTGAAGCTGTCTATGTCGGCGTCGATGCCGTCGGCGCCGCCCTCGAGGCCGTCGAGGCCGCCAGGGCCGCCCGTGAGAGTGCCGCCGGGGACGACGGAAGTCGCCGCGACGACGGAAACGACCTTGCCGACCGAACGGCGACCGCGGAGGCGCGGGTCGGCGAGGTCGTTGAGGCTCTCGCCGACGAGGGTGATGCCGAGCACGACGAGCACGATCGCGAGACCGGGGAACAGCGAGGTCCACCAGATGCCGCTCGTGACGTCGGAGAGGGCCTTGTTCAGGTCGTAGCCCCACTCGGCTGCGGCGCTCGGCTCGATGCCGAAGCCGAGGAAGCCGAGACCGGCGAGGGTGAGGATCGCCTCGGAGGAGTTGAGCGTGAAGATGAGCGGTAGGGTGCGGGTGGCGTTCCGCAGCACGTGCCGGAACATGATCCGGCCGTTGCTCGCGCCGAGGACCCTGGCGGACTCCACGTAGGCCTCCGCCTTGATCCGGACGGTCTCCGCGCGGATCACCCGGAAGTACTGCGGGATGAACACGACGGTGATGGAGATGGCCGCCGCGAGCACTCCGCCGACGAGGTCGGACTTTCCGCCGGAGATCACGATCGACATCACGATCGCGAGCAGGAGGGACGGGAACGCGTAGACCGCGTCGCAGACGACGACGAGGATGCGGTCGAGCCAACCGCCGAAGTAGCCGGAGACGAGGCCGAGGAATACGCCGGCGAAGATGGAGAGTAGCACCGCGACGACGATCACGAACAGGGCGGTCTGGGCACCCCAGAGCACGCGGGACAGCACGTCGTAGCCGCCGACGGTGGTCCCGAGGATGTGAGCGCCGCCCGGGGGCACCTGGGCGCCGAAGGGGCCGTTCGCGTCACGCAACTGGCTGTAGCCGTACGGCGAAATCACCGGGGCGAAGATGGCGGTGAGCACGAACAGGCCCGAGATGACGAGGCCGGTGACGAGCATTCCCCGCTGCAGGCCCATGCTCTGCTTCACCTGGTGCACGACGGGGAGCCGGTTCCAGAGTGTGGCGAGACCGCCGCGGCGGTCGGGGACGATGGTGGTGTGTGGCGTGTGGCTCACGGTCAGTACCTCACCCTCGGGTCGATGATCGCGGCGATGATGTCCACGATGAAGTTGGACAACGCCACGATCACGGCGAGCAGGGCGACGATACCCTGCACGGCGACGAAGTCACGTGCCTTGAGGAATTCGGAGAGCATGAAGCCGAGGCCCTTCCATTCGAAGGTCGTCTCGGTCAGCACGGCACCGCCGAGAAGCAGGGCGATCTGCAGGCCGATCACGGTGATGATCGGGATCAGGGCCGGCCGGTATGCGTGCTTGGAGACCAGCCGGAACTCGCTCACCCCCCGCGACCGGGCGGCATCCACGTAATCGGTGCCGAGGGTGCCGATGACGTTGGTGCGCACGAGACGGAGGAAGACACCGGCGGTGAGGAGGCCAAGGGCGATCGCCGGGAGCACGGCGTGCGCGAGCACATCCATGAGCACCGTGGGGTTGCCGGTCATGATCGCGTCGATCGTGTAAATGCCGGTCTTGCTGGGCAGGAACTGCATCTGCAGCTCCGAGCCGGTCGTCGCCCGTCCCGCGACGGGCAGGACTTTGAGCCAGACCGAGAAGATCAGCTTCAGAAGCAGGCCGGAGAAGAAAACCGGGGTGGCGTAGCAGAGGATCGCGAAGATTCGGAGGGAGGCGTCCTGGCCCTTGTCGCGGAAGTACGCGGCGACCATGCCGAGCGGGATGCCGACGATGAATGCGACGAGGAGCGCGTAGAACGCGAGCTCGGCGGTGGCGACGCCATAGGTGAGGAGGACGTCGACGACGGGCTTGTTCGTGCTGATCGTCGTGCCGAAGTTGCCGGTGAAGATCTGGCCGAGGTACTCGAAGTACTGGACCAGGATGGGCCGGTCGTAGCCGGCCGCGTGGATGCGTTCGGCGAGCTGGTCGGCGGTGAGGCGGCCACCGAGGGCGGCCGTGATCGGGTCGCCGGTCGCGCGCATCAGCCAGAAGACCATGGAGACGAGAATAAAGATCGTCGGGAAGATGAGCAGGAAGCGGACGGCGATGTAACGACCGATCCCCCCGCCTGGGGAGGTTCGTTTGCGCCGGATTCCCTGGGGGGCGGTCGGGCGCGCTGCCACTGTTGTCATCACTGCCTATCGATCGAGAATTGAGAGGGGGCACCCAGCGCTCTGGCTGAATGCCCCCCGGCTACAACTGGTGAAGCAGGCCGGACTTAGCCCTTCTTCAGCGCCGCGTAGCGGAACTTGAAGGATGCGTCGAGCGTGTCGGTGGTTCCGGTGACCGTGGTCCCGGTGACGGCGACCTGGGCGCCCTGGAGGAGGGGCAGGGTCGACAGCTGGGCTGCGACCTTGTCCTGGATCTCCTCGATGAGCTTGGTACGGGCGTCCTTGTCGGTCGTGACGGCCTGCTGCTTGATCAGGTCGTTGACGACAGAGTCGCTGTAGTGGTTTCCGACGAAGTTACCATCGGCGAAGAACGGCGTCAGATAGTTGTCCGCGTCCGAGTAATCCGGGAACCAGCCGAGCTGGTAAGCGGGGTATGCGTCTTTCACGCGCTCCTTGGAGTACGTGACGTACTCCGTCGAAGCCAGGTTGACCGTGAAGAGGCCGGAGGCGTCGAGCTGATCCTTGACGAGCGCGTATTCATCGCTCGAGCCGGGGCCGTAGTGGTCGGTGTTGTACTGCAGGTTGAGGGCGACAGGGCTCGTGATGCCAGCGGCTTCGAGCGTTGCCTTGGCCTTCGCCTTGTCGGGGCCTCCGTTGCCGTCGCCGTAGAGGCCCTTGAGGGACTCGGTGGCACCGGTCATGCCGGCCGGAACGTAGGAGTAGAGCGGCGTGTACGTGCCCTTGTAGACCTGCTTGGCGATTTCGGCACGGTCGACGAGGTCGGCGACGGCCTGGCGGACGGCGAGCGACTTGGCCGGGTCGGCCTCGGGCGTCTTGGCGCCGAACGGCTGGGTGTCGAAGTTGAACACGATGTAGCGGATCTCCCCGCCGGGTCCGTCGACGACCTTGACCTTGTCGTTGCCGCGCAGGTCATCGATGTCCGTCGAGGACAGGCTGCGGAAGGCGACGTCGATATTGCCTTCCTGCACGTCGAGCTTGAGGTTCGACGCGTCGGCGTAGTACTTCACGTTGACGACATCCGACTTCGCCGCGCCGAGATTGCCCTTGTAGTCCTTGTTGGCCTTGTACCCGATGAGGTTGTTGAAGTCGTAGCTCGTGATGACGTACTGGCCTGCGAAGGCGTTCGCCTTCACGATGTCGGCATCGGGCGTGATCGCGGTCGCCGAGAAGGTCTCCTCGTCGACGATCACGCCGGCAGGGCTCGACAGGATCTGCGGGAAGACCTGGTCGTTTGCGGCCTTCAGGGTGAAGACGACGGTGGTGTCGTCCGGAGCCGCGACGCTCGCGAGGTTGTAGAGCAGGGTCGACGGGCCGTTGGCGTCCGCGATCGACAGCTGGCGGTCAAAGCTGAACTTCACGTCCGAGGACGTGAGCTTGTGACCGTTCGCGAAGACGAGGTCGGGCTTGAGCGTGACCGTGTACTCGGTGGGGGTCGTGAACTCGGCCTTGGTCGCGATGTCCGGCGTCACATCGGCGGTGCCGTATGCGCTGTTCATCAGGAACGGGAAGACCTGGTTCATCACGGCGAACGAGCCGTTGTCGTACGAGCCGGCCGGGTCGAGCGTCGTGACCTTGTCGGTCGTGCCGATCAGGAGGGTGCCTCCGGCGCTTGCAGTGGTGCCGCCTGCCGAGCAGCCGGCGAGGACGAGCGCGGAAGCGGCGACGAGCGCCAGTCCCCCGATCAGCCTGGTGCGCCTGGTGGGTGAAAATGCCATGTGCGTGAGCCTCTTTCTCTCGAAATGCGGCAGAGGCGGCATGCGAGGGAGCCGCACCTCTGCATTGCTGTAACGAAAGGAATATCACGAAAAACGCAATTTGCCCGAATTCTCGCCAGAATATTTACCTAGCTGCAACACGCGAGGTGCGCTCAGTTACTCATCCCTCAGGTTGCGCCGCTCGAGTTCGACCCGCATGAGTTCACGCTGCAGCGCCGTGTACGGCACACGGTCGGTGGGGTCAGCACGCTGCAGCCGGCCGAGCAGCTCGGCTTTCTGGCGGAGGAAGTCCCGGTCGATGAGCGCTACGGTCACGTCGCGCACGTAGCGTTCGACTTCGCGTTCGGTGCGTTCGGGAAGTGGCGCCATCGCCAGGTCGGTGACCAGGTTCTGCAGGGGAAGCGGTACGTCCGCGACCACGCGCTCGATCCAGTCCGGCGCCGAGAGGGTATCCAGGTTCGCCGCGATCGCGTCACGCACGACGGCGAGGGACTGGTGGGTGAATCCCGTCTGCACGGCCCGCTGCAGCAGTTCGACACCAACGAGGGCCGGACGCTGGAGCATGGCCATCAGCCCGTCGCGTTCCAGGCGGGTGACCGGGTCCGTCGGCAGTTCGACCATCGAGAACGGGCGTTCGCGCGCGGGCTCGACGGTCTCACCGCCTCGGCCGGCGACGGATGTCCCCGACGCGGTACGTGAGCGGCTGAGCGCGGCCGAGACGGCCCGGCCGACCTCGCCGAGCTCCATGCCGAGCATCCGGGCGAGCTCGTGCGTATAGCCCGGCCGGAGGGCGGGGTCGCGGATATCGCTCACGAGCGGGGCCGCCGCCCGGAGGGCAGAGACCCGTCCTTCGACGGTCTCGAGGTTGTACTGGGCGAGCAACTGCCGGATCATGAACTCGAACATCGGCTTCTTGGACTCGATCAGCCGTTGCACGGCCCCATCGCCCTTGTGCAGCCGCAGGTCGCACGGGTCGAGGCCCTCCGGGGCGACGGCGACGAAGGTCTGCGCGGAGAAACGCTGCTCCTCGCTGAACGCGCGGACGGCGGCCTTCTGGCCCGCGGCATCCGGGTCGAAGGTGAAGACGACCTCGCCGACACCGCTGTCGTCGCCGAGGACCCTGCGGAGCACCTTGATGTGGTCGACTCCGAAGGAGGTGCCGCAGGTCGCGACGGCGGTCGTCACGCCGGCCAGGTGACACGCCATCACGTCGGTGTACCCCTCGACGACGACGACCTGGTGGCTGCGGGAGATGTCCCGTTTGGCGAGGTCGAGCCCGTAGAGCACCTGCGCCTTGTGGTAGATCGGCGTCTCCGGGGTGTTGAGGTATTTCGGGCCCTTGTCGTCGTCGAGGAGCTTGCGCGCCCCGAAGCCGATCGTCTGGCCGGTGATGTCGCGGATGGGCCAGACCAGCCGGCCGCGGAAGCGGTCGTAGACGCCGCTCGAGCCCTCCCGGCTCGACACCAGTCCGGCGAGGGTCAGCTCCCCATCGGAGTAGCCGCGACCACGGAGGTGTCTGGTCAGCTCGTCCCAGCTCTTCGGGGCGAAGCCGATCCCGAACCGGGTCGCCGCGTGCGCGTCGAAGCCGCGTTCGCCGAGGAACGTGCGGCCGACGGCGGCCCCTGCGCTGCCGAGCTGCTCGACGAAGAACTCGGCGGCGGCCTGGTTGGCCGCGTAGAGCCGTGCCCGGTTGGTGTGGTCCGGCGCATCCGCCCCGCCGCCCTCGTAGTGCAGTTCGAGGCCGACCCGGCCCGCGAGTCGTTCCACGGCCTCGCTGAAGGTGACGTGGTCCATCTTCTGCAGGAACGAGTAGACGTCGCCGCTCTCGCCGCAGCCGAAGCAGTGGTAGAAACCGACCTGCGGGCGCACGTGGAAGCTCGGGCTGCGTTCGTCGTGGAAGGGGCACAACCCCTTCAGGGAGCCGACGCCGGCCGACTTGAGGCTGACGTAGTCGCCGACGATGTCGGCGATATTGGTTCGGGCCTTGACCTCTTCAATATCGCTTTGTCGAATCAGGCCTGCCATAGCTGAATGTTATCCCGCCGCGCACCAGATCTCGGCACGGGACGGGTTCTGCACAGGCATCTGCCCAGACTTCCGCGTAGGCGTCCGCACTGGCTCAGTTCTGGATCAGGCGCTCGTACCACGCGAGCGCGGACTGGTCGGTGAGGCTCGCGACCTGGTCGACGACGACGCGCTTGCGGGCGGCATCGTCCGCGGCGGCGTGGAAGTCTTCCTTCGAGCCGGCGTCGAGGTGTTCGTCGCCGGTGGCGAGAAGCCGGTCGGCGAGCAGCGTCAGGACCTGGCGCTGCTGCTGGTAGATCGGCTGCCGGGTGTTCTTCGACATCACGAAGGCCGCGACGACGCCCTTGAGCACGGCGATCTCGGCTGCGATATTCGGCGGTACCACGACGTGGGCACCGAAGCGCGCGATGCGCTCGGCCGGGTAGGCCTGGCGGGTGGCGTAGACGGCTGCTCCGGAGAACCGGCCGATGAGCTGGCTCGTCAGGTTCTTGAGCCGCCCCTGGTCACGCCGCCCTGCCGTCCAGCCGCGCAGCCACGAGTCGAGGGCTCCGAGGCGGTCGTATGCTGCCGCGAGGTCCGCGTGGGAGACGGCGCCGCCGATCCAGGCGTGCATCGAGGAGACGAGCTCGGTGCTCGCGCGGCCGTTCAGGGCGGCGAGGTCGAGGTAGCCGTTGACGACGGCATCCTCGAAGTCGTGCACGGAGTATGCGATGTCGTCGGAGAGGTCCATGACCTCGGCCTCGATGCACAGCATCCGGTCGGGGGCGTCGGTGCGCATCCACTCGAAAGCGGGCAGGTCGTCGGGGTAATACCCGAACTTGGCGCGGCCGCTCGGGTCGGACACGGATTCGCCGGCGGGCCACGGGTACTTGCAGCTCGCGTCGAGGCTCGCGCGGGTGAGGTTGAGCCCGTAGCTGCGGCCGTCGGGGCCGAAGACCTTCGGTTCGAGCCGGGTGAGCAGGCGCAACGTCTGCGCGTTGCCCTCGAACCCGCCGATATCGAGGGACCAGACGTTGAGCGCCTTCTCGCCGTTATGGCCGAAGGGAGGATGCCCAATGTCGTGCGCGAGGCAGGCCGTGTCGACGACGTCGGGGTCGAGGCCGAGACGTTGGGCGAGCTCGCGTCCGATCTGCGCGACCTCGAGGGAGTGGGTGAGCCGGTTCCTGGCGAAGTCGAGTCCGGCGGTCGGGCTGAGCACCTGGGTCTTTGCGGCGAGGCGGCGGAGGGCGCTCGAATGCAGCAGCCGGGCGCGGTCGCGCGCGAAGTCGCTGCGGCGTGAGCTGTGTTCTTCCGGGAAGTAGCGTTCCTCGTCGAAGCTCGTGTACCCCGATCGGTTAGCCACCGCTGGTGTCCCCTTCGCCCTCGGTGAGCCGGGCGCGTTCGGAGCCGACGAGTTCCTGCGAGTCGAGCCAGTGCTCGGGCAGGCTGGTCCTCTTGGGGCTGCCTGCCCGGCCGCGGGGACCCTCCGCGCCGATGCCCGGGTACTCCTGGGTCGGGTCGAGCGTGCCGAGAAGGTCGTCGAGCTGGGCGAGGGAGACCACGGAGGCGAGGCTGGCTCGCAGTTCACCGCCGACCGAGTAGCCCTTGAAGTACCAGGCCACGTGCTTGCGCACGTCGCGGCAGGCACGTTCCTCGCTGTCGAAGAATTCGGTGAGCAGTTCGGCATGCCGGCGGAAGGTGTCTGCCACGACGCCGAGGTTCGGCTGGATGAGTGCGGCCCCGGCGCCCTCTGCTGGACCGAAGGCCGCCGCGAGATCGCCGAAGAGCCACGGCCGGCCGAGGCAGCCTCGTCCGACGACGACGCCGTCGCAGCCGGTTTCCGCGACCATCCGAACCGCGTCCTGGGCCGACCAGATGTCGCCGTTGCCGAGCACGGGGATACTCGTGATTGCCTGCTTGAGGGTCGCGATCGCCGCCCAGTCCGCCTGCCCGGAATAGTAGTCGGACGCCGTGCGCGCGTGCAGTGCTATGGCGGAAACGCCGGCGCCTTCTGCGGCCCTCGCTGCCTCGAGGTAGGTGAGGTGGTCGGAATCGATGCCCTTGCGCATCTTGATCGTGACCGGAACGGCCCCTGCCGCGTTCACTGCGGCCTCGACGATGCTCCGGAAGAGGCCGAGCTTCCAGGGCAGGGCGGCTCCGCCGCCCTTGCGTGTCACCTTGGGCACCGGGCAGCCGAAGTTGAGGTCGATATGGTCTGCGCGGTCCTCGGAGACGAGCATCGTGACAGCTTCGCCGATGGTCTTCGGGTCGACCCCGTAGAGCTGGATGGAGCGGGTGGTCTCACTCTCGTGGTGGTCGATGAGGCGCATCGAGCCCGGGGTGCGCTCGACGAGCGCGCGCGAGGTGATCATTTCACTCACATAGAGCCCGGCGCCGAATTCCCGGCAGAGCCGACGGAACGCGGTGTTGGTGATGCCGGCCATCGGTGCGAGGACGACGGGCACGTCGAGCGTGAGCGGGCCGATCCGCAGTGCGGGGACCGGCGACGGGTCCGTGCGCGAAGCGGTGAGTTCAGGAGTCATTGGTTCAATTCTCCCAGATGCGGGCGGCCATGCTGACCCGTGGGAGCAACCCGCACCGATCGAGGACTAGATTCCGCAGGAATCGCCCGCGCAGCTCCCGGCGCCGGACTGGCCGAGGAGCTGGATGATGGGGGTGACGCGCTGTGCCTGGACCGCGGCGACGGGGACGGCGGGGACGACGGTGGCATCGGTCATCAACGGTCCGCCCCTGCTGCTGCGGTCGTTCCTGCGGCCTCGTTCTGGTCGGCCTGGGCCTGGCGGAGTGCGCCGGCGAAGGCCTCGGGGTCCTGGGCCCCGGAGATGCCATACTTCCCGTCGATCACGAAGAACGGGACGCCCTGGATTCCGTAGGCGTTCGCCTGGGCTACGTCCGCCTTCACGTCGGCGAGATAGTCGTGGGTGGTCAACGCGCGGACGACATCCGCCCGGTCGAGTCCGATTTCGGCGGCGAGGTCCGCAAGGTCTTCGATGCGACCGACGTGCCTTCCGTCGACGAAATAAGCCTTGAGCAGGCGTTCCTTCATGTCGAGCTGGCGACCGTGGGCCTTGGCGTAGTGCAGCAGCTCGTGGGAGATGACGGTGTTGGTCTGGTGCACCGAGTCGTAGTCGTAGTGCAGGCCGACGCTCTCGGCGATTCCGGTGACGCGGGCGAGCATCTCGGTGACCTGGGCGACGGGGATGCCCTTGCGCTCGCTCAGGTAGTCGATGGGACTGCCGGCGAAGTCGACCGGGGTATCGGGGGCCAGCTCGAAGCTGTGGTATTCGACCTCGACTGAGCCGTCGAAGAGTGCGGCCCCTGCCTCGAACTTGCGCTTTCCGATGTAGCACCAGGGGCACTGCACGTCGGACCAGATGTCGACCTTGATAGTTTCGCTCACACCCGGTCCAAGCCGTCGGTCCCCCGATCTATTCCCCGTGTCGCGTGAGGTGTCGCACATCGACGTCAAACCCGCTCATGAGCGTCGATTCGCGACCCCTCAGGCAGCGGATCAGGTGCTCGGGGTGTCGACCGCCCCGCCGTAGCGGCGGTTGCGGGCGGCGTAGAGCTCGATGGCATGCCACAGCTCCGCCCTGCCGAAGTCAGGCCAGAGGGTGTCGAGGAAGACCATCTCGGCGTATGCGCTCTGCCAGAGCAGGAAGTTGCTCGTGCGCTGCTCCCCCGAGCTCCGCACGAAAAGGTCGACGTCCGGGAGGTCTGCCGTGTAGAGCTGGCGCTGGATCGCCTTCTCGGTGATTCCGGAAGGCTTCAACCGGCCGGCGGCAACCTCCTCGGCCAGCGCGCGGACGGCATCCGTGATCTCGGTGCGCCCGCCGTAGTTGACGCACATCGTCAGGGTGAGTCCGGTGTTGCCCGCGGTGAGGCGCTCGGCGTACTGCAGTTCGTTGATGACGGAGGCCCACAGGCGTGGCTTGCGGCCAGCCCAGCGCACACGCACGCCCCAGTCGTTGAGCTGGTCGCGGCGCCGGTGCAGTACGTCCCTGTTGAAGCCCATCAGGAAGCGGACCTCGTCCGGGGAACGTTTCCAGTTCTCCGTCGAGAAGGCGTAGACGCTCAGGTGCTTGACGCCGATCTGGATGGCGCCGGCGACGACGTCGAGGAGCGCGGCCTCGCCGGCCTTGTGGCCTTCGACCCGCGGGAGTCCGCGCGCGTTCGCCCAGCGGCCGTTGCCATCCATGACGATCGCGACGTGCTCGGGAACGACCTTCGCCGGCAGCGCCGGCGGGTACTGGCCGGTCCAGTCGAGCGGTCGGAACGGCATGGCGTCCTTGTGCGTGAACGGCTTCGGGGCGAAGGGATTCAGCGAGCTGGGCTTCGGGGTCATCGACTGACGTGCTCCAAGGATCGGAGGCCCCGGCCGAGGTGCCACTGCGTGTATGCGGCGACGACTCCGTTAGCCTGGTTCCTGGTCTGCTCTGGCATGGATTCGGCCTGGTCCCAGTCGCCCGCGAGCAGGGAGCCGAGGAGCAGGATGGTCGCCTTGTCGAGCCGGGGCGACCCGGGGGCCGCGCAGTCGTCGCAGACGATTCCGCCGACTTGCACGACGAGCGCGGAGTGATCGCCGAGTGCGCCGCAGCGCGCGCAGCCCTGGAAGCTCGGCGCCCAGCCGGCCATCGACAGGGCACGCAGCAGGTAGGAGTCGAGGGTGAGGCTCGCGCCGTGTTCCATCCGGGAGAGGGAGCGCAGGGCCCCGACCAGGAGCAGGTATTGCTGCAGGGACCCCTCGGCCTCGGTGAGCTTGTCTGCGGTCTCGACCATGGCGCTCGCCGCGGTGTAACTGGCGTAGTCACCGGAGATCAGGGCGCCGTATGAGCCGATCGACTCGGCCTGGGTGACGATGTCGAGACTGCGGCCCTCGTAGAGCTGCACGTCCGCGACCATGAACGGTTCGAGTCTGGCCCCGAATTTGGAGGCCGTGCGGCGGACGCCTTTGGCGACGGCACGGACCTTGCCGTGCTGGCGGGTGAGCATGGTGACGATCCGGTCGGCTTCACCCAGTTTGTGGGTGCGCAGCACGACGGCTTCATCACGGTAAACAGGCACGTCCTATTCTCCCACCTGAGCGGGCGTTGTGGATCCGGTTCCGGCCGACGCGCCGGTCGCGCGGGTTCCTGTCTGAACGCGCCTGTCGACGGTCAGGAAACCCCGCTGCGGATGGTTTCATTGGAGGGTGCCTCCCATCCTGTTCACGATCCCGCTCTGGATCGACCTGACGGCGGTCGCCATCGGCGCGATCCAGGGGGCCATGTTCGCCGGGCGATTCACCGATCGCCGCTTCGACCTGCTCGGCATCGCCATCATCGGCGTCACGGTCGGCCTCGGCGGCGGACTCCTGCGCGATATCCTGCTCGGCGGGGTGCCCGCTGCCCTGCAGAGCAACTGGTACCTGCCGATCGCAGGCGGATCCGCCCTCCTGGGCATGCTGTTGCAGAGCCTCTTCAACCGCCTCGGCCCGTTCATCATCGCGCTCGACGCCGTGACGATCGGCCTGTTCGCCGCTCTCGGGACGAGCAAGGCGCTCGCGCACGGCCTCCCGGAGATTCCGTCGCTGTTCGTGGGCGTGATCACGGCCGTCGGCGGCTCGGCGCTCCGGGACATGATGCTCAACGTTCCGATCGCCGTCATGCACGTCGGTTCGTTCTACGCCATGGCCGCTGGATTCGGCAGCGCTCTCCTCGTCGTCCTTTTCGAACTGCACGTGGACATCACCATCGCCGCGATCGCCTGCGTGATCGTGACCACGGTGATGCGGATCCTCGCGGCCCGGTACGGCTGGAGCCTGCCCGAACAGCGCGCGATCGGCAGCTGGCCGCGCTGGCGGCGTCGCGTGCGCCCCGCAACGCTCCGCCGCCGTCGCACCCACGACTGAATCCCCCAACCAGGTCCGGCCTCTGCCCGTCCTGCACATTCCGGGCGGCCCACAATTGAGCCGCGGAATTCCGCGGCACCGCCGCCGCAGGGCGGGAATTTGCAGGAGTTATGCCCACCGAGACGGCGTGGGAGGACGGAGAAATCGGCGGGGATTCCCTCTCGCATTTGTGGGCCCGCGGGGAGACACTAGTGAGGAGAACTCACATGTCTGGAGGACCCATGAATATGCTGAAGGGCAACTCGCCCGATCCGATGCCGGTACCGAGCCTGATGCCGGTCCTGTCCCGCGGCAAACACCGCACGCCGCGCTCCGGTGCCTGCTTCATGGAGTTCGCGTCCTACCTCGCAGGCGAAGCCTGGAGTGACCATCCGGCGTGCACGCACCCCCTGGTCGCCTCCCTCGCCCGCATGGTCAATGACTGCACCTCGGACAGTTCCCGGGTCCGCCTGGTGCCCCTGATCCCATCTGTCATCGGCCTCAAGGGCGACAACCCCCGGGTACGGCTGCTGATCGCGGTCAGGGCCGCGACCGCGGCGCTTCCCGTGAGCAGCTCGGATCACCAGCGTGCGCTTGCCGTCGGGATCCTGAACTGCGAGCGCCAGCTGGAGGGGCTCGATGGCGAGTTGCCCGAAGGCCTCGAGGCCCGCATCCGCACCGCGTTCGACGCGGCGCCGGAGACCGAGCGGTGGGCGCGCGAGTTCATCTCCTCCATGGGGGCATGGTCGCGTACCAAGTTCACCGATCGCACGGCGGAGACGATCATCCGGGTATCGGTTCAGGGTATTGCTGAGGCGTGCACCCCGAATCCCGACGACCGCCTGTTCGAGTTGCTCTCCGGGGTGATCGACGACGCGACGCGTCTGCTTGTTCCGACGCAGCCGGCGCAGATGGCGCAGATGGCGACGTCTGCAGTCGAGCGACCGGCCGAGACACATCCCGCAGGGGTGCGCGTGCGCAGCTGACTCCAGAAAAACCAGACCTTCGGATGTGCAGTTGAACGCAGGTCAGAAACCACCGCGATCGGGGCGATCCGTGAACGTCCTCGAACGTCGGAACCCTATGGGAGTCGAAGCCACCGGACACCTGCCTTCCCGCTGATCGAGCCGGTTCCTAGGCCGGAACACCTGCCAGGGTGAGGTCGCCTGCCACCGCACGGATGCCGCGGTTGACCGCAGAGACGACGGCCTTCAGCGACGCGGTCGAGATATCGGCGTCGATGCCGACACCCCAATAGCGCCGGCCGTTTACGTCGAGTTCGACGTAGGACGCGGCCAGGGCGTCTCCGCCGGCGGACATGGCGTGTTCGACGTAGTCGTAGAGCGTGATCGCGATGCCGCGCTCGGCCATGATTCCCAGGAACGCCGCGATCGGACCATTGCCGGCACCCTCGACGCGCTCGACTCCGTCGTCGTCCCTGAGGTCGACGGTGAGGTCGACACGGCCGCCCAGGTCGCTCGAGGTCCGCGTGGAGAACAGTTCGAACCGGCCCCACTTGTCGTCGGGCTGCCCACTGGAACTCGGCAGGTACTCGTCGTTGAAGATCTCCCAGATCTGCTCGCTCGTGACCTCGCCGCCCTCGGCATCCGTCTTGGACTGGACGACCCCGGAGAACTCGATCTGGAGCTTGCGGGGCAGGTCGAGGGAGTGGTCGGTCTTGAGCAGGTAGGCGACGCCGCCCTTGCCGGACTGCGAGTTGACCCGGATCACGGCTTCGTAGCTGCGACCGAGGTCCTTCGGGTCCACCGGCAGGTAGGGAACCGCCCACTGGAGTTCGTCGACGGATCGGCCCTGGGCCGCGGCATCCGCCGCCATGGCTTCGAAGCCCTTCTTGATGGCGTCCTGGTGCGACCCGCTGAAGGCGGTGAAGACGAGGTCTCCTGCCCAGGGGCTGCGTTCGGGAACGGGCAGCTGGTTGCAGTATTCGGCGGTGCGCTTGACCTCGTCGATGTTGCCGAAGTCGATCTGCGGGTCGATGCCCTGGGTGAACAGGTTGATGCCGAGTGCGACGAGGTCGACGTTGCCGGTCCGTTCGCCGTTGCCGAAGAGGCAGCCTTCGATCCGGTCTGCGCCGGCGAGGTAGCCGAGCTCCGCCGCCGCGATCGCGGTGCCGCGGTCGTTGTGCGGGTGCAGGGAGATCAGGACGTTCTCACGCTGGTCGAGGTGCCGGGACATCCACTCGATCGAGTCGGCGTAGACGTTGGGACTGGCCATTTCGACGGTGGCGGGCAGGTTGATGATGACCTTCCGCTCCGGGGTCGGCTCGAGGACGGCGATGACCTGGTTGCAGACATCGACCGCGAATTCGAGTTCGGTGCCGGTGTAGCTCTCCGGGGAGTATTCGTAGTAGATCGTCGTGCCGGGGACGGTCGCTTCGAGAGCGCGGCAGGTACGTGCGCCGAAGAGGGCGATGTCGATGATGCCCTGCTTGTCCTCGCGGAAGACGACCTCGCGCTGCAGCACGCTCGTGGAGTTGTAGAGGTGCACGATGGCCTGCTTGGCGCCGGTGATCGATTCGTACGTGCGTCGGATCAGGTGTTCCCTCGCCTGGGTGAGCACCTGGATCGTGACGTCGTCCGGAATGGCGTCCTCGTCGATGAGGCTGCGCACGAAATCGAAGTCGGTCTGGCTGGCCGACGGGAAGCCGACCTCGATCTCCTTGTAGCCCATGCGCACGAGCATGTCGAACATGATGCGCTTGCGCTCAGGGCTCATCGGGTCGATCAGCGCCTGGTTGCCGTCACGCAGGTCGACGGCGCACCAGCGCGGTGCGACTTCGATGTGCTTCGAGGGCCAGGTGCGATCGGGCAGGTCGACCGCGAACTGCTCGTGGTACGGACGGTACTTGTGGATCGGCATCGTCGATGCGGACTGGTTGTTTCTCATGGTCGTGATCTCCTCGCTGGGGTTGGGATAGCCAACAACAAACGCCGCGACGAGGGAGGCCTCAGATTAGGACTCGTCGCGGCAGCGAAGGAGGAGCTGACCGAACAACACAAGGGAATGCTAACACCGATTTCCGGCGGGCATCCTGAGAAGAGTCTGAAGCGACGGTCGACGGATGCCGCGCACCCGTCGCGGGCGCGGCATCCGTCGCCGGACCACCGGTCTCACCCGGCGGCGAGGGCCACAATCGGCGCCAGTGACACCGCCCCACGAGCGGGCAGGATCGTCGCGCCGACGGTGAGCACAACGGTACCGACCACGCAGAGGGTGACGAGGAGCCAGGGAATCGACGGCGCCACCAGACCCGAATGGGTGACGGATCCGAACAGTGATTGTGCCGCCGCCCAGCCGTACGCGACCCCGAGCACCAGGCCGAGGGTGACGACTGCCACGGTCATCTGCACGCTTTCGGCGAGGATCATCGCGCGAACCTGCCTGCCGGTGAAACCGAGGGCCCGGAGCAGGCCGATCTCGCGAGAACACTGCAGCACGCTCAGTGCCAGGTTGGTGATCATGCCGACTGCGGCGATCAGGGCGCTGAAGCCCACGAGCACTGAGATTGCGGCGAGGCTGGTCGACACCGTCTCGGAGACGGCCGCACGCGTCGCCGAGTCGTCCATCAGCGCCTGCATCATGGTTTCGAAGGTCGATCCCGCGACGGCGAACATGGTGATGAGTGTCACCGCGATGACCGGCCCGATGGTGGTGCGGGCACTGCGCTCCGGGATCAGCCCGGCGCCGAAGGCAAGCCGGACCCCGGCGAAACTCAGCAGGATGCCGGCGGCGGCGGCCAGCACGGCTCCGGCGAGCCCCACCTTCAGCCCGTCGAGGGCCACGGCGCGGCGCTGGTCACCCGCGCTCGACCCGATCAGGCGCATGAGCGCGATCGTGCGGGTCCGACCGGCGATGACGGTGGCCACCGTGTTAGTGGTCACGATCGCACACACGTACACCGCAATCGTGATGAACAGGAATGCGACGATCGAGAGGGCAGCAGGAACCGCTGCAAGGCGGGACACGTCATTGCCACTCACGACGGTGGCGAGCACACTCGTCGTCTCCAGGAGCACCACGCCGAAGGCCGATGCGGGCGCCGCCACGAGCAGGCTCGCACCACGGCCGGCGTGCCCGGTGGCGCTGGCGGTTTCGCTGCCGCTCATGCGCGCTGCTCCATGCCGAGCATGATGCCGGAGATCTTTTCCGCGGTGGAGCGTTCCCGGTCTTCGACGACCCTGCCGTCCGCGAGGAAGAGGATGCGATCGGCGAAGCTGGTCGCGATGGGGTCGTGGGTGACCATGGCGATGCTCTGGCCGTAGCCGGTGCTCGCCGCCTGGAGCAGGGTGAGCACTTCGCGCCCGCTCCGGGAGTCGAGGTTCCCGGTCGGCTCGTCGGCGAAGACCAGCTCGGGCCTGGTGGCCAGGGCCCACGCGATGCCACTCGCTGTTGCTGGCCACCGGACAGCTCGTGCGGACGATGCCTGAGCCGGTCGCCCAGGCCGAGGGAGTCGGTGAGCTGATCGATCCAGGCCTTCTCCGCCGCATCCGGCCGCCGCCCGTCGAGAGCGAATGGCAGGGCGATGTTCCCCCGCACGTCCAGCGTCGGGACGAGGTTGAACGACTGGAAGATGAAGCCGATCCGGCGGCGGCGCAGGACCGTCAGTTCCGAGTCGCCCAGGCCGGTGATCTCGGTATCACCCAGCCGAACCCGGCCGGAGCTTGCCTCGTCCAGTCCCGCCATGATGTGCATCAGGGTGGACTTGCCCGAGCCGCTCGGCCCCATGACCGCCGTGAACTGGCCACGACGGATGCCGATGGACACGTCGTCGAGCGCCGTTACCGAGGTGGTGGCTGATCCATAGGTTGCACAGAGGTTGGTGACTCTGGTCGCGAGGCCGAGTTCTGCAGAGGCGATTTCCATGCTTCAACGCAAGGAATCGCTGCCCCATCACCGCATCGGGCAACAGAGGTATCCCGGACACCGAGGGGATGACTGCCGGCCGGACCGGGTCATCCGCTCATTACTCCGTGAGGCCGTGCTGGAAGGCATACACGACGAGCTGAACCCGGTCGCGCAGGATGAGCTTCGAGAGGATACGGCTGATGTGCGTCTTGACGGTGGCCTCACTGAGGAATTCACGCGCCGCGATCTCCGCGTTGCTGAGGCCCAGGGCAGCAAGGGCGAAGATGTCACGTTCGCGGCCGGTCAGTGTGCCGAAGGCCTCGGGTTCCACCGGCTGCGCGGCGGCCGGCGCGTCGAAGTGGGCGAAGAGTTCGCGGGTAGCCGATGCTGCGATGACGGCATTGCCCGCGTGCACGGTACGGATTGCGGCCGCCAGGAACTCGGGATCCGCATCCTTGAGCAGGAAGCCGCTTGCCCCGCCCCGAATAGCCCTGCTCGCGCTTTCGTCGAGTTCGAAGGTCGTCAGGACGACGACGCGCGGCGGCATCACCCCGGCAGCCTCGGCCGCGCCCAGAATGGCGACGTCCGCGTCGATCCCGTCAGGTCAGGGCAGGTCAGGCCAGGTCTGGTCTGGTCAGGTCAGGCTCCTGGCGAAAGCAAGGGCTTCCCGCACGGAGAGAGCCGGCAGATACGCGCGTGCCAGTGCGAGCCCGATCGCAGGAAGGGCGACCGGGTCAGGGAAGGCCATGAAGAGCGGGTGGAACTCGGGCTGGAACTTCCGTTTGAAGGCGAGAAGCGAACGGAACCCGTAGACGGGCTCCAGGCTGCGCCCGAGGAAGTCGATGAACCGGGAGGCGAGGCTCGACGGCCGGTTGTCGCCGTCGCCCGCGCCGGTCTGGGCGAGCGGGGCCGCGGAGAGGCTCAGGAATTCGATCTCCGGCTGTTCGCTCATCTGCCGGGCGGTCTGCGCGATCAGGAATTCCATCACGCCGTTCATGCTGTCCGGGCGCCGCCGCATGAAGTCGAGCGTCCAGCCGATCACCTTCCCGTCCCGGTAGCTCGGGAGCCAGCTGGTCACGGCGTGCACGACCTGGCCTTCGTCGATCGCCAGCATGAGCCGGACAGCGGGGTCGCGGAGCTCGTCGAGTCCGCCGAGGGTGAAGCCCAGTTCGGGGAGTTCCTTCTCCTGCACCCAGAGCTCGGAAATCTCGGCGATCTGCACGTTCTCGAGCACTGGCAGCGCGCGGTACGTTGTCCATTCCGCGCGCACTCCGGCACGTTCCGCCCGGTTGATCGACGAGCGGATGTCCTGCCACTTCTTCCCTGTTGTGTCCCAGCCCCGGGGCCTCAGGATCGTCTCTTCGCCGATCCCCATGGTCTGCCAGCCCATCCGGGCGAAAGTCGCCTGCCAGCTGCCGTGCAGGCTGTAGAAGACCGGGACCCAGCCGTGGTCGTCGCACATGGTGGCGAAGTCGGCAATCGCCCGCGCAGCGTCTTCGACGGGTCCGACCGGCTCCGTCGTTGTGATGGCGACGCCGGCCTCCACTCGATACGCGATCGCGGTCGATCCGGAAGCGTTGAACCACAGTGAGTTCCCCTCCCACGTGGTCATGTATGCGAGGGAGCCTCCACCGCCCCTGCTGAGGATGGCCCGCAGCCGAGCCGCATCGTCGCTCCGGCCGCCGGCGACGGTGCTGCGCATGCACTGGATCGCCCCGACGATGACGATCGCCCAGAACACCGGTCCGACCCACTGGTAGAGCATGGTCGACGCCCAGTCTGTCGGCAGGAACGAGAGTCGTTCGAGTCGGAGGAAGCCGACGGGAATGAACCGTTCCGGGACGTCGCTGACGAGGTCCACGAGGTTCACGGCGGGGGTGAATCGGTCCATGAGCGCGAGTCCCCCGATGACGTACACGGCCGAGAGGCCGAAGAAGGAGACCACGGTCGTCACGAAGAAGCGCCGGAGCCTGCCCGGCCTGCTGCGCACGGGGAAGCGGCGCAGGTTCACGATGATCAGCACCGCTGTTGCCAGCGGAACCAGCACCGACACGACGAGCACGACGGCGACCTCCCAGTACTGAAACGACCGCCAGTGCCAGACGTACGGCTGGCCGGAGATCGGCAGGAGGCCGTAGTACCAGGCGCCGAGAACGGCCATGCCGGTGTTCACGACGATCGCGAGCCAGGCCGCGAATCGTCTCCCCCGCAGGACTCCGAAGGCGGCGATGAGCAGGGTGAGGAGCGGCAGGAGCGAGACGAGCACCGGCCCCACGCCGGCGACCCTCTCGAGGGTCAGTTCGTGCACGCACTGCCGGGTGATATCGCCCAGGAGGCACCGGTCCACGACATCGGTGACGGACGGCACGCCCTGGGTGAGCAGGAGTCCGAGCGGCGCGAGGAGGCCGAACCGCGTTCCGGAGAAGATCGTGATCACCGGGCCGACGGCGAGGATGCCGAGCACGGAGGCGAGGAGTGTCCGCGCCTCGCGGTGCGAACTGCGGCGCCAGGTCAGGTCGATCCGCCGGGGCCGGAAGACGGCCCCGAGCGCGAGACCTGCGACGGCCCCGAGAAGTCGGTACACGTCTGAGGGCTGGCCGGAGTAGAGCACGAGCACGAGCGCGACCATCAGGGTGAATACGCGGATGCGTCGCCGCCAGAGCGGCCCTGCGAAGCTGCTCGCCGCCATGATCGTGCCGAAGATCGGCGTGAACGGGTCGAGCGCCCAGAGTTCGCTGACGCCCCGTGACCACATCTCTCCGCTCGCGACACCCGCGTCCTGCAGCAGGAGACCGATCCCGGTGCCGAGGATGGCCGTCGACAGGAAGGCGATGACCGTTCGGCCACTGCCGAGGAGACGCTCGGCACAGCCGAGGACCACGAGGGTCGCGAGGATCGCGAGCAGGAGTTCCGCGAGGTTGTCAACGAGGAACACGCTCGTGATCGGTGACCACCAGTGCCCGCCGTCGATGACCGACTCGTATCCGGTGCCGAACCAGAGCCGGATCCACCGCGACGGCCCCTGGACGATACCCGTCGAAAGCGCGAGGACGAGCAGGATGAGCGCGTAGCCGAGGGACACCGGCTGTGTCCTGAGCCGTCGCCAGACGACCCGGATGCTCACGGCTAGACCGTCTCCGGCCCGGGAGAGCCGCCCGGGTTCGGCTTTTCCGCCGGCACCGCGGGAGCCTGCGGTGGACGTCGATAAGGCGTTCACGGGGTCACCACGAGTCCGGTGCGGGCAGCGATGAGCGGCAAGGCCGTCGTCCAGGCGAACTGCACGGTGTGCCAGTCGTGAGCGGTCCCTGGCGAGACGATAAGGTCCGTTCCTGCGCCGGCCATGGTCGCCGCGGCGTCGAGGGTGTTCGCCCAGGCCAGGAAACGCGTGTCACCTGCCCCGACGGCGAAGATGATGTGCAGGTTGGAATAGGGGGCGTGCGCAGCGAGGACCGCGGCCGGCGCCGCGGCCGCGTATGCGGTGGCACTGCCGGCGAACCCGGTCTGGATCGTGTGTGCGGCATCCCCGTTCCTGGGCACGAGCTCGCCTGAGATGTCGAGAATGGTGCCGAAGAGCTCTGGGTGCGCCGCGCCGAGCTGGATGGAACAGGTGCCGCCCTGCGAGAACCCCGCAAGGGTCCACCCGGCGGGGCTTGCGGCGACCGAGAAGGTGGATCGGATCCAGGCGGGCACGTCGACAGTGAGGTAGCTGGCACTGTTGCCGAGTACGGAGTCGACGCACATCGGATTGCGGTCCGCTGCCCCCAGTTGGTCAGGGACGACAACGATGGGCGTCTGGCCGGCGTGGGCGGTAGCGTACGTGTCGAGGATGGCGTCGAGTTTTCCTGCGGTGAAGACGTCTGCCGGTGTTCCCGGCTGGCCGGAGAGCATCACGACGACGGGGAGCACGGGAGGATGCGCCGTGCGGGCGGCGGCCGGCAGGTACACGATGGCCGGGCGGGCGTCGAAGCCGGATACGGTTGCCGGAATCGTGACGGTGCCGATGCTGCCCGCGGTCGCCCCCACGCTGCTCGCGGTGACGGCGGTCCCGCCCAAGTCGAGCGCGCCGTAGAGCGGAAATCCGAGTGCCGCGCGCACCGTGGTGTACTGACCGAAGTCGGCGTTGATGCCGGCTGCGGCGGCGAGGAGGCAGAGCGGAATCACGGCGATCGCGACGCCCCGCCGCCAGCCACGGCCTGCCAGAGTGTTGATCGCGAGACCGATCCCGGCGAAAACGGCCACGACCCAGCCGCGGGTCACCATCGACAGCGACACACCGAAAAGGTCCCAGACATCGCTCGTCAGCCAGGCGAGGACCCAGCCGAAGAGCGCCCCTGCTGAGAGACTCGCGGCGACACGGAAGAAGGCGATTCCGCTGTACAGGCGGACGAGCACGAGGAGGACGGCGAGCCCGGCAAGGACGTAGAGGACCACGACGACGGGCCCAGCAACGATGCTGATGTCAAGCAATGCGGCCATCTCGGTTTCCTCCCTCCCTACCCTCACACTCCGAGGGACGGCCTTTCGGCCAAATCGACGGTTCTGAGCAATAGCTCAGGGAAGGATGCTGGCAGGCCTGTCCGTCCCCAGCAAAGGTTCAGGGCGAAGCACCTCTAGAACCCGAGCCGGCCGAGCTGCTTCGGGTCGCGCTGCCATTCCTTGGCAACCTTGACCCGGAGGGACAGGAAGACCCGCTTGCCGACGAGCGGTTCGATCTGCTTGCGCGCCCGCACCCCGACGTCCTTGAGCCGGCTGCCGGACTTGCCGATGATGATGCCTTTCTGGCTGTCCCGCTCGACGAAAAGGTTGGCGTAGACCTCGACGAGTTCCTGGTCGTCGCGTTCGATGATGTCGTCGATCGTCACGGCGATGGAGTGCGGCAGTTCGTCGGTGACGCCCTCGAGAGCCGCCTCACGGATGTACTCGGAGATACGCGATTCGAGGCTTTCGTCCGTGACGGCATCCGCAGGGTAGAGCGGGGCGTCGGAGAGCGGCAGGAGGCGCAGGAGCTCGGCGGCGAGGATGTCGAGCTGGATGCGGCTCGTCGACGAGATCGGCACGATCGCTTCCCAGTCCCGGAGTGCGGACACCGCGAGCAGCTGGTTCGCGACGCTCGTCTTCGAGGAGAGGTCGATCTTGGTCACAATCGCGACCTTGCGGGCGCGCGGGAAGTTGTCGAGCTGCTCGTTGATGAAGCGGTCCCCCGGGCCGATCGGCTCGTTGGCGGGGATGCACAGGCCCACCACGTCGACACCGGCGAGGGTGGACTGGACGAGGCTGTTGAGTCGCTCGCCGAGCAGGGTCCGCGGCTTGTGGATGCCCGGCGTGTCGACGAGGATCAGCTGGCCGTCCTTCTGGTGCACGATCCCGCGGATGGCCCGCCGGGTCGTCTGCGGCTTCGACGAGGTGATGGCGACCTTCTCACCGACCAGGGCATTGGTGAGGGTCGATTTGCCCACGTTGGGTCGGCCGACGAACGACACGAACCCCGCCCGGAAATCATTTTCTGTGGTCATGACCGTTTACTCCCTCATCGTCCGTCACTCCGAGGAATGCGGTCTGCGCCTCGATCAGCGCTTCGTCTCGTTGGACCAGCACTGTGCTGATCCGTTTGCGGCGGCCCTCCGTGCGTTCCGCGGTGAGGACCAACCCGCTCGTTCGTGCGACCGACCCGGCAACGGGCAGTCGTCCGAGTGCCTTGGCCAGCAGTCCGCCGACAGAATCGACCTCGTCGTCGTCGAGTTCGAGGTCGAACAGTTCGCCGAGTTCATCGACCGGGAGCCGGGCGCTGACCCGGAACCGGCCGTTGCCGAGGTCTTCGACCTCGACGACATCACGGTCGTACTCGTCGGAAATGTCGCCGACGAGTTCTTCGATCAGGTCTTCAAGCGTGACCAGACCCGCTATGCCACCATACTCGTCGACGACCATGGCGAGATGGTTCGACTCGAGCTGCATCTGCCGGAGCAGCTCGTCAGCCTTCTTCGACTCGGGGACGAACACGGCGGGCCGGGCGAGGTCGCCGACGGTGAGGCTCTCGATGTTCGGCGGGCGCTCGTAGACGAGCCGGGCGACGTCACGGAGGTACACGATGCCCGTGACATCGTCGACTTCGCCGTCGATGACGGGCACTCGGGAGAAGCCCTTGCTCAGGAAGAGGCCCATCGCCTCGCCGAGGGAGGCATCGATCTCCATCGTCACCATGTCAGTGCGCGGGATCATGACCTCGCGGACGACGGTGTCGTTGAACTCGAAGATCGAGTGGATGAGTTCCCGGTCGTCCTCCTCGAGGACGTCGAGCTCGGTGGCCTCGTCGACCATGCTGAGCAGCTGGTCTTCCGAGGTGAAGGTCGCGAGCCGGGTGCGCCCCGGGGTGACCCGGTTGCCGAGGGCGACGAGGGCGTTCGCGATCGGGCCGAGGAGTACGCGCAGGAAGTGCACGAGCGGCGCGGTCCCGGCCAGCAACCCGTTCGGGTGCGCCCTGCCGACACTGCGCGGACTCGCGCCCACGAGAACGAACGACACGGCCGTCATCAGGGCCGCGGACAGCACGAGGGCGAGCCAGAGCTGCTCGATCGTGGTGGCGAAGACGAGGGTCACGAGCACCGCGGAGGTCGTCTCTGCGATGATCCGCATGAAGCTGATCGCATTGAGGTGGGCGCCGGTGTCCGCGGAGATCGCGCGGAGGGACCGTTTCGCCCGGTGGGTCTCGGCGAGTTCGGCGATGTCGACGCGGGAGAGGGCGAGGATGGCGGAATCGACGGCGGCCATCAGGCCGCCGAAGGCGACCAGGACGATGGCCGCCACGAGAAACCACCCGATGCTCATCGCGCGCGGCGGCGTTCCTGCATGGCGAAGCCGATCAGGATGTCGCGCTGGATCCCGAACATTTCCTTCTCCTCGTCGGGCTCCGCGTGGTCGAAGCCGAGAAGGTGCAGGATCCCGTGCGCGGTCAGCAAGAGGAGCTCGTCAAGCGTCGAGTGCCCGGCCGTCTCGGCCTGGCCCTGGGCGACCTGCGGGCAGAGCACGATGTCACCAAGAAGGCCGGCCGGCGTTTCGGCGTCTTCTGTGCCCGGCCTGAGTTCGTCCATCGGGAAACTCAGGACATCGGTGGGCCCCGGTTCATCCATCCACTGCACGTGCAGCTGCTCCATCGCGCCCTCGTCGACAAGGAGGATCGCGAGATCGGCGTCGGCGTGCACGTGCATGGTGTCGAGGGCGAAGGCCGCGAGGCGCTGGAGCGCGACCTCGTCGACCGGGATGTCGGATTCGTTGTTGATTTCAATGCTCATGAGGGTCTCCGTTTCGGAAAGCGGTCGCGGATGCCACCGGGGCGTTCTGGGCCGCGCTTGACGAACTCGTGGGCCTGTTCGCTTTCGATGCGCTGTGCCTGCCTGAGTGCGTCGTATTCGGTCCACGCGTCGACGATCCTGCCAACGAGGGAATGGCGTACGACATCCGCGCTCGTCAGGCGCACGAAGCGGATGTCGTCGACCGTGTCGAGCACCCGGGTCACAAGGCGCAGCCCGCTCGTGCCTGCGGGCAGGTCGATCTGGGTGACGTCGCCGGTGACGACCATCTTCGACCCGAAGCCGAGCCGGGTGAGGAACATCTTCATCTGTTCCGGCGTGGTGTTCTGCGCCTCGTCGAGGACGACGAAGGAGTTGTTCAGGGTACGGCCGCGCATGTAGGCGAGCGGGGCGACCTCGATCGTGCCTGCCGCGAGCAGTTTGGGCAGGAGTTCCGGTTCCATCATCTCGCCGAGTGCGTCGTAGAGCGGACGCAGGTAGGGGTCGATCTTGTCGGTCAGGGTGCCGGGCAAGAAGCCGAGGCGTTCCCCCGCTTCGACGGCCGGACGGGTGAGTATGATCCGGTCGACCTCCTTGCGCTGCAGGGCCTGGACGGCCTTCGCCATCGCGAGGTAGGTCTTGCCGGTTCCGGCGGGGCCGATCCCGAAAACGATCGTGTCGGTGTCGATGGCGTCGACGTATTCCTTCTGGCCGATCGTCTTCGCGCGGATGCTCTTGCCCCGTGAGGTGAGGATCGGCGGCCCGAGGCGAACGGAGGGGCTCGAGGTGCTGTCCTCGCCGAGCATGCGGGCGCTCGACTCGACCTCGGCCGGCGCGAGGTCACGGCCTTCGCGGATCATCACGAGCAATTCTTCGATCAGACGGCGAGCAGCGGCCACCTGGGTCGGCTCACCGGAGAGCGTCATCTCATTGCCGCGGACGTGCACGCTGACCGCGGGGTGTTCCTTCTCGATCGCGCCGAGCAGCCGGTCCTGGGCGCCGAGGAGGCGCACCATAGCGACCCCGTCAATGAGGATCCGGGTCTCGACCGTTGTTTCGGACGGGAGCGCACCGGAGGGCAGGAACGGCACGGACTTCTCTGACGGCTCAGACGGAACCAAGTGTTCCCTCCCCGAGCGAGCCGGTCGCCCCGTCCCCTGACGGTTTCAGGGCGAGCACGTGGGCGTGGACGTGGAACACGGTCTGTCCGGCGGCGGCGCCGGTATTGAAGACGAGGCGGAACTGTCCGTCGGAAAGCTCGGTGGCGACCCGACCGGCGACGGCAACGAGCTCGGCAAGGAGCCCGGGGTCGCCAGCGGCGAGCTCGACGACGTTGCGGAACGCCTCTGTCTTGGTCGTGATGACGACGTGCACGGGGGCCTGCGGGTTGATGTCGACGAATGCGATGATGTGTTCGGTCTCGGCGACGATGGTCGCGGGGATGTCGCGCGCGACGATGCGGCTGAATACGGAGGGTTCTGCGCCGGTTTCTGACATGGTTCTATCTTAAGCGGCAGGTCGCCCTGCCGGGGGTCACCACCGGTCGAGGGCGGCGTTGAGCACGGCGAGGGCGGCGGGCCCGGCCGTCGACGTGCGCAGCACTGTGTCGCCGAGGCGCACCCGCAAGGCCCCGGCGGCTTCGAGCATCTCGAGTTCCGAGGCGGCGATGCCCCCCTCCGGACCGACGACGAGCACGATGTCCCGCGCCGCGGTTGCCTGGACATCGGCCGCGTCGGCCGCGTCGTCAACCGACGGCAACCGGGTCAGCCGGATGTCGGCGGTGGGCTCGAGGAGGAGCATCCGCGTGCCCTGCGCCAGCACGGCGAGTTGTTTGGTGCTCGTGAGGTCGGCGACGTCGGGAAGCCAGGGCCGAATCGATTGCTTGGACGCCTCGCGTACGATGGCGCGCCAACGCTCCCTTCCCTTGACGACCTTCTGGCCCTCCCAGCGTGTCACCGAGCGGGCGGCCGCCCACGGAACGACGCCGTCGACGCCGAGTTCGGTCGCGGCCTGCACCGCCATCTCGTCGCGGTCGCCCTTGGCGAGTGCCTGCACAAGGCGGATGCGCGGGCTCGGCCTCGCGACGCTCCGCGCGCTGTCGATCCGCAGGGCCAGCCGTCCGGGCTCCGCCTCCTCGACGGTCGTCTCCAGGAGCAGGCCTGACCCGTTCCCGGCGATCAGGTGCTCCCCCGGCCGGACCCTGCTCACGGTGACCGCGTGCCTGGCCTCCGCACCGGTGATGGTCGCGACGGCTCCGACTGGGCAGTCCTCCGCGCGGAGGGACTCGTCGATGAAGAAGTGCGCCATCCGGTTAGACGCGGAACCGGTCGCGGAGCTTCGCGAAGAGTCCCTGCTGCACCGCACTGAGCGCGGGCGCCGGGGACTTGTGCCTCGCGGCGAACTGTTCGATCAGTTCCCGCTCCTTGTGGTCGAGCTTGGTCGGCGTCACGACGTGGATTCCCACCTTGAGGTCGCCGCGGCCATTGCCGCGGAGGCGCGAGACTCCGCGGTCCTTGACCGTGATGACTTCGGAGCCCTGCACTCCGGCACGGATCTCGACGGTGATGTCCCCGTCGAGGGCCTTGACCGTTGTGGTCGTGCCGAGGATCGCATCCGTCATGGGCACGTCGAGGGTGCAGAGCAGGTCGTCACCGTCGCGGCTGAACACGTCGTGGTGGCGAACCTTCATTTCGAGGTACAGGTCGCCATTGGGGCCGCCGGCCGGTCCGGCCTCTCCGCTCCCGGGCATCTGCAGGCGCAGGCCGGTGTCGACGCCGGCGGGGATGTCGACCGGAACCGTGCGGCGGGCGCGGACGCGGCCCTGGCCCTGGCAGGTCACGCACGGGGTTGCGATGATCGTGCCGAAACCGCGGCAGGAGCCGCAGGGGCTCGAGGTCATCACATTGCCGAGCAGGGAGCGCACGGCGCGCTGGATGGTGCCGGTGCCGTGGCAGATGTCGCACGTGACGGGGGCGGTTCCCGGCTGGCAGCAGGTTCCGCTGCAGGTCGCGCAGACGATGGCCGTGTCGACCTCGAGGTCGCGGTGGGTTCCGAAGATGATCTCGTCGAGGTCGAGTTCGACCCGGATCAGGGCGTCCTGGCCGCGTTCGCGGCGAGACTTCGGTCCACGGCTGCCGCCGCCTCCTCCGAAGAAGGTCTCGAAGATGTCGCCGAAGTTGCCGAAGTTGCCGTCGAACCCGGCGTTTCCGCCCGTGCGGCCGTTGCCGCCGTGGTCGTAGTTGTCGCGCTGCTTCGGGTCGCTCAGCACGTCGTAGGCGTGCGTGACGAGCTTGAACCGCTCCGACGCGTCTGCGCCGGGGTTCACGTCGGGGTGGAGCTGGCGGGCGAGGCGCCGGTACGCCTTCTTGATTTCGTCGGTAGTGGCATCGCGGGCGACGCCGAGTACTTCGTAATGGTCAGCCAAAGCTGGCTCTCCTAGGTCTGTTTTCGTAGGTGTGCGGCGTGGGGGCTGGTCGAGGGACTCGCCTATTCGAGCAGGCGGGACAGGTAGCGGGCGACGGCACGGACGGCCGCCATGTTGTTCGAGTAGTCCATCCGGGTGGGGCCCAGGACGCCGAGGCGGGCAAGGTCTCCACCCTGCGAGCTGTAGCCGCTGGTCAGCACGCTGGTCTCGGAGAGGCCGAATGGCGCGTTCTCCCTGCCGATACTCACCGACACCCCGTGCTGGTCTGTCGCCATCTCGCCGAAGAGGCGCAGCAGGACGACCTGCTCCTCGATGGCCTCGAGCACCGGGTAGATGCTCCCGGTGAAGTCTTCCTCCGTGCGCACGAGGTTCGCGGCGCCGGCCATCACCAGCCGCTCCTGCCGGTTCGCACCCACCTGGTCGCGAAGGGTGAGGGTGACCAGGGAGACAACGTCCGGTTGCTCGCCGGCCAGGTCGGCGGCATCGGTGAGCGCGATCGCTGCTGCGCTCATGCTGAGGCCGACAACCGCGGCGTTGAGACGGGCGCGGAGGCGCACCAGCAGCTGCTCCTCGAGCGGCCGGGGCAACTCGATCACGCGTTGCTCGACCCGGCCGGCATCAGTGATCAGCACGGACAGGAGCCGGGTCTCCGAGAGCGCCACGAGCTCGATGTGGCGCACCTTCGCACGGGACAGCGAGGGGTACTGCACGAGCGCGACCTGGTGGGTGAGCTGGGAGAGCAACCGGACGCTGCGGGCGAGGACCTCGTCGAGGTCTGCGGACTGCCCGAGGAACGTTTCGATGGCCTGGCGCTGCGCCGCGGAGAGCGGGCGCAGATCGGCGAGGTGATCGACGAAGAGCCGGTACCCCTTGTCGGTCGGGATCCGCCCTGAGGAGGTGTGCGGGGCGATGATGAGCTCCTCCTCCTCGAGGAGAGCCATGTCATTGCGAATGGTCGCCGCCGACACTCCGAAGGAATGCCGGTCAACGATGGTTTTTGACCCGACGGGCTCGCGCGAGGCGACGTAGTCTTGAACAATGACCCGCAGAACTTCGAGGCTGCGATCCGAAACCATGACTGAATCGCCTCCTTTCCGGGTGACTGGGTGCCGGCGACTTTGGCACTCACAGCGTTTGACTGCCAATCATATCGCGACACACGGGGACACCCCCATTGCTAGCGGATGATTGGGCGCAGTACCTTGAGTCTTGTAACGGTCCCCCATCCGCACGGAAAGGCACGATGATGAGCAATTCAACCGGTAACAACGGCGACGATCCGAACCTGGGCCAGCGCCCCCCGCAGCAGCCATACCAGCCGGCAGCACCCACACCCGTTGCCGCTGCTCCCCTCACCGAGACCGAGGACCGCCAGTGGGCGTCCTTCGCGCACCTCGGCGGCATCATCGGCCCGCTCCCCTCCCTGATCATCTGGCTCGTGTTCAAGGATCGCGGTCGCTTCACCGCCCAGGAAGGCAAGGAAGCCCTGAACTTCCAGATCACGATCGCCATCCTCTACGTGATCGGCTCGATCCTCCCGTTCGTCGGTGCCCTGATCATCTTCGCCGCCTGGGTCGTGGCGATCATCTTCTCGATCCTCGGGTTCCTGAAGGCGAAGGACGGCCAGGCCTACCGCTACCCCTTCGCCCTGCGTCTCATCAAGTAGCGCAGCGACCGGCGGAACCTCAAACCACCCGGAGTATCTCGCGGGACAAGCACGACCAGATAACGCGTCCAAGGAGCCCGAATGTCCACACCACCCCCCGCCAATGCCTACCAGCCCGTTACGCCGATGAACCCGTCGGACGAACGCTTGTGGGCCACCCTGATCCACGTGGGCGGAATCCTCTTCGAGTTCGTGCCCGCGCTCATCGGTTACCTCGTGCTCAAGGACCGCGGCCCGTTCATCCGCGCGCACGCGGCGACGGCGCTCAACTTCCAGATCACCCTGGCCATCGCCTACGTGGTCAGCGGAGTGCTGACGCTGGCGCTGGTCGGGTTCCTGCTGCTGCCCGCCGTCTGGGTCCTGAGCGTTGTCTTCAGCATCATCGCTGCCCTCGCGGCCAACAAGGGCGAGTACTACACCTACCCGCTCACCCTCACCCTCAAGTTCGTAAGCTAGACCGCAGCACCTTAATCCGCGAGAAGCCGTCGTACGACGGCGTCCGCGAGAAGCCGTCCTCTCCTGGTCAGTTCGACCGTCCCGGACAGGGCGGCTTTCGCGTTGACGAGCTCATCGGCGATGAGACCGGCGACCTCGCGACGACCGAGCGGCGAAAGCGAGTCGATCCGGATACCCTCCCGGATGCGGGTGAGCAGCAGGACCCGCTCGACCTCGCGGGTGGTGTCGTCGAGGGTCTCTCGCCCTGCGGCCGGTGAGTCGCCGGCGAGGATCCGGTCGGCGTATGCGGAGGGGTGCTTGACGTTCCACCAGCGCACGCCGCCGACGTGGCTGTGCGCACCGGGTCCCACCCCCCACCAGTCCTGGCTGCGCCAGTATGCGAGGTTGTGCCTGGACCGGTGCGCGGCATCCGTCGCCCAGTTGCTGACCTCGTACCAGCCGTAGCCGGCCGCCTCGAGGAGTTCGTCGGCGAGTTCGTAGTACTCGGCCTGGGTGTCCTCGTCGACGGGGGCGAGTTCGCCGCGGCGGATCTGCCTTGCGAGCTTCGTGCCGTCCTCGACGATGAGCGAGTATGCGCTGATGTGGTTCGGGGACAGGCCGATGGCCTGTTCGAGGCTCGCGCGCCAGTCGGCGCCGGTCTCCCCCGGCGTTCCGTAGATGAGGTCGAGGCTGACGTCGAGCCCGGCGTCGCGGGCCCACCCGGTGACGAGCGGGATGCGTTCCGGGTCGTGGGTGCGCTCGAGGGTCGCGAGCACCCGGGGCACGGCGGACTGCATGCCGAAGGAGACCCTGGTGAAGCCGGCGGCGGCGAGGCTCGTGAGGTAGGCGGCGTCGACGGAGTCCGGGTTGGCTTCCGTGGTCACCTCCGCCCCCGCGGCGAGGCCCCAGGTGTCGCGGACGGCGTCGAGCATCCGCACCAGGTCCCCGGCGGGGAGCAGCGTCGGGGTGCCGCCGCCGAAGAACACCGTCGCGGCTTCCCTGCCCGGTACCCCCGAGTCGCGGAGGATGCGCCCTGCTGACTCGACCTCGGCGACGGCCTGTCCTGCGTAGTCGTGCTGGGACGCTCCGCGCAGCTCGGTCGCGGTGTAGGTGTTGAAGTCGCAGTAGCCGCAGCGCACCCGGCAGAACGGCACATGCAGGTACACGCCGAAGTCGCGCTCGGAGGCTCCGACGGCGGCGGATGCCGGGAGGAGGCCGTCGCGCGGGGCCGGATCGCCGAGGGGAAGGGCGCTGCCCATCGTCAGACCGCGCCGACCGGGTGCAGGGCGCGCAGGTAGCGGGCGGTGTACTTGGCCTGCTGCATGCGGACGATCGGCCAGGCGAGCCGGTAGTACCAGGTGCTCGGACGTGAGAAGGCCCGGATCGTCAGCCAGACGGAGTCGTCGGCCTGCCGGTCGACGATGAACGCCTCCTCGCCGCTCGCGGGGTGGCCGGCGAGGGTGCCGTAGCCGAAACCGATGCGGTCGGTCTCGTCGATGACGTAGACGACGCGTACGGGCGAGTCGACGGTGAACGGGCCCACCGCCACCGAGAGGCGCGCGGACATGCCGTTGACGATGTACGGGGTGCCGTCGTCGGCGAACGTCGCCTCGTCGACCGGGTGCTCCTGGTTCGCCGAGGGGGTGCCGTCGGCGTTGAATACGATCCCGGAGTACTGGACGCCGGTGCTCTGCTGGAGGTCGGTGACGGTCATGCCACTGCCGAGCTGCACGCCCCAGGTCATCAGGAGCGCGGCGGCGGTCCGGAACCGCACTTCACCGCTGCCGAGGCGCACGGTGCGTTCGAGCGGCCGGTAACCGCGCGGCGGGTACCGGAGCAGGTCAGAGGCGAGGGTGCCGCCGATCGCCGCATAGGTGACGGCCGCGTCGGTGAAGGTGGAACGCCGCATCCGCCTACTTCTTCTCTTTCTTGGCCGGCTCGTCCCCCGAGAGCGCGGCGATGAAGGCCTCCTGCGGCACCTCGACGCGGCCGACCATCTTCATGCGCTTCTTGCCCTCTTTCTGCTTCTCGAGCAGCTTGCGCTTGCGGGAGATGTCGCCGCCGTAACACTTGGCGAGGACGTCCTTGCGGATGGCGCTGATCGATTCGCGGGCGATGATGCGGGCGCCGATCGCGGCCTGGATCGGAACGTCGAACTGCTGCCGTGGGATGAGCTTCCGCAGCCGCCCGGTCATCAGCACGCCGTAGTCGTATGCCTTGTCGCGGTGCACGATGGCGCTGAACGCGTCCACCTGCTCGCCCTGGAGCAGGATGTCGACCTTGACCAGGTCTGCCTCCTGCGAGCCGATCGGTTCGTAGTCGAGCGAGGCGTACCCGGCGGTCTTGCTCTTCAGCTGGTCGAAGAAGTCGAAGACGATCTCACCGAGCGGCATCGTGTAGCGGATCTCGACCCGGTCCTCACCGAGGTATTCCATGCCGAGCAGGGTGCCGCGGCGGCCCTGGCAGAGCTCCATGATGACGCCGACGTAGTCCTTGGGCGCGAGGATCGCCGCCTTGACGATCGGTTCCTCGACCTTGGCGATCTTGCCGTCAGGGAACTCGCTCGGGTTCGTCACGGTGACGGTCTTCTTGTCGTCGGTCGAGACCTCGTAGATCACGCTCGGGGCCGTCGTGATCAGGTCGAGGTTGAACTCGCGGTCGAGGCGCTCGGTGATGATCTCGAGGTGCAGCAGCCCGAGGAACCCGCAGCGGAACCCGAAGCCGAGGGCGACGGATGTCTCCGGCTCGTAGACGAGGGAGGCATCGGAGAGCTTGAGCTTGTCAAGTGCTTCACGGAGGGCCGGGTAGTCGCTGCCGTCGATCGGGTACAGGCCGGAGAACACCATCGGCTTGGGCTCCGTGTAGCCGGGGAGGGCGACGGTTGCCGGGCGCAGCGCGGTCGTGACGGTGTCGCCGACCTTGGACTGGCGGACGTCCTTCACGCCGGTGATCAGGTAGCCGACCTCGCCGACGCCGAGACCCTTGCTCGGGGTCGGCTCCGGGCTCGTCACGCCGATCTCGAGGATCTCGTGCGTCGCCCGGGTGGACATCATCTGGATCTTCTCGCGCGGGCTGAGCTTGCCGTCGATCATGCGGACGTAGGTGACGACGCCGCGGTAGCTGTCGTAGACCGAGTCGAAGATCATCGCGCGGGCGGGGGCGTCCGGGTCGCCGACGGGGGCGGGAATGAGCCGGGTGGCACGGTCGAGCAGTTCGGCGACGCCGACTCCGGTCTTGCCCGAGACGCGCAGCACGTCCTCCGGCTTGCCGCCGATCAGGCTCGCGAGTTCCTTCGCGTACTTGTCGGGATCCGCGGCGGGGAGGTCGATCTTGTTGAGCACCGGGATGATCGTGAGGTCGTTCTCGAGGGCAAGGTAGAGGTTCGCGAGGGTCTGGGCTTCGATGCCCTGGGCCGCGTCGACGAGCAGGATGGCACCCTCGCAGGCCGCGAGGCTCCGGGAGACCTCGTAGGTGAAGTCGACATGACCGGGGGTGTCGATCATGTTGAGCGCGTAGGCCTGGCCGTCGAGTTCCCAGGGCATCCTCACGGCCTGGCTCTTGATCGTGATGCCGCGTTCGCGTTCGATGTCCATGCGGTCGAGGTACTGGGCCCGCATCAGGCGGTCGTCGACGACGCCGGTGATCTGCAGCATCCGGTCGGCGAGGGTGGACTTGCCGTGGTCGATGTGCGCGATGATGCAGAAGTTACGGATGAATGCCGGCGGTGTTGCGGCCGGCAGGAACGCCGTGAGGGGTCTGGGTGACATGATCCGGTAATTCTCCCATAGCTCAGGCCCGCCGCGGGTTTCGCCCGCGGAGAGCTCATCGCGCCCCACTAGGCTTTCCGATAATCGGCCGGGTCGCGCCGGCCCCTCTGGAGGACCGATGACAATCCCGAGCGGGTGATCGGTCTCGTGGCGGCGGCCTGCAGCTTCATTCCGGCCGGTCCGGGGCTTGAGATCTACCGGTGGTTGGCCAGAGTGATCCGTCGCCTCCCCCACCAGGGCCTGTGGATGCACACAACGCTTGTGCGCCTTCTGCTGCCCCGGGAGGGCGCGCTCGAAGCCCTCGCCGGCGGCGTGCCGCTCGGTGTCATGGATGCCGGACTCAGCGCGACCGCGACCCTCCAGCCCGTGCGGAGCCTGGCCGAATACCCCGGGCCGGTCTGGCTGGTCAACGGCGCCTTCGACCAGTTTCGCCTGCACGAGAAACGGTTCCTCGCCGCGTGCCCGAACGGGTATCTCATCGTCGTCCCCCGGGCCTCGCACCTGGTCAGCCTCGCCCAGCCGGACCGCTTCGCGGCGATCCTGGGCCGGATCCTGGCCGGGCTCCCATGAGGTTCGTGGCATTGATCGTCCGCCCCGATTGTCGGCCCGAGCGATTAACTGGTATCGTTGCCTGTTGGCTTGCGTGTTGGGTCCCACCCCACCACGATTTTGCCGTACGGCGCCCTCTACCGCCACGCGGCCCATCCGAACAAGAACCTAACGAAAGCGTATAAACGTGGCAAATATCAAGTCGCAGATCAAGCGAATTGGCACCAACAAGAAGGCCCAGGAGCGCAACAAGGCGGTCAAGAGCGAGTTCAAGACCGCCGTTCGCGCTGCGCGCCTCGCTGTCACCTCCGGCGACAAGGACAAGGCTGTCGCCAGCCTCGCGATTGCGTCGAAGAAGCTCGACAAGGCCGTCAGCAAGGGTGTCATCCACCGCAACCAGGCTGCAAACAAGAAGTCGGCGCTCGCCAAGTCCGTCGGCGCGCTCGTCTAGTCTCCGCACTACCCGGCCGGATTTCCGGCTCGCGAATAAGCCCCCGCCGAACGACGGGGGCTTTTTTCGTGTCTGCCGTCAGCGCACGGACTTGCGCTCGTAGAGCGCCATCGACCAGGCGTAGCCGACGAGAGCGAGCACGGCGCACCATCCGATCGCGAGCACCGGGTTCCAGCCGAGCGGGGTGCCGAGGAGCAGCCCGCGCAGGCTCTCGATGAACGGCGTGAACGGCTGGTACTGCGCGAACCACTGCAGCCACTCCGGCATCGAGGCCGTCGGCACGAAACCGCTGCCCAGAAGCGGCAGGAGGGTCAGCAGCAGGGGCAGGTTGCTGGCCGTCTCGACAGTCTTCGACTGCATTCCCATCGCGACGCCGAGCCAGCTCACCGCGAACGAGATGAGCACGATCAGGCCTGCCGCGGCAAGCCATTCCGCCGGACTCGCCGTGGGCCGGAATCCGATCAGGAGGCCGACGCCGAGCACGAGCACGACGGCGATGACGGACTGGACGGTGTTTCCGACCACGTGTCCGGCGAGGACCGCAGCCCGCGAGATCGACATGGTGCGGAAGCGTGCCGTGATTCCCTCCGTCATATCCATGGCGACGGTGATCGAGGCGCCGCCCGCACTGCCGGAGATCGTGATGAGGAGGATTCCGGGCATCACGTAGGCCAGGTAGGCATCGCGGCCGCCGGAGGCATCGACTCCGGGCAGGCCGGCCCCCAGCGTTCCGCCGAAGACGAACACGAGGATCAGCAGCGCCACCACGGGGCCGAGGATGGTGAACAGAGAGAGGCCGGGGTAGCGCACCATGTGCAGCAGGTTGCGCTGCAACATCGTGACGGTGTCTGCGATCACATGCGACCTCCGGCCAGGGGCCGGTGCGTGCGCGGCAGTGAGGGTGGTCATGATTCTGTTCCCTTCGTTCGAGCCGGTTCGACCGCACCGGCTTGGGCGGACCTGTTCGTGGTGGCGGTGAGGGCGAAGAAGACGTCGTCGAGATCGGGCGTGTGGATGCTCAGGTCCTCCATCGCGACGCCTGCGTTGTCGAGGCGGTCCAGGATGCCGCGCAGAGCGCCGACCGTGCCGTCGCCCGGCACGGTGAGCGCAAGCCCTGCCTCATCGCGAGTGGAGTCGCCAAGCAGGCGTGCGGCGGCGTCGAGCGCCGCCGCATCCGTGAACCGCAGCCGGATGTGGCCGCCGGGGACGAGGCGCTTGAGCTCGTCCGGGGTGCCGTTCGCGACGATCCGGCCGCCGTCGAGCACGGCGATGCGGTCGGCCAGCTCATCGGCCTCGTCGAGGTACTGGGTCGTGAGCAGCACCGTCGTGCCGTCCGTGACGAGGCCGCGCACGATGTCCCACATCGTGTGGCGGCTGCGCGGGTCCAGGCCGGAGGTCGGCTCGTCGAGGAAGAGCACACTCGGCGCCGCGACGAGCGTCATGGCGAGGTCGAGACGGCGACGCATCCCTCCGGAGTATGTGGCGAGCGGCTTCCGGGCGGACTCGTCGAGGTCGAACTGTTCGAGGAGTTCGGCCACCCGCCGGGCCCCGCGTTTCGGCCCCAGGTGCCGCAGCCTCGCCATCAGGCGGAGGTTCTCCTCACCGGTGAGCAGGCCGTCGACGGCCGAGAACTGGCCGGTGAGGCCGATCGCGGCGCGGACGCCGTCGTGGTCACCCACCACGTCGCATCCGTTGACAACGGCGGTTCCGCCGTCCGGTCGCACGAGCGTGGACAGGATGTGCACGGTCGTGGTCTTGCCCGCGCCGTTCGGGCCGAGCAGCGCCGTGACGGTGCCCGCCTCGACGCTGAGGTCGACCTGGTCGAGCACGGTCTTTCGGCCATAGGCCTTACGGAGCCCCTGGACGTCGATCGCCGGTCTGGTCATGTCTCTCATTCCTTTCTGCTGGGTGAGTGCCGTGCTGGTTTCTGTTGCTGGTCCACTGTTGCTGGTGAGTGCGCCGCCGGCTCTCTGGGCTGGCCCACTGCACGGTTTCCCGGGTGGTCGGGCCGGGGTGGCGGCCAGGGAGGCGGGATGGCCAGGTCAGCGGGCCCGTTCCACGGCGATGTCGCCGAAATGGGTGCGCGCACGGACAGAGACGGTGTGCTCGACGGCGTCGGGAGCCCGGTCACCGGCCAGTTCGTTGCGCACCCGCCCTTCCTTTGTGGCGAGGTCGAGCCAGGCGGGGATGCCCGGCCGGACGCCGACGGTCACCTGGCCGAAGCCGCTCTCGAGCTGGACCGAACCGCTCGACACGTCATGCAGGTGGATGCTGCCGTACGCGGTCTTCGCCGAGACGGAGGCGCGGGCCGTGGTGATGTCGAGGTCGCCGTAGGAGAGCTTCGCTTCGAGGTCGCCGCCGGATTCACCGATCAGGATGCTGCCGTGCGACGCCTTGAGGACGGCGTCACCGGTGACGGTGCCGATCCGGATCTGACCGTGGTCCGCCGTGATGTCGATGTCACCGTCTGCGGTGGTCACTGTCGCATTGCCGTGGGAGGCACGCAGCCACAGGTCGCCCGTGGTGTCGAGGTTCACGGCACCGGTCAACGCCTTGATGCGGGTCGCGCCGAGCCGACCGACGGTGCGCACGCCGCCGACGCTGATCTCGACGGTCAGCCGCGATCCGGTGGGCAACTCGACCTTCACATCGACGGACTCGGTCGGGCCGATCACGCTGAAGCGGGCCTTCGGCCCCGTGAGAGTCAACCGGCTGCCGTCGAACTCGACCCTGGTCTCCTCCGCGCCCCTGCGGTCGACGGCCTTCGCCGGGTTGGTCGGCGACACCGTCACGATCGTGTCTGTGCGGTCGCCGGCGAGCACCTCGACGATGCCGACGGGCAGGTTGATGGCAAGGTCGATGGGGCCGGGGGTACTGTATGCGGGCATGCTGGCGCGTCCCTTTCTGTGGGTGTGGTCTGTGACCGATGTGTGTGCCTGGTGCGGCGGGGTGGTGCTGATGGATGCCGGGGGTCGGGCCGGTCAGCGCGCCCAGCCCGCGAAGTTGTCCCCGGTGCGCAGCGTGCGCTGCGCGGAGCGGCGCTGACGGGGCTGGAGTGCGGCCGCAATCGCGCGGACGAGCCAGGTGTTGACGGAGAGCCCGTCGGCCGCCGCCGCCTCGTCCACCCGGGTCTTAAGTGCGTCCGGGAGACGGAGCGTCGTGCGGGAGGTGCTCGTGTCGTCGAGGTCGACGGCGGCGGGCTGCCGATCCTCGGCGTCGGACTCGGGGTTCGGCTGGGTGACCACGAACTCGATCTCGCGGCCTCGAAGTCGCAGGTCGACCGAACCGGGCGCGAGGTCACGGGTGATCTCGCCGACCGCGGCCGACAGGACGTCGAGGAGCACGAGCCTCGTCGCGGCATCCAGTCCGGTGGCGAGCAGTTCGGCGACGGCGCGGGTCTCCTCCGCGCCGTTCGCCGCGGTTTTCGCCAACTGGCGCTGCAGGTCGGTGACGTACTGTCCGAGTTCCATACCACCAGACTGACACCACGATGGTGTCATGTCAAGCGATTATGGTGTCACATTGCGGATTGGGCCGTGACGGGATGGCAGGGGTAGGTCGGCAGGTCAGTCCTCGCCGCGGCGGGCGATGACGCCGATGAGGCGTTCGAGGGCGAAAACGGGATCCCTTTCGGCGCCCTTGACCGCGGCATCCGCTTCGGCGAGGGCGACGATGCATCGCCCGAGTCCCTCGTCGGTCCAGCCGCGCAGGTCGCGCTGGGCGCGTTCGACCTGCCAGGGCGCCAGGCCGAGCTGGCCGGCGAGCTGGCCGGACCCGCCACGGGCGCCGTAGACCTTGGCCATCGTGCGGATCTTCATGGCGAACGCCGCGACGACGGGGACCGGATCTGCACCGGAGGCGAGCGCGTGCCGCAGGATGACGAGGGCGTCGCCATACTTGCCCGCGATCGCGGCGTCGGCGACCTTGAAGGCGTTCGCCTCGACGCGGCCGCCGTAGTACCGGTCGACCGTGGTTTCGGTGACCTCGGTCGTGGAGTCGGCGATGAGCTGCTGGCACGCCGCGGAGAGTTCGGCGAGGTCTCCGGAGAACGCAGCCACGAGGGCGCGCAGGGCACTGCCGCTCACCCGTTTGCCTGCCGTGCGGAATTCGGCCGCGGCGAAGTCGTGCCGGTCGGTGTCCTTCTTGAGTTCGGCGCAGACGATCTCGATGCCGCAGCCGAGACCGGACCGGATGGTGTCGAGGAGTTTCTTGCCGCGCACTCCTCCGGCGTGGCGGAGCACGACGTAGGTGTCGTCCGCGGGGTTCTCCAGGTAGTCGAGGGCTTCGGCGAGGAAGGTGTCGCTGCACTTCTCCACGTTGGTGACCCGGATCAGGCGCGGCTCCCCGAAGAGCGACGGGCTCGCCATCGTGAGCAGCTCACCGGGCGCGTAACTGTCGGCGAGCACGTCGCTGATCTCGAGGCTCGGGTCCTCGAGCTTGAGGAAGTCCCTCAGCTGCCGGATGGCCCGTTCGGCGAGGAAGGTCTCTGTGCCGGAGACGAGCACGATCGGAGCGGGACGGACCTCGTGCCAGGCGAGTTGCGGGATCGCGACGGCCTTGCCAGTGCGCGTGGTCTTGGCGGGTGCTGCGCTGCGGACGGCCACGCGAGTCCTCTCCCCTGGGCCTGCTCACGGGCGGGCTCAGGGTTTCCAGCCTAACCGGCACCGGGGACACTGGGCGGTGCGGAGAACCTCGAGCACTGGGCGGTCGGTGACCTTCCGTCCAACGCGAGTGTTCGCATCCAGGCCCTGAGGTCGTGGAGCGCGGTGATGGCGACGGCCCCGTGGTCAGCATTCGGATAGATGTGCGAAGTGACAGCGGTGCCATCGGATTGCCGGGCGGCGACGAAGCGCGCGGTGATCTTGGGCTTGATGAGCGTGTCTTTCGAACCCTGCGCGACGAAGAGCGGCACGGCCAGGTGACTGCCCGGCGAGTTCTCTGCGAGGAGCTCACTCCAGCCAGGCGCAGTGGCGGAGTCGGCGCTCGTGAATTTACCGATCAGCGGGGTCGCGATAGTGTGCAGCTCGCCGTTCTGGCCGAGCAGGCACAGCTTCGCCATCTGGGCAACAGCGGCGACTCCAGCCGGGCTCAGGATGCTCGCCGGCGGATCCTCGGGCAGCTGTGACGAGTACGCCCGAGCGTAGGAATCGAAGGCGTACGCACCGATCGTCACACCTGATACGTCGCCGATATCGGCATCGAGCAAGCTGGTCAGATCGGTTGCCGGGGCGGCGACACCGACACCGACACCGAGCAGAACAAGCTCAGGTGCGTAGTCGGTGGCGACGACGATGTAGCCGTTCGACAAAAGGTCTGTGAGCCCCTCGATAAGCGCAAACGGGGAGACTCTGCTGGACGGGGCACACCGCGGCGCCGTGCCCGTTGTCGGATGTGCCCATGACACGATCGTGCGCCCGCCGTTCGGATCCGAGCCATCCGGGACGATCACACTACCTGACACGAGGATGTCAGCACCGGCGACATCAGTGGAGTGAAAGAGCACCCGCCGCGCATCGGATCCAGACGGCGAACCGACCACGGGCTCGTACCGAACGAGGCGCCGAAGGAGCCGTCGGCGCGGCGACAACACCGGAGGCGGCTTCCCCGGCGCATCCGGTTCGATCCCACGGTTCTCCTCCGCTGGTGCGATCAGCTCATACCCGCCAGATTCTGCTTGTCGATGATCCTCCCCGTCAAGTCACAAGTGCAGGAACGCACTGGCTCACCCGCCCTTCTCCGTCCAGACCGTGAGGGCGCCTCCCCCAGCAGCGGCCGGCGCGACGACCGAGAGCCCCTGCCGGTCGGTGCGCACGGCGAGGGTGCCGACCGAGCGGAGCAGGTCGAGCAAGGAGGCGGTCGGGTGCCCGTAGCCGTTGTCGGCACCGACGGAGATAAGGCCCACGGTTGCGTGCAACTCGGCATAGAAGTGCGGGCTCTGGTCCCGGCTGCCGTGGTGGGCGACCTTGACGACGTCAACCCTGCCCGGTGCGGACACCCGGTCGAGCGCGTCCTGAGCGTCCTCGCCGAGGTCGCCGAGAAACACCGAGCGGATTCCGCGCCCGTCGAATTCGATCGTGACGCTCCCCGGGTTGCCGGTCTGCATCTCCGATCCGCCGCGCACGGGCCAGAGGATGTCCCAGCGCAGGCCGCCCAGCGTGCCCGAGTCGCCCTTCGCAGCTTGCCGCACCTCGGCGCCGCCCTCGGCGAGCCGGGCATGCAGCCGTTCGTCCTGCGCGTTCTCGGGGATGCCGATGAGTGCGGTACCGACCCGGCCGATCACGGCCGCGATTCCGCCGATGTGGTCCATGTCGTAGTGGGTCAGCACCAGCAGGTCGATCCGGTCGATCCCGAGCGAGCGCAGGCACTGCTTGAGCGGTTTCGGGTCCGGCCCGACGTCGACAAGGGCAAAGCGGTCCCGGTCGGCCCCGTGGTCCCTGACGACGACGGCATCTCCCTGGCCGATATCGCACGCTGCGATCTGCCAATCGGCGGGGAAGGTCAGGGCGCGGCCGATGCCCTTTCCGATCAGGGCGCCCGCATATCCGCCGACGACCAGCACGAGAACCACGAGCGCGACGGCCGACCAGCCGTCGAGCGTCGATCGGGTCCGGCAGGCGCCGCCTGCACCCGGCCGGAGGCGTCGCCGGAGTCTGCGCGAAAGCCTGTGCCGGAGTCTGTCCCGGAGTCCCCGCCGCTCGCCCTGCCGCGATCGAGGCGTGCCATCGACGTCGATGTCGCGCTCGCGCATTCGCTCCCCGATTCCTGCCGCTGACTCGGTCCCTGTGCCCTGACGCAGGAGCAACACGAGCACGGCGGCGCTGAGGAGCAGGGTCACGAGCACCCCCAACGGGCCACCGAGCCAGGGCAGGCTGCTGCCCGGCAGCGCCGCCGCGGTCCGCGCGACCGCGGCGATCCAAGCGGACGGGACCCACGCCGCCCAGAGAACGACGCCTGCCACGCCGGGGAGCCAGGGCAGCAGCAGGCACGCCGCGAGGCCGACGACCGTCGCGAGCGGGGCCGCCGGCTCGGCGAGCAGGTTGGCCGGAACGCCGTAGAGCGGAAAGGTCGGGCTCAGCAACACGAGCACGGGCTGGCAGGCCAGCTGCGCTGCGAGCGGGATCGCGATCAGGGCGGCGAGCCCGGTCGGCAGCCAGCGGGCCAGGGACCGGGTCAGCGGCCCGGCAAGCACGAGAAGCCCGCCGGTGGCGAGCACGGAGAGCGCGAATCCGTAGCTGCGGGAGAGCCAGGGGTCCGTCGCAAGCAGCACGATGACAGACAGCGCGAGCAGGGGCAGGCCGCGACCTGGCCTGCCGATGCCCAGTCCGATGAGGAGCACCGCCGCCATCACGGCGGCGCGCAGCACGCTCGGCTCTGGGGTGACGAGCACGACGAAGCCGAGCAGGACGCCGAGCGACAGGGTGATGCGCGCACCTCGCCCGAGCCGGAACCGGCCGAGCCTGAGCCTGGCGCCGAGCAGCATGATGATCGCGATCACGACCGCGCAATTCGCTCCGGAGACCGCGGTAAGGTGACTGAGCGAGCTGGACTTCATTGCCGCACCGAGGTCGTCACCGACGGCGCTCGTGTCTCCGATCGCGAGCCCGGGCAACAGCGCTCCCCCGTCGCCGGGGAGGGTTGCGGACGCGGCGGCGAAGCGGGCGCGCAATTCGTCGGCCCAGTCGAGCCACCACGGCGCTGCGGCGACGGGCACCGGTCGTCCGTCGCCGAAGACGAGCAGCGCTGCGGCGTCGCCCGGCTGGGTGGCCACGAGTGTCGCGTCCAGGCCAACGGTTGCACCGATCCGCAGGGAATAATCCCCCGCAGACCCCGCGGCGAACACGAGGACCGGCACGGACAGGCTGTCCCACGTGTCCCGCGCGGCTGCCACAGCCGAACCGGTCCCCGCGCGCAGTGCGACAAGGGTGCCCCGGAACCGGATGCGCCCGCCCCCTGCGTTGGCACCGGCACCCGCATCGGAACCACCGAATCCCGACAGTGCCGGGGCTCTGGCCGGCACGGAACCGACAACGATCCGCGCCGCGACAGACGCATGGGCCGCCGAGATCTGTGCGACCCCGGCCGGCAGCCGGGCGGGAGCCGCGACCGCGACGAGCGTGGCCAGGAGGGCCGCGGCCGTGCAGCAGACCAGGACGGTTCCGGAGCTCACCGTCCGGTTCGCGGGCAACCGGTTCGCGGGCAACCGGGTCGCCCGGCGCCGGATCGCCAGGCGGATCCCCGCGCCGGCCGCGGGACTGGACGCCGAGCGCGCGTGTCCCCTGCCCGCCATGAGGACCGCGTACCCGGCCACAGCGAGCACGGCCGCCCACAGGACCGCCGCGGTCGGCCCTGCGGACACCGGGGCTCCCGTGAGCCACCAGGCCGTTGCCCAGGCCGTTGCCGCGGGTATCACGAGGCGTGCGTCCGCCCTGGAACCACCTCCCGCCGGCGGTCTCACACCGTCACGAGGTCTTTCAGGGTCTCGAAGGTCTTTTCTCCGATCCCGGTCACGTTCCGGAGGTCCTCGATGGCGGCGAAGGGTCCGTTCGCGGACCGGTAGTCGACGATGCGCTGCGCCATCGCCGGGCCGATCCGCGGCAGCGCGTCCAGCTCGGACACCGTCGCCCGGTTGAGATTGACCTTCACCGCGGGAAGACCGGCCGCTCCACCCGAACCGGCGGCGCTTCCGCCGGTGCCGCCGGTGCCGGCCGCTCCCCCCGGTACCGTCTCACCGATGGCGGGCAGGTAGACCTGTTCGCCGTCCGAGAGCGGCCTGGCGAGATTGGTCCCTGCCGGATCGGCCGCCGCGGTGAATCCCCCTGCTGCCGACACGGCGTCGACCACGCGGGCGCCGACCGGCAGTTCGAACAGGCCCGGCCGGAGAACGGCACCGAGGACGTGCACGAGGATGACGGGTGTGGGAGCCGCATCCGGAGACGGCGAGGCCCGCCCCGTTCCGGAGCCGGCCGCTCCGGAGGCAGGACCGGACGTGCCCGTGGTGGACCCGGACGAATCGGTCGCTGTGCCTGTGCCAGGGGATGCCGTCGGCGTTCCGTGGCCTGCGGCTCCGCCCGCCGCGGGCACGAGGACCTGCCGCCCGGCCTGCGGCCCGAGCGCGGTGACGATCACCGCGATGAGGAGAGCGGCCAGCACAAGCACGACCGCCGCGCCCAGTCCGATCCGGAGCCTGGCCCGGTTTGGCCGGCGGGCAGAAGGCGCGAGGGTGTCGAGCGGCGATATCCGGACGGGGAACGGGTCGGCAGCGTCGGTTGGGCTCGGCTCCAGGTCGTGACCCCGGCCGGGCCGCCCTCCCTGCCCTGTCCCGGGTTCCCCTGCCGGCCAGGCCGGGGTTCGTGGAGTCTCCATCCGGGCAGGCTATGCGCGCCGCCGCGCGGGGCACCGGCCCGGGCCGGACCGGTGGACAACCGGACCGAACCCAGGCCTGTCGAGGGCGCGCGATGCGCATCGGCGAGGGCCCGTGGACCCTCGTGGACCCTCAGGGATCCTCCGGGATCCTCAGGACCTCACGACGTCCATACGTCAGGACCTCAGACGGGCTTGGTGACGATGCTCACGAGCTTTGGCGCCCGGACGATCACGTGGACGATCTCCCGGTCCCCGATCGAGCGAATGACCGACGCGGATGCGCGGGCGAGGCCCTCGAGGTCGTCAGCGGAGATCTTCGGCGAAACCACGAGGCGCTCGCGCACCTTGCTGTCGACCTGCACGATCGCCGTGACGGACTCCTCGACGAGGAGCCGCGGGTCGGCCTTGCGCCACTGGGCGAGCGCGACGCACGGCTCGTAGCCGAGGCGCTGCCACATGTCCTCCGCGGTGTACGGCGCGAAGAGGTTGAGCGCCATGGCGGTCGCCTCAGCGGCCTCCCGCACCGCGGCATCCGCCGGGCCTGCGCCCGTGTCGATGACCTTGCGGGTCGCGTTCACGAGCTCCATCAGGCGTGCGACGACGACATTGAACTTGAAGGACTCGATCAGGCCGGGCGCGTCGGCGAGGAAGCGATGCGTGACCCGGCGGAGGGCGGGGTCACCGGTCTTCCACAGCACGTCGGGCGCGCTCGTGACGTCCTTGGCCATGCGCCAGGCGCGGGCGAGGAACTTGGCCGACCCGACCGGGGAGACTTCCGCCCAGTCGATGTCGTCCTCCGGCGGGCCGGCGAAGGCCATCGTGAGGCGCACGGCGTCGACGCCGAACTGGTCGATCTCCTCGGTGAAGTAGACGAGGTTGCCCTTGCTCTTGGACATCTTGGTGCCGTCGAGGATGACCATGCCCTGGTTGAGCAGTGCGGTGAACGGCTCGGTGAACGTCACGTAGCCGAGGTCGAAGAGCACCTTGGTGATGAACCGGGCGTAGAGCAGGTGCAGGATCGCGTGCTCGACGCCGCCGACGTACTGGTCGACGGGAGCCCACTTCTCGGCTTCCTTCGGGTCGAAGGCCTGGGTGTCGTCGTTCGGGTTCAGGAACCGGAGGAAGTACCAGGAGCTGTCGACGAAGGTGTCCATCGTGTCGGCGTCGCGGCGGGCCGGGGTGCCGTCGATCGGGTTGGGTACGTTGACCCAGTCCGTGGCGCCGCCGAGCGGCGACGTGCCCTTCGGCTTGAGATCGAGGCCCTCCGTCGAGGGCAGCAGCACCGGCAGCTGGTCTTCGGGCACAGGGATCTCTGCGCCGTCCTGGCCGTGGATGATCGGGATCGGGGTGCCCCAGTAGCGCTGGCGGGAGATGAGCCAGTCGCGCAGCCGGTAGTTCTTCGCGGCCCTTCCGGTGCCGTCCTGGGTGAGCTGCTCGACGATGCGCTTGATCGCGTTGTTCTTGCTGAGGCCGGTGAGGGCTCCGGAATTGATCAGGCGGCCTTCCCCGGCCAGCGCGACACCGGTTTCCGCTGGATCGAGCGGAGTGGGGTCGAGCGGCAGTTCCTCCGTGCCGTCGATCATGCCGGGCGTGATCACGGGCAGGGTTCCGGTCAGGGGGGCCGTCGTGTCGACGACAACCCGGACGGGCAGGTCGAACTTCCGGGCGAAATCGAGGTCGCGCTGGTCGTGCGCGGGAACCGCCATCACGGCGCCATGGCCGTAGTCCGCGAAGACGTAGTCTGCGGCCCAGATCGGCAGGCGTTCGCCGTTCACGGGGTTGATCGCGAAGCGTTCGAGGAAGACGCCGGTCTTCGGCCGGTCGGTGGCCTGGCGCTCGATGTCCGTGCTCTTCTGCATCTGCACGAGGTAGTCCTGGAAGCGCTTGCGCACCTCGGGAGTGGAGTCGGCGACGAGCTCGGCGGCGAGGTCGGAGTCGGGGGCCACGACCATGAAGGTCGCGCCGAAGAGGGTGTCCGGGCGGGTCGTGAAGACGCTCACGACGGCCTCCCGGCCCTCGATGGCGAAGTCGACGTCGGCGCCGATGGAGCGGCCGATCCAGTTGCGCTGCATGTTGAGGACCTTGGCCGGCCAGGTGCCCTCGAGCTGGTTGAGGTCGTCGAGCAGGCGGTCCGCGTAGTCGGTGATCTTGAAGTACCACTGGGTGAGCTTCTTCTTGACCACGATCGCGCCGCTGCGGTCGCTCGTGCCGTCCGGCAGGACCTGCTCGTTCGCGAGCACGGTCTGGTCGATCGGGTCCCAGTTGACCCAGCTGTCCTTGCGGTAGGCGAGGCCCTTCTTGTACAGCTGCAGGAACAGCCACTGGTTCCACTTGTAGTACTCGGGGTCGCTCGTGTGCAGTTCGCGGGACCAGTCGAAGGAGGCGGCGTAGAGCTTCATGCTCTTCTTCTGCTGCGCGATGTTGTCATAGGTCCACCCGCGCGGGTCGATGCCGCGCTTGATGGCCGCGTTCTCGGCGGGAAGGCCAAAGGAGTCCCAGCCGATCGGGTGCAGCACGTTGAAGCCCTGCTGGCGCCAGTACCTGGCGACGATGTCGCCGAGCGCGTAGACCTCGGCGTGGCCCATGTGCAGGTCGCCTGAGGGATACGGGAACATGTCGAGCACGTACTTGCGCGGACGGGTGTCGTCGGGGTCGCTCGTCCGGAACGGTTCGAGCTCGTCCCAGATGGGTTGCCACTTCGCCTGGATCGCGGCGAAGTCATAGACGTCCTCGTCGATCTCTACGCCGTGTGGGGTGCGGTCGTGCTCGTGTGCCACGGGACTCTCATTCTGGTGATTCGGGCGTGAACGCTTCACAGTCCAAGCTTCTAGGTTACTCAACCCGCGCCGGTAACGAGGTCAGGGCCGATACCGAGCACGGTCAGGAGTGCCGCGGCCTTGATCCGGGTCTCCTCGACCTCCTCCGCCGCGACGGACAGGGTGGTGATTCCGCCGCCGGTTCCAATCGAGGCTCCTGCGGGATCGAGGACGATGCTGCGGATCACCATGGCGAGGTCGACGGCTCCGTCGCGGCCGAAGTAGCCGAACGCACCCGAGTAGATGCCGCGCGGACCGTCCTCGAGGCCGCGCAGCAGGCTGACGGCGCTCTGCTTGGGCACCCCCGTCATCGAACCGGCCGGAAAGCAGGACCGGACGGCATCCGTGCCCGTCAGCCCCGCGGCGAGTCGTGCCTCGACCGTACTCACGAGCTGGTGGACGTGCGCGTAGCTCTCGACGTCGAGGAGGCGCGTGACGGCGACGGTGCCGAGTTCGGCGACCCGGCCGAGGTCGTTGCGCATCAGGTCGACGATCATCAGGTTCTCGGCGCGTTCCTTGTCACTCGCGGCGAGGTCGGCGCGGAGGCGGGCATCGGTGGCGGGATCGGCGGAGCGCGGCCTGGTGCCCTTGATCGGTTTGCTCGAGAGTCTGCCGTCGGTGCTGACGGTGAGGAACTGCTCTGGCGATGCGCTCAACAGGGCGGTGTCCCCGAAGCGCAGCAGGCCGCCGTGGTGGCTCGGGCTGCCGGCCCGCAGCCGGTGGTAGGCCACGACGGGGTGCGGTCGCACGTCGACGGTGATCTCATTGGTGAGGCAGAGCTGGTATGCGTCCCCCGCGGCGATGAAGGCCTGGCAGCGTTCGATCAGGGCAGCGTAGTCGGCTCCGCCGTGCCGCCAGCGGGCGCGGGGCGGCGATCCGGGCTGCTCGGGCGCGACGTCCGCCGCAGCCACCATGCCGGCCGACGACAGCGGATGCCGCTCCGCAGGAGCACTGTCCCGTCGCGCCCGCACAGCTCGGGCCCAGTCCTCGGCAAGCCGGGCCGGCTCCCCCGGCTGCCTGCGGGCGAGCAGGGTGACAGTGCGGCTCTCGTGGTCGAAGGCGAGCATCCGGTCGACCTCGAGCAGGGCAGCGTCGGGGTAGCGCGAGGGAGGCTGCGGCACGCCGAGGGTCTGGGCGCCGAGCTCATACCCGAACCAGCCGACCCAGCCGAGGGTGAAGTCGCCTGCTCTCCTGCTGCCCGGCCCCGCCGCGTCACCGGTTGCCTCGCCGCCCGGCGGGCCGCCCGGCGCGGCGAGATCGGTGTTGAGGAAGTCGAAGACGGTGCCGATACTCGTGACGGGCGGGGTGAGCGGGTCGCCGGGAACAGTCACGGTCACGGTGCCATCCATTACCGAGGCGGTCACGAAGCGGGAGCGTTCGGTCGGCCCGGCAAGATAGCTGAAGCCGGCCCTCGCTCCGGGGCCGGCGTCGAGCCAGATCGCGTGGGCACTGTCCCGGTAGAGCGCCTCGAAGGCGTCTGCCGGGTCCCACCAGCCGTCGAGCTCCCATCGTAAGTCTTCGCCCCGGCCGGGACGGCGACAGAGACGAAAGGATGCGGACACGCCCCTAGCCTAGGAGCCTGCTGATCTGTCTGGGCGCTGATGGCGACCCGTCCCGCTGTTAAACGGTTCTGACCGGGTTATCCACAGGTGATTTGCGGGGTGGCGGAGACCGGTGGAATGTCGGTGGTCCTCCGTAGAGTGACCGGTATGACAGCTGAAGAACCCTCAGAAGTTCACGCGGAAAGCACGGTGGAAAACACGGCGGAACCCCCGCCCGGGACCCCGCCCGACAACCCTCCCGAGACTTACCTCAACCCCCGGCACCTCAGTCTCGTGGAGCCGTCCCTGCCCGAGGTGTATGACGCGATCCGGGAGGCGGACCGGGAAATGAACCGGGCCGCCGCGAAGCGGGCCGCTGCGATCTATGCCGCGCAGCGGGTGCTGGCCGATGTCGGCCGGGCCCGGGCGGAAGCCGCAGAACGCGCCGGTGGGCCACGAATGCCGTGGTCGCCGGAAGAAGCCACGAAGGAGGAGTTCACCTGCGAGGTCGGCGCCCTGCTCCGGCTCCCGCGGCGCACGGCGGAGACCCTGATCGAAGCCAGCCGCACCCTCGCCGAGGACCTCCCCGCAACACGGGACGCCTTGACCCGCGGGGCGATCAGTTACCGGCACGCGCAGGTGATCATGGAACAGGCCTGGGGCATCCGAATGGATGATGACCCGGTGGCGGCCGCGCGGGCCCGCGCCGTGTTCGAGGACGTCCTCGTGCCCGACGCGGAAGTGCTCACCGTCGCGAAGCTCGCCGACCGGCCCGGCGGGTGCGGGAACGCACCCACCCGGAAACCATCACCGCGAGGCACCAGAAGAGTGTCGAAGACCGGCACGTCGTGTTCCAGGCCCTCAACGACGGAATGGCCTCCCTGTACCTGACCGGGGACGCGGAGAAGGTGCAGGCGGCCTACCACCGCACCCTCGACACGGCGCTCTCCCTGCAGGGCCCGGAGGAAACCCGCACGCTGACCCAGCTGGCGGCAGACGTCCTCACCGACGTCCTGATCGGCGGGGTCACCCCGGACGGTCTCGGTGCCGGGGTGGCCGCGCAGGTCAACGTCACCGTTCCGGTGCTGACCCTGCTGGGGAAGAGCGAGGAACCCGGGTACCTGGCCGGGTACGGACCCATCGACCCCGACACCGCGAGGCGTCTCGCCGCCGGGGCGCCGAGCTTCACCCGGCTACTCACCCACCCGGAAACCGGCGTCGTGCTCTCGATGGGACGCGACACCTACAAACCACCCGCCGCGCTCAAGAAATGGCTCGAGGTGCGGGATGAAACCTGCACCTTCCCGGGCTGCCGCCGCTCCGCCAAACGGTCCGACCTCGACCACAGCATCGAGTGGCAGCACGGCGGGGAGACCGACGCGATGAACCTCGCCCATCTCTGCCCGTATCACCACGCGGTGAAGAGCTACACGAGGTGGTCGCCGAAGCACCTCGGCGACGGCCGCATCGAATGGACGTCCCCGGCCGGGTACAGCTACATCGTGGAACCCTCAGCGGACATGAGACCACCCCGACATCCCACGCCCGTACCCAAACCGCCGGCCCCGTTCGTGGATGTCTGGACCCTCGACCCCACACCCGAAGACCCCGACGACCCGACACCGTTCTAGCAGGGACCTCCGGCGATCTCCGGAACAAACAGGTTGAGGCCAGCGGGGTCCCGCGGGCAGAGTCAGGCGCGTCGGGTCACCCGGCAAGTCAGGCGGGCATGGTCACGCGGGCAAGATCAGGCGCGCAGCGTCAGGCGGGAAGGGTCACCCGTGCGGTGATGAGCTCGTCGGGCACCGGGGTGTGCGAGATGAGCAGGACGGCCCTGCCGTCCTCTGCCGCCGTCGCGAGGATGTCCCGCACGAGACGGTCACCCTGTGCCTCGTCCACGTTCGCGGTGGGTTCGTCGACGACGAGCACGGGGAAGTCCGCCAGGAGCGCCCTGGCAAGGGCGATCCGCTGGGCCTGGCCGCCGGAGACGAGGGCGCCGCGTTCGCCGACCCTCGCGTCCAGTCCTCCGCGCTGTGCGGTCCAGTCGCCGAGGCCGACCCGATCGAGCACGGCGAGCAGGTCGTCGTCGCTCGCGGTTTCCCTGGCGAACAGCAGGTTCTGGCGGATGCTGTCGTCGAAGAGCCAGGGTTGTTGCTCGCACAGTCCGACTGCGCGGCGCACGGCGGAGGGCGCGAGCGTGTTCGCCTCGACGCCGTCGAGCGTGTACGAACCGGTGTAGTCGAGGAAACGGACGAGCACCTGCGCAAGCGTGGTCTTGCCAGCGCCGCTCGGGCCGGCGAGGTGGACGCGTTCACCGGGGCCGAGGCGGAGGGTCACGCCGGAGACGCCGGGCTCCGTGGCGCCGGGCCAGGAGGCGCCGACCCCGCTCAGCAGCAACGCAGGCTGCGCGGAGATGGCGGATGCGACGGCGTCCTGCCCGGAATCGGCGTCGTTCTCGATCGGGATCTCCCGCGGGACCGTGGTGGGTACGGCATCCGCAACACGTTGGGCGCTCGATCGCACCTGGCGCCAGGCGCCGAGGGCGGCCGGCACGACGGCGAAGATCTCGAAGACCGCCATCGGAACGAGCACGATCACGGCGAAATCGGGCCCGGGCAGGCTGCCGCCCGAGAGCCCGCCGAACCCGGCGAGCAACGCGACGACGGTCGCGGCACCCGCGAAAAGGGAGAGCACGGCGCCCTGGATGCCGACGCCGACGGATCGGCGCAGGGTCGCCCGGCGCAGCCGGTCGTCGGCGCCGACCAGCCCTTCCAGACGGGAATCGAGCACTCCGAACGCCGTGAGCACGTCGATGTTCTCGACGAGTTCGAGCACCCGGTCGGCAAGGTCCCCGCGGAGTGGAGCGAGCTCCCGCTCGGAGCCGGCGGCGACGCTCCCCGACGCGGCCGTGCCGAGCACTCCGGCGAGGACGAGACAGAGCGCGAGTCCGAGAGCCGCGAGCGGCGAGAGCAGCCAGACGCCCAGGACGCTCACTACGGTGAGCACCCCGGCCGTTGCCAGCGGTTGCACGACCCGCAGCGGGAAGTCCTGCAGGTCGTCGACGTCCCGGACGAGACGCGTCAGCAGGTCACCGCGGCGGGTGTTCGCGAGTCCGGCGGGGGCGAGCGGCAGGATGCGTTCGAAGACGCCGACCCGGAGCGCGGCGAGCTGGCGGAAGGCGGCATCGTGGCTCGTGAGCCGGTCGAGGTAGCGGAACGCGGAGCGGCCGAGGGCGAAGGCGCGCACGCCGACGATCGCCATCGACAGGTAGAGGATCGGCGGCTGTTCGGCGGCGCGGGTGATCAGCCAGGCGCTCGTCGCGAGCAGGGCCACGGCGGAGAGGGCGCTCGCGACGCCGGCGGCCAGCCCGGGCAGGAAAAGGCGCGCGGACGGCTGGGCGAGCCGCAGGATCGCGCGGACCCTGGCGGGGGGCAGGAACTCAGACATGGGCGTCCTCCCCGAGCGAAACGACGGATGCCGGCGCAGCGGATACCGGGACGACCGGCAGCACGAGGTCGGCCGCGGCCACGACGGCCGGGCGGTGGCTCACCACGATCACGATCGTGCCGGCGGCCGCGAGCTCGCGGAGGCCCGCGATCAACCGGCCTTCTGCGGCCTCGTCGAGGGCGGAGCTCGGTTCGTCGAGGACGAGCACCGGGCATCGGTCCGACAGGGTGCGATAGATGGCCCTCGCCGCGGCGACGCGCTGCGCCTGGCCGCCCGAGAGCCCGTCGCCGTTCACGCCGAGGGCGGTCCATGGATCCAGGTCGCCGCCACCGGCGAGGTCGAGTGCGCGCGCCACGAGGGCCCGGTCCACGCCGGGGGCGCCGAGCGCGACGTTGTCTGCGATCGTCCCGGAGAGCAGTCCCGGCCGTTGGCCGGCCCAGGCGAGCCAGGGTCGAGGACCCCCGGGCACAACGGCCGTTTCGCCGAGGGTGATGGAGCCGGAATACGGCACGAAGCCCTGGAGGGTCGCGACGAGCGTCGACTTGCCCGCGCCGCTCGGCCCGGCGATGACCGCGAACCGGCCGGGCGCGACCGTCGCACTGAACGCGGCGAGCGTCACGGTCGTGCCGCGCCGCACGGTGACCGCGTCGAAGCGAAGGGAGCCCGGCGGCGTCGCGACCGGAGCCGGCACCGCAGGCGCCGCGGCATCCGCCGTCTCCGCTGTTTCCGTTGTCTCCGCTGTCTCCGTCGCCGTCTCGGCTGCCGGACCGCCCTCGATGATCCGGAAGACTTCTTCGGCCGCGGCGAGCCCGTCAGCGGCGGCGTGGAACTGAACCCCGATCTGGCGCACCGGGAGGAACGCCTCCGGCGCGAGCAGCAGCACGAACAGTCCGACGCCGAGTCCGAGCGACCCGTCGACGAGCCGCAGGCCGATCGACACCGCAACGAGCGCGACCGAAAGGCTCGCCCCAAGCTCGAGCACAAAGCCGCTCAGGAATGACACCCGGAGAACCTTCATGGTGCGAGCGCGGTAGTCCTCGGTGATCGTGCGCACCCGTTCGGTCTGCCGGCGTTCCCTGCCGAAGATCTTGAGGGTGCCGAGGCCGCCGACGAGGTCGAGGAAGCCGGTGCCGAGCCGTTGCAGCGACTCCCACTGCTGCTTCTGCACGGCCTGGGTGGCCTGGCCGATCAGGACCATGAACAGCGGAATGAGCGGGAGCACGATGATCACCGTGATGCCGCTCGGGAGGTCCTGCCACAGCATCACGAGTACGAGGATCGGCGTCGCGATCCCGGCGAGGAGCAGCTGCGGCAGGTACCTGGCGAAGTAGTTGTCGAGGGCGTCGAGGCCCTGGGTCGCGAGGGTGGAGACGCGTGCGCCCTGCTGGCCGGCAAGCCAGTCCGGGCCACGCTCGGCGACCCCGCGCAGCACCCGGGTGCGCAGCTGGCTCTTGACGGATGCCGCGCCGCGGCTCGCCGCGACCTCGAGCAGCCAGACGAACGCGGCCCGCAGGACCACGACCGCGGCGATCCCCCCGACGTACGGACCGAGTTCGGTCACGTCGTGGCCTCCCACCGCGAGCGTGATCACCTGGCTGAGCAACCAGGAGAAGACGACGACGACGAACGTCTGCGCCAGACCGAGCACGGCACCGATGACCAGGAACCACCGCGCGGCAGAGGCGTAGCGGAGCAGCCGGGGGTCGAGGGGTCGCATGTACTCGTTCTGTTCGGTGGAAACTGTTCGCCGGAAACTATTCGGTGGCGGCTGCCGCGGCGGCTGCCGCGGCGGGAGGGTCCGCAGGTCAGAGCGCGGCGAACTCGATGCTACTGCGGCTGACGCGCTTGCGCAGAACCCAGTAGGTCCAGCCCTGGTACAGGAAGATCACCGGGGCGGCGATCACCGCGGTCCACGTCATCACCTGCAGGGTATACGGCGTCGACGACGCGTTGTCGATGGTCAGGCTGTTCGCGGCATCGTTGCTCGCCGGCATCACGTCCGGGAACAGCGAGGCGAACAGGGTGAGAACGGCCAGGCCGATCGTCGCAGCCATCAGCGTGAATGCCCAGCCCTCTTTGCCGCGCAGATTGAGCAGGAACGACCCGATCAGCGAGACGGCCGCGGCGGCGGCGAACAGGGCGCTGAAAAGGCTGCCGAACGCGAGCACGGTCCAGAGCAGGAACGACGCTGCGACGACGATCGTCACGAGCCCCGCCTTGGTGGCGAGCGTGCGGGCACGGACACGGATGTCCCCTTCCGTCTTGAGGGAGACGAAGACGACGCCGTGGGTGAAGAAGAGGAGCAGCGTCGTCACCCCGCCGAGGAGGGCGTACGGGTTGAGCAGGTCGAAGAATGTGCCGGTGTAGTTATGCCCGGCATCGAGCTGGACGCCCTGGACGACGTTGGCGAATGCGACGCCCCAGAGCAGGGCCGGCAGGGCGCTGCCGACGACGATCATGCCGTCGAACCACTTCTTCCACTCGGATTCCGGCCGCTGGTGCCGGTATTCGAAAGAGACCCCGCGCGCGATCAGCGCAAGCAGGATCACGAGCAAGGCGAGGTAGAAGCCGCTGAACATCGTCGCGTACCACTCGGGGAAGGCGGCGAACAACGAGGCGCCCGCGACGATGACCCAGGTCTCGTTGAGATCCCAGACCGGTCCGATCGAGTTGATCAGCACCCGGCGGTCGGTGTCGTCCTTGCCGAGGAAGGGCAGGGACATCCCGACGCCGAAGTCGAAGCCGTCGAGGACGAAGTAGCCGATGAACATCACGGCAATGATCCAGAACCAGAGAATATTGAGTTCCATCAGTTGCTCCTAGTAGACGGTGACGCGCTGGGAGGTGATGCCGGTCTCAGCGTCCGGCACCGGGGCATCCTCTGGGCCCTTCCGTACGGCACGGAGGATGAGCCGGAACTCGACGACCGCGAGGGCGCCGTAGATCAGCGTGAAGGCGATGAGGGAGATCAGGATGGTCAGGCCGGTCACGTTGGGCGAGACGCCGTCCTGGGTTTTCAGGAGCCCGAACACGAGCCAGGGCTGACGTCCCATCTCGGTGAAGACCCAGCCGACGCTCATGGCGGCGAGGGAGAACGGGAAGGACCAGATGGCGATCTTCCAGACCCAGGTGGCCCGGGGGCTGCGGCCCTTGCGGGTGAGCCAGAGGCCGACGACGGCTACCAGGATGTGCGCGATGCCGAGTCCGATCATCCAGCGGAAGGCCCAATAGGTGACCCAGATCATCGGTGTGTAGTCGCCGGGCCCGTACAGCGTCGTGTACTGGTCCTGCAGGTTATTGATGCCTTCGACGGTGCCGTCGAGGGTGTGCGTCGAGAGGAACGAGAGCAGGTACGGGATGCGGACGGAGAACAGTTCGCTCACGCCGTCGGGAGTGCCGAGGGTGAAGAGCGAAAAGGACGCGTTGGCGCCCGTCGCCGTGTGGTACATCGCCTCGGCCGCGGCCATCTTCATCGGCTGGGCCTTGACCATCGCGAGGCTCAGGGAGTCGCCGAAGAAGGTCGTCAGGGCGCCGGAGATGACCATCATCCACAGGCCGAACTTGAGCGCCGGACGCATCGTGTCGACGTGCTGCTTGCGGTAGAGGTGGAAGGCAGCCACCGAGATGATCAGGCCGGCGGACACCATGAAGCACGCGAAGATCGTGTGCGGGAACGAGGCGAGCGAGATCGGGTTCGTCAACAGTGTGCCGATGTCGGTCAGCTCGGCCCTGCCACGTTCCTCATTGATCCGGAAGGCGATCGGGTTCTGCATGAAGGCATTCGCGGCGAGGATGAAGTACGCGGAAGCGATCGATCCGACCACGGTCAGCCAGATCGTCGCGAGGTGCAGTCCCTTGGGCAGCTTGTCCCAGCCGAAGATCCAGAGGCCGATGAAGGTGGCCTCGAGGAAGAACGCTGTGATGCCCTCGAAGGCGAGCGGTGCGCCGAAGACGTCGCCGACGAAGCGGGAGTATGTCGACCAGTTCATGCCGAACTGGAACTCCTGCACGATGCCCGTGACAACGCCCATGGCGAAGTTGATCAGGAACAGCTTGCCGAAGAAGTGCGTGAGCTGGAGCCACTTGGTCTTGTCGGTGCGCACCCACGCGGTCTGGAAGATCGCGACGGTGAGCGCGAGGCCTATCGTGAGCGGGACGAACAGGAAGTGGTACACGGTTGTCAGTCCGAACTGCCATCTCGACAGCAGCAGCGGGTCAAGCCACTCGTTCATGCGCCCTCCCGGCGATCGTCATTTCTACGGTACGTAGAAAATATACACTTCTACACCCCGTAGAAGAAGGCGGAACGGCAGACTAAACTGCCTGACTATGGGAAGTCTCGGTGTGCTGGAGAGATTGCTGATGGATGTCCTCTGGGATTCCGGGGAATCGCTGCCGGCGAATGAATTGCGTGACCGCCTGCTCACGCCGGCCGCGAGTGCGGCGAACCGCAAGCCCCTCGCGACCACGACCGTGCTCACCGTGCTGTCGCGTCTCGAAACCAAGGGTTTCGTCGTTCGAAACCGGGGCATCCGCCCGCATCGCTACCGTGCCATGACAACCCGCGCCGAACACACCGCAGGGCTGATGCACGAGGTGCTGGGCTCCGCCCCCGACCGGCAGGATGCGCTCGCCCGGTTCATCGGCAATGTCAGCCCCCAGGAGGCGGAGACTCTCCGCAGGCTCCTCGACACGATCCCGTTGCACCGCGAGTGAACCGGACGTCGTGCTGACGACGGCGCTCGCCCTCGGCGTGCTCGCGGTCCTGCTGGCCTGGCCGGTTCCGGTGCTGCTCGCGCGGTCGGCCTGGCCGGCAGGCTCCCCCGGCGTCGCCCTCGTGCTCTGGCAGTCGATCGCCCTCGCGGGCGGGCTCGCGATGATCGGGGCGCTCCTCGTCTACGGGCTGATCCCGTTCGGCGCGAACCCGGTCGCCGGCATCCGCTCGCTCGCGGAGCACCTCGCGACCGGCTCGGTCCCGGCAGGCACCTCCCTCGACCACGTGCTCGCCCTCTGCGGGGCGCTCCTGCTCGGCGGTCACCTCGTGCTCAACCTCGCCGTGACCTTCGTGCACGCGGAGCGCCAGCAGCGCAGGCACCTCAACCTGGTCCGGCTGCTCAGCGAGCCCCTCGAGGGACGACCGGGCACCCGCGTCATCGACCACGCCTCCCCGGTCGCATACTGCCTGCCGAGCGTGACGCACTCGGCGACGGTGCTCTCGCGCGGGTTGCTCAGCCTGCTCGACCCGCCGCAGGTACGCGCCGTCGTCGCCCACGAGGAGGCCCACCTCGCCCAGCGGCACCACCTCGTGCTCGTCGCGTTCAAGTCCTGGCACAGTGCCCTGCCCTGGTTCCCGATCGCGAACCGGGCCGAGAACGCCGTCGCCCTTCTCGTCGAGATGCTCGCGGACGACCAGGCCAGGCTCGCCGTCGACGACCACACCCTCGCGACGGCGATCGCACTCGTCGGCTCGGCGGGGCTCGGCCGGGTGCCTGAACCCCAGTTCTCCACCGAGGCAGAGGATGCCGCGGCGTTCGTTTCCCGCGACCGTCCCGTCGATCTCGTCACGCCCCGGGTCCGCCGGCTGCTGACCCCACCGCCCCGCCTCACCGCGGCGGCCTCCGTCGCCGTTCTCGGCTCTTCCGCTGCCCTCCTCGTCCTGCCCGCCGTGCTCCTCGCCCAGGCCTGACCGTACACAGACAGGACCGCCCGGCTGCGAGGCAACCGGGCGGTCCTGGACTTCGCGGGTGAACGCGGGGAGAGAGCGACGAACTAGAAGAGCTTCGCCTGCGCGAGCCACGCGGAGGCGATCTTTTCCGCCGACTCCTTGTCGTTGACGCTCTGGGCGTTGAGGCTCACGAGGTCCGCAGCGGTCATCGCCGCGCTGATCTTGTTCAGGATTCCGGCGGCCTTCTCGTCGACCTTGCTGGAGACGATGGGCACGACGTTGTCCGGGAAGAACAGGCCGTCGGGGTCGGCGAGGGCGACGAGGTTGTTCGACTTGATGTTCGGGTCGGCCGTGTAGATGTTGGCGAGCTGGATCTTGTTGTCGACCAGCGCCTTGACGGTGAGTGGTCCGCCGTTGTCCTCCACGGGCACGAATCCGGCGATCGTGATGCCGTACTTGTCCTTGAGCGCCGTCGGCCCGTATGGCCGCGTCTCCAGTTCGGAGTTGCCGCCGACCGTGATGGGCTCAGTGACGTTCTTCAGGGAGGCGAGATCGGTGAGCTTGTAGGTGTCGACGAAGGCCTGTGTCGCTGTCCACGAGTTCTGGTCGCTCGCGTCGGACTTGTCGAGGGCGGTCAGGCCGCTCGGGAGGGCCTTGACGAGCTGGGCGTGGACCGCATCGCTCGTTCCGCCGGCCGCGGCCTTGTCGAGCGCCTGCAGCAGGCTTCCGGTGTACTCGGGGAACACGTCGATCGACCCGGACTTAAGCTCGGGCAGGTAGACCTCGCGCTGTCCGATCCGGAACTGGCGGTCGACGGTGAATCCGTTCGACTCGAGCGCCTGGGCGTAGATCTCGGCGATGATCTCGTTCGAGTAGTAGTCCTGAGACCCGACGACGAGTGTCGTCGGTGCGCTCGACGCGTTACTTCCGGTGCCCAGTGGATTACTGGACGCACACCCTGCAAGGGCTACGACGGCCCCAACCGCGACCGCGGCGACTGCCGCGAGCCGGCCTTTTTTCGCTGTGAACATTGTCAGATTCCTTTCGTGATGGCGGGTTCCATCCCCGGGCGACGTCGGGTCGACGCCTTCCGGTCGACTGGGGGGCGTCCGACTGCGACGCCGCGGGGTACGACGAGTTTCTGGAGACCGGCGAAAAGGCCCTCGAGAACGAGGGCGAGCAGGATCACCAGGATCGACCCGCCGAGCATCTGGGCGTAATCGTTGGTTTTGAGCCCCGCGAAGAGGAACCGGCCGAGCCCGAAGTCGGCGACGTATGCGGCAAGTGTGGCCGTTGCGACGACCTGCAGGGTCGCCGACCGCAGCCCGCCGATGAGCAAGGGCAGTCCGAGGGGTATCTCAACGTGGCGCACGATCTGAAGCTCCGTCATGCCGACGGCCCTCGCCGCGTCGATCGTCGCGCGGTTGACCGCCTCGAACCCGGTGTAAGCGCCGGCGAGGATGGGCGGAATCGCGAGCACGGTCAGGGCAACGTATGGGGCGCCGAGCCCGATGCCGATCCAGAGGGCGACGAGGGTGAGCAGGCCGAGGGTGGGGATGGCGCGCAGCCCGCCGGAGGTCGCGACGGCAATCCCCCGTCCGCGCCCGGTGTGCCCGATCCGGAATCCGACCGGGATGGCGATGACAGAGGCGAGCACGAGGGTCACCACCGTGAAGAGGAGCTGCTCGCCGAGCCGGGCCGGGATCCCGGTCGGCCCGGGATAGTGCGCCGGGTCGAGGAGCCAGGCGACGGCATCCGTGAAGTAATTCATGCGACACCCCGGACGACGGGCATGGGTCCGAGCACCGCGGCGGGCGCCGGGCGGATGCGCCGGGTCCGGCGGGTCCACGGCATCAGCACCCGGCCGAGCAGCACGACCGCCCCGTCGAGCACGAGGGCGAGCAGGACGGTCGCCACGATGCCGGTGATGATCTCGACCTGGATGCCGCGCTGGAAACCGTCGGTGAACAGGCTGCCGAGGCTCTTTGCTCCGATCACGGCGCCGACGGTCGCCAGGCTCACCGTGCTGACGGCGACGACGCGCACCCCGGCGAGGAGCACGGGCCCGGCGAGCGGGAGTTCGACGAGCCAGAACCTGCTCCACGCCGAGAAACCGACCGCGGTGGCCGACTGCCGCACGTCGGGGTCGACGGAAGCTAGTCCGTCGGCGACGACACGCACCATGAGCGCGAGCCCATAGAGGGTGAGTGCGGCGATCAGGTTCGCCGGCGAGCGGAGGCTCGTCCCGATGATCACCGGCAAGATGAACAGGAGCGGCAGGGACGGGATGGCGTAGAACAGGCCGGCGACCGACAGGATCGCGCCGCGGGTCGGCCGGTACCGGTTGGCCAGCCAGCCGAGCGGGAGCGCGAACACGAAACTCAGCAGGATCGGCGGCAGGCTCAGCACGATGTGGTCGAGGGTACGGAGCCAGACCAGGTCGAGGTTCGACCAGAGCCACGTCACCGGGGCGGGCCTTCCGCCGGCACAATGCGCGGGACGTCGGACCGCGCCCCGCCGGACGGCCCCGTGCCGGAGCGCTGGCCGACGAGAACGCCCGCGGGTCGCCCGTCCGAGTCAACGAGCACGTCCGAGCCGTCCTGGCTCTCGACGTGCAGGGCGCGCTTTCCCCGGTCGGCACCGACGAAGCTCGCGACGAAGTTGTCGGCCGGGTTGGCGAGGATCTCGGCCGGGGTGCCGAGCTGGGCGATCCGGCCGCCCTCCCGCAGGATGGCGATCTGGTCGCCGAGCAGGAACGCCTCGTCGATGTCGTGGGTCACGAACACGACGGTCTTGCCGAGCTCGTGCTGCAGCCGGATGAGCTCCTGCTGCAGCTCCGCGCGCACGATCGGGTCCACGGCGCCGAAGGGCTCGTCCATCAAGAGGATGTTGGGATCGACCGCGAGGCCGCGGGCCACGCCGACGCGCTGTTGCTGGCCGCCGGACAGCTGGCTCGGGTAACGGTCGGCGATGGCGCGGTCGAGCCCGACTGTGTCCAGCAGGCGCAGGGCATCCGCCCGCGCCGTCCTGCGCGGCACGCCGCGCAGAAGGGGCACGGTCGCGACGTTGTCGACGACGGTGCGGTGCGGGAGCAGTCCCGAATTCTGCATCACGTAACCGATGCTGCGCCGCAGCTTCACGGGTTCCAGGGACGCAACGGAGACGCCGTCGATCTCGATCGTGCCGGACGTCGGATCGACCATGCGGTTGATCATCCGCAGCAGGGTGGTCTTGCCGGAACCGGAGGAACCGACGAGCACAGTCGTGCGGTGCGAGGGAATCGTGAGGCTGAAGTCGTCGACCGCAAGGGTGCCGTCCGGGAATTCTTTCGTCACCGATCGGAACTCAATCATGGAAGTGGCCCATTCCTCGCTTGATGTCGAATCAACACGTGCCAGCGATCTTCCACCCAATCAGGAAAGCCGCCGGATGCCAAGCTCTACTCAGCAGATTCCAAGGCTGGGACTGCGGCACCGTCCTGCTCGAGTTCCTCGCCGTAGTAGCCCGCCAGGTATACCGCGATGACCCGCCTCGCCTCCGCGATGTATCGTTCGTCCCCCAGGACGTTGGATTGGAACCCTCTCGACAGGACCGCTGCGGCCATCTCGACCATGACTTCCAGCCTGAACAGCAGATCCGGCCCGTACGGGAGGCCGAACCGCTCGGAGAGGGCGATTGCGAGCTGGCCGGCCAGGAAGCCGACCTCGATCCCGTCGGCCGGGCTCGCGGAGCTGATCGGAAGCCGTTCCCTGTCGGCGAAGTGCATGATGCGGAAGCCCGGTTCGGTCCGGTACATTTCGACGAAGGCCGTGATGGCGCAGTCGATGGTCTCCCAGGCAGTCTTCGGGTCTGCAAGCTTGATGTCCCTGGCGACGCGGAGTCGAAACCGCTGAATGGCCCGCTCACGCAGGGCATGCAGCACTGCGACCCGGTCCGGGTAGTAGCGGTACACGGTTCCGATCGATGCCCCCGCGCGTTCCGCCACCATCGCGGTCGTGATCCGGTCGAAACCGACCTCATCGACGACGACGGCCGCGGCATCGAGAAGGCCTGACAGGCGTGCCGTGCTGCGCTGCTGGATGGGTTCGATCCGGACCTGTGCGCCGGCCTCAACGATGTCCCCCTCGAAAAGGTCACTCACTGACACTTGTCCTCCTTGAAGTAGGACCCAATCCTACGGGTCTTGTCCTCCCGGCGATGCCAAACGGGACGCGGCACGACTGGATCCTCCCGAAAGGGGCGGCACATGACAAACTAGGAGGTGTGCCGAAGCCTTCCAGAACGACGAATGCGGGCCGACCTGCGAAAATGATGCATCGCGCAGCCCGGATCGAAGACTGGATGCACGAACGTCGCGAGCGTAGCGCCCGCAAACGCGGTTATCTGCCCACGGTCATCCCCTACGCGGGATACGGCAGCACCGAATGGGCGCGTATTCTCTGCCGGGTTCTGCTCGCGAAGCCGACCCGGGCCAAGAAGGCCGTCGCGCGGAGACGCTGGCGGGCCGAACGGCGTGAGGCCGGCATCCGCGGTTGGCGCAGTTTCACCGCGGTTCCCGTGCACGACGTCACTGTCACGATCGAGATCAACGGCTTCACCCACCGCGTGAGCGCCGACCGCGGCGGCGTCGTCGACACGGTCATCCGGCTGCCGCTCACACCGGGCTGGCAGGTCGCCCGACTCAGCACGGATGCCTCGGCACCCGTCGATGCGCCGCTCTTCGTCGTCGCCCCGCTCGTCGATCGCGGCATCATCTCCGACGTCGACGACACCGTGATGGTCACGACCCTCCCCCGGCCGTTGCTCGCCGCCTGGAACACGTTTGTGCTCGACGAACACGCGAGGGTGCCCACCCCCGGCATGGCCGTGCTCCTCGACCGTCTCACCGCGACCGCGCCGGGGTCCCCCGTGATCTACCTGTCGACGGGCGCCTGGAACGTCGCGCCGACCCTGACCCGGTTCCTCTCCCGTAACCTCTACCCAGCCGGCGCGTTGCTGCTCACCGACTGGGGGCCCACCCACGACCGTTGGTTCCGCAGCGGCACCGACCACAAGCGCGCCAACCTGCGTCGCCTGGCCCTGGAGTTTCCCGGGATCCGCTGGATCCTGGTCGGGGACGATGGCCAGCACGACGAGGACATCTACAGCGAGTTCCAGCGCGAGTTCCCCGGCAGCGTCGAGGCCGTCGCCGTTCGCGAGCTCTCACCGAGCGAGGCCGTTCTCGCCGGACGACGGGCAAAGGATGCCGCCCTCGAGTCCACGGACCCCCGTTGGGTCTACGGACCGGACGGTGCGAGCCTCGCCAGGCAACTCGTGGCGCTCGGAGTCCTCGCGCCGGGCACACCGATCATCTAAGCGATTGGCGGATGCCCGCACACGCTCGCACCGGCCGCGGCGGTTACGCGGGCAGGTTACGCGCGGAACCGGTCGAGGCCGCGGTTGACCTGGCGCGCCCAGAGCGGGCCACGATAGAGGAACGCCGTATAGCCCTGGACGAGGGTCGCCCCCGCGTCGAGCCGCTCGGCGACGTCGGCGGCGGTCTCGATTCCTCCGACGGAAATCACGCAGAGGTCGGCGGGAACGCTCCCGCGGATCAGGCGCAGCACCGCGAGCGAGCGGGCCCGGAGCGGGGCCCCCGACAGGCCGCCGGCTCCGATGGCCTCGATCCGTGCGGCATCCACCGTGAGACCCTCGCGTGAAATGGTCGTGTTGGTCGCGATGATGCCGTCGAGGCCGAGCCGCACGACGAGTTCGGCGATGCGGGTGACTTCCTCGTCGCGGAGGTCCGGAGCGATCTTGACGAGCAGGGGGGTGCTCCCGGACGCCGCACGGACGGCGGTGAGGAGCGGGGCGAGCTGGTCGAGTTCCTGCAGGCCGCGGAGGCCGGGGGTGTTCGGCGAGCTCACGTTGACGACGAGGTAGTCGGCGAGGGGCGCGAGGGCCCTGGCGCTCACGAGATAGTCGCTCGTGGCGTCGTCCACCGCGGTCGCGCGGCTCTTGCCGATGTTGATGCCGAGCACGGGCCGGCCGGCGACGCCGCGCACCCGGGCGAGGCGCACTGCTGCTGCTGCAGCGCCCTGGTTGTTGAAGCCCATCCGGTTGATCACGGCGCGGTCGGGGACCAGCCGGAACAGCCGCGGCTTCGGGTTTCCCGGCTGCGGCAGCGCCGTGATCGTGCCGACCTCGACGTGGCCGAAACCGAGGCGACCCAGGCCGATCACGGCGAGGCCGTCCTTGTCGAAGCCTGCGGCGACGCCGAACGGGGAATCGAAGCGCAAGCCGAGGGTGTACACGGCCTGGTCGGTTCTCGGCCGGGTGAAAGCGCGGACAAGCCGCCCGATGCCCAGGCTCGGAATGAGACGGATCACCGTGAAGGCGAGGTGGTGTGCGCGCTCGGGATCGAGCCGCGCGAGCACGTGCCGGAAGAAGAAGGGATACACGGGCTACAGTTCGGGCTTGTCGTCGAGGGCACCGTTGCGGAGACTCTCCTCGTGTTCACTGCGGAGCTGGTCGATGGCGCTCTCGAAGTCTTCGAGGGAGTCGAACGCGCGGTAGACACTCGCGAAGCGGAGGTAGGCGACCTCGTCGAGTTCGCGAAGTGGCGGCAGGATCGCGAGGCCGACGTCGTTCGCGGCGACCTGGGACGCACCCGTCTGGCGGATGGTCTCCTCGACTCGCTGGGCGAGGAGGGCGAGGTCGGAGTCCGTCACCGGCCGCCCCTGGCAGGCCTTGCGGACACCGGAGACGATCTTGTCCCTGCTGAACGGTTCGACGACGCCGCTGCGCTTGACGATGTTGAGGCTCGCGGTCTCCGTCGTGCTGAACCGGCGTCCGCATTCGGGGCACTGGCGACGGCGACGGATGGAAAGTCCGTCGTCGCTCGTGCGCGAGTCGATGACTCGGGAGTCCGGGTAGCGGCAGAACGGGCAAAACATTGTGCTGCCAGCCTAGCGCCCCTTTCCGGGGGATTCGCCGACGCCCGGGCGCGTCGATCCACGCACTCGTCCCGAGGTCCTAGCCAATTCGACGGAGATTCTGTCTGACACACCCCGAAAGAGCACTCCCAGGTGCTTTTCGGGCAGAATCTCCGTCGAATTGGTTCGGGTCTGGTCGGCTCGGGTCAGTTCAGGCGGGTCAGGCGAAGCGGGCGGTGACGGCTGCCCCGTGCGCGGGGAGGTCCTCGGCGTCCGACAGCGCCGCGATGTTTGCGGCGACACCGCGGAGGGCGTCCCTGCTGTACTCGACGACCTGCTGCGGGCGGAGGAACGTGTACGCCCCGAGGCCGGACGAGAACCGGGCCTGGCCGCCGGTCGGCAGCACGTGGTTGGAGCCCGCTGAGTAGTCGCCGAGGCTCACGGGTGAGTTCGGGCCGAGGAAGATGGCGCCCGCGTTCTCGATGAGGGCGAGTTCGACGTGCGGGTCCCTGGTCTGGATCTCGAGGTGCTCCGGCCCGAAGGCGTTGCTGAACGCGGCGGCGGCGGCGAGGTCGTCGACGAGGACGATCGCGGATTGGGTGCCCGAGAGTGCAGCGGTCACCCGCTCGCTGTGCGGAGTCGAGAGCGCGAGCTGCCCGAGGCTCACGGTGACGGCATCCGCGAGCTCTGCTGAATCGGTGACGAGCACGGCGGCGGCGAGTTCGTCGTGCTCGGCCTGACTGACCAGGTCGGCCGCGACGAGGAGCGGGTCGGCGCCGGAGTCTGCGATCACGAGGATGTCGGTGGGGCCCGCCTCCGAGTCGATCCCGGTGACGCCGCGGACGAGCCGCTTGGCGGCGGCGACGTAGACGTTGCCGGGGCCGGTGACGAGCTGGACGGGGTCGAGGCCGAGGCTCTGCACCCCGTATGCGAAGGCGCCGACGGCGCCGGCGCCGCCCATCGCGTAGATCTCGGTGACGCCGAGGAGCCCGGCGACGGCGAGGATGGTCGGGTGCACGCGTCCGCCGAAGGCCTGCTGCGGCGGTGAGGCGAGCGCTATCGAGCTGACCCCGGCGACCTGCGCGGGCACGACGTTCATCACGACGCTCGAGGGGTAGACGGCCTTGCCGCCCGGCACGTAGAGGCCCACGCGACGGATCGGCTGCCACCGCTGGGTGATGACGGCTCCCTCGGCGATTGTCGTGCTCACATGCGGCGGCACCTGGGCCTCGCTCGCGAGCCTGACCCGCCGAATGGTCTCCTCGATGGCGATGCGCACCTCGGGCGAGAGCCCGGCGAGGGCGTCTGCGATGTCGCTGGCCGGGACCCGGAGCGCGTCCGGGCGCACCCGGTCGAGCCGTTCGGCCTGGTCGTAGAGCGCCGCCTCGCCGCGCGCGCGGACGTCAGAGATGAGCTCGGCGGCCACGGCGCTCGCGGCGGTCACGTCGGTGACAGCGCGCGGTATGGTGGCGAGCAGTTCGGCCGGCGTCGGCCGGGTGCCTCGTAGGTCAAGTCTCTGGATCATGTCTGACCAGCCTAGCCACCAACATCCACAACACGGGAATAGGGTGGCCTTCACAGACCTTGGGGCAAGTGACATGAACGAACTGAACGACATCCGCGAAACACCGACTGTTCCCCGGCTCGAGGGAGATCCGAACGCCCCTCTCGATCTCGCGGCGTTCAAGCAGGCGTTCCGGCGCCATGCCGCCGGTGTTGCGTGCGTGACGGCGCGCCAGGCCGACGGAACACCCGTCGGCTTCACGGCGACCTCGCTTGCCTCGCTGTCGTCCGTGCCGCCACTCGCGACCTTCAACATGGCGAGGACGGCAAGCTCCTGGCCGGCGATCGCCGAAACGGAGCGCGTCGTCATCCACACCCTCGGCGCACGCAATCGCGCCCTCGCCGAGCGGATGAGCGGGCCGAACGCCCTGCGCTTCGCCGGTGACCACTGGCATGAGGGTCCGCGCGGCCTGCCGGTGCTGAACGACGTGACGAGCTGGATGGTCGGCCACATCATCGAGCGGGTCACTGTGCACAACGGCGCCGTGATCGTCGTCCAGATCGAGGAGGGCGGCCTCGGCGACGAAGACGAGGCGTTGCTCTACCACGAGCGGATGTACCGGGTGCCCGGGCCGGAAGCGGCGCTCTGAGTCGAGGCGAACGACCCGTTGGCTGGGTCAGGTGTCGTCGCGTGTCGCGGCAGTGCGCTTGAGCGCGCGGAGTCGCTGGCGTTCTGCCTCGACGACCGCAGCCTCCTCCGGGGTCGGAGCCGCACCGCCGAGATGGCGCGGCTGCCACCACTGGCCGGAACCGTCGACGGGATACCCGGCCTGGAGTTCGTCGACCATGGTCTGGAGGGTGTCGTGGAGCTGCGCGGTGAGCTCCTGGGCGGCGACGGCGGGGTCGAGCTCGAACGGCGCTCCCACGGCGAAGCGGAGCGGCACCCGGTACGCCTCCCGCAGGGTGGGCTTGTGGTTCTTCGTCAGCAGCCGGTGGCCGCCCCAGACCGCGACAGGGATCACCGGGACGCTGGCCTCCCTCGCCATCCGGACCGCGCCCGATTTGAGTTCGCGCACGGTGAAGGAGGCGTTGACCCCGCCCTCCGGGAACACCCCGAGGAGTTCACCCGCGCGCAGGGCGGCGACGGCCTCGCCGTATGCTGCGGCCCCCGCTTGCATGTCGACGCTGATGTGGTGCATACCGCGCAGCAGCCAGCCGACGACGGGCTTGTCGAAGGCGCCCTTCTTGGCCATGAAGCGGATGTGCCGGCGGTTGTGCAGCCAGGCCTGCCATTCGACGAGGGCGAAGTCGGCATAGCCGAAGTGCGTGATCGCCAGGACGGCTCCCTCGGTATCGGGGAGGTTCTCGAAGCCGGTCGCCGCAGCCTTGAGCCGGAAAACCCCGAAGATGGCCCGGCCGGCCACGATGGCCGGGGTGTAGAACGGTTCGCTCGTGCGACGTGTCATGGTCCAAGGCTATTCCCGGGCCCATAGCCGACGGGCTATGCGCCCGGCGCGGCGGGCGTGGCCGGCTCGGCTGGGGCCGTGACCTCTAGCTGAGGCAGAACGGTCCGAGCAGGCTCTTGAGCTCGCCGAACAGGTCTGCGCTGATCGTGACCTGGTACGGCAGTTCGAACACGCGGGCCGAATCGTTCTTGATCAGCTTGAGCCGCACCTCGGAGGAGCCACGGTGCCGGATCAGCACGTCACCGAGCGCGGTGACGGTGTCCGTCGTCGCGCGTGCCTCTGTGAGGGTGATCGCGAGGGTGCCAGAGTCGCCGGTCTGTCCGAGGTCCGGGGCGAAGAGACTGTATGCGTGGATGTTCATGCCGTCGTCCCGCAGGCTCACCCGGCCGCGCACCACGACGATCGAGTCGCTGATCAGCGCGGGCGCGAACTCCTGGTACGCCTTGCCCATGAACATCACGTCGATGTCGCCGCCGAAGTCCTCGACCTGGATGATGCCGTACTGGTTGCCGCTCTTCTTGGCGATCCGGTGCTGGACGCTCGTGATGAGGCCGGCGATCGTGACGGTGTCAGCGTCCTGGGTCTGCTCGGAGGCGAGCAGGTCGGCGATGGAGGTCGAGGCGTGTTTCGCAAGCGGGATCTCGAGACCGGCGAGCGGATGGTCGGAGACGTAGAGGCCGAGCATGTCGCGTTCGAAGGCGAGTTTCTCCTTCTTGCTCCATTCCGGACGGTCCGGGACCTGCTCGGTCTCCTGCGGGTCGTCGAAGAGGCTGTCGAAGTCGAAGCCGACCATGCCGTGTTCCTCGTCGCGCTTGATCTTCACGGCGGACTCCACGGCGCCCTCGTGGATCTCGACCATGGCCCGGCGGGTCGCTCCGAGGGAGTCGAAGGCGCCGGCCTTGACGAGGGATTCGACCGTGCGCTTGTTCGCGACCTGGATCGGCACCTTGCGGAGGAAATCGTGGAAGGACTCGAAGCGGCCCTTCTCGTCACGCGAGGCGCGGATCGCGTCGACGACGTTGAAGCCGACGTTGCGCACGGCGCCGAGCCCGAAGCGGATGTCCGGACCGACGGCCGCGAAGTAGCCGATGGACTCGTTGACGTCCGGCGGGAGCACCTGGATGCCCATCCGGCGGCACTCGTTGAGATAGAGCGCGAGCTTGTCGCGGGAGTCGCCGACGCTCGTCAGCAGGGCCGCCATGTACTCGGCCGGGTAGTGCGCCTTGAGGTAGGCAGTCCAGTAGCTGACCACGCCGTACGCCGCGGAGTGCGCTTTGTTGAAGGCGTAGTCCGAGAACGGCAACAGGATGTCCCAGACGGTCTTCACGGCCTCCATGGAGTACCCGTTGGCCTTCATCCCGGCGGAGAACCCGGCGAACTGCTTGTCGAGCTCCGATTTCTTCTTCTTGCCCATGGCCCGGCGCAGCAGGTCGGCCTGGCCGAGCGAGAAGCCGGCGAGCTTCTGCGCGATCGACATGACCTGTTCCTGGTAGACGATCAGGCCGTAGGTGGTGCCGATGACGTCCTTGAGGGCTTCCTCGAGTTCGGGGTGGATCGGCACGATCTCCTGCTGCCCGGTCTTCCGCAGCGCGTAGTTGGTGTGCGAGTTCGCGCCCATGGGCCCCGGCCGGTAGAGCGCGATGACGGCGGAGATGTCCTCGAAGTTGTCGGGTTTCATCAGGCGGAGCAGTGCGCGCATCGGTCCACCGTCGAGCTGGAAGACGCCGAGGGTGTCACCGCGGGCGAGCAGTTCGTATGCAATGGGGTCGTCGAGGCCGAGGTCCTCGAGCACGGGCCGGTGGCCGCGGTTGACGGCGATGTTGTCGAGGGCGTCGTCGATGATCGTGAGGTTGCGGAGCCCGAGGAAGTCCATCTTGATCAGTCCGAGGGACTCGCACGCCGGGTAGTCGAACTGGGTGACGATCTGGCCGTCGGCCTCGCGCTTCATCACGGGCACGATGTCGATCAGCGGGTCTGACGACATGATCACGCCGGCCGCGTGCACGCCCCACTGGCGTTTCAGGTTCTCGAGGCCGAGCGCGGTGTCGAAGACTGTGCGGGCCTCGGCATCCGTCTCGATGATCGCGCGGAAGTCGACGGCCTCGCGGTAACGCGGGTGGTCCTTGTCGAACATGCCGGTGAGCGGCATGTCCTTGCCCATGATCGGCTGCGGCATGGCCTTGGTGAGCTTGTCGCCCATCCCGAACGGGAAGCCGAGCACCCGGCTGGAGTCCTTCAGGGCCTGCTTGGCCTTGATGGTGCCGTAGGTGACGATCTGGGCGACGCGCTCGGAGCCGTACTTCTCGGTGACGTAGTGGATGACCTCGCCGCGGCGACGATCGTCGAAGTCGACGTCGAAGTCAGGCATGGAGACGCGGTCCGGGTTGAGGAACCGCTCGAAGATCAGGCCGTGCACGAGCGGGTCGAGGTCGGTGATGCCCATCGCGTACGCGACCATCGACCCGGCTCCCGATCCGCGCCCGGGGCCGACCCGGATGCCGTTCGTCTTGGACCACATGATGAAGTCCGCGACGACGAGGAAGTAGCCGGGGAAGCCCATCTGGGCGATGATGCCGACCTCGTAGTCTGCCCGGGTGCGCACCTCGGCGGGAATGCCGTTCGGGTACCGGCGGGCCAGGCCGAGCTCGGTCTCCTTGACGAACCAGCTTTCCTCGTTCTCGCCCTCCGGGGTCGGGAAGCGCGGCATGTAGTTGGCCTGGGTGTCGAATTTCACCTCGCAGCGCTCGGCGATCAGGAGCGTGTTGTCGCAGGCTTCCGGGTTGTCGCGGAAGAGGTGCCGCATCTGCGCCGCGGTCTTGAGGTAGAACTCGTCGGAATCGAACTTGAACCGGTTCGGGTCGTCGAGGGTCGACGCCGACTGCACGCAGAGTAGAGCGGCATGCGCCGTCGCATCGTGGGCGTGGGTGTAGTGCAGGTCGTTCGTGGCGACGAGCGGAAGGTTGAGCTCCCTGGCGAGGCGGAGCAGCTCGCTCATGGTGCGGCGCTCGATGTCGATGCCGTGGTCCATGATCTCGCAGAAGTAGTTCTCCGGTCCGAAGATGTCCCGCAGCTCCCCCGCAGCCTTCTTCGCCTCGTCGTACTGGCCGAGACGGAGGCGGGTCTGCACTTCGCCGCCGACGCAGCCGGTCGTGCCGATCAGGCCGTTCGAGAACTCGCTCAGCAGCTCGCGGTCCATCCGGGGCTTGAAGTAGTAGCCCTCGAGCGAGGCCTTCGTCGAGAGCCTGAAGAGGTTGTGCATTCCCGCGGTGTTCTCGGCGAGAAGCGTCATGTGCGTATACGCGCCGCTGCCGCCGACATCGTCGCGGTTCTGGCCGCTCGTGCCCCATTTGACCCTGGTCTTGTCCCGCCGGTCGGTGCCGGGGGTGATGTAGGCCTCCGTGCCGATGATGGGTTTGATGCCGGCGTCCGTCGCGGACTTCCAGAAGTCGAACGCGCCGAACATGTTGCCGTGGTCTGTGATGGCGACCGCGGGCATTCCCTGTTCAACAGCCTCTTTGATCAGCGGTTTGACCCGCGCGGCTCCGTCGAGCATGGAGTATTCGCTGTGCACATGCAGGTGCACGAAAGAATCAGTCGATCCGTTCGCGCTAGTGGTATTCGACACGGATGCTCCGGTAGATGGTGTGTGGTGTTCCTGGCCTAGACATCCCTGAGCACGGTCAGGGCATGCTCGAGGTCCGCGGGGTATTCGGCGGAGAAGGTGACCCATTCCCGTGATTCCGGGTGGAAGAACGCAAGCTGTTTGGCGATCAGCCACTGCCGGGTGAGACCCAGCCTGGCCGTGATCGAGGGGTCTGCTCCGTACATGGCGTCGCCGACGCACGGATGCCGCTGGGCGGCCATGTGCACCCGGATCTGGTGGGTGCGTCCCGTCTCCAGATGCACTTCGAGCAGGGACGCCGAGGGGAAGGCCTCGAGGGTCTCGTAGTGCGTGACCGAGTCCTTGCCGCCGGCGATGACCGCAAATTTCCAGTCGGAGCGCGGGTGCCTGCCGATGGGCGCGTCGATCGTGCCTGCACTCGGGTCGGGATGGCCCTGCACGACGGCATGGTAGATCTTCTCGACCTCGCGGTCGTGGAAGGCCTTCTTGAGGGCGACGTACGCCGTCTCCGACTTTGCGACGACCATGAGTCCGCTCGTGCCCACGTCGAGGCGATGCACGATGCCCGCGCGCTCCGAGGCTCCGGAAGTCGCGATCCGGTAGCCGCCGGCGGAAAGGGCGCCGAGAACCGTCGGGCCCGTCCAGCCGACGCTCGGGTGAGCCGCGACACCGGAGGGCTTGTTCACGACGACGATGCTCTCGTCGTCGTAGACGATCGTGAGGTCGGGAACCTCGATCGGAATGATTTCGAGAGCGTCCTTCGGTTGCCAGTTCACCTCGAGCCAGCTTCCCGCGTGCAGGCGGTCGGACTTGCCGACCACGACGCCGTCGATGGCGACACCGCCTGCCTCGGCAACCTCTGCGGCGAAGCTGCGGGAGAAACCGAGGAGTTTGGCGATGCCGGCGTCGACGCGAACGCCGGCGAGGCCGTCCGGAAGGGGGAGGGAGCGGGTTTCCATGGGGGGAATCAGGGTGCTAACTGGGTGGGTGTTGCCGGGGTGCCTTCGGCGGGCAGGGGCGCGGCCGGGGTCGAGCCGGAGCCGGCCGGATCGGCATCATCGGCGGTGGAATCGGATGGGCCGGCCGACTCGCGCACGGCCCTGCGTCCGTCGAGGCCGATGCCGCGGATGGTGAGGATCATGAAGATCACCATGCTCGTGACGATCGACGCGTCTGCGACGTTGTAAATGGCAGGGATCAGCCACGGTGTCGTGATGAAGTCGACGACGTGGCCCAGGCCGAAGGACGGCTCCCGGAAAAGCCGGTCGGTGAGGTTTCCGAGCACGCCGCCGAGGAGCAGGCCGAAGACGAGCGCCCACGCCAGGGAGCGGATGCGCCCGGCGAAGATCACGATGAACACGACGACCGCCGCGGCGATGATCGTGAAGATCCACGTCATGCCGGTGGCGAGGCTGAACGCCGCGCCCGGGTTCCGGACGTAGTGCCATTGCAGCACATCCCCCAGAACCCGGACAGTACTTCCTTCAGTCAGGGAACTGACGACGAGGAACTTGGCCGTCTGGTCGAACGCATAGACGCCCAGCGCGGCGAGGCCCAGAACGATGAGCGCGCTGGATCGCCCTTTCGTTCGGACCCTAGGAGCCAAAGCCCTGGTAGCTCGGCTTCTGCGCGCTCTCGGCGCCGACCGGTGAGGCAGCGTCGAGGTCGTGCAGCTGGCCCTCGATGTAGCTCTTCAGCTTCTGGCGGTATTCGCGCTCAAAGGTGCGGAGCCCGTCGATCTTGTTCTCGAGGACGGAGCGTTCCTTGTCCAGGATCGTGTTCTGTGCCCGCTGCTTGGCTTCGGCCTCCGCAACGAGGCGGGCCGCGGTTGCGTGACCCTCCGCGATGAGGGCGTCGCGCTTCTCGGCGCCTTCCTTGACGTGTTCCTCGTGGAGGCGGCGGGCCAGCTGCAGCAGGTTCGTGGTGCCGGCGGTCTCGTCGATCGGCTCTGCCACGGGAGCCGCTGCGGCGACGACCGCGGGAACAACGACGGGCGCGGGAACGACCTCGGGAGCCTTGACGGCTTCGACGGGGGCGACGACGGGAGCGCTTCCGGCTTCGGTGCTGACACCGGCGCGGAGCTCCTCGTTTTCGGCAGTCAGGCGGCGAAGCTCGACGACGACCTCGTCGAGGAAGTCATCCACCTCGTCCTGATCGTATCCTTCACGGAACTTGGTCGACTGGAACCGCTTGTTGACTACATCTTCCGGAGTTAGCGCCATGGCTTTCCACCCTTAAAACTCAGTTGAGAACTTTTTGTCGAACGAATAATTGACGCTACCGGATGGAGCGTGTTGCACACGCGAACCCGGTACGCCTCCATCAAGAATACATGCCGCACTCCGGAACGGACGCGATAACTACCGGAGAGCGCCGACGATTCCCATGCCGATGATCGTGCAGAGCATGGTCAGGCTCCAGCCGAAGTCGAATGCGATCGGGCCGATTCGCAATGGCGGCAGGATGCGCCGGAAGAATTTGACCGGTGGGTCGGTGACCACGTAGATGAATTCGACGAGCACGAGCGTGAATCCCTGCGGGCGCCACGAGCGATTGACGCTGCGGACGAGGTCGACGATGAAGCGTCCCCACATGACGAAGAAATACAACAGCAGGGCGTAATAGATGATCCAGGCGAGCAGTGTGACGACGAACACGGCCGAGACTATGACTGCGCGAAGAAGGACGACTCCGTGTCGGACTCCTCGGCGGCGTTGTCGCCCGAGACGACGATGTGGGACGGCGAGAGCAGGAACACCTTGGCGGTGACCCGTTCGATCTTGCCGTAGAGGCCCTGGGAGAGGCCGCTTGCGAAGTCGATGAGCCTGCGCGCGTCGGCGTCGCTCATCTGGGAGAGGTTGATGATGACCGGAATGCCCTCGCGGAAGGATTCCGCGATCAGCTGGGCATCGCGGTACTGGCGCGGGTGGACGGTGAGGATTTCATTCATGTCTGAGGCAGCCACATTCTTGGGAGTGGAGGTCTTGCGCAGCGGGGTCACCGGGGCGCGGCCATTGGTGCCGTGAGAGCCCTCGACGCGCGTCGCGGACGGGCCGGCCTGGTGCGGCGCGGCAGTCTTCGGCTGGGCGGAATTCGAGACGGCATTCTGATCGGCCGCGGGTGGGGCGACGGGCGCCTCGTACTCCAGCTCTTCGTCTGCCAGCCCCAGGTAAACCATGGTTTTCTTGAGCGGGTTGGACATCTCGACCTCCGTGTTGGTGATTCTTCGTACTCAGATTAACCGAGAGTCGGGCGATTCCCGGTGATTGCGGTGCCAATTCGAAGGTGTGTCGCCCCTTCGCGGATGGCCGCCGGATAGTCCTGCGACATGCCCATCGACAGGAATCGCGCCTCGGGCGCGGCACTGCGGATGCCCTCCCCGAGTGACCGGACCCTGGCGAACTCCGCTGCCGGTTCCGCCCCGAGCGGGGCGACGGCCATGAGCCCGAGCAAGCGCAATCCAGGCGTGCCGAGCACGTGCTCGACGAGCGCGTCGAGCCCGGAGGGATCGACGCCCCCGCGAGCGGGGTCGTCCGTGAGGTTCACCTGGATGAAGCAGTCGATGGACGAGTCGGCAGAGCCGAGGGCCGTCGCGAGGGACTCCCGGTCGACGGAATGCACGACGTGAGCGTACGAGCGCACCTGCCGGGCCTTCTTGCCCTGGACCTGTCCGACGAAATGCCAGGTGAGGTCGCGGCCGGCCAGGGCGCTGGCCTTGCCCTGGGCATCCTGGTGACGATTCTCGCCGAAATCGTGCACACCGAGCCGGAGGAGTTCCTCGATCATCGTGACGGGATGGAACTTGGTCACGACGATCGTCGTCACGTCCGCCGGGTCTCTGCCCGCGTCCCTGGCGGCCGAGGTGACCCGTTCACGCACGACGTCGAGCCGCCCGGCAAGGCCGGACGGCTCAGAACGCAATTCGGTCACGATGGGTTTACTTGAGGAAGTCGGGGATGTCCAGGTCGTCGGGGTCTTCTTCGAAGGCCGGGTCGGCGACGGCCGTCCCTGCTTCTCCGGCCGACCAGGTCGCGACGCTTGCCTCTTCGGTGCCGAAGACGCTGGCAGCGCCGCCCGTTGCAGCATCCGCCGTAGCGGAGACGGCGCCGGCGGCGACACCGGCGGCCACGAGGTCCGCGTGGCGCACCTCGACGGCCTTGACGCCGGGTTCGCCGCCGTCGAAGCCTGCTGCGATGACCGTCACCCGGACCTCGTCACCGAGGGTGTCGTCGATGACGGCACCGAAGATGATGTTGGCTTCGGGGTGCACGGCCTCCTGGACGAGGCGGGCCGCATCGTTGATCTCGAAGATGCCGAGGTTCGAGCCGCCCTGGATCGAGAGGAGCACTCCGTGTGCACCGTCGATGGACGCCTCGAGCAGGGGCGAGGCGACGGCGAGTTCGGCCGCCTTGATTGCGCGGTCTGCACCGCGTGAGGAGCCGATGCCCATGAGCGCGGAACCCGCGCCCTGCATGACCGACTTCACGTCGGCGAAGTCGAGGTTGATCAGACCGGGGGTCGTGATCAGGTCGGTGATGCCCTGCACGCCGGCAAGGAGGACCTGGTCGGCCGTTGCGAAGGCTTCGAGCATGCTGATGCCGCGGTCGCTGATTTCCAGCAGGCGGTCGTTCGGCACGACGATGAGCGTGTCGACCTCGTTCTTGAGGGAGGCGACACCCGCCTCGGCCTGGGCCTGACGGCGCTTGCCCTCGAAGCCGAAGGGCTTCGTGACGACGCCGATGGTGAGCGCGCCGATGGACTTCGCGATGCGGGCGACGACTGGTGCGCCGCCGGTGCCGGTGCCGCCGCCTTCGCCGGCGGTGACGAAGACCATGTCGGCTCCCGCGAGGGCTTCTTCGATTTCTTCGGCGTGGTCCTCGGCGGCGCGACGGCCGACCTCGGGGTCCGCGCCGGCGCCGAGGCCACGGGTGAGGTCGCGACCGACGTCGAGCTTGACGTCGGCGTCGCTCATCAGCAGCGCCTGGGCATCGGTGTTGATGGCGATGAACTCGACGCCACGGAGGCCGAGTTCAATCATGCGGTTGACAGCGTTGACGCCGCCGCCGCCGATTCCAACAACCTTGATGACAGCGAGGTAGTTCTGGTTTGTTGTTGACACGTCCGGCCTCCGGTGGAACCCTAAACCTCTGGTCGAAGTTTAAAGTTATGCTGAGTATGCAATTCCTGATTTCGAAGGTAAGCGCCACGCATCCCCCTCCGGGGAGGCGCGCCCGCGTGTCGCGAACAACCCCGGAAAAATCCCCGTGCGGATTTCACGCCGCGGGACGACTCGGTTCCGCGGCCGACGGATAGCCCGCGGATCAGCGCAGGACGGCGCTGTCCGGAGATGAGACGTCGTATTCCTTGACGGTGCCGACGGGGTGGCTCACGATGAGCGCGGCGAGCACGACGGCCTTGTACTCCGATCGCTCCGCGCTCCCCCACACCACCCGGGCCCCACCGGTCAGGACCAGGGTCACGTCGTCTGTCGTCGCCGCCGTGACCGTGTCGAGCTGCTGGCGGACGGCATCCGGGACGGCGGCGATGACGGCCGTCGCGGCCTGGAACCCGGCACTGCCGACGCCGGCCCTCGCGTCGATCACGGGATAGCCGGCCACGCGCGCCGCGCCGTTCTGGATCACGACGCCTGCGGCATCGACGAGGTTGAACCCGCCGGGGACGACGACCGTTCCAACGGGCGTCCGTTCGACGATCCGGACCACGAGGGTGTCCGGTGGCCTGCTCTCGGTCACGTAGCTCTGGATCAGCGGGAACGTGCCGAGGTCCGCGCGAATCCGCGCGAAGTCCACGAGGGGCAGCGGGGTGCCGAGCTGGTCGCCGAGCGCGGCGGTGACCTGGTCGGCGGAGATCCGGCTGGTGCCGACGACCTCGACCGTGCGGAGCGCCATCAGCGGCGAGTATGTCCCGACGAGAACGAAACCGAGGAGTGCGGCCACGGTACCGAGAAGGACGAGCCAGACGGTGCGGCGGCGGCGCGAGCGCCAGGTGAAGCGGCGCACTTCCTCGCGTTCGTAGCGCTTGCGCGCGCGTCGGGCGGCGCGGAACTTGCGCCGGGCCGTTGCGGGGGTCAGCGCGGGCTCTACGTTCTCCCCGGCCGTACCGGCGGTCTCCGTCTTCGAGTCAGACGCTCGGGCTTGCGGCGACCGTGCACCCGATGACGGCGCCGGCAGCGTCGTGATCGGCTCGGTGACGGGTTCCGCCGGCTGCGCTCCTGGCGCGTGCAGGGGCGAGACGGACGCGAGGTGCAGCTGCTCGGGCTGGCGTTTCGGGACCGTGACGGGTTCGGCGCGGGTTCCGTCGGTCGTTCCCCGGCCGCGGGCGGGAGTCGCGGTGTCCGGTGGGCGGCGCGAAGAACGCTTCGTGCCCCGGCCGCCGGGTGTGGCAGCGCTGGGCGCGGTGCCGTCCCTGGTGGGCGGCTGCTCCGGCCGGTCGAAGCCCTCTGGTCGCCTCATTCCCCGGTGCTATCCCTGGGCCTGGACGCGGTCGCCGAGCGATTCGAGCAGCTGGGGGACGATCCGGTAGACGTCACCGCAGCCGAGGGTCACGACGAAGTCGCCCGGTCGGGCGATGCGCGCAACGTAGTCAGCGGCCTCCTGCCAGTCGGGCAGATAGGCGACCTTGGATGCGTCGTGGAATTTTCCTGAGACGAGGGCGCCGGTCACGCCGGGTTCGGGATCTTCGCGGGCACCGTAGACGCCGAGCACGACCGTCTGGTCAGCGGTGCGCTCGAGGGTGTCCGCGAACTCCTGCGCGAAGAGGCGGGTGCGGCTGTACAGGTGCGGCTGGTGCACAGCAATGATGCGCCCGGTCCCGACGACGGTCCGTGCCGCGGTGAGCGCGGCCGCGACCTCCGTCGGGTGATGGGCGTAGTCGTCGTAGACACTGACGCCGTTCACCGTGCCGTGCAGTTCGAAGCGGCGCTGGGTGCCGCCGAAGGTCGCGATGGCCGCGAGCGACGCTGCGGGGTCGCAGCCGAGTCCGACGAGCACGGCGAAGGCTCCGGCCGCGTTGATCGCGTTGTGCCTGCCGGGGATCCGCAGTGTCGCGGAGAAGTCCTGGCCAGCATACGAGACGGAGAAACTCACGGGACCATCCGTCACGACGGAGTGCACGCGCACGGTCGCGTCGGCGGCCTCGCCGAAGGTGACGACCTTCTGGCCCGCGAGGCTCCGGGTGACGCGCACGGCGCCGGGGTCGTCTGCGGAGATCACGACGAGCTCGCTGGCTGCGTGGGAGAACTGCACGAAGGCGGCTTCGAAGGCCTCGAGGGACCCGTAGTGGTCGAGGTGGTCTGGGTCGACATTCGTCACGAGCGCGATGGCCGTGTTGTACAGCAGGAACGACCCGTCGGATTCGTCGGCCTCGACGACGAACAGGTCGTCGGTTCCCGCGCCCGCCGAGACGCCGAGGGACTCGATCACACCGCCGTTGACGAAGCTCGGGTGCTTGCCGATGCCGAGCAGGCCCGTGACGATCATCCCGGTCGACGTGGTCTTGCCGTGTGCGCCGGCGACGGAGACGAGGCGGTGCTTCTGGATCAGCCAGGCGAGCGCCTGGGCCCGGTGCAGCACTGGGAGGCCACGCTCGAGGGCGAGGACGTACTCGGGGTTGTCCTGCCAGAGCGCCCCGGTGACGACGAGGGAATCGGCATCCCCGAGATTCTCCGCGGCGTGGCCGATGCTGATTCGCGCGCCGAGCTCGCGCAGGGCGAGCACGTTCGCAGACTCGCGCACGTCCGAGCCGGTCACCGTGTGGCCGGCCGCAAGGAAGAGCCGGGCGATGCCGCTCATTCCGGAACCGCCGATGCCGACGAAATGTACCGTTCCCAGGTCCGCGGGAATGACGAGGTTCAGGTCGGGCTTGATCACGTGGTGCCGCTCTTCTCAGTGTCGAATCTCAGTGTCGAAATCGGGTGTGGTGCGGCCTCTACGTTACGCGTCGGCGCCAGGGATTGCCGGATTGACGCCGCCGTGTGGGTGGCCGAGCGCATCGCTGACGAGGTCCGCCATCCGCTCGGCGCCGTCGCGGCCTCCGACGGATGCCGCGAGCTCCCCCATCCTGCGCACGCGCGGCCGGTCGGTGAGGAGCGGCACGAGCTCGTCAGCGACCCAGGCGGGCAGGAAGGCCGCATCGTCGACGATGATCCCGCCACCGGCGGCGACGACGGCGGCCGCGTTGAAGCGCTGTTCCCCGTTTCCGACCGGGTACGGCACGTAGACGGCGGGGATGCCGAGCGCGCTGAGCTCGCAGACCGTTCCGGCCCCTGCCCGGGAGACGGTGAAGTCCGCGCTCGCGAGGGCGAGGTCCATCCGGTCGCAGTACTCGATCATCCGGTAGTGGTCGATGCCCGGGTCGGAGACCTCGGATTTCTGCCCGGTGATGTGCAGCACTTGCCAGCCGGCCGCGACCAGCGCCGGTGCTGACTGCACGGCCGTTCCGTTGAGGCGGCGCGCGCCGAGGGACCCGCCCGTGACGAGGAGAGTCGGACGGCCGGGGTCGAGGTCGAAGAAGCGCAGCGCCTCCGCCCGGACGCCGGAGCGGTCGAGGTTCTGGATCTCCGGCCGCAGCGGCATTCCCACGACCCGGCCGTGGCGGATCCGGGTTCCCGGGAAGACCACGCCGACCCACGTGGTCAGCCAGGCCCCGAGGCGGTTCGCGAGTCCCGCGCGGAAGTTCGCCTCGTGGATGACGATCGGGATGCCCGCCCGGCGGGCCGCGAGGTAGGCCGGCGTCGAGACATAGCCGCCGAAGCCCACGACGACGTCGACGTTCCTGGCGCGGAGCACGGCGGCGACTTCGCTGACGGCACGGTTGAACCGGGGAAGGAAGAGCACGGCGGCGCGGTTCGGGCGGCGCGGGAACGGCAGCCGTGGCACGAAGATCAGCTCGTAGCCGCGTGCGGGCACCAGGCGGACCTCGAGGCCTTCCCTGGTGCCGAGCACGATCATGACCGCGTCGGGTTCGCGCGCGCGGATCGCGTCGGCGACCGCGAGCAGGGGGTTGACATGGCCGGCGGTCCCGCCGCCGGCCAGGAGGTACGTGGTCACTCGGACACCCGTCTCGGTCCGGGCCGTGCCGCCGGCTGCTCGGTTCCGCCGGGGACGCGCCCGACCGGATCGGGGTGCGCGCGGGCGAAGGACAGCACGATGCCGATCGCGATCAGGGTCGAGAGCAGGGCTGTGCCACCTGCGGAGACGAGCGGAAGCGGGACGCCGAGGACGGGGAAGACGCCGAGGACGACACCGATGTTGACGAGCGCCTGGCCGATGGCCCAGACCATCACGGCGGCCGTCGACACGCGCGCCTGCACGCTCGTGCTCGAGCGCATGATCCGCAGGAAGGCGAACGCGAGCAGGACGAACATGCCGAGCACGACGATGGCGCCGATCAGGCCCAGCTCCTCGCCGATGATCGCGAAGATGTAGTCGTTGTCCGCCGCGGGCAGCCAGGACCATTTGGCCTTGGAGTTGCCGAGCCCGACGCCGAAGATCGCGCCGTTGGCGAGTGCCCACGTACCGTGCAGCGGCTGCCAGCACGCCGCGGAAATCGTTCCGGTGTGGTCGTCGCAGCCGGTGTTCAGGAACGAGAGGATGCGGGTCATCCGGTTGGAGCTCGAGACGGCGACGAGCACCCCTGCGACAGTGCCGATCAGGAGCGGGAACGCGAGCATCCGCAGCCGGACGCCCGCAAAGAAGAGCGCGCCGAAGAGGATTCCGGCCATGATGATGACGGTTCCGAGGTCGCCGCCGATCAGCACGAGCATGATCGATCCGCCGCCGACGCCGAACACGGGAATGTAGACGTGGCGCCAGTCGTCGAGCAGGTCCTGCTTCTGGGAGAGGATCAGGCCGAGCCAGATGACGAGCGCGAGCTTGATCGCCTCGGACGGCTGGAACTGGACGCCGCCGAGGGACAGCCAGTTCGTGTTCCCTGCGACGGTGATGCCGAGCGGGGTGAAGACGACGAGGCACTGCAGCAGGCACGCGATGATCAGGGTCGGCCAGGCCACCCGCTGCCAGAACTTGATCGGCATCCGGCTGACGAAGAGCATCAGCGGGACGCCCACGGCCGCGAAGCCGCCCTGGCGGAGCACGGTGCCGAAGAAGCCCGCGTTCTCGAGGTAGGAGTCGACCGACGACGAGGACAGCACCATCACGAGGCCGAAGGCGACGAGGAAGAGGGTCGTGCCGAGCAACAGGAAGTAGCTCGTCGATTCCGCCTTGAACACGCGTCCGAGATGGATGCGGGTGGCGGGGTTGTGCGTCGCGGGCGCCGGCTGGTGGGGGGCTGCGGTCCTAGGCGTTCGAGCCAGGGGCAGTCTCGCCATCCGCCTCACCTCCCAGATAGTCATGAACGGCTTCCGCGAAGAGGCGGCCGCGTGCTGCGTAGTCGGAGAACTGATCCATCGATGCCGCCGCCGGTGCGAGTAGCACGACGTCACCTGACTCGGCGATTCCTGCCGCGGCAGCGACGGCGTTCGGCATCACCTGTCCAGTGTCAGCGGCATCGATCTCGAATACAGGCAACCCGGGGGCGTGTCGCAGGAATGCCGCCCGCAGTGCGTCCCGATCGACGCCGATGATCACGGCACCACGGAGCCGGGGCACGTGGGTCCGGACGAGGTGGTCGATGTCGACGCCCTTGAGCAGGCCGCCGACGAGCCAGACCACGGAGTCGAACGCGGCGAGCGACGCATCGGCTGCGTGCGGGTTCGTCGCCTTCGAGTCGTCGATCCATCGGATGCCCGCTGCGTCTGCCACGATCTCTATGCGGTGTTCGTCGAGCTGGAAGGTCTCGAGCACGTCGTGGACGATCAGCGGGTCGACGTCGAAGGACCGCGCAAGCGCACTCGCGGCGAGGATGTCGGCCACGAGGTGGGCGGCGCCGAGGCCGCGGGCGCGGAGCTCCGGAACGGTGGTCAGTTCGATCGCGGTGTCGAAGCGTTCCTCGAGGAAGGCGCGGTCGCAGAGGATGCCGTCGACAACGCCGAGGTCGCTCGGACCGGGGACGCCGAGGCCGAAGCCGATCGCGCGGGCGCCTTCGCGGACTTCGGCGTCCTCGACCATCGTTCGGGTGGCCTCGTCGTCCTTGTTGTAGACACACGCGATCTTGGTGTTGGCGTAGACGGTGGCCTTGGCCTCGCGATAGGCGGCCGCGGAGCCGTGCCAGTCGATGTGGTCGTCCGCGATGTTCAGGCAGACGCTCGCCCACGGCACGAGGGCACCTGGCCCTGTGCGTGGCAGGTGGTGCAGCTGGTAGCTCGAGAGTTCGACGACGAGCACGTCCCAGCCGAGCGGGTCACGGACGGCGTCGAGGACGGGCACGCCGATGTTGCCGCATGGAGCGACCCGGTGGCCTGCTGCGGCGAGGATCGTCGCGGTGAGCTGCACGGTCGTGGTCTTGCCGTTGGTGCCCGTGACGAGGATCCACTCTGCCGGGGCTCCGACCTTGTCCCGCAGTCGCCACGCCAGTTCGATATCGCCCCAGACGGGGATTCCGGCCGCGGCGGCCCAAAGCAGCAGCGGGTGGTCGGGGTGGAAGCCCGGGCTGACGACGAGGAGTTCCGGACGGTGCGCGGCGAGTTCAGCGGGGACTTCGCTCAGGTCGGCCTGGACGAGCCCGGCGCCGATCACGCCGAGGAGCCTTGCCCGGTCGTCCGGGGCGTTGCCCGCGACGACGAGAACGTCCGCGCCGAGCTCGGCGAGGGTGTCCGCCGCGGCGAAGCCGGTGACGCCGAGGCCGAGGACGGCGACCCGGAGCCCGGTCCAGTCGGCGTGCCAGCTGACGAGGCCGTCGAGGCGGCGATGGCCCGAGTGAGTGTCGTAGGGGTCGTTGCTCATCATGCGGTCAGCCATTCGAGGTAGAACGAGCCGACGCCCGCCGCGACGAGAAGTCCGCCGACGATCCAGAACCTGACGACGACGGTGACCTCGGCCCAGCCCTTGAGCTCGAAGTGGTGGTGGATGGGGCTCATCAGGAAGATGCGTTTGCCCCGGGTGACCTTGAAGTACGCTCTCTGGACGATCACCGAGCCGGCTTCGATCACGAACAGGCCGCCAAGGAGCACGAGCAGGAGCTCGGTGCGGCTGAGGATCGCGAGTGCGGCCAGCGCCCCGCCGATGGCGAGGGATCCGGTGTCGCCGAGGAAGATCTTGGCGGGTGAGGTGTTCCACCACAGGAAGCCGATCAGGCCGCCGACGATCGCCGCGGCGACGATGGCGAGGTCGAGGGGGTCGCGCACGTTGTATGAACGGTAGAGGTCGCCGATGTCCGCTCCCCCGTACCTGGCCTGGTTGGACTGCCAGAAGCCGATCACGATGTACGCCCCGATGGCGAGGATCGAAGACCCCGTCGCGAGGCCGTCGAGGCCGTCCGTCACGTTCACTCCGTTAGAGGTCGCCGCGACGAGGAAGCAGATCCAGACGATGAACAGGGCGATCCCGACGATGGTCCCGAGCTTCATGAAGTCGAGGGGCAGGTCGCGCAACAGCGAGATCTTGGTGGATGCCGGGGTGAGGCCGTGCTTGTTCGGGAACTGCAGCGCGAGCACGGCGAAGACGCCGGCGACGAGCACCTGCCCGCTGATTTTCTGCCAGCCGCCGAGGCCGAGGCTGCGCTGGTTGCGGGTCTTGATGAAGTCGTCGAGGAATCCGACGAGCCCGAGTCCGACCATCATGAACAGCACGAGCAACGGGGACGCTGTGATCGGGGTGCCCGTGAGCCACATCGCGAGGAAGTAGCTGATCAGGGTGCCGAGGATGATGACGATGCCGCCCATGGTCGCGGTGCCGCGCTTGGCATGGTGGCTCTTCGGGCCGTCATCGCGAATGAACTGGCCCCAGCCGAGCTTGTGGAAGAGCCGGATGAACAGCGGTGTCAGGGATAGGGTGAAGACGAGCGACATCGCGCCGGACATGAGCAGGGCTCTCACGAGAAGAACTCCCCGAGGCGGTCGCCGAGGAACCGGAGGCCTGCGGAGTTCGAGGACTTCACGAGCACCGTGTCACCGGGGCGGATGGTCGCGGCGAGGAGGGCGAAGGCGTCGTCCTGGTCGTCGACGAAGAGCGACTCCCCGTCCCAGGACCCCTCATTGATCGTGCTGATGTGCATCCGGCGGGCGGCGGATCCCACCACGACGAGCTGGGAGATGTTGAGTCGCACGGCGAGCAGTCCGATGCGGTCGTGCTCGTCCCCGGAGAATTCGCCGAGTTCGCTCATTTCGCCGAGGACGGCGACGGTGCGTTCTCCCGGCCGCCGGATCTGGGCGAGGGTCTTGAGGGCCGCCGTCATGGAGTCGGGGCTCGCGTTGTACGCGTCGTTGATGACAGTGACCCCGTCACGCCCGCCGAGCACCTGCATCCGCCAGCGTTCGGCCGTGACGACGGACTCGAGTGCCGCGACGATGTCGTCGATGCCGACCCCGAGCACCTCTGCGGTCGCCGCGGCAGCGAGGGCGTTCATCACGTGGTGCTCGCCGAGCACCTGGAACGTTACCGGGCGGGTGTCGCCGCCCGCGAGGTGCAGGGTGAACGTCGTTCCGCTCCTCGAGACCTCGATTCCGGTCGCGTGCACGCCGGAGAAGTCCGTTCCGTCTGGTGCGCGTAAGGTACGGGTGGCGTCCTGGCCGAACCAGACCACCCTGGCGCGGGTGTGTGCCCGCATTCCGGCGACGCGGGGGTCGTCGGCGTTCAGCACGGCGACATCCGTTGCGAGGAGGTCGGTGACCATTTCGGTCTTTGCGGCCAGGGTTGCTTCGATGCCGCCGAATTCGCCGGCGTGGGCGAGGCCGACCTTGAGGACGATCCCCACGTCCGGACGGACCATCCGGATCAGCCTGGCGATCTCGCCGATGCCGCTCGCACCCATTTCGGCGACGAGGAACCGGGTGTCGAAGTCGACGGCGAGCATCGTGATCGGCGCGCCCACCTCGTTGTTGAAGGAGGCGCGGGCGGCAACGGTCGGGCCGACCCGTTCGAGGATTGCGCGCAGCAGGTTCTTGGTGGTCGTCTTGCCGTTGGACCCGGTCACGCCGATCACCCGGAGCCGACCCTCCGCACGGACGCGGGCCACGACGAAGGTGGCGAGGTCGCCGAGGGCGACCACCGCGTCTGCGACGATGATCTGGGCGACGGGGAGGTCGAGCGCGCGCTCGACGATGAGGAGTGCGGCGCCATTGTCGATCGCGGCGGGAGCGAAGAGGTGACCATCGGTGGTCTCCCCCGGCTTCGCCACGAAGATGCCGCCGGAGCGGATCTCCCGCGAGTCGGTGTCGACGGCACCGGAGACGACGGTCGCCGGCGTCGTCGGCGAGCCGTCGGCGTTCAGGGCGCCATCGAGGTGCAGGACGCCGTTGACGGCGCCGGAGATCTCGGAGAGGGAAAGGGCGATCATTTACTGCCACCCCGCTTCGCGCAGCGCGAGCCGGGAATCGTCGCGGGCGGAATAGGGGATCTTGACGCCGTTCACTTCGTGGTAGTTCTCGTGGCCGGGGCCGGCGTAGAGGATCGAGTCGCCCGGGGCCGCGAGGCCGAGCGCGGTGCGGAATGCGGTGCGCGGGTCGGCGACCTCGTAGAGCTCCACATCGGGGACGGCCTCTCGGGCGCCGGCGATGAGGGCGGCCCTGATCGATGCCGGGTCCTCGTAGCGGGGGTGGAAGTCGGTGATGACGACGACGTCGGCGCCCCTGGCTGCGATGGCACCCATGGCCGCGCGCTTGGTGGTGTCGCGGTCGCCGTCGGCGCCGAAGACCATGAAGAGTCGCCCCGGCGTGAAGGTGCGGATGGCCGCGAGGGTGTTGAGGAAGGCGTCCGGGCTGTGGCCGTAGTCGATGTAGACGAGCGGTCCGCGGTCTCCGGAGATGCGCTCGGTGCGCCCGGGGATGTAGACGTCGATGCCGCCGTCGCGGGCGAGGGTGTGATTGATGGCATCGAGGTCGTAGCCGGATTCGACGAGCATCAGGATGGCCAGTGCGGCGTTCGCGGCCATGAACCAGCCGATCAGCGGAACGCGGGTCTGCAGGCGGCGGCCCTCCGGCCCCTCGAGCAGGAACTCCGTGTAGAGGGCGTCTTCCGACACGATCGAGAGGTGCCAGTCGGCGTCGACCTCTGGATGGATGCTGAGGGTCGTCACCGGGATGCGGCACTCTGCGACGATCCGCTGGCCCCATTCGGAGTCCACGGTGATGACGCCGCGCCGGGACCGGTCGGGCTGGAAGAGTTCGAGTTTGGCCTGGAAGTACTCGTCGAGGCTGGCGTAGTCGTCGAGGTGGTCGTGGCTGAGGTTGGTGAACCCGGCGACATCGAAGACGAGCCCGTCGACGCGGTGCCTGCTGAGGGCCTGCGCGGAGACCTCGATCGCGACGGCGCGCACTTCGGCTTCGCGCATCCTGGCGAGGAGTGCATGCAGTTCGGTGGCCTCAGGGGTGGTGAGCGAGCTCACGACGGCAAGGTCGCCGATGCGGCGCTCCGCGGTCGACGTGAGGCCCGTGACGACGCCGAGCTGGTTCAGGATGGCGACGAGGAGGTAGACGACGCTCGTCTTGCCATTCGTTCCGGTCACAGCGAAGAGTGTTGCCGGGTTCTCGTCGGTCCGGTAGATCCAGGCGGCGACCGCGCCGAGCGCTGCGCGCGCGTCCGGGGTGACGAGGATCGGCAGGCCGCTTCCGGCGGCGACGAGCGCACCGGCCTCGTCGGTCAGGATGGCGACGGCTCCGGCCTCCCTGGCGTCGCCGGCGAAGCTCGCGCCGTGGAAGGCTCGCCCGGGAACGCCGACGTACAGGTCGCCCGGCTGGACGGAACGGGAGGAGATACTCACGCCGGAGACTTCGAGACCCTCGATGTCGCCGCGCAGGAAAAGTTCGAATTCATCAACCATGCCCGACAACGACCGCGCAACCGGGTGCTGAGGACGGAGAGCCGATGGTGCCAACTCGGTCACGGGGCTCGCTTTCTTACCAGGTACCGGGAAGGGCAGGCGCTGGAGCGCCCGATGGAACTGCCCGGTACTTCTTCAGCACCTGGCTCATGACCTCCTGGAAGATCGGAGCAGGCGCTGCAGATGAATTCAGTTTAACAGGATCGGCGAGACTGACCGAAACGACGTACTCCGGATCGTCTGCGGGAGCGAACCCGGAAACCGACACGAGATACCCATGGGTGTACCCGCCGTGGCCGTCCGGCATCTGTGCCGTTCCGGTCTTCGAGGCGACCCGGTAGCCGGGAATGTTCCAGACCTTGGAAAGCCAGGCCTTCTGGTACACCATCTCGAGCATGTCGGACGTGTCGTGGGCGGCGGAGGCCGAAACCACCTGGGTTCCCGTGGCGGCCGGCACGTTCGTCATGGTTCCGTCCGCCTGGCGGCAGCCGGCGACGAGCTGGACGGGCAACCGGACGCCCTTGTTCGCGATGGTCTGGTAGATGCTCGCGATCTGGAGCGCCGTCGTGGTCAGTCCCTGGCCGAACATGGTGGCGTACTTGGTCTGGGGGTCCCATTCATCGTAGGGATGCAGGATTCCGGAGTCTTCGGCGGGGAACCCCGCCTCCGTCGCAGTGCCGAGGCCGAACTTGGTCATGTAGTCATAGCGCTGCTTGTCGGTCAGCAGTTCGCCGAACTTGGACATGCCGGTGTTGGAGGATTCGATCAGCACGCCGGTGAGGGTGAGGTGCAGGTCGGCGTGACCGGAACTGTCGTTGATGTTCGCGCCGTTGCCCGGCAGGTACCGATAGGGCGCGACGACCTGGGTGTTCACCGTGGCCTCGCCCGCATCGAGCACGGATGCCGCGGTGAGCGCCTTGAAGGTCGACCCGGGTTCGAAGGAGGCCGTGAATGCGCGCGAGCCGCGGTCGTCGGGGTTGGCCGTTCCGTTGACGTTGTTCGGGTCGACGCTGGGATAGTCGGCGACCGCGACGAGCTTCCCGGTCTTGACCTCCTGCACCACGACCGTTCCCCAGGCCGCGCCGGTCGCCTGGGCCTGCTTGGCCAGGGCCTGCTGGACGAACCACTGCAGGTCGGAGTCGATCGTCGTCACGACATCTCCGCCGTCGACGGCCGCCTTCTCCGTGACGGTGCTCTGCGGCAGCCGGACGCCGTCTGCGCCCTTCTCGTAGGTCTCCGTTCCGTCGGTGCTCGCGAGGCAGGAGTCCTGGCCGATTTCGAGGCCGGCCTGGGCGTCACCCTCTGACGACACGAATCCGACGAGGTTGCCTGCGACCGCACCGTCCGGGTACACCCGGCCGGGCTTCTTCTCGAAGTAGATCCAGGGGATCTCGAGCGCGTCGACCGCCCGGAACACCGAGACATCCACTGCCTTGGTCACCATGGCGTAGTCCGAGGCGGGATTGGCGGCGAGCGACGAAGCGATGATCGCGAGGATCGCGTCTCCGGTCTGACCGGTGATGGCGCCGACCTCCGCAGCAGCCTGGGCGACGGTGACCGTCTGGTCCCCCGCCGCCGTTGTGCGGGTGAACTCGACGGCATTGCGGGGAGACAGCGTGATGTTGTAGCGCATCACCGTCCCGGCGAGCACGACGCCGTTGGCGTCGACGATGTCACCGCGCGAGCCGTAGATGGGCTGCTCGACCGATCGGTTGCCGAGCGAATCGGCGCTGAGGGTGTCGGCGCGGACGACCTGGATGTCGACGAGCCGAACCACGAAGAGTGCGACGATCGCGAAGAGGAGAACGACCGTGATCGCGATGCGGCGCTTGCCGCTGCGCGTCGACCTGGCACTGACACCCACAGTTTCGGTTCCTTACTGCGGACGGGGCCGCGGTTGTGGCACCCCGGCTCGTGCGGGAATGCGTTCTAGCGAGTCGTGGGCGTCGGGAGCCCGGCGCCAGGGGCTGGCACGGCGGCGGTTGAGGCTGTCGGGGCGGTCTCGGTTGCTGGGGAAGTCGCGGCGCCGGCGACGCTCGCGCCCTGCCCGGTGGCCTGGGCTGGCTGTGTCACCAAAGGTACGCCGGTGAGCAGCGCGTTCGGTACGAGACTCGCCGCACCGGCCTGACTGCCCGTTGCGGAACTCGGGGCGCCGAGCACTGCGGAATCGGAGAGCCGCAGGTAGACCGGGTTGGAGTTGCTGATCATGCCGATGGCCTCGGCGTTGGCCGCGAGGCTCTGCGGGGAGGAGACCCTGACGAGGTCCTCTGTGACGCTCTCGGCGGTGCGGCTGAGTTCCGTCTGGCTGGCCTGCAGGCGGGACACCTCGTATGCGCCCTGGGAGATTCCGACGCTCAGCAGGAGCTGCGCGACGATGATCACCGCGACCCCGGCGACGGCGGACAGGGCGAAGGCGATCTTGGGTCGTGCCCGGCGCTGGCTGCGCGTTGCGACGATCTTTATGTGGCGAAGCCGCGAGCCGGGAAGGCCTGCCGGAGCGTCCAGCGGTTTCTGGTCGGGGGTGTCGTGCCGGGGGGCACTCTCCCAGTTCGGTCGCAGCACGCGTGCGAGATTGTCGCTCATCCGGCTCTCCTCAGTCGCTCGGCGGCGCGAAGTCTGACCGACGTCGCACGGGGGTTTCTCGCCTTTTCTTCTTCCGAGGCGAGTTCGGCGCCCCGGATCAACTGTGTGAACAGTGGCTTGTGTTCCGGCAGCTCGATGGGCAGGCCGGCGGGGGCGCTCGAGGTCGATGCCCGGGCGAGCGCCTTCTTGACGATCCGGTCCTCGAGCGACTGGTAGGCCTCCACGACGATCCGGCCGTGCACGGCTACGGCGTCGAGGGCGGCGGGGATCGCACGTTCGAGAACGGAGAGTTCTTGGTTGACCTCGATGCGCAGGGCCTGGAAGACCCGCTTCGCCGGGTGTCCGGTGCGCTGGACGACGACGGGGGTGACCTTCGTGAGGATCGCGACGAGCTCGGCCGAGCGGACGAGCGGAGCGGTGGACCTCGCCTCGACGATGGCCTCGGCGTAGCGTGCCGCGAGTTTCTCTTCGCCGTACTCGTGGAAGATCCGGCGCAGTTCGGACTCGCTGTACGTCGCGAGGATGTGCTCCGCCGTCAGGTCGCTTGTGTTGTCCATCCGCATGTCGAGCGGGGCGTCCTTGGAGTATGAGAAGCCGCGTTCGACCCGGTCGAGCTGGAGCGAAGAGACTCCGAGGTCGAAGAACACGCCCTGGACCTCTGCAATGCCGAGGGAGTCGAGGGCGTCCTGGATGCCGTCGTAGACGGTGTGCACGAGGTGGATCCGGTCGCGGAACGGCTTGAGGCGTTCCTCCGCGATCGAGAGGGCCTCGAGGTCACGGTCGAGGCCGACGAGGGTGAGTCCTGGGAAGCGGGTCAGGAAGGCTTCGGAGTGCCCGGCCATGCCGAGGGTCGCGTCGACGAGCACGGCGCCCGGCTGGTCCAACGCCGGCGCGAGGAGCTCGACACAGCGTTCGAGCAGTACGGGGGTATGGATTTCGTCGATGTTCATGGTCCCGGGGAGTAGTTCCTGGATCCTGATCCCCATCCGGCAGTCCTGGCACCGGGGAAGTGTGTCAGGGCGTACGGCTGGGAGTCAGGCGCCAGGTTCTAGAAGAGTCCCGGAATCACCTCCTCCGTGGTGTTGGCGAACGAGGTTTCCTGCTCGGCGAGGTACAGGTCCCAGGCCTCGGTGTCCCAGATCTCGACACGGTCGCCCGCGCCGATCACCGTGAGTTCGCGGTCGAGGCCGGCATAGCTGCGGAGGTTGGCGGGGATGGTGACGCGGTTCTGGCTGTCGGGAGTTTCCGCACTGGCTCCGGACGTGAACACCCGCAGGAAGTCACGGCCCTGCTTGCTCGTGATCGGGGCCTGCTTGATCTTTTCGTGCAGTTCCTCGAACGCCCGGGTCGTGAAGACGTAGAGGCAGTGCTCCTGGCCGCGGGTCATCACGATGCCGGTGGACAACTGCTCACGGAACTTCGCCGGGAGGATGACGCGTCCCTTGTCGTCGAGCTTGGGGGCATAGGTCCCGAGGAACATTCATCACCCCTTCTCTTCCGGCCAAGTTCAGGTGTTACTCCACTTTACTCCACTTTGGACCACGAAAACGTAAAATGCCACGATCAACGAGCAAATTTCTAGAAAAATACCAGATGAATAGGCTAAGTGACGGGTGGAGGAAAATCCAAAGGCCGGCGGCGCCGAGAGTCGATTTTGGGCACAAAAAAAGGGCCGATCTGTGATCGGCCCTTCTTTTGTGAAGTTTCGGTCGTGCTGTGGAGGATGGGAGCCGAAGGGCTAGTTGCCGTCCTGGCGTCGGTCCCAGCGGTCATTGAGACGGTCCATGAACCCGCGGCCGGACTTGCCGGAACCCGACGGGCGTGACCCGCTCGTCGCGGACGGTGACGTACCGGAGGATGAGAAGCCGGAGGACGACAGTCTGCGGGCGGCCTTGCCCGGTGACGTGGCGAGCAATACCCCTGCGAACATGACGACGAAGCCGAGGATTCCGAGCCACAGCTGCTGCACTGCGACTCCGGCGATCAGTCCCCCGATTCCGGCGACGACCGCGAGAACGCCGAGGGCCATCGAGCGGTAGTTCGGGCGAAGCGATGAACCGCCAACGGTCGCGACGAAGTCGGAGTCGTTGTGGTAGAGCCCGCGCTCCATTTCTTCAAGGAGTCGCTGCTCTTGTTCCGAAAGCGGCATCTTATTCCTCCTCTGTAGGACCACCGGTGAATACCAATTCTAGCCCCGCCGCGATAGCTAGGCTAGGCGGGTGGCTGAAAGCAATCAACTGGTCGATCTGGTTCAAACTCGCATCGACGAATTCCTGAAAACCCGTCAACTAATTGTGACTACTGTCAGCCCGGATCTCAGCGCGCTGGTGAACTTCTCACGGCAGTTTCTCAGCGGTGGTAAGCGCTTCCGGGCCCAGTTCTGCCACCAGGGCTGGCAGAGCGTACCCGGTTCGGACGCGCTCGATTCCGCGCCGGTCATCGCGGCGGCCGCCGCCCTCGAAATCTTCCATGCCGCCGCCCTCGTCCACGACGACATCATCGACAATTCGGACACCCGCAGGGGTTCGGCATCCGCCCATAAGCTCTTCGAATCCGTGCATGCCGCGGGCGGCTGGGCCGGCGCTCCTGTCGAGTTCGGCCGGGCCTCCGCGATCCTCCTCGGGGACCTGCTCCTCGGGTGGAGCGACGAGCTCCTCGACGAGGGCCTCGAGGCCTCCGCAGATCCTGTGGCGGCCAGGCTCGGGCGCCACGAATTCAACCAGATGCGCACGGAAGTCACAGCCGGTCAGTACCTCGACATCCTCGAGGAACGGGCCTGGCTCGTGCAGCAGGAAGAGGAGCTGCTCGAGCGCGCCATGCGGGTCATCGTCTTCAAGTCCGCGAAGTACAGCGTCCAAGCTCCCCTCGTCATCGGCGCGGCACTCGCGGGCGCCGACACGGCCCACCTCGACGCGTTGCGTGCCTTCGGGCTTCCGCTCGGCATCGCTTACCAGCTTCGGGACGACCTTCTCGGTGTGTTCGGCGACGCGGCGGTGACGGGCAAACCGAGCGGTGACGACCTGCGGGAGGGCAAGCGCACCGTGATCATCGCACTCGCCAGGCGCGCGCTCGAACCGGCCGCGCGGGAGTATCTCGACGGACTCCTCGGAGATCCGGGGCTCGACCCGGCCCAGATCCTGTCGCTGCAGGAACTCATCAGGGCCAGCGGAGCCGTCGAGAGCGTCGAGACGCTCATCACGGACCAGGTCGCGGATGCGCGCGTCGCGCTCCACGCTTCTCCGATCGCCCCTGACATGCGGGACCAGCTCGAGAGCCTCGCCGAAACCGTGACGCGCCGGTCGTTCTGAGACCGGGCCGAGCCGGGAGCGGGGCGAGCCGGGAGCTCGCCCTGTGAACTGGACCCGGGGTTGGACCTGAGGCTAGGCGAGCGCCTGGGCGACGCGGCGGACCTCGGCCTTGCGGCCGGCGAGGAGCGCCTGGATCGGCGGGACACCGAGGCTGTCGTCGACCTCGAGCAGCCACTGCATGGCCTGCTCGTCGGTGAAGCCGTCATCGGCGAGCACGATCAGGGTGCCGCGGAGTTCGGGGAGCGGGGAACCGTCCTTGACGAATGCGGCCGGCACCGAGATCACACCGTTACGGCGGATCGCGAGGAGCTGCTTGTCATCGATGAGTTGGCGAACCCGGCTTTGACTGGTCCCGAGCAGGGAAACGAGGTCGGGGATGGTCAGCCAGGGTTGATCTGAAAACGAATCGGTCACCCTCCAAGCCTCCCATGATTCCCGGGCCACTTCAAACACCGAATGCCCCGGTGCGCGCTCGGTGCGGCCCGGATGGGGGGCATGCCGATTGACTCCGGCAGTCATGTGTGAAAACGTTGAAGGTCGTGGACAAGTTAACGCTCGTGGACACGGTGAAGGTTGTAGCCAGTCTCAAGCTCGGGCGGCGGTTTTCGGCTCGACAGCATCCGAGTGTCAGACCAATCTGAATGGAGCGTCATGTCAGCACAGTCCAGCAGAATCGTTCGAGCGCCTGCCAGTAGCGAGCTCGTTCCCGCCAGGCCCCACAAGTCCTCCACCGTCCGGTTCCGCGCGCTCGGCATGTTCGCGGCCCTGCCGCTCGCCGTGGCGTGCACGGTCGCCATCAGTCTCAATCTTGCGTCGCCCGCCGAGGCAGCCTCCCTGAGCCGGAAGCCCCTCAAGAGCCCGGCGCAGCTACCGGCATCCACTGGAACCAGCGCCCCCGCACAACGCGCGCAGGCCGAGGCTGCACCGAGCCAGTACACGGTCGTCGCCGGCGACACCGTGAGCGGCATCGCGAGCAGGTTCGGGCTCTCGACCGCTGCCGTCCTGGCGCGCAACGGCCTGAGCTGGTCGACGAAGATCTTCCCCGGCCAGCAACTCACCCTCGCCGAGGGCGCCGCCCCGGCAGAGGCGCCTGCCCCCACGCCGGTTGCCAGTGCACTCACGCGCTACACGATCGTGACAGGTGACACCATCAGCGGGATAGCGACCACCCACGGCATCCCGGTCGCGGCCGTGCTGAGTGCCAACGGCCTCGACAGGGCGAGCATCATCTTTCCGGGCCAGTCCCTCGTCATTCCCAGCGGCTCGGCCCCGGCCGCAGCCCCGGCGGTTGCGCTCGTCAGCGCGACGACCGCCGCCCCCGGTGCGAGTCACACGATCGCAGCGGGAGAAACCGTCTCGACGATCGCGGCAGCCGCCGGAGTCTCCATCCGCGCGATCCTGGAGGCGAACAACCTCGGCTGGTCGAGCATCATCTACCCCGGCCAGCAGCTCTCGATCCCCGCGCCCGCGGCGGAATCGGTCGCCGCGGCATCCGTCACCCCGTTGCCGGCGCCCGGACCCGGGCCGGCTCCCACCGCCATGCTCGGCCAGGTTACGCCGCTCTCCGACGAGATGCGCGCCAACGCCCGGATCATCGTGGCGACCGGGCGTGCGGCCGGCGTGAACGACCAGGGCCTCATCATCGCCCTCGTCGCCGCCGCCCAGGAATCGGGACTGCGGAACGTCCACTACGGCGACCGGGACTCACTCGGACTCTTCCAGCAGCGCCCCGGCAAGGGGTGGGGGTCGCCGGACCAGGTGATGGACCCGGTCCGGGCGAGCCAGGCGTTCTTCGGCGGCGCCGGAAACCCGAACCCCGGGGTCACCAGAGGGCTGCTCGACATTCCCGGCTGGGACGGGCTCACCGTGACCCAGGCGGCTCAGGCTGTGCAGCTCTCCGCCTTCCCCGACTACTACGCGAAGTGGGAGACCTCTGCCCGTTCCTGGCTCTCCGAACTCGGCTGATCAGCCGTGCCGTGCGAGTGTCCAGCAGCGGATCTGCCCGCTGCTCCCTAGACTCGACTGGTGAGCGATAGTCCTGCCGATCCGATGATCGGCCGTCTGATAGACGGCCGATATCAGGTGCGCTCGCGAATCGCCCGCGGCGGAATGGCGACCGTTTACCTCGCCACCGACCTGCGCCTCGAGCGCCGGGTGGCGCTCAAGGTTATGCACGGCCACCTTGCCGACGACAACGCCTTCAAGGCGCGGTTCGTCCAGGAGGCCCGTTCGGCCGCGCGCCTCGCCCACCCGAACGTCGTCAACGTCTACGACCAGGGCCAGGACGCCGACATGGCGTACCTCGTGATGGAATACCTGCCGGGCATCACGCTGCGGGACCTGCTCAAGGACTACGGGCGCCTCACGAGCGAACAGACCATCGACATCCTCGAGGCGGTGCTGTCCGGCCTCGCCGCAGCGCACAAGGCCGGCATCGTGCACCGCGACCTGAAACCCGAGAACGTGCTGCTCGCCGATGACGGGCGGATCAAGATCGGCGACTTCGGGCTCGCCCGCGCCGCCAACAACAACACCGCAACCGGGCAGGCGCTGCTCGGCACGATCGCCTACCTCTCCCCCGAACTCGTCACGCGCGGTATCGCCGATGCCCGCAGCGACATCTACGCCCTCGGGATCATGACCTACGAGATGCTCACCGGCGAACAGCCGTACGTCGGCGAGGCGCCGATGCAGATCGCATACCAGCACGCCAATGACACGGTGCCGATGCCGAGCCTGCGCGTCACGACCGTTCCGCACGAACTCGACGAGCTCGTGAGCTGGGCGACCGCCAGGGACCCCGAGCAGCGCCCCCGGGATGCGAAGGTCATGCTCGACCAGCTCCTCGACGTCGAGAAGCAGATGCGCCCCTTCGACGGCGAAACCGGCGTGCAGCAGACCCTGCTGATGCCGAGCGGTGCGGCAGCCGCCCAGGCCGATGCCGACACCATGATCTTCGGCGCCGCTGCGCAGGCCCCCGGTGCGACGACCGTGCTGCCCGCACCCGTCGTGAAGCCGCCGGACGACGCAGAACTCCTCAGCACGAAGACCCGACGCCGCAAGGTACGCGGGTACTGGCTCTTCGCGCTCGTTCTCCTGCTCGCCGGCCTCGGCACCGGCACCGGCTGGTACTTCGGCAGCGGCCCGGGGTCGCAGGTCGAGGTGCCCTCTCTCGTCTCGGTCGCCCCTGACGCCGCCGCAGCCCAGCTCGCCGAACTCGGACTCCAGTCCGCTCTCGCGCAGCAATACAGCGGCACGATTGCGGCAGGACTGGTCGCGAGCACCGACCCCGGAAAGGGCGGCCACGTGAAGAAGGGGAACGCGGTCACGCTCTACGTCTCGCAGGGGCCGCAGCCGATCACGCTTCCCCCGCTCGCCGGCCTTACCAGGGATGCCGCGTCATCCGCTGTCACGGGGCTGAACGCCGCGATCGGCACGGTGGACCAGGTCTTCTCCGGCGAGGTCGCCGCCGGCATCGTCATGTCGGCGAACCGGGAGAGCGACGGCACCGAGGTCTCCCAGGGCGGCCCGTACTTCGAAGGCATGAAGGTCAACCTCGTCGCCTCGCTCGGCTCGGTGCCGAACGTCTCCGGCAAGTCGGTGAACACGGCGACGTCGCTGTTGAAGGACAAGGGCCTGCTCGCCACCACCGGCGACTCCGTCTACAGCGACACGATCGACGAGGGTGACGTGGTCAGCGCCGCTCCCCAGAAGGACGGGCCCGTCCGCGCAGGAGACACCTACGTGCTCACGACGTCCAAGGGACCCGCGCCGATCCCGATTCCGGATGTCATCGGTAAGCCGTGGAACGAAGGCAAGAAGATCCTTACCGACCTCGGCTTCAAACTGAGCTACAACCTGGGTGCGGATGCGATCGCACCGTTGCTCAATATCCTCTCTACGGACCCGGCCGCGGGAACGGCCGCACCCAAGGGCAGCACGATCGCCCTCAAGCCGACGAACCCGTTCGGCTAGCTTCCAGCCACCCTGCGCTGCCGGCATGCCTGGCGCGCAGCGGCGCGGCTGGCGCGCGTCCCTGTTCCGGGAGCGCAGCATCCGCTCGCGCGGCGACTGTCGCCGGATGCGCCGAGTGCCGCCGTCCTGCCTGGTGATCTCGGCGGGAACGGCGGCACTCTGGCGGGATGACTGCCGGTCAGCGGGCGGCGAGCTCCTCGGCGACGAGGAAGGCGAGCTCGAGGGACTGCATGTGGTTGAGCCGCGGGTCGCAGAGCGATTCGTAGCGGGTCGCGAGGTCGGCCTCGTCGATGTGCTCCGAGCCGCCGAGGCACTCGGTGACGTCGTCGCCGGTGAGCTCGACGTGCACCCCGCCCGGGTGGGTTCCGACCGCGCGGTGGGCCTCGAAGAAGCCGCGAACCTCGTCGACGACGTCGTCGAAACGACGCGTCTTGTACCCGGTCGGCGTGGTCACGCCGTTGCCGTGCATCGGGTCCGTGATCCAGAGCGGCTTGGCCTCGCTCGCCTTGATCGCCTCGAGGAGCGGCGGGAGCGCGTCGCGCACCTTGCCGGCTCCCATCCGGGTGATGAAGGTGAGACGGCCGGGCTCGCGGTTCGGGTCGAGCTTGTCGACGAGGCGCAGCATGTCGTCTGCCGAGGTGCTCGGGCCGAGCTTGACCCCGATCGGGTTCCGCACCCGGGACAGGAAGTCGACGTGGGCACCGTCGAGGTCGCGGGTGCGCTCACCGATCCAGATGAAGTGCGCTGAAGTGTTGTACGGGGTTCCGGTGCGGGAGTCGATCCGCGTCATCGGGCGCTCGTAGTCCATCAGCAGGCCCTCGTGGCTCGTGTAGAACTCGGTGCGACGCATCGCCTCGAAGTCCGCACCGCACGCGATCATGAACTTGATGGCCCGGTCGATCTCCTTGGCGACCTTCTCGTAGCGCTGGTTCGCGGGGTTCGCGGCGAAGCCCTGGTTCCAGCTGTGCACCTGGCGCAGGTCGGCGAAACCGCCCTGGGTGAACGCACGGATCAGGTTGAGCGTCGACGCGGCCGTGTGGTACCCCTTGACCAGGCGGGCCGGGTCGGCCTCGCGGGATTCCGGGGTGAAGTCGTAGCCGTTGACGATGTCGCCGCGGTAGGCGGGCAGGGTGACACCGCCCCGGGTCTCGAAGTCGCTCGAGCGCGGCTTGGCGAACTGGCCGGCCATCCGGCCCATCTTGATCACGGGCATCGAGGCGCCGTAGGTGAGCACGACGGCCATCTGCAACACGGTCTTGACCCGGTTGCGGATCTGCTCAGCAGTCGCACCATTGAAGGTCTCCGCGCAGTCGCCGCCCTGGAGCAGGAAGGCGTGCCCTGCGGCCGCCTCGGCGAGCCGGTCGCGCAGGATGTCGACCTCGCCGGCGAAGACCAGGGGCGGCTGCGTCGACAGTTCGGCTGATGCCGCGGCGACGGCCTCTGCGTCCGGCCACGTCGGCTGCTGCTTGATGGGAAGAGTGCGCCAATAGTCCAGACCGGCGATCACAGCTTCATCGGCTACAACGACGGGTTCGGTAGTGTCTACCACAGGACTATCTCTGTTTTCTCTTGGTTGGCGCGCGGAGTGCGCGCCAGGGGACTGGCTGGAAGAGCCGGGAAGGGATACGCGATCTTATCGCGAAAGACTGGCGCGCTTTTCTTTGACGCTCGTCGCGTAGACGTCGACGTACTCCTGCTTGCTGAGCGCCTGGAGCTCGTACATGAGCTCGTCGGTCACGCTGCGGAGCACGAACCTGTCCCCCTCCAGCCCCTCGAAGCGGCTGAAGTCGAGGGGTTTGCCGATCACGATCCCGATCCGGCGGATCTTCGGGATCCTCGTGCCGGTCGGCATCGCCTTCTCGGTGTCGATCATCGCGACGGGAACGACGGGCACCCCTGCCTCGAGGAGCATCCGGGCGACCCCGGTGCGGCCGCGGTACATCTTCGCGTCGGGGCTGCGGGTGCCCTCCGGGTAGATGCCGAGCACGCCGCCGCCGGAGAGGACCCGCAGGCCGGTGTTGAGCGAGTCCTCGGAGGCCTTGCCGCCCGAGCGGTCGATGGGGAGCTGGCCGGTCGCCTTGAAAAACTGCTTCGTCGCCCAGCCCTTGAGCCCGGTTCCGGTGAAGTATTCGCTCTTGGCGAGGAAGATCACCCGGCGCGGCACCACAAGCGGCAGGAACACCGAGTCGATGAACGAGAGGTGATTGCTCGCGAGGATCACTCCGCCGGTCTTGGGAATGTTCTCGAGGCCCACCACCCACGGCCGGAAGAGCCCCAGTAGGAGGGGTCCGACGACAATGTTTTTCATGATCCAGTAGAACATCGGTCGCTCTCTTCTTGGGTCGGGCACAGCCTAGACCGGGAAGACGTGCTTCCGCGCCAGGTCTGCAGCACCGACGACTCCGGCATCGTTGACGAGTTGGGCAATCGCGAATTCCGCTTCGGGGTGGTAGCCCCGTGCCGGAAGGTTTTCGAGGTACGCGGTGCGAATCGGTTCGAGGAGCAGCTCGCCGGCGTCGGCGACTCCCCCGCCGAAGACGAAGATCTGCGGGTCGAGCACGGCCGCGAGCGAGGCGCAGGCCTGGCCGAGCGCGTCGCCGAGCTGGCGGAGGGCTGCGAGTGCCCCCGGGTCGCCGTCCTGGATCAGGCGGCCGACGTCCTTGCCACTGAGCTTGCCCTTGCGGGAACGGGCGGATGCGAGGCCGAGGCCGATACCGCCGGCATCCGCCAGGGAGTTGGCGATGCGGAGCAGGGCCCTGCCAGAGCCGTACTGCTCGATGCAGCCCTGGGCTCCGCAGCCGCACGGCAGGCCGTCGGGGACGATGCGCACGTGGCCGAGCTCTGCGCCGCAGCCGAAGCCGCCGCGGAACAGGCGGTCGTTGGAAACGATCGCGCCTCCGACACCGGTGCCGATGGTCAGCGTGACCATGTCGCTGTAGACCTGGCCTGCGCCGAAGCAGAATTCGGCCCAGCCGGCCGCGTTCGCGTCGTTCTCGATCAGGATCGGGAGGTTGAGCCGCTCTTCGAGGGTCGCCCGGAGCGGTTCGTTGCGCCAGTTGATGTTGGGGGCGTAGTACACCGTGGACTGCGCGGAGTCGATGAAGCCGGCAGCTGCCACGCCGGCCGCGATGACGTCCTCTCCGACGGCGAGTTTCTGGATCATCTCGACGACGGCGTCTTCGATGGCGCGCGGGTCCCCCGCCGTTGTCGGCGTGCGCTCGGAACGGAGAATGGTGCCGAACTCGTCGACCAAGGCTCCAGCAATCTTCGTGCCGCCGATGTCGATTCCAATGGCGTGCACAGCCGGCCTCTTTCGTAGATAGTCTCGGGCATCCGCCCAGCTCAGCACACACTTATGCTGAGGCGTCCCTCTAGAGTGTACTGAGCCGCGGCGCCGCGAGTCGAAACGACTGCTCCGCATCCCACCGGGCTAGAGTGTGCACATCCGCCCGGTACCAGAGGAGTTGCCGTGAAACAGTTCGATATGCCCGCAGTCGTCCCTGCCGATCCAGGGGCGAACATCACCGACCTCCTCGCAGATCGCCTCGCCGCAACCCCGGATTCCGTGCTTTTCTCGGTTCCCCGCGGTACCGGCTGGGCTCCCGTGACGACATCCGAATTCCACCGTCAGGTCGTTGGCCTCGCCAAGGGGCTCGTCGCAGCAGGCATCGAACCCGGCGACAAAATCGGCCTGATGTGCAAGACCCGCTACGAGTGGACCCTGATCGACTTCGCGACCTGGTACGCCGGCGCCGTCCTGGTCCCGGTCTACGAGACCAGCTCTCCCACCCAGATGCAGTGGATCCTCGGCGACTCCGGCGCCGCCGCCGTGATCCTCGAGACCGCCGACCACTTCGCCAAGTTCGACGAGGTGCACCCCGACCTCCCGAACATCGGAACCGTCTGGCAGATCGACCTCGGCGACCTCGCGAAGATCGTCGCCGGAGGTGTCAACGTTCCGGATGCCGAGATCGAGCGCCGCCGCCACCTCGCGACCGGCGCCGACATCGCGACCCTGATCTACACCGCAGGAACCACCGGACGGCCGAAGGGTTGCGTACTCACGCACTCGAACTTCGTCGAGACCTCCCGGAACGCGGGCGTCGCCCTCTCGGACGTCCTCACCCACGAGGACGGCGCATCCACCCTGCTGTTCATCACGACCGCGCACGTCTTCGCCCGGTTCATCGCCGTGTTGTGCGTGCACGGGAACGTTCGGGTCGGCCACCAGCCGGACACCCGGCAGTTGCTGCCTGCGCTCGCGACCTTCAAGCCGACGTTCCTTCTCGCGGTTCCGCGGGTGTTCGAGAAGGTCTACAACTCCGCGGAGCAGAAGGCCGAGGCCGCCGGTCGCGGCAAGATCTTCGAGGCAGCCGCGCACCTCGCGGTCAAGCACTCCAAGGCCATCACCGAGGGAACCCCAGTGAGCCTCTCGATGAAGATCCGGTTCGCGATCTTCGACCGTCTCGTCTACAGCAAGCTCCGCACGGCCATGGGCGGGAAGGTGCGCTACGCCGTCTCCGGCTCTGCTCCCCTGGGCGAGTTCCTCGGCCACTTCTACCACAGCCTCGGCATCAAGATCCTCGAGGGCTACGGGCTCACCGAGACCACGGCCCCTGCGACGGTCGGCCGCACAGACCAATTCAAGGTCGGCACCGTCGGACCTCCCCTTCCCGGCGTCTCGATCCGCATTATGGACGACGGCGAGATCGAGGTGAAGGGCGTCAACGTCTTCAAGGAGTACTGGCACAACCCGGAGGCGACCCAGGCCGCCTTCGACGACGGCTGGTTCCGCACGGGCGACATCGGCGACTTCGACGCGGACGGCTTCGTCACCATCACGGCCCGCAAGAAGGAGATCATCGTCACGGCGGGCGGCAAGAACGTCGCCCCTGCCGCGCTCGAGGACCCGATCCGCTCCAACCCCCTCGTCGGCCAGGTCATCGTCGTCGGCGACCGCAAACCGTTCATCGCGGCGCTCGTCACGCTCGACCCCGACATGCTCGCGGTCTGGTTGCACAACAACGGCGAAGATGCCTCGATGTCACTCGCGGAGGCGGCCGTCAACCCCGCGGTGCTCGCCGAGGTGCAGCGTGCCATCGACCACGCCAACTCCCACGTGTCGCGGGCGGAGTCGATCCGCAAGTTCGTGATCCTCACCGTCGAGCTCACCGAGGACAACGGCTACCTCACGCCGAAGCTCAGCATCAAGCGCGACGTGATCATGCGGGACTTCGCCGCGACCATCGAGGGGATGTACCAGGGCGTGCCCGTCGTCACCGAGCAGAACCCGGTCGTGCGCTGACGGTCGGTCAGAACCAGTCCGACTCGCGGATCTCCTTCATGGCCGCCCGGCGGTTCTCCTTCTCGAGCTTGTCGATGTAGAGGAAGCCGTCGAGGTGGTCCGTCTCGTGCTGCAGGGCCTGGGCCATCAGCCCGTCGCCGGCGAGTTCGACGGGCTCGCCGGCGAGGTCGACTCCGGTGACCCTCGCGAACGGGTACCGCTTCGTGGGGTACCACAGGCCGGGAACGGACAGGCAGCCCTCTTCGACGAGGGCGGGCTCGCCCGATACCTCGACGACGACGGGGTTCAGGATGTACCCGATCACGCCATCGACGTTGTAACTGAACGCGCGCAGGTTGACGCCGATCTGGGCCGCAGCGACGCCGGCGCGTCCGGGCAGACGCACGCTGTCGAGGAGATCGACGACGAGCCGGGTGACCCGGTCGTCGATGGTCTCGATCGGCGCGGACACGGTCTTCAACACGGGATCTCCGAAGAGACGGATCTGGCGCTCAGGCACAGGAATACTCCAAGTCAGTTGGTACGGGCACGTCGGTTGACCGGGCGCGCTTCACGCGCCGCGGTGCGCGGGAAGGCCCTCGACCACGAGAGCGGCGAGGGTGCGGGCGGCAAGCCGGGTGATCGGTTTCAGGTCCTCCCACGAGATCACGCTCCCCGCCGCCAGTTGCGGGTCGTAGGGGATGCGCACGATCTCGCGGACCCTCGACCGGAAGTGCGACTCGATCTCCTCGAGTTTCACGAGGTTGGTGCCCTGGGTCGCGGTGTTGAGCGCGACGATCGAGTTGCGGACGAGGTCGCCGTAGCCGTTGGCGTCGAGCCAGGTCAGGGTCTCAGAGGCGAGCCGGGCTTCGTCGACGCTGCCGCCGGAGACGACCACGATAGAGTCCGCACGCTGCAGGGTCGCCCGCATCACGGAGTGCACGATCCCGGTGCCGCAATCCGTGAGCATGATCGAGTAGTACCGGGCCGCGAGGTCGGCGACGACGTTGTAGTCGTCCTCGTCGAACGCTTCGGACAGGAGCGGGTCTGTGTCGGAGGCGAGGATGTCGAGCCGGGTCGCATCGCGGGAGACGAGGGTGGAGAAGTCCGTGAAGCCACCGATGGACGCGGCCTTCGTGACGACGTCGCGCACGGTCGACCTGGTCTGCTTGCTGACCCGTTCGGAGAGGGTGCCACGGTCGGGGTTGGCGTCGACGGCGATGATCCGGTCTTCACGCGCATCGGCGAGGGCCATGCCGAGCAGGGCCGTGACCGTGGTCTTGCCGACACCGCCCTTGCGGGTGAGGATCGGCACGAACCGAGTGCCGCCGTCGAACTCCTTGCGAATCCGGGCGTCCATGTCCTTGTGGGCGCGGACCTTCGCCGAGTCGCCGAGGTTGACGAGGTGAAGCGTCGCGGCGTAGACGAAGGCGTTCCAGCCTCCGTGCGGCGGCGGCTGGGTACGGCGATTGACCGCGAGCAGGCGTTCCGACGTGAGCATGGCCGCCGATTCCGGGACGGTGCCGCCATCGGGGCGCAGGCGCTCCCTGCGGGACTGCGCCACGGCATCCGCCGGACCCGTCTGCGCAGGGCCGGAGAGGGACTGCACGGCCCCTGCTGCGGCGGCGCCGAGGCGCTCACCCCGGTCGGCGCGGTCGTTCCGGGTCGCGCGGTCGCCGGCCGGGACCCGGATGCCCGGCCCGGTGTTGATCTCAATGGTGTGCGTCGCGGGGCGGCCGGCATCGCCCCCGCCGGCGGGGCCGGTACTCCCGAGCGTCGGCGACGCGAGGGGTGTGGCCGCGAGCCCTGCCGGGAGGGCCGCGGCAAGGTTGTCGATCGTGTGCGGCGGCAGCTCGCTGTTGTACTCGTCACCGGGCTGCGTGTCTCCGCCGCCCGTCGAAGAGATTCCGGTGTCCGTGCGCTTTTCCGGCACCACAGTCCGTCCCTTCGTCGTGAAAAAATCGGCCCGGCCTGGGCCCCCGGCCGGCCGGCGCCACAGTGGGCGACGGCCGATCGACCTTCAGCCTAGCGCGGGCGCACCACCACGAGGAGGTCGCCGGCGTCCACCTGCTGCGTCTTCGGGATCGCCACCCGCTCGACGACACCGGCGATCGGGGAGGTGATGGCCGCCTCCATTTTCATGGCTTCGATGGAGGCGACGGTCTGGCCGGCCTCGACCATCGCGCCTTCCTCGACCTGCAGCGTGACCACCCCGGAGAAGGGAGCCGCGACCTGGCCCGGCCGGTTCGCATCCGCTTTCTCGGCGGCCTGTGTGCTCACGGTGATGCCACGGTCGCGCACGAACACGGGGCGCAGCTGGCCGTTGAGCGTGGTCATGACGGTGCGCATGCCCTTGTCGTCCGCCTCGCCGATCGCCTCGAGTCCGACGTAGAGGCGAACGCCCTTGTCGATCTCAACCGAGTGTTCGATGCCCTGCTGCAGCCCGTTGAGGTAGTCGACGGTGTCGACGACGGAGAGGTCGCCGAACAGCTCGCGGATCTGCTCGAACTGGCGGGTCGGGCCGGGGAAGAGCAGCTGGTTGAGCATCGAGCGACGGGTCAGGCTGTCGCCGTCGAGCGCCTCGCGCTCCGGCGCCGTCAGCTCGGTGACGCCGATGTGGATGCTGCGACCGGCGAGCACCTTGCTGCGGAAGGGCTCCGGCCAGCCGCCGGGCAGGTCGCCCAGTTCGCCGGCCATGAAGCCGATCACCGAGTCCGGCACGTCGTAGTTGCCCGGGTTCGCGGCGAAGTCCGCCGGGTCGGCGCGGACGGCGGCGAGGTAGAGGGCGAGGTCGCCGACGACCTTGGACGAGGGCGTGACCTTGGGAACGCGGCCGAGGATCTGGTTCGCGGCGGCGTACATGTCCTCGATCAGCTCGAAGTCGTCGGCGAGGCCGAGTGCGACGGCCTGGGTACGGAGGTTGGAGAGCTGGCCTCCGGGGATCTCGTGGCTGTAGACCCGCCCGGTCGGGGCCCGGAGCCCCGATTCGAAGGGGTGGTAGACGCGGCGCACATCTTCCCAGTACGGTTCGAGGTCGCAGACGGCCTTGAGCGATATGCCGGTGTCGCGTTCGGTGTGCGCGAGCGCGGCGACGAGCGAGGACGCAGAGGGCTGGCTCGTGGTGCCGGCCATCGGTGCGCTCGCGACGTCGACAGCGTCGGCGCCCGCGCGCGCGGCGGCGAGCAGGGTCGCGAGCTGGCCGCCGGGAGTGTCGTGGGTGTGCACGTGCACCGGGAGCGCGAAGCGTTCGCGGAGCGCTCCGACGAGCTTCTCTGCGGCCGCCGGGCGAAGCAGCCCGGCCATGTCCTTGATCGCGATGATGTGCGCGCCGGTGTCGACGATCTGCTCCGCAAGGCGCAGGTAGTAGTCGAGCGTGTAGAGGTCCTCCGCGGGGTCGAGCAGGTCGCCCGTGTAGCAGAGTGCGACCTCGGCGATGCTCGTTCCGGTGCCGAGGACGGCGTCGATCGCCGGGCGCATCTGCGAGACGTCGTTGAGGGCGTCGAAGATCCGGAAAATATCGACGCCCGTGTCCGACGCTTCCCGCACGAAGGCGTGGGTGACCTCGGTCGGGTACGGCGTGTATCCGACCGTGTTCCGGCCGCGGAGCAGCATCTGCACGTTGATGTTGGGGAGCGCGGCCCGCAGGGCGGCGAGTCGTTCCCACGGGTCCTCGCCGAGGAAGCGGAGCGCGACGTCGTAGGTCGCGCCGCCCCAGGCCTCGATCGAGAGGAGCTCCGGCGTCATCCGGGCGACGTACGGCGCGACGGCGACGAGGTCCCTCGTGCGCACCCGGGTCGCCAGGAGCGACTGGTGGGCGTCGCGGAACGTGGTGTCCGTCACGGCGAGTGCGGTCTGGGCGCGGAGTTCCGCGGCGAAGCCGGCCGGGCCGAGCAACTGGAGCCGCTGGCGGGAGCCTGCGGGGGCCGGGACGCTGAGGTCGAGCTTCGGAAGCTTCTCTGCCGGGTTCAGCAGGGTGATCGGGACCCCGTTGGGCTTGTTGACGGTGACGTCGGCGAGCCAGTTCAGGATCTTCGTTCCACGGTCCTTCGAGACGCGGGCGCGGAGCAGGTCTGGCCGTTCGTCGATGAAGGAGGTGCTGAGGTCGCCGGCCGCGAAGCCCGGGTCTTCCAGGACGGCCTGGAGGAAGGCGACGTTCGTGGAGACACCGCGGATGCGGAACTCGGCAAGCGCCCGCTTGGAGCGCGTGACGGCTGCGGTGAAGTCGCGACCGCGGCAGGTGAGCTTCGCGAGCATGGAGTCGAAGTGCGGGCTGATCTGCGCGCCCGGGTTGATGGTTCCACCGTCGAGTCGGATGCCTGCCCCACCGGGTGAGCGATACGTCGTGATCTTCCCGGTGTCCGGTCGGAACCCCATCGTGGGGTCTTCGGTGGTGATCCGGCACTGGAGCGCGGCGCCGCGCAGGTGGATCTGGTCCTGGAGCAGCCCGAGTTCGGCGAGGGTCTCCCCCGCGGCGATGCGGATCTGGGCGACGACGAGGTCGACGTCGGTGACCTCTTCCGTCACGGTGTGCTCGACCTGGATCCGCGGGTTCATCTCGATGAAGACGTGCTGGCCTGCGCGCTCCCCGACGGTGTCGAGCAGGAACTCGACGGTGCCCGCGTTGACGTAACCGATGGAGCGGGCGAAAGCCACGGCATCCGCGTAGAGACGGGTACGGATCTCGTCGCTGAGGTTCGGGGCCGGCGCGATCTCGATGACCTTCTGGTGGCGGCGCTGCACGGAGCAGTCGCGCTCGAAGAGGTGCACGGTTTCGCCGGTCGAGTCCGCGAGGATCTGCACTTCGATGTGCCGGGGGCGGAGCACGGCCTGCTCGAGGAACATGGTCGAATCGCCGAAGGCGCTGTTGGCCTCGCGCATCGCCTCCTCGAGGGAGCCGCGCAGGTCCTCCATGCTCGCGACGCGGCGCATGCCGCGGCCGCCTCCGCCGGCGACGGCCTTGGCGAAGATCGGGAAGCCGATGTCGGCAGCTGCGGCGATGAGCTCGTCGAGGTCCTTCGACGGCGCGCTCGACTTGAGCACGGGAACGCCAGCAGCGATCGCGTGCTCCTTGGCTGTCACCTTGTTGCCGGCCATTTCGAGCACGTGCTCGCCGGGGCCGATGAAGGTGATGCCGGCCTCGCGGGCGGCGAGTGCGAGCTCGGGGTTCTCCGAAAGGAAACCGTAGCCGGGGTAAATGGCGTCGGCGCCGCTCTCGACGGCCACCCGGATGATCTCGCTCACGGTCAGGTACGCCCGGACCGGGTGCCCGGGTTCGCCGATCTGGTACGCCTCGTCCGCCTTCAGGCGATGGAGGGAATTCCGGTCTTCGAACGGATAAACGGCGACGGTTTTCGCGCCGAGTTCATACGCTGCACGAAACGCGCGAATCGCGATTTCTCCGCGGTTGGCAACAAGAATCTTCGTGAACATGCAGACCTTTCAGGAGGCGACGGGCACACAGCTGGCGGTTAGGTTCTCTAAGACTAGTGAAGGTAACGTATCTACTTGTGCACGTACTAAGCGTTAGCTCCCTCAAGGGAGGAGTAGGCAAGACCACAGTGACCCTGGGTCTGGCGTCTGCTGCCTTCGCCCGCGGCGTACGGACCCTGGTCGTCGACATCGACCCGCAATCGGATGTGTCGACCGGCATGGACATCGAGGTGGCCGGCCACCTGAACATTGCCGACGTCCTCGCCTCCCCCAAGGAAAAGATCGTCCGCGCCGCCATCGTGCCGAGCGGCTGGACCCGCGGCCAGCAGGGCACGATCGACGTCATGATCGGCAGCCCGTCCGCCATCAACTTCGACGGGCCGCACCCGAGCATCCGCGACATCTGGAAGCTCGAAGAAGCCCTGTCCACGGTCGAGAAGGACTACGACCTGGTGCTGATCGACTGCGCACCCTCCCTCAACGCCCTGACCCGGACCGCGTGGGCGGCGAGCGACCGTGTCGCCGTCGTCACAGAGCCCGGGCTGTTCTCCGTCGCCGCCGCCGACCGCGCACTGCGCGCGATCGAGGAGATCCGCCGCGGACTCAGCCCACGGCTGCAGCCGCTCGGCATCATCGTGAACCGTGCCAGGATCGCGTCCCTCGAGCACCAGTTCCGGATCAAGGAACTGCGGGACATGTTCGGCCCGCTCGTGCTCAGCCCCCAGCTGCCTGAGCGCACGTCGCTGCAGCAGGCGCAGGGCGCCGCGAAGCCGCTGCACACCTGGCCCGGCGACAGCGCGCAGGAAATGGCCCGCTACTTCGACCAGCTGCTCGACCGCATCCTCCGCACCGCACGCATCGGCGAATACGCGGAGCAGCGCTAGGCGGATTCGCCCCCAAACCGAGTCATATTCTGACGCTGAGTTGCGGACGAAACACCTTCCCAGGCATCACGAAGGTGTCTTTTCCGCAACTCGATCGCGGGCGACGCGAGAAAGCGGATGTCCTGCCGGTGAGCTCGTCCTGCCGGCGGGCTAGGAGACCTTGCGGGCGAGGCGGCGGACGGCGAGTTCGTCGGAAGGGTCGGACGGCTGCGAGTCGAGCTCAACGAGGGTCGTCTCGACTTCGCGCAGGACCTTGCCGACGGCGATTCCGAAGACGCCCTGGCCGCGGCTGACGAGGTCGATGACCTCGTCGTTGGACGTGCAGAGATAGACGCTGGCGCCATCGCTCATCAGCGTCGTCTGGGCGAGGTCGCTGACCCCGGACTCGCGGAGCTGGTTGACGGCCGTGCGGATCTGCTGGAGCGAGATGCCGGTGTCGAGAAGGCGCTTGACGAGCTTGAGCACGAGGATGTCGCGGAAGCCGTAGAGCCGCTGCGTGCCGGATCCGGTTGCACCACGCACCGTCGGTTCGACGAGTTCGGTACGGGCCCAGTAGTCCAGCTGGCGGTAGGTGATGCCGGCGGCACGGGCCGCGACGGCGCCCCGGTACCCGGAATTCTCATCGAGGTCCGGCATGCCGTCCGTGAACAGGAGTCCGTCACCGTAGCGGGAGGCGTCGTCACGCTTGCTGAGCTCGCTCATACGATGGCCTCTCGGAATGGGGTGCGGCGCGGCCGCAGATGCAACGCTACCGAGGTACTTGACCCAGGCCCGGACATCCGCCCGAACGCGTCGGCGTGTCGTAGGACTGCTGTCGGTGGGATTCGTCCGGATCGGATTCGGTCCGGCGGCGCTTCCAGCAGTCTACGACTTCCTGGCGATCCGGCCCAGCTTAACCGGTGAGGCGACCGAGCGCCGAACGGATCAGGCTACCGCGGATGACTTCGAAATTGCCGGCGATTTCGACGGCCATTTCCGCGGCCTTCGCCCGGCTCGATGCATCCCTGCGTCGGGACAGTGGCACCAGTGCGCTCTCGATCAGCCCCAGTTCCCGCTCTGCCGCGCCGCGGAAGCCGCGCAGGTGCCTCGGTTCGATCCCGCTGTGCTGGAGCTCGACAAGGGCACGCAGGACTCCGAGCGCATCGTCACCGTACACTTCCGCCGGAAGGATGATCGAGGCGGACACGGCGTCGTGCAGCAGGGCGGCGGATGCCCCGGCCTCGCGGATGAGCTCGTCCCTGCTGAGGCGCCGTTCGGTCGACAGCATCGACGGACCCGGAGTCACTCCCCCGGGCAGGGACGGCGAGTTGCCGGCGTCGAGGTCGTCGAGGTAGCCCCGGATGACCTTGAGCGGAAGGTACAGGTCGCGCTGCATCGACAGGATCAGTCGGAGCCGGTCGAGGTCACTCGCGCAGAACTTGCGGTAGCCGGATTCGGTGCGCGCGGGAGAGACGAGGCGCTGCTCCTCGAGGAAGCGCAGCTTCGACGGGGTGAGGTCTGGAAAATCCGGGGTCAGGCGAGCGAGCACCTGTCCGATGCTCAACAGCGACGTCGCACCCGGTTGCCTGGCCTGGGCGGAGGACGCTGCCACTACTCGCTCGCCTGTGGCGCCAGATCGAGTCGCGAGGCGTAGAACGTGAGCCGGAACTTGCCGACCTGGACTTCATCCCGGTCGTGGAGCGCTGCGGTTTCGATGCGCACTCCCTCGAAATAGGTGCCGTTGAGGGAGACGAGGTCCTTGACCTCGAACGAGGTTCCGTGGCGGAGGAACTCGGCGTGCCGGCGGGACACGGTCACGTCGTCGAGGAAGATGTCCGCGTGCGGGTGCCGCCCGACGGTCGTCACATCGGCATCGAGCAGGAACCGGGCGCCCGAGTTCGGACCGCGGCGAACGACGAGGAGAGCCGATCCGGAGGGAAGGGCGGAGATCGCTTCTTGTTCTTCTGCCGTCACGTCGTTGTCGACGGCCGCGAGCTGGGCTGCGAAGCCCTGGCTGAACGTCATCGTCGTGTCGGTGCCGGAATATTCTTCGGGCGCGGTCTTACGCTGGCTCTCATCTGGCTTTTTGGAATCAATCACCGGTACACCTCCTACCCCCCAATCGTATCCGATCGAATGGACGGTATGGCCCGCGGAATCCGAATCACCCTGGCCGTCTCGAAAGCGTAGATGATTCCGGCCCACCAATACAGGAATGCTCCCCAGATTCCGAAGGCCCAGCCGATCGGAAGAGACCACCAGCCGAGCATCGGGAAAGCCTGGCCGAGCATGATCAGCGGCAGCGCATAGAAGAGGCAGAACGTCGCGGCCTTGCCGAGCAGGTTGACCGGGAGCGGTCCGTAGCCGTGGTTCGCAAGGACGATCCCGAGGCCGAGCAGAAAGACGTCCCTGCCGATCACGACGAGGACGATCCACCAGGGCACGAGGTCGCGCCAGGCCAGGCCGAGGAGCGCCGCGAAGATGTAGAGCCGGTCGGCCGCGGGGTCGAGCAGCTGGCCGAGCCGGGTGATCTGGTTGAAGCGCCGCGCGATCACGCCGTCGAGGTAGTCGGTGAGGCTCGCGACGAGGAGCACGAGGAGCGCCCAGGCATCCGCGCCGCGGACGAGCAGGACGAGGAAGATCGGAACGAGGGCGAGCCGGAGGGCACTCAGCAGGTTGGGCAGGGTCAGAACCCTGGAACTGATGATGGGTACTTCCGCCCCTGCCATTGTGCGAGTCTACCGATGCGCCGGTGCTCTACGGAATGCGCCGTTTCGCGGGCCGCGCCGTGTCGTCGCCCTCTGCCTCCGTGCCGCCCTTCCCTCCGCCGCGGCTGCGCTCGACGCTGCGCCGGAGCGCCTCCATCAGGTCGAGGACCTCGCCGCCGGCGGACTCCTCTCCTGCGGCTTCCCCCGCCTCCCCTGCCTCGGCAGCCTCGACGGTCTCTCCGGCCGCGAGCCTGGCTTCGATCAGCTCCCTGAGCTGGTCCTGGTAGTCGTCGCGGTAGTTCTGGGGGGTGAAGTCGGAGGCGAAAGACTCGACGAGCGCCGCCGAGAGTTCGAGCTCCTGCCGCGAGATCTTCGTCGATTCGGCCAGGGCGGGAAAGTCGGCCTCCCGCACCTCGTCGCTCCAGAGCAGCGCCTGCAGGAGCAGCACGTCACCGCGCACCCGGAGCGCGCCCAGCCGGGTCTTCTGGCGGAGTGCAAAACGCACGATCGCAGTGCGGTCGCTCGCCTCGAGCGCCCGCCGCAGCAGGACGTATGCCTTCGGCGATGCGCCGTCCGGTTCCAGGAAGTAGCTCTTCTCGAACAGCATCGGGTCGAGCTGCTCGCTCGGCACGAACTCGACGACGTCGATCTCCCTGCTCTTCTCCGCCGGGAGCCTGCGGAGCTCCTCCTCGGTGAGCACGACCGTGTTCTCGCCGTCGTCGTACGCCTTGTCGATGTGGGCATAGTCGACGATCCGGCCGCAGCGGGAGCATCGCCGCTGGTAGCGGATGCGCCCGCCGTCGGCATCGTGGACCTGGTGCAACGGGGTGTCGTGGTCTTCTGTCGCGCTGTAGACCTTGACGGGCACGTTGACGAGGCCGAAGGTGATGGAGCCTTTCCAGATCGATCTCATGCGAACCAGTAGACACCGCATCCGCCCCCCGTACTAGCCGGACGGGGAGTGCGCGGGCATGCTGGTGGAACGGCATCGGGAGAACCCGGGCGAATCGATCGGAACGGAGGCCGGATGAACGAGGCGACGAGCCAGGTCGTGTCCGTCGACGGTCACCGGATCACTCTCACGCACCTCGACAAGGTGCTCTACCCCGAGACCGGCACCACAAAAGCGGATGTCCTCGGGTACTACGCCGCGATCGCCGAGGTGCTCGTGCCGCATGCCGCGAACCGTGCGGCGACCCGCAAGCGCTGGGTGCACGGGGTCGGCACGGCGGAGAAGCCGGAGAAGATGTTCTTCCAGAAGAACCTCGAGGACTCAGCGCCGAGCTGGGTGCAGCGCCACTCGATCGAGCACACCGACCACACGAACGTGTACCCGCTCGTGAACGACGTCGCGACCCTGACCTGGCTCGGGCAGATGTCGGCGCTCGAGCTCCACGTTCCGCAGTGGCAGTTCGGGCGGGACGGCAGCAGGCGCAACCCCGACCGGCTCGTGCTCGACCTCGACCCCGGCGAGGGCGTCACGCTTCCGGAGTGCGCAGAGGTGGCCAGGCTCGCCCGCGCCATCCTGCGCGATATGGGACTCGACCCGCTCCCGGTCACGAGCGGGAGCAAGGGCATCCACCTCTATGCCGCGCTGGACCTGACCCATACCTCCGACGAGATCTCGCAGGTTGCGCACGAACTCGCCCGAGCGCTCGAAGCCGACCACCCCGACCTCGTGGTGAGCGACATGAAGAAGTCGATCAGGGGCGGCAAGGTGCTCGTGGACTGGAGCCAGAACAACGCTGCGAAGACCACGATCACGCCGTATTCCCTGCGCGGCACGTTCCGGCCGATGGTCGCGATGCCGCGCACCTGGCGGGAGCTCGCCGAGCCCGGACTCACCCAGCTCGACTACAAGCAGGCGCTGAGCCGGGTCGAGCACGGCGGCGATCCGCTCGCCGAGCTGCTCGGAGCGCACGGTTCTGGGGCGCGCGAACCGGAACGGGACGGCGCGCGCGATGCGGGGGCGGATGCCGCCGCACCAGACCCCGGGGACCGGCTGGCCGTGTATCGCAGCAAACGCTCGTCGGCGCGCACCCCGGAGCCGGTGCCGGAAGCAGGCACCGCCGCCGTGAATGGGAGCCACGACCGGCAGAGCTTCGTCATCCAGGAACACCACGCCAGGAACCTGCACTACGACTTCCGTCTCGAGCACGAGGGTGTCCTCGCGTCCTGGGCGCTCCCGCGCGGGGTGCCGACGGATCCGGCGAAGAATCACCTCGCCGTGCGCACCGAAGACCATCCCCTCGAGTACGGCGGGTTCGAGGGTGAGATTCCGGCAGGGGAATACGGGGCGGGCACGGTGTCGATCTGGGATCGCGGCCGCTACGACCTCGAGAAATGGCGGGAAGACGAGGTCATCGCGACCCTTCACGGAGAGCCGGGTGGGGGCCTCGGGGGCACGCGGCGGTTCGCGCTCATCCGCACGAACGCGCAGGGCCAGGGTTCTCACGACCGCTCGGCCCAGAACTGGCTCATCCATCTGATGAAGCCGAAGGCCGGCGCCAGGGTCCGGCGGACGGTGGCACCGGCCGCCGTATCCGCTACTGGATCAGCCGCGGCCGTATCGGCCGCCGCGCCGGACTCGGGACAGCCGGTCCCGGAGACCGGTGCGGACTTCGGACCGAATCCCGGCATGGCCCCCGGCACCGAGACCGGCGGAGTCGCGCCGGGCGGGCGGCCGGATGCGAGCCCGCGCGGGCGGTACACGCCCATGCTCGCGACGCTCGGATCGGCCACGGACCTGGTCACGGACATCCGGTGGGCCTTCGAACCGAAGTGGGACGGCATTCGCGCACTCGCCTACCTGTCGACGATGGGCACCGAGCGGCCGGTGCAGCTCTTCACCCGGGCGGGCAACGAGGTGACGGATGCCTACCCCGAGCTTCTCGCGGCGGTTCCGACCGCTGTCGACGCGGCCAGCGCGGTGCTCGACGGGGAGATCGTCGCGCTCGACCGCTCCGGCAGGCCCAACTTCGGCCTGCTGCAGAGCCGGATGCACCTGACCCGCCGCACGGTGGCCGCAGCCGCCGCCGCGACCCCGGTGCAGTACCTCGTGTTCGACGTGCTCGAACGCGACGGGGTCGACCTCAGCCGCACGCCGTACTCGGAGCGGCGGGCGATCCTCGAGTCGCTCGTCACGGGCGACGGGGCGGTGCAGCTGTCGCCGGACCTCCCCGGCGACGCGCAGGATGCCGTGCGGGTGAGCCGCGAGCTCGGTCTCGAAGGCATCGTCGCGAAGGACACCGACGGCGGATACGAGGGCGGGCGGCGGTCGCGATCGTGGATCAAGATCAAGCACCACCGGGCTCAGGAGGTCGTTATCGGCGGCTGGCGCACCGGGAACGGCAACCGGTCGCGGTCGCTCGGTTCGCTGCTGCTCGGGATTCCGTCCGAGACGGGCCTCGAGTACGTCGGGAGGGTCGGCACCGGGTTCCGAGACCGGGACCTGGTCGTGCTGCGCGGCCGGCTCGACCGGCTCGCGCAGGCGGAGAGCCCGTTCGCCGCGGTGCCGGCGGCCGACGTACGGGACGCGCACTGGGTGCGGCCTGTCCTGGTCGGGGAGGTCGACTATCTCGAGTGGACCTCGGATGGCCGGTTGCGGCATCCGTCGTGGCGGGGCTGGCGCCCGGACAAGTCCGCGGAGGAGGTCGTGCGGGAGGCCTGAGGCGACTCCGGAGCGCGGGGCGACGTTCGGGTGGGGTCCGTAGCGCGCCAGGCTAGCGCGGCGGTGCGGTGCGCGGCGGCTTCGGTGTGCGCGGCGGCCTGGGGAACGCCCCGCGCATGTGGTCGGAGGAGAGGTAGTCGCCGACGCCGATCATGATGAGGCTGAACAGGATCTGCTCGCTGACCATCCACAACGGATACAGGCCCGGGATCGCGGCGAGGACGAGCGTGATCACCGGAAAGATCTTGCTGAACAGGCGCAGCCGGAGGTAGGCCCAGTAGAAGCCCTTCTGCGCCCGCCAGGCGAAGTAGAGCAGGGTCAGCGTCATCGCGAGCACGACGAAGGTGCGCATCCAGACCGAGGACGGGATCTCGGTGCCGCCGAGGAAGAGGACGACCGCGACGACGACCGCGGCCGAGCCGAGGACCAGTTCCGCGGCGAGGAGCCACAGGATCGCGACGAAAGTGCGCCTGGTCCTGGGGTGCCGGCGCATCTCGGGCGCGATGGTGTATTCGACGGAACGACCACCGGCGACCCGATCGAGCCTGAGGAACAACGGTTCCAGTTTCATGATTCCTCCGGGTGTCAACGGTAGCGGGTTGCACGGGGCCGGTGTCACGGATCGGGTACAGCGTGCCGGGCGCACGGTGCCGGACGGCAGCACCCGGCGTACGCTTCGGACATGGACACGTTCGTCGTCTGCCTCTGGATCATGCTCATCGCCTGCATGGCCGCCTGGACGCTCTCCCTCATCACCCGGGAATACTCCTGGGTCGACCGATCCTGGTCCGTGCTGCCGCCGGTCTACGCCTGGGTGTTCGCGGCGGGGTCCGGTTTCGACGACGTTCGCCTCGTGACGATCGCAGTTCTCGTGACCCTGTGGGGTGCGCGGCTGACGTTCGACTTCGCCCGCAAGGGCGGCTACGCGCCCGGCGGAGAGGACTACCGGTGGGCGGTGCTCCGCGGGCGGATGTCGCCGGCACGGTTCGGACTCTTCAACCTGTTCTTCATCACGATCTGCCAGAACACCATCCTGCTCCTGATCGTGTCGCCCGCCGGGACCGCTGCCGTGCACGCTGCGAACCCGTTCGGCCCTCCCGACCTGGTGCTGGCCTGCGTCTTCGTGCTGCTGCTCATCGGTGAAGGGGTGGCGGACCAGGAACAGTGGGACTCCCACCGGGCCGGGCAGCCGCTCGCGGCATCCGTGGGCAGCGCTGTGGAGTGGAGTGCTCGGGAGTCGAGTGCTCGGGAGTCGAGTGCGTCCGCAGGTCCGGACGTCCTCCGCACCGGGTTGTTCCGCTACTCGCGGCACCCGAACTATTTCTGCGAGCTCGGCCAGTGGTGTCCCGGCACACGGGCTACCCCGCATACCAGCGCGTGACGAGCCCGATCGTGCCGTGGTTTCCCCGGGGCGACCCGCTGGCCGTCCCCCGGCCGGCGTCCCGTCCGGTGAGGAGGGCGCGGTAATGGGCGCACAGGCAGACCGGCTTCGCGCGATGTACTCCGGCGGGCAGGGGAACGCCACGGCGAAGCGCTATGCGCGGTTGTGGAACCGGGCGCTGCGCCTCGGAGTACTGCCGAGACGCTGGGTCTCCCTCGAGGTCGTCGGGCGACGCAGCGGACAGGTGACGCGGTTCCCGATCGGGATGGCCGACGTTGACGGCCAGTGGTACCTCGTCTCGATGCTCGGCGAATGCAACTGGGTGCGGAACGTGCGCGCGGCGGGCGGCAGAGCGACGCTCCGCAGGCGCTCGGCGCGCCCGGTCTGGCTCGTCGAGGTGCCGGCGGAGGACCGCGCGCCGGTCCTGAAACGCTTCGTCGAGAAGGCCCCGGGCGGGCGCCCGCACATTCCCGTGGACCGGCACGAACCCGTTTCGGCGTTCGAGGCGATCGCCGCGGACCATCCCGTCTTCCGGGTGCTGACCGCCGTCTGACTGCAGCGGGTCAGGCGCGCGACTTCGGCGTGCGGACGTCGGTGGCCGGGCCGCCGGCATCCGCCCCGTCCAGGCGGGCGCGCAGGGCAGGCCAGCTCAGGGCGAAGCCGGGGTGCAACGGCAGTGCGTCGACGAGCTCGGCGGCCACCCAGCGCAGTGCGATGCTCTCACGGTCGCTGATCACGGGCTCGAAGGGTTCGAGGGCGCGCACGACGACCGTCGTATACGACCAGAAGCCGAGGTCGAGTACCGAGCTGAACTGCACGCTGACGAGTTCAGCGGGCACGCCGGCCTCCTCGTTCGCCTCGCGGAGGGCGGCCTCGAGGGCGGTCTCGTGTTCATGCCGGGCGCCGCCGGGAAGCCCCCAGGTGTCGCCGTTGTGGCTCCACTCGGCGCGATGCTGCATCAGCACCCCGAGGTCGGCGTGGTGCACGAGCAGCCCGGCAGCGCCGAACCGTCCCCAGAACCTGCGGCCGTCCGGCGCGAAGACCCACTCGTCGCCGTTTCCCCTCATGAACCAAGCATGCGGCATCGGGCCGCCAATCGACCCACGGCGTACGGTTTTCGCACAGTGCGGTCGGTTCCGGCCCGCCGTGGGGTCGTTCTAGAGGGCGACGATGGTGTGCAGCGGGGTGGTGCCGAGGCGGTCGCGGCCGAGGAGTTCGGTGAGCTCGAGCACGACGCCGACGCCGGTCAGCCGATAGCCGGCACGCCGGACGAGCCGGGACGTTGCCGCGATCGTTCCGCCCGTCGCGAGCACATCGTCGAGGACGAGTACCCGGGATCCCTCCGGCAGCTGACCGATCTCGAGTTCGAGGCACGCGGAACCGTATTCGAGGTCGTAGTTCTCCGACAACACGGAGCCGGGCAGCTTGCCGCCCTTGCGCACGGCGAGCACGGCTGCCCCCGCCGCGTATCCAACGGCCGCCGCGAGCAGGAAACCGCGCGCTTCGATTCCTGCGACCGCGTCGAACTGCCCGGCGAATCGCCCGGCGAGTTCATCGATGAGTGCCCGGAAGGCCAGGGCGTCCGCGAACACGGGGTTGAGGTCCCGGAAGAGGATGCCCGTCTCCGGGAAGTCCTGGTAGGACGCGAGGAGGGCTGTCACATGGTCTGCTGCTGGTGTTGGCACCGGTCAAGCCTAGGTGGTCGAGTGCCCCGGAACCGCTTCGGTCCCCCCGCTCGGGGCTGCGACTCCGGTCGGACTGCCGCCGTGATGCGACGCGGAGTCCGTCTTCGTTGCGGACATGGCGTCGGCGACGGCCGTGAGGAAGCGGACAACGGCGTGGCGTTCGGACGGTTCGAGGTCCTCAGCGGCCGCAAACATCCGCTCGTGCACGCCCCCGAGCGCCCGGCGCACCTCCTGATGCGCCGCCGGCGTCGCGAAGATGAGCTGGACCCGTCCGTCCACGGCGTGCGCCTCGCGGCGGATGTGCCCGGTGCGGGTCAGGCGCGCGAGCAGCTTCGAGGTCGCGGCCGAGGAGATCCCGAGGTGAGCGGTGAGATCCTTCGGGCTGACCGGTGTCCGGCGGGCCTCGCGCTGGATCAGGTGCCTGATCGCGACGAGGTCGGTCTCGTTGACCGCGAGCTCGGCCCTGGCGCGCTCGCGCATCGCGGCATCCGCGGCCCGGAAGGCCCGGAGCGCGGCGAGAACGTCACGCGCACCGGTCGCACCGGGTGCAGCGGTGTTCCCCTGGCCAATCCAGAAGCTCGGCTCCGGCGACGGAGACCGGGGCGGGAAAGTGGCTCGTTCGGACATTCCACCATGCTACCCTCACAATTAGCTAACTTGGCTAGCAATATCTACGGGTATGGTGGCGGGTAGCGGGAGGAATCAAATGCAGGCTGTGGACCAGACGGTCGAACTCGTCGTACTCCTTGACGACTCCGGGCGCTCGATCGGCTCGGCGCCCAAGAGCACGATGCACGACGCCGACACCGCCCTTCATCTCGCCTTCTCCGTCTACGTCTTCAACGAACGCGGGGACGTTCTCGTCACCCGGCGCGCCCTCGGCAAGCGGACCTGGCCGGGAGTCTGGACGAACTCCTTCTGCGGGCATCCCCTGCCAGACGAGTCGCAGCGGCGGGCCATCGCCAGGCGCGGCCGGTTTGAGCTCGGCCTCGACCTCGACGAACTGACCGTGGCGCTTCCCCTTTTCCGCTACCGGGCGACGGATGCGAGCGGCATCGTGGAAAACGAGATCTGCCCGGTGTACCGCGCGACGGTGTACACCGAACCCGTGCCGAATCCCGACGAGGTTTCCGAATACGTGTGGACCGACCCCGAAACCCTGCGCGCGAGCGCGCTTTCCAGCCCGTGGGCCTTCAGCCCATGGATGGTGCTCCAACTTAAGGAGTTGAGATTCGATGCCTGAGATCGCCCACATCGAAGTAGAGACCGAACTCCAGCGATACTTCGCGGCGGCCAGGCTGCGAGCGAGCGACTACGGAACGCACTACGTCGCTCTCTGGGACTCGCTCGAGCAGGCCAGCAGTGGCGGCAAGCGAGTGCGCCCGGCGCTCGTTCTCGCCGCATATGCCGGACTCGGCGGAACAGAGATGAGCCTGGCGATCCCGGTCGCCGTGAGCTTCGAGCTCCTGCACACCGCGTTCGTGATCCACGACGACGTGATCGACCGCGACCTGCACCGTCGGGGCGTCGCGAACGTCGCCGGCCGGTTCACGGAGCGAGCCCTCGCCCATGGAGCCGTCGGGACGCAGACCGGAGCCTGGGCGACCACGGCGGCGATCCTCGCCGGCGACCTCGCCCTGAGCGAGGCGCACCGCGCACTCGCCCTGCTGCCGATCGGCGCTGAGCAGCGCGGCCGGCTCCTCGACCTTCTGGACCGGGCCGTCTTCGTGTCGGCGGCCGGCGAACTCGCGGACGTCACGAACACCGCCTCGAAGACTCCCCTCTCTGTCGAGGAAGTGACCGTGACCCTCGAGCAGAAGACCGCCGTCTACTCCTTCGAGGCTCCCCTGATGGCCGGGGCAGTGCTCGCGGGAGCGAGCGAGGAGGCGATCGTCGCCCTCGGGCGGTTCGGCAGGCTCGTCGGCGTCGCCTTCCAGCTCACCGACGATATCCTCGGTGTCTTCGGAGACCCCGCGCGCACGGGGAAGAGCGCACTGACCGACCTGCGCGAGGGCAAGCAGACCGCGCTCGTGGCCTACGCCGGCAGGACGGACGACTGGCCGGCGATCGCACCGTTCGTCGGCAAGGCTGACCTCACCCAGGATGAGGCAGAGGAGGCCAAGCGGCTCCTGCGCACCTGCGGGGCCCTGCAGTCCACGGACGAGCTCGCGATCGACCACGCCCGCAGGGCGGTCGCCGCGCTCGACATCGCCGCGATCCCCGTTGTCCTCCGCACAACCCTCACCCAGCTCGCCGACACCTCAGTGAATCGCAGCCGATGACCGACACCCGACGCCCGACGCCCACGACCGGCACGGCCACCCAGATCGCGACGTACACCCGGGCGGCCCATGCGAGCTCCGCCCAGGTCATCGGCGTCTACTCGACATCGTTCGGTCTGGCCTGCCGCCTCCTCGCCGCACGGGAACGCCGCCAGGTCGGCTCGATCTACGCGCTCGTACGGATCGCGGACGAAATCGTCGACGGCGCGGCGAGCCAGGCGGGGCTCCCGGATGCGGCGCAGCGTGCGGCTCTCGACGGACTCGAGGACGAGACCCTGCGGGCGATCGAGACCGGCTTCAGCACAAACCTCATCGTGCACGCCTTCGCAGACACCGCGCGGGCGACCGGCATCGATGCCCGGCTCACGACGCCGTTCTTCGCCTCGATGCGACGCGACCTCGACCCGGCCCCCTTCGACGCCGCCGGCATCGCCGACTACATCTACGGCTCTGCGGAGGTCGTCGGGCTGATGTGCCTGCGCTCGTTCCTGCAAGAGTCCGAACGCACAGAGACCGAACTGGCGACGCTCACGGCCGGCGCCCGCAGTCTCGGAGCGGCCTTCCAGAAGGTCAACTTCCTGCGGGACATCGCCGCCGACCGGGACGATCTCGGACGCAACTACTTCCCGGGAGTGAACTTGCTCACCATGACCGACGAGGAGAAGGACTTCCTCCTCGACGACATGGACGCGGACCTCAACGCCGCGGCGCGCGCGCTGCCCCTGCTCCCCCGCGGGAACCGGCGTGCGGTTGCCGCCGCGCACGGCCTCTTCGCGAGCCTCGCGGTCAAACTCCGCGGAACGCCGGCCCGCGGCCTGCTGAACGCCCGGGTGCGGGTACCCGACCCGGAAAAACTGACGATCGCCCTCGGCGCAGCCCTCGGCCCTGGAGCGTGGAAGAAATGACCCCTTCGAATGGAAACCGCACGATCGTGATCGGCGGCGGGATCGCCGGCCTCGCCAGTGCGGCCCTGCTCGCCCGTGACGGGCACCTGGTGACCCTGCTCGAAACCAACGACACCCTCGGTGGCCGCGCAGGATCCTGGACCGAACAGGGGTTCCGGTTCGAAACCGGACCGTCCTGGTACCTGATGCCCGGCGTCTTCGACCACTTCTTCCGCCTGTTCGGCACGAGCTCGGCAGAGCAACTCGAGCTGCGCCGCCTCGACCCCGGCTACCGGGTCTTCTTCGAGGACGACCCGGATCCGATCGACATCCGCGCCGAACGCGCCGACAACGTCGCCCTGTTCGAAAGCCTCGAGCCAGGAGCGGGTGCCGCGCTCGACCGTTATCTGGACTCCGCGGAGGACACCTACCGGATGGCCGTGTCCCGGTTCCTCTACACGAGCTTCCAGTCGTTCCGGCCGCTGCTCGTCAGGGACGTCCTGACCCGCCTCCCCCGGCTCGCCCGGCTGCTCCTGCAGCCGCTCGACAAGTTCGTCGCCGGCTACGTCCGCGACCCGCGACTGCGCCAGGTCCTCGGCTATCCGGCCGTTTTCCTCGGCTCCTCCCCCGACCAGACCCCGTCGATGTACCACCTGATGAGTCATCTCGACCTTGCGGACGGCGTGCTCTACCCGCAGGGCGGCTTCACCCGCCTGATCGACAGCATCGCCGAACTCGCCAGGGCCGAGGGCGTCGAAGTGATCACGGGCGCGAGGGTCACGGGAATAACCACCACACCGGGAACGCGGGCTGGCGTGTCGAAGCGACTTCGTGCATCCGTCACCGGGGTCAGCTACGTCGACAGGGCAGGGACCACCGTACGGCTCGCCGCCGACCGGGTGGTCTCGGCCGCCGACCTGCACCACACCGAGACCGAGCTTCTTCCCGAGCCGTTGCAAAGCTACCCGGAGTCCTGGTGGCAGCGCCGGGTATCAGGGCCCGGTGCCGTGCTCGTACTGCTCGGCGTGAGCGGCCAACTGCCGAAACTGCAGCATCACACCCTCCTGTTCACCCGGGACTGGGGCGAGAACTTCGGCCGCATCTTCGGGAAGACGCCGAGCATCGCCTCACCGGCTTCGTTCTACGTCTGCATGCCGAGCGCGACAGACCCAGGCGTCGCACCGGACGGCTCATCGAACCTGTTCCTGCTCGTGCCGATCCCGGCAGACCCCGGCCTCGGCCACGGCGGAATCGACGGCGCGGGCTCCCCCGCCATCGAAGCGATCGCCGACGACGCCATCGGGCAGCTCGCCGACTGGGCGGGCATCCCCGACCTCGCCGACCGGATCGTCGTACGCCGCACGATCGGGCCGGGCGACTTCGCCGACGACCTCAACTCCTGGCGCGGCGGGGCACTCGGCCCCGCACACACGCTCAAGCAGAGCGCGTTCTTCCGCGGGTCGAACGCCTCCGCGAAGATCGACGGCCTCTACTACGCGGGCGGCACGACGATCCCGGGGATCGGGCTTCCGATGTGCCTGATCAGCGCCGAAATCCTGCTCAAGAGGATGCGCTCGGACACGAGCACGGGACCGCTGCCGGAACCGATGCCTCGGCGCACGCCGGTTTCGGCGGCGGTCCGGGTCTCGGTGCCGTTGCGCCCAGAGCCCGGCGCAGCGGGCGGGACCGGCGCGGCCGCCGCGGAAGCCGCCGCAACCGGGGTCCGCACCGCGGACGGGCCGGACGCGCCCGGCACGCCGTGAGCGTCGCCTATCTGCTGGGCCTGCTCGTCTCGCTCGGCGCCATGGTGCTCCTCGACCGCAGGTTCCGGCTGTTCTTCTGGCGCGACGGCCGCAAGGCCGCCGCCGTGCTCGCCATCGGCGTGGCCTTCCTGCTGGCCTGGGACGCGGGCGGCATCACTGCGGGGATCTTCTACCGGGGCGAGACGGACCTGATGACCGGCATCCAGCTCGCGCCGGAGCTCCCGCTCGAGGAGTTGTTCTTCCTGGCCTTCCTCTGCTACCTGACCATGAACGCCCTGCGCGGGGCGGAGCTGCTTCTCGAACGCGGTGCGCGTCGAAAGCGGCGCACATGACCTACCTGCTGCTCGACCTCGTCTTCGTCGTCGCGGCCGCACTCGCAGCGGTCGTTGCCGGGCTGCGGCGACGTCCTTCCCGGAGCAGGGTCGCGGCGATCGCGTGCGCATTGCTCGCGGTGCTCGTGCTGAGCGCGATCTTCGACAACCTGATGATCGGCGTCGGGCTCGTCGCATACGACCCCGCCCACACCTCTGGCCTCCGCCTCGGCCTGGCCCCGGTCGAGGATTTCGCCTACCCGGTCGCCACCGCCCTCCTGCTGCCCGCGCTCTGGACGCTCCTGCCGGGGCGCCGGGCTCCGGCCGGACGGGTCGCCCCGGTCCGCCCCGGGTCGGTCGACGGGACCGGAACCGTGGGAGAATCCAGTCCGGCAACGGACCAGGGGCGGGATCACGGTCCCGGGCAGGATCACGACAACAGCGCCAGTAGCCAAACGGCGACGCGCGGGGGGAACCGATGAGCAGCATCCGTACGACGACACTCTGGAAGACGCGGCAGGTGCTGCTGTCCTCGCGGCCCCTCAGCTGGATCAACACGGCCTACCCGTTCGCGGCCGCCTACATCGTGACGACGGGGCGCGTCGACGCGCTCCTTGTGGTCGGCACACTGTTCTTCCTGATCCCGTACAACCTGCTGATGTACGGCATCAATGACGTGTTCGACTACGAGTCCGACCTGCGCAACCCGCGGAAGGGCGGCGTCGAGGGCGCGATGCTCGACCCTGCCCTGCACCGCACGGTGCTGGTGTCCGGAATCCTGACGGCGGTGCCCGTGCTCGGCGCGATGCTCGTGCTGGCCGGCACCGGGCATCCGTTGTCGTGGGTCGTGCTCGCGGTGAGCCTCTTTGCCGTCGCCGCGTACTCGGTGCCTGGGCTGCGGTTCAAGGAGCGCCCGGTCGTCGACTCCGTGACGTCGAGCACGCACTTCGTGAGCCCGGCGGTCTACGGGCTCGCGGTCGCCGGGGCGCAGTGGACACCCGGCCTGGTCGCCCTGCTCGCCGCGTTCTTCCTCTGGGGTATGGCCAGCCACGCCTTCGGGGCCGTGCAGGACGTCGTGCCGGACCGGGAGGGCGGGATCGCCTCGATCGCGACCGCGCTCGGCGCCGCCCGGACGGTACGGCTCGCAATCGGCTGCTGGGCTGCGGCCGGGCTGCTGATGCTCGCGACCGGGTGGCCCGGCCTGCTCGCCGCCGTGCTCGCGGTTCCGTACATTGTGGCCGCGTGGCCCTTCCGGTCGGTGAGCGATGCTCGCGCCGAGACGGCCAATGCCGGCTGGAAGCGCTTTCTCTGGCTCAACTTCGTGTCCGGGTTCTGCGTGACCATGCTGCTGATCGTGTCGTCGCTGCTCTGAGGCGGGTGCTGACGCGCGCCGAGCGGATGCCGCGACGCCAGCATCCGCACGACCGCGCGCCCTCGAAACGCAGGACCAGAGCGCCGCTGAGGCTCCCCTGGCCTCACGCGCGGCCTCATCCTGCGTTTCGCTCGCACGCTGACGAGAACCCGAGGCCGCGCACCCGCCAACGTGCGCCTGGTCGTAGAGTCGAAGGATGGACCCCCTGACGACGGCACGCGTGGACAGCTGGACGTGGGCCGTGCGGGTGTTCAAGACCCGGTCGCTCGCGACGGCCGCGTGCCGGGCCGGTCACGTCAAGGTGAACGGCGAACGGGCGAAGTCGGCGCAGCCGGTGCACATCGGCGACGAGGTCCGGGTGCGGTCGAGCGGGTTCGACCGGGTGCTCGTGGTTTCGAAGATCGTGAACAAGCGCGTCGGCGCGCTCGTCGCCGCCGAGTGCTTCGTGGACAAGACCCCGCCGCCGCCGCCGCGAGAGGAGGTCGCGCTCGTGCCGATGCGCGACCGCGGCGCCGGGCGTCCGACCAAGCGGGAACGCCGCGACATCGACAAGTTGCGCGCCACGGAGCGGCAGGGCCCCGAGGACTGGCCGGAGAACGACTGAGCCTCCCCCGGCATCCGTTCGCCCCGTCGAATCAGTCGGGGGCGAGGGCGGGAAGGGTGCGGATTCCGAAGTGCTCCTGCAGGGCGAGCGCGGCGGCGAAGCATCCGTTCATGCCGTGCACGGCGGGACCGGGCGGCGTCGACGCCGAGCAGAGGTAGACCCCGGGAACGGGCGTGCGCCAGGGGTGGGTCGACACGACCGGTCGCTTGACGAGCTGGCGCAGGGAGACCGCCCCGCCGAGGATGTCGCCGCCGATGAGGTTCGGATTCCCTGCGGCGAGCTCTGCGGGCGTGTGGCTCGCGGCGGCGAGGATCGTATCGCGGAATCCGGGCGCATAGCGTTCGATCGCTCGCACGATCGCGAGGGCCGGGTCGCCGTTCCAGCCGGCCGGAACGTGGGTGTAGGCCCAGAGCACGGCCTTCCCGGTCGGCGCCCGGCTCGCGTCGAGCACACTCGGTTGGGCGAGCAGCACGAACGGCTGCCGCGGCGAGCGTCCCCCGGACACCAGCCGTTCGGCACGCTCGACCTCAACCCGGCTGCCGCCGAGATGCACGGTCGGCGCGAGGGCGAGCCGCGGATTCGTCCAGGGCACCGGGCCGGACAGCGCGAAGTCGACCTTGGCGACGCCGGTGCCGTAGCGGTAGCGGCGGAGCGCACGCCGGTAGCCGTCCGGAAGCGCGGGCCCCGCGAAACGGTCGAGGAAGACCGTCGAGGTGTCGAGCAGGGTGACCCTGGCCGGATCGAGGTCGCCGGGCCCGCGCACCTCGGTGTTCAGCCGCAGCGTGCCGCCGTGGGCGAGCAGGTCGGCGACGAGCGCGTCGGCGATCGCCTGCGCTCCGCCGACCGGGTAGCCCCAGCCGTCCGCGTGCGCCTCCGCCGCGAGGAGCAGCCCGGCCCCCGCCTGCGCGAGTGCCGGCTGGCGGCCGGGAGCGTGCGCGGCGACGCCGGAGAGGAGGGCCGGTGCGCCGGGACCGTGGAACAGCATCCGCCCGGCGGGGGTGCCGAGGGCCAGCACGCGGAGGCCGTACTCGAGGGCGGCGCGCGGGTCGTCCGGCCAGCGCAGCAGCGGGTGGCCGGTGAATGAGACGACGCCCTCGATACGGTCGACGAGGGGCCCGAGCAGCCGGGTCCAGGCCGGGCCGTCACGGCCGAGGCCCGCGGCGGTGCGGTCGAGGTCGCGGTAGGCGACGGCGGCGCGGTGCACATCGAGCGGATGCGCGTATGACACCTCAGGGATCACGAACGGCACCCGCTCGCTGAGCCCGAAGGCGCGGAAGAACGGGGAGGCGAGGGCTGCGGGGTGCACCGCGGAGCCGAGGTCGTGCCGGAAGCCTGGCAGGGTGAGCTCGCCGGTGCGGAGGCCGCCGCCGGCCGTGGCGGCACGCTCGGTGACGGTCACGGACAAGCCGGCCCTCGCGCAGACGACCGCGGCGGCGAGGCCGTTCGGCCCGGCCCCGACCACGTTCACGTCAGGCACGGGGGCCACCCGGGAGCGCGACCGGACGTACGTAGAACCCGGCCGGGGTGCGCACCCACCAGTCCCCGGTGGCGCTCCGCTCGGCGCGGGTCGCAAACCGGTAGCGGAACAGCCGCGCACGCACGAAGCGGGGCGGAGCGTCGGGGAACGGGTTGACCCGCAGCATCCGGAGGGTCGGCCGGTCGCCCTCGAGCAAACGCACCAGGAACATCTCGAACCACCGGGTGTCGCGCACGCCGAGGGCGAGGAACCACATCAGCCAGTCCAGCCGCAGGTGATACGGGGCGAACTGGCGGGGCGGGCGGGCGGGGTCCCCCGGTTTGCCGTGGAATTCGTAGGCGCGCCAGGCCGTCTCGTCGCCGGGATCTTCGGCGGAGCTGCCCTCGACGACGATCTCATAGCGCTCCTTCGTCACGGTGCCGAAGGCCCCGTAGGCGTTCACGAGGTGGTACCGGTTGAAGCTCGCGTTCATCAGCTGCCTGCGCGCGACCAGGTTGCGCGCCGGCCAGAAACTCAGCACCACGAGCAGGAGGGTGACCGCGAGCACGAGCACGACGAACCACGACGGGGAGATGGCGGGGAGGACTGCCGAGGGCTCGCCCGCGCCGCCGGGGAGGAACGGGAAGACCGTCCGGAAGGCGCGGTCGTCGACGGCGGCGAAGACGAGCACGATCGTGATCCAGTTCAGCCAGGCGAAGTTGCCGGTGGCCACGAGCCACAGCTGGGTCAGGGCGAGCACGGCGGCGGCGACGGATGCGACGGGCTGCGGCGCGAAGAGGAAGAACGGCACCACGAGTTGCGCGACATGATTGCCGAGCACCTCGCCGCGGTGGAACCAGGCCGGCAGTCGGTGCACGAAGGAGCTCACGGGGTTCGGCATCGGCTGTGTCTCGTGATGGTAGAACATCGCGGTCAGGTCCCGCCATTCCGGGCCGCCGCGCATCTTGATCATTCCGGCGCCGAACTCCAGCCGGAAGACCAGCCAGCGCACGAAGACAATGATCGTGAGCGGCGGGGCCACCTCGTTCGACCCGAGGAAGGCGACGACGAACCCGGCCTCGAGCAGCAGGCTCTCCCAGCCGAAGGAGTAGAAGGTCTGCCCCACGTTGACGACCGACAGGTACCCGGCCCAGAGCAGCAGGAAAGCGAGCATCGGGAGCCAGGGCGGGCCGAGTTGCGGCAGGCCGGCGACGAGGGTTGCGGCCACCAGGACGCCGCCCCAGGCCAGCACCCGCAGCATCCGGTCGGAGTAACGCCAGTGGAAGAGGCTCGGCGCATCGCGGAACCGCAGGCGGGACACCCAGTCGCGCACCGGCAGCAGGCCATGATCCCCGAGCAGCGCCGGGAACTGGTTGGCGGTGGACAGGAACGCCACGAGGAAGATCGCTGCTACTCCGCGCTGCAGGACCTGCCGCGCTATCGAGTAGTCGTCGGCCTCGAAGAGGGCACCGAGGAGATCCATCGTGCAGTCACCCTAGCCCCGCCTGGCCCAGCAGGGCAGGGTCCGGCAGGGCAGGGTCCGGCAGGGCAGGGTCCGGCAGGGCAGGGTCACGGTGCTCGGCGCAGGTGCTCGGCGGTGAGGGCGGCCATCTCCTCGTCGGAGAGCTCGTCGAGCTGCTTCGCCTCGTGCCGGTCGGTGCGGTTCCAGCGCAGGAACAGGATGATCAGCACCGGGATATCCGCGACCTCCGCGATGAACCAGAGGAAGTCACCGGACAGGTGCTGGTCCCAGAGCGGCGAAGGGAACCAGGCCGGGAACGACCCGACCAGGGCCGGGGCCCCGTCGAGCACGGTCTCGTTGAGTCGCAGCAGGATGCCGGGGATGGCATCCATCACGAGTTCGACGAAGGCGAGCATGAACTCGGCCGTGATGAAGAGACTCGTGCGGACGAGGGCGTGGTCGGTGATGGGCAGCACCATGAGCAGTCCGACCAGCGGCACGAGCAGCGTCAGGCTCGCCTCCGCAGCGGGATTGCTCCGCAGCACGAAGGCGAGGGGGGTCAGGAAGACCAGGAACGCGGCGATCGCGAAGAGCGGGGCGAAGACGGCGTTGCCGACCAGACGCACGAACCAGGACCCGAGGACGGCGTTGAACCCGCGCAGGGCCCGACCGTCGAGCGCGGCCCGCGCCAGCTCGACGGGGCGACCGAGGCTCAGCAGCGCCGGGACCACGAAGAGCAGGAGGGCGATCCGGGTCGTGAACGCCCAGCGCAGGTCGAGGCTCCAGGCTCCGAGGAACCCGAACGACACCCACGCCCAGGACCCGAGTCCGAGCAGGAAGAAGCCGAGGGTCGGGAGGAGCGGCCAGGCGGTCCCCCTGCGGCCGGCGGCCCGGATACCCAGGAGATACAGCGCGGCGGCGACAAGGATGCCCGAACCCGCGACCGGATCGAACCGGGCGGTGCCGAGGAAGTCGAGGAAGGAAGGCGTGAGCGACCATTCTGGCTGATGCGTGCCGGGATATCCGGCGCCCGTCCCATTATGCGTCTTCCCCGTCCCTGGGCGGCGGGAATGTGCTCGGCGAGTGGTTGACGTGGGGGACTAAACCGGTATAGGTTTGCCTAAACCGGTTCAGAAGACACGAGCGGGTGCTATCGATGAGGAGGCGCGATGAGTGAGCCCAAGGTGACCATCGCTGATGTGGCCCGCGAGGCCGGAGTCAGCAAAGGCCTCGTCTCCTTCGCCCTCAACGACCGGCCCGGTGTCTCCGCCGTGAGTCGCGTCCGCATCCTCGAGATCGCCGAGCGGCTCGGCTGGACCCCCTCTCTGCGAGCCAGGTCGCTATCCACCCGGCGTTCGTTCGCGCTCGGCCTCGTGATCGCCCGCGACCCGGAGGTCCTCGGCTCCGACCCGTTCTTCCCGTCGTTCATCGCCGGCGTCGAGACCGTACTCGCCCCTCAGGGCCTCGCCCTCGTGCTGAGCGTCGTCCCCGACGAGAAGACCGAAATGCGCACCTACCGATCGCTCGTCTCCGACGGCCGCGTCGACGGGGTCTTCCTGAGCGACCTCCGGCACAACGACCCCCGCATCCCGCTTCTGCAGGAACTCGGCCTTCCCGCCGTCACGCTCGGCCGGCCGGACACCGAGAGCCCCTTCCCGTGCATCTCGGTCGACGACACCCCTGGCGTCGCCGAAACCGTGCGCTACCTCGTCTCCCTCGGCCACCGGCGCATCGCCCACGTCGCCGGCAGCCCGGCGCTCCTGCACGGTAGCCGCCGCCGGGCCGCCTTCGACACGGCCCTCCTCGAGGCTGGGCTCCCGGCCGGCCAGTCCATCGAGACCGACTTCTCCGTCGCAGCGGGGGCGGATGCCGCCCGCAGGCTCCTGACCCAGGACTCGCCGCCCACGGCAATCGTTTTCGCCAACGACCCGATGGCCATCGCCGGCCTCGGCGTCGCGCACGAACTCGGCCTGCGCGTACCGGACGACGTCTCAATCACGGGCTTCGACGACATCGACTTCACCCGGTACGTCTACCCTGCGCTCACCACCGTGCGCACTGCCCCGAGCGACTGGGGCCGGGCCGCCGGCCGGACCCTGCTCGACCTCATGGCGCTCGGCACGGCACCCGACGTCGATCTTCCGGCAGGCCGTCTCGTCATCCGCGGCTCCGCCGGTACCCCACTGCGGCCCTAGCTGCCGCACTGTCCCCCACTCCTCACCTCCGATCCGCCACCGAACCCTCCGCCACCGCACCGACCCCGCGTCGGCCGCGGTCCTCCAGCACGCCCTTCCCCGCGTGCCGCACCACCCGAATCACACCCGAGGCAGAGCTGCCGCGGGGAATGAATGGAGAAACCATGCACAGCACAGCACGAACCCGGCGAGTCCTCGCCGCGACCGCGGCATCGGCCGCCGTCATCCTCGCCCTCGGCGCCTGCTCATCGGGCGGCGGCGCGGCGGGAGCGGCGACGACGGCCCACGGCCCCATCACGATCTGGTACTCGAACAACGCGACCGAGATCGCCTGGGGCAAGCAGATGGTGACCGCCTGGAACGCCGACCACCCGAATGAAACCGTCACCGCGCAGGAGATCCCGGCCGGAAAGAGCAGCGAGGAAGTGATCGGCGCCGCCATCACTGCGGGAAACGCACCGTGCCTCGTGTACAACACAGCCCCGGTCGCTGTTCCCCAGTTCCAGAAGCAGGGCGGCCTCGTCAACCTGAGCAGCTTCTCCGACGGCGACTCCTACATCAAGGCCCGTTCGGGCGATACCGCGGCCCAGTACGAGTCAACAGACGGCAAGTTCTACCAGATGCCGTGGAAGTCCAATCCTGTGATGATCTTCTACAACAAGGACATGTTCGCCAAGGCCGGGCTCGACCCGGAGCACCCGAAGCTCGCCACCTACGACGAGTTCCTGACCGCCTCCCGCGCCCTGGTCTCCAGTGGGGCCGCGGCGAACGCGATCTACCCGTCCCCGACGAGTGAGTTCTACCAGAGCTGGTTCGACTTCTACCCGCTGTACGCCGCCGAGACCGGGGGCAAGCAGCTCGTCGAAGACGGCAAGGCCACGTTCACCGGCGACGAGGGCGCCAAGGTCGCCGAGTTCTGGAAGACCATGTACACCGAGGGACTCGCGAACAAGGAGCTCTACCAGGGCGACTCGTTCGCCGACGGCAAGGCCGCAATGTCGATCGTGGGACCGTGGGCTGTTCCGGTGTACAAGGACAAGGTGAACTGGGGCGCCGTTCCGGTGCCGACGAGCGCGGGCACATCCGCTGACAAGACATACACGTTCAGCGACGCCAAGAACGTCGGCATGTACACAGCGTGCAAGAACCAAGGCACAGCCTGGGACGTGCTGAAGTTCTCCACGAGCGAGGCGCAGGACGGCCAGCTCCTCAGCCTGACCGGCCAGATGCCGATCCGCTCCGACCTGACCACCACGTACCCGGACTACTTCGCCGCGAACCCGGCCTACGTCGCCTTCGGCGACCAGGCCGCGCGCACCGTCGAGGTTCCGAACGTGTCGAACTCGGTCGAGGTATGGCAGACGTTCCGGGACGCGTACTCCAAGTCGGTCATCTTCGGCCAGGGCGACATTTCGTCCACCCTGGGCGGCGCGGCAGACAAGATCAACACCCTGGTCTCGAGCAAGTAGCACCTCGTGACCGTCACCGCATCGCGGACCTCGTCCGCCGGGAGCCCCACCCGGGCTCCCGGCGGGCGGGCCACCCGGCGCCGCCCGTGGCTGGGCCGGAATCCGATCGGGCTCCTGCTCAGCGCCCCCTACCTCGTCTTCGTGATCGCCGTCTTCGCGTACCCGCTCATCTTCGCGGTGTACATGGCCTTCCACGACTACTTCTTCGCCGCCCCCGGCGCCCAGGTCGATCGGCCGTTCGTGGGCCTCGACAACTTCCAGGAGGTGCTCTCCGACCCCGCGGTGATCCGCTCGTTCGGTAACGTCGGCATCTTCCTGCTGATCAACGTGCCGCTGACCGTCGTACTCTCGCTCGTCCTCGCAACGGCACTCAACAAGGCCGTGCGCGGCCGCACCTTCCTGCGGGTCGCGTACTACGTGCCCTACGTCACCGCGAGCGTCGCGGTCGTCGGCGTATGGCTTTTCCTCTTCAGCGGTGGCGGCCTCGTCAACCAGGTCCTCGGCCCGCTCGCCCCCGACCCGTCCTGGCTGATCAGCCCGACCTGGGCGATGCCCACGATCGCCCTGTTCGTGACCTGGAAGCAGCTCGGCTTCTATATTCTGCTGTACCTCGCCGCGCTGCAGAGCGTGTCGACCGAGCTCTACGAGGCCGCCTCGACAGACGGTGCCGGTGCGATCCGCAAGTTCTTCTCCGTCACGATCCCCGGCGTGCGCCCGGCGACGGTGCTCGTGCTGCTGCTCTCCACCGTGACGGGAGCGAACCTCTTCACCGAGCCGTACCTCCTCACCGGCGGCGGCGGCCCGAACGGGGCATCGACCTCTCCCGTGCTGCTGATGTACCAGAAGGGCATCGAGCAGGGGAACCCGGACACCGCGTCCGCGATCGGCATCATCCTGGTGATCGGCGTGCTCATCATCGCCTTCATCCAGCGCAAGGTCGCCGGAGGTGACGAATCATGAGCAAGCGCACACCAGACACGGGTACAGGCACACTCAGCACGCGCGCACCGGGAACGCGCACGACCAGCGGCATGAGCCGCGGACAGAATATCCTTCGCGGCGTCGTGCTCACCATCGGAGCCGTGGCGTTCCTGTTCCCGTTCTACTACATGATCGTCGGCTCACTGCAGAAGTCGCCGGACACCTCCATCGCGGGAGCATTCCCGAACCCGGCCAACCTCACCCTCGAGAACTACGCGGACATCAACAGCCGCGTCAACCTGATGCAGACCCTGCTCAACTCCGGCATCTTCACCGGCGGCGTGATCCTCGGCACCCTCGTGTTCGGAGTCCTCGTCGGCTACGCGCTCGCCCAGCTGCAGTGGCGCGGCCGCGGGATCACCTTCGCGCTCGTTCTGCTCGTCCAGGTCGTTCCGTTCCAGCTGCTGATGATCCCGCTCTACGTGATGATCGCGAGGGACTACGGCCTTGCCGACAACTACCTCGGCATGATCCTGCCGTTCGCGATCAACTCGACGGCCGTGATCATCTTCCGGCAGTACTTCCTGCAGGTCCCCCGCGAGCTCTTCGACGCGGCCAGGATCGACGGTGCCGGCGAGGTCGTGCTGCTCTGGCGGATCGCCCTCCCGCTCGTGCGCCCCGCCCTGCTCACCGTCGTGCTACTGACCTTCATCGGCCCGTGGAACGAATTCCTCTGGCCGTTCCTGGTCACCAAGCAGGCCTCGATGCAGCCGCTCGCGGTCGCGCTCGCCAACTACATCAGCACCGTCGCGGCCTCCGCGGCGAACCCCTTCGGAGCGGTCCTCGCCGGCGCCTGCGTGCTGGCCGGACCCGCCGTCATCCTCTTCATCCTCTTCCAACGACACTTCGTCTCGACCGACATCGGTTCAGGCGTGAAAGGCTAGTCATGCGCGAATCCACCGCAGCATCCCCCGTCCCTTCGTCCGCCCCCTCCCCGGCGAACGTGCCGCACGCCTCCGCCCCGAAACGGATGCCCGGCGCGGCATTCCCCTACCGCCTCACCCGGATGGGCGTCGTCATGACGCCGGAACCGGGCAACACCCTCGAGGCGGAGGGCGTGCTCAACCCCGGCTCAGGGCACACGCCAGACGGCACCCTGTGCCTGCTGCCCCGTCTCGTCGCGACCGGGAACGTCTCCCGAGTCGGACTCGCACGCGTGATCATCACCGACGGCGTGCCGACGGGCGTCGAGCGCGAGGGCGTCGTCCTCGAGCCCGACCAGGGCTGGGAACGCGGCGCCCACAACGCCGGCGTCGAAGACCCGCGGGTCACCTTCGTCCCGCGGCTCGGCCTGCACGTGATGACCTATGTCGCGTACGGCCCGCTCGGTCCACGCACGGCACTCGCGGTCTCAGCCGACCTCCGCAGCTGGCGCAGGCTCGGCCCGGTGCTCTTCGCCTTCGACGAAGCACTGGACATGGACCTGAACCTGTTCCACAACAAGGACACCGTCTTCTTCCCGGAGCCCGTCACGGGGCCGAACGGCGTGGAATCCTTCGCGGTGCTGCACCGGCCGATGTGGGACCTCGGCGAGGTCAAGCCGGGTGAAGGCATCCGGGTGCCGGCCGGGGTTACCGACACCAGGCAGAGCATCTGGATCAGTTACGTGCCGGTCGCGGATGTGCTCGCCGACGTGACGAAGCTCTCGTTCTGGAGCGGCCACCGCTTCCTCGCCGGGCCGGAGTTCGCGTTCGAAGAACTCAAGATCGGCGGCGGACCCGCCCCGTTGCGGGTGCCGGAGGGCTGGCTGCTGCTGCACCACGGCGTCACCGGCGTGATCGACGGCGCATTCTCGCAGCAGCAGAAGGTGAACTATGCGGCGGGGGCCATGATCCTCGACGCGGACGACCCGACGATCGTCCTGCAGCGCACGAGCGAACCGCTCCTGAAGGCGGAGACGCCCGACGAGCTCAGCGGCATCGTGCCGAACGTGGTCTTCCCGACCGCGATCGAGGAGGTCGAGGGCCGCCAGTACGTCTTCTACGGGATGGCCGATTCGAAGATCGGTGTCGCCCGCCTGGACCGCACCACCCTGGACCCGACTGACGGATAGTTCCGAAACCCCCCGTTCGGAACATCCGCCCAGTTGCGGAGAAAGCACCTTCGTCGTCGCGACGAGGGTGTTTTTTCCGTAATTCAAGGGCGGCTGAGCGCGGCGACCTGGATCCGGTTTCGGCCGTCCTCCTTGGCGGCGTAGAGGCCCTCGTCGGCGAGGCGGATCAGGCCGTCAACGTTGCCTACCGGTCCGAGGGCACATCCTCCGCTGACCGTCACGGGAATTTCGACCCCCGCCACCAGGAACGGGCGGATTTCCACGGCCATGCGGATCCGGTTGGCGACGATCAGGGCACCGTCCAGGTCGGTGCGCGGCAGGACGACGAGGAATTCCTCGCCGCCCCACCGGCCCGCCACGTCTTCCTCGCGGAGCTCGCCGCGGAGACGTTCGGCGAACCCGGAGAGTACGGCGTCGCCGGCCGGGTGCCCGTGGCCATCGTTGACCCGCTTGAAATGGTCGATGTCGAGCAGGAGCACGCACAGAGGATCATCGTGTCGCACGGCGTCGGACTGGAGCCGCGCAAGTTCCTCTTCGAGGTGCCTGCGATTGTGCAGTCCGGTCAGCGCGTCGGTGCGGCTGAGCAGGTCGAGTTCAGCGTTGCGCTGGCGGAGCTGGTCCTGCAGCTTCTTGACGTGTGCCGCCGCGGCCACGCGGGCGACGAGCTCGGCGGGCTCGAACGGTTTCTTGAGGTAGTCGTGCGCCCCGCCGCGCAGTCCGCGCAGCACATCCTGCATGTCCGTGAGTGTGGTCAGGAAGACGACCGGCAGGTCGCGCAGCAGCGGGTCGGCCTTGAGTTCGGCGAGAACCTCGTAGCCGTCGAGACCGGGCATTTCGATGTCGAGGAGAATCACGTCCGGCGGCGATTGTTGGCAGTATTCGAGCGCCGCGGACCCGTCGACAGCCTCGACGACGCGGTAGCCCTCCGCTTCGAGGTAAGAACGGACCACGGCGCGGATCACGAGCGAGTCGTCGGTGATCAGCACGGTCGGTGGCTCGGCGCCGGGATCGATCACAGTCGCGCCGCCAATGCATCGGGGTCGGCCACCAGCATCAGCCGGCCGTCCATGTCGATCGTTCCCGAGACGTACGAACGCCCTCGCCCGGTGGAGGCCGGGCGGATGTCGGTGGCCGCGATCCGTCGCAACCCGTCGACGGCGTCGACGAGCAGCCCGAACGTGGTGTCACCGGATTCGACGACGAGGACGTAACCGCCGGTGTCGCCTGCGCCACCGAGCACGGAAATGACGGTGAGCGGCGGCTGGCCGGGTAGGATCCCGGCGATGTCGCTCGCCGTGCCCGGGATTGCCCGCAGGTCGGCGGCGGTGCGCACGCCGCGGGTGGACTCGACCGGGAGGCAGTATTCGGTGCCTGCGGTGTGGAAGCAGACCATGGTCGTCATCGTCGTGTCCGATCATGTTCGGTGCCGTCGCGCCGGGTTGCGCCGCTCAGCCTGCTGTCTAGTAACTTACGGAGTTCCGCCGGAGCGTACCCCTCCAGCCCCTGCGGGATCATGCCGGACGAGGAGTCCGGCAGGGCACGTCGGGCCGCGCCGAAGGCACGCCGTGCCGATGTACGGTCGCCGGCCGCTTCGAATGCGAGTCCGAGGTGGAGGTGCGCGATCGGGTCGTCGGGGGCGAGGTACGCCCACTTGCGGAAGATGACGACGGCGCCGCCCTGGTCATGTTCCGCGAGGGCCCGCTGGCCGGTGAGAACGAGCCCGGCGATGATGGGAGCCAGGTCCGCTCCGTCTTCGGCGGCGACGGGGACAGGTATGGGAAGGAGATCCGGGATCGGTTGCGCACGGGGGGCCGAGGAGGCCGGGGTGCGCATCGGCATCCGTTTCGCTGCTCCCGCTGGAGTCGCATCGGGAACACGGAACGACCGGTAGGCATAGCTGTCCCCGATCCGAAGAGTCTCGTAGCGTTCGCCGACACCCCGGACCGTCTCGGTCGCGCCGAGGATGAGCCAGGCCAGGGGCAGCGCTTCGGCCACGGTGTCCAAAAAGTCTCGGGCGTGTTGGCGGGAGAAGTAGATGAGCACGTTGCGACAGAACACGATCCGGGCCGGCTGGATCCGGGCGGGCAGTGGCTCGATGAGGTTGTGATGCAAGGTGCTGACCCGGGCACGCAGCGCGGGGACGACTTCCCAGGCCGCGCCGACGGGCCTGAGATGGCGCGCGACGCGTTCCGGGCTCAGCCCGGCGATTTCGCGGGTGCTGTACGAAGCGGCCCGGGTGCGCTGCAGGGCCGATGTGGAGACGTCGGTCGCGACGACCGATCCTTCGATGCCGTTCTCTTCGAGGACCATGGCGAGGCTGAACGCCTCCTGCCCGTTCGCGCAGCCTGCGCTCCAGAGCGTCACCGGCGACGGCACTGACGGGAGAATCGCACGGGCGAGCATGTCGAACTGCTCGGGATGGCGGAAGAAGCCCGTTTCCTGAACCGTGACGCGGTTCAGAAGCCTCTGCCGGAGTTCTGAGTCGTGGGCCAGGGCCTCGGGATACCCGTCCGAATCCAGTTCGAGCAGGACGATCTCGTCGCGGATGGAGCGGCGCAACCGGGCGCGCAGGGTTGATTCCGGTCGGAGTCCCACCGCTGTCCTGAGCAGCTCGGCCACGCGGTTGATGACGTCCTCCGACGGGTCCCGTTCGGTCACGCCGTCACCGCCGACGCCGTGCGCACGATTGTCGCCGCGAGCTGCCCGAGGGGCACGAGACCGCTCAACGCCCCGAGGTCCCACGCTGCCTGCGGCATCCCGAAGACAGCACAACTCTCCTGGTCCTGCCCGAAGGTGTGGCCGTTCTGGCGGTGGATCTCAAGCAGTCCCCTGGCACCGTCATCACCCATACCGGTCAGGATGACCCCGATCGCGGCTGATGCGGCCTGCTCGGCGACGGACCGGAACAGGACGTCCGCGGACGGTTGGTGGATCGTCACCGGGGTCGTCGCGAGTTCCATCCGCAGTCCGGCCGTTAGCCGCAAGTGCACACCGCCGGGCGCGAAATAGACGTGGCCGGGCCGGACGACCTGACCACTCACCGCGAGCTCGACCGGAAGCGCCGACACGCGGGCCATCCAATCGACGAAGCCGCCCGTGAAGTCGGGATGCAGGTGCTGCACGACCAGCACCGGCGCAGCCAAACCGCCGAGGCCGGCCAGCACCGTGGCCAGCGCCGTAGGACCCCCGGTCGACGCGGCGAGAGCGACGACCGTGTTCCGGCCGTGCGCCACCCGCGTCGACCCGCCCTGGCCGGCCGGTTTGACGCCCAGACGTCGATTCAGTCCTCCGCGCGGGTGCCTGATCGTCTGGACCTTGCTGAGCTGGCGGACTGTGTGGCGAAGCCGGGCTTCGATCTCGGTCGTCCAGACCGTGGGGACCGACAGGGTTTCGAGGGCTCCGGCGACGAGGGCTTCAATCGCCGACGGGGAGCGCCGGTCCGTGAGCCGGGACGAGAGCACCAGGATCGGCGTCGGAACACGGGCCATGACCTGTTCGATGAACTCCTGTCCGGTGCCGTCATCGGTGTGCAGGCCGAGGATGATGACGTCTGGGGCGTCCCGCGTGACGAGTGCGATCGACGCGGCCCCTGTCCTGGTCTGGCCGAAGACGACGATGTCGCCGTCACGTTGCAACACGCGGGTCAGCGGACCGCCGTTGGTCGGGGCATCCTCGACGATGAGTACGCGCACGACCGTCATATCCGGGCTCCGATCAGGCGCTTCACGGCCGTGAGCAGGCTGCCCTCGTCAAAGCCGCTCTTCAGGATGAACCCGTCGGCGCCCGCATCGAGACCCCGCTGCCTGTCCGCCTCGCTCGACCGTGAGCTGAGGATGAGCACGGGGATGTTCGTGAATGCGGGGTCCGCGCGGACCGCTTCCGTCAGTTCGAATCCGTCCATGTTGGGCATCTCGATGTCGGTGAGGATCAGCTCGGCGGCCTCCTCGGCGAGCCGGGCCAGGGCATCCGTGCCGTCGACGGCGACGCGGACGTCGAACCCCGCCCGTTCCAGGATGCTCCGCTGCAACTCCCGGATGGTGAGCGCGTCGTCCACGACGAGGATGCGCTGACGAGACGGTGCGACAGCGTCGGCACCCTGCTCCGGCGACCGGCCCCTGTCATTCTGGCGGGCACGGTGGATGAGGCCGGGCGGGTCGAGCACGATGAGCACGGAACCGTCCGGTTCGACGCTCGCACCCGCGACCGCCGGAAGGTGCGCCACCGCACCGCTCAGACCCGTGACGACGACATCGCGCTGTCCGACGAGGCGGTCGACCTGGAAACCGAAGCGGCGGGCCGTGTCGGCGAGGACCACGATCGGCCCGGTGCCCGGCCCGACGGCGGCCAGGTCAAGAGTCGCGGCGAGCGTCGCCACGGCGACGGGCTGGTCATCGACCATGATCACCGGCCGGCCCTCGACACTCGAGGCATCGGACGGGTCGAAACCCTGGGACAGCACGACCCGGTGGAACGGCAGGGCGAACCGCTGGCCGCCGGACTCGACAAGAAGGCACCGCAGTACCGCAAGCGTGATCGGCACGATGACCCGGAATTCCGTGCCGAGGCCGGGCCTCGAGCGTACCTCGACGCGCCCGTGTGCCGCTTCGACGTTGGCGCGCACGACATCGAGGCCGACGCCGCGCCCGGAGAGGTCGGTCACGATCCTGGTCGTCGACAGTCCGGCGTGGAAGACCAGGTGCAGGACGTCGTCCTCGCTCATTCCCCGGGTGTCGATGCCCTCGCGTTCCGCCTGTTCCCGGACCCGTGCAGTGTCGATGCCGCCGCCGTCGTCGGTGACGGCGATGATGACCTCGGAGCCGAGTTGCATGGCGTGCAAACGGATGCTGCCGTCCGCCGGCTTCCCCGTGGCGAGCCGCTGCGTGGTGTCCTCGATACCATGGTCGACGGCGTTCCTCACGAGGTGCAGCAGCACGTCGGACAGTTGCACAAGCATGCTCCGGTCGAGTTCGGTGTCGGCGCCCCGCACCTCCCAGTTGATCGTCTTGCCCGCCGCGCGCGCCAGGTCGCGCACGGCGCGCTGGAGTCGGTCGGTGATGGTGGCCAGGGCGATCATCCTGGTGCGCATGGCACGGTTCTGCAGTTCGTTGAGGGTACGTGAGAGGTCGGTGAATTCGGTGGCCAGCGTCGGGTCGACGCCGAATTTCTCGGTCAGCATCCGGCCGACCCGGAGGTGCGCCGAGGCCGATTCCCCGATCAGCCGCACCAGTTCGTCCAGACGTTCCATCGGCACCAGGACGGCGCCCCCGGAGTCCCTGGCCCACGCGGTCTCCAGTACGGGGATCTCGGGGGGTTCCGACGCCGGTACGACCACGCCCGACTCCACCGCGACAAGGGAATCGCCGGGCCCGGTTTCACGCGGCTCCGTTTCGCCGTGGTCCCCTGCGCCCGGTTCCGGGTGATCACCGTCCCTGGTTCCGGCGATGACGCGGCCGAGACGGTCTACTCCGACAAGGAGCACGTCGATGATGTCCGCGGTGACGGCCTGAGTGCCGGCCCGCAGGCCCGCCACGATGTCCTCGAGCTCGTGGGCCTGGTGGCTCACGGCGTCGAGCCCCGCGACGGCAGAGGATCCCTTGAGGGTGTGCAGTTCGCGGAAGATGGACCGGATCAGGGTCTCGTCTTCGCCGTGCTGTTCCAGCTGGAGCAGCAGCTGGTCGAGATGCGCGAGCCGCACCTCGGCCTCCTGATTGAACAGTTCCCGCACCTCTTCGATGCCGAGCACGTTCAGCCGCCGATTCTGCCGGCGATGGCGATCTCGGTGCCGCGTCCGGTTCTCGCGGCCGACAGCAGCACGTCGGGATCGAGCAGCACGGCCACCCGCTTGTCCACACGATAGACGCCGGCAGTGCCGGGAAGGTCCGACGGCCCGATGGCGGTACCGAGGGCGACCCGCTGCGGGAGGGCCGTCACCGAAAGCCCGACGGGGCCGTGCCCGGTCTGCAGGATGACCGCGAACGCCAGCGGTCCCGCGTCGGGTAGTTGCAGCAGCCTCGCGGTGTCGAGGAGTGGGACGATCTGCCCCCGCAGGTTGAAGAGGCCGAGCACGTGAGGCGGCGCCGTGACCAGTCTGGTGAGGTCCGGCGGGGTGACGACCTGACTGACCCGGACGATCGGCACCGCAAAGAGATCGGAGCCGACCGCGAGCAGCAACGCCTGGATTTGGTTCATGCGAGCATCCGGGTCATGGTCGGCCGGTGCCGGCACCCGCGGTCTCGAGATTGTGTGCGAGATCGGCAAGGTCTCCGGCAGAACCGGCGATCTGCTGTGCCGTGATCGAGATCTGGCGGCTGGCGTCGGTGAGCTGCTCCATGGTCTCGACGACCTGCGCTGTCGCACTGCGCTGCTGCTGGGTGGTGAGGCTGACCTGTTCGTTGGCGTCGGTCACAGCCTCGAGCTGCACGAGGCCCAGCTGCATCTGCTTTGCGCCCTTCTCCATCGCCATGACCGTGGCGTTCGTCTCCCGCTGCACGCCCTTCACGATCGCCGCGATGTCGCCTGCGGACGCCTTGGACCGTTCCGCGAGCCGGCGGACCTCGTCGGCGACGACCGCAAAACCGCGCCCGTGCTCTCCCGCACGTGCCGCTTCTATCGCGGCGTTGAGGGCGAGCAGGTTGGTCTGGTCGGCGATGTCGTTGATGAGCACGAGCAACACGTCGATGTCATTGACCCGCTCGGCGAGGGCGAGCGTGCGCTCGCTCGAACGGTTGATATCGGTTTCGGCCTGCACCAGGTTGTGCCTGGTCTCGGCGGCCTGACGGGCGACCGCGTCGACGGTGTCCGCGATCGCGACGGACGACCGCGCGAGTTCCTCCGTGGTCGCTGTCGCCTCGGTGACCGCAGCGCTCTGCTGGGTCGTGATCGCGGCCAGTTCGTCGGACGACGCCGACAGCTCTGTCGCCGCGGAATTCACTTCGATCCCTGCAGAGCCCAGCTGGGAGATCAGCGTCTGCGAGGTGGCCAGCATGGCATTGAGGGATTCGGCGAGGGTCACGAGCTCGGCGGCACCGCTGGGCCTGGCTCGCGCAGCGAGGTCTCCGCCGGCCGCCTTGTGCGCCACCGCACTGAGCTGCCGGACCGAGCGAATCGTGCTCCACGCCAGCGCGGTCGAGACCACCACCGCGAGCACGGCGCCGAGGACGACGAGGAGGGTCGCGCGTTGCGTCTGGTCAGTCACAGGGGCGAGCACTGTGCCGGCCTGCTCCTTTACGACGAGGACCCAGTTCAGGTCCTTGACCACGTCGAAACCGCCGAAGACGTCATGGCCCCGATAGTCGATGAACCGGGCGGTGCCGGCTACGTGGGTGTCCAAGGCTTCCCGAGTCGCCGCCGTGTCGACGACCGTCGACAGCGCTCCACCTTCGAGGAGGGACACCCCGTCGCTGACCTTCATCGGCGACGCGGTGTCGTAGATCAGCTTGTCCTGCGAGTCGGACACCACGATTTCGTCGCCGGCGTTGAGTTCGGGATTGAGAAGTGTGGCGAGCACTGCCGGGTCGAGATCCGCGATCAGTACGGCGCGGACGTGACCGTCGGCATCCGTGATCGGCTGGGCCATGATCCAGTCGATCTGCTTTCCCTCGCGGACCAGCGAGGTGACCACCGTCTTGCCGGACGTCGCAGCCTGGAACCAGACGAGTCCAGAGGGTGCTATCTGGATATTGGGGCGGCTCGTCGCCAGGACCTTGCCGGAGACATCGGCAATCTCGAGCAGTGTATAGCTACCGTACGCCTTATCGAGTCCGGCCAGTTGGGTGGCCGTTTCGGGAGAGTCGAACGGCTCTGCGACCCTCGTCGCCACCACCGCCAGGTCAGTCCGGCGCTCTCCAAGCCAGTTCTCCAGCTGCAGGGTGATCGCGCGCGCAACGGTGACGCCCTTATCCTGGGCGGCGGCGGCGAGGCTCGTTGCGGACTGTTGGGTGAGCAGCACGGCCAGTAAGACCATCAGCGGCACCGAGACGAGCAGGCTCGCTGCGACCAGCTGAACACCGAATCGACGGGGTAGACGGCGGAGGCGTCGCAAGAACGCCGGGTGCACGGGAGCCTCGGCTCCGCCGGCTCGACGCTCGGAAATCGGGCGGGGAGAGACGGTTGCAGGCATGGTCTTCAACTCTGGCGTGCTCACGTGGTGCCGGTCCTGTCCATTCGGTAGACCGGCTCACCCGAGGGTCCCGTGCCTTTGCGACCCCGCCTCTCGACGGGTGTGCCTTCTGCAACTGACAGATCGGACGAATTCGCCCGATGAATCACCTGATTCGTACTTTAGCAGTCAGGAAGGGCGTCGGGCGGGGCGGTGGGCGCGGCAGCGGGCGCGGCCGACGGGCGTACCAGGCCGAGCGCGGCCTTGAGCTGCGCCTCGGCGTCCTCGTCCTCGGAAAGGCTCCCCCCCCTGCTCGCGGACAGGTTCGCCTCAATGACGGCTCGGAGCACCTCGTCGCGCTGGATCCTGACACCGCGCGGGGCATCGACGCCGATGCGGATGCTGTCGCCGCGCACATCGAGGACGGTGATGACGATGTCATCGCCGATGAGGATTTTCTCCCCCGGTTTGCGCGTGAGAACCAGCATCATGCCAGCCTAGCGCGGGCATCGGGCGTGTCAGGGAGGCGGCCTGCGCGCGGTCCGAGCGTCGCGGACGCTGCTGGGGCACCGTCGACCCAGCCGACCGGAATCCCGAGGTCGTCGACGGTTTCCGGGGAGGACGTCGTCGTCGACCCGACCACGGCGACCGCGTCGATCGGAATGATCGCCGCGACCCGCCCGACCCAGTCGGCCGTGTCCGAGGGCTTCCGGCCGGCATCCACCACGGCCCAGGTCTGGTCCGCGCCGACCATGAGCAGGTCACCGCCGAGGTACTCGCGGTCCCCCGGGGTCTCGCCGATGCCGAAGGCGAGGAAACACGTGCGCCCGCGGGCGACTCCCCCGGCGCGCGCAGCGAGGGCAGAGCGCCGGTCGTCGACGCGACGGGCCCCCTCCGACACCACGGAGCCGGCCACGAGCACCTCGGCGGCCCCGTCCATTGCGGCCATCATCCCGGCGACACGCAAGGTCTCCGCGGGCGCGCCGACGAGCACGACGAGGTCTCCGGGGTGCGTGAAGGGTCGCGGCACGGCCGCCGTGCCCGCGCGTCCTGGCCACGGATGCCCGGCCCGGGTCGAAAGAGTCGCGGGCCGTTCGTGTGTCCCCGCGTTCCGCGGCGATCCGGCACCGGTCGCGGAACCCGACGGCTCCGGCTCGCGCACGGGCCCGGGCAGCGCCCCGGACACCCGCTCAGGAACCGGCTCGGCGACGGTGAAGGTGAGTTCGTCCATCAGCTGGGCGAAGCCGGCGGACCCGGTCGACAGGAGCGGGGTCTGGACCGAGGCTCGCGGCCTCCCGAGGGTTCCCGCATCGTCGGCCCCGTCGGCGTCCTCGAGCAGGGCGAGGATCCCGAGCCGGGCGGCGCGTCCGGGATGGGCGTCGCCGTTTCCGGCGCCGGCAACGGCACCGTCACCGTCACCGTCACCGTGCTCGTCGCGCTCGAGCGGCATCATCCGCACCGGCTGGGCGTGCGCGGCTCGGCGGCGCCGCTCGGGCACTTCGACCGTGACCTCGTAGTGGCGGCTGGCGAAGAAGCCGCGGATGCCGCCGACCGTGACGCGTTCGGCGGAGATTATGCGGGCATCCGCCCCGTGTTCGGCGAGGATGCGTGCCTTCAGTTCCGGAAGCGTCGGACCGTCAAGCTGAAATCGTTTCGGTTCCACGGACCACCCCCACGGTCTCGATGGCGACGTTCGCGGAGGTGACCTCGAGGTAGGACAGCACGGGGAGCCCGCCGGTCTGCGCGGAGACGAGCCGGTGGATCGCCGGGCGGAGGGCCGGGGCGCAGACGAGCACGGCGGTCAGCCCGCTCGCCTCGACGGTGGCGAGCGAGGCCTTGAGCGAGCCCAGGATCGCGTCGATCCGCGCGGGTTCAAGCATGATCTGGGTGCCCTGCTCTGAGGCGCGCATGCCCTCGAGCAGGGACTGCTCGAGACCGGGCTCGATCATGATCACGCGGAGCAGGCCCTCGTCGAGGTATTGGGCGGCGAGAGCCGGGCCGAGGCCCTGCCTCGCGGCCTCGATCAGGCCCTCAGGGTCGGTCGATGCCTTCGCCCGGAGCGAGAGCGCCTCGTAGATCCGGGAGAGGTCGTTGATCGGGATCTTCTCCATAAGGAGGCCCTGGAGCACCCGCTGCACCTCGGCGAGGGACAGCATGCCGGGGATCAGGTCGTCGACGGCCGCCGGGTTGACCTGCTTGACGCCGTCGGTCAGCACCCGCACATCCTCCCGGGTGAGCAGCCGTGCCGCATTTCCGGTGACGATCGAGGAGAGGTGGGTCACGAGCACGGACACCCGGTCGATGACGGTCGCGCCGGCCATCTCCGCGCTGTGCCGCATCTCGCTCGGCACCCACTTGCCGGCGAGGCCGAAGACCGGCTCGACGGTCGCGGTGCCCGGCAGGCCCTCGAGGTTGTCACCGAGGGCGAGCACCTTGCCGGACGGCGCGAGCCCGCGGCCGGCCTCGACGCCGGCGATGCGGATGACGTAGGTCGCGGAGGGCAGTTCGACGCTGTCGCGGGTGCGGACCGGTGGAACGACGACGCCGAGGTCGATCGCAATCTTGCGGCGGAGGGCCCGTACCCGGGCGAGCAGGTCGTCCTGGGCTCCGGAGACGAGGTCGACGAGATCGGAGGCGAGCAGGATCTCGAGGGCGTGCACCCGCATCGACTCGATCAGATCCTCCGGGGTGTCCGAGCGCACCGGCGCCCGTTCGGCCACGACGGCGGCCGCCTTCCTGGCCTGCTCGCGGGCTTCGCTCGCCTTGATCCGCTGGGAGACGAGCAGCAGGCTCGCCCCGGCGACCACGAACGGGAGGATCGGCATCCCGGGAATGAGTGCCATCAGCAGGGCCGCGCCGCCGGCGATCATGAGCGCGTTGCGGGACTGGGTGAGCTGCGCGGATGCGGTCGCCCCGATGTCGGACTCGGCGTTGGACCTGGTCACGATCATGCCGGTGGACACGGCCATCAGGAGGGCTGGGATCTGGGTGACGAGCCCGTCGCCGATGGTCAGGAGCGAGTACGTGCTCATCGCGTCGGTGATCGACATGCCGCGCTGGATCATCCCGATGCCGATGCCACCGACGAGGTTGATGATGATGATGATGATCCCGGCGATCGCGTCACCCTTGACGAACTTCGACGCGCCGTCCATCGCGCCGTAGAAGTCGGCCTCCGCGGAGACCTCCGCCCGGCGTTCCCTGGCCTGGGTGTCGGTGATCAGGCCGGCGTTGAGGTCGGCGTCGATCGCCATCTGCTTGCCGGGCATGGCATCGAGGGTGAACCGGGCTCCGACCTCGGCGACCCGCTCGGCGCCCTTGGTGACGACGACGAACTGGATCACGACGAGGATCAGGAAGATCACGGCGCCGATGATGATCGACCCGCCGACGGCGACCTGGCCGAACGAGGCGATCACCTGGCCGGCGTAGCCGTCGCCGAGCACCAGGCGGGTGGATGCGACGTTGAGGCCCAGCCGGAACAGGGTCGCCACGAGGAGGAGGGACGGGAACACCGAGAAGTCGAGCGGCTTCTTGACGAACATGGTCGTGAGCAGCACCACGAGGCCGAGCAGGATGTTGACGATGATGAGCATGTCGAGGAGCACGGCGGGGACCGGGACGACGAGGAGCAGGATGATGCCGACGACGCCGATCGGGACGGCGAGCCTGGCGAGGGTGGTCTTCATCGGGAACCTCCGGTGGAGTGAGCGGCGGAGCGGGAGGCGGAGCGGGAGGGTGAACCGGGAGCGGATGCCCCGGAGAACACGGGCGACGCGGCGTGGACGGCCTGGGTGAGGGTGTGCACGCCGGCGTCCTCGCCGTAGCCGGTCGTGTACCCGGAGCCGCGCGCCGAGCCGCGGGTCTTGAGCGCGAGCACGAAGGCGAGCACGCGGGCGACGGCGTTGTAGAGCTCGACCGGGATCTCGTCACCGAGCTTGCAGGCGCTGTGCAGGGCACGGGCGAGCGGGATGTCGCGCACGATCGGCACGCCGTCGGTCGCCGCCTGCTCGCGGATGCGCAGCGCGATGACGCCTGCCCCCGTCGCGACGACCCTCGGTGCCGACTTACCCGGCTCGTAGCGGAGGGCGACGGCGAAGTGGGTCGGGTTGACGAGCACGACGTCGGCGGTCGAGACGGATGCGATCATCCGGTTCCGGCTCATGGCGAGCTGCCGGGAGCGGCGTTGCGACTTGATCCGTGGGTCGCCTTCCGAGCTCTTGTTCTCGTCGGTGACCTCTTTTTTGGTCATCCGGGTGCGTTTGCGGTTGCGGCGCATCACCACGAAGACGTCGGCGGCGGCGAGCACGAGGCCGGACACGACGGCCGCCTGCACGAGCGAGGCGGCGCCTCCCCCTGCCGCGTCGATCAGGGCGGCGACCGGAAGGCCGCCCGCGGTCATCAGGATCGGGGCGAGCCCCTGGATCACCAGGGTCAGCACGACGCCGACCGCCGCGGTCTTCAGTAGTGCCTTGACGCCCTGCCAGACCGCCTGGCCGCCGAAGGTGCGGCCGAGCCCGGTGACGAGGTTGAACTGGTCGTACTTGCCCTCGAGTTTCTTGAGGTGGACGCCGCCCTGGGCGGCGGCACCGATGAGCACGACGGCGAACACGGTCGCGAGCATCGGGGTCAGGGTGCCGGCGAGAGAGGAGAACGCGTCGCCCATCAGCTGCTCGGCGAGTTCGGGGCTCGGATTCGCGACGATCGCGTGCAGTCCGTCGAGCTGGCTGGCGCCGGCCTGGGACCCGAGGCTGATCGTGACGGGGGCGAGGGCGGCGGCGGCGCCGATTCCGATCCACGCGGTGAGGTCCTGCGACTTGGAGAGCTGGCCCTTGGCGCGGACCTCCTTCATCCGCTTATCGGTGGCCTGCTCGGTCTTTTCGCCGGAGTCCGACATCTATTTCACCCCGAGCATGGTCGTCACAGCGGTGTCGGTGAGGGCGGACACGATGCGCGGAAGCGCGACGAAGGCGCTCGCGCCGAGGGTGAGGGTGATCAGGATCTTGAGCGGGAAGCCGAGGGCGAAGGCGTTGAGCGCGGGCGCGACCCGGGTGAGCAGGCCGAGGCCGGCATCCGCGAGGAAGAGCACGACGATGAGCGGTCCGGCGATCTGAACGGCGGAGAGCAGCAGCTGGCCGACGGCGTTCGTGGCGGCCTGGACCGGTGCGGCGAGGTCCATACCTCCGCCGATAGGGATGGCCGTGAAGCTCCGGGTCAGGCCGCCGATGATGAGCTGGTAGCCGCCGGACGCGAAGAGGAGCGCGAGGGCGGTCATCTGGTAGAGCCGGGTGAACATGGCTCCGTTGACCATCGCCTGCGGGTCGAAGCCCTGGGCGAGCTGGAAGCCGCCGAACTGGTCGATCAGGTTGCCGGCCGACTGCACGGCGGAGAACACGATCAGCACGAGAAAGCCGAGCATGCCGCCGACGACGATTTCGAGCAGGAGCGCGAGGATGAAGCCACCCGTGTCCGGGGACACGTAACCGGGGGTCACGACGGGCGAAACGGCGAGGGCAAGCCCGAGGGAGAGCATGCCCTTGATCCGGAGCGGGAACGCGTTGTAGGAGAACGGCGGGGCGATCACGAGGAAGGCGATGAGGCGCACCCCGGCGAGCATGACGGCCTCGATCCAGGTGAAGTCGAGGGTGATGTTCATCAGCCGCCGCCGATGAGGGTCGGGATCTTGTCGAAGAGCGCGGTCGTGAAGGAGACGATCTCGGAGATCATCCAGTGCCCGCAGATGAGCAGGGCGATGCAGACGGCGATCGCCTTGGGCACGAAGGAGAGCGTCACCTCCTGGATCTGTGTGATGGACTGCAGCAGGGAGATCGCGAAACCGACGACGAGGGCGGTGATCAGGATCGGCGCGGAGAGCTTGCCCGCGACGATGATCGCCTGCATGCCGATGTCGAGGATGGCGTTGGTGTCCATCAGCCACCCCGGTAACTGGTGATGAGGGTCGTGATGATCAGTCCCCAGCCGTCGACGAGCACGAACAGCAGGATCTTGAACGGGAGCGAGATCATCACCGGCGGCAGCATCATCATGCCCATCGACATCAGGGCGGCGGAGACGACGATGTCGATGACGAGGAACGGGATGAAGATGACGAAGCCGATGATGAAGGCTGCGCGCAGCTCGGAGATCATGAACGCCGGGATCAGGGTGAGAAGGGACACCGCGTCGCGGCTGACCGGGTTGGCCTGGTCGGCGGCCCGGGTCATCAGGGCGAGGTCTTCTTCGCGGGTGTGGGCGAGCATGAAGGTGCGCAACGGCGCAGAGCCGATCGTGACCGCGTCGTCGAACGAGAGCGTGCCGTTCAGGTAGGGCTGCAGCGCGTGGTTGTTGATGTCGGTGAGCACGGGCGCCATGATGAACAGCGACAGGAACAGGGCGAGGCCCGCGAGCACCTGGTTCGGCGGGATCGACGGGAGCGCGAGGGCGTTCCGGGTCATCGCGAGCACCACGAAGATCTTGGTGAAGCTCGTCATCATCAGCAGGAGCGCCGGGGCGACCGAGAGCAGGGTGATGCCGATCAGGGTCACGATCGCCGAGGACGGCGAACCGTCCGGACCGTTGATGTCGACGCTCAGGCCTGCGCCTGACGCGGGCGTCGGGGTGCTCGGCGCCACCGGGTCGACGGGAGCGACCGGGGCGATCGTCGCGGCGTGGCCTGCGCTCGCGGCGAGCAGCACGACGGCGAGGACGATGACGAGTACGAGCGCCGCCATCACGAGGAGTCTGGTGAAACGCACCCGGTCGGCGGGGCGGAGTGCATCGGCGCGCGGGGCACGGAGCCCGGGCAGGCCGGGGCGCAGGGCGCAGGTGTTCACCGTCCCTGCCGGAGTGCCGCGGCAGTCTGCTGCCACGTCGCCGGCGAGAGGATCGATCCGGCCAGGCGGTTCGGCCGGGAGCTCGAGCCCGGTCCGGACTCGGCGCGCAGGGCTGACTCCGCGGTGCGGATGCCCCGGTCGTGGCGGGGCCGGAAGGTGAGTGGCGCGGGAAGCGCCTCGTCAGCGGCCGCGACGCCCGTGGAGGTCGTCGCGGCGATCCCTGCGGAAAGTCTCGTCGTCGTGTCCGCGTCCCCCGCGCGCAGCGTGGTGGCGAAGCTCTCCGCCGGGCTCAGCGCGTCGTGCAGCACGGTGACCGACTGTTCTGTCACGCCGAGCACGAAGCGCCGGCCCTCGACATCGACGACGACGAGGGATGCCTTCTGACCGAGGCCCTGCCGGCCGACGACCGACACGAGGCTGGCCTTGGGTCCACGGCGGGTGCCCTTCTGCATGCGGCGCTGCAAAACCCAGAGGAGTCCGACGACGACAGCGAGGGACAGCGCGACGCGGAGGGCGACGAGGAGGGTGTCCACCTAACTCAGGCTCTCGGCGACATCGAGGATCTGGGTGATCCGCACGGCGTAGTCCTGGTCGACGACGACGATCTCGCCATGAGCGATCAGGCGGCCGTTCAGCAGGATGTCTGCGGGGGCTCCCGCGGAGCGGTCGAGCTCGATCACGGCGCCGGGTTCGAGGGCGAGCACGTCGCGCACGGACATCCGGGTGCGACCGATCTCGACGGTCAGAGCCATTTCGACGCTGTTGATCCGGCCGAGCTTTCCGACGACGGACCGGTTTCCGGTGCGCGGGATCCCGGAAATGGCGCCGTTCTCGCGGAGGCGGATCGCGAACCAGGCGCTCACGACGCCCTCGCTCGCGAGCTCGAAGACGCTCGTGTCGGCATCCGCGAACAGGGACGTGACGTCTTCGAGGCGGGAGGCGCCGAGTACGCCGATGCCGAGGACCGTTGCGGCACTGTCGAGGGCGGGGCGGAGCACGTCGAGGCTCGAGAAGGCCCCGTTGCCCGCTGCGGCGTCGAGGGAGTGCGGGTCGGTGAGGACGATCGCGAGGTCGGCGCTCGTGACGCCGACGAAGGAGGCGACGACTCCTGCGCCGAGGCGGCCGGCGAGGGATTCGCCGGCGCACGGGGTCGCCTCCAGGCGGGTGGGCGTTGGCAGGACCGTGAGCAGGGCCTCGACGAGATTGCGGATGGCGGTCGTGGCAGGGCTCATGGGGACAGTTCCTCGGTGTCGGTGACGATGCAGGCCAGGCGGGAGCCGTTGGATCCGACGGCGGCCCTGGCCAGGGTGTGCCCGTCGACGACGAGGTCGAGCGGGCGGTGCCTGGAGTGCGGGACGGGCAGCAGGTCACCGACGGCGAGGCCGAGGATGACGCTCGGAAGCACCCGGATCGGGCTGAGCTGCAGGGACAGGTCGACGGGCACCCAGGCGAGCTGGGCGTGCAGCTTCTCCTGCTGTTCCTCGGCGGTGATGACCGGGATCGACTCCCCGAGTTGGGGAAGCAGGGTCTCGGCGGGCAACGCGAGGGTGGCGGTCGAGGTCGTCTCGCCGACACGCATCGAGAACGTCGCGACGATGACGAGATCGCTCGTCGCCGCGGCCTGGGCGAACTGCGAGTTGTACTGGATGCCGCCGAACGAGATCGGCAGGACGAGGAGCGTCCCGAGGGAGTAACGCAGGTCCTCGAGGGCGTCCTCCATCAGGCGACGCACGAGGGCGAGTTCGATCTGGGTGAAGGTTCGCTCGGGAAGCGGAGGGACTTCGCTGCCACCGAGCATGTGACTTACCCAGGACAGGGCGGCCGCGGTCGGGAACTGGATGACGGCCTTGGCCGCGAGGCTGCCGACCGGGCAGAGCACCATCGCGGTCGACGACGGCAGCGAGCTCGCGTATTCGTCGTAGCTACGCATCAGGACGTGCTCGCAGGTGACCTGGGACATCACTCGAACCTTCGCGGTCAACTGGGTGCCCCACTGGCGGGCGAAGGTCTCGAAGGCGAGTTCGAGGACACGCGAGTGCTCGCGCGCAAGGGTCGTCGGACGCCGGAAGTCGTACACCTCGACCGAGCGCTCGGGCGCTGCGGGCACGCCAATGCTCTTGTGTTCCTGGACCGTCACGAATGCGACTATCGGTCGGTGAATCCGGCCGGTAAGCAGCTCGCAGGGAATTCGTTCGAAATCCCGTGCGGGTTGCCTGCGGGGCGACCGCGGGACGCCTGACGGTGTCCGCTCCTTAGGGCCCGGCCGCCTGGCCGGCGAGGATCGAGGGGATCAGCGCGCGGACGGCATCCGGTTCGCTCGAGAGCAGGACGACGTCGACGCGGCGATTCTGGGCCATCGCGTCGAGGGTGTCCGCGGTCGTGACCGAGCGGGTCGAACCGTAGCCGATCGAGGAGATGCGCTCTCCCGCGACACCGCCGACCTCGACGAGCCTGCGCAGGACGCTCGTCGCCCTGGCAGAGGAGAGTTCCCAGTCGGTTGCGTAATTCACAGTGACGCCGTGCCGGTCGGCGTGGCCTTCAACGGTCACTTCGCGCTTGTCGGCGGCGAGAATGGGCGACATGGTGTCGATGACGGCGGTCGCCTTCGGGCTCAGGATGGCGAGGTTGGGAGCGAAGAAGGCATCCGTTCCGACGAGCCCGATGGTCAGCCCTCTGGCGTCGATCGTGAACTGCACGATCGAGTCGATTCCCTGCGCGGTGACGGCGGCCTTCAGGGCCGCCTGCACCGAGGAGAGGTCGGCGATTTCCTGGGTGGCGATCTGGAGGTCGGTGAGGGCGGGAGTCGGTGCCGGGGTCGCCGTTGGCGATGGTGTCGCCGTGGCAGTCGCGGCCGACGTCGCGGTTGCGCCCGCCGTCCCGAGGTCCTTCGCGGCCGGGTCGCTGGCGTTGGCGTTCGCCGCTGAGACGACGACCCCGGTGGCCGTGTCGATCTTGCCGACGTCGACGGCCCCGAAGCCCGTCGCGAGGGAATTCTTGAGCTGAAAGAACTTTTGCGAATCGACGGAGGACATCGCGAACAGCACGATGAACATGCACATCAGCACGGTGACCATGTCCATGTACGACGCCATCCAGCGCTCGTCGACGTGCTCGACGTGCTCCTCCTCGAGGCCGCGACCCCGGCCGCGCCCGCGACCTCCGCCGCGCCCGCCGCCCGCACTCATGCTGCCTCAGACAGCGATTTGTCGGCCGTCTTGTCGGCCTTCGCGGCCTTCCTGGCCGGCGCGGTCGGCACCATGGCGCGGAGGCGTTCGCCGAGTAGCCGCGGCTGGCTGCCGGCCTGGACGGCCAGGGCGCCTTCCATCAGGAGGGTCATCCGTTCGACCTCGAGGTCGGAGAGCCGCTTCAGGCGGTTGCCGATCGGAAGCCAGATGAAGTTCGCCGAGACGAGCCCCCACAACGTCGCGACGAATGCGGCGGCGATCATCGGCCCGAGGGTCGAGGGGGTGTCGAGGTTTTCGAGGACGTGGGTGAGGGAGATGACGGTGCCGATGATGCCGACCGTCGGGGCGTAGCCGCCGAGGGTCACGAAGAACTTCGAGGCGTTCCGGCTGAGCTTCGTCGCGGTCGAGAGTTCGTCCTCGAGCAGGATCCGCAGTTCATCTCCGTCTGTGCCGTCCGCGATGTTCTGCAGCGCCGTGCGCAGGAACGGGTCGTCGATCGCGTCAGCCTCCTGCTCGAGCGCAAGCAGCCCCGCGCTGCGGGCCTTCTCCGCGAGCACGACGATCTGGTCGATCACGTCCTGGGGTGGGGTGGTCTTGCCCTTGAACGCACTGGGAAGCGCCTTGAACGCGTTGAGGGCGTCGCTGATGGTTCCGCCGGCGATGCCGACGGCGATCGTGGCGCCGAAGACGAGGATCATCGGAGCAGGCAACAGGATGGAGGCGATCGAGGATCCTTCGATCGTGATCATCGCGACCATGGAGCCGAAGGCGAGGGCGATCCCGATCAGGGTAGCCGGATCCATCAGAGCCTCCGCGGGCGCTGTCCGCTGCCCGGTTCGAGCTGGTCTTCGATCGCGTGGGGCCCCGTCGGGACGTCGAGCGACCGGGCGCCGGACCGGTAGTCGCGGTCGTCGGTGAGGGAGGCGAGCGAGATCACATGGGCCCGGAAGCGGGCGATCTTCTCGATGATCTCGTCGAGGGTCTCAATGACGATGAACTTCGCCCCATCGACCATGACGAGGGTCGTGTCTGGGCTCGCGTGAATGCGCTCGATCAGGTCGGGGTTGATCGCAAATTGGCTGTCGTTCAGCCGTGTCACAACGATCATGGGGCCCATCCCTGGCTCACGACGGCCACACCGGCCGTCAGGCACCACTGTCGGTCGCTCTGCGCCGAAGGTTAGCTCGGGGTGTGGGCGGGCAGGCGGATTCCGCCGGCCGGGCCCGCGAAGGACCCGGCGCCGGTCGCGCCCACCGTCTGACGGGACTACCGTCTGCCGGGACTACCGTCTGGCGGGACTACCGTCTGCCGGGACTACCGCTTGAGGTTCGTCAGCTCGGTCAGGACCTCATCGGAGGTGGTGATGATGCGGGCGTTAGCCTGGAAGCCGCGCTGGGCGACGATGAGGTTCGTGAACTCCTGCGAGAGGTCGACGTTCGACATCTCGAGGGAACCACTCGTGAGGGTGCCCATTCCGGCGGAGCCGGCGGCACCGAGGACAGCGGTGCCCGAGTTGGTGGTCGACCGGTACTCGGACGATCCGGCCTTCTCGAGGCCACCGGGGTTGGTGAAGGTCGCGAGGGCGATCCGGCCGATCGACTGCTGCTTGCCGTTGCTGAACAGCCCGGTCAGGGTACCGTCCTTGCCCAGGGTGAACGAAGTGAGCGATCCGGCGGCGTGGCCGTCGGTGCTCGCGGCAGTCAACGAACTGAGGTTGGCAGCGCCCGTGATAGTGCCCAGGTCGACGGCGATATTGACACCGTTGACGGTGACCGGCAGGCTGTTCGCGGTCGAGGTCAGTGACCCATCCGCGAAGGTGAGCATCGTGCTGCTCGTCGAGTTGGGAGAAGTGACGGTCCACTGGGCCGGGGCCGCGGCGGTGTACGCGAAGTTGAGTGAGACCTGACTCGCGGCACCGGTCTTGTCATAGGCCGTGAATTCCCGGCTCAGGGTTGTACCGTCAGCCGCATCCGAAGGCAGGTTTCCGGTCACTGTGGCCGTTGCGGAAGCCAATGGCGGCTGAATTGTGGTGAGTGGCAGGGTAATGGTGCCCAACGCTCCGCCCTGGTTGACCGTGCCCTTCGCATCGGCGTTCCAGCCCTGCACGAGTGCGCCGGACGGCGACACGAGGCGTCCCTGGGCGTCGAAATCGAAGGCGCCCGCGCGGCTGTAGAGAGTTTCGCCGGCGAGCTGCGTCACGAAGAAACCGTCGCCGGAAATCATCATGTCGGTTGCGCGACCGGTCGACTGGGTGGAGCCCTGGGCGAAATTGGTGGAGATACCGGCGACCTGCACTCCGAGGCCGACCTGGGCCGGGTTGGTGCCGCCGACAACGGTCTGCGGGGAGCCCGCGCCGTGGGTCAGCTGGGACAGGGTGTCCTGGAACTGCGCCGAGGAAGACTTGAACGCCGTCGTGTTGACGTTGGCGATGTTGTTCGCGGTGACATCCAGCATGGTCTGGTGCGCGCGAAGGCCGGAGATTCCGGAATACAGGGAACGAAGCATGGGATGCTGCCTTTCGAAACGGTATGGGTGGAAAGCGTGTGCTGAAGAACGGCCGATCGGGACGCGCCGGGCGTCAGGTCGTGGTGGTCGCGGCGACCGGAGTGGTCGTGGTCGCCGGGGTTGTGACCCCGGAAATCGCGTCGAGTTTGACGCTCCTTCCCCCGACCGTGACCTGCGGCACCGAGCCGGCGTAGGACACGGCGGAGGCGACTCCCGTGACCGAGGTGCCGGCGGCATCCGTGTATGTCACGTTCTGCCCGACCAGGGAAGCCGCCGCGATGCGCATCTGGAGCGAGAAGCTCTCGTCGGAGGTCGTCGACAGGGCCGTGAGCTTCTCCATCATGGAGAGCTGCGTGGTCTGGCTGATCATCTGGTTGGAGTCCATCGGCGAACTCGGGTCCTGGTTCTTCAGCTGCGTGACGAGGAGCTTCATGAAGGCCTCGGAGTCGAGGCTTTGGCTCGGCGTGCGCGTGGTGGTCGACGCGCTGTACACGCCGGCGGTCGCGGTCGCGGCTCCCGTTGCTCCGGCTGCCGATGCGGCCACGATGGCTTCGATCGTCATGGGTTCTCTCTTCTCGTGCTTCTCGTGGTCGTGTTCTGGAACAGTTTCTGGGCGGTCATCCGCTGGGCTGTCACTCAAGCCAGCACATCGACGGAGGGGCGGTAGCCGAGGGGTTCGTCCCGGAACGGCGGTCGGACCGCCATGCCGGACTCCCGGGCGTTGCCCGGTTGGTCGTGTGCCCGCGCGGATCCGGGATCCGGACTTGTCCGGGCGTCTTGCCGGCCGGGAGCGCCGAAGTCACCAGCGCCCGAAGCGCGGGAGTCGTCGGGCTGGGAGTTCCCGGACAGGTCGAGCCGCGTGTCCGTGCCGCCCTGGGCGAGGTCGCGCCGCAGCTCCGGCAGGATCGCGCGCAGCGCATCCCGCCCGAGATCGGTCGGGGCGAACAGTTCCACCCGAATTGCACCGCCGCCGATGTGCGCCCGCACGATCACAGGGCCCAGGTTGTCGGGGTTCACGGTGATGGTCATCGCGTGCTCGCCGTTCGCGGCGCCGATCAGGCTCGCGAGGCCGCGGCCGACCTGGCTGGCGAACGGCAGGTCGGCGAGCTGCGCCGCTCCCGTTGTTGCGGTCGAGGCGCCGGCAGCGGATGCCGCGGTGACGGCCGCACTCGCCGTGACCGTTGGGGGGGCGGCCGGGAATGCGGTGCCCACGCTTGTCGGATCGGTGGGGGTCACCGGAGTCGCCGCGGAAGCGAAAGCAGTGCCTGCGGTCGTTGCCGTTGCTGTTGCCGATCGGAATACGGCGGCAGAGTCGGCGACCGCTCCCCCGCGGGAGCCGCCTGCGTCGGCACTGTCTGAACCGGTACTGGCTGAACCGGTACTGGCTGAACCGGTACTGGCTGAATCGCTGCTGTCAGAGCCGTTTCCGTCCGAGCCGTTTCCGTCCGAGCCGTTGCTGACCGAATCGAGGCTGACCGACGCGGCGGCGCGCGAGTCGATGGGTGCCGTGATCGGGCGGCTCGAGTTCGCGGCGCCGGGAGCACCAGCGGTCGGGGTGGCTACGGCGGATGCCCGGCCGGCCAGGTCCGTGAGGCCGGCAGCGGCCCCTGCGGCCGCCGCTCCGGTCGGACCCACCTGACCGTTCGTTGCGTCCGTCCCTTCGGTGGCTGCGCCGGGAGTCGTGGAGTGGACAGGAGCGGCGGTGACGCCGGCACCGCCGGCGGTCGTTCCGATCACTGCGCCGGTCATCTGGTCCCCCAGGACACCGAGCGGTGACGAGGAATGGACCGGAGACCCGGCGGTCGTCGCGTTTCCCGTCGTTGAATTCGACGGTGCACCATCCGCCTGTGCTGCGCCGGCCGGAGCCTGCGCTTCCGCAATGACGGCGCCGGGCAGTGCCCGGCCGAGCGTCGCAGAACCGGCTGCCGCGGAGTCAGTGGACGTCGAACCGGGAGAGGCCGACGGTGAGGACACTGGGCCGACAGCGGAGCTGTCGCCGGCCACCGCACTCGAAGTCGAGCCTGCTCTCGAGCCTGATGTCGAGCCAGAGGTAGTGGCCGAGAGGGCCGCCGAATCCGCGGTGAGCAGGTCACGCATGACGGTCGCCTGCGTGTCGCTCGCGCCCTGCCGGGCCGCTGCCAATCCGGAACCGTCGGCCGCTCCGACCGCAGACTCACCCGAAGAGACACCGGTGCTCATCGATCTCCGGCCGGACGACGGCACTGGTTCCGCCTGCGCATCCCTCTCGTTGCGGGCGCCTCGTGCCGCCCGGGCCGAGCGCACGTCCCTGGCGATCTGCACTGACCGGACCGCGCGCGCATCATGAAAGTCCGGCGCCGTCTCTCCGGATTCCTGTGTGAACTGCGCTGCGGAGTCCTGGGTTTCCTGCAGCACTGACGTCCGGGCCGCCGACGTCCGGGCGGCCGACGTCCGGGCGGCCGACGTCCGGGCCGCTGATGTCCGGGCGTCCTGCGCCGAGGAACGTGCTGCCGAAGCTTCCAGGCGCTCGCGAGCGGCGGCATCCGCGGCCGAGCGCGACAGCGCCGCCTGGGCTGCCCGTGCGGTCACGGCCTGCGCGTCGACGGAGGCACTCGCGGCCTCCAGACGCTGGGTCGTCCCGGCGTCCCTGGCCGTGTCGAGCGCGGAGGCGAAGCTGCCCGCACTCGTGTTCGCTCCGGAACCCGTGCCGTTCCCGGTCCGGGTCTCCGTCTCCGAACGCGCGAGCAGGGCCTGGGCGTTGGCCCGGGCGAGTGAGGCGTGCGCGGACACCGCGCTTCCGAAGGATGCGGCCATCAGGATGCGCTCTTCATCATCGAGGCGAGGGCGGCGCTGAGCAGGTCGGCGGTGCCAGACGTCGCAGCGGCCTTCGCCGCGGTGAGGGCGGTCGCCGAGGCCGTCGAAGCGGTGCTGGACGTCGCGGGGGCGTCCGGGATCACGCGGCGGATGGTGTCGATGTCCGAGTCCTTCATGTAGGCCTCGACCTCGCAGACCGTGCGGCCTTCGTATGGCGCGTGGATGACCTTGTGGTTTCCGGCGTAGATCAGGATGTGCTCTCCGCCGCCGGTCACGATCAGGTCGCCCGGCTTCGCGTCGGCGAGGGACGCGACCTCGGTGCCGATCTTCATCTGCCCGGAGACGAGGCGGGGAACGGATATGCCCATGTCGGCATAGACCTTCTGCACGAGACCGGAGCAGTCCATGCCGCTCGAACTCTTGCCGCCGAAGACGTAGGGAACGCCGAGGTACTTCTGCGCCGCTGTGACGATGTCGGTTCCGGTCACGCTGCCGGTCGCGACGCCCGCGCCGCTCGCCGCGGTCGTGGCCGAGCTGGCCGCCGCCGCGAGTGCGTCGGCGAAGGTCGCTGCGGTTCCGGTGCGGTCGGCCGTCGTGGTCGTCGTGGCTGTGGTAGCTGCCGCGGCCGTCGACGCCGATGCGGCGTTCAGTGCGTCGAATCGAGCGAGGGTGGCCTGGATCGTGCTGATCCGGCTCAGGGCGTCGACCATCGTCATCGGGCGCCTCCGGCCTTGCGGCGGTGCCACCCGGTCGACGCGATCTCGTCGAGCACGGTCTGCTCAGCCCGCAGGTCCTCCGCGGCGACGAACAGGCCGTGGCGGCCCTCGAGCTTTTCGAGCCCGACGGACTCGGCGCGCTTCGCGGTGAACGCGGCGTGCGCGCTCTCCGCGGTCTGCTGGTATTCCCGGCCGAGCGCGTCGAGGTCTGCGAGCATGCTCTGCGCCGAGGTGCGCCCGGCGGCGATCGCGGCGAGGGATGCGGCGCCGGTCGCCTCGCTCGGCAGCACGGTCAGGGCTGCGGATGCCTCCGCGCGCCTGGCCTCGTTCGAGTTCAGCAGGGCGTTGGCCGCGGCCAGTTCCCCGGCGGCGGCGTCCTGCTGCAGGTGGCGCAACCGGAGGAGTCCTGCGAGGGCGAAGTCGCGTTTCATCAGATACCTCCGAACAGCCGGGTGAGCCGGGTGAGCTGGTCCCACGCGAGCGGGGCGGACGTCTGGTCGTCCATCCGCTGCTGCAGGAATTCGTTGATCGCGGCCTCGTTCTCCACGGCCGCGTCGACGAGCGGGTTCGTGCCTGCCTTGTACGCGCCGACGTCGAGGAGGTCCTGGGCGTTCCGCCGCGCGGCGAGCACCTTGCGGAGGTTTCCCGCGAGCCGGTTCTGTTCCGCGGTGTTGACCCGGGAGGCCACCCGGGAGATCGAGGCGAGGGCGTCGACGCTCGGGAAATGGCCGAGGACGGCGAGTTTGCGGTCGAGGACGACGTGTCCGTCGAGGATCGAGCGCGCGGCATCCGCGATGGGCTCGTTGTGGTCGTCGCCGTCGACGAGCACGGTGTAGATGCCCGTGATCGAGCCGGACTGGTCGGTGCCTGCGCGCTCGAGGAGGCGCGCCATCAGGGAGAACGTCGATGGCGGGTAGCCGCGGGTGGCCGGGGGTTCGCCGACGGAGAGACCGATCTCACGCTGGGCCATCGCGACGCGGGTGAGCGAGTCCATCATCAGCATGACGTCAGCGCCCTGGTCGCGGAAGGACTCGGCGATGCGGGTCGCGACGAAGGCGGCGCGCAGGCGCATCATGGCGGGTTCGTCCGAGGTCGACACCACGACGATCGACCGGGCGAGGCCCTCTGCACCGAGGTCGTCCTCGAGGAATTCGCGGACCTCGCGGCCGCGCTCTCCGACGAGGGCGATCACGGAGACCTTCGCGTCGGTACCGCGCGCGATCATCGACAGGAGCGAGGATTTTCCGACCCCGGAGCCGGCGAAGAGGCCCATGCGCTGGCCGCGACCGACGCTCGTGAGGGTGTCGAGCACGCGCACGCCGAGCTGCAGCGGCGTCGTGATCCGCGACCGCTGCATCGCGGAGGGGCTGTCGTGGTCGATCGAGACGTATTCCTCGACGACGAGGGGGCCCTTTCCGTCGATGGGGCGGCCCATCCCGTCGATGACGCGGCCGAAGAGGCCGTTTCCGGTGGGCACGAGGTGCGGGGTCGCGTCGGACCGGACCGGTGCGCCGACCCGGATGCCGGTCATCCGGCCGAGCGGCATGCAGCGGATGCCGTCCTGCGTCGTCGCGACGACCTCCGCGTCGATCTCGGCGTTGTTCCCGATCGCGACAAGGTCGCCGATCGCGGAGTTGAGCCCGCGGACCTCGAGTCCGAGGCCGACGATGGACGAGACCAGGCCGACCCGCTCGGGGCGGGCGACGCGGAGGGCGCGCGCGAGGGCAACGGGCCGCGGTTCCCAGGTGAGCGTCATCGGGTTCCCCCGAGGAGCGCGGCGCGGGCCCGCTCGAACGCGGTAGCTATCCGGGCGTCGAGGAAACCGTCCGCGAACTCGGAAACGGCGTCGCCGCGGGCAAGCGATGGATCGGCCTGGAACGTCACGCCGGTGGCGGCGAGGACGGCCGGGTCGATCACGTCGAGGTCGGCGGGGTGCATGCGCACCACGTTCGGACGTGTCGGCGACGCGGGGTCGAGTGCGCGGCGCAGGGCCAGCCGTGCGGCGCCCGGACCGTCACCGATTTCGTATCCGATCACGGCCTCCGCGAGGTCGAGCGCCGTGGCGAGCAGGGTGTCTTCGGCCTCGTGCAGGACGGGCTGGGTGCGCTCGTCGAGTGCGTGGCTCGCGGCGGTCAGGAGTCCGACGGTGCGGTCGAGCTGCGCCTGGACCTGCGACACCCGGGCGGCGTGGTCGGCATCGAGGCGTGCGACCTGCGCCGCGATGTCGCTCGCGGCGGACCGCATTCCCGCCGTGTATCCCGCAGCATGTCCCTGGACCCGGGCGGCCTCGACCGAGCTGTCTCCGGACACGGCGCGCAGGGTCGGGAAGGAGATCGCGGAGAACGGCGGCTCGCCTGCGGTCTCGGCGGTCGAACGGGTGACCGGGGTGGCCGCCTTTCCGGCTGCGGGCACGGTTCCGGCGGCGGCTCCGGACGCTTCCACGAGCACGGGCTCGGCGTGACGGAACGGGATGGCGGGGCTAGACAACATAAGCGTCCTCGTCCGCACGGGTCACGGTGATGCTGCCCTGGGCCTCGAGGTCGCGGATGGCGCGCACGATCGTCGCACGTCCCTCCTCGACCTGGGAGACGCGGACGGGCCCGAGCGCGCGGATCTCGTCGTCGAGGATCTCCCGGTTGCGTTCGGAGAGGTTCTTGCGGATGATCTCGATGACGCCGTCGGTGGAGCCCTTCATCGCGATCGCGAGGATACCGGCGTCGATGCCGCGGAGAACCTGCTGCACGTCGCGGTCCTCGAGGCGGACGATGTCGGCGAAGGTCAGCATCCGGGCGCGCACCTGTTCGGCCAGGACAGGGTCGCGGGCGTCGAGGGCTTCGAGGAGGGAGCGCTCGGTCGCGACATCCGCCCGGTTGATGATCTCGACGAGCGGCTGGATGCCGCCGACGACCTCGACAGAGTCCCTGGTGGCGCTGACGGCGCCGACGCGGGCCTTGAGCGAGTCGGTGACGACCCGGATCGCCTCGGGCGTGGCCGTTCCCATTCCGGCGATGCACTGGGCGACCTCGGCGGGCAGGGTGCCCTCGAGGCCGGCGATCACGGCGGAGGCGTGTTCTGGCCGAAGGTGGGCGAGCACAAGGGCGATGGTCTGCGGCAGTTCGCCGTCGAGAAGGGTGAGCACCTGGAGCGGCTCGGCGGTGTCGAGGAATTCGAAGGCCTTGCCCGCCATCGACGAGGCGACCCGGCTCATGACCCCGGCAGCGCGTTCTGCGCCGAAGGATGCCTCGAGCAGGCCGACCGCGTAGGCGTGGCCTCCGCGAGGGGAGCGTGTGCCGCGCATGGTGAGGTCGTGGAATTCGAGGACCGTGGTCTCGGCGACCTCGGTGTCCACACGGCGCAGCTGCACCATCTCGGCGGCGATGTCGGCGGCCTCGGCCTCGGTGAACTGCTTCATCACCTCGGACGCACGGTCGTGCTCCATGTTCATCAGCACGATCGCGACCTTCTGGGTTCCGGTCAGGGGGACCTGGGGATCGATCATGCGGGCTGCCGGTCATCCATGAGGCCGCGGAGGTACTCTGCGGTCTTCTTCGGGTCGCGCTGAGCGAGGGCGTCGATCTCCACACGCATCCGCTCGGAAGCGGCCGGCGGGGTGAAGGCGGGAACACCGAAGGCGACGGTGGGGCTCGGGTCGATCATGATCGGCGCGATCGGGGTATTGAGGCCGAACGGAACCGCGGCGGGGGCGAGGACCGGACGTACCTGGAGCATCTCGTCGACCTCGATCGATTCGCGGCTCTGGCGGCGCGAGCGGCGGGCGTAGAGCAGCACGCCGAGGATCAGGGTGATCAGGATTCCGGCGGTGATGATGCCGATGCGCACGATCTCCCCCATCCGATCCGCCGAGGTCTGGGCGTCCTGCTGGGCGAGAGCCGCTGATGCGTCTGCGGCGGCCTGGCCGTTGAAGCTCACGACCTCGACCGTTACGGCGTCGCCGCGAGTCGAGTCGATGCCGGCGGCCGAGGAGACGAGGCTGGTCACGTCGGCGACATTGACGGTGCCGATTGTGTCCTTGTTCACCGCGACCGAGATCGTCTGGCGGGTGACGGCGCCAGCCGGGATCGTGCGGGTCTCGGTGACCTTGTTGACCGCGTTGTTCTTCGTGGTGTCCGCCGAGGTGAAGGAGCCGTCGGTGCTCGTTCCCGTCGGTGTCGTCGTCGTGGTGGTCGTGCCGAGCACCCCGGCCGCTCCCGAGGCGCCGGTGCCGGTGTACGTCTCGGTCTTGACGGCCTCGTTGAGGGCGGGAGCGTTCGTTGGCGAGGTGAAGGATTCCTCAACCCGCGAGGCCGACTGCGCGCTCATGTCGGCGGCGACGACGACGGTCGCGTTGCCGGCGCCGAGCACCTTGTCGAGCATGGCCTGGACCGAGCCGCGCACGCGCTGCTCGTAGTCGGTGGACTGCTCGGCGCCGGTCCCGGTGACGCCGGTGCCGACGGCCGAGAGCACGATGCCCTTGGAGTCGATGACGGCGACGTCGGTGGGCTTCATACCGTCGATCGAGGCGCTCGTGAGGTGCACGATGGCCTGGACCTGGTCGCTCGAGAGGGTCACGCCGGTCTGGGTGGCCACGAAGACGGATGCCGTCGGGTCCTGCTTCTCGGACACGAACACGGTGTCCTTGGGGATAGCGAGGCGAACAGAGGCGGTCTTGACGCCCTGCATGGCCTGGATCGTGTTGGCGAGCTCGCCCTCGAGGGCCCGCTTGTAGGTCACCGACTGCTGGAATTCGCTCGCGGTGACGCCCATCTTGTCGAGCAGCGAGTATCCCCCGGTGTCCGAGGTCGGCAGCCCGGCCGCGGCGGCCTTGAGTCGCTCGGCGTAGACATCCGCCTGGGGAACGAGGATCGTCGCGCCGCCGTCGCTGAGCTGGTAGTCGACCTTGTCTGTCGCGAGCTGGTCGACGATCGCGCTCGCGTCGGCGCCGGCGAGCCCGGAGAACAGGGGCGTGTACGCGGGCTTCGTGGCCCACATCGTGAGCGCGGCGATGCCGAGTGCGAGCACCGCGACGCCGATGATGGCGACCGTGCGCTGCGCGATGGTGAATTCCCGGATGTTTTGTCCGAGTCGTTGGAAGAAGGAACTGATCTGGCGGGGCATCAGGCCTGCATCCTCATGATCTCGTTGAAGGCGTCGACGCCCTTGTTACGCACGGCGGCGACGAGCTCGAGGCTCACCTGTGCGCGGGTCGCGGCGATGGTGGCGCTCGCGATGTCATTCAGGTTGCCGGTGACGGCGGCGACGGCTTTGGTGTTCGCGGTCGACTGCAGCTGCTGCAGGTTGTCGACGGCGCCGGCCATGGCGGTTCCGAAGCCCGAGCCGTCTGTGGCTGTGGTGGCCTGGCTGGATTGCGTCGCTTGCACGCTCTGGGTGGCCTGGCTGGCCTGGAGCGCGAGCGCCCCGATGGATGCGATGGTCATCAGGCACGGCCGATCTGAAGTGCTGCTTCGTAGGTTGTCTTGGCGCGGTCGACGACGGCCGCGTTCGCCTGGTAGCCGCGCTGGGCCATGATCAGGTCGCCCATCTGTTCGCCGAGGTCGATGTCGGGGTGGCGCACGTAGCCGGCGGCGTCGGCGAGCGGGTTGGTCGGGTCGGAGACGAGGATGCCGGCCGCCGAGCCCTGTGCGGTGCCCGCGACCTCGACGCCGTTCACGCCCGCGCCGGCCTGCGCCACGATGTAGCGGGCCTGGAAGGCGTTGCCGCTCGTGGGGGTGACGGTGTTGACGTTCGCGATGTTGTCGGCGATCGCGTCGAGCCACTTGCGGTGCAGGGTGAGGCCGGAGCCGGCGATTCCGATCGCGTCGAGGCTCATCAGGCGGTCTTCATCGCGGCGCGCACGGCGCTGAACGGCATGTTCATCGCCTGGGCGGCGAACTGGTACCTGAGAACGGTCGAGGTGTTCGCGAGCGTCTCGGTGTCGAGGTTGACGTTGTTGCCGTTGACGTTGGTGGGTTCGAGCGAATCGGTGGTCGTGGCAGCCGTGCTGCCGCTGCCGTCGGCGACCGACTTGGCGAGGGCGGACTCGAACGCGACCTGCTTGGCGTGGTAGTTGGGGGTGTTGACGTTGGCGATATTGCTCGCGATGGTGCTCTGTCGCAGGGACAGTGCGGCCAGTGCGCTCGTGAGAGCGGTGGAGGTCACGGATTCAAGCACGGTTACCCGATTCGTCGTCAGATGTACTGAACGGCCGATCCGTGGCCTGGTGCGAGCAATCCGTGCTCGTCTCTAGCTATCGGCCCGGTTCCGGCCCACGTAAGGACTTTCTCTCTCGATTCGTCTACTTGGCTCGAAAGGGGGGTCCAGCGGCCGTTTCGACCCTCCGACCGGCCGCTCCTGTCAGTCGTCGTCACGGAGGATCTCGCTCTTGCTCCTGAGGCGGATGGGCCTCTGCTCGGGGTCGAGACCGGGTGGCGGAGTGAGCCAGTACCGGCCCGTGTCGTCCCGGGTGATGCGCCAGTGTTCGTTGTGGAGCCTGAGGTGGTCGGCTCGGCAGAGCAGGATCCCATCGTCGAGGTTGGTCTGGCCGGTGTCTTCTTCCCAGTGTTGGATGTGGTGGGTTTCGGTCCAGGACGGTGGTCGGTCGCAGCCTGGCCACATACAGCCGCCGTCGCGGATGGCGAGGGCCGTGCGTTGGGCGGGGCTGAAGGTGCGTTGTTCGCGGCCGAGGTCGACGCCGCTGCCGTGGTCGTCGAAGGTGACATCGAGGAGCCCGCTGTCGCACCGGTTCCGTTCAAACGTCTCGGCCGAAACCGTCACCGCAGTCCCCTCGATCACACCCGGCTGGAGCTCGGGCGCCTCGGTTTCGGGGCCTACTCCGGCATCGATCACGGGTTTCGCCACGGCGTCGGGAGTCGGCCCGCCCGGTTCAGTCCCACTGGCTGCGGTCCCGGTCGGTGCGGTCCCGGTGGGTGTGGCGCTCCTGGGGCGGATGGTGACCATACGGACGGCGGGGCTGCGACCTCCGGCGATGCGTTTCGGGTCGGCCTTCACGCCGAGTTTCATCAGGGCCAGGAACGCGTCGGCGGTGAGCTGCTCGGTGGTGCGCGGGTCGTCCTGCACCCGCTTCGCCCAGGCGGCCTGCTCCTTGTCGACGAACCGGACGCCGCCCCGGCGGGGACTGGTGATGGCGTCGTAGGTGCTCATCAGGTACTCGCCGTCTTCCGGGGCGAACAACCCGACCATGCGCACCTGCCCGGTGTGGAGCCGCCAGAACCGCAACGACCGGTCGTCGTAGACGGCCTTCTCCCGGGCGGCGATGCCAGCCTCATCGAGCACGTCCCGCACCCGCCGGGCCCGCTTGAACAGCTGGTCAGCGTTCACGGTTCTCGCTTCGGCGAGGAGCCCGGCCAGGGCGGTCGCGAGTTTCTCCGCGGTGATCGCCCTGTCCAGGTCACCCAGGCCTTTGCGGAGCGAGTCCGCCTTCTCGACACTGAGCCAGCCCTCCCTGAGGGCCCGGCCGACCGGCGCATGCCACGGCGGCACCGCGGCCACGGGCACAGGCGGGTCGACCGGCGGCAGGCCCGGGACCGTCCCGTCCAGGGGCGGCCGCCCGTCGGCCCCGTTGGCCCCGTTGGGTCCTGTCTGCCCGTCGATCCCGTCGTGACCGTCGGGGCCTGCGCGTCCGTCGAGGGGCGGGGTGCCGTCGAGCAGTTTCTGGGCGTCTGCGGCTTCCCGGGCGACCTTCTCAGCGGCGTCGGCCTCGGCGAGGAGCCGGCCGACCGCGAGCAGCTTGCCCACGTCGCCCTTGCTTGACCCAGAAATACTCTGCAGCAGATCTTCCGGGGACCGGAACCCCTTCCGGGCCGCGAGGCCCTTCCCGCCGAGCTCGGGACGGGACCGCCGGGCGAGTGTCGCGGCGAACCACGCCGCTTGGGTGTCCAAGGCCCGCCGGGCCCCTGCGATCAACACGTGCCCCTCGAGCACCGCCTCATCGCTCAGCGTGTCGACAGCGGCAGACGAACCGCCCAGCCCGGTGACGACATCCGCCATCGACTGCAACCCACCGAGCACGCCGCCCTGCACCGGGTTGCCCAGCACCCGGTCGCCATGCGGCTGATCGGGTGAATCGAGCGACTCGGGAAGGTTGGTCATGCCCCCACGTTACGACGGACCGCCGACATTCTTAGAGCATGGCTCAGGTCTGTGGAAAGTCCCTCTGATCAGGAACCTGTTGAGGAGAAGCCTCGCTCAACGAGTCCGATCAGCCGGTGACGTCGAGATAGACGGACGCGCTGGCGCGCTGGGCCGTGAGGATGCTCCGCACGGCCGAGAGGTGTGCTCCGGCGGAGCGCCGCGCATCCTCGATCTCGCGGATCAACTCGAGTTGTCCGGCGATGAGCAGCCGGGCACGCTCCTCGAGCTGCACAGGAAGCTGCCCCAGGTGCTCAGGCGCGCGCCACTGCACGCCGGTCGAGAACCGCTCCCCCTCGATAGCGAGCACCGCGTTGCGCGTGCCGCTGCCGAGGCTGCGCTCGAGCTCGTCGAGCACGCGCAGCCACTCCTCGTACGATCCCGACGGCCTAGGCATAACCGAGTTCCCCCCCGATTCGGGCACCCATCGACTGCGCGGGCACCTGCTGTGCGGCCTCGTGCCAGGTCTGGCGCAGCGGCTCGAGGAGTGCGATGCATTCCACTGTCCCGTTGACGTCCCGGTGCACGTTGGCGCTCATCAGCGCGTTCTGAACGTACACGTAGATCGCGAAGAGGCCTTCGCCGCCGTCCCAGGCATCTACATTGAGCGAAGAGGACAGTTCGGACACGATCGCCTGGGCGTGCAGCAGGTTCTCGGATGCGGCCGGCCAGTTCTCGGAGTGCTGTGCCGCTTCCGCACGATTCAGGTCCAAGAGGAGGCGGTCGTACAACATAGTCAGGAGGCGCACCGGCGTTGCCGACAGAATCGCTTCGCGGTTCAGCTGTGCGCGTCGCGCCTGGGTGCCACCCATCATGCTCATAACAGCCATCATCATCCTGTGGTCGAAGTGGAGGAACTGGGCAGCCCGGCAACCTGGGCGGTGAGCCAAGAGGACTGGGCCTTGAGGGCGCTGAGGGAGACCTCCAACGCGGTGTACGTGCTCTGCAGGGTCGCCCGACGCGTCGCGAGGCTGACATCCCACGCGTCGATCCGCGTGCTCATGTTCTTCACGGAGGTCTGCTGACCGGTGATCTGGCCCGTGAGCTGCCCGGTGTACTTGTCGGAGACTGCAGTCGCAGCGGCCGCGACCCGGGTGGCGATCTCCTGAACAGCGGCCTTGACCGTCGTCGGATCCTTGGCCAGGGCCGTCGCGAACTTCGCCGCGTCAAACTCCATGGTGCCGGTCTTGGTGATACTGATTCCGTACTCGGAGGGAGAGTGTCCGTTGATGGGCGCGGATGCGGCCGAGAGGAGTTTCTGGCTGACATCGCGAACGCTGCTGTTTCCGGTGAAGACACCCGGCGACATGATGGCCGCGCCAGCCGCATTCGTGCTGTTGGTGACCACGGTCTGCGTTGAAATAGTCGCGAAGATGCTGTTGAGGGAACTGACAAGACCCGAGGCGACGGAACTGATCTGCGCATCGTCGCGGGCGACCTTGATCGTCACTGGATCGGTCGACACCGCAGAAACGGTGATCGCAACGCCGGGAAGCAGGTTCGAGAAGGTATTGGTGCCCGAGGTGATGGTCTGCGAGGCCGCGGTACCGGCCCACAGCGTCACGCTGGCGTCGCCAGCGGTGCGGATGACCGCGGCCCCGGTGGTCGTGAGCAGGTTCGGGGCAGTGGCCGCCGTGACGTCGGCCTTGGTGCCCTGATAGACGGTGAAGGCGTTGGCCGCTCCCGTGCTGTTCCCGGTGAACTGCAGGCGGTATTGAGCGGTGCCACCGGCGTCGACGCCGGAAGCCACCTTGGTCGCCGTCACTCCGGTTCCTGCCGCGTTGACCGCGGTCGCCATGTCGTCGAGGGAAATGGAGGCTGCGGAAATCTCGGTGCTGACGCCGTTGGCGACGATCGTGAGCACGGCCGGCGTTGCCGGCCAGGCGGACATTGCCGCCGTGACGCCCACCTGGCTTCCGGCGAGGGCGCCGACGACGACGTCGAGCTGCCCGGCAGCGGCGCCGGCAGAGAGCGCGGTGGTCACGGTCGTCGAGCTGCTTGTCGAAGCGTAGAGATCAAGAGACGTCGGCTTGGATGTGGTCGTGGCGAGGGTCGCAAGCGCTGCGACCTGTCCATTGAGGCCTTGGAGGGCAGAGATCAGGGTCTGCGACTTCGCAACGGACGCTTTGAGCAGCGCCTGCGGCTGAGCCTCGACAGTCATGAGGGAATTGATCAGGGACGTAGTGTCGAGACCACTGACGAGCCCGTCGATTGCGTTGGTCATGCCTCCACCTCCTCAGGGAAGAGCTTCAAACTGGTATTCGTGCTGCTGATAAAACGTGAAATGGCTGGCGGTGACCGAGGGATGAGGTCCAGTTCATCTCTCGGTCACCGCCAGCCATAGTTCACCGTACGGTTCCCCGAAAGGTTATCTACTTCGGGTTAGCGGAGGAGTGACAGCACGCCCTGGTTGGACTGGTTCGCCTGCGCGAGCATGGCGGTACCGGCCTGGGTCAGGATGCTGGAACGGGTGTACTTGACCATTTCAGCGGCCATGTCGGTGTCGCGGATTCGTGAACCGGCAGCGGTCAGGTTCTCCGTCGAGACGGCGAGCGTCTTGACGACACTCTCGAACCGGTTCTGGTCGGCACCGAGCGAAGCGCGAGCAGTCGAGACTGCCTTGATCTGGGTGTCGATCAGGCCGATTGCCGCAGCGGCGCCCGTGGCCGAGCTGAAGTCGAGCGCAGCGGCCGATCCGGCGGTTCCTGCGGCAGCAAGCCCAGCGGTTGCGGGAGCCGTGGTTGCGACTGCACCACCCGTGATGGACTTCACGTTGATGCCTGTGGCAGCGCCCGCCGCGTCATAGGTGACCGAAGCGAAGAGCTTTCCGGCGAAACCAGCGTCAGAGTTCAGCGCCGTTGCAACGTCGCCAGCGGTCTTGTACGTACCGGCGCCGCCAAGAGTCGTCGTGACAAGGGAGGTAGTCGTCCCTTCCGTCACCGTGAAAGCCTGGGTACCAGTCGCCAGAAGCGCATTCGCGCTGCTCAGCGCGAAGGACGTGCCCGTGTTGCCAGTGGAGATTGCCGACGCGATGTTCGTGACGTTTGCCCCGGACAGGTTGACCTGAATCTGGCTGCTGGAGCCACCGTTTGCACCGACCTGGAAGCTCAAGGATGCCTTTGAGCCGTCCAGAAGCTGCGTGCCGTTGAAGTTCGTGGAACCGGCGATCCGAGTGAGTTCCTTGCTCAGCGCGGTGACCTCAGTTCCGATCGCCGTGCGGGAATCGGTGTTGTTCGAGTCGTTACCGGCCTGAACGGCGAGGTCACGAACGCGCTGCAGAATGGACTGCACCTCGTTCAAGGACCCTTCAGCGGTCTGAACGACCGAGATGCCGTCCTGGGCGTTGCGGCTGGCAACCGTGAGGCCACCGACCTGCGACTTGAGGCCCTCAGAGATGGTGAGGCCGGCCGCGTCGTCCGACGCGCGGTTGATGCGGAGGCCGCTGGACAGCTTCTCCAGCGACTTGGACATGTCGTTCTGTGTTGCGGCGAGGTTGCGGTACGTGTTGTTTGCCGCGAGGTTGGTGTTGACCTGCATACCCATGATGTGTTCCTCCGTGATTGGGTGTTGGTTCGTCTACCCATCCATGGGCTGACGTTTAGAGCTATCGGCGTTGGCCGGTGTTGCGTTAGCCGTTGAGCGAGAAAGATTCCCGGGCCGGGTAAACGCCGTGGTCGCCGAAGGATCCCGCGGCGGCGGCGTACTTCGCTGCGGCGATCGCGGCGGTCCGCGAGGGCACCGGCAGGCTGATCGGCTGGGTGAGGGGAATGTCGGTCGCGACGGCGGGCATCCGCTCTTGGACAATGCCGAGCATCGCGTGGTCGGCGAGCCGGGCAAGGTAGGCGCTGCGGCGGGCCGGCGCCACGCGGGACTCCGGCACGTAGTCGGCTTCGTCGTCGGCATAGTGGGTGCCGAGTCCGTCGCGCAGCAAGCGGATGGCCTCCGCGCGCTGCTGGGACACGGCCGAGTGGGTGATGCCCAGGTCTGCGGCGATGTCCTTGACCGGGCGGTCGTCGAAGTAGACCTGCTCGATGATCTCGCGCATCTTGGGCGGGAGCGCGAGCACGGCCGCGCGCAGGTACGCGAGGCGCTCGGCGGAGAGCAGCGACTCCCCCGGCAGCACGGTGCTCGCCGGTATGTACTCGGCGGTGGTGTCGTCGAGGGCGATCACGGTGCGCTCGCTGTCTGCGAGGCCTGCTGCTGCGGTCTCACGGTCGACGCCGAGGGCGGCGGCGATCTCGTCGACGCTCGCTGCACGGCCGAGGGCGGCAGCGAGTGTCTCCTGCACGGCGCGGGTTTCCTTGATGCGTCGGCGGGCGGTGCGGGTGGCCCAGTCGTTGGAGCGCATCTCGTCGGCGAATGCCCCGATAATGCGGCGACGGGCGAAGGCGCCGAAGGGAACCCCGAGATCGGGGTTGAAAGCATCGGCGCTCGTGACGAGCGCGAGCGCGCCCGCGGACGCGAGATCGTCTCGCGAGAGGTGACGAGCCTTGGCCCAGACCTCGGAAACCAGGTATCCGACGAGGGGCAGGTTGTCGGTGACCAGCCGATTGCGCTCTGTGCGATTCACGTCGCAGCCCCCTGTGTTTCACGAACGGATTGTGAGCGAGAGACCTCTGGCAGGGCCAGGAATACTTCGCTTCGTACCGGGTGAGCACTAGGACAAATTCACTGATTGGACAGGGTTTCGGGGCCCCTCTAACACAAAATGTTTTGTCCGCGTGTCAAACATACAATCAGCCACCCCTGAGACGAGCCGTGTGGCACCCCCACTCTGGGGGATCTACTACCCCCCAACCGGGAAACGCTTACCACCGTGAATCCGCGCCGGTGCCCCCACTTCGGGAAAGGGTTGTCCTCATTTAGGTGGACATTTATATGCGCCACCTGCCAGTCTGGGCACACAGATCGCTTACGTGCGGCAAAAACCTGCCGATAGTGCCATCTGAAGCCAGAGTCGACGCGGTCGTGCGTCCATTCGGCCCAACCGGAATCGTGTGGAGGAAATCGTGGGCGCCAATGAACTCTCGGCCCTCCTGTGGCGCGAGCGGGAGCTCCTCGAACTGCTCGTCTTCAAGCTCGACGAAGAACAGCTTCTCCTGACCAACGGCAAGACCCGCTGGCTCCAGCAGGGCACCCGCGAGGTCGAGCAGGTGCTCGGCCACGTGCAGGAAGCCGGCCTCGCCCGCAGCGTCGAGGTTGCAGCCATGTCCGCCGAGTGGGGAACGAACGAAGACGCCACGCTCCGCGAACTCGTCGCCCACGCCCCCGTCGGCCCCTGGACCGAGATCATGACGGCGCACCTCAAGGCCCTCGGCGAGCTCGCCGCCCAGATCAAGGAACTCCGCGACGCCAACGAACACCTGCTCCGCTCGGCCGCACGCTCGAGCCAGGAGACGCTCGCAAACATCCGCGTGAACACGAACACCTACGACGCCCGCGGCACAGCGGATGCGTCCACCCCGCCCGCCCGCCTCTTCGACCAGTCGTTCTAACGGGAACCCCATGAGCACATTCGGCGGACTCAACACCGCATACACCGGCCTCGTCGCCGCCCGCCAGGGCCTCGACGTCGTCGGCCAGAACATCGCCAATGCCGGCACCGAGGGATACACCCGCCAGCGCGTGACGACCTCGTCAGTGGATGCCGTGACGCGCGTCGGTCTCTTCTCCTCCGGAGTCGGCGCAGGCCAGGGCGTCTCGGTGACGGGCATCGCCCGCCTCGGCAGCGCGAGCCTCGACGCGCAGGTGCGCGCCTCGGCCGCGGCCGCGGGCTTCTCGGCGGTGCGCGCCAACTCGTTCTCCGCGGTGGAGGCAGCCACCAACGAACCGGGCACGAGCGGACTGTCTGCGACCCTCTCCAAGTTCTGGGCCGGCTGGCAGGACGTCTCCAACAGCGTCGGCGACGCCGCCCCTGCCGGAGTCGTGCTGAGCCAGGCCAACGCCGTGGCCGGCCAGATCGCCTCCAATTACCAGGCCGTCGCGACCGAGTGGTCCTCCCAGCGTTCGAGCGTCGACTCGATGATCTCCGAGGTGAATGCCGCGGCCACCCAGGTCGCCGGTCTCAACTCCCAGATCCGGATGACGGTCGCGGCGGGCGGTTCCGCCAACGAACTCCTCGATAAGCGCAGCGCGCTCACCACGACCATCGCCGCACTCACCGGCGGCGTCGTCTCCGAACAGGCCGACGGCACGGTCAGCGTCTTCGTCGGCGGGAATGCCCTTGTCAGCGGCGACCAGGCCCAGAGCCTGACGGCCGTCGGAGCCACCTCGGTGACGGGAACCGGAGCCAATACCGGAACAGCCGGCACTGTGCAGGTCGTCTGGACCAGGGATCTCGGCAAGACCCCGCCGACGGCCGTCTCGGTCGACGGCGGCGAACTCGCCGGGGCACTGTCGCTGCTCGGCCCCGCGACGCTCGACGCCGCTGGCAAGGGAACCGGCTCAACACTCGCCGACGTCGCGGCCACCTACAACGCTTTCGCCACGTCACTCGCCACGAGCGTCAACGCCGTCTTCAACCCCACGTCGACTGCCGGCGGGGATTTCTTCGGAGTTTCGACCACCGGGGCTGCTGCCCTCGGCCTGAGCGTCCTGCCGAAGACGGCAACCGACCTCTCGACGGCGCTCACCGCCGCCGGGACCGCCGCAACCGCCGCAGCAACCGCAGCCGGAACCCCCGCCGTGACCTCGGCCGGCACGATCGCCGACGCCGTCTCGCAGTTGGGCGCGGGCAAAGCCACCGCCGTCGACCCCGCGACGGGCCTCCCCTTCACCTCGCCGAGCGCCGACTGGTCCACTGTCGTGACGGGCCTCGCGGTGACCACGAAATCCGAGCTCCAGGGCGCGTCCTTGGCGGACATCACGTCGACCGCAGCCGTCAAGGCCCAGCTGTCCAACGCATCCGTCGACCTTGACGAAGAGAACGTGAGCCTTCTGATGTTCCAGCACGCGTACCAGGGCGCCGCCCGCGTCATGACCGCCGTCGACGAGATGCTCGACGTGCTCATCAACAAGACCGGATTGGTGGGCCGCTGACCATGATCTCCCGTGTCACCACCCAGACCCAGATTCGCGCGGCCCAGTCGAGCCTGCAGAGCAACCTCGCGAGGCTCACGCAGCTGCAGGAGCAGGCCTCCTCCCTCACGACCCTGAAGAACCCCTCGGACGACCCGGCCCGCGCCGCGGATTCCCTTGCGGTGCGGGCCCAGCAGAGCGCGGTCGCCCAGTACACCCGCAACGTCGACAACGGCACCGGCTGGCTGACGACAGCGGATGCCGCGCTCTCCGCCACCACGAACATCATGAACCAGGTGCGCGACATCACCGTGCAGGGCGGCAACGGCTCGCTCTCGCAGACCGCGAAGAGCGCCCTCGCCGCGCAGCTGCAGGGCCTCAAACAGGACCTGCTCACCCAGGCGAACACCCAGTACCTCGGACGCAGCGTCTTCGCGGGCACCTCGGACGAGGCCGCGGCCTTCAGGACGACCGCGGCGATCCCGGCGAACGGGACAACCCCGGCGATTCCGGCGACGGTGACCTACACGGGCACCTCTGGTTCAACCGTCGAGCGCCGCGTCGCCGCGGACTCGACCGTGCGCGTCGACTCGAACGGCGCATCCGTTTATGGAACAGGGACCGATTCAGTGTTCACGCTCATCGACAACATCAGCAATGCACTGGACTCGTCGACGGGCGTTGCCGCTACCGGAGCGACGGCCGCGACGACCGTGAGCGACTACCTCTCGACCGTCGACGACCGACTGACCACGGTCATCGCTGCACAGTCGGACAATGGAGTTCGGCAGGCACAGCTCGAAAGCGCCGGCGCCGGGCTCGTCGCCAAGGCCGGAACGCTCGAGGCCCAACGATCCGGGATCGAAGACGTGGACCTCGCCCAGGCCGCCCTTGATCTCAAACTCCAGGAGGTCAGCTACCAGGCTGCGCTCTCCGTGACCGCGAAGGTACTGCAGCACACCCTGATGGACTTCCTCCAGTGAGCGCCTCCCTGACATTCGTCTCCCCACCGCCCGGCCTCGCGCCACTGACCGAGTTCGATCTCACCGAGATCGCCGGAGCCGACGGCCTGTACACGCTGCAGTCCGCCGAAGACCGGCATACCCGGCTCTTCGTGCTCGACGCCGCGATCTATCTGCCGGAATACTCCCCCGTTATCACCGACGAGCACGCCATTTCCCTCGACCTGGCCGGCCCCGATGAGGCTCTCGTGCTCGTCGTGACCAACCCGCGCGAAGGCGGGACCACCGTCAACCTGATGGCGCCGATCGTCGTGAACTCGACGACCGGCCGCTGCGCCCAGATCATCCTCGAAGGTCAGGACTGGTCCCTTCGCGCCGAGCTGGGCGCCGCGTCGGAGGTCTGAGCACGCAGTACTGGCGTGCGCGCGCCGTCCTCAGGTGCGCCTTCCTGAACGGAGTCTCAGGGCATTTCGGCGACGAATGAGGAGCGATTCCCCCGAACGGGAATAGCGTGAGATCCATCGGGGCATAGCCGCTCGGATTCACCCGTGGCTGCCTGCGCCTCGGGCAATGGAGCCACAAATGCATGCGCTCATCAGCTATTTTGCAAGCCTCGACAGTCCAGGTGTCTACCTCGGCTGGGGCGCCTTCCAGATCCAGTTCGGCAACCTCATCGTGATCCTCGTGATGATCCTGCTGTTCGCGCTGGCCCTGTTCCTGCCGTTCCCGAGCGGAAGGAAACGGCCATGAGCATCCGCGAGGAACGGAAGACCGAACCGGTCGAGGAGTACTACACCTGGACCGGGAAGGCCAGGGGCTGGCTGCTGAAGCACCTGCCCGCCGACAAACTGCTGCCGCAGGACCAACCGAGCTACGTCGCATCCTGGATCTACGTTTTCGGAATGGGCGCGATCGTCTCGCTCGTCTTCATCCTGTTTTCCGGCGTCGTGCTGAGCCTGAACGGCCCGGCCTGGTACCACGTCTCCGACTTCGGACACTTCGTGAACAGCGTGCACCTCTGGAGCGTCGAGCTCTTCTTCATAACGATGGTCGTGCATCTCTGGGGCAAGTACTGGATGGCCGCCTGGCGCGGCGGGCGCACCCTCACCTGGATCACCGGGATGGGGGCGTTCCTCGTCTCGATCGTCGCGGCATTCACCGGCTACCTGCTGCAGACCAACTTCGACTCGCAGTGGATCGCCTTCGAGGGCAAGGACGCGCTCAACGCCTCCGGCATCGGCGCATGGTTCAACGTGGCCAACCTCGGCCAGATCTTCGGGTTCCACATCGTGCTGCTTCCCCTCTTGGTCGGAGCCGTCGTGGCATTGCACGTGATCCTGGTGCGGATGCACGGGGTCGTCCCCCCGATCGACGCGGCGGAAACCGACGCCCAGCTGAGTGGCACGGACCGGACGGAGGCGACCCGATGAGCGCCCAGACCATGTCCCGTTCCGACCGGGATGGCCTCGCCCGCCGCCCGTGGCGCGGTACCGTGCGCGAGTACGACCTCTTCAAGGAACTCACGGTCGCCCTCGTCGTCGTCGGGCTCGTGATCGTCGGTCTCTCGGCGATCGTCGGCTCGCCCGACGAACCGAGTGTCACGCTCAAGTCCTGGGCCCAGGCCCAGCCCGCCGACTTCGTGGCCACCGCGACCGCCGAACTCGGCGGCACGAGCGAGACCGCCGGCTACGGCCCGCCGTACAACACGACCGCAGACGCGACCCAGACCATCGGGGCATTCGACCTGCAGAACTTCTCCGGCGTGCAACTGCCGATCGACACGGCCCAGGACCTCGTGATCACCCCGCTGACGACGCTCAACGCGCCGCCGAGCGCCGCCCTCGACGCGTGGAACGCCGGGAGTGACACCCAGAAGGCCGACTGGACCGCCGCATACACGGATGCCCTCACGAGCGCCCCCGACGGCGACCCGGCGCAGGTCGCCACCGGTGAATACGGCCCGGTGCCGGTGCTGACGGATGCGCTGCTCACGATGGCGAGCCAGGGCGCCCTCGACGGCGTGCTGAACGCCCAGGAGTCGTTCTACAACTCCGACTACACCCGCACGATCCTGTTCCTCGGAGACGGCGCCTACTTCGGCGACCTCGCGACCGCGGCGCATCTCACCGGCGACCAGTGGGGCATGATGAACGAGACCGGGAACACCCCCGGTCAGTCGTGGCTGTGGCTGTTCTCCTTCTGGTACCAGATCGAACCGTTCGCGTCAGCCCCCAACGCCGACCTGCTCGTCGTGCTCCTGATGCTCGTGCTGAGTGTGCTGCTGACGCTCGTGCCCTTCATCCCCGGCTTGCGGGACATCCCGCGGTGGATTCCGGTCCACCGCCTGATCTGGCGGGACTACTACAAGAAGCGGGCAGCAGGCCGCAGCTGAGCGGAGTGCGCCAACACTAGGTTGGGGACGAGATCGATCGTCGCCGAGGTGTCTGCGCGGCCGGTCGCATCCGTGCCTCACCGAAAGGCCTTCTGTGTCTCGCTACGACCTCAGCCTGCCCGAGCTTCGCGACTACCGGCCGGTCGTCGCCGAACCGGACGACTTCGACGAGTTCTGGGAAGACACCCTCGCGGACGCCCGCCGTTTTCCCGACGAACCGCACCTGACCCGGGTCGACTCCCCGCTCAGCCAGGTGGAGGTCTACGACATGACCTTCAACGGTTTCGCGGGACAGCCCGTGCGCGCCTGGTTCCTGGTGCCGGCAGGCACGACCGGCTCACTGCCTGCCGTCGTCGAGTACAACGGCTACGGCGGAGGCCGCGGTCTCCCACACGAGAACCTCGCGTGGGTGACGGCGGGCTATGCCTACCTGTTCATGGACACGCGGGGCCAGGGCAGCGTCTGGGGCTCCGGCGGGGAGACACCCGACCCGAACGGCACCGGGCCGTCCGCCCCCGGGTTCGTGACCCGCGGCATCGAACGGCAGCACGATTACTACTACCGCCGGGTCTTCACGGATGCCGCGCGCGCGATCGACGCCGTGCGCACGATTGACCGGGTCGACCCGACCCGCGTCGCCGTGTGCGGCGGCAGCCAGGGCGGTGGCATCGCTCTCGCGGCCGCTGGCCTCAGCGAGGGACTCATCGGGGTCATGCCCGAAGTGCCGTTCCTCTGCCACTTCGAGCGGGCCGTCGAGATCACCGACGGGGACCCGTACCAGGAGATCGTGCGATACCTCTCGGTGCACCGCGACCTCGTCGAGCAGACCTTCACGACGCTCTCCTACTTCGACGGCGTGAACTTCGCCAAGCGGGCAACGGCTCCCGCGCTCTTCTCCGTCGCTCTGATGGACCCGGTCTGCCCGCCGTCGACGGTCTTCGCCGCCCTCAACCACTACGCGGGCGAGGCGGACATCGAGGTCTACCCGTTCAACCAGCACGAGGGCGGCGCGGGGCACCACTGGCTGCGGCAGGCCGCCTGGCTCGAGGAGCGCATCCTCTAGCCGCTCCTCCCCAACCCCAGTTCCCCTCACCAATTCGACGGAGTTTTTGCCCGGAAAGCGCTTATATCGCGTCCTCACGTGCCAGGAACGCAAAGTCTCCGTCGAATTGGTTAGGCCGTCTCACCCGACAGAGCGTCGCCCTGTGGATAACTCGAGCGGGATGTCCCCAGGTGTTCTAACGTGACCGCATGCGGATCCGCGCGAGGTACCGGCTGGCGACGACGACCCTGTGCGCCGCCCTGTGCGCAGCCGGTCTGCTCGTCGTGTCCGGGTGCGCGCCGTCACCGGCGCCGATCGCGAGCCCGTCTGCGTCTCCGACAGCGGATGCGCCCGCTTTCGCCTCAGAGGCCGACGCCCTCGAGGCCGCGCGAACCGCCTACGCCGCTTACTTGGCCTTGTCGACGACGGTTGGTCATGAGGGCGGGAAGTCGCCGGAGCGTATGGCTGCGGTAGCAACGGGTGAAGGCCTTACCCATGAAGTGGCGTCTCTCCAGAAACTCGCGGATTCAGGAAAGCACGGCGTTGGCGAATTTAGCTTTGATTCGCTGAAGCTCCAATCCACGAATCTGGAAATGGGAACCGTCACAACGTATCTCTGTCTAGATGTCTCCAGTACCAATGTTGTTGATAATTCCGGCACAACTACAATCCCTGCGAATCGCCCTGTCCGCTATCCCCTTCAGGTCAGTTTCGCATGGAATCCCTCGGACCGGCGCCTTCTCCTCGAGAGCTCTGAATCATGGCTTGGCACAAACTTCTGCTAGCGGTCATCGCGCTGTCTCCACTCTGGTTTGTGCAGGGTCCCACCGGTGGACAACCTACGAAAGTCGGCTTGTGTGCCGCATGGGAGGCCTCATCCATAGATTGTCAGGATCCACCACCGGTCACCGGCGTCGTGAACGGCGGGGGCGTGGACTTGTCGACGGGTTTCGACTCGGGGTCGGGACCCGGCGGCGGCGTTTCGGGGACGGTCGGCGGCGCGGGCGCCGCGGGCAGCGCGAGCAACTCGGGCACTCCGGGCTCGACGCCGACACCGACTGTGGGGCTTCCGTTCGTGCGGGACGGGTTCGCCGTCAACTGCCCGCTCTGCGACCCGAATCTCGTCGTCCGCATCAGCGACCTCGTCAATTTCCCGGCGGCCGCACCCGGCCAGGGCATGGAACCCAACGGCTGGGCGATCACAGGACTCCCGGCGAATTTCCTGGCCCAGGCATCCGTGCACGTGCGCTCGGGCGTGCTGCTCGGGTTCCCCGCCGAGGTCCGTTTCACGCCGACGCGATTCCACTGGGACGTCGGCGACGGTACGCTCATCGACTCCGCGACGGGCGGTGCGAGCTGGGCCGCCCTCGGCGTACCGGAGTTCTCGGACACCGCCACCAGCCATATCTTCAGGTCAACGGGCCGGCACACCGTGGTGCTTTCGGTCGTCTACTCGGCGGAGTACCGCGCCGGCGGTCAGCCGTGGCGTCCGGTGCAGGGCACCCTCACGATCGCCGCGCCCGCGATCGCGGTCGTCGTCAGCACGGCCTCGACCGTCCTCGTCGGCCAGGACTGCTCGGCCAACCCGTCCGGCCCCGGCTGCTGACCTCGCGCTATTTCCGCCGCGACAACCGGATGGCGATGACGATGACGGCCACAGCGATAGCCGCCATCACCACGAAGCCGCCAACGAGAATCAACACGTGCCAGCCAGTCAGATTATTCAACATTCTCCCCCCAGAGGCCGGCTGTCGGACCGGCGATACCAGAAGGCTAGCCGACCCCGGGTTCGCGCGCACTCCCTTCTGCGGGGTCCCTCTCCGGGACTGGCCGTGCGCGGACTGCTATCTGGGCACGGCAACGCGGAATGATAGGAACTGTGCACCGACACCCTCGCTGGTCGCACCGCAGTTTCGATTCGCCCCCACGACCAAGGACGCCCCGCGATGACCGACGTATCCCGCTCCCTCACCATTGATGCCGGCCAGACCGGCATCCGCGCCCTGCTTCGCTCGGCCGACGGACGCCACGACACGTTCGACTTCGCCGGCATTCGCACCGACCGGGCGCTGATGCCCCAGCTCGCCGATGTCGTCAAGGCCGTCGCCGCGACCGAAAGCGGGCTCTCCGACGACCTCGGCATTCGTACCCTGAGCGCAGGCGTCTCCGGTTTCACGCAGTCCGACGCCGACGCCGCGGAGCTCCGTCATCTCACCCACGGGCTCGGCGTGCAGGACGTCTTCCTCGCCCACGACTCGGTGACCTCGTACCTGGGCGCCCTCGGCGACACCCCCGGTGCCGTGATCGCCGTCGGCACCGGCGTCGTCACTCTGGCGGTCGGTGTGGGCGCCGTCGCCCGGGTCGACGGCTGGGGATACCTGATCGCGGATGCCGGCAGCGGCTATTGGCTCGGACGTGCCGCCCTCGACGCGGTCATGCGCGACTACGACGGGCGCGGACAAGTGACGGCCCTCCGCGACGCCGTCCAGACGGAATTCCCGAACCTCGAAACCCTCTACCTCGAGCTGCAGGCCGACCCCGCCCGGGTGAGCCGGATCGCGGCGTGGTCGCGGTCGGTCACCGCCCTCGCGGCAACGGATGCCGTCGCCGCTGCGATCTGCGACGCTGCGTCCGCAGAGCTCGCCCTGTCGGTGCGCACGGGACTCGAACGGGTAGGCCAGTCGGAAGTCGACGCACCCGTGATCGGCGGGCTCGGCGGCGTGCTGCGCTCACCCGAGATCGCGACCCGCTTCGAGCGCGACCTGCACGCGGTCTGGCCGGCGGCGGACATCCGCTTTCCCACGGCGAACGGTCTCGACGGCGCCGCGCTCCTGCCGAACCTGGCCGCCGACAGCGCCGTCCTCAGCCTGGTCGCGCGCTCCCGCGCCTGATCCACGCCCCTGATCCGCGAGAATCGGCCGGGCAACCGCTGCGATCGGCAGTGCCGGGCGCGGTCAGGTGCGTGGGGCCGCGGGGGTAGCGGATGCCGCGGCGACCCGCATCAGGGCGGCCTCGAACGCGACCCACGGCAGCATCGCGCACTTGACCCTGGCCGGGTACTTGGACACCCCGGCGAAGGCCGCGGCGTCGCCGAGCACCTCTTCGTCGGGCTCGATCGTGCCGCGCGAGCGGAGCAGCTCGCGGAAGGTCGTGACGAGCGCCTCTGCCTCGGGGACGGTCAGTCCCGTCATCGTGTCCGCGAGCACGGATGCCGACGCCATCGAGATCGAGCAGCCGTCACCCCGCCAGACGAACTGTTCGATCACGGGAGCAGGGCCGGCGGCATCCATCACCGCGGCAACCGCTGCGGTACCAGAGCCGGCGCGAACGCCGACGCGAACCGTGATCTCGTCGCCGCAGGTCGTGTTCACCTGGTGCGACTCGGCGAGATGCAGGCCCGGCGCACCGTCGGCGTCGAACACGCCGAACGGCTCGGACGACGCGCCGTGCCGGTACTTGGCGTGGTCGAGGATGATCTGCTGGTACAGCTGTTGCAGTTCGCTCGAACTCATGGCTTCACTCCAAAGAAGGGGGCGACCTCGTGCATGGCGGCCAGGAACTGGTCGACCTCGTCGGTCGTCGTGTAGAGGTAGGTGCTGGCGCGCGTGGACGCCGTGACACCGAGGCGGCGGTGCAGCGGCTGGGCGCAGTGGTGGCCGACCCGCACGGCGATGCCGGCCTCGTCAAGGAACTGGCCGACGTCGTGGGCGTGTACCCCGGCGACGTCGAAGGCGGCGAGGCCGATCCGGTCGACGCCGGCGGCCGGGCCGAGCACCCGCACGCCGGGGATCTCGGCAAGCCCGGTCACGAGGCGCTGGCCGAGTTCGGCCTCACGGAGGGCGATCCGGTCCATGCCGGTTTCGGTCAGATAATCGACGGCGGCGGCGAGAGCGATCGCCTGGGAGATGCGCTGGGTGCCGGCCTCGAAGCGCTGCGGCGGCGCGAGGAACTCGGCGTGCTCCATGTCCACGGTCGTGATCATCGAGCCGCCGGTCAGGAACGGCGGCAGCCCGGCGAGCAGCTCCGCCTTGCCGAAGAGCGCTCCGATGCCGGTCGGGCCGAGCATCTTGTGCCCGGAGAAGACGGCGAAGTCCACGTCGAGCGCGGCGACGTCGACCGTCAGGTGCGGCACTGTCTGGCAGGCGTCGAGCAGGACGAGGGCGCCGAAGCGGTGGGCGAGCTCGACGAGCTCGGCCACGGGGTTGATCGTGCCGACGACGTTGGACGCGTGGGTGAACGCGAGCAGTCGGGTGCGCGGGCCGACGATTGTGGCCGCGGCGGCAAGGTCGAGGGTGCCGTCATCGAGAACGGGGATGAAGCGCAGGGTCGCCCCGGTGAGCAGGGCGAGCTGCTGCCACGGGATGAGGTTGGCGTGGTGTTCCATCTCGGTCACGACGATCTCGTCGCCGGCCCCGATGCGGAACCGGGCAGCATCCGCGCCGCCGAGGCCGAGTGAGGCGTTGGAGATCGCGTACGCGACGAGGTTGACGCCCTCGGTGGCGTTGGAGGTCCAGACGAGTTCGTCGGGCTGCGCGCCAATGAAGGCGGCCACGGTCTCCCGGGCGCCTTCGAAGACCTCGGTCGCCGCGAAAGCGAGGGTGTGCGCGCCCCGGTGCACGGCCGCGTTGCGTTGCTCGTAGTACTCCTGCTCGGCTTCCATCACGCTGATCGGGTTCTGCGAGGTGGCCCCGGAGTCCAGATAGTTGAGCGGATGCCCGTTGATGCGCTGCTCGAGGATCGGGAAGTCGTTGCGGATGCGAGCGACCTCGTCCTCGGTCAGCGCCACGGCGGCGGCACGACGGAACGATGGGGCGGAAAGCGTCATGCTCCTAGGTTAAGCCGTCTTCGCGTGATTCGGACGTGCCGGAGGTGAGGCCGAAGGTCAGGGCACGGGTGAAAGCGGCGCGAGGGTTCGCGAAGACCTCGCGGGTGGGGCCCGCCTCGACGATCCGGCCGTCCTCGAGCACGATGACCCGGTCGGCGAGGGCGAGGGCGTCGAGGGGATCATGGGTGACCAGGATCACGGAACGGTTGGACAGCATCCGGTGCAGCAGCAGGCGTTGGGCCGGCACGGCTGCCACGTCGAGGGAGGTCATCGGCTCGTCGAGCAGCAGGAGGCGCGGCCGCGCGGCGAGGGCGCGAGCGACGGCGACCCGCTGCGCCTGGCCGCCCGAGAGGGCGCCGGGCTTGCGGTCGGCGAGGTCGGCGACGTCCGCGGCGATGAGCCATTCCTCGGCGAGCTCACGCGCCCTGGCGCGGGGGGCCCCTGCGCTCCGCGGGCCGAAGGCGACGTTGTCGCGCACGGACAGGTGCGGGAACAGGAGCGGCTCCTGGGCGAGGAGGACGGTGCCGCGGGCATGCGGCGGAGTCCAGGTGCCTGCGCGGGGGAAGGTGCCGGAGCGTCCGCCGGGTGTAGCGGATGCCGCGGGCAGGTCGAAGAGGACGTGGCCGGTGAGGCTCGCGCGGCCGGAATCGGGTCGCAGCAGGCCGGCGCTGATCTGCACGACGGTCGACTTCCCTGCCCCATTGGAGCCGAGGAGCGCGACGGTCTCCCCCGGTTGCACGCTGAAGGCCACATCGAGGTTCCGGTGCGCGAGGACCGCCTCGAACTCGAAGGTCACGAGAGCCCTCGCGGTCGGTGGGTCGCCACCATGACCACGACCGCGACCACGACGAGGACCAGCGCGAGCGCGACGGCGGCATCCGGATCCGTCTCGCGCTGCAGATAGATCTCGAGCGGCAGCGTGCGGGTGACACCCTCGAGGCTGCCCGCGAAGGTCAGGGTCGCACCGAACTCGCCGAGCGCCCGTGCGAAGGCGAGCACGGCCCCCGAGACGAGCCCGGGCACGACGAGCGGCAGGGTCACCCGCCAGAAAACGGTGTTCGGGGCGGCGCCGAGGGTCGCGGCGACGGCCTCGTATCGCGCGCCTGAGGCCCGCAGCGTCGCCTCGACACTGAGCACGAGGAACGGGAGCGCGACGAACGCCTGCGCGAGCACGACGGCCGTCGTCGAGAACGCGATCTGGATTCCGAGCACCTCGAAGGTCTGGCCGAGCAGCCCGCGGCGCCCGAACGTCGAGAGCAGCGCGATCCCGCCGACGACGGGAGGAAGCACAAGCGGCAGCAGCACGAACGCCCGCACGAGTCTCTGGCCGCGGAACCGGCTCCGGGCGAGCACGACCGCCATCGGCACCCCGAGCAGCAGGCAGAGCGCCGTGCTCGCGCTGGCCGTGCGGAGACTGAGCAACAGCGCCGCGATCGCGGATGGCGAGGTGACGAGTGCGACGAAGTCCGCCCAGTCGACCCTCGCGGTCATCCCGACGATCGGCAGCACGATGAAGAGCGCGCCGACGGCAGCGACAGCGACGATCCAGCGCGGCACACCGAGCACCTCGGCATCGTCCCGCGCCGTGACGCGGAGAGAGACCGCCGCCCCGCTGGCCCGTGTCATGCGACGCTCACGGGGCGCCGAAGCCGGCGGCCGCGAGCACCTTCTGCCCGGTGGGTCCGGTGACGAAGTCCGCGAACAGGGTCCCGAGTTCGGCGTGGGCGCTCGCGGCGACGACGCCGATCGGGTACGAGTTCACGGCCTTGGCGGATTCGGGGAACGGGATGCCGACGACGCTCGCACCCGCTCCGGCGACGTCCGTGACATAGACGAGGCCGGCATCCGCTTCACCGGAGGACACCTTGCCGAGCACGTCGGTAACGGCGTTCTCTTCGCTGACCGGGGTGAGGGTCACGCCGGTCGCCTTCTCGATCGTGGCGGTCGCGGAGCCGCAGGGTACCTGGGCGGCGCAGATGACGACCTTGGTGGCGGGGTTCGCGAGGTCGGCGAAGCTCGCGACGCGGGCCTGGTTGCCCGGCGGAACGGCGATCTCGAGGGTGTTGGTCGCGAACACCGTCGGGGTGCCCGTGACGAGGCCGGCATCGGTGAGCTTGGTCATGTTCTTCGTGTCGGCCGAGGCGAAGACGTCGGCGGGGGCGCCCTCGGTGATCTGGGTGACGAGGTCGGCCGAACCGGCGAAGTTGAGCGCAACGGACACGCCGGGGTTCGCGGCCTCGAACTCGGTCGCGAGCTCGGTGAAGGTCTTCTTGAGGGAGGCCGCCGCGAAGACGGTCAGGGTCTCCGGCGCACGGCTCGCGGTAGTCGTCGACGCAGCGGATGCCGCGGCGGACGCGGTCGCGGACGCGTCGGCCCCGCCCGGGCCGGCACACGCCGTCGTCAGCGCGGCGGCGGCCAGGACGCCAAGCGAGGCAAGAACGTAACGTCGAGCGGGGTGACGGCGAGTGCTCACGAATGCTCCTGGGGGATTTCGACGATCACGGTGGTGGCCTTCACGACGGCGACCGCGACGGACCCGGGCACGAGGCCGAGTTCCCGCACGGCCTCTGTGCTCATCAGGGAGACGACGCGGTGCGGCCCGCACTGCATCTCGACCTGGGACATCACCGGGTCGCTCACGACCCGCGTGACAAGCCCGACGAACCGGTTGCGCGCCGAGCTCGCCGTGCCGGACGGGTCCGTCGGCACGGCGGCGTGTTCGGTGGCGAGCCGGGCGAGGTCGACGCCGTCGACGACCATGCGGCCGGCAGCATCCGTCGTGGCCGGCAGCACCTCGTTGTCGATCCAGCGGCGCACCGTGTCGTCGCTCACGCCGAGGAAGCCGGCGGCCTCGCGAATCCGTATTTGCGACATAAGAAGCACTATATTCCCTCATCTACGGATTCGCTGCCCGTTCTGCTTCGATCGGCTTCCCGTGCGGCACACTGGGGACATGACGACGAACACCCCGACGGATGCGACGCCGCGCGTCGCGCAAATCATCGTCGCGTCGACCCGCGCTGCGGCCGGCATCTATCCTGACCGCACCGGGCCGGTCATCGACGCCTGGCTCGTCGACAGGGGCTGGACAGTGGACGCCCTCCACGTCGTGCCGGACGGCGACCGCGTCGGCCAGGCCCTCGGCGCCGCGATCGCTCTGTACTGCGATCTCGTGATCACGACCGGCGGCACCGGCGTGAGCCCGCACGACGAGACGCCCGAGCAGACGCTGCCGCACCTCGACCGGCTCATCCCGGGACTCGCGGAGGAACTCCGCCGCCGGGGCGGGGCATCCACCCCGCTCGCCCTGCTCTCCCGCGGGTACGTCGGCGTCGCCCGCGGCCGCACCGTGGTGGTGAACCTGCCCGGCTCGACCGGCGGCGTGCGCGACGGCCTCGCCGTGCTCGACGAGGTGCTTCCTCACCTCATCGACCAGCTCCACGGCCGCGACCACTGACGGGCACCGTACGACCCGCGGCGGAGCGCCCCCGGATGGGGACGGATACCGTGGACGACGACGACCCGAAAATGCGGTTGACTGGATACTCGGCCCGGGACGACTGGAGCAGCAATGGACCTCAATACCGTTGTGACGATCACGCCCGCCCGCGAGCGCGCCGACCTGGGGTTACTCGGCGAAACGGTCGCTCCCCTGGCGGGCGGTTCCGAGCTGTTCGCCGATCCCCGGGTTCACCTCACCGGCCTCGTCGACCTGCAGGCGTTCGGCTGGCCCGCGCTAGCCGTGACCCCTGAGGGCCTGGAGATTGCCGCAACGTGCACCCTCGCCCAACTCGCCGCCCTCCCCGCGGAGCCGGGCTGGACCGCGCATCCGCTGCTCTTCGAATGCTGCACCGCCCTCTACGGTTCGTTCAAGGTCTGGAACGTCGCAACCGTCGGCGGCAACCTTGCCACCGCCCTCCCCGCCGGCCCGATGACGAGCCTCGCCGCGGCCCTCGACGCCGAGGTACTCATCTGGCGCCGCGACGGAAGCGACGAGCGCCTCCCCGCCGCCGACTTCGTCACCGGCGACATGACGACCGTGTTGCGCACCGGGGACGTGCTGCGCTCCATCCACATCCCGGAGGCGTCGCTGCGCGCCCGCACCGCGTTCCGCAAGATCGCGCTTTCCCCCATCGGCCGCTCGGGCGCCGTCGTCATCGGCCGCCTCGACCGCGACGGCCGCTTCACCCTCACCGTCACGGCCGCGACCCTCCGGCCCGTGCAGCTGCGTTATGCAACTCTGCCGACCGCGGCCGCGCTCCGTGCCGGCGTCGCAGGCATCGAAGCCTGGTTCACGGATGCCCACGGCGCGGCCGACTGGCGCGCCGCGGTCAGCGCCGTGCTCGCCGAGGAGATCCGCCAGCAGCTCGAGGGCCCGGAAACCATTCCAGCCGCGATACCGGCAGAGACTCCCCCGACCGGAAGCGAGGCCCGCCCGTGAGGTTCGAGATCAACGGCCAGTGGGTCGACGCCGCGGCAGCGCCCGGGCAGTGCCTGCGCACCTTCCTGCGTGAACTCGAGCACTTCGAGGTGAAGAAGGGCTGCGACACCGGCGACTGCGGCGCGTGTTCGGTGCTCGTTGACGGCACCCCGGTGCACTCCTGCATCTACCCGGCATTCCGCGCCGAGGGCACCGCGATCACGACCGCCGCCGGCCTCGGCACGCCGGGCGACCTCGCGCCCGTGCAGCAGCGTTTCGTCGACCACGCCGGCTTCCAGTGCGGCTTCTGCACCCCGGGCATGGTCGTGACCGCCTCCACGCTCACCGAGCAGGATCTCGAGGACCTGCCGCGCCTGCTCAAGGGCAACATCTGCCGGTGCACGGGGTACCGCGCGATCGACGACGCCGTCCACGGACGGCACACCCCGGCAGACGGTTCGGCCCCGTGCACCCTTCCGCCCGACGGCCTCGGTCCCGTGGTCCGCACCGGAACCCGCCCGGCTCCCCCGTCGGCACCCGGTCCAGGCGCTGGGGCCCCGCACGCCGAGCCCCAGGCCGCCCAGACCGCCACCGCGCCCACACCGACCCGCGGCTACGTCGGCGCCTCCACACACGCCCCGGCGAGCGAGCGGGTCGTGAGCGGACTCGAACCGTACACGCTCGACGTCGCGGTGCCCGGCCTGCTGCACGTGAGCGTACTGCAGAGTCCGCACGCGCACGCCAGCATCCGCTCGATCGACACCGGGCGAGCTGCGTCCCTGCCCGGCGTGCACGCCGTGCTCACCCACTCCGACTCCCCCCCGACCCTCTTCTCGACGGCCCGGCACGAGGACCGCCACGACGACCCCGACGACACCCTCGTCTTCGACCGGGTCCTCCGGTTCCGCGGCCAAAGGGTCGCGGCCGTCGTCGCGGACACCGTCGCGATCGCGGAGGCCGCCTGTCGCCTGATCGACGTCGAGTACGACCTTCTCCCCGCCGTGTTCGACCCGTCGCGCGCGACGGAGCCCGGCGCCCCCCTCGTGCACGGCGAGAAGGATGCCGCGGCGAGCCGCGTCGCCGACCCCTCCCGCAACCTCGTGGCCGAGCTGCACGGCGAATACGGCGACCTCGAGGCCGGCCTCGCCGAGGCGACCCACCTGGTCACCGGAACCTGGCAGACCCAGCGGGTCGCGCACACCCACCTCGAGACGCACGGCACGATCGGCTGGCTCGAACACGCCGGCACCCCCGAGCAGCGGCTGGTCCTGCGGACGAGCTCCCAGGTGCCCTTCCTCGTGCAGCGGGAGATCTGCCGCGTCTTCGACCTAGACCCTGCCGCGGTCCGGGTCTTCACCGCCCGCGTCGGCGGCGGGTTCGGCGGCAAGCAGGAGATCCTCACCGAGGATCTCGTCACCCTCGCGGTTCTCGCGACCGGGCGCCCGGTGCAGTACGAGTTCAGCCGCGCCGACGAGTTCCGGGTCGCGCCCACCCGGCATCCGATGCGGGTCGGCGTCACCCTCGGCGCGACCGACGACGGCCGCCTCACGGCGCTCGCCCTCGACGTTCTGAGCGACACCGGCGCCTATGGCAACCACGGGCCCGGCGTGATGTACCACGGCAGCTCCGAGTCGGTGAGCCTGTACTCCGTGCCCAACAAGCGAGTGGATGCCCGCAGCGTCTACACGAACAACCTCCCCTCCGGCGCCTTCCGCGGCTATGGCCTGGGCCAGGTCATCTTCGCTGTCGAATCGGCGCTCGACGACCTCGCCCGCGACCTCGGCGTCGGCCCCTTCGACCTGCGCCGGCTCAACTCCGTGCGCCCGGGCGACCCGCTCGTGGTCACCCACGTCGAGGGCGAGGACCTCATCTTCGGCAGCTACGGGCTGGACCAGTGCCTCGACCTCGCCGAAGCGGCGCTCGCCCGCGGCAACGGCGCGCCCGTGCCCGATGGACCAGAGTGGCGGGTCGGCGAGGGCATGGCGACCGCGATGATCGCGACGATCCCCCCGCGCGGACACTTCGCCCAGGCATCCGTCACGCTCGGCGACGACGGCCGCTACGCCGTTCGCGTCGGGACCGCCGAGTTCGGCAACGGCACCACGACCGTGCACACCCAGCTCGCCGCGACCGCCCTCGGCACGAGCCCCGACCGGATCGATATCCTGCAGTCCGACACCGACACGATCGGCTACGACACCGGCGCCTTCGGCTCGGCAGGCATCGTCGTCGCCGGCAACGCCGTGCTTGGTGCGGCGACCGCACTCGCGGCCGCGCTCCGGCAGGCAGCGACGGATGCCCATCCCGGCACCCCCGCCGACGCCTGGCTCCTCGAGCCCGACGGCCTCCGTTGCGGCAGCACCGTCGTTTCCCTCACCGAGCTCGCCGACCGCGCGGCAGCCGCGGCGCCCGCCGGCGACGCATCCGTCGCTCCCGCGTCGACCTCGGGACCGAGCCCGGCGGCGGCCGGACTCGGTCTGCGAGGCACGAGCTCCGAGGATGGCGCCGTCCGTTCCGTGGCCTTCAACGTGCAGGCCTTCCGGGTCGCCGTGAGCACCCTCACCGGCGAGGTGCGGATCCTGCAGTCGATCCAGTCCGCGGATGCCGGCGTCGTGATGAACCCGGCGCAGTGCCGCGGCCAGATCGAGGGCGGCGTGGCCCAGGCGATCGGCACCGCGCTCTACGAAGAGGTCTTGCTCGACGGCGAGGGCACCGTCACAACGAGCGTGATGCGCAACTACCACGTGCCCCTGCTCGCGGACCTGCCCGTCACGGAGGTGTACTTCGCGGAGACGAGCGACGACCTCGGTCCCTACGGAGCCAAGTCGATGAGCGAGTCGCCGTACAACCCCGTCGCTCCTGCGCTCGCGAACGCGGTCCGTGACGCGATCGGTATCCGCCCGTACGAGCTTCCGATGTCCCGTGACCGCATCTGGCGCCTGATGCACCCCTGAGAGTCACCGTTCCGGTCGAGGGCGCCCGTTGCACGGGTACCCCTCGACCGGAAAGGTACCCCTCGCGCGGCCCCCAAGCGCCCGTGCCACCTGCGCCCTCCGAAACACGCGCCACCTGCGCCGCTTCGCGCCAGGCAAGCATGGCGCGTAACGGCGGAATTGTCGCGCGACCGGAATCATCTGGCGCGCACCGGCGCACCGGGCGCGCGCCACTCGGGACACGCTCTCCGGCGGCGGATGCCGCGGTATCTTTTGGCGGAGCGGCCTCGGCCGACGCGGACGCGGGTCAGGACGCGGGGGCGCGCGATACGAGCAGCAGGTGGTACGCGTCCGGGCCGCGTCCAGCCCGGAGGTGCCGGGTCTGCACGAGGCCCGCGGCCTCGAGGGCGGAGGTGATCTCCTCCGTGGGACGCACCCGGAAGCCGTGCTCGACCACGGGCATCCGCTGCATCGCGGCCGGGTCGAACACGCCGACCACGAGACGGCCGCCGGGCCGGAGCACCCGCGCGAACTCGGCCGCCGCCCGGCCGAGGTCAGGCAGGAAGTAGAACGTGTTGAGGGTGATCACCCCGTCGAGGCTCGCATCCGCGAGCGGGAGGTACTCCATCGACGCCTCGAACAGCGACAGCCGACCGGCGGTGAGGTCGTCGCGGAACCTCCGATGCGCGGCGTCGACCATCGTTTCCGACTGGTCGACTCCGGCGACGTGCCCGTCCGGTCCGACCGTGTCGAGCAGCAGCTCGATCCCGACACCACCGCCGAAACCGACATCGGCGAGCCGGGTACCCGGCGTGGCCTCGAGTGCGTTCACGGCGGCGCGGATGATTCCGCGGTTGCGTCGGTTGAGCATCCGCCCCACCAGCCGCCCTCGCCACCCGCTCGGATGCCCGAGCTGGGCGGCCAGTGCCTTCTGCACCGGGGTCGGAGTCTTCAGACTGCCCATCGGCTTGCGGTTCTGTGACGTCTTCATGCCAGGAACAGTAGTCCCGCGCCGGTGCGCCCACTACGGCTGTCGCAACCGCCGAGCGCGGGTGTTCGAGCCGGCCTAGGCCCCGGTGCTGCTCTCCATTCCCATCCGGCGCAGCACGAGGTTCTCCACGAGCTGCGCGACGCCGTACAGCACGATCGACACGAGCGTGATCGCCACGACGGATGCCCACACCTCGTAGTTCTTCACCTGGGCGACGGCGATCACGATACCGTGGCCGAGGCCCTGCCCGGTCGAGAGCCATTCGGCGAGGAGCGCGCCGGTGATCGCGCCGGGGATCGAGATCTTGACGGCCGCGAAGAACGACGGCAGCGAGCTCGGCAGCGCGACCTTGCGGAGCGCCGTGAAGACGTTGCCGCCGTAGACGGCGATGACGTCGTTGATCTGCGGCGACGACGACCGCAGCCCGAACGCGATGTTCACGAGCGCGGGGAACAGCACGACGATCGCGCCCATCACGACGACGAGGCTCGGTCCGCGCCCGGTGATCAGGCTGATCACCGGCACGAGGGCGACGAGAGGCACCGAGCGCAACAGCAGCGCGATCGGCATCAGCGCGCTCTCGATGCCGCGGGAGAGCGTGAACGCGGTCGCGAGCACGAGGGCGACGACGAGGCCGGCGACGAAGCCGAGGAAGGCATCCCCGAGGGTGACGGTGAGGTTGGTCAGGATCGTCGTGCGGTTGACGGCGGCGTTCGGAACGGTGAACAGCCAGTTCCAGACGTCGAGGGGTCCCTTTGCGATGAACGGGGACACCCCGAGCAGCAGGATCAGGCCCTGCCAGGCGACGAGGACGATGACGAGGGTGATCAGGCCAGTGAGGGCGGCGCGCCCGATGACAGCGCCCAGGCCGCGGGCGACCTTCGCTGCGCTCGGCGGGCGGGCCGCCGACATGGTTTCGAGGGCCATCAGGAGCTCCGTCCCGTCAGCCAGGGTGTCGCGAGCCTGCTGATCAGCCCGAAGAGGCTGTAGCCGAGGCCGGCGAGGAGTCCGGCGACGAGCGCGAGCGCCCAGACCCTGTCGACGTTCGCCGCGGACCCGGCCGCGAGCATCGCGATGCCGAGGCCGCGGTCGACGCCGCCGAGGTACTCGCCGAGGATCGCGCCGAGCAGCGCGGCGGGGGCCGCGATCTGCAGGGCGGAGAGCACGCTCGGCAGCCCGGCCATCAGCCGCACCTTACGGAGCTGCATGAACCGTCCACCGCCGTAGACACTGACGAGGTCGAGACTCGCGGGGGTCGCGGCCTTGAGGCCCACGAGGGAACCGACGACGGTCGTGAAGAACACGGACATCGCAGCGAGGAAGATCGCGGTTCCGGAGAGTTCGCCACCGCGCGGGGCACCGATCACGATGTAGGCGATCGGGCCGATCGCGACGATCGGGATGCAGTACGTGATGACCGCGATCTGCAGCGCGACCTTCTCGATGCGGGGGACGACGAGCACGAGGCCGGCGAGGATGAGCGCGGCCGCATTGCCCCAGAGGAAGCCGACGATCGCCTCGCCCACCGTGATCGACACGTGCGACAGGTAGAAGGCCCACCCGTCCGAGACGAGCTGGGCGACGACGGCGCCCGGTGTCGGTATCGCCCCGCCCGGTACGGTGCCGATGCCGCGGAAGATCGTGGCGGCGCCGAGCCACCACAGGACAAGGACGACGACGACGCCGATCAGCCCGGTCGCCCAGGCCGGGAGCGTGCGGAACGAGGCGAGACGGCGCATCAGTCCGTCTCCGCCACGGAGAGGGCGTCGGGGCTGAAGAGCAGTTCGGAGGCGCGGTCGTGCAGGGCGTGGAATTCGTGGGAGCGCATCATGTCCGGATGCCGCGGGCGGGGCAGGTCGATGTCGATGACCTCCTTGATGCGGCCGGGTCGGGGGCTCATCACCGCGACCTGGTCCGAGAGGAAGATGGCCTCGGAGATGCCGTGCGTGACCATCATCGTGGTCGCGGGCTTCTCGGTCCAGATCCTGAGGAGTTCGATGTTGAGGCGCTGGCGGGTCATGTCGTCGAGGGCGCCGAAGGGTTCGTCGAGCAGCAGCACGGAGGGCTTCAGCACGAGCGACCGGGCGATGGACACCCGCTGTCGCATTCCGCCGGAGAGCTGCGCGGGCTTGGCGTGTTCGAAGGCCTTGAGGCCGACCAGGTCGATCAGTTCGGAGACGTAGTCCTCGTCGACGGGCATCCGTGCAACCTCGAAGGGAAGCTTGATGTTGCCGCGCACGCTGCGCCAGGGCAGCAGTGCGGCGTCCTGGAAGGCGATGCCGAGTTCGTGGCCGCTACGCAGCTCGGCCGGCGTCTTTCCGTCGACCTTCGCGGTGCCGCTCGTGGGCTCCTCGAGGCCGGCGAGGATGCGCAGGATCGTGGACTTCCCGCAGCCGGACGGGCCGAGCAGCGACAGGAAACTGCCCTTGTCCGTGTGCAGGGTCGCGTCCTCGAGCGCGGAGACTTCCTTCCGGCCCACGGTGAAGACCTTGTGGAGCCCGGAAATGTGGAGGCCGGTGCCCAGAGCGTTGCTCTGGACACCGGCATCGGTCGTACTCACAGGGTGTGTTCCTTTACTGGGCGTCGTCGGCCGCTTTCGGGGCGGCCTCGTTTCGGTGTGCCTGCGTACTGCTGGTGGTGCTGTCGTGCTTGAAGAGGAACCGCCTACTTGGCGTAGTTGACCAGGTCAGGGTTCTCCGCGTAGACCTCGGACAGCAGGCTCATGTCGAAGAGCTTGTCGGCCGTGATGGTGACACCGGCGGCAGCGAGCGTCTTGATGCTCTCCTGCTGCAGCTTATCGCTGATGGTGAAGAGGCCGTTCTTGACGGTGTCGTCGCTGACGATGAGGTCGCTCGACTGGATCGTGGCCTGCTTCGTCTCCTTCTCGATCGTGAGGCCGAGGTCTGCCCCGTATTTGTCGATCGTGAGCTTGGCAGCGGCGGCCGGGTCCTTGATGGCGGCGGCCCAGCCCTTGATCTCGGCGATCAGGAGGCCCTTGAGCTTCGCACGGTCGCCCGAGATCGCCTTGTCGGAGGCCGTGAAGGTCTCCGCGACGAACGGAAGTCCGTTGTCGGCGAGCGGCAGGTTGACCGGGCCGAGGCCCTTGAGGTCTGCGTCGATGCCCTCGTTGGTGAGGTAGGAGAACCAGCCGTCGACCTCGCCGTTGAAGAGCGGGGTCGGGTCGTACTCGACGGGGACGGTGGTCAGGGAGGTCGGGTCGATGTTGTTGACCTTGAGGAACGCGTCCCAGAGGCTCTGGTTGCTCCCCTGCACGCCGATCTTCTTGCCCTTGAGGTCGGCGAGGGTCTTGATGTTGCCCACCTTGGCGAGCGAGAGGATCGAGAACGGGTTCTTCTGGTACGTGGCGCCGATGATCTTGATCGGGGCGCCTTCGTTCGCGATGACGGTTCCGGTGGAGATCGCGTTGCCGATACCGAGGTCGACGGTGCCGGAGATGACGCCGGCTTCAGCGGATGCCGGGCCGGCGATGAGGTCGACGGAATCGAAGCCGGCCTTGGTGAAGTCGCCGTTGGAGTCGGCGAGGAACTCACCCATGAACTCGGTGTTCTTGATCCAGGACAGCTGGATGCTTGCGGTGCCCAGGGATGCGGGCGCACCGGAAGCCGAGGCTGCCGGCGTGGAACTCGTCGCGCAGGAGGTGAGCGCGATGGTCACGGCTGCCGCAGCGGCGATTCCCTGCAGGATGCGACGGGCGGGACGCCCCGCCGGTGAACGGTGTGCTGTTAAACCTTGGGTCCGGGTCATGAAGCTGTTCCTCTCGATGATGCTCGTGGGGTGCCGTTGGGGGTGCCGTCAGGGAAGTCGGCTGCTGTGTGATGCCGTGCGGCACACGTGCGGGTTCCCTGAATTTACGCCCCGCAGATGACGCTGCGACCTCGACAGTGTTTCCGTCGTGTTGCAGCATGCTGGGTACCCGTTGCGGGAGGAAAAGTGCATCTGCCGCGTGATACGGTCACGGCGTCCGCCCGAAAAGGAGCCCCAATGCCGTCCGTTAGTGAGCCTACTGCCGCGTTTGTGTCCGGATTGCCCAAAGCAGAGCTGCATGTGCACCTCGAAGGCACCCTCGAACCCGACCTCAAACTCGCCCTCGCCACCCGCAACGGGATCGATATCGGCCAGTCGACGGTCGAGGAGGTGCGCGCGAGCTATGCCTTCGACTCCCTCGCCAGCTTCCTCGCGGTGTACTACCCCGCGATGAACGTGCTGATCAGCGAGCAGGACTTCTACGACATCGCCACCGCGTACTTCCGTCGCGCCGCCGCCGACGGGGTCCGCCACGTCGAGGCCTTCTTCGACCCGCAGGCGCACACAACGCGCGGCGTGCCCTTCGAGACCGTGATCACAGGACTGCACCGTGCTGCAGCGGATGCGGCCGGTTACGGTCTCTCCGCCGAGCTGATCCTCTGTTTCCTGCGTGACGCATCCGCCGAGAGTGCAAAGGAGACCCTGCTTGCCGCCCTGCCCTACCGCGACCTGATCGTCGGCGTCGGGCTCGACTCCGACGAGCGCGGCAATCCCCCGGCGAAGTTCGCCGAGGTGTTCCGGCTCGCCCGCGAGGCCGGCCTCAGGCTCACGATGCACTGCGACATCGACCAGGTCGGCAGCATCGAGAATATCCGCCAGGTGCTCGGCGAGGTCAGGGTCGACCGGATCGACCACGGCACGAACATCCTCGAGGACCCGGCGCTCGTCGCCCTCGTCCGGGAACGCCGGATCGGCCTGACCTGCTGCCCGGTCTCGAACAGTTTCGTTACCTCGGACATGAAGGCGCGGGAGATCGTCGAGCTGCTCGGCCTCGGCGTGCTCGTCACCTTCAACTCCGACGACCCCGCATACTTCGGGGCCTACGTCGCCGACACCTATACGGCATTCGCCCGGCAGGCCGGCATCGGCAGGGACGAGCTCGTCCAGCTGGCCCGGAACTCCTTCGAGGCGAGCTGGTTGTCCGACGCCGACCGGCAGGGGTACCTCTCCGAGATCGACGCCTTCCTCGCGGCGAACCCGGCCTAGCCGGGACCGGAGTGCGGTCCGGCCCGCGAAACCGGTCCCGCCGCGCCCTGCCCGGGAGGCGCGGCGGGGCTCGTATTACGGACAACCGTCCGGCGTGTGACGATCGCGTTTCAAGAGTCCCGATTGGCACCCCGCGGTCCTCACCAGGGTGTTTGCTAGACCATCTGGCCGCCTCACGGCCTTGGATTCCAGCAGGCAGGAGGACCGATGCGCGAACGAGTCGACCGGGTCATCCGGGCGGACGCCGTGCTCACCCCTGCCGGCTTTGTGCGCGGGGCGGTGACGATCGCGGGCGGGATCGTCACCGCGATCCTGCCGATCGACGAACCTGTCGACACTCGGCCGATAGCTGAGTCCGGCCTCTCCGCCGGCGCGGCCACGGACATCCGCCTGCCGAGCGGGCGCGTGCTGCTGCCCGGTCTCGTCGACACCCACGTGCACGTCAACGAGCCAGGTCGCACGGACTGGGAGGGCTTCGCGAGCGCCACTCGCGCCGCCGCGGCCGGCGGGGTCACAACGGTGATCGACATGCCGCTGAACAGCATCCCGCCGACGACGACGGTCAGCGGCCTCGACCTCAAGCGTGCGGCCGCCGGCCCGCAGGCGAGCGTCAACGTCGGCTTCTGGGGCGGGGCGGTCCCCGGCAACCTCGGCACCCTGCGCGAGCTGCACTCAGCCGGCGTGTTCGGGTTCAAGGCCTTCCTCTCCCCCTCCGGCGTCGACGAGTTCCCCGCTCTGTCCTCCGCGGAACTCCTCACGGCCGCAGCCGAGATCGCCGCATTCGGCGGCCTGCTGCTCGTGCACGCCGAAGACCCCGCCGAACTCGACGCCGCCCCGCCGGCCAACGGGCGCTCATACGCCGGCTTTCTCGCGAGCCGCCCGCCCCGGGCCGAAGCGAGCGCGATCGACCGCGTGATCGACGCGGTCCGCCGCACCGGCGTGCGCGCGCACATCCTGCACCTCTCGGCGTCCGCCGCGCTGCCGCAGCTGCGCGCCGCACGGGCAGAGGGACTGCCGATCACGGTCGAGACCTGCCCGCACTACCTGTCCTTCGCCGCCGAACAGATCCCCGACGGAGCGACGGCCTTCAAATGCTGCCCTCCGATCCGGGACGCCGCCAACCGCGACCTGCTCTGGGCCGGCCTCCTCGACGGCACGATCGACCTCGTCGCCTCCGACCACTCGCCAGCGACCCGGGAGCTCAAGCTCGGCCACGGCGGCGACTTCGGACTCGCCTGGGGCGGGATCTCCGGCCTCGAGCTGAGCCTGCCCGCGGTCTGGACGGCCGCCGGCGCGGCCGGGATCGGCCTCGACCGGGTGATCGGCTGGATGTCGACCGCGACGGCGCGCTTCGCGGGGCTGTCCGGCAAGGGGACCATCCGGCCGGGGGCGGATGCCGACCTCGTCTCCTTCGCGCCGGAGGAGTCGTTCACGGTCGACGTCGGCGCCCTGCAGCACAAGAACCCGGTGAGCGCGTTTGACGGTGCGACGCTCGTGGGACGGGTGCACAGCACCTGGCTCGCCGGCGCGCTCGTGCACGACACCGGAGTTGGGAACGAAGGAGAGAACAGCGGAACGTCCGGGATCATGTCGCCCGCGGCATCCGCCCGCCCGGAATACCCTCCGCGGGGCGCCCTGCTCCGCCGCCCGGCCCCCACGCGCCCGGCCCCCACGCGCCCGGCCCCCACGCGCCCGGCCCCCACGCCCTGAGTCCCCACCCTTCCCCACCCACCAGAAGGAGCACCACCCGATGTCGATCATCCTCGGACCCAACCGGTATGGAAAAGCGGAAAACCGGGTTGTGCGCATCTACCGCGACTCCCCCCGGCACGAGATCCACGACATCAGCGTCTCGACCGCGCTCCGCGGCGACTTCGCGAGGGCGCACCTCGCGGGCGACCAGCGGGGCGTGCTGCCGACCGACACCCAGAAGCAGACCGCATATTCCTTCGCGAAGGAAAAGGGGCTGCTCTCGATCGAGGGCTACGGCCTCGACCTCGCCGCCCACTTCGTCGACACGGTCGAGCCCGTGCACACCGCCAGGGTCGAGATCGAGGAGTTCGCCTGGCAACGGGTGCTCATCGACGGCAGCGAACACGACCACACCTGGGTGCGGCGCGGCCAGGAGGTGCGCACGGCGGCGATCACGGTCGAAGGCAGGGGCGCTGACCGGCGCACCTGGGTAATCGGCGGGCTCAAGGACCTCGTGATCCTCAAGTCGACGGGCTCCGAGTTCGCCGGCTTCATGCAGGATCCGTACACGCTCCTGCAGCCGACCTCCGACCGGGTGATGGCGACCTCGCTCACGGCCGGCTGGCGTTTTTCGACGACGGATGTCGACTGGGAGGCCACCTACGCCGGTATCAAGCAGGTGCTCGTCAGCCAGTTCGCGACCGTGCACTCCCTGGCCCTGCAGCAGACCCTCTACGAGATGGGCCGGGCCGTGCTCGAGGCCTTTCCCGTGGTCGCCGAGGTGCGCCTGTCCGCCCCGAACAAGCACCACTTCCTCTACGACCTCTCCCCCTTCGGCGTGGCCAACGACAACGAGGTGTACCACGCGGCCGACCGCCCATATGGGCTGATCCAGGCGACCGTGCTTCACGACGACGCCGCGGACGCCGGTCCCGCCTGGGACTCGTACACGGGGCTCGTCTAGGTGGTCATTTTCGTTGCGGGTCCGCCCGTACGATGGCTGTGATGAGCACCCCCGCGCCGGCGTCTGCGGCCTCCCCCGATCCGTCGGCCGTTCCCACGCCGACCGCCCAGGTCTATCGCGGCCACGTCTTCCACATCGAGGGATCCCCGGTGGTCGCCGACGCCCGGGAGCACCTCGTCTCCCTGCCCGACGGCGCCCTCGTCACCGGTGCGGACGGCAGAATCGCCTGGGTCGGGCCGTTCGCCGCTCTGCCGGCCGCGTTCCGCGACCACCCGGTGACCGACAACCGCGGCGGGTTCATCCTGCCCGGCTTCGTCGACACCCACCTGCACTACCCGCAGACGTACTCGACCGATGCCTACGGCGGCGGCCAGCTGCTCGAATGGCTCGACAACTGCGTGTTCCCCGCCGAGACCCGGCTGCGCGACCCCGAGTTCGCGGCGCGCATCGCCCGGGACTTCACCCGGCGCCGGGTCGCGGCAGGCACCACGAGCGCCCTCGTCTTCGGGTCGGCGTTCCCGCACGCCCAGGATGCACTCTTCGCCGAGAGCCAGGCCGCCGGGCTCCGCCTGGTCAGCGGGCGCGGGGTGCAGACCGTCGGGTCGGGCCCTGCCGGCGCGCTCCTGACCGGGGAGGCCGAGGCCCTCGACCTGATCGGGGCAGAGATCGATCGCTGGCACGCCGTCGACACCGGGGACCCCGCGACGGCGCTGCTGCAGGTCGCGGTCGTGCCCCGGTTCAGCCTCTCGGTGACCCCGACGACCCTCGCCGGCCTCGGCGAGCTCTACGACGACGCGCGCGAGCGCGGGGTGTACTTCCACTCGCACCTCAACGAGAACAACAGGCCTGGCACCGGCGAGATCGACGCCGTGAAGGCGGTGTACGGGGTCGACACCTATCTCGACACCTACGACGGGCTCTTCCTGCCGGGGTCCAAGCGGGGCGGGTCGAGCCTGCTCGGTCGGCGCAGCATCCTCGCCCACGCCGTGCACTGCGAGGATGCCGAGCTCGCCAGACTCGCGGAGACCGGCACCTCGGTGGCGCACTGCCCGACCTCGCAGCAGTTCCTCGGTTCTGGCACGATGCCGTGGCTGCGTACGACCTCGTTCGGCGTGAACGTCGCGATCGGCTCGGACATCGGCGCCGGCGACGAGTGGCTGATCTCGCGGGTGCTCAACGACTGCTTCAAGGTGCACCTGTCGGAGCCGGGCGACGCCGGTCTCTCGCTCGACCCGGCCGCGCTGCTCTTCACCGGCACCCTCGCCGGCGCCCGCGCCCTCGACATGGAAGCCAGGTTCGGGAACTTCGACGTGGGCAAGGACGCCGACTTCCTGCTCATCGAACCGGACCCCTGGGAACCGCTTGCGACCGTCCTGAACCGTGGCATCCGGGCAGACGACGAGCGGATGGCCACGGACCAGACCCTCTTCGCCCTGCTGCTCGCGCTCCGCCAGCCCGCGATCACGGGAGTGTTCGTGCGTGGCCGCCGCGTGCAGGCCCCCGAGTAGCGCGGCCCGCCCACTCGCCGGCACCGGTTGCCGGTAACGACAACTGTTGCCCGTGCGCCGGCACCAGTTGTCCGCATCGGCACAGTCGCGGTGCCGGTCAGGGGCGGGCAGACGCCTCGGTCAGCCGCTCGGGTCAGCTGCCGCGGTACGTCGAGTACGCGAAGGGGCTGAGCAACAGCGGCACGTGATAGTGCGCGGCCGGGTCGGTGAGGTCGATGGTCACCGAGACCTCGGGGTACAGGGTCGGCTGGCCGGTTCCGGCAAAGTAGCGCCCGGTGTCGAAGGTGAGGCGGTACCGACCCGAGGAGAGATCGACCGGGCCGAGCACGGAGACCCGGCCGTCGGCATCCGTGCCGGCGTTCGCGAGCACGTGCCAGCCGGTCTCGAGCTTCTGCTCGAGCTCGACGGGAACCCCGGCGGCGGGCCGGCCGGACACGGCGTCAAGCACGTGGGTCGTGATTCGGCTTCGGGGAGTCGCGGTCGGGGCGTCGGTCGCGGCGGCGGAAGCGGTCACCGGAGTGGTCGTGGTGCCGCCGGCCCCGGCCACGGCGGCCCGCTCGGCGGCGAGGCGTTCTGCGACGGTGCCGGCGAGCGTGGCCAGCCGGAGCAGGGCGATGTCGCGCAGTTCGGTGCCGACGATCTTCAACTCGGCGGCGTCGTCGAGCGCGAGGCGCCGGTGCAGTTCGGCGAGGATCTCGGTGCGCGACCGGCCGGCTGCGCGGATCAGGAAGACCCGGCCGAACCGCTCCTCGTACGCCCGGTTGCCCTCGGCGACGGCCGCGGCGAGGGTGGAGTCTGCGGCGTCGGCGGATGACTGCTCGCTGCGGGAGAACCGCGCGGCCCGCGAGTCTCCCCGCGGGGTCTCGCCGATCCGCGGGTGCGCGGACAGCGCTTCGTCGATCTCGCTGCGGCTGAGCGGTGTCGCGGCCGTGCGGGCGGCGGCGAGCAGGGCGGCTGCCGAATCGAACGGTGACTGCGACGCGACCTCGTCGACCCAGCGGGGTACGGCCAGGCAGGTCAGGAGCGCCTCGCGAAGCTCAGGTGTCGACATCCTCTTCATGGCAGTTCTCCTCGTCCTGGTCCAGCCTAGAGTGCCCGTGACGACAGCGCATACGATGGCGGGCATGGTGAATGCAGACGCAGCGCGCGCCCGGGCGGATGCCGGGAAAGCCCCGGTCGCGGGGCTTGTGCTGGCAGCGGGGGCCGGTTCCCGGTTCGGGCAACCGAAGGCGCTTGTGCGCGGGGCCGACGGTGTGCCGTGGCTCGTACGGACGGTCGGCGTGCTCCTCGCGGCGGGTTGCTCACCCGTCATCGTCGTGCTCGGAGCCGAGGGTGCCGCGGCCGCCGCGCTGCTTGCAGAGGCGGGTCTGATCGACGTGGCGGCCCCTGCGGTTGCCGGCCCCGACCGTGCGACGCTCGTCGTGCATGCCGCCGACTGGGCAGAAGGACTGTCGGCCTCGCTGCATGCGGGGATCGACACGGCCCTCGGTATCGCCGGAGTCTTGGGCGCCGTCGTGGTCGTTCCCGTGGACGTCCCCGACCTCGACGCCGCGACGGTGGCGCGGGTGCTCGCCGCTGACGCGGGCATCACCCTGGATAGCCTGAGGCAGGCGGTTTTCGACGGCCGGCCGGGGCATCCGGTGCTGATCGGGCGCGCGCACTGGGAACCGCTGCGGGCGCAGCTCACGGGCGACACCGGGGCGCGGCCCTATCTGCTCGCCCACGGCGTGGTCCCGGTCGAGTGCGGAGACCTCACGACGGGCGCCGACGTCGACACCCTCCCCGGCGTGCCAGAGGCGTAACGGCGGTGAGGGTGCCTACCGGGCCGGGTAGTCTGCGGCGAGGGCTCGGACGGCGGCCTCGAGGGCGTCAACGGCGAGGGCGACGTCGGCCGCGGTGACCGACTCGTCCGGGTGGTGGCTGATCCCGCCGGCACAGCGCACGAAGAGCATGCCGACGTCGGTGATCGCGGCGATCGCCATCGCGTCGTGACCGGCGATCGAGGGCAGCTCGCGCGGGGCAGGCTCGGCCGGGGACTCCGCGCCCGCTTCGGTCGAGCGGATGCCCGCCGCAATCGCCGCACGCAACCGCGGCGAGCAGGCCACGGCGGCCGCCTCGTGAACCTGGTTGCTGTCGAGGTGGAGCGCGCGCGTGGCGCAGATGGCGGTGAGGGCGGCCTCGATCAGGGTCCAGCCCCGGTCACGGTCGGCGTCGTCCGGCGCACGCAGGTCGAGGCTGAACTCGACCTTCCCCGGGATGACGTTGACGGCGTCGGGAAACACCCTCAGGTGGCCGACGGTCGCGGTGAGGCCCTCGGCGCGGGCGATACGTTCGATCGTGGTGATGCCCTCCGCAGCCCCGGCGAGGGCGTCGCGGCGGCGGGGCCACGGGGTCCCGGAGTGACCGGCGGACCCGGTGACCGTCAACAGGAAGCGACGGGCCCCTGCGATCCCGGTCACGACGCCGAGGGCGCGGTTCTCCTCCTCGAGCACGGGCCCCTGCTCGATGTGGGCCTCGAGGTAGCCGACGAGTTCCTGCGGCGCGCGGGCGGCGTCGCCGACCTTGGCGGGGTCGAGCCCGAAGGCGGCGAACGCCTCGCGGAGGCTCGTGCCGCTCGCGTCGCGCAGGTCCCACCAGGACTCGAGCCACGTGCCGGCGACGGCCCGGCTGCCGAGCAGGGTCGTGCCGAAGCGGGTGCCCTCCTCGTCGCCGAATGCGGCGATCTCGAGGGCGAACGGCAGCGGACGGCCAGAGGCGGCGATCCGCCCGGCGACCGTGATGGCCACGAGCACGCCGAGGATGCCGTCGTAGCGGCCCGCCGCGCGCACGGTGTCGAGGTGGGAGCCGAGCATCAGGGCCGGAAGCCCGCGGGTGCGGCCGGAGAGCCGTGCGCACTGGTTGCCCGCGGCATCCTGCCAGGTGGTGAGTCCGGCAGCGGCCATCCAGCCGGCCACCCGGTAGTTGACGGCGGCGTGCTCCGCGGAGAGGTAGGTCCGCTCGATCCCGTCGGTGAGGGACGAGTGCCGGGCGAGCTCCTCGCACCGGGCGAGGATCACGGCCGCGTCGGCATCCGACACCGTCGGCACCGCAGTCGTCACGAGAGCACCGCAGCTGCGTCGGCGGCAGCCTCGGAGTCGTCGACACCGGCGCGGTCGGCGTCGGCGTACAGGTCCCAGGCCGCGCCGACTCCCCCGCCGCCCGTGACGGATGCCCCCGCGCGCCGGAGCACCTGCTCGAGCGCCGCGAGAGTGGTCAGCACGGTGTCCTTGCGGGCGTTGTAACCCATCACGCCGATTCGCCAGACCTTGCCGTGCAGCGGGCCGAAGGAAGTACCGATCTCGATACCGAAGTCCTCGAGTAGGGAGCCGCGCACCGCGTCACCGTTGACGACGTCGGGAATCTCGACCGCGACGACGTTGTTCATCCGGTGGGCCGGGTCGCCGAAGACGGAAAGACCCAGCCCGTGCACTCCCGCGAGCATCGCCGAGCCGTGCAGCCGGTGCCGGGCGACGGCGTCCGCCAGACCCTCCTCGACCAGGAGGCGCGCGCACTCCCGGGCGCCGTAAAGGGCGGTCGTCGCCTCGGTGTGGTGGTTGAGCCGGCGGGGACCCCAGTAATCGAAGAGCATCGCGAGGTCGAAGTAGTTGGAGCGGATCCGGTTGGACAGCACCGCGTCCCCGGGTTCCCGGATGCCGGCCTCGATGCTCCGGCGGGATTCGATCACGTCGACTGCGCGGTCCGAGAACGTGGCCGGCGCAGAACCTGATGGCCCGGCGAGGCACTTCTGCAGGCCGGCGGTCACGGCGTCGAGGCCCCAGGCATCCGCTTCGAAGGTGTTGCCGCCGAGCGAGGCCGTCGCGTCGGTGTAGAAAAGCACGCCGTGCCTGGCGCAGATGTCGCCGAGCTCATCGAGCGGCTGGGCGAGGGTCGTCGAGGTGTCGCCGTGCACGATCGCGAGCAGCGCCGGCCGGGTCTCGATGATCGCCCGTTCGATCGCGGCGGGCGTGAATACGGTGCCCCACCGTACCTCGCGAACGTGCACCTCGGCGCCGACGCGTTCGGCGATCTCGCGGAGCAGGTGCCCGAAGCGCCCGAAGATGGGAACGAGCACCCGGTCGCCCGGCTGGATCAGCGAGACGAGGGCGGCCTCGATCCCGGCGCGCGCGGTACCGTCGATCACGAGGGTCTGTTCATTGCCGGTGCGGAATACGTCGCGGTACAGACCCATCGTTTCGGTCATGTACCCCGTCATCGCCGGGTCGTACTGGCCCACGAGCTGCGCGGACATGGCGCGCAGCACCCGGGGATCCGCGTTGATCGGCCCGGGCCCCATCAGCAGGCGCTGCGGCGGGTTGATCGGAAGGCTCGGAACGGTTGTCGACTGCAGCGAATACGTCACATCATCAGCTTAGGCATGGAGCGTTTCCACGGTGTTACCCACGATCCCCGCCTGGCCGGTCCCGACATCCGCCGCGAGTCCGGCGGCCAGCCCCTGAGCGAGGCCTGCGGCATGGTCGAGCAGCGCGAGGTCGCTGTGCCGCGGCCCGACGAGGCTGAGCCCGAGCGGCGCCCCTTTGACGGAGAGGCCGGGAAGGGACACGGCGGGGTATCCGCCGATCGCGGCGAGGCAGGTCAGTGAGAGTGTCGCAGTTCGGATCGCTTCGATCCTGGCCCCTGACGCGGTGCGGGCCGGCGCGGTCGACGAGGCGGAGGGCAGCAGCAGGATCCGCCCGTCGAGGGCCGCGTCGAGCCGTTCCCTGGCCTCGGCGAGGTCGATCCGGTGCCCGGCGGCTTCGTCCTCGTCGATGAGGGAGGCGAACGCGAAACGGGAGCGCACGTCGGGGCCGAGCGTCCCGGGGTGGGCGTCGACCCAGTCGCCGTGGGCCCGCCAGGCCTCGGCCGCCTGCACGGTGCGGAAGGTCTCGAACAGGTCGGCGAGCGGGTCGAGGGAGATGATCTCGACCGCGGACAGGTGTCCGCTCCTCTCGAGGCGGTCGACCGCGTCGACGAACGCGGCCTGGACGCCCTCGTCCGCGGCGAAGACGGTCATGGCGCACACGGCGAACCGGGCGGGCACCGGCAGCTGCCGGTCGGTGTCGAGCGAGGCCGCTGCGGCGGTCCTGAGCAGTTCCGGGCCCCTCGCGAGCCAGCCGACCGCGTCGAATGAGGGCGCGAGCGGCAGCACCCCGTCGCGGCTGACGGCACCATGGCTCGTGCGCAGCCCCCAGAGCCCCTGGTACGAGGCCGGCACCCGGATCGACCCTGCGGTGTCGGTGGCGAGGGCGAGGTCGGCCTGGCCGAGGGCGACGGCGGCGGCCGGCCCGCTCGACGAGCCGCCAGGCAGCCCGCCGGGAACGCGCGGATTCGGGGGCGTGCCCGAGTGCACGTTGGCCCCGGCGATGCTGTACGCGAACTCGTCGGTCTGCGCGATGCCGATCACGCTGGCCCCTGCCCGGAGAAGCGCGGTCAGCGACGGCGCGCTCGCGGTCGCGGGTGTCGCGCTCTCGAGGTAGGCCGGGTTCCCGGCACCGACCGCGAACCCGGCCACGTCGAAGAGGTCCTTGACCGCGACCCGAACGCCCTCGAGGGTCCCGCCGGCCTCGCCGGCGACGAGCGGCGTGCCGGCCACCCGCCAGATGCTGCGGTCGATCGCGGGAGCGGACGCTGCGACCTGCGCGGCCTCGATCCGCCAGCCCGCCGCTGTCCGGTTCCAGAGCTGCGTCACGAGGCCTGCCCCGCCGGCGAATGGCGCGTTCTCCGAGACGATCAGGGCGTGGTCCGTCCCGATGGCACGCACGTGCAGCGAGCGGATGCTGCGCCGCACGACACCGGGACGGCCGGCGCGGAATCCGGCGATCGCATCGCTCCCGACGAGCAGGCCGGCCGCGTCGCCGCGGAGCGTGTCTGATCCGGGCAGGAAGAACCCGGCGAGGGCCCCGAGGTCATTGGCGGCGAGCGCGGCCTCGTAGTCCTCGAATGCGCTGAGCAGGCCGGCCGGCAGCTCGCCCGTGACCGAGGTCGGCACGAGGTGGGGTGCGAGGGTGCGCTCAGGCACCGAAGTCCGCCGTCCGGATACGGGCGTGCACGCCCGTGACACGGTCGACGACCTGGGAGATGTTGAAGTCGGTCGCCGCGCTCAGGTAGGCGTACGCCAGGGTCGGGTCCATACCGTACCGCGCCCCGAGCAGGGCGATCGCGGCGCGCACACAGGCCCGCATCGCTTCGTCGAGGTCGGGGTCGAGCCCGGTCGGCACGAGGAACTCGCCCGTCTCGGCGAGCGGCCCGGTCAGTTCGCCGAAAAGTGCCGCCGCCTCGACCGCCGGAATGACGTCGAAGCGGATGCGCACCCGCAGGCTGGCCTCGAGTGCGGTCAGCGCCACCTCGCCATCGCCCTGGGCGAAGTGCGGGTCGCCGACGTAGGCGAGCGCGCCCGGCACCTGCACGGGCAGGTAGAGCGCGCTGCCGACGGTGAGCAGGCTGATGTCGAGGTTGCCGCCGTGCGCGCCGGGCGGGACGGAGTGCGGCCGGGTGTCTCCCGCGACGCCGACGCCCATGATGCCGAGAAACGGGTCGAGCGGGAACCGCACGACCCGGTCGCCACCGGGAACGAGCGGGAGGGTGCCGGAGAGCGGCCCGGCTTCCGTCCCGAAACCGGGATCGGTGTCGACCTCGGTGAACACGGAGACCGTTCCCTGTCCCACGGGGTACTCGCCGGGGAGCGCCCCGCGACCGTGGCGACTCGAGATGACGCCGTACAGCACCCGGGGAGTCGCCTCGAGCAGGGTCATCCGGAGCAGGTCGCCCGGCACCGCCCCGCGCACCTCGATCGGCCCGGTCACGACGTGCGGGCCGTCCGCCTCCGCATCCCGCGGGTAGTGGCTTGCGGCGAGCGCGACGGCGTCCGTGAGCACATCGCCCGCTGCGACGCCGTGGCCGCCGAAGAAGGCGAGCGGGTCACGACCCTGGTCCTCGAGCAGTCCCTCGTGGCTGAGAGTGTCGATCGTGACTGTGTCACCGGATCCGATCGAGAGCACTGCGGCATCCGCTGCACAGGGCAGGCGTCCCCACAGCACGGTCTGGGGGGTGGCCGGAAGGTAGTGCCCGGGCGCGATGCTCCCCATGCCGGGCTGCAATACGACGTGCGACATGGGAGCGCCTTCCAGGAACACGGAAACAGGAACGTGGTGCTTCACACTATTGGTGCCTCGCGATCGAGGCTATCTCCCGTTTGCGTGCCATTCGACCAGCCGGTACGTTTCAGGTCACTGTTGACACGATCGACATGAGTTTTACCTCCAGGAAACAATTGCAACAGTCCCCGTCCCGAAGGATCACCCGTGCTCGAGAAGCTCCGCCGCAATCGCGCGAACCTGCACCTCGGCCTCATGCTTGCGCTGGCGTTCTCCACCGGCCTGGCGGATGCCGTCGGGCACCTCGGCCTCGACAAGGTGTTCACCGGCAACATGGCGGGGAACGGCGTCATCCTCGGGATGGCCCTCGCCGGCGCGAGCAACCTGTCCGTTCTGGGCCGCTGCTCGCCCTGTTCACCTTGATCACGGGCCTGGCCGCCGACTCGCGGCAGAGCGGGTGCATGAGTTTCCGGTCTCGGTGGCGGGAATGGCCCCCGGCGTGTGAGGCTTGACCGGTGCCGAAGACTTCTGAAAAATCGGACCTGCGTGAAGCCGTCTCCCTCGACCGCCCCTGGGTCACCATCGTGTGGGACGACCCGGTCAACCTGATGTCCTATGTGTCCTACGTGTTCCGCAGCTATTTCGGGGTCGCCCCCGAGGAGGCCGAACGCCTGATGCTGCGGGTGCACAACTCCGGCAAGGCCGTTGTCTCCACCGGGAACCGGGAGTCGATGGAGCGCCACGTCGAGGCGATGCACGGCTTCGGGCTCTGGGCAACGCTCTCGCGCGAGGACTCCTGATGCTCTTCACCCGTGACCCGGCCGGAACGGTGTCCGCGAGCTTCGAATCGGTCGAGCTCGGGCTGCTCCGGCTCGCCGCGAGCCAGCTGATCGAGCTCCTGCTCGCCGCCGAGACCCATGCCCTCGGGACCAGGGCCGATCCCGCGCTGACACGCCTGCTGCCGGACGCCTACCCCGACGACGCCGAAGCCTCGGCAGAGTTCCGCCGGTTCACCTCCGGGGATCTCCTCGACGGCAAGCTCGCGAACGCCCGCGTGCTGCTCGCCTCCCTCGGCGAGGAACCCCTCGATGAGATCGCCGACGAACCGCCGCTGCCCTTTCTGGACGACCGCTTCGAGGTTCCGCCGATGCCGATCGCCCTCGACGACGTCGGCGTGCAGTCCTGGCTGCGCACGCTCACCGACCTCCGGCTCACCCTTGCCGAGCGCCTGGAGATCTCCCCCGACGGCGAACAGCACCTCGACGCCGACGAGGCCCCACTGCTCAGCAGCATCTACGAGTGGCTCGGCATGGTCCAGGAGTCCCTCGTCTACGCGATCGACCGCTAGGCGATCGCTACGGGAAGGGCTTCACGCGCGGTCAGCGCCTCGTAGGCCCGGCGCGGGCCCGCGCCGCCCCGCAGTGAGTCGCTGAGGGCGTCGAGGCGCGCGCGGTCGTCGGCCGGAAGCCCGAGCACCGAGAGGACTGCGGCGCGGAGCTCGAGGCTCGTCGCGGTGTTGGGCGCGAGCGAGAGCCCGAATCCGCTCGTCTCGACGCCCTCTGCCCCGGCGAACTGGTCGGTGGAGAACGGCAGCACGAGCAGCGGTACTCCCGCGGTCATCGCCTCGGTCACACTGTTGTTGCCGCCGTGGGTGACTCCGAGGTCCGCGGCGCCGAGCAGGGCGACCTGGGGCAGGAAGCCGCGCACGAGCCAGGCGTCCGGGACCGGACCGAGCTCGGCGGGGTCCGTCGACCCCGTCGCGAGGGCGACCCTGACGGAGAGGCCGCGGAGGGCATCCGCCACCCGGGCGAGCACGTCACCGCGCACCGAGAGGAAGCTCCCGAAGCTCACGTAGACGAGGGGACGGTCGTCGCCGGCCGCGACCGCGTCGGCGAGCCACGCCTCGACCTCCGCGTCGCGGGCCTCCTCGCGCACCGCGGAGCCGAGGAAGACGTGCTGCGGCAGCAGTGCAGTCCGGGCCGGTGCGTGCAGTTCGACCGGATAGTTGAGCATCAGCACGTCGCCGGATTCGGTGAAGGCGTCGCGGCTCGGCTCGGCCGCCGGGTCCAGTTCGAGCAGGGCGGCGTTCCACTGGGCGGTGAAGTTGTCGCGCACCGCCTCACAGGTGCTGTGAAGCCCGGCGAGGTCGTCCGGCTCCGGCGCGAAGGCGTCGGGCCAGGCGGACGGGAAGCCATAGACCTCGGAGCCGACCGGAAGGGCGCTCGGGTGCCCGAGCACGACGTCGGCGTGGCGGATGCCGGCGCTCACGAGCGCGAGTCGGGCGCTGAAGGCCAGGTGGTCGACGATGATCTGGTCGGGGCGCACCTCGGCGACGATGCGCTGCACCTCCCTGGCGGTCAAGACCGGGTTCCAGAGCAGGTCGTTGCTGCGTGCCTCCGCCTGGAACTGCAGCGTCGGCACGAGGCCGAGCCTGGTCGCGGCGAAGAAGCCGCGGAGGGCGTCGTCCTCACCGCTCGGCTGCTGTTCCGCCCGGATGGTGCCGGGGTTCGAACCGCGGCCGAGCTGCAGGTTCACCCGTTCGAAGCCGAACTCGGCGACGATTCCGGCCGTCGCGGGGCCGCTCGCGACGACGACCCGTTCCCCGGCGGCCTGCCAGGCTGTGCCGAGGGTCGCGAGCGGGAACAGGTGCGAGGCGTAGTCGGGGCTGATGATCAGCAGGGTCATGAGGCGCTCAGCGTCCAGGTTGAAGCCAGTCCCCGGCCGTAGCCGTTCGCGGCATCCGCCCTGAGGCGCTCGTGCGCTTCGGCGACGTCGCGGTACACCCCGGAAAGGGTCGCGGCCATCGCCTGGATCGTGAACGAGCCGGAGACCATGGCCATGGCGCGCTCGGCGAATTCGGGGCCGAAGGGGCCGGCCGCGAGTTCGAGGGCCTCGCGCACCCCGGCGCCGAGGCCGGCCGGGTCCCCGGTGTCGACCAGGAACCCGGTCACGCCCTGTTCGACGTATGTGGCCGGTCCCCCGCCGTTCGGGGCGACCACGGTGAGGCCTGCGGCCATCGCCTCGAGCAGTGCGATGCCGAATTCCTCCTTCATGCTCGCGCAGACATACACGCCGTTCGCCGCGGCGAGACCGGTGCGGCCGAGGCGGGTGGCGGCGAGCCAGCGGGCGACGGTGTCGTTGGAGCGGTGCCCGGCAAGCAGCAGCCCCGCAGAGGCCGCGTCGCCGCGCGGCACGGCGGCGTGGATCCTGTCGAGCTGGCCGGCCTCGTCCGGAGTGGGATCCTCGAGGTCGCCTCCGACGATCAGGAGGTTGCAGGCGGCATGGAGCGCCGGGTCGGCCGCCCAGGCTTCGACGAGGGCCGCCATGCCCTTGACCCGGTGCAGCCGGCCGACGGTGATCGCGAGCGGCAGTGCGCGGCGCTCCGGCGGGAGGGTTGCGAGGAGCTCGTCGAGCTGGCCGAGGGAGAGAGCGCCCTCGACGCTCATCTGGGCCGGAACCACGGACGCGGGCGGGGCAGCCACCACGGGCTCGGCAAACGCTGCGGCCACGACATCCGCGACCGGCGTGCCCTCGCTCGCCCCGGCGTCGACGAGCGAAGCCTCGATCACGCCGATGTCGATGCCCTCGGCGACGATCGAGTGCCGTTCCGGGTGCTGCGTCACGTCGATGCCGACGAGCTCGCGCAGGTCACGCTCGAGGTCGGGCCGGGGGAAGAGCACCGTGTGGGCGGCATCCGCTGCGAGGCGCTGCACGAGCCGGACGCGGAACCAGAAGTGATCGGCGGCATCGGCCGTGCCGAAGGTCGCGCGGGTGAGGGCACCGACGGACTCGAGCGAGCGGATGAGGCTGTGCGGGTCCGGCGCGACGGTGAACATGACCGGGATGTCGAGTTCCCTGGCGACCGTCGAAGCGGCGAGGGTGCCCACGTCCGCCATCCGCAGGTGGATCGCGTCGACCGGCCCCGCGGCGCGGAGCACCCGGCGGATGCCACGCTGGGTCGCGATCCGGCGGGACCAGGCATCGGCGGAGGCGACGGGCTCGCCGAGGAAGGGAACCGTCGCAAAGGCGTGGCCGGACAGGGTCGACGCCACCTCGGGCAGGCAGTCGAGCGCGGAGGCGAAGCCGCCGCGGGAGAGGGTCAGCACCCGTCCGACATCGCCGGCACCAGTCCCGGCACCGCTGCCGGACTGGCCGGCGACGAGCGCGTCTCCGAGCCGGACCAGCAGGGTCGCGATGCCGCCGTTGTCGCCGGCGCCGACTCTGGTCAGCGCGCCGTCGATGTCGGCGTGCAGGAAGAGCTGGGCGACGGTCGTTCCACTGCTCCACGGTGCCCGCGGGTAGCGCGGCACGGTCAGGTCGATCACGGCGAGCCTGGCCACCTCGGCGAGGACCCCGCTGCCTGCGGCCAGCCCGGTGACGATTCGGAGGCCGGTGTCGGTGGAACCGATCCCGGTTCCGATCCCGGTTCCCATACCCGCGCCGGCGCCCGAGAGGGAGCCGGGCCCGGCATCGGCGAGGCCCCGGTCGCCGATCGCGGCGATCGCGGCAGCCCGCACCTCTGTCGCCTCGGCCGGGTCGACGGCGACGCGGAACAGCATGCGTTCGGGAACACGCCCCGAGATCTGGCCGATGGTTTCGACCAGGCGGGCACGGGCGCCCGGCTCTGTGACGCCCAGCAGGGCGCCCTCGACGGCGAGGGCGACAGGGGCCGCGACGGCCGCGCTCCATTGCTCGAGGGTGCGCTGGGCGATCATCCCGGCGAAACCGCCGTCGATGACCATCCCAAGCAGGGGTGCGACCGCGTCGAAGCGGGGCAGGCGGGCGCCGAACCCCCAGGCCGCGTGCTCCCGGAGGAAGAGCTGCTCGTGCCCGAGGAGGGAGACGAGGACCTCGTCCGCCGTCTCGTCGAAGACCTGGGCGAGGGCGTGCACCGCGGCGATCGCGGTGACCTGGTCAGTCGGATCGACGGCGGCCTCGGCGAGCAGGCGCACGGCCCGGCTACCGCCGTCCCGGCTCGCTGCAACGGTGAGGTCGTCGGCGGCCATGATCGTGGCGAGGATCGAGTCCGCGCTCCGGAGCGAATCCAGTGTGCTCTGCGTTCCCATGGTCGAACTCCCTGTCTGCCGGCGATGCCGCGGCTGGTGTCGGCCGGTGGGCCGAGAATGGCCCGGTGGGCCGGGACAAACACCCCGTGTCGATTCAACGCCACTTTCCCGGTTCGCGCGCCCTCCCGGGCTGGGAATCACCCGAGAGGACGCATCGCCGTTCTCAGACCCTGCGGCGGCGGCCGTTGTGCCGGTACGCAGTCACAAGGAGCATCATGGATGGCATGACACGTCAGGCGCCGATCCAGGACATCAACGAAGACTCCCTCGTCGTGAAGAAGCCGAAGACCTCGGCGGCGGGCCTCGAAGCCGTCGTCGTCGCGCTGGAGCGCGGCGTCGCCCAGGCCGGGATCGGCCGCACCACCCGGGCCCTGCTCCGGCTCAACCAGCGCGACGGCACCGACTGCCCCGGTTGCGCCTGGCCCGAATCGCAGGGTCACCGAAAGACCGCCGAATTCTGCGAGAACGGCGCGAAGGCCGTCGCGGAGGAGAGCACCGTGCGCCAGGTGACTCCCGTATTCTGGGCGGAGCACTCCATCGCCGAACTCGCGACGAAGACCGAGTACTGGCTCGGCAACCAGGGCCGCATCACGCACCCCGTCGTCATCCGCCCCGGCGACACGCACTACTCGCAGATCTCCTGGAACGACGCGTTCGAGCTCATCGGCGAGCAGATCCGTGCCACGACCCCCGACCGCACCGTCTTCTATACATCGGGACGCACCGCGAACGAGTCCGCGTTCCTCTACCAGCTCTTCGCCCGCTCGATCGGCACGAACAACCTGCCGGACTGCTCGAACATGTGCCACGAATCCTCCGGCTCGGCGATGAACGCGACGATCGGCATCGGCAAGGGCACCGTCTCCCTCGAGGACATCCACCACGCCGAGCTCATCCTCGTCGTCGGCCAGAACCCGGGCACCAACCACCCGCGGATGCTGTCAGCCCTGAAGGAATGCAAGGACAACGGCGGACAGGTGGTCGCGGTCAATCCCCTCCCCGAGGCCGGGCTCTTCAACTTCAAGGACCCGCAGTCCGTCTCCGGACTGATCGGCGACGGCACCGCGCTCGCCGACGAATATCTGCAGATCAAGGTCGGCGGGGACCTCGCCCTGTTCCAGGCCCTCGGCCACCTGCTCCTCGAGGAGGAGAAGCGGGTGCCCGGCTCCGTCGTCGACCAGTCCTTCGTCGACGCCAACACCCAGGGACTCGAGGAGTACCGGGCCGCGCGCGGCGAGATCGACTGGGAGGAGACCGAGAAGGCGACCGGGCTGTCCCGGCTGCAGATCGGCGTCGTCGCGAGCATGCTCGTGACGTCGAAGGCAACGATCATCTGCTGGGCGCTCGGACTCACCCAGCAGCCGCACTCGGTCAACACCCTCAAGGAGATCATCAACCTGCTGCTGCTGCAGGGTAACTTCGGCAAGCCGGGCGCGGGCGCCTGCCCGGTGCGCGGGCACTCCAACGTGCAGGGCGACCGCACCATGGGCGTCTGGGAGAAGCCGAAAGAGGCCTTCCTCGCCGCGCTCGACACGGAGTTCGGGATCGTGAGCCCGCGCGCGCACGGTCTGGACTCCGTCGCGACGGTCGAGGCCTTCGAGAACGAGGACGTCGACGTGTTCGTGTCCCTCGGCGGCAACTTCGCCCTCGCCTGCTCGGACACCGCGAAGCTCGAGGCCGCGATGCAGCGGGTCGGGCTCACGGTGCACATCTCCACGAAGCCGAACCGCTCGCACGTGATGCACGGGCGCACCTCCTTGATCCTGCCGACCCTCGGCCGCACCGACACCGACGACAAGCACCCCGGCGGACGCCAGGTGCTCTCCGTCGAGGACTCGATGTCGGTCGTCCGCACGACACAGGGTCGCCTCGACCCGGTGTCGGAGCACCTGCTCGCCGAGCCCGTCATCGTCGCCAGGATGGCGAGCGCGACCCTCGGCGCCGAACACCCCGTCGACTGGAAGGCGATGAGCGAGGACTACGACCTGATCCGCGACCACATCTCCCGGGTCGTGCCCGGCTTCACCGACTTCAACCGGCGCCTGAAGACGAAGAACGGCTTCGTGCTGCCGAACCCGCCCCGCGACACCCGCAGCTTCGCGACCGACATCGGCCGCGCCCGGTTCACGGTGAGCCCGCTCGAATACCTGACTCCGCCGGCCGGGCACCTCATCCTGCAGACCATCCGCAGTCACGACCAGTACAACACGACGTTCTACGGCCTCGACGACCGGTACCGTGGCATCTCGAACGGGCGCAGGGTCATCCTGATCAACAAGGACGATGTCGTCGAACTCGGCTTCCACGACCGCGACCTCGTCGATGTGATCAGCACCTTCCGCGGCGAGGAACGCCGCGCGGACGAGTTCCGGCTCGTGGTGTACCCGACCCCACGTGGGTGTGCCGCCGCATACTTCCCCGAGGCGAACGCGCTGATGCACCGCGAACTCGTCGCCCGCGAGTCGAACACCCCCGGCTACAAGGCCATGGCGGTGCGCTTCATCGCCCACGAGTCCGCGCAGGTACCCGCCTGACGCCATCCGTTCAGGGGCGCGCGGGCACCTGCTCGGGTGCCGGCGTGATGGGGGCAGCGGATGCCGGCGGCTCGCCGCTGGGGATCCGCTCGGCGCCCGCGTAGATCACCATCGAGTCGCCGCGGAGGAAGCCGACCAAGGTCATGCCCACCTCGGTGGCAAGTTCCGCGGCGAGCGAGGACGGCGCAGAGACCGCGGCCAGCACCGGGATGCCGGCCATCGCGGCCTTCTGGACGAGTTCGAAACTCGCCCGCCCGGAGACCTGGAGCACAGTTCCACGAAGCGGCAGCCGGTCCTCCTTGACCGCCCAGCCGATCACTTTGTCGACGGCGTTGTGGCGCCCGACGTCCTCGCGCAGCACGAGCAGTTCCCCGGTGGCGGCGTCGAAGAGTCCGGCGGCGTGCAGGCCGCCGGTCTTCTCGAAGACCCGCTGGCCGGCCCGGAGCACGTCCGGGAATGTGGTGAGGCGTTCGGCGTCGAGGAGGACGGGATCGTCTGAGACGGTGAAGACCGACCGGGTGCGCACGGCGTCGATGTTCGCCTTGCCGCAGAGCCCGCACGCGCTGGTGGTGAGGAAATTCCGCTCGAGGCTCGGGTCGGGGACGGCGACGCCCGGCGCAAGGCTCACGTCGAGAACGTTGTAGGTGTTCTCTCCGTCCACGGTGGCGCCGGCGCAGTAGCGCGCCGCGAAGAAATGCTCGCCGCGGCTGATCACGCCCTCGGACACCAGAAAGCCCGCGGCCAGGTCATAGTCGTTGCCGGGCGTGCGCATCGTGACCGCGAGCGAGGTGCCGTTCACACGGATCTCGAGCGGTTCCTCGACGGCGAGCACGTCTTCCCTGGTGGTCCTCAGACCGCCGACGGTGAGCCGGACGACCTTTCGTCGTGCCGTGATTCGTGTCATTGTTCCTGGTCACCCTCCGATGTACGACATCTCTATCTTTTTCTTACCGGATGCCCGAAGTTCGCTCGTTTTCGCGCTCCGCAGGTCCGAATACCGGTCGGTCCGCTCTCGCCAGATCGTGGCCATGGCGGCGGAGAGGTCGTCGTCCGTTGCGCCGCCGCGCAGGAGCGCGCGCAGGTCGTGGCCCTCCGTCGCGAACAGGCAGGTGAAGAGCTTGCCGTCGGTCGACACCCGGGCGCGGGAGCAGGTCGAGCAGAACGACTGGGTGACGCTCGAGATCACGCCGATCTCGCCGCTGCCGTCGCGGTAGCGCCAGCGTCTAGAGGTCTCCCCGGTGTAGTTCGGGGCGATCTCGTCGAGCGGCAGCTCGGCGTTGATCCGCGCGATCACCTCGCGGGACGGCACGACGGCGCCCATCTCCCAGCCGTTGCTCGAGCCGACGTCCATGAACTCGATGAAGCGGAGGATGACCGGCGTGCCCTGGAAGTGCCGGGCCATCGAGAGGATGTCGCCGTCGTTCTGGCCGCGCTTGACGACCATGTTGATCTTGACCGGGCCGAGGCCGACGGCCGCGGCCACGTCGATGCCGTGCAGGACCTTCGCGACAGGGAAGTTCACATCGTTCATGGCCCGGAAGGTCGCGTCGTCGAGGGAATCCAGGGACACCGTGACCCGGTTGAGCCCGGCGTCCTTGAGGGCCTGCGCCTTGACCGCGAGCGCGGAACCGTTCGTGGTGAGAGCGATGTCGATGGGACGGCCGTCGGGTGTGCGGAGGGCGGCAAGCTGCGCGACGAGGTCTTCGAGGCCGCGGCGGAGCAGCGGTTCGCCGCCGGTGAGCCGGATCTTCTCGACCCCGTGAGCGACGCTCACCCGAGCGAGCCGGGTGATCTCCTCGAACGTGAGTAGTTCATCGCGTTCCATGAACGCGAAGTCGCGGCCGAAGACCTCCTTGGGCATGCAGTACACGCAGCGGAAGTTGCAGCGGTCCGTGACCGAGATGCGCAGGTCGTGCAGCGGGCGACCCAGGGTGTCCGCGAGTCTCGGTGTTCCGGTCATACGCTCCACCCTAATCTTCCGTCAAGGGCACCCCGGGACAGGGATGCCCGGCCAGGGTGACCCTGGCCGGGCATCCGCTCGGAATGGCCGCTATTACTTGACGTAACCGTTCGGGTTGAGCACATATTTCACGCTCTTGCCGGCGTCGAACTCGGCGTAGCCGCGCGGCGCGTCCTCGAGGCTGATCGCCTGGGCGTTGACGGCCTTCGCGATCTGCACCTTGTCGTGCAGGATCGCCATCATGAGCTTGCGGTTGTACTTCATCACCGGGCACTGGCCCGTGGCGAAGGACAACGACTTCGCCCAGCCGAGCCCCAGCCGGATCGAGAGCGACCCGACCTTCGCCGCCTCGTCGACCCCGCCAGGGTCACCCGTGACGTAGAGCCCAGGGATGCCGAGCGCGCCGCCGGCTGCGGTGATGGTCATGAGCGAGTTGAGCACCGTCGCCGGCCGCTCCTCCCCCGCCGCCTGGCCGTGCCCGCGGGCCTCGAACCCGACCGCGTCAACGGCGCAGTCGACCTCGGGGACGCCGAGGATCTGCTCGATCTGGTCCTGCGGGTCGCCCTTGCGCAGGTCGACCGTCTCGCAGCCGAAGCTGCGGGCCTGGGCCAGCCGCTCCTCGTTGAGGTCGCCGACGATGACTGCGGCCGCTCCGAGCAGGTGCGAGGATGCCGCCGCCGCGAGGCCGACCGGTCCTGCTCCTGCGACGTAGACCGTCGACCCGACTCCGACGTTGGCGCTCACCGCCCCGTGGAACCCGGTGGGGAAGATGTCGGAGAGCATGGTCAGGTCCATGATCTTCGCGAGGGCCTGGTCCCGGTCCGGGAACTTCAGGAGGTTCCAGTCGGCGTACGGCACGAGAACGTACTCGGCCTGGCCGCCGACCCAGCCGCCCATGTCGACATAGCCGTATGCGCTGCCGGGGCGATCGGGGTTGACGTTCAAGCAGATTCCGGTCTTGCGCTCCTTGCAGTTGCGACAGCGACCGCAGGAGATGTTGAACGGGACCGACACGATGTCGCCAACCTTGATGAACTCGACATCGGGGCCGGTTTCGACGACCTCGCCGGTGATCTCGTGCCCGAGCACGAGGTCGGCAGGGGCTGTCGTGCGCCCGCGGACCATGTGCTGGTCCGAGCCGCAGATGTTGGTGCTGACCGTGCGGAGGATGGCCCCGTGCGGCACCTTCCGGCCGACGTTGGCCGGGTTGACGCCGGGCCCGTCCTTCAGTTCGAAGGTGGGGTAGTCGATGTCGATGACCTCGACGTGCCCCGGGCTCTTGTAGGCAACTGCTCTGTTCCCTGTCATTACATACCTTCCTAGGTTCTGCGTTGTGATCCTCTGTGCACGGCCGTTTCGATCGTGCGAGATTGCAGTGGTGCTAGTTGGTGCGCTGTGGGGTGACGCTTACTCGGTGGTGCCGTCTTCGACGAAACACCCATCGGCTGGGGATATCAAGGGGGTTGCCGAGACTCTGGGCGGATGCGGATGCGCGGGCCGCCGGGAGCGCCTAGCGTAAGGGGCATGGCCCTTCCTCCCCTTGTCGAACCCGTTGCCCGGCTCACCCCGGCCGAATCCGTGCGCACCGCCCGTCAACGCCGCCTGCCGCAGCTCGACGAGCTCGGCCAGCGTCGCCTGGCGAACACGAAGGTGCTCGTGCTCGGCGCGGGCGGCCTCGGCTCCCCCGCCCTGCTCTACCTGGCGGCGGCTGGAATCGGCACGATCGGCATCGTCGACGGCGACGACGTCGAGCCGAGCAACCTGCAACGCCAGATCGTGCACGGCCAGGCGGATGTCGGCAGGCCGAAGGTCGTGAGCGCCGCGGAGTCCATCGCGGCCATCGCCCCGGCGACCGTCGTCGTCCAGCACGCCGAGCGGCTCGACCACGGCAACGCCCGCGCGCTCATCTCCGGGTACGACGTCGTGATCGACGGCACCGACAACTTCCCGACCCGGTTCCTCGCGAACGACGTCTGCGCCGAACTCGGGAAGCCGCTCGTCTGGGCATCCGTGCTGCGCTTCGACGCCCAGCTCTCGGTGTTCTGGGCCACCCCGCCCGCGGGGAGCGGCGTCGCGGGCGTGCAGCTGCGAGACCTGTTCCCGAATCCGCCCGCGGAGGGCGAAGTGCCCAGCTGCGCGGAGGCCGGCGTGCTCGGCGCCCTGTGCGGCCAGGTCGGTTCGCTGATGGCGACGGAAGCGATCAAGCTCGTCGCCGGCATCGGCGCACCCTTGATCGGGCGGGTGCTCGTGATCGACGCCCTCTCCGGGCGGTTCACCGAGGTGCCGCTCGTCGGTGGAGACGCGGAAGGGCACGCCCGGGCCGCCAGGGAGGCCGCCGCGACCGGCTCCGTTACGGCGAGCGTGCCCGCACGCGTGCCCACCTGGCCGACACTGTCCGCGGCCGAGCTCGTCTCCCGTCTTGTCGCGCGCGCGAACGGCACGGACGACTTCATCGTCCTCGACGTGCGCGAGCCGGGAGAGCACGCCGAGAGCGCCGTCCCCGGCTCGCTGCTGCTCCCCCTCGACCGGCTGCGCAGCCCGGAGGGCCTGGCGTCACTCCCTCGCGACGTGCCACTCGTTCTGCACTGCGCGCAGGGGCCGCGCGCCCTGAGCGCCGCCGCAGCGCTCGCTGCGGACGGCTTCACCGACCTGACCCTGCTTGAGGGCGGGATCATCGCCTGGGACGCCGCCGTCGCCGACGGCGGAGCTCCCGGTTTCGGCCAGAAGTGGTCTACCCAGTGGTCGGGGACCTGGTCCCCCGAATGGTCCGTCGAAGCGCGGAGCTGACCGTGGCAGTACCCGAGGGCGCTGCGGGGAACCACGACCACGCGAGGCGCGGCGGGCACGCCGACGCGGCATCCGCCCGCCCGGTGGCCGAGCATCTCGACTGGATTCTGGGGCGGTTGCCCATTCTCGAGCCCGTCCGGGTCCCGCTCGAACACGCGCTCGGGCTCGCCCTCGCCGAGAATGTCACAAGCGCGACGGACACCCCGCCGTTCGACAACTCGGCGATGGACGGGTACGCCGTGCGGCGCGCCGACCTGCTGGCCGCGACCGCAGGGAGCCCGGTCGTGCTGCCCGTCGTCGCCGACCTCGCCGCGGGTACCGCGCAGAACCCGCGCATCGACGCCGGGGAGGTCGCCCGGATCATGACAGGGGCGCCGATCCCCGACGGGGCGGATGCCGTCGTGCCGATCGAGGACACCGACAGGGGCACCGACCGGGTCGGTATCCTCAGGGTGCCGGAGCCGGCAGCCCACATCCGCAGGGCCGGCGCCGATGCGGCCGCGGGTGACACCGTGCTACGGGCAGGGACGACGCTCTGGCCGACCCGGATCGCTGCCGCCGCGAGCGCCGGCCGCGCCGAGTTGCTCGTGCACCCGGCGCCCCGCGTCGCCGTGATCTCCACCGGCGATGAACTCATCGTGCCTGGCACCCCCGCGCGGCGCGGCCAGATCCCCGACTCCAACTCGTACCTGCTCGCCGCCGCAGTCGCCCAGGCCGGCGGCGTCGTGCACCGGATCGGGGCGGTCCCCGACGACGAGGAGTCCCTGCGTACCGTACTCGACCCGCTCATCGGCACGGTCGACGCGATCATCCTCTCCGGAGGGGTCAGCGTCGGAGCGTACGACGTCGTCAAGGCCGTGCTCGCCCCGCTCGGAGTGTGGTTCGGCCCGGTGCGGATGCAGCCCGGCAAGCCGCAGGGCTTCGGCCGACTGCCCGCAACCGGCACCGGCCGCAGCGGCAGCACAACCGGGAACCCAGGCTCCGCCGGAAGCGCCGCGCCCGGCCCGATCGTGTTCGCCCTGCCCGGCAACCCGGTGAGCGCGTTCGTCTCCTTCGAGGCCTTCGTGCGCCCGGCGCTCCTGTTCATGGGCGGCCACGGCACCATCACCCGTCCGACGATCACGGGGACCGTCGCCCGCGGTTGGAGCTCACCAAGCGGCCGCCAGCAGTACATGCCCGTCGTCTGCGAGCGTCGTGGCGAGGAGACCCTCGTGTGGCCGGCCACCTCCGGAGGTTCCGGCTCGCACCTCGTTGCGGGACTCGGGCAGGCCGAGGGTCTCGCCGTCGTCCCTGAGGACTCCGACACCGTGGCAGAGGGCGACCTGCTCCCGGTCATGCTGGTGATATGAGTCATGCTGGTGGTATGACTTCCGCCCGAGACGAAACCGCCGCCGCCAGAACCGAAGGGCACGCTGCGCCGGGTGCGCAGGCCGGGCAGCCGTTCACGCATCTCAATGCGGCCGGCCAGGCCCGGATGGTCGACGTGACCGAGAAGCCGCCGACCGTGCGCAGCGCAACCGCGGCGGGCTTCGTTTTCTGCGGGCCCCGCGTGGTCGCCGCGCTTCGCGACGGCACGACGCCCAAGGGCGATGTGCTCGCCGTCGCGCGCATCGCGGGCATCCAGGGCGCGAAGAAGTGCGCGGACCTGCTCCCCCTCGCCCACGTGATCGGAGTGCACGGGGCGGCTGTCGACCTCACGATCGAAGACACCGGTGTGCGGGTGGCGGCGACCATCCGCACGGCCGACCGCACCGGCGTCGAGATGGAGGCGCTCACGGCCGTTTCGATCGCTGCGTTGGCGGTCGTCGACATGGTGAAGGGACTCGACAAGTCCGTCAGCATCGGGGACATCCGCCTGATCAGCAAGACCGGCGGCAAGTCCGGCGACTGGCTGCGCCCCGCCGAGTAGGACCGCCCCATGCCTGAAGCCCTCACCCCTCAGGTCGACCTGATCGTGCTTGCGGGCGGCCGCGGCAGCCGGCTCGGCGGCGCCGTCAAGCCCGCCGTCGAAGTCGCGGGCCGCACACTGCTGTCCCGGGTGCTCGACGCTCGGACCCTCGCCCGTCGAGTCGTCGTCGTCGGGCCGGCGTCAGCACGGGCCGCCGCCGGCCCTGAGGCGGCCGGAGTGCTCTGGGCGCTCGAGGATCCCCCGTTCGGCGGCCCCGTCGCGGGCATCGCCGCCGGCCTCGCGGCCCTCGCCGCACCCGGATCCGCACCCGCAGCCGGTGCCCCGGCCGATGCCCCGGCCGATGCCCCGGCCGAGTGGCTGCTCGTCCTCGCGTGCGACCTGCCCTGGGCGGAGGCTGCCGCCAGCACCCTCGTCGCGGCACTCGCCGACCGGCCCCATTCCAACTGCGCAGGCACTGACGCCCTCGATGGCCTGCACCTGTCCGACCCTGACGGTCACCCCCAGTGGCTCGCCGGCCTCTACCGGGCGAGCGCCCTCCGGGACGCCGCGGCACGCCTCGGCCCCGCAGTGAACGGCGCGAGCATGCGCGCCCTCCTGTCCAGGCTGAGGCTCGGCGGGGTCCGTGACGAGTCTGGAAGCGGCCGCGACGTGGACACGTGGCAGGATGTTGAGTGGAGCACCGCGCTCCTGTCGGGACCCAGCCCGGTCAGCACCACCCCTCCGAGGAGCGACACCCAATGAGCACCTCCACCCCCCTGCCTCCCGAGGCCCTCGACGACTGGCTTGCCGTCCTCGCCGCCGGACTCGACCTCGATCCGGCCGACGTTCCGGTCGGCGTGCTCCTGGACGTCGCCCGCGACGTCGCCCACGGCGTCGCCCGTCCCGCCGCCCCGCTCAGCACGTTCCTCGTCGGTTTCGCCGCTGCCCGAAACGGCGGCACTGCGGCCGACGTCGAGCAGGCCAGCGCGACCGCTACCCGGCTCGCCCTGGACTGGTCGTCGACGCACCCCGCCGAGCCGCGCTAGTGGCCGGCATCCGCTTCTTCGCGGCCGCGGCAGAGGCCGCAGGCAGCGAGACCACGACCGTCGACGTTGCGAGCATCGGCGATCTCCGTACTTTCCTGTCCGACCAACACGGCACCGAGTTCGCCAGGATCCTGTCGCGCTGTTCCCTGCTGGTCAACGGCACCAGGGCAGCGGATGACGCGGTACCCCTCGCCGGGACCGACACCGTCGACGTGTTGCCCCCCTTCGCCGGAGGCTGAGCCTGAGGCCGAGCCTGAGGCCGATTCCCGCGCGCCCCTGCCCAGTCGGCAAGCCCCGAAAACGACGGAATCTCCTCAACATGTACCTGATGAGAGTACGTTTCCACAGATCTGAGCTATGCTCAAACAATGTCGGTGGTCGGTCGTAACGTGGGGGCATGACCAACCACTCGGAGTCAACCACTTCACCCGATCAGCCGCACGGCGACCCGGTGCAGGACGACCCGGTGCACGGCGACCCGGTGCACGGCGACCCGGTGCAGGACGACCCGGTGCAGGACGACCCGGTGCAGGGCGGCGTGCTCGGCGGGTTGCGGTCTATGGCGGATGTCGTCACCGGGCTGGGCGGTTCGTCTGCCGCTGTCGACACGCTCGGTGACGAGGCGGTACTCGAGGGGCACGTGTTGATCGCGGGAGCCCGGCGGGCCTTGGACACCCAGGCGGCGTGGTTCGCCGCGACACTCGCCCGGCGGTCCCGCCCCGAACTCGGCGGGCAAGGCCTCGCGGCCCGGAAGGGGTTCCGAACCCCGGAAGACCTGCTGCAGGCAATTTCCGGGTCAAGCACGGGCGATGTCGGCAAACTCCTCGCCGTCGGCCGGCTGCTCGCGGAGCCCGACGCCGCCGAGAAGGCCGCCCGGGAAGCCGCCGACGCGCAGAGGCCGCTCGCCGAGACCCCCACCTCGACGGGCACGACGGGATCGACGGGATCGACGGTCAGGCTGGACCTGACGGCCCCGACGGAACCGGGGCCGCCCCGACCGGCGCCGCATTGGACGGGTCAGAACAAACCGGGCCGAAACTGACGGGGACTTCGCAGACCGGGACCGCACCGACTGACGCCTCGTCCGGTGCTGCCGAACCGGGCGGGCCAGCTCCCGCAGCCGCAGCCGGACCGGCAGCCGAGGCCGGGGAGGGCCGCAGAACCGAGGCGCCCACATCCAACACTGGAAAGACGACACCCGGCAGACCAACCTCGACGACGGCATCCTGCTCTGCAGGGCCGACCACCTCAGGCTCCACAACGAACACTGGCGCATCACCCGCGACCACAACGGCCGATACTGGCTGACCCCGCCACCCGGACTCGACCCCGAGCAGCAACCGATACTGCTCACCAGCAAGAACACGATCCTCCGCGACGATGACTGAATCAGCGGAGACGACGGAGAGGACGGGCTCGAACGCCCGGGCGGGGTAAGCCGAGTCCAACCCCGGAACCCATGTTCGGGAGAAGCCGGATCGAACGCGCGCGACGGGCTTCACGCGGAAGGACGTCAGAGTCGCTCGCGACGCTAGAGACCCAGGCCGACCCAGGAGTGGGTGCCGTCGACTTCGTACTGCTTCTTCCAGATCGGGACCTCGGCCTTGACCGCCTCGACGAGACGCTCGCAGACCAGGAAGGCGTCGGCGCGGTGCGCACTCGCGACGGCGGCGACGAGGGCGAGGTCGCCGACCTCGAGGTGGCCGATCCGGTGGCTCACCACGAGCTCCACCGCGGGGTTCCCGGCCCGGAACCGCGCGGCGATCTCCGTGAGGATACGTCCGGCATCTGGATGGGCGCTGTAATCGAGGCCCGTCACTGTGCCTGCGGCGTCGGGGTCGTGATCCCGCACCTGGCCCACGAAGGTGACGACGGCGCCGGCTGACCGCGAGGACACCGCGAGGACATGCGCGGCCACATCGAGCGTCTGCTCGGTGACGAGGGACAGCGGCGGTATGCGTTCGGATTCCACAGCCCCAGAGTACCCGCGCAGCATCCTCCGCTACCGCAACCAGCTCGACTCGGACATCGCGAACATGTCGGACCTCGGCGGGCCGTTCGACGGCGCGCCTCCCGCTACACCCGTTCGAAGACGGCGGCGAGGCCTTGGCCACCCCCGATGCACATGGTCTCGAGCAGGTAACGCCCCCCGGTGCGGTGCAGGTGCCTGCTCGCGGTCGCCAGGATGCGTGCGCCGGTCGCGCCGACGGGGTGACCCAGGGAGATGCCGGAACCGTTCACGTTCGTACGCTCCCAGTCGGCGTCGGTGAATTTCCACTCCCGGCTCACCGCGAGCACCTGCGCGGCGAATGCCTCATTGAGCTCGATCAGGTCGATGTCCGCGAGGGTGAGGCCTGCGCGTTCGAGGGCCTTCTTCGTTGCGGGCACCGGTCCGATGCCCATCCGCGACGGCTCGACGCCGGCCCTGGCCCACGTCACGAGGCGCACGAGCGGGCTGAGCCCGAGCTCCCCGGCGCGCTCCGGGGTCGTCACGAGGCACGCGGCGGCGGCGTCGTTCTGCCCGCTCGCGTTTCCGGCGGTGACCGTCGCGTCGGCATCCGTCTTCAGCAGGATGGGACGCAGCCCGGCGAGACCGGCCAGGGTCGTGTCCGGCCGCGGTGTTTCGTCGCGGGAGACGACGACGGCGCCCTTCCGCCCCGGAACCGTGACCGGAACGACTTCGGCGTCGAAGCGGCCCTCTGCAACGGCCGTCGCGGCGCGCTGCTGGGACCGCACGGCGAGCTCGTCCTGCTCGGCACGACCGATCCCGTACTCCCGGCGCAGGTTTTCCGCGGTCTCGAGCATGCCGCCGGGAACCGGGTAGTTGCGGCCGCCGGCGGTCTCCCGGCCACGGCTGAGCGCATCGCGGAGCAGCAAGCCCGGCCCGGCCGTGATTCCGAAACGGGAATCGACGGTATAGAACGGCGCCTGGCTCATCGAGTCGACCCCGCCTGCCACGACGACGTCGCTGATGCCGGTCTGCACCTGCATCGCCGCGTCGAGCACGGCCTGCAGGCCGGAGCCGCACCGCCGGTCGAGTTGAAGCCCGCCGACGGTCACCGGCAGGCCGGCGTTGAGGGCGGCGACGCGGGCGACGGATGCCGCCTCCGCGGTCGGGTAGGCCTGCCCGAGGATCACGTCGTCGATCACACCCCCGTCGATGCCGGTACGTTCCAGCAGGGCCGCGATCACCGCGGCGGCGAGGTCGGCCGGTGCGACACTGGCGAACATCCCCCCGAAGCGCCCGATCGGGGTGCGCACCGGCTCGCAGATGACGACCTCGCGCATCCGCTCGCTCATGCGCCGACCCCCGAAAGCAGGGTGCGGATGACGCCCGGCTCCGCGGGCACGAGCAGCCGCGCCCCGGTCGCGGCCTGTACCTCCGCGACGGTGAGACCCGGAGCGACCTCCCGCAGCACGAGCCCCTCCCCGGTGACGTCGATCACCGCGAGGTCGGTGATGATCCGGGTGACCACGTGCTTGCCGGTCAGGGGAAGGGAGCACTCCGCCACGATCTTGTGCTCGCCGGCACGCGTGACATGCTCCATCACGATGATCACGGTATCGGCGCCGTGCACGAGGTCCATAGCCCCGCCCATGCCCTTGATCATCTTGCCCGGCACGGCCCAGTTCGCGATGTCTCCCGTCTCCGAGACCTGCATCGCGCCGAGCACGGCCACGTCGATGACTCCGGCACGGATCATGCCGAAGCTCTGCGCGGAGTCGAAGTACGCCGCACCGGGATTGACGGTGATGGTCTCCTTGCCGGCGTTGATCAGCTTCGGGTCCTCCTCGCCCTCCCACGGGTACGCCCCGACGCCGAGCACCCCGTTCTCCGAGTGCAGGATGACGTGCACCCCCTCCGGCAGGAAGTTCGGGATCAGGGTCGGCAGGCCGATCCCGAGGTTGACGTAGCTGTCGGGGGCGAGTTCCTGCGCGGCGCGGGCCGCCATCTCGTTGCGGGTCAGGGGCATGTCAGCCTTCCGTTCTGGCGGTCTGGGCGGATGCCGCGGCCGCGGCGGCGGGGGCGGCTCCCGGCCGCGGCCGGGTCGTGACCTTCTCGATCGGGAGGTCGCGGGCATCCGCGTGGTTCAGCTGCACGATCCGTTGCACATAGATGCCGGCGAGGTGCACGTCGTCCGGATCGATCTCGCCCGGTTCGACGAGCTCGTCGACCTCCGCGATGGTGATCCGGCCGGCCATCGCTGCCGGCGGGTTGAAGTTGCGGGCCGACTTCTCGAAGACCAGGTTGCCGTGCCGGTCGCCGCGAGCGGCGCGCACCAGGGCGAAGTCGGTGACGATCGCCTCCTCGAGCACGTATTCCTGCGTCTTTCCGAGCGAGGAGAACACCCTGGTCTCCTTCGGCGGCGAGGACACCAGCACCTCCCCGCCCGGTCCGTAGCGCCAGGGCAGGCCGCCGTCGGCGACCAGGGTTCCGACGCCGCTCGCGGTGAAGAACGCCGGGATGCCGCTGCCGCCCGCGCGGAGCCGCTCGGCGAGGGTTCCCTGCGGAGTGAGTTCGACCTCGAGGTCCCCGCCGAGGTAGCGCCGTGCGAAGTCCTTGTTCTCGCCGATGTATGACGCGATGACCCTGCTGATCCTGCCCTCCCTGAGCAGCTCACCGAGTCCCCAGCCGTCGACGCCGCAATTGTTGGAGACGACCCGGAGGTCTGTCGTGCCCCGATCGAGCAGGGCGCGGATCAGCACAATCGGCACGCCGACCAGGCCGAAGCCGCCGACGGCGAGGGAAGCGCCGTCTGGAATGTCCGCGACGGCGGCCGCCGCTGAGGTGAACGTCTTATCCATGGAGCAGTCCTTCGGTCCGGTTCAGGGGCGTGTCGGGGTCGGTGACGAGTCGGCGTCCGGCTCGGGAGCCACAGCGGCCTCCGCGTCCAGGGCGGCGAACGTCGTGCGGGCTATCGAGAGCGCCGAGTTCGCGGCAGGCACCCCGGCGTAGATCGCGGTGTGCAGCATCGCCTCGCTGATCTCGGCGCGGCTGAGCCCGTTGGTCAGCGCGGCGCGCACGTGCATCGCGAGTTCGTGCTCATGGCCCCCGGTGATCAGGCAGGCGAGGGTGAGGAAGCTGCGGGTGCGCCGGTCGAGGCCGGGCCTGGTCCAGATCTCACCCCAGGCGTATCGGGTGATGAAGTCCTGGAAGTCAGCGGTCTCCGGGGTGATCGCGGCCGTTGCGGTATCCACGTGCGTGTCACCGAGCACGGCCCGGCGCACGGCCAGGCCCGCGGTGTACACCTCGGCCGCCGTTCGTGCGGAGGGATCGTCGGCCACGGCTTGTCCGTTCGGGTGCTCCGCAGACGTTGCCGGGGGTGTCGCTGGGGTCGTTGCCGAGAGTTGTTCCCGGAGCAGGGCTGCGAGGTCCCGTGGCCGCTCGAGGGAGGGCAGGTGGGCGGCTCCCGTAATCTCGGCAAACCGGGCGCCGGGAATGGCCGCGGCGAGTTCGGCGACGAGGGCACTCGGCGTGGCGAGGTCGAGTTCCCCGGCAACGCAGAGCGTCTGCACGTCGATGCCGGCGACCGCGTCGCGCTCGTCGAACCCGGCGAGCGCCTCGCAACAGAGCGCGTATGACTCGTCGTCGATGTCGAGCAGCCGGTTCAGCGCACCGGCACCCGCCGCGGGATCGCGCTCCAGGAACCCCGGGGCGAACCAGCGTTCGGCGCTGCCGATCACCATCGAGGGCGTTCCGCTCGCCCTGATCCGTGCGGCGCGCTCGTGCCAGCCCTCCGCGGTACCGATCCGCGCCGCCGAACAGACGACGGTGAGGCTCAGCAGGCGCCCCGGGTGACGGATGCCGAGCTCGAGACCGACCGCGCCGCCGAGCGAGATCCCGGCATAGTGGAAGGACTCCGGTGCGGCGTCCGGGCCGAGGGCGGCGGCCGTCGCGGAGTCGACGAGGGCGATCACGGCGTCGGCGATTTCGGCGACCGTGAAGGGTTGCCGCGCGGCCGGGCTGGCCCCGTGTCCGGGCAGGTCGAAGCTGAGCACCCGCAGGTCCGGACGCGCCGGGTCGCCGAGGGCGTCGAGGGCCTCGAGGGCGTCGACGACCGGGTCCCAGAGCGTCGTCGTGGTGCCGAGGGAGGGTCCGAGGACGAGCAGCGGAGCCCGACCAGCCGGACCAGCCGCATCAGCCGGGCCAGGGCGAATCGTGCCACGAAGATGGGGCTGGGTCATCGTTCAACCTTCCGTGATGGGTGGGCAGGCACTGCCGGTTCACGAGGCACTGCCGGTTCACGAGGCGCTTCTGCCTCGACGTGTGCCCGGTATCGGGCGAGCACCCGGTCTATTGCTGACGAACCCTGGCCGAGGCCGGAGTCCGCGTCGAACGCGGCCCAGGCCCGGTCCCGCAGGGCGTCGGTCACTCCCCCGGTGGCGCCCTCTGCAGCCAGCAGGCCGCCCAGCGTCACCCGCAGCGGTCGCCGGGTCTCGTGGGATTCCTCTGCGGCACGCTGTACGAGCGCGAAGGCCCTGGTCTTGCCGAGGGCCTCGGCGAGCAGGGTGGTCACGCGTTCGCTGAAAACGAGCCCGTCGGTGAACTCGAGGTTGACCCGCATCCGCCCGGGGTGGACGTCGAGGCGCCCGGCGAGGTCGGCCGCTCCGCTGACCGCGGAAACCGCGAGCCGTTCGAGCTCGCGCAGGGTCTGCCACTCGGCGTGCCAGGCTCCGCTCGGGCGCTGGTCGTCGGCGAGCAGGCTGCCGTAGAGCGATCCCAGCAGAGCAGGGGTCTGGCGCGCTGCGGCCGTGACGAGCACGGCCGTCACCGGGTTGCGCTTGTGCGGCATCGCGCTGGAGCCGCCCTGCCCTGCACCGAGCCGCTCGTTCACCTCGGCGATCTCGGTGCGGGACAGCACGGAGACGTCGAGGGCGAACACCCCGGCAACCCCGGTCACCGCGGCGAGCGCGGATCCGAGTTCCACGACAGGCAGGCGGTCCGTGTGCCAGCTGAGCAGCGGCCGGCGCAGCCCGAGCATGGCGGCGAACCGGTCCGTGACGACGTCGACGGCCGGGGTGCCCGACGTGGATGCCGCCGGCCCGGCGACCCCGGAGCGGGCGTTCGCGATGGCGGTGAGCACGGCGAGGTTCCCGACGGCGCCGCCGAGCTGCGCGGGCAGCCCGGCGCGCACCCGCGCGAGGGCGGTCGCCGCCGTGAGCACGGCATCGAGCCAGCCGGCCGCCACGAAGCCGAAGCTTGTGGGCGAGGCCTGCTGGCCCAGGGTGCGGCCGGCCATGATCGTGTCCCGGTGCTGCCCCGCGAGCACGGCGAGCGCGGCGGCGAATTCCCCGAGCCGGTCGGCGAGCTCGCCGCAGACCCGGTCGGCGACGAGCATCGCCGCCGTGTCGAGGACGTCCTGGCTCGTGGCTCCGACGTGGATGTGGTCGGAGGCCCCTGCGCGCACGCGTTCCGCGGCGACGCCGAGGTGCTTCACGAGCGGGATCACGGGGTTGCCGCCGCCGCGCCCCTCCCGGGCGATCGCACCGAGGTCGAGCGCACCGGCGTCGGCGAGAGTGTCGCAGACGCCGAGCATCCACTCGGGGGCGAGCGCGGCGTCGACGAGTGCCCGGGTCAGGGCGAGCTCGGTGTCGACCATCGCCTGCAGCCAGGCCGCGTCGCTCGTGAGCACCCGCGCCCGGCTGCCGTGGTCGAGCGGGGCCAGCAGCCCGGCGTCGAGAATGGACTCAGGCATCGAAGACTCAGGCATCAGTGACTCAGGCATCAAAATCCAGGAACACGGTCTCGTTCTCGCCCTGCAGGTGGATGTCGAACCGGTACGAGGCCGCGCCCGTCGGCCCGGTCCCTTCCGACACGCAGACGAGGGTGTGCCGCCGGTCCGCCGGGACCGCGGCGAGCACGGCATCCGTGGCATTCTGCTCCGCATGCCCGGGGAAGTAGGCCCGGGTGAAGAGGTGGTGGATGAGCCCCCTGGCGAACACGGTGACGAGCACGTACGGCGCACCGCCCGCGACCGGGCCGGGCTCGACCGTCGTGAAGGTGTAGTGACCGTCGAAGTCGACGGCCGCCCTGCCGAAACCCGTGAAGCCGAAGCCGTCACGGGCGAGGGAGCCCCGCTCGTTCCGCAGGGCGCCGGTCTCGTCGGCCTGCCAGATTTCGAGGGTGGCGTCGGGCACCGGGTCCCCTGCGCCGTCGAAGACGGTTCCGTGCAGCCGGATCGCGTGCGGGTGGTGGCCGGGCACGAGCTCGGCTCCCCCGTCGTACGGCAACGCGAACCCGTAGAACGGGCCCACGGTCTGCGCAGGGGTCTGCACGTACCGGGCGGCAGGCGATTCAGTCATGGGCTTCTTCACTTTCCATCCAGGTGGATTTCGGACCGGTGAGCACGATGTCCCACCGATAGCCGAGCGAGAACTCCGGCACACTCAGGTCGTGGTCGTACACGCCGATCAACCGGGCGCGCGCTGCGGGGTCGGTGATCGACTGGTAGATCGGGTCGAGCGCGAAGAGCGGGTCGCCCGGGAAGTACATCTGGGTGATCAGGCGCTGGGTGAACGCGGTGCCGAAGAGGGAGAAGTGGATGTGTGCCGGCCGCCACGCGTTCAGGTGGTTCCGCCACGGGTAGGGTCCGGGCTTGATCGTGGTGAAGGAGTATTCGCCGTTGTCTCCGGTGATGACCCGGCCGACGCCGGTGAAGTTGGGGTCGAGCGGGGCGGGGTGCTGGTCGCGCTTGTGCACGTAGCGTCCGCCGGCGTTGGCCTGCCAGACCTCGACGAGCTGGTGCCGCACCGGGCGGCCCTCGCCGTCGAGCACCCGCCCGGACACCGTCACCCGCTCGCCGAGCGGTTCGGCGTTGTGCTGGATGGTCAGGTCGCTCTCGAGGGGGCTGACGTCGCTGTGCCCGAAGGCGGGCGAGTGCCGTTCGATCTCCTCGGGGTCCGCCCGCACGAGCTCGTGGGTCGGGTGCCGCAGGATCGAGCTGCGATAGGGAGGGTAATCGCGACGCGGGTGCAGCTCCGGGGCGTTGCCCTCCGCGACGCGGTCCCTGGCTTCCGCCTCGATGGCCTGCATCTCTGCGGAGATCTCGTGTTGTGACGTGGTATCGGTCATGTCGCTGATTCCTCTCGGGAGTATGGGGTCGGGAGTGCGGGGCTAGAACGGGAGTCCGGAATACTGTTCGGCGAGCTCGCGCTGGGCGTGCGCCGAGCTCGTGACGTAATCGAGGCGGCCGAGCTGGCTCTGGTAGTCGAACTCCATCGTCTGCAGGTCGGTGCGGTTGCGATGCAGCAGGTCTGTCATCCACTGCGAGAACTGCTGCACGCGCCACTGGCGGCGGAGCGCCGCCTCGCCGTAACCGGAGAGGAGGGCGTCGTCGTCCGCGTAGTGGGCTGCGATGGCCGCGGCGAGCATGGTGACGTCGGCGATGGCGGAGTTGAGGCCCTTCGCCCCGGTCGGCGGCACGATGTGTCCGGCGTCCCCCGCGAGGAAGAGACTGCCGTACGCGAGGCGGGACGCCACGAAGCTGCGCATGGGCGTGATGGACTTGTCGGTGATCTCGCCCTCCTGGAGGGTCCAGCCCGGCACGCCGAGCCGGGCGTGCAGGTTCTCCCAGATCCGTTCGTCTGGCCACTGGTCGAGCGAGTCCGCGGTGTCGACCTGCAGGTAGAGCCGGGAAACGAGCGGCGAACGCATCGAGTGCATGGCGAAGCCGTCTTCGTGCAGCGCATAGATGAGCTCGTCGGTCGACGGAGCCACGTTCGCGAGGATCCCGAGCCAGGCGTACGGGTAACTCCGGTCGTAGAGCGTGATGGCTTCGCGGGGGATGCTCGCGCGGCAGACCCCATGGAAGCCGTCGGCGCCGACGACGAAGTCCGCCGTGATCTCGTGGGCCTCGCCCGCGTGGGTGAACGTCACCCGCGGCGCGCTCGACTCGAGGTCGTGCACCGCGACATCCGCCGACTCATAATAGATCGTCGAGCCGGCGGCGTTGTGCGCCGCAATAAGGTCCTTCACGACTTCCTGCTGGCCGTACACCGTGACGCTGCGGCCTATGAGCTCCTGGAAGTCGACGTGGTGGCGTTCGCCCCGGAACTGCAGGTAGATGCCGTCGTGCTCGAGGCCCTCGGTCCTGATCCGCTCGCCGAGCCCCAGGCGGGTGAGGGTCTCGACGGCGCTCTGCTCGAGTACGCCGGCCCGGATCCGGGCGAGCACATAGTCCTGCGAACGGTTCTCGACCACGATCGAGTCGATTCCGGCGTCCCGCAGCGCCCAGCTGAGGAGAAGACCGGCGGGGCCTGCGCCGATGATGGCGACACGGGTGTTTTCTGGGGACACGGGGCTCTCCTAGCGACGATGACAGGTGATCGCACCATCTTGCGGAGTCAGCGGCACCCCCGAGGTGGTGGTTTCCACTGAGTGAAAGACCTCGCGGCGGATGCCCGGCCTCGGCTCAGCCGGCGGCGCGGCGGTACCCGAGCGCCCTGCCCACCCCATGGGCCGCGACCCGGACGGCCTGTTCGTGCTCGGGGCTCGACCGAGGTGTGGTGCGGGTGACGATCGACACGGCCGCAACCACCTGGCCGGTGCGGTCCCGGATCGGCGCCGCGATCGAACTCGAACCGGCCGTCATCTCCTCGGACATGCGGGCGATGCCCTGGGCGCGGATGCCGGCCAGGCGCCGCCGCAATTCCTCGGGGTCGGTCACGGTCTGCGGCAGGAACCGCGGTAACGGCCCGGCCAGGTAGGCCTGGATCACCTCGTTCGCGGCGAAGGCCAGCAGCACGAGCCCGACCCCGGTCGCGTGCAGAGGCAAGCGACCGCCCACCCGGGAGATCACCCGCACGGCCTGGTGCCCGGACAGCTTCTCGAGGTAGAGGGCGTCACGTCCGTCGAGGATGGCGAGGTGCACGTGCTCATGGGTCGCCTCGTACAGGTCTTCCAGATAGGGCAGGGCGATCGTGCGGAGGTTCCGCGCCGTCGGGGTCTGCACCCCGACCTCCCAGAGCCGCATCCCGAGCGCGTAGCGGCCGTCCTCCTGGCGGGCGAGGCCTCCCCAGCTCGTCCATTCACCGACGAGGCGGTGCACCGTCGTCAGCGGGATCCCGGTGCGCTGCGCGATCGCGGTGAGGGTGAGCGAACTCGCCGGCGGCGCGGTGAACGCGTCGAGAATGGCGAAGAGCCGGGCGGCCACGCCACGGTCATCGACCGGGAACGCCGCAGCGTCCTCGGTTCCCTTCGACTGTGCGGGCTTCCCTGACATCAGCACCACGCTACTCGCACGCGCACCGGCGGGCAGCAAACTGTGGGGCCATGGCGAATTCCCGCTCCGGCGACTCCCTGCCGTCCCGGCTCGTGACGATTCTCGACGCCTTCGATTCCCATCGCTCGTCCTTGACGATCTCCGCGTTATCGCGCCGGGTGGGCATCCCGCTCGCGACGACCCACCGGCTCGTCGTGCAGTTCCTCGACGGACGGCTCCTCGAGCGCGACGCGGACGGAGAAGTTCGCCTCGGCATCCGGTTGTGGGAGCTGGCCTCGCGGGGCCTGCGCACCACCGACCTGCGCGAGATCGCGCTTCCCTTCATGAAGGACGCGCAGGCCGTCGTGCGGCAGCACACGACCCTGAGGTGGGCTGGCTAGTGTCGGCGGGGTAACGTACACTCCCAATATCGAACATTTGTTCGATCATTACGGAGGAGCCACCGAATGCCCCAGATCATCGACACCCGCGTCGACGTCGAGCTCTCGGCCGATGGCGACCCCCGCGCCTTCACCTGGGACCGCTTCGAGCACACCATCATCGGGCAACCGCAGGCGGTGTTCACGCGCACCCGCTGGTGGGAGAACGACGGGGTGCCCACCCGCATCGACACCGAGCTGTGGCGGGTCGACGCGGCCCGCGGGGGCGAGGAGCAACACCGGTACGACCTGCGACGCGACGTCGACGGGTCGTGGGTGCTCGCCCTCGACTGGGGATGAACGAGCCGGGCACGGGCCGGTCGGGCACTGCCGGGCCGGGCGCCGGCTTCCCGCACCTGCATGTCGCGAGCGCATACTCGACCCACTACGGGGTGACGCTTCCCGAAGCGCTTGCCGGCCAGGCGAGGGCCCAGGGCGCCTCCTTCCTCGCACTCACCGACCGTGACGGGCTCTATGGGGCCGTCAAGCACCTTCGCGCGTGTGGGGCGGAGGGCATCCGCGCCGGCCTCGGGGCCGACCTCGCGGTGCACGACGACGACCGGGTGCCGCTTGGCCGCGTCGTCGTTCTCGCGCACGGAGGCACCAGCGGCCGTGGGTATGCTGCCCTGTGCCGCGCCGTGTCGGCCGCCCACCAGGCCGTGTCGACCGGAACAGTGCCCGAGCCGAGCATCGGCCGGTCAGAGCTCGCCGAACTGGCCGGGCTCCGGGCGCTGGCCGTTCTGCTCGGGCCGGCCTCAGACGTCGGCGAGGCGATCGGCCGCCGCGCGACGAAGGAAGCCGGCGCCCGGCTCACCGCCTGGCAGCGATCGATGCCCGCCGGGTCGGTGTGCCTCGAAATCGTCTGCCATCTCGCCGAGCCCGGCAGCCGGGGCAGTGTCACTCCCGCGACCCGCATGCTCGCCCTCGCCGAACAGAACGGCCTGCCCGCCGTGCTCACGAACGCGGTGCGCTACGGCGAGCCGGAGGACGCGGTCACCGCAGACCTTACCGACGCCGCCCGCACCCTGACCCCGCTCGCCGAGCTCGAGCAGCCGCAGACGAACGGACAGGCCTGGCTCAAACCAGCAGGGGCCATGCGGCAGGTGGCCCGCATGGTCGTCGACGCCGGCCTGCACGACGACGGCGCTCTCGCCCGGCTGCTGCGCGATACGGAAATGCTCGCCGACCGCTGCACCCTCGACCCGCAGGCCGACATCGGCCTCGGCACCCCGCGGATGCCGGAGGCACGTGTGATCGGGGTCACCGGCGACCCGCTCGCCGAACTCTGGAAACGCGGACGATCCGGCGTCGAGGAACGCTACGCGGCATCCGGTCGGGCGGCCGTCGAAACGGCGCACGCCCGCCTCGAGTATGAGATGGCGACGGTCGAGCACCTCGGCTTCGCGAGCTATTTCCTCACGGTCGCCCGGGTCGCCGACCTCGTCAGGGGCATGGGCGTGCGTATCCAGGCCCGTGGCTCCGGCGTCGGCTCTGTGCTCAACTATGCCCTGCACACCTCATCGGTCGAGCCGATCGCGAACGACCTGCTCTGGGAACGGTTCCTCTCCCCCGAGCGCCAGACCCTGCCCGACATCGACCTGGACGTGGAGTCGGCGCGCCGCCACGATATCTACCGCGCCATTTTCCAGACCTTCGGTGCCGACCGGGTCTCGCTGATGTCGATGACCAACGCATACCGCGGCCGCGGCGCCGTCAGGGACGCCGGGCTGGCCCTCGGCATGGATGCCGGGCAGGTGTCGGCGATCGCGAAGCAGATGTGGCGGTTCAACGCCCGCGACTTCCGCCGTGCCCTCGAGGAGAAACCCGAGCTCGAACCGCTCGCGGCCGAAGTACGCGCCTCGCAGCAGCTCGATCAGCTCGTCGACCTCACCGCACGGCTCGACCGGCTGCCCCGGCACATCTCGGTGCACCCGTGCGGCGTGATCCTCTCCGACGCGAGCCTGCTCGACCGCACCCCGGTGCAGGCGTCGGGAATGGGACTGCCGATGTCGCAGTTCGACAAGCACGACATGGACCCGATGGGCCTGATCAAGCTCGACATCCTGGGCGTTCGGATGCAGTCTGCGATGGCGCATGCCGTCGAGGAGCACCGACGCCTCACCGGCGAGAGCATCGACCTCGACCGGATCCCGCTCGACGACGAGCCGACCTTCGAACTCATCCGCTCGACGCGCACCCTCGGCATCTTCCAGCTCGAGTCGCCAGGCCAGATGGAGCTCGTCGGTAAGCTGCAGCCCGAGGTATTCAACGACCTCACCGTGGAGATCTCGCTGTTCCGACCCGGCCCGATGCAGAACAACATGCCCCTGCTCTACCTGCAGGCGCGGCACGGTGAGGTCGTGCCGGACTACATCCACCCGCGTTTCGAACCGATCCTGCGGGAGACCCGCGGCGTCGTCATCTTCCACGAACAGGTGATGCGGCTCTTCGACGAACTCACCGGCTGCGGCCTGGGCAAAGCGGATGTCTTCCGCAGGCACCTGGGGAAACCCGAGCAGCTCCCCCTCATCGAGGCGTACGTTCGTGAGCAGGCCCTGGGCCGCGGATTCTCCCCGGCGGTGATCGACCGGATCTGGACCGTGCTCGCCGGATTCGGCAGCTTCGGCTTCGCCAAGGCGCACGGCGCCGCGTTCGCCCTGCCCACCTACCAGTCCGCGTGGCTGAAGACCCATCACCCTGCGGTCTTCCTTGCCGGTCTCCTCACCCACGACCCGGGCATGTGGCCGAAGGACCTGCTCGTGGCCGAAGCCCGGGCGCTCGGGGTGCCCGTGCTGCCGCTCGACGTGCAGCGCAGCGTACTCGACTACCGGGTCGAGGATCTTCCTCCGGGCCACGCCGGGCCTGCCCAGGTCGAACCGGTGGCTGCCGGGCCTGCCGGGCCTGCCGGGCCGCACCGAGGCATCCGCCTGGCGCTGCCAGAGCTCTCGGGCAGCACCGCCGCCGAGAGGGCCAGGATCGTGCGGCACCAACCGTTCTCCTCGCTCCAGGACTTCCGGGACCGGGTGCGGCCACGGCGGTCGAGCTTCGAGGCGCTGGCGCGGGTCGGCGCCCTCGACAGCTTCATCGGCTATGACCGTGAGCGCCGGCACGAGCTGCTCGCGCACATCCAGTCGCTCCGCGGCACGGCCGTCGCCGTGCACGACGACCAGCTCGCCTTCGACGTCGACCTGCCGGTCCCCCGGTACACCGGCGACCGATTCACCGCCGTCACCTCCCTCGAGCTGCGCGGCCGAACCCAGACCGAACTCGAGCTGCGCGACCTGGGCCTCGCCGTGTCCGGGCACCAGCTCGCCCGTTTCTATCCGCTCTTCGCCGAACTCGGCGTCACCCCGGCGTCGGCCCTCGCCGACCTGCCCGGCGGCACCGAGGTGCTCCTCGCGGGCGTGCGGCGGGCAACGAACACCCCGCCGATGCGCGGCGGGCGACGCGTCGTGTTCGTGAGCCTCGACGACGGCACCGGGCCGGTCGCGAACGTGGTGTTTTTCCACGACGCCCAGGAACGCATCGGCGCCCCGGTCTTCCAGACCAGGCACCTGCTCGTCCGCGGCCGCACCAGGCGCTCGGGTGCGAAAGCGGTGTCTGTAACGGGCGACTCGCTCTGGGACCTCGCCGATGCCGCCCGGCTGGTCACACAGCGGCACAGCGCCGAGCGTGCGGCCGAGAACGCTGCGGGCGACCAGGCACGGGCTGAGGCCCTGGCGGCCGAACTCGCCGCGGTCACGCCCGCCAACGTGCGCCACCTCTGGTCCGCGCGCTCCGCCTGATCCGACACGCGAACCCGGCCCACGGAACGGCCGCGACCCGTCCGGGCAGGCGGATGCCCGGTGCCGCAGGCGCGGCACCGGGCATCCGGTGGATCCTTGTACCGGCCGTCCGGCGGTAGATCCGGACGGCCGTGCGACTATCCGGCGACTACTGGGCCACCTGGCTTGTCGTTTCCACGGTCAGCCACGGGCCGGCGGGAACGGCGGACCGGTCCACGAAACGCCAGTTGACGTGGTCGTTGTCGCCGTCGAGGTCGGCGAAGCCAAGGCATCCGTTGAGGGCGGGCGACACGTCGGTGCCTGCGCCCTGGCTCGGGTCGCCGCTGAACTGCTTGTTCACCGGACGGGCGTCGTTGCTTCCGAACACGTAGGCCGCGTCGTGGTAGAGCGAGCCGCTCGAGGGGCCCGCATCTTCAACCTGTCCGTAGCACGTCTGGCCGTTGGGACCGGTGAGCTGGACCCAGTGGTTCTTCATGTACGAGTAGTTCGAGTCACCATGGTGAGCGCTGTACGGGGCCACGTTCGCCCACGGTACGACGGTGTCACGGTTAGCGAACGCCGTCGCGTCGTTGATGTCGTCGTAAGGAAGATCCAGATAGAACGGGTTCTCGAGCGGCTTGGGCTGGCTGGTCGGGAAGTAGCCGTTGGCAGCGGTGCGCTTCTCTGTCGTGCAGGTGAAGGTCGCAGCGGTCGCGCCGCTGGACGGGCCATCGCACCCGCCGACGGGCGAGCCGCCGCAGCCGGTGTCCGTCGAACCGCCGAGCTGCTTGCCGGTGTGGTGCAGCGCCCAGTTGCTGTCGTAGGTGCTACAGACCTGGCTGCCGTCGCTGAGGTTGGCGTTGAAGATCTCGCCCACCCAGAATGTCGTCGAGACGATGTTGGTGTGCAGCGGTGACGTTCCGATTATGATCGGCGCGGGTGCCGGCGCGGGCGTCGACTTCGGAGTAGCCGTCGACTTCGGAGTGACTGTCGGCGTCGCAGTAGCCGTCGGCTTCGGGGTAGCCGTCGGAGTGACCGTCGGCTTCGCAGTAGCCGCCGGCGTCACGGTCCGCGTCGGAGTCGGCGTGCTGGTTCCGTTGTGGTGGTTCTTGCTGGGCGATGACGAGCCGGAGGATGAAGATGAGTGGCCGCTGGACGCGAAGGCATACGAGGCCGTTGTGCCGACGACGATACACAGGGCTGCCGTTGCGGCTATGACACCGCCGACGAGCTTGCGACGCGCGGGTGTACTACGCGGCGAGGACTTCTCGGCGCGACGAAAGAGCTGTTGCATGAAGTTTTTTTGCCTTTCAAATGACCGGAACGCGCCGATCACAAATCCATCCACAGAACCTACGACACGCATTTACGATGGCTTGACTGTAACCCACGCGAGGGATGAGGCTCGGAAAAATACCCCCAGTTTCAAGGCTGCGCTAGGGTCTTGACAAACAAAAAAACTGAGAGATCGCCGTAATCACGGGGAACTCAGGAAACATTCACAGCTGAGAATCTCTCAGGAATTCTCAGGAAGCAAAAACCATCAGCGCGGCGTTTAACGGGGCGTCAGAGTCTGAGTCGGAGCCGGAGCCGGAGCCGGTGTCGGTCTCGGTGTCTGAGTCGGCGTCGGATTGGCTTCGATGAAGTCATCTCCACCGTACTTCGCATTCGCGACCGACATCACCGCCGGCCACATTCGATGCCGGGCGGTCGCGGCCTGGCCGCTGTCGAACAATGTGGTCCGCTGGTTCGCATCTCCGGTGAGGCTGACCACCGCGACGACCGTTGCGACCTTCGTGCTCGACCCGGTCATCCAGGTGTCCTTGTTGCCATCCGTCGTACCGGTTTTTCCGATCACGGGCACCTGCGGCGACATACCCCGGTTCGACTGTTGCCCTGTCCCGGTCGTCATGACCTTGTGCATGGCGTAGGCCATGCCCGCCGCGACCGTGGGGTCGACGGACGCGGCGCACTCGCTGGTCGGCACGGGGACCTCCGCGCCGGTCGGGCCAACGATGCGGTCGATCACGACCGGACTGCACGTCACCCCCCTGTTCGCGATTCCCGCGAATGCGACGGCCATGCTCAACGGCGCGATCTCGTTCGTGCCGATCACCGACGCAGCGCTCTGCAGGAGAGGGGTCGCATCGGCGCGGTGCATCCGGAATGCCTCAGCCGTCTTGCGGATTCCGCACAGGTCGAGCTTCTTGGCCATCCCGATGTACCCGGTGTTGATCGACCCCACGGTGGCTTCGAGGGCGCTGTAGCGTGCCCCGCTCTCGTTCGCGTCGTTCTTCGGGTTCCACTTCTCCTTGTCGTAGTTCTGTGGGCCGAGGCAGCTGTCCTGGAAGGTTCCCCAATTGGCCTTTCGGCGGGAATCGACGCGTTCGTAGAGAGCGTGACCCTCCGTGAGCCACTCGGCGAGGGTGAACACCTTGTACCCGGAACCCGGCTGGAACCCACTCGAACCGCCGTCGGCATAGTCGGTGTTGTAGTTGATGCTCGTGTAGTTCGCTCCCGTGGCTTCGACGACAGGATCCTGGCTGTAGTCCTTGTTCTGCACCATCGCGAGCACCCGACCGGTGCCGACCTGCACGCTGGAGATGACAGCGCCGACATCCCAGCCGGGGAAGGTCGACGGCACATTCTGTCTCATCGTGGCCTCCGCGACATTCTGAAGGTCCAGATCAATGGTTGTGTAGACGTTGTAGCCACCCCGCCGGAAGTTGAGCAGCCGGGTGTCGGCATCCGCCCCGAACGCCGGGTCGTTCCGAAGCACATGGGTCACGTAGTCGCAGAAATAGGCGCTTCCGCCCGCGGTCTGGCAGCCGGTACTGGGCTCGTGGATGCTGGGTTCGACCGGTGCCGCGACCGCCGCCGCGTAGTCGACCGGTCCGATCGTGCCGTACTTCAGCATCGTCCCGAGGATATAGTCCCGGCGGTCCCGGTTCGCCGCGTAGCCGTTCGCCGAACCGTTGGTGGCGCTGTTCGGGTCGTCGAGCTGGAACTTGACCGGGTTGTTGATGATGGCGACGAGGCTCGCGGCCTGCGGCAGGCTCACGGCCGCTGCCGTCGTGTTGAAGTAGTACTCGGCGGCCGCCTCGATTCCGTAGACCGTTCCTCCGAAGCCGGTGATATTGAGATACTGGCGAAGGATGTCCTTCTTGGAATACTTCTTCTCGACGCCGATCGCGAGCCGCATCTCCTTGAGCTTGCGCTCGGCGCTCGTTCGGGTGGCTGTCGTGTAGCAGGAGTCGCGCGCCGCGGAGTCGGGGAGCACCTCGCACTTCTGAACGAGGACGTTCTTGACATACTGCTGAGTGATGGACGACCCGCCCTGAGTTTCCCCGCCGAGGCTCACGCTGAGTCCGGCCCTGATCGTGCCCTGCATGTCGATGCCGCCGTGTTCATAGAAGCGCGGGTCCTCACTCGAGACCGAGGCGTCCGTCACGAAAGGACTGATCGCGTCCGAGCCGACCTCGATCCGGTTCTGGTCATAGAAGGAGGCGAGCAGGTAGGGAGAGCCATCGCCCCGCATCGCATAGATATTGCTCTTCTGAGAGAGCCGGTCGATCGACAGGAATTCCGGGAGGCTTTGGAAGGTGTTGATCGTGTCCGTCACGGCGAGTCCCGACAGCGCGACGACGGGCGTCACCGACGCGGCGACCAGAAGTCCCGCAACCCCGCTCATGGCCACAAGCCCGACCAGCCCGCCGATCACACCCCGGGGCGTGCGCCGCTCCTGGAATTCCGTCGTCCGCATCTGAACCCCCCATCACGTTTCATGGAACCCCGGGGCAGTCAGAATTGCTAGGGGCGTCTCACGATCGTTATCGGAGCGATCAGGTCTGGGCGACGGATGCCGAGCAGGCCCGCCGGGGAGCTTACCTGGCGGTGAGGATCAGCGTCGGTGTTACCGGGGCCGTGGTTGCCTCGACCTGAAGTCCCACCCAGACGCTCTGCCCTGCGGGAATCGTGCTCGCCCAACCCGCTCCGGTGCACGTGATCGAGGTCCTCACCTTGACCGTGCACGTCATCCCCCACGCGTTGGTCACCGCAGTCACGGTCGGATCGGACCAGGTCACGCTCCAGGCGTTGGCACCGGTCGCACTCTTCACCTGGAAGTCAGCGACGTAGCCGGCGCCCCAGGCGCTCTGCAGGTTCCACGTCGTGGTGATCGATCCAGAGCCGGGGACGGGAGTCGGAGTGGCGGTCGGCGTCGCGGTCGGCGTCGGCGTCGCGGTCGGAGTCGGAGTCGGCGTCGGAGTGGGCGTCGGAGTCGGCGTCGGCGTCGGCGTCGGCGTCGCGGTCTGAGTCGCGGTCGGCGTCGGAGTCGGAGTCGGCGGAACGACGATCGGAGACCCTGTCCCGAGCAGCGGCGTGAGCGCCGTGAGCTTTGCCGCCTCCGGGGTCACCCAGTCGTCCTTGACGATGCCGCCGGTGTCGCCACTGTTCGGGTTGAACGACCAGTACGCGAAGCTCATGCCGTTGCTCGAGAGGTACGGCACGAGCTTGGCAAGCCATTTCTGGTCGGATTCGGTCGCAAGCTTGGTACCGAACTCGCCGAGCAGCACCGGTGCGATCCCGGCCTTGCTGATGTAGCCCCAGTTCTGGTCCCAAACGGTGGCGAGGTTGTCCGGGTAGTTGGCCGCGCTGAACCACTTCTGCGCGTACACCGTCGCCGGGTAGTCGTGCGGTGAGTACACCACCTGGTTCGCGACGGAGAGAATGACAGGCTTGCCCTTGACACCGCTCAGGCCGCCGCCCCACCAGGTGGATCCGCCGGTGGCCTGGTTCTCGATGCCCTCGACGAGGATCAGCAGCCTGGGGTTCACGGCGAGCACGGCGTTCCCACCGCGGGTCGCGGCGGCCTGCCAGTCGATCGCGGGGTTACCGCAGCCCCAGCATGCCTGCCCGTGCGGTTCGTTGTGCAGGTCGAAGCCGATCACGGTCGGATCATTCTTGTACCGGGTGGCGAGTGCCTGCCAGTCGCTGATCCACTTGGCTTCACTGTATTGCGCCGTGTACCAGAGCTCCGATTGGGCTCCGGAATCCGGACGGTGCCGGTCGAGGATGACATTGAGTCCGGCGACCTTCGCCCGCGCGATGACCGTGTCCATCAGCTGTTGCGGAGTAAGTCCCGAGAGGGTCGGATTCACCGCGTAGTTGATTGAATTGCTGGGGGCCCCGGCGAGGCACTCGTTCGAGAACGGCAGCCGCAGGGTGTTGAATCCGAGCGACTTGATCTGCGCGAGGCCGGCGTCGAGGCCGATCGTCCAGAGTCCGTGCGGGGCGCAGTTGCTCGTCTCCATTCCGAACCAGGAGATGGCCTTGACGACATAGGACTGGTTGGCGGAGTTCTTGATCGTGCCACCCGCGGTGTGCAGCCAGCCGGACGGCGCACTGACAGCGGATGCCGCGAATGCCGCCGGCTGCGGAGCCGCCGTCACGAGACCGCCCGTCACGAGCAGGGCGGCAGCCACGAATGCAACCAGGCGTCCGGTGGCGCCTCCGCGCCGCGGTCGCGCCGATGTCGTTGGGGAAGTCTGCCTCGTGGCATAGCTGTCGCGAGCACTCATGCTGGTCCCCCAGTATTCCGCGGACGTGGTTCCCGATGGCCACCCCTCGGGGCGGCAAGATCGTCCGTTAGCCCCATCGTAGGGGTTCCCGTGTTTCGGCACGGTAACAAGCTGCGCCGGGCACAGAAGACGGGCCCCGCGACTGCCGCGAGGCCCGTTCGATACTGCCGGATCGGATCAGGCGACTGCGGGAACCGCGGTCTTCTTCAAAGCGTGCGGCGTGAGGACGAAGATCGCCCAGCCGAACAGGCCGACGAGGATGCCGAGGCCCATGGCGAAGAACGAGACGCCGAAGGCGACGATCGACGTGAAGAGCGAGGCGCGAAGCAGCGACGCGGTCATGACCGTCGGGCGGACCTTGTCGTCCTGGGCGAGCTCGGCGTACGTCTTGCCGCCTGAGGCCTCCATGGCGTGGTGGTTAATGATGTTCGCCTGCGCGAGGGCGGAGAGGGGGTTGTCGACGGTCGTTCCGGCGAGGAACGATGCGTCGGCCGCGACAGTAATCTTCTCGCCGGCCAGCTGGCTGCTGACGGTGCCCCAGACGACGCCGCCGACGACGAGCATAACGAGGCCGCCGATAATGCCGAGGAGGCCGATAATCCGAAGAATGCGCGCCTGGCCGGAACCGGCGATCAGGGGTTGGGCGGCCATTGTCATGAGATACCTTTCCTGGTGTCGCGCCTGTCGTGACACTCGTGTTACCCCCTAGTCTGCCAGTAATGAAAGCGCATTCATCACATTTTCTCTGCTGATTGCAACGGTGGTGGTAAACGTTTGCACCGTGGCGGACGAAAGGCGCGGCATCCGTTGGATGCCGCGCCTTTCTCAGCGTCTGAGCGCCGGTTTCGCCTAGAAAACGGTCAGGCCCCTCGCGCGGAATTGCTCCCGCACGCGCTCCTGCAGATCGTTGTCGGGGGGCGTCACCCCGTGCAGCGGGTACGGGATCTCAAGCCGGTCCCACTTGTCCTCGCCCATCTGGTGGAACGGGAGCACTTCGACGCGCTCGACGTTCGGCCAGCGGGAAATGATTTCCGCGACGGCGTCGACGTTGTCGACGGCATCGGTCAGTCCGGGGACCAGCACGAAGCGGGCCCAGACGGCGATTCCCTTTTCCGCGAGGCGATCGCCGAAATCGAGCGTCGGCTGGAGCTCACGCCCGGTGACCTCTTTGTACGTCTCGTGAAGACCGGACTTGACGTCCAGAAGCACGAGGTCGAGGTTGTCGAGCAGCGTCTCTGACGCGCTCTTCCCGAGGAACCCCGAGGTGTCCAGGGTGGTGTGGATGCCGAGCTTGTGGCATTCCTCGAAGATGCGCTCCACGAAGGCCGGTTGCATGAGCGGCTCACCGCCTGAGATGGTGAGGCCTCCCCCGGTTGCGTCGAAGACGCCCTTGTAGCGCTTGAGGCGCGTGACCAGGTCGTCGAGGGTGGTGATCAACCCGTCGCGCATCTTCCAGGTGTCCGGGTTGTGACAGTACTGACAACGCAACAGGCACCCGGACAGGAACAGGGTCATCCGCGTTCCGGGGCCGTCCACGGCCGTGACGAGCTCCCAGGAATGGACGCTTGCCACCGAGCCGTTGTGAATCGCGGCCATCTCGAGGTGATGGAGTTCGGCAAGTTCAGCCTGTTCGGTGCTGGGAGTCTTGCCGTCCTCCAGCGCGACGAGGGCGATGGCGGGGCCGACGCTGGGTAGGCCGAGGTTTATTGCGGGCATTGTCTCGTCCTACTCAGCGTCGCCGCCATCTGTTATCGGTGGATATTAGTGCTGGTGAATCTTCAGTGCTGGTGAATCTTCGGTGCTGGTGAATCCTTAGTGCTGGTGGAACGTACGGCTGATGACGTCCATCTGCTGTTCGCGCGTGAGGCGCACGAAGTTGACCGCGTAGCCGGAGACGCGAATCGTCAGCTGCGGGTAGTTCTCCGGGTGCAGCATGGCGTCTTCAAGGGTTTCCTTGTTGAGCACGTTGACGTTGATGTGGTAGCCGGTGGCTTCCGTATACGCGTCAATGAGTCCGACGAGGCTCGTGATCTGCTCGTCCTTGGTGTGACCGAGGCCACTGGGGACGACCGTGTTCGTGAGCGAGATGCCGTCCTGCGCCTGGCTGAACGGCAGCTTGGCGACGCTGAGCGCCGACGCGAGCATGCCGTGCGTGTCGCGGCCGTTCATCGGGTTTGCACCCGGAGCGAACGGCTCACCCTTGCGACGGCCATCGGGCGTGTTGCCGGTGGCCTTGCCGTAGACCACGTTGGACGTGATCGTCAGGATGGACTGGGTGTGGATGGCGTTGCGGTAGGTCGGGTGCTTGCGGATCATGTTCATGAAGCGTTCCATGACATCGATCGCAATGGAGTCGACGCTGTCGTCGTCGTTACCGAACTTGGGGAATTCGCCCTCGATCGTATAGTCGACGACGAGTCCGTTGTCGTCGCGGACCGGACGCACCTTGGCGTACTTGATCGCGGACAGGGAGTCGGCGACAACGCTCAGGCCGGCGATGCCACAGGCCATCGTGCGAACGATTTCCTTGTCGTGGAGGGCCATTTCGAGACGCTCATACGCGTACTTGTCGTGCATGTAATGGATGCAGTTCAGCGCGGTGACGTAGGTCTCGGCGAGCCACTCGAGCGTGACGAGGTAGTTCGCGAAGACGGTGTCATAGTCGAGGATCGTGTCGAGGTTCGGCGCGGTCGCCGGGGCGACCTGCTTGCCGGAAACCTCGTCCTTGCCGCCGTTGATCGAGTAGAGCAACGCCTTGACGGCGTTGACGCGAGCACCGAAGAACTGCATCTGCTTGCCGACGCGCATCGGGGAGACGCAGCAGGCGATCGCAGCGTCGTCACCGAGCTCGGCGCGGATGAGGTCGTCGGACTCGTACTGGATCGCCGACGTGTCGATGGAGACCTGGGCGCAGAAGCGCTTGAATCCATCGGGAAGGCCGTCGTTCCAGAGAACGGTGAGGTTCGGCTCAGGTGCTGCGCCGATGTTGTACAACGTCTGGAGGAAACGGAACGCCGTCTTGGTGACGAGCGGGCGACCGTCTTCGCCGATGCCGCCGAGGGACTCGGTGACCCAGGTCGGGTCGCCGGCGAAGATCTCGTCATATTCCGGGGTACGCAGGAAGCGCACGATGCGGAGCTTGATGACGAGGTCGTCGATGAGCTCTTGGGCGCCCTCTTCGGTGATGGTGCCGTCGGCGAGGTCGCGCTCGATGTACGCGTCGAGGAAGGCCGAGTTACGGCCGAACGACATTGCAGCGCCGTTCTGTTCCTTGACGGCACCGAGGTACGCGAAGTACAGCCACTGGACGGCTTCGTGGGCGGTCTGGGCCGGCTTGGAGATGTCGGAGCCGTAGGACGCGGCCATCTGGACGAGTTCCTTGAGGGCCCGGATCTGCTCCGAGTTTTCCTCGCGGGCGCGGATGATGTCCTCGGTCGAGGGCTCCATGTCGAGCTCGGCGCGGTCGTTCTTCTTGCCGGCGATCAGTGCGTCGACGCCGTAGAGCGCGACACGACGGTAGTCGCCGATGATACGGCCACGGCCGTAGGCATCCGGAAGACCGGTGATCAGGTGGCTGTTGCGGGCACGACGCACACCGGGAGGGTAGACGTCGAACACGGCGGTGTTGTGGGTCTTGCGGTAGTCGGTGAAGATCTTCTCGAGTTCGGGAGAGACGGGGTAGCCGTAGGTCTCGAGGGAGTTGACGACCATGCGCCATCCACCGAACGGCATGATCGCGCGCTTGAGCGGCGCATCCGTCTGGAGGCCGACGATGACTTCATTGTCCTTGTCGATGTAGCCCGGCTTGTGGGCTGTAATGGAGGACGGCGTGAAGGCGTCGATGTCGTAGACGCCCTTACGACGTTCCTCGGGGAACATCGCGGACAACTTGGCCCAGACTCCCGTGGTGCGGGCAGTCGGCCCGGCCAGGAAGGACGCGTCGCCGATATACGGCGTGTAATTGCGCTGAATGAAATCGCGAAGGTTAATCGAATCCTGCCACGGCCCGGAAACGAATTCCGCCTTGCCGTGCTGCATCGAAGTGTCGCCGCTGAGGACGCCCTCTGTAATTGTCATGTGGACTACTCTCCTCGTGGGATTGAGCTTTCCCGCCGCGGAAGATCCCGCGCTCGGGGTAGTGAGCGGGGGGACACGAGGCGCCAGACGTGCACCGATGCACCGTGGTCCGCTCTCTTTTTCCAACACTACTCCCCGGCAAGGACCGGTCGGGGGGTTCTTCTGCCGCGTCTCTCGCCCGCGCGTTTAAAAGGACTCGCCTAGCACAGCCAAACCCCGGTAATCCACTGCGGGGAGTGACGATCCTGAGAATTCTCAAACCTGGCGGCTAGAGCTTCTTTCCGGGGTTGAGCAGGCTGGCGGGGTCGAAGGCGAGCTTGACGCGGCGCTGCAGTTCCCGAACGGCGAGGCCGAGTTCGTCGTCGAGGTGCGCCTGCTTGAGCAGGCCGATCCCGTGTTCCCCCGACGCGGACCCACCCAGCGTGACGGCGAGCTGGATCACCCGTTTGAACGCGCGGTGGGCGGCATCGACCTCCGCGGGCAGGTCGGGGTTGAAGCCGATCACCGGGTGCAGGTTCCCGTCGCCGAGGTGCCCTCCGGTACTGATCGGAATCAAAAGTTCGCTGGAAATCTCCTGAAGCCCGGAGAGGAGCGCCTGCAGCTGCGACCGCGGAACGGTCACGTCCTCGTTGAGGCTCGCGCCGCGCGCTGCTTGCAGGGCCGGCTGGAGGAGGCGTCTCGCGCTCATCAGCTTGTCGAGGTGCGCGGGGTCGTGGGCGATGACGATCTCGCCTGCTCCCCCGGCATCGAGGATGCGCGCGTATTCTGCGACGTCGTCCTCGGCCTGCCCCGCGGCATCCGACTGCACGAGGAGAAGTGCTGCAGCACCCTCCGGGAGGGTCGACGCAGGGTCGAAGGCGTTGATCGCGGTGATGCAGGATCCGTCGAGAAATTCGAGCACGCTCGGGCGCCGGTTGTTCGTGACGATCAGCGCAGCGGCGGCGAGGGCCTCCGCGGTGGTCGAGAACGTCGCGGAGACGCCGGAGGCGGGGGCAGGGGCAGGCAGCAGCCCGACCGTGATCTCGGTGATGATGCCGAGGGTGCCCTCCGATCCGACGAGGAGCGCCGTCAGGTTGTACCCGGCGACACCCTTGATGGTGCGCTGCCCCGTGTGCACGATGGAGCCGTCCGCGAGGACGACCGTGAGGCGGCGCACGAAGTTACCCGTCACGCCGTACTTGACGCACAGCATCCCGCCGGCGTTGGTGGCCACGTTGCCGCCGATCGTCGAGCCCTTCCAGGAGCCCGGGTCCGGCGGGTAGAAAAGGCCGGCGGTCGCGGCGGCCCTGGCCAGGGCGTATGTGCGCACGCCCGCCTCGACCGTCGCGGTCTGGTCGGCCTTGTCGACGGAGACGATCCGGTTCATCCGGGTGAGGTTCACGACAATGGCTCCGGTGATCGCGTTCGCACCGCCGGCGAGGCCGGTGCGCGCTCCCTGCGGCACGAGCGGAATGCCGTTGGCCGCTGCGAGGGTGACGACCGCCGCCACCTCGGCGGTGCTCTTGGGGAAAACGACGGCGAGGGGCTCCCCCGCAGCGGTGCCGTCCGACTGGTCCGTGAGATAGGCATCGGTCGCCTGTCCGGTCACGAGCTGCGCGGGCGGCAGTATCCCGGCGAGTTCGTCGAGGATCGTCTGCGGGGAAAGCGTTTCAGTCACGGGGGCCTCTGGGTCAGAGTGGACGAGCCGGCACCGGGCAAAAGGCCTGCGGCCCGGCGGTGGGTGTGCCTCAATCGGGGCGTTTGCCCAGTATATGAGGCGGAATATTCCGCAGCCGACTTGTAGTTATTGATGTATCTATGACTAGGCTGGGGGGTATGCCGACCGAATCCGCCTCCCTGCTGCCGGCCGGGGCCTCCGCCGTCGAGCGGGCATACACGCACGTCGCGGACCTGATCATCTCGGGGTCCCTCCCTGCGAGCTCCTTCCTGACCGAGGGGGAGATCGCCGGAGCCCTCTCACTCAGCCGCACCCCGGTGCGCGAAGCCTTCCTCGCGCTCGAGGCCCGCGGGCTGATCCGGCTCTTCCCGAAGAAGGGCGCCGTCGTCACCGCTCTCGACGAGGCAGAGACCGCCGAGTTGCTCCAGGTGCGTATCATGCTCGAGACGACCGCGGTCCGGCTCCTGGGCGAACGCGAGGGTGGGACAGGCGCGGTGGACGCCGACCTCGCCGCCCTGATCGAGATCCAGGCGGATGCCGCTGCGAGCGGTGACCTGCTCACCTTCGCCAGGGCCGACCACCGCTTCCACTCCCGGATCGTGGACGAGAACCGCAACCGGGTGATCGACGGTTTCTACGCCCAGCTCGGTCCGAGGCTCGAACGCCTCACTCACCGGGTCGCTTCCCGGGACCCCCGCAACCTCGCACGCCTTCTCGCCGAGCACCGTACCCTGGCCGGTCACGTCTCCAGCGGAGACACCGCAGCGTACGACCGTGCCCTCCGCGAACACGTCGAGGCCGGGCACTTTTCCACCAGGGTCGCCTGACCACCAGGGTCGCCTGACCACCACCGACTGTCCATACTCGATCGCGTTCCGAAAGTCCGATGATTCCCCGCACCATTCCCGCCTGGCTCCGCGCAGCACCCGCCATCTTCGTCATGGCCTGGGGCGGCAACCACTTCACCCCGCTGCTGCACATGTACGAAGCGCTCGGCCACTACACGACCGTGATGGCGGATGTCTTCCTCGGGGCCTACGTCATCGGCCTGATTCCCGGGCTCCTCATCGCCGGGGCGCTCTCGGACCGGTATGGACGCAAGCCCCTCGCGATCGCGGGCGTGATCACGGGACTCGTGGCCAGCATCCTTCTCGGTTTCGGTTTCTCGAGCACGGTCATGCTGTGCCTCGGCCGCTTCCTGGCCGGGCTGAGCGTCGGCGTTGCGATGTCGGTCGGAACGGCGTGGCTGAAGGAACTCTCCGTCCCGCCGTTCGACAAGCGTGCTGACCGGGTTGCGGGCGCCCGGCGCCCTGCACTGACCCTCACCCTCGGCTTCGGGCTCGGTGCCGGCGTGGCCGGCGCACTCGCCCAGTGGGGTCCGATGCCGACGCTCGCCCCCTACCTTGTCCACATCGTGTTGAGCCTTGCCGTGCTGCCCCTGCTCGTCACGACGCCCGAGACGGTGCCGCGCTACCGCGCGCACCGCCCGTTCTGGCGCGACCTTGCGGTTCCTCTCGCCGGTCATCGTCGCTTCCTGCGCGTCATCGCGCCCTCAGCGCCCTGGGTCTTCGGCGCGGCCGGGATCGCGTACGCGATCATGCCGAAGCTCGTCGATACCCAGCTCGGCGAGTTCAACCTCGCATACGCGACGCTGCTCACGGTCGTCACCCTCGGCACGGGGGCCCTCGTCCAGCCGCAGGTCGCCAGGATCAACACACGCACCAACGGGCGAGCGCTCGTCGTCGGCATGGGCATGATGCTCGTCGGCATCCTGCTCTCCATCTGCGCCGCGGCGACCCTGTCCCCGATCGTCGCCCTCGTCACGGCGATCGTGCTCGGCGCCGCCTACGGCGTGTGCGTCGTCGCCGGCCTCGTCGAGGTGCAGCGCATCTCCACCCCTGCCGACCTCGCCGGCATCACGGGCGTGTACTACAGCCTCACCTACCTCGGGTTCCTGCTGCCGGTCCTCTTCGCGACGCTCAACGCCGTCGCGAGCTACACACTGCTGATGTCCCTGCTCGGTCTCGTCTGCGCGGCGTCCCTCGCCGTCGTGGCCTGGGGCATCCGCCGCGTCTAGCCCCGCCCAGGCACCGGGACGCTGAGGTACGGCGTGAGGACGGCGCGCAGGTAGCGCGTCCCGCCGGTGGAATCCGCAGTGGAATCCGAAGGCCCGCCGGCGTCGGCCCCGTCGAGCTCCTCGAAGGCGAACCAGGACTCGGCCAGGATCCAGAGCGCGCTCACGAGGTCATCGAGCTCCCGATCGCCGAGCGGGCGGATCTCGCCGTGTTCACGCCAGCCGCGGGCGATCTCACTGAACCTGACGAGGCGCCGGGCGCGCACGAGCCGGTAGTGTTCGGCGAGCACAGGGTCCGCGTGCAGCAGACCGAAGAGGTCGCGCGCCAGGAACGCGTATTGCCGCGTCAGCGCGGTGCCGGCACCGAGGCGGTCGAGCACCTGCTCGGGGTCCAGGCGTTCAGTCCCCTCCCCTCCTCCGGCAGCGGATGCCTCCCAGAGCGACTCATAGGCCGTCACGCGCTGGGCATGCAACTCGCGCACGATCTCGTCCTTGCCGCCGAACCAGTAGTACAGGTTGCCCGGGCTGATTCTGGCGGCCGCGGCGATCGCGTTGGTGGTCACCGCGGCGGTGCCGCGTGAGTTGAAGAGGTCGAGGGCGACGGCGAGGATCCTGGCCCTGGTCTCCCCCGCCGTCACCGTGGTCGGGACCCGGCTCACGAAAGCACGACTTCCCGCGCGGGGCGTCGAGGGCTCGGCAGAGCCGAGCCGGTCGGATGCCCGATCCGGAAGGTCATGATCGCGTGGCGGCCGGCGGGCAGGAGTGCGGCCAGCGCGTCGCCGAAGTCCGGGTTGAGGCCCGTCGAGCGTTCCCTGTCGATCCGCTCCGGAATCTGGCAGAGCGGCTGGGCACTCACCCCGTCGACCGTCATGCTCAGGTGCAGGCGCTGCCAGGCCCTGCCGACGGCGAGACGCTGGCCGGTGTCGAGCGGGTCGCGCACGACCAGCGCTCCGAAGGCCGCGGCTGTCGGGATCTGGCTGTCCCTGGTGCCGGCGAGCCAGCCCGCGTTGTTCTGGGCCGTCGAAACGGGAATGACCTTCGAAACGGCCCTGATGAATTCCGACTGCCCGGACGGGTCGATCGTGATGCCGTCCTTCTTCGACTGGATCTCGTGCCAGTCGGTGCGGTACCAGGCGGCGTCGTCCGCCACCTGCTGCGGGTCGGCGATGATCGCCTCGGTCGCTCGGACGGTCAGGGCACCGAACGCATTCTTCTCCGCGGGGGCCGAGAACCAGACGAGTTCGGCGACGGTCTCGTCGATGAGTCCGCTGAGCAGTGCCAGCTCCGCGGCGCTCACGGGCCGCGTGAGGTCATAGGCGTTGCGGTCGGTGTGTCGGGATGCGATCGCGGTGAACAGCGGTGAGACGGATGCCTCCGCCGCCTGAAGGTCGATCCGTGCGACGTGTGTGGGGTCCGCGGGGTCCGGCAGCAGGGTGACGGCGGCCGTCCTCCCGTTCGCGGGTGCCGCGACGACGATGTTCTCGATCGCGCACCCGAGCGAGACGTCCATCTCCCGGAGCAGCGGGTCCATCGTCCCGAGGTTCCTGGTCGTGTCCGCGAAGACGTCGATCCGGTTGTCGGCCACCCTGAACTGCCAGGGCTGGGCATTGTGCGCGTTCGCTGCGAGCACGGCGGCCCGAACGAGGCCGAGGGCGTCATGCGCCTCCGGGCCGGCCTGCGCCCATGCGGCGAATGCCTCGCCGGTCCCGCTCGCGAACACGCCGCCGTCGACCGCGCGCAAGGTCAGGCCTGCGGCGCCGGCGATCGCGATCGTCCCCACTCCGATCCCGGCGACCTTGAGGAACGAACGCCGGGTCGACGTCCGCCCCTTGTGGTCGTGCCGGCCCTTCAGGTCGTGCTGGTCGTGCTGGTCGTCCTGGTTGTCCTGGTTGTCCTGGTCGCGCTGGTCGTGCCTGTCGTTCCTGGGTGTCCTGTCGGGGGTCATAGTCCCATTAGAGTCTTTACTCTAAAGTTTGTCGAGCCAGGCGGTCATCAGGCGGGCCCGACGGTCAGGCGAGTTCGGTGAGTCGTCCGGCCTTGATGTGCAGTCGGCGCTGGGCGCGCCTGGCCACGGCACTGTCGTGCGTGACCACGATCAGGGTGAGGCCCTGCGCCCGCCAGAGCCCCTCGAGCAGATCCATGATCTCGTCCCTGGTCTCCTCGTCGAGGTTGCCGGTCGGCTCGTCGGCGAGGAGCACAGTCGGGTCCTTGACGAGTGCTCTCGCGATCGCGACCCGCTGTTGCTGGCCGCCCGAGAGTTCGGCGGGAAGGTGGCCGAGGCGGTCCCCGAGGCCGACGGCCTCGAGGGCGGCCGCCGAGCGCTCCCGGCGCGCGGCGTTCGTCCCGCCGAGCGGCGCGAGCGCCGTCTCGACATTCTCCTGGGCGGTCAGCGTCGGGATCAGGTTGAAGCCCTGGAACACGAAGCCGATCTCGGTGGCGCGGATGCGACCGAGCTGGGAGTCCCCGAGGCTCGAAAGGTCCGAACTGCCGAGGTGCTCCGTCTCGAACACCACGGATCCGGAACTCGGCCGGTCAAGTGCCCCGAGCATCTGCAGGAGGGTCGACTTGCCGCCACCGGTCGGTCCCTGGATCGCGACCATCTGGCCATCGGGGATCGACACGGTGACGTCCTGCAGCGCGGTCACCGAGCGCTTGCCCTGGTCATACTTTTTGGTGACATTCGTCAGCTGGTACATGGTCTGGTTCCTTCTGGAAGCTGAAAGTGAAAATCGGAACGAATCGAATCGGGTGACGCCGGCACTGTTGGCCGGCAGTGCTAGGCGGGCACTGCTACGCAGGCGGCGCTACGCGATGCTGCGCAGGGCCTCCGCCGGCCGGAGCCGGGAGGCTCGCCAACCCCCGATCACTCCGGCGAGCAGGCCGCCGAGAACGGCGAGCCCGACCGCGATCAGGATCACGGATACCGTGACGGGCGCCGTCAGGACGATGTTGGACTGGGTGGCTGCCTGGGTTGCGGCACCGAATCCGCCACCGCCCGGGCCGAAGCCTGCGCCTCCCGCACCTCCCGCGCCGCCAGCGGCCCCGGCTCCGCGGCCCACCGCCTGCACGGCCGTCGAGGCCCCTGCGGTCAAGGTCGGGGCGATGATGTTGATCACGAAGATCCCGGCGAGCCCGACGACGATCCCGACGACGCCGCCGATCAGGCCTTGCACGAGCGATTCGCCGCCGACCTGGCGCACGATCCGGCCGTTGGACCACCCGATCGCCTTGAGCGTTCCGAACTCACGGGTGCGCCGGGTGACCCCGGAGATGGTGAAGAGGATCGCGATCAGGAACGCCGCTGCGAGGACGATCAGGGAGAGCCACAACCCGAGGTTGGAGACGAGGCTCGATGCGCTCGCGAGCGACCCGGATACGCTCGACGCGAGGTCCGCCTGGGTCTTGACGGTCGCGGCGGGCAGTGCGGTCTTGATATCCGCCTGGACCTGGTTGATATCCGTCGACGACGCTGCCTGCACATAGATGTTGGAGACCTGGCCTGGCAGGGCCGCGAGGGACTGGGCGACGTCGAGCGGAATGTAGACATTGGCCGCGGTCGCGCTGTCCGCGGTCGCCGCGGAGACCAGCCCGACGATGCTGAAGTCGGTGCCCGCGATAGCGACGGTGCCACCGACGGCGAGGGAGGCGGTCGTCGCGTAGCTCGCGTCGAGAACGGCGACGTTCGCACCGGCATCCGTGCTCGCGAGGGAGCGCCCGGCTGTGAGCGTCACGGCGGAGAGCGGGCCGACGGCCGAGTCCGCCGGGTTCAGCCCGAGCACGGTGAAGGAGTCGACGCTGAACGAACTGCCGCCCGCACCGTCGGGGCCGCCCGTCGGCGGAGTCTCAGCGCTCTGGCCGGACTGAGCGGCCTGGCCCGTCGATGGCCGGGTCGCGCCCTGGCTGCGGGTCGGGAGGGCGCCGCTGAAGGTGGAGTTGCTCAGAAGGAGCGTCGCAGCAGCCGCACTGACGTTCGGAACCGCGCGCACCGAGTCGAGACCGGTCGAGGCGAAGGTCTCCGTCCCGCGTTCTGCTGTGAGCCTGCTGCGGCTGATCGTCGTGGTTCCGTCCGATGCGGCACCGTCCGCCGAACCGAAATCGAAGCGTTGGGGGGCGCCGTTTCCGGTGCCCGGCGTCGCGGCGGCAGAAGGGGTCTGGCTCACGGTGAGGTCGGTGCCGACACCGTATACGGATTCGAGAACGGATGCCTGGGCGAGCTGGACTCCGCTCGACACCGAGTTGACGATGATGACCAGGGCGATGGCGATGGCCATGCCGATCGCGACGATGGCGGTCTGCTTGCGACGGCCCGCAAGTTCCCGCCGCAGGTAGGTGTAGAACATGAGTCTCCGGTTCCGGGGACTCTTCGTAGGGCCCACCGGGATCGAAGTTATGAATACGCGCTTGCCGGAGGCTATCACTGGGCTGTGAATACGCCGTAAAACGGTAGATCTGTCTGACGGCCATCGGCTGGGCAGTCTCGTTTCCAAGCTGATCACAATCACTGCGGGCCACACTCTGCCGCTGGCGTACGCTGGCGGCATGACTGGGAATGGCCTCGGATCCGCAGTGCCCAAAGATGTGAGCTCCTGGGCCGCTGGCCAGCGCTGGTTCGCGGACACGGGTCGCCCGGTGGCCCTGGCGCGCGTGGGCGGCTGGTCGCTGCCCTCCGGTGAGCCGGGGGTGCTGATCCGCACCGACTGCCTCCTTGATGCCGGCGACCCGCGTCGGACGGTCTATCAGGTTCCCGTGACCGAGCGGGATGTGGCGCTCCCTGGCGGCAAAGCCGCCCTCATCATGATCGTGACCGGGGCAGACGGGCGGCGTCGGTTCGTCTATGACGCCCCGGCCGATCCGGCCTATGCCCGGGCACTCCTCCTGCTGATCCTGCACCATGGCAGGTCAGGCCCTGATCCCGACGGATGCTCGGTCGCGGAAGGCGAGACCCTCTCCAACGGCCTCGCCGGCGGCGTACCGGGCACCGGATTCGGCGCTGGCGGCGTCGAGCCGACGGTCGTGTCGAGTCATGTTCTCCGCGGAGAGCAGTCCAACACTTCGATCATCTACGAACTCGCGGGTCCTGACGGTCGAGTTCTCGCCCCCGTGATCTGCAAGGTCTTCCGGACGCTGCACCACGGCGACAACCCCGACGTCACGGTGCAGTCCGCGCTCGCGCGCGCCGGCTCGCACCTCGTGCCGTCCCCGGTCGGCTGCGTCGTCGGGGAATGGGCGGACTCCCGCGCCCCTGGCGGCACCGCGCGAGGCCACCTCGCTTTCGCCCAGGAGTTTCTGCCCGGCGTCGAGGACGCCTGGCGGGTGGTGCTGCGCGCGGCGAGGAGGAACGAGGACTTCACCGCGCGGGCACGGAGCCTCGGCGTTGCGACAGCGGCAGTCCACGCCGACCTCGGGGACGCGATGCCGACGGCAGAGCCGACCGCGGATGTCGTCGGCGTGGTGCTCGACGTCCTGCGCGCCCGCGCCCGGCGCGCGATCGCGGAGGTACCGGACCTCGCCAGGTATGCCCCGGCGATCGCTGCAGTGTTCGCCGCGGCGGCCGACGCGCCGTGGCCGAGGCTGCAGCGCATCCACGGCGACCTGCACCTCGGCCAGGTGCTGCTTGTTCCCGGTCGAGGCTGGGTACTCGTCGATTTCGAGGGCGAGCCGCTCAGCCCCCTCGAGGACCGGACCCGTGTCGACGTTCCGTGGCGGGATGTCGCCGGCATGCTGAGGTCGTTCTCGTACGCGGCCGGAACCGTGTCACGAGAGGCTCCGGAGCGGACCGGCGCCGTCTCCGGATGGGTGCAGGCCTGTCGGCGAGCTTTTCTGGCCGGGTACAGCGAACGATCGGGCCAGAGCCTCGGTGAACAACGCCCCCTACTGGACGCCTTCGAGCTCGACAAAGCGCTCTACGAGGCCGTCTACGAAAAACTCAATCGGCCCGACTGGCTGCCGATCCCCCTCGCGGCGATCGACGCTCTCCTGTCCCCCGCCCTCGCCCCGGAGACCGTTCGCGAAAGCGGGTGAATCGTCGGTATGCCGAGCTCAGAACGACGTTTCACCCGCTTTCGCGGGAGGGCGGATCAGCTCTTCGGCGAACGCTTGAGCTCGGGGAACTGGTCGTCGCGCCATTCCTCCGGAAGCCGGAGCTGCTGCACTGCGGCATCGTTCTCGCGCGCCCGCAGCTCGACCCTGCGGATCTTGCCTGAGCTCGTCTTGGGCAGTTCGAAGAACTCGATGCGCCGGACCCGCATGTACGGCGGCAACCCGTTGCGGGCGTGACGCAGCACGGCGAGAGCAGTCGCGCTGTCGGGTGCCCAGCCGGCTGCGAGGTGGATGTACGCCTTAGCGATGTTGAGGCGGGTGTCGTCGGGGGCGGGGACGACGGCGGCCTCGGCGACGGCGGGGTGTTCGAGCAGCACACTTTCGACCTCGAACGGGGAGACCTTGTAATCGGAGGACTTGAAGATGTCATCCGTGCGGCCGATGAAGGTGATGTAGCCGTTGTCGTCCCTGGTGGCGACGTCGCCCGTGTGGAAGTAGCCATCCCGGAGCGCGGCCTGGGTCCTGACCGGGTCGCCGTGATACCGGGCCATCAGGTTGACGGCGGGCTCGGCGAGGTCGAGGCAGATCTCGCCCTCGTCTGCGACGCCGCCCGTGATCGGATCGACGAGGGTGATCGCGACGCCGGGCAGGGGCAGGCCCATGGACCCGGCCTTGAGGACGGACCCCGGCACGTTGCCGACGATGGCCGTCGTCTCGGTCTGGCCGTACCCGTCGCGGATCGTGAGCCCCCAGGCACGCTGGATCTGGCTGATCACCTCGGGGTTGAGCGGTTCACCCGCTGAGAGGATCTCGCGGAGGCCGACCGGCTTCTCGCCCACATCGGACTGGATCAGCATCCGCCACACCGTCGGCGGCGCACAGAACGTTGTGACCTTGGCGCGGTGCAGCTGGGCGGTGAGCGCCTGCGGGTCGAAGCGGCCGTAGTTGTAGACGAAGACGGTGGCCTCGGCGATCCAGGGCGAGAAGAAGCTGCTCCAGGCGTGCTTGCCCCAGCCCGGCGAGCTGATGGCGAGGTGCACGTCGCCGGGACGAAGGCCGAGCCAGTACATCGTGGAGAGATGGCCGACGGGGTACGAGGTCTGAGTGTGCACGACCATCTTGGGCTTGCTCGTGGTCCCCGAGGTGAAGTAGATGAGCGACGGGTCGTCCGAACCGACGGCCACGGGAACGGGCGCCGTGGAAAGCAGGGCGGCGTCGGCGTAGTGAGCCCAGCCGGGAACCGTGCCGCCGACACAGATGCGCCGGAAATCGCCGTCGATCTCCGCGAACTTGGCGGCGTCACCCGCGTTCGCGATGACGCAGTCCACCTCGCCGCGCTGCACGCGGTCGGCGAGGTCGCCGGCGGCGAGCACGGTCGATGTCGGGAGGATCACGGCGCCGATCTTCATGATGCCGAGCATGAGCTCCCAGAGTTCGACCTGGTTGCCGAGCATGAGCATCACGTGATCGCCCTTGCCGACGCCCTGCTGGGTGAGCCAGGCCGCGACCTGGTTGGAGCGTGCGGACATCTCCGCGAAAGTGACCTTCAGCTCGTGGCCGTCCTCCTCGACGATCCACAGGGCGATGTTGTCGTTGCCGGCCGCGATCACGTCAAACCAGTCGACGGCCCAGTTGAATGACGCGCCGACATCCGGCCAGCGGAATTCCGCAGCGGCACGGGCGTGGCCGTCCCAGAGGCGCAGCAGCTGATCGCGGGCGGCACGAAAATTGGAGGTACTCGTCGGAAAAGTCACTTCTCCATCATCCTCACTCACAAATGCCTGTAACGGCATGCGTCCGGAAACACGCCGCGGCGCGTTCCGGGGGCAACCCACACCCGGATGTGGTTAACCACACGGGTCGCCCCATCCGGGTGACAGGGCGGGCGGTCCCCTCCGGCCTCGGGTAGCTTCGTGCACGTCAACACCGACAGTCTCGACGTAGCGTCTCCGGTTCCAGTGTGGGACGTTCGATTTCACCCCGGGGGCACAGATGGTTACCTTCTTCGTCATTTTCATTCTTGTTGTGGGAATCAATACCTTGCTCTGGACCACGGTCGGTCTCATCCGCGCCGTGGTCGAAAGCACCCGCCGCCGGTCGCCCGATCGATCGCAGGACCCGCTGATCTCCGCGGACGAGGTCGCGATCCTGGTCGCCGCCCACGACGAAGAACAAGTGATCGCCGCGACCATCGGTTCCGCAACCGGCCAGGTGCCCGTCGGGCACGTCTTCGTCGTTTCGGACGCCTCCGCAGACCGGACCGCGGACCTCGCGAGAGCGAGCGGCGCGAACGTGCTCGAACTCGAGTCGAATCATGGAAAGGCTGGCGCGCTCGTCGCGGCAATCGACCATTTCGAACTGGCACGCCGTTTCCCGGTCGTGGTGCTCCTCGACGCGGACACGGTACTTGCCCCCGACTACCTATGGACCGGCCTGCCCTGCTTCCAGGATCCGGGGGTCGTCGCGGTTGCAGCGTGTGCGTCGACGATCGCGGATCCTCCCCCCGCGACGATGATGGGCCGATTCCTGGTCGCATACCGGGAACGTTTCTACGTCATGGTGCAGTACCTGCTCAAGTACGGTCAGGCCGCCAGGCTCGCGAACGTGATCTCGATCGTTCCCGGTTTCGCGAGCATGTACCGCAGCCGGGTCCTCGGAAGCATCGACATCGATCCTCCCGGGCTCGCGATCGAGGACTTCAACATGACGTTCGAAGTGCACGCCCGCAAGCTCGGCCGGATCGCATTCCACCCCTCGATCGCGAGAGCCTCGACCCAGGATCCGGACAACCTCCACGACTACACCCGGCAGCTCCAGCGTTGGACCCTGGGGTTCTGGCAGACGCTGCGCCGCCACGGATTCCGGCTCGGCTGGTTCTGGGGCGCGCTGGCGCTCCACGTGTTCGAGCTCGTGACGAGCAGTGTGATGATGCTGCTCTTCCTGCCGCTGCTCGTCGTGTCGGTCGGTGCGGTCATCTGGGAGGCGACGTCGACGGACCCGTCCGGCATCGCCACGCGGCTGACGAACGCGGTTCCGCCGACCCTGCTCCTGCTCGGCGTGCTCGTGCCCGATTACGTGTTGACCGTGCTCGTCGTCGCCGTCACCCGCCGGCCGAGCTATCTGCTGCTCGGGTTCGCCTTTCCCCTCGTGCGTGTGGTCGACGCCGCGATCTGCCTGGCGACCCTTCCCCAGGCATTCCTGACGCCGTCGAGCGGACGCTGGACGAGTCCCGAACGCCGCGTCACCGTGGCGCCCGTGCGGCACGCGAAGCTCGTGCCGCCGGAGACGTCAGTGCCCGAAGAGACGTCAGTGCCCGAAGAGACGTCAGTGCCCGAAGAGACGTCAGTGCCCGAAGAGACGTCAGTTCCGCTGAACCGGCCGCTCGTACCCGACGAAGCGATAGCGGATGCCGGTCCTCGAGACCGTCCATTCAGAAGCGTGGGCACGCGTCCACTCCCCGTCAACAGCGGGGGCCCTCGTGTCGCCGGGCACGGCGAGGTCCAGCTCGGTGACCTCGAGTCGTGACGCGCGGGCCAGGGCCTCGCGGTAGACCTCGCCTCCGCCGATCACCCAGATCGTCGTGGCCGGATCTGTGGCTGAGGCGTCCCCGGCGAGGGCCTCGTCCACGGATCCGGCGCGTTCGGCTCCGGCAGCGGCCCAGGCGGCGTCCCTGGTGACGACGATATTCCGTCGACCGGGGAGCGGCCGGAATCGTTCCGGGAGGGAATCCCACGTGCGACGACCCATCACGACCGTCGCGGCATCCGTCACGGCCTTGAAATGCGCGAGGTCTTCGGGAAGGTGCCAGGGTATCGACCCGGCGCTGCCGATGATCCCGTCGTGCGCCTGCGCCCAGACCAGTGCGACCACGGGAGCGTGACGGGCGGGATCAGACGGCAACGGGTGCCTTGATCGCGGGGTGGTGCTGGTAACCGACGACCTCGAGGTCCTCGTACCTGTAGTCGAAGATGCTCGCGCGTTCGCCCGTGATGCGGAGCGTCGGGAGCGGATACGGGGCACGGGTCAGTTGCTCCGTGACCTGGTCGCGATGGTTGTCGTAGATGTGACAGTCCCCGCCGGTCCAGATGAAGTCGCCGACCTCGAGGCCGGCCTGGGCGGCGACGAGGTGGGTCAGCAGCGCATAACTCGCGATGTTGAAGGGGACGCCGAGGAAGAGGTCGGCGCTGCGCTGGTACAGCTGGCAGGACAGGCGGCCGTCGGCGACGTAGAACTGGAAGAGCGCGTGGCACGGTGCGAGAGCCATCGACGGGATGTCCGCGACGTTCCAGGCCGACACGATCATGCGACGCGAATCGGGGTCTGTCTTCAGGGTCTCGATCACCTGGGCGATCTGATCGATGTGACCACCGTCCGGGGTAGGCCAGGAGCGCCACTGCACTCCGTAGACGGGACCGAGTTCTCCGGTTTCCGATGCCCACTCGTCCCAGATGCTGACGCCGTGTTCCCGGAGCCATCCGACGTTGCTCTCGCCGCGCAGGAACCACAGGAGTTCGTAGGCGATCGACTTGAAGTGCACGCGCTTCGTCGTGATGAGCGGAAAGCCCTCACGAAGGTCGAAGCGGAGCTGGGCGCCGAAGATGCTCGTGGTTCCGGTCCCGGTCCGGTCGGCTTTGGCGGTGCCCGTCGCCAGGGTGTGGCGAAGCAGGTCTTCATACGGGGTCGCGAGTGAGGTTGGCATTCGTAGCAGTTTATTTGGTGGCGCAGCTTATTCGGTGCCGAAGCGCCGCACGAAGGCACGCATCAGGTTCGCCGGTTGCGTCACCGTGGCCGCCGCGATGTTCGCGATGACTTCGGTCCAGGCATCCGGTTTGACATAGCCGTTGTCGCGGTAGATCCGGATGCGGGTGAGGATGCTCGCGTTGGTGAGCTCGGGGTGGAACTGGGTCGCGTAGACGTTCCGTCCGACCCGGAAGGCCTGGACCGGGCAGTCCTCTCCGGTGGCGAGGAGCACGGCGCCGGGCGGGAGGACCGTGCACGCCTCCTTGTGCCCGACGAAGGCCTCGAAGTCAGGCTCGAGGATACCGAACAGCGGGTCGTCGGCGCCCTCCTCCGTCAGCCGCACTCTCGTCGGGCCGGCGTCCTCCGGCCAGGTTCCGTCGACGACCCCTCCGCCGTGCGTCGTGAGCAACCCGATGCCGTAACAGGCTCCGAGAAAGGGAAAATCACGGGCGACGACGAGGTCGAGGAGCGACTGGAGTTCCCGTTCGACCCGGAGCTGGACGGCGGACTTCGTCGCCTCGGGGTCGCTGGCGTTGAAGGGGCTGCCACCGACGATGATGCCGGAGTAATCGTCCAGCCGGATCGGCGGCAGCGGGGCCGCCTCGAGCCTGACCCGGTGCAGGTCCGCGGGGGTGAGGCCGCCTGCGCTCAGGAAACCCTCATACTCGTCGTCGGCGGCTTCGTCCTCCGGACGGCTGGCCAAGAGCAGGAAGGGCTTCACGCCGCAATGATACGCGGTACGGCGCCCATTCCGGTGCGCGTTTCCCGATCAGTACAGGAACGACCTCGCGAAGGTGTTCACGTCGATGTTGACGCCGTTGAAGACCCGTTCAAAATGCTGCTGAACACCGACTCGGAGATTCCCGGACGCGTTCCAGCCACCGAAGGGAATCGGTGGCGGCGAGAGGAGATCGACGGGATCGTCAGGGAGGCCTGCCAGGGCAGTCGAGCCCGGCTGGACGGGCACGGCATCCCAGAGGGCGACGTCCGAGAACTCCGTCGTTCCCGCGCCCATGATGTCGTCCCACATCCGCGCGCCGGTGTACACGACGGGGCGTACTCCGGTGGATTGGACGCCCGTGATCATGTCGCGGGTGAGCGGCGGGCCGCCCGTTTCGATGTCGAGGGCGAAGAACTGGAGTCGGATGCGGAAGGAGCCCGTCGCCGCGATCCCCTCCTGCCAGCAGCGCGGATCTCTGGTGTACGCGGCGATCGCGAGACCGGCGTCGATGGCCATCGCGAGCTGCGCCTGGGTGCGGGCGAGAGGCGTGCACGTGCCGAACTCGGTGGAGCTGAGGATGTAAAGCCGGAACCCGGCTTCGTATGCCCGCACGAACCAGGCAGGATCGGAAATCGGATTGTCCGAATCCAGCGCCCTGATCGCCGGTGACGGTTGGGCCCGCGACGGCTGGGCCGGTGCCGTCGGCACCGGAGTGGGGACCGCGGTCTGGGAGGCCGCTGGGATACCGGAAGGGGCGGATGCCGCCGGGTCCTGTCGAATCGCTCCTGCCACCTGGATGGCCGCGAGGGGAAGGCCCACTGCAAGGATCACCAGCAACGCGGCCCCGACGATGGGAGGCGCAACCCGCCCCTTTCCCGGGTGTCTCGTGACGGAAAGCTTGCGCATTCGCTCAGTGTGCACCGGCATCACGGCGAAGAAAAGGGACCCACCGGGGACACGTGCATGCTGTCGGACGTGCCCTCGGACCCCGATGGATGTCTGGGGGGGCGTACAGTGAGGCAGCACCGCTCAGTCTCAGGTTCCAATGTCGCCCTGATGAAACGGCTGCCGCCGGGGATTCCTTTCCCCAAGCTCTTGAACACATCACTGGGGGAATGGCTTTCATGCGCGACCTTGCACCAACTATTTACCGGCAGCGGCTTGTCATCGAGGCCTACCCCGCTGAACCGATCAGCGCACCGCAGATCACGGACTACCTGTCAGGGCTTGCCCCGGTGCTCGACATGAAAGGCCTGATCGAACCCGTCACGCATCGCAGCGACCTGTACGGCTGGGCCGGGTGGACTCACTGGGAAACGTCGGGGGCGCATTTCTACGCGTGGGAACAACCGGTGCTCTTCTACAGTGTCGACATCTACACCTGCAAGCCGTTCGACCCCCTCGTGGCCGTCGAATACACCACGCGTTTCTTCGGGAGTGCCAGCGCCGAATACAAGGAGTTTTAGTGCCGACCCGCGACACCGATACCGAGATCGGCGCCGAGGTGTTCAGCCCCCGATACGACCTGAGCGATGCCGAGCTCGAGGATCTCACCGTGCGGCTCCTCGCCTCGCGCACGCGTGACCTCCCGGAGCACTACCGGCTGGTCGCGATCGAGGTCGACGGCCGGAGCCCGTTCTCCAATGTCGGCCGCCACGTGGAACGTGTCGTCTTCGAGGCGACGTTCGGCAACGATGCCGCGCAGATGACGGACGAGTACGGCGCGTACGAGGGTACGAGCACATTTTTCATCTCCATCGACAGGGACACCTGCACGCCGAGCGGGGTGCTGCGGATCATCGAGGATTCCCCCCATGGGCTCAAGAGCCTCAACGATGCCGCCCAGGAGCCGTTCAATCTGGAACTCGACGAGGCGTTCCGCTTTCACGCGATCACCGATCCGACCGAGATCTGGGACATCGGCACCGTCGCCGTCCTCCCCGACTACCGTCGCGGCGAAGCAGCGGTGAGCGTGCAGCTCTACCGCGCCATGTACCTCTCCGCGCTCGTGCACAGGATCAAGCACATTGTGTCCATCGTCGACGACCGCCCACTCCGCAAGATGCGGGACTTTCTGGGCATCCCGTTCGTGCCTCTTGCGGACACTCACCCCGGACCGTACCTCGGCTCGAAGAAGAGCCACGCCGTCTACGGGTACGTGCCGCACTTCCTGCCGAAGGCGCGGGCGCACCGCGATACCATGCGCGGCCTCCTCGTCCGCAACGCCCTGCAGCGCCTTGTCGACGGCACGGAAGACGACTCGATCAGCCTCGACGTCCAGCCCGACGCCTGAACGTCACTCGGGCGCTGTGCTGCCCGATCCAGAGATATTGACCAGCCAGCTCACGCCGAACGGGTCCACGAGCATCCCGAAGCTGTCTCCCCACGGTGCCCTCGCAAGCGGCTGGAGCACGGTCCCGCCCGCCGACAGTTTCTCGAAGTAGCCGCTCAGTTCCGCCGCGTCGTCCCCGCTGAGCGAGACCGAGACAGCGGTGCCCGGTGTCAGGTCCATGCTGTTCGGCGTGTCCGCCGCCATCAGGACCATCCCGCTGTTCGTCGTCAAAACGGAGTGCATGATCTTGTCGTCCTCCGCAGGATCCTCACTGGCGTGGAGTTCCGCGAAGGTACTGCGCGTGACCGTGCCGCCGAAGACCGACTCGTACAGGTCCATGGCCGCCCTGGCCGAATCACGGAACGAGAGATAGGGGTTGAGGGTTGTCATCTGAGACCTCCAGACCGGGGCGTGCCCGCCGTCGGGCCCGCGCTTCCGAGACATTATCGACCCCGGAACGGCAAAAGACGAGGCGGCGGATCCAGTCCTCGCACCTGTGAATGGCCTCGTGTGAGGCACTAGCCTTGCTGAATGGAACTCCGCCAGCTCGAACATTTCGTGATCGTCGCCGAGGAACGCCACTTCACCCGGGCCGCCGAGATCCTGCAGATCTCACAATCCGGTCTGTCGGCTTCCGTTCGGGCGCTCGAAAGCGAGCTCGGGACGTCACTCTTCATCCGCAGCACCCGCAGCGTCGAACTCTCGGTCGCCGGGCAGGCTTTTCTGGTCGAGGCGTTGCGCACGCTCGCGAGCGCCACCGCGGCCCAGAACGCCGTTGCGGCCGTGCGCGGCCTCATGCTGGGGAGCCTGACCGTCGGCGCCGAGCCGTGCCTGGGCTCGGTGGACCTTCCGGGAGAGCTCGCCCGCTTCCGCATGACGCATCCAGGGGTCGACGTACGTCTCAGGCACGCCGGATCGCTCGAGCTCATCGAGGGCGTCGCGAACGGCCGCACGGACGTCGCCCTTGTCGTTTCGGTCGGCGACCAGACTCCCGGCATCCGACTCAGTCCGCTCAGCACCCAGCGGCTCATCGTGCTCTGCCATCCCGATCACGCGTTCGCGGCAAGAGGCTCCGTCGACCTCGCATCCCTGCATGCCGAGTCACTCGTCGGGTTCCCCGCAGGCTGGGGCGCACACGTCCTCGCCCGCCGCGGTTTCGCCGCTGCCGGGTTCGATTACCGGGCTGCGCTCGAGGTCAACGACGTGCATCCGATGCTCGACCTCGTCGGTTACAACCTCGGTGTCGCGATCGTGCCGGAGAGTTTCGCAGCGAAGCGCCCTGACCTCCTGCGAGCCATTCAGATCGAGGATCCGATGCCGCCCTGGACGGCCGCGGTCGCCGTGGCGGACGAGCCCAGCCCGGCCGCCACGGCGTTCCTCACCCAGCTCGCGGGGATCAGCCCAGCAGCGCCAGTTCCTCAGGCGTGAGCGTGATGCCGGCAGCGTGAACCGAATCCCGGATGCTCTCCGGCCGCGAGGCGCCGGGGATCGGGATGACCACAGGGGACTTCGCAAGGTGCCAGGCCAGGCAGACGACCTGCGGGCTGACGCCGCGGTCTGCTGCTACCTGCTGGAACGGCGCAAAGCGTTCGCCGAGTCGGGACGCAGAGGAGATCCCACCGAGCGGGCTCCATGGGATGAAGGCGATTCCGAGTTCGGTGCAGAGCTCGAGCTCCGGTTCGCTGCTGCGGAACGCAGGAGAGAACTGGTTCTGCACGCTCGCGAGGCGTCCGCCGAGCAGTTCGCGAGCGAGCTTGATCTGATCGACGTTCGCATTGGAGATGCCGGCGAGGCGGATCGTGCCGGCGTCAAGGAGCTCGACGAGCGCCCCGATGGAATCGGCGTACGGCACCGCCGGGTCCGGCCTGTGGAACTGGTAGAGGCCGATCGCGTCGCCGCCGAGCCGCGCGAGTGAGGCCTCTGCGGCCTTCTTGAGGTACTCAGGGCGGCCGTCGACATACCAGGTGCCGTCACCGGGGCGCAGGTGCCCGCCCTTCGTCGCGACGAGCACGTCGCTGGTGTCCCCGCCCCACGACGCTATCGCTCCTGCGATGAGGGTTTCGTTGTGGCCGACCTCGTCGGCATGCAGGTGGTACGCGTCCGCGGTGTCGAACAGGGTCACGCCCTCGTCGAGGGCTGCGTGGATCGTCGCGACTGACCTGGCCGCATCCGGTCGTCCTTCGATCGACATCGGCATTCCGCCGAGTCCGATCGCGCTCACGGTTCGGTCGGCGATCATTCGGGTCTGCATCATTCGGGTCGGCATGGTTTCCTTCATTGAGCGGTTGGCTGGGCTGGCGGTATCTGCAGTATTCGTTGCGGGGCTGGTCACCAGGCGTAGTCCTCAGGGGCCGGCTTGTGCCCGGGGAAGATCTCATCGAGCCGGGCCAGAGCTGCGGCATCGAGGGTGACGTCGAGCGCCCGGAGACCGTCGTCGAGCTGGGCCTGGGTGCGCGGCCCGATGATCGGCGCCGTCACACCCGGCTGGTGCAGGAGCCAGGCCAGGGCCACGTCTCCCGGCTTGTGTCCCAGGTCTGCGGCGAAGTCCTCGAACGCCTGGATGGCCGGTCGGTGCGCGGCAAGCGTCTCGGCGGATCGCCCTTCGAGGCGCCGTCTGCCGTCGCGCTCCTTGCCGAGCACTCCCCCGAGGAGGCCGCCCTGTAGCGGGGACCAGGCGATCACGCCGAGCCCGTTCGCTCGTGCCGCCGGGAGCACTTCGAGTTCGAGGTCTCGCGTGAGGAGGTTGTAGATCGACTGCTCACTCACCAGACCGGTGAAGTTGCGACGTCGCGCTTCCGCCTGGGCCGTCGCGATGTGCCAGCCGGCGAAGTTGCTGCTGCCCGCGTAGAGGATCTTTCCCTGGGCGACGGCCGTCTCCATGGCCTGCCAGATCTCGTCCCAGGGCGTCTCCCTGTCGATGTGGTGGAACTGGTAGATGTCGATGTAGTCCGTCTGCAGTCGACGGAGGCTCGCGTCGAGGGCGCGACGGATGTTGAGGGCCGAGAGCCTGCCGTTGTTCGGCCAGTCCGAGGTCGTCCCGTAGAGCTTGGTGGCGAGGACGGTGCGCTCCCGGCGATCGCCACCGCGCGCGAACCACCGGCCAACGAGGGACTCGGTGGCCCCGGGCCCTCGCTCGCCGCCGTAGACGTTCGCCGTGTCGAAGTAGTTGATTCCCGAGGCGAGCGCCGAGTCCATGATGGAGTTCGCCTCCGGTTCCGGCGTGAGCGGCCCGAAGTTCATGGTGCCGAGGCACAGTCGCGAAACGGAGAGACCAGAGCGACCGAGGTGTGTGTATTCCATGACTTCAGCCTCCTCCGTGACCACTGATCTGTCCAACAGCCGTCATCGCTGTGATGGACCAGTTCGGGTTCTCAATCGCGCACCCGGAAAGCTGGGTACAGTTTCGAGCATGAAACTCACCGATATCGACCCGCCCGGTCGCAGTTTTTCGCGCTGGCTCACCGAGGAGGAGATCGGACGCGTGCTCGCGAGCGATCGCGGCTGGCGACTCGCCGAGGACGGGAGTGTCGTGGCCGGAAAGCTCAGGAAGGCCCGGATCGCCGACTCCCTCGGGGACCTCGGTCGCGCCGCCCTCGCCAACCGGTGGACCGCGCGGGCCGCGGCCCCCGGAAGCGACGGCAGCGGCCCGACGCACATCATGTGGGGTGTGTTCAATGCCCGCTCCGACACGGAGATCGCCGCGGAAATCGCCGCCGGGATCGCCGCCAGGGGCTGAACCAGCCTGGCGGCGACTCCGCAGGTGAGTCCTTACGCGGCCAGGGGCAGCGACTGTGCCGGTGCGGATGCCGCGGCCGCGACGACGAGCGCGCCGTCCGTGACCGAGACCTCGACACCGGTACTCGCCAGCAGGTCAGAGCCGACGAGAAGGTCGGCGATCTTGTCGTCGAGTTCCCGCTGGATCACGCGCCGGAGCGGTCGGGCACCGTACTCCGGTTCGTAACCACGCGTGGCGATCCAGTCGATCGCGTCCTCGCTCACGGTCAGGGCGAAGCCCTGGGCGGCGAGCCGGGTGCGCGTCCCGGCGAGCAGCATCCGCACGATGTCGTGCAGTTGCGGCGCGTCGAGCTTGCGGAACAGCACGATCTCGTCGAGCCGGTTCAGGAACTCCGGACGCATGGCTTCGCGGAGCTTGCCCATCACCCGGTCGCGGAGCGCCTTCTCCGAGCCGAAGCCGTTGTCGGCCCCGGCATCGATCAGGGCGGTGAAGCCGAGGGCGCCGCTCCGGCTGGCGAGGAATTCGGAGCCGAGGTTTGAGGTCATGATGATGACCGTGTTCCGGAAGTCGACGGTGCGACCCTGGCCGTCGGTCAGGCGTCCGTCGTCGAGCACCTGCAACAGCAGGTTGAATACGTCGGGGTGGGCCTTCTCGATCTCGTCGAGCAGGATCACCGAGTACGGGTTCCTGCGCACGCGCTCGGTCAGCTGCCCGGCCTCGTCGTAGCCGACGTAGCCGGGAGGGGAGCCGACGAGCCGGCTCACGGTGTGCCGTTCGCCGAACTCGCTCATGTCGAAGCGCACCATCGCGCGCTCGTCGCCGAACAACGATTCGGCGAGGGCCTTGGCGAGCTCGGTCTTACCGACGCCCGTCGGCCCGAGGAACAGGAAGCTGCCGACGGGTCGGCCGGCATCGTTCATGCCGGTGCGATTGCGGCGCACCGCCTTGGCGATGAGCGTGACGGCGTCGTCCTGTCCGACGACGCGTTCGTGCAGCTCGGCCTCGAGCAGGCCGAGGCGGGAACGGTCGTCCGCGGTGAGCCGGGCGATGGGGATGCCCGTTGCGCGGGCGATCACACCGGCGATCTCGGCCTCGCCGACGACGGCCTCTGCTGCAACGGCCCGGGCGGGGTCTTCCTGGAGCTCCAGCTGCGACTGGACCGTCTCGATCTCGTCCCGGAGCCGGGAGGCCTCCTCATACTGTTCGGTGAGGACTGCGGCCCTCTTGGCGTTCTCGAGCGTCACCACGCGCGCACGCAGGGCCTCGAGGGCCGCACGGTCGGGCAGGGAGCCGAGGGTCAGGCGCAGCCGGGCACCGGCCTGGTCGATCAGGTCGATGGCCTTGTCGGGCAGGAACCTGTCGGACACGTAACGGGCGGAGAGCTCGACGGCGGCGCGCAGCGCCTCGTCGGTGTAGCGCACGCCGTGGTGATCTTCGTAGCGGCCGCGCAGCCCCGCGAGGATGCTCACCGCGTCGTCGATGCTCGGCTCGCCGACCCGCACGGTCTGGAAACGGCGTTCGAGGGCCGGGTCCTTCTCGACCTTGCGGTACTCCTTGAGGGTCGTCGCGCCGATCACGTGCAGCTCACCGCGAGCCAGCCGCGGCTTGAGGATGTTCCCGGCGTCCATGCCCCCGTCGCCGGATCCGCCGGCGCCGACAACGGTATGCAGCTCGTCGATGAAGATCACGAGCTCGCCGCTGTGTGCGCTGATCTCGTCCATGGTCTTGCCGAGGCGTTCCTCGAAGTCGCCGCGGTACCTGGTCCCGGCGACCATCGCCGCGAGGTCGAGTGCGACGACGCGCTTGCCGCGCAGTTGCTCGGGCACGGTTCCCGCCACGATGGCCTGCGCGAGCCCTTCGACGACGGCGGTCTTGCCGACGCCGGCCTCTCCGATCAGAACCGGGTTGTTCTTGGTGCGCCGGGAGAGGATCTCGATCGTCTGTTCGATCTCGTCGGCACGGCCGATCACCGGGTCGAGTTTCCCGTCGCGGGCCCGGGCCGTGAGGTCGGTGCCGTAGGTGTCGAGCATGGGCGTCTCCGAAGCGGATGCCTGGGCAGGGGCCTGGCTCGTCGCATCCGCTTGCGGCTCGCGTGCACCGGCCTGGAGCGATTCCTGGGTCACGCCGGCCGCGGCGAGGACCTGGCCGGCCGGGGAGTCCTCGTTCACCACGAAGGCGAAGAAGAGATGTTCGGGGTCGATGTAGGTCGACCCGAAGGCGCGAGCGATCTGGTGCGCGTCGAGGAGGGCACGCTGGGCGGATGGGGTGAGTCCCGGCGTTGCGTCTCCGGTCGGGGCGGAGCGCTCCGGCAGGCGCTGCTCGGCGGCCAGGGCGAGGGCCGCGGGGTCTGCGCCGGCGTTCCGGATCGCCTGGGCCGCCGGTTCGCGCAGGACGAGGACCCGGAGGATGTGCAGGACGTCGACGTGGGAGTGCCCGTGGTCGACCGCGTACTGGGCGGCCTCGGCGAGCACCTCGTGGGTGCGGCGGCTGAGCAGCCGGGTGATGTCGATCGGGCGCCCTGCTGGCGCGGCGCCCTGCTGGCCCTGCAGGTACCGGGCGATGAACTCGTCGAACGAACCGTTGCCGGAATCCGCGGGACCGAAGAATGTAGGCACGAGACCTCCTGATCTTGAAACTTGAGTGCTATTGACTCAACTCAACGTCAGGCCGTGGGTTTCATTCCCGCCTCATGCTGGGAAACCCCCGGTTACGCGGTCCGCGAACGGAGTGCGAACAGGCCGAGAGGTTCAGGCCCCGAGGATGCCGCGGGCCACGACGACGACGACGGTCACAGCCGCGACGCCCAGCGCGATCAGGACCAGGCCCCGGCCGCGGACGCCGGCGGGCATGACCCGGAGCGCGCGCATCGAGTATGCGAGCCCGACGAGGACAGCGATGACTCCCCAGAACGGGAGCACGAGTGCGAGGACGAATCCGGCGAGGGTGATCCAGAATCCCAGCGAGCGCCCCGGTGTCCTCGTCCAGTCGGCACGCGGCGCGCCGAGGGCGATCAGTCGGTTGTCCTGCATGTTCGCACGCGGATCGTCCACTGTCAGCCCCCGTTGTATCGAATACCAGTCTGCCACGCGGCGCGATCGTTCAGCGCGATCGTTCAGCGCGATCGTTCAGCGCGATCGTTCAGCGGCGCTCAAAGCCACCGCGGCGGGTCGGCCGGAGTCCCGCTGCTCGAGCTCACGCCGGAACCGCCACGCCCGGTCGCCCACTGGACGAGGCCCGCGAGGCTTCCGGACACGACGACGGGATGCGCGGAATGGAGGTCGCCGAACCTGCGCTCGGCAGGGGAATCGGTCACGGAGAGCACGAAGTCTCCTCCATCTCCCCGGGTCGCCCAGACCGAGGTGATCTCGGTGAGCAGGCGATCGAGCACCTCGACGGGCACGTCGTCGAAGGAGGCGCCGGTCGCGAGGTCGATCGTATGCACCCAGAGTTCCTGGTTGCGCATCCACACGGTCTCGGAGACGGCGATCTCCCGGCCGCTCGGGGTCCGGACCAGGTGGCTCCACGTCTCGGGGGTGAGCCGGCGCCACGCGGCGTCGAGCTGGATGGTCGCGACGTCGAAGAGGGTCCGCAGGGCGTCGCGGTCGAGCTCGGCCCCGGCGGCGATGTCGCTGTCGCGAGCCGCGTTGGAGGCGTACATCGGCGTTTCGACCTCGGTGCGCGCCCAAGTCACGAGCCTTACGATGCCCCTCGCGTTGTATGCGACGTGCGCGATCACGTGACGGCGGCTCCAGCCGGGCAACAGCGAGTCCCCGTCGAGGTCGACGTTCGACAACCCGTTGAGCTCGTGCGCGAAGAACGCGGTCGCGCGACGAGCGAGCAGGAGTTGCGCGAGCAGCTCGGGGTCAGCGGGGAGAGCGGTAGGTGCGGGCATTCCCCCATTCTCGCAGGGAACCGATCAGATCGAGGGCTGGAAGCCGCCCGTCGGACTGAAGGACGCGTCGATCGTGAACGGGTCGCGCACGGAATTCGAGCGATCCGATGCCGCGATGAGAGCCGCGAGTTCCCCGGCCGCCCTGTCGATGCGGTCGGGCAGCGTCTTGACCGTGTCCGCGCCGCTTCCCCAGTCCTCCGATGCGGCGAACACCGCGGTTGTGGCGACGACGGCGTGCAGGTAGGTGAACATCGGGCGGATGGCGTAGTCGAGGGCCAGGGAATGGCGTGCGGTGCCCGCCGTCGCTGCGATGACCGTCGGCATGTCGGTCAACGACCGGTTGTCGATGACGTCGAAGAACGACTTGAACAGGCCGCTCGCGCTGGTCGTGAAGATCGGGGTGACGGCGATGAGCCCGTCCGCGCCGGTCACGGCTTCGATCACCGCATCGAGCTTCGGGCTCGGGAACCCGGTGAGCATGTTGTTCATCACGTCGAGGGCGACATCGCGCAGTTCGAAGATCCTGACCTCGGTGGGGATGACCCTTTCGGCCAGTCGGGCGGAGGTCGCCTCCGCGAGACGGTCGGCGAGCATCCTCGTGGAGGACGGCTGGCTGAGGCCTGCGGTGACGACCGCAATGGTACGGGTGCGTTCCGACATGGCTAGGCCACCTCTGCCGGAGCGCCGACGGATGCGCCGACGGGAGCCGCGGCAGCCGCAGCGACGAGCGACGCGTGGGTCGGGGCGTCCGGAACCGTTGCCGGACGGTTCTTCGCGAATTCGCGGCGCAGCACGGGCACGACCTCTTCACCGAGCAGATCGAGCTGTTCGAGCACGCTCTTGAGCGGCAGTCCGGCGTGATCCATCAGAAACAGCTGGCGCTGGTAGTCGCCCACGTAATCCCGGAAGCCGAGCGTGCGGTCGATGACTTCCTGCGGGCTGCCGACGGTGAGCGGCGTCTGCGAGGTGAACTCCTCGAGGCTCGGGCCGTGGCCGTACACGGGCGCGTTGTCGAAGTACGGGCGGAACTCCTTCACGGCGTCCTGCGAGTTCTTGCGCATGAAGACCTGGCCGCCGAGTCCGACGATCGCCTGCTCGGCGGTGCCGTGGCCGTAGTGCTCGAAGCGCTGGCGATAGAAACCGACCATCTTCGCGGTGTGCGAGGCCGGCCAGAAGATGTGGTTGGCGAAGAAACCGTCGCCGTAGAACGCGGCCTGCTCGGCGATCTCCGGGGTGCGGATGCTGCCGTGCCAGACGAACGGCGCGACGCCGTCCAGGGGGCGAGGCGTCGACTGGAAGCCCTGCAGCGGGGTGCGGAACTGGCCCTCCCAGTCCACGAATTCCTCAGCCCAGAGCCGGCGCAGGAGCGCGTAGTTCTCGAGCGCGAGGGGAATGCCCTGGCGGATGTCCTGGCCGAACCACGGGTAGACCGGGCCGGTGTTGCCGCGGCCAAGGGTGAGATCTACCCGGCCGTCGGCGACATGCTGGAGCATCGCGAAGTCTTCGGCGATCTTGACCGGGTCACTCGTCGTGATCAGGGTCGTCGCCGTGGAGAGGATGATGCGCTCTGTCTTGGCCGCGATGTAGCCGAGCATCGTGGTCGGGCTCGAGGGAACGAAGGGCGGATTGTGGTGCTCACCGGTTGCAAAGACGTCGAGTCCGACTTCCTCGACCTTCTGGGCGATCGTCAGGATCGCCTTGATGCGCTCCTGCTCGGTCGGGGTACGGCCGGTGGTCGGGTCGGTTGTCAGGTCCCCGACCGAAAAGATTCCGAACTGCATGGTCAGCCTCTCTGAGTGTTCACTGCATTTTCTCGGGCAGTTTTTCAATGCATTTGCATGGACATCGTACCCAACCTCGATCGGGGGTTTCCTATTCCCGCACGACGGAGACCTCGCCTGAGACATGGTGGTACTCAGGAATATCTCATGGATCGCCGATATCCGGCCGTTGACATCTCGGAGTGAATCACATAACGTTCCTCCAAAGCTCCTCCGCCCGATGAAGTGCTTCAGGATCCCCGTCGGCCGTTCGGTAACCCGCCGTACTGCCGCACTCGAGAAACCGCTTCATCACGGAAGGACCACCGATGCGGGAACGACTCCAGGCTTCGCCTCACGTCGGTTCGCGACATCATCCGCTGCGCCGCTCATCGGCCCCCACCACGCGCTGAGAGCGCCGACCAGGAAGGCCCGACACCACTGCCGGGACGCCCCCGGTTTGCTCGCCGCCGCAGCTCCCCCACACTCACCCCAGAGAAAGAATTGGGTATCCCCATGAACCACGAATCCTCCGACCTGCCGCAGAAGTCCGAACACACGGAGAACTACGAGAATACCGAGCACACCGAGCACACCGAGCACACCGAGAACGTCGCATACACCGAGAGCCTGAAGCATGCCGACGAACCGGAGCACGGCCACACCCTGGCGCCGTCGGAGGTGGGCAGCATGTTCGCCGAGTACCGGCGTCGCCAGCTGAACATCTTCCGCGAACGCGAATCGACCCTCGAGCTCGACGACACCGCCATCTAGCCCACAGCGATCTGGCGGGGATCAGCAGGCCGGCCACTGGGCTCCGTGCACCAGGTCCAGGACGGCCCGCAACTCGCGGGCCTCGATCTGGCCCGGAGCGCTCGAGGCTCCGACGGAACCGAAGGTGACACAGGAACCGAAGGCCTCTCCGGCCAACCTCGACACCACGCCGAGTCCCCCCATGGACATCGCGATCACCGGGCGCCGGGCCTGCTCGGCGACGAACTCGGCGGTCGCGTCCATCAGGGTGAGGACATCGCGCGGGCTCGACGGCATCACCGCGAGCTTGAGCACATCCGCCCCGAGTGCCTGCTGCTCCGCGAAGCGTGCGAGGATCTCGGCCCGCGGCGGCGTGGACTCGAAGTCATGCGAGGACATCACGACGATGACGCCCGCCTCGTGGGCCGCGCTCACGATGCGGAGCAGGCACGACCGCTCGGTGAAGAGTTCGACGTCGACCGCATCGACCCCGGCGGCGATCGCCAGCCCGAGCAGGTCGGCGTAGGCCTCCGGGAGGATGTCCCGCTGCCCGCCTTCCCGTTTCGTGCGGAAAGTGAAGATCAGCGGGACGTCATCCGGAAGAGCCGCACGCAGGGTGACGATCGCTTCCCGGACGGCCGCTGGGGTATCCCATTCGGAGAAGAAGTCGATCCGGAGTTCGACGAGGTCATAGTCCCCGGCGATGAGCCCGGAGGCGGCCGCCGCGAGGTCGGCGATCGTCGCCCCGACCAGAGGAACGCAGATCTGCGGCCTGCCCTCGCCGAGCACGATTGAGCGCATCCGCAGGGTTGGCCGCGCCGTCGCGCCGGTCATGAGGCCTCTCCCCCTGCCGGGGAGTGGGCAGGCGCAAGGCCGACGGCCGACCGCATGGCAGCGCGGATGCCCGCCTCACCGGGCAGGGGTTCGTCCTGTTCCCCGCCGGCGAAGATGCGCACCTGGCTGATCGCCTGCTCGACGAGCATGTCGAGCCCGCTGAAGACGACGCCGCCTGCGGCACCCCAGCCCTCCGCGATCGGGCTCGGCCACGGGTCGTATGCCACGTCGAAGAGGATGGAACCGGCATCCAGGGGCCGGAGGTCGAGGCCGTCCGCAACCCCGCCTGGAAGCGTGCTGATCACGAAGGAGAGCGGGTCGGCCGGGTCGAGCCCGTCGAGCCGCCGAACCCGCACGGGGACCCCGAGCCGGTCGCCGAGTGCCGACAGGTCGGTGGCCCTGGCGGGATCCCGCAGGTAGACCGTGATCTCCCCCGCGCCGAGCGCGTGAGCCGCGTAGAGTGCCGAGGCTGCCGTCGCACCACCGCCGAGGATCGCAGCAGAGGAGGGTCGAGCAGAGTCCAGCGTCGAAACCGTACGGACGATGCCGTCGACGTCGGTGTTGAAGCCGTGCAACCGGCGCCTGCCATTGTCGGTCGTGAACAGCACAGTGTTCGCGACGCCGAGGTCGTCGACGAGCGACGAGGTCGTGTCGAGCAGCGGGATGACCTCGCGTTTGAGCGGCATGGTGAGGCTGAGCCCGAGCCAGCTGTCGTCGAGGGAGGCGAGCCACGAGGTCAGCTCGCCCGAGCCGACCTCGGCCCGGGAATAGTCGAACGGGAGACCGAGCAGGGTGTACGCCGTCGTGTGCAGCACGGGCGAGCGCGAATGCCCGATGGGAGACCCCAGCACCGCGAGGCGGCGGCGGCCCGCCGGGAAAACGGGTTCAGGCACGAGCCCCTCCGATTCGATTCTTCGACAGATCCAGCGATAGCGGCACGTGAGATGCGGCAGACCGCTGCTCAATGGTAGTGTCCCGAATATGTCTCTACACGCAACAAATGGTCGCCGCAGTGTCGCGGCCCGTGGGTCGGTGCGCTGATGCTCAGGATCGGAATCCTCGGTGCCGCCGGCATCGCGCCGTCCGCGATCATCCGACCCGCCCGGCGACGCACCGATGTCGTGATCGCCGCGGTCGCCTCGCGCCGGGCATCCGCTGCCGTAGCCTATGCCCAGAAACACGGCATCGAACGCTCATACGGTGACTACCACGCACTCCTTGCGGACCCGGAGATCGACCTCGTCTATGTCGCGCTGCCGCCCTCGGAGCACGCTGCGTGGTCGATTGCAGCACTCGAGGCAGGCAAGGACGTGCTGTGCGAAAAGCCCTTCGCGATGAACGCTGTCCAGGCCGGGCTGATGCGCCAGGCGGCCGCAGAGACCGGGCAGCGTCTCATCGAGGCGTTCCACGACCGCTATCACCCGCTCAGCCTCGAGCTCGACGCCATTGTTGCGTCCGGCCGGCTCGGCGACGTCGTGTCCCTGCGCGGCGAATTCTCCGGCAGCAATCCCTTCGACCCGACATCGATCCGGCACATCCCGGCCCTCGGTGGTGGTTCGTTGATGGACCTCGGGTGCTACCCGTTGCACTGGGTGCGGGCCCTCACCGGTGAGGAACCCCTCGTCACGAGCGCCGTCGCCACCCTGAACCCGCTGGGGGCCGACATGAGCATGGATGCCGCGCTGATGTTCCCCTCCGGCGTCACCGCCCGGGTCTCCTCGAGCATGATCGCGGGCACTCCCCTCAACACCTCGTTCGATATCGTCGGGACAAAGGGCACCGTGCACGTGGACAACATGGTCTTCCCGTCCCGCGGCCACAGCATCCGCGAAGTCAGCCGGGGAATCGAACGCTGGCTCACCGTGCGCGGCAACGAGACCTACGATCACCAGCTCGATGCGGTCGCGCGCGGCCTTGCGAGCGGCGAGTCGCTCCTCACCGAGGGGTACGATTCGGTCGCCAATATGGCGGCCATCGATGCCATCTACGCCGCGGCGGGGATCGAACGCGCCGTCGGGTAGCGGTGGATCCGGGGTCGGTCCGGACCGCAGCCGCGCCCGGGTCAGTCGCGTCTGGGTGGTCCGGTGAGGACCTGGTGGGCGCGGTGTCGGTTCGGTGGCCGCCAGAGCCGGTGCGGGTCGATGAGTCCGGGGGCCCGCACTTGCGGTGATCCTTTCACCATGCGGATCTCCCACCCCGAGGTGTCGATGGTGTGGTGGTGGAACCAGCACAGGAGCACCCCGTTGTCCACGTTCGTTGGGCCGCCGGTGGCCCACGGCTTCACATGGTGGACCTCGGCCCAGTGCGCCGGGGCCTTGCACCCGGGGATGATGCACCCGCCGTCCCGGGCGGTGATCGCCCGGCGTTGGGCCCGGTTGAAGTAACGCCGTTCCGGACCGAGCTTGAGCACTTGGTTGTTCGCCCCGAACAGGACCCCTTGGAAGCCACCGTCACAGATCCGCTGACGCACCGTCTTCAAAGACACCGGGGCTTCGACCCCGTCGATCCACCCGACCCCGACCCCGGAGGCGAGGTCGGCCGCGTTCACGTGCACCATCACCGTCGGCGCCGACCCGCCCATGCTGGGCGTGTCCGTGTCCCGGGCCGCGTGTTCGAACAACGCCTGCAGGATGTCAGCGCGTTTCTCCCCGCCCGTGCGGGTGTCCGCGCGCCGCTCCCGCAGCTCCGCCTCGATCACGTCAAGATCCGGGCCCGTGTCGGTCTCGCCGTCCGCAGTCTCGGCGCCGGGAATCAACTGCCCCGAATCCATCAGCGCCTGTTCCTCGGCGGTGGGGAACGCCGGGCGGGCGTGGAAACTCAGGAAGGCGTCGAAGAGGGTGTTCATCACCCCGAACAATTCCGGTGTCACCCCGCCCTTGACCGGGTACAAGCCGTTCTTGAGTTGTCCGAAGCCGATGTTCGACTTCGCCTCGAACACGTCCTCCTGCGGGAGCACCCCGTCGGGGTCGAGGATGGCCTGCCACTGCACCACCATGCCCCGGATCAGGTCCGTCGCCGCAGGCACCCCGGCGCCGGCGAGGACCTCGGTCTCCGGGGTGATCCACCCGGCCGCCGTGGCGACCAGGGCACGCTCGGCGACCTCCACCTCCGCCGGGACCGCCCGGTGACTGACCGACCCGAGCCCCGTGATGATCAGCTCGGCCGCTTCCACCCCGATGTCCCCCGCGGTCAACGCGGCCCCCACCACCGGGAACAACGGCGGCAACACCGCCAACCCCGCCCGGCGGGGCAACACCGCGTCCCCGAGCTTGATGCGCCGCTTCACTTCCCGCCCCGACACCCGCGTCACCCGGGTCAACACATCCCACGGGCCCCGGCAACCCATCTTCCACGCCAGGCCCTCCCGGCCCAGCACCCGCGCCCGCCGGTCCACATCCGTCGCGGTATTCACCCGGGCCGCATCCACCGTCCGCCCGATAGCCTCCACTTCCTTGAGTGTCGTGACCGCTTCCGCGTCACTGAGCAACCCCACTGGGATGGCCGACAGTGCGTCTGCGAGAGCCGAACGCGCCTCGGCGAGCCGGGCGACAGCATCCGCATGAACCGACGGAACCGACCCGGCCAGACCTTCAGCGCCCTCGAAACCCACGGCAACCGCCACGGGATGGGCCGACTCGACACCCACGGTGGGCTGATCCCCATCGGCCCCGGAACGGGGTGTCTGCGGGGTGTGTGACTGGGGATCTGAAGCTCCTGCCATACCCCGATTCTACCTCGAATCGAACACGAATGCGAGCTTTACTCACTTAATTTCAAGCCCTACCTCACGAAATTCATACCTGAAACGGCCTTACGATTCCAGTGAGATAGGAATCGTTCGATCATGGCCGAACAGCTTGGGTTCAGGGGCAATTCAGATTTGGTCATCTCACTGAAATCGTAAGGCCGACCTGAAAACGAGTAAATCAATCCCGTGGTGACTAACTCAGGAGATCCGCCTGGGCGGGCAGCACCGGCCAGCGGACCAGTGCGGCCGATCCCACCCGACCCCAAGAATCTCCTGAATTAGCCACCGCCGCTGCCCAAATCTTCTGGGGCTACTGCGTGAGGCCCAGCGTCTCGCGCAGGGTCGTGCCTGGTTCATACTCGGTGCGGTAGACGCCGCGCTCCTGAAGCTCAGGGATGACCCGGTCGACGAACTCGTCGAGGCCCGTCGGATTCGTGTGGCCGACGATGACGAAGCCGTCTGAAGCCTCCTCCTGAACGTGCCGGTTGATCTCCTCGGCGACCTGCACCGGCGTGCCGACGAAGGTGTGCTTCGCGGCGAAGCGGATGACCAGGTCACGGATGCTCAGCCCTTCGGCCTCCGCGAGGCCGCGCCAGGACTTCGCGACCGCAACCGGGTCAGCGACATGGCGCACCCGGCCGCGGGTGACGCCCTCGTCGGCGAGGACGGGGTCGATCTCCGGCAGGGGGCCATCCGGGTCGTAGCCGCCCAGGTCGGTGCCCCAGAGCTGCTCGAGGAACGAGATCGCGGCCTGCGGGCTCACCTGCAGGAGTGCTACCTCGCGGGAGCGTACCCGCGCCTCGGCCTCGGTATCGCCGAGGATGAAGGCCGCGGCCGGCAGGATCTTGAGAGAGTCGGGATGGCGGCCGACGGCCGGCAGGCGGCCCTTCACATCGCGGAAGAACCGCTGGCCGTCCGTGAATTCGGAATGCAGGGAGAAGATCACTTCCGCGTTCGCCGACGCGAAGTCACGGCCGTCGGCAGAGTCTCCGGCCTGCACGATCACCGGGTGGCCCTGTGGGCTGCGCGGCAAGGTGCCGAAGCCGTTCACGTCGAACTGCTGGCCGTGGTGATCGACCGCCGTGAGCGCATCGGCGGAGAGGAACTCCCCCGTGTCCTTGTTCGCGGAGAGGGCCCCGGGCGCCCAACCATCCCACAGCGCGCGCGCGACAGCGACGAACTCCTCGGCGCGCACGTAGCGGTCCTTCGGGTCGAGGAAACCGCCGCGACGGAAGTTCTCGCCGTGGAAGGCATCGGAGGTTGTGACGATGTTCCAGCCGGCCCGCCCCCCGCTCAGCAGGTCGAGGCTCGCGAGCTGCCTGGCAAGTTCGTACGGTTCGTTGAAGGTTGAGCTGAGGGTGCCGACGAGGCCAATGTGTTCGGTCACGGCGGCGATCCCGGCCGGGATCGCGAGGGTGTTGGGTCGACCGACGACGTCGAGGTCATGGATGAGTCCCTTCTGTTCCCGCAGCCTGAGCCCCTCTGCGAGGAAGAGGAAGTCGAACTTGCCGCGCTCGGCATTCTGCGCGAAGTACCGGAAGGAGGAGAACGCGATCTGGCTTTCAGCCTTGCCGTCACTCCAGACCGAGGTGTTGTTCACTCCTGGGAAGTGCGCGGCGAGGTGCACCTGCCGGAGCGGGCGCCCGGCGGCGTCCCTGGCGGTCGGGCGGACGGTTGTGCTGGCGGTCGTGGTCATCAGCGGATGCTTCCGGTCAGGTCGAGCTCGAAGGTGGAGTCTGCGGCGGGGTCGGGTTCGGCAGGGGTCGCGTAACGGTTCTCCGGGCGACCGAATCCGAGCCGGGCGCGGAGCGTGGCCGCTCCGTCCGGCCGGTCGAGGACACGCGCGGAACGCAGCAGGGGAACGACGCGCTCGGTGATCGCCGTGAGGTCTTCCGGAAGCCGGGCCGGGCGCAGCCGAACGCCGTCGATGCCGAGCAAGTGCCAGTGCAGGAGCTGGGCGGCAACGACTTCAGCGGTGTCGGCGAGGATGACGGTATCCGAGGTCCAGGGTTCCCCGTGGGTGGCGTTGAGCCGGGCGAGGGCCGCCTGGGCCGCATCCGCCGTCTCCTCGATCAGGACCGAGATCTCGCTCCAGACCCGCAGCGGTTCGCCTGCCCCGCGCGACACCTCACGGGCTGCCGTCTCAAGGTGCCCGAGGATGGCCTCAAGGTGCGCGTCGTCGTGCGGGGTGACGCCGACGATGTCGGCGCCGGCAACGGCGAGTTCGTACAGGACCTTCTGGTGGGCGAGCGCGTAGACGAGCGGCTGACCCTGCGGCGGGCGCGGAAGCGTGCGCCGGCCGACATGCGCGGCCTCATGGGCGCGTCCGGAGACCTGCACGCGCCAGCCCGCCCGGCCTCCGCTCACGTAGTCGAGGGTCTGCACTCCCGTCGCCACGTGGAACGGTTCGGTATGCGTCGTGGTGATCGTCGGCACGAGGCCGATCGTGCTCGTGTGCGGCGCGATCGATGTCGCGAGCAGAAGCGCGTCCAGTCGACCGCGCACCTCGTCGCGGCGTGGGTCGATTCCGCCGTAGCCCGAGCTCTGGAGGCCGAAGGAATCCTCGATCGTGACCAGGTCGATGCCAGCGGCCTCGGCGGCACGCACGAGGGCGACCCAGTAGTCGAGGTGGAACAGGTCTGCGGGGCGGGCGTCCGGCTCGCGCCAGGCCGACGGGTGCCAGCCGGCGCCGTCGAGTGCGATTCCCAGGTACAGCGACGATGTCATCGGGAGTGTCCTTTTCTCTGTGCGAGACACGGTCGTCTGCGCGGACACCCACGATATGCACGGCACTGTGCCGCGAGACCGCAGGCAGGTCACACAAAGTCATGCGTGAAACCTGCGGTAACAACTGTCAGATGCCGAGGAGTTTTGCCTTCGCCGGCGAGAACTCCGCGTCGGTGATCACGCTGGCCGGCTTGAGGGTCGCAAGCCGTTCGATCTGGGCGGACAGGCTGTCGTCTGCCGCGGCTGCCGGTTGCGGCGCCTGCGCACACTCCTGCGCTGGTGCTGCGTGCTGCGGCTGCTGCGGTCGTTGCTGGGCGGCCTGCTGGTCAGCTGCTGATTGGGCCCTGGCTTGTTGGCGCCGGCTGGCTCCGCCGGACACCACGGTAGCCGTGCCTGCGATGACAGCGGTGCGTGCCATTGTCCCCATCAGGCCGGGTCGTCCACCTCGACGCATCATGGTGTTCCTTTCGTCGTGTTCCGAAATGTGTTGCGTGGACTGTTGGAGTCGGTCGGTGTCGGCCGCGGGTTCTTCCAGCGCCATGAGCACCTCGTCGACGACGGATTCAGGTACGTGCACGTCTTCGAGAAGGACTCCTCCGGAGTCCAGGATCGCGTCGCGCAGCGGCCTGAACCAGGTGTGTTCGAAGACCAGGATGACCGCCGAGCTGTCGTTCTCGAGGTCCGTCGCCTCGTCCGCCAGCCCCTCCGCGGAAATCGCGAAGAAGAAGGAACTCTTCGACCGGCTCGATCACGGCCACGGAGTTCGAGGCGCTCAAGGCCAAGGCGTTCAGGTAGCGCGCTGCGAAGGCGTGCGCCTCCAACGCTTCCGGCAGCGGCTTCTAGACTGGGCAGATGGACGCCTCGAGCCTCGTGAATGTACCACCGATTTTGACCCTCACCATCAATCCCGCCCTCGACGTCAGCACGTCGACGGCCCATGTGACCGGGGAGCACAAGCTCCGATGCGGGAGCACACGTATCGACCCGGGCGGCGGCGGCGTGAACGTGGCCAGGGTCATCCGTCGCCTTGGCGGCACGGCGTTGTCCCTGTATGCGGCAGGCGGGCCGACGGGAGAGGCCTATCGCCAGCTCATCGCAGCGGAAGGGCTCCCCACCGTTCTGGTGCCGATCAAGGAAAGCACGCGCCAGAGTTTCACCGTCGACGAGACCGATACCGGCAAGCAGTTCCGCTTCGTGCTCCAGGGACCCGAGCTGTCCGAGGCCGAGTGGACCACGTGCCTCGACACCCTCGCCGCGTCGATGCCCCGCGGCGGATATGTCATCGCGAGCGGCAGCCTGCCCCCGGGAGTCCCCGACGACTTCTACGCGCGGGTCGCCCGCCTGGCCAGAGCCAATGGGGCGCGGTGCATCGTGGATGCCTCCGGTCCGGCCCTCAGCGGCGCGCTTGCCGAAGGGGTCTTCCTGGTCAAGCCGAGCCTCCGCGAACTCGAGGCTCACGCCGGCGTGAAGCTCGAGACTCCGGCGAGCCAGGCGGAGGCCGCGTCGGCGCTCGTCGCCAGCGGCGCAGCAGAGTACGTGGCGCTCACCCTCGGCGGAGAGGGCGCCCTGCTTGCATCGAAGACCGCGGTCATCCGCTCTGAGGTTCCGAAGGTGACCGTGATCAGCACCGTCGGGGCCGGCGACAGCTTCCTGGGCGCCTTCGTGCTGCGCCTCGCCCAGGGCAGAACCGTCGAGGAGGCCTTCCGTGCGGGAGTCGCCGCCGGGAGCGCCACGGCCTCGACCCCCGCAACCGAACTGTGCCACCGGGAGGACGTCGAACGACTCGAGGCCGAGCTCGCCGCTCGGGCCTGAGCCGGCGCGGCGGCTGACGGCCTACGCGAAGAAGATCGGGTCGAACTCGCGGAGGGTGTTGCCGTTCTTGGGTGCTTCCGTCAGGAACACGTTGAAGCCGTATGGCAAGGGCGCGTCGTCGTCGTCGATGAACCAGAGGTCGGTGACGCGGTAGGCCACTCCGCCGGTGTAGATGCCGTCCCCGATTTCGGGAAGAGTGTCGCCATCGGCGATCTCGAGGAATTCCTTGTTCGGCAGCACATAGGTGGTCGGTACAGTCTGTTCTTCATCCATGGTTCGAGCTTACCGGGACCGGATTCGGGGACGACAGCGGGGTGATGTACGAGTAGCCGGTGCTGGTGTTCTTAGTCATCGAGAGCACGAGCTCCATGTGCGGTTCGAGCGCGGTGACCTTGTCGAGCGGCGAGCCGACGATGAGCTGGAAGCCGAGTCCCTTCCACGCGGCCACAGCACGGCCGGCGAACTCGGAGTCCGACTTCACGAAACCCTCGTCGAGGAAGACCGGTGCGAACCGCGGGCGGGTGCGGCTCTCGTCGCCGAGCTGGAAGCGCAGCGCGGCCCCGACGACGAACGCCACGAGTTCCTGGGACTCTCCACCGCTCTTGCCGCCGAGCGAGGAGTATGTGCTCACCTCGACGCCGTCGGGCGTTGACCGCACCGCGGTGATCTCCACGTGCTTGCGCACGTCGAGGAGCAGGTCCCGCTGCGACTCCGTGCGCGTCCCTGGTTCCGGCCGGCGAATCTGGGCCATGAAGTTGTGGAGCCGGGTGAACCGGGCCTCGGTTTCCTCGTCGGTGAAGTCCTCGGTCGCGCCGGACGCGAGTACCTTGAGCTCCTTGCGGAACGCGGTGGCGTCGTCGCGGTGCAGGCGGCGCAGTGCGATCTTCAGTCGATCGCGGCCGGCCCCGAACGGCAGGGTTGCAAGGATCTCGTTGATCGGCCGGAGCCGGTCCTCGATCTCCTCGATGGCAGTGTTGAACGCCGCGGTGAGAGGCACGAGGTCCTGTCCGCTCCACGCCGACAGCCGTCGCTTCCATTCCTGGCGCCGCTCGTGCAGGCCGAGCGTGTAGACGGCATCGAGGATGTCCCGATAGCTCGTGTACGACTCGAGCGAGGTGCCGATGTTCGGGTCTGGCCACCGGCCCTGGAACGTCTCGAAGATGCGGACCAGCGAATCCCGGGCGCTCGTGGCGTTCTCCCTGTCGTGCGCGGATTGCTCGGTGAGGCGCTCGCGCAGCCGTCGGACGCCGCCCTCGAGTGCGGCGAGGTCGCCCTGGTCTCCGACGAGGGCGAACTGGGCGGTCAGGTGCGCGAAGTGCTCTTCGGAGAGGGTGGCCGCCTGGTCACGTTCGATCCGATCGAGCATGCCGGAGACGGCATCCTGACGGTCGACGATCCGCGCCTGTTCGGCGGCAAGACGCTCGGCGGTCCCATCGGCCGCGTGCTTGAGCTTCTGGGCATCCTCAAGTTCGGAGGAGAAGCGTCCCTCCTCGGCCTTGAGGGCGCGGAGGATGTCGCTGCCGGCGAGGACGCGCTCCGATTCGGCTTCCTTTTCGGCGATCCTGGCCTCGGCGCCGGCCACATCGATCGACAGCCAGGTGGTGTCCACGACGTACTGGTGGGCGCTCCGTCTGCTGCGGAGGCCGGCGATGCGATTCCCCACTTCGGCGGCGTCACGGGAGAGTGCCTCGGCCGCCCCGGTCAGTTCGGCGCGTTCGGCCTCGATCTCGGCGAGGCGACCGGCGTTTGAGAAGCCGATGATCGGCGCCTGGCCCTTATTCCAGCCGTGTGCCCCGCGCTTGCCGTTTCGGGTCTGGCCGCTCGGGGTGACCCGCGGGCCGTCGCCGGCCAGGTCGGTGGGCTCGGCGACGCAGAGCGCGTCGAGGCTCGGTGCGCTGACCCGGTCCTGGACCCAGCCGCTGAAGGGTGAATCCTGATAGACGAGCTTGCCGGACACGAACCGGGGGTCGCCGGTACGAGGTCGGTGCGCCCGTAGTGCGACGCCCTCGAAGTGGATGCGCACCGGGATCTGAATCGGTTCGATGGCCGCGCTGAGGGCGCGCAACCGCGTCTCGTCGACGAGCATGACGCGCACGACGGAAGAGAGGGTCACTTCGGCGGCCTGGCGCCAGGATTCCTCGCTGGCGGCGAGGTCGACGAGTTCGGCGACGAAGGGCAACTCGTCCGCGGGGATCCCCGCAGCCTCCGCGATCATCATCCGGGCATAGTGCAGGTGCTCGGGAATCAGGTTTTCGCGGCCCGCGAGGAAGTCGTGCTCCTGGCCCAGGGTCCTGAGCTGTTCCTCGACGGGGAAGGCGTTCCGTTGCAGGGTCGTGCGCTCGGCCTCGAGGTCACGCTCGGCCCCGGAAAACCCGGCGAGGAAGCGTTCCGCGTCGTTCTGCGCGAGGGTGAATTCGGCCGGCGAAACGATCGCCGGGGCGAGGACGGCGGTGCGATCGTCGAACTTCGCACGCTCGGCCGCGACGTCGTCGCGCTGGTCCCGGAGCTGGCCGATCTCGTTCTGCAGGCTGACGAGGACGTCGCCGCCGTTGTCACGCTGCTGGTGCTGGACCTCGGCGACGCGGGACTTGAGCTCGGTCTCGGCGTTCCTGGCCAGGGTGAGCTCGACCTGGTTGTCCCTGCGGCGGATGCGATTGGTGTCGGCAGCACCCTCGAGCAGTCCCTGCTCGGTGAGGAGCTGCCAGAGAACGAACGGGGTGTCGCCGGTGCGATGGACCCCGAAGGTGTCGATCAGGTCGGCCTTCTCCGCTGCTGTCTCGTACTCCCGGTGCAGGTCGGGAATTCGCTCGAGGACCTTCGCCTTCTGGGCCTCGGTCAGCATGGCCCCGTAGGACCTCTCGAGGTCCTCGAAATGATCGACGGCCTTGTCGGCCGCCGCATAGGTGGCCGGCTCCTCGAGGACCATCGACTTGTAGAGCCCGTCGACCGTCTTGACCTGCTGTCCGGCCTGGATCCGCGCGAGGAGCCGCAGCGCCTTGCCGCCCTCGCCGTTGGCGCCGATTCCGAGCCGGGTGTAGAGGGTCTGGGCAAATGCCGCGTAGGTGTCGAAGACATCCAGTTCGGGGAACCGGGTCCGGAGCGCCCGCTTGTCGAAGCGCGCCTCGGTGACGTCGGCGAGGTCACGCAGGTCGAGGAGTCCGTCCTGGGTGGCCATCTTCATGGTGATGTCTGCGAATTTGGTCGCGCCCCGCGGCACGAAATAGGCGCGCAGCACGGTGAACCGGCGGCCGTTGTCGTCGACGAAGGTCATCGCGACCGCACCCCAGGTCGCGTCGTGCGCGCCGCGGAGGACCTGGTCCTGCATCTCCCCTGTGCCGGCCTCACGGTTGGAGTCGGTCTTGCCCCTGAGGTAGGTCATCAGGTTGCGCTGGTCGAGGCTCCGTGCCCTGCCGGAACCCGCGTCGTTGGACGCACCGTTGAACGGTGTGTCCGAGGGCATCATCAGGGCGAGGTAGGCGTCGAGGAGGCTGCTCTTTCCGGTTCCGGATGCCCCGGAGAGCAGGGTCGCCGAGGGGGCGAAGGTGATCTCGTGGTGGCCCTGGAAGCCTCCCCAGTTGACCATCTGGAACAGTTCGGCGCGCCACTGCGTCGTGCCCTCTGTGGATCCGTCGATGTAGAAGAGTGGGGAATCGCTCATGAGATCGCCTCCAGTTCGGGGTCGCGGTCGCCCGGATCAAGCGCACCCTGGTCGGGGAGGCCGGGTGCGGGCACGACCGCGGCGGGCGCACCCGCCGCGTTCTGCTCGACGAGCCATTCGTGCAGTTCGGCGAGCCGTTCGAGCGGAAGCAGAACTTCGATCACGGCCGAGATGCGGAATCGGTCAGGATCGCTCGTCTTGAGCAGAACCCGCGCCTTGGCGAGGCTGTCGACGGCGGCGCTCGCCTTGCGGGCGTCGCCGTACCGGTCCATCGAGAACTCGGGGCGGAAGTGCGCGACGTTCTCAACGAGATTGTCGCGGTCGACGAGCACGATGTCCTGGCCGTTGGCGCGCTCACTGCGGAACCGCTGGCGCAGCAGCACGAGCAGGATCGTTTCCTCGCGCGTGTATGCGACGTCATGCAGAAGGGTCGGGAACCGGTCGCCCGCCTCCGAGACGGCCTGCCGTTTGAACGCGACCTGATAGTGCAGGTCGATGTGCAGGTCGAGGAACATGTCGTTGAGGCGCGACTTGAGCAGCCGCTGCGAGTCGAGCAGGGTGCGCCATTCCGCGGGCTGAAGCGCGGCGGACACGTAACGATGCTTCATCAGGAGCACGAGGGTGCGGCGCTGTTCCACGGTGAGGCCGCCCTCGTCGCCCTCGAAGAGGGAGAAGCTCGCGGGCTCGTCGTCGATGGCGGCGTCGATCCCGGCACCGGCGTCACCGTCCAGGCCGTCGTCGTCGCGGTCGAGGTCGTCGCGGCCGTCCTGGTCGTCCTGGTCGTCCTGGTCGCCTGTCCACTCGTCAGTCATGATCGGATCCATAGTTCAGGGCGGCCAGGGCCGCCGTTTCGTCGTCGTTCAGGATGATGCGGGGAACCGAGAAGGTGCGCCGGCTGCCGTCGGGCCGCACGGTCTCGAAGCTCTCGACCTGGTGCGCGCGGCCGAGCGCGTCGACCTGGGTCGCGATCTGCAGCATGCCGAGAATCTCGACCGGGCGCCGCAACGCCGGTTCGAGGCCGTTGAAGGCCGCACCGACGGATGCCGCGTCTCCCGTTCCGCGGAACGTCACGAGGGCGTCACGCATCCGTTCGAGCATCGGGCCGCCCTGCCTGCGCATCTCGTCGAGGCTCGGCGGTTCGGGGGCGTACTCGGACACGTCCTCGAGGTCCGGCGGTGGCCTGTGGTTCAGCGGATCATAGAACCGTTCGCGGAGGTGCTCGACGTCGAGAATGCCGGGCATGAGTTCTGCCGTGACCGTCGACCGGGGTCCTGCGGTCTCCATCCAGACCGCGAGTTCCTTGTTGATCTCCCGCAGGAGGCGCTCGAGTTCGCGGTCCTTGACGACGTCGTGGTTCACAATGTGCTCGCGGAGAGTGGTCGTGAGGCCGTTCCGCTGGGTCAGCACGTCGTCGATGCCCTTGCGGATCAGCCCGACGGTGCCGAGGAAGGTGCGTCGCTCCGCGGTGGTCAGCCGGGCGGCGAAAGGATGGTCGAGGATCGCCTCGAGGTCGTTCTTGACATCGGAGAGGAGTGCGTCGTCGCGCAGCAGCGTGAAGGCACCCTCGAAGGCGCGGCCTTCCGCGGTCGCCGACATCAGGGCATCGGTCTTGGCGAGGTATTCGTCGAGGACCTCGCCGATGGGGCGTTCCTCGCCGCGGAAGTCGCTCACGATCTGGCGGTGCATGGCCGCGACGGATTCCTCGACGCGTTTGAAGTCGCTCGGCAGCTGCATGATCAGGTCGACGAGGTTCGCGTAGCCTTCGTGCATCTGTTCGTCGGTCGCGGTGGCGATCTCGCCGCCGCCCTGGAGTCGGCCGCGCTCCGCGGTCTTCTCGGCGATCTCCTGGTCGAGGCGGCGGATCCGCGCTTCCCTGTCGGGGGTGGCCTGGGTGGCGCGGTGGCGCACGCTGTCGACGATGGTCGTGAGGCGGGACTCGCTGATCAAGGCGCGGTCCTGGGAGAGGCTGTCGACGAGAAGGAGTGCCTCGAGGGCGTGCGAGGTGAGGGAGTACTGCTCCTCACCGACCTCCCCGGTCTCGCGGTAGAGCCAGAGGTCATTCATCCACTGGACGCAGAGGGCGCGGCCGTTCTTGCCCGGCACCTCGCTCCCGACGGACCGGAGGTCGGCGAGGTAGGCGTCGACCTGCGAGTGCAGGCGGTCGGCCTGGACGCTCCGCCGGTCACGGCTGAACGCCGATTTGAAGACGGCGAGGACAAACGGCGCCCACTTGCGATCGAGCAAACGCAGGGTGGGTTTGTCGAAGGCTTCGCGCACGCGCGCCAGTTCACCCGCAATTTCGCTCACAGTGGTAGTTCCCTTCCCGGACCCCTTCAACCGTAACGGGCGCGAGATTCGATTCTGTCCAGGGTCCGGTCGTAGGGGCCTGTGCGAGGCAGGAACGGGACGGGCACGGGGGCCGGTCAGGAGCTTCGGTTCGAGCCGCCCCAGTGCTCTCCGGGGCGCCCGCGCCTGCGGAGGCGCACGGTCAGGTGCAGCTCGTTTCGGCGCGCGAGGATCAGGGCGATGACCACCGCGGCGAGCGCGGGCACGAGGCCGGACACGAGCATCCCGGTGTCCGGGCCGAAGGACTCCACGATCCAGCCCATCAGAGGTCCTCCGATGGCCTGGCCGCCGAGCAGCACGAGCACCCAGACCGACATGACCCGCCCGCGCACCCGCACATTGGACGACATCTGCACGAGTGGGTTGCCCGCGGTGAAGAAGAACTGGTTCGCGACGCCCGTGACGATGAGGGCGGCCCCGAAGCTGATCTCGGTGGGCATCAGGCCGGAACTCGCCTGGATCAGGGCCCAGACTCCGCCGCTGACGATGACCGTCCGCAAGCGGATGTTGGCCCGACGTGTCGAGGCGAGCGCACCTGCGACCGCGCCGACGGCGATCAGGGTGTTGAACAGGCCGTAGCCGCCTGCGCCCACCTTGTAGACGTGGTCGGCGTATGCGGCGAGGAGCACGGGCATATTGAGGGAGAAGACGGAGAGGAAGGCGAGCATCACGATCGGCCAGAGGATGGTCGGCTTCGAGACGACATAGCGCAGGCCCTCGATGAGCTGCCCCTTCTGCCGCGGAGCCGTCGGGGTGCGGTAGAGCGCGGAGGCGTCGAGGCGGGTCAGGGCGAGGACGGTCAGCAGGCACGCGGCGGCGTTGATGCCGAAGGACCAGCCGGACCCGACCGCGACGATCAGGGCACCGCTGATGGCCGGCCCGATCAGAGCGCCGAGCTGGAAGACCGTCGAGTTCACGGTTATCGCGTTGCGGAGGTAGCGCGGACCGACGATCTCGTTCACGAAGACCTGGCGGGTGGGGTTGTCGATCACGGTGACGAGTCCTACCAGGAAGGCGATCACCCAGACCTGCCAGACCTGCACGGTGTTGGTGAGGGTGAGCACCGCGAGGACCGCGCTGAGCAGGGCGGCCGCCGACTGGGTGAGCATGAGCAGCATCCGCTTCGAATAGCGGTCGACGATCACGCCGCCGAAGAGGCCGAAGGCGAGCATCGGCGCGAACTGCATCGTGACGGTCACCCCGACGGCCGCGACGCTGCCGGTCAGTTGCAGCACGAGCCAGTCCTGGGCGATGCGCTGCATCCAGGTGCCAGTCATGGCCACCGCGTTGGACGCCGTGAACAGGCGGAAGTTCGCAACGCTCAGGGAGTCGAGGGTCTGGCGCCACGGACGGGGGCCTTCGTTCACCGGAATGGGAGTGGTGGGCGGGAAAAGATCCGCGGGTGAAGTCAAGAAATGCCCTGCGTCTACCTACGACCGAAAATCGATCGGGTCTGCTCCACGCTACGCTCCCCCGCGACGCCCCCGCTCCACGACAGGTCGCGCCCGCGCCGAGTGCACGGTCAGGCGGGGAGCAGCCCGCTGGCGTCGACGAGGAGAGCCGCCGCCTTGTCCCAGAGCAGGGAGTGTCCGCGTTCACACGCCCCGTCGAGCTGGGTGCCGCTGAGCGCGCGGAACAACGGCTCGTCCCGGCGAATGAAGCCGATCACCTGGTCGCGGAACCGGATCTCCTGCAAGCTGTCATCGTCGCACCGCACGACGACGAGGCGAATCGTCCTGATCGCGTCGTCCCGGGAAATCAGGCGAAGCGACAGGGAGGCGACAGCTGGAGTGCGGCGGCGGGTGGTTTCGACTGCGGGGTGCGACATCAGATCTCCGGCTCTCACGACGTTCGGCCGGGGCTACCGGTGACACCGGGCAGCTCGTGGAACCTCTCGACTCGTGGCTGACATTAACGCCACCTCCTGCCGGAATCGGATAGTCCCCTTTTTGGAGGACCCTCCCGTGCGGAGAATCGAAGTCGCCGGGATCGGTCAGACGGTCACGCCGTTCATAGCTCCGGCGGTCAGCTCGACCGAGCGCAGCCGAGCCTCGATGTTCCGCGAGGCGTGCGCGATGATCAGTTCGTCGGCGTGGGTCGAGGCGACGAAGTCGTCGAGGAAGACCCGCACGTCTGCGGGATCGCCGACGGCCGAGTAGCGCATCATATTCGCGATCTGACGCCCTTCCGCAGTGATGAGGAAGGCGTCGACCTGCTGGTCGGTGTATTCCGGCGACGCCGGACCGCGCGTGAGCATGCCGCGCACCCGGTTCCGCCGGGTCTCCTCGAACTGTCGGACGGCATCCGCCCGGTCGTCTGCCGTGATCACGTTCACACCCACGATCACGTGCGGCTCGGCCAGCTGCGCCGAAGGCGTGAAGTCGCGCCGGTACAGGGCGATGGCCTCGTACAGGGAGTCCGGCGCGAAGTGGGAGGCGAAGGCATACGGCAGGCCGAGCGCCGCGGCCAGGCCTGCTCCGAAGAGCGAGGAGCCGAGGATGTAGAGCGGCACGTTCGTGCCGGCACCGGGGATGGCCTGCACTCCCGGCACGATCGATTCGCCGCGCAGGTAGGCCTGGAGCTCCATCACGTCCTGGGGGAACTGGTCGGAGGCGCGGGGGTCGCGACGCATCGCCCGCGCGGTGGTCTGGTCGCTGCCCGGGGCACGGCCGAGGCCCAGGTCGATCCGTCCCGGGTAGAGCTCGGCGAGAGTGCCGAACTGTTCGGCGATGGTGAGCGGAGAGTGGTTGGGCAGCATCACGCCGCCGGAGCCGAGCCGGATGGTCGACGTCTGGCCCGCGACATGGCCGACGAGGACGCTCGTGGCCGAGGACGCGATCGTCGGCATGTTGTGGTGTTCGGCGTACCAGACACGGGTATAGCCATGCTTCTCGGCGGTCTGCGCAAGGCGGACGCTTCCCGCGAAGCTCTCCCGGACAGTCTGCCCGGGAGCGATCGGAGCGAGGTCAAGAATGGACAGGGCAACAGTCATACTCTGGACAACCACGCACGGGTGCGAAACGTTACCCGTGCCATCGTGCAGACTTGCAGAATGCCGAAATCTCCCCTGGGCGTCGAGCCCAGAACACTCAACACGGATGTCGCGCCGCGCCATTCGGCCGTCGAGGACGTTCTCGGAATCCTCACCGGCACCCTCCTCGCGTCGTTCGGGCTGTTCCTGCTCAAAGCGAGCGCGGCGGTGACCGGAGGCACGGCGGGACTCGCGCTCCTGCTGAGCTACGCGGCACCCGTGCCGTTCGGTGTGTTCTTCTTCGCGATCAACGTGCCGTTCTTCGCCCTCGCTCTCTGGAAGAAGGGCTGGAACTTCACGCTGCGCACGGTCATCGCGGTCGCGCTCGTCTCCGCGTTCTCCTCCCTGCACCCCTATGCCCTCGGGATCGAGCACCTCAATCCGGTCTACGGCGTGTTGTTCGGCAACCTCGTGATCGGGGTCGGGCTGATCGTGTTGTTCCGCCACAAGGCCAGCCTGGGTGGGTTCAACATCCTCGCCCTGCTCCTGCAGGAGCGCCTCGGCTGGCGTGCCGGGTATGTGCAGATGGTGTTCGACGTGACCGTCGTCCTCGCCGCGATCACGGTCGTCGCACCGCTGAACGTCGCGCTCTCGGCGGCGGGCGCGATCGTGCTCAACCTCGTGCTCGCGCTCAACCACCGGCCAGGTCGCTACCTCGGTACCTGAGCCACGGCATCCGCTGCGGGCCACCTCGGGCCACTCGGGCCACTCGGGTCACTCGGCGGGGTGCGGCTCTATTCGCCTTCGCCCGTGGCCTGCTCCGGCTCGTCGATCGTGCGCACGACCCGTGCCGGGTTGCCGACGGCGATGACCCCGGCCGGCACGTCCTTGGTCACGACGGACCCTGCACCGATCACGCTGCCATCACCGATCGTGACCCCGGGACATACGACGACGTTGCCGCCGAGCCAGACGTCGTTGCCGATGCGGATCGGCAGGACGCGCTCGTAGCCTGCGCGGCGCTCGTCGGCGTCGAGAGCGTGGATCGGCGTGTAGAGGCGGGCGCTCGGCCCGATCAGAACGTTGTTGCCGATCGTGATCTCGCCGCCGCCCAGGGTGAGGAAGTCGCCGTTGATGAAGGTGTCCCTGCCGATGTGCAGGCGGGATCCGTAGTCGAGGTACATCGGCGGCCGGAAGTCGAGGTTCTCCCCTGCCGTGCCGAGCATGCCCGTCAGCAGCGCGTATGCGGCCTCCCTGTCCTCGTCGTAGAGGGCTGTGATGCGCCGGCAGGTGCGCTGAGTGCTGTTCGTCATTTCGGCGAGCTCGGGGCCGGACCGGTAGCGATACCAGTCCCCCGCGACCATCTTGTCGAATTCGGAGCGGTCGGGATCGGGGGTCGGTCGTTCGGTGAGGTCCACGCGCTCAATCCTAAACTGCATGCCCGGCTTTTGTTTGCGAAGACAACAAACGGGTGGCGGGCACGGCGCGCCTCAGAGCAGCGGCAGCACCTGCTCGCGCACCTGCCTGCGCAGGATCTTGCCGAGCATCGACCGCGGCATGTCGTCGATCTGCACGATGCGGCGCGGGATCTTGTAGGCGGCAAGCAGTTCGCGGCAGTGCGCGCGCACGGCCTCCTGGTCGAGTGTCGCGCCGGGCTCGAGCTCCACGGCTGCGACGACCATCTCCCCGCCGCGCTCGAGCGGCTTGCCGAAGACCGCGGCGTCCTTGATGGACGCGTGCAGCCGCAGCGCCGTCTCCACCTCGGTGGGTGAGACGTTGAACCCGCCGGTGATGACGAGCTCCTTGGCCCGGTCGACGATGGTCGTGAAGCCGTCCGCGTCCACGGTGACGATATCGCCGGTGCGGAGCCAGCCGCCCGGCAGCAGAGTCCTGGCGGTTTCGTCCGGGTTGTTCCAGTACCCCTGGAAGACCTGCGGGCCCTTGAGCAACAGCTCCCCCGGCTGCCCCTGGGCCACTTCGATGCTCCGGTCGTCGAGGTCGACGACCTTCATCAGGGTCGAGGGGAACGGCACCCCGATCGTGCCGGGACGGCGGGTGCAATAGAACGGGTTGCCGAGGGCGACCGGGGAGGATTCGGTCATCCCATAGCCCTCGACGAGGAGCCCGCCGGAGACCGATTCCCAGAGCTCGACGACGTGCGCGGGCAGGTTCATCGCGCCGGAGATGCAGTATGTGCAGGAGCGCAGCGAGACGCCCTTTTCCTGCGCGGCCCGGGCGGTGCGCTCGTAGATCGGCGGAACCGCGCAATAGACGGTGGCGGGCGACTTCTTCATCGCGGCGAGGATCAGCCCGGGCTCGAACTTCGGGAACAGCACGAGCAGCGCCTGCTTGCGGATGCCGTAGGTCAGGTAGAGCGTCATGCCGAAGGCGTGGAACATCGGCAGGATCGCGTAGAAGATCTCCTTGCGATACTCGGCTCCGTGCATCCACGCCTCGCCCTGGAGCGCGTTCGAATACAGGTTGAAGTGGGTGAGCATCGCACCCTTGGGCCGGCCTGTGGTGCCGGAGGTGTACTGGATGGCGGCGAGGTCGTCGACCGACGGATGCGGGTGCTCCGGATCGATGCGACCGTGCGTGAGCAGGTCCTTCCACGCGATCGTGCCGGGCGCGGAACCGGTGAGGGCCTCGCGGGACTCCCGCAGGCTCTTGACCGGCAGGTACAGGGCCAGGCGCTTGATGGTCGGGAACGCCATCAGCACGTTGACCGAGACGATGTGGTCGATCTCGATGTCGGCCGGGAAGGCGCGGATCGCCGCGACCGTCTTGTCCCAGGCGATCACGATGCGGGCCTGGTGGTCCTCGAACTGGTGGCGGAGTTCCCGCGAGGTGTAGAGCGGGTTGTGCTCGACCACGACCGCGCCGAGGCGCAGCACCGCGTAAAACGCGACGACGTGCTGGGGGCAGTTCGGCAGCAGGAGCGCGACCCGGTCTCCGGCGCGGACGCCGAGGTGCCGGAGGCCCTCCGCCGCGCGGTCGATCTGCTCACCGAGCTCGGTGTAGGTCGTCCTCCGTCCGAAGAACTCGAGGGCCGGGTGGCCGCCTGCCTCGGCGACGGACCGCTCGAGCATGGCGACGAGCGACTCCGTCGGAAGGTCGATTTCGGCAGGAACCCCCGGTTGGTAGTTCTTTACCCAGGGCTGTTGCTCAGTGTTGGCCATGCTCCCATCCTCCCGCGAACCGTTCCCCGGCCGCGCGCGACACGGCACGAGCTCCTGCCGGGCCCGCCGCCGCTACCGTTTCGGCAGCCCGCGCCCGAAACGGCGGTAGCGGGCTGCCGAAACGGGCGGGTTACGTCCCGGTGAGTGGTGTGGTTTCCCACTCTTGAGCGTTGCTTCGTCAACGTAAAGAGCCACCGTGGGATGGTCAGTGAGTACCGACTAAAGCAACTCACAAAGGACACCACACGATGGCTCTAAACCAGTCTGCCCTGCTCGACCTCCTCGGAGAACTCAAACTCACCGACGTCACCGACCGAATCCGCGTCGCGACCGAAACTCTCTACCAAGAACTCATCGACGCGGAAGCGACCGCGTTCATCGGCGCCGCCCCATTCGAACGCTCCGGCGACCGCACCACCCACCGCAACGGCACCCGAGCGCGCACCCTCAGCACGACCGCCGGGGACCTCGACCTGAAGATCCCGAAGCTGCGCGCCGGGTCCTTCTTCCCGGCCCTGCTCGAGCGTCGCCGGCGGGTGGACCAAGCCCTGTTCGCGGTCGTGATGGAGGCCTACGTCCACGGCGTCTCGACCCGGAAAGTCGACGACCTGGTCAAGGCCCTCGGCGCGGACACCGGGATCTCCAAGTCGGAAGTGTCCCGGATCTGCGCGGGCCTGGACGCTGAGGTGGCCGAGTTCCGCGACCGCACCCTCGCCGCGCAGGACTTCCCCTACGTGTTCCTCGACGCCACCTACTGCAAGGCCCGCGTCGGCCACCGGATCGTGTCCCAGGCCATCGTCGTCGCGGTCGGGGTGGCCGCTGACGGACGCCGGGAAGTCCTCGGCTTCGACGTCGGTGACAGCGAGAACGAGGGCTTCTGGACGTCGTTCCTGCGATCGCTCAAGACCCGCGGGCTCGACGGGGTCAAGCTAGTCATGTCTGACGCGCACACCGGCCTGAAGAAGGCCATCGGCACCGTGTTCCAGGGCGCCGGCTGGCAGAGATGCCGGGTGCACTTCATGCGCAACGTGCTCGCGGTGATCCCGAAGGGATCCCAGGACATGGTCGCCTCGATCATCCGCACCATCTTCGCCCAGCCCGACCGTGAGCACATCGAGAAGCAGTTCCTCGAGGTCACGACGATGCTCAGCCGCTCGCACCCGAAGGTCGCGGCGATGCTCGTCGACGCGCAACCCGACCTACTCGCCTTCGCCGCGTTCCCGCGGCGGCACTGGCGCCAGATCTGGTCCACGAACCCGCTCGAACGAGTGAACAAGGAGATCAAACGCCGCACCGACGTCGTCGGAGTGTTCCCCAACGCTGCCGCCCTGCTGCGCCTGGCCGGGTCGGTCTTGATCGAGCAGCATGACGAGTGGGAGGCCGGCGAACGACGCTACTTCTCCGAAGCATCCATGCTCGAGCTGGTTACCATGAACAACCCCATCGAGGTCATCGACGAGGCGGTGATCCTCCCCGAACTCGCCGCCGCCTAAGCTAGAACAACTGACCCGCATGGTGTTGAGAAACTCCACCACTCAGCGGGACGTGACCAACGGGCGCGGCGGCAACTGCGAATTCGGAGCCGGAGCCTGAGCCTGAGCCTGAGCCTGAGCCTGAGCCGACTACTCGCCGAGGACCTGCAGCCGATGCCGGTATTCCTCGGCGTCGAGCTCGCCGCGCGCGAAGCGTTCGTCCAGGACGAGGCGCGCCGCACTGCGTCCGGTCGTGACCGGCCCGGAAGGAACGTTGCCCTGCGGCCCTTGCGCACGGGTCTCGCTCCCGCCGCTGAAGACCCGGATGGTCACGATGGTGAGCAGGACCACGCCCAGGATCAGGACCAGCCCGACCGGCCACACCCACCACATGAATCCCATTCCATATCCGTTTCCCCACATCATGCTGTTCTCCTTCGTTATACCGTCACGCTACTCGCCATACCCGTGGGGGTACGAGGAGCGGTGGCCGGCAGGGTCAGTCCGCGGAAACCGCGAAGGCGGAGGCTGTTGCTCACCACGAAGACCGAGGACAGCGCCATTGCGGCGCCGGCGATCAGGGGGTTGAGCAGGCCGAGCATGGCGAGCGGGATCGCGGCCACGTTGTAGGCGAAGGCCCAGAACAGGTTCGCCTTGATCGTGGCGAGCGTGCGCCGGGACAGCCGGATGGCATCCGCTGCCGCGACGAGGTCGCTCCGGATCAGGGTGAGGTCGCTCGCCTCGATCGCGACGTCGGTGCCGGTGCCCATGGCGATGCCGAGGTCGGCGGTGGCGAGCGCGACGGCGTCATTCACGCCGTCGCCGACCATGGCGACGACCCGTCCCTCGGCTTGCAGGGCGCGGATGACCTCGGCCTTTTCGGCGGGGAGCACGCCGGCGCGCACGTCGTCGACACCGACGACCGTGCCGACGTTCCGGGCGACGGTGGCGTTGTCCCCGGTCAGGAGCACCGGGGTGAGGCCGAGGCGCCGGAATTCGGCGATTGCGGCGGCGCTAGAGTCCTTGACGGTGTCGGCGACGGTGAGGATGCCGCGGGCCACTCCATCCCAGGCGACGGCGACCGGGGTCTCGCCCCTGCCCTCGCCGGCTGTGAGCGCCGCCTCGAGGTCGGGCGGGAAGACGATGCCCCACTGTTCAGTGAGCCAGCGCGGCTGGCCTACGGCGACGAGGCGACCGTCGACGACGGCCTGCACTCCGAGGCCGTCCGCGGAGGCGAACGATTCGGCGGCCGGGAGGGTACCGACCCGTTCCCGCGCCCCGGTCACGATGGACTTCGCGATCGGATGCTCTGACCCGGCCTCTGCGGCCCCGGCGAACCGGAGCAGTTCGGCGGCCTCGAGCCCGGAGACGGGGACGGCCTGGACCAGAGACATCCGCCCGGTGGTCACGGTGCCGGTCTTGTCGAGGACGATGGTGTCGACGCGCCGGGTGGATTCGAGCACCTGCGGGCCCTTGATCAGGATGCCGAGCTGTGCGCCACGGCCGGTGCCGACCAACAGGGCCGTCGGCGTGGCCAGCCCGAGCGCGCAGGGGCAGGCGATGATGAGTGTCGCGACGGCGGCGGTGAAGGCGACGACGGGGGTTGCGCCGACCAGCAGCCAGACCACGAGGGTCGCGAGGGAGAGACCGAGGACGATCGGCACGAACACCCCGGAAACCCGGTCGGCGAGGCGCTGCACGTCGGCCTTGCCGGTCTGGGCCTGCTCGACGAGGCGCCCGAGCTGGGCGAGTTCGGTGTCGGCGCCGATCCGGGTGGCCCGGACCACGAGCCGTCCGCCCGAGTTGAGGGTCGCCCCGACGACGACGGCGCCCGGACCGACCTCGACCGGTACGGCTTCGCCGGTGAGCATGCTCGCGTCGATGGCGGACACGCCCTCGACCACGACGCCATCCGTGGAGATCTTCTCGCCGGGGCGCACCACGAACAGGTCGCCGACGATGAGGGATGAGGTGGGCACGATGACCTCGACGCCGTCACGGAGCACGGCGGTCTCCTTGGCGCCCAGTTCGAGGAGGGCGGTGAGCGCTGCCCCGGACTGCTTCTTCGCGCGCGCCTCGAAGTACCGGCCCGCGAGGAGGAAGACCGTGACCGCGGATGCGACCTCGAGGTAGATCTCATTCGCGCCACCGCCGGCCTGGGCGGTGAGGCTGAAGGTCATCCGCATGCCCGGCATGCCCGCCGTGCCGAAGAAGAGCGCGTAGAGCGACCAGCCGAGTGAGGCGATGATACCCATGCTGATCAGGGTGTCCATGGTCGTGGCCCCGTGCCGGAGGTTCATCCACATGGCGCGGTGGAAGGGCCAGGCGCCCCAGACGGCGACGGGCGCCGCGAGGGTCAGGGCGAGCCACTGCCAGTTGGTGAACTGCAGGGCGGGAATCATCGACATGGCCGCGACGGGGATCGCGAGCGCCGTCGACACGAGGAGCCGGTGACGCAGGCTCGCCACCTCGAGCTCCTGCGCTGTGGGAGCGGCTGCACTGCCAGAGGTCCCGGCGGTCGGCTCCGGTGGGCGCGGACACTCGGCGGTATAGCCCGTGTCCTCGATCACGGCGATGGCCTGGTCGACGGTGGTGCCCTCTGGCAGGGAGACGCTCGCCTTTTCGGTGGCGTAGTTGACGGATGCCTCGACTCCCGGCATCCGGTTCAGCTTCTTCTCGATCCGGGTCGCGCAGGAGGCACACGTCATCCCGCCCACGAGAAGGTCGACGCGTTCGGTGGTCATCGTGACTCAGCGACCAGTTCGTAACCCGCTTCGTCGACGGCCGCTGCGACGGCAGCGCGGTCGAGCGGGGCGCCGGTCACCGTCAGGACGGACGTGCCGCCCGGAACGAGGGTGATCGCGACGTTCTCGGGGCCGGCGAGCTTGCCGACCTCCTTCGTGACGGCCGCGACACAGTGCGCGCAGGTCATCCCCGTTACCTGGTATTCGCTGAGGCCGAGGTCGTTTTCCGTCTGTCCGATCATGGAATGCACTTCTTTCTGGTTCCTTGCAGTGAATGGGTGAGCCGTGGCTCAGGACCGCACGAGCCGCGCGATGGCGTCGAAGGCCTCTTTGACCTTGGCGTCGGCCTCGTCGCCGCCCTTTACGGCGGCCTCAACCACGCAGTGGCTGAGGTGGTCGTTGAGCAGGCCGAGAGCGACCGCTTGCAGGGCGCTCGTCATCGCCGACACCTGGGTGAGGATGTCGATGCAGTACTTGTCGTCTGCGACCATGCCTTGCAGCCCGCGGGCCTGGCCCTCGATCCGGCGGAGCCGTTTCAGGTAGGCGTCCTTGTTTGACATGTAGCCATGCGGACCGCTGTGCGAGTCTGCACTCGCCTCGGCGGCGATCGTTGCGGTCGCACCGACCGCGGTCGCACTGTCCTCCGTTGAACGGATATCCGTCATCGCTCTGTCCTCCTCGTCGGATCCTTATACCCCCCTATGGTACACCCGATACCCCCCTATAGTACGCATACGGCCCGATTCGTCCCGATGACCCGGTCTCTCTAATAGGGGGGTGAGCTTCGACCGACTACCTTTGATAACATGACGCCTCCTGATACAACAGCGCCGAGCGAGGCAGCAACTGCCCTCGTCGCGAAGACCTTCTCCGAGCTCGGCCTCACCGATGCCGTGCTCAAAGCCCTCAAGGACGTCGGGTACGAAACTCCCTCGGCCATCCAGGCCGCGACCATTCCCCCCTTGCTCGCCGGACGCGACGTCGTCGGCCTCGCCCAGACCGGCACCGGAAAGACAGCCGCGTTCGCGCTGCCGATCCTGTCCCGCCTCGACATGGCGCAGAAAAACCCGCAGGCCCTCGTCCTCTCCCCCACCCGCGAGCTCGCACTCCAGGTCTGCGAGGCCTTCGAAAGCTACGCCTCGCACATGCGCGGCGTGCACGTCCTCCCCGTCTACGGCGGACAGGGCTATGGCGTCCAGCTCTCCGCGCTCCGTCGCGGCGTCCACGTTGTCGTCGGTACACCCGGTCGCATCATGGACCACCTCGCCAAGGGAACCCTCGACCTGTCCGAGCTCAAGTACCTCGTACTCGACGAGGCCGACGAGATGCTCAAGATGGGCTTCGCCGAAGACGTCGAGACGATCCTCGCCGACACCCCGGAAGACAAGCAGGTCGCGCTGTTCTCTGCGACCATGCCCGCATCCATCCGGCGCATCGCCAAGAAGTACCTGCACGACGCCGAAGAGATCACGGTCAAGACCAAGACCACGACCTCGGCGAACACGACCCAGCGTTACTTGATGGTCTCGTACCCGCAGAAGGTCGACGCGCTGACCCGCATCCTCGAGGTGGAGAACTTCGAAGGCATGATCGTCTTCACCCGCACCAAGAACGAGACGGAGACCCTCGCCGAGAAGCTTCGCGCGCGCGGCTATTCCGCGAGCGCCATCAACGGTGACGTCGTGCAGGCTCAGCGTGAACGCACGGTCGAGCAGCTGAAGTCTGGCAAGCTCGACATCCTCGTCGCAACGGATGTCGCCGCTCGCGGCCTCGACGTCGAGCGCATCAGCCACGTCATCAACTACGACATCCCGATCGACACCGAGTCCTACGTGCACCGCATCGGCCGCACCGGCCGCGCCGGGCGGAGTGGTGCCGCGATCAGCTTCGTCACTCCCCGCGAGCGTCACCTGCTCAACGCCATCGAGAAGGCGACCCGCCAGCCGCTCACCCAGATGCAGCTGCCGAGTGTCGAGGACGTCAACATCACCCGCCTGGCGCGCTTCGATGACGCGATCACCGAGGCGCTGGGCCAGACCGCCCGCGTCGACCGGTTCCGCGACATCATCGCCCACTATGTCGAACAGTACGACGTGCCGGAGGCCGACGTCGCCGCAGCTCTCGCGGTCGTCGCCCAGGGTGAGACCCCGCTGCTCCTCTCCGAGCAGGACGCCCGCAACCAGCGCCGCGACGAACGCGAACGCAACGAACGCGAACGCTCCGAGCGCAGTGACACCGGCAGCTATGCGCCCCGCAACGATCGCAACAGCCGCGACAGCCGCGACAGCCGCGGCGGGCGGGACGACCGTGGCGGACGCGACGACCGCTGGGACCGCGATGACCGCCCGCGCAAGAGTGAGCGCCCCGAACCTCGCCCCCGCGACAGCACCATCCCGCTCGTCTCCTACCGGATCGAGGTCGGCAAGCGCCAGAAGGTCGAGCCACGCCAGATCGTCGGCGCGATCGCGAACGAGGGCGGGCTGAGCCGCGAGGACTTCGGGCACATCCAGATCAACCCGGACTACTCGCTCGTCGAGCTGCCGGAGAACCTGTCCCAGGACGTCCTGGACCGTCTCGTGGGAACACGGATCAGCGGCAAGCTCATCGAGATCCAGCCGGACAACAGCGGCCCGGTTCGCCGCGAGGACCGCGCCCCGCGCCACCCCCGCCGCGACTAGCGCTCGGAGGCCGTCGGCACGGTGATGGAACATCTGCGACACGAGCGGTGTTCTATCCACTGACCCGTGAGCGACGTGAGAACGCAGCAGGCGGTCACCCCAACGTATGTGGAGGAATCATGAGTACAGAACGAGCGATCCTGGCCGGAGGGTGTTTCTGGGGAGCGCAGCAGTTGCTGCGCCGGCGCCCCGGCATCATCTCCTCGCGGGTCGGCTACTCGGGCGGCGACACCCCGAACGCGACCTATCGTCATCACGGTGACCACGCCGAATCCGTCGAGATCGTCTTCGATCCCGCGGTGATCAGCTACCGCGAGCTGCTGGAGTTCTTCTTCCAGATCCACGACCCGTCGACGAAGAACCGGCAGGGCAACGACGTCGGTCGCAGCTATCGCTCGGCGATCTACTACACGACGCCCGACCAGGAACGGGTCGCCCGCGACACGATCGCGGACGTCGACGCCTCCGGTCTCTGGCCGGGCAAGGTCGTCACCGAGGTCGAGCCTGCCGGCGATTTCTGGGAAGCCGAGGACGAGCACCAGGACTACCTGGAGAAGTACCCGGCCGGGTACACCTGCCACTATGTCCGGCCGGGCTGGCGCCTGCCCGCCCGCACGGAGACATCCGTCGTCTGACGCCTGTCCGCGTGGCCCCGGCGAGACGATCGCCGGGGCCGGTCGCGCTGCGTCGTCGCAGCGAATCAGGACGCGATGCCCCCGGACCCGTTCTCGGGCAGGGACGGGTTGTTCGGCGGTAAGACGGTGAGATGTTGGTCTGGGTCGATGCTCGACGGCGGTTTCAGCCCGTACGCTCCGTCGATCAGGATGATCCGCCAGCCTTCGTTGTGCAGCTTCAGGTGGTGCGGCCTGCAGAGCAGGATGCCCTGGGCGAGGTCGGTTGGGCCGTGGTCGTCGCTCCAGCCCAGCAGATGGTGAGCCTCGGTCCAGGACGGCGGCCGGTCGCAGTCCGCCCATCGGCAGCCACCGTCGCGGGCGCCGAGTAGGGCGCGTTGGCCGAGGGAGAAGAGCCGCTGTTCACGGCCGAGGTCGACGCCGTGCCCGTGCTGGTCGAAGGTGAGGGCGAGGCCTCCGGTGTCGCACAGGTTTCGTTCGACCGTCGCAGCCGATACGGCGACCATCGTGCCTTCGATCACCCCCGGCCCGGTCTCGGGTGCCCCGGCGGCCGGTTGAGAAGGCTGATCTTCCGTCGGGGCGTGAGTTTCGGCGGCAACCCCGGCAGTGCCTGCGGTGTGAGGCCGCACAGTACCCGGGTCGGACGTCTCGCTCTGAGTGGGAGTCGGGGTACTCCCGATTGACGTTGTCCCCGTGGTTCGGGTGGTGAGGATGCGGACGGCGGAGCGGCGTCCGCCGAAGACGATGCGGGGATCGGCGTCGCCGCCGGCCTTGAACACGGCCAGGAACCCGTCAGCGGCGATCTGGTCCACACTGCGCGGGTCGTCCTTGATCTTCTTCGCCCAGGCTGCCTGCTCTTTGTCTACGAAACGCACCCCGCCCCGCCGGGGACTCGTCACAGCGTCGTAGGCAGAGATGATGTACTCACCGTCCTCCGGTGAGTACAGGGCGGTCATGCGTACTCGTCCGTCCCGGACTTTCCAGACCCGCAGGTACCGTTCGTCGTAGGCGGCCTTCTCCCTGGCCTGGATGCCGGCCACGTCCAGGAGGTCCCGCACCCGGCGGGCCCGCTTGTAAAGCTGATCGGCGTTCAGGTTTTCCGCCTCGACCAGAAGTGCGGCCAGCGCCGCGGCGAGTTTCTCCGCGGTGATGGCCTGGTCCAGGTCACCCAGGCCCTTCCGCAGTGATTCGGCCTTGTCCACGGTGAGCCGGCCCGGGTGCAGGGCCCGGCCGATTGGCGCGTGCCACGGCAGGGCAGCCGACGGCACTGGCGGCGCCTCAGGTGTGCGGCCCTCGCCAGTATCAGAGGTGTCGCCGGTGCCATCGCCCTCACCGGGCTCTGCGGGCTGATCATCGTCGGACGCGGGAACGGGCAGGGTACCGTCCAGGGTCTGCTGGGCGGCATCGGTTTCAGCGAGCAGGCGCCCGACGGCGAGGAGCTTGACCGCATCGCCCTTGTTCGATCCGGTCAGCTTCTGGATCATCTCCTCCGGAGAAAGGAATCCCTGCCGTGCCGCCAGGCCCGACCCGCCCAGTTCCGGCCGGGACCGCCGGGCCAGGGTAGCCGCGACCCACGCTGCCCGGGTCTCGAGCCCGCGCCGGGCGCCGGCGATCAGGTTCTGGCTGGTCAACACCTCCTCATCGGTGAAAGCGTCGTACTCGGAAGACGACCCGCCCAGCGCTGCAACGGTATCCGCCACCGCGCACAGCTCGCCAAGCAGCACGCCGAGCGACCCAGCAGCCCGCAGCTGATCGGACGGCTCGGGCGACTCGGGCGACGCGGGCGACGCGGGGCGGTTGTCCATGACCCCAATGTACGACTGCCCACCCACACTCCCTGAGCAAAACTCAACCCTGTGGAAACTGCGGCTGATCAGGCACCTGTGGAGGAGTGTCTCCAGTATTTTTGCGCCTCGGAAGCCAGCCATCCGCCCGACGCCGACGTTTCGGCCGAACTTCCCTTCAGCGCTCCGGCTAGAGCTCCGGCCGGACCGCCCTGCTCTGGTCCCACGGCTCTGCCCACTCCAGTTCGTCGAACATCCGCGAAAGTACGATCGCCGTGAATCCCCAGACCAGACGCCCGCCGACGGTGAAGGCCGGCGAACGGTATGCGGCTCCCCCGACGGTGTGAGCCGTGCTCACCCGGTTGGCGGGGTCGAGCAGGTCTGCGACGGGCACTCGGAAGACGTCAACCGTCTCCAGGTGATCGACGGCTGCCACCTCCGACTCGCGCGTCCACCAGGCCGGCACCGGCGTCACGAGATGGTTGCTCACCGGCACGGGGAGTGGCGGCAGGGTGCCGAGCGGCTCGAGACCTTCCGGGTCGAGGCCGGTCTCCTCGACGGCCTCCCGCAGCGCGGCCGCGATCGGGCCGGCGTCGGACGCTTCGAGCCGGCCGCCCGGGAAGGCGATCTGGCCCGGGTGGCTCCCGAGCGTTGCGGCACGACGCAGCAGCAACACGTCGAGGTCCCGTGGGACCTGCGCTCGCGCGCCTCCCTGCACCGGTGACTGGGCAGGCGAAGAGTCGAGCACCCCGAAGAGGACGAGCACCGCAGCGTGCCTTGCCCGCACCGAATCCGGCAGGGAACGCGTCACCCCGGTGTGCCAGTCCAGGCCGCGCTCACACAGAGCCGCGAGCTGACGTCGAGGGTCATCCGTCGTGGGCAACATCATGCCAGCCTACAAAGCCAGTTCACCCGACGCGCGCCAACTCACGCTCGTCGCGAGGGCGCTCAACGCCGACCGAACCTGATGTACACGATGCACACGTCGCCGGCACCCACCCCTGACGGGAGCCCAGACGGGTCGGCTACACTCGGCGCATTCCGGTCAGAACCGTAGCCCAGTCCGCCCGCGACCTCATCGGCCGCAATCGCACGGTCGACCGCGTCTACCGCACTTCCGTCGGTGTCATCGGCGGGGGAACCGTCGTGCTGAGTATCGTGCTCATCCCTCTCCCCGGGCCCGGCGCGCTGATCGGCCTCGGCGGCCTCGCGCTGCTCGGCACCGAGTTCGACGGCGCGAAGAAGGTCAGCCGCCGGGCGAACGACCTCGCCAGGCGGGGTGCCGCCAAGGTCTCCCAGCTGCGTAAGGACCGCAGGGACGCCAGCCAGGACTGACCGGGATCCACGACGAACGTCAGTCGCGAGCGATCGCGTTCTGCGGGTCAACGGATGCCGCGATCGCCGTGACGCTCCGCTCCAGGAACGAGACGATCTCTTCTGAGGGCATCTCGGTGTCGAGCGCAAGGTCGACGAGGATGTCCTCGGCGAATCCGACCCAGGAGCGCAGGGCGAGGCGAAGCAACTCCGAGTCCGCGACTCCGAGTTCCAGGAAGACCGTGATCACGCGATCGGCCTGGGCTGCCCGTGCTTCTTCCAGCACCTCGCGCACCTCCGTGTCGCCGCTCGCGACACCGCGCACGAGTGAGAAGAACGTCCCGCGGTACTCGCGGACAAAACCGACGATCCGGGTCAGGGTGTCGCGGAGCCGTTCGAGGGGCGGCAGTTCCGGGGCAGGCTCTGTCGCGTCCAGCATGGCGTCGCGGGCCGTGCGCACCACTTCACGGTGCAGGCCCTTCTTCGATGTGAAGTAGTGGAACAGCAACCCGCGGGACACGCCGGCCCGCGCGGAAAGGTAGTCGATGGTGAGGGATTCCAGCGGCTGGTCCGCGAGGGACTTCACCCCGAGCGCGACCAGCTGGGCTCGCCGCTCATCCGGAGTCAGCCGCGTTCGCCGCTCCGTTTCCATGGTTAGAGCATATCCGTGTTCGGCAGCGGGCCGTCTTCGGCGTCCCTCGAACCGGGCCCTCCCACTCGAGTGCCCGGTTAGCAGATCGCGAAAAGCGTTGCCAAACCGTGATGTTTCACAAATCGGGCTATTAGTACACTCGTCAACAGCGCTTATTGGTTGGCGAGTCAATAACGACCCGCCGGACTGTTTGCCCAGATCAAGGAGGATCTATGAAGTTCACCAAGCTCACCGGCACCCACGCCGGACGGATCGTGCTCGCTGCGGTTCCCGTGGCCCTGCTGTCCACCGTCCTCATGGCGGGGGTGGCCAACGGCGCCGTCCCCGTCTCGTTCGCAGTGTCGGGAGGCCAGTTCAAGATCAGCGCTTCCCAGCTCGACGGGACGGGCTTCTCGCAGTACGGAGGCGTCGCCCAGGAAGGCAAGACGGGCACGTACCACCCCGTCGCGATCGCGAACATCGCGACCGCGAGCCTGGCCGACCTGTGCCAGTCCGTGGTCGCCGTGACCCCACTCGGCAAGGTCGGCCTGCTCATCGGTGCGGGCGGCGGCGGCAAGCCGGCCACCGCGACCGACCTGCAGATCGGCATGACCGACCTCAAGGGTGATGCGACCTTCGGCAACATCCGCATCGGCGTGGATGCCGCCGCGGTGAAGACGGCGGCCAAGGGCACGACGGGCGACTTCGCCCAGGACGCCGACACGATCAAGGTCGCCGGGCTTCAGCAGACGGCGTGGAGCACCCAGGCCTCGGTGTTCACCCTGACCGGTATGCACCTGCAGCTGACCAACGGAACTGAGTGCTTCTAATCGAAGCACCCCGTCACCACGGAGGAGACCGGATGAAAACCAGCACGTGGGCCACATTCACTGCCTGGTGCCGTCAGAGACCGTTCGTCGGTGGCATCCTCGTCGTGCTGGCCGGAGTGGAGATGTTCTTCTCCGGCCAGCTCGACGTCGGCACGATCCACGTGCAGGTCGGGATCGAAGGCATGCAGGCGATGATCATCCCGATCATCGTGGTGCTGCTCGGTATCCTCGCGATCGCGATGCCCACGCACCGGATCTTCTACGGGGTGATCACACTGGTGTTCTCGATCTATTCGCTGGTCGGCGTCAACCTCGGCGGATTCTTCATCGGGATGGTCCTGAGTGCGATCGGCGGCATTCTGGTCGTCGCCTGGATGCCGAAGCCGGCCAGGGCGGGAACCGCCGTCGCGGTGTTTGCGAGCCCGTTCGAGGAGCCCGACATCCAGTTGGGTGAGCTCTTCGAAGAACGCTCGCGTCCGCGGCGTGCCCTGTGATGCGCGGCCGCGGGCGCACCCGCGATCTGCGACCGCGCGTCGTCGGCGTCTGGCTCGTGCTGTCGATGTCGGCGATCGGGGCGGCGGCGATGCCGGCTCCGGGTCAGGTCGTGCCGTGCGATCTGCTCCTCGTGGGCTGCGGTGTCCCGACGCCGACCCCGAGCACGACGGCTGATCCAACCGTGGCGGATGCGACCCCCACCACCGTCCCGACAGCTCCGGTCGATCCAACTCCTGTCGATCCGGCTCCGGTCGTTGTCCCGATCCAGGTCCCCCTCACCGGGCCGACCGCGGGCGTTACGGCTCCGGGCCCGAACACCGCGGCCGCGGCGGCGGTTGCCGCCGTGCCAGACCCGAACGCACCCGTGTTCGGCAACCCGGCGGCACAACTCGGCGCATCCTCGATGACCATCACCGGGCACGCCTCAGTGACGGTCGTGACTGCGTCCAACGCCGACGGCACCACCGTGCCCGTGCTCAGGATCGTGGCCGATGACATTATTCTGACGGACGCCGTCATCGACGTGCGGTCGACATCCGGCTCCGGCCTCGTCACGAGCTCCCCGCGGATGGAATTGCACGGCAACGTGCAGGTCTACCTGGACTCGATCACCGCGACCCTGCCCGACGGGACCAGCGTCAGCTTCGGAGCAGCCACTCCCCCGCCGGGCGGGCTACCGTCGACACTCGGCTCCGTGACGCTCGGGCTCGTGGGGACCATGGCGGATTCCATCGGCTACAGCCAGGTGCATCAGAGCGTGAGCTGACAGCATGGCAGGACGCGGGGCCGGTCGCTTCAGGCGACCGCCCCGCGCTGGCGGATCAGGCGCTCTCCCGGTGGTTCTTACGACGGCAGCGGGGATTCGTAGGCGCGCAACCACCGGGTCACGCCGACGCCGACTGCAGAGCGGATGCGGACATTAAGAGCGAAAAGGTCCCTACCGCGTGAGTTCCAAATCGTCCTATCGCCGGCCCGCCGACGCCGTTGCCGTGCTCGGTTACACGCTGTACAGGATGGCGACGATCCCGTCGGATGTGCCGGGCGCACTCACCGACGGCACGGTGACATACCGAGCCGAACTCGGCCTCATCGAACGCGAGATGTCCGTCCTCTCGTTCCTGGTCAGCATTCCGGCCTGCCTGATGCCGGTCGCGGCAGGCTTCCTCTTCCCCGGGTATCAGCTGAGTCGCGGCCAGTATCACGGCCGGGAGACGACGTTCATGCGAGGCGGCTCGACCGTCGCGGTCTACCGGCCCCTCGCGCTCTGGGTGCATGCGCTGTGGCTCCTGCTCCCGTTGGCGGCCTGGGTCGCCCTGATCGCCGCGCCCGTGCGCAGTATGACGGCCGGGGGCTGGCCGGACGGGTTGCGCGGCGACCGGTCGACCGCGGTCTGGCTCTTCCTCGGCGGTTGCGGCGCGATCGCGGGCGGCCTCCTTGCGACCATGCTCGCCTCCCTGATCAAGAAGTCGTTCTACCTGCCCTGGGTGTGGGTCCCTCCCGAAGCGGCCTGTGGAGGCGAACCGCTCGGCGCCGGAGAGTCCCAGAGCTGAAGTCTCGCCCCTGGCCTCGACCGGCAGTCAGTGCGCCTCGGGTTCCTGCGGCGCGGCATCCGCCCGCAGGGTGCTGATGGTGTCGGCCGGATCGCGCTGGCGCCGGCTGGCGAACAAGAACGGGATGCCGATCAGCTCAATGAGGCCGCCGATCACGAGCGACGTTCCGGAGCCCCAGAGGTCGGCGGCGCGGCCGAGTGTCGGCTGGATGAAGACCCCGCCGAGGCTGCCGAACAGTGAGTCGAACGACAGCACCGTCGCGCGCTGCTTCGACGGGATCATGTCATTGAGGTAGGCCTGCCGCACCGGGCCGGCGACGGCGAACACGAACCCCCAGAGCACCAGCAGCACGATCGCGAGCCAGAAGAGGCTGGTGAGCCCGAGAGCGATGAGCACGACGATGCTCGCGACGGATGCCGCGATCACCGTGGTCGTCCGCCGGCGGAACACTCCCCGGATACGCGGGGCCAGCACCCCGCCCGCAACCTGCGCGAGCGAGAGCACGGCCGCGGCGAGACCGGCGATCGAGTACGCGGACGGGTCGCCGGAGAGCACCAGCAGGTAGGGCTGCAGGGCGTAGAACGCGTAGACCCCGACCCCGGAGGCGAAGGGCGCGGACAGGATCACCCATCGGACGGAGCGCCTCCGCAGGCCGTGCTCGATCGACTCGGCGAGAACGGTCCTGGTCGCCTTCACCGGCCCCTGGGATCGGTCCGGAGTGAATCCGAGGTCCTTCATCACGACCGCCGCGAAAACGAGCATCACGATGAGCATCCCGGCGCGCAGCAGGAAAGGGACGCCGAGATTGGTTGCCTGGGCGATCACGCCGCCCAGGACCGACCCGGCGAACATCGCGACGCCGGTCACGACGAGTCCCCTGGCGAATACCGCCTCGAGGCCGTCGGTGTACCCGCTGAAGGTCAGCGCATCGACGAGCCAGGCATCCACCGCACCGGTGAAGAACGTGAAGCCGAGCCCGAGCAGCACAGACACGAGCGCCCACCAGCCGAAGGCCGCGTGCCAGAGCCAGAGCAACCAGTACAGCGCGGTGGCGACCGAGAGCGTGATCGTGCCCAGCAGGTAGGACGCCTTCCGCCCGACCGTGTCCGCGACGACTCCGGTCGGGATCTCGAAGAGCACCATCCCGGCGGTGAAGAATCCGTTCGCGGCGAAGGCCTCGAAGTTCGACAGGCCGGCGTCGAGCAGGAACAGCGTGTTGATGCCCCAGATGAAAGACGCGGCCAGGGTGTTGCCGAGCAGGAGGATCAGATAGATCCTCTGCACGCGCCGCGCCGCGGGGTTCATGGCCGACATGGTTCCTCCGGTTCTGCCTCAGGGTCCGGGCGAGGTCCTCGTCCGCGGGCGCCGTGAGATCGTTCAGGACTCCTCGGGCGAGCAGTTCATCGGTCGCGGCAGCACGCGCCTGCACCTGCGCGACCCGGTCCCTGGCCCGATCGAGGTTGGCGCCGATATCACCCAGATTAGAACCGATGCCGGCCGCTGCCTCATTCGCCCGCGCCTGGGCCTCGGGAGCTGCATAGGTGGCCTTGAGAGTCTCCTTCTGGGTCCGGAACGCGGTCACCCGTTCGGAGAGTCGCCGCTCGTTGTCCTGCAACTGCACCTGCTGCCCTTCGAGCGAGGCGTATTGCTCACCAATGGCACCGACCTGGGTCTCGCGGTAGGAACGGCGTTCGAGAGCGGTCCGGGCGAGATCCTCGCGTCCCTGGTCCAAGGCCTCCCGGGCCTGGTCGGCCAACCGCTGGTACCGGGCTCCCATCTCCTGCCCCTGCAGCTCGATCCGTTTCTTCGCCGTCGTCACCTCGGCGAGTCCCTGCCGCACCTGCAGGAGCATCTTCAGCTGCTGCTCGTAGCTGTCGTCGAGAGCCTCGCCGGGGTTATCCAGCCGGTCGAGTGCACGCGAGGTCTTGCTCCGGAAGATGCTGCGAAGTCGAGATGAGGCGGTCATGAGTCCTTCCTCCTGGTCACGTCACGGTGATCGTGCCCGTTAAGTTCGTGCAGCTCCCGGACTCCGGCGTCCAGGGCTTCGACCTCGCGGTCGACCTCCGAACGCAGCGCCAGCAGGACATCATCGGTGAGGTCCACTCGATGGTCGACGGCGCGCTCACGACACAGTGAACGCCCGGTATCGCGACCAGGTTGCGCCCCCCGGATGACCACATCTGAACCGCACGCGGCCGGCCGACGGTAGACGGTCGGTGCGCCCCGAGCTGTCCTCGATAATGGAGAGGGTGACTCACCTCCAGGAACCCGCCGATATCCGCCTGATCGTCTCGGACATGGACGGCACCCTCCTCGATGATTCCGGCCGGGTGCCCGACGACTTCTGGCCCGTGCTCGAGGCCCTGCTCCGCGTCGGAGTGACGTTCTCCCCTGCCAGCGGACGCCAGTACCAGACCCTGCGGGAAACCTTCGGCGAGCGCGAGGGCCTCGTGTTCATCGCCGAGAACGGCACGAACGTCGTTCGCGACGGCACGAGCATCGCACTGGAACCCGTCGTGTTGTCCGTCATCCCCGCCATCGTCGAGTGGGTGCGCACCGCAGCCGCCACGGGCTCCGACGTGGGCATCGTCGTGTGCGGGGTGCGAACGGCGTATATCGAGCGCACCGACGCCGAGTACTTCGCCAAGGTCAAGCCGTACTACGAGGCCCTCTCGATCGTCGACGATGTCCTCGCCGCGTCCTCCGACGATGAGGTGGTGAAACTCGCGATCTACGACTTCGCCTCGGCGGAAGCGCACACCGGGCCGTCCCTGCGCGGCCTCGGACTCGAAGCCGATGTCGTGGTCTCGGGTGAGCACTGGGTCGACGTGATGCGTCCTGGGGTCAACAAGGGGCGGGCGCTGATCCGCCTCCAGCACGAACTCGGGATCACCCGGGAGCAGACGATGGCGTTCGGCGACTACCTCAACGACGCCGAGATGCTCGACGCCGCCGGAGAGTCCTATGCGATGGCCAACGCGCATCCGAGCATCCGTGCACGCGCCCGCCACCTCGCTCCTTCGAACGACCATGACGGTGTCGTCACCAGCATCCTCGCCGCCTTCCCCGGCCTGTTGCAGGGCGCCCGTTGAGGTGACTCGCCCCGTGTCGGCTGGGCCCGATCGGGACCCGGCCGAAGCTCGAGCGACTACTTCAGGATGCGGATGAGCTTGCGGTTGGCGAACTCCGCGATCCCGAAGCGTCCCAGTTCCCGGCCGAAGCCGGACCGCTTCACGCCGCCGAAGGGGAGCTCCGGGCTGTCCAGGAGCGACCCGTTGATGAAGACCATCCCGGCCTCGATCTGGTCGGCGACGCGCAGTGCCTGCTCCGGGTCGGTCGTGAAGAGGTAGGAACCGAGGCCGTAGGGGATGTCGTTGGCCACCTGCACCGCCTCCGCCTCGTCCTGCACGCGGTAGATCGCGGCCACCGGGCCGAAGAATTCTTCCCGGTAGGCGTCGCTCCGCGGGGAGACGCCGGTGATCACCGTCGGCGAGAAGAAGGCGCCGTCCCGCGTTCCCCTGGCAAGGACGGTGGCGCCCTGGGCCTCCGCCCGCTGGAGCTGTTCCTCGAGGTTTTCGGCGGCGCCGAGGGAGGAGAGCGGTCCCAGGGTCGTCTCGGGTGACGTCGGGTCGGCCGGCACGTTGGCGGTGATCTTGGCGGTGAAGCTCTCGGTGAAGGCGTCGAAGAGGCCGTCGATGACGATGAAACGCTTGGCCGCGTTGCAGGACTGCCCGGAGTTGTCCAGCCGGGCCGCGACAGCGGCGTCGACGGCTTCCTCGAGGTCGTCCGTGCTGAGCACGATGAACGGGTCGGATCCGCCCAGTTCGAGCACAACCTTCTTGAGGTTGCGGCCGGCGACCTCCGCGACGGCCGCACCTGCCCCCTCCGACCCGGTCAGGGAGACGCCGTGCACCCGGGGGTCGGCGATGATGTCGGAGATCTGGGCGTTGGACGCGTAGAGGTTCCGGTATGCGCCGGCGGGGAACCCGGCATCCGTGAAGATCTCTTCGATGGCGGCGGCGGATTCCGGGCACTGCGAGGCGTGCTTGAGCAGAATGGTGTTGCCGAGCACCAGGTTCGGGCCGGCGAAACGGGCGACCTGGTAGTAGGGGAAGTTCCACGGCATGATGCCCAGGAGAACGCCGAGGGACGCGCTGCGCATGAACGCGGTGCCCTCGCCGCCCAGCAGTTCGATCGGCTCGTCGGCGAGGAAGGCCTCGCCATGAGTCGCGTAGTAGGAGTAGATGTCGGCGGAGAAGTCGATCTCACCGAGGGCCTGCTCGACGGGCTTGCCCATTTCGCGCACGATGAGCTCGGCCAGGTGCTCGCGACGCTCGGTGTGCAGGTCGGCGACGCGCTGCATGAGTGCCGCCCGCTCCGCGACGGATGTGCGGCGCGAGAACTCCGTGTGGGCGCGGTCCGCCACGCCGATCGCCTCCACAACCTCGTCGTCGGTCGCCAGCGTGAAACTGGGGCCGCTCGTCCCCGTGGCGGGGTTGGTGACAACGTACTTGTTCATGAATTTCTCCCTGGGTGTCCTCGTTAACGCCGAACGCACTCGCAGCATACCTGTCCGAGCGGCACGCACGCGGCCGGGCTATTCTGTCATTTTCATTCCGACGATTCTTTGAAGGAGATCCTTCTTGCCGTACTTCAGCACATCCGACGGAACCGAGATCTACTACACCGACCAGGGCGAAGGACAGCCGGTCCTCCTCAGCCACGGCTGGCCTCTCTCGTCCGACGCCTGGCAGGTCGAGGTGAAACTGCTCGCGGACAACGGATACCGTGCCATCGCGCACGACCGTCGCGGGCACGGTCGCTCGGCGAAGACCTATACCGGTAACGACATGGACACGTATGCCAGGGACCTGGCCGAACTCGTCGAGTCGCTCGACCTGCAGAACCTCGCCGTGATCGGTCACTCCACGGGCGGCGGCGAGGTGGTGCGCTATGCGGCGCAGCATGGGGTCGGCCGGGTAACCAAGGTGATCACCGCCGGCGCGGTGCCGCCGCTCATGGTGAGGACGGAGAGCAACCCCGACGGCCTTCCGATCGAGGTGTTCGACGGCATCCGTGCGGGTGTCCTGAGCGATTCGTCCCAGTTCTACATCGATCTCACCGGAGCGTTCTTCGGGGCGAACCGGCCCGGAAGCGCCGTTTCTGAGGGTGCCAAGCGCGAATTCTGGCGTCAGGGAATGCTGGTGAACCTCGCCGCGGCATACGACTGCGTCAAGGCCTTCTCGGAAACCGACTTCACCGCGGACCTCACGGCGCTCGAGGTGCCGATCTTCATCGCCCACGGAGACGACGACCAGATCGTTCCCATCAACGACGCAGCACTGAAGTCGATCGATCTGGTCAAGAACGGCACCCTCAAGGTCTATCCCGGCGCGCCGCACGGCATCTATGGCGACTACCAGGCAGAGCTCGACCAGGACATCCTCGCCTTCCTCGCGACCTAGGCCCCGCATGAACGGTGTGACCGGGCCTCAGCCGACGGATAGGCTCGGCTCGTGCCCGTCACCCTCGAACCCCTGTCCCCCAAACGTCTTCCGAAATGGCTGCGCCGCAGCGCGGAGGAGTACGCATCCGATCTGATCAGCCTCGGCCGTTCCCCGTCAGACGCTCATCGGCTCGCCACCCGGAGTCTGGGAAATTCCTTCCCCGGCGGACAACCGGCATCCGGTCAGTACGTGTTCGACGTGCACGACGGCCCTGGCCGCCCGGTCGGCTACCTCTGGATCGGCCGCGCCCAGGGTGAGGACGATTCGGATTGGTGGGTCTGGGACATCTCCATCAATGAGGACGAACGCGGCAAGGGGCTGGGCCGGGAGACCATGTTGCTCGCGGAACACTTCGCGAAGTCCCATGGCGCCCGGACCCTCGGCCTGAGCGTCTTCGGTTTCAATACGGTGGCGCGGCGGCTCTACGAGACGCTGGACTATGAGACGACGTCGATCAAGATGAAGAAGACCCTCGACTGAGTCGCCCACTCACTCCGAGGCACCGGTCTCCCGGGCACCCGTCTCCGGGAGAACCGGCAGGGTGCGCACTCCTTCGAAGTGGCGCGGATCCCCGTCGATCGGATCGGTGAAGCTCACCTCGCGCGCCAGGAGCTGCAGTGGCCGGGAGAAGTCGTCGATGGCGATGTCCTGGACCACAGGGTAGAGCGGGTCGTCGATGATCGGGATACCGAGGCCCAGCATGTGCATCCGCAGCTGGTGGGTGCGTCCCGTGCTCGGCGTCAGCCGGTAGACGGCCGCATCGCCGAGCGAGGTCTCCAGCTCGATCAGCGACTCGGCGTTGACCGGCGCCCCGGGCATGACCTCGGCCTGCCATTGGCCGCGCCGGGTGAGCAGGTGGTTGCGGACGGTGACGGGGAACTCAATCCCCGGTCGGGCCGGGGCCAGGGCACGGTAGGTCTTGTGGACTTCACCGCGCTGGAACATCGACTGGTACGCCCCGCGCCAGCGCCGCTCGGTTGCCAGCACCAGCAGCCCCGATGTCACCCGGTCCAGCCGATGCAGCGGAGAGAGCTCGGGCAGGCCGAGCTCGGCGCGCAGGCGCACCACGACGCTCTGCACGACGTGCCGGCCGCGCGGAATCGTGGAGAGGAACGCGGGTTTGTCGATCACGACGAGCCGTTCGTCGCGGTGGATCACGTGAATGGTCCCCGGCACGACCGCCTCCGCGGCCAGATCACGATGAAACCAGACGAAGGTGTGCGGCCGGTAGGGGTCGCTGGTAGCGACGGGCGTACCCGTTTCGTAGGCGAAGCGCTCCGCGGCCAGGAATCCGGTCACGTCGACGAACCCCGCCAATCGTTCCGTCAGCCAGGCGCCCATGGTCGGCCACGGCCACGGCCGCGATGGGTCGCGCTCCGGGGTGCAGACCCAGGCCGCGTCGAGCCCGTGACGTTGCGGAAGGGGCGAACGCGGGGGCATCCACTGATCGTACCCACCCGATGATCACAGGTCAGGGTCGCAGGGTCAGAACAGCGGCCAGGGGACCGCGGGCATCTGGCCGCGCGGGGCGGGGAACCGACCCGCCGCCCGCAACCGGTCACAGCGGGCGGCCAGGGCCTCGAGCTCGTCCGCGTCGAGCAGTCCCCCGAGGGTGACACCGAGGTCGCCATCGAGCCCCGCGCGCACACGATCGACCCCATCGAGCTCCTCGGCGCTGAGGGCATCGCCCAGCCAGCCCCAGAGCACCGTGCGCAGCTTGTGCTCGACGTGGAACGTCAACCCGTGGTCCACGCCGTGCCGGTGGCCATCCGGCATGGCGAGAATGTGGTTGCCCTTGCGGTCGGCATTGTTGACGACGATGTCGAACACGGCCATCCGGCGCAGTGCGACCGAGTCTTCGTGCACGAGCGTGACTGCCCGGTCCTGCTCGTCGCGGCCGTCGAAGACGCGGCGCCAGCCCGTGCCGGGCCCGACCTCCCAGGGAACCAGGTCGACGGCGTCCTGTTCGGGATCCGCGTCCTGCCACAGCTGCACCATCCCCGGGCCCATCGGACCGTCACGAAGCCAGGTCCGGGGTACGACCTTCCACCCGAAGGCCTCGGAGACCCGGTATGCCGCAACCTCCCGGTTCGCGAGGGTCCCGTCGGGAAAGTCCCAGAGCGGATGCTCGCCGGCGACCGGCTTGTACACCACCGGGACTCCGCCGATGCTGCCGAGGAATGTCGCGTTCGAGGCCGTCGTGATACGGCCCGTGAGTTCGAGCTCACCGCGTTCAAGCCCGCCGGCCTGGAGCTCGCCGGAGCCCGGCGTCATCAGGGCTCGTCGCGCAGCACGCAGTCGTGCCCGTCCGGGTCGATGGGGTCACCGCAGAGAGGGCAGAGGGGGCGCCCGGCGCCGACGACTTCGTGGGTGCGCTTCGCGAAGGCCCTGGCCGTGCCGACCGGAATCCGCAGCAATAGCATCTGCTCGGGGTCGACCGTTGCGGCATCGACGACGGCGAGGGGGTCGTCCCCGAGGCCATCCTCGTCGACCACCACGATCGGGAACGCCTCGATCACGATCTGCACGGTCGAGGGGTCCCAGCCCAGGGTCATGGTTCCGGTGCGGAAATCCTCCTCGACGGGTTGCTCGAGCGGTTCGTTGTCAACGAGCTCCACAGGTGTCGTGGTGGGGACGCTGAAGGGATTTCCCTCAGTGGACATCAGCTGATCAAGGATCTCGTCGATGCTGTCGGCGAGGAGCGCCGACTGCTGCTTCTCCATGGCGATGCTGACGATCTGGGTTCCGCTGCGCACCTGCAGATAGAACGTGCGCGACCCCGGCCGGCCGACGGTACCGACGACGACCCGGTCCGGCCAGTCGAACTCATGCAGGATTGTAGGCATGGGGATATTTTAGGCTCCGGTTTGCCGCGGCCGCTGAGTGCCTGCCCCACCGCCGACCGGCGCATCGGCCACCGGGCCGACCGCCGCCAGCCAGGACAGGTCGCCTGCGTCGGTGTTGATGGCATGGACACTCGGGCGATGGGGCCCGTAGCGCACGATCGAGACGGATGCCGGTCCGACGTTGATCCGCTGGAACAGGTCCAGGTGCATCCCAAGTGCGTCGGCGAGGACGGACTTGATGATGTCGCCGTGGCTCACCGCGACCCACACCGCGCCGGGACCATGCTCGTCTTCGAAGATCGCATCATGGCGGCGGATGGCCGCGACCGCCCGCGCCTGCATGGCGGCCATCGATTCGCCGCCGGGAAAGACGACCGCAGAGGGGTGCGCCTGCACCACCGTCCACAGGGGCTCCTGGGAGAGGTCGATCAGGGTTCGGCCCTGCCAGTCGCCGTAGTCGCACTCGGTGATGTCCTCGTCCACGGGAGTCGCGGGGGCTCCGCCCTGGAGGTCGAGGATCAGCTGGGAGGTTTCCCGGCAACGCTGCAGCGGGCTCGAAACCACGCCGGCCAGAGGCACGACGGAGAGCCGCTCGCCGGCGCTCGCGGCCTGGGTGCGCCCGATCGCGTCGAGGCCGACCCCGAGAGATCGCCCTGCCAGGAGTCCGTCGGCATTCGCGGTGGTGCGGCCGTGCCGCACGAGGATGACTGTGGCCATGCGTACAGCCTAGGGAGTCGGCGACCAGTGTCGCCGAACCCATCGGGCGCCGATGCGTGCGAAGTGCCCTCCCCGCGGTGATGCGAGGATGAGTTGCCGGCTGACTCTCGGCCTGTCGCCGACTCTGCTCAGCTCAGCCGGGCCAGCGCCAGCCGGAACGCGTCGATCGCGTGAGCGTTGAACAGCACGAACGTGACGACATCCACGGCCGTGGAGCTCGCGGCGACCGTCTCGACGGCGATACGCGCCGCGTCGTCCATCGGCCACCCGTAGACGCCGGCGCTCACCGCAGGAAAGGTCACGCGGCGGGCACCGAGTTCGTCGGCGACCCGCAGCGACTCGACGTAGCAGGAGGCGAGCAGGTCCGATTGATCGAGGGTCTTCGCCCATATCGGGCCGACGGTGTGGATGACCCACCGGGCGGGGAGGAGCCCCGCCGTAGTCGCGACGGCGGCACCGGTCGGCAGCCCGTCCGGCAGCGTCGTGGCACGCAACCGGCGACATTCCGCGAGGATGCTCGGGCCTCCGGCCCGGTGAATCGCACCGTCCACTCCCCCGCCCCCGAGCAGCGTGTGATTCGCTGCGTTGACGATCGCGTCCGCGGGCAGCGCCGTGATGTCGCCTCGGACCAGCTCGATGAGTGCCATGATCCGACGTTACCAACCTCGTGCACGGGAGACGCACGAGGCTGATACGGCTGGAGCTAGGCCAGCGTCGGCTGCAACAGCCCCTCGAGGCGCTGGTAGCTGGTCTCCATTCCGCCGGTCATGCCGGTGGCCAGAACCGCGTCACGCTGCTCTGCATCGGCGTAGGTGATGACGAGTGAGAGCAGGGTTCCGCCCTCGACTTCCGTGAGGGTCAGCTCGTTGAGCGTTGCCGGGAAGTCCATCCCGATCATCGCCTCGGTCGTGACCGCGCGGTGCGGTTCGATCGATTCGAGGAGCTCACCGGTGAAGCCGAATCGCTCCTCGCCGCCGTCCCGCTGCCACTCGTAGCGGTAGCTGTCACCGACGGCTGTTGCGATCTCACAGACGGGCATCGACCAACCGTCCGGTCCCAGGAGCCACCGCTTCATGAGGGCGGCATCGTTGTGGGCCCGCCACACCTGGTCGACGGTGCCGCGGATCACCCGTGCCACTCGCACCTGGGTGTCGCTGAGGATCTGCGCCTCCGCCAGGTGGTCGGCGGCGAATGACGCCAGATCGGCCAGCACCTGGTCGATCTGGGACATCGCCTGGCGGGTGCCTTCGAGCATTCCCATCTCGATGAGCTGCTGCATCTGGTCGAGGGAACCGAAGTACGACGTCGTCTTCAGGCGGCTGCCGCCGGTCGTCTCCTCGAAAGCGAAGTCCATTCGGGTGGTGGGGAGGTCGGCGTTGGGCACGCCCGCCGCGTCCGAGAAGCTGTCAAGCACTTCAAACGCGTGGGGAGCGTCGGTCGAGGTCCAGTCCCAGCAGCCGTAGTGCGTATCGCCCTCCGGTCCGGTCATCGCATACACGCTGCGTCCCCCGGTCAGAGCGTCGTGCCGGTAGAACGTGGCCGGATAGGTCGGCGGGCCCCAGAACCTTTCGATCTGGCGCGGATCCGTGTACGCATCCCAGAGCCGGCGGAGCGGTACCGGGAAGTCGGCGACGATCGTGATCGTGAGCTGGTCGAGGTCTTTCTCGACGGAGGTGACGGGCATGATGATCCTTTCGGTTAGGTGCCAGGTGTAGCCGGAGAGTCTTCCGCGAGCAGGCTGTCGAGGCGGTCGATGCGCGAATGCCAGAGCTCCTCGAAGTGGTCGAGCAGGCGCTGGGCCTGGCGGATGCGATCAAGGTTTCCCCGTACCATCCGCTCACGGCCACGTGCTTCCTTCGTCACCAGACTCGCCTCCTCCAACACGGCAATGTGTTTCTGCACGGCCGCGAAGGACATCTCGTAGGAGTCCGCCAACTGCGACACCGAGATGTCGGTGACCAGCGTGCGGCGCACGATATCTCGCCTCGTAGCGTCTGCGAGGGCGCGGAAGAGGCGGTTCACGTCCTGTTCGGAAAGCTCTGATACAACCATTTGATTGTATGTTACCCAGCCACAACGAATCGCGCAAGCGATTCCCGCGCTCGTCTTGACCGGTTTCGGAAACCCGGCCGTACCGCTCCAATTCGAATTCGCCGGCAGTCAGGAACCGCACCTGAACCGGGCCTGGTTGGAGCAATTGGTCGGACTGTCCAACACGCCGGCCGGCCTGCGCATAGTCGCAGAACCGGCTGCGGCCGCTGCTCCTAGTGACGCCGAGTCGAGGCAGTTACATCAGCGACACCCGGAGCGACTCGACGTAACATGACGCGAGCGGCTCCGGGTGGTCGATCGCCTCACTGGCCGGGCGGGTCGGTCACCCGGATCAGCGGTTGCTTCCCCTGACGGCGCGAAGGACCCACCCGATGATCGCGATAATCAGGAGGACAGCGCCAACCCAGAGCAGGAACTGGAGGGCTTGAACGAAACCACCCACCACCAGCAAGACAACCGCGATGATGGCGACGATGACGAAGAGATTCATGTGTTGCTCCCTTGACTTGCGAGAAAAACGGAGCTGCCGGGGTCTTGGGCAACCAGCGAAGTGTGTATGTGTGATGCGGCACACGATGCCATGATCCAGCCTACGCGCGGGCATCGACGTCGCAGGAGCGGAGTCCCTCCGTTCGTCCGACCACCGCAGCCACCGCGCACACACCGTGACGGCTCTGAACGGTAGCCAACCACAGTCGATTCAACGAGACTGGGGGTAAGCCCCCGAGAAAAAGGAACCTCCACCATGACTCGCAGCGACATCGGCCCCCACCCGGACTCTTTCGACCTGGAAACCGCCACCACCGAGAACACGAACTATCGAACCGTGGCCTGGAGCGGCAAGTATTTGCAGGTCACCCTGATGTGCATCCCTGCCGGAGAATCCATCGGACTTGAAATGCACCCCGACACCGATCAGTTCCTGCGCCTCGATGCGGGCGCCGGGAGGGCACAGATGGGGCCGGAGAAAGACAACCTCGTTTTCGAGCAGGACGTTTCTGACGGGTGGTGCATCCTCGTCCCCGCGGGCACCTGGCACAACGTCACCAATATCGGTGACGGACCAATGAACCTCTACGTCATCTACGCACCGGTCCACCACGCCGCCGGGAATATCCACAAAACGGCCGCCGACGCCGCGGTCGACGAAAGAGCCGGAACGGACACACCGCCCGCCTGGACACAGCAACCCGCCTCGTCCCGACCCGACGAGGAAGCAAGCTCCTCGTAGCTCCCCTGAGCCCTGAGGCGGCGTCCTTCAGCGCCAGAACTCGGTAAGCCGCTCCGCACGGACACGGCCTTGGTCGAATCCGGCCTGGGCGGCGGACGGGCGCAACGAGACGTCCATGGCCCTGGCGCCGAACAGGTGTTCGGCGCTGCTCTCGGGGAAGATCGTTTCGACGCGGCTGCCGCCTGCGCGCAGCGCGTCGACCTGGGTTGCAAGATGCAGGCCCCACGCCACCGGCGTCAGTGCCCGGCCGCCGAACGGTGACAGCACCAGCACTCGCTCGTACCCGGCAGCCAGATCGGCGTTCTCGGCGTTGGACCGGTAACCGCCGTCGATATATCGGCTGCCGCCGATACCGTAGGCGAAGCCACTGGCACAGCTGGCGGCCACGGCGTCCACCAGATCGACCCCGCTGTGCCGGTCGAACACCACCGGCGCACCCGTATCCGCATTGACCGCGGTGATCTGCACCCTTCGTTCGGGCCAGTCGTGGCTGGGCAGGCGCGAGGCCACGGTGGAGCGCCACCGGGCCTGCACCGCCGGGTCTGATGCTGCGGCCAGGTCGAGCGCAACGGCACCCATTCTGCGACGCATGTCGGCCGCGTCCTCGGCGGCGGCGATGATGCGGCGAGTACGTTCCAGGTGATCGGTCACCGGGGCGGCCTCAGCGCGATGGCCGTCCGAACCGGCCGCGGCGGTGCGCTGCGCAGACACGGGCACGGCGACCAGAGTGGGCGCCAGGAGGTCAGCGGGACTCGCGCCCGCGAGCTGAGCCGCAGCTGTCGCTCCGGCCGAGGTCCCGATGATGAGATCGGCGTCGGTCACGTCGAGACCGGCCTCGTACAGGCCGGCGATGACCCCGATCAGCCATGCGTTACCCGTCGATCCGCCGCCACCGAGGACCAGGGCTGTGCGGGAAGGGTGCGGGGAGACGTCGCCTGAGATCGGCTCCGCATTGTGCAAACGGTATTGATTCATAGTCGTAGCTTTCTGAGAGGGCGTCAAGCGCTCCCCGCGACGGCTACGTCTGTCGCGCGATCGTGAACTCGATAGGAGCGCCCAGAGTGGACAGTGTGTGCATCGGGCTCACCTCCTCAGATCGTGTCACGTTCAGGAGAACTCTACCCGTTCGGGGTCGGAGAGCCAACCGATGAGACTTCTTTAAGATCATGCGGCGCCGATCCTGTCGCATCGGGCCCGCCGCGTGCGCCTGAGAACCCGACGCTCAGCGTCGAACGCTGTATCGGTGCTCGGGGCGACCGGTCGAACCGTAGCGGAGGGTCACGTCGACGTCACCGCGGGTTGCCAGGGCGGCAAGGTGCCGCTGCGCCGTCGCGCGGGACAGACCGGCGCGGCCGGCAATCAGGCTTGCGGATGATTCGCCGTCCTGGAGCAGTTCGATGAGCAACTTCTCGGTCGTGGACCGCGACACCGACGCGACTCCACCGTCCCGGCCGTGCAGCACCCGCTGGGCCCTTTCGATGGCATCCTGGTCGAGTTGGCGGTCCTCGGCGACCAGGGTGCGGAACCGACGATATGCCCCCAGCCGTTCGCTCAATCGCGCGGGTTCGAACGGCTTGATGAGGTAGTCCAGCGCGCCGGCGCGGAGGGCGCGGCGCACGGTGGCGCCATCCGACGCCGCACTGATCATGAACGCGTCAACGTCGATCTCTGCGACGAAGGCGATCCCGTCGCCATCGGGAAGGTAGACGTCGCAGATGACGAGGTCGGGCGACAAATCCCGCACCGCTGCGCGCGCGGCCCGCACTCCCCGAACTGGCTCAAGGGCGGTGTAGCCGGCACACGCATCGACGATATCGCGATGAAGGCCGCCGACATGGAAGTCGTCATCGACGACGAGCACGGAAATCGTATCGGTCATTGTTCTTCTCCTTGTGCTGGGCGGGCCGGCGCCCCCATAACCCCGGGCAGGCGGGCGCAGAACACCGCACCGTTTCCATCCCGGCCTCCGGCGTCGGCCAGCCACACCTCTCCGCCGAGGCGCGCCGCGATCTCGCTCACGAGCGGAAGGCCGATGCCCCGCCCATGCACCTCGCCCGGATCCAGGTCCGTGCTCCGCACATCACTGAACACGCGTGCCCCGTTGGGCACGCCCTGCCCGGAGTCGGCCACGGTCATGACGAGCGTGTCACCGTCGTCGAGCAGTTCCACCTCCACCCAACCAGGCTGCCGACCGCACACAGCTGCACTCACCGCGTTCTCAATGAGGTTGGCGAGCACGGTGGCCACATCCGCGGGCGCAGAGACGACCCCGCGCACGAGTGAGTCCAGACCCACCGACAAGCGGACTCCGCGCTCACCGGCCTGCGCGCCCTTAGCTTCCACCAGCGACACCAGGAATGGCTCGGTCAGGTGCTCGCCGGCGAACGGACCGCCGGGGGTGCGTGACGCCTGCAGCACGTCGTCGAGGTAGCCCCGCGCGTCGGACACGCGGCCCGCATCCATCAGACCGGCCGTCACGTGCAGGCGGTTTGCGAACTCGTGGCGCTGCACCCGAAGTGCTTCGGTCATCGACGCCACGGTTTCCAGGCGGTCCGTGAGACTCACGATGTCGGTGCGGTCGCGGATCACCGCGATCAGGCCCAGGTCCCGATTCGCCCGCGACACCACGTGAGTGTCGATGTAGACGACATGGTTGGCGAGTACGACCGGATCGGCGGCATCCGTTCCCCGCCTTCCCTGAGACGGCGTCTTCGGCTCACCAGCCAGGGCTGCGACCACCGGCCCCGGCAATTCGAGGTCGCGGATGCGGCGTCCGACCAGGTCCCAGATGCGGGCTGTTCGATCCCCTCATCCGGTTCATCACCCGCTTCCTCGGCAACGACCCGGCCAAGGTCGTCCTCGGCACGGCGATCCTAGCCGGCGCGGTGTCGCTCGACGGCGACGGGTCCACGACCTTCATCATCACGACCTCAGCGATGCTGCCGATCTACCTGCGTCTGGGCATGAGTCCGGTCGTGCTCACCTGCGTTGCAGGCCTGATGAACGGCACGCTCAACATCGTGCCGTGGGGTGGCCCCACCGTGCGGGCGGCATCGGCGCTCGGCGTGTCGCCGACGGACATCTTCGTGCCGATGCTGCCGTCTCTTGCGACGGGAGTCATCATTGCACTGGCGTTCGCCTGGTTCCTCGGGCTTGGCGAACGCAAGCGCATCGGGTCGCTCGAGTACTCACAGGCTGCGCAGGCGAATGCCGCACCGGTGGCGTCGCCCGGCTTCTGGCGCGGCTTCTTCGGCGGCAACCGCGTCGTGCGCGGCACGGAGGTCAGTCCGGGTGCAGCGGCAACCCTGTCGACGACCGGCATCGTGACGGTGCGGCCGGGCCAGCGTGGGCCGGTGGGTCGCACGGCCCTGGCCGAACAGAAGGTGCTCGACGCCGAAGATCACGACACGATGATGGCCGACACGATGATGCGGGCGGATCGGCCGACGCTGCGGCCCAAACTCATTTGGGTGAACCTCGCGCTCACCGTCGCCGTCATGGTGCTGCTCGTGCTCGATGTCATGCCCTTGGCCTATATCTTCATGGTGGGCACCGGGGTGGCGCTCGTGATCAACTTTCCGACGCTCCGTAGCCAGGCCGACGAGATCGTCGCGCACGCCCCCAGCATCGTCGGCGTCGTCTCGATGGTGCTCGCCGCGGGCGTCCTGGTCGGAGTGCTGAACGGTACTGGGATGGTCACGGCCATGGCTGACTGGGTCGTCCAGGTCGTGCCGGCATCGATGGGTGAGTACCTCGCGGTCATCACCGGAGTTCTCTCCATTCCGATGACCTTCTTCATGTCCAACGACGCGTTCTACTTCGGAATTCTTCCCGTTCTCGCCGAGAGCGCAGCAACCTACGTGATCTCCCCGGTCGAGATGGCCCGCGCCTCGATCATCGGTCAGCCCGTTCACCTGCAGAGCCCGCTGGTACCGGCCATTCTTCTGCTCGTCTCTCTTGCAGGCGTCAACCTCGGCGACCACCACAGGAAAGTGCTCTGGCGGGCCTGCGTGATCTCGCTTGTCATGCTGGTCGTCGGAGTGCTTGTCGGCGCCGTCCCGTTCGGCTGAACGCTGGGGCATCCCCGGGCCTGAGCTCCTCCCTGAGCCACCTCGGCCCCCTGCCCGGCAAGGCTCTCTTACTTCCGTGACCGGGTGGGTGCCCGTCGGGAGCGAAACTTCAGAGGACCTTCGCGCCCAAGTCGATGTCGAAGCCGGCGCCGTCGGCTGCCAGGCCCACCAGGAGGATGCCTGCCCATTCAAGAGCGTGCGCCATCTCGAGCGCTCCTGCGTCGAGGGGACGCATGCCCAAGCTCTCCAGAAACGCCCTGACCTGCGCCTTCGCCTCGGCGCTGTCGCCCGCGAAGAACGCATCGAGGGGCGGCGTTCGGCCGGACGACTGTCGGCGGGTCGTGCGAGGCTGCCTCTATGAAGATCGTATTGATACCTCCACTGCTGTGTTCACCACTCGCCTATGCACCGGTGATCGACACGGTCTGGAGGCATGGCCAGGTCACCCTGGCGGACACCCGCCGCGACGACACGATCGCAGCGATGGCCGAACGGATCCTGAAGGAGAACGTCGGCGAGATCGCTGTTCTCGGCACCAGCATGGGAGGCTATGTCGCCCTCGAAGTATTCCGGCAGGCCTCCGATCGTGTCGCCGGGCTCGCCCTCGTGAGCACCTCCGCGCGAGCGGACAGCCTCGAGCAGGTGCAGGCACGTGAACGCCAATCCGCACTCGTCGAGGACGGGCAGTTCGATGCTCTCGTTGACGCCGCTTTTGCCGGCGTCGTCGCAGCGGGCCGTGAGTCCGACCAGACTTTGCTGGCCGCCTGGCGCGCCATGGCCTCGCCTGTCGGCGCGGATGCCTTTCTCCGCCAACAGCGGGCAGTTATCCAGCGCGCCGATCTGCGTTCACTTCTGCCGTCGATCGAGTGTCCGACGGCGATCATCCATGGCGCCGCGGACCGTCTCATCCCCATCGACGCCGCCGAAGAAACAGCAGCCGCCCTGCCGGCGGCGTCGTTCACCGTCATCGAAGATGCCGGCCATTTTCTCATGCAGGAGCAGCCGGACGCTGCACGCGCTGCCATCGACGACTGGCTTATGTCCCTCGGGTGAATGCCCGGGAGTCATCGGAACCGCTCCCTGCTTCAGTCTGCTCGGCGTGTCGGTGTCGCCGCTGACGCGGCCGCCCAGATCAACGAGTGTGCGTGCTGACGTACGTCTCGAGGTTCATCGGAGCCGTGCCGGTGATCTGCTCGACGCTGTCGCTGACCGGGGCCATGATGCCGCTTGCGATCGCGGTGTAGGTGCTGACCCAGGCATCCACTTGCCAGTCGGGGGCCCCGTAGCAGGCGCGGGACCGGTAGGCCTCCTCGATGCTCTCGTCATGAAAAGTGATGTCCTGGCCGCGGATGCGGCTGATGGTGGCCGCGACCTCGGTCAGGGTGAGCGCCTCCGGGCCGGTGATTTCGTAGGGACGTGCGGCGTGCGGGGCCGGGTCGACCAGTGCCGCCACTGCCGTGCGGGCGACGTCCGCGCGGGACACGAACGACGCACCTGAACGGGTGCACGGTGCTGTTCGGAAGCCGGGGTGCTTTGGCCGGCGTGCGCACCAGCAGGCGTTGAGTGGAGCCCCGGTCGGCGAGGTCGCGGGCGACCAGACCACCGACGCCGCCGGTTGCACCGGTGGTGGCGATGGTGTGTGCAGGGGTCATGGTTCGCTCCGTTCAGCTACTGCAGTGTGTGCTTCGGATCCCCAAGGGCGTGAACAACGTAGACGAGGGAGCCTAGACCCGATATCCCAGGCCGGGACGGTTCGCCATCGTGGCTGGATCCATTCTGCACGCGGTCCGGGGCCGTGCTCATCAGTGCTCCCCGCAGGTCTCCCGGCGCGCGGGAGCTGAATTCGCGTGTCGTGTGTACGCGGTGCGACGAGCCAGCCGTCACACCCGGGGATCCAGACCGCTAACCAGCGGTCCAGGACGTGTGCTCGTGAGTGATCCAGACGGGTTCAGGATGCAGCGAGCGGATCAGCAGCTGGCCGTCGGTCTCGGGGTTGTCCAGTTCGCCGAACCACACCGCGGTGTCTCCGGCGATGATTGTCGGGCGCTCGCCCGTGTCGACGACAACGATCTGTGAGCCGCGGGTGTGGCCCGGCGCCGGGAGGAGGCGAATCCCGGGAAGCAGGTCGAATGGTCCATCGACGGGCACGTAGCGCACACCGGGCGGGTCCACCCATTCTCGGATGGTGTAGTTGTCTTCCGAGCGGGCATCGTCAAGTTCCTGGCGCTGGACGTAGATCGGAGTGCCGGGGAAGAGGTGGTTCCCACCGCAGTGGTCGAAGTGAAGGTGTGTGTTGACGACGATGTCCACACTATCGAGGTCGAATGCCTGCTCGTTGAGAGAGTGGGGGCGAGGGTCGAGATCGGCCGCCGCGGGGTGGATCTCTGTGAAGCCGGTGTCGACGAGCACTCTCGCATCGGGATGTTCGATGAGGTGCACGTAGACAGGCATTGCGTAGCCCTCTGCGGTCAGGTCACCGACATGGATGGGCGTGATTGTGATGGGGGCGTTCATGATGCGTCTCCTTTACGAGGTGCGGATGTTGTCGTTCGTTCAGCCCAGACTCCGAGGTTCACAGCACCCAACCTAGAAGTTCTGCGGTCCAGCGTGAAGGGCCAATTGTTGATCCATTGAGTGGACCATTCGCGAGGGTGAGCGTGTGACGGTGCACTGGGGGCGCGGAGACCCCGACCTTCTCGTGGTGCTGGAGAGCGGTATCGCTCCGCTCGGCGTGCAGATTCAGCACCAGCTGCGCGCGGCCATCCGCGATCGACGGCTGGCCGCCCGTGAGCGCCTCCCATCGACGCGTCGTCTGGCGGACGTGCTCGGTATCTCACGAGGCACGATCGTCGACGTCTATGATCAGTTGGTGGCCGAGGGGTACCTCGAGGCGGCAGTCGGCTCCGGGACGCGGGTCGCCGAGATGCCGGACGGCGGACCGGCCCGACAGTCGTTCCCCGTCCTCGCGACATCGGCCTCTCCCCCGCCCCGGCCCTGGCGCGGTGAGCAAGACGCTCGCGCCCGCCGTCCGACTGGGCTGGGTTCTCGCACCGCCGCGATTCGTGCCGGGGATAGTCGAGGAGAAGCGACTCAGCAGTCGCGGAGCCCTTGGATTCGACCAGGAGGCGCTCGCGCTGCTCATGGAGACCGGCAGATTCGACCGACACCTGCGTCGGATGCGGGAGACCCACTCCCGCCCGCCCTCGTGCTCGGTTTCGGCAACGTCAGCCAGCACCAGATCAGCCTCGGAATCCGCACACTCGCCGAAGCCCTCCAGAAACAGACGACCGTTCCGTCAGGTTGAACCCACTACCCCGCCGTCCAACCGTTGGCTGAGCTCCGGTGCCACCGGTCAGGGAGACGCACGAGCAACCAGGGTCATGACGGTGTCGATGACGCTCGTCATCGATCGTGATTCTTCATCGATGGCCCATTCGTCGAGAGCGACCTGAAAGATGAGGATACCCAGCTCCGCGACGACGGTGGCACCGTGGGGCGACTCACCGCGCTCGATGAACGCCGCGCGAGCGGCGCGTACGAGGTCGTCGCGTTTGCGAGCATCCCGGTCGCGAAGCGAGTCGTTCGCGTGGATGATTGCGCGCACCGCCGCAGTCTGTTCCCGATGCCCCTCGAATTGCTCGGCCGCGACTCGGTGCAACACCAGTCGGATGACGTCCATGGGCGCAAGGCCTACGGGGGCCTCGGCGATCAGCTGGGCGGCTCGTTCCGGGATCTCGTCGCCGCCGAAGATCACTTCTCGCTTGTCGGCGAAATAGCGAAAGAACGTCCTCGTTGTCAGGCCCGCCCGAGCTGTGATCTGGGGAACGGTCGTCGCCGAGTACCCCTGTTCGGAGAACAGCTCGAACGCCGCTCCCTGGAGGCGGCCGCGCGCGTCTGGTGCCCATCGCATGACACGAGTCTACGTGATGACACGACGTGTAATGGGTTATAGGATGACACGAAATGTCATTGTTTGAAGAGGAGACCACAATGAAGACACCGGCGAAAATTCACCGAGCGATCCCCACGGCAGTGACGTCAGCGTTGCAGCCGTGAGCGGCACTGGCGTGAACGGTACTGACGTGAGCGAAGCGAACGAAGCGCTTTGGCTTCTCGATGTTCGAGGAGGTTTTGAGGTGCGAACGTCTACCCACCCGACACCGGGGCCGGGTCAGGTCGTCGTGCGAGTCCGGGCGGTAGCGGTCAACCCCGTCGACGCGATCACCGGGCCCTTCCGTCGCCTCGTTACTCCATGGATGCGGTATCCGACCGTCATCGGCAGCGACGTGGCCGGGGAGATCGCCGCTGTTGGCGACGGAGTGACACGATTCCAGGTGGGAGACCGGGTCGTTGGTTACGCGGCCGGACAAGAGCGGCTGCGCAACAGTTCCGAAGAAGGGGGCTTCCAGCGGTACGTCACGGTTCTCGAGCGTGTCTGTGCCGAGCTGCCCGCCACCGTGACATTCGAGCAGGCAGCGGTTCTGCCGCTCGCGGTGTCGACCGCGGCCGCGGGACTGTACGAGGTAGACCAGCTCGCTCTGCCGCTTCCGACCACATCGCCGTCGCCTCGTGGTGAAGTCGTTCTCGTGTGGGGCGCCTCGACGAGTGTCGGCAGCAACGCTGTGCAGCTCGCGCGAGCCAGCGGCTACACGGTGATCGCCACAGCCGGGCGCCGAAACCACGACTTCGTGCGGACTCTTGGAGCGGAAGCAGTCTTCGATTACCGCGACCACGAGGTGGATCAGCAGATCGTGGAAGCGGTAGGGCACCGCCACCTGGCCGGCACGATTGCGATCGGAAGCGGGGCGCTCAGCCACGCCCTGCGCATCGTGGGCCGCACCACCGGCACGAAGCGCATAGCGTCTGCATACCCCGACCCGCTCACACGCTCGCGGTCACTCCTCGCACGCGCGCGCGGCATCCGTGTGACGAGCATCTGGGGCGGCACCCCTGTGCAGTCCCCGGTCGGGCCAGCAATCTTCCGGGACTTCCTTCCGGTGGCACTCAGCACCGGACAATTCCGGCCGGCACCCGACCCGAGAATCTTCGGAATCGGACTGGAGCACGTGCCCGGGGCGCTGGCAGCACTCCGCAAGGGCCTCTCTGCGACCAAGCTCGTCGTCACCATCGACCCTGAGGAGATCGACCCATGAGCACTCAACAGACGTTTCTGGTGTTCGGCGCAACCGGGCAGACCGGCAGGCATTTCATTTCGCTGGCTCTCAACGACGGACACCACGTCAAGGTACTCGCCCGAAACCCCGCAAAGCTCGACAGCACCATCCCGAACCTTGAGATCCACCAGGGATCGATCACCGATTCCCCTGACCTCGATCGGCTCGTCGACGGCGCCGATTTCGTGGTGTCGCTGCTGGGCGATGCGCAGTTGCAGAAGACGCAGAAGATCAACACCGCCTTCGTGCGGGACCTGGTGCCCGCAATGAGACGCCACGGAGTCCGCCGCTTTCTCTACCAGGCGGGCGGACTCAGCGCCCCTCCGAACCGGAGACTGTCACCGGCACTGTGGGCGATCAGAAACACCATCGCGCGCGGACACATCGGTCAGCACGAAGACAACGAAGCAGTCATGCGATACCTGGCAGACGAAGCCATGGACATCGAATGGATGGTTCACCGGGCCGGAATCGGCTCGGACGGACCATCAAAAGGCGATCTGGAGCGATCCAGTCGCCGGGTGAGTATCGCCACCTTCCGAGACTGCGCGGCGCACGGCTACCGGCTCCTCTCGGATCCGACCGCCATTCACACCTGCGACCTCAGCAGCTATCGAAAATAACCTTGGACCCGCCAGGTCGGGGTCGACGGCGTCGACTAGGCAAACATCCATCAGGATCGGCGATCGGCCAACGCCCGCGCGCGCGGTTCGGGAACTCCGAGCAGAAGCAGGCTGGTTATTGTCGGGGCTGAGACGGCGAGTGTCTTCCGGGAGAGGTCGTTGCCGGCGATGGCGAACACGGCCGACCAGGCCACCTGGCTGAGGACATCCGCGGGGAGGTGCCGACCGAAAACGCCACTGTCTTGTCCCCGTTGGACCAGGTCGGCAAGCGCCGTGTCAACCGGTCCGAGGAGGGCATGGATGTCCTCCCCGAACTCGCCGCGTCGGAGCACGACCAGCACCCGGTGGCGACTGGGGCGGGGCTGTCACCACGGCCCTCGGCGCCACGCAGCCCGCAGGCCTCCTCGGCATCCACCTGAACACGCCGTACGCCGTCCCGGCCCACATCCCCGCCACGCTGACACCCGAGGAGCGGCGCGCAGTGGAGGGCTTGACCCTCTATGCCGGACCTCTCGGGGGGTCGAATCACCTGCAGGGCACCAAGCCGCAGACCGTCGGATTCGCGCTGGCGGACTCTCCGGCAGGCCAAGCGGCCTGGATCTACGAGAAATACCAGTCCAAGACGGACAACCACGGGCTGGCGGAGGACGCCCTCAGCGTCGATTCCATTCTGGACTCGATATCGCTCTCCTGGTTCACCAACAGCGCCGCCTCGTCGGCCCGCATCTACTGGGAGAACCGATCGGCCACCATGGCCGGTCCGCACCTCACATTGCCGGTCGCCGTGACCGTGTTCCCCCGAGACATCCCCCGGTTGCCGCGAACCTGGATCGAAGACACCTACAGCGACCTGATCCATTACGCCGAGGCCGACAATGGCGGACACTTCGCCGCTCTCGAACAGCCGGAGATCCTCATCGATGAGATCCGCGCCGGGCTGAGGAGCCTGCGTAACCGGGCAGGCAGGCTCAATGCAACCCTTTAGTTGCACCTTGCGTGAATTTGTGCAACTCTGAGATTGCATTAATCAACCGAAGGGATGAAGCATCATGAGTATGAAGATCAACGAGTTGTCCGTTGTCGATACGGACAAGTTCACCGTCTCACGAACCATCACCATCGCAGCCCCCATCGAGAAGGTCTGGGCCGCGGTCACCGAGGCGCAGCACATCGCCCGCTGGTTTCCAGAGCACGCCACCCTCGCGCCGCTTGCGGTCGGCACTACCGGTGTCTTCGGCTGGTCCGACCATGGTGATTTCCCGGTCCGCATCGAAGAACTCGACCCACCGCGCATGATCGCCTACCGCTGGGGCAACAGCAACGCCGCCGCATCCACTCTCGAGTCGGGCGAGACCACCGTCTTCCGCTTCACCCTCGAAACGGTGGATGCCGGCACGCAACTCACGGTCGTCGAATCAGGGTTCGACGCCCTCCGCGACCCCGCCGCGAGCATGGACGGCAACCGCGGCGGGTGGGACTTCGAGCTGGACGAGTTGGTCGCCTACCTCGAAGGTTCCGAGTGACCGCGTCCACCCTCGTTCCCGTTTTCGCCGCCCTCGGCGATGACACGCGCTGGAGCATCCTGGCAGCGCTCGGCGGGGCGGACGCATCGGCGTCCGCCCTCGCCGAGGTCCTGCCCGTCTCGCGCCAGGCGATCGCCAAGCACCTTGCGGTGCTGCAGGACGTCGGACTCGTCGAGCCGGTGAGAGTGGGTCGCGAAGTGCAGTACCGGGTGCTGGGCAGCCAGTTCACGGAGACCGCGCGGCGACTCGACCTCCTCGGGGCACAGTGGGACCGCCGCCTGGCGACGATCAAGCAGATCGCGGAGGGGCTGGAGTCGGAGTGAACGCCCGTTTGCCTCCTCAGCTCGCAGGAGGGAAGATACAGGCGTACCCGGTGACCGCCCGCGCATGCCGGCCGAACAGCAGCCCGAACGCGCGGCGATCCCCCGTGACCGACCAGTGCAACAGCACCCGGTCGGACTCCCCCGCAGCCTCCATGACCACCCCCTTGACTATTGAATGTCATCCGCGGCCGATTCATGACAAATTGGCCCTGATCGGGTCGAGAAAATTTCCACACGCCTTGTGCCGGTCGCGTGGGAGCCCGTGCGCATACTGGATGTCAACAGCCACCGGTACGCAGAAAGGGGGCCGACATGCATGACGATCTCTCCGAAGAGCACCGGCTGGACCGCGGGGCTTGGGTCCGTCAGGACGTCGAACCCAGTTTCGTGCGGTTGGCCGAAATCGCCGAGCAGTTCCGCACCGAAGCACGGAAACTGGGACTGTCCGAGCCGGAGATGCGCCGACTGATCGAAGGAGTCTAACCATGGGTGCACGTAGTTCTGGACGAGCACGCGTTCGTGATGTCCTCGCTGCGGTCACTGTCTGGATCCCCCTCGCCGCGGTTGCCACGACCTGGCTCATCTGGCGCGCAGAGCTTCCGTCCGACCTGCCCCGCCAGTGGGGCAGCCATGGGGTTAGTTCGACGTGGCCGACGGGGGTGGCGGTCGCGCTCTTTGCGTTGGTCTGCTTGGGCTCGGCCCTCAGTGCAACGTTCGCGTTACGGGAGGGCGCGGCCCCGACTCGCCGCAAGACGTTTCTGTGGAGCGGATTCGCGGCGGGGCTGGCAACCGGATCCTGGCTGATGATTGCCGGATCAACGATCACCTCCGGTCCCGGCACGGAACCGCAGGTCGGTGCGTGGCCACTGCTGCTCATGGCGTTGCTCGGGTACGGCCTTATTCCGTTCCTGCTCGCGCACCGGTGGGTGGCTGCCTAACCCGAACAGCATCCGGTGGAGCTCGTGCTTGCGCCGACAGAGACCGGTGCCTGGATCACCACCGTCACGGTTCCACTGTTTGCGATCATGAGCGTTTCACTGTTTGCCGCCGCAGCGACATTGCTCATCATTGCGACACGAGAAGGCGGGCCCGGGGTGGATGTCGTCGGTGCCGTGGTCCTTCTCGTTCTGGCCGTTCTTATGCCGGGGTTTTCTCGACTTCGAATCAGCGTGGACTGGCGCGGGCCGCCCGTGGAGTAGCTGCGCCGACCCCGAGATTGCATTGCAGATCTCGCCCGGAGCCAGCGCCATCGTAGGAGCTGGCGCCCCGGGTCGACCGAAGGGTTACATCATGATGGCTACCCGTTCTCGCCGAATCCTGACTCGTGCTGTTCGCGGCAAGGAAACCCAGTCCATCCAGTGTGGTCACTCAGCACCGCCGGGGCGACGCTATCGGTAGCGTCGCGAGACTCTTTCCAGAAACGCCTGTAGACGGCTTTCCACACAGGGTCGTTCTGCTCGCGTCCTGCCCTACTTATCGGCAGCGGCCAAGTGCGCATGCGCGCGCCACGCGCTGATCGCAAACTGTGCGATCAGAATGGCTATGACCCCGACAGATACCGCGACCACCCCTTCAGCAGCCACCTGCGTCGAGAGCGGCACCAGTGCCCACGGCAACAGGATGCCACCCGGTGCCCAGGCGGCCAAACGCCGCCAGGGGGCACCGTAACGCAGCGACTCGGCGGCACTTGCCGCGAAGAAGAGGCTGATGCCAGCGCTGAGAGAAATCGCGGCGCCCGATGGCAGGAGTTGCCCGGCATCGGCTACTGCTGTACCAAGTGCAGCGGCGAACAGCGTGATGCCTGCCACAAGCAGGAACGGCAGGTACATCACAGTGTCGCGGATTCCACCGACGCTCCCACGCAGTTGCAGTCGCTGCAGTCCGCGCTCGACAGACGAGGCGGCATAGCTGAAGTAAATCCAGGCAAGCATCGACACTGCTGCGAACCCCAGAGCGGCGGTCAGGCCTGATGATGGCGCCCAGTGGGCGTCGAGCTCAGCGATGATTGTCAGGATTGACTCAGCGAAAACGATCACTACCAACAAGCCCACTCGCTCAGCGAGATGACCGACGTCAAGTGCATTGCGCAGCCGCACCTGCTGACCACCGAGGAAGCTCAACAAAACGATCTCGATAGCCACTGCTATAGCCCAGATCGCATATTGCCAGGGGGGCGCGGCCAGGATCGAGACAAGCCATATCGAGGCCGGAACGAGACTGTAGAGCACCGACCGCCACCATGGGTTGCCGACCGATTGGCGATTAATGAGCCCCGGCACTGCCCAGACCAGCCGTAGCAGGGTATTGCCGATAGCAAATGCGGCGGCTCGATCGCCAAGGGCATCGGGCACAGCCGCGGCCATTACACCGATTGCGGCCATGGCGATTGCCACGGATATCCACATGGAAGGACTAATCCGCGCGCCGAACAAGCTCATTGTAATTGTGGCGTTTACCCATGCCCACCATGCGGCGGCCAGTAAACCTACGAACGCGACCGCATCCATCCATGACGGATCGCCGTGCATGGTGTGGGCAATCTGTCCGATATAGGCCACGATCACCAGGTCGAAGAACAATTCGAGCCCGTGGACCCGCCGTCCCGTGTGGACGGTCGACTCTGCTATCGAGATGGAGGCACCTCCTGAACGAGCAACGGGCTGGCGAAGGAACGCTCACGCCGAAGTTTAGACCGAGTTGCGTCCCATCTCGATTCGAAAACGCTCCTGAGAATCCTCAGGAGCGTTTCTGTTTCGGCTTAATGACTGGTTTCGTGAACAGTTTCGCCGATGGCGGTTTGGTGGGCTGCTCACGAAGGCAGCAGCGCGGCGATCGCGCCAGATCGCGGAAGCGGTTTTCCTCCACGATTTCTGGATTTTCCTCCAGTTCCTGGAAACGCCCTAGGCCGCAGTCAAGAAAGTCGCTACTCCCTGTCACCATTCCGGCATACCAGAGTGCCACGGGTGTTGGGGTGGGAGTCCAACTCGCGGGTCACCCGCAAGGTCGCGGTACTCGGGTGGGAGAAGCACCGGTGCCTCGCGTGCGCTTCCGTCGAGGAGGTCCCATCGGTTCTCGTAGCGACTCCAAACTGGAACTAACACCCGCGCTCTTTCCACTGGGGCATTGCGTTTGCCCGGCTCCGCGGACGGGTCGGTGAGCCAGTCCATGTGCGAAATCCACGCGGCTGCTCCTGAAGGAGACATCACGGTCGTTTCATTGCCCGTTTGGCTGCATCAGATCCCCGGTGGAGGCACATCGGGATGGTTCCGGCAGCAGCACTTCCACGGATCCCTTATCCCACCCGAGGATGTGCAGGAGTGATCCTCGGCCTCGGATCGGTCGTGCCGTAAAGTGCATCGCGTGCGCACTGATCCGAGTACCTGGTTCCTGAGCCGGGCCGAGCGCGGAAACCTGTCCACGGACGTGCATGCGGGTAGTGCCGGATCGCCGGCCTGGTCGGAGGGCAACCTCGTGGTGCCCCTGGTGCATGGCACCACCTACTTCGCCCGGCTGCACGAGGAGTTGACGGCGTTGCAGGCGGGAGACCGCGTCTGGTTCACAGACTGGCGTGGCGATGCCGACGAGCGGATGCTGCCGGACGGGCCATCGATCGGCGATCTGCTCGCTGGGCTGGCCCGCTCGGGAGTGGAAGTGCGCGGCCTTGTCTGGAGATCCCACGGGGAAAGCGTGTCGGCCCCGATGAGCGGCCGCTCCAACGAACGGCTGGGTCGCGAGATCAACGAGGCCGGCGGCGAGGTGCTGCTGGACCAGCGCGTGCGCCTCTTCGGCTCGCATCACCAGAAGTTCTTCGTCATCCGCCGTCGGGACGACCCGTCGCGGGACATCGCGTTCGTCGGCGGACTCGACCTTTGCCACGGCCGCCGGGACGACGCCGGACACACGGGAGACCCGCAGGCGCTGGATATGGATCCGCGGTACGGCAAACGCCCGCCGTGGCACGATGCCTCCCTCGAACTGCACGGCCCCGTGGTGGCAGACCTACTGGCGGTGTTCGCCGAGCGATGGAACGACCCTCACCCACTGGACCGGCGCACGCCCTATCGGATGCTGCTACAGCGTCTCGCCCGCATGCCCCGGCACCCCAGGCCCCTGCCGGAATCCGCGCCAGCACCGCCGCCGGCGGGCCCGCACGCCGTGCAGCTGCTGCGCACCTACGGTGTGAAGCGCCCGCCGTTCCCGTTCGCGCCTGCCGGGGAGCGCAGCATTGCCCGCGCCTACGGGAAGGCCTTCGCCCGCGCACGCTCGCTGATCTACATAGAGGACCAGTACCTGTGGTCCAGGGAAGTCGCAGCCGCTCTCGCGGCGGCCCTCACACGCAACCCCGAGTTGACCGTGATCGTCGTTGTGCCCCGGTATCCCGACTCCGACGGGCGTCTCGCCGGGCCGGCAAGCCGGCTGGGCCAGTTGCGGGCACTCAGCATGCTCAGCCGCGCCGCGCCAGGCCGGGTCGGCGTTTTCGACCTCGAGAACGCCGCGGGCACTCCGATCTACGTGCACGCCAAGGTGTGCATCGTCGACGACACGTGGGTCACCTGTGGCTCGGACAACTTCAATCGCCGATCGTGGACCACCGACAGTGAGCTCACGTGCGCCGTCATCGATACCACCCCGGGCACCCCGGAAGCACCCGGCGCAGGGAACGGCCCCGATGCTTCCGGGCGCCTGGCCCGGGACCTCCGCCTGCAACTGTGGTCGGAGCACCTGGGCCTGGACCCGGACGATCCCGCGCTCGGCGACCCCGCCGCCGCGCTCCGCCTGTGGAACACCACCGCCGACGGCCTCGACGACTGGCACGCAACCGGCCACCGCGCGACCCGCCCCACGGGACGAGTGCGCCACCACACTCCCGAACCGGTCACGCGCATCCAGCGGCTCTGGGCGGTCCCCATCGGGCGCTTCGTCATGGACCCGGATGGCCGGCCCCGCCCGCTGCGAGGTACCGCGCGCTTTTAGGCCGCGCAGTCCTAGGTCCGACGGTTTCGCCCAGGCAGCCGCATCCGCGAAATGTTCAACCTCGCTCCGGTGCCGACACAACAGCAGCCGTCACCGAATCGCAAGTCCTTGAGCAGCTTGAGTTGCGTCTTAGGACTCCGAGGGCACCAAGGGAAGTTCGGCTCCGTAGTTCCACGACACGATGGCCGGCTGCTCGCAGTAGAAGCTGAGCACGGAGACCAATCCAGCGTCCAGGGTGATTTGAGCACCGAAGCGAGGGGCCATTCTCAGGTACACGGCTGCCAGAATGCGCAGGAAATGGCCGTGCGCGATCAGGGCGACGTTTCCCTCCTCCATCGCAGGCAGCACCCGCGTGAGCACCCGCGATGCGCGGGCGGCGACCTCCTCGACCGTCTCACGAGGCGTGTCACTTTCCGAAGAGAGCAACGGCGCTTCCGAGACCGATCATCACAACGAGAAAGCTCGCGCCAATCACGCCGGCGAGTATCGCGACTGTAACCAGAGCGGAGAACCCTGCGACCTTGAGCGAGAGAAACGACGCGGACGTTGCGGGCGTGTCCCGCGCATATGCTCGATACCCCGACCAGGCAAACAGCACCGCGTAGACGATGACCAAGCCTGCCACGGAAAGTATGCCCCACCCCGAGAAGGTCAAACCATACGGAAGCGCCATTCCGATGAGGACCGCGATTGCGGCCCCACCCGCCAGGGCCAGAACCATTGGCGCCAACAGCCATTCCCGGAGCCGCAAGGGTGTGCTGCGGAGCAAGTCGTCGCTATCTGGGCGGAGCGCCCCTACCTCCAGCTGGGCATTCGGATCTTCAGAATCCCACTCGGGCGTCGACATGCGTGAACCGTACCCCCACTCTTCCACGGCGAACTGGCTTACTGGGAGGGGACGATCTCGGCGGCTCAGCGGAGATGTCGCGTCAGGTGTTGACCCGAGGATTCAGTTCTCGGTATTCCTTGTAGACCAGCACGATGATTGCGGCGTCCAAGACCGTGAAGAGACCTATGCCCACGGTTGGGGTGAGGACAAATGCGTAGAGCTGGTACGCCAGGAACGCGATCAAAATTCCCAGCGCATAGGGATATGCACGGTGCCACTTCCGCACAAGACAATAGACAAGCGCCACCTTGACAGCGCCATGAGCGATCAAGAAAACGATCAGGAAAACCAGTCCACTGTGCGCGAGGTCGGAGTCCAACCGGCCCATATTTCGAGCGATGAAGCGGAGGACGCCGGAATCGCCCTCCCGAGCCTCGCCCGCCACACCAGCGAGCAGAGCATGAGCCAGCGTCGGAGAGAGCCAAAGCAGAAGACCAGCAAGGAGTTCGATGACACCATCGACACCCTTGATGCTCACCCCGACGGCATAGAGCCGATCAATCACGGTCGGCGGGCGTCGGGACTCGGTGGGCATCGCTGATGACCGCAGGGTTCAGAGTGATCCCCACCACCACGGCGTCGTTGATCGCCTGCACATTGTTGTCCTGCATTCTCGGGCTGACCAGGAGCATCTCACCGGACAAGCTCGACCTGCACCGCTCATGCCGCCGTCGCTCTGGTGGAGGATTCAGGAAATCGAACCTGACGAGGTGCACCGATTTGCACATCCCCCGAAGCAGGCAATTTTACGCCTCGCCACTACTCCGCGCAATTCCCTGTCTCAGCCCCTTCCCGGAGAGGAATTCGTCGCGTCAGGGTGCGGAAAGGCCGAACCGCGGATAGAGCACGTCAAACCCTACATCGAGACCACCATCCAATGCGCGCACGGAATGGCCACCATTCGGGATCTCGCGCACGGTTACCGCCATCCCGGCCCTTTGCGCCGCTGCGGCGACGTCACGCTGTCCGGCCAGGATCCCGGGATCGTCACTGCCAGCGGTAAAGATCGCGACGTCGTCGGAATACTGGCGACCGGAGAGCAAGTTGATCGGGTGTTGAACGTCGTAGGCTGCCTGGTCCCCTCCGAATGCGTACTGCAGGACCTCTCCCTGGATGTCGGATCCGGGGAAGGACTCCCCGGAGATGTCGATCACGTTCGACCAGAGGCCGGGATGTTTCGCGGCCAGGGAGATCGCACATTGACCGCCGTTGGAGAAACCGGCGATCGTCCAGAAACGGTGATCCCGGATGATGTGGAGGTTGGCTAGGGCCTAGTTGACGACATCCCGCGTCAGGAAGGTCTCGGCATTGCCGTAGGCGGCCGTGTCAAGGCACAGCGGGTCAGCGCTGGGATCCCCGAGCTGATCCGCCACGATGACGATCGGTGCGAGACCGCCGTGTTGGGCGGCATCCCGGTCCAGAGTCGCCGCGACGTATTGCGGATCAGGGTCCCTGGGCTGGCCCATCAGCATGATGACCAATGGAAGTTCCGGGGCGTTAGGGACCAGTGCCGCGGGCGGAAGATAGATCCCGGCGGGCCGCGACGAGAACCCGGATAGTGGGCTGGGAATGACCTGCGTGCCTGTTGTTCCAGTGGCCGGCATGTCGACCGGTGGAGTCCAGCTCTGCCAGAGCGGACCGGACGATGAAGCGACCGTCGAGGTACCGGTAGCAGGTGTCAAGGTAATCGGCCTTTCAATGCTGACACCGAAGACTGAACCGACGGTGCGGTTGAGCCCGAACTCCGCGTTGATACCCAATGCCCCGGTCAACAGAAAGAGCGCGATGGACAGTGCCGCACAGAGTCTGCGGAGGGACCGTGTATCCCAAAGATTTGCCAGCGCCAGGCCGATCGCGGCGAAAGCCGCCGTCACCCAGGAGTAGGTCACGTGGCCCAGCGATACGCCAAACAGATCCAGTCCTCGAACGAAGACCAGCCACACGAGTCCGGCCGCGAGTGCACCGGCAGCGAGAGAGGCCACGACGGTAGCGACCCAGCGCCAAGTCCGACGCTTGTCGATAAGAAGAATTACCGCGATCCCCGACAACGCAAAGCACGTCTCGATCAGCGGACCATCGACAATGTTGACCGACCAGAAGTCGAAGGTGCGCCCACCCCAATCGCTCAGCCGGCCTGAATCATTTGTACGGAGACAATGTCAGTCCAAAGCCGGACGTCCTATCATTTCACGCAATCAATAAGTTACGTTGTCGGGCCGCAGCCAAGGACGTCTTCTCAAAGGCAGGCGGCGCACCCCGCAGCCCGTTTTCAGCAAAATTTGAGTAGGCATCCTCAGGTCTGGCTGCCTCAAAGAGCACTCAACGCGGACGCTTCGGATGCAGGCATGGAGTCCAGCTACTACGAAGTCCTCGGCGAGGGACACACGGTCGGGGCCCTCACGGGCGGCCTCACGAAGGCCTTCGATGTCCTCGCCTCACGGCTGAGATTCCCGCCGCAGTCCCTCACTGGGGAACTCAAGAATGCGCGCACATCTGGGCACGCCCGTTCGACGGCGGCCCAGAGCCCTCCGATCCGGGGCGGAAATCCCCATTTGGTTAAGGAGGATGAGTGCCCTTAATCGTGGATCAAATTTCGCGATCTGTTTGCGCTAAAAGTTCTCGAAGTCAACCCTGGTCAGCGTGACCTCGGCGAGAGAGTGAACGAGCACACGCACGGCGCACGTGTCGCAACTATGGCGAGAGCGATCGGTACAGTTGTGCGCCAGCTCTTACACGTCCTCTTCTTAGTCGGCCGTAGGGTTGCAGCGGTCGCGTGGCCGTCGAGAGCTATCGGGTCATGATGCAGGGAACATGAGCCGCGCCGAGGGCGACCAGTGACGCGAAGTTTCACGAATCTTTACTCGGGTGGGTGCGTGTCGTCGAGGTGATCGGTCCGGACGCAGCACCAGCCGGAACCCAGGGCGACGCTGATGGTTTCGTGGGATACACGGGGGCACCCCCGAAAGCCCGTGCCTCGCATCGTCCTGTTCAGGCCCTTGCGCGGGCCATCCCGTTCATCTTCTTGCCGTTCGATATCAGCAGCTTTGAGGAGTATCCGCTGCCGCGCACAGTGTGAATCATGGCTTCATGGCCTGCATCGAACTTCTTCCGCTGATAGGAAACGTAGATTTCCACGTCGGAGGATTGGTCGCCGAAATCAACCCCTAATTTCGTGCGGGATCTGCGCCTTGGTCATCAGCCGACGCGGATTTTGCATGAAGTAGCGCAACCGCTCGAACTCCGCACGCGTCACCGGAATGGCGTTCCCGGTCCGAAATACCTCCCGAGCGTCACATGCTCCGAGTATGTGATCGTGGCGGCCGAACCCATCGCCCTTTCGGGGGAGGCGATGACCTGATCGTTGAGCCGGACGGTGACGTGCGTCAGGTCCGCGTGAACGTCGACCATCCGGCCAATCGCTGCGGGTCGACTGAGTAGTCGTTGCCGGAGACGCGAACGTGGTCTGCCCGCGGCAGCCTTTTCCGGGTGGTGAACCCGACCGGTGGTCGCGGGACGGCCCGCATCGCCACCCAGTCCTCGGTGGCCCTGTCGATCGGCCGGGCCTGCAGCGAACGATCCGAGCGGCTGTTGGCCGTCGGCAGCCACTGCTGCAGCTGCTCGTTGAAGTCCGTGATCGAGGAGAAGCTGCGGCCGGGCAGGAACGAGGTCTCCAGGAACTGGTTGGCGCGCTCCACGATCCCTTTGGACTCCGAATCGTCTTCTACGACCAGCACTAGTCCCCTGTCGTCTGCAACTGCGTCGACTTACCTCCGCGATGAAGGGTTCGCCATAATGGAGCGCTCGCGCGATGTGCCGGCCTTACCGAACCCGAACATTGATCTCACACTTCTCGAACAGGAAGCGGGCAGTGTGGACCACGTCGGATTCTCTTCGACATCCATGACCGAATTGGGAGTCCTTTCCGTGAATCGAACTATTACGCGATCCAGCATCCTTGGTGTCGTTGCCATCACCGCATTCGCTGCCCTTGGCAGCACACCCGCATTCGCTGACGCGACACCCGCACCGGCGCCTACATCCACAGCCGGTCCCACGAAAACGCTAGGCACGCTCACCAACGTGCAGGAATCAGCCGCGACCGCGACCGCGAAACGAATCACCTCTTTGAACACTGCGATCACAAAAGTCACCGCCAACGCCTTCCTGACCGCCTCCGACAAGTCTGCCCTACTGGAGAACCTCAATACCGACCTCGCCGGCATGAACACCCTTGCGGCAAAGATCGCTGCTGACACAGAACTGGCACAGGCCAAAATCGACTACGCCACCATTTTCACTACCTACCGTGTCTACTCGGTCTCAATTCCCCAAGCCGCGTACACGGCACTTGCAGACACTGTCACCTCGAAGACGGCAGCGCAGCTCACCGCCGAACAGACCCGGCTCTCGGGCCTGCTATCAGGAAAGGACGCTTCTAAGTCCACCGCGGCTTTGCAGGCGAGCGTGACAGACATGGCCGCCCAGATCGGTACCGCCGCCAGCGCTGTAGCCGGACTGGCCGCCGGTTCACTCGCCGCCACACCCGAACAGTACGATGGTAACCACGACGTGATGAAACCCTTCAAGGCATCCGCGACCACCGCGAGCGCAGCACTCAAACAGGCACGGACCGATGCCAAGACCATCCGCGGCGCACTCAAATAACGCCGACCCGGCAGCGCGCCGGCACTTCTCTGCCGTCGCGCTGCCGGTTCACCATAACTTGCCCTGACGCGTTCTACGGATGCAGCGCCCGCATCGGAAGCCCTGCATTCTCGCTCGGCCCCGACTCGATCGCCTCCGACAGGAATCGAGCAGCGGTCGATGCATGGGCGTTCCATAGTCAACTGATAGAAGCGAGACACAACCTGTGAGAATGAATTCAGGGCGCAGCAAGGCCCTCATCGCGGGTGTCACTCTCCTCGTCCTGGGAGCCGCAGGCGGGTTCATTGTCGTCCACCCGGCTTCCGCTGCCAATCAGACCTCTCAGTCCCCATCGGACGCGCCCCGGCCGGCGTCGGCCCTCGCCATCACGGGCACTATTGAGACGGTGCATATTCCGGCAACCGCATCCAATTTCGCCGCCAGGGATGCCGAGGTGTACCTCCCTCCGGCCGCCGTGGCCACCGACGTTCCGCCACTCCCCTTCGTGCTCATGATGATGGGACAACCCGGGAACCCGGACGCGTCCTACATCGGTTCAGTCCTCGACACGTTCGCCCTCACCCATGACGGTCAGGCCCCCATTGTCGTGGTTGCGGACCAACTCGGTGATCCGAGTGTCGATTCACTCTGCCTGGACACTCCGTCGCACGGGAATGTGCAGACCTACATTGAGAAGGATGTCGTCAACTGGGCACGCGCGAACCTGCACATTGAAACTGATCGCGTCGATTGGACAATTGCGGGGTTCTCAAACGGCGGCCAATGCGCCATTTCCCTTGCTACCAAGTTTCCGGACGTCTGGGGAAACGTGATCAGCGCGTCCGGGACGACCTTCGCCGGCACGGAATCTGAGCCCACGGTTCTCGCCGACGTCTTCGGTGGAGACCAAGCCGCCTACGACGCGACAAAACCAGCTACCTTGATGTCGTCCACGCACTACCCCGATACCGAGGCCATGTTCACCGTCGGGGCGGATGACTCCGTGATCGGTCCACCCCAGAAGGCGTTGAGTGCCGTGGCCCTGGATGCCGGCATGGTGACCAGCTACTACGAAGTTCCCGGCGAAGGCCACAGCGTCGGAGCGCTCCTCGGAGGACTCACGAAGGCGTTCGATGTTCTCGCCCCACGCCTCGGATTTCTGAACGCATCACCGCAGCCATAGTCCCGCACGCCGCTATCCGGCCAGCCCTGATCAGTGGACACCTGAGAGGAGGCGGATCCCATCACTCCGACCCGACGTAGCATCTCCGGCTCTGAGGGCACCTACCTATTGGGTCTTACGACCGCTTCGTCGAGAGTTCAAATTTCGCAAGCGTTGGTACCCTATTGGGGTTGGTACTGAGCACTAGTCCCAAATCCTCGGGTGGGCAACGCGACAGAACCTTCTCGGATCATGCCGCTGGCATCACTGGTCCTCACCAAGCCCCGTCCGCGGACAACGACACTAATTCAAAAGCTCCAAACTTCAACCGCTCGATCGCCCCCAGGCCTTGAAACAGTGGATGGGGCACTCCGGTATCGCGATGCTGCGTTTGCGAGAGCCGTCAGAAACTCCTGGATGGTCTCCGGGACCCGTTCGATTTTGCGGTGCGTGTCTGGCCCTATTTGCTCGAGTTAGTGGCTTCCGGGGTCAGTTGAGGATGTTCACCGCGCGGGAAATGACCAGGGCGAGCAGAATGAACCCGGTCAGTGCCTGGTACGCCATCAACATTTTCGCTCGGTGCGTGAGTGGCATAACGTCCGTGGGGCTGAACGCCATCATGTTCGTCAACGAGATGTAGGCGTAGTCCAAGTAGCTTGGCCGCCAGTTCTCGCCCCCTGGCGCCCCGTCATGTTGTGGGAAACGGAAGTCCACAGTCGCCGTCGCCCACTGGGCTGCGTCGCGACGCGCAACTGGACCTGACCGGTCCAGCTCCCAATACACCAACGAGAATGCAATCACGTTCGTAACCCAAACCTGCAGCGCAGTGAGGAGGACATCCGGACCGTTCACTCCCCCATAGAGAAGCTGTCGGACCGTGAAGACAACGGTGACTTGATTGGCCAGGGTCAGCAATGACGCGAGCCCAATGGATAACCACCGGGACCATGTGGTCTCCCTCGATAGTCGGCGTGGGTTGAGGATCGTCAACGGGATCAGCAGGAGCAAGCCCAACAGCGGGATGACCCACCGGGGCAGAATCTGTACCTTCTCAGGAATGAGCAGATACAGAACCAGGCTCAGGATGATTGCGGCCAGGACCGGCCAGCGGTGCTCGTGCCTCACAATAGGCGTCGACGTTTCAGTCACAGTCGAGAGTGTAAGCGATCCCCAATCACGTCGACGCCGTCACGGGTGAAACGACTCTTCGAAGCGCCGACGCACCGTTTGCTGTACTCGCGCAGGTTTCCGTGCGACTAGGTGAGGAATGGTGTTGAACCCTGTTCCCTCATCGCCACCGCGAGAATCGTTGCTATCGCTAGCACTATCGTTGCCACTGTCAAACCGCGACCGGGCGCACCGACCGGGATCAAACCGTATGCCCGGACGGAGAGCCCGAGCCCCACTACCGTGGCGATGAAGCGGCAAACGGGAACACAACTGCGAACAAGATGCTGGCAAGCGTTATCCAAAACCCGGACTTCCGGCCCGGAGTGTTCGTCCAATCCCCCCGTGGCAATCTCAGGCCACGCGACTCGTTCCCGTCCGCGTTGAAGTGTGAGTCGTTCACCTGATGCCCCTCTCGTTTGTTCGGCGGCCAGTTTTGCACAATGCCCCTGAACCTCAGGAACGTTGGGCAGGAATCGGGCGACCCGGCAGTCGATCAGTCATCTCCGGAGCGCCGCAAGCACGTCGCTACCGACGCACGGTTCACCAGGAGTGACGGGCCAATCGGTGCGGTTCGAGATGGGAGTTGTACGGTTCTCTTGGCGGTGGATCTAGTTGCCCTTCGTACAGGTTTGCTGATCAGCGGTCTGACCGGTCACGCTGGACGGGAGCACGGCATTGGCCCCAGCGGGCGCGGCCACGGGGTTCGCCGTCGGCGTTGGAACCGGTGTGGATGTGGAACCAGGTTTTGCGGTCGCGGCTGGCGTGGGAACAGGGGCCACCGGGGCGCTACTCGGGAGCACGGCCGCCCGGCCTGGGGCCCCAGAGAGCTGCAATGGTTTATCCGCGACCAAAGCCGTGTTCAAGACTGTGGCGGCACTGGACTGGGCGATCACCCGTCCTGGCTCGGCCGGGTCAGTGATGGTGGGGTACTGCACGAAGACCATGTTCGCCAGCCCTGTGTCCTTGATCGCGAGAGCGATCTGGACCAAGGTCGTCGGATTCGTCAGCGTATCCGAGAGAACCATGTTGCCCGTTGCCGCTTTGGCCAGGGAGAACAACGCGATCGGGTTTCCCAGGACGCCGCCACTTTGGACCTTCCGGACCAGAGCGGCCATGAAGAGCTGCTGGTTACTAATCCGCCCCAGGTCACTGCCATCACCGACACCGTGCCTACTGCGCAGGAACGAGAGCGCGTCGTCGCCGACGAGGGTTTGCTGGCCCGCCGCCAAATGCAACGGAGGCGTCGTGTACAGATCGGTGACCGCCGAGGCCAGGCAGACGGTGACCCCGCCGACAGCGTTCGACATGGCAGTCACCCCGTCGAAGCTAATCTCCGCGGCGTAGGGAATCTGGACGCCGGTGAGCTTCTCGATCGTCAACACAACGCACGACAGGCCACCACGAGATAGGGTCGTATTCAGCATCACCCGGCTGGACGCCGACGCGGTCCCACCATCGGCCTGAGGACACGCGGGGACGGCAAGCATCAGGTCCCGGGGGAAACTAATCACACTGACGCTCTGATGATTCTGCGCAATGTGCAGCAGCATGGTCACGTCGTTGTTACCCGCGCCAGAACTACCCGCGAGCTCTGCAGCCGTCCCATAGGCCCCGCCCTGGCCGGTCCGGGTGTCCGTGCCCGTCAATAGCAGGTTTACCCCGCCGGCGATCGCGGTCACGTCCGCGGCAGGGGCAGGAGCCGCCGTGTCGCCGGGCGTCTGATCAAGGTGGGCCAAATGAACACCGGGCTTGACGCTGCTGGCAACATCCCACGCGGCAATCGCCGCAAGGGAGCTCCCACTAACCAGAAGCACACCAAGGGTGATCCCCAAGGTCTTCGCGACCGTCCGCCACGGCCCCCGAGGCGCCAACCGTCCATGCCGGATCGGCTGACCGGCATTCCGGTCACGCCCACGCAAGGGCCCAGCGTGCGTCACGGTAACCCTCTTCCGCCCGGTCTAACCAACCGGAACATCCACGAACAGTCGTTTCGACCGAACTGTATGCCAGCAGTGACCGGAGATTCCTGTGAAAGTGCTCCTCGACCAGCGCAATCTCACAGGAAGCCCGCCAAGCCCACCAAACGGGGGATGACGAGTGTCGCCGGATCAGGGTCAGCGTTGTTTGATGGCGTGTTCAACACGGGAGTTCACAAATTCCATCAATGACCGTCAGCCTGCATCTGCCCGACGGGACACAAACGCGAGTTCGTGTCGACATTAACCAGTACGGCCAACTACCCGCCCTGATCGTGGACCCCCGTACGAAGGACGGGCGCGTTCTGCCCGGGACGTGGCTGGGCGAAAGCCACAACAGCCGACCAGATGGAACCAGCTACCACGCGGTGCCCGACACGACCTCGCACCGACTACGAAAGCATCCTCAGACGACACCTGAAGCAAACGAAAATCGCCCGTCCGTTTCTACGAGGTCGGAGACGGGGCCCGGCAACGCAAACCTGTATCTATCAAACAACATCGACGCATGTTCTTCCCGGCGCAGCCGCGCACATTCAAGTCAGAGTTCAGAGCTCCCTTACTGGCATCCGCGCTTGGGGGGGAAAAATAGTGACACGCTTGCGCGGTGGCACGGCGCGACATGAGGGCGCCAATGTGCTCCGTTAGCCCGTTAGCCTTTCCCCAAAGCACGCGTGGCGAGGCGACAGTGGTGTCTATCTCACTGGGGACACCTGACCGCTACGCAACTCCCAGGTAATGGTATTTCGCTCCTTCGTCGGTGCAGCATCTGCCTAAGCGGCGCGGAAGACAGGGATCGGTCGGGGCCGGTCACAGGCCTGATCCCCGCGAACAAGACCGTTGATGCCGATCAACTCAACTCACTGTTGTGATCGTCGAGCACTGCCGTCACAAAGTGCGCAACCGCATCATCCCAAGTCGTGAAGACGAAATGCTCGACTGGATCCACAAACTCCATCACCTCGTAGTTGCCCTCATCTTTCGAAATGAACCCGACCAGTGAAAGCGCATTGTCGCGTGCGATGCGCCGATCCGTGACGCGCCACTCGCATCCTGAGAGCGCTTTGACGTTGATATCTTCACTCGTGCGCGTTTCCAATCGTCCGGCGATCATCTTGATTCCTCTCGTTCGATAGTGCCGAGGCTACGACCGACATCTGACAGTTCTCAGAACTGCCCTGGCACCCGGCGCGAACATCATCCTGAATTCATTTGCGAGCACCACTCAGGTGGCACCCAGTGTGGAAACGAAACGTTTCCAGGGGAGAATCCCTACTCCAAAGGATGGGACTCGGCGCGCGGGGGCAATCGCGAGCGGCAACACCACGAAAGACTTTTGCCCGCTGCGAGTAGCCCGTTCATTCCGCTCTGCAGTGCACTGGCGAGTCTACGAATCGAAAAACGGCGACCGCCAATGCCGTGAACTGTCTTGTCCACGCCGGCGATACAGGCAGCGTGCGCACCTCCTCGGCTCCTTGTTGATAGCGCTCAATGTCGACGAGGCTTTTCCAGCAGAGATTTCCGAGCAGGCACAATCTGGGAGAGACATGCGACCCGACGCGACACGAGTGGGATGAACGAGCGGTTCGGGATTCCCTCAGTAGTGTCGTGGTGGCGCCCCAGCCCATTGCCGCGCACTCTGATCTGATCCCACACCCGGCAGGACACTCCCCGCATATGACCGTATGTGAAGTACCGAGCAATTGTGGTCAATCCACACTAAATTCCGGCTCCGCGGCGTCCCCTGAGAAGGGGCTCGGTTCGTGATGAGTTCGCGCAACCCGACCGGTGCGCCACGTTCAAAGACCAACCACAGGGTTCCGTCAAATAGACCGTCACAGTCGACTCGCATTAGCGTGGGTCGTTTGATCCGCTCGGAATCCCCGAACTATTTTCTGCTCCTGGGAACCACGCTGTTCTTGGTCATCTTGGGCTTGATCATGGTCCTGTCTTCGTCATCAGTAGATTCCTTTGTTGCTCACGAGGGTTTCTTCGGCGTTGTGCTTCATCAAGGTGCCATCGCCCTGGTCGGCGTCCCATTGATGCTCGTGCTCAGCCGGATGCCGTTGAAGTTCTGGCAGCGTATCGCTTGGCCGACGCTCATCGCTACTTGCCTCGTTCAGTTGCTCGTCTTCACCCCGCTGGGTGTGACCGTGGCCGGAAACACCAACTGGCTGTCTATTGGCAGTTTCCAATTCCAGCCATCTGAAGCCATCAAAGTCGCCCTCGTCATTTGGCTGGGCATGCTTCTGGCACAGAAGAAAGATCACCTCGACGACTGGCGCCACGTCCTCGTGCCCGTTTTTGGCATCGGCGGCACTGCCGTCATGCTCGTCATGATCCGCGGCGATCTTGGGACAACAGTAATCCTCGCCGGTATCCTCTTCGGCTCCCTCTTCTTCGCCGGCGTAAAACTACGCATGCTCGCCATCCCCTTGGGGATCGGCGCCCTTGGCGCCCTGGCTGCGGCCATGGCCAGCGGAAACCGGATGGCCCGGATACTGAGCTTTTTCGGCACGGGCTGCGACGGCTCAACCGGCACGATTTCCGCCGCATGCTGGCAACCCTTGCACGGCACGTGGGCCCTCGCGTCGGGCGGTATCTTCGGCGTTGGACTCGGGAACTCCAAAGCGAAATGGTCCTGGCTTCCAGCCGCGGACAACGACTACATCTTCGCGATCATCGGCGAGGAACTCGGTCTCATCGGCGCAGTCGTGGTGCTCGCCCTTTTCGTCCTGCTGGCCATCGCCTTCCTCCGCATCATGAACGCCACGACCAACCCTCAAGCCAAAGTCAGTACTGCGGCCGTCATGGTCTGGATCATCGGTCAAGCACTCGTCAACATGGGCGTCGTCCTCGGATTCATCCCTGTCCTCGGCGTGCCACTCCCCCTGATTTCTGCTGGGGGCACCGCCCTCCTCACCACCCTCATAGCGATTGGAATCGTGCTCTCCTTCGCACACAGCGAGCCGTCGCCGTCGCGTACACCCCCACCCTGAAAGCCGGACGCCGACCACCCATAACTCGTCCCGCGCGCTCTCGTCGCAACACTGCGCGCAGATTGAAGTGGACACGGCACGGAATCGATTCTTGGTCCACCCACGGTGTCGACGCTGTGAAATCCTTCGCTGTTGTGTCTTCGATGGACCGTCCACCGAAACGGTTCACGGCCACGACTCGGCGAACTGCCGGGCAGGATCGTCGCCGGATCAAACACGCACGGTTGCGCAACACTTTCGACCAGCCGAAACAGTGCCCTGCTCCACCGAGTTTGTGCGTCGCATCTACCAGAACAGTTGTTTTGACGGGAACAACGCCTAGTCTCTCGAGCGTGGAGAATGCGGCTAACGGCAACGAATCGATCAACGCGGGCCACCAGAATCGGCTGGACCGATCTCGCGAAATGACACGGAACGACTGGACGAGCGTGCCCGACAAACGGTGGAGTAGCCGGGTCTTGCACAATATCGGCACAGTGAGTGAACACGCCGCAGCGGGATTGGTTGCCGGAAGTGCGCTCGTAGTGTGGGTCGCGGTCGGGGTAGCGGCGGAATTTCCTCCCTGGTGGGAGAACGTCCTTTACATTGCGAGCTCATCTGTGACCGTCGTGATGGTCTTCGCAATCCAACACACGCAAGCACGACAACAGTCGGTAACCCAGCGCAAGCTCGACGAGTTACTCCGAGCCCAGCCAACTGCCGACGACCGACTCATCGCGTTGGAAGGTGCGTCGGACGACGAATTGGAGGCCCTCACAGACCTCAGTCAAGAAAACCGAAAACGAGCCCTTGCGACGGATGCCCCGCCACCGATGATGGATCCCCCGACGTAGGGAATCAATGTGGCCCGGGTACCGACCAGATCGGGACCTGCCTGGCCAGACCGTCCCGGTCGTTCGATTTCGTTCACGTTGAGAAACCCTTGACGTCGTCGTTGGCGGCGCACGTCGGCGCAGGTGACCGGAACCTCTAGCCTGTTCATATGATCACCTTGATTCAAGCGGTGATTCTGGGATTTCTCCAAGGGATCACGGAATTGTTCCCCATTTCCAGCCTTGGCCATAGTGTCATCCTGCCCACACTATTCGGCTGGAACATCGACCAAAGCAGCCCCGCGTTCCTCGGGCTTCTCGTTGCGACCCATCTGGCTACCGCTATCGTTCTCTTCCTATTCTTCATTAGGGATTGGATCCGGGTTTTCCGTGGGTTCGGACGTTCCATCCGGGATCGTAAAATCGGCCCCGACGACATCTACGCGAAACTCGCCTGGCTGCTCATCGCCGCAACAATCCCCGCGGGCATCGTGGGCTTGCTCTTGGAGAAGCCCCTCCGGTCCCTTTTCGCATCCCCACTGATCGCTGCCGCATTCCTGGTGATCAACGGCCTCATTCTTCTGACCGCAGAACGCCTCCGACGGCATCCGAACCTTGCTCTGACCGCTCGGGTGAGCGTTGATGCTGTTTCGAGCGGACGCCCCATTCCCGGGCGCTCGGCCGAGACGCAAATGTCCGAGACCGAGAGGTCCGACGCGACGATCGCCAAGCTCACCTGGAAACAGGCGTTCGGAATCGGCGTCGCCCAGACGGCCGCCCTGCTACCGGGAATCTCCCGATCAGGATCAACCATGGTCGGTGGACTCCTCTCCGGACTCAACCACGAAACCGCTGCCCGATTCAGTTTCCTATTGGCCACACCCATCATCGGCGCCGCGGCCGCACTGAAACTCCCGGGACTGTTCAGCCCGCAGATGGCCGATCAGAGCGGAGCATTCCTCCTCGGTGCACTCTGCTCGGCCGTTGCCGCATGGTTAGCCACGAAATTCCTCCTGCGCTTCTTCGAAACCAGAACACTCACCCCTTTCGCGATTTACTGCATCGCCGCCGGAACCATCTTCTTCGTAGTCCTGATCGCGTTCCCATAGAAGTCCGCAAGGACACCGCACGTCAAATTAGTTGAGATTCCCTTGCTGGGAGCCCACACGGTCATCACTCCATACGTCCTCGCTCGGCTGAGGAATTCTGGGCGATGACGTGCACTGCGCCCGCATCACCCGCGCCGATCCGCACCCTGAGGTCATCACGGGAGCCAAATAGCCGATGGTTCCCCCTCGTTCAGGATCTGTGATGTCGACAGCAAGCCACCCGCCCGGTCACAGTTCGCGCCTGTCTCTTTGTCAGAGGTCCCTACCCCGCCGCGACTTTGTAGATCTCAGCTGGCGTTAGAATCCGAGTTCGGAAAGTTGATCCGGCGTACCGACGGGACAGGATCGTCGACCAAGTGATAAGAATCGCACCCTGCGAGGGACACTTTGCTGCCCTGGACCACACTGTCAATGGCCAATTGGAACTGCCCGTAGGCGGCCAGCAGAATTGCCCGCTGGTGGCCACGAGAATTGCCCGGTCATGGCCAACAGATCTGCCCACCTGGGTGTTGGTGGCGTTGGCCATGCGCGGTCGGTGTTGGTTTAGTTCATTTTCGTGACGCCTTTCCCGGCGAGTGCCTGCGTGTGTTAACGCCAACTGAAAACAGGGCCAGAAACGCCAACTGAAAATAGGGCCACCAACCATTATGGAAGGTGATCAAATTGGATGATTGGGCAGAGATTCGCCACCTGCATTCGACGGGGAAGCATTCGAAGCGGGAGATAGCGCGGCTGGTCGGAGTGTCCCGGGGAACGGTGGATCGGGCGTTGGCCGTGGATCGGTCGCCGACGTATCAGCGCGAGCCGACGGGGTCGAGTTTCGACGCGTTCGCCGGCCAGGTGCGGGTGTTGCTCGCGGCGACGCCGACGATGCCGGCCGCGACCGCTGCTGAGCGGGTGGGCTGGTCGGGGTCTCCGTCGCTGTTCCGGGCCAAGATCGCCGAGCTCCGGCCGGAGTATGCGGTGCCTGATCCCGCGGATCGGCTGGTGCACCCGCCCGGGTTCCAGGTCCAGTGTGATCTCTGGTTCCCGCACGAAGACCTGCCGCTGGGCCATGACCAGGCTGCTGCGCCGCCGGTTCTGGTGATGACGTCGACGTTCTCCGGATTCATCCAGGCCCGCATGTTGCCGTCTCGGACGACGCCGGATCTGCTCGGCGGGATGTGGTCGTTACTGCAGGAGGCCGAGGCCGTTCCTGCCCGGCTGACCTGGGACAACGAGACCGGCATCGGGCGCGGGAAACTCACCGATCCCGCCGCCGCGTTCGCCGGCACGCTTGGCACGCAGATCAAGCTGCTCAAGGCTCGCGATCCTGAGTCCAAGGGCATGGTCGAGCGGATGAATCGCTTCTTCCGCAGCCGCTTCATGTCCGGTCGTGCTTTCACCTCTCCCGACGACTTCAATCAGCAGCTGGCCGGGTGGCTACCCATCGCGAATAACCGTCTCTCCCGGTCACGCAGAGGCCGCCCACAGGACCTGGTCCGCATCGACCGGGCGGCGATGCGCGGCCTGCCGCCGATGGCGCCGGAGGTGATGTTCCGCAATAGCGTCCGGCTCCCACGGGATTACTACGTTCGCGCGTTCAGCAACGACTATTCCGTCGACCCGGCCATGATCGGCCGGGTTGTTGACGTGGCTGCGAGCCTCGAGCGTGTGACCGTCCACCACGACGGGGTCCTCATCGCCAACCACCGCCGGAAATGGGCCCGGCAACTGACCGTCACCGACCCGGCACATGTCCTCCGCGCGGCAGAGCTCCGCGCACAGTTCCAAGCCCAACGCGCGCGCCGGCCCGCGGTCACGGCCGTCGTCGAGATGGCCTCGCTGGCCCGCTACGACGAGCTCTTCAGCGTTGACATCGACGCCGCGCCGACCGTGTTGGCGGTCGCGTCATGACCGGGTCGGAAGCGGCGTCGCAGATCGAGTACTACGCTCGCGCGTTGCGGGCGCCCCGGATCAGTGAAGCGTTCCGGCGCCTGGGCGACCAGGCCCGCGACGCGGGCTGGTCCCACGAGGAATACCTCGCCGCAGTGCTCTCCAAAGAGGTCTCCGAACGCGAGGCCTCGGGGGCGGCGCTCCGCATCAAGGCCGCCCGGTTCCCCGGTCACAAGACTCTCGAGGACTTCAACTTCGACCACCAGCCTTCCGCAGACCGGAACCTGATCGCGCACCTGGGCACGAGCGTGTTCCTCACCGAAGCGAAAAATGTCGTCCTCCTCGGACCTCCCGGGACCGGGAAGACACACCTCGCCGTCGGGATCGGGATCAAGGCCGCCAAAGCCGGCCACCGGGTCCTCTTCGACACTGCGACGGGCTGGGTGACTCGACTCCAAGAAGCCCACTCACGGGGCAAACTCGCCGCCGAACTCATCAGGCTGCGCCGTTACAGCCTGCTCATCGTTGACGAGGTCGGTTACATCCCGTTCGACCAGGACGCCGCGAATCTGTTCTTCCAGCTCGTGTCTTCCCGCTACGAACACGCCTCGCTCATCATGACGAGCAACCTGCCCTTCGCCCGCTGGGGCGACGTGTTCGGCGACCTCACCATCGCCTCCGCGATGATCGACCGCATCGTTCACCACGCCGACGTGATCAGTCTCAAAGGCAACAGTTACCGGCTCAAGCAACACCAACCCGCCGCGACTACGGCACACTAGAACCACACGAGAGTGGCCCTGTTTTCAGTTGGCAGAAGTGGCCCTGTTTTCAGTCGGCGTTAACAGCGTGAGGCGGATCGAGTCGCCCGAGGTCTGGCAGACGTGGGCGTGGTGCAGGAGCCGGTCAACGGTCGCGGTCGCGAGGGTCTTGGGCATCAGTTCGTCGAAGCCCGCGGGATGCAGGTTCGACGAGACCGCAATGGATCGTTTCTCGTAGGCGGCATCGACGAGTCGATAGAGGCCCTCGGCTGCGTCGGCCCCGACTTCGAGCAGCCCGATGTCATCGATCACGATCAGATCCGAGCGCAGGATCCGGGCAACGACCCGGCCGACGGAGTCGTCGGCGCGGTGCGCGCGGACGAGAGCGCCGAGGTCCTCGAGGCGGAACCACGCGACCCTCATGCCGGCCTCGACGACTTGCTGGCCGAGGGCCTCGAGGAAGAACGTCTTCCCAGTCCCGGAGGGCCCGCAAACGACGACGTTTTCCTTCCGGCCAATCCATTCCAACGTGCGGAGGGCCTGCTGCGTCGGGGCTGGGATCGAGGACGCTGACTCATCCCACGTGTCGAACGTTTTCCCCGTTGGGAACCCCGCGGCCCGGCGCCTGGTGGCGAGCATTGACCGGGATCGTCCGTTGACTTCCTCAACGAACAGGGCCTTGATGATCTCGACGGGTTCCCAGCGTTGCGCCCGGGCGGTCGCGATCAGTTCCGGCGCCAGGGCGCGGGCGTAGGGCATCTTCAACTGCCGCATGAGCGCTTCCAGGTCCGCGGGCAGCGCGGGCGCGGCGGCCTGGGTGACGCTCACGCGCTCTGCTCCAACTCGTCATCGGCGGCTTGCCCGATCGCAGCCCACCCGGCGGTGCCCTGCGCGAGCGAGCTGGTCTCGCCCGCCGTCCGTGCCGGCGGGCGCGCGGCGCCCGCGCTGAGGAGGGAGGCGAGGTCACCGGTCGCGAAACGACCATAAGTGGCCGCCTGGCCGAGGGCCTCGTCGACCGGGGCGGTGCCGCTGATCTTGGCCAGCGCGACGGCCTCAGCCATCTTCACGTTCATCCGCGCGGTCCCGGCCGCGGCCGCCTCGAGCAACCACGCGTGCGCGCCGGCCCCGATGGCCAGGAACTCCGTCTCGGCCGCGCTGCGCGGGGTGATCGTGTAATCGCCCGGGATCTTCTCCCGGTGATCGGGGAAGTGCGCGTCATCAATCTTCGGGCTGCCGGGCCGGGCCCTTTGGTGCCGGGCGACCTCGACGGGCCCGTCACTGCCGACATGGACAATGACGACCTGCTCGTCAGAGCCGACGCCGTGGCTGCGGACGAAGACACGGGCGCCGAGCAAGTGCGCCGGCACCGAGTACTGGCCGTTCTCGAACGTGACCATCGGCGTGTTCTCCGGGACGGCGCGGGTCAGGCCCAGCGCGACGGTGTGCGCAGTGTCAGGGACCCGGTGCAACCGGGGCCGTTCCTCCTCGAGCATCACCGACGGCTTCCGCCTGGTGGCGCGGTGCTCTCGGGTGTTGACCAGGGCCATGAATGCTTCGCAGGCCGCTTCGACCTCGGCGAACGACGCGTAGTCGGGCCGGAGGTTGGTGTCTTTGGGCACGATGTCAGCCTTGGCGAGCTTCACCGAGGACTCCACCCCGCCCTTGGACGCGGGATCCGCGGGCTGGCACGTGAGCACGCTCACCCCGTAGTGGCGGGCGAAGTCCACCGTCTGCGGATTCCGCACCGGAACCCCGGCAACATGAGACACGGTGACCGTTTTCTCGTTATCGGTCAGGACGTAGGTCGGCGCGCCGCCAAGGAGCCGGAACGAGCGATCCAGCGCGGCGAACACGCTCGGCGCCGTGCGGTCCCGTAACGCGATCACAATCCGGAACCGCGACCACGCCAGCCACGCGACGAACAACACCGTTTTCTTCCCATCGATGACGGGGCCGTCGCCGAAGTCATACTGCAACCACATCCCCGGCTCCGTGATCCACGGCCGGTGCACCCGCACCCGGCCGAGCCGGAACGCAGCACGGACCTGCGCGACCGCGCGCCGCGTCGACCGCTCCGAACCCGCGTAGCCCAAGCCGATCAGTTTCGCGTGGGCCCGGTCCGCACGGATCTTGCCCTGCGACGCCTCCACCCATTCCTCGATCTTCGGCAAGAACGGATCCGTGACCCGGCCCCGGTAAGCGGGCTCCGCGAGCGGCCGGCCCGCGTCGCGCGCCGCGACGTGCCGGGCGACAGTGTGATGCGAGCACCCGGTGAGCTCGGCAGCAGCACGCAACGACTCAGTCAGGTCGTAGGCAGCGAGTATTTCCATGATTTCTCCGTCAAACTTCATTCAGGGCCCCTTCCTGGGCGACTTTGATGCGACTAGACACCGTCATCAAATCCCAGGAAGGGGCTCCCGCCACGTAACCGGGCGGGGGTTCAGAAATAGAAGTGGGCAGATCTCATGGCCACCAACGGGCCGTTCTACTGGCCATCAGTGGGCACTTCCGTGGCCGCCTATGGGCAGTTTGGCATGGCCGCTAACACCACACTGCGGACTCGTCTGAGAGATTCGCACAGGCAGCGTCAGCCAGGGTCCGGCCGATGGGTTCCAAAATCGTTAGCGTCCCGTGCATCCAAAACGGAAGTCCAATTCCCGTCTTATCCAGGCAGACCACATCGACACGGGCCAAACCCTCCACCGCCCGCAGCTCCTGGACCAAGGCCTGGCTACAAGCGAGCTTCCCGGCCGCCAGGGCGAAGGCCACGCTCGTTCGATTCGGTGGGCGTCCGGTTCTGCAAGCCAGCTTCCGCACGCAGTCGAACGTCGTGGTCGCTGAGTCCCTCCTCGGCCAGGAACGGGTCATCGAGAGGCGGCAGCGCTTGCCGTGCTGCGAGCGACGACCGCTCGGTGCATGCGGCTCGACGTGCCATCCGATCACGTCTCCGATCAATCCGATTCATCAATCGCGTGAAGTTGAGTGCCTGTGGCCTCCTTCGTGTCGACGCTCGTTGAATAGTAGGCCGTTGGTGCTCTTCGAAAAGTAGGCCACCGTGGTTCATCTATTCTGCGGTGTTCTCGGGCCTGGCGGAAGGCAGTGTGGTGATTCCGCTGTCTTTGAGCCGGTAGCTGGCGCCCTTGAGCGAGATGACGTCGGCGTGGTGAACGATGCGGTCGATCATGGCCGCGGCCACGACCTGGTCGCCGAAGACGTCTCCCCAGCGGGCGAAGGGAAGGTTGCTCGTCAGGATCAGCGAGGCGTGTTCGTAGCGCGATGAGACGAGTTGGAAGAACAGGTTCGCGGCGTCTTGTTCGAAGGGGATGTAGCCGACCTCATCGACTTATGCAGACATCTGCATAAGTTGACTTATGCCGACTCCGTGATTATGCCGATGCGGCCGCGGATAATCGCCAATATCGTTGGTAGCAAAGGCATTTTCCGCTGGACCCCAGAGAAATTGTCGGCATAATTCCGGCGTTGTCGGAAGCTGTTCCCGAGGAGGCACTGTGCTTCCAGATGAGGAACGAACTGATGCCAGGAACACGCAGAAAAGCTGGCGCGATGGCGCCCTACATTGCCGATATCGATGCGAAGCTGACCGCGGCCGGCTACACGCCGGGCACGAGGCTGGGCCTGTTGAAGATCGTCGGCGACGTCGGCTGCTGGCTGGAGACGGAACGGCTGACGGTCGCGGATTTTGACGAGTCGGCCGTCGCGTCTTTCCGCGCCGCGCGGGCCGGTGAGGGATTCACTCAGAAACTCTTTGGCCGCTGCTTCACTTTGATGTTCGAGGTGCTGCGGGAGGACGGGGTACTTGCGCCGCCTCCCACTGCAGTGGTCTCTCCGCTGGAGGCTCTGCTGGCGGCCTATCGTCAGTGGTTGGTCCACGACAAAGACCTGGCGGCGATGACGGTGCTCCGCTATGAGAACCTGGCGCGGCGATTCCTGCAGATCGGTCAGCCCGCAGGAGAGCTGCTTGACACCACGATGCTGTCCGGTGTCGAGATCTCGGCATTCATCCTGGCCGAGAGTGGACGGGTGAGTCTCGGGTCCGCGCGCGGCCGGGTCGCGGAGATGCGCGCGTTGCTGCGTTACCTCTACCTCACGGACCGGACCCGCTGGAATCTGGCGGGATGTGTTCCCTCGGTTGCCGGTTGGCGCGACGCGCACCTGCCAGTGTCGCTGAGCGCCGGGCAGGTCGAGGCGATGGTGGACAGCTGCGATCGCAGTACCAGGACCGGCCGCCGGGACCGGGACCGGGCGATCATGCTGCTGTTGGCCCGGCTGGGACTTCGGTGCATCGAGGTCGCCCGGCTGCGCCTGGACGACGTCGATTGGCGCGCCGGGGAGCTCACGGTCCGCGGCAAGGCCCGCCGCCGCGACCTGATGCCCCTACCCGTCGATGCGGGAGAAGCGTTGGTGGATTACCTCCACGAGGTCCGGCCGTCGTCGCCGCACCGGGAGGTGTTCATCACCGAACGCGCCCCACGCAAACCGATCACGGCGGACCTTGTCGGTGACGTGGTGCGCCGGGCAGCTCGCCGGGCCAATTGCCCGGACGCGAAGGCACACGGGCTGCGTCACGCGCTGGCGACAGAGATGTTGGCGAAAGACACTCCCCTGCTGGACATCGGGCAGGTGCTGCGCCACCGGGATCTGGCCACCACTGCCATCTACGCGAAGGTCGACATCGACTCCCTACGCGGGATCGCCCAAGACTGGCCGGGGCAGAGGTCATGACGACACTCACAAAATCCTTGGACGACTACCTGCGGCTGCGACGGAATTTGGGCTATCAGTTGGCTGACGCGGCGAGGCTTCTTCCCCGGTTCGTGGCGTGGATGGACGCCAACGAGCAACCGACGGTCACTATCGCCAACACCATCGCCTGGGTCGAGACCGTGTCGGCTGAACCGGGCAGCACTGTCTGGCCGCGCCGGATGACGGCCGTTCGCGGCTTCGCCCGCTACCTCTCCGGCATCGATTCCGCGACAGAAGTCCCACCAATCGGGTTGTTCCCCTCCCGCCGGCGCTGGAGGACACCATTCATCTATTCCGCCGACGACATCACCGCCCTGATGGGCCATGCGCAGCACGACTTGGATTCGCGACTGCCTGCGGCGACGTATTCCACCCTGATCGGGCTGCTGGCGGTGACGGGGCTACGCATCGGGGAAGCGATCCGGCTGGATCGGGCCGACGTTGATCTCGCTGCCGGCGTTCTCCTTGTTCGGCAGTCGAAGTTCATGAAGACCCGCAAGGTTCCCGTGCTCTCCAGCACCGTTGCTGCACTGCGCACATACGCCGCTCAGCGCGACACGCACCTCCCGGCGCCGTCCACCGCGAGTTTCTTCATGACGGTGACGGGAAAGCGGCTGCTCTATCCCGTTGTCCAAACTGTCTTCCACAGCCTGTGTTCCGAGGCGGGGATCGGGGTCGGAGCGGCCCGCGGTCCCCGCCTGCACGACCTGCGTCACACTTTCGCGGTCACGACGTTGGTCAACTGGTATCGCAGCGGCGCCGACGTTCACGTGCGACTGCCTTACCTCTCTACCTATCTCGGGCACCGCGATCCACGGTTCACCTACTGGTATCTCTCCGCTGCGCCGGAACTCCTCGCCCTGGCCGCTGAACGCCTCGAGCCTAGGGATGGGCAGGTGCAGTCATGACGGGGATCACGGCGACGGTCCAGATGTTCTTCAGCGACCGTCTGGCCAAACAGCGCCAGGCCAGCGGCCACACCGTCGCCGCCTACCGCGACACGCTGCGGCTATTGTTCGCCTTCGTCCAGTCCACGACGGGGAAGCTGCCCTCGCACCTGGACTGGTCGGATCTCGACCAGGGCGTGATCAGCGCGTTCCTGGACCATCTGGAGACCACGCGGCACAACAGCGCCCGCACACGCAATGCCCGCCTGGGCGCGCTGCGGTCGCTGTTCCGCTACGCCGCGCTGCAGCACCCCGAACACGCGGACGTCATCGCCCGGGTGCTGGCGATTCCGCCGAAGAGGTTCGACAAAGCTACGGTGTCCTACCTCACCGCCGAGGAGGTCGACGCTCTGTTGGCTGCCCCGGACCTCAACACCTGGGAGGGACGCCGCGACCACGCCTGGCTGATGCTCTGCATCCAGACCGGGTTACGGGTGTCGGAGCTGACCGGGTTGAACTGCGCCGACATCAGCTGCGGCACCGGCTCGAACGTCCGCTGCCACGGGAAGGGACGCAAAGACAGCGCCATCCCGCTCACCGCAGCAACCGAAGCGGCGGTCCGCTACTGGCTGCGCGAGAGGGCCGGCTTGCCGACCGATCCGCTGTTCTGCACCCGCACTGGTCGACGCCTCACCCGCGATGCCATCGAACACAGATTGATCGCCCACCACGCCGCGGCCGCCCTGACCTGCGGCACATTGCAGTCCAAGAAGCTCTCACCCCACACGTTGCGGCACACCACCGCGATGACGTTGCTGCACGCGGGAGTGGACACCACCGTCATTGCGCTCTGGCTGGGCCACGCCGACACCCGGTCCACGGATCCCTACATCCACGCCGACATGACGATCAAGGAACGCGCGCTGGCCAAAACAACCCCGGTGTCATCGCCGCCAGGTCGGTATCGCCCTGCCGATAGCCTCCTCGCGTTCCTGGAAGGGCTGTGATTATGCCGACCTCCACGCAGCCGACCGCAGGTCACAGGCCAGGAAGACACTCGGCTCAGGGGCCGCCGTCCTACCCGCATCGGCATAAACACGGAGTCGGCATAAGTCGACGATGATCAGGCCGAACTTACTGCCGATCGCGAACTGCGCCGTTATTTTGGGAGATTTGGGGTTGCGGGGGACCTGAGCATCGTCAGAGGAGCCCCAAGCGGGACCGACCAGCTCATTCTGGTCACCACAGCAATCCAGCCCGTCGCCACCGATCGGACTCCCACTCCCCAGCGAAGGCCACGTGACTCACCGGACAGGTTGACCGTAAGATCACCGCCGTGCGCATTAAGCCGGGATCGCTCGTCTCAAAGTTACCGGGGTCGACGCTCGGCGTTAGGTTGCACGCCGGTCAAGGTGACGTCGAACCCATGGTCCGCCCCGCTTGCCTTGTGGTCCGCGGTCGGAAGCTCAACGAGATGTGGAATACCTGTCTGTGTTGCCTCGGCGAATTTGCAGGGCGGTCCTCTGCCGGTCGTGGGTCATCGGGGTGCTGAGAGGTGTTGGATGAGGCATGGCGAAAATCGGTTCGGGCACTGTCTCGGGGTCGACGTTGGAGGATCGGAGTGAGTCATGGGTCCCTCGTGTCGGCGCGACCTCAGCGAGGCTCCTGCGGAGTAGATCCCGACAAATCTGGACGGGATGGCTGTCGCTCCTCGCTCTTCCAATTGGAGCCTTAGCCGCATGGGCAGCCTTCGTCGTCAGCGCTCCCGATGACCCTCCTGTTGTCGAAATGGGTGTCATCATGTTCGTCGCACTCTTGGGTGCCTGTGTCAGCGTGGGCCAGCTCGTTGCCGCTCGGAGAAACCGCTCTGCGGCGGTCACGAATGCCTTCCATTTCCTCCACCATCGGTATGGGTACATCAGCGTCTACGACCTCAGTCAAGCCATGGCTTCCATCCAGGGATTCGATGTGTGGTTGAGTCACCTCTCCCCTGCCGCTGGTGACGCTAGTGACGCTAGTGACGCTAGTGACGGTACGCCGGTGGCACGGACATGGGATGAGAATATTGTTCGGCCGATTGCATCTGGCCTGACTTCACGAGGAATCCGGCTCCTTGCACTGATTCCACTGCTCCCGGGAATCGGAACGTGCATGGCTCTAGGCATGCTCGGGGCGACGGACAACTTCCCCAATCGGAGCGTTTGGCTCACTAGTTGGTCTGTCGGCGGCTCACTCGTAGTTCTCGCATGTGTGGTATGCTCAGTGGCCGTTCTCCGGGATCGCGCAGAGCTACGCCGGGGCTACACCACGGTCTTGTCAAGCTCTCGTCCCTTTGATAACCAGACTGCCTTGGACCTCGTCGACTGGAAGACGGGGTACTTGCTTCGTCGTGCTGGCGAGCCCGGCCTGACGACGGCCATCTTCCGGAACCGGCTTCGCGAGATCCGCGCAGCTCACGCTGGCCAGTCGCCGCACCGCCTCCATGGTGCGGGACGAGAAACCTGAACGGGTGGCCGCGGCTCAGCCTGATGCTCAGCTCCCGGCACTTCGCTTTAGTTATCCTTCACCGACCATTCCTTCGTGGGCGTGCCAAAACGGGACCATGACCACAATGGTCACCATTGACACGACACTGAGCCTCCACGCGGAGGGCCGGAGCATCGAGCTGCTGAAGTCATTCATCCTGTCGTCAGCCATAGAGGTGTTCTGGCGTTTGTGGGCATTGTTTGTAGATGCCCTGGCCGAGGGGTCCGGGCTCCACGTGTGCGTAGGGCTGCCATGCGACAGTGGCTGGGCCCTGGCCGGTGTAGTTGCCCATGAAGGATTCGAGCGTGGGTGGCGTGTCGACCGGGATGTGGGCGGCTTCGAGGCACGGCATGAGCACCGTCGTCTGGTACTCGTACAGGTAGGTGAGCTGCGACTCGTTCAGCGGCACCGAGTTCGTCGGGTCACTGGGAAAACGGGTGTTGCAGACGTAGTCCGCGATCGCATGGCGCAATTCGTCGCCGTTCGCCACATAGGTCTCGATGCCGCCCTCCGGACTGGCGACCGCGGGGACTCCTGCTGCGGTCAGGCAGGCCGCGATCACCGGCGGCAGTTCCTCCAGGCTGACGAATCGTTCCCGCGTTGCCGTCGGCACGGCCACGTCGGGATAGCTGGCGACGAATCCGTCGCGTAAGGCTGTTTGGGCCTGATCGGCCAGCTCCTGCCGTGCGGTTGCGGTCATCACCGGCGGGGTGGGCGCCGGGATGGACGTGGCCGACGGTGCGGCAAGTGGAGCGGCAAGTGGTGCGGCGGCGCATCCGCTCAGAAGCAGGATGGCCAGGGCAAGCGCGAGGCCCTTCCCGGCGGCTCGCAGCGGGCGTCGTGCCGGTGCGGTGTGTGGCGTAGTCACGATGATCTCCTGTCAGAGATAGAGGCGGAAGGTGCCGAGGACAGTGGTTCCGTCGCTGCCGTAAAGCGGGAAGGGTTGGCCTGTGGGGTACCTGGCCCGGAAGGCGATGAGCCAGTCGAGCACGGCCGCACCTCTGAGGTCCCTCGGGATCGAGGTGAGTGTCGTTCGCACCACATACCCGTTCACCGGCTCGCCGTTATCGTCGCCGACTGCGTAGAGCAGGTCGGGCAAGTTCGTGGCTTCAGGTCCGGGCGTGCCGAATGTCTGGCCCCGGCCGTTGGTGGGAAAGTCGGCGGGGACGTGGTTGACGTAGCTGGCGTCCACCGCATACTTGCCACCAGGGGTCGCCGTGATCACGAGTTCCCTCGGTACCGCCGCGTCGACCAGCGGGAATTCGGCCGTCTGGGTCGTGAGGCCTGCGCCGGACCCATCCTGGTACTTCATCGTCATCTCCGCCCCTTGCACTCCCGGGACGGTCAGGGTGAAGCTGCCCGCGGACAACGTGGTGAACGTGACTCGCAGGGCGTTGGCGGGGAAGTCGGGGACCGTGAGGGGGATGGTGGCCGGCCCGGAGCTCGGCTCACCGGTATTGAGCACACCGGTCGCGACCGCCGTGCCCGCCGCGGTACCCAAACCGAGCAGCGTGACGATCACGGCGATCGTGCCGCCGCGACCGAGACCGAATCGCCTGCGGGGCCGACGCGCGATGCGCGCGAGAACCTCAGTCTTCATCTCGGCGACGAACGCGTCGAGCTCTGCACCGACGGGCGGTTCCTCCGGGTGCGCGCGACGGATGCCGGGTTCACTGGTCATGACTGCTCACCGCCGTTCTGAGTCGGGTTCGTGCTCGCTCGAGTCGTTTGCTGACCGCTCCTACGCTTGCGCCTACGAGCGCGGCCGCCTCCGCATAGGAGCGGCCCTCGATCAGGCAGAGCTCACAGATACGCCGGTCGAGGTCATCGAGCGCCTCGATCTCCGCGAGTACCCACTTCAAGCGCCGGGCCGCGAGAGCATGGTCTTCGTTCGCCGCGACATCCGCCAGGCCCTCGGGGAGCGCCTCAGTGTGGTGGGTCGCTTTCTTGCGGCGCAGGTTCAGTGCGTGATTTCGGCAGGTGACGAGCAACCACGGCAGCGCAGAGGACTCGGCGATCGTCACCGACGCGGCCTTGGCCCACGCCGTCACGAAGGTGTCCTGCACGATCTCCTGAACGTCCATCCGATCGGAGACGAGTGCCCACGCGTACCGGGTGACCGCCCGCGCATGCCGGTCGAACAGCAGCCCGAACGCGCGGCGATCCCCCTTTACCGATTGGTGCAACAGCACCCGGTCGGACTCCCCCACAGTCTCCATAACCACCCCCTTGACTATTGAATGTCATCAGCGGCCGATTCATGACAAATTTGCCCTGATCGGGTCCAGATATTTCCAAGGTGCCCTAGACCGACCATGTGTCGCCACGTGCACATACTGGATTCCATCCGCACAGGGCGCCTGACGGAGACATCAGCATCCGAGTCTCGAGTACTGAGGGCACTTTGAATCGACACGCCCTGGACGTCTATGCAGAGCACTTCGCAAAACTTGAATCGATGCCAGTCGAAAGGCGGAACCGTACGGGCCTTTCCCGTGATGGCTCATAGACTCTGGACGCAGGACACCAAAATCGGAGGCACTATGGCTACCTCGGTAGAACAGACACAAACGTGGAAGACGTGGGCGCCGCTGATTGGTGCCGGCTATGCCCGCGTCTTCGTGCCAGTTCGGAAGCGATTCACATAATCAATCCTAAGTTATGTGTTCGGGTTGTTCTTGATGCCGTTCTTGGCCATGGGATTCCGCGACAGCCCGTTCGTGCCCATCGCGCTAATCACCATCGTCGTCCTATTCATGGGGACTACGGCGGTCGGATTTTACGGGTTGTACGCCTTCGGCCGGGATGTGCGAAAGGACCTCGCGACCGCAGGATTCCCCACCGATCGAAGGGCGCCGATGCAATATCCGCGCCTCTTTGAGCAGTGGCTGGACAGAAATGTATTGACGTCTGAAACCGTCGTCAGTGTCGGAAATGCACTTTACGGCGAGCACGACGACACACACACATTCGCTCTGTCGACGAACAGGCCTGAGCCGGGTGGGGTTGGAAGTGATGGCAAAGCCCATTCCCCAGGCGCGTGCCCGATCCGATCTCGCCTGCTTGGGCATCACCCCGAAATCAAGTGAGTTGTCGAAGTCACGGGCTGCGACAAGGGTGAGCTGCTCACGGAACGGTCAAGTTCCTGAGCGAGCCAATGCCCGCGCCTATCGAAAGCAACGGTTGAAATAAGTCGCGGTCGTTCGGTGCGGAAGATGAATTTATCCGCTTCCCGGTTCACGATTCGGTCGGAATCCGCGGTGCAGTAGTAGGTGACCTTCGATATCCCATCCTGAGTGAGGCGCCTCGAGTGATTCTCGTGGATCAGTTTGTACCGCGACGCGGACTTCGCCGTCAGCTCGACTTCGACGAGCTCCACACTATCGCCATAGTTTGCAACGCCGTCGGCCTGGTGGTCGAGCATGCCGACTGGCCGTCGGTCGCGCTGCCAGGTGTAGCCGAGAGCGAGATATCGGGCCGATACCGTCGCGACGGCGACCTCGTGCCGCGTGGTTTGCCGGAACAGGTTTGGCGGCTGTCTCCCGACCGCGTCGTGCGTCGCCCAGACGATCGACGCACCGTGGAATGTCGGCCTTGCCCGGGCAACGAGACCGGCCTCGACCATCCGCATGATCCAGTGTTGGGCCTTCCTCGTGCTGATCGGCTCCGCTGAACCCAGCATCGCGCCCAGTGCCACCGGATCGCATCGACCTCAGCCAGACGCACCGTGCCAGGCCAGTGGATCATCGCCAGATCACGCTCTGTCACCTGCACCATGCCGCTTGGCGAGTAGTCGTAGTTGGAACCTCTAGTCCACTCAGGTGGTACTGGTTTTCTGGCGAGGTGGTACTGGCAGCGGGTCGTTGACCGCCGCTGCCAGCACCGCCCCGGTGAGTCCTATTCCCAGTGTTCCTTGTTGGCGCGGGCGGTGTCGTCGCGTAGCTTGCGCATGTCGACGCGGCCCAGGTTGATGGTGCGGGAATGGTTCGCGAGCCGGTTCACGATCGAGTCCGCCGCCACTCGATCCGGGAGGGCCTCGACCCAGTAGGCCGGCCCGGACTGGGAGGCGATCACGGTCGGTAGGCGGTGCTCCCTGTTCGCCAGCACCGCGAACAGGTCGCTGGCGGCGTCGCTGTCGATGCCGACGGTGAGGAAGTCGTCGATGATGAGCAGGTCGACGTCGGAGAGCTCGTTGAGCAGTCGCTGGTGGGCGATGCCATCGCCTCGGCTGATGATCAGGCGCCGGGCGAGGTCGTCCATCCGTGCGTAGGTGACGGTGTGCTCGTTCAGGCAGGCGGCGATCCCGATCGCGCAGGCGAGATAGCTCTTGCCGCCGCCGCTGGGCGAGATGATGAGCAGGTTCGTCGGATCGGCCCGCCAGGAATGAGCCGCGTATCGGCGCATCCGGACCGGGGTGATGCCACGGCCTTCGCGGTAGTCGAGCTCAGCGACCGACGCGTTCGGGATCGGGAACTTCGCCTGCCGGATGAGTTTCTCGATCCGGCTGTGTCGTCGCTGCTCGAGCGCGTAGTCGATCGCGGTCAGAAACAGCTGTTCCGGGGTGAGGGTGTCGTTGGTCTCGTCCCGGATGAGTTCCTCGAACCGGGTCGCGACGTGGGTGACCCTCAGGGCCCGGAATTTGTCGTAGTCGATGCTGGTGAACATCAGAGTTCTTCCGTTCCGCGGGCGTAGTGGGAGGCGTCGCGGACATAGACGTCCAGAAGGGTGTCGCGGAACGCGACGGTGCTGGCCGGTTTCCGTGTCGAGGCCGCGGGGATGAGCGGGCCGGGCCGTTTGCGGTCGCTGTCGATCGCGGCCATCATCCGCTTCAGCGTCGAATACGTGGCGTGGCCGCGCTGGTTGATCAGCTCCTGGCAGGTCGCTTCCAGCCGCCCCCGGTTCCTTTTGCCGAGGCCCTCGAGGATGTTCTGGCAGTCCAGATACCCCTGCGCCTCGATCTTCTGCCGGTCGAGGACCTGCTCGATGACCGTCACTGTCGCCGGGCCGAAGGAGCGGGCGCGGTCCACGAACCAGCGCCGGGACCACAGCCCCTCGATGTCGCGGTGCTGGGTCGGGACATGCTCGGGGAGGGTGGAGTACTGGCCCTTCCGGCCGAGCTTGCGGGCGTGTTCGGAGACGATGTCCTGACCGTCGAACACTGTCACCCGTGATGACGTCAGCCTCACCCGCAGCAGCCGGCCCGCCATCTTGAACGGGACGGAGTAGTGCTGCCCGTCGCAGCTGAGGTGGTAGTTGCGGCCGGCCTTGAGTTCTTTCCACTCCACTTCCTCGAACCGGTCGCCCGGCAGTGGGCCCAGCTGGGCGGCTTCCTCGGCCTGAAATACCTCCCACCGGGTGGTGTCGTTCGCCCGGCGGATGTCATGGTTGATCTCCTTCACCCGCACTGCGATCTCGGCGTTCAACTCGCCGAGGGTGGTGAAGACATCCTCGGCGAGGTAGCCGATGACGCGTTTGTTCACGACGTTCACCGCCGATTCCACGGCCGCCTTGTCACGCGGGCGGCGAACTCGGGCGGGAACGACCGCGGTGCCGTAGTGGTCGGCGAGCTGCTGGTAGCGGGCGTTGACGATCCGTTCCGTGTCTCCCTGGGTGCGCCGGTGGGTCGCGGTGGTGGGATTGTCCGGGACGAGGATCTGCGGGACGCCGCCGAAGAAAGAGAACGCCCTCACGTGGGCGTCAAGCCAGGCCTCGGACTTCATGTTCGTCGTCGCGTGGCAGAACAGCGCCCCGGAAAACGGCAGCACCGCCAGGAACAGATAGGCGCGGGTGGTCTCACCGGTGACCGCGTCCGCCAGGTCGATGGTGTCGCCGGCCCAGTCGATGAGCATCGCCCGGCCGGGCTCGTGCTGCAGCGTCGCGACCAGGTCATTGGTCCGCAGGTGCTCACCGAACAGGTGGCAGTACTGCGCATACCCATACTTCTTGCTCTGCCCGCTGACACCGACATACTTGCGCCAGCTCTGCTGCAGGGTGAAGTGCCGGTTGGCTTTCATCGACCGCAGCACGGCGGGAAAGTCCGGGGCCTCGTACTCGTCAGAGACCCGTTTACGCCCGTCGGGGAAGAGCGCCTGAATGTCGGTGTCGGTCATCGATTCCGCCGACCCCGCCGTGATGCTGCGAGCGGTGATGGTCTTCTTCACCGCCGAGATGTCGCGCCGGGAGCACCCGACGATCTCGACGATCTCGTTGTAGCTGCGCCCCTGGAGCACGAGCTCCATGATCTTCCGGTAGTTGGCCATACTGCCTCCGTCTCATCGAAGCAGCGACACCGTTGTGCCCCCGCTTCGACTAGAGAATCGGAAAAGGTCAGGCCGTACCAACTACCCAGAACGAGGGGTACCAACTACGTGGACTGAAGGTACCAACAAGGGCTACTCGCCACCGCTCCCCGTCCCTCACAACTTCAGCCGCTCACCCGTTTTTTCTTCATGTTTTTTCTCTTTGTTTTTTCTTTTTCTTTCATTCATATTTCTTTCATCTACCTCTGACTCTTTCCCTGTCCCACCACCTCCCCTTTGCTTCCCAACCCCCCACACAATGCCGTTGAGTGTGGGGGGGGGTTGGGAAGCGAGCGCAGCGAGGGGGTGGCGGTGGGACAGGAAAAGAGTGCCCTCGGGTAGTCGTTTACCTATTCGCTCTCGATGACGGGGTAAACGACCGGCCAGACGAATGCGCGCACGCCGCCGCGACATTCTGAAGGCCCGCTCGTCCTGACAACGCCGACACCGTGGCTGGCGCGAGTACTCCCGGCGAATGCCTACTCCGTCGAGCCGCGCAGGCCTTGGACCTTCGCTTCGATTGTTTCTATGTGCCGGCCATGCCCGAGCCCAATCACTGAACCGAATCCGCGTCGGACGATAAGCGGGACGACCACAGAATGGTCTCCCCTTGTGTCGAACGACAGCTGGAGGGTGGGCGTCGTGCTGCTGAAGATCGCCGTCATCACGAGACGAATGTCTCTGACGTCGCTCCAGCGGAGGTCGAAGAGTCGGACGCTGTTCCCCTCTCGTGAGGACTGCCAAACGCTGATGCCCGTTGAGGTCACGCCAAGAGCGGCAGCCCATTCGAAGACGACCTCCCCACCAGGAGTCTCGAGGGCCTTCCTCGAGTCTGCTGTCTGGGCGACGTAGACGACCAGGGCGTCGGGCTCGCTGGCCTGGATCGCTGCGAGAGTGGCCGCGTCTTGCCGTCGGGTGCCCATTGCTCTAACGAGGACCACGTAGAGCACAACCATTGCGACTGTGAAGCCGCCGATGATGGCGACTGGAATAAGCACGTCTGCCCCAGTGGGTGGCGGACCCGATGCGGCCGCCAATATGAGTCGACCGCCCACAAGGATGACACCAAGCGCGAGCAAGCCGTCCCACCAGAACCATCGACGCTTCACATACGGCATGCCGTTCGTTTCCCTCCCGATTGCGACTCGTTGCCCGTCACGTCGGCCGGCCAAACTGAATTGTCAGCGGGCCAAGCCACGTCGTCAGCCAGTATGCGCCGTCGCAATGACCGTGATCACAACCACCGCGATCGTGAACACGGCAACGATCAGCCAGCCCTGCCACGTTCGCGGACCCCATCCGCCACCCAGTTTCTTCGGACCAAACCACGGTTCATGTTCCGCCACTGCGTCCCCCTCGAGCTCGAATATCGCCACTCCTGCTCAGCGCGGTGCAATCTTGTCAGTCATCGCCGAAATGATCCCGAGCGACACGGCGGCCCCACCTATTGCGCGCCCGGACCAACGACCATCCCGTTCTCTTATCGCATCCGGCGCCGAAGCGAGGCGCCAGAGCGACACGCTGAGCCATTCGACGGTCGCCGGTATGCTGCGCAGATGGGGAAGCGTAGATCGCTGGCGGATCGAATCCAGGCACGATTCGATTCGATCCCGCTCCCCGCGAGCTCCCCACACCGCACTCAGCGCCCTGTCAGCGCGCGAGACCGACGGGTAAAACGGTTCGCGCTCATCAGTCTCGCCATCTTTGCTTTCGGAATGTCATTCATGCTGATGACCTATGGAGTGGCGGCCGGGATCTGGTGGAAAGACTCTTCCGCTGCAACCTGCACCGTGAACGCAACGTCGCACCACGACACCTATGGAAATCCGGCTTCCTGGGCGTGGTCTACGACGTTGACACCACCTGCGGGCCCCTGCAAGTCACCGGCGGAGGCGCGCTCAGCGAGAAGGAAGCGGAAACCCTCGGTGAGTCCATCCGATCGGGAAACGAGTACCAATTCGAGCTTCGAGGCTGGATCGGATGGCCCAACGAACGCAGGGCCATCGTCGCGGTAACCGGCGTGACTCGCCACTAAATAGTTCTTTTGGTCAGGTATTCCATACCCTACGATCTGCACGCGGGCCGCTTCACCAGAGCCCCCAACACTTCAGCGCGAATCCGTTCCAGGCTTAAGACGAAGGCCTTCAAGACGCCTTGCGATTTCGGCAACATAGTGCCGACTCGCCGGAAACATTCCTCCTCCGCGGGGCGTCCGCAATACGAGCGTCGCCCGGCCTCCCTGGATCGAGCTACTGCTCACCCGAATCACCAAAGCGGGCAACGATCTCATCCCAGCCTCGACCCAACCGACCGTGCATTCTGCTACCTCGTTCCAGCCCACCGTCACCGGTTCGGACTCGATCCGCTCCACAAAGGTCACTCCTGTGTCGCTAGCGACGAGAGCCAAAGTAGTGGACTTCGACCGCGCAATGAGTTTGTCGGTCGTCTCCATCTTTGGACCAGGCACGAAGGACAGCGTAGGGAATGCGTCGCAAATCAGTGCGTTCGGGAATTGGGCACCGAGCGCAGCCAGGGTGGACTTCCTTCGACTGATCCACACACCGCGGACGGTCAGCCACACAACTACGCTGAGAACGGTCACGCCAAGCAAAGAATAGCCGGGAAGGACTGCTGTTTTCGAACCATCAGAAGCCTGCGCGACCAGTCGGCTCGACTGCAGAAGAACAAATGCAGCACCGGTGACTGCGACTCCAAGGGTCGCAGCGAACGCTGCATTCCGCTTAGTCCACACTCTTGGCGGTGCCACGATTGCCCCCTGCCACTTGCGTAGCGCCTTCAGCGATCGCACCTGCGGATAAGGATCGCTGGCCGCACGGATCACATCGCCCGTTTCGGGATCGCGCTGCTCGAGCTGCTGATATGCGTTGAACAGGGTCGTGTATCCCGACCGGATTTCACGATTGTTTTTCCGATAGAAGGGGATTCCCACAGCGAAGAGGGATCCAAAGACGTACGCGCCCCAAAACCCCAGCAGCGTGACGAGAACCGACTTGTCCACGCGACCAGCGAACGCCAGCACAGCCGAACCGAGAGCCGCGAACATCGGGACCACCATAAAAATGGTCAGCCGAAGGCTGATCTCCCCATATGCGTATGCGGTTCGTCCTGGCAGTAGCCGTGCGGACTCACTGCTCATCTTTGTCCCCCGTGGTCTGCCAATACCCCTCTATTGCATTTGGCGATCTCAGTGTATGTCGCCGTCGTCGACCCCAGACCAGTGGACTCTTCCCCGCCCGGCTCCGTTGTCGAGAGTTGTCCACAGGTCTCGTTCGCGCGCGCGTACTGCTTATGTTCTGTTATTTGCGGGTTTGGGGGCCAGTGATTATTGCCTTCGGGGGCCATCGCCCGATGGACTCAGCGCCTCAATCAAAGGCATCGTCATCCTCACCGGATCGATCTTTAAATACGCAATGCGGCACCACTGGACGACGGCAAACCCGGTCGACGGCGTCGATCGACCGAAGGCGACGAAGAAACCGATGGTGATTCTGGGCCACGCTGAAGTCGAGCGCCTGGCGGCATCAGCCAAGCGTCTCACGGAGGACCAGACCGATCGCGCCTTGGTCCTCACGCTTGGTTATGTCGGCCTCCGGATCAACGAAGCCCTCGCACTTCAGGTTGGCAAGCTTGATCTCGATGCCCGTCGCGCCACGATCATGCAGACCTGGTCTCAGGGCGCAACCCGCTACCTCGGCACCCCGAAGTCGGGCAAGGCGCGCACTGTGTCGCTGCCCGGGTTGCTGGTCGCCGAGCTGCGGCCACTGGTTGAGGGCCAGCCGCCTGACGCGTTTGTCTTTCGTGCGGCCCGAGGCGGCGACATACACGAGTCGAACTGGCGAGGGCGAGTCTGGGCCAAAGCCGTCACTCTAGCTGGTCTGGAGTCCAAGAAGCCGACCCCGCATGATCTCCGCCACGCTGCCGCGTCGATGATGATTGCAAGCGGAGCCGACGTGAAGGTCGTCCAACTGCAGCTCGGGCACGCACGCGCCACGGAAACTCTCGACGTCTATGCCCACCTGTGGCCCGATCGCCTCGACGTGGTGTCGGACGCCGTCGAACTCGCTCGTGCCGCCGCCTTGGGCGCGTCAGAACCTCCTAGTGATGAGGTCGGGCACCGGCGAAAGCTTAGGTGCCCAACGACTGACCCTCAGTCCCATCCGCTGCTCCATTCTGCTGGTCCGCAGCAATCTTCTTGAGGTATTTCTTGATCAGCCATCGCACGCGAAACCAGAAGTACAAGTACAACGCAGTCAAAATGAACGAGGCGATGACTAGTGGATCGCCCACTGCGCGAGGTAAGGACATGCCAAGAATGAATGTTGCGACCGCGCCCACGAGCAAGCCGAAGCGGACCACAACCAAAATGACGACCTGATTACCTTTCACCCAACGACTCCCGTCAACAATGCGATCACTTCGTCTGCCCGTGCGTCTTCATTGACGACGACCTGGCAGTACGTTTGCTTCCTGCCCATCACTCCGTACAGTGCGTTCTGAGTGGTGTCATCTTTGCATGCCACGCGCCGGAAGACGCCGCCACTTCACGGCCTATCTGCGAAGTCGCTGGCAGCAACCTCGCTGATTTTGGATGTCGTCCTTCGCCGGACTCAGAAGCACTCGACGATCGTCGATCGTCGATCGTCGAGTCAACATCGCGGCTTCCCAAATTGCTTCAGATTCTTCAGGTCACGGGGTGAAGGAGGCCAGTCATCATGACTAAATCATGACTGCGGGGGAAATGACAAAGCCCCGGACCACGCTACTTCCGCGTGATTCCGGGGCTAAATGTCGGGCTGACAGGATTTGAACCTGCGACCCCCTGACCCCCAGTCAGGTGCGCTACCAAGCTGCGCTACAGCCCGTCACCCTCCGCCAACACACTTCGAGAAGCGCATTCTGCAGGAGACAACTTAGAAAGCTTACCGCCTCCGGCGACCTCTTGTGCGCACAACGGATGCCCGGCGGCGCCCGTCCCTCAGCGCGGCGCCCACCGGGGCGAACGACGGCTCCCGCCAGCGGACCGCCCGGCCCTGAACTCACGGCGCAGCTGCCGCCATATCCGGGGCAGCAGAACGGCGTCGCCGAGGAGCGGACGGCGGTGTTGCACGATGACCGAACCGAATCCGGGGGCCGGGGGGCTGAAGCTGAGGCGCTCCGGAAAATTCGCGAGAGTCCAGCCGTGCACGCCCAGGTCGACCGCGGAGACCGAGCCGGGTGCGGACGGTGAGGCCGGTGAGGCCGGCCCGGACGCGGCGCGGGCCGGCGCGGCCACGCCGCGGGGGGCATCCGCTTCGGTGGGCAGGGCCGCCACTCCCCCGGCCCGACCGCCACGGAAGTCGCCGAGGGCACTCGTGCGGATGAGCGCGGTGGACCCGACCCAGAAGGAGGCCCCATACCGGGACGCACCGCGGTGCAGGAGGCTGCGGATCCCCGGGAAGAATCGCCCGGTGCACTGGCCGCCCTGCGGGAACGACGGGGTCTGGACCACGGCGACACCGCGGTGCTCCGGTTCGTCCAGGAAGTAGATCGAGCGCAGGCCGTAGTCGCTGAGGAGCTGGGCGTCCGGCCCGAGGGTGAGCAGGTAGTCGGTCTCGGAGACATCAGCGGTGGAAGTGGCACCGATCTGGTCCACGTAGCCGGCGAGGCTGCCGTCGAAGATGTCCAGTTCGGCGGAGAACGTCCAGGCGAGGCGGCGCTGGAGGCGCAGCATCCGCTCGGGGGTCTGCGGGATGTGCTCGGAGATGGCCCGGTCGAGGTCCGCCGCGATGCTGGCGAAGGCGGCGGCGGGACCGCCGAGGATGTGCGTGCTGAAGACGGCGCTCGACGGGTCGGTGACGGCCTCATCGAGGCGTTGCCGGGCCAGCCAGGCGACGGCCCAGCGGTAGTCGGCGGCGAGGCCGTCGATGAGGTCTTCGGCCACCTCGTGGACGTCGGTCGCGTCGTGGTCCCAGGCGAGTTCGAGCTCCAGCACGAACAGGGCATCCTCGAACCGGGCGCGTGGTTCGGCCAGGGCATCGGTAAGCCGGCGAACGATCATCAGGGCCTCGGCCTGAGCGCTCGGCTCTGAGGTGGCGTCGAGCAGCAGCACGACCCGAAGGGTCGGGTATTCCTGCAGGGCGGCGGACCAGAGCGACGCGCGCAGGGCGTGCGACCCCGTTCTGGCACCCGCGCTGTCGCCAGCGGCGACGAGTACGGTCAGGGCCTCCTGGCGTGCGGTGAAGTGACGCTCAAGTTCCCTGCGCGGAACCCGAACGTGCTCGTTCAGCCGGATCAGGGCGCCCTGGCGTGCAGCGAGGTAGCAGAGGAGCGCGATCACACACAGGGTCGCGCCGGCCACGGACAGCGCGCGGTCGAGGATCGACCAGGGCGCGTCGTCGATTCCCGTCTGCCGGAGGATGACGACGGCGAGCAGGGCAGCCCAGCAGACCGCCACGGCGAAGATGGCGGCGCGACCGCAGGCGATCTCGGAGACGCTTCGGCGCGATGATCGGACGTCGGGCGGCGCGATGCGGGCATCCGGTGGTGCGGTCGACGCGAGTGGTGCCGCGGTCGGCACCGTTCGTGCGGCGAAACGTTTTCGGCTCAGCGAAGCAGGGAACTTCGTATGCATGGATAATCCTCGGGTAAGGCTTGAATGACGAAATCCCCGATTCGGGCGGGGATCCGACACGTGTGGCGCCGCAAGGGCGCTAGCCCGAATGTAGAGCAGGCGCCGGGTGGGCGACAGTCCCCGCTTCGGGGCGAAGCGCATCCGCTGCCGCCTGTCGACACGACAACCGAAATGAGCGCTTAAACGACGGATGCGTCGCCTCCCCGCGGGGGGAATGGCGACGCATGCGTCAGGTCGCGCCTGGAACGACTGCTTAGCGCTTGCGCTTCTCGCGGACGCGCATGCTGATGTTGATCGGGCTGCCCTCGAAGCCATAGACCTCGCGGAGGCGACGCTGGATGAAGCGACGGTAGCCCGGGTCGAGGAACCCGGTGGTGAAGATGACGAAGGTCGGCGGGCGGCTCGAGGCCTGGGTGCCGAACAGGATGCGCGGCTGCTTGCCACTGCGCACGGGGTGCGGGTGCTCGGCGGCGAGTTCGGCCAGGAAGGCGTTGAACTTGCCGGTGGCGACGCGGGTGTCCCACGACTCGAGGGCAACCTCGAGGGCGGGGACGAGCTTCTCCATGTGGCGGCCGGTCTTGGCCGAGATGTTTACGCGGGGGGCCCATGCCACGTGGGCGAGGTCGAGTTCGATCTCGCGCTCGAGGTAGCGGCGACGGTCGTCGTCGATCTGGTCCCACTTGTTGAAGGCGAGCACGAGGGCGCGGCCGGATTCGAGGACGAGGTCGATGACGCGCACGTCCTGCTCGGAGATGACCTCGGTCACGTCGATGAGCACGACGGCGACCTCGGCCTTTTCGAGCGCGGCGCTCGTGCGCAGCGAGGCGTAGAAGTCGGCGCCCTGGGAGAGGTGCACGCGACGGCGGATGCCGGCGGTGTCGACGAAGCGCCAGACCTTGCCGCCGAGCTCGACCTGCTCGTCGACCGGGTCGCGGGTGGTGCCGGCGAGCTCGTTGACGACAACGCGCTCTTCGCCGACGACCTTGTTCAGGAGGCTGGACTTGCCGACGTTCGGGCGGCCGAGGATGGCGACGCGGCGGGGGCCGCCGACTTCCTGCTTGGCGACGGCGGAGATCTCGGGGAGCTTCTCGAGGATCGCGTCGAGCAGGTCGGCGACGCCGCGGCCGTGCAGGGCCGAGACGGGCCACGGCTGGCCGAGGCCGAGCGACCACAGGTTGGCCGATTCGGGCTCCTGGCGCACGTCGTCGACCTTGTTGGCGACGAGGAAGACCGGCTTGCCGGCCTTGCGGAGCAGGCGCACGACGGCTTCGTCGGTCGAGGTCGGGCCCACGTTGGAGTCGACGACGAACATGACGACGTCGCACAACTCGATGGCGAGTTCGGCCTGCATGGCGACGGAGGCGTCGATGCCCTTGGCGTCGGGCTCCCAGCCGCCGGTGTCGACGATGCTGAACTTGCGTTCGTGCCATTCGCCCTTATAGGTGACGCGGTCGCGGGTGACGCCGGGGGTGTTCTCCACGACGGCCTCACGGCGGCCGAGGATGCGGTTGACGAGCGCCGACTTGCCCACGTTCGGGCGGCCGACGATGGCGATGACCGGCAGGGCCGGGAGGTAGGTGATCGCGTCGGGGTCATCCGTCACCGAGTCGAGGACGTCGAAGTCCTCGTCGTCGAGGTCGTAGTCGTTGAGCCCGGTGCGGAGGGCGGCGGCGCGCTGTGTCGCCAGGTCGTCGTCGATGTCGTCCAGTCTTGCCCCGAGGTCGGGGTCGAGATCGGGAAGTGTTTCGTCGTATTCGTTAGTCATGCGAGGTCCTCGCGGTACGTGTGTTGATGACCTCGATGACCGCGCCAATGGTCTGTTCGAAGTCGAGATGGGTGGAGTCGACGGTGTTCACACCGTCTGCGGCGCTCATGAATTCGACGACCTGTGAGTCGGCGCGATCCCTCGATCGCAACTGATCTGCCACGGTTTGAGCCGATTGAGTCGATATTTCCGCAGAGCGCCTAGCCATTCTAGCTTGTTCGGATGCCGTGAGCAGGATCCGGACCTCCGCCTCCGGTGCGACGACGGTCGTGATGTCCCGGCCTTCGACCACGATCCCTGGCCGGTCGACGCCCGCTGCGATGCTGCGGAACAGCGAGGTGAGGTGGGCGCGCACGGCGGGGATGCGGGCGACGGCGCTCACGATCGCCGAGACGGCCGGCTCCCGGATGGCCTCGGTGACGTCGTCCGCGCCGACGCTCACGGCCGGGTCGTCGGGGTCTGTGCCGATCGCATAGTCGAAGCCGGGCAGGGCGCCGATGACGGCATCCGTGTCTGCGGGGTCGATGGCGCGGTCACGCACGAACCAGGCGAGGGCGCGGTAGGCGGCGCCGGTGTCGAGGTAGCCGAAGCCGAGGCGGCGGGCGACGGCGCGGCTGACGCTCGACTTGCCGCTTCCGGCCGGTCCGTCGATGGCGACGACGAGCGGATGCGTGGATGCAGTCATGTGCTAGCCGGCAATCCGCCAGCCGCGTGCGGCCAGCTCTTCGGTGAGGCGGGTGACGGCCTCTGGGAGCACGGAGATCTCGGCGAGGCCGAGTTCCGCGCCGGGTGAGTGCTCGAGCCGGAGGTCTTCGACGTTGACGCCGAGGGCGCCGATCTCGTTGAGGAGCCGGGCGATCTGGCCGGGCTTGTCGTCGACCATGACGGTCAGGGAGACGAAGCGGCGGTCGTGGCCGTGCTTGCCGGGCAGCCGGGAGACGCCGGCGTTGCCGCCGGCGAGTTCTTCGGCGACGCGGCGGCGGGCGCCGGGGGCCGCCGGGTCGGCGAGGGCGGTGATGAAGCGGTCGAGGTCGTCGCGGTACGCGGTGAGGATCTCGCGCACCGGGGCGGCGTTCGCGCCGAGGATCTGCACCCACAGTTCGGGGTCGCTCGCGGCGACGCGGGTCACATCGCGGAGGCCCTGGCCGGCGAGGTTGAGGGACGCGGCGGGGGCATCCGTGAGACGCCGGGCCATCAGGGTCGACACGACCTGGGGCACGTGGGAGACGAGGGCGACGCCGCGGTCGTGGTCCTCCGGGCTCATCTCCACGAGGGTCGCGCCGAGGTCGAGGATGAGGTCGTCGATCGCGGTGGCCTGCTGGTAGCTGATGCCGTCGTGGGCGGCGACGACCCAGGGCCGGCCGAGGAAGAGGTCGGCGCGTCCCGCGAGGGGTCCTCCGCGTTCGCGGCCGGCGAGGGGGTGCGAGCCGATGTAGCGGGAGATGTCGGCGCCGCACGCACGCAGTTCGGCGAGGGGCGCGAGCTTGACGCTCGCGACATCCGTCACGATGGCGTCGGGGAAGGACTCGAGTTCGCGGGCGACGATCTCGGCGGTCACGTCCGGCGGCACGCACACGACGATGAGCTGCGGCCGGTCGCCGGTCAGGGCCGCCCGGCCGGCGCCGTAGTCGATCGCGATGCTGAGGTTCGTCGGCGAGGCGTCGGCGAGGATGACCTCGATGCCGCGCGCGCGGAGGCCGAGGCCGATGCTCGTGCCGAGCAGCCCGGTGCCGACGACGCGCACGGGCCCGATCAGGCGACTTTCGACCACGGGTGTCTCCTGACTTCGTGCGTGTTGTGCCTCTAGTATTCGGTGTCCGCCCGCGAAATCGTGAGCAGCTGACCGAGTTCAACCTTAGTCAAGTCGCGCAGGTCACCGGCCCGCAGGGTGCCGAGGTGCAGGGGCCCGAACTGGCGGCGGACGAGGTCGACGACCGGGTGGCCGACGGCCTCCATCATCCGGCGCACGATCCGGTTGCGCCCGGAGTGCAGGGTGAGCTCGACGAGGCTGAAGCCGTCGCCGGGAGGGCTCGTCAGGATCCGGGCCTTGTCGGCGTTGATCGGGCCGTCGTCGAGCTCGATGCCCGTCTGCAGCAACTGGATGGTCTGCGCGGTGACGCGGCCCTCGACCTTGGCGATATAGGTCTTCATCACGCCGAAGGAGGGGTGCGCGAGGATGTGGGCGAGGTCGCCGTCGTTGGTCAGGATGAGCAGGCCGCTCGTCATCGCGTCGAGGCGGCCGACGTTGAAGAGGCGCTCCTCGAACTGCTCGGTGAATTCGCGCAGGTCGGGGCGGCCGCTCTCGTCCTGCATCGACGAGACGACGCCGACGGGCTTGTTGAGCATCACGTAGCGGCGGCTGGTGTCGAGCTGGATGGCGACGTTGTCGACCATGATCTGGTCGTGGTCCGGGTGGATGCGGCGTCCGAGTTCGGTGACGACCTTGCCGTTCACGCGCACCCGGCCCGCGGCGATCAGGTCTTCGGAGACCCGGCGGGAGGCGACACCGGCCGAGGCCATCACCTTCTGCAGGCGCACGCCGTCCGCGGCGGCTTCCGGGTTGGTGGGCGTGCCCTGGGGGTCGATTGTCATGGTGAATCCTCAAATCCATTTGCGCCGTCTGCGAGCAGGGGCGATAAGTAGGGCAACTCGTCGAGCGAGTTGATTCCCAGCTGTGTGAGCAGCAAGTTCGTGGTGCCGTAGTTGATCGCACCGGTCTCACTATCGGTGAAGACCTCGGTGATCAGGCCGCGCCCCACGAGGGTGCGTACGACCGAGTCCACGTTAACGGCCCTGATTGAGGCTACCGCCCCGCGACTGATCGGTTGCTTATATGCGATCACCGCGAGGGTCTCGAGGGCCGCCTGAGACAGTTTGCTCGGGTTCTGGGTGAGCACGAAGTCGGCGACGGCGGCGTCGTGTTCCGGTCGCACGTAGATGCGCCAGCCGCCGGCGACCTCGCGCAACTCGAAGCCGCGGCGCACGGTACCGGCCGTGCCGTCGAAGTCGGAAACGAGCCGGGCGATCGAGCGACGCACGTCGCTCAACGGCCTGCGGAGCGCGGTGCCGAGGTGCAGCAGGCTCTGCGGTTCGTCGGCGACCATCAGGATCGCCTCGAGGGAGCGGTCGAGGGCGGCGGCCTCGACCGCAAGTGCGCTGCCGGGTGCAGGCGCTGCGCTGGGCGTACGGGTCGCGCCGGGGCCGGCCAGGGTGTCAGTTGTCATAGTCCGCTCCGAGGTTCGCGAGGGTGTCGTCCGACCAGGACTCGTCCGGAGAGGACGCGGCACTCCAGTGCAGGCTGAGGTCGCCGAGGGGTTCGAGCTGGTCGAAGGAGAGGAAGCCGCGCCGGTAGAGCTCGAGCACGGCGAGGAATCGCGCGATGATCACGCCGGTCAGTTCGACGTCGGCGATGAGTTCACGGAAGGTGAGCGTGTCGCCCGAGCGCAGCATCCCGACGAGCCAGGCCGCCTGCTCACGGATGCTGACCAGCGGCGCGTGCAGGTGGTCCAGCCCCACGGTGGGTACCTCCCGCGGGGTGAGCGCCCGGGTGGCGAGGGCGGCGAAGTCGGCGAGGGAGAGCGTCCAGACCAGTTCCGGGGTCTGCTGCCGGAACTTGTCCTCGAGGCGCACGGAACGCACGTGCCGGCCGGACTCGACCTCGATCCGGCCGAGGAACCAGGCCGAGGCGGTCTTGAAGGCGCGGTACTGCAGGAGCCGCGCGAAGAGCAGGTCCCTGGCCTCGAGCAGCGCGGCATCCTCGGCGTCGACGAGCTCGCCCTGCGGCAGGAGCCCGGCAACCTTGAGGTCGAGCAGGGTCGCGGCGACGACGAGGAATTCGCTCGCCTGGTCGAGTTCCTCGGCCTGGTCGAGCCCCTTGAGGTGGGCGATGAACTCGTCGGTGACGCGGCTGAGCGACACCTCGGTGATGTCGAGTTCGTGCTTGCCGATCAGGGAGAGCAGCAGGTCGAACGGGCCCTCGAAGTTGCCCAGGGCGACGGAGAATGTCCGCGAGGGGACGGTGTCAGGCGACAGCGCCACGCTGGATCAGTTCCCGCGCCGCCTGGCGGTAGGCCTTGGCGGCCGCGTGTTCCGGCGCGAACTCGGTGATCGGCACCCCGGCAACGCTCGCGTCTGGAAACTTCACCGTGCGGCCGATGACGGTTTCGAGCACGCTGTCGCCGAAGGCGTCGACGACGCGCTCGAGGACCTCGCGGGAGTGCAGGGTGCGCGAGTCGAACATGGTCGCGAGGATGCCGTCGAGTTCGATCGCGGGGTTGAGGCGGTCGCGCACCTTGTCGATGGTCTCGATCAGGAGGGCGACGCCGCGCAGGGCGAAGAATTCGCACTCGAGCGGGATGAGCACGCCGTGGCTCGCGGTCAGGGCGTTGACGGTGAGGATACCGAGCGAGGGCTGGCAGTCGATCAGGATGACGTCGTAATCGGCGGAGACCTTGCGGAGCACCCGGGCGAGGATCTGCTCGCGGGCCACCTCGTTGACGAGGTGCACCTCGGCGGCGGAGAGGTCGATGTTTGCGGGCATGATGTCGAGGTTCTCGACGGCGGTCTTCTGGATGACCTCGGCCGGGGTGTACTTGTTGCCGAGCAGCAGGTCGTAGACGGTCGGCAGGTCGTGCGTGGGAATGCCGAGGCCCGCGGAGAGTGCGCCCTGGGGGTCGAAGTCGATCGCGAGCACGCGGCGGCCGTAGCCGGCGAGTGCGGCACCCAGGTTGATGGTGGTCGTCGTCTTGCCGACGCCGCCCTTCTGGTTGCAAAGCGAGATGATGCGCGCGGGGCCGTGGCTTTTCAGCGGCGCGGGTTCGTCGAATTCGTGTTTCGGCCGTCCGGTCGCACCGACGACCACGTCCTCGAATCCGGGGAGTAGTGTCCGGTCAGCTTTTTCGCGCTTCACTCCGGTGTCCTCGTTCCGTCCTGCACCCATCACTCAGTCGAGTGTAGCGAGCCGATCGGCGCCCTTCCGCAAGGATCGCCGGGAAGCCGCGGTTCCGCATCCGCCTGATGCTGCGGATGCCGCGGATTCAGATGATTCAGCGGGCTCAGCGGGCGCGCGGGTGCGCCGTGGTGTACATGTCGCGAAGGGTGTCCGCCGTGACCAGGGTATACAGCTGGGTCGTCGAGACGGAGGAGTGGCCGAGGAGTTCCTGCACGACGCGCACGTCGGCGCCGCCGGCGAGGAGGTGCGTCGCGAAGGAGTGCCGGAGGGTGTGCGGCGAGACGTGGCCCTCGAGGCCGGCGCGCTCGGCGGCGGCGCGGATCAGGAGCCAGGCGTTCTGGCGGCCGAGGCGCCGGCCGCGCAGGCCGAGGAAGAGCGCCGGGGTCGCAGGGCCGCGCGCGGAGAGCAGGGGCCTCCCCCGCACCAGGTAGGCCTCAACGGCCGCACGGGCGAAGCTGCCGACCGGAACCAGGCGTTGCTTGTCGCCCTTGCCGGTGAGCCGTACGACGTCGAGGTCGAGCACGTCGTCGACGTTGAGGTCGACGGCCTCGGAGATGCGGGCGCCGGTCGCGTAGAGAAGTTCGAGGAGCGCCTTGTCGCGCAGCTGGTGAACGTCCTCGCCGTCGGTCGCGGCGAGCAGAAGGGTCACCTGTTCGATGCTGATGGCTTTGGGCAGCCGGGTCGCGAGCTTCGGCGGTTTCACGTCGTGGGCGACGTCCGCGTCGACGAGGGATTCCTCGAGCAGGAACCGGTGCAGTCCGCGCACGGTCGACAGCATCCGGGCGATCGACGCGGCCGTGAGCGGCGACTCGGCTCGGGTGGCGAGATGCCGCACGAACGCGGAGACGTGCAGCGCGATGACCTGACCGGGTTCGGTGAGGCCCTCGGCCTCGAGCCAACCGGCGTAGACCACGAGGTCGCGCCGGTAGGCGGCGACGGTGTTCGCGCTGAGCCCGCGCTCGATCGCGACGTGCCGCAGGAACGCTTCGACCGCCGCCGCGACCGTCATCGGCCGGTGTGATTCCAATTGTTCGGGTGCCGCGGCCAGGGCAGGTCTGCGGCGCCGAGGGTGCTCCAGTTGCGTTCCTTTGCGGCGAACGCGGCGAGCACCGAGATCACGAGCGCGGGGTTCTGCACCCGGCGTGCGAGCACGGCGTCGAGGCAGTCGGCGAAGGGGACCCAGCGGATCTCCATGTCGGCTTCCTCTTCGGTGCGGTTGAAGACCTCGGGCGCGGCGGTGAGGCCGCGGGCCAGGTAGACGCGCAAGGCCTCGTTGCTGCCGCCCGGCGAGGTGTAGAACTCGCTCAGAACGTGCCACTCGGCGGCGACGTAGTCGGTTTCCTCGCCCAGTTCGCGCTTGGCCGCCTCGACCGGATGCTCGTTGGCCTCGTCGAGGAGTCCGGCGGGCAGCTCCCACTCGCGCATGCCGACGGGGTGCCGGTACTGCTTGATCAGCAGCACCCGGTCGGCCTCGTCGAGGGCGAAGACGGCGACGGCACCGGTGTGGTCGACGTAGTCGCGCACGATGTCGGAGTCGCCGTAGCGGAAGGTGTCCTTGCGGATGTCCCAGACGTGGCCGGCGAAGACCACATCGGACTCGGAGACCGCCGCGGAGGCGACCTCGTCTTCGAGGAGCTCAGTCACGGCTCAGGCCTCGGCGCCGACGACGGCAGCGACGTCGACGGTCTCGTCGCCCGTGTCGGTGCCTTCGTTGACCTCGAACAGGCGACTGGCCTGCTGGCGGTCGAGTGCGGCGCCGATCAGGCCGCGGAAGAGCGGATGCGCGTGGCTCGGGCGCGAGCGGAGCTCCGGGTGCGCCTGGGTGCCGACATAGAACGGGTGCTCTGCACGCGGCAGCTCGACGTACTCGACGAGGTGGCCGTCGGGAGAGGTCCCGGAGAACCACATGCCGGCATCCGCGATCTGCTCGCGGAACGCGTTGTTGACCTCGTAGCGGTGACGGTGGCGTTCAGAGGCCGAGGGGGCCCCGTAGAGCTCGGCGACGAGGGAGCCAGCGGCGAGGTCGGCCGGGTAGAGGCCGAGGCGCATGGTGCCGCCGAGGTCGCCGCCTGCGATGATCTCGACCTGCTCTTCCATGGTCGCTATCACGGGGAACTCGGTGTCCGGGTCGAACTCGGAGGAGGACGCCCCGGTGAGGCCGGCCTTGTTGCGGGCGTATTCGATGACCATGCACTGCAGGCCGAGGCAGAGGCCGAGCACGGGGATGCCGTTCTCGCGGGCGAAGCGGAGAGCCCCGAGCTTGCCCTCGATGCCGCGCACGCCGAAGCCGCCGGGAACGCAGATGCCGTCGAGCTCGCCGAGCAGGCGGGTGGCGCCCTCGTCGGTCTCGCACTCGTCGGAGGCGATCCAGCGGACCTGGACCTTGGTCTTGTGGGCGAAGCCGCCGGCGCGGAGGGCTTCGGTGACGGAAAGGTAGGCGTCGGGCAGGTCGATGTACTTGCCGACGAGGCCGATCGTGACCTCGTGCTTGGGCTCGCGCACGGCGTCGAGCACCTTCTGCCACCCGGTCCAGTCGACCGGCTTGGCGGAGAGGCCGAGGGCGTTCGTGATGTAGCGGTCGAGGCCCTGGTCGTGCAGCATGGTCGGGATCTCGTAGATGCTCGGAACGTCGAGCGCGTTGACGACGGCGTCTTCGTCGACGTCGCACATCAGCGCGATCTTGCGCTTGTTGGCGTCGGAGACGGGACGGTCGCTGCGCAGCACGAGCGCGTCGGGCTGGATACCGATCGAGCGGAGCGCGGCGACGGAGTGCTGGGTGGGCTTGGTCTTCTGCTCACCGGCCGCACCGAGGAACGGCACGAGGGAGACGTGCACGAAGAACACGTTCTGGCGGCCGAGTTCGTGGCGCACCTGGCGGGCGGCCTCGAGGAACGGCTGGGATTCGATGTCGCCGACGGTGCCGCCGATTTCGGAGATGATCACGTCGGGCTTGGGGGTGTCGCTCGCCTGCAGGCGCATCCGGCGCTTGATCTCGTCGGTGATGTGCGGGATGACCTGCACGGTGTCGCCGAGGTACTCGCCACGGCGTTCCTTCGCGATCACCTGCGAGTAGACCTGGCCGGTCGTGACGTTCGCGGCCTGGTCGAGGTTGATGTCGAGGAAGCGTTCGTAGTGGCCGATGTCGAGGTCGGTCTCCGCGCCGTCGTCCGTGACGAAGACCTCACCGTGCTGGAACGGGTTCATCGTTCCCGGGTCCACGTTGAGGTAGGGGTCGAGCTTCTGCATGACCACGCGTAAGCCGCTGGCCGTCAGGAGATTGCCGAGGCTTGCCGCCGTCAGGCCCTTGCCTAATGAAGAAACGACACCACCAGTCACAAAGATGTGCTTGGTCGTGCCGTCTGAATTGTCCGCGTTTCTATTTTCCACCACGGGCTTCGACTCTATCATCGGATCTTCGTGGATCCGCCAGTGCTCGCGAGGTTCATCAGTTCGCGGGCGTGTTCGAGGCCGCTCACGGAGTCGGGCAGGCCGGACAAAAGCCGGGCCATTTCGGCGGCGCGATCGTCGCCGGTCAGCTGGCGAACACTCGACTCGGTGACGGAACCGTCGCTGTCCTTGACGACGCTCAGGTGGTTGCCCGCGAAGGCCGCGACCTGGGCGAGGTGGGTCACCACGATGACCTGGGCGGTTTCGGCAAGCCGGGCGAGCCTTCTGCCGATCTCGATCGCGGCCGCGCCGCCGACGCCGGCGTCGACCTCGTCGAAGACGAAGGTCGGAACCGGGTCTGTCGCGTTGATCACGACTTCGATGGCGAGCATCACCCGGGACAGTTCGCCGCCGGAGGCGCCGCGGGCGAGGGTGCGCGGTTCGGCGCCCGCGTGCGGGCGCAGCAGGATGCCGACCTGGTCGCGGCCGTGCATGCTGAGCTCTCCCCCGCTGTCGACCTCGACGACGAGGGCGGCGTCGGGCATCGCCAGGGCGCTGAGCTCGGCGGTGACGGCGGTGCCGAGGGCTGCGGCCGCCGTGGTGCGGATGCCGGTGAGCTTGTCCGCGAGCGTCTCGACGACGAGCAGCTCGGCTTCGGTGTCGGCGCGGAGCTGCTCGATCCGGTCGGTGTCCCCGTCGAGTTCGAGCAGGCGGGCGCTGCCGGTGTCGAGGAAGGCGATCGCCTCGTCGAGGCCGCCGGCGTACTTGCGGGCCAGGCCGGTCAGCACGGCCCGGCGTTCCTGCACAATCTCGAGCTCCCTGGCACCGTCGGCGTCGAGGCCGGCGAGGTAGCTCGAAAGCTGCGCGGCGACATCCGCCACCAGGAAGCCGGCGTTCGCGAGGCTCTGGGCGAGCTCAGACAGGGCCGGGTCATGGTCGCCGGCCCGTTCGAGTTGCCGGCGGGCGGCGTCGAGCAGGGTGACGGCATCCGGCAGCCCGTCGGGGTTCTCTTCCGCGGAGAGGAGCTCGCGGGACTGTGCGGCAGCGAGCCGGAGTTCCTCGAGGTTGCCGAGCCGTTCGGCGCGGGCGGCGAGGTCGTCGTCTTCGGCCGCCTGCGGGGCGATCGCCTCGATCTCGTCGATGGCGGCGCGGAGGTCGGCGGCCTCGCTCGTGCGCTCGTCCTGTTCGGTGACGAGGCGGGCCAGTTCCGCGCGGTCGTCCTGCCAGCGGTGGTAGTGGGTCTCGAAGTCGGCGAGCACCGGGCCGAGTTCGGGGCCGGCGAAACGGTCGAGGGCGGCGCGCTGGGCTCCGGCGGAACGGAGCCGGACCTGGTCTGACTGTCCGTGCACGACGACGAGGTCGCCGCCGAGGTCGCCGAGCACGCTCGCGGGGGCGCTGCGGCCGCCGACGATGGCGCGGCTGCGGCCCTCCGCCGAGACCGAACGGCTGAGGATGAGGTCCGGGCCGTCGAGGTCTCCCCCAGCGTCGCGCACGCGGCCGGCGACGGTGCCGTCGGCGTCCACCTGCCAGCGGCCCTCGACCCAGGTCTGCTGCGCGCCGTGGCGCACGAGGCCGGGGTCTGCGCGGGCACCGAGGAGCAGGCCGAGTGCGGTGACGACCATGGTCTTGCCCGCGCCGGTCTCGCCGGTGACGGCGGTGAAGCCGGGGCCGAGCGGGAGGGTGGCTTCCTTGATCACGCCGAGGTCGCGGATGACGAGTTCCTCGATCACGAGCGGGCCTCCCCCGCGACGGGCCTGGTCACGCGCGGCTCATTCGCGCGAGGCGCCCAGGACTCGCTCACGGGGCGCTCACTCACGCGGCGCTCACTCACGTCCGACCGGTCCGCGCCAGCCCGTGACGGGCAGGTTGAACTTGTTCACCAGGCGGTCGGTGAACGGGCCGGAGTGCAGGCGGGCGAGGCGCACCGGCACCGGGGAGCGGCGAACGATCACGCGGGATCCGGCGGGCAGGTCGTGCACCCGGCGGCCGTCTGCGCAGAGCACCGCGGCTCCGCCGTAGTGCGCGAGCACCTCGACGGCGAGCGACGAGTCCGGCCCAACGACGAGCGGGCGGGAGAAGAGCGCGTGGGCGCTGAGCGGGACGAGCAGGAGCGCGTCGAGGCTCGGCCAGACGATCGGGCCGCCCGCCGAGAAGGCGTACGCGGTCGATCCGGTCGGGGTGGACATCACGATGCCGTCGCAGCCGAAGGAGGAGAGCGGCCGGCCGTCGACCTCGACGACGACTTCGAGCATCCGCTCACGGCTCGCCTTTTCGACCGTTGCCTCGTTGAGGGCCCAGGTTTCGTAGATGACCTCGTCGCCGAGTTTGACCCGGACGGCGAGGGCCATGCGCTCCTCGACGAGGTAGTCGCGGAGCAGGGCGCGGCGCACGGCTTCACCGAGGTCATCGCGTTCGCTCTCGGCGAGGAAGCCCACGTGGCCGAGGTTGATGCCGAGCAGGGGCGCCGAGCAGCCACGCACGACCTCGGCGGCGCGCAGGATGGTGCCGTCCCCGCCGAGGACGATGACGAGCTCGAGCTCGGTCGCCTGCACGGTTTCGCCGAGGATGGCGAGACGGCCGTCGAGCTCGGGGCAGGCGGCGAGGATGTCGGTGAGTTCGGTGGGCGCGAGCACGGGGGTCGCGTCGGAGGCGAGGAGCTGCTGGCAGACGGTCACGGCGGCCCGGAGCGAGTCCGTGCGCCCGGTATGCGCGACGACAAGGATGTGCCGGGGTGATGCAGTCATCTCGTCACGCTCCCACCAGTGCCGTTGTGCGGTCGATCCATTCTGTCGGATTGCTGCCCACCCGCGCGCTCATCCAGCACAGATACTCCCGATTGCCCGCGGCTCCCACGATCGGGGATGCGATCAGGCCGTTTGTGCGGAGGCCGAGGTCCCAGCCCGCCCAGAGCACGCCGGCGATCGCGTCGGCGCGCAGGGCCGGACGGTGCACCACGCCCTCGCGGATGCTCTCCTTGCCGACCTCGAACTGCGGCTTGATCAGCAGCACGAAATCGGCGCCCTCCGCTGCCGTCGCCACAAGGGCAGGCATCACGGTCGGGAGGGAGATGAACGACAGGTCGCCGACGACGAGGTCGGGGCGGGTGTCGACACCGGATGCCGCGGCGAGCGTTTCCGGCGTCGCGTAGCGCAGGTTGAACCCCTCGACGGCCGCGAGGCGCGATTCGTGGGCGAGTTCGGGGGCGAGCTGGCCGTGGCCGACGTCGACGGCGAGCACCTGTGCGGCGCCGCGTTCGAGGAGCACCTGGCTGAAGCCGCCCGTCGAGGCGCCCGCGTCGAGCACGGTCCGGCCCGCGACGGGAATGTCGAACGCATCGAGCGCCGCGATGAGTTTGTGGGCGCCGCGGCTGACGTAATGGTCGGTCGGGGCAACGAAGAGCACCTGGTCGGCGCGCACCTTGGTGGACGCCTTGACGACGGGTTGGCCGTCGACCGTCACGAGGCCACCGGCGATCACCTGCGCCGCTACCGTGCGCGAACGCACGAGCCCTCGGTCGGCGAGGGCCGTGTCGAGGCGCTGGTCGGGCATCCGCTCGGAAACAAGCTCAGCCTCGGACACGGAGTCCGCCCCGGCGTCCGCGTTCGCCTCAGGACCGGGGTGCACTGTCGCCGCCCTCGAGATGCGTGCGCAGCTCTTCGTGCAGCTGCGCGTAGGCAGCCGCGCGGTCTTCGAGGGGCAGGTCGCCGATGTCTCCGAGCCGGGACAGGAGTTCGTCCGCCATGGTCACATTGTCGGGGCTGCCGCCCTGGGGGATGTCCGCTGGGTTCTGCTGCACCCTCTCCACGTTACCGTCTGAGATACAGTCGCTCCGGAACATTCAGCCCGTAGACGGGCCGGCCGGACGCCCAGATCACGGCGCACGCGGCGCGGAGCAGGTTGATCCCGCCGTCGCCCTCCGCGACCATCTCGACGTCGGCACCAGTGATGCGCACGCTCGCGCCTGCGACGGTCGCGGTGGCGCGGTCCTTGGAGAACACGGTCTCCGGGTAGGGCTCGTGCAACTGGCGCAGGTCGTCGAGGATGAAGCGCGGGCGCTCCTTCTCGGCGGCGGCGAGGGCCTGCTTGGCCTTGTCGATGCCGGTGAGCACGAGCACCGCGGGAATGCCCGCCCGGTTGGCGCCGAGGATGTCGGTGTCGAGCCGGTCGCCGATGAAGAGCGCGTGCTTCGCCTGGAAACGGCTCATGGCCTCGTCGAAGATCGCGACCTCCGGCTTGCCCGCCACGATCGGGAGCCGACCGACCGCGCTGTGCACGGCGGCGACGAGAGTGCCGTTGCCGGGCGCGATGCCGCGGGCGACGGGGATCGTCCAGTCGGTGTTCGTCGCGACCCAGGGGATCTCGACGCCGTCCTCGTTCGGGTGCAGGGCGAAAGCCGCCTCGGCGAGGTCCTTCCAGCCGAGTTCGGGCGTGAAGCCCTGGATCACGGCTGCGGGGTGGTCGTCGGCGGAGCGGGTGATCTCGAATCCACCCTTCTCGACCTCCTTCACGAGGCCGGCTCCCCCGATGACGAGGATGCGCGCGCCGGCGGGCACCTCCTGGGCGAGCAGCCGGACGGCGGCCTGCGGTGAGGTGACGATGTCCTCGGCGCGGGCGTGCAGCCCGAGTTCGGTGAGGTGGTCGGCGACGGTCTGGTCGGTGCGGGAGGCGTTGTTGGTGAGGTAGCCGACCCGCACGGTCTCCGCGGCCTTGTTCAGGCTCTCGATCGCGAACGGGATCGCGTGCGGTCCCTGGTACACGACTCCGTCGAGGTCAGCGAGCACCACGTCGACGCCGGTGAGCGGCGTCGCCGTTTCACTCATGCGTCGGCGCCTGAGCATCGGACTCCTCGTCGGTTCCCGTCGCCGGGTCCACTTCGGAGTCCGGCAGCACCACGTCGATGGTCTCGTCGGCGACGTCGATCTCGTCGATCTCATCGACCTCGTCGATTTCGGCGGCGGGCTCGTCGGTCTCGGGCTCGTCACCGTCGTCGTCGTCGTCGTCGCTCGCATCGTCGTCGTCGTCGTCGCTCGCATCGTCGTCGTCGTCGTCGTCGCTCGCATCGTCGACGTCGAAGTACTCGTCGTCAGCGTCCTCTTCGTCGATCTCGAGGATCTCGATCGTTTCGTCGATGTCGGCGGCGGATGCCTGGGCGGCATCCGCGCGGTCGGCGCGCTCATTCCACTGCGCGGCCTCGTCGGTGCGGCCGAGTTCCTCGAGCACCTCGGCGTAGGCGGAGAACAGCTCTGCGCTGTAGGAGAACGCGGTCAACGGGTCGAGCTGCGGGATGTCGAGCTCAGCCAGGGCGGCCTCGGTCTCCCCGAGGTCGAGACGGGCACCGGACATCGCGATCGCCAGGGCGACCTGGACGCCGGCGGGCAGGGTGGAGCGGTCGACGGAACGGCCGAGCTCGAGGGCGCGGTCCGGGCGACCGACGCCGCGTTCGCTGTCGACCATGAGCGGGAGCTGCGAGTTCGACCCGGAGATGCGGCGGTAGGTGCGCAGTTCGCGCAGGGCAAGGGCGAAGTCGCCCGTGGCGTACGCGGTGATCGCGAGGCTCTCCCGCACGACCGCGATACGGCCGGCCCGGCGGGCGGCGCTCATCACGTGACGGTGGGCGAGCTCGGGGTCTTCGTCGATGACCCGGGCGGCCATGGCGAGGTGGGCGCCGACGGCCTCGGCGTTGTCCTTGGTCAGGGTCTTGAGTTCGTTCCGCGCGATCCGGTCGAGGTCGGCAGACGAGATGTCGTCGGGGAGCTCGGGGTCGTCGTGGCGTGGGCGCACCGAACGCAGCTCGCGCTGCATCCGCTGCTCTTCGGTCATTTCCTCTTCGACGGCGCGGGCATCGCGGTCGCCGCGGGCGGGGACGCCGTCGCGGGTCCAGAGCTTCTTGCCGGCGTCGCCGCGCGGTGCTCCGGCGCGGGTGGCCGAACCGCCGCGCTGGGTCGCGTTCGCCCAGGGCTTGCGATCGCCGCCCGACTGCGGACGCTCGGTGCGCGGTGCGTCTTTGGACCACGGCTTGCGCTCGCCGGTCTGGGGACGATCGGAGTTGCCGCGGTACGCGGGACGTTCGCCGTCGCGCTGCGGGCGGTCGGTGCGGGGTGCGTCCTTCGACCAGGGCTTGCGCTCGGCGCCGCCCTGCGGACGATCGGAGTTGCCACGGTAGGGGGCGCGCTCGCCCGACTGCGGACGCTCGGAGTTTCCGCGGTACGGAGGACGCTCACCATCACGCTGCGGGCGCTCAGTGTTGCCACGGTACGGGGCACGCTCACCGGACTGCGGGCGGTCGGAGTTGCCACGGTAGGGGGCACGCTCGCCCGACTGCGGACGATCGGAGTTGCCACGGTAGGGAGGACGCTCACCATCGCGCTGCGGGCGATCGGAATTGCCACGATAGGGAGCACGCTCACCGGACTGCGGGCGATCGGAGTTGCCACGGTACGGAGCGCGGTCGCCCTGGGGACGGTCGGAGTTCCCGCGGTAGGGGGGACGCTCACCATCACGCTGCGGACGATCGGAATTGCCACGGTAGGGGGCACGCTCGCCACTCTGCGGACGCTCGTTGTTGCCGCGGTACGGAGGACGATCGCCGTCGCGCTGCGGACGGTCGCTGTTGGCACGGTACTGGGGACGATCGCCCTGGGGACGCTCGCTGTTCCCGCGGTACGGGGCACGCTCGCCGCTCTGCGGGCGGTCGGTGTTGCCGCGATAGGCGGGACGGTCGCCGTACTGGGGGCGGTCGCCCTGGGGACGGTCATTGTTTCCGCGGTACGGTGCACGTTCGCCACCCTGCGAACGGTCGTTCGTGCCACGGTAAGGGGGACGTTCGCCGTCACGCTGAGGACGGTCGGAGTTGCCCTTATAGGGAGGACGCTCACCGTCACGCTGGGGGCGATCGGAGCGGCCCTGATAGCCGCCGGAGCCGTTGTTGCCGCGAGCCCCGGGCGGGCGTCCGCCGTCGCGTGCGTCATTACCGTTAGTTCCTGAAGGGCTCACTGTGTCTCCTGTGTAATTGGTTGCCTCGAAGGCAGACTCATCAAGCCTACGGCTTAACGCAAAATGGCCACCCGTTAGGTGGCCTTTTTGTGTATTTCTGGTGTTTCTAAGTTAAGTCCGGCGGTGTCCTACTCTCCCACAGGGTCCCCCCTGCAGTACCATCGGCGCTGAGAGTCTTAGCTTCCGGGTTCGGAATGTGACCGGGCGTTTCCCTCTCGCTATAGCCGCCGAAACATCTTTCGATGGATCGATTCTATATTTTTCAGTTATAGATCCCGGCTGTTATGCCGGGGTTGTTCTCGACCGTACGTCGAGAACCACATAGTGGACGCTTGCAGCTTATTCAAACTGGTGTGTTATCAAATTATTGGCTTATTAGTACCGGTCAGCTCCAAGGGTCTTTAGTCCCCTCTTCCACATCCGGCCTATCAACGCAGTAGTCTAGCTGCGAGCCTCTCCCCCGAAGGGATGGAAATTTCATCTCGAAGCCGGCTTCCCGCTTAGATGCTTTCAGCGGTTATCCGTTCCGAACGTAGCTAATCAGCGGTGCTCCTGGCGGAACAACTGACACACCAGAGGTTCGTCCATCCCGGTCCTCTCGTACTAGGGATAGATCTTCTCAAATTTCCTGCGCGCGCAGCGGATAGGGACCGAACTGTCTCACGACGTTCTAAACCCAGCTCGCGTACCGCTTTAATGGGCGAACAGCCCAACCCTTGGGACCTACTCCAGCCCCAGGATGCGACGAGCCGACATCGAGGTGCCAAACCATGCCGTCGATATGGACTCTTGGGCAAGATCAGCCTGTTATCCCCGAGGTACCTTTTATCCGTTGAGCGACAGCGCTTCCACAAGCCACTGCCGGATCACTAGTCCCGACTTTCGTCCCTGCTCGACTTGTCAGTCTCACAGTCAAGCTCCCTTGTGCACTTACACTCGACACCTGATTGCCAACCAGGTTGAGGGAACCTTTGGGCGCCTCCGTTACTTTTTAGGAGGCAACCGCCCCAGTTAAACTACCCACCAGGCACTGTCCCTGAACCGGATCACGGTTCGAAGTTAGATATCCAATATGACCAGAGTGGTATTTCAACGTTGACTCCACCTGAACTAGCGTCCAAGCTTCACAGTCTCCCACCTATCCTACACAAGCCACACCGAACACCAATACCAAGCTGTAGTAAAGGTCACGGGGTCTTTCCGTCCTGCTGCGCGTAACGAGCATCTTTACTCGTAATGCAATTTCGCCGAGTTCGCGGTTGAGACAGCTGGGAAGTCGTTACGCCATTCGTGCAGGTCGGAACTTACCCGACAAGGAATTTCGCTACCTTAGGATGGTTATAGTTACCACCGCCGTTTACTGGGGCTTAAATTCTCAGCTTCGCCTTGCGGCTAACCGTTCCTCTTAACCTTCCAGCACCGGGCAGGCGTCAGTCCGTATACATCGTCTTGCGACTTGGCACGGACCTGTGTTTTTAGTAAACAGTCGCTTCCCACTGGTCTCTGCGGCCTTCGAACGCTCCAGGAGTAAATCCCTTCACGCCTCCGGCCCCCCTTCTCCCGAAGTTACGGGGGCATTTTGCCGAGTTCCTTAACCACGATTCTCTCGATCTCCTTAGTATTCTCTACCTGATCACCTGAGTCGGTTTGGGGTACGGGTGACTAAAACCTCGCGTCGATGCTTTTCTTGGCAGCATAGGATCACTGATTTCGCCCTTACGGGCTACCCATCGGGTCTCAGCCTTATATGAGAGACGGATTTGCCTATCTCTCGGCCTACATCCTTAGACCGGGACAACCATCGCCCGGCTCAGCTACCTTCCTGCGTCACACCTGTTAATACGCTAACCGCACCAGCATAGGGTCGCACGCTAGGCCTCACGCTTCACCCCGAAGGGATCCATCTAGAGGATTCAGATGCTTAGCATTACTGGATTAGCTTGGACGGTTTTTCGCCAGTACGGGAATATAAACCCGTTGTCCATCGACTACGCCTGTCGGCCTCGCCTTAGGTCCCGACTTACCCAGGGCGGATTAGCCTGGCCCTGGAAACCTTGATCTTTCGGAGGACGGGTTTCTCACCCGTCTTTCGCTACTCATGCCTGCATTCTCACTCGTGTAGCCTCCACGGCTGGTTTACACCGCCGCTTCGCTGGCCACACGACGCTCTCCTACCCATCAACACGGCTGAACCAACACAACAAGTGTGCGGCTTACCAAAAATATCAATGCCACAACTTCGGTGGCGTGCTTGAGCCCCGTTACATTGTCGGCGCGGAATCACTTGACCAGTGAGCTATTACGCACTCTTTCAAGGGTGGCTGCTTCTAAGCCAACCTCCTGGTTGTCTGTGCAACTCCACATCCTTTCCCACTTAGCACGCGCTTTGGGACCTTAGTTGGTGGTCTGGGTTGTTTCCCTCTCGACGATGAAGCTTATCCCCCACCGTCTCACTGCTGCGCTCTCACTTACCGGCATTCGGAGTTTGGCTGACGTCAGTAAGCTTTTAGGCCCCATCGGCCATCCAGTAGCTCTACCTCCGGCAAGAAACACGCAACGCTGCACCTAAATGCATTTCGGAGAGAACCAGCTATCACGAAGTTTGATTGGCCTTTCACCCCTATCCACAGCTCATCCCCTCCATTTTCAACTGAAGTGGGTTCGGTCCTCCACGACGTCTTACCGTCGCTTCAACCTGGCCATGGATAGATCACTTCGCTTCGGGTCTAGGACATGCGACTGAATCGCCCTATTCAGACTCGCTTTCGCTACGCATTCCCCTCTCGGGTTAAGCTCGCCACATATCACTAACTCGCAGGCTCATTCTTCAAAAGGCACGCTGTCACCAGAATCAGACTGGCTCCAACGGTTTGTAAGCAAACGGTTTCAGGTACTATTTCACTCCCCTCCCGGGGTACTTTTCACCTTTCCCTCACGGTACTTGTTCACTATCGGTCATGTAGGAGTATTTAGGCTTATCAGGTGGTCCTGACAGATTCACACGGGATTTCTCGGGCCCCGTGCTACTTGGGATACTCTTCGGGCGATTACTGCATTTCGACTACGGGGTTCGCACCCTCTATGACCAGGCTTTCAATCCTGTTCGTCTATACAACGCTCTAACCCTCACTGTTCGGCAGAATCAGCAGAAAAGTCCCGCAACCCCGACCATGCAACGCCTGCCGGCTATCACACATGATCGGTTTAGCCTCATCCGGGTTCGCTCGCCACTACTAACGGAATCACTATTGTTTTCTCTTCCTGTGGGTACTGAGATGTTTCACTTCCCCACGTTCCCTCTACCCGCCCTATATATTCAGGCGGGAGTCACCAGGTCACCTCACGGGCCTGGCGGGGTTTCCCCATTCGGACATCCTCGGATCACAGTTCGTTTATCAACTCCCCGAGGCTTATCGCAGATTACTACGTCCTTCTTCGGCTCTACATGCCAAGGCATTCACCGTTTGCTCTTAGAAATTTGAAATCACATGACTTTGAATCGATTAAGAATCGTAAAACTTTCGTCTCACGATCGAAATTGACCAATGATCTATAAATAGATCTTTGTAATTTGCAGTCCGAAGACTGTCAAATTTAAGATGCTCGCGTCCACTGTGTAGTTCTCAAAGTACGGGCGGTACCCTCACCTGCTCACGATTGATGTGAACAGGAAAAGGTCCAGAGGAACAGTCCAACCAGGCAAAACCCAGTCGTTCCGGTCCCTCAGGACCCAACAGCGTGCATATACGTCTCCTTACGCAACCCGACCTGTCCAACGAGGCACCGCAAGCGGTACCAGGCGTACTGGATCAAGAAGCGAACTCCTCGTATCAATGTCAATGTTCCACCCATGAGCGCCATCGAAAAACATTCGTCTTCGTATGGCTTGGCAGTGTTACTCCGCTGTATACAGACGGCACTGCTGTGCTCCTTAGAAAGGAGGTGATCCAGCCGCACCTTCCGGTACGGCTACCTTGTTACGACTTAGTCCTAATCACCGATCCCACCTTCGACAGCTCCTTCCCGTGAGGGTTAGGCCACCGGCTTCGGGTGTTACCGACTTTCATGACTTGACGGGCGGTGTGTACAAGGCCCGGGAACGTATTCACCGCAGCGTTGCTGATCTGCGATTACTAGCGACTCCGACTTCATGAGGTCGAGTTGCAGACCTCAATCCGAACTGAGACCGGCTTTTTGGGATTCGCTCCACCTTGCGGTATTGCAGCCCTTTGTACCGGCCATTGTAGCATGCGTGAAGCCCAAGACATAAGGGGCATGATGATTTGACGTCATCCCCACCTTCCTCCGAGTTGACCCCGGCAGTATCCCATGAGTTCCCACCATTACGTGCTGGCAACATAGGACGAGGGTTGCGCTCGTTGCGGGACTTAACCCAACATCTCACGACACGAGCTGACGACAACCATGCACCACCTGTATAGAGACCTTGCGGGGCGACTGTTTCCAGCCGTTTCCTCTATATGTCAAGCCTTGGTAAGGTTCTTCGCGTTGCATCGAATTAATCCGCATGCTCCGCCGCTTGTGCGGGCCCCCGTCAATTCCTTTGAGTTTTAGCCTTGCGGCCGTACTCCCCAGGCGGGGAACTTAATGCGTTAGCTGCGACACGGAGACCGTGGAATGGTCCCCACATCTAGTTCCCAACGTTTACGGCATGGACTACCAGGGTATCTAATCCTGTTCGCTCCCCATGCTTTCGCTCCTCAGCGTCAGTTACGGCCCAGAGATCTGCCTTCGCCATTGGTGTTCCTCCTGATATCTGCGCATTCCACCGCTACACCAGGAATTCCAATCTCCCCTACCGCACTCTAGTCTGCCCGTACCCACTGCAGGCCCGAGGTTGAGCCTCGGGTTTTCACAGCAGACGCGACAAACCGCCTACGAGCTCTTTACGCCCAATAATTCCGGACAACGCTTGCACCCTACGTATTACCGCGGCTGCTGGCACGTAGTTAGCCGGTGCTTTTTCTGCAGGTACCGTCACTTTCGCTTCTTCCCTACTAAAAGAGGTTTACAACCCGAAGGCCGTCGTCCCTCACGCGGCGTTGCTGCATCAGGCTTTCGCCCATTGTGCAATATTCCCCACTGCTGCCTCCCGTAGGAGTCTGGGCCGTGTCTCAGTCCCAGTGTGGCCGGTCACCCTCTCAGGCCGGCTACCCGTCGTCGCCTTGGTGAGCCATTACCTCACCAACTAGCTGATAGGCCGCGAGCTCATCCCTGACCAAAATTCTTTCCACCCCCAGAGATGCCTCCAAGGGTCGTATCCGGTATTAGACGTCGTTTCCAACGCTTATCCCAGAGTCAAGGGCAGATTGCTCACGTGTTACTCACCCGTTCGCCACTAATCCGAAGAGCAAGCTCTCCATCATCGTTCGACTTGCATGTGTTAAGCACGCCGCCAGCGTTCGTCCTGAGCCAGGATCAAACTCTCCGTAAATGTTTGATTGCACAAGACCCGAAAGCCCCGGCACATCTAGTGTGACTGACCGCCGGAATAGGCGGACCAGACACAAGTTTGAAACTGACAGAACAAATCATTACTGACTTGCTTTGTTGTTATAAATGTTTTCCAAAGGAATCTCTTGATTCTTCACCGCTAGAAACGGATCCAAACCACGAGGTTTTTGGCATTTGACATTGTGCACGCTGTTGAGTTCTCAAGGATCGGACGCACCCGGCTTCAGGCCACACCGTAACCGGCTCAGTGGCTGTCGCTCCGAGGCAACTTGTTTAACTTACCGATCCGATCAGTCCCTGTCAAATCCGGTGAATCCCGCCCTCCGAGCACGCCAAAGCGAACTCGAAACACCGAACACCGACCCGACAAACGACCGAAAGGAAGGAGAGTTACCAGCCTAGACCTCCCACACCGGTTACCCCCGCAAAGGGGACAAACAAGGCGAAGAAGATAAAAACCGTGGTCCCACGTGAGGCCGGAAAGCACTGCGGCTTTTCCGCACCTTTGGGGTACGTGAAGACAGTACGTGCCCCCACCACCCCCGTCAAAACCCATGCACTCCCGGGCGTGTCACGCTACTCGACGAAGACGCCGGCCAGGGTCTTCTTGCCGCGGCGGAGCACGGCGACACCACCGGGGAGCACGGCCCCCTCGATGGTCTGGTCCTCGCTGAGGACCTTGACGTTGTTCAGGTACACCCCGCCCTGCTTGATCGCGCGCCGGGCCTCGCTCAGGCTCGTCGTGAGTCCGGTGTCCACGAGCAATTGCATGACGGGCGCGTGTGGTGCCGTTGTCGTGTTGGGGAGTTCACGCAGGGCGGCCTCGAGGGTCTCCTCGTCGAGGTCGGCGAGCTCACCCTGGCCGAAGAGGGCCTGCGCGGCGTGGATGGCAGCATCCGTCGCCGCCCGCCCGTGCACGAGGCTCGTCACCGAGACGGCGAGGGTGCGCTGGGCGAGCCGTTTGAAGGGTTCCGTGGCAACCGATTCCTCGAGGCCCTCGATCTCGGCCCGCGTCAGGAACGTGAAGATCTTGAGGCGCAGGATCACATCGGCGTCGTCGGTGTTGAGCCAGAACTGGTAGAAGGCGTACGGGCTCGTCAGGGTGGGGTCGAGCCAGACGGCGTTGCCCTCACTCTTGCCGAACTTGGTGCCGTCGCTGTTCGTGATCAGTGGTGTGCCGATGGCATGCACGCTCGCACCCTCTGCCTTGCGGATCAGGTCCGTCCCGCTCGTGAGATTGCCCCACTGGTCACTGCCCCCGGTCTGCAGCACGCAGCCGTGCGCACGGAAGAGCTCGAGGAAGTCCAGGCCCTGCAGCACCTGGTAGCTGAACTCGGTGTAGCTGATGCCGGCGTCGGAGTTCAGCCGCGCGCTCACCGCATCCTTCTTGAGCATCGTGCCGACCCGGAAGTACTTGCCGATGTCGCGCAGGAAGTCGATCGCGCTGAGCGGACCGGTCCAGTCGAGGTTGTTCACGAGGGTGACGGGATTGTCGCCCTCCGCACTCAGGAAGCGCGAGACCTGCGCCTGCAGGTAACCGACCCAGGTGCCGACGGTGTCCTTGGTGTTCAGCACCCGCTCCGCGGTGGGCCGCGGGTCGCCGATCAGACCGGTGGAACCGCCGACGAGGCCGAGCGGCCGGTGACCGGCGAGCTGCAGGCGGCGCATCAGCAGGAGCTGGACGAGATTTCCGAGGTGCAGGCTCGGCGCGGTCGGGTCGAACCCGCAATAGAAGGTGATCGGCTCCCCCGCGAGCAGCGCGCGCAGCTCGGCCTCGTCGGTCGACACCTGCACGAGGCCACGCCAGGAGATCTCCTCCCAGACATTCTCGAAGGTGACGTCGTTGGACTGCTGCTTGAGGATCACGGGATCTGACACGCAGCCCAGATTACCAGCGCGGCCGCGCCGGGCCGGGAGGACAGGCCTGAGCCTTCATCGTGAATAATTAAGTCTGAAGAATGAATATTGATATATATAGCGTGTACGCTTACTTTAGGCGGGCCAACTCGCTCGCTGCACAGCAATCGCACCGGAGGGCGCGCTCATGTTCGTGATCACCGCAGACCAGATCGACAGTCGCCACGACCGGGACCGGGCCGGCGAGATGATCGCCCGCCTCGCCGCCGACTTCGGCCCCGCCTTCCTCCTGCCGCCCGACCAGACCTCCGGCGACGAGATCCAGGCGCTGCTCACCGACGCCGCGACCGCGCTCGACGTCGTGTTCGCGCTGCACCGGTCGGGGCACTGGAGCATCGGGCTGGGCATCGGCCCGGTCCGGGTGCCGCTCCCCCACGCCACCCGGCAGGCCTCCGGCGCGGCATTCATCGCCGCGCGGGCCGCCGTGACCCGCGCCAAGAAGGCCGATGCCCGCTTCGCCCTCGACGCCGACGGGTCCGGGGCCACGGTGGCCGGGGCATCCGCCGCCCGCCCCCACCCCGGCTCGCCCGCGGGTGCACCGATTCTGGCCGGCGCCGAGGTCGAGGCGCTCATCGCGACCGTGCTCCTGCTCCGCCAGCGCCGGTCGCCGGAGGGCTGGGCGGCGGTCGACCTGCTGCGCGACGGGCTCAGCCAGGTCGAGATCGCCGCCCGGCTCGGGATCACGCCCGCCGCCGTGAGCCAGCGGATCAAGTCCTCGCTCTGGAGGGTCGAGGAGGCTGCACACCCCGCACTCGTTAGGCTCGTGGAAGACCTCGAGCAGACTTCGACAGAAACGGACACCGCCGGATGACGATCCAGTCCTTCCAGATCCTCGCCACGCTGTACTGGATGCTGCTGTTGCTCGTGACGATCGGATCGCTCGTCTGCGCCGTGCTCGCGTTCCGGTGGCGGAAGCAGACCTTCGCGATCATCTCGGCGGGCGGCCTCGCCGGCGCCCTGCTGATCGCGGCGGCCCCCGCTCCGGGCGGCAGCGACACCTTCGGCGTCATCCTCGGACTGATCGCACTCGCCCTCGCCGTCGTCGGCGGCGGTCCGATGGCCCTGCTCGCACTCGACTTCGCCACCCACGATTCCGCGCGGCCCGGCCAGCACGGCGGTATCCTCGTCGACGACGGCGCGACGCCCGCAGCACCCGGCGCGGCCGGTGCCGTGCACGAGGTGCTCCGCGGCGGCCTCATGATCGGCATCCTCGAACGGCTCGCGGTCGCGGGGGCGATCCTCGCCGGGTTCCCCGAGGCGATCGCCGTCGTCGTCGCCATCAAGGGCGTCGGCCGGTTCACCGAACTCACCGAGGCCGAAACCCGTGAGCGCTTCATCATCGGCACCTTCGCGAGCCTGATCTGGGCCTGCGCGTGCGCCGCCCTCGTGAAGATCGCGACCAGCTGAGCGACTGCGTGCGCTGAGTTACGAACACAACACCCTCTGCGCGGTCGGGAGGGTGTTTTGTCCGTGACTCAAACCCCCGACTCGTTTCGAAGCTGCGGATGCCGCCGGTAGGGCGACACGGTCGGCTCGCCCGGGAGCCAGAATCGCCACGGGAACGCCGCTCCCCCGCCGGGACCGCTGACGCCGGTGCGCGGACCGGACTGCACCGCCGACGCGGGGACGGCGGGCAGGGTCAGCTCGAACGGCAGGGCACCGAGATCGGCGCCGTCGTCACCGAGCCCGATGCCGAGGGCGATCGTGAGCCGCGCCGGTCCCCTGGCCAGATCGCCGTCGGTCTTCGAGGTCGTGCGGCGCGCCCGGGCTTCGGCCAGTCCGTCGACGATCTCGCCGCCGCGGAGCAGGAGCGCTGACGCGGCGCCCTCCGGGGAACAGACGACGTTCGCGCAGACGTGCATCCCATAGCTGAAATACGCGTAGAGGTGCCCGGGCGGGCCGTACATGGTCGCATTACGCCGGGTGCGACCCCGGAAGGCATGCGAGCCAGGGTCGGTTCCGTCGCCGAGGTAGGCCTCGACCTCGGTGATGCGCAGCGCGACCCCGCCGTGGCGGAGAACCGCACCGAGCACGAGCGGGGCGAGTTCGATCGCCGGCCGTGCGAGCAGCTCCCGGTCAAGGCTCACCGGCGGCGCCCGTCACGTCGCAGTTCCCGCGCGGCGTTCACCCGTGGCGCCCGCTAGAGCGCGAGTGCCGACGCGAGCGAGCGCACCCGGGCGACGAGCACGGCACGCTGCTCGGCCACGCGAACCGGGGCGGTGCCGCCCTGGCCGTCGCGACCCTCGACGGACCCGTGGATGCTCAGCACGCTGCGCACCTCGGGGGTCAGGTGCGCGGAGATCGTGAGGAGCGCGTCATCGTCGACCTCGTGGAGTTCGAGTTCGTTCTGCTCCGCGTACTTCACGAGGAGCCCGGTGATCTCGTGCGCGTCCCGGAACGACACACGCTGCTTGACGAGCCATTCGGCGACATCGGTGGCCAGGGAGTAGCCCGCGGGGGCGAGTTCCGCCATCCGCTCGGTGTGGAAGGTCAGCGTCGCGATCATGCCGGCGAAGGCGGGCAGGAGCACCTCGAGGGTGTCGATCGAGTCGAAGACGGGTTCCTTGTCCTCCTGCAGGTCGCGGTTGTACGCGAGCGGGAGACCCTTGAGGGTCGTGAGCAGGCCGGTGAGGTTGCCGATCATGCGACCGGACTTGCCACGGGCGAGTTCGGCGATGTCGGGGTTCTTCTTCTGCGGCATGATCGAGGACCCGGTCGAGTACGCGTCGTCGAGGGTGACGAAACCGAATTCGCGGGTGTTCCAGAGGATGATCTCCTCGGCGAGCCGGGAGATGTCTATGCCGATCTGGGCGGTGATGTACGCGAACTCGGCGACGAGGTCGCGGCTCGCGGTTCCGTCGATCGAGTTCTCGACGACGTGGCCGAAGCCGAGGTCGGTCGCGACGAGACGGGCGTCGAGGCCGAGGGTGTTCCCGGCGAGGGCGCCGGAACCGTACGGCGAGTAGTCCGCGCGCTTGCCCCAGTCGGTGAAGCGTTCGAGGTCGCGCACGAGCGGCCAGCAGTGCGCGAAGAGGTGGTGGGCGAGGAGCACCGGCTGCGCATGCTGCAGGTGGGTGCGCCCGGGCATGATCGCGGTCTCGTTGGCCTCCGCCTGGGCGGCGAGGGCGTCGATCACCGTGATCAGGTGCGCGGAGATGCTCGCGGCCTTGTCGCGGAGCAGCATCCGGATCAGGGTGGCGACCTGATCGTTCCGGCTGCGCCCGGCGCGGAGCTTGCCGCCGAGCGGGGCGCCGACGATGTCGATCAGGCCGCGTTCGAGGGCGGAGTGCACGTCCTCGTCGCTCTCGGCAGGCTGGAAGCTTCCATCGTTGATGGCGGCGTCGAGCCGGTCGAGCCCGGCGATCATGGCGGCGAGTTCTTCGGCGCTCAGGTAACCAGCGGCGGCCAGGGCACGGGCGTGAGCCCGGGAACCCCGGATGTCGTATGGCGCGAGTGGCCAGTCGAACTGGGTCGACTTGCTCAACCGTGCGAGCTCGGGGCTCGGTCCCCCGGCGAAGCGGCCACCCCAGAGGGCGCCCGCCTCACCGGCACGGTTGACCGGAGAATCGCCTGTCATGCTCCGGACCCTACTTGCCGGCCAGGTCGCGGCGTGCGGAGATCTTGCTCGGCAGCGACCACAGTTCGATGAACCCCTTGGCCATGCTCTGGTCGAAGGTGTCTCCGGTGTCGTAGGTGGCCAGGTTGAAGTCGTAGAGGCTCTGCGGGCTCGTGCGGCCGGTGACGACCGCGGTGCCGGCGTGCAGCTTGAGGCGGATGTCGCCGGTCACGTACTTCTGCGTCTCGTCGATGAACACGTCGAGGGCACGCTTGAGGCCGGAGAACCAAAGCCCGTCGTAGACGAGTTCTGCCCACTTGGCTTCGACGCCGCGCTTATAGCGGGCGAGGTCGCGTTCGATGGTCAGGTTCTCGAGCTCTTCGTGCGCGGCGATGAGGGCGATGCCGGCGGGGGCCTCGTAGACCTCGCGGCTCTTGATGCCGACGAGGCGGTCTTCGACCATGTCGATCCGGCCGACTCCCTGGTCGCCGGCGAGCTTGTTCATGATCTCGATGGCCTGCAGAGGCGTGACGGGCTTGCCGTCGATCGCGACGGGGACGCCCTGGTCGAAGCGGATGACGACCTCGGTCGCGTCCCGCGTGACCGTGGGGTCCTGGGTGTACGTGTAGAGGTCCTCGATCGGCGCGTTCCACGGGTCTTCGAGGAAGCCGGTCTCGACCGCGCGGCCGTAGACGTTCTGGTCGATCGAGTACGGGCTCTTCGCGGACTGCTTGATCGGCAGGTTGTGCTCCGCGGCGTAGATGATGGCCTTGTCGCGGGTCAGCGCGAAGTCCCGGACCGGGGCGAGGGAGATCAGGTCGGGAGCGAGCGCGGCGACGGCGGCCTCGAACCGGACCTGGTCGTTGCCCTTGCCGGTGCAGCCGTGGGCGACGCTGTCGGCGCCGAGCGCCTTGGCGGTGGAGGCGAGGTACTTGGCGATCAACGGGCGGCTGAGCGCGGAGACGAGCGGGTAGCGCTTCTGGTACAGCGCGTTGGCCTTGAGGGCCGGGACGATGTAGTCGTTGGCGAATTCGTCCTTCGCGTCGACGACGATGGCCTCGACGGCGCCGCAGTCGAGCGCACGCTGGCGGATGGCCTCCATGTCTTCGCCGTCCTGTCCGACGTCGATGGCGAGTGCTACGACCTCCTTGCCGGTCGCATCCTTCAGCCAGCCGATGCCGACCGAGGTATCCAGTCCACCGGAGTATGCGAGCACAACACGTTCAGCCATGGTTCTCCCTCTAAATATCTACTAAGTCTCAGTTTACGGGTTGGTGTTGTGGCCGAGCAGCCAGACCAGCAGCGCCTTCTGCGCGTGCAGGCGGTTCTCGGCCTCATCCCAGATGATGCTCTGCGGCCCGTCGATGACGTCCGCGGTGACCTCGTAACCGCGGTCGGCGGGGAGGCAGTGCATGAAGAGCGCGTCGGGCTTGGCGCGGGCGAGCAGCGCGCTGTCGACGCGGTACGCGCCGAGAGAGGCGACGCGTGCGGCCTTCTCCTCCTCGAAACCCATCGACACCCAGGTGTCCGTGACGACGACGTCGACGCCGGTGACCGCTTCCGCGGGGTCGGTGTAGAGCGTGATCGAGCCGCCGGTCGTCGCGGCGATGGCCTCGGCATCCGCCAACACCTGCGGCTGCGGGGTGTAGCCGGCCGGGGAGGCGACACGGATGTGCATGCCTGCCGTCGCGCCGGCGAGGAGGTAGGAGTGCGCCATGTTGCAGGCGCCGTCGCCGAGGAAGGTCAGGGTGAGGCCGGCGAGCTCGCCGCGGTGTTCGCGGATGGTGAGCAGGTCGGCGAGGAGCTGGCAGGGGTGGAAGTCGTCGGAGAGCGCGTTGACGACGGGCACGGTGGTGCCGAGGGCCATCTCCTCGAGGCCGGCCTGGCCGTAGGTGCGCCAGACGATCGCGGCGACCTGGCGTTCGAGCACGCGGGCGGTGTCGCCCGCGGTCTCCTTACCCCCGAGCTGGCTGTTGGCGGTGCTGATGATCAGCGGGCTTCCGCCGAGGTCGGCGATGCCGACGGCGAAGGACACCCGGGTGCGGGTCGACGACTTGTCGAAGATCACGGCCACGGTCTGGGGGCCCGCGAGGGGTTTCGCCTGGAATCGGTCGCGCTTGAGCTCAACGGCCAGGTCGAGGATCTCGGCTTGTTCGGCCGGGGAGATGTCGTCGTCGCGCAGGAAATGGCGGGTCACGGGGTCACTTTCGCTGGAATGGGGGGTTCTTCAGCCTAGAGGCTGGCCAGGGCGAGCCCGAATCGGCGCCCGAATTCAGCCAGCTCGGCCTCGCCGACGATGAGGGGCGGCGCGAGCCGGATGGTGGACTCGTTGGCGGCGTTGATGATGAGGCCGGCCTCGAGGGCTGCGTCGGCGAGCTTCAGGGCCACGGGCTCGACGAGTCCGATGCCGAGCAGCAGGCCGCGGCCACGCACCTCAAGGATGTGCGGGGACTCGAAACCAAGGATCAGGTCGCGGAGCTGCTCCCCGCGGCGGGCGGCGTTGGCGACGAGGCCGTCCCGCTCGATGATGCCGAGCACGGTGTTGGCGGTCGTGGTCGCGAGCGGGTTTCCGCCGAACGTTGAGCCGTGCTGGCCGCGCTGGAACAGCTCGGACGTCGCACCGAAGGTGACGAGGGCGCCGATCGGTACGCCGCCGCCGATGCCCTTGGCGATCGAGATCGCATCGGGCAGGATGCCGTCGTGCTGGTACGCGAACCAGTCTCCGGTGCGTCCGGCACCGGTCTGGACCTCGTCGAGGATGAGCAGCACCCCGTGCCGGGTGCAGAGCTCGCGGGCGCGGCGCAGGAAGCCGTCCGGCAGGTCGATGACGCCGGCCTCCCCCTGCACGGGCTCGAGGAACAGGGCAGCGACGGTGTCATCGATCGCGGCCTCAAGGGCCTCGAAGGTCGCGTGGATGTGCTCAACACCGCCGGGCACCGGCAGGAACGGCGCCCGCATTGCGGGCTTGCCTGACAGGGCGAGGGCGCCCATGGTGCGGCCGTGGAAGGACTCGTGTAACGAGAGGATGCGGGTGCGCGGCCGACCGGGCTCGCTCCCGATATTGAGGCGGGCGAGTTTGAAGGCCGCCTCGTTGGCCTCGGCGCCCGAGTTGCAGAAGTAGACGCGGCCGGCCGGGCCGGCCCCGGTGATGCGCTTGAGCCGTTCGGCGAGCTCGATCTGCGAGGGGGACGCGAAGTAGTTGGAGATGTGCGCGAGGGTGCCGACCTGGGCGGACACGGCGGCGACCATCTCGGGGTGGGCGTGCCCGAGGGAGTTGACGGCGATGCCCGCGAGGAAGTCGAGGTACTCGATGCCGTTCTCGTCCCAGACGTAGCAGCCGGCGCCGCGGACGAGCATCGCGCGCGGCGGCGCGAAGGTGAGCATCATCGCCGCGGTGTATCGGTCCCGCCAGCCCTCGCTGCGTTCCGCGAGCGTGGCCGCGTCGGTCGTGCCTGCGTAGGTTGCCGGTGAGTCGGTGATCGTTTCGCCTGTCATTCTCAAATCCGTCGTGTCGGTGGTCTGGTGCGGTACGGGCTTCAGTTCGCCCGGGGTACTACTTCTGTGCCGATTCCGCTCCCGGTGAAGACCTCGAGCAGGATCGAGTGCGGCACGCGCCCGTCGATGATGGCCGCCTTGGCGACGCCGCCCTCGACGGCGTCGAGGCAGGCGGTCATCTTGGGGATCATCCCGGATTCCAGGCCGGGCAGCAGGGCGCGGAGCTCGGGCACCTCGATGATCGAGACGAGGGAGTCCCGGTTCGGCCAGTCGCTGTAGAGCCCGGCGACATCGGTGAGGATCACGAGCTTCTCGGCCCCGAGCGCGATGGCGAGGGACGCGGCGGCGGCGTCGGCGTTGATGTTCAGGGACTGGCCTGGGACATCCGTGTCTGGCGCGATCGAGGAGATCACCGGGATGCGGCCCGCGTCGAGCTGGGCATGCACGGCCTCTGGGTCGACGCCGATCACGTCGCCGACGAGGCCGAGGTCGACCTCCTTGCCGTCGATCATGGTGCCGCGGCGGCGGCCCTGGAAGAGTCCGGCGTCCTCGCCGGAGAGGCCGGCAGCGAGGGGGCCGTGCTCGTTGATGTGGCTGACGAGCTCTCGGTTGATCTGGCCGGTGAGCACCATCCGCACGACGTCCATCGCCTCGGGGGTCGTCACGCGGTAGCCGCCGCGGAATTCGCTCTGGATGCCGAGGCGGTCGAGCATCGCCGAGATCTGCGGGCCGCCGCCGTGGACGACGACGGGGCGGAGGCCGGCATAACGCAGGTAGACCATGTCCTCGGCGAAGCTGCGCTGCAGCGCCTCGCTGACCATGGCGTTGCCGCCGAACTTGACGACGATGATCTTGTCGTGGAAGTGCTTGAGCCAGGGCAGCGACTCGATCAGGGTCTCGGCCTTGACCGCGGCCTCCGCCCGGGTGTTCGTCTCGGCCTCGGTCGTGTCGACCTCGGCGTCGCTCGCGTGCGTTCCGGTGCCGGTGTCCGCGAGCGGATGCCGGTGCGAGGCCTTGCCGTGCGTGTGACGCGTCAACTCGAGTACGCGCTGTTCTCTTCGACGTAGGCGTGCGTGAGGTCGTTGGTCCAGATCGTCGCTTCCGCGTCCCCGGCGTGCAGGGTGATCAGCACCGTGACGGACCGGGGGGCGAGGTCGACGAGTTCGCGGGGCTGGTCAGGCTCCCCCGCGGTGCATACCTGCACCCCGTTGATCGTGACGTCGATGTTGTACGGGTCGAAGGCGGCATCCGTCGTGCCGACGGCGGCGAGCACGCGGCCCCAATTCGGATCGTTGCCGAAGATGGCGGTCTTGAACAAGTTGCTGCGGGACACCGCGCGGGCGACGGTGACGGCGTCGGCTTCGGTCTCGGCGTTGCGCACGGTGATGGCGACGTCGTGGGCGCTGCCCTCCGCGTCGGCCTGGAGCTGCAGGGTGAGGTCCTGGCAGATCGCGGTGAGCGCGGCGGCGAATTCGGCTTCGTCCGGCGCGATGCCGCTCGCGCCCGAGCCGAGCAGGCTCACGGTGTCGTTGGTCGACATGCAGCCGTCGGAGTCGAGGCGGTCGAAAGTGATCCGGGTCGCGACCCGGAGCGCCCTGTCGAGCTGAGCGGAGTCGAGGACGGCGTCGGTCGTGATCACGACGAGCATTGTCGCGAGGCCGGGGGCGAGCATGCCTGCGCCCTTGGCCATCCCGCCGATCGACCAGCCGGCCGGCGCGGTCACTGCTGACTGCTTCGGGGTGGTGTCGGTCGTCATGATGGCCCGGGCGGCGGACAGGCCCGCTTCGGCGGACGTCGAGTCGTCCGTGCGCAGGGCGAGGGTGGCGTCCCAGATGCCCGCGGTGATCTTGTCCAGGTCGAGCTGTTCGCCGATCAGGCCGGTCGAGCAGACGAGCACCTCCCCGGCGGACACGCCGAGGCGGTCACCGACGGCCTCCGCGGTCGCATGGGTGGTCTGGAAGCCGATGCTGCCGGTGTAGCAGTTCGCACCGCCCGAGTTGAGCACGATCGCGCGGACGCTGCCGCCGCGCATGACCTGCTGGCTCCAGATCACCGGGTTCGCCTTGCAGCGATTGCTCGTGAACACGGTCGCGGCACTTGCGAGCGGGCCGAGGTTCTGCACGACGGCGAGGTCGAGTCCGCCGGACTTCTTGAGGCCGGCTGTGACGCCGGCTGCCGCGAATCCGGCGGGGGTTGTGACGCTCACGGGGCGACTCCATTCATGCTGAGGCCCAGGGTCTCGGGCAGCCCGAGGGCCAGGTTTGCGGATTGGATCGCGGCACCGGCGGTGCCTTTGGCGAGGTTGTCGACGGCGGTCACCGTGACGACGCGGCCGACGGCCTCGTCGACGGCGAGGCCGATCAGTGCGGTGTTGGCGCCGAGCACGTCGCTCGTGCGGGGGAAGTGCCCGGCCGGGAGCAGGTGCACAAACGGTTCGTCTGCGTATGCGCTCTCCCAGGCTGCGCGCACGGCGGCTGCGGAGGTGCCGGGCACGACGCGGGCCGTCGCCGTCGCGAGGATGCCGCGGGACATCGGCACGATCACGGGCGTAAAGGAGATGGTCGGATTCACGGCCCCCGCCCAGCGCAGGCTCTGCTGGATTTCGGGAATGTGCCTGTGGGTGCCGCCGACCGCGTACGGGTTGGCGGAGCCGAGCACCTCCGCGGCGAGGTTGGGAACCTTGAGGCTCTTGCCCGCACCCGAGGGCCCGACGGCGAGCACGGCGACGAGGTCGGCCGGTTCGATCACGCCGGCGTGGATGCCGGGGGCGAGGGCGAGGGCGACGGTGCTCGCGTTGCACCCGGGCGCGGCGATCCGGCGGGCTCCGACCAGGCGCGAGCGCTGCTTGCCGCCGCCGGGAATCGGCAGTTCGGGGACGCCGTACGCCCAGGAGCCGAAGTAGTCGCCGCCGTAGAACGCCGCCCAGTCGGCGGCATCCTCCAGCCGGTGGTCCGCGCCGCAGTCGATCACGAGCGTGTCTGGCGACAGTTCCGCGCTCAGGGCGCCGGATGCCCCGTGCGGCAGGGCGAGGAAGACGACGTCGTGCCCTGCGAGGTTGACGGCGTTCGTGTCCACGAGGGTGAGGTGCGCGAGGCCGCGGAGGTGCGGTTGCACGTCGATGAGTCGCTGGCCCGCGTTGCTGTGCGCGGTCACCGTGCGCACCTCGAATTCAGGGTGTCCGGCGAGCATTCGCAGCAATTCTCCGCCCGCGTAACCGCTCGCGCCTGCAATTGCTACCGAAAAAGCCATGTGACAAACCTATCGCGCTGCCCCGCGCCCCCGGGAATCCGGGCAACATCGGGCCGGTTCCCGCTGGCATCCGCACCCGGACACCCGAGCGCACGCCAGCTGCGCACGCAAGAAAGTTGCGCGCCACCGCCGCCGCTACGCACCATTCGCGCCCAATCGCGCGCCATTTCCGCCGTTTCGCGCCAGGCATGCCTGGCGCGAAACGGCGGAAATGGCGCGCACCCCGGAACTTTACTCGCGGAGGGTCGCGTCGAAGCGGGCGGCCGCGACGGCCACGCCGGCGAGCTTCGCGTCGCTCGCTTCCGCGGCGGTCAGGGTGCGGTCGGTGGCCCGGAATCGCAGCGCGAACGTCAGCGACTTGCGGCCGGGCTCGATGCCGGTGCCGCGGTAGTCGTCGACGAGCTCGATGTGGTCGAGCAGCGGACCGGCCCCTTCAGCCACGGCCGCGAGCACCTCGGCTGCGGGCACCGTGGCGCTGACGACGAGCGAGAGGTCCTGGGTTGCTGCGGGCATCGTCTTGATCGATGCGGCGTGCAGTTCGGCACCGGCCTGGGCGAAGACGTCGGAGAGGGTGATCTCGGCGACGGCGACGACGGCGGGCAGGTCGAAGCCGGTCGCGACGGCGGGCAGCAGTTCGCCTGCGAAGCCGACGCTCCGTTCCCCGGCGGGGGTGGCGACGAACAGCTCGGCAGTGCGGCCGGGGTGCATCGCCGGGTGCGCGCCCTGACGCACCAGAATCGGCACGCCGGTCGCGAGCGCGACCTGCTGCACGGCGGCGAGGGCGTCCTGCCAGCCTGCGGCAATCGGGGGGCGGCCCGGCTGGTGCCGCACGGTGTTCCCGGTGAGAGCGATGGCGACGCAGTACGGCTGCGGCGGGATGCCCACGTTGAGCTCGGCCTCGAGTGCCGTGCTGGGGCGCAGGGCGCCCGCCGGCACGACGAGGCTGCCGTAGCGGATGCCCGCCACCGGACGGAAGACAAGGCCCTGTTCGAAGACGGCCAGGTCGGTGATCCCGCGAGAACGGTTGCGGTGCGCGATCCGCAGCAGGCCAGGGAGGATCGAGGTGCGCAGGAACGGCGCCTCGCCGTCGAGCGGGTTGGCGACGCGGATCTGGGGGACCTCGGCGGCGGCGGCACCGGCCGCATCCGTCGTGGTCGCGAGCGGTGCAAAGAGGCGGTTGTCGGCCTCGGACACGAACGGGTAGGCGAGCACCTCGGTGTGGCCGGTGGCCGCGAGGGTCTGCGCGACCGTGCGGCGCAGGCGCTGCACGAGCGTCAGGCCGCGGCCGGGCGGGGCAACCGGGAGCACAGAGGGGATGCTGTCGTAGCCGACGATCCGGGCGACCTCCTCTGCGAGGGTCCACTTGTCGGTGAGGTCAGGCCGCCAGGTCGGCGGAGTCACCGAGAGTCCGGTCGGGGTTTCTACGAGCAGGCCGCCGATCTCGGCGAGGGCTGAGCGCTCCTCGTCGTCCGAGTAGGTGCGCCCGATCAGCCCTGCGATGAAGTCGCGCGGGAGCTCGATCGCGACGGGCGGCACCGAGGAGTCGAGCGCGGAGCCGAGGCCGTCCGCGGTTCCGCCGGCGAGGTCGACGAGCAGCTGCACGACGCGGGCCGCGGCGACGACGGCGACCTGCGGGTCCACTCCGCGTTCAAAGCGCCGGGAGGCCTCGCTCGGGAGCTTGTGGCGGCGGGCGCTGCGGGCGATCGACACCGGGTCGAAGTTTGCGGCCTCGATGAGCACATTCGTGGTGGATGTACCGATCTCGGTGCTTCGGCCGCCCATCACGCCGGCGAGGCCGATGGCACCGGACTCGTCGGTGATCAGGAGGTCTTCGGGATTCAGGGCGCGCACGACGCCGTCGAGGGTCGTGAGCTTCTCCCCCGGTTCCGCCCGGCGCACCAGGATGCCGCCGGCGAGGGCGTCGAGGTCGTAGCCGTGCAGCGGCTGGCCGAGTTCGAGCATGACGTAGTTGGTCACGTCGACGACGAGCGAGATGGAACGCATGCCGGCGAGTGCGAGCCGGGTGATCATCCAGGCGGGAGTGGGCCGGGACGGGTCGACGCCGCGCACGGCGCGGGTCACGAAGACGCTCGCGCCCACGCGACCGCGGATGGGGGCCGCGTCGGCGAGCGTGACGGGGAAATCAATCGTGGAAACCGCGGTCACCGTCGCGAGGGCGGGGTCGCGGAAGGCGGCCCCGGTCGCGTGCGAGTATTCGCGGGCGATGCCGCGGATCGAGAACGCGTAGCCGCGGTCGGGGGTCACATTGACTTCGACGGCGGTGTCGTCGAGGCCGAGGAGGGCGATCGCGTCGGTGCCGACCGGGGCGTCGTCGAGGCCGAGGTTCACCAGCCGCAGGATGCCGTCGTGCTCGTCGCCGAGGCCGAGCTCGCGGGCCGAGGCGATCATGCCGTCGGAGACGTGGCCGTAGGTCTTGCGGGGCGCGATCGGGAACGGGCCGGGGAGCACCGCGCCGGGCAGGGTCACGACGACCTTGTCGCCGACGACGAAGTTGTGGGCGCCGCAGACGATGCCGTGCACGGCGGGGCCGCCGTCGGCTGCGGTCTCGTCGCCGGGGGCGACGCGCACCTGGCACCAGTTGATGACCTTGCCGTTGGTCTGCGGCTCGCGGACGAAGGCGAGCACCTCGCCGACCACGATCGGGCCGGACAGCTCGAAGCGGTGGATCTCTTCTTCTTCGAGGCCGACGCTCACGAGGGCGGCGTGCACGGCTTCGGGGGTCGTGCCGGGTTCGAGGTCGACGAATTCGCCGAGCCAGCTCAGGGGAACGCGCATCAGACGGTCATCCCGTACTGCTGGCTGAACCGTGCATCGCCTTCGACCATGTCGTGCATATCCTTCACATCGTTGCGGAACATCAGTGCTCGTTCGACGCCGACGCCGAACGCGAAGCCCGAGTAGACCTCGGGGTCGATCCCCGCGGAGCGGAGCACGTTGGCATTGACCATGCCGCAGCCGCCCCACTCGATCCAGCGCGCGCCGCCCTTGAAGGTCGGGTGCCAGACGTCGAGCTCGGCGCTCGGTTCGGTGAACGGGAAGTAATTCGGTCGCAGCCGCACCTTCGCCTCCGGTCCGAAGAGGGCCTGCACGAAGTGGTCGAGGGTGCCGCGGAGGTGCGCCATCGTGAGTCCCTTGTCGACGGCGATGCCCTCGATCTGGTGGAACACGGGGGTATGCGTCGCGTCGAGCTCGTCGGTGCGGTACACCCGGCCGGGCGCGACGACGTAGACCGGCAGTTCGCGGGAGAGCAGGGCGCGCATCTGCACGGGCGAGGTATGGGTGCGGAGCACGAGGTGGGCCTCCGGCGGGTCGATGAAGAAGGTGTCCTGCATCGCGCGCGCCGGGTGGTCCTCGTCGAAGTTGAGTGCGTCGAAGTTGAACCACTCGCTCTCGAGCTCCGGTCCTTCCGCGACCTCCCAGCCCATCGCGACGAAGACGTCGGCGACGCGTTCCTGCAGCAGGGCGAGCGGATGCCGCGCCCCGGCGTGCCAGGTCGAGGCCGCGGCGGTGACATCCACCGTTTCGGCGGCGAGCTGTGCGGCGGCCTCTGCCGCGCCGATCTCCGCCTCGCGGGCGGAGAGGGCCTGGTTGACCCGGGCCCTGGCCTGGCCGACGAGCTTGCCGGCCGCTGCCTTCTGCTCCTTCGACACCGAACGCATCAGCGCGTTCAGGCGGGAGAGCGGGGACGCCTCACCGGCGTGTTCGCTACGGGCCGCCTTGAGGGCGGCCGAGTCGGCGGCGACGGAGATGGCGGCCAGGGCGGCGGTGACCGCCGCGGTCACGGCCGCTTCGGAGATTTCGGCCGGTGCGGGGTTTTCGGTGGATTCAGACACAGGTCCCAAGTTTAGTGCGTGGGTTACGAACCGCCCCGCCGGGCAATGCGCCGGGCCAGCCAGGACAGCGACAGGTTCATCGCGAGGTAGATGACGAGCACGACGAAGAAGAAGGAGAAGGAATATCGGTTGCCGAAGAAGTTGGTCAGGTCGCGCATGCTGCGCAGGAGTTCGGAGTACCCCACCACGAAGGCGAGCGAGGTGTCCTTGAGCAGCACGACGAGCTGGGCGATGATGATCGGCAGCATCTGCCGGAAAGCCTGCGGGAATTCGATCCGGAGTCGCGTCGCGATGGGGGTCAGGCCGATCGCGAGACCGGCCTCTCGCTGGCCGCGTGGGAGCGCCTTGATGCCGGCCCGGAGGGCCTCACCGATGATCGCGCCGTTGTAGACGGCGAGGGCGGCGACGCCGGCCCAGAACGATCCGGTCGAGAAGACGAGCAGGACGAACAGCATCATCAGCAGCACGGGCATGCCACGGAAGAATTCGAGGACGACCGTGGTCGGCACCCGGATCCAGGCCGTGTCTGAGGCGCGGCCGAAGGAGAACAGCACACCGAGGACGAGGGCGAGGACGGCCGCGACACCGGCCATCTCGAGGGTCGCGAGCGCGCCGCGCCCGAGCGAGCGCCAGACCTCGAGGTCGTTGAAGACATCCCAGCGGCTCAGATCCCACAGCCCGGGCTGCACGGCGCCGTTGGCGCTCGCCTTCGGGGCTCCCAGGGCGAGCACGAGGGCGACGACACCGAAGGCGATCACGGCGACGCCGACGTAGGAGATGATGCGGGACATCCGCCGGGCTTTGGGGCCTGGCGCATCGTAGAGGACCGAGGTCATCGGAGCACCGCCACTCTCTTCTCGACCCGGCCGGCGATAATGCCGAGGGTCACGGTGATCAGCAGGTAGAAGACGGCCACCGCGAGCAGGATCGCGAGCACCTGGTCGCCGCGGTCGTTGGTGACCTGGCGGGCGGCGCCGAAGAGTTCGAAGACGAAGAAGGCGCCGGCGACGGACGTGTTCTTCGCGAGGGCGATGAACACGTTGATCAGGGGCGGCACGACCATCCGCAGTGCCTGCGGCAGGATCACGAAGGCGAGCGACTGGCCGAAGCCGAGCCCGATGCTCCGGGCGGCCTCGGCCTGGCCGACGTGCACGCCGTTGATCCCGCTACGCACGGCTTCGGCGACGAAAGGCGAGGTGTACACGGTGAGGCCGATCGCGGCGAGCGTGAAGTAGCCGGGCGAGAACTGCAGGTATGGCAGCAGGAACGCGCAGAAGAAGAGAATCAGGGTCAGGGGTGTGTTGCGGATGATCTCGGTGTAGACCGTGGCGAAGCCGCGGAACGAGCCGATGGGCGAGATGCGCAGGCCGGCAACGATCAGTCCGAGAATGAGTGCGCCCACCCCGGAGATGACGAGCAGGCCGAGGGTGTTTCGAAAGCCTTCGAGGAAGACCGGCAGGTTATCGATGACTGCGTCCATGCCTCAACTCCTCTTCTGTGTCTGTGGGTGTCGGTGGGTGCATGCGAACGCGCGGCCGGGCGGATGCCGCAGTGGGCATCCGCCCGGCGTCGTACGGGTTCTAGTAGCGGTTGATGGTCGGCGGGGTGGGGGTGTCGAGGACCTTACCGGCAGTGGCCTCCCAGGCCGCTGCCCAGGTCCCGTCGGTGAAGGAGGCGTCCAGGGTGTCGTTGATGAAGCCGCGGAATTCGGTGTCGTCCTTCTTCAGCCCGATACCGTACGGCTCCTTAGTGAAGGGCTTGCCGACGACCTCGAATTCGCCGGAGTTCTGGTCGGCGAGACCGGCGAGGATGACGTTGTCGGTCGTGACCGCGACGACTTCACCGCTGCGCAGCGGGCCGAGGCAGTTGGAGTAGGTGTCCGTCGCGATCACGTTGCTCGTGTACGCAGCGATGTTCTTCTCCGAGGTCGAGCCGCTCACGGTGCAGACCGGCTTGCCGGTGAGGTCTTCGGGCCCGGTGATCTTGTTCGGGTTCCCGGCGAGCACGAGCAGGTCCTGTCCGGCTTCGTAGTACGGTCCGGCGAAGGAGACGACCTCCTCGCGCTTGTCGTTGATCGTGTAGGTCGCGATGACGATGTCGACCTGGCCGTTCGTGATGAACGGTTCCCGGTTGGCCGAGACGGTCTCGACCCAGCTGATCTTGTCCGCTGCGATGCCGAGTTTGGCCGCAATGAGCTTGCCGATCTCGACGTCGAATCCGACGGGGCCGTTCGGGCCCTTGAGCCCGAACAACGGCTGGTCGAACTTGGTGCCGATGGTGATCTTGCCTGCTTCGGCGAGCTTGGCCATGGTCGTGCCCGGCGCGAACGTCGGGGTGGCGGCGACGGGGGCAGCTGAGGGGGTTGCACCGGAGTCGGTGCAGGCGCTGAGCGTGAGAACGCTCGCGAGGGCAATGGCAGAAATCACTAGACCTTTATTGAGTCGCATGGTGTCCTCCTGGGTGCTGTGTGCGGGGATCGCCGGTCGTGTGACCGGCAAGTACTGCGGGAAGAGGATCCTCAGTGCGCGAGGATCTTCGAAAGGAAGTCTTTGGCGCGGGTGGTCTGCGGGTTGGTGAAGAAACGGTCCGGGGTCGATTCCTCGACGATCTCGCCCTCGGCCATGAAGATGACCCGGTTGGCGGCCCTGCGGGCGAAGCCCATCTCGTGGGTGACCACGATCATGGTCATTCCGTCGTTGGCGAGATCGATCATGACCTCGAGGACCTCGTTGATCATTTCTGGGTCGAGCGCGCTCGTCGGCTCGTCGAGGAGGATGACCTTGGGTTCCATGGCGAGGGCCCGGGCGATTGCCACACGCTGCTGCTGGCCGCCGGAGAGCTGGGCGGGCATCTTGTGGGCCTGGTCGGCGACGCCGACCCGCTCGAGGAGGGCCATCGCCCTGGTCTCGGCATCGGCCTTGGACAGCCCGCGCACCTTGATCGGCCCGAGGGTGACGTTCTGCAGTACGGTCATGTGCGCGAACAGGTTGAAGGCCTGGAAGACCATGCCGACGTCGGCCCGCAGCCGGGCCAGGCCCCTACCCTCTTCGGGAAGGGCCTGCCCGTCGATCGTGATGACGCCGGAGTCGATCGTCTCGAGGCGATTAATCGCCCGGCAGAGCGTGGACTTGCCCGACCCGCTCGGGCCGATGACGACGACGACCTCGCCACGGGTGACGACGGCGTTGATGTTCTTGAGGACGTGCAGCTCGCCGAAGTGCTTGTTGACATCGGTAACGACCACGAGGGGCTCGCCCCGACGCACCGTGATGTTCGACGTAGCCGGCGTGGGATCTGTAGGCTCCATCCAACAAACCTAGAACAGATTCTTAGTTATGCGAACCAAATTTTGCTCGGTTCGCGCGTTCGCCGACGCCGGCCGCCCGCTTCCGGCAGGTCAGCTGCGCTGCGCGAAGGCGCTTTCGTATAGGCAGACGGATGCCGCGGTCGCGAGGTTCATCGACTCGGCGTGGCCGTAGATCGGCACGGTGATCGAGCGGTCGACGAGGGCCAGGTCCTCGTCGGTCAGCCCGCGGGCCTCGTTGCCGAACAACCAGGCCGTCGGCGCGAGAAGGAGTCCCTCGTTGCGGGCGGCGAGCAGGTCGGTGCCCTTGATGTCGGCGGCGAAGATCTGGAGGCCGGCGAAGCGGGCGCGTTCGCGGACGTCGTCGAGGGTGACGCCGACGGCGACAGGCAGGTGGAAGATCGAGCCAGTGGACGAGCGCACGACCTTGGGGTTGTAGAGGTCGACGCTGCGACCGGTGAAGATCACGGCGTCGGCACCGGCGGCATCCGCTGCCCGGATGATCGTGCCGGCGTTGCCCGGGTCACGCACCTCTTCGAGGATGGCGATGAGCTTCGGCTCCTTGGCGAAGATCTCCTTGACCGAGGTCGGGAACTGGTGGCAGACCGCGACGAAGCCCTGCGGGGTGACGGTGTCCGCCATCGTCTCGAGGACCTGTTCGGTGACGAATTCGACGTCGACGCCGGCATCGACGGCAGTTTCGGCGATCTCGGGGTGGCGCTCGAGGGCCGTCGGGGTTGCGTACAGCTCGACGACGAGCTCTGGGCGGAAGTTCAGGGCCTCGGCGACGGCCTGCGGGCCCTCAAGGAGGAACAGCCCGGTCTCGGACCGCGCGGCCCGGTTCGACAGCTTCGCAACGGCCCGCACGCGCGGAGAACGGGGATTATCTAACATACTGCCAGCCTACTTGCCGGGGCTGGAACGGCGCGGATGCCGCGCTGACAGCCGGCCATAGCCATCTCATAGCGCCGGCATAGCTGACCCATGGACGCACTCGGCAAGCTCAAGGGATCAACCTTTGGAGGAGCCATGACCGGCCACATCGTTCCGGGTCACGTGACCCGCCCACCCGTACCCGTGCCGCGCACACCCGGCGCGACCACAGGGTCCAGCACGTCCAGCGGGTCCAGCGCGTCCGGCGCCGCAGCGCCGTCGACGGCGGGTCGCGGACTGATCGCCCGGATCATTCTCGGAGAACGCGCGGACGCCGCCTGGATCCGGCCGTCGTTCTGGGCTCTCCTGATCGTCACAGGCCTGCTCTACCTCTGGAACCTGAGCGAGAGCGGCTGGGCGAACAGCTTCTACGCCGCCGCGGTGCAGGCCGGGTCCAGGAGCTGGACCGCCCTGTTCTTCGGATCTCTCGACTCCTCGAACTTCATCACCGTCGACAAGCCCCCGGCCTCGCTCTGGGTGATGGGGCTCTCGGCGCGGATCTTCGGCTTCTCGAGCTGGAGCGTGCTCGTGCCCCAGGCGCTGATGGGCGTCGCGGCCGTCGCCCTCGTCTTCGCGACCGTGCGGCGCAGCCTGGTGGCCTTCGGCCCACGGCCGGGCGCGGTCGGCGGGCTCGTGGCCGGCGCGGTGCTCGCGTTCACGCCGGCAGCGGCGCTGATGTTCCGCTTCGACAACCCCGATGCGCTCCTGACAGTGCTGATGACGGCTGCCGCGTACTGCGTGGTCCGCGCGCTGCCCGCCGCGAGCTGGCGCTGGCTCGCCCTCGCCGGCGTCGCCCTCGGCTTCGCCTTCCTGACCAAGATGCTCCAGGGCCTCCTCGTGCTGCCGGCCTTCGGCCTCGCCTACCTGCTCCTGGCCGACACGATCGTCTGGCGCCGCCTCGCACACCTCGGCGTCGCCGCGGGGGCCATCGTGGTGTCGGCGGGGTGGTGGGTGCTCGCGGTGGCGGTGTGGCCGGCATCCGCTCGCCCATACATCGGCGGGTCCACGGACAACACCGTGCTCGACCTCGTCTTCGGCTACAACGGCCTCGGCCGGATCTTCGGGGCGACCGCAGGCGGCGGCGGGAACGCGGGCGGCGGCACGACGGCCGCGGGCGGCTCGAGCTTCGGCGGCACGACCGGGCTCAACCGCCTGTTCAGCAGCGAGATGGGCCTCGAGATCTCGTGGCTGCTGCCGACAGCGCTGCTCGCCCTGGTCCTCGGTCTCTGGGCCACCCGGAAGCGGCACCGTACCGACGGCGCCCGCGCTGCTCTCGTGATCTGGGGCGGCTGGCTGCTCGTGACGGGACTCGTCTTCAGCTACATGAGCGGCACCATCCACCCGTACTACACCGTCGCCCTCGCCCCGGCGATCGCGGGCCTCGTCGGCACCGGCGGCGTCGTGCTCTGGCACGGCCGTTCGCACTGGTTCGGCCGACTCGGCCTCGCCGCGATGATCGCGGCCGCCGGCGCCTGGGGCTTCGTGCTCCTATCCGAGAACGCGGGCTGGCTGCCGTGGCTGCGCTGGACACTTCTCGCGGTGACCCTGCTCGGCGCGGCCGGCTTCGTCGTCGGTGCTGCACTGAGCCGGCGCCGCCTCACGACCGTCGCGGTTCTGGTCGGCATGCTCGGCGGCCTCGGCGGGAGCGCGGCATACGCGATCGCGACGGCTTCGGTCGCGCACAACGGCTCGATCCCCTCCGTCGGTTCGGTTTCCTCGTCGAGCGGCATGGGCGGCGGCACGGGTGGCGGCGGGATGGGCGGCGCCCCCACCGGCGACGGCGGCGGAACGAGACCCGATGGCGGCACGGCGCCGGAAGGCGCAGGCGGCACTCCCCCGACGGGAGGCACCGGCGGTCCGGGCGGCTCGGGCACGACCGGAACGACGGGCACCGATACCGGCTCCGGCACGAGCGAAACGGGCACGGATGCCGCGGCGAACGCCGGCGACTCCGGCTCGGCTCCCTCCGGCGCGGGTTCGGATTCCGCGACCTCGTCCGACGTCACCGCCCTGCTCACGGCATCGACGGCCCGCTGGGCCGCGGCGGTCGACGGATCGCAGTCCGCGGCGACGCTCGAACTGGCCACCGGCGTCGCCGTGATGGCGATCGGCGGCTGGAGCAGTGACCCGACGCCGACGCTCGGCGAGTTCCAGGCGTACGTCGCGGCCGGCGACGTCGGCTACTACATCTCCGGAAGCCAGGGCGGCGGCGGCATGGGCGGCGGCGACAGCACAGCGACGGCGATCGCGACCTGGGTGGCCGCGACATACACCGCGACCACGGTCGGCGGCTCGACCGTCTACGACCTCTCGACCCCCGCCACCTGACACCGGGCACGGGCACGCAAAAACGGGAGTGGGCCCTGGGGCCCGCTCCCGTTTTGGGTGATGCGAAGTGCTGGTGGAACGAACTGCTAGCGAACTGAACGGCGCTGAAGCGTGAAGGCTAGGCCTTGACCTTCGGTGCGGACGTGTCGGCGGGCAGTGCTGCCTTGGCGCTCTCGACGATGGCGGCGAAGGTGGCCGCTTCGTTGACCGCGAGGTCGGCGAGGATACGACGGTCGACCTCGATGCCGGCCAGGGCGAGGCCCTGGATGAGGCGGTTGTAGGTCAGGCCGTTCTGGCGGGACGCAGCGTTGATCCGCTGGATCCACAGGCGACGGAAGTCACCCTTGCGTGCACGACGGTCACGGTAGCTGTATGTGAAGGAGTGAGTGAGCTGCTCCTTGGCCTTCGTGACCAAACGGGAGCGCTGGCCGCGGTAACCCTTGGCGCGCTCGAGGATGACGCGGCGGCTCTTGTGAGCATTGACCGCTCTTTTTACTCTTGCCATTTTCTTGTTCCTTTAGGGGTACGGGGTCTAGCGACCGAGAAGCTTCTTGATGACCTTGGCGTCGGCCTTGGCCAACACCTGGTCGTGGTTCAGGCGGGACTTGCGCTGGGTGCTCTTGACCTCGAGGTTGTGGCGCAAACCGGCCTGCTGCTTCATGATCTTGCCGCTGCCGGTTACCTTGAAGCGCTTCTTAGTCCCGGAGTGGGTCTTCATCTTAGGCATTTTTTTCCTCCTGTTTCGCTGCCTTATCAGCAGCTCTATGTGCATTGGCCTCTGCCTTGGCCTCTGATTTGTTCTTCAGTGGGCCAATCACCATGACCATGTTTCGACCGTCGATAGTCGGGCTCGATTCGACCGAACCGAATTCCGCGACATCCTCGGCAAATCTTTGGAGCAGTCGTACGCCCTGATCGGGACGGGACTGTTCACGGCCACGGAAAAGAATCATGGCCTTGACCTTGTCGCCGGCCTTGAGGAAGCCTTCGGCGCGTTTGCGCTTGGTCTCGTAGTCGTGCGTGTCAATCTTGAGGCGGAACCGAACTTCCTTAAGAATGGTGTTCGCCTGGTTGCGCCGGGCCTCCTTGGCCTTCTGCGCAGCCTCGTACTTGAACTTGCCGTAGTCCATGATCTTTGCGACCGGCGGCTTGGAGGTAGGGGCAACCTCGACGAGGTCCAGATCCGCCTCCTGTGCCATGCGCAGTGCGACGTCAATGGCCACGACCCCGATCTGCTCGCCGGCGGGGCCGACAAGACGGACTTCAGGGACGCGGATACGGTCATTTGTACGGGGATCGCTGATGCGTCTCTCCTTCTCTCATGCATCGTGACTACAGCCAGACAACGGATGCCGCCTGGCGACGAAGAGAGGAAAATCGCGTGCGAAATGGTGGAGCGTTATTGCTCAAACTCAGCAATTCAACAAACACTTCGTACGGCACCCTGTCTACCTTCGCGCCACTGTTTCCAGTGCCACGACGGCGGAGTGCAAACAACCCGGTAACCTTTGTGAAGCGGTATGCGCGGGTGGGAGATTATCCACTTTCGTACCGAGATAAATACCTCGGAGCCCGGTCGAGTCTAACAGAGGAATGCAGTGACCAGTAGCACAAGCCAGGATGCCAGCCAGGAAACCCGCGATATCGCCGATGTGGCCGCCGTGGAGATCATCACGACGGCGTGCGTGCACCTGATGAGCGCCGCTGCGGTGAAGTGCGGGCTCGCCGACGACCCCGAAACGCAGATCGACCTCGACGAGGCCCGGAAGCTCATCAACGCCCTCGCCGGGCTAGTAACGGCGGCCGCCCCCGACATCGCCGACATGCACGCGCGGAGCCTGCGCGACGGGCTGCGTTCACTGCAGCTCGCGTTCCGCGAGGCCTCCGCGATCCCGGACCCGATCGGCGCAGGTCCAGGCGAGAAGTACACCGGCCCGGTCAACTAGCCCGACCGTTCCCTGACGCATCCTTCAGGTCTGGCAGCGGGGACACCAGTAGGTGACCCGCTGCTCGAGCTCAGAGCGCCCGAGCGTGCCCTGGCGGATGCGGGTGCCGCAGCGTCGGCACGCGCGGCCGGCGCGGCCGTAGACCCAGGACTGTTCGCCGCGGCGGGCGGAACCCGTGGTGATCCGGTCTGTTCTGCCGCGGTTAGCGACGATCAGCCGGTGCGCGAGGTCGACGAGACCGGCAACATCCGTCACGTCTGCCACCGGCAGGGTGGGCAGCACGCCCCGCAGGAAGCAGAGCTCGTTCACGTACTCATTGCCGAGACCCGCGAGGTTCGCCTGGTCGGCGAGTGCGACCGCGATCGGACGCTCGGGCCGGCCCTCCAGGCGGCGCACGGCCTCGGCGGGGTCCCAGTCGGCGCCGAGCAGGTCGGGGCCGAGGTAGTCGAGCCTGGCGCCTTCCTCCCCGATGGGTAACACCTCGAGCACCCCGAGTCCGAAGCCGACCGCGATCCAGTCAGCCGTCTCGAGCACGGCCCTGGCCTGGAAGGCCGGCCGCTTCCAGGCCGAGCCGTGCCGGTAGAGGTGCCAGGCGCCCTCCATCTTCAGGTGTGAATGGATGCTGGCCTCCCCCACCCGGATCAGCACGTGTTTGCCGCGACTCGCGACCTCGTGCACGGTGTCGCCGGTGAGATCGACGGTCGCATAGGCCGGCACGCGGATGTCGCAGCGGGTCAGAACGGCCCCGCGCAGCGCCGTGTCGAGGTTGTGCGCGGTCAGCCAGACGGTGTCGCCCTCAGGCACGGTCGGCCTCAGGCATGCAGCTTCAGTCCCTTCGGCGTCACGCCGAACCCGGCGGCCTGGAGCGCGCGGCCGAACGGGGTGCCGATCACGAAGGCGCCGTTGACCGTCTCGACGCCGAGTTTGGCGATCCGGCCACTCGTCACCGTGGCGGCAAGGGCACCGGCCGCGGCCGCGAAGAGTGCGTCACGGGCAGCGGCGACGTCGGCACCGATGGCGGCACCGATGGCGGCACCGGCGCTGCTGCCCGCCACCGCGGCGCTGCCGTCGGCATCGTCGACGTCTCCGGCGAGACTCCCGTCGAAGGCGAGCACGGTCTTACCGCCACGTTCGACGTAGAGCGCGAGGGCGCCGTCGACGAGCACGACGATCGAGCCGGCCTTGCGGGCGGCACGGTGAGTGGTGCCGACCGGCAGGGCCGGCCAGGGCAGCACGGCTCCGTACGGGTTGGCCGGGTCGGTCGCGGCGAGCGTGACGACGACCGGCGACCCCTGCCCTGCCGCGGCGGGACCCACTCCCCCGCCACCGCGCGCGCCGGACTCCGACTCGGTGAAGGAACGCAACCGGTCGATCGTGCCGGCGGTCGCGAACTGTGCGGCGCCGAGCCCGTCGATGAAGTAGCCGCGGCGGCAGCGACCGGATTCCTCGAAGCCGCTCAGGGTGCGGTAGACGAGCGCGAAGCCGCCGGTGACGCCCTCCCCTACGACGGCGCCGCGGGTGACGACCCCGTAGCGTTCGAGCAGCGTCTCGCCGAGGGCGTGGGCGCGGCGGGTGGGTGAATCGTCGGCGACGGGCACGATCGACCAGCGGCCGGACACCGTCGGCGGTCCGCCGCGCAGCGGCATCGCCGACCTGGCGAAGCCGCGCCCGCCGTGCAGGCGTGCCCGAGGCACCGCCCGCCGGGTGCTGTGCGCCGTGCGGCCGCCGGAAAGCAGCGCTCGCACCGGGGCGAAGGTGTCGTTGCCGACGAGGCCGGCCCAGACCAGGTCCCAGAGGGCGTCGGCGAGGAGCACGTCGTCCTGGCTACCGACCGCGTCGGCGAGCTGGCGGAAGAAGAAACCACCACCGCCGCCGAGGGTCGCGAGCACCTCGCGCTGCAGCTCCGTGGTCTCCACGGGGGCCGGCGGCGGCAGGGTGAGCGCGGCGGTCTCGGCGAGGTACAGGCTGATCCAGCCGTCGTTGCCCGCGAGGGTGCCTGCCCCCGCCCAGAGCACCTCGCCCGCGTTGGTGAGTTCGTCGAGCATCGCCGGCCGGTAGTCGCTTACCCGGGCGGGCAGCACGAGCGATTCCCAGGCGGACGCCGGGATGCGGGCCCCCTCGAGCTGTTCAATGACGGATGCGACGCCGTCGACGCCGCGGAGCCTCCCGCCGACGTGTTGCCAGGACGGAAGGAACCGGCCCATGGTGATCTGATCGACAGGCTCGACCTCGTGGCGGAGCGCCGCGAGGGACCGCCTGCGAAGGCGCCGCAGGACCTCGGCGTCGCACCATTCGCTGCCGGTGCCGTGCGGCCGGTACTCGCCCTCGATCACCCGGCGGGTACCGGCGAGACGTCGCAGCGCCCCGAGGGCGACGACCGGACCGAGACCGAAGCGGTCGGCGACATCCGCCGCGGTGAACGGGCCGTGGGTGCGCGCGTACCGGCTGACCAGGTCGCCGAGCGGGTCTGGCACGGCCTCGGTGAAGGCGGCGGGCACCCCGAGCGGCACCGGAACGCCGAGGGCGTCGCGAAGCCGGCTGGCGTCCTCGATCACGGCCCACCACTGGCGGCCGGCGAACCCGGCCCGCAGCGCCCTGCGTCCGGCGACGAGCTCGAGCAGGCCGGTTTCGGCGTCGGGGCCGTCCTGGGTATCGAGCCGGGCGGCGACCTCCTCGGTCGTGAGGGGCCCGAGCTGGCGGAGGAGGTCGGCGATGCCCTCGACGCCCCGCGCGTGCCGGTCGGCGGGCAGGCGCTGGAGTTCGGCATCCGTCTGCTCGATCACGGCAGGGTCGAGGAGCTCCCGCAGTTCGACCCTGCCGAGCAGCTCCGCGAGGAGGCTCGAGTCGAGGGACAGCGCCGTGGCCCGGCGCTCGGCGAGCGGTGAGTCGCCCTCATACATGAACGCGGCGACGTAACCGAAGAGCAGGGTGCTCGCGAAGGGGCTCGGGGTCTCCGTGCGGGTCTCGACGAGGCGGATCGTGCGGCTGTTGATCTTGCGGGTGAGGTCGAGCAGGGCCGGCAGGTCGTACACGTCCTGCAGGCATTCCCGCACGGTCTCGAGGATGATCGGGAAAGTGGGGAACGTGCGGGCGACCTCGAGCAGCTGGGCGGCCTTCTGCCGCTGCTGCCAGAGCGGCGACCGGGTGCCGGGGTTGTACTTGGGGAGCAGCAGGGCGCGGGCGGCGCACTCACGGAACCGGGCGGCGAAGAGGGCGGAGCCGCCGACCTCGTCGGTCACGAGCTGCTCGATCTCCTCCGCCTCGAAGACGAAGAGTTCGGCGCCGGGCGGTTCGGCGTCGGTGTCGGGGATGCGCGCGACGATTCCGTCGTCGCTTGCGACGCACCCGCCGTCGAGCCCGTAGCGTTCCCGCACCCGGGCGGCGACCGCGAGCGCCCACGGCGCGTGCACCTGCATGCCGTATGCGGAATGCAGGATCACCCGCCAGTCGCCGAGTTCGTCGCGGAACCGTTCGACGACGAGGGTGCGGTCGGTCGGCAGCTGGCCGGTGGCCGCGCGCTGGTCGGCAAGGAAGACCAGGAGGTTGTTCGCGGCGCGCTCATCGAGCCCGCCGGCCGCGCAGCGGACCCGGGCGGCGGCCTCCGGCAGCGCGGAGACCTCCCGGACGAAGGCGCCGACGGCCTCGCCGAGTTCCGCCGGCCGGCCCAGGCCGTCACCCTTCCAGAACGGCAACCGCCCCGGCTCGCCGAACGCCGGGAGCACGAGCACCCGGTCGTGGGTGATCTCCTGGATCCGCCAGCTCGTCGTGCCGAGTGCGAAGACGTCGCCGACCCTGGATTCGTAGACCATCTCCTCGTCGAGTTCGCCGACACGACGCCCTGTGGTCTGCTCGCCGCCGACCATGAAGACGCCGAAAAGCCCGCGGTCGGGAATGGTGCCGCCGCTTGTGACGGCGAGGCGCTGCGCGCCGGGACGCCCGGTGAGCAGGCCGGTATCGCGGTCCCACACGATTCGGGGGCGGAGCTCGGCGAACTGGTCAGAGGGGTACCGCCCGGCGAGGAGGTCGAGCGTTGCCTCGTATGCCGAGCGGGGCAGGCCCTGGAACGGGGCGCTGCGGCGCACGATGTCGAACCAGTCCTCGGCCTGGATCGGCTCGAGCGCCACCGCGGCGACGGTCTGCTGGGCGAGAATGTCGAGCGGGTTGGAGGGCACCGCGATCGACTCGATCAGTCCGGCGACCATCCGCTCGGCGGCGACGGCGGCGTGGATGAGGTCGGCACGGTGCTTGGGGTAGATGACGCCGCGGGAGATCTCGCCGACCTGGTGCCCGGCGCGGCCGACCCGCTGCAGCCCGCTCGCGACAGAGGGCGGAGACTCGACCTGCACGACGAGGTCGACGGCGCCCATATCGATGCCGAGTTCGAGGCTCGACGTCGCGACGACGCAGCGCAGCCGCCCGGCCTTGAGGTCCTCCTCGATCATCGAACGCTGTTCCTTACTCACCGAGCCGTGGTGCGCGCGGGCGAGCAGGGGCTCGGCCCCTGCGCTCTGGCCGCTCGCTCCCATCAGGTCTGCCGGCGGCCGCGCAGGGCCCGCTGAACCGCGTGCTGAGCCCTCACCGACCGAACCCTCACCGACAGAGCCCTCAACGGCTGCGCCCGCTGCAGCGCCCTCGGCAGCGGATGCCGGTGCGAGCCCGGCACCGACCGGCGCGAGCTCGCCCGCGCCGTGCTCCGCGGCATCCGCCAGGCGCCCGGCGTAGATCTCGTTGAAGCGCGCGGTCAGTCGCTCGGCGAGGCGGCGCGAGTTCGCGAAGACGATCGACGAGGAATGCGCGAGCACCTCGTCGACGATGGCTTCTTCGACGTGCGGCCAGATCGAACCGGCCTGCGGCGCGGCGGCCGCTGTCGACCCCTCCCGTTCGGGAACGGGGCCCAGCTGGGTCATGTCGTCGACGGGGACGACGACGCGGAGGTCGAAGCGCTTGCCCGCAGCGGGATTGACGATCTGCACGGGGGCAGCGCCGCCGAGGAAGCGGGCAACCTCCGCGGCCGGGCGGACGGTCGCCGAGAGGCCGATCCGCTGCGCCGGCCGCGCGAGCAGCTCGTCGAGGCGTTCGAGGGAGACGGCGAGGTGGGCGCCGCGCTTGCTCGACGCGACGGCGTGAACCTCGTCGATGATGACGGTGTCGACGCCGCGCAGGGAGTCCCGGGCGGCGGAGGTGAGCATCAGGAACAGCGACTCGGGGGTCGTGATCAGGATGTCGGGGGGCATCTTGACGAGGCTGCGCCGGTCGGCGGCCGGGGTGTCCCCCGAGCGCACGCCGACGGTCACCGTGACCGGAGGGAAGCCGAGCCGGGCAGCGGCCTGGGTGATGCCGACGAGCGGAGCGCGAAGGTTCCGTTCGACGTCGACGCCGAGCGCCTTGAGCGGGGAGATGTAGAGCACCCGGGTGCGCGGCAGCGGGGCGGCGACCGTCCCGGCAGCATCCGTGGCCGCGGAAGGCTCAGGAGCCGGCGTCGCCAGCCGGTCGATGGCCCACAGGAACGCCGCGAGGGTCTTGCCCGAGCCGGTCGGGGCCACGACGAGCGCGTGCGAGCCACGGGTGATGGCGTCCCAGGCGCCGAGCTGGGCCTCGGTCGGCGCGGCGAAGGCCTGGCCGAACCAGGCCCGAGTGGCGGGCGAGAATCTCTGCAGGACCTCGGTCATCTCTCCATCTTCCCGCCCACCCCTGACAATCGGCCCGTGTACGCAGCGACCGGCCCGGTCAGCTCGACGCGGCGAGCTGCACGCGCAGGGAATCGACCTGGGTGGCGATCGTGTCGTTCGCCGACCAGCGCGCGGCGAGGCGGGCGAGCGTCGCGTCGAGTTCGGCGCGGGTCAGGCCGTCGACGAGCTCGAGGCGCACCACGAGCTCTGGCCCGGCGAGCCGGCCGAGCGGGTCGCCGGCTGAGAGCGCGACGCCGAGCACGCTCAGCTCGCTCGTGATCGACGCCGCGAAGGCGTCGGCGACGGCACGGCTCGCGTAGCTCGGCGTCCACGGCTGGCCCTGGGCGATCGCCCACAGGGCCGGCCGCCGCACGACGTATTCGGTCGGCGCGGTCGGGTCGAGCACGACGAGGTCGGTGTTCTCCTGCGCAGCGGCGAGGGCGATCCGGATGCCGTCGGCCGGCACCGGCCGCGCCGCACTGTTCCACGCGGCCATGGCTTCGGCCGAGGTGAACACCGGGAGCACGTTCCGACCGTCCGGTCCGGCGACCGTGATGACCGAGAGTTCCTGGGTCTTGTCGACGAGGAGACCGGCGTCGGTGTGCCCGGCGTCGCCGAGCGCCGTCACGAGCGGGATCAGCAGCCGGGACGAGCGGATCGCGTCGACGACGGCCTCCTCCCCGGACTCCCGGTCGCGGTAGCGGGCGAGGGCGGCGAGGAGGTCGAGCGGGGCCGATCCGTCGTCGTCGGCGTGGTCGTTGGCTTCGAAGGCACGGCCGGCCCAGGGCTGCCCGGCGGAGTCGGCAGGGACGCCGGCGCGACCGGGGCCGCCCTGGCCTTCTGGGCCCCCGGGGAGGCCGGTCGATCCGAGATTAACGGCCGGCGACATCCAGGGCCTCACCGAGGGTGAAGGCGCCCGCGTAGAGCGCCTTGCCCACGATCGCGCCCTCGAGTCCGAGCGGGACCAGCTCGCGCAGGGCGACGAGGTCGGCCAGGCTCGAGATGCCGCCGGAGGCGACGACGGGACGGTCGGTGTGCGCGAGCACCTGCCGGAGCAGGTCGAGGTTCGGACCCTGCAGAGTACCGTCCTTGGTGACGTCGGTCACGACGTAACGGGAGCAGCCCGCTTCCTCGAGGCGGGCGAGCACCTCCCAGAGGTCGCCGCCCTCCTTCGTCCAACCGCGGGCGGCAAGGGTCGTGCCGCGCACGTCCAGGCCGACGGCGACCTGGTCACCGTGTTCGGCGATCACGCGGCCAGCCCAGTCCGGGTTCTCCAGGGCCGCCGTGCCGAGGTTGATCCGGCTGACGCCCGCGCCGAGCGCCGCGTGCAGGGAGGCGTCGTCGCGGATCCCGCCGGACAGTTCGATCTTGACTCCGGAGACCTCGCGGATGACCCGGCTGATCACGTCGGTATTCGTGCCGCGCCCGAAGGCCGCGTCGAGGTCGACGAGGTGGATCCACTCGGCGCCCTGCCTCGCCCAGTCGAGGGCGGCGTCGACGGGGTCGCCGTAGTTGGTCTCGGTCCCGGCCTCGCCCTGGGTGAGGCGCACGGCCTTGCCGTCCGCGACGTCGACAGCCGGGAGCAGGACGAGGCGGGTGGTGGTTTCAGTCACGGTAGTCCTCAGATCAGGGATGGGTGCGGCCGGGCCGCCGAACAAAAGCGAGAGGGGACGGTCAGTCCCGCAGGGTGCCGATCCAGTTCTTCAGCAGGCGGATGCCGGCCTCGCCCGATTTCTCCGGGTGGAACTGGGTCGCGGAGAGCGGTCCGTTCTCGACAGCGGCGAGGAACGGTCCGCCATGTTCCGCCCAGGTGAGCCGGGGCCGCGGGAACGGCGGCGTGACCTCGAGCGTCCACTCCTGGGCGGCGAAGGAGTGCACGAAGTAGAACCGCTCGTCCTCGATCCCGGCGAAGAGGCGCGAGTCCGGGTCGGGGGTGACGGTGTTCCAGCCCATGTGCGGCAGGATCTTGGCGGGCAGCTGGGCGACGGTGCCTGGCCATTCGCCGAGTCCCTCGGTGTCCGAGCCGCGTTCGACGCCGTGCTCGAACAGGACCTGCATGCCGACGCAGATGCCGAGCACCGGCCGTCCCCCGGCGATGCGGCGGTCGACGATCTCGTCGCCGCGCACGGCGGTGAGGGCGCTCATCACGGCGCTGAACGCTCCGACGCCGGGCACGACGAGGCCGGAAGCCTCGAGGGCTGTGCGGCGGTCGCTCGTCAGGGTCACGTCGGCGCCGGCGAGTTCGAGAGCCTTGACGGCCGAGTGCACGTTTCCCGTGCCGTAGTCGAAGACGACGACGCTCGTCACAAGGCGCCCTTGGTCGAGGGGATGCCGGAGACGAGCGGGTCGTAGGCCTTGGCCTGGCGGAACGCGCGGGCGAAGGCCTTGAATTCGGCCTCGGCAATGTGGTGCGGGTCACGACCGCCGAGCACGGTGACGTGCACGGTGAGGGCCGCGTTGAATGCGATCGCCTCGAAGACGTGGCGCACCATCGAGCCGGTGAAGTGCCCGCCGATGAGGTGGAACTCGAAGCCGGCAGGCTCCCCGGTGTGCACGAGGTACGGACGGCCGGAGATGTCGACGACAGCCTGGGCGAGGGCGTCGTCGAGGGGCACGAGCGCGTCGCCGTAGCGGGAGATGCCGGACTTGTCACCGAGCGCCTGCCGGATGGCGAGTCCGAGCACGATGGCGACGTCTTCGACGGTGTGGTGCACATCGATCTCGATGTCCCCCGACGCCCGCACGGTTAGGTCGGTCAGGGAGTGCTTGGCGAACGCGGTGAGCAGGTGGTCGTAGAACGGCACCGAGGTGTGAATGTCAGAGACGCCGGTGCCGTCGAGGTTGATCGTCAGGTCGATGCTCGACTCGCTCGTCTCCCGCTGCAGGTGCGCGATGCGGGCCTGTGCGGTCGATGACTGTGCGGCCGGTGACTGTGAGCTCATGCGGCTAGTTTATTGGCCCGGGCGGTTACGCGTGGCCCAGTGCTTCGAGGGCGTCGAGGAATACGCTCGTCTCGCGCTCGGTGCCGGCCGTGACCCGCAGGTGGCCGGGGATCCCGACGTCGCGCACGAGGATGCCCTCGGCGAGCAGAGCCTCGAAGGTTCCGCGCGGGTCGGAGACCCCGCCGAACAGCACGAAATTGCTCCAGCTCCGCAAGGGGCGGTAGCCCAGCCGGTGCAGTTCGGTGACGAGGCGGTCGCGCTGGCCGCGGATGTCGTCGACCATGCGCAGCATCTCCGTCGTGTGCGCGAAAGCGGCGACGGCCGCGGCCTGGGTCAGCGCGGAGAGGTGGTACGGCAGGCGCACGAGCCGCAGCGCATCCGTCACGGCCGGGTCGGCGGCGAGGTAGCCCACCCGGGCCCCGGCGAACGCAAAGGCCTTGCTCATCGTGCGGGAGACCAGCAGGCGTTCCCGGCCGGGCAGCAGGGTGAGAGCGGATGCCGTCCCCACCGGAGCGAATTCGGCGTAGGCCTCGTCGACGACCACGATGCCGTCACAGGCGTCGTAGACGGCGGCGATCACTTCGAGAGAGAGCGGGGTGCCGGTCGGGTTGTTCGGGGAGCACAGGAAGACGAGGTCGGGATTGACCCGGTTGACCCAGTCGACGGCGCGCTTCGGGGTGAGTTCGAAGTCGGCGTCGCGGTCACCGGCGACCCAGCGCGTTCCGGTTCCCGAGGCGAGCAACGGGTACATCGAGTAGGTGGGGGCGAAACCGAGGAGGGTGCGTCCCGGCCCGCCGAAGGCCTGCAGCACCTGCTGGAGAACCTCGTTGGAGCCGTTGGCGGCCCAGATGTTCTGACGGGTGAGACCGTGTCCGAGGTAGCGGGCCATCGCCTCGCGCAGTTCCGTGAATTCCCGGTCCGGGTACCGGTTGATCCCCCGGATCGCGGCGGCCAGTGCTGCGGCGATGTCAACGGCCACGTCCTCGGGGATGCCGTGGGTGTTCTCATTCACGTTGAGTGCGACCGGCACGTGCAGCTGCGGCGCCCCATAGGGAGTGAGCCCGCGAAGATTGTCGCGGAGGGGCAGGTCGTTGAGACTGGTCACTCCCCCCATATTACCGATGGGCCTCAGCACCGGCGGGTCATATTGCCCGTGGTTCAGTATTCGGCTTGCTCAGTACTCCGGTGCTTCAGTATCCGACTTGCTCACTATCCGGCTTGCTCAGTATTCGGCCGGGAGGGCCAGTCGTTGGCCCGGCTGCACGCTCTCAGAGGGCAGCTGGTTCAGGTTGACGATCTCGGCGATCACCTCGCGCGGATCGGCAGAGGGGGCGATGCGCTCGGCAAGCTGCCACAACGACTGGCCCGACTGGATCGTGACGTAGTCGAACGTCGTCGCACTTCCGCCCGTGTCGGCGCTCATGCTGCTGCCGCTCAAGGTGCTGCCGTCTGCGGCGGCGAGTCCGCCGTTGAGGGCGAGGGCAAGCGCGCCGACGACGAGGGGGACGCCGGCGATCGCGGTCAGCACGGCACGACCGCGCCGGGTGATGCGCAGCCGGGTGTGCGCCCCCGGGGCCAGCTCGATTGTTGTGTTCATGTCTGCCTCCTGTGTATTCGTATCCGGCTCTCGGCCGGGAGAGCCGGATACGAAGCTATGTTCCGAATATATATTCGATTGTTCGAACAATCAAGACTTTCTCCGGTTATTATCGGGGTGAAGTACACGACACACTCGAATGAATGTCTGTACTTCGCCCCAAGCTGGTTACAGTTTCGATTGACTGGTGTGAACTCAACCAGCGACCACTGACATTTGGATACGGTCGCCTCACGGCATCCGCCGGGGCGACCGCCCGCCACCGCCCACCGCCACCGACAGGAGCGACATCGTGACCCAGGACAGCGTGACCCCGGACAGCGTGACCCCGTTCACCGGCAGTTCCCCCGAACGAGGCGGAACACGTCGGAGGAAGAGCCTCAGCGACAAGCAGCGCGCGATCATGGACGTGATCCAGCGATCTGTCGGCCAGCGCGGCTATCCACCGAGCATGCGGGAGATCGGTGACGCCGTCGGCCTGTCGTCGCTGTCGAGCGTCACCCACCAGCTCAACCAACTCCAGCTGAGCGGCTACCTGCGCAGGGACCCGAACCGGCCCCGGGCGCTCGAGGTCCTGATCGAGCTGCCGCAGTCGCCAGAGGACACCGCGGCCGGCGCCGCGGAGAACTTCCAGCAGGGAACCCCGGTGGGCGACGCGGCAATGGTGCCGCTCGTCGGGCGGATCGCGGCCGGTGTTCCGATCATGGCCGACCAGCAGGTCGACGAGATCTTCCCGCTCCCGCGCCAGCTTGTCGGCAAGGGCGAGCTGTTCATGCTCAAGGTCGTCGGCGAATCGATGATCGACGCCGCGATTATGGACGGCGACTGGGTCGTCGTCCGCCAGCAGAAGACCGCGGAGAACGGCGAGATCGTCGCCGCGATGCTCGATGGCGAGGCGACGGTGAAGGTCTTCCGGCAGCGTGACGGCCACACCTGGCTGCTGCCGAGGAACACCAACTTCGAGCCGATCCTCGGTGACCACGCCGAGATCCTCGGCAAGATCGTCGCCGTCCTGCGGTCCCTGTAGTCCCCTGTAATTCCCCCGTGCGCGCCAACTGCGCCGCTTCGCGCCAGGCATGCCTGGCGCGAAGCGGCGGAAATGGTGCATCTCGCGCGGTGGGTGTTCGCCGCGAAGAGGATCAGGCGAGGGCGGGGATGCCTGCGGCGAGGCGGGCGCGCACGATGCGGGTGGCCTCGATCATGTTTCCGAGAGACTCGACCGTCTCCGTGTAGCCGCGGGTCTTGAGCCCGCAATCCGGGTTCACCCAGACCTGACCGGTCGGGATGGCGGCGACGGCACGGTCGAGCAGCTCCGTCAGCTCGGCAACGCCCGGCACCCGCGGCGAGTGGATGTCGTAGACACCCGGGCCGATGCCGTGGTCGAAGCCGTTGGCCTGGATGTCCGTCACGACCTCCATCCGGGAGCGGGCCGCCTCGATGCTCGTCACGTCGGCGTCGAGAGCGCGGATCGCCTCGAGCACGACGCCGAACTCGGAGTAGCAGAGGTGGGTGTGGATCTGGGTCGCGTCCTGCACCCCGGCGGTCGCGAGCCGGAACGAGCCGACGGACCAGTCGAGGTAGTCGGCGTGGCCGGCCTTCTTGAGCGGAAGCAGTTCGCGCAGGGCCGGCTCGTCGACCTGGATGATGCCGATTCCGGCGGCCTCGAGGTCGGCGATCTCGTCGCGGAGGGCGAGAGCGACCTGGCGCGCCGTCTCGCCGAGGGGCTGGTCGTCGCGCACGAAGGACCAGGCGAGGATGGTGACCGGTCCGGTCAACATGCCCTTGACCGGCTTCTCCGTCAGCCCCTGCGTGTAGGTCGACCACTCGACGGTGATCGGTTTCGGGCGGGAGACATCGCCCCACAGGATGGACGGGCGGGTGCAGCGGCTGCCGTAGGACTGGACCCAGCCGTTCTCGGTGACCGCGAAGCCGTCGAGGTTCTCGGCGAAGTATTGCACCATGTCGTTGCGCTCGGGTTCGCCGTGCACGAGCACGTCGAGGCCGATCTCCTCCTGCAGGGCGACGACCCGGGCGATCTCCGCGCGCATCAGGTCGCGGTATTCGGCTGCGCTGAGCACTCCGGTGAGGAAGCGGGCGCGGGCACGGCGGATCTCCCCGGTCTGCGGGAAGGAGCCGATGGTCGTCGTCGGCAGGAAGGGCAGCGCGAGTGCGGTCTCCTGGGCGGCGAGCCTGTCGGCGTAAACGCCTCGGCTGTACGAGGCGTCCGTGAGCTCCGCGGCACGGGCCCTCACGGCACCGTCGCGGACGCCGGGGGCGGCGCTGCGGGCGGCGAGTGCGGCGGTCGCGGCGTCCAGTTCGGCCGTGATGGCCTCCCGACCGTCGGCCAGGCCGCGGGCGAGGGTCACAACCTGGCCGACCTTCTCGTCGGCGAAGGCGAGCCAGCTCACCAGTTCGGCGCCGAGCGCGGTCTCGTCGGCGACGGTGTGCGGGACGTGCTGGAGGCTCGTCGAGGTCGAGACGGTGACCCGCGCCGACAGGGTGCCGGCCCCGGTGAGCTGAGCGAATGCATCCGCCAGGTCACCGCGCCAGATGTTGTGCCCGTCGATGACACCGGCGACGAGGGTCTTCCCGTCGAGCCCCTGGGCCGTCTCGGGGAGCGTGCCGCGGACGAGATCAAGGCCGATGGCCTCGATCGGTGCGGCGGCGAGTACGGGGAGGGCGTCGCCGAGGCTACCGTAGGGAGCGGCGACGAAGATCGCCGGGCGCTGGGCGAGGTGCCCGAGAGTCCCATACGCCCACTGCACGGCGCTGAGGGTCTCAGCGCGGGGCACGTGGATGCTCTCGCTGACGAGGCCGGGTTCGTCGAGCTGCACCCACTCGGCACCGGCGGCGGCGAGGCGCTGCAACAAGGTCGCGTACACGGGAATGAGGTCCTCGATCCGGTCGATGGGCTCGAAGCCCGCGGGGGCTTCGTCGCTCGGCTTGCTGAGCAGCAGGAAGGTGACCGGCCCGACGATGACGGGCCGGGTCAGGTAGCCGGCCGCGCGTGCCTCCTCGAATTCGCTCACGATGCGGTCACTCGAGAGGGAGAACTCCGTTTCCGGACCGATCTCGGGCACGAGGTAGTGGTAGTTCGAGTCGAACCACTTGGTCATCTCGAGCGGGAGGCTGTCCCCCTCGCCGCGGGCGAGGGTGAAGTAACCGGCGAGGTCGATGTGCCCGTCGGCGTCGACGAGTCCGGCGAAGCGGGCGGGCACGGCGCCGACCGCGCACAGCGCGTCGAGCATCTGGTCGTAGTAGGAGAACGACTCCGGGATGGCGGAGTCGGTGCGGCCGAGGCCGAGGGCGGCGAGGCGGTCGCGGGTGGCCTGGCGGAGTCCGGCCGCGGCGGCCTCGAGTTCGGCGGCGCTCGACGTGCCGGCCCAGAAAGATTCGACGGCCTTCTTGAGTTCGCGGCGCGGGCCGATGCGCGGGTAGCCGAGGATGGTGCCTGCGGGGAACGGGGCAGTGCTGGTCATAACGTTTCCTTTGCGGTTGGGCGGTGCAGCGGATGCTGGCGGGTGGTGTGTGGGGCGGATGCCGCGGCGGGCCGGGTGCTTTCTGGCGCGACGGAAACCCGAGGCGCCCGTACGGCGTTCGGCGGAGCGGGAGCGATGATGGCGATGGCGACCGGGGCAGGGCGCCAGGCCGGGTTACACGATCGTGGGCAGTGCCGTCGGCGTCCGGACCGGAGCCGGCGCGCCGAGCAGGCCGCAGCCGTCGAGTACCTCCAGTACGGTTTCGTGCTGGTTGAAGGCGTAGAGGTGCAGCCCGGGGGCGCCGCCGGCGATCACCTGGCTGGCGAGGTCGACGGCGTGCTGGATGCCGATCTCGCGCTGTCCCTCCTTGGTCGGTTCGATCTCGAGCCGGATGGACAGGTCTGCGGGCATCTGCTCACCGGAGAGTTCGATGATCCGCCGCAGCCTGGCCGGGCTGGTCACCGGCATGATGCCGGGCAGGATCGGGAAGAGCACTCCGGCCTCCCTGGCGCGCTGGACGAAGCTCAGGAAGTGGTCGGCGTGGAAGAAGAGCTGGGTGATGCCGAGGTTCGCGCCCGCGGCCTGCTTGGCGAGCAGGGTATCGATATCCTGCGCCGATGAGCGTGACCGGGGGTGGCCGTTCGGGAACGCCGCGACGGCGATCCGCACCTTCTCGTGGCCGGGCTTGACGGCGCGTGCGGCGGGGATACCGGGGATGATCGTCTCGCGGTATGGCGATTTCTCGGCCTGAACCCGGTGGATGAGCTGCACGAGTTCGGCGGCGCTGCCGAAGTCGCCGAGGAACGCCTCGCCCTCCTTCGTGCCGGCAGGCGGGTCGCCGCGGAGGGCGAGGAAGCTGCGCACTCCCGCGTCGAGGAACTCGCGGATCAGCCGGTTCGCCTCGTCGTGGGTGGAACCGACGCAGGTGAGGTGGGCCATCGCTTCGACGTTCGTCGTGCGGAGGATGCGGCTGAGCACGTCGAGCGAGGAGCGGCGTGAGGATCCGTTGGCTCCGTAGGTGACCGAGAGGAAGTCGGGGCCCGCCGCCGCGAGATGGTCGATCGTCGTCGCGAGAGCGGATGCTGCAGCATCCGTCTTGGGCGGATACAGCTCGAACGAGAAGGGGATGCGCCGTGTGCGGGCGGAGTCCGTTGGAGTGGACATTCATTCCTCATTCGACAGTAGCCAGTGTGTGCACTGAATGGCCGGGCGGCCGCGGACCGCCAGGAAGCCCTGGCGGGTGTTCGCGGGCGGGTGCCGGGCTCGGCTGTCGCACCATGCCGGCGGAAGAAATCCGTCGGCAACGATTGAAGAAAACTCTAGCAATCCCTTAATCGGATTGCACGAGTGTGACCGTTCGTTACCTGGTTCCGCTTGCGACGGCGGGCACAGCGGCCACCGGTGCGACGGCGAACGGTGCGAACTGGGACTGGATCTCCGTCGTAACGAGGGCGCGCACCCGGGTGCCGGTTTCGGCGTAGTCCGTCGTGAGCACCGTGCCCTGGGCGTGCAGCATCGCGATCAGGTCGCCGCGCTCGTAGGGAATGAGCAGGTCGAGTTCGATGGAGGGGCGCGGAAGCAGTCCGGCGATCGCGGCGAGCACCTCCTCGACGCCCTCACCCGTGCGAGTGGAGACGAAGATGCCCTTCGGCCAGAGGCCGCGCAGCACGAGACGATCGTCGTCGGTGACGAGGTCGCTCTTGTTGAAGACGACGAGCTCAGGGATCTCCCGGGCGCCGACCTCACCGATGACCTCGCGGACCGTCGCGAGCTGGCTCGCCGGGTCGGGATGGGAGGCGTCGACGACGTGCACGATGACGTCGGCGTCGGCGACCTCTTCAAGGGTCGACCGGAAGGCCTCGACGAGTTGGTGCGGCAGGTTGCGGACGAAGCCGACGGTGTCGGTCAGCGTGTACAGGCGCCCGTCGCTCGTGGTCGACTTCCGCACGGTCGCGTCGAGCGTGGCGAAGAGGGAGTTCTCGACGAGCACGCCGGCCCGGGTGATCCGGTTCAGCAGGCTCGACTTGCCGGCGTTCGTGTATCCGACGATGGCGACGGAGGGCACGGCGTTGCGCTTGCGGTTGGCGCGCTTGGCCTCGCGGGCTGGCTTCATGGCCAGGATCTGCTTGCGCAGCCGGGACATCCGGGTGTGGATGCGACGACGGTCGAGTTCGATCTTCGTCTCGCCGGGGCCGCGGGAACCCATTCCGGCACCGGTTCCGCCGACCTGGCCACCGGCCTGGCGCGACATCGAGTCGCCCCAGCCTCGGAGGCGGGGCAGCAGGTATTCGAGCTGGGCGAGTTCGACCTGGGCCTTGCCCTCCCTGCTCTTGGCGTGCTGGCTGAAGATGTCGAGGATCGTGGCGGTGCGATCGATGACCTTGACCTTGACGACGTCCTCGAGGGCGCGTCGCTGGCTGGGCGCGAGTTCGGTGTCGGCGATGACGGTGTCAGCGCCGAGGGCCTTGACGATGCCGGCGAGTTCCTGCGCCTTGCCCTTGCCGAGGTAGGTGCTCGTGTCCGGGGTGGCGCGGCGCTGCATGAGGCCGTCGAGCACGGTGGCGCCCGCCGTCTCGGCGAGGGCAGCGAGTTCGCGCATGGAGTTCTCGGCGTCCGCGACGGTGCCCTGGGTGTACAGGCCGATCAGAATAACGTTTTCGAGGCGCAGCTGCCGGTATTCGACCTCGGTGACGTCCTCGAGCTCGGTGGAGAGGCTGGGAACGCGGCGGAGGGCGTTGCGGTCTTCGCGGTCGAGCTGGGCGCCGTCATGGCCGTCATCGTGTTCGTCGGAGCGGGGCTCGGCGTCGAGGGCCTGGGCGCTCCCGCTGCGGAAGAGGGAATAGCCGGCGGCCTTGGAATCGGCACTGGCAAGGACCCGTGCCACAACATCGTCGTCCGGGGTTTCAACTGGTTCAATCATTCCTTTAACCTTACTTCCTCGAAGAGCGGTAGGTTCCCTCTATGCCCTCCGACCATTACTTCACCCCTGCACCCGACAGTAAGCTCAGGCTGCAGCAGGTGACCGTGCACCTGGGAGGCCAGGCGCGGGAGGTCACGACCGCCAACTCGGTGTTCAGTCCCGACCACATCGACACGGGCACCAAGGTACTCCTCGAGAACACGCCTGCGCCGCCGCCGGGGGGCGACTTCCTCGACCTCGGCTGCGGCTGGGGTCCGATCAGCTTCCACCTCGCGCTCGCTTCGCCGCGCGCCACGATCTGGGCGGTCGACGTCAACGAACGCGCCCTCGACCTCGTGCGGCTGAATGCCGAGAAGCTCGGGCTGACGAACATCACGGCCGTCACACCCGACCAGGTTCCACCGCACGTGCAGTTCCGCACGATCTGGTCGAACCCGCCGATCCGGGTCGGCAAGAACGAGCTGCACAACCTGCTGAGTAGCTGGCTACCGCGCCTCGAGCCCGATTCGGATGCCTGGCTCGTCGTGCAGCGCAACCTCGGCTCCGATTCCTTGCAGCGCTGGCTCGACGGCGAACTCCCCCGCGACTTCGCGGTCTCCCGTTTCGCGATCAGCAAGGGCTTCCGTGTCCTCCGCGTCAAGCGCCACGGCGACCCCACCCTCTAACCGTTCGCGAAAGCGGGTGAATCGGCGGTTAGCCGCGATCTAACCGACGATTCACCCGCTTTCGCGGGAGGGGGGTCAGTCCAGGCGGAAGACTCCGTCGTAGACGAGCTCGGCCGGCCCGGAGAGCGCGACGTGCTCGCCGTCCTCTGCCGGGAACATCCGCACGCCGAGCGTGCCGCCGGTCACCTCGACGCGCCACTGGTTCGGGGCTCCCGCGCCCGCCCAGTGCCGGGTCGCGAGGGCGGCCGCTGCGGCCCCCGTGCCGCAGGAGAGCGTCTCGCCGCTTCCGCGTTCGTGGACGCGCATCCGGATGTGCCCGACTCCGTCGACGATCAGGGGGTCGCCGGGCACCACGAATTCGACATTGGCACCGTCAGCGGGTTCGGGGTCGAGCTGCGGAATGTAGCCGAGGTCTGCGCTCTCGAGTTCGCCGAGGTCTGCGAGGGCGACCACGACGTGCGGGTTGCCGACGTTGATCCCTAGGCCGGGCCGGGCGACGGCGAGGTTCCGGGCACGCACGAGCGGTTCGCCGCCGTCGAGCCGCCAGCGGCCCAGGTCGACCTGGTAGCCCGCAGCGTTCCGCTGGACGTCACGGACGCCCGCGCGAGTTCCGACGACGAGGGTGTCCCCGCCGGGCACGTCGGCGAGGCCCTGTTCGGCGAGGAACCGGGCATAGACACGGATGCCGTTGCCGCACATCTCGGAGAGGGTACCGTCGGCGTTCCAGTAATCCATGAACCACTCGGCCTGGTCGTCCTCCGCGAGGGCTGCGGCGCCGGCCTCGAGGCTGCGCGAGCGGACCGCGCGGATGATGCCGTCCGCGCCGATGCCGAAGCGGCGGTCGCAGATCGCGCGGATCTGCGCCGGGGTCAGTTCGATCTGCCCGTCGGGATCGGCGAACAACACGAAGTCGTTGCCCGTGCCCTGGCCTTTGGTGAAGTTGAGATCGATGCCCATCAGACCAGTGTAGGGAGCAGACCCGGGACTCCCGACCCGGGCCGCGAGTCCCGAGGGACGACGGCCGCTCTCGACGACTCGCGCCCGGCATCCGCCGCCCGAACCGATTCGACGGAGATCCTGCCCGGAAAGCGCTTCAAACGTCGTCTCACGTGCCCAAAACGCACAATCTCCGTCGAACTGGTTCGGGCGTCAGAGGTGCGAGCGGGCGGCCGCGACGCGGTCGGGGGCGTCGTAGTCGATCCAGTGCGTGTCCTGTGAGCGCTTGAACCAGCTGACCTGCCGTCGGGCGTAGCGACGGGTGAGCTGTTGGGTCTGCTCGATCGCCTCGGCCTGGCTGAGCCGGCCGCTGAGCTGGCCGAGCGCCTGCGCGTAGCCGATGGCGCGGCTCGCGGTCACCCCGGTCTCGAGGCCGGCCGGGATGAGGCCACGGACCTCGTCAAGGAGCCCGCCGGCCCACATCCGGTCGACACGGGCATCGAGGCGCGCGGTGAGTTCCTCGCGGGGCGCCCGCAAGCCGAGGGTCACGGCCGGACGCCAGTACACGGGCTCCCCCGGCAGGGCGGCGAGGTGCGGCGCTCCGGTGAGTTCGACGACCTCGAGCGCGCGCACGAGGCGGCGGCCGTTGCTCGCGCCGATCCGGGCGGCGGCGCCGGGGTCGACGACCTTCAGGCGCGCATAGAGCACGCCGGGGCCCTGCTCGACGAGGTCGGCCTCGAGCCGGGCGCGCAGTACCGGGTCGGTGGCCGGAAACTGGAAATCGAAGACCACGGAGGAGACGTAGAGCCCGGATCCGCCGACGAGGATGGGCACGGCCCCGCGGGCGGCGATGTCCTCGATCGCCGAGCGGGCCTCGGTCTGGTAGCGGGCGACCGCGGCCTCGTCGGTCACGGCGAGCACGTCGAGCAGGTGGTGCGGGATTCCCCGCTGCTCGTCGGCTCCGAGCTTGGCGGTGCCGATGTCCATGCCGCGATAGAGCTGCATGGCGTCGGCGTTGACGATTTCGACCGGGGTGCCCTCTGCCGTGAGGCTCTCGGCGAGGTCGAGCGAGAGCTCGCTCTTGCCGGTGCCGGTCGGTCCGACGATGACGACAAGCACCCGGTTAGCGCTCACCGTCGTCGACGGAGTAGATCGGTACGGTCGAGCTGGCATTGACGGCAGGGATCCGGCCGGCAGCGGTCGGAACGGCGGGCACCGGGGCCGGGCCCTGAGCCGCGGCGGAGGGCGCCGCAAGATGCGGAGTGGCAGAGCGCGGCGTTGCAGAGTGCGACGCGGTGTGCGGGGCCGCGGGACGGAGGCCGAGGGTGGGCATCCCGAGCGAGACGGCACCACCCGCGGAGGCACCTGCGTGGCTCGGCACGCCGCAGGCATCCGCTTCGGCACGGTCCCAGGCGTCGCCGGCCATGGTCCGGCGGATGCGCAGCGGCGCCCCGTCCGGGGAGTCGGCGATCAGGTGGAACGGTGCGGCCTGGGTCACCGTCACTGTGACGAGGTCCCCGGGACGCGGGCGCTCCGAACCGTCCGGCACGTCGAAGTGCACGAGGCGACTGTCAGGCGCACGCCCGCTCATCCGATGGGTGTCCGAGTCCTTGCGGCCCTCCCCGTTCGCGACGAGGAGTTCGAGCTCCCGCCCGATCACGGCCTGGTTCTCTTCCCACGAGATGCGTTCCTGCAGTGCTGCGAGGCGCTCGTACCGGTCCTGGACGATCTCCTTGGGCACCTGGTCGGCCATCTCCGCGGCCGGTGTGCCCGGGCGGATCGAGTACTGGAAGGTGAAGGCCGTCGCGAACCGTGCCCGTTCGACGACCCTGAGGGTCTCCTGGAAGTCCTCCTCTGTCTCGCCGGGGAAGCCGACGATGATGTCGGTGCTGATCGCCGCATCGGGCATCCGCGCCCGAACCCGGTCCAGGATGCCGAGGAAGCGGTCGGATCGGTAGGACCGGCGCATGGCCTTGAGTACCCGGTCGGAACCGGACTGCAGCGGCATGTGCAGCTGCGGCATCACGGCGGGAGTGTCGGCCATGGCCTCGATGACGTCGTCGGTGAACGCGGCGGGGTGCGGGCTCGTGAAGCGGATGCGCTCCAGTCCCTCGATCTTCCCGGCGGCGCGGAGGAGTTTGCTGAAGGCGAGCCGGTCGCCGAATTCGACGCCGTAGGAATTGACGTTCTGGCCGAGCAGCGTGACCTCGATGGCGCCGTCGTCGACGAGGGCCTGGATCTCGGCGAGGATCTCGCCCGGCCGGCGGTCCTTCTCCTTGCCGCGCAGGGCGGGGACGATGCAGAAGGTGCAGGTGTTGTTGCAGCCGACGGAGATGGAGACCCAGCCGCTGTAGCTCGAGTCGCGCTTGGTCGGCAGTGTCGAGGGGAAGGTCTCGAGGGCGTCGAGGATCTCGAGCTGGGCCACGCCGTTGTGCCGGGCGCGTTCGAGCAGGCTCGGCAGCGCACCCATGTTGTGGGTTCCGAAGACGACGTCGACCCAGGGCGCCTTTCCGAGGATGACGTCCTTGTCTTTCTGGGCGAGGCAGCCGCCGACGGCGATCTGCATGCCGGCGTGGCGCCGTTTGATCGACGCGAGCTGACCGAGGTTGCCGTAGAGCTTGTTGTCGGCGTTCTCGCGCACCGCGCAGGTGTTGAGCACGACGATGTCGGCTTCGGCCCCGTCGGCGGGAACGTACCCGGCGGCCTCGAGGGAACCGCTCAGCCGTTCGGAGTCGTGCACGTTCATCTGGCAGCCGAAGGTGCGCACCTCATAGGTGCGCGCCCGGCCGTCGTCGTCGCGCGCCGCCGACGACGGGGCGATCAGGGTCTTCGTGCTCATGGTCATAGTGACTCCAGTTTACGCGACCGCGCCGGACCTTCCCGATGCGGCCTACTGGAACCGCACGCCGGACGAGCCGCCGCCGTTGCGCGAGTCAAGCGCGGCCTGGACCGCTTCGCGCACGACCGAGGACGGGTAACCCTTGCGCATCAGGAAGGCATTGAGCCGTCGATCGATGGTGCGATCGTCGAGACGGCCCAGCTGCTGCACGCGCTTGATCGCGACCTCGATGGCCCGTTCGGTCTCGTCGTCGGGCATGGCGTCGAGCGTCTCCGCGATGAGTTCTTTGTCGAGGCCGCGGCGGCGCATCTCAACCTGGACGCCGGAGCGCCCGAGGCCCTTGCGCTCGTGCTGGCTGTAGACGATCTGCTCGGCGAGCTTCGCTTCGTCGAGATAGTCGAGGCGGATGAACCGTTCGACGATCTCTTCGATCTCGCTCTCCGGAAGGTCGAGTCCGACGAGCACGCCGCGGGCCTCGGAAATGGACAACGAGCGACCGCGAAGCCGCTGCAGGAGGACCTGCTCGGCGTGTTCGCTGTCCGGGTCGACGCCCGCTGCGTCGAGGTCCACGGTGTCGAGATCCACGGTGTCGAGATCCACGGTGTCGAGATCCACGGTGTCGAGATCCACGGAGCCGACCTCAGAAACGTCCCCGGCAGAGGAGGATGCCTGGGCGCCCGGCAGGTAGCTCACCGTCGCGAGCGTGCCCCGGCGCTTGACCGGGGCTCCGGTGGCCGGCGCGGCAGCCGGTTTGATGTCCGGCTCGGCCTTGGGCTCGAAGTGCACCATGCCTACGCGCCCTTCCGGGCGGCGAGCCTGGCCTGGGTGGTCTTCGGCTGAGTCACGTCATGCCCTGCCGCCGCACGGGCTGCGGTCGCGGCTTCCTTCGCGGCGAGCTCCGTCGCGGCTTCCGCGGCGGCGGCGGCCTTCTTGGCAGCTGCGCCTTCCGGCGAGATACCGAGCTTGAAAAGGATCTTGCTCTCGATCTCGTTGGCCATGTCCGGGTTCTTCAGCAGGAAGTTACGGGAGTTCTCCTTGCCCTGCCCGAGCTGGTCGCCGTCGTAGGTGTACCAGGCGCCGGACTTCTTCACGATGCCCTGTTCGACACCGAAGTCGATCAGGCTGCCCTCGCGGGAGATGCCGATGCCGTAGATGATGTCGAACTCGGCCTGCTTGAAGGGCGGCGCCATCTTGTTCTTGACGACCTTGACCCTGGTGCGGTTACCGACGGCTTCTGTGCCGTCCTTCAGAGTCTCGATCCGGCGGATGTCGAGGCGAACCGAGGCGTAGAACTTGAGCGCCTTGCCGCCGGCGGTAGTTTCCGGGCTGCCGAAGAAGACACCGATCTTCTCGCGGAGCTGGTTGATGAAGATCATCGTGGTGTTGGTCTGGCTGAGCCCGCCGGTGAGCTTGCGGAGGGCCTGCGACATCAGCCGGGCCTGGAGGCCGACATGGGAGTCGCCCATCTCGCCCTCGATCTCGGCGCGGGGCACGAGGGCGGCGACGGAGTCGATGACGATGAGGTCGATCGAGCCGCTGCGCACAAGCATGTCGGCGATTTCGAGCGCCTGCTCCCCCGTGTCGGGCTGGGAGACGAGGAGGGCGTCGATGTCGACGCCGAGCTTCTTCGCGTAGTCAGGGTCGAGCGCGTGCTCGGCGTCGATGAACGCGGCGATGCCGCCGCCCTTCTGGGCGTTGGCGATGGCGTGCAGGGTGAGCGTGGTCTTACCGGAGGACTCCGGACCGTAGATCTCGACGATGCGCCCGCGCGGGAGCCCGCCAATGCCGAGGGCCACGTCCAGTGCGATCGAACCGGTGGAAATGGTTTCGACCGGTGCCCGGTCGTCACTGCCGAGGCGCATGATCGAGCCCTTGCCGAACTGGCGGTCGATCTGGGCGAGCGCGGTGTCGAGCGCCTTCTCGCGGTCTGCTGCTGATGCCATGGTGGGTCTCCTTCGGTCGTGCGTTTCGGCGCCTATAGGCTGTCGCGAAACACTCACCGGGAGGACCCCGGTGCGTGCTCTGGGACAAGGCATTCGCTGTCTGTCACTGACGAAGGCGACTGTACGCCGCACCCCCGACATTGATCGGGAAGCGCCACGACGGTGGACACTTCTGCACTGACTTCTGCTGGTGAGGAGCCTACCAAAGGTCGAACACGTATTCGAGCACCGACGCGCCGAAACGGGTGCGTCGTCGAAGTCCGGAGAAAGACTACGGGCGCGGCGCCGGCACCCCTGCGCCGAACCAACGGCCCTTGGGCACGTCGGTCTCTGCGCACAGCGCGAGCCAGACGTCGCGCGCCGGAACACCGCCGGCCAGGGCCTGGTCGGCGGTGTTCCCGAGCGAGGTGAGCACGAGGTCGCGGGTCAGCACACGACCGTACGACTCACCGAATTCGTCTTTCAACGCCTGACGGAATTCACTGAGTCTCACGAAGCCACCTCAACGGCGGGAAAGGAGGGGACGGGGAAGGCCGGGGTCAACGAACCATCATGCCGGTGTCGTACGTCGCGACGAGCTCGTCGGGAACGGTGTCGGGGAAACGGTCGATTCCCTCGATGACGGCGAGGCGGTCTCCCACCTCACGCATGATGACCGAGATCGGGGTGTCCAGCGCGTCAGCGACAGACGCCAGAATCTCGGATGACGCTTCCTTCTGGCCGCGCTCCACTTCGCTCAGGTAACCCAAGGCCACGCTGGCCTTGCTGGCAACCTGACGCAGTGTGCGCCCTTTCTGCAGTCGGAAGTCCCTGAGCACATCGCCGATTTCCTGTCGTACAAGAATCATCGGAACCTCCTTCTCGTACTTATCAAGTACAGCTATTTGGGTCATGCCGGTGGCGGATGGACAACAGTACTACATCCATCCGACTCCTGCAGACTACCCAGAGCGACTGGGGTTTGCTTGTGAATATGTACTGTGTAACCCAGCGTTTACGCGAACTATTCCGTCGGTATCGTGGCTATCAGCCCACCCACAGCTTCGACGGCTGCCCGAACCGTTTTCGCCCGGATCGCGGCACGGTCACCGGTGAGGGCGAGCAGGACCGCCGTGGATTCGGCTCCGATCGACAGGCCGAGATAGACCGTCCCCGGTTGCCGGTCACCTTGGGGGTCCGGGCCGGCGACACCGGTCGTCGCGATCCCGATATCCGCGCCGCGGCCGCCGAGGGTGAGCCGCCTGCGCGCGCCCGCGGCCATCTGGCGCGCGACCTCCGGGTCGACGGGGCCGTTCGCGGAAAGGAGTGCGGGGTCGACGCCGAGGAGGGTGTGCTTGAGTTCCGTCTGGTACGCGACGATTCCGCCGGCGACGACGACGGATGCCCCGGGGATCCTGATGAATTCGGCGGCGAGCGCTCCCCCGGTCAGGGATTCGGCCACGGCGATGGTGAGGCCTCGCCGGGTGAGCTCGAAGATCAGGGCCGCGGTCGGATCATCCGCTTCGGCCACATTCACCGTCACATCGGTCGTATCGGGCACATCGGTCGGATCGGGCACATCGGTCGGATGGATGGTCACGGCAGGTCAGCCGTCTTTGCGGGACTGGCGCGAGACTCGCCGGGCTGCGACGAGGTAGTCGATACCGGTCGACACGGTCAGCCCGAGCGCGACGGCCATGGCCGCATAGTTGACCCAGCGGATCCAGTCGCCGAGCACAAGCCAGAGCGGCACGAGGAAGAGCGAGATCGCGACGGACTGCATGATGGTCTTGAGCTTGCCGCCGCGGGAGGCCGGGATGACCCGGTCGCGGAGCATCACGAAGCGGAACGCCGTGATGCCGAGCTCGCGTACCAGGATCACGATCGTGACCCACCACCACAGTTCGCCGAGGATCGAGAGGGCGACGAGCGCTCCCCCGGTGAGCACCTTGTCGGCGATCGGGTCGAGCAGCTTGCCGAGGTCGGTGACGAGGTTGTACTTGCGGGCGATCGCGCCGTCGATCCCGTCGGTGGCGATCGCGAGGATGAACAGCACGGCGGCGGCCCAGCGCAGCGCGCCGTCCTGGCCGGCGTCGGCGAGCAGCATCCAGATGAACAGCGGGGCGAGCAGGATCCGTACGACCGTGATCAGGTTGGGCAGGTTCCAGTTGCTGGGGTGTGCGGCGCGTTCGGACGCTGTTGCCATGATCAGTCCCTGCCGGTGAGGTTCCAGGCGTCCTCGTCTGCTGACGACGCCTCTTCCTCAGGGTAGCCCTCGCTCATTTTCGCGACCGGGTCGCCGGCGTAGCGGGGGTCGGGCTGGGAATCGCGGCGGGCATCCGCCTCGTGGGCGGCGTTGGCCTGGCGGGCGGCCGTTGCGGCGTGGTGCTCGTCGTCGGAGCCGCGGAGCAGGGCGAGCACGCTCGGGAGCTGTTCGACGGTGACGAGCACGTCGCGGGCCTTCGACCCCTCGGACGGGCCGACGATCTCGCGGGATTCGAGCAGGTCCATCAGCCTGCCGGCCTTGGCGAAGCCGACGCGCAGCTTGCGCTGCAGCATCGAGGTCGAGCCGAACTGGGTCGACACGACGAGTTCGGCCGCGGCGAGGAGCACCTCGAGGTCGTCGCCGATGTCGGAGTCGATCTCCTTGCGCGGCGCCTCCATCGAGACGTCCGGCCGGTAGTCGGGGCGGGCCTGCTGGGTGACGTGCTTGACGACCCGTTCGATCTCCGCCTCGCTGACCCAGGCGCCCTGCACGCGGATGGCCTTGGAGGCGCCCATCGGCAGGAAGAGCGCGTCACCCTGGCCGATGAGCTTGTCTGCGCCCGGCTGGTCGAGGATGACCCGGGAGTCGGTGACGCTCGTCACCGCGAAGGCGAGGCGGGACGGCACGTTGGCCTTGATCAGGCCGGTGACGACGTCGACGCTCGGACGCTGGGTGGCGAGCACGAGATGGATGCCCGAGGCACGGGCGAGCTGCGTGATCCGCACGATCGAGTCTTCGACGTCGCGCGGGGCGACCATCATCAGGTCGGCGAGCTCGTCGACGACGACGAGCAGGTACGGGTACGGCTTGAGGGTGCGGGCGCTCCCGGCCGGAAGCACGATCTCGTTGCCGACGACGGCCTTGTTGAAGTCGTCGATGTGGCGGAAGCCGAAGCTGGCCAGGTCGTCGTAGCGCATGTCCATCTCTTTGACGACCCACTGCAGCGCTTCGGCGGCTTTCTTCGGGCTCGTGATGATGGGCGTGATGAGGTGCGGCACGCCGGCGTATGCGGCGAGTTCGACCCGCTTCGGGTCGATCAGCACCATGCGCACGTCACTCGGCTGGGCGCGCATCAGCAGGCTCGTGATCATCGAGTTCACGAAGCTCGACTTGCCGGAACCGGTCGAACCGGCGACGAGGAGGTGGGGCATCTTGGCGAGGTTGGCCACGACGAATCCGCCGCCGACGTCCTTGCCGACGCCGATGGTCATCGGGTGGGTGCTGTTCGTGGCCGCCGCCGAGCGGAGCACGTCGCCGAGGGTGACGATCTCGCGGTCGGTGTTCGGGATCTCGATGCCGATCGCGCTCTTGCCGGGGATCGGCGAGAGGATGCGCACCTCGTTGGACGCGACCGCGTACGAGAGGTTCTTGCTGAGGGCGGTGACCCGTTCGACCTTGACGCCGGGGCCGAGTTCGATCTCGTACTGGGTCACGGTCGGGCCGCGGGAGAACCCGGTCACCCGGGCGTCGACCTGGAACTGGGTGAGCACCTCGGTGATCGACGTGACGATCACGTCGTTCGCCGCCGAGCGCGCCTTCGCGGGAGGTCCGGCGGTCAGGGTCGTGTTCGACGGCAGCTCGTACGGCACGGCCGGGTGATCGCCGGTGTCCGGGTGCAACGGATGCCCGTCCTCGCCGGGCACCGCACCGGTGGCCGAACCGAGGTCGTCGAGTCCCGGAAGCACCTCGGTGAGTCCGGCCGCCGCGGCCGAGCCTGGGCCGCCGGTCGCCTCGTCGTCGTGCAGGCCGAAGTCCGAGCCGCGCGGCACATCGATCTCGCCGGTGAAACGCTTTATGGCGTCCTCGGCGCGGAGCAGGTCCTCGAGCACCTCTGTGCCGTAGTGGTCGCCGCCGGAACCGCCGCCGGACAGCCCGACCGAGAACGGCGTGGCCGGTGTCGGCACCGGGGACCCGTCCGCGGGCGCGATGGCGCTGTCGAAGCCGCCGCGGCCGTCGCCACCAAGGAGGGTGCTGAGGGGATCGTCGCCGGCCCCGGATGGGCCGTCGCCCGCCTTCGAACCGTGAGCGCCGGCATCGGACACGAGGGCGCCACCGAAGTCAAGGTCTTCCTCGCGCTTGCTGTTGTTGCGACGCCACCAGGGCAGGGCGCTGTTGCCGTCCGGCTCTTCGGTGAGACCGTCGAGTTCGACCTGGGCGGTCTTCTCGGCCCGCTCGAGTTTCTCGGTCTTCGCTGCCGCGCGCTCGTTCTCCGTGGAGAGCTCTGCGCCGAACAGCCAGGCGTAGAGCTCGCGCGAACGCTGGCCGATCCGGTTCGGCGGGGTCTTCGTGATGATCAGCACGCTCAGGGCGAGCAGCAGAATGATGATGGCGGTGGCGCCGATGGCCGTCGTGAGGGCGATCAACGGGGCTGCGATCATCCAGCCGATCACGCCGCCGGAGAGGGCGAGCACGTTCATGCCCTGGGTGGGCGTCGGCTGGCCGCCGTAGACGTGGCAGAGCCCCGAGACGGAGACGAGCAGCAGGCTCAGGCCGATGCCGATGCGCCCGTTGTCGTGCACGGAGCTGGGCTTGCGGAACAGCCAGATCGCGAAGACGAAGAGAATCACCGGCAGGGCGAACGCGACCCGGCCGAAGAGGCCGCCGAAGGTCCAGGCGTCGAAGTTGCGGGCGATCGCGTTGTCGATCAGGAACCATTCGACGACCGCGCCCGCCACGGCGAGCAGCACGAGGAAGAACGGCAGGCCGTCGCGACGTTCCTCTTTGGAGAGCTTTTCCGGGCCGAGCGCGCGTGCGGCTGCGCCGGCGACATGGGCGAGGGCGAGCCAGGAGCGCACGAAGAGGCCGGGTTCGGTCTCCGCTGCGGCGAACTTGACCGTCTTCTGGGCGGTGGTGCGGGCAGCCGGCTTGCGCGCGGGCGTACCGCGGGACGGCGTGGTGCGGGCGCGCCCGGTCGACTTAGTGCTCGTGGCCATGAAGTCCACGGTACCGCCGAGCCGCCGATTCCGCGTGAGCCCACGCGGTCCGGGTCACGGCGCCGCAATCGCGAGCGCCTCTGGCGACCCTAGGCCTCGATGACGAGCGGCACGATCATCGGGCGGCGGCGGAACGTGACGTTGACCCACCGGCCGACCGTGCGGCGCACGATCTGCTGCAGCGCGTGCGGATCGCGCACCCCGTTCTCGGCCGCCTCGCCGAGGGCGGCGCGGATTTTGGGCAGCACCGCATCGAAGACGGAGTCGTCCTCCGCGAAGCCCTTCGCGTGGATCTCCGGGCCGACGATGACGTTGCCGGTCTTCGCGTCGACGACGATGATGATCGAGATGAAGCCCTCCTCGGCGAGGGTGCGCCGGTCTTTGAGGTCGGCCTCGGTGATCTCGCCGACGGTGGAGCCGTCGACGTAGACGTAGCCGAGGTCGAGCTGGCCGACCTTCCGCACGACGCCGTCCCTGAGGTCGAGTACGGTGCCGTCTTCGGCGAGAATGACGTTCTCCGGCGGCACCCCGGTCTCAGCGGCCAGCTTCGCGTTGGCGACGAGGTGCCGGTATTCGCCGTGGACCGGGAGCACGTTCTTCGGCTTCAGAATGTTGTAGCAGTAGGTGAGCTCGCCCGCGGCGGCGTGGCCGGAGACGTGGACCTTCGCGTTGCCCTTGTGCACGACGTTGGCACCGAGCTTGGTCAGGCCGTCGATGATGCGGTAGACCGCGTTCTCGTTGCCGGGGATGAGTGAGCTCGCGAGGATCACGGTGTCGCCGGGGCCGACCTCGACCTGGTGGTCCTGGTTGACCATCCGCGCGAGCACGGCCATCGGTTCGCCCTGGGAGCCGGTCGACATGTAGACGATCTTGTCGTCGGGGATGCTGCCGGCTTTCTTGAAGTCGACGAGCACCCCTTCTGGCACGGTCAGGTAGCCGAGGTCAGCTGCGATGGTCATGTTGCGCACCATGGAGCGGCCGAGCAGCGCGACCCGGCGTCCGTTGGCGTGCGCGGCGTCGAGCACCTGCTGCACCCGGTGCACGTGGCTGGAGAAGCTCGCGACGATGACGCGGCGCGGAGCCCGGGCAATGACGTCGTCGAGGACGGGACCGATCAACCGCTCCGAGGCGGTGAAGCCGGGGACATCCGCGTTGGTGGAGTCGACGAGGAAGAGGTCGACTCCCTCGCTGCCGAGCCTCGCGAACTCGCGCAGATCGGTCAGCCGGTGGTCGAGCGGGAGCTGGTCCATCTTGAAGTCGCCGGTGTGCAGCACGGTGCCGCCCGCGGTTTTGATCGCGACGGCGAGGGCATCCGGGATGGAGTGGTTGACCGCGACGAACTCGAGGTTGAACGGGCCGAGCCGCTCCGTCTGTCCCTCGGCGACCTGCAGCGTGTACGGCACGATCCGGTGTTCCTTGAGCTTGGCTTCGATGAACGCGAGGGTGAGCCCCGAACCGATCAGGGGGATGTCCGCCCGCAGCTTGAGCAGGTACGGCACCGCGCCGATGTGGTCCTCGTGCCCGTGCGTCAGCACCACGCCGAGAATGTCGTCGAGGCGGTCCCTGATCGGGCTGAAGTCGGGCAGGATCAGGTCGACGCCCGGCTGATGCTCCTCGGGGAAGAGCACGCCGCAGTCGACGATCAGGATCTTGCCGTCGATCTCGAACGACGTCATGTTCCGGCCGATCTCGCCGAGGCCGCCGATCGGGATGATCCGGAGCGTTCCCGGTTCGAGTGTGGCCGGTTCGTAGACGTCGATGGGCATGGGCCCTCCTCGTGTTTCGGTGTGCTGGCTAGCGGGTGGTTCCGGCGATCTTGGGCAGGGCCCCGCCGGCGGCGGCATTGCGGTCCGGGCGGAAGTTGGAGAAGTCCACACCGGGGATGTCCTTGACGAGGTCGATCTCGTCCTCAATCTCGGCGGCTTCCCATTCCTCTGGTCCGACGAGGGGCAGCCGCACGCGGGGGCTCGTGATGCGCCCGAGGCCGTGCAGGATGTACTTGGCGGCGACGGTTCCGGGCACGTGGGTCATCACGGCGCGAACGAGCGGCTCGAGCTGCTTGTGTGCGGCGGTTGCGGTCTTGAGGTCGCCGGCGTTGACCGCGTCGACCATCTGCCGGTACGGGGTCGCCGCGATGTTCGCGGTCACGCCGATCAGTCCGGTCGCGCCGATCGACAGGTGCGGGAGCACGTTGGGGTCGTCGCCGGAGAAGTAGAGCAGGTCGGTCTGGTTGAGCACCCTGCTCACCTGAGCGAGGTCGCCCTTGGCGTCTTTGACGGCGAGGATGTTGGGGTGCTTCGCGGCGCGCAGCAGAGTCTCGTATGCGATCGCGACGCCGGTACGGCCCGGGATGTCGTAGAGGATCACCGGCAGGTCGGTCGCGTCGGCGATCATGCGGAAGTGGGTGAGGATGCCGGCCTGGGTGGGCTTGTTGTAGTACGGGGTGACGATCATGTTGCCGTCGGCGCCGGCCTTCTCGCTCTGCCTGGCGAGCTGCATCGCGTGCGCGGTTTCGTTCGAGCCGCCGCCCATGATGATCTTCGCGCGGCCGGCCGCGACGTCCTTGCCGACCTCCACGAGGCGCAACTTCTCCGCGTCGGTGAGGGTCGAGGTCTCCCCCGTGGTTCCGGTCACGACGATGCCGTCGGCTCCGGCCGTGATCACGTCGTCGATGTGCTTCGCCACGCCCGCCCAGTCGACCTCACCGTCGGCGGTGAAGGGGGTTACCAGGGCGACGAGGACCTGGCCGAACGGATTCTCAGACATAGACACGTGGACAGGCTATCGCCTTGCCGCGCGGACGTGGGCGTGTCGCGCGGCCCGTAACCTGTCGTCACACGAGCCGAACCCGGGGACCGCCCGCGTAATCTCGTGGTCATGGATGCGTCTGCTGCCCTCCTCCTCGTGCTCGCGCTTGTCGCGGTCGCAACGGTGCTCGGCCTGGTCTACCGTTCGAGGCAGGGCCGGATCCGCTCCGTCGCGGACCCGACCGTTCTCGAGCCGGCAGACGTCGGCAGCACGCTCCCCTTCGGACCCGCCGCCACCCTCGTGCAGTTCTCCACGGAGTTCTGCAGCCGCTGCCCCGGCACCCGCCGACTCCTCACCCAGATTGCCGACGGCCGTTCCGGCGTTGCGCACATCGACGTCGACCTCACGCACCGGTCCGACCTCGCGAACCGCTTCGGCGTGCTGCAGACCCCGACGACGCTCATCCTCGACGGCGCGGGTCGCGTGCACGCCCGCGTCGGCGGCGCGCCGCACCGGGCGGATGTCCTCCGTCACCTCGACCATCTCGCCGGGCCCGAATCGGCGAACGCCCTCACCGCATCACACCTGCCAGGGAGCCCCCATGCCCAGTGATTCCGCCTCGAACCGCGCAACCACGCCGAGCCCCGCGGCTCCGCCCCGCCGCGCGACCGTCGACCCTCGAGGCCCGCGGTTCAGCGCCGCCATCACGGCCGCGCTCCTGCTCGTCGTGATCTTCCTCTCCCTGACCGGGACAGCCGTCGCAGCTCTCGTGTTGCTCGCCGCGATCGCGGCGCTCTTCGCCTGGGGAGCATTCGCAGGCGTCGGCCGGCACCCGTACGGCCTGCTGTTCAAGCGATTCGTACGTCCCCGCCTTGCACCGCCCACCGAACTCGAAGACGCCGCCCCGCCGACCTTCGCCCAGGGGGTCGGCCTGTTCGTGACCGTCATCGGCGTTCTGCTCGGACTGTTCGGTCTCGCCCCTGCCGTCGGGATCGCCGCCGGTTTCGCGTTCATCGCCGCGTTCCTGAACTCGGTCTTCGACTACTGCCTCGGCTGCCAGCTCTACCTCCTGCTCGTGCGCGCCCGGATCCTCGGTCGCTCCCCCGTCGCGGCCTGACCGGCGTGGACCCGGCTCCCTGTCAACTCCCAGACTGAGCCTGTCCCTCTGAGTGGATGCCCGGTTAGGCTGGGGCTTTCACACCCAGGAGGTAACACCATGGCACTGACCAGCGAATCGTCAACCGTCTGGACCGGAGACCTCAAGTCCGGCCATGGCACCGTCTCACTCGACTCCTCCCACGCCGGCGAGTTCCCGGTGACCTGGAAGGCACGGAGTGTCGGGAGCCCGAACACCACCAACCCGGAGGAGCTCCTCGGCGCCGCGCACGCCGCGTGCTTCTCGATGGCCCTCGCGAACGGGCTCGGCGCGGCCGGGCACACGCCGGAGAACATCCAGACCACCGCTGCCGTGACCTTCGAAGCCGGAGTCGGCATCGTCGGTAGCCACCTGCTCGTCAGTGCGAGCGTGCCCGGTCTCACCGAGGAACAGTTCGCGGCGTTCGCCGAGGACGCGAAGGCGAACTGCCCGGTGTCGAAGGCCCTCGCCGGAATCCCGATCACGATCGAAGCGGAACTGGCCTAGGCGCAGGGAACGCCCGATGCGCGTACTGATCGCCGGAGCCTCAGGGCTCATCGGAACCGAACTCGTCCGCCAGCTCGGCGAAGCCGGACACACCGTCGCCCGGCTCGTGCGGCACCCCGCGACCGGGCCGGACGAAGTCACCTGGAACCCCGCCGTCTTCGACATCGACCCTGCAGCCCTCGACGGGGTCGACGCGGTCGTCAACCTCTCGGGGGCCTCCCTCGCCCGGCTGCCGTGGACGAACGGCTACCGGACCGAGATCCTGGCCTCCCGGACCCACGCGACCCGCACCCTCGTCGAGGCGATCAGGAGGACTCCCACCCCACCGGCAGCGTTCCTGAGCGGCTCGGCTGTCGGCCTGTACGGCGACCGGCCCGGTGAGATTCTCACCGAACGGTCGGCTCCCGCCGACGATTTCCTCGCTGCCGTCGTCGAGGCCTGGGAGGCCGAGGCCCTGCGGACACCGGCGCCGACCCGGGTCGTCCTGCTCCGCACCGGGCTCGTGATCGCGCGCGGCGGGGCGCTGAAACCACTGCTCCCCCTCGTCAGGCTCGGCCTCGGCGGCCCACTCGGCCACGGCACCCAGCACTGGCCGTGGATCAGCCTGCACGACGAGGCCGCCGCGATCGTGCACCTGCTCGGCTCCACCCTCAGCGGCCCGGTCAACCTCGTCGGGCGGGCCCCGGCCTCGGCGAACGACGTGATCCGGGCCGTCACGGTCGCCCTGCACCGTCCGTTCCTCCTGCCGGTGCCGGAGTTCGCGCTCACGTTCGCACTCCGCGACGCCGCCCGCCAGCTGCTCCTCGCCGACCAGCGGGTGAGCAGCGCCCTGCTGCAGGGCGACGGCTTCGTATTCCGGCACGGCACGGTCGCCGAGGCCGTCGACGCCATGCTCGCCGAGGAGTAACCCGGCCGGCCGGCTCGCGCCGGGCATCCATCGCCCTGACGAATTCGACGGAGATTTTGCCCGTAAGGCGCCTCCATCGCGGTCCCAGGTGCTGAGAACCCACAATCTCCGTCGAATCAGTGAGGGGGACGAAGGTCAGGCAGCGGCGCGCTCGAGCGTGATCGCGGTGCGGATGGCGCCGCGGGCGCGTTTCCGGTCCCCGGCGGCGTCGTACGCGAGGCCCAGCCGGAACCAGGCCTTCCAGTCCTCCGGTGCCGCGTCGACCGCATCGCGGTACTGCGGGAAGTCCGCGTCGGCCGCGTCTCTGACCGGGCGCCCGCTCGCGCGGATCGGCAGGGTCTCGACCGGGAGCTCTCCGCTCACCTCGAGCAGGCGAACGAGCCTGGTCGAGCGGGACCCGAAGGTGACCTCGAGCACGAGCGCCCAGATCCCGATCAGGGGCAGCACCAGCAGCGCCACGCCGATCGCGATGCCGACGGGTGCGCCACTCTGCAGGAAGAGCACCGCACGCCAGCCGACGAGTACCAGGTAGAAGGCGAGCAGGATCGCCATCATGCCGGCGCCGATGCGGCCCTTCATTCGAAAACCTCGGAGTCGGCGTCGATCTCGGGGACGCTGTCGAGGTCGGGCTCCGCGACGATCGCGACGATCGCCGCGGGCGCGGTGGGGGGCGCGCCGAGGCCGAGGTCGACGACCTGGTCGAGGCCGACGGTCACGCCGACGGCGGTGCGGGCCGCGTCGAGGGCGAGCAGGATGCCGCGCCGGTACGCGTTGGCGGACAGCGTGTTGTGGGAGATCGTGACGGTCTCCCCCGCGCCTCCGAAGATGACATCCTGCCTGGCGAGCACGCCGTCGAGGCGCAGGCTGTGCACGGGCACGCTCGACACCTGCTGCCCGCGGGCGCGCTGGTCGTTGTGCGGTGCGGACACCGGGCCGAGCTCCGTGCGTGCGAGACCGATGAGCTCGGCGGTGCGGACCGCTGTCCCCGACGGAGAGTCGACCTTGGCAGCCTGGTGCGTCTCGACGATCTCGATCGAGTCGAAGAGCCGGGCGAGCATGGCCGAGACGGCGGTCGCAACGACGGAACCGATCGAGAAGTTCGGCACGATTACGACACCGATGTCACTTCGGCCGCGGATCCGCCGCTCGAGCGTCGTGATGCGGGCCTGGGACCAGCCGGAGGTGCCGACGAGCACCCGGATGCCGTTGTCGACGGCGAAGTCGACGACGCTCTGGCTCACGCCGGGCAGGGTGACGTCGACGACGACATCCGCCCCGAGCATGTCGGACAGCGGGCTGCGCGAGTCGAGGCCGGCGTGCAGCTCGTACCCGTCGGTCTCCTCGACGAGCCCGCTGATAAGTCGGCCCATTGTGCCCGTAACGCCGACGATGGCCACCCGTGTTGTCATACGACTAATCTACCAAGCGGCCATCCGGCAATCCGGCAATCCGGCATCCGGCATCCGGTATCCGGGCCCCGCACGACCCGGCGCGAACTGGGCACACCGGGTTCGCCGACGTAGCCTTGTGGCATGCCAGCGACCCCGAAAGCACCCGACCCCGTCTTCCGCGAGGTATCCGTGACGGATGCCGGTTCCCTCGCCCTCCTGACGGCCTACTTCAGCGATCGGCAGTCGAGCTTCCCCGTCGAGCAGGGTGCCTACCGAACGACCTTCCCGGTGGCCGGGGACTTCCTGCCGCCGAACGGTGTCTTCCTGCTCGTCGGCGAACCGAGCGGGAACCCGGAGCAGGCCTGGGTCGGGTGCGGCGGCATCCGTCGGATCGGGGACACCCCGGGCGGTGCTGCCCGCTACGAGGTCAAGCACCTCTGGCTGCAGCCGGGCACACGTGGGAGGGGCTGGGGCCGGTCCTTGCTCGCCGAACTCGAGCGGCGGGCGCGATTGTTCGGCGCCGCCGAGCTCGTGCTCGACACGAACGCGAGCCTGCGGGCCGCCGGAGCGCTCTACCGGAGCGCCGGCTTTGCGGATTGCCCGCCATACAACGACAACCCGAACGCCACCAACTGGTACCGGAAGAGCCTCACTCGCGACTAGTACAGAGTCTCGCTCGCGTCTAGTACAGCAGCGGGTCAGGCAGTCCGGTGCGCATCTCCACGGGCAGGTGCCCGGTGTCGTTGTGGGTGACGAGCGTCCACGGGCGGCCCGGCTTCTGCAACAGTACGGTCAGGCCGCAGTTGGCCTGGTTGATGCTGATCCAGCGCCAGTCCGGAGCCCCCAGCACTGCGCGCACGAACCAGCCGATGACGAAGTTGTGCGTGATCAGCAGTTCGTGACGCTCGCCTCTGCGGGGCTGCAGGAATTCGGCGACGGCGTCGTCCATCTGCGCACGGCCGGCCTCAATCTCCTCCTCGGTGACGGCACCGAAGAACGGGGCGTAAGCCGCGGGCGTCTCCGGCGCCATCCCGGTCGGGATGCAGTCGAACAGCAGCGGGGAGGGAACCGGGGTGAGCGAGGGCAGACGTCCGGCGACGATCTCGGCGGTCTCGGCCGCGCGCTGCAGGGGCGAGTGCCAGGCGTCCGTGAAGGGCACGCCGCCGAGGCGTTCCGCGATCAGCTGCGCCTGCCGTTTTCCGCGGGCCGAGAGCGGCCCGTCGGGCAGGCCGTGTTCGGCATCCTGTTGCTCGCCGTGACGAACCAGGTAGATGTAGTGGGGCAACGGGTTCTCTTTCGGTTCGGGGCGTTCGGCCGGACGGCCGGGCGGCAGGGCGGTACAGGGCCAGGTGACCCGTTGGATCAGGGCCGGACGCCTGAAGGCACGATTCCCGCGAAGACGTCGTCGTCGAGCGCGCCGACGGCGGCGATGGACAGCGGGTTGGCTACGAGGTCGACGGCGAGGGCCTGCACGTCGTCCGCGGTGACCAGGGCGAGCCGGCGCAGCGCCTCATCGAGGTCGACGAACTCACCGAGGGTTATCTCGGCCCGGCCGAGCCGGGACATCCGGGTGTCCGAGTCTTCGAGGGCCAGCGCGGAGGCCCCGGAGAGCTGCCCGGAAGCGCGTTTCATCTCGTCCGCGGTGACACCGTGTTCGGCGAGCCGGTGCAGTTCGCTCAGGAGCAGCTCGGCGACCTGGCCGGCCTTCGCCGGGGTGCAGCCGGCATACATGCCGAAGAGGCCCGCGTCGGAGTAGCCGGGGGCGAAGGAATAGACGGAGTACGCGAGCCCGCGCTTCTCGCGCACCTCCTGGAAGAGCCTGGACGACATGCCGCCGCCGAAGATGGAGGTCAGCACGCTCATCGTGACGCGGCGATCGTCGGTCGCGAGAAGTCCGGGGAACCCCAGCAGCAGATTCGCCTGCTCGAGCGGACGGCGCACGACCGTGACCGCGCTGCCCTGGTGGATCTCGGCGGGGTGCCCCTTGCGACGCCCGACGGGGGCGGCGTGTTCGCCCAGGTCCCAGCCTGCGGAGTAGAGCGCCCGGGTCACGTCTGCGACGAGCAGGTCGTGGTCGACGGCGCCCGCGACGGTGACGACGAGGTCCTGCGGGCGGTAGTTGGCCCGGTAGTGGGCGAGCACGGCCTCCGGGGTGGCCGCCCTGATCGTGTCGGGATTGCCGCCGATCGGGCGTCCGAGCGGATGCTTGCCCATCACGGCCTCGAAGAAGCGCTCGTTCGCAACGTCCGCCGGATCATCGTCAGCCATGGCGAGTTCCTCGAGGATCACGCCGCGTTCGGTCTCGAATTCGACCGGGTCGATTGTGGACGAGGTGAGCATGTCCGTGAGCACCTCGACGGCCATCGGCAGGTCGCGGTCGCGGACCTTCGCGTAGTAGCAGGTGTATTCCTTCGCGGTCATCGCGTTGTGCTCTCCGCCGACGGAGTCGAAGGCGATTGCGATGTCGAGGGCGCTGCGCGTGGCCGTGCCCTTGAAGAGCAGGTGCTCGAGGAAGTGGGTGGAGCCGTAGTGCCCGGGCGCTTCGTCGCGGGAACCGACGGCGACCCAGTATCCGATCGTCAGGCTCCGGCTGCCGGGGACGTGCTCGCTGAGAATGCGCACACCGCTCGGGAGGACGGTCCGGCGCACGACGGATTCGCCGGCGGCTCGGAAGGACAATTCGGCGAGTGTGAGGGGAAATTCAACGGCGCTGTTCATGACACCACCACCCTACGTCACGGCACCGACGGCGTCAGGGTGCCTCGCGGAACTGAATTCGAGCGGTGGGCGGCGTCGGAGTCAGCGGCCGACCGCGAGCCCCGTCACCCGTTCGAGGTCGACCATGTCGCTGCGGGTGAGCCGGATTCCGGCGGCCGCGATGAGGGAATCCACCTGGTCGGGTTGGCTGGCCCCTGCGACGGGGGCCGTGACCCCGCCCTGCGCGAGGAGCCACGCGAGCGCGATCGATGCGGCCCCGGTGTCGTGGTCGGCCGCGATCCGGTCCACCACGCTGAGGACCCGCAGCCCGGGCCTGCTGAGGTGCTTCGCGGCGCGGGCATCCCTCGTCGTGCTGTGCAGGTCGGCCTTGGAGCGGTACCGGCCGGCCAGGAAGCCGTGCGCGAGGGAGAAGTACGGCAGGACCGCGAGGCCCTGGGCCCGGGTGACGAGGGACAGTGAGGACTCGAAGCCGGTGCGCTGCAGCAGGCTGTACTCGGTCTGCAGGGCGACGAAGCGCGGCAGGCCGTTCGCGGCGAGGATGCGGGCTTCCATCAAGCGCTCCCCGGAGAAGTTCGAGGCGGCGAGGTACCGCACCTGGCCGCTGCGCATCAGCACGTCGACGGCGCCGAGGCTCTCCTCGAGCGGCACGGTCGGATCGTCGAAGTGGAAGTGCAGCAGGTCGATGTATTCGGTGCCCAACCGGTCGAGGGACGCCTGGACCGCGCCGATGATGCTCCGGGAGGACAGTCCGGGGTTGTCCCGGTTCTTGCCGATCTTGGTGGCGATAACGGTGCTTTCACGCGCCTTGCGGGAACGCAGCCAGGAGCCGATGATCACTTCGCTCCGACCGGAGGTGTAGCTGTCCGCGGTGTCCACGAAGTTGCCGCCGAGTGCACGGTGCCGGTCGAGGATGCGGTGGCTCGTCTCGCCGTCCGCGGTCCAGCCGAAGACGCTCGAACCGAGGGCGACCGGGTGCACGGAGAGGTCGGTGTCCGCGATGGTGCGCCGGGCGCCGACGAGCGGGAGGCGCCCGTCCGGCTGGACCGGGATCGAGACGGAGATCGGCGGCGGCCCCTGGAGCGGGTGCGCGGTCACGTGGGCAGAGGCCGGGTGAAGAGCACGCTCGGAATCCTGAATGCCTGACTGGATCATCCGTCACTCCTTACCGCTTACCGCGACTGCTGGGTGTGGCCTCGAAATTGAGAGTAACCCGCGAATCGGCGCACCGAAAGGACACGCCCGAACCGTTATCAAAACGGATGCTAGGCGTCCGCCGCGAGGTCGCCGCGCCACGCCGGATAGAGTTATACGGGAACGATTCCGGTTACGGCCTTCTGAGCAGGCGTGAGCCCGAACTAATCAGCCGCGAAAGAAGGATCCATGACGCAGCCCACCACCGGCGTGCCGACGACCGGCGCACCCGCGACGGAGATCACCGCAGAGGCGCGCAGGCGGCGCACCTTTGCCGTGATCAGCCACCCCGACGCGGGAAAGTCGACCCTCACCGAGGCGCTCCTCCTGCACGCGCACGCCATCACGACGGCGGGCGCGACCCACGGCAAGGCCGGCCGCCGCGGGACCGTGAGCGACTGGATGGCGATGGAGCAGGCCCGTGGCATCTCGGTGACGAGCGCGGCGATCCAGTTCGAATACCGCGACCGCGTGATCAACCTCGTCGACACCCCCGGCCACGCCGACTTCTCCGAAGACACCTACCGGGTCCTGTCCGCCGTCGACGCCGCCGTGATGCTCGTCGACGCGAGCAAGGGCCTCGAGGTGCAGACCATGAAGCTCTTCGACGTCTGCCGTCAGCGAAACCTGCCCGTGATCACCGTGATCAACAAGTGGGACCGGCCCGGCCTCGACGCTCTCGCCCTGATGGACGAGATCCGCACCCGCACCGGACTGCTCCCGACGCCGCTGACCTGGCCGGTCGGAGTGGCCGGCGACTTCCGCGGCGTCATCGACCGGTCGACCGAGGAGTTCATCCGCTTCACCCGCACGGCCGGCGGCGCGACCGCCGCCGACAGCGACCGGGTGCCGTTCGACGTCGCCGCGACCGAGGAGGGCGAGGCCTGGGTCACCGCGACCGAGGAATCCGAACTGCTCGGCGAGGAAGGCCAGGACCACGACGAGGCCACGTTCCTCGCCAACCAGACCACCCCCGTGCTCTTCGCCGCGGCCGTGCTCAACTTCGGCGTGCAGCACATCCTCGACACCCTCGTGGACTTCGCCCCTGCCGCGGAGGCCCGCGTCGACGCGGCCGGCGGGCACCGCCCGGTGGCGTCACCGTTCTCCGGCTTCGTGTTCAAGGTGCAGTCCGGCATGAACGCCTCGCACCGGGACTACGTCGCCTTCGTGCGGGTCTGTTCCGGCCAGTTCCGCCGCGGAATGATCGTCACCCACGCCGCGAGCGGCCGGCCCTTCGCGACCAAGTACGCCCAGCACCTCTTCGGACGCGAACGCGAAGTGGCCGACGAAGCGTGGCCCGGCGACATCGTCGGGCTCGTCAACGCGTCGGCACTCCGGGTCGGCGACTCCATTTTCGAGAGCGAACCCGTCGAGTTCCCGCCGCTGCCGATGTTCGCGCCCGAGCACTTCCGTGCTGTGCGCTCCGCGGACAGCAGCAAGCACAAGCAGTTCCGGCGCGGCATCGACCAACTCGACCACGAGGGCGTCATCCAGGTGCTCCGCAGCGACCTGCGCGGCGACCAGGCCCCGGTGCTCGGCGCCGTCGGCCCGATGCAGTTCGAGGTCGTCGAGGAACGCATGACGCACGACTTCGGCGCCGCGATCCGTTCGGAGTCGCTCCCCTACCAGATCGCCCGCCGCACCAACCGGGAGAGCGCCGAGATCCTCGGCCACGACCGGCAGGTCGAGGTGCTGATGCGCTCCGACGGGACTCTCCTCGCCCTGTTCAGCACCCCGTGGCGGCTGCGCAACACGGTCCGCGACCACCCAGAGCTGATGCTCGAGGACCTCGCCGCCGGCGCCCTGGAGCCGGCGGCCTCGGCCTAGTCATCCCCGGCGGCGTCGTCCACCGGCGACGTCATCACCAAAAGCCTCTCGGGGCCGGCTTGGTCGACGGTCGACGAGGCGGTCCCTACCGTGCGCCGTTCAGAACGGTGTCGGGTCGTCGGGGTCTTCGGGTGTGGGGTCGAGGGTCCAGACATCCACGAACGGGGCCGGCGGTTTGGGTACGGGCGTGGGATGTCGGGGTGGTCTCATGTCCGCTGAGGGTTCCACGATGTAGCTGTACCCGGCCGGGGACGTCCATTCGATGCGGCCGTCGCCGAGGTGCTTGGGTGTCCACCTCGTGTAGCTCTTCACCGCGTGGTGATACGGGCAGAGATGGGCGAGGTTCATCGCGTCCGTCTCACCGCCGTGCTGCCACTCCACGCTGTGGTCCAGGTCTGAGCGCTTCGCGGAGCGCCGGCACCCGGGGAAGGTGCAGGTTTCATCCCGCACCTCAAGCCATGTCTTGAGCGCGGCTGGCGGTTTGTAGGTGTCGCGTCCCATGGAGAGCACGACCCCGGTCTCGGGGTTGGTGAGGAGCCGGGTGAAGCTCGGCGCCCCGGCCGCGAGACGCCGGGCGGTGTCGGGGTCGATGGGTCCGTACCCGGCCAGATACCCGGGTTCCTCGCTCGTGCCCAGCAAGGTCAGCACGGGAACGGTGACGTTGACCTGCGCGGCCACCCCGGCACCGAGACCGTCCGGGGTGACCCCGCTGAGCAGCACGTCGGTGAGCACGTCTGCCGCCAGCTGGGTCAGGGTGCGGGTTTCCTCCGGCCCTGCAGGCAGAGCGCCGTGTCGAGGGTGCGGTGGTAGGCGGCCTGCACCTTCTCCGCGTCCCCGGTCAGGTACAGGGAGGCCATTCCGTCGTTGAGGGCCTGGAACACCACGTGCCGGTCTTCGACGCTTTTCTGGTGCCGGGCGGTGATGGTCTCGGGGTGAGTGCGTTCCCGCACCCTTCGGGCCCGGTCGGCGAGCTTCGCGACGGTGAGGAATTCCGCGTCGGGCACGAGGACGTCCTCGAACACGGCGCGGGCCCGGGCGGCCGCCACCGGGTCATCGACCCGGATGCCCCAGGCCTGCTCCATGATGACTTGCGCGTGCCGGTAGCTGATCACCCCGGAGGTCAAGGCGTCCCGGGTTGCGGGGAGCTCCTCCGCGAGGGTGCGGCTGGCTTCGATCAGGGTCTCCGCCGTCCGGCGCGGGAGCCGGAGCAGGGCGCCGACCTCGCAGGTGAACTCCTCCTTCGTGGCCTCCTCCGGCGACCACGGCGGGCGCGGGCCGCCGGCGCGTTCTGCGGCCTCCGCCCGGGCACGGCCCACGTCCGCCAGGACCCGTTGCGCCCCATAGATCGCAGCGGCCCGCTTCGCGGCGGCCCGGTTCATCTCCCGGTCCGCCTCCCGGATCGCGTCATACACCTCGGGCAGGGACGGCTCCACGAGACTGAGGTGCCGGGGGTTGAGGGAGGTCTCAGGAGGGTTGTCGGGCGGGGCCCCGGGCGGGGGTTCCGCCGTGCTGTCCACCGTGCTTTCCGCGTGAACTTCTGAGGGTTCTTCAGCTGTCATACCGGTCACTCTACGGAGGACCACCGACATTCCACCGGCATCCGCCACCACACAAACCACCTGTGGATAACCCGATCAAAGTGGCTTTTTGTGGATAACTTCACTGCCATACGGCCGGCGGCCGAGCGCCGGGCAGTGCCGGCCGACGGCTATCGCCTCACTTCTTCGAGGCGGCGTGCTCGTCTCCGATGTGGCCCGGCGCGGTGACGTCCAGGACGCGCTGGACGAACGCACCGTACTCGTCCATGTAGTGCCGGAGGAAGTCCCTGGTGCCCGCGTCGGTAATTTCGCCGTCGCCGGTGAAGACCGTCGGATCGAACGTGATGTAGGCCTCCGGGGAGTTCAACTGGGGGGCATCGAGGAAGCTCAGCACGCTGCGCATGTTCGACTGCATGACCGCGGTGCCGATATTACCCACGGAGGCGCCGATGATTCCGGTGGGCTTCCGCGCGAAGGAGTTGGTCCCCCAGGGCCGCGAACCCCAGTCGATGGCATTCTTCAGGGCCCCCGGTATCGACCGGTTGTACTCCGGCGAAACGATCAGGATCCCGTCGGAGCCTTCGATGGCCGCTTTGAGGGCGCGCCCCTCCGGTGGATAGTCGGCGTCGAAGTCCTGGCTGTACAGGGGAAGGTCCCGGATGGGGATCTCCGTGAAGTGCAGGTTCTCCGGGGCGAGCCGGATCAGCGCCCGGGAGAGCGTGCGATTGATGGAGGTGGAGGACAGGCTTCCGACGAAGTAGCCGATCGTGTGTGAGGTCATTTCCGTGTTCTTTCCGGAGTGCCCGAACGGCCACGTCAAACGACTGTCCCCGGCATCTCCTGTGTGATGAGCCGACTCTTCCGTCCTATCACACAGTCCGAATCAGCGGGTCATGCTCCGCGGCGGCACCGTGAAGCTGTCCCCGCCGTACTTCTCATTGGCGACGCTCATGACATCCGGCCACATCCGGTGCCGGGCGGTCGCGGCCTGGCCGCTGTCGAAGTACGTCGTCCGCTGGTCCTGTCCGTCGCCGGACACGTTCACGACCCCGACGACGGTGGCGACCTTCGTGCTGGCCCCGCTCATCCAGGTGTCCTTGTTGTCGTCGGTGGTGCCGGTCTTGCCGATCATCGGCACCCGTGGCGTTGTGGCTCGGTAGGAGGCCGCCGCTGTTCCGCTCGTCATGACCCGTTGCATCGCATAACTCATCCCCGCGGCGACGTCCGTGCTGACGGACTGCGTGCAGCTCGACGTCGGTGCGGGAATCTCCGCACCGTCCGGCCCGGTGATCCTGTCGATCAGGATCGGCGTGCACGTCACGCCGTCGTTGGCGATCCCGGCATAGGCGGCCGCCATGGTGAGGGGCGCGATCTCGTTTGTTCCGAGCACGGATGCCGCGCCCTGCTCGAGCGCATTCCCGTCGGCACGGTGCACGCCGAATGCTTCGGCCGTCTTGCGGATGCCGCACAGGTCGAGTTCCTTGGCCATACCGATGAAACCCGTGTTGATCGACTGGATGGTCGATTGCAACGCCGAACTGTACGACCCGTTCTCGGAGGAGGTATCGTTCTTCGGGTTGAACGCCGTCCCGTAACTTTGCGACCCGTTGCAACTGTCCTCGAACGTCCCCCAGTTCGACCGGGGCCGGGAACTCACGGACTCGGAAAGGGAATGACCTTCGTTGAGCCACTCGGCAAGGGTGAAGACCTTGTACGTCGACCCGGTCTGGAACCCGTTGGAGCCGCCCTGGCCGAGGTCGGTGTTGTAGTTGATGCCGCTGTAGTTGTCTCCGGTCGCCTGCACGGCAGGGTCCTGGCTGTAGTCCTTGTTCTGGGCCATGTCGAGCACTCGCCCGGTTCCGACCTCCACACTCGTGATGACCCCGCCGACGTCCCAGCCCGGATACGTCGCCGGCACGTTCGCCTTCATCGTGGTCTCGGCGGCGGACTGCAGATCGAGGTCAAGGGTCGTGTAGACGTTGTACCCGCCGAGTCGGACGTTGGCCAGCCGTGTCTCGGCATCCGGCCCGAATGCCGGGTCTTTGCGGAGCGTTTGCATCACGAGGTCGCAGAAGTAGGCGCTGCCGCCAGCGGTCTGGCACCCGGTGCTCGGTTCGGTGATAGTCGGTTCGATCGGGGCGTTGATCGCTGCATCGTGATCTGCCTGGCTGACCTTGCCGTGCTCGAGCATCGCATCGAGGATGTAATCGCGCCTGTCCTTGTTGTCGGCATAACCATTGGCCGCCCCGTTTGTGACGCTGTCCGGCTTGTCGAGCTGGAATTTGACCGGGTTGTTGACAATCGCGACGAGGCTCGCGGCCTGTGGCAACGTGAGGTTGGCCGCCGTGGTGTTGAAGTAATAGCTCGCCGCGGCCTCGATCCCGTAGACGGATCCGCCGAAGCCCGTGATGTTCAGGTACTGGCGCAGGATTTCATCTTTGGAGTACTTCTTCTCGAGGCCGATGGCGAGGCTCATCTCCTTGAGCTTCCGGTCCGGACTCGCCTCGGTGGCCGTGTTGTAGCAGTCCGCGCGTTCCGTCTCGTCGGTGAGCGCTTCGCACTTCTGCACGAGCACGTTCTTCACGTACTGCTGGGTGATCGAGGAGCCGCCCCTCGTGGTGCCGGTGAAGACGGTCGCGACGATGCCGGTCACGGTACCCCAGATGTCGACGCCTCCATGGTCGTAGAAGCCCGGATCCTCTCCCGAGGTCGCGGCATCCTTCACGAAGGGGCTGATCGCGTCGAACGCGACCTCGACGCGGTTCTGGTCGTAGAACGACGCGAGGAGATAGGGGGTCCCCGCGCTCGTGGTCGCGTAGAGATTGCTCTTCTGCGACAGCCGGCCGATCTCGAGGTCGTCGGGCAGGTTCACGACGATGACGGTCACGACGGTCGCGATGACGGCGACGACGACACCCATTGCGATCAGGACGATGGAACGACGGCGGTGTCGGCGGTCCTTCTTCCTGCTGGGCGGTGAAGTTGTCATGCTACGACTATGGCTTTCATTTCTGGACGAGTGGTACGAAGAAGGCGGATGCCGCCGGACCCGCGGGTCCACCGGCATCCGCCTTCGAGTGGTTGCTAGGCGTCGACGACGACCGAGGTGATCACCGGGATGCGGCGGTACTTGCGCTGCATCCACCGGGTCACGCTCTGGGTGAAGATCTCTTCGAGCTCGGGCCCGTCGACGATTTTGACCTTGTTCGCGGCGCGGAGAGCGTCGTCGATGGACTTCGTCGCGCCCTGGATCCAGGCGTTGTCCTGCACGAAGCCGCGGGCGATGAACTCGACCGGTTCGACGAGCGCGCCGGTGCGGGTGTCGAGGATGCCGAGGATCGTGACCGCGCCGTCGTTGGAGAGCTGAACGCGGTCGGCGAGGGCCTCTTCGGAGGCGACACCGCCGACGGTCATGCCGTCGACGAGGACGATCTCGGCCGGAACGCGGCCGACGATCTTGGCGACGCCGTCGACGAGGTCGACGACCACGCCGTCTTCGACGACGAGCACCTGCGCCTCAGGGACACCCGTGCGGATCGCGAGCTCGGCGTTGGCCTTGAGGTGGCGCCATTCGCCGTGGATCGGCATGACGTTCTTGGGCTTGACGAGGTTGTAGCAGTAGACGAGCTCGCCGGCGCTCGCGTGGCCGGAGACGTGCACCTTGGCGTTGCCCTTGTGCACGACATTGGCGCCCCAGCGAGTGAGGCCGTTGATGACCCGGTAGATCGAGTTCTCGTTGCCGGGAATGAGCGAGCTCGCGAGGAGGACGGTGTCGCCCTCGCCGATCTTGATCGTGTGTTCGCGGTTCGCCATCCGGGAGAGGGCTGCCATCGGCTCGCCCTGCGACCCGGTACAGATCATCGTGACCTGGCTGTCCTTCATCCGCTCGAGCGCCTTGACGTCGACGATGAGGCCCTTCGGCACGTGCAGGAAGCCGAGCTTCTCTGCGATGGCCATGTTGCGCACCATCGAGCGGCCGACGAAGGCGACCTTGCGGTTGTGCCTGGCCGACGCGTCGATGACCTGCTGGATGCGGTGCACGTGGCTCGCGAAGCTCGACACGATGATACGGCGAGGCGCGGTGCGGAACACCGAGTCGATGGCCGGGCGGATGTCTTCCTCGGTCATCGTGAAGCCGGGAACCTCGGCGTTGGTCGAGTCCGTCATGAAGAGGTCGACGCCCTCTTCACCGAGACGGGCGAAGCCGGGGAGGTCGGTGAGGCGGTTGTCGAGCGGGAACTGGTCCATCTTGAAGTCACCGGTCGCGAGCACGAGGCCGGCCTCGGTGCGGATTGCGACGGCGAGTCCGTCGGGGATGGAGTGGTTCACCGCGAGGAATTCGAGGTCGAAGGGGCCGAAGCTGCGACGCTGGCCTTCCTTGACCTGCTGGAGCTTGGGGGTGATCCGGTGTTCTTCGAGCTTGGCGCTCACGAAGGCGAGGGTGAGCTCGCTGCCGACGACGGGGATGTCCGCCCGCTCGCGGAGGAGGTACGGAACGCCGCCGATGTGGTCCTCGTGGCCGTGGGTCAGCACGACGGCGACGACGTCCTGCATCCGGCCGCGGATGTAGGAGAAGTCGGGCAGGATCACGTTGACGCCGGGCTGGGTTTCCTCGGGGAACAGCACCCCGCAGTCTACGATGAGCAGCTTGCCCTTGTGTTCGAAGACGGTCATGTTGCGACCGATCTCGCCGAGGCCGCCGAGGGGGACGATGCGCAGTCCCCGCTTGACGAGGGACGGCGGGCTGTTCAGGTCGAGTTCGTGCTTAGTCAATTAGATAAACTCATTTCTTGGCGAAACCGCGCACAGGGCAACCGGTCTCATAGCCGGCGCCGGGTCTATCCGGCAGCCGTGGTGACGGGGTTATGCAAATCAGAAGGTGATGCGCGCGTCAGGTCGCGAGGCCGTGAGCCTCATTCGACATCGGCGAAGCCGTGGAAAGCCATCCGGGTGTGTGTGGAACCGCAGAGCGTGAAAGCGCAGCTGTGGATGGCCGTCGAATCGCGCTGTCAACGCACAATTCTACCGCATGCGGGCCGCCCGCTCCCCCGGCGGTTCTCCTGCCGTCCCCAGCCGACTCGGAGACTTCGCTAATAGCCTGCGATTATGCCTTCTTCTTCCCCCCTGTACGACGCCCCGCTCACCCTCATCGACGGCACGGAGACGACATTCGCCGACTATCGCGGCAAGACCGTTCTCGTGGTCAATGTCGCATCCAAGTGCGGCTTCACGCCCCAGTACGCGGGCCTCGAGGCCCTCTACGGGCGCTTCAAGGACGACGGCCTCGTCGTCCTCGGCCTGCCGTGCAACCAGTTCATGGGCCAGGAGCCCGGGGAGTCCGCCGACATCGAGGCCTTCTGCCAGCTGAACTACGGTGTCACCTTCCCGATGACCGAGAAGGTGGATGTCCGGGGCAAGCACCAGCATCCGCTCTACGCCCAGCTCACCAAGTTCAAGTCCGGCCTGCTGCCTGGCCTCGTCAAGTGGAATTTCGAGAAGTTCCTCGTGAACGCAGAGGGCCAGATCGTGGACCGCTTCGCCTCGACCGTCGAGCCCGAGTCGCCAGAGCTCGTCGGCGCGATCGAGAAGACGCTCGCCTCCGCCGCCGCCTGACCCGGGTTCAGTAGCTCGAGGTGCAGACGCAGAGCTCGTTGCCCTCGACGTCGGCGAGCACCCACCAGTCGGGGGCGTGCTCGTCGGTGAGCAGCGTGCCACCGGCCTCGACGATCGCGCTGACGCGTTCCTCGGCGCCGTCACCCGGCACGTAGACGTCCAGATGGATACGATTTCGGTCGGTGCGGGCGATCTCCATGTGCTGGAACCAGACCCTCGGCCCATGACCGCGCGGGTCGATGAGGTCAACGTCGCCGTCGCCGTCCGCCGGCAGCTCGACATAACCGAGGCCGACGCGCCAGAACGGCCGGATCGAGTCGGCGTCCGTGCAGTCGATCGCGACGTCGTACCGGGCGGGCGTCACGGCCAGGCCTTCCGCACCGAGCTCATTCGCGAGCGCCTGGATGTGCAGGGCGAGCCGAAGGTCGCGTTCGGTCACGCCGCCGAGATCGTGCGAGCGGAGCCGGAAGGCGACCGTGCCGTAGCCGAGCTCGACGTCGGGGTGGTGGCCTGCGGCATCCGCTGCCTCGGCGACGCGGTCGAGGAAGCGCACCGCCGAGGTGAAATCGCTCGTGCGATAGCTCGCGTGCAGCGCGCCGTCGAGGTGCACGAACGGGCCGCCCGCGAGCACGGGGCCGGTCTGCGCGGGACTCTGGATCGAACCGGTTGCGCTCATGCGTCTCACTCTGCTCCGGCGCCCGCCGGCGGTCAAGGGAATGAGCCCTGCGAAAGCCGGCGGAAAGCACGGCGGACGGCCGCGGCGACCCTCTCGACGCGTCCTTCACGGATGCGCCATCGCGGGGCGTCACACTAATCACTTTGCCCTATTCTGCGGGCCTTCTGCGTGCTAATCTCATGCGTTATGCACAGTCTGGACAGGGTCGACCTCCAACTCCTCCGCGCCCTCTGCGTGGAGCCGCGCAGCACCTTCGTGGCCCTCGCCCAGCGGCTGGGCTTGTCCAGGAACACCGTGCAGGCGCGGATGGCACGCCTCGAAGAATCCAACGCGTTCCTGGCCTTCGATCGCCGGATCAATCCGATCGCCCTCGGCCACCCGCTGACGGCCTTTATCCAGGTGCACCTGCAGCAGAAGAGGCTCAGCCAGATCGTCGCAGAACTCACCCAGATCCCCGAGATCGTTCAGGCCCACGGCATGAGCGGGTCGACGGACCTGCTCGTCCTCGTCGTGTGCACGGATGCCGACGACCTGTTCCGCATCGACGGCACGATCCTCGCGTGCGAGGGCGTCGATCGCACGGAGACCTCGCTCGCCATGGGCGAGCTGATCCCCTACCGGATCACCCCATTGCTCGACCGGGTCGCCCGGGAGCGCGGCCCGTCGAACCGCGCCGACGTCGATATCGACGACGAGGCCTGAGTCCGACGGGACGACCGCCCGCACCGCGCAGTGTCCACAATCTATTTGATAAATTCATCATATAGGTATATAAAGAAGTAATGATGTTTAGTGGCGTGGACCCCCGGTGAGCGTCACCAGACTGACCTCCCTCATCCGTCGCAGCGGGCGGATCGCAGAGCCGGCCCCGGCGGCCCCCGCTCTCTTCCCCGGCGCCGGGATCTTCGGCGGGAGCATCCAGGTGCGCTTCATCAACGCCGGCGGCTGCAACGACTGCGCCCAGGAAGTCGCGAGTGCCTTCGGCCCGGTCTACGACGTCGAGCGGTACGGCGTGCGGCTCGTCGCCTCGCCGCGGCACGCTGACGTGATCCTGATCTGCGGTTCGGTGACCAGGAACATGATCGAACCGCTTCGGCGCACGGTCGTCGCGACCCCCACCCCTCGTTTCGTCGTCGCCGTCGGCGACTGCGCGATCACGGGCGGCGTCTTCGCCGACGGCTACGGTGTCGCCGGTCCGGTGTCCGACTTCGTGCACGTCGACCTCGCTGTCCCCGGCACTCCGCCGGAGCCTGCCGCCATCGTCGAAGCCCTCCGACGGATGACCGGGCGATGAACGCCGTCGCGTCCGGCCTCGTCGTCCAGACCCTGCTCGCCCTCGCTGCCATGGCGACCGGCCTGCTCTGCCCCGTCTCGTGGCGGTCCCGCGTGACGGGCGCGCTCTGCGCCCTCCTCGGCGTCGCGGGCATCGTCACGGGGGCCGCAGCGCTCGGCGGGGCTAACGGCGCCCTGACCATCCCGCTCGCGCTCCCGATCGATCCCCTCGTGCTCTCCCCCGACCGGCTCGGCGGCCTCTTCATGATCGTCGTCTCTGCGGTCGGCGTCCTCGTCTCCCTCTCCGGGATCGGCTCGGCCCGCGGCGCGGAGGCCTCACGCACCTCGTGGGCGGCCATGGCCGTCTTCCTCGGCGGGATGCAGCTCGTGCCTGCCGCGACGGACGTCACGTCCTTCCTGCTGCTCTGGGAGATCATGACCCTCGGCTCCACCGTGCTCCTCCTCGCCGACCACGCGAGCCGGAGCACCGTCTACTCCGCCGCGATCTGGTACTCGGCGATGTCCCAGCTGAGCTTCTTCTTCGTGCTCGCCGGCTTCGGCGTGCTCGTCGCCGCCACCGGCGGCACCGGCTTCACGACGCTCGCGACCGTGCCGGCCGATTCCTGGCCGGCGAACCTCGCGTTCGTTCTTCTGCTCCTCGGCTTCGGCGGCAAGGCGGAGCTCGTCCCGTTGCACGTCTGGGTCCCCCGGGTGCTGCCCGAGGCGCCGAGCCACGTCGCCGCGGCGATGAGCGGCGCAATGGTCAAGATCGGCGTCTACGGCGCGCTCCTCGTCTGCGTGCGCCTGCTGCCCTCCGGCCCGCCGTGGTGGGGCGTGCTCATCCTCGTGCTCGGCGGCGTGTCCGCCGTATACGGAATCCTGCAGGCCTCCGTCGCGAGCGACCTCAAGGTGCTGCTGGCCTACTCGACCACCGAGAACATGGGGCTCGTCTTCCTCGGCCTCGGGGCATCCGTGTTGCTGCGCAGTTACAACGCGACGGCCGCCGCCGACGCCGCCCTCGTCGCGGCCCTTCTGCTCATGGTGAGCCACGCCGCCTTCAAGACGACCCTCTTCCTCGGCGCCGGCGCCATCGCCCACGCGACCGGCGAGCTCAACCTCGACCGCCTCGGTGGCCTGGGCAAACGGATGCCGTGGACGGCAGGCACGTTCGGCCTCGCCAGTCTCGGCGCGGCTTCGCTCCCGATCACGAGCGGCTTCGTGGCCGAGTGGATGCTGCTGCAGGCGCTGATCCACGGCGCCCGGCTGGACGGTGAGGTCGTCTCCGTCGACGCGTCGATCGCGATGCCGCTGGCCGTCGCCGTGCTCGCCCTCACGGCAGGACTCGCACTGCTGACCTTCGTCAAGGCATACGGCATCGCATTCCTGGCCCGGCCGCGCTCCCGGAAGGCGAGCATCGCCCGCGAGGTGCCCTGGGTGATGCGCGTCCCACTCGTGCTCGGCGCCCTCGCCGTCGTCGGCCTCGGGCTCATGCCCGGCCCGCTCGCCGCGGCCATCGCCGCGGCCGTCGGCCCCGTCATCGTTCCCGACGTGCACACCGTCGGCCTCGCCGGCGTCAGCCTCTCCGGCATCGACGCCGTGCTCGACCCGGGCACCCTCGTCATCCTCGCCGGACTCGTGCTCGTGCCGATCCTCGTGATCGTCGCTCTCGGCGCCCGGCGCCACCCGACCCGGGTGGACCCGCTGCCCTGGGCCGGCGGCGGCTCGAGGCTCCGGCCCCGGATGCAGTACACCGCGACCTCATACGCCGAACCACTCGTGCGGGTCTTCGACGACGTGCTGCGTCCGTCGCGCGACGTCGAGGTCACCCATGTCGGCGAGTCCCGGTACCTCGTCGAGAAGGTGCACGTCGAACAGACCGTCTCCGACGTGATCGAGACCCGGCTCTACCGGCCGGTCCTTAACGCGGCCCAGCGCTTCGGCCTCGCCGCCCGGCGCGCCCAGGACGGCAGCATCCACCGGTACCTCGGCTATTCGTTCGCCGCCCTGCTCCTCGTGCTGATCGCGGTGTCGCTGTGATGCGCGTGGGCACGGGCGCAGCGGCGCGCGCGGTCGAGCTGACCTGGGCCGGCATCGGGGCCCCGATCCTGATGGCCGTGCTGCAACTCGCGCTCTTCGTCTTCCTGGCCCCGCTGTTGATCGGCGTGATCCGTCAGGTGCGCGCCCGGCTCGAGGGCCGCGCGGGAGCCGGAGTCTGGCAGCCCTGGCGCGACGTCCGGAAACTCCTCGCCAAGGAGCCTGTGCACGCGGCGGACTCGAGCTGGATGCTGTCCGTCGGCCCGATCGTGCTGCTCGTCTCGAGCCTGCTGCTCTGCGTTCTGCTCCCCCTCGTCGGCACCCTCGCGCTCCCGCTCATCCCGAGCGACCTCTTCGTCATCGTCTCGGTCATGCTGATCGGCGTCGTCGCGCTCGCCCTCGTCGGGCTCGACGGCGGCACCGCGTTCGGCGGGATGGGCTCGAGCAGGCACATGACGGTCGCCGCCCTCGTCGAGCCGACCCTGCTGCTCTCGATCTACGCGCTCTCGATCCCCGCCGGCAGTTCGACGCTGTCGCTGATCGTGCAGACCCGGCTCCAGACGCCCGCCGTGATCATCTCCCCCGTGAGCCTGCTCGCGATGGTCGCCCTTGCGATCGCGATCATGGCCGAGACGAGCCGGCTGCCCATCGACAACCCCTCGACGCACCTCGAACTCACGATGCTGCACGAGGCCATGGTGCTCGAAAGCTCGGGGCGCGACCTGGCGTGGCTCGAACTGGGCTCCTGGCTCAAGCTCGCCGCCCTGCTCGGCCTGCTCGGCAACCTCATCGTGCCGTGGGGCGTGCTCACCGACTTCACCGTGCCCGGTCTCCTCCTCGGCGCCGTCTTGGTTGCCGCCAAGGTGCTCGCCCTGGGCACCGCGCTGAGCGTCGGCGAGGTCTTCCTCGCCAAGGCGCGCCTGTTCAGCGTGCCCGAACTGCTCGCGGGGTCGTTCGCCCTCGCCCTGCTCGCCGTCACCGCCTCCTACCTGGTCGCTTAGGAGCATCCGTGTTCGATACCACCTACCCGCAACTCATCGGCCTCTGCACCGGCACGCTGCTGCTCACGAGCGCGCTGATGGTCTGGCGGCACTCGATGCTCGCCTCGATCCGCCTGCTCGCAGTGCAGGGCCTCGCCCTCGCCGCGCTCGTCGCCGTGATCGGCGTGCAGAAGGGCGAGCTCGAGGTCATCCTCGTCGCTGTGCTCGTGCTGCTCGTCAAGGGCCTCGGCCTGCCGTGGGTGCTCGCCCATGAGTCGAAGGCAACGACCCGAACGGATGAGGCCCCGCGCCTGAATCCGACGGCCTCGCTCCTGACCGTCGCCCTGCTCACGATCCTCGCCTACGTGGTCTCGAGCCGGGTGCTGGCCAGGGACACGAGCGTGTCCGCGCACGCCGCGCCGATCGGGCTCTCGATGGTGCTGATCGGCTTCCTGCTGCTCGTCACCCGCAGGCAGGCGCGGTCGCAGCTGATCGGCTTCCTCGTGCTCGACAACGGCATCGCGACCGTCGCCTTCCTGACGAGCGGCGGCGTCCCGCTCGTGCTCGAGCTCGGCATCTCCCTCGACGTTCTCCTCGTCGTGATGATCCTCTACGTCTTCGCGGGGCGGATGCACAACAAGTTCGGCAATACGGACATCGACCAGCTGAGAAAGTTGCACGACTGATGGCCCCGTCCCTGTCCTTCGCCCTCTGGACCCCGCTCGCCCTCCCGGTGCTGTTCGCGCTCCTGAGCCTGACGGTGCCGTCCCCGCGGCTGCGCCGGCTCGGGCCGATCGCCTCGAGCCTGGCCGTGCTCGTCTCCGGGGTGATCCTCGTCGTCGCCGTGCTGCACGACCAGGTGCCGACGCTCGGCGGCGTGCTCCGCGCCGACGCCCTCTCGGCCTACCTCCTCACGGTCGTCGGCGCCATCGGCCTCGTCTCGACCTGGGGTGGACTCGGCGGCGGCGGCCACTCCCAGACTCCCGCGCGCTGGGCCGGCTCCTACGACGGCCTGATCTCGGTGTTCCTCGCCGCGATGTCGCTCGCGGTCGTCGCCGACAACATCGGCCTGATGTGGGCCTCGATCGAGGCGACCACGATCACCACCGCGTTCCTGGTCGGCGCACACCGCACCGGCAAGTCCCTCGAGGCCTCCTGGAAGTACGTGATCCTCGGCTCCGTCGGCGTCGCGATCGCCCTGCTCGGCATCCTGCTGATCTACGCCGCCTCCCGGGCCACCGGCGAGGCGACGCTGTCCTGGCTCGTGCTCAGCCAGCCGGGCCTGCCCCTCGACCCCGCCCTCGTCCGCGCGGGCGGCGCCCTCGCTGTGCTCGGCTTCGCGACCAAGGCCGGCCTCGCACCGATGCACAGCTGGCTGCCGGATGCCCACAGCCAGGCCCCCGCGCCGGTGTCCGGCCTGATGAGCGGCGTTCTGCTCGCGGTCGCCCTGTACGCGATCCTGCGGGTGCAGACCATCACAGACGCCGTGATCGGCCCGGACTTCCTCCGGGCGATGCTGAGCGTGGCCGGCCTGCTCTCCCTGTTCGTCGCCGCTGCCCTGCTGATCCGCCAGCGCGACTTCAAGCGGATGCTCGCATACTCGAGCATCGAGCACATGGGCCTGATGGCGATCGGGGCCGCGGTCGGCGCCGCCGCCCTGCCGGCTGTGCTGCTCTACATGCTCGGCCACGGGCTCGTGAAGGCGACCCTCTTCGTCGTCTCCGGCCGGATCCTCGAGGTCGAGGGCACACCGACAATCGCGAACGTGCGGGCGCTGCTCGTGCGCCGCCCAGGGCTTGCGATCCCGTGGCTCGTCGCGATGGCGGCGCTCGTCGGCTTTCCCCCCTTCAGCATCTTCTTCTCCGAGGTGGGCATCATCCTCGCCGGCTGGTCCGCAGGCATGGGCGTCGTCGTCGGCATCGCCCTCGTCCTCCTGCTCGTGATCTTCGCGAGTCTCACCCGGCTCACCATCGCGCTCACCGTCGGTTCCCCGCACGACTCCCTCGACCACACCCCGCCGATCCTGCCGGAGCAGGTGACCCCGCGCGCGACAGCGCCGGGGGACGAATCGGACGCGGACCGCGAAGCCACGGTCCTGTCGCGGCGCGAGGCGGAGGCCGGGATCGACGGTGCCGGAGTCGTGAACGGCCCTGACAGCGCGAACGGTCCTGAACCCTTCCCGATGACCTCCAACATCCGCGTGGCCGCTCCGTTCCCCGAAACCGTCGCCGTGACCGTCGTCGACGTCGTCGTCGCGCCGGACCGCTCGACCCACGGTCCGCTGCTCCCCCTCGTGCTCGCCCTCGCCACGTGCGCCGTCGTTCCCTTCATCGCGAACCCGGTCGGCGTGCTGCTCGTGCGCGCCGCCGCCGTACTGGGAGGAGCCCACTGATGACCGACCGCGACACGCCTGACCTGAATTCGGCGACGCCCGGCCCACCGGTCCCACACGCACCGGTCCCACACGCACCGGTCCCACACGCACCGGTCCGACACGCACCGGTCATGCCGGCGGCCCCGGTCCGGCCCGAGATCCGCGTGATCGTCCGCGACCGGCTGCGGCAGGAGGCATCCGCCCATCTGGACAGCGGCAACCGGCTGGCGATGATCGCCTGTCATGACGACGGAGACGCCCTGCGCGTCGTCTACTCGTTCGCGGGCGTCTTTCCCCGCCGGCAGGTCGACCTCGTCGTTCCGGTGCCGTACACCGACGCCTGGGTGCCGAGCATCGCCGACCTTTCCTACCCGGCCGGCAACTTCGAGCGCGGGATGCGGGACCTGTACGGCGTGCGCCCGGCCGACCACCCGCAGCCGTACCGGCTCGTGCGGCACGGGCACTGGCCGCGCGGCTGGTACCCGATGCGCCGCGGCGCGCGGGTGACCCCCCGGTTCGAGCCGGACGTCGAGTCCTTCCCCTTCGTCGAGGTCGAGGGACCCGGCGTCTACGAGATCGCCGTCGGCCCGATCCACGCCGGGATCATCGACCCCGGCCACTTCCGGTTCTCCGTCGTCGGCGAGACGATCGTGCGCATGGAGGCCCGCCAGTGGTACATGCACCGCGGCGTCGAGCGGCTCTTCGAGGGCCGCAGGCCGGCCGACGGCCTCGAGCTCGCCGAGCAGGTCACCGGGGACACCGTCGTCGGGCACTCCCTCGCATACTGCATGGCCGTCGAGGCCGCGGCGGGCATCGAGGTCCGCGAGACCGACCGGCTGCTGCGCGCCCTCCTGCTCGAACTCGAGCGGATCTACAACCACGTCTCCGACCTCGGCTCGCTCGCGAACGACGTCGGCTTCGGGATCGTGCACTCGCACACCCAGCGGCTGCGTGAGGCGCTCCTGCGCCTGAACAAGACCGTCACGGGCCAGCGCTTCCTGCGCGGCGGCGTGCGGATCGGCGGCGCCCGGGTGCTCAGCCTGCCGGACCCCGAGGTGCTCCGCGGCGTGGCCGCAGACATGCAGGAGATCATTGCGATCACCCTCGGCCACGCGATCGTGCGCGACCGGTTCACCGGCACGGCGCCGCTGTCCGGTGCCCAGGCCCGCGCGATCGGAACCCTCGGTTACGTCGCGAGGGCCTCCGGGATCGACGCGGACTCCCGCAGGGACCACCCGTTCGTCGACCTCGGCCCGGCGTTCCACGTCGTCACCGAGACCCGCGGGGACGTGCTCGCCCGGTACCGGGTGCGCGCGGGCGAATTCGCGGTCTCGGTGGCCGTGGTCATCGACCTCGTGGCGCGACTCGGCGAGCACCTCGGCAGCGGCACCACGGTCGACCCGACCGGACCCGGCACCGGGCTGGCCTTCGTCGAGGGCTGGCGCGGAAGCATCTGCCACCGGGTCGAGCTCGGAGCCGGCGGTGTGCTCAGCCGGGTCAAGATCGTCGATCCCTCGTTCTTCAACTGGCCGGCGCTGCCCGTCGCGCTCACTGACACGATCGTGCCCGATTTCCCGCTCGTCAACAAGAGCTTCAACCAGTCCTACGCAGGCAACGACCTCTGATACGCGCCCGTCGTTTTGAAGCGGATGCTGCTAGCGCTCGTCCTGCTCGATCGTGCGGAGGAGCGCGTGGGAGTCTTCGAGACTCGCGACCAGCATCCGCTTCGCAACGGTGAGCAGTTCGGCGACGCCGGCGTCACGGACCGCGTAGAAGATGGTGTTGCCCTCACGGCGGGTGACGACCACGCCGGCGCGGCGCAGCACACCCAGTTGCTGGGAGAGGTTGGAGAGCTCGGAGCCGAGCACCTCCGCGAGGCTGCCGACCGAGCGTTCGCCGCCGACGAGCTGTTCGAGCACTTGTACGCGCAGCGGATGCCCCAGCGACTTGAACAATTCGGCCTTCAGCTGGGCCATGGGCAATCCGGTCATCGGCACCGTTTGATTATATCGCCAATTTATAATGTTCTCAAATAGGTGGAGCTGGATACGGAAAAGGCCCGCTCTGCCGAAGCAGAACGGGCCTTCCGTCTAACCGACTGACCTGGCGAGAGGTTGTCGGCAGAACTCTAAGACTACGCCTCGGTGGACACCGATGCGACCTCGACAACGGATTCGGCGGACGCCGACTCGTCTTCGAGGACCGGGGCGAGCGACAGCTTGCCACGGTCGTCGATCTTGGTGATCTCGACGAGGACCTTCTGGCCGACCCCGAGCACGTCTTCGACGTTCTCGACGCGCTTGCCACCGGCGAGCTTGCGGACCTCGCTGATGTGCAGCAGGCCGTCCTTGCCGGGAAGGAGCGAGACGAAGGCGCCGAACGCGGCGATCTTCACGACGGTTCCGAGGAACTGCTCGCCGACCTCCGGGTTGGTCGGGTTCGCGATCGCGTTGACCTGGGCACGGGCGGCCTCTGCCGAGGGGCCGTCCACGGCGCCGATGTACACGGTGCCGTCTTCCTCGATCGAGATGTCTGCGCCGGTCTCGTCCTGGATCGCGTTGATCGTCTTGCCCTTCGGGCCGATCAGCTCGCCGATCTTGTCGACGGGGATCTGGACGCTGATCACGCGGGGCGCGGTCGGTGCCATCTCGTCGGGCTTGTCGATGGCGGCGTTCAGCACGGCGAGGATGGTCGTACGAGCATCCTTGGCCTGCGTGAGCGCACCGGCGAGCACCGAGGCGGGGATGCCGTCGAGCTTGGTGTCGAGCTGGATCGCGGTGACGAACTCGCTCGTGCCTGCGACCTTGAAGTCCATGTCGCCGAGGGCGTCTTCTGCACCGAGGATGTCGGTCAGGGCCGCGTAGCGGGTCTTCCCGTCAACGGTGTCGGAGATGAGGCCCATCGCGATGCCCGCGACCGGGGCGCGCAGCGGCACACCGGCGTTGAGCAGGGACAGGGTGGACGCACAGACGGAACCCATCGAGGTCGAGCCGTTGGAGCTCAGCGCCTCGGAGACCTGACGGATGGCGTACGGGAACTCCTCGCGCGACGGCAGCACGGGGACCAGGGCACGCTCAGCGAGCGCTCCGTGGCCGATCTCGCGACGCTTCGGCGTGCCGACCCGGCCGGTTTCACCGGTGGAGTACGGCGGGAAGTTGTAGTTGTGCATGTAGCGCTTCTTGGTGACCGGGCTCAGGGAGTCGATCGTCTGCTCGAGCTTGAGCATGTTCAGCGTCGTGACGCCCAGGATCTGGGTCTCGCCACGCTGGAAGATCGCCGAACCATGCACGCGGGGGATGATCGCGACCTCGGCGTCGAGCGGGCGGATGTCCGCAAGCCCACGGCCGTCGATGCGCACGCCCTCGTTGAGCACGCGGGAGCGCACGACGAGCTTGGTGACCGACTTGTACGCGGCGGAAACCTGGCCTGCTGCGCTCGCGTCGAGCTCGCCGGCTTCGATCTTCGCGGCGATCGCCGTCTTGACGCTCGCCTTGAGCGCGTCGTCGGCGTTCTGGCGGTCGACCTTGTCGGCGATCTGGTAGACGTTCTTCAGCTCGTCATAGGCGAGCGCGGCAACGGCGTCGTAGGTGGCCGGCACGTACGGCGGGAACACCGGGTAGTTGCCTGTCGGCTTCGCGGCGGCAGCTGCCACCTTCTGCTGGGCTTCGATGAGCTGCTTGATGAAGGGCTTCGAGGCTTCGATACCCTCGGCGATGACCTCTTCGTTCGGCTTGATGGCGCCGCCCTTGATGAGGTCCCAGGCGTTGTCGGTGGCTTCGGCCTCGATCATCATGATCGCGACGTCCTGGCTGCCATCGGCATCCGTCACCACGCGGCCGGCGACGACCATGCTGAACACGGCGTCGGCGATCTGCGAGTACTTCGGGAATGCGACCCACTGGCCGGAGCCGTTCTGGTCGGGGATGAGGGCGACGCGGACGCCACCGATCGGGCCGGAGAACGGCAGGCCGGCGAGCTGGGTCGACATCGACGCGGCGTTGATCGCCAGCACGTCGTAGTACTCGTCCGGCGCGATGGCGAGGACGGTGACGACGACCTGGATCTCGTTGCGGAGTCCGTCGACGAACGACGGGCGCAGCGGCCGGTCGATCAGGCGGCAGGTGAGGATCGCCTCGGTCGACGGGCGACCTTCGCGACGGAAGAAGCTGCCCGGGATGCGGCCGGCAGCGTACATACGCTCCTCGACATCGATGGTCAGCGGGAAGAAGTCGAAGTTTTCCTTGGGCTGCTTGCTCGCGCTCGTGGCGGACAGCAGCATCGTCTCTTCGTCGATGTATGCGGCGGCAGAACCCTGCGCCTGCTGGGCGAGACGGCCGGTCTCGAAGCGGATCGTGCGAGTGCCGTACTTACCGTTGTCAATAACGGTTTCGGCGAACGTGATTTCTGGACCCTCCATATGGGGGTTCTCTCCTTTTATGTTTGCTTCTCGCCATTCCGGCGATGAAGACTTGCGCACCCGTATGGCGCGCAAGGCGTGCGGACAATCCATAGATTGGCCTAGGTAAGTCTAACAGAGCGCTCTTGCGCTGGATCTTCTCTTAAACGGCGGCGTCGAAGACCGGGCCGTCGACGCAGACGAGGGGACCCTCGACCGCGGGATCCGTGCGGACCGGGGCCGCGCATCCGTGGCAGTAGCCGAGCCCGCACGCCATGTGCGCCTCGAGGGAGGCCTGCACGGGCACGCCCCATTCGGCGCCGAGTTCTGCGGCGAGCCGGGTGAGCACGCCGGCACCGCACACGAAGACGACACCGGGCGGACCCGCGGCGAACTCGCGGCGCAGGAAAGCCCCGAGTGCGGGAAGGTCGGCGGTGCCCTCCTCGTCGGTGACCGGGATGAAGCGCGCACCGAGTTCGGCGCATTCGGCGGAGCCGATGAGGCTCCCCCTGGTGCGTCCGCTCGCGACGAGCGTCGTATGGATGCCGCGGGCCGCTGCGTCCTCGACCGAGCCCATCACGGCGCACACGCCGACGCCGCGGCCGATCATCAGGGCCCGGCGGGTTCCGGACGGGAACTCGAAACCGCGGCCGAGCGGCCCGGTCACGAGGAGCCGCTGCCCCGGTTTGACCGCGGCGAGTGCGGTCGTGCCGCGGCCGGCGACCCCGTAGATGACCTCGATCGTGCCTCGCTCCGGGTTCCTTCGGTGGATCGCCATCGGGCGTGGCAGCAGGATCCGCTCTCCACCGTGCGGCGGGACCGTGATCATCAGGAACTGCCCGGCGAGCGCGGTCGCCGCGATCGTGCCGCAGGACAGGGTGAGCCGGTGGTAGCGCTCGCGCACGACCTCGTGATCGACGACGGTCGCTTCGTCCCAGACCGGCTCGGGGCGCGGCCCGGCCTCTGCGGGGCGCACGGACAGGAGGCCGTCGAGGGCTGCGGCATCCGCTGCGGCGAAGGCGGCCTGCCTGGCCAGGGCCGCCCGGGTCTCTGCCGCGGCCGGCGGGGTCTTCATCGGGCTCATTGGGCTCTCCAGAGGTCGATGAGATCGCGGATGCCGGTGACCCGGTCGTCCGCGCAGCGCTGCTGCAGGGTGCGCACAATCTCGACCATCGCGAACGGGCGGGCGAAACTGGCGGTGCCGACCTGCACGGCGGACGCGCCGACCGAGAAGTAGTCGAGGGCGTCGTCCGCGGTCTCGATGCCGCCGCAGGCGATCACCGGGATATCGACGGAGCGGGCGACGAGCCAGACCAGCCTGAGCACGATCGGCCGGATCGAGGGCCCGGAGAGGCCGCCGATGACGTTGCCGATCGCGGGGGCGCGGGTGTAGGCCACGAGCGGCAAGGCGGGGATCGAGTTGGCGACGCAGACGGCGTCTGCGCCGGCGGCCTGCGCTGCCTGGGCGCACTCGGCGATCGAGGAGGCGAGGACAGGGAGCTTGACGATGATCGGCTTGTCGGTCTCGAGCCGCACCGCGGCGACCGCACTCTCGATGGCGTCCGGATCCGAGCCGATGTCGGTGCCGTCGCGGTCGAGGTTGGGGCATGAAACGTTGAGCTCGTAGGCGTCGCCTGCCGTGCCGAGGGCGCGCACGACGGGGGCGTACCCATTCGGTCGGTGCGCGCCGACGCTGATGATCACGGGCGGGCCGAGGGCGGCGTAACGCGGGTGCAGCTCGGCGAGGTAGCCGGCTGCGCCGCGGCTCGGGATGCCGACGCTGTTGACCATGCCGGCCCGGATTTCGGTGAGCCGGTGCGCCGGGTTGCCGCCGCGCGGCACGCCGAAGACGGTCTTGGTCACGACGGCGCCGAGCTCGTCGGCGGGGATGAGCCGGCCGAGGGCGGGTCCGAAACACCCGGAAGCGGGCATCATCGGGTTCTTGAGGCGCAGGCCGCCGATGCTGACACCGAGGTCGACCGTGCTGCGGGGGGCCGGGCGGGCGGCGAAGAAGGTGCGGCGGGCATCCGTCGTCGGCCGCGGGGTCTCGCTCAACTGGCCTGCCTTCGGGTCCACGGGAGGGAATATCGTCCCGTTCCGCGGTCCAATTATCGCGTGCGTTTCCGTGGATGTTCAAATCAGCCGTTCGCCGCCGCCATCCTCGTCCTCCCCAGCCGCGCGGTCTAGGCTCGACCCCAGCGCCGGTCACCCGGTGCGAGAAAAGGATCCAGTCGTGACGAGCCCCATACCCGTGACCGATTCGATTACCGGCCCCGAGGGAGGAGCCCCCTGGTGGACCTCGGGTGTCGTGTACCAGGTCTATCCGCGCAGCTTCGCGGATGCCGACGGGGACGGGATCGGTGACCTCGCCGGCATCCGCGGCAAGCTCGACTACCTCGCAGAGCTCGGGGTGGATGCCCTCTGGCTGTCCCCGGTGTACCCGTCTCCGCAGCACGACAACGGCTACGACATCAAGGACTACGAGGACATCGACTCGGTCTTCGGTGACCTCGCCCAGTTCGACCTGCTCGTCGCCGAGGCCCACGAGCGAGGGATCAGGATCGTGATGGACCTCGTGGTCAACCACACGAGCGATGAGCACCCCTGGTTCCTCGAGTCGAAGAGCAGCCTGACCAACCCGAAGAGGGACTGGTACTGGTGGCGCAAGCCGAACGCCTCGAACGGTCCGCCGAACGCGTGGGGCAGCTTCTTCAGCGGCCCGGCCTGGACCCTCGACGAGGCGACCGGCGAGTACTACCTGCACCTGTTCGCGGTGCAGCAGCCCGACCTCAACTGGGAGAACCCCGAGGTGCGGCAGGCCGTCTACGCGATGATGAACCGGTGGCTCGACCGCGGCGTCGACGGCTTCCGGATGGACGTGATCAACTTCATCGCCAAGCGGGTCGAGCTCGTCGACGGGCCCGCCCCGTCGCGGGACGCCGTCTGCCCGATGGGTCCGCAGATCCACGACTATCTGCAGGAGATGCACGCGGCCGTGTTCGCCGGGCGCCCCGGTGAGCACCTCACGGTCGGCGAGATGCCGGGGGTGACCACGGCGGACGCCGTGCTGTTCACCGACCCTGCCCGGCACGAGGTCGACATGATCTTCCAGTTCGAGCACGTCTCCCTCGACCAGGGCGCGAACAAGTTCGACGCCCTCCCCCTTGACCTGCCCGCGCTCAAGCGGAACCTCGCGCACTGGCAGACCGACCTCGCGGAGACCGGCTGGAACAGCCTCTACCTCAACAACCACGACCAGCCCCGGCTGGTGTCCCGGTTCGGCAACGACGCCGAGTACCGCTACGAGTCCGCCACCCTCTGGGCACTCGTGCTGCACCTGCAGCGCGGTACTCCGTACATCTACCAGGGTGAGGAGATCGGAATGACGAACGTGCGGTTCGACTCCATCGCCGACTACCGCGACATCGAAACGCTCAACCACTACCGGGAGGCGGTCGAGGAGTTCGACCGGTCACCCTCAGGCGTTCTCGCCGGGGTGCACGCGATGGGCCGCGACAACGCCCGAACGCCCATGCAGTGGGATGCGTCGCCGAACGCGGGGTTCAGCACGGGAACGCCGTGGCTCGCGGTCAATCCTAACCACACCGGGATCAACGTCGCCGCCGACCGTTCGGGCGAGCGGAGCGTGTTCCGGTTCTACCAGGAGCTGATCCGGCTCCGGCACGAGAAAGCGGTCGTCGCCCTCGGCGACTTCGGGCTGCTCGAGCCCGACCATGGCCAACTCTACGCCTTCACCCGCTCGTTGGCCGGTGAGACGCTCCTCGTCGTGGCCAACGCAGCGGATGCGCCGCTCGCAGCGCCGCTGCCCGCCTCGGTCGCCGCCTTGCTCGCGACGGCCACCCGCGTCCTCGGCAACTACCCGCCCCGGGAGTCGGCTGCCACCGTCGCGGCATCCGCCCTCCGCCCCTGGGAGGCCACCCTCTACCGCCTCCCCTAGCGAACGGCGAGGGGTCAGTCGCGGAGGGAGTCGTCCTCGCGGACGGCCTCCGTGCGGACGGTCTCGTCGAACACGCGCTTGGCCTCGATGCCGACCACGGAGTGGCGGCGCCCGTAGGCGAAGTACACGGCAAGGCCGATCAGGAGCCACACCGCGAAGCGCACCCAGGTCAGGGTCGTGAGGTTCAGCATCAGCCAGAAGCACAGCACGGCGGAGAGGATCGGCAGGTACGGGGAGAAGGGCACCTTGAAGGCGCGCTTGAGGTCCGGCCGCTTCTTCCGCAGCACGATCACGGCGATGCTGACGAGCACGAACGCCGAGAGCGTTCCGATGTTGATCATTTCCTCGAGGACGCCCACGTTGGTGAGGCCGGCGATCAGCGCGACCGCCGTGCCCGCGATGATCTGCACCCGCGCCGGCGTGCCGCGCTTCGCCGAGGTGACGCTGAGGCCGCGGGGCAGCAGGCCGTCACGGCTCATCGCGAAGAGCACCCGGGACAGCCCGAGGAGCAGCACCATGATCACGGTCGTCAGGCCGATCAGGATGCCGACCGAGATGACCTCGGCTGCCCAGCCGGCCCCGACGGCGACGAAGGCCGTTGCGAGGGAGGCGTTCGAGTCCTGCGCGAGCACCGTGTACGGAACCATCCCGGTCAGTACGAGGCTGACGCCGAGGTAGAGCACGGTCACGATCGCGAGCCCCGCGAAGATCCCGCGCGGCAGGGTCTTCTGCGGGTCCTTGACCTCCTCAGCGCTCGTGGCGACGACGTCGAAGCCGATGAACGCGAAGAAGACGAGGGAGGCGCCCGCGAGCAGGCCGAAGAGGCCGTACTGGGCCGGGTGCGCACCGGTCATGAAGGAGAAGAGGGACTGCATCCAGACGTCCCCGTCTCCACCCGTCGTCGGGACAGCGGCGGGGATGAACGGCGAGTAGTTCGCCGGGTTGATGAAGAAGGCGCCCGCGACGATGACGAAGAGCACGATCGCGACCTTGAGGATCGTGAAGACGCTCGCGACCCTCGCGGAGAGCTTGGTGCCGAGCACGAGGAGAGTCGTGAAGATCGCGACGATGACGAAGGCGCCCCAGCTCACGTCGAGGCCGAGAATATTGATGGTCGCCGGCACGTTCCAGTGCAGGAGTTCGAAGACGCTCGAGAGGTAGATGCCCCAGTACTTGGCGATCACGGCGGCCGCGGTGAGCATCTCGAGGATCAGGTCCCAGCCGATGATCCAGGCCAGGAGCTCGCCGAGGGTCGCATAGGTGAAGGTGTACGCCGATCCGGCGACCGGCACGGCCGACGCGAACTCCGCGTAACACATGATAGCGAGGGCGCAGGTGAGGGCGGCGAGCAGGAACGCGAGCGTCACCGACGGGCCAGCGTAGCTGCCTGCCGCCTTCGCTCCGACCGAGAAGATCCCGGCGCCGACGGCAACGGCGACACCCATGACCATAAGGTCCCAGGTGCCGAGGGTGCGCTTGAGGTTGTGGCCCTTTTCGAGGGAGTCGGCCATCGAGGCCTCAATGCTTTTGGTGCGCCAAATGCTCATAACAGGGGGATATCCATTTCGTTGGGTACCCGCCCAGCCTACGACTCCCCCTGTCCGGGGTCTCACGGAACGGTGACGACGACCTTCCCCCTAGCCTGTCCGGCGTGCTGGTAGCGGATGCCGTCTGCCGCATCCGCGAGGGGAAACGTCCGGTCGATCACGGGCCGGATGGTGCCGGCCTCGAGCAGTTTCCCGAGGGTCCCGAGGTCGTCGGCGCCCTCGGCGGAGACGACCCCGCGCAGGGTCTGCTTCACGAAGGCGGACAGCAGGAGGGCACGCAGCTGGCGGTCGATCCCGCCGAACACGGCGCCACCGCCCTCTCCGCCGACGATGACGAGCGTGCCGGTCGGGGTGAGCGCCCGGCGGAGCCGGGACAGGGTGGGATTTCCGGCACTGTCGAGGATCAGGTCCCAGGTGTTCCGGCCGTCCGCGAAGTCCTCGCGGGTGTAGTCGATCACCTGTGCGGCTCCGAGCGACCGGACGAGGTCGACCTTGCCTGTGCTGCAGACCCCGGTCACCGTCGCGCCCAGCGCCGTGGCGAGCTGGACGGCGAAGGTTCCGACGCCGCCGCCGGCGCCGATCACGAGGACCCTCTGGCCGGCCTCGACCTTCCCGGCGTCGCGGAGGGCGTGCAGGGCGGCGCACGCCGAGACGGGAACGGCGGCGGCATCCACGAACCCGAGGTTCGCCGGTTTCGGGGCGAGCCGGTCGGCCGGGACCCGGGTGTACTCGGCGAACGATCCGGTGAGCGACGTTCCGAACACCTCGTCGCCGACCCGGAACCGGGTCACGCGGGCCCCGACGGCCGCGACCGTTCCCGCGACATCTCGCCCGCGCACCCGGAGCCGCGGGGCCCGGAGCCCGAAACCGAACAGCCGGAGGAGGTAGGGACGCCCGGCCATCAGATGCCAGACGCCGGCGTCTATCCCGGCGGCCTGGACCCGGACGAGCACCTCGTCGGCTCCGACCTCCGGCTCGTCGATGTCCTCGAGGCGGAGGACGTCTGCGGAACCGTACTGATTCTGGACGAGGGCCTTCATGATTCTTCTCCTGACGGGGTGAGGGGCGGGGTGACGGATGGCGCGGGGTGGGTCGGGTGGGTCGGGTACTGGAACACGTCGTCGAGCGGGACGCCGAAGGCGTGGGCGATCAGGAACGCCAGCTCGAGCGACGGCGAATAGCGGCCCTGTTCGATGGCGATGATGGTCTGGCGGGTCACGCCGGTGCGGTCGGCGAGATCGGCCTGGGTCATCTCGCCGTGGGCGAAGCGGAGCCGCCTCATGTCGTTGGTGACCCGGGTCGGCTTCGCGGAGGTCGCGGACTTCGCCGGCCTCACCATTGGGGCAGGCCCCTCCGGTAGGCGACGAGGCGCGCGATTCCTCCGAGGACCGCCGAGAGCACGAACGCGAGGTACACCGCGTTGGCGATCCAGAAGTACGGCAGTTGCAGCAGGGCCATCAGGAGGGCGGCGACGCCGCCGATCACGACGAACGACTGGCCGACGGTGTCGCCGAACCGGGCGATCTCGCGGTCGCGCTGGTCGGCCTGCCCGGCGTCCCGCGGTGACAGGATCGAGACCAGGACGTCGAGCACGATCGACACGACGATGGCGCCGCCGATGGTCCAGAGCAGCGCAGGCACGTAGGGCACCTCAGCAAGAGGGATGCCGTCATCCCGGATCAGGATGAAGCCGAGATAGGTCGCGTACGCGGCGATCGCGGTGCCGAGCCTGATCCAGGCTCGCTTTTCCAGGGCTGACATCGGACTCCTTGAGGGCCGTGAAAGGGTGCGAAGTAAAGCTGACATGACTCAATGTAAAGAAAATCATACTTCGTGTCAAGGAAAAGCTACATCTTCGCTGCCGGCCCCCGGTTCGCGCCGGCTCAGTCCGATGCCCCGGTGAGGGACCACGCCGTGACGGAGACCTCCCCGCCGGCGACGATGTCGAGGGTGCTCGGCCAGGAGCCCCGATCGAGCCCGGGATACAAGGCCGCGTACAGCGTGTAGGTCACGGGCACGTCTGCGGTCGCCATGGCATCCCAGCCGAGCCGGGTGATGGCGAATCCGCCGGCCGGGACTTCGATGGGATGGGGGCCGTCGTCGGTGGTCATGAAGGAGCCGCCGTGCACGAGCGTGACGGCGAGGTAGGAGCCGGCCTGGTCAGCGAAGGCGAGATCGGGGTAGCCGTTGAGCGTGCACGGGACGTCGCTGAAGTTCATGGCCTGGATCGACACGGTGCGGTGTCCGGTCGCGGCATCGGGATCCCCGAGCAGCACCGCCGTGTCCTCCTTCGTGCACCATCCGACGGGAGCCACCGCCGCGTCGGGAGCAACGGACGGCGGGGGCGTGACCTGGGCATCCGGATCGGGGACGGCGCCGAGGGTGTTGCCGTCGGCGAGCGCATTCTCCGCCGCGGCGTGGAGTCGCTCGGCGCGGCTTCCGAATCCCGCCCCGAGGCCGGAGAGGACCAGGACGGCGACCGTGATGCCACCGAGAACGGCGAGCGGGTGCCTGCGAAAGGGGCCCGTCGCGACGGGCGCGGGGGCGGCATCCGCGGTCGACCCGGTTGCGGAGGCGGGCACCCGGACCCGGCGCAGGGCGAGCACGGCCGGCAACCAGCCCCAGGCGATCCCCCAGTATCCGCTGAGGAGCAGGGACTCGCCGGCCGGATCGAGCACGAACGCCGCGCGCGACGGCGGGAATGCGGAGATGATCGCGCTGATCACCCACGGGAGGGTGGCAAGGAAGCCGGTCAGCACGGCCACGAACCAGAGGGCGAAGAACCGGGCGGCGCGCGATCCGTCCGTCCTGTCCACGATCAGGCGCGCCAGGACCAGGTAGACCACAAAGACGCCCGCCGCTGAGGCGAGCGGTGCCAGGCCGACCCACGGCCAGGACCAGAACCAGACGTTGCTCGGAATCGTCTCAGGAACGAGGTGTTTCACGACGGCGGTCGGGACGAGGCCGAACCAGGTCAGGAAGCCGAATGCGCCGGCGGAGATGACCCACCATGCGGAGGCAACGAGGGCGGGAATCCAGAAAAATGGGCTGTGGCCGGGCCTTGTCATCATCCGAGCCTACGTCACTCCCCCGTCGACGGGCCCTCCCTGCGCTGGCGCGACCGGCGAGGAACTAGGGGTCGACGAGGGTGAGCGCCTGGCGTGGACAGAGGGACACGGCATCCGCTGCCGCGGTGAGCAGGGTGTCCGGGACCGGCACGTTCGAGCCGGCGCCGGCAGAACCGTAGCCGTAGGCGAGCGGGTAGCCCCAGTCGTCGCGGGCGAGCAGTTCCGGCAGGATCTCGGTGCAGAGCCCGCGGCCGTCGCACTTCGTCCAGTCGATGTGCAGGAGGCCGGCGGGGGTCCCCGCGCCTCGTGGCTCCGGGGCGCGCAGGTTCATCGGTGGTCCTTTCGGCAGCGCCCGTTCAGGTGCGCGGTGACGTCATCGGCGAACACCGTGAGCGTGCTGAGCACGAACCGGGCGGTGCCGTCCGGGTGGTTGCAGGAGCCCCGCCCGGTGACGATGGCCGCGAGGCGGCGCACCTCGCCGGGGAGCCCCGTGTCGCGGTCCCCGGTGGCGAGACGCCCGAGCACGGCGGCCATCGCCGGGAGCCCGTTGACACAGGGGCCGCACTGGCCGGCGGTCTCCCCGGCGAGGTAACTGGCGACCGCGGCCGCGACCGTGATCGGGCAGCGCCGTTCGCCGAGCCCCATCAGGATGCCGGCGCCGGGGTTCGCGCCGAATCCGGCGAGGTCGGCGCGGTCGAGGCGGGCCTCGAGGGCGTACGCCGGCAGCCAGGCGCCGTGGTAGCCGCCGACGAGCACGGCCGAAAGGCTCCCGATGTCGACGCCGGTGAACCGGAGCACGTCGCCGATGCGGGACCCGCCTGCAACCTCGAGCACCCTCGACGGATGCCCGTCGCTGCCGACCGTGACGAGTCGCGTCCCCGGATCCCCCTTCGTGCCCACCGACCGGAACCAGGCGGCGCCGAAGCGCGCGATCAGCGCGATGTGGGCGAGGGTTTCGACATTGTGCAGCAGGGTGGGCCGGCCGCCGAGACCGGATTCGGTCAGCCGCACGGTGCGGTCGTGGGGAATCGGCGCCTTGCCGGCGAGGGCGTTGACGACGGCGGATGCCTCACCCGAGATGAAGGTGTCGGCCGCTTCCCGCAGTTCGATCGCGGAGGCATCCGCCCGCTCGGCGAAGGCGCGGGTGGCGGACTCGAGCACGGAGGCCTGGGCGTAGAGGTAGACGGAGTGGGCGCCGAGGGCGCCGGCGACGGTGAGGAGCCCGTCGATGACGAGGTGCGGCGACAGGAGCAGCAGGGTCGCGTCCTTCTGGCTGAGGGGTTCGCCCTCCGCGGCATTGCCGATCACGACGACGCGGCGGCGGCGGGCTCGTTCGCGGGCAGGGACGGCGGCGAGCTTGCGCCATGCCGGGAAGCCGGCGCCGCCGCGGCCCTCGAGACCGGAGTCGCGCAGGGCGGCGAGGAGTGCCGCCGAATCCGCGTGGGCGGGCAGCGGGCCGAAGGTCGACTGGTGGGTGGCGTAGTCGGCGGCACGGGCGGCCATGAGACGGGCGGTGCCGACCGGGGCCTGGACGGCGGGGAACAGCCGGGCGTCCGCTGCGCTGCTCATGAGGCCCTCTTGACTCTGACGTTCTGGTACTCGACGAAACCGCGACTCAGGCGCCAGACGAGCGCGGCGACCAGGGCGATCGAACAGGTCGCGGCGAAGGCGATGAACCAGGTCTGGCCGACATCCGTGCCGTTGCCGATGGAGTGCAGCAGCGCAACAGGCCACATCAGGTCGGTGAGCCAGTGCACGGCCTTGAAGACGCGCACGCCGACGACACCGCGGAGGAGTGCGGTGATCACGATCGCGAGCATCAGGTCGACGGCGAGGGTGCCGAGACCGAGCCAGAAGGGCTTGGCCGCGCCGAGGAACGGCACGACGAAGTCGACGAGCCGGAGCTGGGCGTAGGAGTCCCCGAACAGCGTGACGAGGTGGATGGCGAGGAACGCGGTCGCGAGCAGAGCAACATTGCGGTGCACGAGGGCGACAGAGAAGCGGGGCAACGTGAAGAGCGGCCTGCCGGACCGGTTCAGGATGCCGAGCAGGACGGACACGGTGAAGAGGGCGAGGGAGACGACCCCGGTTCCGCGACCGAGCGCCCAGAGCGCCTCGTTCACAGGAACGGCCTTTCGGCGTAGGGGTCGGCAGCAGCCGGGGTTTCTGAGGTTTCCGGGGCCTCTGGCCGGTTGTCGTCCGGCCAGCCGCCGAGGGGGACGACCACGCCCTCGGCGTCGACGAGGCGGGCGGGAACGCCGAGCTCGCGCAGCCAGGCGACGGCCTTGTGGCCGCGGACGATCGCGGCCGTGCTGAGCGTGTTGGCCCGGTGACAGGTCTCGGCCGCGACCGTGACGCTGCGCCAGACGGGTTCGGCGGGCAGCCCGGAGGCGGGGTCCAGAATGTGGTGCTGGGGGTGGCCGGCCTTCGTCCAGCGGCGCTTTTGGGTGCTCGAGGTCGCGAGCGCGAGGCCCTCGGCGAGGGTCACGTGGGCGCTCGGGTCGAGCGGGGCATCCTGGACCAGGACCTGCCACCCTCCCGCGGGCGCGGGACCTGCGGTCGCGATGTCGCCGCCGAGGCTCACGAGCACGCCGCAGCCGAGTTCTGCGACGATACGGGCGGCGACCTGGTCGGCGGCGGCGGCCTTCGCGGTCGCTCCGAGGTCGATGCCGAGGTGGGCCGGCACGGTCAGGCGGTTGCCGACGAGGCGCACACTCGCCCAGCCGGGCCGGGGTGAGGCGATCGCGCGCACCGGGACGCCGTCGTCGAGGATCAGGCGGATGTCGTGGTCGTAGCCGATCGCGCCGAGGGCATTGGCCAGGGTCGGGTCGACATCGCCGTCGGTCTCCGCCGCGGAGGCGAGGGCACGGCGCATCAGTTCGGCGAGAGTGTCACTCACGAGGGCACCGACCGGGAAGAGCGGCGCCTTCGTCAGGATCTCGGAGTCCGGGCGGAACCGGCTCGAGGCGAGTTCCACGCGTTCGAGCACGGCGTCGGCGATCCGGCGGGCCTCCGGGAGGAGCGCGGGGTCGGTCACGACGAGGCGGGCGCTCGTACTCCAGAGACTCCAGTCGACGGTCGCGACGGTCGCGACGGTCGCGACGGCGACCATCAGGACCCACTCGTCTTGGCGTGCACCTTGGTTCCGCTGCCAGAGGACACGCTCGGCGCAGCAGGAGCGGCGGTCGCCTGGGTCGTCGTGCTTCCGGACGTCGTGCCCGAGGTCGTCGTGGTCGTCGTGGTCGCGGAGGAGTCCTGCGTGGCGAGCGAGTCGGCCCAATCGTGCAGGCCGAGCGCAGAGGCTGCGACGACGGCGAGGAGTCCGATCGTGCCGGTCACGATCCGGCTGAGCTTCTTACCGCGTTCGTGAGCATTCATCTCCGTGCCACCCTTCATCCGTTGACACTAACTACGGTGCCAGCGGACTCTATGGGTTTCCTATGCAGCCACCTTGAGGGAACAGGGTGTTAGGGAGGGGCGCACTGCGGAGGCTCACAGGTCCACGTGCAGGCAGACGAAACGGGCCGCCACCCGAAGGTGACGGCCCGTTTCGTTGAAGTTCAGCTTCAGAAGTGCGCGATATCGACGCGGCTTCCGGTTTCGTGCCTGACTAGCGACGCAGTCCGAGACGCTCGATGAGCGAGCGGTAGCGGGCGATGTCGATGTCGGACAGGTAGCCGAGCAGACGGCGACGCTGACCAACCATGAGAAGCAGGCCACGACGAGAGTGGTGGTCGTGCTTGTGCTCTTTCAGGTGCTCCGTGAGGTCGAGGATGCGCTGCGTGAGCATGGCAATCTGGACTTCGGGGGACCCGGTGTCGCCTGGGTGGGTAGCGTACTTTTCGATGATCGCCTTCTTAGCATTAGCTTCGAGTGCCATAGATGGGATCCCCTTTCTCTCACTGCGCGGTGCCCGTGGGCCGAATGCCTGGGCTCTCTTGTTCCGCGGCCGTTGGACGGCAACCTAGAGAGCTTAGCAGAATTCAGAGCACGCTGAACCGGTCGGTCAAGGGTCCTCGCCCCGTGCCGGCGAGGAGCATCTCCGGGCCCTTGCCTCCGCGCACGGCGAGGTCGCCGAGCAGGTGCACGGCGATCGACACCGCGGACTCCGGCACCGTCGGCGGAATGCCGAGGCTCGCGGCGAGGTCGCAGCCGTGCACGGCGAGTTCGAACACGCGCGTGGGCAGGTAGTCGGCCAGCAGCATCCCGCCGAAGGGCGTCAGCACGAACTCGTCGCCGGTCGCGCGGTCGACCTCGGCGAGCACGCGTCCGACGATCCCGGCGACGGATGCCGCGGGCTCGGCCCCGAGGGCCCTCCCGGCCGCCCTGCCCCGCCCCGCGACCGCGGCAGGGTCGCCGGCCCCGACGCCGATCACGCCGTAGTAGTCGACGGCGCTCGCGATCTCGAGCGCTGGCGGGTGCTCCGGGTCGACGGACACCTCGCGCCCGGCCGCAAGATAGCTCTCCACGGTGAGGAGGGAGCGGCTGGTGTGGCCGACGAGGTCGCGCACGGTCCACTCCCCGAGCGCGACCCGCTCCCACTGGTCCGTGATCGTCGCGGTGGTTCCGGCGAACCAGCCCGCGGCATCCCGGTAGGCGGCCCGGCTTTCATTCCAACTGGTCATCGCGTCATTCTAGAGCGGCGGCATCCGCTAGAACACGTGGGCGGCGATCTCGGCGGGCGCGGCCAACAGGCCCTCGATCTCGTCGTCGAGACGCACGAGGGTCAGCGAAGCCCCGGCCATGTCGAGGGAGGTGCAGTACTCCCCCACGTAGCTGCGCCCGACCGTGATGCCGCGGCGGGTCAGTTCCTCGTGCGCGTGCCCGTAGAGAATGTAGAGCTCGCTGATCGGGGTGCCGCCGAGCCCGTTGATCATGAGAGCGACGCGGTCGCCCGCGACGAAGGGCAGGTCGTTCACGACGGCGTCGAGCATCTCGTCGGTCATCTCGTCAGCGGTCGTGAGCTTGGCACGCCGGCGGCCGGGTTCGCCGTGGATGCCGACGCCCACCTCGATCTCGTCCTCGCCGAGCTCGAAGAGCGGGGACCCCTTCGCGGGCGGGGTGCAGGAAGTGAGGGCGATGCCCATCGTGCGGGTGACGCTGTCGACCTTCTCGCCGATCCGGACGAGCTCGTCGAGGGAGGCGCCGGCCTCGGAGGCCGCTCCAACGGCCTTCATCACGAAGAAGTTGCCCGCGACGCCGCGGCGACCGACCGTCCAGGTCGAGTCCTGCACGGCGACGTCGTCGTCGATGAACAGGGTCTTGACGTTGATGCCGTCGGACGCGGCCATCTCCTGGGCCATTTCAAACGCCATCCGGTCGCCGGTGTAGTTGTTCACGAGCAGCAGCACGCCCTTGGGCGAGGCCATCAGCTTGGTGGTTTCGTAGACGTAGTCCATCGGCGGGGCGGCGAACACGTCGCCGGGGCAGGCCGCGTCGAGCATCCCGCGGCCGACGGTCATCACGTGGGCGGGTTCGTGCCCGGAACCGGAGCCCTGGATGATCGACACTTTGTTCGGGTTTGGACCGCCCGCGCGCATGATCAGGTTGTACTTCGGCTCGTAGCGGAGGGTGTCCGGGTTGGCGAGGGCGATGCCCTTGAGCATGTCCGGCACGTACATTTTCGGGTCGTTGACGAATTTCTTCATGTGTCCATCTCCTTCGTGGGTGGTCCGGAACGTGCAGCAGATCGTGCGGAATCGCGTGCGGAATCGCGTGGATCAGAGGTCGTCGCGCGCGGCCCATTCCCGGCTGAGCCGTGCGAGGATCACGGCGACGGCGACGGCCCCCGGGTCTGGGGAACCGATGCTGCGTTCCCCCGTGTAGCTCGCCCGGCCGCGGCGGGCCTGCAGGAAGCTCGTCGCGTCCGCGCGTTCCCGCGCGACGACGGCGGCACGGGCGAGCGCAACCGTGCCGGCACTCCCGGCGTGGATTTCGGCCTCGAAGGCATCCGTTGCCGGGACCAGGGCGTCGAGGAGGGTCTTATCGCCGAGATCGGACTTGCCCCGCGCCTTGATGCCCTCTGTCGCTGCCCGGAGCATCGCGACGACGTCGTCGCCGTCGAGGTCGGCCTTCCCTGCGATGGCCGCCGATGCCCGCAGGAATGCGGTACCCCAGAGTGGGCCCGAGGTTCCGCCTATCCGTCCGGAGGTGACGAGGGCGATCTTCTTCAGGAAGTCGGCCGGGGAACTGCGATCGAAGTCCGGCCAGTCGGCGAGGACGATCTCGAAGCCGCGGGCGAGGGAGAACCCGAAGTCACCATCGCCGACGACGGCGTCGAGGTCGCCGAACTCGCGTTCGTTGTCGACAGCGGTCTGGGCGATGCTGTGCACGACGAATTCGATGTCGTCGAGACTGCTGTGGGTCATGGGGTCTCCGGTTCTGGGGTGGTCGATCCTGGGGTGATCGGTCCCGGTGCGGCCAGGATGGCCGTGAGATCGGTCAGTTCGACGGTGCGGCCGACGTCGAGGCGCAGCGGGTCCTTCAGGGTGATCGCGGTGGGGCCGCCGGGGTCGCCGAACGAGGAGACGACGAGGGAGGCGCCGGTGAAGTCCTCGGCCGCCGTGTAGCCGCTGACGGTGATGAGGGTGCGGAGACCGGCGGCGAGCGACGCCTGGAGGCCGTTGGCGCTGTCCTCGATGACGAGGACCTCGGCTGCCGGGACACCGAGTTCTCGGAGGGCGAGGAGGTAGATGTCGGGGGCCGGCTTCTTGACCGCGACGATGTCCCCCGCGAAGACCCGGAAGTGCGCGGCGAGGTCGGGTCCGACCGCCTCGGTAAGCACGGCGCGGACGGATTCCTCGGCCGACGTGGATGCGACGGCGAGCGTCCAGCCTGCCGCGTACGCGGCCGCCGTGATCCGTTTGATGCCGGGGCGGCCGGGGAGTGCGCCGCGCGCCACGGCGTCGGTGTAGATCGCGGTCTTCCGGCGGTGCCAGCGCGCGACGGCCTCGTCGAGGGCGCCGGGGTCGTCCGGAAGGCCGATGACGGCGGCGACCGCGGGTGTCACGGCGCTCCGCATCCGCTCCTTTCCGCCGCCGATCTTGACCTTGACGGCGTAGTCGGAATCGCTCCACCGCACCGGGACGGCGAATTCGCGGAAGGTCTCGTTGAACGCCGGCAGGTGGCCGTCGCGCTCGGTGTCGGCGAGGACGCCGTCGCAGTCGAAGATGAGGGCCGGCATCCGTCATGCCTTCCCTGCGCTGCCGAATTGTTCGGCGAGTCCACGTGTCAGCGCGACGATGTCGGAACGAACCTGCCCGAACAGCGACGTCGGGTCCCATTTGTCGCGGGCCTCCGCGCCCTTGAGATAGGCGAGGCTCGACTGCATGAATGTGATCTTGAGCGCCGAGGAAATGTTGACCTTGGCGCACCCGAGCGCGATGAGTTCGGCGAACTGGCCGGGGCTCAGGCCGCTCCCGCCGTGCAGGGCGATCGGGATCGGGCGCGCAGTGACGATGTCGCTCACCCGACGGAAGTCGAGGACCGGTTCCCGGGTGTAGACACCGTGGGCGTTGCCGATCGCGGGTGCGAACACGTCGACGCCGGTCTCCTCGATGAAGCGCAGCGAGATCTCGAGGGACTGCCTGGCGGATGCCGTGTCCGAGCCGATGCCGTCCTCGACCCCGGTGATCGACTCGATCTCACCCTCGACGTGCGCCCCGAAGGTGCGGGCCTCCGCGACGACCTCGACGGTCTGCCGCTGATTTTCCGCGACCGGGAGCCGGGACGCATCGAAGAGCACCGAGTTCCAGCCGCGCTCGAGGCACTCGGTGATGACCGCCCGGTCGGGGCAGTGGTCGAGGTGCAGCACCACCGGCACGTCGATGCCCGCTGTCATCGATTCCCACATGCTGAAGAGCACGCGCGACCCGATCGACTTCACGGTCTTGACCGAGGTCTGCACGATCACCGGCGACCGGGCCTCGACCGCCCCCGCGAGCACGGCCTCCATCGTGAGGTCGTTCACGATGTTGATCGCCGGCACGCCGAAGCGTTCCGCGAACGCGCGGTCGACGACCGCTTTCAGCGTAGACACCGACATTCCAGGCCTCCTCGCCGGAGTGGGGCCGGTGTCCGGGCCCGGGTGTCACCGGGTCGCCGTCAGCCGGTTGCCGACATCGTAGGCTGCAACCCCGGCCCCGACAATGGGCTCTCCCCCGCTCTCAGGCGTCGCGGCGGGAGGAGGTGGATCCTGTCCCTGGGTCAGCCGTCGCGCTGGACGCGGGCGGTGGCAGACCTGCCACCGGCACCGGGCTTTCCGGGGAAGAATCGGCGCGGCGGCGGGCTCAGGGCGACTGTGGCGGGGTGGTCCCGGACGCGCACGATCGACCATGCGACGGCGACGAGCGGCACGGCGAGTACCGCGCCGGCGATGCCGCCGAGCACAGTGCCCGCGGTGAGGGCGACGAGGATCACGAGGGGGTGCAGCTTGAGTGCGCCGGCCATCACGATCGGGTTCAGCAGGTCGCCTTCGAGCTGGTTGACCACCACGACGATGAGAGCGACGATGAGAGCGACGATGAGAGCGACGATCGGCCCGTTGAAGACGAGGGCGACGAGCGCGGCGAGGATTCCGCCGATCGTCGCGCCGATCAAGGGGATGAACGCGGTGGGGAAGACGATCGCCGCGAGCGGCAGGGCGAGCGGCACCTGCAGGATGGCCAGGCTCGCGCCGATGACGACGCCGTCGAAGAGCGCGATGGTCGCGGTCCAGCGCACGTACTGTCCGAGGACCGCCGGTGCGGTCTTTCCGATGCGGCGCGCCCGCGAGGGCGGAGCCGCGCAACGGCGTCGGGAAGAAGGCCCAGATCGACGCGGCGTCCGTGAGGAAGAAGAACAGGATGACGACGACGAGGGCGGCTCCGGTGAGCACCTCGGCTGCGGCGGACACCCCCGCGAGCGCGCCGCTGCCGAACTCGGCACTCGTCACGAAGCCGATCACGGCGTTCCTGGCGGCCTCGAATTGGGTGGCATCGAGCGACAGCGGGCCGGTCGTCGGGTAGCCCTGCACCTGGTCGAGACCGTCGGAGGCCGGTGACGAGCTCGGACCACTGGTTACGCACGGCGAGGACGATCAGGGTCACGATGCCCCCGAGCACGACGACCCCGCCGAGCAGGGTGAGCCAGGTCGCCAGCGTTCGCGGCACTCCACGGGCGCGCAGCCAGCGCACGAGCGGGCTGAGTGCCGCAGCAAGGATGAGTGCGACGAGCGTGGGGATCACGACGAACTTGAGCTGCACGAGGGCGAACACCACTCCGATTCCCAGCACGATCACGACGATCAGCTGGGCGCTGCGGATGCTCAGCCACCCCAGCCGGTCGACGAACAGGGAACTCAGGGCACTGTCCCTGCTGCCGGAGCGCTCGGACCCGGCGGACTCAGCCGGAGTCTGCCGTGGTGTCTGCCGTGATGTCTGCTGAGGGGTTCGCTCGGGCTTCGCTCGCATGCGTCCCAGGGTGGGCAGGGCCAGGCCGCTCTCCCTGAACCTCACCACTTCGACGGAGTTTTTGAGTTTCACACACGTGGGAGGCACATTTTCGAGGTGTTCAGCCTACAATCTCCGTCGAATTGGTCAGGGCGAAACGCTCGAGAACCTCGCCGATGCGGCCTCTGCAGCCGCCGCAGCCGGTTCCGGCCCGGGTGGCCGAGCCGATGCAGGCGACGTCGGTGTTGCCGGCCTCCGCTGAGGCGGTGATCGCGCCGACCGTGACACCGTTGCACCAGCAGACCGTCGTGTCGGGAGCGAAGGCGTCGCCGCCGCCCGTCGGGTCCACGTCGGGTCCGTCGTAGCGCAGCAGCAGCGAACGGTCGGCGGGCAGTTCGCTGCCGCGCTCGAAGAGCAGGGTGAGTTCGGCGCCGGTGCGCGGCATCCCCACGCAGATGAAGCCGGTGAGGATGCCGCCACGCGTGACCATCTTCACGTAGCGGCCGTGCTCGGGGTCGGCCCACTGCGACACGCCCAGGCGCGGCACCGCCGCGACCGGTGCCGCCGCGCAGCCCCTGCCATGAACGGGCTCGGCAGCCCCGTGGCCGTCGTCCGCGTGCGCAGGGTCGATGTCCCAGGGGTCCGCGCTCGTGTCGCCGGCGGCGACGACGTCGATGCCCTCCGCCTTGAGCATGACGACGCCGTGCGCCTGCACCGCGAGCGCCGGCCCGAAATCGGCGGGAGCGACGGCGACGGCCTGGGCATCGTGCTCGATCTCCGCGGCGAAGCGGGCGGCGAGCCAGTCGGCCTGGCGCCAGCCGGGTCCGATCAGGCCGGTGGGACCTCCGGCGGGTGCAGCCTGGGAGGCGCCGGGGGCCGGCCGGGGGGCGACGTGCGCACAGTCGCCGATCGCGAAGACGGTGGGGTCCGTCCAGCTCCGCAGGGACTCGTCGACGAGGATGCCCGTCGACACGCTGAGGCCGGCGAGGCCGGCGAGTTCGGTGCGGGCGCCGATGCCGCAGCTGAGCACGAGCAGGTCTCCGGGGATCTGCTTGCCGTCGGCGCAAATCAGCGCGTCGAAGCGGTCGTGGCCTTCGGCGTCGACGGTGAAGAGAATGCTCTCGGCCCGGGCGTGGCTGACCATGGTGACGCCGGCCCTGCGGGCGCTGCGGGCGAGCACCGTTCCGCCGCCGCGGTCGAGATTGCGGTTCAGCGGAATGTCGGCGTGGTAGACGACGCAGACGTCGCTCCCGGCCTGGGCCGCGGCGAGCGCGAACTCCATGCCGAGCACCCCGGCGCCGAGCACGACGATCCGGCCTCCCGAGCGGACGGTTTCGAGCACGGTCGCCGCGTCGTCGAGGTCGCGGAGCGCGGTGACGCCGCGGGGCAATGGGGCGTCGGCGGTGTCGAGCGCACCGGCATCCGTCGGCGGGCGCATCAGGGTGCGGCGCAGCCGGGTCACCCCGTCGAGGGTCGGGACGTTGGCACGGGCACCGGTCGCGAGCACGAGCCGGTCGTAGCCGAGGTCGGTGCCGTCGCCGAGGGTCACCGTGCGGCGCACCCGGTTGATCCGGGTGACGACCTCGCCGGTGCGGATGTCGACGCCCGCAGCCCTGGCCGCGTCGGTGTCCGTCACCTCGAGGGTGTCCCGGTCGGAGCGGCCGACGGCATAGTCCGCAATGAGCACCCGGTTGTATGCGTCCACCGACTCCGCTCCGACGACGGTCAGGGTGGCGAGGCCGGCCCGCACGACCGGGAGCAGCTCCTCGGCGAGGCGGGCCCCGACCGGGCCGTAGCCGACGAGGACGATCCGGCTCGGCGCCGGGGAAGCGGGAACGGCTGCGGGAACGGTTGCGGGAACAGCAGCGGGCGTGCTCCCGACGGGCGCTGCGGGGATCGGCTCAGGCATGGGCATCCGTTCGAATCGACGGGACGGAAAAGGGACCGGCAGGCCCGGACCCCGGTGTCCCCACGAGCGCGCGCACCCGCACGGTCGTGCGCTTGAATTCCGGCATGCCCGAGACGGGATCGGTGACCCCGAGGGTGAGCAGGTTCGCGCGCTGGGCACCGGGGAAGTGGAACGGCAGGAACACGGTGTCTGGACGGATGCCGCCGGTCACCTCGGCGACACAGGTCACGGTGCCCTGCGAGTTGCCGACCTCGACCTCGCCACCGTCGACGAGACCGAGTCGGGCCGCGGTCGCCGGGTGCACCTGGAGCCTGGCCTGAGGCTGGGCCTGTTGCAGCTCGGGCACCCGGCGGGTCTGGGCCCCTGATTGGTAGTGCTCGAGGAGCCGGCCGGTGATGAGCGTGACCGTTCCGTCGCGCTGGGCCGGCGCATCCGTCACCCTTGCCTGCACGGCGACGATGCGCGCGCGGCCGTCGGGGTGCGCAAAACGGTCGAGGAAGAGCCGAGGGGTTCCGGTCGACCCGACCGGGTACGGCCAGTATGCCGCCTCCCCTGTGTCGAGCAGCCCGTAGCTCAGGCCGGAGTAGTCGGCGAGGCCGCCCGCGCTCGCACGGCAGAGCTCGTCGAACACCTCGGCCGGGTCGGCGCTGAACGTGCCGGCGGAGCCGAGCCGGCGCGCCAGTTCCTGGAAGATCCAGAGTTCGCTCCGCACCCCGTCCGGCGCGCCGATCGCGGTACGGCGGCGGATGACCCTGCCCTCGAGCGAGGTCATCGTGCCGTCCTCCTCCGCCCACTGGGTGACCGGCAGCACGACGTCGGCGAAGCGCGCGGTCTCGGAGAAGAAGAAGTCGCAGACCACGAGGAAATCGAGGGCCTCGAGGCCGGCGCGCACCCTGTTGGAGTCCGGGGCGGACACGACGACGTTCGAGCCGTGCACGAGCAGGCAGCGGACGCCGCCGGGCGCGCCGAGCGAGTCGAGCAGCTCGATCGCGGGCACGCCGGCCCCCGGCAGGCTCTCGGGCGGGACGCCCCAGACACCGGCAACGTGGGCGCGGGCGGCCGCGTCGGTGATCTTGCGGTAGCCGGGGAGCTGGTCGCACTTCTGGCCGTGCTCGCGACCGCCCTGGCCGTTGCCCTGCCCGGTCAGGGTTCCGTAGCCGGAATGGCGGGTGCCGACGAGGCCGAGCACGAGGGCGAGGTTGATCGCGGCGGTCGCGGTGTCCGTACCGTCGACGTGCTGCTCGACGCCGCGCCCGGTGAGGATGTAGGTGCCCGATCCGGCCGCGAGCCGGCGGGCGAGCTCGCGCAGCTGCGGCACCGGAACGCCGGTGAGCTGCTGCACCCGTTCGGGCCACCACCGGGAGACGCTGCGGCGGAGGACCTCGAAGCCGACCGTGCGCCGTTCGATGTAGTCCGTGTCGATGAGGCGTTCGGCGATGACGATGTTGGTCAGGCCGAGCAGGAGCACGAGGTCGCTGCCGGGAGTCGGCTGGACGTGCATGCCACCGCCGTCCTCGGTGAGGCGCGCGGTCGCCGAGCGACGCGGGTCGACGACGATCAGGCCGCCGGCGCTGCGGGCGCCCTCGAGATGGCCGATGAACGGCGGCATCGTCTGGGCGACGTTGGAGCCGAGGATCAGGATGGTGTCGGCCGCGTCGAGGTCCTCGACCGGGAACGGCAGTCCCCGGTCGAGGCCGAACGCGCGGTTGCCCGCTGCCGCGGCCGAGGACATGCAGAACCGGCCGTTGTAGTCGATCCGGGACGAGCCGAGCGCGACCCGGGTGAACTTGCCCAGCTGGTAGGCCTTTTCGTTGGTCAGCCCGCCGCCGCCGAACACCCCGACCGAGTCGGCGCCGTGCCGCGCCCGGCTCCCGGCGAGCCGCTCGGCCACGAGGTCGAGCGCCTCCGCCCAGCTCGCCGGGGCGAAGCCGCCGTCCGGTTGCCGGAGCATCGGGGTCAGGATCCGCTCCGGGGACACGAGCAGTTCCGCGGCGGTCCAGCCCTTCTTGCACAGGCCGCCCCGGTTGGTGGGGAACGCCCGCCCGGCGACGGTCACGCGCTGCGGAGTCGCGGCATCCACGCCCGCACCGGCCGCGCCGGAGCGCATGCCGATCTCGGCATGCGTCGGTGTCAGGGTCATCGCGCACTGCAGCGCACAGTATGGGCAGTGCGTGTCGACGCCCGGGCTGGCGGCGGATGCGAGGGGTGCGGTCACAGGGTCTCCTGCTGCTGGTGGCGTCGGTGATGGCGCAGATGCGGCTGCGCGCTTCGGATACGGGACGAACGCGCCGGTTTGTGGTGGCCGCGCCTGCCGGTGCGGGCGCGGCCGCGGGAAACCGGCGCGGTCGCGAGCGGGCCCAGGCTAGATGCGCTGGCCGGCCACCGAGGAGCCCCGGCGGAGGTAGAAGAACGCGGTAACGGCCATCATCACGAGGTATGCGCCGATGAAACCGTAGATCGCGCCGGTGTAGCTGCCGGTCGCGATCTTCGAGTTGCCGAGGACCTGGGGAATGATGAATCCGCCGTATGCGCCGATCGCGGAGATGAGGCCGAGGGCTGCTGCGGTCTTCCGCTGGGTGCTCACGTCGCCCGAGTTGGTGTGAGCGTCGCTGACGCCGCTGCGGGCGGCGAAGACGCTCGGGATCATCCGGTAGGTCGAGCCGTTGCCGACTCCCGTCGCGACGAAGATGAGCAGGAAGCTCGCGAGGAACAGCCAGAAGTTGCCGAGGGAGAGCACCGCGATCACGAGCAGCGCGCCGAGGGCCATCACGCCGAAGGCCGCGATCGTGACGCGGGCTCCGCCGAAGCGGTCGGCGAGCTTGCCGCCGGCCGGGCGGGCGAGCGAACCGACGAGGGCGCCGAGGAAGGCGAGCGAGATCGACGCGGCCATGATGTGGAAGGTCGAGTATGCCGGGAACTGGTCGGCGATGAGCTTCGGGAAGACGCTCGCGAAGCCGATGAAGGAGCCGAAGGTGCCGATGTAGAGCAGGGCGAGGATCCAGAGGTGCGGTTCGCGGAGTGCGGCGAGCGAACCGGCGAAGTCGGCCTTGGCGCTCGACAGGTTGTCCATTCGCTTCCAGGCACCCCACATCGCGACGAGGATGAACGGCACCCAGAACCAGCCGGCGAGCGAGAGGTTGAGCGTTCCGGCGGCACCGATGGTGATCACGATCGGCACGACGAGCTGGGCGACGGCGGCACCGAGGTTGCCTCCCGCCGCGTTGAGTCCGAGGGCCCAGCCCTTCTGGCTCTGCGGGTAGAAGTAGGTGATGTTGGACATCGAGCTCGCGAAGTTGCCGCCGCCGAGGCCGGCGAGAGCAGCCACGAAGAGCATCACCGGGAACGGGGTGGCCGGGTTGCCGACGCAGATCCCGAGGGCGATCGACGGGATCAGGAGCAGGCCGGCGGAGATGATGGTCCAGTTGCGGCCGCCGAAGCGGGCCACCATGAACGTGTATGGGAAGCGGAGCGTCGCACCGACGAGGCTCGGCATCGAGATGAGCCAGAAGATCTGGCCGGTGTCGAAGGTGAAGCCGGCCTTGGGCAGCTGCACGACGACGATGCTCCAGAGCTGCCAGATCACGAAGCCGAGGAACTCGGCGAAGATCGACCACTTCAGGTTGCGGGAGGCGATGGCCTTGGCGCCGTTGTTCCACTGGGCGGTGTCTTCGGCGTTCCAGTTGTCGATCCATCGGCCGGGGCGGTGGACGAGGCTCTGGCCGGTGCGGAGACCGGTTGTGGGGGTATCGACTGCAGTCATGGTGTTCTCCTCGGGATCGGTGTGCGGGGGGAAGTCAACGGGGGCGATGTAGTGCATGGGAGGTCCTGAACGGGGGTAGCGGGCGGGTGCGACGAGAGCGGCCGGAACTGGTCACGCGGCTTCGGAGAGGCGCACGTGCACCTCTCCGTCCTCGACCCTGACCGGGTAGGTGCGCAGCGAGTACTCGGCGGTGGTGAAACATTCGCCGGTCTCGAGGTCGTAGACCTGCTTGTGCAGGGGCGAGGCGATGGTGAACCGGTCACCGCGCGAGCCGACTATGCCGCGGCTCATCACGAACGACCCGGTTGCGGGGTCACGGTTGTCGACGGCGTAGAGGCCGCCGTTCGGAAGCAGCAGGATGGCGAGCTGCTCGTCGCCGACAAGGGCGGCTTCGCCCCAGAGCGGCTCGAGTTCGTCGAGGGAACAGACGCGAATCCAGGTGCCGGGGTGTTTCACGAGTGATCCCGCTTTCTGTGAGGTATGCCTGCCGGGTGGGCGATTCCCTCACGCTAAATCGGCCACGTTTCGCGGGTACGCGCCGGGCGCGTCGAATGCGTAAAGAAGTCCTCACCCTCCCCGGGGGGGCCGGTGAGGTCCCGGTCACACCTTGTTACATGGGCGCAACCGAGGGGAAACGCGGCCCTTTTAGGCTGGCAGCACCACTTACGGAAGGCTCCGCCATGGACAACGTCACGTTCGACGCCGCTCAGGCTCACTCAGGGCCCTCCGGCGCCCCCCAACGCGTCGTCGTCATCGGCGGCGGCCCCGCCGCGCACCGGTTCACCGAGGCCATGCAGGCCAGGTCCACTCCGGGTCAGGACTGCGAACTCCTCGTCCTCGGCGACGAGGACCACCTGCCGTACGACCGGGTCGCCCTGTCCCGCCGCCTCGTCGACTCCGAGGACCTCACCCTCGGCGACCGAGCACTCTGGGAGACCCCCGGCGTCACCTACCGTGGCGGCAGCCGGGTGGACAGCGTCGACCCCGCCGGCCGCACGGTCACCCTCGCCGACGGCGAGACCCTCTCCTACGACGAGCTCGTGTTCGCGACGGGATCGTCCGCCACCGTGCCGCCCATTCCCGGCGCCGAAGCCGGCCACGTCTATCGCACCATCGAGGACGTCGACTTCCTCGTCGCCGAGGTCGCCCGTCTCCGCGAGCGGCTCGGCCGGCCCGCGAACGTCGTCGTCGTCGGCGGCGGCCTTCTCGGCCTCGAGGCCGCGGGCGGCCTGCAGCGCCTCGGCGGGCTTGCCACGATCGTGCACTCCGGCCGCTGGCTGATGAGCGCCCAGCTCGACGAGGGAGCAGGGCAGGCGCTCGGCCGGCTGATCCAGGCCCAGGGCATCACCCTCGCCCTCGGCAACCGGCCCACCGAGGTGCTCACCTCCCCGACCGGCCGCGTCCTCGGCGTCACACTCACCAACGGCACCCAGCTGCACGCCGACCTCGTCGTGTTCTCGATCGGCATCACGCCGCGCGACGAACTCGCCCGCGCGGCAGGCCTCGAGCTCGGCCCACGCGGCGGCATCGAGATCACGGATGCCTGCGGCACGTCGATCCCGGGCATCTGGGCCATCGGGGAGGTCGCGAGCGTCCAAGGGAGCTGTGTCGGCCTCGTCGCCCCGGCGAACGCGATGGCCGAGGTCGTCGCCGACCGGTTGCACGGCGGCGCCGCCGTCTTCCCCGGCATCGACGACGCCACCAAGCTCAAGCTCGCCGGGGTCGAGGTCGCCAGCTTCGGCGACGCCCTCGGGGCCGCTGAGCACTCGCTCGAGATCGTCTATGCCGACCCGGCCAGGGGCCTGTACCAGAAGATCGTCGTCACGAATGATGCGAAAACCCTCCTCGGCGGCATCTTCGTCGGCGACGCCTCGCCGTACACGGCACTGCGGCCCCTGCTCGGCCGCGAGCTCGGCGCCGAACCGAGCGCCTACCTCTCCGCGGCCGGCGCCGAGCCGCCGGCGAGCACAGACCTGCCGGACGACGTGCAGCTCTGTTCCTGCAACAACGTCTCGGTCGGCGCCGTGCGAGCCGCCATCCGCGGCGAGGAGCATACCGAGGCCTGTACCGAACTCGGTCCGCTCAAGGCGTGCACCCGTGCGGGCACCCAGTGCGGCTCCTGCGTGCCGCTGGTCAAGAAAATCCTCGAGACCGAGCTGACGCGGGCCGGCATCTCCGTCTCCCACGCCCTGTGCGAGCACATCGCGCTCAGCCGGAGCGAGCTCTTCGAATCCGTCCGTATCCTGCAGCTCACCCACTTCGACGAGATCATGTCACGGTTCGGCAGCGGACTCGGTTGCGACATCTGCAAACCCGTGATCGCCTCGATTCTCGCGACGCAGACCTCGGGGTACATCCTCGACGGCGGCCGCGGCGCCCTGCAGGACACCAACGACCGCGCCCTCGCCAACATGCAGAAGGACGGCACGTACTCGGTCGTGCCCCGAATACCGGGCGGCGAGATCACTCCGGCCAAACTCAAGGTCATCGCCGAGGTCGCCGCCGATTTCAACCTCTATACCAAGATCACCGGCGGCCAGCGCATCGACCTGTTCGGCGCCCGTCTGGAACAGCTTCCCGACATCTGGAAGATCCTCGTCGAGGCCGGGTTCGAGTCCGGCCAGGCATACGGTAAGTCCCTCCGAACGGTCAAGAGCTGCGTCGGATCGACCTGGTGCCGCTTCGGCGTGCAGGACTCCGTCGCGATGGCGATCAATCTCGAGTTGCGCTACCGGGGACTGCGCGCACCGCACAAGTTCAAGCTCGGCGTCTCCGGCTGCGCCCGCGAGTGCGCGGAGGCGCGCAGCAAGGACGTCGGCATCATCGCGACCGACCAGGGCTGGAACCTCTACGTCGGCGGTAACGGCGGCTTCCAGCCCGCCCATGCCCAGCTCCTCGCCCAGGACCTCGACGACGAGACCCTGATCAAGTACATCGACCGGTACCTGATGTACTACATCCGCACCGGCGACCGGCTGCAGCGCACCGCCCGCTGGCAGGAAGACCTCGAGGGCGGGCTCGACCACGTGCGCGACGTCGTCTGCAACGACTCCCTCGGTATCGCCGAGGAGCTCGAGGCCGCCATGCTCGCCCACGTCGGCAACTACGAAGACGAATGGGCCGCGACCCTCAAGGATCCGGAGCGCCTGCGCCGGTTCCGGTCCTTCGTCAATGCCCCCGGAACCGCGGACCCAGCGCTCTTGCAGGTCATCGAACGCGACCAGCCCCGGCCTGCGCGGCCGGCGGAGCGCGAGGCCGTGCTGCTCTCCGGTCCGAGCATCCCGGTACGGCCCCGTGACGCCACTGCCGCCGCCACCGGTACCGCCACCGCCACCGCAACCGAACGCGTCATTGAACTGCGACAGGGAGTGTGAACCATGGACATCAGCCTCGACCTGGCCGGCCGCCGGGTCCTCGTCTTCGGAGGCGCCCTCGCGGCCAGGCGGGTGCTCGCCCGGTTCCTCGCCGCTGACGCGATCGTCTACCTGGCCTCTGTTCCCGTCGACGGGCATCCGCCGGAGAGGCCGCACCCTCAGGTGCGCCCCGTCGAATACCCGCATTTCCCGCACGGCTGGCGTGACCTCGTCTCGGCGGTCGACCTGGTCGTTCTCGTCGAGGTCTCCGAGGCCACCGAGCGCATCATCGTCGATGCCTGCGCCTCGCAGCGGGTCTGGCTGAGCCGCGAACCTGCGGCGTCCGTCGCCCCGCTCGGGCGCGTGACCCTCGTCGGCGGCGGACCCGGCGACGACGGCCTCCTCACGATGGCCGCCGTCCAGGCGCTCCGCGACGCCGACATCGTCTTCTACGACAAGCTCAGCCCGCACGACCGGCTCGACGAGTGGTGCCCCGGCGCCGAGCACGTCGACGTCGGCAAGACGCCGGGCCACCACGCCACCCCGCAGGCCGACATCGAGCGGATGCTCGTCGACAGCGCCCTCGCCGGCCTCACCGTCGTCCGTCTCAAGGGCGGCGACCCGTTCGTGTTCGGGCGCGGCGGCGAGGAGGTACTCGCGTGCCGCGAGGCCGGCGTGCCGGTCACCGTCGTCTCCGGGGTCACGAGCGCGATCTCGGTGCCGGCCGCCGCGGGCATCCCGGTCACCCACCGGGAACTCAGCCGGGTCTTCACCGTGCTCTCCGGCCACGCGCCGCTCAGCGAGAACGAGCTCGCCCACCTCGCAGGGCTCGGCGGCACGATCGTGGTCCTGATGGGCGTCGGGACCCTGCCGCACCTCACCGCGGGGCTCGCCCGCCACGGGATGCGGACCGACATGCCCGTGGCGATCATCGAGCAGGGCTTTTCGTCCCGCCAGCGCACCACGAAGGCCCGGCTCGACACGATCACCCCGCTCGCCGCCAAACTCGGTGCCCGCTCACCCGCCGTCCTCGTGATCGGTGAGGTCGTACGATTGTCCCAGCACGACGACGCCGCCAGCGAGGAGCTGTTGCAGGCCATCGCGGGCAACGCCGAGCACTCCCTGAACGCCGAGCGCTGACCGGGGACATCCGCCCCGCACGCCACCCCCAGCCACCTGCCACCACCCAACGAGCCGGAGACACCGTCAACGACACGAGCGCCGAAGCAAGTCAGCCCGGGTTCCGCGCAGACCAGCTCGAGGGCTTCCGCATCGCCGTCACGAGCGATCGGCGCTCCGAGGACCTCATCGCCGCCTTCGAACGCCGCGGCGCCGAGGTCGTCCACGCGCCCGCCATCCGCATCGCGGCCGCGGCGGACGACGCCCGCATCACGAGCGATACCCTCGCGATCATCGCCGCCCGGCCCGACATCCTCCTTGCGACGACCTCGTACGGCATCCGGCGCTGGTTCGAGGCGGCGGATGCCGCGGGCGTCGGCCACGAGCTCACCGAGACCCTCGAGCACTCCAGCATCCTCGTGCGCGGCCCGAAGGCGCGCGGCGCCGTCCGGGCGGCGGGCCTCGACGACGACGGCATGAGCGACGAGGAGACTACCAAGTCCCTCGTGGACTATGTGCTGCGGGACGGCGCCGCCGGGAAGACCATCGCGGTGCAGCTGCACGGCTTCACCGACCAGCCCCAGCTCGAGCGGCTCGCCCTGGCCGGCGCGACGGTGCTGACCGTGGCCCCGTATCGCTGGTTGCTTCCGGAGGACTCGGCGCGGGTGCTCCGGCTCGTCGACCTGATCTGCACGGGCGGCGTCGACGCCGTCACGTTCACGAGTGCCCCTGCCGTGATGGCCCTGTTCGGGGTCGCCGACTCGATCGGCCGGCTCGACGAACTGCAGGATGCCTTCAGCGAGAACGTCGTCGCCGCGGCCGTCGGCCCCGTCACCGCCGGCCCCCTGCTCGCCGCCGGGCTGGCACCGATCGTGCCGGAGCGGTTCCGGATGGGCGCGCTCATCAAGCTCGTCTGCGATCACCTCGAGCAGCAGCGCGTGCTGCGCCTCGACACCCGGTTCGGACCCGTCGAGCTCCGTGGCCGGCTGTTCTCACTCGCCGGCGCCCGCACCACCCTGCCGCCGAGCTCCCTGACGCTGCTGCGGGTACTGCTCGCCGCCGGCGGGACGGTCACGTCCCGGGCGAGCCTCACGGCGATCCTGCCCGAGATGCAGGACGACCATGCCGTCGACGTCGCGATCAGCCGGCTACGCCAGGCGCTCCCCGAACCGGGCCTCGTCGCGACGGTCATCAAGCGCGGCTACCGCATCGACGTCTGACCCGTCGGGCCGAAGCCTCAGGGGCGAAGCCTCACGTCCGGGGCGTCAAACGGGCGGCTGCGACGGCCTCGAGCACGTCCTCCGAGCCGGCGTAGATGCCGGAGGCACGCGGCCAATGACTGATCACGTCGGTGAAGCCGAGTTCTTCGGCCCGGCCGACGGCGTCGTCGAAGGCTCCGACACTCTGCAGGGAGTAGCTGCCACCGCTATCGAGGTTGAGGTACCGGTCGATCGAGGCCGGCTCGCGGCCGACGGCATCCGCCGCGTCGTCGAGCCGCTCGGCGAGCGCGGCGACCTTCGTCCACCAGGCGTCACCGGTCGCGCCGTCCGGACCCGTCGTCACCCAGCCGTCGCCGTGGGTCGCCGCGAGGCGAAGCCCCTTCGGCCCGTTCGCCGCGATCACGAACGGGAGCCGGGGCGCCTGGGTCGGCGCTCCGACCATGCGTGCGCCGACGGCGGTGAACCAGTCGCCGGTGAAGTCGATGCCGGCCGTGCTGCCCTCCGCTTCCCCGCGCAGCAGCAGGTCGAGCAGGGTGACGAATTCGGTGAAACGAGCGTGCCGCTCCGGCCCGGTGTATGCCCGCTGGCCGAGCACGGTGGCGTCGAAGCCTGTGCCGCCCGAGCCGACGCCGAGCAAGAACCGCCCGCCGGACAGCTCGTCGAGTGTCGCGAGTTCCTTGGCGAAGGGCACCGGATGCCGGAAGTTCGGGTTCGAGACGAAGGTCCCGAGCCGCAGGTCCCGCGTCACGAGTGCGGCAGCGGTCAGGGTCGGGATCGTGGCGTGCCACGGTTCGTCGGCGAGGCTGCGCCAGGACAGGTGATCGTAGGTCCAGCCGTGGTCGAAGCCGACACGTTCGGCGCCCCGCCACTTGCGGGAGGCTTCCGGCCAGGGGTCCTGGGGGAGGATGACGATTCCGTAGCGCATGGTCCCAGTCTAGGAGCGCGTGCTGTTCGGCCCCCGGACCCGGTGTTCTCCACAGCCGGGGCGCGGAACCCGTGCGTTTGTCGGCGCTCAGTGACACACTCGAGCCATGAGCAGCAGAGAGCATGCGACCCGATGCGCCATCGTTCCGCCGTACCTCCTGGTGCGGCTCGCGAGACTCGACGACCCGCGCTACTCTGCCGCGGTCGACGCGGCCCGGCACTCGCTCTTGCGGGACGCGCCGCTGCGCGAGCGACGCAGCACGACGCATCCGCCGACCGTGCGCCCGGCCGCCCGCGGCGGGGCAGCCATTCGCGGTGAGCTCGACAGGGCCGTTTCGGATGCCGGCGGCCTCGAACGCCTGCCCGGTCGCCTGGTGCGGTCGAAGGTCCAGGCCCCCGTCGGTGATGTCGCGGTGAACGAGGCCTGGGACGGCCTCGGCCACACCCACGCCCTGTTCTGGACCCGGTTCGGGCGCGACTCGATCGACGGCCATGGACTGCCCCTCGAGGCGAGTGTGCACTACGGCCGCTCCTACGACAACGCCTTCTGGGACGGCGAGCGGATGGTCTTCGGCGACGGCGACGGCGAGGTGTTCAACCGGTTCACGGCGTCTCTGACGGTGATCGGCCACGAGCTCACCCACGGGGTCACCCAGTTCAGCGCCAACCTCGCCTATGAGGGCCAGTCGGGGGCCCTCAACGAATCCGTGTCCGACGTGTTCGGGTCGCTCGTCGAGCAGTTCACCCTCGGGCAGTCCGTCACCGAGGCGAGCTGGCTGATCGGTGCCGGACTCTTCACCGACCAGGTCCAGGGCGCGGCACTGCGCTCGCTCAAGGCGCCGGGAACGGCGTACAACGACGACGTGCTCGGCATGGACCCCCAACCGTCGGACATGAGCGGCTACGTCGATTCCGTGGACGACAACGGAGGCGTGCACCTGAACTCGGGTATCCCGAACCGGGCGTTCTACCTCGTGGCCGCCGAGCTGGGCGGCAACGCGTGGGAGGGCGCCGGCCGGATCTGGTACGACACGCTCACGAGCGGAACGCTGCGGCCCCGCGTCGACTTCGCCGGGTTCGCCCGCGCAACCGTGACGGCGGCGACCAGGCGGTTCGGCCCCGGCTCCCGCGAGCACAGCGCTGTCGTGGCCGGCTGGAGTGGCGTCGGGCTCGGGAAGGGACTCGGCGGAGTAACATCGCGGGCATGAAGGTCATCGTTTCGCGAAGCGGTGGCATCGCCGGAGTGCGGGTCACCTGGGAGGTCCAGGTCGACGAGCAGGCCGACGCGGAGGCGTGGACCGATCTCCTCGCGTCCCTGCCCTGGGACGACGTCGTCGAGAGGGCGCCGGAACCGGACCGCTACGTCTACCGCATCCGTTGCGCCCCGCACGAAGTCGTTCTCGCGGAACCAGACCTCTCCGGCCCCTGGCGGCAGCTCGTCGACCGGGTGCGCACCACGCACGACCGCGACTGAGTCCCAGTCGGCCGTGCCCCGGCTGCGCGCAGGGGTCGCGTCGGCCCGGTTTCGAGGCGGTGCGGCCCGACCCGACCGGGACATTCGGGTCTGCCGTGAGTTCACGTCGACATTGGAGGGTGGTGGCGGAGCACCCGGTTGCGTGGGAATATGAACCATGGAAACCAACGACCTGTATCCGGTGCATGTCCTCGACGATGAGGAATGCTGGGACCTCCTGCTCTCCTCGAGCTTCGGTCGCCTCGCTCTCAGCATCGCGGGCGAACCGGACATCTACCCGGTCAACTTCGTCGCCGCCGACCGGCGCCTGGTCTTCCGCACCGCGGAGGGCACCAAGCTCCTCGAACTCACCGTCAACAACAAGGTGGCCTTCGAGACGGACGGCATCGGACGCGACGAGGCCTGGAGCGTCGTCGCGAGGGGCCACGCACGGGTGCTCGAACACCAGGCCGACATCGATGCCGCCGACCAGCTGCCGTTGCGCCCGCTCATCCCGACGCTCAAGTACATCTACGTGGAGATCATTCCCGAGACGGTGAGCGGCCGCCGATTCCAGCTCGGACCAGAACCCGAACGGTACTGATGAGCGGCCCGGCCGTCCCCGGCACCGTCCTGGTCACCGGGACCTCCTCGGGCATCGGACTCCAGGCCGCGGTCGCGGCCGCCCGCGCAGGACACCCCGTCGTCGCGACCATGCGCACCCTCGAGGGAGCCCGCGCGCTGCGCAGCGCGAGCGAAACGGCGGGCGTGAACCTCGACATCCGCCGCCTCGACGTGACGGAGCCCGCGTCGATCACCGAGGTCATCGCGCACATGCTCGACCGGTACGGCCGGATCGACGCCCTGGTGAACAACGCAGGGGCCGGCCACGTCGGCACCATCGAGAACGAGGGCCTCGACGTCGTGCGCGCGGTCATGGAGGTCAATTTCTTCGGTGTCGTGAGTGTCACCCGCGCGGCTCTGCCGCACCTGCGGCAGAGCCACGGCAGGCTGATCACCGTCACGAGCGTCGGCGGCGTCGTCGGCCAGCCGTTCAGTGAGGCGTACTGTGCGGCCAAATTCGCGGTCGAGGGATTCATGGAGAGCCTCGCCCCTGTCGCGGCGACCGCTGGTGTCACGGTCACGGTCGTCGAACCCGGCGCGGTCGCATCGTCGTTCGTCGACAACATCGGCCTCGACCCGCGCGCCAGTCCGCCGAACGATCCGTACGCATCCGCCCTCGCGGGGTACCTCGCCAGGGCCGCGCAGTCGTTCAGTGCCGCGCAGTCCGCGGAGAGCGCCGGGGCCTTCGTCGCCGCGCTGCTCGACGGTGAGCGTCCGCCGTTCCGGGTGCAGACCTCCGACGCGGCGCGCGCGTTCGTCGGCGTCAAACTCGCCGATGCCGACGGCTCAGCGGTGCAGCGCATGACCACGGCCTGGCTCGACTAGCAGCCGGCTCGACGAGCGCCTGGCTCGACTAGCGACTGAGGCGCAGGAGGCGGAGCACCGCCAGCCCGTAGGCATCCGCCGCGTCGGTCGCCTCGATGGCTTCGAGCGCCCCGGCCAGCAGCGCGGTGACCCGATAGGCGTCGTCGCCGAGCCGCTCGAGGGAGTGGAATGCACCCCCGAGCATCTCCCGGAGCTGGTCCTCCCGTGGGAGCCAGAGGGCGTCCTCGAGGGCGAGAGAGTCGAGAGCCCACTCGGTCGTGCCGTTGAAGCCGAGGATGGTGCCGGTGTCGAATTCATGCGGTTCGATGGTCATCTCGCTGACCGTGAACACCTCGACGTCGAAGCCGGCCCGTTCGATCCGGAACGCGTCGCCTGAGGCGGGCCGCCAGGCCAGTCCGGCGGCTTCGAGGGCACGTGCGCAGTCGATTGAGATCATGGGACATTCTCGTCCGGACGATCGCAGACCACTAGCGTTGAAGGGAAGAGTTTCAGGAGGCAGTCCGTGACCCGAACCGTGAACCTGACGGTGCACGTCAAGCCCGGCAGCCGCAAGGGCCCGCTCGTCGCCGTCGACGACCCGGACTCGCTCGGCACTCCTACGGCGACGAGCGCGCCGACGGATGCCTCGCTCACGGTCTACCTGCAGCAGCGGGCCGTCGAGGGCGCCGCCAACGATGCCCTCGTCAAGCTGCTCGCGAAGCACTTCGCCGTTTCGAAGAGCGCCGTCACGATCGTGCGCGGACACACCTCGCGGGTTAAACACGTGCGCATCGACCACGAGCCGTGATCGATGCGCACGGGTTGCGGGTGAGTGCGCGGCCTAGCTGACGCCGCGCAGGTCGATCACGAAGATGAGGGTCTGGCCGGAGAGGCGGTGTCCTCCGCCAGCGGGCCCGTACGCCAGGTGCGGCGGCACGACGAGCTTGCGACGCCCGCCGACCTTCATGCCGGGGATGCCCTGCTGCCAGCCCGCGATGAGCGAGCGCAGCGGGAAGTTGATCGACTGGCCACGGCTCCACGAGGAGTCGAATTCGTCGCCGGTGTCGTATTCGACGCCGAGGTAGTGCACGTCGACGGTCGCGCCGGCGGTCGCCTCGGCGCCCTCGCCAACCACGATGTCGGTAATGGTGAGCTCCGTGGGCGCTGGGCCCTCCGGTGCGTCGAGTTCGGGCTTGGTGTTCAGATCAGTCATGCACCCATCCAATCGGATTTCCCCGCAGCATGCACGCTGGAAATTACCCCTTGCGCGAACGCCCCCGGAAGGCGCACGATATCACCAGGAACTCGTCATCCGGGAGAGTCGTCGGCAGTGCCACGCCACCGGATGACGAGTTCACTCGTTAACCGGCCGCGGGTCGACCGGCCGCGGGCGGCATCCGCGGGCGGCATCCGCCCTCTGATAGCGGATGCCGGGCCTCAGCCGATCACGACCGCCCGGTGCGCCTGGACGAGAGCGAGAAGCTCGGCCTCGTCGGCGCGGGCGACCCGGTCGGCGGCGCCTTTCAGCATCCGCCGCCCGGGTCCTGTGGCGAGCATCGGGACCTCCCGGGACGTGAACCAGCCGGCCGCCGCGTACTCGCCGAGCCTGGCGACGGTGATCCTCCCCTCCTGGCGCCGGAGCAGCACGACGGCGACGATGTACCCGATGAAGAGCGGGAGCAGCACGAGTAGGTAGTAGAAGAGAAGCGCGGGGTCGCTCGTGAGCAGGTAGGCGGCGCCGTTCCAGAGGCCGTGCAGGGCGACCACGACGGGCGGGCGCGCGATGTCCGAATTCCGCTACCGCCCTCGGGCCGGGAATGGCAGGCTGGAGGGGTGAACCCTTCCGACGCCACCAGACGCACGCCCGGCAGGTCGGGCACGCCCGGCCGCTCCGGCATCGCAGAGCGCGGCGACGACCGCCTCGCCGACCCGGCCTTCGCCGAACGGTACCGAGCGATGAGCTCCCGCGACGCGCGGTTCGACGGCCAGTTCATCACGGGCGTGCACTCGACCGGGATCTATTGTCGGCCGAGCTGCCCGGCGGCGACCCCCCGGCCCGGCAACGTCTCCTTCTACCTGACGAGCGCAGCGGCGCACGAGGCCGGCCTGCGCGCCTGCAAGCGTTGCCTGCCTGACGCGGTGCCCGGCTCCCCCGACTGGAACACCAGGGACGACCTCGCGGCGCGTGCGATGCGCCTGATCGACGACGGCACCGTCGAACGCGACGGCGTACCCGGCCTCGCCCGCCGCCTCGGCTATACCCCGCGCCACCTCACCCGGGTACTCGTCGCCGAGCTCGGCGCCGGTCCTCTCGCCCTCGCCAGGGCGCACCGCGCCCAGACCGCGCGCCTGCTCCTGCTCGGCACCGCCCTCCCGATCAGCGAGGTCGCCTTCGCCGCGGGATTCGGCAGTGTTCGCCAGTTCAACGACACGATCGCCGCGGTCTACGAGCGCACCCCCGGCGAGCTGCGCCGCTCTGCCCGCGCGCCGCGTGCGGGCAACACCGCAGGCGCACCCCGGGCCGCAGCCCGGGCGGCGACCGCGGCCGGGGCGCCCACCGCCGCGCACGCGGCGACCACCGCGCACGCGGCGACCACCGCGCACGGCCAGGCCCCGGGGTCCCCCGGTCCACGGGTCGACGCGACCGGGTCCGCGACCGGCCTGACCGCATCCGGGCGGTCCCCGTTCCTCGCGACCGACCGGGCGGATGCCGCCGGCCGCGCCGCCGCGGACCCCGGCATCCCCGCCGGGCCGGGCACCGGCATCCGCCTGCTGCTGCCCGCGCGGGCTCCGTTCGACGGTGCCGGTGTGCTGGCGTTTCTCGGCGCCCGGGCCATCCCGGGGGTCGAGGTGGCCGGTCCCGGTACCTATGCGCGCACGCTGCGCCTGCCGCACGGGGCCGCGACGGTCGAGCTGAGCCTCGCCGGAACCGAGGACGCGCCCCAGCTGGCCTGCGCGGCGCGGCTCGACAGCCTCGACGACCTCGCCCCGCTCGTGAGCCGGGTGCGGCGGCTGCTCGACCTCGACGCCGACGCGCAGGCGATCGACCACGTGCTCTCCGTCGACCCGCTCCTGGCCGGGGCGGTGCGCGCGGTCCCGGGGATCCGCCTGCCCGGCAGCATGGATCCCGAGGAGACCCTGTTCCGGGCGTTGTTCGGGCAGCAGGTCTCCGTCGCGTCCGCCCGCACCGCGCTTTCGCGGCTGTGCGCAGAGCTCGGGGCGCCCCTGCCGCTTCCCCTGCCGGGGCCGGAGACTCTGCCGGGGCCGGGGCCGGGGCCGGAGACGGCAACAGCGACCGCGTCCGCGTCCGCGTCCGGCGAGGAGCCTGCGCCGCGCCTCGACCGGCTGTTCCCGACGGCCGAACGCATCGCGGCCGACGGGCACAGCGTGCTGCGCGGACCGGCGAGGAGGATCGCTGCGATCCTCGGCGTCGCAGAAGCGCTCGCGACCGGCGAGCTCACCCTGTCGACGGCGGACTCCCGGGAGTCCCTGACCGCGACGTTGACCGCGCTGCCCGGGATCGGACCATGGACCGCCGGCTATGTGGCCATGCGCGTGCTCGGGAGCCCGGACATCCTCCTGACGAGCGATCTGGCCCTGCGCCAGGGCGCTGCCCGGCTCGGCCTTCCCGGCGACCCGCGCGCCCTCGCGGCCCACGCCGCCGGCTGGGCACCCTGGCGCAGCTACGCCGGAATGCACCTCTGGCGGGCCGCCGGGCTCCCCGGGCCGGCCGCGGCGTAGCTCCCCCGATTGACGGCTACTCTAGGCAGGTGAAGTTTGCGCACCTCAGAGTTGATGGCCAGTCCATGCCCCGCCTTGCGGCGGTGTTCGCGGAATCCGCGCTTTTCCTCGACGAGATCCTCGAGGACGCCCCGCGCGACCTGCAGGACCTGATCGAACGAGGCAGCGCCGAGTACGACCGGGTGCGCGCTCTCAGCGAGAACGCGGTCGCCCACGGAGCGACGCTCACTCAGCTCGAGGAGCTGCGCTACTCATCCGCGGTGCTGCGGCCGCCGCAGATCATCGCGATCGGCGCCAACTACGCCGCGCACTCCGACGAGCTCAAGCTGCGGACGGAGACCGGCGCGATCGTGTTCTCGCTCTGGCCGAATTCCCTCACCGGCCACGAGTCGACGATCTCGTGGGCCCCGGAGGTCGCCACCCAGGTCGACTACGAGGCAGAACTCGGCGTCATCATCGGGCGCCCGGCCCGCAATGTGTCGGTGCGTGACGCCCTCGACTACGTGTTCGGGTACACGGTCGTCAACGACATCACGGCCCGCAACCTGCAGTTCTCCGAGGCGCAGTGGTCGCGGTGCAAGTCCTTCGACGGCTTCACCCCGACCGGCCCGGTCGTGGTCACCCGCGACGAGATCGCCGATCCGCAGGACCTCACGCTCACCACCCACGTCGACGGGCGAATCCTGCAGGATGCCTCCACCGGCGACATGATGCGGTCGGTCGCGGAACTCGTGTCCTACCTGTCGCAGACCTCGACGCTGCTGCCTGGCACGCTGATCTCGACCGGCAGCCCCGGCGGCGCCGGTTACAGCCGCACTCCCCCGGTCTTCCTGCACGACGGCTCGACCGTGACGATCACCGTGGACAAGATCGGCTTCCTCACCACGCACTGCCGCACGGTCTAACCCGCGAGCCCGCGCGGCCGCCCCCCGGCCCGCACCGTCCCCCCCCCCCCCCCCCCCCCCCCCCCCCCGGCCCGCACCGTCCCCCGCCGTGCCAGAGAGTCCCCAGTGCTGCCGAGAGTCGCCGAAGCACCGGGTGCAGTGGGAGGAAGCGGCGACACTCGCGGCTTCGACCAGGCCGGGCGGGCCGGGAGTAGCATGTGCGGCGAGTCCGTACCCGACCCGAATCGGCGCGGCGAGAGGGGGCACCGTGACCACCGTCTCGGTCGTGATCCCCTGTTATAACGACGCGGTCTTCCTCGAGGCGGTCCTCGCCGCGCTCGGGGACCAGACCCGGCCGGCCGACGAGGTCATCGTCGTCGACAACGCCTCAATGGATGCCTCGGCGCGCGTCGCCCGGGCGGCCGGCGCCGTTCTCGTGGCCGAACCGGTGCACGGGATCTGGCCGGCCGCCGCCGCCGGCTATGACGCGGCATCCGGCGACCTGATCGCGCGGCTCGACGCCGACTCTGTGCCACCGCCGGACTGGATCGAGCGCGCCGAGAGCATCCTCACGCTCGCGCCGATCTTCGACGTCGTCACGGGGCCCGGTGATTTCTACGACTGCCCGCGGCTCGTGGCCGCGCTCGGGCGGTTCGTGTACCTCGGCGGGTACTTCCGGCTGATCGGGCTGTGGCTCGCGCAGCCGCCGATCTTCGGATCGAACTTCGTGATGCGGCGCGCGGTCTGGGCCGAGGTGCGCACTCTCGTGCACCGGGAGCGGGAGGACGTGCACGACGACCTCGACCTGAGCCTGCATCTGCCGCCCTCGGTGTCCGTGCTGTTCGACGCTACGCTCAGGGTCGGGATCTCCGCCCGGCCCTTCGACACCTGGCGCGGCATCGCCCGGCGGCTGGACTGGGCGTACCGCACCCTCGCCCTGCACTGGCCAGACGGGTCGCCCTGGCGGCTGCGGCTGGCGCGCCGGGTCTGGGCGCATCGCATCCGCGCCTGAGCAGCGAGCATCTGCGCCGAGCGCGGGAGCCGAGCTGCGCCGTCCGCGAGAGCCGGGCCGCGCCGGGCGCGCGCCAGTTGCACCCATGCGCGCCAGATTCGCCGCGCACCGGAGAGTTGACGAGCCCGGCGGGGTTTCAGGAGCGGGCGTAGAGGGCGAGCAGGTCACGGGCGAGCTGGTGCGGCGTCGTCTCGCAGGGACTGTGGCCGGTGCGATACACGCGGAACTCGGCGCCGATGCGCCCGGCGAACGCCCGGTGCAGCTCGAGAGGCCAGAGGTCCCGCTCGCCGACGGCGACAAGCAGCGGAACCGGGCTCCGCGCGAGGTCCGCCCGCAAGTCGGGAGCGTTCTTCATCAGCTGCATGATCTCGTCGATGCTCCGGCGGATCGTGTCCTCGAAACGCAACTGCACGAGGTGGAGCCGGCCGGGTGGTGCATGGTTGCGGTTGGTGACGAGCCCCCAGACCATCAGGCTCGCGATCGTGTGCGCGGGCAGCAGCCAGCTGAGTGGCCCGATCCAGCGCACGCCGCGGAAGGTCTGGCCGGCCAGGGGCGGGGCTGCGAGAAGCACGAGGCTCGCGAACAGGTCCGGACGCGTGGCGAGCGCGATCTCCGCGACGATCCCTGCGAAGGAGTAACCGAGCACGTGTGCCGGCCTCGCCCCGGCATCGAGGACTGCCACGAGGTCGGCGGTGAACAGTCGGTAGTCGTAGCTCTGCCCCGCTCCAGGCCCCGCGCCGGCCGACTCGTACTGCCCCGCGAGGTCGTAGCTCTCCACGAAGTAGCCGGCGCCGGCGAGGAGCGGGGCGAGCAGCACGAAGTCCTCCTTCGAACCGGTCGCACCCGGCACCAGCACGACTCGCGGATGCCCCGACTCGCCCCAGGCGAGCGCCGCGAGGGAACCGCTCGGAGCCTCGAACCGGAAGGCCATGGCCCCCGGCGCCAGGCCGGTCCAGTCCCGGTCCGGGAGCGGCCGGTCGAGGGCCGCTGCCGGATCGTCGGGCGCGTGGCTTTCGATGACGCCGGCCGGCCGGTGCACCCCGCGGCGTCTCTCCCGGATGGACACGCTGACACAGTAGCGCGACCCCGTCGTCCTCGAAGCCCCTGATCGGCATCCGTTCTCCCCGGGGCGGCGGCTCAGAAGGCGAGGGCGAAGGGCAGGAACGCGAGCCCGAAGATGAGCCCGAGCACCAAGAGCAGGAACACCCCGGCGAGCATCACGGCGTTGAGCACGATGCCCCAGAGGGCCATGGCGCGGGCGTACGGCTCCCGGCCGAGGGCGAGCACGCCGGTGATGAGGCCGACGATCGGGGCCACGAAGGTCCAGCCGGCGAGGATCGAGACGAGCCCGAGCCCGAGGCTCGTCAGCGCGAGCGGGCTCGCGGGTCGCACCGGCGCGGCTGGCGCGTACGCCGGCGGGGCCGGGTACGCGGCGAGCGGTGTCGTCTGGTCGGGATGCAGGGTGGACATTCTGGACTCTCCTTGGAATACGGCCGCGGTTGACGGCTCTCTTCCAGAGTACGAAGCCGGCCTGCCGCCGACCATGGGGCTATCCCCCGCATCCGCCCCGGACCGATTCGACGGAGATTTTGGGATTCTGACACGTGAGAACGCTGGGGTCAGCCGCCGATCAGGGTCTCGATCGGGCCACGTACGAAGAAGACCAGGAAGCCGACCGCTACGATCCAGAGCAGCGGGCTGATCTCGCGCACCTTGCCCGAGAACGAGCGCACGACGACCCAGCTGATGAAGCCGGCGCCGATCCCGTTGGCGATCGAGTACGTCAGCGGCATCACGATGATCGTGAGGAACACCGGGAACACGATCGAGAACTCGCTGAAATCAATGAAGCGGATCTGCGACACCATCATCGACCCGACGATCACGAGCGCCGCAGCTGCGACCTCGAGGGGCACGATCTGGGTGAGCGGGGTGAAGAACATCGCGGCGAGAAACAACAGCCCGGTGATGACGTTCGCGAAGCCGGTGCGGGCGCCCTCGCCGATGCCTGCCCCCGATTCGATGAACACGGTGTTGGAGGACCCGGAGGTCGCTCCGCCGAGCACGGCGCCGACACCCTCGACGATCAGGGCCGATTTCAGCCGGGGGAAGTTGCCCTTGTCGTCGGCAAGGCCGGCCTCGGTCGCGAGGCCGGTCATGGTGCCCATCGCGTCGAAGAAGTTCGTGAAGACGAGGGTGAAGACGAGCATGAGCGCCGCGAGAACGCCGATGCGGTCGAAGGCGCCGAAGCTGACGTGGCCGAGCAGGCTCAGGTCGGGTAGGGACACCGCGGTCGTCGGGAGCACGGGGGCGTTGAGGTTCCAGCCGTAGGCGTTGGTGCCGAGCGACGGCCCGACCTTGAAGATCGCCTCAAGGATCACTGCGATGACCGTCGTCGCGACGATGCCGATCAGGAGGGCGGCCTTGACCTTGCGCGCGACGAGCACGCCGATCAGGAGCAGGCCGATCACGAACACGGTGGTCGGCAGGGTCACGATCGACCCGTTGTCGCCGAGCTGCACGGGCGGGCTCGCGGTCCCGCTCGAGCGGACGAATCCGGAGTCGACGAGGCCGATGAACGCGATGAACAAGCCGATGCCGACGGTGATGGCGATCTTGAGCTGGTGCGGAACGGCGTTGAAGATCATTTCGCGGAGCCCGGTCGAGGCCAGGAGGACGATGATGAGTCCGTTGATGAGCACGAGGCCCATCGCCTCCGGCCAGGTGACCTGGCCGACGACGCTCACGGCGAGGTAGGAGTTGATGCCGAGGCCGGCGGCGAAGCCGAACGGCAGCCGGGCGATCACGCCGAAGAGGATCGTCATGACGCCGGCGGTGAGCGCGGTGACCGCGGCGACCTGGGCGTTCGGGAGCCAGCCGCCGACGACGTCGACAGAGGCCTGGTCCGCGCTGAAACCGCCGAGGATGAGGGGGTTGAGGATGACGATGTACGCCATGGTCACGAAGGTGACGAGGCCGCCGCGGATTTCACGGCCCCAGCTGGAGCCGCGGGTCGTGATCTCGAAGTAGCGGTCGAGACGCCCCTTCACACTGGTGCGGAGTGGTACGGGCGTGTCGGTCTGTTTAACAGGAATGGGGTTCTCCAGGCTGCCGTCTCGGCTGATTCTCAGCTTCCAGCTTACGCGTGTTGAGATGCGGCCCCGGGTATGCGCCACCGCCTCCGGTCCTCAGACGTGCGGGACGAAGGATCCCCACGCCATCCGCCGCTCGGCCAGCGGATCGGACTCGACCCGGTCGGCCGCGTCGATGATGAGGGTCAGCCGGCGCGTCTCGTCATAGAGCGGCCACGCGGCATCCGGTTCGCCCGTTGTCGCGAAGCCGAGCCACCAGCCCTGCATGCGCTCCCCGATCGCCTTGAACTCGCGGCGGCCGCCGATGATCGTCATGCCCCGGCCGAACCAGCCGTCCAGCCGGTCGAAGAGCGGGAACAGTTCGAGGCCGTGGGTCGCGTCGAGGCCCATCCGCCGCACGAGTCTCGGAGCGAAGTCGAAGCGGTAGAAGTGCACCGGGGCGTAGCGGGAGTGGCGCTCGCCGACCTTGAGGCTCGGATACCAGAACGAGAAGTCGCCGCCGAAGTCGAGGGCGGGGCGCAGCGCCGGGATGCCGGGGTACTGGGCCTTCAGCGCCTTCCTCGCCTTCTTCTTGGTGTTGGCGAAGATCGCGCGGATGCGCTTGGGCGTCGAAGCGAGGATATCGATCCGTCCGCTGAAGAGGGAACCCTCGCGGGCGTTGGTGCCGATGATCAGCGGGATCCGTGCCGCGCGGCCGTCCCGGAACGCATCGAGCGGGCGTTCGGGCAGGAAGTCGCCGTCGATGACGGGCGACAGCGGAATCGTGCCGGGGTACTGGTCGGGCGCCCGCACAGTGAGCTCCATCGTCGCGGCGGCGAGCCGGGCCGGAGACGCGTCGAGCAACAGCGCCCGGGATTGCCCGAGGACATCCGGGTGCGCGTCCGCCAGCGCGTCCGGGCCGGCGTGCTCCGGCACGCGTGCGATCCCGTCCGCTGTCGCGCGTGCCGCGAGGATGCTCACGAAGTCGCGCGCCCACTCTGCCGTGAGCGCCGGCGGATACACCGCGTTCGGCGGTGCGCTCTGCGCGATCGCGCGCTGGAAGAGCCCGTGGGCGCTCGGCACGGTCATCAGGGTCGTCACGGCATTGCCCCCGGCCGACTCGCCGAAGAGCGTCACGGCATCGGGGTCGCCGCCGAAGAAGCGGATGTTGTCCCGCACCCAGGCGAGGGCGGCGGCCTGGTCCCGCAGCCCGAGATTGCTCTCGAACGGGCGCTCCGGCGTCGAGTAGCTGCTGAAGTCGAGGTAGCCGAGCGCGCCGAGCCGGTAGTTCAGGCTCACGTACAGGATGTCGCCGCGCCGGACGAGGCCTTCGCCCTGGGTGGGCACCTCGCGGGAGGACCCGACGCTGTACGCACCGCCGTGGATGAAGACCATCACCGGGCGGAGTCCAGCCGGATCGACGGGCACGTCAGGGGCGATCACGTTGAGATTGAGGCAGTCCTCATCCTGCGGGATGTCCGGGCGCGCCCCGTTGAACTGTCCCTTGTGGCTCTGCGGGGAGACGGGTCCCCAGTCGGTCGCGTCGCGCACACCCGACCATGCCGCCGGCGGCTGCGGGGCTCGGAACCGCAGCGGTCCGACGGGCGCCGCGGCGTAGGGGATGCCCCGCCAGGCGCGTACGCCCCGCACCCGGATCCCGCGCACCAGGCCGGTCCCGATCCGCACCGTCAGTGCCGCGTCAAGCGAGTCGTCGTGGGCAGGCTGAACGGTTCGGGTCACGGTCCGATCCTAATTCTTCACTACGATCGGAATACGTCCCACTACGAAACGAGCGACAATGGCACTGCCCTGGACCCTGCACGGCGACGGAAAAACGGTCGGGGTCGGGGACGTGGTCGGGCCGGGTGAGCGCCTGAACTGGCCGCTCACGATCGGGATCGGTGCCCAGCACGTCGTCGCGATGTTCGGTGCGACCTTCCTCGTTCCGCTGCTCACCGGCTTCCCGCCGAGCACCACCCTCTTCTTCTCCGGCGTCGGAACGCTGCTCTTCCTGATCATCACGAAGAACAAGCTGCCGAGCTACCTCGGCAGCTCGTTCGCCTTCATCGCCCCGATCACCGCGGCCGTCACGACGGCGGGCATGGGCAGCGCCCTGTTCGGCATCCTCGCCGTCGGCGCGCTGCTCGCGATCATCGGCGTCGTCGTGCAGGTCACCGGCACCGGTTGGATCGACGCGCTGATGCCGCCCGTCGTGTCCGGTGCGATCGTCGCCCTGATCGGCTTCAACCTCGCCCCGGTCGCGAAGGCCAACTTCGCCCTCGCGCCCCTGACCGCCGTGATCACCCTGGCCGCGGTCATCCTCTCGACCGTGCTGTTCCGCGGCATCCTCGGTCGTCTCTCGATCGTGATCGGTGTCGCGGTCGGCTACCTCGCCGCCCTCCTCTCCGGCCAGGTCGATTTCTCGAAGGTCAACGATGCCGCGTGGATCGGGCTGCCGCCGTTCACGCTGCCGACGAACCCCTTCGAGAACGCCGCCGTGCTCGGGGTGCTTCCCGCGTTCCTGCCGGTCGTGCTCGTGCTCGTCGCCGAGAACGTCGGCCACATCCGCGGCGTCGCCCAGATGACGGATGCGAAGGTGAACCGGTTCACCGGGCGCGCCCTGATGGCCGACGGGCTCGCGACGATGCTCGCCGGGTTCAGCGGCGGCTCGGGCACGACGACCTACGGCGAAAACATCGGCGTGATGGCCGCGACCCGGATCTACTCGACCGCCGCGTACTGGGTCGCCGGCCTCGTCGCCGTGCTGCTCGGCCTCTCCCCCAAGATCGGCGCGGTCATCAACACCATCCCCGCCGGGGTGCTCGGCGGCGTCACGACCGCCCTCTACGGCCTGATCGGCATCATCGGCGTCAAGATCTGGCTCGACAACAAGGTCGACTTCAGCCGTCCGGTCAACCAGTTCACGGCCGCGACCGCGCTCATCATCGGCATCGCCGACTACACCTTCACCGCCGGTTCGCTGAGCTTCAATGGCATCGCCCTCGGCACGGTCGCCGCAATCGTGATCTACCACACCATGACCGTGATCGGCCGGCTCCGCCGCACCGACCGCTGACCCGCGACGCGCCATCGGGGCGCGTGATCGTCGCGCGCCAGTTGCGCCGCTCCGCGCCAGGCATGCCGGCAGCGTAGCGGCGCAGCTGGCGCGCGACGCGTCGTTGGTCCCGACGTGCGCGGTCAGCGGTGCAGCGCGGGCACGATCAGGTAGACGCCGTAGAGCACGGCAGCGACGCAGACCACGAAGCAGGCATAGGCTCCGACGAGCGCGAGACGCTTCTGGAACACGGTCAGCGGGTTCGCCGTCGCGGATTTGCGCCGCCGTTTGGCCTCTTTGGCCGCCCGCTTGGGCGTGAGCACCGTGATCGCGCCGGTGAAGGACGCCGGATCCACCACGAGGGCGCGGCCGGCACTCGTCAGCAGCCGGAGTCCGAGGGAGTACAGGCTCACGACGAGGGTCGACGAGAGGAGCGAGGCCCCGGCGACGACGACGAATGCTCCCCAGTCGATCACAGCGACACCTTCTTCTGGTCGCGCCGCGCGATTCGCCTGGGCGTCTTCTTGATGTTCACGACGAGGGCGGCGTCATCGATGTCGTGGAGGTTGTCGTGGGTGATGCGGGTGCGCCGCGACTGCCGGAACAGCAGGGCGACGATGACCGAGCCGATGATCAGGTCGATGACGAGCCCGATCGGCCCGAGCAGGGTGAAGCCGGCGGCGAAGGCGCCCATGACCGCGGAGGCGGGCAGGGTCAGCAGCCAGCCGAGCGCGATCTGGCCGGCCATGCCCCAGCGCACGGTCGCCCCGCGGCGGCCGAGTCCGGAACCGATGACGGAGCCGGAGGCGACCTGGGTGGTCGAGAGCGCGAAGCCGAGGTGGCTCGAGGCGAGGATCGTCGCGGCCGTGCTCGTCTCCGCGGCGAAGCCCTGGGCGGGCTTGACGTCGGTGAGTCCCCTGCCCATCGTGAGGATGATCCGCCAGCCGCCGGTATACGTGCCGATCGCGATGGCGAGTGCGCACGTGCAGATGACCCACCACTGCGGGCCGCTGCCGACCGCCTGGAATCCGCCGGCGATGAGGGTCAGCGTGATCACGCCCATCGTCTTCTGCGCGTCATTGGTGCCGTGCGCGAGGGCGACGAGGGAGGACGAGAAGATCTGCGCGTACCGGAAGCCGCCCCGGCCGTCCGCCTTTCCTGCGTCACGACGCGTGATGAAGTAGGCGAGCCTGGTTGCGACGAGCGCGACGACACCGACCGTGACCGGTGCGATCAGGGCGGGCAGGATCACCTTCGCGAAGACGACGGTGAAGTCGACCGACTGGACGCCGATGCCGATGATGGCCGCACCGATCAGGCCGCCGAAGAGGGCGTGGCTCGAACTCGACGGCAGCCCGCGGAGCCAGGTGATCAGGTTCCAGACGATCGCGCCGATGAGTCCGGCGAAGATGATCTGCGGCGTGATCTGCACCCCGCCGTTGCCCTCGCGGATGATGCCCCCCGACACGGTCTTCGCGACCTCGGTGGAGAGGAATGCGCCGACGAGGTTGAGCACAGCTGCGAGGCCGACGGCGACCTTGGGCCGCATCGCCCCGGTCGCGATGGGCGTCGCCATCGCGTTCGCGGTGTCGTGGAAGCCGTTGGTGAAGTCGAAGACGAGGGACAGCGCAATGACGAGCGCGACGATCAGGGTGAGATCCACCGGAGGCTTTCTTGTTCGGCTGCAACAGGCTGCAGCCGAATCCGCGCTGTTCCCGGACGCCGGACGAACAAGCGACCTAACGATCCTGACACTCCCGGGAGGTCAGGTCAATTCAGCGGGAATAGTGCACTCGTTCAGACGCCGCTCACCGGCGGCCCCTGCTCGCTCGGCTGCCCGCTCAGCTGCTCGCGACCACCGTCGCCAGGTCCGCGCCGAAGGTGAACGTGCGGCGCACGGGCACGCCCGCGAGCACGCCCGGAAGCCAGTGCCTGGCATCGTCCCACATCTCGTCGAGGGGCAGCGCTGCGACGTCGAACCAGACCGGGTTGAGTTCGTCCGATTCCCGGGGAGTGCCACTCCAGTCGCTGCACACGAAGACGGACGATTCCTGGCTCCATGCCTCCCGGTGCGGGAACAGGTAGGTCAGCACACCGACGGCGGTGAGAGCGGATGCCGCGACGGAGAGTCCGGACTCCTCGTCGATTTCGCGCACCGCGGCATCCACCGCGGTTTCACCGGGTTCGAGCTTGCCGCCGAGGCCGACGATGTTGCCGAGGCCGAGGCCCTTCTTCTTCCGGCCGAGGAGCACCTGGGTGCCTCCGGCGGGCGATTCGCGGGTGAGGTAGCACACGCACACCTGGGGCAGGGTCATGGACCCAGCTTAACGGCGGGGTTTGTTAGGCTGCGCGTATGAATTTCGTTCCCGAGTCGGGCACCATCACCATGTTCACGACCAACTGGTGCGGCTATTGCTCCCGGTTGAAGTCCCAGCTGGACAAGGCCGGCGTCGGCTACACCGAAGTCAACGTCGAAGAAGTCGACGGCACGAGTGAGCTCGTGATGAGCCTGAACGGCGGCAACCGCACCGTGCCGACGGTCCTGTTCCCGGACGGGTCGAGCGCGACCAACCCCTCGCTCGCGCAGGTCCAGGCCAAACTCGCCTGAGACCCGGCCGGTTTCCCCGGTCGATAACGAGATCCGGCCGGCACCGGAAGAGGTACCGGCCGGACTGGTCACGCAGGTTTAGCCGAAGAGGACGGCGGCCTCGTCGTAGCGTGCCTGCGGGACGGTCTTCAGGCCGATCGTGGCGTCGGCGATGCTCACGATCTCGATGTCAGTGCCCTTGAGCGAGACCATGGAGCCCCACTGGCCGGCGTGGATCGCGTCGACGGCGGCCATGCCCAGGCGGGTGGCGAGCACGCGGTCGTATGCCGACGGGGAGCCGCCCCGCTGGGTGTGGCCGAGGACGGTCGCGCGGGTTTCGATGCCGGTGCGCTCTTCGACCATCGGGGCGATCATTTCGCTGATGCCGCCGAGGCGGGGACGGTTGAACGCGTCGAGGCCCTTGGTGGAGAGTGCTTCCTCCATGCCGGCGAGCTTGAAGCCCTCCGAGACGACGAGGACCGGCGCGCGGCCGCGGTCGCGGACGCTGAGGACCCACTCGCAGATCTGCTCGATGGTCTGGCTCTGCTCGGGGATGAGGATGGCGTGTGCTCCGCCGGCCATGCCGGAGTGGAGGGCGATCCAGCCGACGTGGCGGCCCATGACCTCTACGATCATGCAGCGACCGTGCGACTCGGCGGTGGTGCGGAGGCGGTCGATGGCCTCGGTCGCGATCTCGACGGCGGTGTTGAAGCCGAACGAGTAGTCGGTGGCCTCAAGGTCGTTGTCGATGGTCTTCGGCACGCCGACGATGCGGATGCCTGCGTCGGTGAGGCGGCGGGCTGCGGTCAGCGTGCCCTCGCCACCGATCGCGATAATGGCGTCGATGCCCTCGGCATCCATCATCTTCTGGATGTTAACGGGTCCGCCGTTCTCGCCCTCGAACGGGTTCGTGCGCGAGCTGCCCAGAATGGTGCCGCCCTGACGGGATAATCCACGCACGCTGTGGCGATCGAGGGTCATGAACTCCCCCTGCACCAGCCCGCGCCAGCCGTTGCGGATTCCGATGAATTCATCATCGAGAACGCGGACACCTTTAAGGACGGAACCGCGAATAACCGCGTTCAGCCCGGGGCAGTCTCCACCGCTCGTAAGGATACCAATTTTCATCTGTGACTGCTCCTTCATGCTCAAGTACTCATGTCGGCGCCTGCACCAACCCCTAATGATGGTCCCGAATCGGGGCCAGACTCAAATCCACGCCAGGGAGTGCGGGCTACAGCTCCCCGTCGAGCGCCTGGGTGAGCAGGAACACGAGTGCGCTGGCCTGGATCGAGTCCTCGGTCGAGGCCTCGCCCTCGACCCCGTCGAGCGCGCGGGCCGCGAGACCCTGCTTGCTGCCGATCAGTTCGGCGATGCGCGCGTCGATCGTGTGCGCGGCGATGATCCGCCACGCGGTGACCGGTTCCGACTGGCCGATGCGGTGCACCCGGTCGATGGCCTGGGTCTGCTCCGCGGCCGTCCAGCTGAGCTCGGCGAGCACGACGTTCGAGGCCGCCTGCAGGTTGACCCCGACGCCGGCGGCGCTGAGAGAGCAGACGACGACGGCGACACCCGGGTCGTTGTTGAACGAGTCGATCGCGGCCTGGCGGGCGAGCGCGGTCTGGTCGCCCCGGAGGGAGACGGAGCGCATGCCGCGCTTGGCGAAGATCTGCTCAGCAGTGTCCATGACGTCGATGTGCTTGGCGAAGAACACGACCTTGCCGACCGAGTGCGCGAGCTGCACGGCGTAGTCAGCGGCGAGCCCGGCCTTGGCCTGGCCGATCTTGCGCACCATGGTGAACACGTTCTCGCCCGTGGTCTGGCCCTTGGACTCCTCGAGCTCGGCGTGGGCGACCGCGCGGATGAACGCGGTCCGCTGGGCGCCGTCGAGGCTGGGCGCCGTGCGGCCGGGATGGCGCGCGGACACGAGACCGTGGTACCGGGTGACGAGGCGGGCTGCGAGTTCCCGTTCGGCCTGGCGGATCGAGCGCCCGAGGTCGTCGTCGAGCTCGACCGGCAGGTCGGCGATGCGCTTGGCGGGCAGGTCCGTCGCGACGTCGACCTTGCGGCGGCGCACGATGCCCATGTCGATGACCGCGGCCCTGGCTTCGGAGTAGAAACCGGCATCCGCCGGGGTGAGGCCGGTGGCCTCCAGCCGGGCCATCAGCTTCGCGGTCGGCTTGTCGCCGTCGATCCAGCCGAGGAACTGCCAGATGGCGCGGAAGTCGTCGACGTCGTTGATCAGGGGGGTGCCGGTCAGGGCCATCAGCAGCGGGTTGCCGCCGGGGGTGCGGCGGCGGATCTGCTCGGCGAGGGCGAGCACGTGGCGGGAGCGCTGTGACTGCAGGTTCTTAATGAAGTGCGCCTCGTCGACGACCATGCCCTTGAAGCCGAGGGTGCCGAGCCAGGCCCTGTGTCGGTCGAGCACGTCGTAGTTCACGATGACGACGTCGGCGAAGGCGTCGAGGGTGTCGCCGTCGCCGTGGATGACGGTCGCCCGGCGCTGCGGCGTCCACATCTCGACCTCGCGCACCCAGTTCATCTTGACGACGTTGGGCACGATGGCGAGCAGCGGGTACGCGCCGGCGACGGATGCCGCGAGCAGGCTCTGCGCGGTCTTGCCGAGACCCGGCTCGTCGGCGAGGAGGTAACTGCGATGGCCGAGCCGTGCGCTCTCGATGAAGCGGGACTGGTGCCGCATGAGTTCCATGCCGGGCGGGGAGAGCCGGTCGATGACGGGCGCCTCCGGCAGGTCCATGCTCGCAGCCTGGCCGCCGGAACCGTATTCGAAGGACTTGAAGAGCGGGCCGATCAGTTCCCAGTTGGCGAGGCGGCGCCCGGAGATGACGGGAGCGGCCTGGACGGCGCTGAAATCGGGGGCGAGGAAGGGGTTCGCGAGCTGGCGCGCCCGCACGGACTGCGGGACGACCTGGTTCTCCGGCTCATCGGGCTTGACCTCCGGCTCGCGGGTGATGATCAGTTCGTCCGGGCTCAGGTCCGCCCCGGATTCGAGGAGCCAGTCGCGGCGGAAGCGCTGTGCGACGGTCGAGACTCCGGCGTCGGGTTCGAGGAGGGTGATCAGGCTCGTGTCGCGGGCCGCGGTCTTCGCGAGGATCTGCGCGATGCCGTCGAGGCGTTTGAGCAGCTCTGCCCTGTTCGCGTCGGTCAGTTCGCGGTCGCCCTTGACCCTGGCGCGTTCCTCGCGCATCAGGAGCGCGATGACCTGGTACTTCGTGCGGTTCGTCGGCCCGAGCTTGGTGCCCGACTGGGCCTTGGCTTCGACCTCGCGCACCTTGCGGGCGAGGATCGGGATGATCGGGGCGTCGTCGTCCCTCGAGCGTGCGCGCTGCCTGGCGCGGCCTCCGGCCGGAGCATGGTTGTTCGAGCCTGGGGCCTGGTGGCGGGTGTATGCCATTCTTCTCCAACTTCACAGCGGCTGTGGCAGCGTGATCCACGCGCGACGTCCTGCGGCATCCGTGGACACCAGAGCGATCAATCGAAAGAACCGGGCCGAGCCAACGAAACGATTGTGCTGCAGACCGCTTCGGTAATACACCGGGGAGGTCGAGACGACGACCGGGTTTCGACGCACCTGTAGTCTACGCCCGCGCATCCGCCCGATGACACACCCCGCACGACGCTCAGTGCACAGGGACCTTGACGCGCACCCCGACGACGATGAAGAGCAGCGCCGCGACATACTGTGCGGCCACCCAGCCTTGCCCGTTCAACTCGATCACGAAGATCGGGTTCCACAGCACGGCGATGGGGGCGAGGCCGATGAGCCACCACCAGGCCTTCCCCTGCAGGGCGAAGACGCAGAGGATGAGAGCGAGGATGCTGACGGTGTACCGGATGATGATGAAACTGTCGGCGTCGATCAGGGCGAGACCGGCAAGCAGGGCGATGGCGCCGAGCAGTCCGGGCGCGAGCGCCGCCCGGGAGAACGTGGGTGCGACCGGGGTGCCCATCAGACGCCCCCTCCCCCGCCGCCGCCGCCTCCGCCTCCGACGGACCCGCCGCCGCCGAACCCGGAACTCGAGGAGCTGGACGCGGTGCCCGACCACGCCGACGTCGTCGAGCTCGCGAAGCCGCTCAGGCTCGCCGCGAAGAACCCGGCGTTGAACGCGCCGGTGCCGTAGTACCAGTCCGGCTGGGACCGGCTCTGCGCGTAGTACTCACCGAGCACGGCCGACCAGTCCTTCTCCTGCCCGAACAGCACGGCGAACGGCAACAGACGCTCGTAGAGCTTGAGGACCTGAAGTGGCTGCCCGGGGTCGACCATCATTTCCGGGCTCCCCGGCTCCGGGCGGTACGGCGAGCGCAGGGCGCCCTGGGGGCTCTGCAGCACCCGCAACCTGTCGGTCTCGGCGACTCCGATGTACAACCTGACTCCTTCGAGGTAATCGCGCAGTTCCGCCCCTGATGCGGTGAGCGGGCGGATGCTCGACGCGAGTGACACGGTCGTGATCGCGCCGACCAGCCCGGCGAGGAGGACGAGGAACGGCCACGCCCCGCCGATCTCGAGCGCGAGACCGACGACGCCGCCGAGAACGGCGACGAGGCCGCCGACAACGGAGAGGCCGAGCAGCGCGGAACGCAGGGACCCGCCCTTCTTCTCACGGAACCCGGCGGGGATCGCCGCCCGGCGGGTCGCCCGCAGTTCGCCCTGAAGCGCGGTGGTGAGGCTGGTGCTCTTGTGTTTGAGGTCGCGCTGGGTACCCGGTTTCAGCCCGGGAAAGAGGTGGCCGAGCACGGAGAGCTCCGTCGCGTCGACGCCCCGGGTGTCCCGCAGTTCGAGCAGGTAGTGCCTGGGCCCGGAGCCTTCGAGCACCCGCACGTTGCCGCGCACGGCGAACTGCAGGAACTGCGCGGTGATGGCCTTCGTGGACGTGCGGGTCACCTCGCCTGCCTGGAGCAGGTTGACACCCTTCGGCGGCAGGTATTCGGCGATGATCGTGGGTCGGCCGGGCGCAGTGCGCCAGCGGGTCGCCCGCGCGACGATCGCGAGGGCGGCACAGACCAGCGCGAGCACGGCACCGGCGAGGCCGACGGCGGGGATCGGGCTCGCGAAGAACGAGTTGTCCCTGGGCACGAAGGTACCCGGGGTGAAACCGACGACCAGGGTGAGCCCCTCATGGGCGGCGAGGCTGACGCTGCTCGCGGTGACCCGGGTTCCGGTCGTCGCTGCCGCACTCGAATCCGTGCTGATCTCGGAGCAGTCGGCCGAGGAGTTCGTCGATCCCTGGAGGCACCTGGCCTGGCCGGTCAGCCGGCCGGTGAGCGCAGGGTCGACCGTGAGCGTTGCGGAGACGGAGCCGAAGGGCTGGGCCCAGCCGGTTCCGTTGACCTCCCAGTAGAACTCCTCGTCCTGCGCATCCGTCGGGACAAGGGTCACGTCCCGCTGTGTGTATGTGATCACATAGGTCTGCGCGCCGTGCACGTAGCCGTCGGCTGCGCTCGTCACGATGAAGAAGTCGCCGTCGTCACTCTCGCTCGTGTCGCTCGGCCGCGGGGCACCGTTCTCGTCGGTGACGCTCACACGGTCGATCCCGGTCGGATGCCCGTCGTAGTGACTCGGGATCGACCGCCGGATGCCGTGGTTCTGATCGAAGTCCGGGAACCGGGCGACGATGGTCTCCGTCGTCGTCAACGCGGAGTGCCCGTCCGCGGACCGGCTGAGCACGAAGTCGGAGTGCATCGAATCGAAGCTGAAGTCGTCAACCCCGCCGGGCACGGAGACGGCGGGCTGCCCCAGGGGCGCGGCCGCGACGGCCGCCGCGGGCACCGACAGGGTGAGGAGGGCGAACGCGCCCAGGATGGTGACGAACAGGGATCGAGCCAATCGGCGCATGCCCCCACTCTAGCGAGCGGGCAGGGGCGCAGACGTCGCCTCGGCGGTGGCCGTGATGCGGTTGGCCATCCCGCTGAAGACGATCCCGTGGAACGGCAGGATCGAGAACCAGTAGAGCCGACCGCCGAGGCCGCGCGGGAAGAACACGGCGCGCTGGCGGTAGACGGAGCCACCGTCCGCGGCCGGTTCGGCGGTCATCTCGAGCCACGCCCTCCCCGGGACCCGCATCTCGGCCCGGAGGCGGAGGAAACGCCCGCGCTCGAGGCTCTCCACCCGCCAGAAGTCGAGCACATCGCCGGTGTGAAGGCGGTCGGCGTCCCGCCGGCCGCGGCGGAGCCCGACGCCGCCGACGAGCTTGTCCGCCCAGCCGCGCACGGCCCAGGCGAGCGGGAAGGAGTACCAGCCGTTGTCGCCGCCGATGCCCTCGATGATGCGCCACAGTTCGGCGGGCGCCGCGTCGGTGTGCTTCGCGCGAACGTCGGTGTAGACGAGGTGCCCCGCCCACTCCGGGTCGCTCGGCAGCGGGTTGCTGCTCGCCCCCTCGATCGAGGCGTTCCGCCAGCTGGTCTCGACGTCGCCGTCGCGCATCCGCCCGAGCGCGAGCCGCACGGCCGTGCGGTACCCGGTGAGACCGCCGTCGGGAACGGGGATGTACCCGTCGATGTCGTGTTCGCCCATCACGCAGTCGTTCTGCAGCGAGGCGATGATCGGCACGGCGAGGTTGCGCGGGATCGGGGTGACGAGGTTGACCCACTGCGAGGCGAGCCACGGGGTCAGCACCGGCAGGGCGGCGATCGGGCGCTGACGGAGGCCCGCCTCGAGGGCGTAGCCGTTCATCATCTGCCCGTAGCGGAGCACGTCGGGACCGCCGATGTCGAAGGTGCGGTTGACGGAGTCGGGCAGGTTCGCCGCGGCGACGAGGTAGTAGAGCACGTCGCGCACGGCGATCGGCTGGATCTTGTTCCGCACCCATTTCGGTGCGGGCATGTACGGCAGCACCTCGGTCAGGTGCCGGATCATCTCGAAGGACGTCGAGCCGCTCCCGATCACGACGCCGGCTTGCAGGGCGGCTGTCGGCACGCCGGAGGCGAGCAGGATCCGTCCGACCTCGGCCCGGGAGCGCAGGTGCCGGGAGAGGGTCTCGGTGTCCGGGTGCAGCCCGCCGAGGTAGACGATCCTTGAGACGCCGGCCGCCGCAGCGGCCGACGCCACCGTCCGGGCGGCCCGTGCCTCGGCCTGCTCGAAGTCGCCCGAACTGCCCATTGCGTGCACGAGGTAGTAGACGACGTCGATCCCGGCGCACGCCGCGTCCACGGCGTCGGCGTCGGCGAGGTCGCCGACCCGGATGTCCACCCGGTCCCGCCAGGGGACGTCGGTGAGCTTCTGCGGCGAGCGCACTAGCACGGTCACCTCGAATCCGGCGTCGAGGAGGAGCGGAACCAGCCGCCCGCCGATGTAGCCGGTCGCCCCGGTCACGAGTGCTCGTCTGGCAGTCATGGTCAGAGCATAGGGCGAATGCCGGCGCTGAGGCTGGGAGCCTGCCGGGCCTGTGGATGAATCGCCCGCGCTCGATGCGAATCCGGCAGGATCGGCGCATGACTCTTCGACTCGACCCCCGGTATCCGCTCGTCTGGCGCTCGCCGGACACCATCCAGCTCGGCGTGGACCACCCGGCGCTCCGTGTCCGTGTGCCCGGCCCCGGCCTCGAACGCGTCATCGACGCGCTCCGGTCCGGGGTGCCCCGCACCGGCGCCGTCATGCTCGGCCGCAGGGGCGGGGCGACTGCCGAATCCGTCTACGCCCTCCTCGCGGCGCTCCGCCCGGTCCTGCTCGACGACCTCGGGCCCGAGTCCTCGCCGCCGGCGCCCCGGCACTGGGTGTCCGTCGACGGGCGCGGCACGACGGCAGCGCGGCTCCGTTCCTTCCTCGACGACCTCGGGCTCGACACCCACGACCTCGACGACGGCGTCGGCGGAAGTGCGCGGATCGCCGACGATTCCGGCCACGGCACCGGCATCCGTTTCAGCACCGCGAGCGGCACCGGCGCGGATGCCGCCGCCCCCGCGAACACGGACCTCGCGGTGATCATCGGCCGGTTCGCGATCGAGCCGGCGCGCTACCGGCGCTGGCTGAACCGGGACGTGCCGCACCTGCCGGTCGTGTTCGGAGACCGGAAGGTGCGGATCGGCCCGCTCGTGGAGCCGGGGCTGGGCCCGTGCCTGTTCTGCCTCGAGCAGGCCAGGGTCGACGCAGACCCGGCCTGGCCCGCGATGGCGAGCCAGCTGGCCCACCGACCTGCGCCGACGGAGTCACCGCGTCGCGGCCTCGAGGTCGCCGTCCGGGTTGCGGGGATCGTGCAGGACCGGGTGCTGTCCGGTCACTCGGCGCTCGCGGGCGTCTCCCTGTCGATCGACGCCTCGAGCGGAAGGATCACGCGCCGCGTGCACCGGCCGCACGAGCGTTGCGCATGCCGAGCTCTGTCAGGAACCGCGATCGTTCCCTGGGCGCCCGTTGCTGGTGCCCGGACGCGGACCAGCTCAGTGCGAGTCGCCGGCGTGCCCGGGTGATGCCGACGTAGAGCAGCCGGCGTTCCTCGTCGATCTGCTCGAAGGTGCCCGCGTAGCTGATCGGGACGAGCCCCTCTGACAGCCCCACCACGAAGACAGCGTCCCATTCGAGGCCCTTGGCAGAGTGCAGCGTCGCGAGGGTCACCGCCGAGACGGTCGGTTCGTGCTGGCCGGCCTGCCGCTCCATCAGTTCGTCGGTGAACTGACGGAACGTCGTGCCGGGCGCGGCCTGGTCGACGAGCCCCATGATCGCGTTGAGCGATTCCCAGCGGTCCCGCACCGCACCGGCGGCCTCCGGCGCGGTCTGGCTCCAGCCGAGCGAGCGCAGCACGTCGCTGGCCGACTTGAACAGCGGCTCGCCCACGATCGAAACGGATGCCGCTCGCAGCTGCATCACGGCCTGCTTGACCTCGGTGAGGTCGAAGAACCGCTTCGATCCGCGGATCTGGTAGCTGATGGACAGGTCGCCGAGCGCGGTCTCGAGAGCCGCGGCCTGCACGTTGACCCGGTAGAGCACGGCGATGTCCTCCGGCCGGATTCCGGATTCGATCAGTTCGAGGATCTGCTGGGCGACTCCGCGCGCCTCCGCGAGGTCATTCGCGTACTCGTGCACGCTCGGTTCGACCCCCGGCTCCGCCGAGTGCGCCCGCAAAGTGAGCGCCCCGGTGCGGCCGCGCATCAGCTGGTTCGCGGTCGTGACGATCGCCCCCGTCGACCGGTAGTTCTGTTCGAGGCGCACGACCGTCGCATCCTCCCAGCGCTTGGGGAAGTCGAGAAGGTAGTCGCTGCGGGCGCCCGCGAAGGAATAGATGGTCTGGCTGGCGTCGCCGACCACGCACAGGTCCCTGCGGGGCCCGACCCAGAGGGCGAGCAGGTCGTGCTGCAACGGCGACACGTCCTGGTACTCGTCGACGACGAAGAACCGGTACTGCTCGCGTACCTGCAGGGCGACGGAGGGTTCGGACTCGATCATTCCGGCCATCGCGAGCAGGACATCCTCGAAGTCGATCTGCTTGCGCTCGTCTTTCAGCCGTTCGTAGCGTTCGTGCATGGCCACGACCTGGTCGGCGTCGAGCCGACCGGGCAGGCTGCGCCTGGCGATTCCGGCGGCGTAGTCCTCGATGCTGAGCCCGGAGGTCTTGCGCCACTCGACCTCGGCCGCGAGGTCGCGCAGGGTCGCGGTGTCGAGCCGGAGTTTGAGCTGTTCGGCGGCGTGGCCGAGCAACCGGCCCTTTCCGTCGAGGATGCGCGGCGCCTGGCCGCCGACGACGTGCGGCCAGAAGTAGTTGAGCTGAGAGAGCGCTGCGGCGTGGAAGGTGCGTGCCGCGACACCGCCGGCGCCGAGTTGGCGCAGCCTGCCCCGGAGTTCCGCGGCGGCCCGGGAGGTGAAGGTGAGGGCCATCACCCGGTTCGGGGCGTACGCGCCGGTCATCACCCCGTAGGCGATCCGGTGGGTGATCGCGCGGGTCTTGCCGGTGCCTGCGCCCGCGAGCATGCACACCGGCCCGACGAGGGCCTCCGCGGCGATGCGCTGCTGGTCGTCGAGGCCGGCCAGGAGCGTATCGGGGGTCAGCGCCATCCGGCGACCAGGTCGGGGCCGAAGTCGATCGGTCCGCCGTACCACTGCTCGATGATCGCGCGTGCGATCGAGGAGCGGCCGGGCAGGATGATGCTGTCGCCGGCCGCGGCGAGTTCGGAGCGGCTGAACCAGCGCAGGTCGAGGATCTCGTCGCCGTCCGGCAGGACACCGTCCGGCTGCTGGCCGTCGGCGAGGCGCGCTGTGAAGCCGAACATGATCGAGGCGGGGAACGGCCACGGCTGGGAGCCGAGGTAGACCGGGTCGGTGACTCGGAGGCCGGACTCCTCGAACATCTCGCGGATGACGGCCGCCTCGAGCGACTCCCCCGGTTCGACGAAGCCTGCGAGCAGGGAATAGCGGTTGTTCTCCCACAGGGCATTCGACCCGAGCAGGATGCGATCGTCCTCGTCGGTGATCAGCACGATCACGGCGGGGTCCGTGCGAGGGAACACCTGGCTGCCGTCGACGGGGCACCGGCGGCTCCAGCCGCCGCCCTCGACCTCGGTTGCGGCGCCGCAGCGCGGGCAGTGCGCGTGCGAGGCGTGCCAGTTCGCGAGCGCGAGTGCTTCGGTGAAGAGGCCGGCGTCGCGGTCGGAGAGGGCGCTCGCGACGGTGCGGAGCGGCACCCAGAGGGACTCGTCCGGTTCGAGGGTCGCGGCCCGTTCGTCGTCGAGGATCGCAGCGACCAGACGGGTGCCCGCGGGTTCCGCGCCCTCGTCGGCGAGGGACCGGCCGAGGTAGAGCTCGATCGGGGTCCGCGCGACGAGGGCAGGCGAGAACAGACGCAACCGGGGCCGGCGGCTTCCGGAATCGGTTGCGGCGAGCTCGTGGGTGCCCGCGGGGGCCGCTCCCGGTGTACCCGCCAGGAGCGTGGACCCGCGCCAGAGCGGGAGGACGCGCGTGGCGGCATCCGCCCGGAGCTCGTCTAAGAGTCCGGGCAAGGCCCGGGTGAGGTGGTCCCTGTCGACGGCGTGGCGGGACAGCGGCAGTTGGGAGGTGAACGTGAACGGCATGAAGACCCTTCGGACTCTGGCGTGACTGCCGAAGTTGTGTGGAGGCGTGGCGAACGACCACACCGAGGGGAAGTCGACCTAACCTAGTAGGCATGGCCAGATCCCATCTCACTCTAGCCGCGCTCGCCACTTCAGCCGTGCCCGGTCTCGACGTCGTCCAGGCCCGCAGCCATGGCTCCAGCGGGCGCTCCTCCGGCGCGCCAGGGGCGTACGATTCCGCCGTCCTCCTGGACCGCGACGGACGCTCCCTGATCATCCGGGTGCCGCTGTCCCAGGCCGCGGAGACGGAGCAGTCCGCCGACCTCGTCGCGCTCCGCGCCCTGACCGTCGGCAATCGCAGCCGGCTGCCGTTCGACGTTCCGCAGTTCGTCGGGCAGGCCCCGCTCAGCGGGACGCGCGCCGTCGTCTACGAGTTCCTGCCCGGCGACACCTTCGACGCGGACGCCCTTACCGGACACGCCGGGGTCTCCGGGTCGATCGGCCGGGCCATCGCGGCCATCCACGGCCTGCCGACCGCGGTGGTGAGCGATGCCGGGCTCACGCAACGCAGCGCCCAGGACTGCCGCACCGAAGTGATCGACCTGATCGGCCGCACCGAGGCGACCGGGTACCTGCCGGCGGCCCTGCTCCGCCGCTGGGAGCTCGCGACCGACGACGACGCGCTCTGGCAGTTCCTGCCCTGTGTCATCCACGGTTCCCTGTCCGCGGAGTCCTTCCTGATCGGCGAGGATTCCGTGACGGCCGTGCTCGACTGGGCGGCGCTGAGCGTCGGCGACCCGGCCAGGGACCTGAACTGGCTGCTCGCCTCCCGGGGAGCCGCCGGCGAAGCGGCGATCGCGTCCTACGGCGGCGTGCGCCAGGGCAACGACCCGCGCATCACGCAGCGGGCGATGCTCTACGCAGAGCTCGAGCTCGCGCGCTGGCTGCTGCACGGCACCGACACCCGCAACCAGGGCATCGTCGATGACGCCGTCACGATGCTCGACGGGCTGGTCGAGAACGTGCACCACGCGACCTCGCACCCGCTGTCCCCGAAGACCGGCCCGATCCTGAACGTGTCCGAGGTCGAGAGCCTGCTCGCCGCGACCCCGTACGCCGCGGTGAAGCGCGCGCCGGCCGCCGCGATGCACACGGATGCCTACACGCTGTCCGACTTCGAGACCGGCGAGTTCGCCGACGAACCGGACACCACCGGCGCGATCGACGTCGTGGGCGACGGCACGGACGCCGGCGCCGGCGCCGAGGTGCGGGACACGACCGATGACCACGCCGCCACGAGGTCCTCCTCGGAGTAGAGCCGCTCGGGGGCGACCACGGTGTCGTCGGCGACGAAGTAGAACACCGCGTCGACCTCGTCAGGGTCGATGCCCTTCCAGCTCGCGTACGCGAGGCGGTAGAGCGCGAGCTGCGTCTGCTTGAGTTCGAGGTCCGCTGCGTTCTTCGGCGCCCGGCCCGTCTTCCAGTCAACGACCTGGTAGCCCGTCCCGGTGCGGTACACCGCGTCGAGCTTGCAGATGAAGACCTGTCCGGCGAGCACGTAGTGGATCTCGATCTCGACCTCCTCCGGCTTGAGGCCGGCCCAGGGCGACCGTTCGAAGGTCGCCTGGAGGCGTTCGAGCTGGGCCTTCTCGAGCGGCTGGTTCTGGTCGAGGTCGAGATCGAAGGCATCGGCATCCGTGTCGGTGTCTGCTTCGAAAAGCCCGGCGTCGATCCGGTCGCCGCCGAGGAGGCCGCCGGCCCGCCGCTCGACCCAGGAGTGAAAGAGGGTGCCGAGCCGGGTGGCCCGGTACGGCCGCTCGGGCATGGGGCGACGCACCTGTGCGGCGACCCCTGCGGGGTCGTCGACGTAGTCCTTGAACCGCGAGGCGGGGATGCGGGCGGGCAGCGGGGCGACCGTGCCTGCGCCCAGGCGGAGGGCGCGTTCCTCGAGCAGCAGGGTCACGACGTGGGACCAACGCGTCTCGCGGGCCAGGGTTTCCGGATCGTTCGCGGCGGCGCGCACCTCGGCTGCGGCCGCTTCGACGACGGCCCGGCGGGTGCCGAGCGGGTCGAAGGGCCAGGCCGGCGTGAGGCCGTCCTCCGGGGCCGGCTTCTCGGCGTTGGCGCTTTCCTCGGGCAGGGGGTCGATGAGGCCGGCCTCCGAGAGCTCGACGAGGTAACGGCTCGGGGCGCGCACGGTCGAGCCCGAGCCCCAGAACGAACCGGTCAACAGGAGTTCGTGCCTGGCCCGGGTGGTGGCGACGTAGATCAGCCGGCGTTCCTCGTCGTCGTGGCGGCCGGCGAGGTCCGCCTTGTACGCCTGGAAGGCGAGGTCGTAGGAGAGCTGGCTGTCGTGGCCGGTCCAGTCCAGCTGGGGCAGTTCGGCGTGGTCCCCGCGGAACGGGTACGGCAGCTCGCCGAAGCGGATCCAGCCGGTGACCTCGCGCGCTGGGGCCGGCAGGCTCTTGTCGGTGAGGTTCGGGATCGCGACGTAGTCCCACTCGAGGCCCTTTGCGCCATGGATGGTGAGGAGTTGCACGGTGCCCTGTTCGGCCATCTCAGCGCGCGGTCCCATGTCGTCGGCGAGCTCGGCCCTGCCGAGCCAGCGCAGGAAGCTCCCGGCGGTGCCGAGCTCGTCGCTCGCGAGGAAGTCGGAGATGGTGTCGTGGAAGGCGTAGAGGTTCGCGAGGCCGAGGCTGTTGTTCTCGTTCGCGACGAGTTCGACGTCGAGGAGGAGCTCCTGTTCGACGAGGCGCACGAAGTCGAGCAACGGAAGACCGGCCCGCGAACGCAGCCAGGCCAGGAGCTTGCCTGCTGCGCGCAGCCGCTCACGGCCGGTGTCGGTGAAGCCGGCGAGCTGGCCGTGACCGAGCGGCGCCGCCGCGGCGAAGTCGAGGGCGTCGACGAGGGAGGCGCCCTCGTCGTCGGCGACGGACGCACGGAGCTTCTCGGTGAGCTCCCTGCTGACGGCCTTCTGCGCCCAGTCGTGGGCGGCGAGCCAGCGCGAGACGGCCGCGAGGTGCTGCAGGTCGCGCGGGCCGACCTGGAACCGGGCACCGCTCAGCAACCGGACGAGTTCGCTTCCCGCCGAGGGATCGTGCACGACCCTGAGCACGCTGACGACATCGGTGACCTCCGGGGTGGAGAGCAGCCCGCCGAGGCCGAGCACGTGGGCGCGGACGCCGTTCGCGCGGAGGACCCCGGCGAAGAAGTCCATGTCGCGCCGGGCGCGGAAGAGGATGGCGCCGGACTTGTCGCCGCCGGCGCCGAGCCGGGCGGCGAACCAGCGGGCGACGGCCTGGGCCTCATCGGTGGCTGTCTCGGCCAGGTGCGCTGAGACGGCGCCCGGCCGGGTGCCGTCCGGCACCTTGAGGGTCTCGACCTGGATGCCGTCCGTCCGGCGGCGCAGGGCCTCGCTGAGCGGGGCGACGAGCGTGTTCGCGGCGTCGAGCACCGACCGGGGGTTGCGCCAGGTGAAGGAGAGCGACATGGAGGGGGTGACCCGGTGTTCCGAGCGGGCGTCCGGGTCGAAGTCGGCGGAGAAGGCGAGCAGGTTCGCGGAGCTCGCACCGCGCCAGCCGTAGATGGACTGGTGCGGGTCGCCGACGGCCATCACCGGATGCCTGGCGAAGAGGGTGTGCAGGAGTTCGGTCTGGAGCACGGAGGTGTCCTGGTATTCGTCGAGCAGCACCACCCGGTACTGGTCGCGGTACCCGGCGACCACCCGCGGAACCCGCTGGCTTACCTGCAGGGCGAGGGCGACCTGGTCGGAGAATTCGATCAGGCCGAGCCGGCGCTTCTCCCGGTCGTACCAGTCGGCGAGTTCTGCGAGCACGGGCAGCGGCCCGACCGCGGCGAGCGAGTCGACGACGGAGGAGTACGGGACCTTCTTGCGCGGGTTGCCGTATGGAAGGTCTTCGAGATAAGCGAAGCCGGCGGCGAGGCCGGCGAGATCGTGCCCGGCGCGGCCGGGAGCGCCCGCCGGGCCGCCCGTTGCCAGGCCGGTCGTTGCCAGGCCGGTCGTGAGAGGAGGCGGGTTCTCGGCGAGCAGCCGGCTGAACCGGAGCACGGCATCCGTCACGGCGTCGAGGCTCTTGCCCCAGGGCACGAGCCTGCGATCGCCGTGTTCGATCACGACACGGCGGGCGAGTAGCCACGCGCTCGTCTCGGTGAGCAGTACGGACTCGGGTTCGCGGCCGAGCAGGAGGGCATTGTCGGTGAAGAGCCGGCTCGCGAAGGAGTTGTACGTCGACACGGTCGGGGTGTTGAACAGGCCGGAGTCGACGAGCTCGCCGGTGGTCTCTGCGCCCGCGGCCGGGATCGGCGCAGGCAGCAGTCCGTTGGCGTCGAGCTGAGCGATGCGGTCGCCGATGCGCTCGGCGAGTTCGCCGGCCGCCTTGCGGGTGAAGGTGAGGCCGAGGACCTGGTCTGGCCGGGCGAGGCCGTTGGCGAGCAGCCAGAGCACCCGGTTGGCCATGGTCTCGGTCTTGCCGCTGCCGGCTCCGGCCACGACGAGGGTCGGCGCGAGCGGGGCCTCGATCACCGCCTGCTGTTCCGGGGTGGGCGGGAACATGCCGAGCGTGCCTGCGATCTCGAGGGCGCTGACCGGGTTCTGCGGACGATTCGGGTCGTGCGGCACGGGCGTTCCGTTCTGGCTCACGAGCTGACCTGCCCGATGATGTGGATGCGGCAGGCCCCGTGGGAGCGCGGGTCCAGGCAGTGCGTCGCGAGCTCGGCGACAAAGGTCGCCCCGCCCATCAGCGCCGCGTCGGCCCCCACCCTGCTGCGGAAGGCGAGGAGCTGTTCTGCGGTGAAGGTGGCCTGGGTGGGGTTGCGATAGTTCTGCTTGGCTGTGCCGGAAGAGACGATCACGAGGCGGGCTCCCGCGAGGGGGGTCCCGGCGGGGACGCCCTCGATCTGGCCCTCCTGGAAGGCGAGCTGGTATGCGCCGAGCTGCGGGTGTTCTGCCACGCCCGCGTCGCTCACGGGGTCTGCGCGCCCGGTCTTGAGGTCGACGATGACGGCGCTGCCATCGAAGAGGCGTTCGACCCGGTCGACGGTGCCGGTGAGCCACGCGCCGTCGACGTCGAAGCCGAAGCTGCCCTCAGCGCTCAGGAGTTCGCCGCCGGCGTGTTCGAAGTCGAGCAGGTAGGAGGCGAGCCGGTCGGTGAGGACGCGCGCGTCGGCGCGCTGCACCTCGGACTGCCACTCCGCGTCGAAGCGGAGCTCGCCCCAGTGCTCGTCGACCGCCTGCCACAGTGCTTCTGGCAAGCGCAGTGCTTCCGGCCGGCGGTCGGTCGACTCCTCCATGACCGCGTGGATGATCGTGCCGAGGTTCGCGGCCGTGTTCGAGCTGCCGCCGCCGAGCCGGCCGATCGCCCAGTGCAGCGGGCAGGTCTCGACAGCGGCCATCTTCGACGGTGAGACCCGCACCGGCTCGTCACCGGCCGTTGGGTCGTTGAGGGGCTGCACCGTGCTGGGCCCCGCGAGGCCGTACCACTGGCCGGGGTCCGCACCGGGCACGGCTGCCGCGGCGAGCCTCGCAAGGGTCGCCGCGGCATCCGCTGCGCGCTCCGACCGTTCGGGGTGTTCGGACAGGGCGCCCGTCGCGACGCCCCTGGTGAGGTCGCGGCGCAACCGGCCGACGAGACCGCGGAGCGACACCGGGTAGCGCCCGGCGGGATCGGTGCCGTCAGCCCCGGCCGGCGGGGTCGGCTGCGGCAGCAGCTTGAGGAACACCGACGGTTCGTTCTCCTCGTTGTCGACGGCCGTGACGAGGAGTTCGGTCCGGGCCCGGCTCGCGGCCTGGGCGAACATGCGCAGTTCGTCGTGCAGGACCTCGGTGCGCGCGTCGCCTCCTCGGGGGTCGCGTCCAGAAGCGAGGGCGGCGAGGTCGCCCGCACCGAGCAGCGAGCCACGGATGCGCAGGTCCGGCCAGACGTTCTGCTGCACGTTCGCGATCACGACGAGGTCGAACTCGCGGCCGATCAGCCCGTTCGGGGTCGAGACGGTGACGGCGTCCCCGAGGGCGCGGGGGGCGAGGGTGTCCTCTGGGACGTCGGTGTCGACGAGGTGTTCGAGGAAGAGCACCGGCGGGGCCGCCGGGGTGCGTTCGACGTAGCGTTGCGCCGCGGAGAACAGGGAGACGACGGCGTCGAGGTTGTGGTTGGCCTCGTCGGCGATGATGCCGATTCCCGCGGACTGCTCGAGCCATTCCCTGGCGAGGCCGCTGCGCTGCCAGAGGCCCCAGAGCAGTTCCTCGATGGTGGCCCCCGCCTCGTATTCGACGGATGCGGCGAGCAGGCTCTCCGCGCAACTCGCTGCGCGACGAGCGGTGCGGTTGTCGATCGCCGACAACAGCGACGGCGTCGCGAACACGGCGGCGAGAAGCTCGTCGGCACTGCGGGTACTGGCGGTGCTCGGGTTCGCGCCGGTTGCCGGCCCGCCGGGCTCCCGTTCGCCGGGCTCCCGTTCGCCGGGCTCCCGTTCGCCGGGCTCCTGTTCGCCGGGCTCCTGTTGGCCGAGTTCCTGCTGGCGCAGCGCCGCACGGAGGCGCCGCAGGGTGATCGGGTCGAGGCCACCGAGGGGGCCGCGCAGGAGTTCGGTCGCCGCTTCGGCGTCGAGTGGACGGCGGCCGAGAGTGACGTCGAGGGCGAGGATGAACGCACGCACCGCCCATTCGTCGCGGAGCGCGGTCTGCGCTGAGGGAACCTGGGTGGGCACCTCGAGGGCCGCGAGGCCGCGGGCGAGTGCCGGGATGGCCGAACCGCTCCGCGCGATCACGGCCATGCTGCCCCAGGGCAGGCCGTCGAGCACATGACGTTCCCTCAGTCGCCCGGCGATGAGCGCGAGCTGGTCGGCGGGGCTCGCCGCGAGGAGGGTTTCGACGGAGGCGGCGGATGCTTCGGTGCCGGACTGTGCGGCGCCCGACTCTGCGGCTCCTGTGTCTGCCCCTCCAGAGTCTGCGGCTCCAGAGTCTGCGGCTCCAGACTCTGCGGCTCCAGACTCTGCGGCTCCAGACTCTGCGGCTCCAGACTCGACTGCGGGCACGTCGGACGGGGACTCGACGCTCCCGGCCCGGCGCTGCGTGCCCGCGGAGGCGGTGCCGATCCGGTGGGTGATCTCCCGCACGACGCCCCGGATGGCGGGTCCATGCCGGTAGACGGTGTCGAGCACGAGGGTCGTGACGCGTGGTGCGCCCGGAGCGAGGTAGTCGGCGAGCCGGCCGAGGGCATCCGCGTGGGCGCCGTTGAAGGAGCCCGTTGTGATGTCGGGGTCGCCGGCGGCGACGATCGCGACGCCGCGCGCCGCGAACTGGGCGAGCAGGGTGAGGGTGGCCCGGTTCAGCTCCTGGGCGTCGTCGACGACGATGAGGCGAAGGCCGGCGAGGGTGCCCAGGGTCGCGGATCCCGCGGACCCCGGGGCGGCTGCGGCCACGACGGCCGCCGCGAAGCCGGCGAGCTCGGTGGAGTCGTACTGGCCGGGCCGGCTCTGGTCTTTGACCTCGTCGTAGCCGCGGATGAAGTGGGCAGCGGCGACCCATTCCGGGCGATCGTTCTCGGCGCCGAGTGCGGCGAGGCGCGTGGGGGTGATCCCGTATTCGACAGCCCGCATCATCAGGTTGCGCAGCTCGGTGCGGAATCCGCGGAGCCGCCGCACGCCCGGATCGAGGGTGGACGGCCAGGCCGGGCCGGAGGAACCAGCCCCGCCGCCGTTGCGGTCGCGCCCGCCGTCGAAGGAACCTCCGGCATCGCGGTCGCGCGCGTCGAGGTCACCGCCGTCGCCGACAGGCCCGCCGTCATCGAAGTCGCCCTGGAGGAGTTCGGCGATGATCTGGTCCTGCTCGCCACCGGTGAGCAGCGTGGGCGCCGGGCCGTCGGCCGCAGCCTCCGCTCCGCGCACGAGTTCGAACGCGACCGAGTTCGCCGTTCGGGCGAGCGGACCGTTGGTCGGGACGCCGAGGCGGAGCGCAAGCCGGTCACGCAACACGGTGGCGCCCGCCCGGGTCGGCACGAGCAGGAGGACCTCCCCCGGCGCATACCCGCGCTCGAGGACGCGTTCGGCGAGGAGCTCGATGAGGGTCGTGGTCTTCCCGGTGCCCGGGGCACCGATGAGGGCGGCCGAGACCCCATCGGCTAGCTCGAGGGCCGCCCGCTGGGAGCCGTCGAGGCGGAAGGGAGGCGCGGAAACGTCGCGGTCGAGGGTCGGAATTCCGGGGCTGGTCACGTTTTCAAAGCTAGCGGGTTGCGCCGACAGTGAACGTTGTCCGGCTGCCCCGCCGTTCTGTCGTAATCTGGGCGCTTAGGCAACGAAAGGCGCATCTGGTGGATATCCGCATTGGCATCTTCAACTCTCCCCGTGAGATCAGCTTCGAGACGTCGCAGGCCGCGACCGAGGTCGAGGAAGCGGTAGCCGCCGCCCTCTCCGGTTCGACCGGGTACCTCAAGCTCGCTGACAGCAAGGGCCGGGTGTTCATCGTTCCGACGATCGGCCTCGCCTACGTCGAGCTGGGCTCCGAGGAGTCCCGTCGCGTCGGTTTCGTCGCCTAACACCGGTATGGAACTCCTCTTCGCCGCGCTCGGCGGGGCCGTCCTCGGCCTCGCGGCACGGTACGTGCTGCCAGGGCGCACGAACCACGGTGCTGTGCTGCTCCCCGCGATCGGCACGATCGTCGCCATGGTCGTTTGGGTCGCACTGACGTGGTTCGGCTGGGCCTGGGACGGTGGCTGGATCTGGTGGGCCACCCTCATCATCGCCGGCGGGGCATCCGTCGCGGCAGGGACGACCCTCTCGCGCTCACGCGTCGCGGGCGACGCACGGATGCTGCACGAACTGATGCGCACGGGCCGCCCGGGCCGCGCCTAGGCTTCGCTCGCGCCGAGTGCGGGTTCACCGCCGTGGGCTCAGGCGGTGAGGCCCAGGCCGTCCATCCGCCGGGTGTGCGCTGCGATCAGTTCGGTGAAGACCGGCTCGATGCGTTCCTCGGTGGGACCGGCTGCTAGTACGACGCCGGACGGGTCAGGGGTGCCCGCGAACGCGAGCGCGGAGCGGGCGATGAGCAGGGTGTCCCCGACCAGCCGACGGCCCCACAGGGCCAGGTGCGAGGCGAGCGGCGCATCCGCTGCGATCGCGGCCGCGAGCTGGGTAGCGAGGATCGCGGTCCCAGCATCCTCGCCGAGCAGGTGCGCGACCCGCGGGCCGACCTCACCGGGCAGCCCGTCGGAGAGCCGGATGAAGAAGTCGTCGAGCAGGCCCCCGGCGAGGTAGCAGCTCAGCAGCAGCTCGATCCAGTCGGCGCCGGTGATCTCGGCACGGAAGGCGTCGAGGGCCGGTACGAACGGCGCCATCACGTCGGCGGGTTCCGCTCCGCGACGGCGGATCTCGGCGACAAGCCCCTGGTGCTTGGAGAGCGCGCGCCCGGCGGCGGTGCTGAGCGCCTGCTTGGCGGCGAGGTCCGGCGCGATCGCGACGGCGCGGGCGAGGCTCTCGAAGACGCCGAGCTCGAAGTATGCGGACTGGCCCAGGAACGGGAACAGTTCGGGCGTGAGGTCCTTGATGTCCACTTTCGTGGTCGATGGACGTTCCCCCCGGGTGGTGAGCCGGGGGATTATCTCGACGCGCTTGGCGCGCCCATCAAACCAGGAGAACACCAGCCCAGCTTAGGACAGAGCTGCGGCATCCGCGCGGCCGGACGCCGCCTGCGCCCGCGTGGCTTCGGCTGCTTCCCAGACAGCGCCCGGTAAGGTGAGACAAGCCATCGGCGTGGATCGGTGGCTGGTGCCCGAGGCAGAAGACGGGCGCATCTTTCGTTTCCAGCTAATGACAGGCAAACTTTCGTGACTTTCTCCGAACTCAATATCGACCAGGACCTGGTTGACGCTCTCGCCAGCAAAGGCATCCTCGAGCCGTTCCCGATCCAGCTCCAGACCATCCCGCTCGCGATGAGCGGGCAGGACATCATCGGCCAGGCCAAGACGGGCACCGGTAAGACCCTCGGCTTCGGCCTCCCCCTCATCCAGCGTCTCGGCCTCGACCCCGAGCCCGGCGTGCAGGCGCTCGTGGTCGTGCCTACGCGCGAACTGTGCGTGCAGGTCAGCGAGGACCTCGAGATGGCCTCGCAGAACCGCAACACCAAGATCGTGTCCATCTACGGCGGCAAGGCGTACGAGGGCCAGATCGAGCAGCTCAAGGCCGGCGCCCAGATCGTCGTCGGCACCCCCGGCCGCCTGCTCGACCTCGCGAGCCAGCACCTGCTGAGCCTCGCCAACGTGCGCGAGATGGTCCTCGACGAGGCGGACAAGATGCTCGACCTCGGCTTCCTGTCCGACATCGAGCGTCTCTTCGCCCAGACGCCGTCGACCAGGCACACCATGCTCTTCTCCGCGACGATGCCCGGCCCGATCGTGGCCCTCGCCCGCCGGTTCATGAACCGGCCCATCCACATCCGCGCGCAGGAGCCCGACGAAGGCCTCATGCAGGCCAACATCCAGCACATCGTCTACCGTGCCCACAGCATGGACAAGGACGAGGTCATCGGCCGCATCCTGATGGCGGAAGGCCGCGGCAAGACCGTGATCTTCACCCGCACCAAGCGCGCGGCCGCCAAGCTCGTCGAGGAACTCGGCGACCGCGGCTTCAACGCGACTGCCGTGCACGGCGACCTCAACCAGGACCAGCGCGAACGCGCCATGGCCTCGTTCAAGGCAGGCAAGAAGGACATCCTGATCGCAACGGATGTCGCCGCTCGCGGAATCGACGTCGACGACGTCACCCACGTGATCAACCACACCATCCCCGAGGACGAGAAGGCGTACCTGCACCGCGTCGGGCGCACCGGGCGCGCAGGCAAGACCGGCATCGCGGTCACGTTCGTCGACTGGGACGACATGCACAAGTGGACGCTGATCAACACCGCACTCGACTTCGGCGTTCCGGTTCCCGTCGAAACGTACTCCTCGTCACCGCACCTGTACTCCGACCTCAACATCCCGGTCGGCTCGAAGGGGCGCCTGCGCATCTCCCCCGTGCGCGAGCACGCCGCGGGAACCGGCCACTCGGACTCCGGCCGTTCGGACGGACGCTCCGGCGGTGCCGGGCGCACCGGCGGCGCCGGCCGCTCCGGCGGATCGGGCCGCGGCGGCGACGGGGCACGCTCGGATTCGGGTCGCACCGCAGACGCCGGCCGTTCCGGTGCAGCACGCACCCGCACCCGCGTCAGCCAGTCCACCAACCCCGACGCCCCTGCCGTGACCCCGGCAGCGGGCACCCACGACGGCGGCGGAGCCCAGCACCACGACGGCAACAGCGCGCCGCGCCGACGCAGCCGTTCGCGCCGCTCGGCTCCCGCGGCCGGCGGCGTCAACTAGCCGCTCCGGCCTCCAGCCGCCTCTATCGCCGCAGAAGGGCGCGACCGCTTCGGTGGGCGCGCCCTTCTGCGTGACGCGACCGGCAGCATCCGCGGCGCGCAGATCGCTGAGGTGTCGCAGATCGAGGTTCCCGCGGCGCGCGAACCTCGATCTGCGACACCTCACGGGGCTCTAGGTGAAGACGGGCTCCGAGCCGGTCGCCCGCTGCAGGATGCGGTCGAGCACCTCGGGTGTCGTGGTGTTCTCCCCGAGACGGTTCGGTTTGCCCTCGCCGTGGTAGTCGCTCGACCCTGTGACGACGAGCCCGTACTTGGTCGCGAGCGAATAGAGCCGCGCCTTCGCGGCCGTCTTGTTCTCGCGGTGCTCGAGTTCGAGCCCGAACAGCCCGGCCTCGACGAGGCGGGCGAGCCGGTCCTCCGGGATGACGTCGCCAGCTCCGCGGGTCGCGGGGTGTGCGATGACCGGCACTCCCCCGGCGGCAACGACGAGACCGACGGCGCGCAGCAGGTCAGGGGCGTAATGCGGCTGGTAGTAGCCGGATTCCCAGTGCAGGATGCCCGCGAAGGCCTCACTCCGCGTGAGGGCGAAGCCCCGGGCGACCAGGGCGTCGGCGATGTGCGGGCGGCCGACCGTAGCATCCGGTGTGGTCTGCGCGAGAACGTCGTCCCAGGTGAGGGCGTAGTCGACACCGATCCTCTCGACCATCTCTTCGGCGCGGACGAGGCGGGCCTGCCGCACCCGCGCTGTCTCCGCGACGATTCCGGCATCCGAAGGGTCGAAAAGATATGCCAGCAGGTGCACGCTCGCAGACGACACCCGGGTACTGAATTCCATCCCGGGAATGAGCGTGATGCCGGCGGTGCGGGCCGCTGCGGCGGCCTCGTGCCAGCCCGCAGTGGAGTCGTGGTCGGTCAGCGCGACGGTGCCGAGACCGGCCGCAGACGCGGCCCGGACCAGCTGGGAGGGAGTTTCCGTGCCATCCGAAACGCTGGAATGCGCGTGCAGGTCGATGGGACCCCTGAATTGCCGTTCGCCTGCCATGACCCCATGCTAGTTGCGCCGGGACCGGCCGCCGCCCGACCCTCGTCCCGGCGGCTCTCGCCGAAGATCCAGCGGGCAATGGGACAATGGGACCATGGCCAATTCCACCGAAACCGTGCCCACCGTCACCGCCAAGCCCCGCCCGAACGAGAACCGTTCCACGACGCCGGGGTCGGACGGTTTCAAGTCCTACATCTCGAGCGGCTGGGCCGAGCGCGTCGACACGCTCCCGCCGGCCCGCGAGCAGGCGCCGTTCGCAGCGGCACGGCGTGCCCGCGTGTCCGCGATGTACCCGGGGCAGCGCCTCATCGTGCCGGCCGGCCGTCTCAAGCAGCGCTCGAACGACACCGACTACGCCTTCCGTGCCCACTCCTCCTTCTCGCACCTCACCGGCTGGGGCAGCGACTCCGAGCCCGGCGCCGTGCTCGTACTCGAGCCGACGACGACCGGGCACGACGCGACGCTGTACTTCCGTGAGCGCGCCGGACGCGACTCCGACGAGTTCTACGCCAACGCGGACATCGGCGAGTTCTGGATCGGGCCGCGCCCCTCCATCGCCCAGGTGGCGAGCGACCTCGCCATCACTGTGCGCGGCATCGCCGACCTCGACTCTGTGCTCACGGTCGTCGACTCCGAGACGCTCGTCATCCGCGAGGCCGACCCGGCCTTCACCGTCGCCGTCGACGAGGGCCGCCTCCGCTTCGCCGCGGATAAGGTGCTCGGCGACAACGCCACGAACACCCCGTTCAGCCTCGAGGTCAACGGCGAGCACGAGACGGACGACCGTTTCGCCCGAGACCTGTCCGAGCTGCGCCTCGTGAAGGACTCATACGAGATCGCCCAGATGCGCCTCGCGATCGCGGCCACCGGGCGGGGCTTCGAGGACGTCATTCGCGACCTGCCCCGGTCGAGTGCCCACGAACGCGGCGAACGCCTCGTCGAGGGCGTCTTCAACACCCGCGCCCGCTCCGACGGGAACGCGGTCGGGTACGACACGATCGCGGCCTCCGGTCCGCACGCGTGCATCCTGCACTGGACCCGCAACGACGGCCCGCTCAACCCGGGCGACCTGATCCTGCTCGACGCGGGTATCGAGGTCGACAGCTATTACACCGCTGACGTCACCCGCACCCTTCCCGTCGACGGCACCTTCTCCCCTGTGCAGCGTCGCGTGTACGAGGCCGTGCGCGAGGCAGCGGATGCCGCGTTCGCCGTGGCCAAGCCCGGCGCGATCTTCCGTGAGGTGCACGCCGCAGCCATGGCGGTCATCGCCCGCCGGACCGCGGAGTGGGGCATGCTCCCTGTCACCGCCGAGGAGGCACTCAAGCCGGAGAACGGGCAGCACCGCCGGTACATGGTGCACGGCACGAGCCATCACCTCGGCATCGACGTGCACGACTGCGCCCAGGCCAGACGCGACATGTACCTGGACGGCGTGATCGAGGCCGGGATGATCTTCACGATCGAACCGGGCCTGTACTTCCAGCCGGACGACCTCACCGTGCCGTTCGAGTTCCGCGGCATCGGTGTCCGCATCGAGGACGACGTGCTGATCACGGCGACCGGCGCCGAAAACTTGTCCGTCGGCATCCCTCGCACCGCCGACGACGTCGAGGCCTGGATCGCCTCTCTCACCGCCTGACCCGCCTCACCCGCCGCGAAAGCGGGTGAATCGTCGTTCTCACACGGTCAAACCGACGATTCACCCGCTTTCGCGAGCCTGCGTGGACTGTGGCGCTGCGGCTAGTCGGCGGATGCGGTGGGCGAGGCCTCCGGGGCGGGGGCGACTGCCGGAGGGGCGAACTGGCCGTACGGCGGGGCGGGCTGCTCCGGACGGGCCGCCGGGGCCGAGGGCTCCGGCTGGGCAGGCTCCGGATCGACAAACCTGTCCGCGACGGGTTCCACTGTGCCGTGCAGGAGGTTGCGCGCCTTGTTCACGAGCACGGCCTCGACGATGATCTGGTAGTTGCTCGCCATCACCTGCATCGTCGAGGTGAAGTCCCGGCGCCTGCGGTTGAGCGCGTAGCTCACAACACCGAACAGCATCCCGAAGCCGGCGCCCATCAGCACCGCAGCGAGGACGAAGGGCAGTCCCGCCCCTGTCGGTGAGAAGATGAAGAACAACAGGCCGAAGAAGATTCCGAGCCAGGCGCCGGAGGCCGCACCGGCGAGGGCGACGCGCCCCCAGGTCAGTTTCCCGGTGACCCGCTCGACGGTCTTGAGGTCGTTGCCGACGATCGAGAGCTGTTTCACCGGGAAATCGGCCTTCGCCAGGGTGTCGACCGCGGCCTGCGCCTCGGCGTACGTCTCATAGGTCGCGAGCACCTCGCCCTTGGGTAAAACCGGGAACAGGGCCGGACCGCGATTGCCAAAAGGGTTCTGATTGCTCATACCGCCATTCTTCCACAGCACGCCGAAGGGCCGCAGGTGGCCTACATTTGTAACGTGACTGCCACCAGAGTCTTCGTCGCCCGATTGGCCGGGTGTTCAGTCTTCGACCCCGCGGGCGATCGCGTCGGCAAGGTCCGTGACGTGCTCGTGGTCTACCGAAAAGACGATCCGCCCCTCGCGGTCGGACTCATTGTGGAAATCCCGGGCAAGCGCCGCGTCTTCGTGTCGATGAGCCGGGTCACGAGCATCGGCTCCGGCCAGATCATCACGACCGGCCTGATCAACGTGCGCCGCTTCGAACAGCGCGGCGGCGAGGTCCGCGTCATTGCGGAGCTCCTGGGACGCGAGGTCATCTTCAACGACGGCTCCGGCGAGGCGACCGTCGAGGACGTGTCGATCGAGGAGACCAAGCAGGGAGCCTGGGAAATCGCCCAGCTCTTCGTCCGCCGTCCCAAGGCGAGCGTGTCCCTCTTCGCGAAGGGCGCGACGACATTCGCCACCTGGAGCGACGTCCGCGAGAAGACCACCGTCGGCCAGGCCCAGTCCGCCGAGCAGCTCATCGCGACCTATTCCGACCTCAAGCCCGCCGACCTCGCCAACACCATGCTCGACCTTCCCCCAGAGCGGATGCACGAGGTCGCGAGCGAGCTTCCCGACGGCCGCCTCGCCGACGTCCTCGAGGAGATGCCAGAGACCGAACAGGTCGCCATCCTCACCCGGCTCGGCGATGCCCGCGCCGCCGACGTGCTCGACCACATGCAGCCGGACGACGCGGCCGACCTCATCGCCCAACTGCCGGAGGAACACGGCGAGCAGCTGCTCGACCTGATGGAGCCGGAGGAAGCCGACGACGTCCGCTTCCTGCTCACCTACGCGCCGGACACGGCCGGCGGACTGATGACGACGGAGCCCATCATCGTCTCCGCCGACGCGACCGTCGCAGAGGGCCTCGCCCTCATCCGCCGCCACGACCTCGCCCCCGCGCTCGGAGCAGCGATCTGCGTCACCCTCCCGCCCTACGAGCCGCCGACCGGCCGTTTCCTCGGCATGGTGCATTTCCAGCGGATGCTGCGCTACCCGCCGCACGAGCGCCTCGGCACGCTCCTCGACCAGGGTCTCGACCCCGTCACCGCAGACACCTCAGCCGCGGAGGTCACCCGGATCCTCGCGAGCTACGACCTCGTCTCCGTTCCCGTTGTCGACGACAACCACCGACTCGTCGGGGTGGTGACAATTGACGATGTCCTCGACTACCTGTTGCCCGACGACTGGCGAAGTCACGACGGCAATGACGATGTACGCCGCCGGGCAGCCGCCCGCAGCGAGCTGAAGACGGGAAGCATCCCGCTGCCACACGGACGGAGGACCGGCAATGGCCCGAAGTGATCGCTCGGATCAGCGCCTCGACTCGCCCAAGGGCCTGCGCGTGGCTCCCCTTTCCCGCACCAGGAACCGCAACCGCAACCGCGACCGGCCGTCGAGCGACCGCTTCGGCCGGCTGACAGAGGCCATCGCCCGCGGCATGGGCACCCCGTGGTTCCTGCTCGGACTCACGCTTTTCGTGGTCTTCTGGATGGGCTGGAACACCCTCGCTCCGATCGCATGGCGCTTCGACTCCGTCGCACTCGGCTTCATCGCACTCACCCTCGTGCTCTCGATGCAGGCCTCCTATGCCGCTCCGATGATCCTGCTCGCGCAGAACCGTCAGGACGACCGCGACCGGGTCCAGTTCGAACAGGACAGGCAGCGCGCCGAACGCAACCTCGCCGACACCGAGTACCTCGCCCGCGAGGTCGTCGCCCTCCGCCTCGGCATGAAGGACCTCGCCTCCCGCGACTTCCTCCGCAGCGAACTCCGTGCCCTCCTCGAGAACCTCGAACAGCGTGAGGACGAGGAGAAACGCAGCCGCAAACGCTCCCGGAAAGGCGACCGCGAGCGGGAAATCGACCACGACCACGACCACGACCGCGAGGCCGGCCAGGACCGGGCGGCCGCGACGGCCCAGGCGACGGCCAGCGGCATCGAGCCCTCGGCCGCGCCGGCGGAAGCAGTCGCACCGGCAGCGCCCGCCCCACCCCCGGCATCCGCCAGGACCATCGAGGAGCGACCCCCGATTGGCCGCTGACTCGCCCCTGTCGCCGGGCGCGGCAACCGCCGAACCCGCCGGGATCGACGCCCGGGTCGGCGCTGCGCTCTCCCGGGTGATCGACCCGGAGATCCGCAAGCCGATCACCGAGCTCGGCATGGTCGCCGGGGTGCACACCGGGAACGGGCACACCACCGTCGACCTCCTGCTCACGATCGCCGGATGCCCCGCCGCCCGCCAGATCGAACGGGACGTGCTCGAGACGGCCGAGTCCGTCGCCGGTGCAGGGCACGTGACCGTGTCGGTCGGCGTGATGACCCGTGAGCAGCGCCGCACGATGACAGAGAAACTCCGCGGCGGCGCGGCCGCGCGCACGACGCAGTTCGGTGCGGGCTCCCTCACCCGGGTCTATCTCGTCACGAGCGGCAAGGGCGGCGTCGGCAAGTCGACGATCACCGCGAACCTCGCCGTCGCGCTCGCCGGCCGCGGCCTCAAGGTCGGCGTCGTCGACGCGGATGTCTATGGTTTCTCCATTCCCGGTCTGCTCGGCCTCGTCACGCCAGGCGTCGACGGCGCCAAGGGGACCGCCGTCAAACCGACCAGGGTCGGCGACATGATCCTGCCGCCGATCAACTACGACGTGAAGGTCATCTCGATCGGCATGTTCGTGGAGGACGGCGGCGTCGCGGTCGCCTGGCGCGGGCCGATGCTGCACCGTACGATCACCCAGTTCCTCACCGAGGTCTACTTCGGCGACCTCGACGTGCTCCTGCTCGACCTGCCGCCCGGCACCGGCGACGTCGCGATCTCGATCGGCCAGCTGCTGCCCCAGGCCGAGGTCATCGTCGTGACGACCCCGCAGCCCGCCGCGGCGGACATCGCCGAACGCAGCGGCGTCGTCGCCCGCCAAACCGGGCAGACCATCTTCGGCGTCATCGAGAATATGTCCGGCGCCCTCCAGCCGGACGGAAGCCTGCTCGAGCTTTTCGGCGCAGGCGGCGGCGCCGAGGTCGCGCGACGGCTCTCGGCCGGCCAGGACACGCCGGTGCCGCTCCTGGCGAGCGTCCCGCTCAGCGTGCCGCTCCGCACCGGCGGCGACGACGGTCGCCCGGTCGTGCTGAGCGACCCGCTCGACCCGGCGGCCCTGGCGATCGACGCGGTCGCCGAGCGGCTGTTCTCCCGCGCCCGCGGCCTCTCCGGCCGCAGCCTCGGCGTCTCCCTCAAATAACCCTCACGTAGCCATCACCTTTCCGGTCGAGAGTGACCTTTCCGCAGGTGACTCTTGACCCGAAAGGTGGCTCTCGGCGGGGCGTGGGGTGCCCGAAGGACTCCAGGGTTCGAGGTCGGTGCGGCCATACTCGTCGGCGGCTGCGGACGCCGCAGGTGCACGGCCGCACCCGAGGTAGACCTCGCGCGGCTTCCCGGCATCGGACTGCTTGACCGAGGAGATCCGGATCGCCTCCGGGTGAACGTCGCTGCCCGCACGGACGTCCCCGGCGGTCCGGAGCTTCGCGATCCGGTGCAGCACTCCGCCGAACCAGATCTTGGCGACGATGTTGGCAACGGTGAATGCGACCTGCTCCGCCACGACCACCCAACCGCCGGATCCGACGAGGGGCAGCACGTGCACGAGCGGGTGCACCACCCAAAACGTGAGTGCGTCAGGAACGAGCAGGCGAGCCAGGAGCGAACGGCCGTGGAACGAGTGTCAGGATCGTGATTTCAGGACAGGGAGCACCGGCGGAGGTTCCACGGAGAAGAACAGGCCGCCTGCGCTGTTCGCAGACACCATCAGCCGCTCGATCCAGTCCCGGTTGATTTTCGGCACCCGGCTGACCGAATAGCGGTAATACAGTGTGCTGCTGGCGTCGAGCCAGATGGCGCTGCGCCCGCTCTCGGTCTCGTCATCGGCCGACTCCGTCCACGAAAAGATAAAGCTCTCCCTGCGCCGCAGTTTTGTCGTAATGACGATCTGCAGGTGCATCAGAGCACGATCCTCAAAACTGACCACAATTCCTGGACTGCCGTACAACAACATACCCATGAGCTCCCCCCCCCCCCCCCCCCCCCCCGGATGGCATACTCTAACGGACGAATCCCCCGCCGCTGGGCAGCTGCTATCCGGACGCGTCACTGTCGCCACCGAGCGTAGCCGCATGGTCGGGGACGGTGCGGTTGAGTTCGCGCGGCGGACGCTCGTAGTCGGCGCCCTGCGGCCGATGCGGAATCGAGACCCGCGGCGGTTCACGGTGCTCGTACGGCACGATCGAGAGCAGATGGTTGATCATGTTGAGCCTGGCCGCGAGCTTGTCCTCGCTCTCGACGACCCACCAGGGCGCCTCGGCGATGTCCGTGTGCACGAACATCTCATCCTTGGCCTTGGAGTAGTCCACCCACTTCGTGATCGAGAGCAGGTCGGTCTCCGAGAGCTTCCAGCGCCGCATCGGGTCCTTGAGCCTCGAGCGGAACCGGGCCTCCTGCTCGTGGTCGGAGACGGAGAACCAATACTTGACGAGGAGGATCCCGTCTTCGACCAGCATCCGCTCGAAGAGGGGTGCCTGGTGCAGGAACCGGCGGTACTCGTCGGGGGAGCAGTACCCCATCACGCGTTCGACGCCGGCCCGGTTGTACCAGGAGCGGTCCATCAGGACGATCTCCCCCGTCGACGGCAGGTGCTCGATGTACCGCTGGAAATACCACTGGCCACGCTCACGGTCTGTCGGCACCGGCAGCGCCACGATCCGGGCGATCCGCGGATTCAGGTACTCGGTGACCCGCTTGATGGCCGAGCCCTTGCCCGCGGCGTCCCGGCCCTCGAAGATCACGACGATACGGGCGCCCGACTCGCGCACCCACTCCTGCATCGCGACGAGCTCCGTCTGCAGCCTGCGCAGCTCGGCGTTGTATTCGGCCTTGCGGATCCTGCCTGGTGTGGGTTTCTTCTTCGCCATCCCCGACCTTTCGTTCGCGTGATGACAGCCTAGGAGCCAGAACGACCCGGATGGCTCTATCCGGCGCGGGCGAGTCTGTCTATCCTGTTCCGAACAGTCGCGGGCGACAGGTTAGGAGCGGGATGGCGCTGGAACACCGCACCCTCATTTCCTCGGTCCAGCGCGCCCTCAGGATCGTCGACATCGTCTCGGGCGCCCCCCGGCCGATGCCCGTCAAGGCGGTCGCCCAAGCCACGGGGCTCAGCCTCGGCACGGCGTACAACCTGACCAGGACCCTCGTGCACGAGGGATATCTCGGCGCGGAGCCCGACGGCCTCGTCCTCGGGCTCCGGTTCCCGAGCCTCCGCGACGCAGACGCCGGCGTCTTTCTCGCCCGGGTGCGCCACACCCTCCGCCAGGTTGCCGGGGAGAACGGCGCGACGGCGTACCTCGCGCGCTTCAGCGACGGGAGGGTGGACCTCATCGACATCGTCGACGCCGCGGGCATCCCGAGATCCGAGCCGTGGACAGGGCTCAGCGCCAGCCCGCACGCCTCGGCACTCGGACGCCAGATCCTCGCCCAGCTCAGCCGCGAGCAGCGCGCCGACTTCCTCGCCGCGCACGGCCGTCCGCCGGGTGCCCACGCTGCGCCAGGGGCGCCAGACACACGTGGCATCCCCGCCGCGCACGCGGCCCATGCCGCATATGCCGCGAACGGTGCGAACGCTGCGCACCTGGCAAGCCCGGCGAGCGTGACGAACGCGGGCACGCCCGCCGACACACACACGGCAACGCACCTCTATGGCACGGTCACGCTCCCCCGCCCGGCGGATGCCCGCTGCACGCACCAGGGCGCGGCCCACGGCAACGCGTGCCTCGCGGTCCCGGTGCGGGCGCCCGGCGTGATCGCCGCCCTCGGTGTCGCCGTGATCGGGGAGTGGGGAACAGCCGAACTCGGCGCGCTCACGCTGCGGTTGCGCGCATCGGCGAACGCGCTCGCGGCTCAGCTCGGCGCAGAACGGCCCGTGCAGGCCCGTGCCTGAGCGGACGGCCGTTGCCGGGTGCCTACGTGGCCTCCGAGTCGAACGGAGCGGGTTCCGCCGGCGCGAGAGCGTTCTCCTTCGCCCGCTTCCTCGACAGGTACGCGCCGTTCGGGTTCGGCGACACCCGGGACACGACGGCGGACTGCTCCTTGACCGGTTCATCCTCGACGAGGGCCTCACGGATGATCCGGCGCGGGTCGTACTGGCGCGGATCGAGCTTCTTCCAGTCGACGTCGTCGAATTCGGGGCCCATCTCGTCGCGCATGCGTTCCTTGGCGCCGTTGGCCAGGTCCCGGAGCTGCCGGACGAGCCGCGCGAGCTGGGCCGCATAGTGGGGAAGCTTCTCGGGTCCGAGCAGGAAGACGGCGACGATCCCGACCAGGAGGAGCTTCTCGAACGTCAAACCAAGCATAGGTTGAGGATAACGCGCGGCGGGGCCTCCGCCGACCGGCGGGGAGCCCCCTTAAGCTGGACCCATACAAAACTGGAGTTGCACCGTGTCTGACAAAGATTTGAACTGGAAATTTTCCGACGACTCGGTCGTTGAGAGCGAGGCCGTCATCCGGGCGCGCCAGCAGTCGCTCGAGCTCGGCATCGACGCGATCTCCCCGGCGGTCGGTGCCCAATCGGCCGTGATCGCCGCAGCGACCGGAGCACGCAGCATCCTCGAGGTCGGCACGGGAGCCGGCGTCTCCGGCATCTGGCTCCTGACCGGGGCGCCAGGGGCGACCCTCACCTCGATCGACACCGAGGTCGACCACCAGCAGCACGCCCGCGCCCTGTTCACGGAGGCGAAGATCCCGGCGAATCGGGTACGGCTGATCACGGGCAAGGCAGCGGATGTCCTCCCCCGGATGAACGAGAATTCGTACGACATCGTCTTCATCGACGCCGACCCGCAGTCGGTCATCGAATACGTCGAGCACGGGCTGCGCCTGGCCCGGCCGGGCGGAACCGTGCTCGTGGCCCATGCCCTCTGGCGCGGCCGCGTCGCGAACCCGGCGCAGCGCGACGAGATCGCCACCGGCTTCCGCACCCTGCTGAGCGAGATCAGCGGTTCGACTGCCGTGATCAGCGCCCTGTCGCCCGTCGGCGACGGCCTGCTGCAGATCACCAAGCTCCGCGCGTAGCGCACCGGCACGAAAAAGATCGGCCGTGCAGCAGGGCTGCACGGCCGATCCGTAATTCTCTTCGATTACGAGGTGGAGACGTGATCTCCGACGCTAGGCAATCGGGCGTACTACGCCGGCGAGTGCATCGTGAAGCTCCTTGGCTTCCGCGTCGTTCACAGAGACGACGAGTCGTCCTCCGCCCTCGAGCGGAACACGCACAATGATCAGGCGCCCCTCTTTTACAGCCTCCATTGGCCCGTCTCCGGTCCGTGGCTTCATGGCCGCCATGAACTCCCCTTCCACTCATTCGTCTGAACTTCTATTATCGACCATCGCGGCCCGAGACGAAAATTCACGAGGTCCGGGCGGGTAACGAAGGCGGTCGCGCACGGTTAGGGCGGCGTCCAGTCCGCGCCGTCGACGCCCCAGCAGATCAGCAGCCACCCCCACTGGCCGAGGACGCACAGCACCACGATCCCGATCCGGTACCAGAGCCGTTTCGGCTGAGCGATCGCGCCGAGCACCGGGAACATCGGCATCAGGAGCCGGAAGGTGCTCGACTGGGGGAAGAAGACCGCGAAGAGGTAGAGCCCGTATGCGGCGAGCCAGAACCTCAGGTCCACGCCGAGCCGGCGGACCGCGGGAGTGAACAGTAGGACGGCGAAGCCGACGACGAGCGCGAGCACCACGATGATGCCGAGCGGTGTGCCGAACCACCAGATCCCGCCCTGGAACCAGGCCGTGAAGGGCACGAGTTGCTGGTATCCGATGTACGAGGACCGCCAGGCGAGCTCGGTGTCGGTGTACGCGGTCGCCGAGCCGGTCGCGATCCAGGCGATGAGCGGCCAGGCGAAGCCGCTGAGGGCGCTGAAGACGGTGACGGATGCCGCGGTGACGCGTTCTGCAGCTGGGAACGGGTCGCTGCGACGGGTCAGCCAGCGATGCACGATGTGGAACCCGAGTGCGAGGGCGAAGGCGAGGCCGCTGGGCCGGGTGAACGCCATCACCGTGACCACGGGGAACAGCAGCACGTAGCGCCGTTCGAGCAGCAGCAGGAGGGCGAGGGTGAGGAAGAACAGGTACATCGCCTCGGCGTAGCCGAACTGCAGGATCGGGGTCAGGGGCGCGACGCAGAACAGCACGACGGCGAAGAGTGCGGTGCCGCGCCCCTGGACGCGCAGCATCAGCCGGTAGAAGACCAGGGTGGCCCCGAGGCTGAAGGCGAGCGAGACGACGACGCCGGCCGGTGCCCACGGCGCCCCGGTGACGAACGTCACAACCCGCACGACGGCGGGGTAGCCAGGCAGGAACGCCCAGGCGTTCTCGCCGATGTGGCCGGTGCTCGTGACGGGCAGCACCGCCGGGTAGCCGGACACTGCGACGATGTTGTACCAGCGGGCGTCCCAGATATTGGCGAAGTCGAAGTAATCCGGGCTGGCGCCGGTCCACGGGTTCGCGCCCTGGACGCGCGCCAGGATCAGGACGAGGGTGGTCGTCACAACGCGGGACAGCACCCAGATGCCGGCGACACCGGCCCACCACGGGGCCAGCCGGGCGCGGGACCGCCAGCGGTCCGGCAGCATCCGGTGCACCGCCTGGGACGGCAGGACCCTCGGCGTGGGCGACGTCCCGCGCACCGGGCGCGGCGGTCTCCCCCTCGGAGGACGAGGCGGGGCCTCCGCGGCCATGGGCTAGAGCTTCCGGCTCGGGTCGGCGGTCAGCCAGGACCTGAGGGCGTCCTCGCAGTCCGTGATCTGGTGCACGGCGACGCGCTCGTCGTCGGCGTGGGCCTTGAGCGGGTCGCCGGGCCCGTAGTTGACGGCCGGGATGCCGAGGGCGGAGAACCGGGCAACGTCCGTCCAGCCGTACTTGGGCCGGGCTTCGGCTCCGACGAAGGCGAGGAATTCCTGCGCGAGCGGGGCGTCGAGCCCCGGGCGCGCGCCCTCCGCGCGGTCGACGACGGTGATCTCGTACCCGGCGAACAGTTCGCGCACGTGCTCGAGCGCCTCCGCGGAGCTGCGGCTCGGGGCGAAGCGGTAGTTGATGTGCACCATGCACTCGTCGGGGATGACGTTGCCGGCGATGCCGCCGCTGATTCCGACGGCGTTCAGGCCTTCCCGGTAGACGAGGCCTTCGACCTCGACGGCGCGTGGCTCGTAGTCGGCGAGGATGGCGAGGATCGGTGCGACCTTGTGGATGGCGTTCTCGCCCACCCAGCTACGGGCGGAGTGCGCGCGCAGCCCGTGGGTGCGCACCTCGACCCGAAGGTTGCCGTTGCAGCCGCCCTCGACCTGGCCGTTGCTCGGTTCGCCGAGGATGGCGAAGTCGCCCGCGAAGAGGTCCGGGCGGTTCCGGGCGAGTCGGCCGAGGCCGTTGAGCTCGTCGGAGACCTCCTCGTGGTCGTACCACATCCAGGTCACGTCGAGCCCGGGGTCTGTCAGCTCGGCGGCGAGCTTCAGCTGAACGGCGACGCCGGCCTTCATGTCCACCGTGCCGCGGCCCCAGAGGTGCGGGACGTCGTCGACGGTCTCGAACCGGGTCGGCAGGTTGTCGTTGACCGGGACGGTGTCGAGGTGGCCGGCGATGATGACCCGCCGGTCGCGGCCAAGCCGGGTGCGGGCGACGACCGTGTCACCGTCGCGGATGACCTCGAGGTGCGCGAGTCCCGTGAGCGCCTGCTCGACGGCGTCCGCTAGGGGGGTCTCGTCACCGGAGACGGACTCGATGTCGCAGATCGCCTGCGTGATCGAAACGGAGGACGCGGCCAGGTCGAGCCGGCCGGCGCGGCGGGCGCCGGCTGCATCCGGTGCGGGGTTCACGTACGGGTTCACCGGCGGAGATGCGGGCAGGGACACGGGCTGGGGGGACGAAGGCACTCTACTAATCTAGAGGAATGACCGAGACAGAGTCCCCGCAGTCCGCCGTCCCCACCACAGCCTGGGGCTACGGCCTGGCCACCGTCGCCGAGGACAACACGGTCCTCGACACCTGGTTCCCCGCTCCCCTGCTCGGCTCGCTGCCCGCCGGCCGCGACCCGTGGATCGTGCCCGCCTCAGTCACCGAACTCACCGGGGCGGACCCGCGGCGTGCCGTGCACCTCGAGACCGTGACGATCGAGATCGACCTCACCGCACCCCCGGCCGGCACTGCGGATGCCTACCTGCGGCTGCACCTGCTCTCGCACCTGCTCGTCACGCCCAACAGCATCAACCTCGAGGGCATCTTCGGCCACCTGCCCGTCGTGGTGTGGACGAACGCCGGCCCGATGCTGCCCGCCGACTTCGACCGGCTGCGGCCGGCATTGCAGCGCGCGGGCATCCAGGCCAGCGGCGTGGACAAGTTCCCGCCGCTGCTGAACTACGTCACGCCAGACCGGGTGCGAATCGCGGATGCCTCCAGGGTCCGCCTCGGCGCCTACCTCTCCCCCGGCACCACGGTCATGCACGAGGGCTTCGTGAACTTCAACGCTGGCACCCTCGGCGTCTCCATGGTCGAGGGGCGCATCTCGCAGGGGGTCGTCGTCGGCAACGGCGCTGACATCGGCGGCGGCGCCTCGATCATGGGCACCCTGTCCGGCGGCGGCACCGAGCGCGTGCGCATCGGGGAACGCGCCCTGCTCGGCGCGAACTCCGGCATCGGCATCTCGATCGGCGACGATTCCGTCGTCGAGGCCGGGCTCTACGTCACGGCCGGCACGAAGGTGTCCCTGCCCGACCAGCCGCGCACCGCCGACGGCCGCATGCAGACGATGAAGGCCGTCGAGCTGTCCGGGGTACCGAACCTGCTCTTCCGACGCAACTCGATGTCGGGCGCCGTCGAGGTGCTCGCCCGAAGCGGGAACGGCATCGTCCTGAACGAGCAGCTGCACGCCTAGCCCTGGTACGACGAAAGCGGATGCCCGTCGCGCGGTGGCGTGACGGGCATCCGCTTGTACGACGGCGGCCGGTGAGGGCTAACGGCGGGGGAAGTCCCTGGCCGGGGAGCCCGTGTACAACTGCTGCGGGCGGCCGATCTTCGTGGTCGGGTCCGCGTTCATCTCGCGCCAGTGCGCGACCCAGCCGGGCAGGCGGCCGACGGCGAAAAGGACCGTGAACATGCTCGTCGGGAAGCCCATCGCCTTATAGATGACGCCGGTGTAGAAGTCGACGTTGGGGTAGAGCTTGCGCTCGCGGAAGTAGTCGTCGTTGAGGGCGATGTGCTCGAGCTCCTTGGCGATGTCGAGGAGGTCGTCCTTGACACCGAGGGCGGCGAGCACCTCGTCGGCGCTCTCCTTGACGAGGGTCGCGCGCGGGTCGTAGTTCTTGTAGACCCGGTGGCCGAAGCCCATCAGGCGCACGCCCTGCTCCTTGTTCTTGACCCGTTCGACGAACTTCTCAACGCTCTCGCCGGAGGCCCTGATCTCGCCGAGCATCTTGAGCACGGCCTCGTTCGCGCCGCCGTGCAGTGGGCCGGAGAGCGCGCTGATGCCGGCGGAGACGGAGGCGAAGAGGTTGGCCTCGGTGGAGCCGACGAGGCGCACAGTCGATGTCGAGGCGTTCTGCTCGTGGTCTTCGTGCAGCATCAGCAGGCGCTCGAGCGCCTTGCTCACCACGGGATCGACTTCGTAGGGCTCAGCGAGGGTCCCGAAGATGAGCTTGAGGAAGTTGTCGACGTAGCCGAGGGAGTTGTCCGGGTAGAGGAAGGCCTGCCCGACGCTCTTCTTGTGGGCGTACGCGGCCATCACCGGAAGCTTGGCGAGCAGGTGGATCGTGGCGATTTCGACCTGCTCGGGGTCGTTCGGGTCGAGCGAGTCCTGGTAGTACGCGGCCATCGCGGAGACGCCGGAGGCGAGCACGGACATCGGGTGCGCGTTGAACGGCAGCACGTCGAAGAAGCGGCGCATGTCCTCGTGCAGCAGGGTGTGCTTGCGGATGCGCTTGTCGAAGGCCTCGAGTTCGCCGGCGCTCGGCAGCTCGCCGTAGATGAGCAGCCACGCGGTCTCGAGGAAGTTGGAGTTCTGGGCAATCTGTTCGATCGGGTAGCCGCGGTAGCGCAGGATGCCCTTGCCGCCGTCGATGTACGTGATCGCCGAACGGGTCGCGGCGGTGTTCACGAAGCCGGAGTCCAGGGTGATGAGCCCGGTCTGCCTGGTCAGTGTCGAGATGTCGATGCCGGAGGGGCCTTCGGTCCCATGGGCGATCGGAAACTCGGCGATGCCCCCTGGGAAGGCGAGGGTCGCCCCCAGCGGGTCGATGGACGGTGTTCGCTGTACGACGTCGCTCACGGCGCCTCCCTGAATATCACTGAGTGTCACTGAATCACTGCCTTACGGACTGGGGGTGGCCGCCATGGCACACCGGTGTGGCTGGAGACGTCCAAGCGGATACAGCCTAATCGGCCCCACCACCTACTGTTGCATCCGCCAAACTTTCGGCAGTTTCACGGGAGGAGTGCCACAAGAATGTCGATGTTGCCCGCTCCGGGTACACCGTGGGCAGTTGCTACTCTAGCGACCGGAGCCGAGCGGCGGCTGCGTGGATGCGCTCATCCGTAGCCGTCAGCGAGAAACGAACGTGCTGCGGGTACCCGTCCCCGTAGAAGGATCCCGGCCCGGCGAGGATGCCGAGGCCGGCGAGTTCGGCGATCGACATCCAGCAGTCGACCCCCTTCGTCGCCCACAGGTAGAGGCCGGCCTCGCTCCGGTCGATCCGGTACCCGGCGGCCTCGATCGCCGGAAGCAGCACGGCACGCCTGCCCCGGTACCGTTCACGCTGGGCCGCCACGTGGGCGTCGTCGCCGAGGGCGGCCACCATCGCGGCCTGGAGCGGCTGCGGGAGCATCAGGCCGGCGTGCTTCCGCACGGTGAGCACCCGGGCGAGCACGTCGGCGCAGCCGGCCGCGAAGGCGCCGCGGTAGCCGGCCATGTTGGACTGCTTGCTGAGGGAGTAGATCGCGAGCACGTTGCGCCGGTCGGTGCCGATCACGCGCGGGTCGAGGATGCTGGGAATCGGCTTGGACGCCCAGGGTCCTGCCCAGCCGAGCTCGGCGTAACACTCATCGGACACGATGACGGCCCCGAGGTCCCGCGCGCGCGCGACGGCGGCACGCAACTCGGACACCGACAACACGCGGCCATCGGGGTTTCCCGGGCTGTTCAGCCAGATGAGCTTCGTCGTGGCCGGCCACGCAGCCGGGTCGTCTGAGGCGAGCGCGTCGCATCCGGCCATCGCGGCGCCGATCGCGTAGGTGGGGTAGGCCGCGAGCGGGTGCACGACGGTGTCCCCCTCGCCGACGCCGAGCATGAAGGGCAGGAGGGCGACGAGTTCCTTGGAACCGATCGTGGGGAGCACGTTGGCGGGCGAAAGCCCGGCGACCCCGCGACGGCGCGCATACCAGTCGACGATCGCGGCCAGCAGCTCAGGCGTGCCGACGGTCTGCGGGTACGCGTGCGCATCCGTCGCCTCAGCGAGGGCGGTGCGCACGACGTCGGGGGTCGGATCGACGGGCGAGCCGATCGAAAGGTCGACGATGCCGTCGGCGTGCGCGCGGGCCTGGGCCGCGAACGGCGCCATCTGGTCCCACGGGTAGTCAGGGAGCGGCTTGAGCACGACCGGTCAGACCTGCGGGGGCAGGGCGGCGATGATCGGGTGGTCCTTGTGGATCACGCCGACCTTCGCGGCGCCGCCGGGAGACCCGATGTCATCGAAGAATTCGACGTTGGCCTTGTAGTACTCGGCCCACTGCTCGGGGACGTCGTCCTCGTAGTAGATGGCCTCAACGGGGCAGACCGGTTCGCAGGCACCGCAGTCGACGCATTCGTCCGGGTGAATGTAGAGGGAACGGTCGCCCTCGTAAATGCAGTCGACCGGGCATTCGTCCACGCAGGCGCGGTCTTTCACGTCGACACACGGCAGGGCAATGACATAGGTCACGAGCGGGGAGCTCCCTTCACGAGCTGAACGTCCAGTCTAGGTCAAGCGCCCCGGGTCAGGCGTCGTGGCTCAGGCGTCGTGGCTCAGGCGCCGTAGCTCAGGCGTTGTGGCTCACGCGCCCTGGCCGGACCGGCCCCTCCGCTGCGGGAGCCGCGGCCAGGCCAGCACGAGCGAGGCGACGAGGGTCGGCAGCACCGTCCACAGAGTGCCGGCCAGGCCGGCGGGCACGAGCACGGAACCGCCCGTGCTCTTCAGCGACAACAGGAAGATCGATCCGACGAGGCCGATCGTGCACGCGAGCACGACCACCCGGTCGTCGAGCACGAGCCGGAGGCCGACGAGGAGGGCGCTCGCCGCCAGGGTGGCGAGAACGAGACCGACGGGCAGGGTGACGGGGCCGAGCACGACGGTGGCCTGGTGCGCCACCGTGCCGAGCACCCCGAAGACGACGCCGGCGGCGAGCGCGAAGAGGCTCGCGACGGCGCGCAGCGCTCCGGTCGCGAAGGCGCCGGCCGGCGCCGGGTCTGCCGGGCCCGCCGGATTCGCCGCGTCCGCCGCGTCCGCCAAGTCCGCCGGGGACGACTGCTTCGCCGCGCTCTCCGGGTCCGCTCCGGGCTGGGGTGCCTGGGCGCCGGATGCCGCGGCCCGATCTGCGGCCGCGGCCGGCGGCGGAGTGGACCTCAGGTAGGTCTCTGTTCCCGTCACCGACCCGGCCGGGTCCCCCGGCCGGACGGCCGAAACGACGCGTCCGTCCACGGTCCAGCGGTCGGAGTATGCGGAGAGGGCGGCGAGCTTCTGCTCGAGGTGATCGCTGACGTCGATCGCGACGATCCGCTGCCCGATGGCCTCGGTGACCCCGCGGCTCACGAAGACCGGCACGCGGGATGCGTGTGCGGCATCCGCTGCGGCGGCCTGGAGCAGCTCGCTGCGGGCGCCGATCACGATCGCCGTCGCCCTGACCTCCTCGAGCACGGCGCGCAGGGCCGCAGCCGGGTCGGCTGAGACGGGCAGGAAGCGCCAGTCGCCGACCCCGAGTGCGGAGAGTGCAGCACGCACGTCGGAGCTCACCCCCGAGGTGCTGTCGCCGTCGTTCCCCGGCGCCCGGACACCGAAGAGCACGACGACCTCTGCGTCATCGCCGCGCAGGCGGGCGATGGTGCCTCCGGTGAACCAGGCCTCATCGCCGGGCCGGTCGTGCACGAAGACGACACGTTCTGCGCTGCCGGACATGACCATCGATGAGCTCCCCAGGGTCGGATTGGCGGACACCCACCCCAGAATAATAACTGGACAATTCCGGCCGACCGCCGGTAGAGTCGCTCGAGTAAGGATAGCCTTACCAACCTCGACCGCTCTCGAAGACCAGGAAACCGTGCTCGCAAATTATCTGATCGGCCTGCGTGAGGGCCTCGAAGCCGCACTCATCGTGACGATCCTCGTCGCCTACATCGTCAAGATCGGGCGGAAAGACGTTCTGCCGCGGGTCTGGGCGGGCGTCGGCCTCGCCGTGCTCCTCGCGCTCGGCATCGGCGCCGTGCTCACCTACGGCACCTCCACCCTGTCGTTTGCGGCGCAGGAAACGATCGGTGGCCTGCTCTCGATCGCAGCGACGGGTCTCGTGACCTGGATGGTGTTCTGGATGCTCCGCACCGCACGCACCCTCTCGAGCCACCTGCGCGGCAGCATCGACAAGTCCCTGCTCGGCACGGGCATGGGACTGGTCGTCGTCGCCTTCATCGCCGTCGGACGGGAGGGCATCGAGACGGCCCTGTTCCTCTGGGCTGCCGTGCAGGCGACCGGGGAGACTACCCTCCCTCTCCTCGGCGCCTTCCTCGGCATCCTCACGGCAGCGGGCCTCGGCTGGCTGATCTACTCCGGCATGCTGCGGATCAACCTCTCGACCTTCTTCACCTGGACCGGCGGCATCCTCATCGTCGTCGCGGCCGGCGTGCTCTCCTACGGCGTGCACGACCTGCAGGAAGCCGGGGTGCTGCCGGGCCTGAACAGCATCGCCTTCGACGTGAGCGCCGCGATCCCGCCGGACAGCTGGTACGGCACCCTGCTCAAGGGAACGCTCAACTTCTCCCCCGCGACGACCTGGCTCGAACTGCTGGTCTGGGTCGCCTACGTAGGAACCACGCTCACGTTCTTCGCCCGCGCGGTTCGCGGCGGCCGCCGCCCCCGAACCGATTCGACGGAGATTCTGCCCGAAAAGGTTCTGGCCGGGGCATAAAGGGCAAAAAACCCGAAAAACTCCGTCGAATTCGTTCGGGCGCCTGCCCCACCGACCTTCGCTACCCCGCACCGCCACAGACCACCCCGCACCGCACCGACGGATGTCCGGCCCCGGGCATCCGCCCGGCGGCCCGTTCGTCTCCCACGACCACACCGCTCGCCACCCCTAAAGACTCCATGCAGCCCCGACTCCTTCCCGTCGCCGCCCTCGCCGCCGTGACCGCGCTCGCGCTCACCGGGTGCGTGCCGAACGCCTCGGCGCCCGGCGCCACGCACGCCGCCTTGACCGTCGACAGCAGCACGACCGCCTGCACAGTGTCTGGCTCTATGGCATCCGCCGGCAGCGTCACGTTCACCGTCTCGAACTCCGGAGACCAGGTCACCGAGTTCTACGTCCTCGGCGACGACCAGCTCCGCATCGTGGGCGAGGCCGAGAACATCGGCCCTGGCCTCAGCCGCACTCTCGTCGTCGACCTGAGTGCCGGCAGCTACTTCACGGCGTGCAAGCCCGGCATGACCGGTTCCGGCATCGGCCAGGCCGCGTTCACCGTCACCGTCGCTGCCGCTGCCGCTGGCGGGGAGGATGCCGCTACGGCTTCCCCCGGGGGCGCCGAGCTCGCCGCGCGCATCGACACCGCCAACACCAACTACGCCTCCTACGTGAAGGACCAGATCGGCCAGCTCGTCGCGGGGACCACCGCGTTCGCCGCCGCATACACGGCCGGGGACGATGACACCGCCCGTACCCTCTACGCGGCCACCCGCGCGCACTGGGAGCGCGTCGAGACCGTCGCCGAATCCTTCGGCGACCTCGACCCGAAGCTCGACCTGCGCGAGGCCGACCTCGAAGAGGGCCAGGACTGGACCGGCTGGCACGCCATCGAGAAGGACCTCTGGCCCGCCGGCGCCGAAGCAGGCTTCGCCGCATACCCGGCCGCCGAGCGCGCCCGCCTGGCCGGACTGCTCGTCACGGACACGGCGACCCTGAACGAGAAGGTGCAGCCGCTCACCTTCACCCTCGCCCAGCAAACCAACGGCGCGATCGGCCTCCTCGACGAGGTCGCCAGCGGGAAGGTCACCGGCGAGGAGGAGGTCTGGTCGCACACCGACCTCTGGGATTTCCAGGCCAACGTCGACGGCGCCCGGGTGCTCTACGCCGGGGTGCGGGACGTCCTCGTGCAGAAGGACGCCGCGCTCGCCGCGACCCTCGACACCCGCTTCGCCGCCCTTCAGAGCCTCCTCGACGCCCAGCGTGTCGGCGACGGCTTCGTGCTGTACACCGACCTGTCCACCAGCACTGTCAAGGGCCTCGCCGACCAGGTCAACGCCCTCGCCGAACCCCTCGGCCGGCTGACCGCGGCTCTCGTCCTGTGATTAAAGGCGCGGATGCCGGCAGGAACGCCACCGGGACGGGTGCGAGCGGTTCCGCTCCGGGCTCCGACCCCGCCGCAACGCCCACCGGGGCTCCCTCGAGTACAACTCTGGGCACCCCGGCCGCTCCGGCCGCTCCGCCGCGCGGCATCTCCCGGCGCGGCCTCCTCGGCCTCGCCGGGGCAGGTGTCGCCGGCTTCGGCATCGGCATCGCCGCGGACCGCGGGGTCCAGGCCCTCGCAGCCGCGGGCGCCCCGGCAGCGGGCAGCACCGTCTACCCGTTCTACCAGGAGCACCAGGCCGGCATCGTGACACCCGCCCAGGACCGGCTGCACTTCGCGGCGTTCGATCTGACCCCAGGAGCCAGCCGCGCCGACCTGATCTCCCTGCTGCGGGACTGGACGACCGCGGCCGCTGCACTGACCGCCGGTCACGATATCGGCAGGTACGGTGCCGTCGACGGGCCGTACGATGCCCCGCCAGAGGATACCGGCGAGGCGTTCGGGCTGCCTCCGGCTGGCCTGACGATCACGGTCGGCTTCGGCCCGACTCTCTTTGCGACGAGCGAAGGCGAGGACAGGTTCGGCCTCGCATCCGCTCGCCCGGACGCTCTCGTCGACCTGCCGCACTTCCCCGGAGACCAGCTCGATGCCGCGCGTAGCGGCGGCGACCTCTGCGTCCAGGCCTGCGCCGACGACCCGCAGGTCGCAGTGCACGCGATCCGCAACCTGTCCAGGATCGCCTTCGGCCGCGCGGCGATCCGCTGGTCGCAGCTCGGCTTCGGTCGTACCTCGTCGACGAGCACGAGCCAGGCCACCCCGCGCAACCTCTTCGGGTTCAAGGACGGTACCGCCAACATCAAGGCCGAACAGCCGGCCGTCGTCAACGAGCAGGTCTGGGTCGGCGCGGGCGACGGCCCCGCGTGGCTCACCGGGGGCTCCTACCTCGTCGCCCGGCGGATCCGGATGACGATCGAGACCTGGGACCGCACCGCACTGCGCGAACAGGAAACCGTGATCGGCCGCACCAAGGGCGAGGGCGCCCCGCTCTCCGGCGGCAGCGAATTCACGGAGCCTGACTTCGCCGGCACCGGCAGGGACGGCGCCCCGCTGATCGACACGGCCTCACACGTGCGCCTCGCACACCCCGCCCAGAACAAGGGGGTGCAGATGCTGCGGCGCGGTTACAACTTCGTGGACGGCAACGACGACCTCGGCCGGCTCGAGGCCGGGCTGTTCTTCATCAGCTACCAGCGCCGTCCCTCGCAGTTCACCGCCGTGCAGCTCGCCCTCGCGCGCCACGACGCCATGAACGAGTACGTGCGGCATGTCGGTTCGGCCCTTTTCGCCGTCCCGCCCGGCGCCGCGAGCGGCAGCTACCTCGGCGCCCCCCTCTTCGCCTGACCGCCGCCGCGGCGCATCCGCCCTCGCGGAGCAACCCTCGCGGATTCTCAGGATCGTGGAGTGATCGGTAAGGGTAGGCTAACCATCCCCGTGCTATCGTGATGCTGCATCAGTATCCAGACCAGAACCGGAGTGCCGTGCTCGCCAACTACCTGATCGGACTCCGAGAGGGGCTCGAAGGTGCCCTCATCGTCACCATTCTCGTCGCCTACCTCGTGAAGATCGCCCGCCGCGACCTGCTCGGCCGTCTCTGGACGGGCGTCGGCCTCGCCGTTCTCCTCGCCGTCACGATCGGCGCCGTGCTCACGTTCGGCACTGCGAGCCTTCCGGAATCGGCCGAACCGGCCATCGCCGGCACGCTCTCCATCGCCGCGACCGGCCTGGTCACCTGGATGGTGTTCTGGATGCTGCGCACGGCCCGCGACCTGAGCGGCCACCTCCGCGGCACCATCGACCGCTCCGTCGTCGGCACCGGCGTCGGCCTCGTCCTGATCGCCTTCCTCGCCGTCGGGCGGGAGGGCATCGAAACGGCCCTGTTCATCTGGGCCGCCGTGCAGTCCACCGGCGAGACCACGCTGCCGCTCATCGGGGCCGCGCTCGGCATCCTCAGCGCGGTCGGCCTCGGAGCGCTCATCTACTTCGGCATGCTCAAGATCAACCTCGCGCGGTTCTTCACCTGGAGCGGGGCGATCCTGATCGTCGTCGCGGCCGGTGTGCTGTCCTACGGTGTGCACGACCTGCAGGAGTCCGGGATCCTCCCCGGCGAGCACACCCTCGCCTTCGACGTGAGCGCCGCCATCCCGCCGGAGAGCTGGTACGGCACGCTGCTGAAGGGCACCCTGAACTTCTCGCCGGAGACCACCTGGCTTTCGCTGCTGGTCTGGCTCGCCTACACCGGAACCGTGCTCACGATCTTCCTGGTGACGAGCACCCGCAACCGGGCCGGGCGTCCGGTCGTCGCCCCCCGCGTCGATGCCACGGAGATGGCCGCCACCGCCCGCTGAACCCACCGCACCGTCGCCAAAGGAGACCACAGATGCCCGAATTCGTCCGGTCGGCCGATGGCACTCGGATCGCGTACGACCGCCTCGGTTCCGGGGACCCGGTGATCGTCATCGGCGGCGCCTTCAACACCCGGTCCTCCCCCTATCCGCTTGTGACCCTTCTCGCCGAGGACGTCACGGTGTACACCTTCGACCGCCGCGGTAAGGGCGAGAGCCCGGAATCCGGGCCGTACGCGGTCGAACGCGAGATCGAGGACCTGGCCGCCCTCGTGGCCGTGGCGGGAGGCGCAGCCGGAGTGTACGGCCACTCCTCCGGAGCGATCCTGGCGATCGAGGCCGCCGCCGCCGGCGTGCACATCACCCGGCTCGCGGTGTACGAGCCGCCGTACACCGCCGACCCGGAGCACCCGGCCCCGGCGGACGACCTCGGCCTCCAGGCCGCCCTCGACGCCGGAGACCCGGCTGCCGCAGCGGAGCTCTTCCTCCGCATCACCGCAATGGACGACGCGGCCGTGCGCTCCATCACGTCCGCCCCGTTCTGGCCGGGACTCGTCTACCTCGCCCCCACCCTGCCGCACGAACTCGCCCTGACGGGCGACGGGCTGCCCCCGCGGGAGCGCCTGGCCGCGATCACGGCGCCCACTCTGGCACTCGCCGGTGGCAGGAGCCCGGCCTGGGCGGCCCGTGCCGCCCTGGCCGTGGCGTCCTGCGTCGCCGACGGTAAGGTTCTGACCGTGCCCGGCCAGGATCACGCCGTCGACCAGGCCGTGCTGGCCCCGCTGCTCGCCGACTTCTTCCTGGGCCGCTGACCGCGTTCCAGCGATCCCATGCGGCCGCGGGAACCTTTTCCGCTGCCGCGGCGTTGGAACCTGTATGAGAGCAATCGTCTACAGCGAAACCGGCACCCCCGACGTCCTCCGTCTCGTCGAACGCGATCTGCCGCAACCCGGACCCGGCGAGGTACGGGTGCGCATCCTCGTCTCAGGCGTGAACCCCACCGACTGGAAGTCGCGCGCGGGCAGCCGGCCCGGCGAAGCGCTCTCGTTCCCCGAGGTCGTTCCGAACCAGGACGGCGCCGGCATCGTCGACGCCGTCGGCACCGGCGTCGAGCGCCTGGACGTCGGCGACCGCGTCTGGACGGCCATCGCCGCGTACGGGCTCGCCTCCGGCGGTACCGCCCAGGATTTCACGGTGCTCCCGGCCGAACGGGTGTACCCGCTGCCGAACTCGGCGAGCTTCGACCTCGGCGCGACCCTCGGCGTTCCGGCGATGACAGCGCACCGCGCGCTCACCGTCGCCGAAAACGGCCCCAGGCGCCTCGCCCCCGGCGCACTCACCGGACGGACTGTGCTCGTCGCCGGTGGCGCAGGCGCGGTCGGCCACGCGGCCATCGAGCTGGCCCGCTGGGCGGGGGCGACCGTCATCACGACGGTGAGCAGCGCGGAGAAGGGCGCACTCGCCTCCGCCGCCGGCGCACACCACGTCGTGAACTACCGCGAGACGGATGCCGCCCGCGCCATCCGAGCGCTGGCGCCCGAGGGCGTCGACCTGGTCGTCGAAGTCGCTCCCGCGCAGAATGCGGCGCTCAACACGGCCGTGATCCGTACCCGCGGCTCGATCGCGGTGTACGCGACGACGGGAGGGCCGCTCGCGCTCGACATCCGTTCCCAGATGACCCTCAACGTGCGCTACCAGTTCCAGTTGCTCTACACGCTCGGTCAGGACCTCCTCGACGCCGCAGCGGCCGACATCGTTTCGGCCATCCGTGACGACGCCCTCCACGTCGGCGCCGAAGCCGGCCTGCCCCTGCACCACTTCCCGCTCGAGAGCACGGCTGAGGCGCACGCCGCCGTCGAAGCCGGCGTGGTCGGCAAGGTCCTGATCGACCTCGCCCCCTGACGAATTCGACGGAGTTTTTTAATTCTGAACCGGTTTATGGGCCGTCCCGCGTATTCGTAACCTAAAAACTCCGTCGAATTGGTTCGGCGGGCAGGCACGGTTCGGGAACCGGCGGTCAGGAGACCGGGGTGACCGTGTAGAGCAGGCCGTCCGCGTTTCCGGCGACAAGAACCGCGTAGTGGTCGTTCTTCATCGAGACCAGACCTGCGGAGCCCACCGTCGCCGAGACGTCGCTCCCGGCCACGAAACCGGCGGCCGTCAGGGTCCGGGTGGCCTCGGCCACCGGATCGGCGGCGGTTGCCTTGACGGTCACGGTCCAGCCGCGCTTGTCACCCTTCTGGGCCGAGGCGAACAGGATCTCGCCGTCGACGATCGGCACCTCGGTCGGCCAGCCGGCCGGGAGTGCGCCGCCCAGGCTCACGTCGCCGTTGGTCGCGCCCTGCACGGCCCCGTTGACGGCGTTCTGCGCGGCCTCTGCCGTGCATCCGGTCAGCAGCGTGCCGCCGAGCAGGGCGAGCGCGATCGTCGCCAGGACGCGGGCGTGCAGCAGGGGTATCTTCATCGTCTTCTGTTCCTCACTCGTGGGGGCAAAAAAGCGACGCCGACGGTGCCACCCTGGTGTATCAGAGCGTAACCGCCGGCGCCGCCGACAGGCTGGGACTAGTTCGCGTCCTGCTTCTTGATGCGTGAGACGTTGCGTGCGCGAGCGGATGCCGCGAGCTCGACCTTGCGGATCCGCACGACCGCGGGGGTCACCTCGACGCACTCGTCCTCACGGGCGAACTCGAGGCACTCTTCGAGCGTCAGCTGACGCGACGGCGTCATCGACTCGAAGGTGTCGGAGGTGGACTGACGCATGTTGGTCAGTTTCTTCTCCTTGGTGATGTTGACGTCCATGTCGTCGGCGCGCGAGTTCTCGCCGATGACCATGCCTTCGTAGACCTCTTCGGTCGGGTTGACGAAGAAGGACATCCGCTCCTGCAGGGCGATGATCGCGAACGGCGTGACGACACCGTTGCGGTCGGCGACGATCGAGCCGTTGTTGCGGGTGACGATCGGGCCGGCCCAGGCCTCGTAGCCGTGGAAGATCGCGTTGGCGATACCGGTACCGCGGGTGTCGGTGAGGAACTGGGTGCGGAAGCCGATCAGGCCGCGGGACGGAACGATGAATTCCATCCGGACCCAGCCGGTGCCGTGGTTCGCCATGTTCTCCATGCGGCCCTTGCGCGCTGCGAGGAGTTGAGTGATCGCGCCGAGGTACTCTTCGGGCGAGTCGATGGTGAGGTGCTCGTACGGCTCGTGGATCTTGCCGTCGACGCGGTGCACGACGACCTGCGGCTTGCCGACGGTGAGTTCGAAGCCTTCACGGCGCATCTGCTCGACGAGGATGGCGAGGGCGAGTTCACCACGGCCCTGGACCTCCCAGGCGTCCGGGCGTCCGATGTCGACGACCTTCAGCGAGACGTTACCGACGAGTTCGCGGTCGAGACGGTCCTTGACCATGCGGGCGGTGAGCTTGTGGCCCTTGACCTTGCCCATGATGGGCGAGGTGTTGGTGCCGATCGTCATCGAGATGGCGGGCTCGTCGACCGTGATGGTCGGCAGCGCGCGGGGGTCGTCGGGGTCTGCGAGGGTCTCACCGATGGTGATGTCCTCGAAGCCGGCGACGGCGACGATGTCGCCGGGGCCCGCGCTCTCGGTTGGGTAGCGGTCGAGCGCCTTGGTGATCAGGAGCTCGGTGACGCGCACGTTGTGCACCGAACCGTCGTGCTTGATCCAGGCAACGGTCTGACCCTTGCGGATCGTGCCGTGGAAAACGCGCAGCAGCGCGAGGCGGCCGAGGAACGGCGAGGCGTCGAGGTTGGTGACGTGGGCCTGGAGCGGGTGCTCGTCGTCGTAGACGGGGGCCGGGATGTGCTCGAGGATCGCTTCGAAGAGCGGCTCGAGGTCGGCGTTGTCGGGCAGCTGGCCGTTCTCGGGCTGGTTGCGGCTCGCGGCGCCGTTACGGCCGGACGCGTAGACGACCGGGACGTCGAGGATGGCGTCGAGGTCGAGGTCGGGGTGCGTGTCGGCCATGTCGCTCGCGAGGCCGATGAGCAGGTCCTGGCTCTCCGCGACGACCTCTTCGATGCGCGCGTCGGGACGGTCGGTCTTGTTGACCAAGAGGATCACGGGCAGGTGGGCCTCGAGCGCCTTGCGCAGCACGAAGCGGGTCTGCGGCAGCGGGCCCTCGCTCGCGTCGACGAGGAGAACGACACCGTCGACCATGGACAGGCCGCGCTCGACCTCGCCACCGAAGTCGGCGTGGCCGGGGGTGTCGATCACGTTGATCGTGATGGGGCCGTCGGTGGCGTGGATGCCCTTGTACGAGATCGCCGTGTTCTTGGCGAGGATGGTGATGCCTTTTTCGCGCTCGAGCTCGTTCGAGTCCATCGCGCGCTCGTCCACGTGGGAGTGGTCGGAGAACGAGTTGGTCTGCTGGAGCATCGCGTCAACCAGCGTGGTCTTGCCGTGGTCGACGTGGGCGACGATTGCGACATTTCGGAGGTTATTGCGCGTGGCAATCGCCATGAAGTGAATCCTTACGAAGAATGATGCCGCGGACAAACGGATGCGGCGAAGAATGGATGTATGTGGTCAAGGTCCGACCCAACGGATAATCCTACCGCACTCTTCCTGCCCGGAGGCTGGGAGCCCGGTTGCGGCCGCGTCCGGGCTGCTCCGGGCCTCCGCCGGGACGACGAACGGGGAGGGGACCGCAGTCCCCGCCCCGTTTTTCAGCGGTGAAGCCGGTCGGTCGGGTCTAGCGCCCGAACTCGAAGTTACCGCCCGGGATCGCGGCGAGCAGCTCCTGCGTATACGTCTGGCGGGGATTGTCGAAGACCTCGTCCGTCGTTGCGGCCTCGACGATCCGGCCCTGCTGCATGACGCAGACGTTGTCCGCGACGAGGCGGACCACGGCGAGGTCATGGGTGATGAACAGGTAGGTCAGGTCGAGTTCGGTCTGCAGCTCGGTCAGCAGGTTGAGCACCTGGCCCTGCACGAGCACGTCGAGAGCGGAGACCGCCTCGTCGAGCACGAGCACGTCCGGCTTGAGCGCGAGCGCCCGGGCGATCGCGATGCGCTGCCGCTGTCCGCCCGAGAGTTCGCTCGGGTAACGGTGCCGGGAGGCCCAGGGCAGGGAGACCTGGTCGAGGAGCTCGCGCACCCGCTCCTGTCGTTCCTTCGCAGTGCCGACCTTGTGCGCGAGCAAGGGCTCGGCGATCGTGTTGCCGACGTTGTACTGCGGGTCGAGCGAGCCGTACGGGTCCTGGAAGACCGGTTGCACGCGGCGACGGAACTTGAGCAGGTCCGCTCCCTTGAGGCCGGCGACGTCCTGGCCGTCGAACTCGATCCGGCCGCTCGTGATGGTCTCGAGCTGGAGGATGAGCTTGGCAACGGTGGATTTGCCGGAGCCGGACTCGCCGACGAGCGCGGTCGTCGTGCCCTTCTGAATGCCGAAGGACACGTCGTTGACCGCGAGCAGGTCGTTGTACTTCAGGCCCTTGGTGCGAATCCGGTACAGCTTTGAGATGCCCTCGATCGAGATCAGGTCCTTGGTCGGGGCTGCTTCTTCCCGTTCCCTGGCCCGCTGGATCAGGACATCGTCGTTCGCCCCTGCGATGGATCCGGCAGGAGCGGCGACGGCGGTGTGCTTGGCCGACTGGATCCGCCGCGACGCGAGGCTCGGTGCCGCCGCGACGAGGCGCTGCGTGTACGGATGCTGCGGGTTGGCCAGGATCTCCTGCGAGGGTCCGGATTCGACGACCTTGCCCTTGTACATCACGACGAGCTGTTCCGCGCGCTCGGCGGCGAGGCCGAGGTCGTGGGTGATGAACAGCACGGACGTGCCGTAGTCACGCGTCAGGGTGGCCAGGTGGTCGAGGATCTGGCGCTGAACGGTGACGTCGAGCGCGGACGTCGGCTCGTCGGCGATGAGCAGCTTCGGACGGGCCGAGAGGCCGATCCCGATCAGCACGCGCTGGCGCATGCCGCCGGAGAACTGGTGCGGGAACTGCTTGAGCCGGTCCTCGGCGTCGCTGAGCCCGGCCTCCTTGAGCACCTCGATGGTGCGAAGCTTCGCGGCCTTGCCCTGGGCTACGCCGTTGGCACGGATTGCTTCCTCGACCTGGAAGCCGATGTTCCACACCGGGTTGAGGTTCGACATCGGGTCCTGCGGGACGTAGCCGATCAGGCGTCCGCGGACGTCCTGCATCTCCTTGTCCTTGAGGGTGGTGAGATCGCGGCCCTCAAATAGGATCTGACCGGCGGTGACCTTGCCGGTGTTGGCCAGCAGGTTGATGATCGCCTGCGCCGTCGTGGTCTTGCCCGAGCCGGACTCGCCCACGATCGCGAGGGTCTGGCCCGGGTAGAGGGTGAGATTGACGCCGCGAACGGCGGGAACCACGCCGTGCTGGGTCTGGAAGCCGACCTCGAGGTCGCGGATCTCGAGGAGCGGGGAATTCTCGTCGCGGACGCTCGTGGTGGCGGGTTCGATCACGGTCTGGCTCATCGGCGTGCCCTCGATTCGGGGTCGAGCGCATCGCGCACGGCATCGCCGAGCATGAGGAAGGCGAGCACGGTGACGGAGAGGGCGATGGCGGGGTAGATCAGCACCTGCGGGTTGGTGCGGATCGACGTCTGCGCCGATCCGATGTCATTGCCCCAGGACATGATCCCAGGCGGCAGGCCGATGCCGAGGAACGACAGGGTTGCCTCGGCGACGATGAACGTGCCGAGCGAAACCGTCGCGATCACGATCACGGGGGCGATCGCGTTGGGCACCACGTGGCGGACGAGGATCCGGAACTTCGAGACGCCGAGCGCGGTGGATGCCGTGACGTAGTCCGAATTGCGGGCCGAGAGCACCGAGCCACGCATGATCCTGGCGATCTGGGGCCAGGCGAAGATCGACAGCGCCAGCGCGATGGTGACGGGGTTGCGCTCCGGGAGGACCGACATCAGCACAATGGCGCCGAGCACGGTCGGGATGGCGAAGAAGATATCGCCGACCCGGGAGACGATCGCGTCGAAGACGCCGCCGTAGTAGCCGGCGAGGGCTCCGACGACAACGCCGAGGAGGGTGACGATCAAGGTCGCGAGCAGGCCGACGGTGACCGAGGCCTGGGTGCCGTGGATGATCCGCGAATAGACGTCACAGCCCTGGCGGGTGAAGCCGAGCAGGTGCCCTTCTTCAGGCCCCTTGTTGCTGGTGGCGAGCAGGCAGTTTGTATCGGGCGGGACCTGGGTGAAGATGCCGGGGAACAGGGCCACGATCACGATCAGCAGGATGAGGGCGGAGGCGATCCAGAAGCTGGGCTTGCTCCGCAACGATTCCCAGGCATCCGCCCAGGTGCTGCGCGCCTTCTCGGTCTCGTCGAGACGATCGACCGCCGCGACTGGGGTGTCTTCGAGAGCAGCGACGAAGTGGGGCTGCGTCTGACGATTACTTGGCATAACGAATCCTCGGGTCCAGGGCTGCGTACAGCAGGTCGACGAGCAGGTTCGCCAGCACGAAGATCACGACCATGACGGCGATGAACGACACCACGGTCGGTCCTTCGCCGAGTTTGATCGCCTTGTACACGGTGCCACCCACACCGTTGATATTGAAGATGCCCTCTGTCACGATCGCGCCGACCATGAGAGAGCCGAGGTCGACGCCGAGGAAGGTGACGACGGGAACGAGCGAGTTGCGCAGCACGTGCACGGTGACGACCCGCCGGCGCGACAAGCCCTTCGCCGTGGCGGTGCGCACGAAGTCGGCGCCGAGGTTCTCGGAGACGCTCGCCCTGGTCAGGCGCACGATGTATGCGAACGAGACGGATGCGAGCACGATGGCTGGCAGCACGAGTTCGGAGAGCGGGGCCTCGCTGCTCACCGTGGTGCGCGCCCAGCCGAGCTTGACGGCGAACACGTACTGCAGGATGAAGCCGATCACGAACGTCGGCACGCTGATCAGGAGCAAGCTCACCACAAGGGCGCTCGCGTCGAAGAGCTTGCCCTTGCGCAGTCCCGCGACGAGGCCGACGAGGATACCCGCGACGGACTCGAAGAACAGCGCGAGGAGCGCGAGCCGGGCGGTGATCGGGAAGGCCGCGGCCATCACATCGGCGACGGCACGGCCGGAGTACGTGGTGCCGAGGTCACCGTGGAAGAAGCCGCCGATGTAGATGAGGTACTGCACGATGAACGGCTGGTCCAGGTGGTACTGGATGCGGAGTTGTTCGATCACGCCGGGTGCCGGTTGCCGGTCACCGAAGAGTGCAGCGATGGGGTCTCCGGGGAGGGAGAACACCATGAAGTAGATGAGGAAGGTGGCGCCGAAGAATACCGGGATCATCTGGAGCAGGCGTTTGCCGGTGTACCAGAGCATCAGGTTCCCGCGCTGGAACGAACGGACATGAGAATCGCAATCACTGGTCGAGTCTAGCGAGCGATGCCCGGGACTGGGTGCCCCGGGCATCGCTCCGCATGAAACTGGGTCTTATTTTGTCGAGTTAGCCTTTGGTGATTTCGTTGTACAGCGGCACGGAATCCCAGCCGAAGACGACGTTCTCAACCTTGTCGGACCAGACGGCGGTCACGTTGGAGTACCAGAGCGGGATGGTCGGAAGGTCCTTGAGCAGGACTTCCTGGGCCGCCACGTACTTCGCGGTCGCGTCATCCACGGACTTGGCTGCTGCGCCTTCCTTGAGGAGGGTGTCGAACTCGGTGCTGCTGTAGAGCTCGTAGTTCGAGCCGGCACCGGTCTGGTACAGCGGCGCGAGGAAGTTGTACATCGAGGGGTAGTCGCCCTGCCATCCGGCGCGGGTGGCACCGGTCAGCTTCTGCGCCTTGCGGTCGGCGAGAGCCGCCTTGAAGGTCGCGTACGGCTTGCCGACTGCGTCGATGCCGAGGGTGTTCTTGATGCTGTTGGCCACGGCGTCAACCCAGGCAGCATGTCCGCCGTCTGCGTTGTACGCGATGTCGAAGGTGCCGGTGTACGGGGAGATCGCGTCAGCGGCCGCCCAGTCCTTGACGGCTTCTTCCTTGTTGAACTTGAGTACGTCGGAGCCGTCGAGGGAGTCGGAGTAGCCCGCGATGACCGGCGATGTGAAGTCGGTCGCGGGGGTGCGGGTGCCCTGGAAGATGACGTCCGTGATTTCCTTGCGGTCGATGGCCATCGAGATGGCCGCGCGACGCAGTTTGCCCTCTTCGCCGCTCCAGTGCTCGAGGTAGTACGGCATGTTGAACGCCTGGAAGATCGCGGCAGGCTGGTTCACGAATCGCTCCGGGAAGTCAGTCTGGTAGGTCGCGAACGCAGAGTCCGGTACGGCGTCGAGGACGTCGAGGTTTCCACCCTGTACGTCGGCGTATGCGGCATCCGTTGAGGAGTAGAAGACGATGCTCAGGCCGCCGTTGGCGGGGGTGCGTACGCCCTTGTAGTCCGGGTTCGTGATGAGGTCGATCTTGACGTTGTGCTCCCACGCGCCGGTCTTGGCCAGCATGTACGGGCCGTTGCCGATCGGGTTCTCACCGAATGCTGCCATGTCGGCGTATGCGACGGACGGCAGCGGCATGAAGGCCGTGTAGCCGAGACGCAGCGGCCAGTCGGCCTCCGGCGATGCAAGCGTGACGGTGAAGGTCGTGTCGTCGACGACCTTGAGCCCGGTGAGCTCGGTGTCGGCGTCGTAGCTGAAGCCTTGGATGTCGTCGAAGAAGTACGAGGCACTCTGTGTGTTGCTGAACTTGGCCCCGTAGTTCCAGGCGTCGACGAAGGACTTGGACGTGACGGCCTCGCCGTTGGTGAACTTCCACCCGGTATTGAGCGTGACGGTCCAGTGCTGTGCATCGTCGGCCGAGATCGACTTGGCGACCTCGTTCTTGCCCTCGCCCTTGGCGTCGTAGGACACCAGTCCGGCGTAGATCGAGGTCATAATCTTGCCGCCACCGGTTTCGGTGGTGTTCGTCGTGATCAACGGGTTCTGCGGTTCGCTGCCGTTGGTCGAGATGATGGCTTTCGCGTCACCCGTCTTCGCGGGTGTCGTCGAACCGCTCGCACAACCGGAGAGCATGAGTGCTCCCGCTGTGGCCAGAGCGATGGCAGAAATGCCCAGTCTCCTGATTTTCAATTTTCCTCCAGTGCGCAGGGAAACGCTGCGCGATTCGGGACCGCGAAGACGCCTCAGATACTTCTGACCCTAAGTATTCATTGAGCCAAAAGCACAATCATGGGTTGAATCGTTACCTCGACGAAACATTCTGCGCAAACATGTTGCGCAGATGGACGTTCTTTCGCCGAAACTCGCGCCGCTATGCCGGGATCGCCCGTCGCCCCGCTCTGTCGGCATCGATGCGAGGATAGGGGGATGACTGCTGGTACTCCCGCGCGCGCGACTGTGTTGATCTTCGACGGCGACTGCGCATTCTGCACAACCGCCGTCGGGTGGATGCGCCGCCTGTTGCCGGCAATGCCGGATGCGGCGCCGTACCAGTGGACCGATCTTCCCGCGCTCGGCCTGACCGAGACGGATGCCCGCTCCCGGGTCTGGCTCGTCGACTCCGCTGGAGCGCGTTTCGGCGGTGCCGCCGCCGTGGCCGCCCTGCTCCGCCACCAGCCGGCTCCCGGCCTGCGTTTCCTCGGCTGGCTCGGCACCGTGCCGCCGTGGTCGTGGGCCGCTGAGGTCGGCTACCGGGTGGTGGCCCGCAACAGGCACCGCCTGCCCGGCGGGACCCCGGCCTGCCGGATGAAGCCGGCCGAGTAACCATCGGCGGAGGGAGCACCAGCGGCATGAGTACCAGCGGCATGAGCACCAGCGGCATGGATTCTTCCGGCGTGGTCCCTGAGGGAACCAGGGGCGTGAACCGGGCGCGACTGGCGTGGGAGGTCGTCATCGTCCTCGGGCTGTCGCTCGGGGCATCCGCCGTCTATTCGATCGTGTCGATCATCGCCCGCCTGACCGACAGGACCCCGCTCGGCAACCAGTCGACGACCATCAACGGCTCTCAGTCGACCCGGGAATGGCTCGACTTCACCTACCAGTTCCTCGGCATCTTCTTCGAGCTTTTCGCGGTCGCCCTCGTGCTCTACCTGCTCTGGCGGCCCGGGTCGAGCAGTTTCCGTCGGCTCGGCTTAGACCTGACCCGGCCACGGCGGGACCTGGCGGGCGGCGTCCTGCTCGTGCTCGCCATCGGCATCCCCGGTCTCGGCCTCTACCTCGCGGGGCGGGCGCTCGGGATCACGGTCGCGGTCGTCGCCTCCCCCATCGACACGTTCTGGTGGACGATCCCGATCCTGCTGTTCTCCGCGCTCCGCGCCGCGCTCAGCGAGGAGCTCATCGTCGTCGGGTACCTCTTCACCCGGCTCAGGGAGCTCGGCTGGTCGACCTGGACGATCATCACGGCATCCGCACTGCTCCGTGGCAGCTATCACCTGTACCAGGGCATCGGGCCGTTCATCGGCAACGCGGCAATGGGCGTCGTCTTCGGCTGGTGCTACACCCGCTGGGGCCGAACGGCACCGCTCGTCGTGGCGCATACGATCCTCGACGTGGTTTCTTTCGTCGGCTACCCCCTCGCGGTCGCGTGGTGGCCGGCCCTCCTCGCCCCCGCCGCCTAGTTTCCCTTCGCGAAAGCGGCTCTCCTGACGTTACCGTGGGTGGTTTCCGAGCGCCTTAACGAGTGCACGCCGCTCTCCGTCTAGGTTTCTAACTGACAAAGGCAAGAAACACAGGGACGAGAAAACGGCGTGCAAAACTCAACACTATGGCGGACTCTGCTCGGAGTCGACAAAACCATCGTCGAAGCGGTCGATCTCGACGCGGATACGGGCATGCTGGTCGCGTCGGTGCGCCCAACGGCATCGATGCGGAACCGGTGCGGGGCCTGCCGGAAGCGCTGCCCGCGCTACGACGCCGGTGACGGGCGGCGCCGCTGGCGATCCCTGGACGCCGGCTCGGTGCAAATCCACTTAGAAGCTGCGGCGCCGCGGGTGAGCTGCCGGGTGCATGGCGTGACGGTCGCCGCCGTGCCGTGGGCCCGGCATCAGAGCGGGCACACTTTGTTCTTCGATGACCAGGTCGCGTGGCTGGCCACGCAAACATCCAAGTCCGCCATCACCGTGCTGATGCGCATCGCGTGGCGCACCGTGGGCGCGATCATCACCCGGGTTTGGGCAGATACGGAGAAGCAGTTCGACCAGTTCGCGGGCCTCACCCGGATCGGGATTGACGAGATCAGTTACAAGCGCGGCCACAAGTACTTGACCTGCGTCGTGGACCACGATTCTGGCCGTCTCGTCTGGGCGGCACCAGGCCAGGACAAGGCCACCCTCGAGACGTTTTTTGATGCGTTGGGGCCGGAGCGTTCGGCACTGATCACGCATGTTTCCGCGGACGGTGCGGCCTGGATCGCCAGTGTTGTCGCGGAACGAGCGCCGAACGCTGTTCGCTGCGCTGATCCGTTCCACGTCGTGAAATGGGCCACCGAGGCCCTCGATGAAGTCCGCCGGGGCGCGTGGAACGAGGCCCGCAAAGCCGCCCGGCACAACGATGCCCGACGCACTCGCGGCCGGCCCCCAGCCGACGCCCCGGCACGCCCAGACAGCGCCCGGGCGACGGGCATCAAGAACTGCCGATACGCGCTTTGGAAGAACCCGGAAAACCTGACCGAGAAGCAACAAACGAAGCTCGCCTGGATCGTGCAGACCGACCCCCGGCTGGCTCGGGCGTACTACCTGAAGGAAGGCCTCCGTGTGATCTTCAAACTGCCTCTCGAGGAAGCGACCGAAGCTCTCGACAAATGGGTTGGTTGGGCTCGCCGCTGCCGCATCCCGTCCTTCGTGAAACTGCAGAAGAGCATCGTGAAACACCGCACCGCGATCCTGGCCTCCATCGAGCACAGCCTCTCCAACGGCCGCGTCGAATCCATGAACACCAAGATCCGCCTCATGACCCGCATCGCGTTCGGCTTCAAATCACCCGAGGCCCTCATCGCCCTCGCAATGCTCAGCCTCGGCGGGCACAAACCCGTGCTTCCCGGCCGGGACTAACCCACGGAAGAGTCAGGAGAGCCGCGAAAGCGGGTGAATCGTCGGTTTGGGTTAGCCAAAACGACGATTCAACCGCTTTCGCGCTGGGGTGGGGGTGGGGTGCTAGTCGGCGAAGGCCTCGGGCGGCGGGCAGGCGCAGACCAGGTTCCGGTCTCCGAAGGCGTTGTCGATCCTGCGGACCGGCGGCCAGTACTTGCCGCGGATGAGGCTGCGAAGCGGGTAGACCGCGGTCGCGCGGTCGTAGGCGTGCTCCCACTCCCCCTCGATCACGGACTGTGCAGTGTGCGGGGCATTGTGCAGGGGGTTGTCGTCGGCCGGCCAGACGCCGGCGGCGACGGAATCCGCTTCGGCCTTGATCGCGATCATGGCCTCGATGAAGCGGTCGATTTCGCCGAGGTCCTCGCTCTCGGTGGGCTCGACCATGAGCGTGCCCGAGACCGGGAAGCTCATCGTGGGGGCGTGGAAGCCGTAGTCGACGAGGCGCTTGGCGACGTCGTCGACGGTCACGCCCGTCGCGGCGGTCAGCGGGCGCAGGTCGAGGATGCACTCGTGTGCGACGAGCCCGTTCTCCCCTGAGTAGAGCAACGGGTAGGCGCCCTCGAGCCCCTTCGCGACGTAGTTGGCGGCGAGCACCGCAGCGCCGGTGGCCTGCTTGAGGCCGTCTGCGCCCATCATGCGCACGTACGCCCACGAGATCGGTAGGATGCCCGGGCTCCCGTACGGTGCTGCAGAGACCGGGCCGCCGCCGTGCACGACAGTACCGACCGCGATGCCGGTCGCGATGCCGGTTGCGCGCACAGTGGCGGTTGCGCCCCCGTCGGCGCCGCTGCGCAGGTAGTGCTCCGCGTCCTGGGCGAGCGGGTGGCCCGGCAGGAACGGCGCAAGGTGCGCCTTGGCCGCGACCGGGCCGACACCGGGTCCGCCGCCGCCGTGCGGGATGCAGAAGGTCTTGTGCAGGTTGAGGTGCGACACGTCGCCGCCGAAGTCGCCGTACCGGGCGAAGCCGAGCAGGGCGTTGAGGTTGGCGCCGTCGACGTAGACCTGCCCGCCGGCCGCGTGCACGGCCTGGCAGATGGTGCCGACCTCGTGCTCGTAGACACCGTGCGTCGAGGGGTAGGTGATCATGAGCGCGGCGAGGCTGTCGGCGTGCTCGGCGATCTTCGCGCGGAGGTCCTCGAGGTCGACGTTGCCGAGCTCGTCGCAGGCGACGACGACGACCTTCATCCCGGCGAGCACTGCGGATGCCGCGTTCGTGCCGTGCGCGCTCGACGGGATCAGGCAGACGGTGCGTTCGGCGTCGCCGTTGGCCAAGTGGTAGCCGCGGATGGCGAGCAGCCCGGACAGTTCGCCCTGGCTCCCCGCGTTCGGCTGGAGCGACACCGAGTCGTACCCCGTGACATCCGTCAGCCAGGTCTCGAGCTGCCGGATGAGTTCGAGGTAGCCCTCGACGTCGTCGCGCGGGGCGAAGGGGTGGATGCTGCTGAACTCGGGCCAGCTGACGGCCTCCATCTCGGTCGCGGCGTTGAGCTTCATGGTGCAGGAGCCGAGCGGGATCATGCCGCGGTCGAGCGCGTAATCGTAGTCGGCGAGTCGCTTCAGGTAGCGCATCATGCTCGTCTCGGAGCGGTGCGTGTTGAAGACGGGGTGCTCGAGGTACGTGGTGGTGCGGGCGAGCTCCTCGGGGAGCCCGGTGACGGATGCCTCGAGGTCGACGTGTCCGAAGGCATCCGTGCCGCCGAAGGCACCGAGCACTGCGGCGAGGTCGCTCCGGGTGGTGGTCTCGTCGACACTGATGCCGATCGTGTCGCAGTCGACCTGGTAGAGGTTGACACCGGCGCCCGAGGCGCGGGCGACGATCTCGGCGGCACGGGACGGTATCGAGACCCGCACGGTGTCGAAGAAGGTGTCGTTCAGCACCGTCGCGTCGGCGGCGCGAAGCGCGGCGACGAGCCGCCCGGCGTTCTCGTGCACCCCGCGGGCGATCTGGCGGAGCCCGTCCGGGCCGTGGTAGACCGCGTACATGCCCGCCATCACGGCGAGGAGCACCTGGGCGGTGCAGATGTTCGAGGTCGCCTTGTCCCGGCGGATGTGCTGCTCGCGTACCTGGAGCGAAAGGCGGTATGCCGGGTGGCCGGTCGCGTCGACGCTCACGCCGACGAGGCGCCCGGGCATCTGGCGTTCGAGGCCCTTGCGGACAGCAAGGTAGCCGGCGTGCGGACCGCCGAAGCCCATCGGAACGCCGAAGCGCTGGCTCGTGCCGACGGCCACGTCAGCGCCGAGTTCGCCGGGCGACATGATCAGGGTGAGCGCAAGCAGGTCGGCGGCGACCACGGCGAGAGCGCCCTGGGCGTGTGCGGCCTCGATCACGGCGGCGGGATTCCAGACCCTGCCGGTCGCGCCGGGATACTGCACGAACACGCCGAAGTAGTCGCCGAGCCCGGCGGAGGCATCGGCGTCACCGGCGGCGGAGGGCTCCGCGACGGCGCCGAGCGTGCCGAAGTCGGTCTCCTCGAGCTCGATCCCGAGCGCGGCGGCCCGGTTCGCGAGCAGTGCCTTCGTCTGCGGGAGCGCGTCGGCGTCGACGAGGAACCGGTGCGACGGCGACTTCGAGCCGCGCCGGGCGAGGAGCATGCCCTCGACGACGGCTGTCGACTCGTCGAGCATCGACGCGTTCGCGGTTTGCAGACCGGTCAGGTCGGCGATCATCGTCTGGAAGTTGATCAGCGCCTCGAGCCGGCCCTGGGAGATCTCGGGCTGGTAAGGGGTGTACGCCGTGTACCAGCTCGGGTTCTCGAGGACATTGCGCTTGATCACGGCCGGCGTGATCGTGTCGTAGTAGCCGAGCCCGATCATCGAGCGCTGCACGGTGTTGCGGCCGGCGAGGGCGCGCAGCTCCGCGAGCGCCTCGCGCTCGCTCGCTGCGGGCGGAAGCAGGGTGTCCGACTCCGACCGGAACGCGTCGACGTGGATCGAGGCGGGAACGGCAGCGGCCACGAGGGCGTTGACGGACTCGTAGCCGAGGCGGGCCAGCATCGTGGCCTGCGCCGCGGGATCCGTGCCGATGTGCCGCTCGGTGAACGGGCGCTCGGTGGCCTGGGCTGAGGCCTGGACGGTCAGGGTGGGACTGAGGTGCTTGGTCATCTGGCGCTGCCTGCTTCCTGGGAGCTTATTCGCCGGTGAGGGCGGAGTATTCAACGTGGCTGAGGAGGGGCGGCAGCTCGAGGAACGTGACCTTGATCAGCCAGCCCTCTCCGAACGGGTCGCTGTTGACGAGCTCGGGGCTGTCGACGACACCGTCGTTGGTGGCCGTGACCGTGCCACTGACCGGCGCGAAGAGCTCGCCGACCGATTTGGTGGACTCGATCTCGCCGACGATCGAGCCGGCGATGACGCCCGTTCCGACGGCGGGCAGCTCGACGAAGACGACGTCGCCGAGCTTCTCTGCCGCGTACGCCGTGATTCCGACGGTTGCGGTGTCGCCCTCGATGAGGACCCACTCGTGTTCTGCGGTGTACTGGAGGGTGGCCTGGTCGGTCATGGGGTGTCCTTTCGGCGGAACAACGGGCAGTGCGTGCTGGTTTGGGGGGGTGCCGGCGAGAATCGCCGACGGGAGTACGTGGGCGGATGCCCCGGGGGTCAGGGCTTGCGGGAGTAGAACGGGAGCGCGGTCACGGTCGCCGGGATGCGCGTGCCGCGCACGTCGACGAAGACCTCGGTGCCGAGCCGGGCGATCGACGGCGAGACGTACGCCATCATGACCGGATGTCCCAGGGTCGGGGACAGGGCGCCGCTCGTGATCATGCCCTCCGGTGTGTGCGCGTCAGCGCTGCGGAAGACGTCGTAGGAGGCGCGGCCGGCGCGCTTGCCAGCGGACACGAGTCCGACGAGCACGGCGGACCCCGCCTGCGGCCCCTCTTCGCTCGCGGCGCGGCCGATGAAGTCGGTCTCCTTGGCGAGGTTGACGACCCGGCCGAGTCCGGCCTGGGCCGGGTAGGTCGCCTCGCTCAGTTCGTGGCCGTAGAGCGGCATCCCGGCCTCGAGACGCAGGGTGTCGCGGCTCGCGAGTCCGGCGGGCACGAGGCCGTGGTCGGCGCCGGCCTCGGTGAGCGCATTCCAGAGAGCGAGGGCCTGATTGATGGGCACGTACAGTTCGAAGCCGTCCTCCCCTGTGTACCCGGTGCGGGCGATCAGCACAGGGACATCGGTGAATGTGCCCGTTATGGCCCGGTAGTAGCGGAGGGCGCCGAGGTCGTCCGTGGCCATGAGACCGTCGGTCGCCTGCAGGATGGCGAGGGCGTTCGGGCCTTGCACGGCGATGAGCGCGGTGTCGTCGCTCTCGTCGGTCACGGTCACGTCGAAGCGGGCAGCGCGCTTGGTGAGGGCCTCGAGCGCCGGGAAGTGGTTGCCGGCGTTGGCGATCACGAGGAACTCGGTCTCCCCGGTGCGGTACACGACGATGTCGTCGACGATTCCGCCGGCCGCGTTGAGGATCAGGCTGTACTTCGCCTGGAATAGGGCGATCGCGGAAAGCTTTCCGGCGAGGGCGTAGTCGAGGTGCGCCGCGGCATCCGCCCCGCTCACCCGGATCTCGGCCATGTGGGAGAGGTCGAACAGGCCGGCGGCCGTGCGCACCGCGTGGTGCTCGGCGAGATCGCTCGAGTAGCGCACCGGCATCTGCCAGCCGGCGAAGTCGGTGAAGCTGGCTCCGGCGTCGACGTGCGCCTGGTGCAGCGGGGAATACCGTTCGGTCAGATCCGGGGTCATGAGTTCTCCAGGCAGGTCGGCCGCGGCCGAGCGAGATTCTCGGGGTCGTGGCGACCCCGTGGGAACTCCCCCTCTGTCGTCAGGCCTGAGAGCTTCGCCGCGTCCTGGTCGGGACGGGACTTTCACCATGGGCGAGCCGCATTGTGCTGCGACTACTTTTCAGAGTGGCCAGTCCGATGCGGTACGAGTACCTGAGAGATTGTCGGGGAGGATTGCTCCTTCGGTGTCCGGCCGCCGAGGCGCCGGACTCTCCCGCATCGGCCGTGTCGGCCCGGTATTCAGTTGGACGGCGCGCCTGTTCTGGCTCAACCGCTTCGCGAGCAGCTTAGCAGCCGGAGGTCCGCCAGGACCGGCTCCGGCCTACCCGATCGCGCAGCACGCCCGCGCCGGATCCTGCCTCGCCGGGTACCCCGGTCAGGCGCCGAAGGAGTCGGCGACCGCCTCGGTGACCTCGATCAGCCGGGTGAGCAGGGCCTCCATCGACTCCGACCGCAGCAGCTCAATCTGGTCGAGGGGTCCGATCGGCGCGATCGCCGCGAGCTGCCAGGCCGCGACAGCCGGGTCGCCGGAGAGTTCGACGTCGGGCGCCCAGGGCTGCTCGGTGAATTCGCTCGCGAGCGCAAGCGCCCGGCGCACGACCCGTTCGGCCCGCTCCCGCAGAGGGAACAACTCGTCGTCCCACTCCAGCTCGGCGAGCTCGCGCACGCTCGCCCGCGGATGCGGGTCGTCGTCGAGCCACTCGAGCACCTCGATGCGCCGCTCGCCGTGGGCGACCACGCCGACGAACCCCTCGGGGGCCTCGATCTGCGTGATCCTGGCCACCGTCCCGATCCCGAACCGGTGCTCACCGCCGCCGACTTCCTGGCCGCGCTCGATCAGCACTACGCCGAAGACCGCGGTCTCGGCGTCGAGCACCCGCGCCATCATCACCAGGTAGCGCTGTTCGAACACGCGCAGGTGCAGTGGCATGTGCGGAAACAGCACCGCGCCCAGTGGGAACATCGGCAGAGTGGTCACTCGCCCACCCAACCACGCTCGAGCCCTCTGACCAAGCCCCTCCCCTCCCGGAGCGCGAGGGTCAGGACTCGGTGACGGTGCCCGCGGCGACCGACCAGTGCCGGTCCGTGTGGACCGTGGCAAGCATCCGCCGGTCGTGGGTGACCAGGAGGAGTGTGCCGGTGTACCCCGAGAGGGCCTGCTCGAGCTGCTCGATCGCGGCGAGGTCGAGGTGGTTCGTCGGTTCGTCGAGCACGAGCAGGTTGACGCCGCGGGCCTGGAGCAGGGCGAGGGCCGCGCGGGTGCGCTCCCCCGGCGACAACTCGCCGGCCGGACGGGTGACGTGGTCGGCCTTGAGCCCGAACTTGGCGAGCAGGGTGCGCACCTCCGCCGTCGAGAGGTCGGGCACAAGCTCCTCGAAGCCCTCGGCGAGCGGCCGGGAACCGAGCAGGAGCGACCTGGCCTGGTCGATTTCGCCGATCCGCACGCTCGCGCCAACGCTCGCGGTGCCGCCGTCCGGAACCGAGCGGCCGAGGATGGCGCCCAGCAGGGTGGTCTTGCCCGCGCCGTTCGGCCCGGTGATGCCGATCCGTTCCCCTGCATTGACCTGCAGCGAGACCGGCCCGAGGGTGAACCCGCCCCGGCGGAACACGGCCTCGTTGAGAGTCGCGACGACCGCGCCCGACCGCGGCGCCTCGCCGATCGTGAAGTCGAGCTGCCATTCCTTGCGCGGTTCCTCGACCTCGTCGAGGCGTTTGATCCGGCTCTCCATCTGCCGCACCTTCTGCGCCTGCTTCTCGCTCGATTCAGCGGATGCCTTCCGCCGGATCTTGTCGTTGTCCGGCGACTTCTTCATCGCGTTGCGTACGCCCTGGCTCGACCATTCCCGCTGGACGCGGGCCCGGCCAACGAGGTCGGCCTTCTTCTCGGCGAACTCCTCGTAGTGTTCGCGCTTGTGCCGCCGGTCGGTTTCGCGCTCCTCGAGGTAGGAGTCGTAGCCGCCGCCGAAGACCCGGTTGGCGCCCTGGGCGAGATCGAGTTCGAGCACCCGGGTGACGCAGCGGGCCAGGAATTCCCGGTCGTGACTGACGAGCACGACCCCGCCCCTGAGTCCGTGCACGAAGGCCTCGAGCCGTTCGAGTCCGTCGAGGTCGAGGTCGTTCGTGGGCTCGTCGAGCAGCACGACGTCGAAGCGGCTGAGCAGCAGGGCCGCCAGGCCCACCCGGGCGGCCTGGCCGCCGGAGAGCGAGGTCATCGCCGCGTCGGCGGCGAGGCTGAGGCCGAGGTCGGCGAGCTGGGCGGGCATCCGCTCGTCGAGGTCGGCGGCGCCGCTCGCGAGCCAGCGGTCGAGGGCAGCGGAGTAGACGTCGCCGGGATCGCGGCCGTCGGGGCCGCCGCCATCGCCGACGGGCGTCTCACCCGCGAGCAGGGCGGCGGCGGCATCGAGCTCGCGGCTCGCGTCGGCGCAGCCCGTGCGGCGGCCGATGTAGTCCGCGATCGATTCGCCCGGCCTGCGGTCAGGCTCCTGCGGCAACCAGCCGACGAAGGCATCCGCCGGGGAGAGTCCGACGCTGCCGGCCTGCGGGGCGAGCCGGCCGGCGAGCAGCCGCAGCAGCGTCGACTTGCCGGAGCCGTTGACCCCGAACACCCCGACGACGTCGCCGGGCGCGACGGTCAGGTCGAGCGAATCGAAAAGGGTACGGTGCGCGTACCCGCCGGCGAGGCCCTTGGCCACGAGCGTTGCGGTCATTACTCCATGGTCTCATTGCACCTGTTCTCCCGGCACCGCGTAGCCTGTTACTGCCCCGTGACCGGCACGGCGGCAGTTCGAAGGGCTTTCTTGTGGACACCACCCTGCTCCGGCGTTTCGTCACGACCGCCGAAGCCACCAACTGGGGTGCCGCGGCGAAGACCCTCAACATGACCCGCGCCACCCTCCTGATCTCCATCAGGAAGCTCGAGGAGGAGGTCGGCGGCGAACTGTTCGTCACCGTCGACGACGTGCCCACCCTGACGAGCGCCGGACTCGAACTGCTCGAGGTCGCGCGACCCGTGGTGCGGAAGCCGGCTGCAGCAGCAGCCCCGCAGAAGCCGGCGAAGGCCGGCGGCAAGGCGAAAGCCTCCAAGGGCCAGGGCCGAGCGCCCGCGGTCAAGGGGGCACCGAAGCCCAAGGGGCGCCGCCAGTCCCGCTAAGCGGCGTCACGCGCCTGCCCGTTAGGCTGGGCTCGTTCGCACTCACGAAGGGCAGGGTCATGACGCACTCACGTCTCACCGTCTCCGGCACGGCAGAGCGGATGCCTGCCGCATGAACTGGGTGATCGCCGGGCTTCCCCTGCACCCACTGCTCGTGCACGCGAGCGTGATCCTGATCCCCCTCGCCGCCCTGTGCACCGTCCTGAGCCTGATCTGGCCGACGGCCCGGCGGCGGCTCGGCATTGTGACGCCGATACTCGCGTTCGCCGCTCTCGGCGCGACCGTCCTGACGGTGCAGGCCGGTGAGGCCCTCGCCGAGGTGATCACCCCGACCGCGCTGAGCGGGGCGCACGTCGCCATCGGCGGAACGGTGCGGTTCTGGATCTTCGGGCTCTTCCTCGTCGCCGCGGCGCAGTGGCTCTGGTTCCGCTATTTCGGGCCGGGACAGAAGTTCGCCGCTCGGATCCCGTCCGCCAGCACGAGAACGGTCCTGACCGTTGTCCTCGCGGTCGCTGTCGCCATCACCTCCGTCGGCTCCGTTGTCTCGGTCGTCATCGTCGGCGACACCGGAGCCCAGGCCGTGTGGGCCCCGGTCATCAGCGGCACGAAGTAGCCAGGCATAACGCGACCTAGAGGTGGCTTGAGCAGCGGTCGCAGGGGTCGCAGCGCTCGAACGAGCGCCGGCAGCCCTTGACCACGGCCCGCGATGGGTGTAGTACGGACGCCGTGAGTGCCCGGACCGGTTCCGGGCATGCCGTCCGAAGGAGGAATCATGGCACCCTTCACCCTCGACTCTCTGCGTGAACGAGTCCGCGGATCCGTGATCGGACCTGACGACCCGGGGTACGACGACGCGAGAGCCGTCTACAACGGGATGATCAACAAACGTCCGGCCGCCGTCGTCAGGCCCTCGCAGGTCGCCGACGTGATGACGAGCGTCGCGTTCGCCAGGGAACACGAACTCCCCGTCGCCGTCCGCGGCGGCGGGCACAGCGCCCCCGGCTTCGGCACGGTCGACGGCGGACTCGTCGTCGACTTCGTCGCCCAGACGGGTGTTCGGGTCGATCCGGCCACGGAAAGAGCACGTTCCGGGCCCGGGGCGACCTGGGCGGACTTCAACCACGCGACCCACGCCTTCGGCCTCGCAACGACCGGCGGGATCATCGGCTCGACGGGCGTGTCCGGGCTCACCCTCGGCGGCGGAATCGGGTACCTCTCGCGGCAATACGGACTGTCGTGTGACAACCTGCTCTCCGCCGATGTCGTGACCGCGGACGGACGGTTCCTCGTGGCGAGTGAAACCGAGAACGCGGACCTGTTCTGGGCGCTGCGCGGCGGCGGCGGTAACTTCGGAGTGGTCACCTCTCTCGAGTTCCGGCTGCACCCGGTCTCCACCATCTACGGGGGCCTGGTGATCTACCCCGCGTCGGAGGCAGACACCGTCGGCCGCTTCTACCGGGACTTCATCGCGAACGCCCCGGAGGAGTTCGGCGTGTTCCTCGGGTTCCACCAGGGACCGCCGGTGCCTTTCCTGCCCGAGCAGTGGCACGGTCAACCCGTCTGCGTCATCGTCGGCTCCTGGACCGGGCCCCTCGACGAGGGCGAGAAGCGCTGGCAGCCGATCCTCGACGCCGCGCCCGTCGCCGGTTCGTTTGTCGGGCCGCTCCCGTACCCCGTGCTGAACGGTCTGTTCGACCCGATGCTGCCGAAGGGCATGCAGGCGTACTGGAAGGCGGACTTCCTCGCCTCCCTGAGCGACGACGCGCTGCGCGTCGCCGTCGACTTCGGCACCCGGATCCCGAGCATGGAGTCCGCGAACCACTACTACCCGATCGACGGGGCGGTGCAGCGGGTCGCACCGGGGGCGACGGCGTTCGCCTACCGGAACATGGGCTTCGCGCCGGTCATCGCCGGGATGTGGCACGACCCCGCGGACAATGCTGCGAACATCCGCTGGGTTCGGGACTACTGGGAGGCACTGCACCCCTTTGCCGAGCCCGGCGGCTACATCAATTTCATGGACGCCGACGATCAGGGCAGGATCGCGCAGAACTACGGGCCGAACTATCAGCGGCTCACGGAGGTGAAGGCCGTCTACGACCCGGACAACGTGTTCCGCGTCAACCAGAACATCAGTCCGCGCGTCAGTGCCCCGTCTGCCGGCACCCACGCGCCGGGGGCCCAGGAGGGAGGCGTCACCAGCGTCGAGGACTGACCGGCCGTCGTCGGGTCACGCCTTCTTGACCACGCTCGACTTCAGCTGCATCGCTCCGACGCCGTCGATCCTGCAGTCGATGTCGTGGTCGCCAACGCCGTCGACCAGGCGGATGCCCCGTACCCTCGTGCCGACCTTGACCACGGTCGAGCTGCCCTTGACCTTGAGGTCCTTGATCACTGTGACGGTGTCGCCGTCCGCGAGAACGGTACCGAAGGCATCCGTGATCACGCGCTCGGCGGATGCGTCACCCGGGTCGGCCGCCAGGCTCACGTCGGCCGCGGCCCATTCGTGCGCGCACAGCGGGCAGACGAGCAGTGCGCCCATCTCGTACGCGAGGTCGCTGGAACATTCGGGGCACGGGGGCAGGGTATCGGTCACTTCCCCACCGTAGTCGAGCGGGGTCGAGCGGGGTCGAGCGGGGTCGAGCGGGGTCGAGCGGGGTCGAGCGGGGTCGAGCGGGGTCGAGCGGGGTCGAGCGGGGTCGAGCGGGGTCGAGCACCAGACGTTCAGTGCCGGCTACCGATGATCAGGCCCATAATCGTGACGTTGAGCACGTCGCTCGAGACCTCGATCAGCCAGACCCGGAACCCGGCCCCGGCGAAGAGCCGGTGCGAGAGCGACGAGGCAGCGGCGAGCCCGATGCCGAGGTGACCGGCAGCAGGCGCCGCGTGTTTCGATCCCGGACCCGGCCCTTCCCACCGGTCCGGGCTGGATCCCTGACAGTGACAGGGGAGGGAAGACGTGCGAAGCTTCTGGTCAGGGGTTATTTTCGTCGTCCCTGTGATGGGGGATGCACGATGAGACGTCCGGCCCTGTTCCTTGCTGCGGCTTTCACTGCAGCGCTCCTGCTGAGCGGATGCGCCGGGCCGGCCACCGGGGACACCGCCGCCGGTTCGTCCCCGCTCGCGAGCCCGACCCCCTCCCCTGCGATGGTCTCGCCTGCGCCCACCGCCACGGCGAGCGCCGCCCGCCTCTCGATCGGCGCGCTCACCGTCAGCACCATCGACGCGACCGGCGCGACGATCGCGACGACCCCGTACTCGGGCGGCGCCGCGGCCATGGTCGCCTTCCTCTCCGCGGCGATCGGAGTCGCGCCGACCGTTGCCCGCGCCGACCCCGAGACCGGCTGCTCGGGGGCGGCAACGACGTACACCTGGGCCGCCGGGTTCCTCGTCAACGTTCCAGACACCGAGAGCCCGCCGCTCTACACCTGGACAGTCCAGGCCCGCTCCGCGCAGGTGGGCGCCGCCGGGGTGACCGTGCAGTCCAGCACGGGGCTCGTCGTCGGCACGGATGTCTCCGCGAGCGCCGCCGCCCTGCCCGCCGACCAGAAGATCGACGAGTACACCGACGGCACCGGTCCCCTCGTCTTCGAGGTCGCCGGCCGGAACGCGGAGGGCAAGCCGTACGGCGGCGCCGCCCTCGTCGGTCAGGGCGGCGTGTTGTCCGCGATCGCCGCCCCCGCCGGCCTCGGCCAGTTCTACTGCTGACACGGGTTGAGCCGGGCACCGGCATCCGCCTGCTGTAACGGCCGCAACGGCCGTAGCGGCGGGACTAGGCCGTCGTCTTCGCGGCCGCCTTGGCCGCCCGCTTGGTCTCCCGCACCCGCGCGAGCGACTCGGCGTCGACGATGTCCGCAACGGATGCGTGCGAGCCGTCCTGCCCGTACGGCGCCGACGCCTCCCGCCAGCCCGGCGCGGCGAGAGCGAATCGCTTCCCGAGGATGGCCAGGAAGATCTTCGCCTTCTGCTCGCCGAAACCGGGCAGCGCCCTGAGCCGACGGAGCAGCTCAGCGCCGTCGGGGGCCCCGGAGGTCCAGATCGCGGAGGCGTCGCTGTTCCAGTCCCGGTCGACGACCTCGGCGAGCGCTTGCACCCGTCCGGCCATCGAGCCGGGAAAACGATGCACGGCCGGCGTCGTCCGGAAGACTTCGACGAAGGAATCGGCGTCGAATGCCGCGATCGTCGCGGGATCCAGGGTGCCGATCCGGTCCCGGATCTTGGCCGGCCCGGCGAAAGCCGTCTCCATCGGTACCTGCTGGTCCAGGAGCATCCCGACCAGAAGGGCGAACGGGTTTTCGCTGAGCAGGGCGTCTGCGGCGTCGTCGCCGGTGATGTGCAGCGTCATGCCGCCATTGTGGCACCGGCAGCGTCGACGCGCGCGGAGTGGCCCGTGAGCACCCGCAGGCAGCCCGTGAGCACCCACACCGGCAGCAGCAGGGATCACCGCGCCTGCTTCGACAGCCCGCGCCCGAAACGGCAGGCGCGGGCTGCCGATTCGGGCGCGGCGGCGACGCTACCCCGACTTCGGGGCCGGGTGGCGGGCCGACCGGAGCGGATGCCTCCTGGTTCACGCCCGCGTGTCATACTCCGCGAGTGACGCTCTTCGAATCCGACCACGGCTGGCCTCCGCCTCCAGCGCGGCGACCGCCCCCGTGGCGGCTGCGGGGCATCGCGTTCGGGCTGGTGATCGCGGGCGCCGCCGCCGCGGGATTGGTCCTCACTGCGCTGCCGTCGAATCCGCTTTCCGCGCTCACGTCTTACGCCCTCTCTCCGGAGACCGCACAGATCGCCGACCGGATCGGCTTCAGCGATGAAGGGCGCGAGATCTTCCTCGACGCGCACCCGCAGCTCCTCGACAGCAGCGACTTCCGTCGGGCGTGCGACGACAACCCCGATGGAGCACAGGATGGCGACTTTGCCACCGTCGGTTGCTTCTACGGTCTCGGGGAGCACTTCGGACGGATAGCGATCTTCCGCCCCGGCGACGCCAGGCTGGCCGACCAGATCGTGGTGACGGCTGCCCACGAGTTCCTGCACGCCGCTTATGCCCGGCTCACGTCCGGTGAGCAGGCGCGCCTCGACGCGCTCCTCGACACGCGCTGGTCCACCATTGCGGCGGATGACCCGATTCAGGCCAGCGTCGATTCTTCGGTGGGATCGGCGGCCGAGAACCGGTCCACCGAGGAATTCGCGTATTTCGGAACCGAGATCGCCGATGCGGTCGACCCGGCGCTCGAGGCTTACTACACCCGCTATTTCCGCGACCGCGGTGCGCTCGTCGCGATCCACGACGCCGACCGCGCCCTCCGGGACGGCCTGGAGGCCGAATACAGTGCGAAAGCGGATGCCCTCGCCGTCCGGGAACAGGCGAACGCTGACGCGGGCGCGCAGTTGCAGGCCGACCGTGCGCAACTGGCCGCCGACCGCGCCTGGTACAACCGGCAGGCCGATGAGTACAACGCTCTCTCCCCGGAGGTCCGCGCCCGCACCTACGTCGCCGACTCCGACGGCACCGCGGGCGGTGAGCCGTACGGCAGCTATCTGGCCGGCAGGCTGGCCGAATTCGCGACGAGGGAGGCCGACCAGTCGCGGCGTCAGAGCGAACTCGACGCGGCCGAAGCCGCAGCCCCGGCGGCGCGCACGGAAGTGGAACGACTCTATGCGGACATCGAGGCGCTCAATGTCGCCGCCGTGCCTGCCACGTGACGCGGGGCCGTTGTTGCCGAAAGCCGGCCGAGGTGCTCTGATGAGCGAATGAGCGAATCGCCCCTGACCGTTCTGGCCACGAAGCTCTTCATCCCGTCGCCCCGACCGAACGCCGTCTCCCGCCCTCGCCTCATCGCGCGTTTGCGGGAGGGGCTCCGCGCCGGTCACAGGGCCACTCTCCTGTCGGCGCCGGCCGGATTCGGTAAGACCACGGTGGTGAGCCAGTGGATCGCAGACACCCTGGCCGGTGAACCCGGCGCTCGTGTCGCCTGGCTCTCGCTCGACGCGAGCGATAACGACCCCTCACGGTTCCTCACGTACCTCGTAGCGGCCCTGCACCGCGCCGATCCTACGGTCGCCGCGGATGCACACGCACTTCCGCTCTCGTCGATCGAGGGCACGATGGCCGCGCTTATCAATGACGTCGCGGCAATACAGCACCCGATGGTCCTGGTGCTCGACGACTTCCACCTCATCGAGGACGGCACGATCCGCGACGGGCTCGTCTTCCTGATCGATCACCTGCCGCCGAACCTGCACCTGGCCGTCCTGAGTCGCTCCGACCCGCTCCTGCCGCTGGCCAGGCTGCGCGCGCGGGGCGAGTTGACCGAGTTGCGTGCCGCGGACCTGCGCTTCACTCCCGACGAGGCCGCAGCGTTCCTGAACGAGGTCATGCACCTGGGGCTCTCCCCCGCGCACGTCGTCGCCCTCGAGACCCGGACGGAGGGCTGGATCGCAGGCCTTCAGCTGGCGGCACTGTCCATGCGGGACCGCTCGGACGTGGGCGGTTTCATCCAGGGCTTCACCGGAAGTCACCGGTTCGTGATCGACTACCTCGCCGAAGAGGTGCTGCACCGCCAGCCCGATCACGTCCGCGCCTTCCTCTTCGATACCGCGATCCTCGGCCGGCTCAGCGCCCCCCTCTGCGACGCGGTCACCGGTCGAACCGACAGCGGCGAGATGCTCGCGGCCCTCGAGCGGGACAACCTCTTCGTCGTCCCCCTCGACGACCGGCGCGAGTGGTATCGCTATCACCACCTCTTCGCCGACGTGCTGACGGCCCGCGTACTTGCAGACGGTCCCGACCGGGTACCGGACCTGCACCGACGCGCCAGCGAGTGGTTCGAACAGAATGCGCTGCCGGAAGATGCGGTCGCTCATGCCCTCGCCGCCGGGGACTTCGGGCGGGCCGCCAGGGTGATCGAGTCGACGGTGCCCGGCGTGCGCACGAGCAGGCAGGATGCGACCCTGCTCGGCTGGCTCGCGCTGCTTCCGGGAGACGTCATCAGGCGCAGGCCCGTTCTGGGCGTCTACCGCGCCTGGTCATTGCTCGTGTCCGGTGATGTGGATGCCGTCGAACCGTTACTGGCGGACGCCGAGCGGGCGCTCGGCGCACCAATGATGGACGGCACGCGGGCCCATGATTCGGCAGCAGGCGAGGAACTGCGGATACTCCCCGTCACGATCGCCCTGTACCGGGCCGCGGTCGCACAGGCGCGGGGCGACGTCGCGGGAACCCAGGCGCAGGCGCGCCGCGCCCTGGATCTCACCGGCCCCGACGACCACTTCGGGCGCGGCGCGGCGGCCGGTTTCCTCGGGCTGGCGTCCTGGGCCGTCGGCGACGTCGGCGCCGCGGTCGACGCGTTCGGCGAGGTCGCGACGAGCCTCCGGCGGTCCGGCAACCTGGCCGACATGCTCGGCACCACGATCGTCATGGCCGACCTCCTCATCCAGCAGGGGCGGCTGCGAGACGCCGAGCGCGCCTGCGACGATGCCCTGCGGCTCGCGGTGGAACAGGGAGAGCCGGTTCCCCAGTCGACGGCAGACCTGCACGTCGCCGTCAGTGAGCTCCTTCGTGAACACTCCGACCTGCCCGCCGCCCGGGAACAGTTACTGACGAGCCAGGCACTCGGCGAGCGGGCGTCGCTGCCCGAAAACCGGTATCGCTGGTTCGCGGCGATGTCCCGGATCGACGAGGCGGAGGGACGACTCGACGACGCCCTTGACGCGCTCGGCACCGCCGAGCGCCTGTACCGGCCCGGGTTCTTCCCGGAGGTGCGGCCGCTTGCCGCGATGAAGGCCCGGCTCTGGATCAAGCAGGGACGACTTAGTGACGCCCAGGGATGGGCAGACAGCCAGGGGCTCGCGACAACGGATGCGCCGAGTTACCTGCGCGAGTTCGACCACCTCACGCTCGCGAGGCTCTCGATCGCACGGCACGCGTCCGTTCCACCGGCCGGCTCCCTCGACCCGACAGCGGCCCTGCTCGGCCGCTTGCTCGAAGCGGCGGATGCCGGTGGCCGCGCCGGACGGGTGAACGAGATCCTGGTCCTGCAGGCGTTGGCGCACGCGGCAGCCGGCCGCACCGACCTGGTGCTCCGCCCGCTCGCGCGCGCCCTCGCGCAGGCCGAACCAGAGGGGTACGTGCGGCTCTTCCTGGACGAGGGCGAGCCGATGGCCGCGCTTCTCCGAACGGCAGCCGACGAGGGAATCGCCCCCGACTATGCTCGCGGCCTCAGCGAGGCGTTCATGCGCGAGGACGATCCGGGGGCATCCGCCCGGCCGCTCGCCGAAACGCTCAGCGAACGCGAACTGCACGTGCTCAGGCTGCTGGCGACAGAGTTGAGCGGGCCCGAGATCTCCCGCGAACTGTACGTCTCCGTGAACACGCTGCGCACCCACACCCGGCATATCTTCGGCAAACTCGAGGTCACCAACCGGGCGGATGCGATCCGTCGCGCTGAAAAGCTCGGCCTGGTCTAGTCGGCGCGTCGGTGCCGGCAGTTGCGTGACTTCGTGACGGACAATCGCCCCAGAGATCACCCAGAGATCACCACCATGATCATCACGTGGAGTGATGCCCCGTCACCACATGTCTCCCTAGATTCAGGGTGTCTTCAGGCAACCGCCTGGGTCACGCAGAACATCGGAGCCACTCATGAGCATCACGACATCCACCCTCACCCGCGCGGCCTCCGGAGCGGCCGCACTCTCCGGGCTGATCTACATCATCATCCAGTTCATCCACCCGGCCGACGTGGTCGCCTCGCTCTCCACCCAGATGTGGATCACGGTGCACGTCCTCAGCTTCGGTATGGCCGTCCTCGGCATGATCGGTCTCACCGGAATTTACCTGCGGCAGGTGCAGAAGTTCGGGCTGCTCGGCCTGATCGCTTACCTGATGTTCGGATTCTTCTTCATTCTGCAGGCATCCTTCAACTTCACCGAAGCCCTCATCGCGCCGCTGGTCGCGACCGCAGCCCCCCAGCTCGCCGTGGACATCGTCGGGCTGTTCGGCCGCTACCCGGCCGTGAGTGACCTCGGCCCCCTCGCTGCCCTCCCCCAGGTCGGCGGTCTGCTCTACGTCGTCGGTGCACTGCTGTTCGGCATCTCCATCCTCCGCACCCGTGTCCTGTCACGCGGGGCCGGCATCCTTATGATTGTTGCAGCGGCTGTGACGCCCATCGCGGGCGCACTGCTCCCGCACACCCTCGAACGGATGGCCGCCATCCCCATGGGCCTCGCCCTGATCTGGCTCGGATACTCCCTGTGGACGAACCTGCGCACAACGACGGCGCCCGCGGCGGTCAACCCCGCACGGCTCGACACGATGCCGACGGTCTGACCTGGATTCGCCGGACGACCGAGGAGGAATGACATGAAAAACGGACACGTGGCGCCCCTCGGGCGCGGTGAACTCGACACGTACGAGATCCGGCTTCAGGGGCAGCTGGATGCCTGTTGGACCGACTGGTTCGACGGCTTCCGGCTGACCGAGGGGAACGACGGGACAACGACCCTCACCGGCCCGGTCGTGGACCAGGCCGCTCTGCACGGGCTGCTGAGACGGGTCGGAGACCTGGGGGCCACGTTGATCTCGGTCAACGTCCTGACGAGGAGCGACCGGTGACGAACCACAAGATCACTCGAGACACGTCGACACGGGACAAGGCGACACGGGACAAGGCGACACGGGACAAGGCGACACGGGACACATCGACACGAGACTCGGCGGCACAAGTTAGGACGGCAGGAGACAGGCCGGAACCAGACAGGCCGACACGAGACAGGCCGACGGGAGACAGGCCGGCTGCCGCGGTGCCCGGCGCTGATCGTTCGCGGGCACGAACGCGAACTCCCCGGCCGAAGTGGCTGCCGCCGGCCGGACTGATCCTGCTGAGCCTCATCCCGATTCTCGCCGGGGCCGCGCGCCTCACCGAGCTGACGGGGGGCGCCGCCGCGACCGAGAACAACGCCCGGTTCCTCGACTCCCCCGTACCCGTCCTCACCCACATCGTCAGCGTGACCGTCTTCTGCCTCCTCGGCGCCTTCCAGTTCGTTTCCGCCCTGCGGCGCCGGCCGGGCAGGTGGCACAGCATCGCGGGAGTCATCCTCATCCCCGCCGGCCTGCTCGCCGCGCTGTCCGGCCTGTGGATGGTGGTGTTCTACCCGCACCCGCCGGGTGACGGCATCGCCATCGGCGTGATCCGGCTCGTCTTCGGGTCGGCGATGGCCGTGAGCCTCGTTCTCGGTATCCGCGCGATCCTGCGCCGCGATTTCATCAGGCACGGCGAGTGGATGACGCGGGCCTACGCGATAGCCGTCGCCGCGGGCACGCAGGCGCTGCTGCTGATCCCGGGGGCGATCCTTTTCGGGGCGCAGGACGAGCCCTCCCGCGCGGTCCTGATGGGTGCCGCCTGGGTCCTGAACCTGACGGTCGCCGAGTACCTCATCCGCAGTCGGCGCCGTCGCCGTCGCTAGACGGCGTCGGCCCAGGTCCGTTCTAGAACGGTGTCGGGTCGTCGGGGTCGTCGGGTGTGGGGTCAAGGCTCCAGACATCCACGAACGGGACCGGTGGTTTCGGTGCGGGTTTCGGTTTCCGCGGTGGTCTCATGTCCGCTGAGGGTTCGACGATGTAGCTGTACCCGGCCGGGGAGGTCCATTCGATGCGACCGTCGCCGAGGTGCCTCGGCGACCACCGGGTGTAGCTCTTGACCGCGTGGTGATACGGGCAGAGATGGGCGAGGTTCATCGCGTCGGTCTCCCCGCCGTGCTGCCACTCGATGCTGTGGTCGAGGTCGGACCGTTTGGCGGAGCGGCGGCAGCCCGGGAAGGTGCAGGTTTCATCCCGCACCTCGAGCCATTTCTTGAGCGCGGCGGGTGGTTTGTAGGTGTCGCGTCCCATCGAGAGCACGACGCCGGTTTCCGGGTGGGTGAGTAGCCGGGTGAAGCTCGGCGCCCCGGCGGCGAGACGCCTCGCGGTGTCGGGGTCGATGGGTCCGTACCCGGCCAGGTACCCGGGTTCCTCGCTCTTCCCCAGCAGGGTCAGCACCGGAACGGTGACGTTGACCTGCGCGGCCACCCCGGCACCGAGTCCGTCAGGGGTGACCCCGCCGATCAGGACGTCGGTGAGGACGTCCGCCGCCAGCTGGGTCAGCGTGCGGGTTTTCCTCCGGCCCCTGCAGGGTCAGCGCCGTGTCGAGGGTGCGGTGGTAGGCCGCCTGCACCTTCTCCGCGTCCCCGGTCAGGTACAGGGAGGCCATTCCGTCGTTGAGGGCCTGGAACACCACGTGCCGGTCTTCGACGCTTTTCTGGTGCCGGGCGGTGATGGTCTCGGGGTGAGTGCGTTCCCGCACCCTTCGGGCCCGGTCGGCGAGCTTCGCGACGGTGAGGAATTCCGCGTCGGGCACGAGGACGTCCTCGAACACGGCGCGGGCCCGGGCGGCCGCCACCGGGTCATCGACCCGGATGCCCCAGGCCTGCTCCATGATGACTTGCGCGTGCCGGTAGCTGATCACCCCGGAGGTCAAGGCGTCCCGGGTTGCGGGGAGCTCCTCCGCGAGGGTGCGGCTGGCTTCGATCAGGGTCTCCGCCGTCCGGCGCGGGAGCCGGAGCAGGGCGCCGACCTCGCACGTGAACTCCTCCTTCGTGGCCTCCTCCGGCGACCACGGCGGGCGCGGGCCGCCGGCGCGTTCTGCGGCCTCCGCCCGGGCACGGCCCACGTCCGCCAGGACCCGTTGCGCCCCATAGATCGCAGCGGCCCGCTTCGCGGCGGCCCGGTTCATCTCCCGGTCCGCCTCCCGGATCGCGTCATACACCTCGGGCAGGGACGGCTCCACGAGACTGAGGTGCCGGGGGTTGAGGGAGGTCTCAGGAGGGTTGTCGGGCGGGGCCCCGGGCGGGGGTTCCGCCGTGCTGTCCACCGTGCTTTCCGCGTGAACTTCTGAGGGTTCTTCAGCTGTCATACCGGTCACTCTACGGAGGACCACCGACATTCCACCGGCATCCGCCACCACACAAACCACCTGTGGATAAGCCGGTCAGAAGCACTTTGTTGAGGACAAGCCGGCGCGCAAGCCCGCCATGTCCGAATCGGCCGCAGCTACGCCACCACCGATCCCGCTCGACGGGTCAGGAACTCAGTATTCGCCCTTGATCACGAAGTAGGAACCCCGGATGACGCCGGCCAGCTTCGATTTCTGCCGCGCGAATTTGAATCGAGTGGCCAGTTCTTCGGGCACCTCCATGCCGTCGGCGAGCTTGAATCCGACGGCACGCTTCTGACCATCCTCGATGCCGTACATGACGTTGATCGAGAGTCCGGACTCGTAGAACACGTAGGCCATCCGAATTCCCTCGACTTCGAAGGAGGTCACCTCCAGCGGCCGCGAGGCGATGACGATGTCGCGCTCCTCCTTGAGGATGCGGCGTATCCACTCAAGCACGTCCGGAGCGTCGCTCACAGGGCTGACGGTCAAGACATGATCGTATTTGTTCTTGAAGTAGCGCGCCTCGTTGGCCCGCAAGCCGGCGAGCGCGTACATCACCGGCGACGATTCAAGTCCGACGGTCGATACGTTCACGAAGTCGACAATGTACGACATGCGGCCCCTCTTCGTTTGTGGTGCCGCCCACGCTAGCGCCGCATCCGCCTTCAGAGTATCGAACTAGCCGCAGAGTTCTTTAGCGATGCCGGCCTGCGGCGACACGATGATCTGGCTCACCTTGTCCTCGAGCACCACAAATGGATCCACTTCCCCTCGCCGCTGGCCAGTTCGTACTGGGCAATGGGAGTGCCGGCATCCTGGTACGTGATCGCGGGGTACGCGATCGTGAGCTGGTCGAGCGTGGCACCGATTCCGATTCCCGCGCTCGTCCGCGCCGACTGTCTGGCGGAGTCAGCAGCGGGCTCCCCGTCCTGAACGACAACCTGCTGGATGATGCCGTCGCCGCCCTGATCGGCGATGACGAAGCTGGGGGATCCGGCCTTGTCGAAGGTGACAACCGAACGCGTGGGGCACTCGTTCCAGAGGATTTGGGTGAAGGCGGTCATCGACTCCTTGGTCGAAGTCAGATCGGCCCCGAGCACCATCGGTCCGACACCGGAGAAGCCGATGATCCATGAACTCGGGCCGCGCCTCGGTCTGCTCCAATGAAGATCTCGATTGATCGATGTTGCGACGACGGTGACAAAGGCCACGGACGCCCGCTTCAGAATCGACGGCGGGTTGACGAAGGAGCTTTAGATCGACGGCCTAAGACAGGGCTGGGGCCGTCGCCAGTCGGCCTGAGCGTCTTTGAGAGAATAGGCGTGGCAGCTCAGAGTCGGTGAACCCGATATGCGCGTCGCGTCGCATATCCTCGCGGCCCTGCTCGACTTCGCCGCCCGGCACGATCTCTGGGTCATCAGCGACGAAGTGTACGAGTACTTCACCTTCACCGGCCCCCTTCACCAGCGTGGCGAGCCTGGACAGCGCCGACCAAGTCTTCAGCGTGTACTCGCTCTCCAAGACCTGCGGCCTCACCGGCGGCCGGGTCGGTTACCTGGTCACTCCGCCCGGGGTTTCCGCCACGTTCCGCGCGGCCCAGGAAGCGACCGTCAGTTGCGTGAACACGCCGGCGCAACTTGCCGCCGTCGCGGCCATCGAGGGTACCCGGACGGCGCATTCTACCTGTGGATCAACGTCTCGTACTGTTCAAGAGGAAATGTCGCCGCGTGGGCAGAGACATTCCTGCTCACCCAGCGGGTGGCCGTCGCCCCGGGTTCCGCCTTTGGATCCGCAGGCGAAGGCTGGATCCGGGGCTGTCTTGCCGGACAGCAGGAACGGCTCCTGACGGCACTCTCCCGCCTGCCCACACCCTGAGCCTTCACCCGGACGATGCCTGCAGTCGCGGGCAGGGCAGGGTAGCTACCGCCCTACTCCCGGCCGTCCTCAAGCGGGATGAGCATGGTGCGGAACGGACCGGCGACGGCGTGGACGTCCCAGATGCGATCGGCGACGCCGTCGATGCCGTTGGCCAGCTGAAGCTGCGGGATGCCGCCCGGGATCACCAGTTGGCTCACTCGGATGCCCTCATCCGACAGGGCCTCGTGAAGCATCTCGCCGTAGGCGCTCTCGGCCGGGAATGCTACCGAGGTGCCTGCAAAGCCGGCGCGGGCCTTCACCGAGGTTCCGCCGTTGATCAAGATGATGCTGCCGCTCCCTGCCTGCCGCATCGCCGGGAGCACCGCACGCACCGCGTGGATGAGCCCGAGGGCCGAGAACTGCAGTGCCTCCAGCGCCAGCTCCGGAGTCATCTCGAGAACTGGTTTCAGGTAGTCGCGCGACGGGAGCGGGCTGTACTGCAACGCCGTGATGGGTCCGAGTTCTGCCTCGGCGCGCGCAAGGGCCGCTTCGAGCGATGTCGGCGTGAGGACATCCGCTGCGTAAGCCCTGGCGGAGAAGCCGGCGGCGGTGAGCTCGGCTGCCATGGCGCCCAGTTTCGACTGATTCCTGGCGATCAGGGCAATAGAGAAGCCTTCGCGCCCGAACCTTCGCGCAACGGCCGCGCCGAGTCCCGGTCCGGCTCCGATGATGGCGATGACGGGCACGATGGTCTCCTTCGATTGATGTTGCTGCGATGACTATCGCAAGGAGCCCGAGCCTAACGCGAAAGCGGAATCCACCGGACTAGCGCAGACCGCGACCGGTTACTCTTCGGCCACTTTCGCGTGCAGCGCGCGCAAATATCCGCGAACAAATTGCCACTCCATGATGAGGCCGAGAGCTGTCAGGATGAATGCGGTCGCGGACTGGGTCATCCCCATCACAACCGAAATCACGACGATGGCCGCACAGATCAACATGTTCCACAACGCCGCTACTATTCGACCGTTTGGTGAGGTGAGCCAACCGAGCCCGTTGTGATCACTCACCGAATCTGCCCTATGAGTGCTCCGATTAATACGCAGATACCAAGGACCACGAGGAGTGCGCCGCTCACCGCCATCAGTGCGGGTGATTGAGTTCGCTGCGATACGCGGAGGCCCTGATGGCGTCTTTGGCGTCTCGCCAACTCCGATATCCGAGCGCGCTGCACGATGAACGTCACCCCGAATGCAATCGCGAACGGTCCCCACAGGAGCGCAAATACCTGGCCGGAGCTCATGGTGTGAATCCTACGGGCCGAAGAAAGTTCGCCCGGCTGTTTCGCGCTCGGAGTTTCCTGCGCGGTTCGGGTGCCATCCGCGCGACGCCAACAACGGAAAAGCGACGACCGGCAGCTACGCCGGTCGTCGCTCAGAAATTGGGATGCCGGAGGCTAGACGTTGAAGCGGAACTCCACCACATTGCCCTCCCGCTACTGACCCGCAAACTCACGGCCCTCGTGCCCCTGCCCAGGTGCTCGTCTCCGCCGGCGAACGGTCCGGACCGCCACGGGTACAGGATCTGCGGCCACCTGGTCCGATCGCCGCTGACGTCTCGTTTGGGAACCCTTTGAGGGCAGTCTGCTCCGCCGCGCGGGCGGTTGGGACCATGGCTACTGCGGTGGTTACCGCGCAGGTCGCTGAGCGTTCGGTCGCCGAGTATCCAGCTCACTTCGCTGAAGACTGTCAGGTTGCCTGGCGATCCTGGCGAGACGAAAGGTCCGGTGCGCCGACCAGGCCGAGAGCGATATCTGCCCGGCGGTGACGCAGGCTCGGAGGATGACAGGGCCCAACCACAGCCCATTTCCCTGGATTCCGGCCGCCGTATCGGCAGCGATGACCTCAACACGTACGCCGACCTCTTCGACGACCACCTCGACCTGGTGCCCGACGCCCTCGACGACGCCCGCACCCTCAGCTTCGACTGAACGCTGCCGCGCAGCTCTCTCCTGCAATCCGCGTCGGGTTAGATCGTCGATTCGCTAGTCGTCAAAGATACTGAACCGATAGGTGACCGTCGACATCTTCTTGCTGGGGACCCAGTCAACGGTCGGATTGGGAAGAAAGTACCTGAGCACCACGCGTTGCAGGAACGCAATGAGATTCAGGTCGAACCAGCTCAGGCACTGACGCACCGAAACGGATCTTGACCACGAATAGAAGAAGACCCATGCAACGACTCCGCTCGGAATTACGAGCCATAACAACGGGGCACGGAGCATCATCAGCACGATGGCCACCTCCCCGGGCAGCTCGCGCATTAGAAGCCACCACGTCGAAAAGCGACCGCGCTTCGCGATCCCGACGGGCTGATCGCTGAAGTCGCCCCATTGACTGCCGACATTGACCGATCCCCTATCCGATTCGACGACCCCTGAGCGCGACTTCAGCCCAACTACTCTCCGTGTCGTGAGTTTACTGTGGGCCTATCCTGAGACGCACCGCCGCCTGGACATCGTCTCCCTGCTGTCGTCCCAAGGAGAAAAGCGACGTTGGTGCCAGCCTGAAACGGAGCGGGCGTTGCTCGCCCTTGCACGTCACAGTGGCTTCATTCGTCAACCACATGCGTTGCCGAACGGAGAAGTCCGCTATTTCGTTCCACTTGATGACGTGAATTAGCAATTCGGTAGGCAAGCGGAGCGGCAAGTAGATCTCGAGGCCGTTGTCGGTGGCGACGACGTAGACACTCGTCGGGCCCATCCAACGAAGCCACCGGTTCTCGATCTGATGTATTAGCCACCGACACGACGCCGAGTCCGGACTTCCACTGAATGAAGATGGTGCGGCTTTGGATATCACCAGCTGCTCAAGTGAACGCCGCTGCGATCCAATCCGAAAAGCAAGAGCAGATGCGAAGAGCGAGACCGCGAACACCAATGTGAACAGCACTCCCGGAAGACTGCTGAATATGCCGGTTGGGCGAGACAATCCCAATCCGAAGTACTGAACAGGAATCAAAATGAGGAATGCGAATATTCCGAGCCATCCGATGGCACCTACTGTCCTCATCGTAAAGAAACCGAGCATCTAGATCCCTTCATAATTGCTAGCTCCATCGTGGCAGTTCATTATTCAGTGCTAGGTGGTGCAGGGCGGCAATCAGATCGATGCCGATCTACCTGTCTCCTCGCCCATCGGCTGTGTCATTGTTGCATTGCCCTGCGCCGGTAGCCGAACCCTGACCGGGCGCCCGAGTTGGGGATCTCTCAGCGGTCATCGCGGCGTCGGGCGACGATGGCTGCCACCGGGCGCTGGCCGGCGGTCTTCCGGACGTGCGATTCGACCACGTCGAAACCGGTCGCGTTCAACTCGGTGCTGAGGTCATCCACGGGCCATCGGTATGCCGGCGTGACGGCGTGGGCGAATTCCTCGACCGTCTGGCCGTCGAAGAATCCGACAAGTAGCGTGCCGCCGGGTTTGAGCGCGCGACTGAACTCTTGGAGAGGAATCTGTATCGTCTCGGGCTCGTAGTGAATGAGGGAGTACCAGGAGAGGATCCCGCCAATTGAACCCGTGTCGGCGTCGAGCGAGTCGAGACTGCCAAGCGTGTAGCTCACGCCGGGAAAGGTGTTCGTGGCGTACGTGACGAACTCGGGCACCAAATCGACTCCGCGAGCAACATAGCCTTGCTCCGCGAGGAAGTTGGTCCAATGACCTGGACCACACCCAGCATCGACTATTTCCCCGTCGACATCGCTGGCCCACTGGGAAACGAGTTGGAGATCGGATGGGTGCACGGCAGCCATCGACCCCAAGAGTTCGGTGTACTCCCTTGCTCGGCGTGAGTACGCCGCGGTGCTGACCGTGTTGACCATGCGGTCGAGTCTAGGCAGGGTCGAGCCATGTGCCCGTAAGAGGGGAAGGGAAGCGCGACAGAGGTGGGGTAATTCCACCCGAGTGTTGAGCGGGCCGATGTTGAGTCCGAAGGGAACAGCGGCTGCTACTGTCAGCTTCATGCCAGAGGCCAACCGGGACTATCGGGCCGCACCCTTGTTGAAAGTGATGCTCACAGCGGCGATCGTGGTCTCGGCGGTTTCGCTGGCTGTAGCCATCGTGATTGCCGTCTTCGTTGACGTGCAGGGCGACTACCTCGGTGCACGGTCTGAACAAACCGGGGGCTTCGACCCAAGCGTGTTTCCACCATGGAACGGAGCGCTGTGGCTGATTGGAAACCTGTTCCCCGTCCTTATTGCGATCTTGCTCGTGATGCTGATCGTTGCGCGCATTATCGCCGGAACACGACGTGACCGCCGTGGCAGCACCCTCGACGAAAATATCATCGTGTCCAGACCGTGACACCACGGGTCACACTGATTGCAAACGGGATCCTGACGGACACAGATTCAGGCGCCAGACCATCCACTCTCAGAAGTGTCGACATGGTCTCACTTGGGAACCCTCTGCGGGATTCCTAACCGTGGCGTCTTGGGGCGAGATTGGATAGTTCTGCTTCGCGGGTTTTTACGCGCCGATCTCGGTGAGGAGAACGCGCTGTTCTTGCTGGGTGAGGCCGGATCAACGTTCCCGGTCGAGTCCACGGGCCCGTTCGTCCGCCAGCACGTCCTCGAGCGTGTCCTGCAGGGTTCGCTCGGTTCCGCCCGCTGCGACAAAACGGCTGCGGCTGCGCCGGGCGAAGGCGGAGTCGGTGCGGGGAAGCCACAGCGGCAGGGACCGGGGGCCAGCCCAGCAATTGACTCTGTGCGCGGTCAGCCATTCATCCTCGGCCGCGATGAGTTCGCCCGTATGGCCGGCAACCCGGGCGGCGGCCAGCAGAACCGTGGAGAGTTCATATTCGCTCCCGACGGCGTTGTAGATGCCGGTCAGGCCGCGCAGTCCCGCACTGATGAGCCATCCGGCAAGGTCCCGAACATCGATGAACTGCACGTACCGATCCTGGGCATTCGGCACGAGAACAGCTTCCTCGGGAGCAGCGGCAAGCCTGGATACCCAATAGCTGAACCGGTCGCTCCTGTCGCCCGGCCCCGCGATCAGGCCCGGTCTCGCAATAAGAAGACGATCACCCACCGCCTCCGCCGTGGCGCGTTCAGCGGCGACTTTCGCGTGCGCGTAACCGTCGAGGTCGGTTGGCTCGACGAGGATGGCATCCTCGTCGGCATCCGGTTCAGCATTGCTCGCATACACGGAGACGGAGGAGACCAGGGTCCAATGCGCCGTGCTGCGAGCCAAAGCCTCGAGCGCTCCGGCGACGAGGTCCGCGTCATAGCTGAGCTCAATGATTTCGTCCCAGGCTTCAGCAGAGACAAGGTCGTAGGCGCCAGAGGATCGCCGGTCGGAGCGGACAAGCGTCACGCCGGGTGGGACTTGTGGCCGACCCGCGACGTCGCCCCCGAGACAGCGGCGTGCTCGCCATAGAGGCGGCAGAAGCGGTCGTAGCTCATCGTCGCCTGCGCCATCGATGAGGCGTCTACATACTCCTGGTGCAACAGCTTCAACGTCACCCCGACCCTGGCCAACTCCGTATGCACCCGCGCCCAGTCCGGCTGCGCGAACACACTCTCGTGGACGCCGCGGCCGGGGAACAACGTCGAATACACCCTGGCCTCCGACAACTCCGCGACGTCGTCCCAGTCGAGCCCGAGCCGCTCTGCTGCATCGAGCACAGCCCGAATACTGTGCCGGGACAGCCCCTGAGCGGACTCGATAGCCCGTCGCGACAAACCCTGATTACGCAGCTGCAGGATCTGCTTCGCTTTGATCTTCCGTGCCATTGCCGGTACTCCTTCCACCACGTGGCGCTCACATGGTGGGAGGAGCTTTTCAGGTGGTGCTCAACCACGCCGGCAGTGGGGCTGAACGATACGAATCACGCATCTGAACAGTGGGGCTCAACCGCACCACAGGTGGTGCCCAACGAAGCCAATATTCATGATCGGCCGCGAACTCCTCGGCAATCGTTTCCTGCCACTCATCGAACTCATGCTTCGTCATCGGACGGATGCTTATCTCGCTCATGCCGTATAAATTACCGCGGCATGATCCGGCATCACTAGCCGAATGGCTAACCCTGATCGACGCGGGTTGGGAGCACACCGACGCGTGGGGGTTGGGTCGCGCAATGTTTCACACGGGAAAGTGCGCGGACATCAAAGACGTGAGCCGTGGACCGATCGGACATCGATCGTCCCGCCATGGTCGTCCCCTTCGAATTCCAGCCCGATCTTTTCCGCTACTCGTCTGGAGGCTCTGTTGTCGGGGTGGATGATCGCGACCAGGTGACCTGCCCCCAAGATATCTCGAGCGAAGTCGCGGCAGGCCGCTGCGGCCTCGGTTGCGTAGCCTCGTCCCTGCATCTCGGCCGGCACGTGGTAGCCGACTTCAAGTTCGGGTCGACCGTTGACCACCTGCCACGTCAGGCCGCAGTCACCGGCGAACTCACCGGCCTTCGTCTCGATGATCCAAAGACCGTAGCCGTCTTCGACGTAGTTGCTCTTGTTCCAGTCGATCCACGCCTGGGCCCCCTCACGGCTTTTCGGTCGTGGGTAGAACTCCATCACGGCCGGGTCAGCCAGCATGACAGCCATGTCTTCGAGGTCATCGTCGGTCATGTTTCGAAAAATCAACCGGTCTGAGCGAGGGAACGACATAGTTCGAGCTTAGGAGGCAGCCCTGCCCGGAGGTCGATCCGATTGTGGCCACCGCGGAACCCCCTACGGGACGGGATTTTGAGTGCTTGCCAGCGGGCGATTTGTCCGCTCTGGCTAGAATGTGGTGGTCGCATACGTGTTCCGGGGGAGGCGCCTATCGGGGTGCCTCGTCAGGTTCGATTTCCTGAATCCTCCACCAAGAGCCACTCTTCGCTGCGAAACAGAACGGCTGTATCACCGCCCCGGCAGCGGAACGCCTTGCGGGCGATTATTCGTGAACGCCAGCTTCGGCTGTTCGGAGTTTGCTCACGGGTCGGATCATCGCCATGCGCGGCCAGGCTTCGAGCCCTCGCGCAGCTTCTGTATCCATTCGAGCGCCCATCGCCGCGCCCCAGTCACCTGGCAGGAAAGCACGGAAGCCGAGGCGCTCGTAGTATGGCGCGTTCCACGGAACGTCTCGGAATGTGGTCAGCGTCACAGCGGGGAGTCCGCGTTCCCGTGCCCAAGAGTCAGCCACGACAATCAGTTGCGCTCCGATTCCCTGACGCGCATGCTCCGGGTGGACCGTGACCTGCTCAATATGGGCAGCTCCGTCAACCTGCTCGAGGAGCAAGTAGGCGACGATCACACCGTCGACCAGCCACACAAACGCTCCACGGTCCGTGACGAAGCGCTGGAAATCCTGCCTGCTGATCGGTTGATCATCGGCGACTATCGCCATGTTGATGTTGCGGAACAACTCGCCGGCGGCTCGCTCGATCTCGGTGATCCGGAAATGGTCCTCGAGACTGGAAAGACGTCGCACCTTTCGATCCTCCCACTCCAGCTCAGGACCTACCCGCACGGGAACCTCTACCGGGCGACGGGTGAGTCGGTCGAGAGGTAAATTCGGAGATGTGACCAGTCGCAATGGACGAATCGCGCTGATCACCGTCGGCGTGATCGCTTTGATCCTTGGTGGAGTGTGGGCCGGGCAGGGCATGAATCCAATCCCGGGGAGTTTCACAACAGGTAGCCGCATGTGGCTTTCCATCGGGCTCATCATCGCCATCGTCGGCATCATCCTGATTGTGCTCGGCCTACGCCGGCCAGGGCACGGCGGCACGAGCAGGTGAGACTCCAACTATCGCGAGCCAAGATGGTGCTCCGACGCACGCTCGACGAACCCTCACGGGTCGCCTTTGGCGGATCGCGCGCTAGCTTTCAGGCGAGTCATCCTGAGACTTGTCCGGCGCGAATTTCTGCAGATAGCGGCGACGGCCGTAATAGATGAGCGCCGCTAGCCCCCAGATGAACTGCATGGCACCGAGTACCAACATGAATACGTCGCCCGGCTCGCCCTCCCCCTGAGTGATCCGAAGCAAGACTTGCGCCATGCCAGCGACAGCGAGGACCGCGGCCGCCAGGATGTTGACGGTGCTTCGCGTCTTGCTGATCGGGGGTACCGGAGCCATGCAGCCGAGCGTACTCCCGGACTGGTTCGCGTATCGCTCATACGACCGCCCGTAAGCGGGCCCCTATCGAGACAAATTCCTGCCCCAGCAATGCGGTCGCCTGGTCGGGCGCACTTGTGTCACATGGGAACCCTCGACGGACGCATCGACAGCTGCGAGCATTACCGCATCGCCTCCAGTTGGGTGAAGTACTTGGTTGTTTCTCCCTCGCCCCAGACATCGACTTCGTATGTCAGATTGAGTTTCGCCTTCTCCCATGCCGTGACATGTCCCGGCAGGCCCGATGCCAACGTATCATCGGGGTTATCCATCGTCTGTGTCCAACCGTTCGCGGTCAGTTCTTGCGTGTAGTGGGCGACCACCTCTGCTTGGGTGTGGGTGGTTGTGCCTAATTTTCCGGTATGCCCAACCCTGACACGTAGGGAGGCGGTGACAAACGAGACTCCGCTCGGAGTGACTTATTCGGCGGGATTCGACTTCCTGGAGGCAGAGATTGTCTTCTCGTTCCAGACCGGGTCGCGACCGGTTGTCCTGTCCTGCGATAGGTGGTGAGCAGCATGTGCTTGCCGAGGTTCGGCACGGTCATGATCGGTTCTCCCTGGATCGAAGTGATAAGTCGTCGCTGGCCATCCGGGCGACGTCACCGACCTCGGCGAGGAACGCGGCGATCGCTTCCCGCATGGCGGGGTCGAGGGAGGCGGCGAGCTTCCGCACCTGTTCGTCGGCCGCCGCATAACCGGCGTGAAGTTCGGTGAACCTTGCCGTCGAGCTGAGCTGCGCGGACCGCCCGTCTTCCGAGTCCCGGGAGCGGGTGATCCAGCGGTCGGCTTCCAGCCGGGAAAGCATCCCTGTCAGGGTCGCCGCTCGCACGCCGGTACGAGACGCAAGGTACTTGGGTGTACACGGCCCGTCCCGGTCGATCACGTCGAGGATGTCGAGGTCGCGCGCATTCAGGCCAACAGTCTCGGCGATGCGATCGTTCAAGATGCCCAACTCGATGCGGAGGCTGCGGATCAGGCCGTTGAGCTCGCGGCTCATCGCCGGGTGGTCGGCGCGACTACCGAGCGGATGTGACCGTTCGGACTAAGTTCCGCGACCATCGCCGCCGCAAGGTCGGCGCGAGAGGTGTAGCCCTGGGAGGGGTGGTCGAAATCGACCCGATACTCCGACACTCTGTCGCGATCGACCAGCCGACCCGGTCTCATCACCGTCCACTCGATGTCATCGCACCCGCGCAGGTATTCCTCCATCCGGCGCATATCCGCGTAGAGCGTTCGCCCCGGCACGTTCCGCAGGAACGGAAACAACACATGATCCGCGAACCAGTTCATCGGCGGGGGCGGATACGTCAGCCCCGAACTCACCACCACCAGGCGACGCCCACGAGCCCCCGCACGCATCCCCTCAACGATCGCCCGCACCCCGGCCGAGTAAACCATGATCTCGTCCCGCCGATACGGTGAGCCGAGCACCGAGATCACCGCATCAGCACCCTCCACCGCGGCCGGAACGCCAACGCCCGAGACCGCATCAGCACTGACCTGAACCAACCGGCCACTTCGCGGCAGCGGCAATGGATCCAGCCGGCGACTCACCGCGCGAACCCGGTACCCCACCGCCAGCGCCTCCCCACACACCAAATGCCCCGTCGGCCCCGCAGCGCCGAACACCACAACCTCCACGATCCGCTCCTTTTTAGTACGGTAATCGTACTATATCAGGGTTGGATCGCTCTGCGAATCACGCCAGTCGTGATCCGCTACCTTCCGTGCGATTTTGGGGTGCGACAGCGACGCTTCGAATGAGAGCGTGTCGACGGTCCTCGCTGATCTCGTAACCATTGCTGCCCACTATCTGGCGATCCGCGTCCCGCTCCACCCAGAGCCGCACCGAACCCGTCTCGAGACCGGCCAACGTCAGATCCGCACCGGTCAGGAACGCTCGGAGGCCCTGGACGTCAGATGCCCGCACCTGCTCGTAACCCATGCAACGACGCTATCCTCCTCGCGTCCGATAGACGAAGCCCTTGCGAACGCGGGAATGAGACTGGGTGGGTCGTGTCCGGGTCTCTGTTGCGCGCAGATGGACTCCGCGCAACAGAGCCCGTCAACCGGTTATCCAATCAGTTCAAGAACGGGGCCTTCATGCAATGCCCTATAGATGTCGTCGCGAATGTCATTCGCTTCGCCGTGCGTCAGGGTCTTGGAGATTGGTCGGAGTGTGAGTCGGACAAGTGCATTTGCTTGGTCAGGCCGGAGCCTCAGCCTGTCCTGCGCGCCTCGCGGGAGATCCGCGTACGCGGTGGCGTTCAGAACTTCCACCGATTCAAGGTCGTCGATGCGATCGCCTAACGCCGCCCTTGCTCGATCACCCAGGGTCTCGACGTCCGCAGCCACGTCGACGACGATCGAGATGTCGCGGCGGATCACGGACATGACCGAAATGGCCTGCCAGGGTGACAGGGTGAGCATTTGCTGTGCGATCCGTGGATCCGCCGCCCGCAGAAGCCGAATGTCAGGGATACCCTTTCTCAGCATCAACGCCCGGTCCAGCCCCATACCCAGAGCAAGCCCAGACCACGCATCGGGGTCCAGACCGGCCGCGGTGAGGATGTGCGGTGCGATCAATCCGCACTCCGCCAGCTCCAGCCACTCACCCCCGATTGACACATCGACCTGACAGCCGTCGACCGTGTACGGATGCGCCGCCGAAACGGCGCGCCACTTCGCGCCGGGCAGCACCGTTTTCACCAGGGTTTCGATCATCGTCTGCAGATCTGCGGCAGTGAGTGTCTTGCCAGAACTCACCCGCCACAGATCAACCTGGTGCGGGGCCCCTACGTGGGTGCGGTCGATTGCATCGCGGCGGTAGACCAGGCCAGGCAACACCAGCAGCCGGTCGCAGCTGGTCTGCGTCGACACCGACTGCAGCAGGGTGGGAATCGAGGCCGATGTGTGGCTGCGCAGCATCACCGTTGGACTCACATAGCGCGAGTATCGCTGGTCCCTGGTGACTGCCGTCGGGTCGAAGCCGAGCTTGTCGTAGTTGTCGGCGACAGCGACCAGCGGACTGTGTCGGATGGTTTCGGCCGGGATGCCCCAGCGGCCGGCAAGAGCGGATACGACGCCGTCGAGCAGCGTCTGCATCGCATGGTGACCCTGGTCAGGGTCGGAGAGGTCGCGAAGGTTGAGCGCGTCGGTGAGTTCCGCCGCAGAGAGATATGACGCCACGTTCTGGTCCTTTGATGAGATCGGATGGAGGAGCCACCCCCGACCGATCTGTCGCTGGACCTAAGCGCGTACGACTAAGCCCATGCGACCGGGAACCGGTCGAGGGCGAAGAAATCGCAGCGATACGTGCATGGCCTCAGCATAGACGCAACACCCCGGAGACCACAGGTTTCCGAATGTCGCCTCTCGTTGACGCAACCACCGAAGGCAATCGTGATCGTTCGGGCCACGCTGGGTCCGTAGGGTCTGGTGCCCACAAGCCGGACCTCCTCCGGGCGCGTGCGTTCCTGTTCTACTGCGGCACCGTGAGGCTGAGCCAGCGTTCTTCGATGGCATAGCCGAGGTGTTCGTTCATGCGGATGCTGCCGGTGTTGACTTGAGCTCCACCCGTGCCGAAGATCCGCACGCCGTCGTGGGCCAACGCCGTGACCGATGCGGCTTTGACGGCAACGGCGAGCCCTTTCCGACGATAAGAGCGGTAGACGGAAGTGAATTCGGTTTCCGCGCGCGTGGCCGTCAGGCTAATTACGCTGACGGCCACGAGTTGCCCGTCAGTGATGGCGCCAAATAGGCGGCACCCAGATTTCCACAGTTCGAGCACGTCGCACTCGTCGCGGTGCGGCACGGATGTCGCTGGCGTAAACGGGTAGTCGACGTGGTTCAAGGCTTCAAGGGCCGTGACCTGAGGCGCCCAGCTATCATCGAGTTCCTCGATCAGAAATCCTTGGTCCGTTGCCGCGACGACGGCCGCGTTCAGGACCGTTAGGTTGGGTGGATCGCTGAGGCGCAGGCGGGCACCCCACGACTCGCCGACAACGACATACCCCGCCTCGGTTAGACGCTTCACGCATGGATCGTTGACTTGGACTACCTGGATATCCGCGTTCACGAGGCCTGCAGGCTTGCGCTCATGTCGAGAAGTCGGTCGCGATCACGTCGGTACAGTGCGGCATGCTCCAGGAAATCACTGCGGCCCGTGTCGTCGGCACGTTGATCCGTGATCACGGCGAGATCCTCCATGCGGTCCGCTGCCGTCCGAAGAACGGCAGTCTGGTCGAACTCATAACCGTATGAGCGAATGAGCGAATGAGCGAATGAGCGCATCGAGCCGGCCGGGGCGAGCATCCCATCCTGGGGCGTCATGGTCTGCGTACTCGCCGAGCGGGACGAGCCGATATGCGAGGTAAGCGAGATCCCAAATCCGAGGCCCGGGTGAGGCCATGTCAACGTCGATAAGACCCGTGATGTGACCGTCTTGGAAAACCATGTTGTACGGTGCGACGTCGTTCAGGCACACCACCTCGACTGGCTCGTGCGCAGGCAACTGCCATTCCGCGGCCGCGTGCACGAGGGGCGCGCTCGCATCATGCACCCGTCGAAGCAATGACCCAGCCTCGCGCAGGATCGTGGGCGACCAGATCCAGCTGGGCATTGGGTAGTCGCCAACGATTCCCGGAAGGTAAGCGAGCACTTCGCGGCCCTGCTCGTCCAGGCCAAAGGGCTCAGGTACTTCCATCACTCCCGCCGCGCGGAGTGCGGTCAGAAGCTGATGCACCGCGGGAGTCCAAGGACCGGCGGAGCGGCGAACGGTGTCGCCTACCCGCACGACCATACTTGAGTTGCCCCCCGCTAGAACCTCTTCATCCATCTTTCCAACCTAAAGGCTGTAAGCGGAACCCGCAGCGGGCGGCTTCGCCATGTTGCACCTGCCGATGGCGCACCTTCCTGGTGGGCCTTATCGCTGGACGTCGGCGGATCGTGGCTCGGACCATTCTGGCTGGTCCGCTCCCCACGGGCGACCGATCCACCTGTAGCATTTCGAGCCGCCGCTGATGCTGATCGCGGGTGCGGCACAGGTGACGATTCCTTCCGGCGTTTCCGCGTTCACGGTTCTGATCACGTTTGGGCCGGTTTCGGTTGGCGGGGAATGAGGCTGGGCGAGTAGCTCTTGTGCGACACGGGCCAGTGAAATGTCGACAGTCCACCCGTGCCCGTCGAGGTGGCGCCGTCGAAGTGATGACATGATCCCGGCGGCAAGTAGGTACCCGGCGGAATGATCCAGAGCTTGGGCTGGCAAAGCACCTGGCCTGCCCGTGCCGTCTGCGTGGATCTGGGCAATGCCGCTGGCTGCTTGGACGATACTGTCGAATCCTCGACGCTCGGCCCAAGGTCCGCTTTGCCCCCACGCGCTCACCCGGCCGATAACGAGCCCTGGATGGCGGTTGTGGAGTTCGGCTGGGGACAGGCCGAACAGGTCGAGGCTGTTCGGCCTGTATCCCATGACAATAACGTCGGCGTCCGTTAGTAGCTGTTCGAGGCGGTCTCGATCTGGTTTGTAGCCGAGGTCAAGAAGCGCGGAACGCTTCCCTTGCCCGGTATCGAGATATTGCCAGGAGAGCTCCGGCATGCCAGGGCTATCGAGGCGAAGGACGTCTGCGCCGAAGAACGCGAGGCTGCGAGTGGCCACCGGACCGGCTATCACCCGGGTCAAGTCGAGCACCCGGACGCCCTGCAGTGGCGCGTAGCTGTCGGCCAACCCCAGGCTATGGCGGCCCGAGCCTCCTGCCTGCTGCACCAGGCTGATGAAGGGATCCGCTTCCAGGGTTTGGGCTTGAGGATGTCCTCTCCAACTGCTCGGGCTGCGAACCGCGCTTATGACCGCACCAGAGTCTGCGGCTTCATCCTCCAAATCGAGGGCGCTGCGGCGCGAAATCGCATGAGCGACAGTCTCGGCTGTGACGGAATCGTCCAATCTCAGAAGTGTGCGCAAAGCCGCTTCGTGGTGGGGGTAGTTGGCGTGAGTGCGAACCCAGCCATCGCTCGAGGCGAAGAATCCGGACAGGGGCGCCCACGCTGGCGCGGGGCTCCCGTTCCACCGGAAGAGTTGGTCGCTCCGGTAGGTGCCGGCGACGAGTTGCGGCACAATGCTCACCTGCGGAACTTCGCTCGCCCTCGGGTCGCGCACTCCCGTGCGGACAAGGTGCAGCAACGAGGCCATGAGCATGGTCGCCGCGATGCTGTCTGCGGCAAGATCCGCGACAGGCAGCGGCGACGATAGCGGCACCGGCCCAGCTGAATGAACGCGATTGGTGAGTTCCGGAAGTTCCGCGGAATCGGAGAGAAACGTGCTGAGGAAGGTGCCCATCAGGTGCCTCCCACGCCCTCGACCGTTCACACATGGGCGTGAAGTCAGGCGATCATCGGTGGCCCCCACTTTATCCCCACGGTGAGGTCATGAGGCCGAGCAATCATGGGACGGAATCAAAACGGGGGGGGGAAAGGCGGCGATAGGCAAGTCGAGGAACCCTCGACGAAACGGGCTGCGAGACGTGAAAGCTGCAATCGCCCCGGTCCGCGACTGGTTGCGGATGAGGTGGGATCACGTTGGTGAAGTTGACCGCCTATTGGGAATCGGCAAGCAGCTGATACATGAGATGGTCTTGCCACCGGCCCGCTATTTTCAGGTATTGAGGAGCCGATCCGTAGCGCGCGAAACCGGCACGTTCAAGCACCCGTTGTGAGCGCACGTTGGGGATCAGCGTCTCAGCCTGAACCCTGTGCAGCCCCAACTCTTCGAATGCAAGCGCAGTCATTGCTCGAACTGCGTCGGTGGCATAGCCATGTCCGTTGCTCTCTTGGGCGACCCAGTAACCCATGTTGCACGATTGGAAGGCCCCGTAGGTGATCCCACTAAACGTGATCCGACCAACAACCTGCGAATCCTCGTCGAGAATCACGTGCGGTAAGGCCTCGCCACGGCTGTGCCAAGCGAGCGCCTTTTCGACCTCCGCCTGTTGGCCTGCGACGGTAAAGAAGGGGTCCGCGCGGACTGGGTCCCACGGAGCGAAGAAGAGCCGGCCGGTGAGCTGAAGGCCGGCAAGGCGCTCCACATCCGTCACGGAAATGAGTCGAGTAGTAGCAGGCATAAGGAAAGGGTCCCATATACGCCGCGGATGGATCCGAGCCCGTATGCCGGACCCCTATCGAGACAAATTCCTGCCCCAGCAATGCGGTCGCCTGGTCGGGCGCACTTGTGTCACATGGGAACGCTGAATGGGACACTGCTTAGGTGATAACAGAACATGCCCTCTTACCCGTGATTCCCGGTCGTGAAATTGAATTCGAGCTCGCCTTTGCCGATGCGCGGGCCATCATCTCGTCAATGCCCGGGTGCCGTAGCCTGACGCTGTCGCGTTCGATCGAGTCTCCGAGCACATACCTATTGCTCGTTGAGTGGGAGCGACTCGACGACCACACGATCGGCTTCAGGCAATCCGCGCAGTACCAAGAATGGCGCGCCCTACTGCACCATTTCTACGAACCGTTCCCCTTGGTCGAGCATTTCCAGACCGTCCCGTAGATCGAACCCTATCTGGGATCCTTTTTGACTGAATCCCGTGACTGGCAATGTGGTTCGAGGTGCGTATGCCGATCGGCTTACGGGCACCGACGGGCCATTGCTCCACTCGGTGTCTTAGGTCTTCCGTATCATCAGCACATGGCTCAATGCACAGCTCCAAGAGAAGGCCACCGCACAGCAAGCGGTCGCGCGAATTGCCCTGCATGCTCGTCCGGCTATGGGCGTTCTTCATACTCGCCGCCTCGGTCGCACTCGTCCGACGCCACACCGGCCGCGCCTGTGCGTAGGAGTGGGAGCTTGTCGGGCAGTAGCGGGGGCGGGGGACGTGGTGTCGCCCGTCCGGCTTGGCAGCCCAGCGGGTCGACTGCCTCGTACACGCAACAGCAGGTGCGCGACCTGGAGTCTGTCCGCGCGGCGACTGTCTTACGGACTCAGGTGAATGACGTGTTCCTCTGTCACGCCTGGCCCGACCGTCAGGCGGCCGCGAATGACGTCTACGAGTTGCTCCTCGGAAAAGACGTGTCGGTGTGGTTCAGTGAGGTAAGCCTGCGACCTGGCACGGACATGCGAGTAGCCATCGACCGTGGACTGGTCAGTTCGCGCATGGGGATTGTGCTGGTGACGCCCGCAATGCTCGACAAGCTGCGTACCGACCGCAGCATTGCGAGCAACGAGCTCAGCGCTCTGCTGCGCCGGAGCCTCTTAGTGCCGGTCATGCACGGGGTGACGTTCGAGGAGCTCGACCAGGTCACCCCGACACTCGCGTCGCGTGGTGGATTCAGTACGGCCGAAGAGCCCATGGAAGACATCGTCGTCAAGATTGCCGAGCTCGTCGGAATCGTTACGGAGGAAGAGGCCGACGAACTCAGCATAAAGTCGGCCGCCAAATAGCGCTGAGTGGCAAGCCTCTACGACGCCTCGATGGCCCAACCAGCAACAACCCGATGAACCAGCGCCAATGCTTCCCGGCCGGTTAACGACATCAGCGTCGTGCCCGTAAGCGGGATCCCTATCGAGACAAATACTTGCCCCAGCAATGCGGTCGCCTGGTCGGGCACACTTGTGTCACATGGGAACCTCTACCGGTCACGCGCATTCCTCAGCGGGACGTGACCCCGGAAGGCTCAGGCTTACGAGCCGCCACAGAGAACATCAGCGGCACCCTCTCGCGACCCGAGGCCAAAGCAAATCCGGCCGGCGTCTCTACGAGTGGGGGCAACGGCTTCCAGGGCATAGCGGCCCGTCCACCCTCGCAGGCAGTCCAGGTGCGAGTGTGGTCGACCACGTGGTGCCCGCGGAAATTCCTTGGCCGTCCCCAGCCTGATCAATCCGTGCAACGTTCGGCTCGCGGCCCCAAGCGTCGTTCGGTCAAGGCATTGACGGCTGGGAGGCTCAGCGCGTGACCGCGCCGTGCCTCCACGCCGTCAGGTCGCCGGGACGCGACCTCCGGGGTCAGGCGGCCATTGCCCCGTAACGCTTGTGGCCATTGACGTCGTAGCGGTCGAGCATCATGACCTTCGACCAGACGCGGATGAATTCGCGGACGAACCGTTCTTGCCCGTCGCTGCCCGCGTAGGCGTCGGCGATCGACCGCAGTTGCGCGTTCGAGCCGAATACCAGGTCATTCCGGGAGGCCCTCCAGCGAGCCTCGCCGGTCGCCTGAACCCGACCAGTGAAGGTCATCGCGGTCTCGTCGTCCTTCGTCCAGATGAGGTCGGTGTCGGTCAGATTCACGAGGAAGTCGGTCGTCAGGGCTCCGACGTGATCCGTGAGCACACCCACGTCGGACCCGTCCCAGTTGCTGCCGAGCACGCGGAGCCCGGCGTGCAGGACGGTCCACTCCGGTGCAGTGAGAGTGAACAGGTTCGCCTTGTCGAGGAATACCGCCTCGGGCGCGACGCCCGGAGCAAACTCTTCGAAGCGCTCGGACACGAAGTTGCGGAACCCGTCCGCAATGGGTCGCAGCCACTCGAACATCTCGATGTCGGTCAACTCCTGCGTCGTGTCGACACGGCCTGGCGTAAACGGCACGCTGGCGTCAGATCCTGCCGCCCGTGCCGCCTGCTCCACGGCGGCGCTGCCGGCGAGGACGATGAGGTCGGCGAGAGACACCTTCCGTCCGCCCGACGTCGCCGTGAAAGCCGCCTGCACGTTCCGCAGCGCGTCGATGACTGGGACGGTGCGTCGGTTGACCGCCCAGTCTTTCTGCGGCGACAATGCCAGGCGGGCACCGTTCGCCCCTCCGCGCTTGTCGCTGTCGCGGTAGGTCGAGGCGGCGGAGAACGCCGTGTAGACGAGGTCGGACACGGACAGCCCGGTCGCGAGGGCGGCTTCCTTGAGCGCTGCCACGTCGGCCTCGTCGAGTGAGGATCCTGCTGCGTCCGGGAGCGGGTCCTGCCAGAGCAGGTCGTCGGCGATGGTGACCTCCGGGCCGAGGTACCGGTGCTTCGGCCCCATGTCGCGGTGCGTGAGCTTGTACCAGGCCTTCGAGAACGCGAGGGTGAACAGATCAAAGTCGGCCAGGAAACGCTCGCATATGGCCCGATACTCCGGGTCGACCTTGAGTGCGATGTCCGAGGTCATCATCATGAGCGGGTTCATCTGACCGGGTACGTGGGCGTCCGGAGTCTTCGGCGCCTCCGGGTCAGTCGGTGTCCACTGCAGCGCGCCGGCCGGGCTTTTCGTCTGCTCGTAGTCGTACGCGAACAGGTTCTCGAGGTAGGTGTTGTCCCACTGTGTCGGGTTCGGAGTCCAGCTGCCCTCGATGCCGTTGGTCGAAGTGTGCTCGGCACTGCCGGTACCCACCGGGTTGTGCCAACCGAGCCCCATCGACTCGATCGGGGCTTTCTCGGGTGACGGTCCGATGTCGGATGCGGGTACCTGGCCGTGGCTCTTACCGAACGCGTGGCCACCGGCGATCAATGCCACCGTTTCCTCGTCGTTCATCGCCATCCGCGTGAACGTGATGCGAATGTCGCGTGCTGAGCCCAGCGGGTCGCCGTTCGAATAGGGCCCCTCAGGGTTGACGTAAATGAGCGCCTGGTGCGACGCGGCCAGGGGGCTCTGCAGGTCGTAGTCCGCGTCGCCGTTCTGACCATGCCAGCGTTCGTCGCGGCTCACCATCTCGTCAGGGCTCGCGACCGCGTGCGGGTTCCAGACCTCCGGGCCCCACCAGGTGCCGTCGTCCGGTTCCCACGCATCGAGTCGTCCACCACCGAAGCCGTACGTCGGCAGGCCCATCAACTCGAGGGAGCAGTTGCCGGTCAAGACCATCAGGTCGGCCCACGACAGAGCGTTGCCGTACTGGTGCTTGATCGGCTGTAGGAGTCGTCGTGATTTGTCGGTGTTGCCGTTGTCCCACCAGCTTCCGATTGGTGCGAACCGCTGCATCGCGGTGCCCGCTCCGCCACGGCCGTCGGCAATTCGGTACGTGCCGGCGGCATGCCACGCCATTCGGATCATCTGTGGACCGTAGTTGCCGTAGTCCGCCGGCCACCAGTCGACCGATGTGGTGAGCAGTCGCTTGATGTCCGACTTGAGCGTCGTGAGGTCGATCGTGGCGAAAGCCGCCGCGTAGTCGAAGTCCGCGCCGAGCGGGTCGGCGTCTACGCCATTCCGGTGGAGAAGCTCAACCCGGAGACGCTGCGGATACCAACTGTCCAGGGTCGGCGACTGACCGAAGGTGCCACCGAGGTGGTCGCCACCTGCTGGCAGCGCACCGCTCATGTGGAAACTGCATGTGTTCGTCTGGTCGTCAGTGCCCATTGATGCTCCCTGTGTGCTTTAGCTGGATGAGAAACGGTGTCGTCGGGGTCACAATTTAACGATCAGCCGCCGCATCGCAGCAGCGTCGATCTGTGGTGCAGCGATGCTTCGACGCTGCTGTGAGGCGGTGCGTCGCGGGCTGCCGACGTGACGGGAAGCCCGATAGAGAGATCGTATTCCCGCAAGGTGTGCGTGGCATGCGAAGAAAGTGACTGACTTCTAGACGGCGGTGGTGCGGTGGCCGAGCGCACGACGGCCAAACCAAATAAAGCCCTGCGCCGATTGCTGCGGTGCGGGCGGTACGAAGCCCGCTGAAACCGACGCCGGAGGATGGGGGCTGTCGAGAGCTTGATTTCCGCGAATCGTGTTCCGCTCGCGGTGACCTGGGAGCACCCCCGCCAGAGGCTCCTAGTGGGGAACCCCTTACGAGACAGAATGACGATTCGTGCCCGCCCAGCCTGAGGCGGGTCGGTCATCGAGATTGGAAGTGCGAGAGGATGGGGCTTGTGTCCTCTCTCGAAGCCCGCGATGTCTCCGCTTCGATCGATTCAGAGGTGCTGTTGGCACCCGTATCCCTCATTGTGAGTTGCGGTGAAGCCTTGGCTGTGCAGGGGCGGAACGGTTCCGGTAAGACGACCCTTCTTCGAATCCTCAGTGGCCAGCTTCGTCCGACTGGAGGTCGGGCCTTCATTGACGGTGAGCCGGTCGATGAACGCCATCGCACTATGCGGCGAACCATCTCTGCCCGTATCGGCCTGCCGGCCTTTGCCCGGGAGCTGACCGCTCACGAGCATTTGCGTTTCATCGCGACAACGTGGGGACGACTCGGATCCGCTGCCACTGATGCGGCTGACACCACCATGGCGGCTCTCGGGATCAGTGACCTCCGGAACCGGTTTGTGAACGAGCTCTCGTCGGGACAGACGCAGTTGTTGTCCTTGGCCACGGCTCTCGTGCGTCCTTTCGACGTGTTGATCCTCGACGAACCGGAGCAGCGCCTGGACGCGACACGACGAGCATTGGTGGCATCGGTTGTTCGCACCGAGATCGATCGTGGGGCCACGGTCGTGATCGCGAGCCACAGCACAGACATGATCGAGGCCATCGCGGACCGGTCCGTGTCTCTCGCAGAGTCGTGAGCACCTCCACTGACCGTCAGATCCTGGCGCAGTCTCGATCCGTTGCCGCCTCCAGAGCCGGCCTGCCAACGGCGAGCGACGCCGTCTACACGGTCTACGTCGCTGTACTCATCGTCGCAATCGTCGCGGTGCCAGTCGTGCGATCACTAGTCCTCGGCTTGGCGAGTCCGGAAATCCTTGCCACGATCGTCGCCCCGGATAGCTCCCGGGGTGTGGGCGCAATCGCTGCAGTACTGGCAGCCTGCGCGGTCCTGATCGGGCGAACCCGAGGTCCGGTCGTACCGAGTCCGTTCCTCACTGAATTCCTCGCGGGTAGTTACCTCGCCCGCAGCGATACCTTGCGCCGTCCGTTCTTGATCAGCGTCACCGTGCTGGCCTTGGCTGCGGTCACGGTATCTGGAATTGTTATCGGGGCGCGGCTCCTTGGCGGGCCGACAGCGGCCATTCCGGCCGCGCTCATGGTGTTGGGCTCGATCGCGTACTCGGGCGTGCTGGCCGTGCTGTGGCTTGTCGGGCAGAGCTGTCCCCGCCGCATTACGATCCCATTGGCCATTGTCATCCTGGGCAGTGCGGTTGCAGTGGAAACCGGCGTCGACATCGTCCTGCTCGCGACCCCCTGGGGATGGCTTGCCCTGTTGTGGGAATCCCTCGGTCCGGCTGCGCCAGTCCCGTGGTGGCCAGTCATCGCCCTCGCCCTGTCACCATTGGTCTTTCTGGCCGCTCCTGCACTGCTGAATAACCTCCGCAGCCCTGAAATCATGGCGCAAGCCCGCCGCTGGCAGTCAATCGGCACTCTGGTGCAGACCGGCGATATTGCCGGAGCGTCAGGCGCCCTCCGCACCCCACCGACACGAGGGAGGCACTGCCGGATCTCCTTCACCGGGCCACTGCCGATCGTGATTCTGCAGCGCGACATCGGATCCGCACGGCGGTTCCCAGTGCGGACTACACTCGGCTCTCTGGCTCTCGTCGGAGCAGGGTGGTTGAACGCCCAAACTGCTTCAGCCACTGACGGAATCGACTGGGTCATGGCCCTGGCCGGGGTACTCCTCGCCTACCTCGCCGCCGGCGTGTGGTGCGACGGGCTGCGAAACGCTAACGAGAACGTCGGCCCGTCGTCGCTGTATGGACGGAGCGCCCTGACCATGATCGGCTCCCATGCGCTGCTCCCCGGTCTCGCCTGCCTCCTTCTCGGATCCATAGGTGCCATTGCTGCCGTGCCGGGCGGGGCACCAATCGGTGTCCTGCCGTGGTGGATGCTGGTGTCGGTCTTCATCGCTCTGGTGCGGATTCTGGACTGTGCCAAAGGACCGATGCCCATCGGTCTGCTCCTTCCCGTCGTCACGCCAGCTGGCGACGTGTCCATTTTGAACGTGATCGCGTGGCAAGCCGACGCCCTCATCATCGTGCTCACCACGGCGGGAGGACTGAGCGTGCTTGCCTCAACCGCCGGACCAGAAGCGGCCATATGGCTCACTGCAGGCATCGGAATCGTGGCCGCCCTCGCCGGACGACGCATTCGAGCCCTCGGCAATTGACCAGCTGTCGAGGACCAGCCGCCGACCCACGATTCTCCCGGATGCACAGAAGCCAAACGACTGGGCCCGAGCGCCATCCGTGCCCGTAGCCGGAACCCCTTGCGCACGGGCGAACCCCGCCCGGTAGCTTGATCTGGCAGGCTGCCCAAAGCTAGATTCAGCTCGTTGCGGCTCCCGCCCCTCGCCAGGCGGCCACGACGGACCACCCGAGGAATAGAAACAAGAACACGATGGGAGCAGTCGTGGCCTCCGGTATGAACTGGGCTGTCCCTGCAGCGATCGCGACCAGAACGAAGCCAATCCATGACGGCACCCGAGCGGCCCTATGGCCTGCTACCCACGCAGCATCACTGGCCATCGTGGGCGGAATCCTGAGCCCAACGAAACCATTGCGGCGAATCTTTCCCGACGCGGCAAGCTGCGTCACAATGACGACGAGGAACATTGCGGCAGCAATGATGTAGGCGGCGAAATTCGTTTCGTAAGTCATGCCTCAGGGTATCGACACCGCACAACATCAGCCGGTGTCGCGTAGCTGGGAATCGACTTCGCACGCGAATACCGGCTGCTTGACGGCGACGAGTCCCAGTCCGTTTTCGACAGGCCCGCGAAAGGACCGCTTAAGTCGGCCCAGCAAGTCTCGCGTCACGATGCCGCTCGAGCGCGACACTGGCGTCCGGGCCCCGGCCCGGGCCTCCGAGAGGTCGCGCCGTCAGAGGTGCACATGGCCGCAAGCCGAACCCTCAACGCAGCGTTCCCGCGCGCATCTCAACCTTCTCGGTGAGGGACGGTAGCCAGAGGAACGCGGGCATCGACAATCGTGGACGGTCCCGGAAGAGCCCGTCCCAGCGCGCCCAAAGCACGAATGCGATCAGGTAAACGGCGCCGGCCGCGAGCGGCAGCCCCGCAGCATGCCAGGTGTTCCCAGCCGAGGCGAACCAGTCGGTGTAGGGGATCCCGGAGCTCGCAGCGATTGCGGTGCGGGCAAACACCGTATTTCATTGATGAGTTCGTTCGTGGCCCCTTGTCCGTAGGCTCCTTGGCGGCCACGCTTGATGCAGCGGCCACTCTGGCCTTCGGCCCGGGTCAGCTGGTGTGCGGTCCAAGGAGGAGCCATGCGCGAAGCAGACGAAATGCGTCAGGCGTACGAACGCCTCATTGCCGCAGTCGGAGCGAACGATCCGGTGGCACTGGCCGAAATCCTCAGTCCGGGCATTGTGGACCACAGTGCCCTCCCGGGCCAACCGCCGGGCCTTGCCGGCATAACCCTCTTGATGCGGGGGATGACGCCAGCCTCGCGGGTCTCACCGGAGCGGTCGAGGACACCGTGGTAGAGGGAGACAAAATCTCGGGCCGGATCACGTGGCGCGGGACCCACGTGGGGCCCTTCCTGGGCCTGCCGGCGACCGGCAAGCCCGTGAGATTCAGCGCCATGCATGTACTACGGTTCGAGGACGGCCTGGCCACTGAATGGTGGGGCGTGCCCGACCTCTTTGGAGCGCTCACAGACCTGGGTGCCACGTTCGAACTAGCGCCAGGCTGAAATGCTCGGCGATGTGACAGGGCGTGGCGCGCGTCTCGGGTCGGCTGCTGGGTTTGTGTCCTCGTTTGTGGGCCTGGGGCTTCCCTGCGTCTTTGGGACAACGGGGGTCAGGTGGGGAGGCGGTTGATCAAGGTGAGTGCAGCGGCGGTGGCCAGGTCGCGGTCGTGGGTGAGTACGAACTCGTACGAGCCCTCGGCGTGGTTGCTGGGGTTGACCTCGCGCGCCGCCAGGACTGCGGCGAAATCCGCTGTGAGCACCACGATGTCCCACTCGTCGAGCAGGGGGTCGGTCGGGCCGATTTGGGCCACGCGGATGCGGCTGTCTCGCTCGATCTCAGCGTCCCCGGCCATGTATACCGCCACCAGGCCTGCCGTCTCAGCGAGTGCGCGGTAGCGTCGTCTGGTGTCGGGCGTGAGGTTGCGCTGGTGTTGGAATGTCGAGAGCACCACGGCCGAGTTACCGCTGGCCAGTGCGCGGGATTCCAGGAAGATGCTCATCTCCACCAGCAGTGCCCGGTTCGACAGGCGCGGGGTGCGCATCGGCGCCACAACCTCATACGGGGTGCCGCTCGGCGACACCGTGACCGCGGGGTCGGCGGGAAAAGTGATCCCGGTGAGGGCGGCCGCGTTGGGGACTTCGGCCACTGGGCGGCCGAAGAGCCAGCCCTGCCCGTAGGTGGCCCCGAGCGCGCGAGCGGTGACCCGGTGCTTCTCGGTCTCGACGCCCTCGGCGAGCACGACGGCACCGGTTCGTTCAGCGTGCGCGGCGACGGCGCTCATCACCCGGGCAGCGTCCTGGCCGGGACGCTCGCGGATGAGAGCCATGTCGAGTTTTATCAGGTCGGGTGCCAGCAGGGGCAGCAGGGCGAGCGAGGCCGGATCGGCGCCGAGATCGTCTATGGCTATGCGATAGCCCAACGCCCGTGCCCGGTCGATGGCGTAGAGAAGCCCGGAAGGATCGTTCATGAGGGCACGTTCCGTGACCTCGAGTACGGCGGCGGCCGGCGGATGAGGCGTGTCGGCAAGGTCGGATCGGCGCAACGATCCCGGCTCCACATTTACGAAAAGCGTGTGCGCAGTGGTGAAGCCCTGCTCGGTGGCGGTGCGGACGCTCGACAGCCAACAGGACAGGTCGAGATCGGTGACGCGGTCAAGCTCGTGAGCGCGCTCGAAGAGCGCAGTCGGATTGTGGAACTCGGTGTCGACCGGGCCTCGGCTGAGTGCCTCGTAGGCCACGACGGTGCCGGACTCGAGTTCGACAATGGATTGGAAACGGGTGTTGATCAGCCTGTCAGCGAGAATCTTACTGAACAGGGCGTCGGACTCGCGCGCCTTCACTGTCGTCCCCACAGCGTCCCCCAATCCGCGCCGGGGCGCGATCTACTGCAGTCTAGCGATGGGCCGGCGGGATGTCGGCAACACACGTTTCAAGGCCGTGTCTGAACAGCCAAGGGATCACCTTTCGGCGTTGACGATCCGGAAATCGCCGAGCTTCGTCCACCCGTCAAGCACGACGTCGTTGGCGACCACAATTCTGGCGTTGCCTGTCCCGGCGCTGCTGACCCGTATCTGGGTTGCGTTGCCGTCTGACCCGCAGCTTGAGGCTGTCCCCGCCGATGGGTTGGAGAGCACGAGGCAGAAGCCGGACCGCCCCAAGTCCGGATCGACGTATTTCGTTACGAAGTAGCTCGGACCCCTCGAGCTCTGGCCGTTGTAGACGGGCACCCGAATCGTCTGTCCAGAAAACGATCAGACGGGCGCAGTATCGTCGCGGGCAGATTGAGGAGAGGAAGCATCATGATCGCCGGCCGTTTGCAGACCCGCACCTCTGAGGACATCGAGGTCCGCGCTTTGTCTGGTTGCCAGTGGAGAGTCATCGACCGCCGCATCGCCAGAAACAATGCTCTCTGCCTGGTTGGCTTCATCAACAAGAACCACGGCCGCTATGAGGTCATGGAATTCCTTGACCCGGTTGAGCGCACTGTCTTCCCGAGTCTGGAGGGAGCGATATCGTCTTTCGTGAACTCGCCATCCACCATCATTGACCGCAGCCTGTCGGAGAAAACAAACAGAACACTCATCTAGTTGGATGTTACTGGCGTCCCGGACTGCACTCGCCACCGATCTTTGGTCGAAGCCCATGATTCACCGGTGCCCGGCTTCTGCGCGGCATTCCGACTGCGCGAATCCGGCACCCCTAATACAGAAAATGCTTCTTGGCTTTGCGTATGTGCAGTCCCGACCTGGAGACCATGGCTTGATCGGGCGGGCCGAACAGGTGCGGCTTGTCGCGCCGCCGACGAGGACTAGGAACTGGCCCAGTGCTGGTCCAAATAACACGATCGATACCTGCCGGCCGACCCGGATGCGTACGAAGTGACGTGAAAGTCCGAGTCGTTGATTCAGGGTGCGGAGGGAAACCTGCCCGCGCTCACCCGTGCCTCGTTCGTGGGATGGGTTTACTATGACGAAAACGCTTGATTGAACTGGAAGGGACCGATCATGAGTGGTACGGACAAAATCAAGAACGCGACCGAGAAAGTCGTGGGCACAGGCAAGGAAGCTGTTGGGAAGGCAACCGACAATCCCAAGCTCGAAGCAGAGGGCAAAGCCGATCACGCTAAGGGCAGCCTCAAGCAGGCCGGTGAGAACGTCAAAGACGCTCTGAAGTAAAACCGAAGCTCTTCAGGGCCGGTCCCGATACCCGCAACAGCCCGTATCGGGACGCTGATAAGCGCCTGCAGCCGGGCCAACCATTAACACTCAGGGTCTTGCCTTGTTTCTCTGTCGGGCCGGAGCCCACGACTCTGCACACTTTCGCTTATCTCCTTCAGCGCTTTTCGGGTCGCGGCAGCGCACCCTATAGACGGGCTGATACCGCAGGAACGCGAACTTGCACACAGTTGGCGAGTAGCGCTTGGTGGGTTGTTCCAACTGAAATCAGGATCGTCACAGTCCTCGGCCTCATCATCACGCTCATCCCCGCGACAGCGGTCGCGCGAAAGCGGTCGCGCGATAGCGGAACGGTGGCGCTTCACGGTTCGCTCTACGCAGGTTCGGCCCATTCGGCGTTTCCTTGCGGTACCTGTGCAAAAATGTCGGTGTGTCCTGGTCTGTCTGCAACGAGCCGACGACCGTGGCGGGGCAACCCAAACGGCAAGACCGGACCGATGCAGACGGGAAGACAATGAACGAGAAGTCCACCTACCGCGCCATCTTCTATGGTGCCAACCCGATCGCGTCCGGCACGGAACGAGAACTGGCCTTCGTCGACGGCGGCTACCAACAGACAGTCACCCTCGAGGTGGACGAGGAAGGCACCATTGTCCGCCGGGTATTCAAGCTGGGGCATATGACCGAAGAACCGATCGCGTACCAGTACGTCGAAGACATGCACGATGCTGCGGCCGAACCGGACGTTCCCAACTAAGCCTAGTAACGGCGCGCCCAGGATTCACCTCTCAAGGGCATCGGCGGCCGTAACGCGGGAGTGGTTGAGGATGATGCGGAGGTCGAACGTCCGGTAGTGAACGCGCGTCCGAGGCGCGGGTCGGTTTGCCGTCAGTCGGGCACGCGTGTCCTCCTGGGGGCTGAAGACGCGCGAGGATCAGTTTGTCGTGGGCCGGTTGGGGTTGAATCCTTTTCTGAGTTCCGCCGGTGCGATTAAGACCAGCGCTAGTGCCATGGACACGATCAGGTCGGTGGGGGCCACCCATGCGAAGTGCAATGCGTCGCGCAGCGGCGGGAGATAAATGGCGAGAAGAAGGAAGGCGACTGCTGTAATCGCCCAGAGGTTCATGATGCGGTTGGTGAGCAGGCCGTGGTGCAGTATCCAGTCGCGGTCGCTGCGCGAGATGAAGGCTAACGCGACGTGACCAATCATCCAGGCGGCAAATGCGCATGCCTGCACTTGCGCGGTGGACAGCCCTCTCCAGTTGGCCCACGCGTAAGCGGCCATGACTGCAGCGAACAGCAGTCCGCCCTTGAACAAGATGGTTCGCAAGGCGGCACCGTCGATGAGTGGACCGCGGGCACGGCGCGGTTGGCGCCGGGCAATGTCGGCTTCTGCGGGTTCAGCGACGAAACCAGCGGAGGCCGCGAGGTCCATGAACAATTCCAGCACGATGATCTGGATTGGCGAGAATGGTAGGGGGAGTCCGACCAGTACCGGCAACAGGAAAATCGCGATCAAACCGACCTTGACCGCGAGGTAATAATTGACTCCCTTGCGCAGGTTGTCGAAAAAGTGTCGCCCCTCGAACACGCCGCGCGCCAGTGTTGCGTAGTTGTCATCGGCCAATATAGCTTGCGCCGCTTCCTTGGCCACGTCGGTGCCCTTGATGCCCATAGCGATTCCGACGTCGGCGGCCTTGAGCGCCAGTGCGTCGTTGACGCCGTCTCCCGTTACCGCCACTACCTCGCCATTTTTCTGTAAGGCCTGCACCAAACGGTATTTGTGCTGGGGGGTGGCGCGTGCGAAGACGGAAACGTCCTGCACGACCTGGGCGAGCTTCGTATCGTCGAATTGATCCAGTTCCTCGCCGGTGAGTACTCGATCGGCTGCGATGCCAACGTCCCGGGCAATAGCTGCGGCGGTGGCCGGGTGATCGCCGGTGACCATCACGGTGCGGATACCCGCGCGTGCCACCTGCGCGAGAGTGGCGTGCACTCCGGGCCTCGGCGGGTCAGCCAGGGCCACGAGGCCGGCGATGTCGAGGTCGTGTTCCAGCTCGTCCAGCGGCACATCTGTTGAATGGGCGTCGATCGTGCGCGTGGCCGCGGCAATGACCCGCCGTCCTTGGGCTGTTTCTTCGGCAAGTTGTTCGCGAAGCGTCCCCGGCACTTCACGGCAGCGATCGAAGATCTCCTCCGGCGCTCCGGTCAGGTGAAGGCGCAACGACCCGTCCTGGTGTTGCCACAGCACCGCTTTGCTGCGTCGGCCGGCGCCTGGGTGGCGCAACTGCAGGATCTCGCCGACCGGCTTCGCCATGCCAAGACTGTGAGCGCGCTCGAGTACGGCTTGTTCTAACGGGTCCGGAACATCTGGGGAGACTGTGCCCAATGCGGCTTCAAGAACTGTGTGTTCCTGTTCTTGGGGCCACACGGTCGCCACGTGCATGCGGCTCTCGGTCAAGGTACCGGTCTTGTCCGTGAGGATGACCGTGGCGTCGCCCAGAGTCTCGGCCGCGCGCAGCCGCTTGACGAGGAACTTCTGTCGCGACAGCCGGTAGGCGCCGAGCCCCAGGACCATGGTGATGATGATGGGCAGTTCCTCAGGAATAGTCGCGAACGCGAGCGAGAGCCCGGTGAGGATCATCTGCCGCAGGTCGCCGCCGCGCGCGATTCCGATCAGCGGAATAACAACGGAGAAGGACACCGCGACCCAGACCAGCTTTTTCGCTAGGGATTTCATCGCCAGTTGTAGCGGCGTCTTAGGTGGCTTTACGGTGCCAAGCTGGGCAGCGAGCTGGCCCAGCCGGGTGGCGCTGCCAGTAGCGGTGGCTTCGCCCTCGCCTTCGCCCGCCAGGACCACAGTGCCGGCGTAGACGACATCACCGACGGACTTCTCCGCGGGCAATGATTCGCCGGTGAGGGTCGACTCGTCCACGCTGAAGTTGATGGTGTCGGTAAGCGTTGCATCGGCTGCGACTCGTACGCCGGGTGCCAGGATCAGTAGGTCGCCCGGCACGACCGTTTCGGTGTCTGTCGTGATGACTTGGCCTGCGCGGCGTACCCGCGTCTGGGGCTCGGAGAGGCGTCCGAGGGCGCCGATGGCACGTTTGGCACGAAATTCATTGGCAACTTCCGCCGTCACCAACAGCAGAATCACGACGAAGATAGTGATGGCGTCCCCGAGCCCACCCCACACGCTGTAGAGCACGCCCACGCCCAGCAACAGCAGAATCATCGGCTCCCTGATTTCCTCCGCAGCGATTGCCCAAAAGCGCACCGGGGCGGGCGTGAACAGCCGATTCGGCCCCGAACGAGCGAGACGGGCGGTGGCTTCAGCAACAGTGAGGCCGGGGTGGACGGATATTTTCACTGGAATTTCTTTCTTATCGGTACAGCGCTACTCGCGTTTCGAGGACACCGGGTGAGTCCAGATTCAGGAGTACGGTCATTTCGTTCATCACGGCCACCGACCGAAGCTTCCTTGACCATGCATTTCCATGCTAGATCGTTCCGATATGCCCAATATCGCAGTCGGAGCGGCAGTGACACCGCACCAATCTGTCACAGCTCATCCCCGGTGAGCGGACCGCGTTTTCCGATCACCAAGACCGCCAGGACCAGGCGCAAGGACCCGCATGGTCACAGACGACGTGGACGCGGGCTTGTCCATGTTTAGTTACGGGTAGAACACTTCTAAGACCGTTACGCACGCTTTGAGTGCGTCCAGGAGTGCTGCACCGCCAATGATGACGGCGATGGCCACGGGTATGACCGTCGCCCAGCGGCTTGTCGGGGGTTCAACGGCCAGGGCTGCGAGGCGTTCCCGAACATGGTCGGAGGTGTAGGCCATCACGGTAGGGGGTGTCCTGGTCGCGGCTAGGGCGGCTCGGGCGAGGGAACGCGCCGTGACCGGCCGGCTGGACTGTTCCGCTGCGCGTTCATCGGCCCAGCGTTCGGTTTGTAGCCGAATTTCGCGACGAATCGTGCCAAGAAGAGGGTTGATAGCGACAGCGATGACCGCGATCACCCGGTAGATGTGGTGATGATTGGTCAGGTGCGCTTGTTCGTGCGCGAGGAGCGCCTGGCGTTCAGGGCCCGTCAAGGTATCTAACATTGCGGTCGACACGATCACGGTGCCAGCGCCAATGGGAACCGCAAAAGCGTAGGGGCGGCTATCGACGAGGACCATCAGCCCGTCCTCGGACTCGTTGACTACATCCCGCAATTCCCGGATGGTCTGCCATTCGTGGACGACGGCGAATACGGTCCGAACTGCTAGGAACACCAGAATGGCCAGTGCGGCGGCGCCGATCGGCCACGGGACGCCATCTCGTCCGCCGACGAGTTGCTCCCGGTCGGCACCGATTCCCAAGAGGGGCAACAGCTTTACGCTGCCGCCGACCGCCAGCAAGGTCAGTGTCCCGACACTAGCGACTGCGCTCAAGAGGGCAAGGGCCGAGAGCAATCGCGTCGCCGCTGAGGGAGTCAGGCGTCGAGAGACAACCGGACCGGCCATCGCAAGGAGACAGGCGACGACCAGAGGCAAGTAGAGACTGTAAATCATCAAGTGCCATCCGGGCGAGAGTCGACCAATAACTCCCGGAGTAGAGCCTCATCAGCGGGCGCGATGGCGTCCAGGAAGCCTTGAAGAACTGCGGACCGGTCCGCGCCTCGCGCCAACAGGCTGGCCATCCGTTGGGCAGCGACATCGGATCCGTCCGGTACGGGCCGGTAGGTGAAAGCGCGGCCGGCCTTTTCCCGTGCGACGCGCCCTTTCGCCGTCAAACGCGTCAACACCGTCAACACCGTTTTGTACGACAGGTCCGGGGCGCCGAGCTGAGCATGAACCTCGGCGCCAGAGAGTGGTGTGGTGCTCAGCCACAGCGTGCTCAGCACTTGAGCTTCGAGGGCGCCCCGCTCCCGCCGCACATTCACGATGATTCTCTCCCGTCCCGTACCGCGGTAGACCGCCGTGGAAGTCCTACGTCATGTAAGATTTCAGTCTTACGACTTGTAAGACTTGCCGTTACTTAGTCTACCCAACCCTCATCACAGGAGAAAACGTGCCCCTTGCGCTCTTCCCAGGAACACAATCGGTGACGTCGATACCGGCGTTGCTCGCCCACGCGAGCGTCGCCTACACTCCCTTCGACCAGGGCATCCGGCATATCGCCACTCTCGCCGGCTATTTGTCCTACGGTTTGATGGCATTGGCAATTGTCTTCGGGATTTTGACCACCACCGGGTGGGCCAGGCGTCTCGTCAGCCGAAGCGGGATGTCTTCGGCCCATATTGTTCTGGCGGTCACTGCGTTGACGTTCGGCACCCTCCACGGGGTGTCGTACATCTTCCAGACCGGCCAGAACTTTGGTCTCATCAATGCGATTGTGCCCTTCGTGGCCGGCGGGTCGCCCAGCGTGGGACTTGGCATCATCGGTTTGGATTTGGGGCTCGCCGTCGCGTTGTCGATCGTGGTCCAACGACGCCTCGGCTACCACCGCTGGCACATTGTTCACTACTTCGCCTACGGCGCCTTTGCACTCTCCCTGATTCACACCTTCACGGCGTCCCCAGAAGTTCAGTCGCTGCGCCTTCTCGGGGTTGGTGTTATCGGCGCCGCGGCAGCATGCCTTCTGGTCTACATTCTCCGCATCCTGCCCGCAACCACAGCGGTTGGCCTGCGGATCGCGCCGGGTGAAAAGTGAGTACCTCTCCGGAACTCTCAGATACTCGACAGGAAACCACGCCCGTCGACGTCAGTGTTGACAACCGCCAGTGTCATCTCTACGGGATTTGCGAGCAAGAAGCGCCCGAGGTATTCGCACTAGGAGTCGACGGGCGGCTTCGGTACTCCGCGCACCCAGCGGCCCGGGAGGCCGCGGCAACTCGACAAGCCGCGCGGCTGTGCCCTATGCAAGCGATCACCCTGTCGGGGTCTGTCTCGTGAGTGCGCGTGCGGAACGAATCGTCGTCGTGGGGGCCGGCCTTGCCGCCCTGTCCGCAGCGGAACGCCTCCGGGAAAGAGGATTTGCCGGCGACATTGTGATCATTGGGGAGGAAACCCACGGACCCTACAATCGGACCCCTCTCTCCAAAGGCCTCCTCACGGGCCAGGTCAGCACGCGAGAACTTCCGCTGCGCAGCTACACGCCCCTGAACGTGCAGTGGAAATTGGGCAACAAAGTAACCGGCTTGGACATTGCTCGCCGCGTACTTCGAACGGAAAAAGCCGCCGATATCGGCTTTGACGGTCTGATCATCGCCACCGGAGTACGGGCCAGGCACCTGCCCGGAGCGCCAACGGATGCTCCCCATGTGTGGACACTTCGGACCCTCGAGGACGCACGGGCGATCGACCGTGCGATGACGAAGGCCCGCCGCATCGCCGTCGTCGGTGGCGGCTTCTTAGGCTGCGAAATCGCCTCGACCGCCCGCGAACGCGGAATCGCCGTGACCCTCATCGATCGAAGCCCAACGGTGCTGCACCGATCCCTGGGCGCCCCCATCGGAGCAGCCATCGGCGAAATGCACCGAGCAGCGGGCGTGCGCCTTCACCTCGGAGTCGGCGTGAGCGGCTGGACCGAAACCCGTCGCGGCGCACGACTCACGCTCGACGACAACGAAAAAGTCGACGCCGATCTTGTCGTAATCGGTGTTGGAACTGACCCCAATACGGAATGGTTACAGGACTCAGAACTCGACATCACGGACGGAGTCCTCTGCGACGCGACCGGACATGCCCTCGCCCGGGACGGGGCTAGGGTGGAGGGCATCGTGGCAGCAGGAGACGTCGCCCGCTGGCCCAACCAACGCTTCGATGGCATCCCCCGGCGGGTAGAACACTGGATTAACGCCGTCGAAATGGGACAGGCCGCAGCAGACTCCCTTCTTGCCGGGCCCGCGGCGAGCCCGTTCTGCCCGACGCCACGGTTTTGGTCCCACCAGCACGGGGCACGAATCCAAGCTTCCGGCCAACCAGCCCTCGGAACCTCGATGACCCTTCTGGACGGATCTTTCCAGGACCGACGGTTCATCGCCGGATTCACCGGGCCTGGCGACACTGGACCAATTCTCGTTGGGATTGTTGCTGTCAACATGCCGCGCAGCTTGCTGCGCTGGCACGAAAGTATTGGACACCCCGCCAGCGACCTCTCCCTCCACCCGCGCCAAGTCACCGCCCTCCAGGACTAGAACCTCGAAGTAGTCGAAGCAAACGCATCCGAAGTGAAGGAGAAACCGTGCGCAGAACGTCCGAACGCGGTCCCGATGCAGTAGAACGGCGGACGGAGAGCCCGCGCTTTTCCCTCGCGCCCGGATCCCGACGCATAACGACACGGATCACGCTCCGTCGGCTGCTCCACGCTGAGTCCTCCAATTACTACCTGTTGCTGGGGACGACTCTTTTCATGGTCGGGTTCGGGCTGATGATGGTCCTTTCCGCCTCATCCGTGGATTCACATACCGCCGGCGACAGCTTCTTCGCCGTGTTCTGGAAACAGGGTGCCAGCGCGATGGTCGGTATCCCACTCATGCTGATCATCGCGCGAATCCCCAGCGCCTTCTGGAGAAAAAATGCGCGGCTGCTCCTCATCGCAGCGTGTCTGCTCCAGCTACTCGTCGTCGCCACCCCCCTCGGCACGCAAGTAGGTGGAAACCGAAACTGGCTACGCATCGGAAGCTTTTCCTTGCAGCCATCCGAAGCACTAAAAGTCGCCTTGGCCATCTGGATCAGCATGTTTTTGGTGAAGCGGTCCACGAGAATCACGGACTGGAAATACTCGCTCCTCCCCGTCGTCCTCGTGGCAGGCCCAGCAATCGGCCTCGTCACAATCGGGGGTGACCTCGGCACGACAATCATCATGGGCGGGATGCTCCTGGGCGCACTGTTCTTCGCGGGCACACCCCTCAAACAACTAGCACTCACTCTCGGGACAGCGTCCGTCCTGGCCGTACTGCTGGCAATATCCCGGCCCAGCAGACTGATCCGCATATTGGCGTTCCTGAACCCCGGGGCCGCTGACCCAACCGATGTCGGCTGGCAGATTCAGAATGGTTACTACGCACTCGCTTCCGGCGGCATTTTCGGTGTGGGCCTCGGAAACTCCCGATCAAAATGGGGCTGGCTTCCCGCAGCGGACACGGACTTCATCTTTGCCATCATCGGTAACGAGCTGGGCCTCATCGGCACAGTTCTCGTACTTGTTCTCTTCGCCGTCCTCGCTTTGGTGTTCCTGAGGATTATCGGCACCAGCACCGACCGGTTCGCCCAAATCGCAACCGCCGCGATCATGGCATGGATAATCGGTGAGGCAGTCGTCAATATTGCAGTCGTCCTAGGTTTGCTGCCCGTCCTTGGGGTACCGCTGCCCTTTTTCTCATCCGGTGGCACAGCCCTCGTCAGCTCACTCGCCGCCATCGGCATCGTCCTGTCCTTCGAGCGCGAATCCAAACGACGGCACCCCGACTCGCAGCCCGAGGAAAAGGCACGCCCAAGGACAATCCCCACTGACAGGGGAGGTGCGCGCCCCAATAGCCAGGCGCCATCCCCGTCCCTCACGAAGCGGCGCCCTGAAAGGAGCAAAACGCTATGAGTTTGGCTGAAAAACTAGCCCGAAAATCATCCGACGCACCCGCGGGAAAACAAGTCCGCCTCAAATTCGTCCACATGAACGTGTGGTCCGCCGCAAAAGTTTCTCTTCTCCTCGCGTTAACCCTGGGCGTTGTGAGCACACTCGGCACCCTCATCCTCTGGCTTGTTCTCAACCAGGCAGGTGCGTTCGATCAGCTCGATACGCTCCTTGCCGGCACATTCAGCGGGTCAACAACGGGGAGCAGTCTGAAAACCTCTCTCGACCTCGGGCCGGTGCTGATCTTTTCGATCGCTCTCAGCGTCGTGGGCGCCATTGCCGGATCGGCACTAGGAGCGATCGTGGCGGTTCTCTACAACCTCAGCGCAAAACCAACCGGCGGTCTCGTCATCGGCTTCATCAATAGCTGACAGACGACTCCCCCAACCCCGAAACAACAGAACAGGCCACAACCGCTCATGACCACTCCCCACGCTGTCGACAATCTCGCCGCTCGAACACGCCTGGCCCAGCTACCGCAACCACGGCACACCATCCAACGACCCGCGATCCTCGCCCTCGTCACCCTCGCCCTCGCCCTCGGCTTCACCGTGAAATGGACCCCCCAACTCCAAAACGCAGAGTTCAAAACCGATCAACTCATAAGCCAACATCACATTCCAGCCCTGGACACAATCGCACTCACCATTCAGACGCTCCTAAGCCCGCCCGGGATCCTCATCATCTTGACCATCACCTTCCTCTTCCTACTGTTGGTCAAACGATCACCCGTCAACGCAATTGCCGTCGTCTCCGTCGCGGGCATCGGATGGCTCTCCAGCGAAGCATTCAAAATTGTCGTCGCCCAACCCCGCCCCACCCAAGCACTGCTGCAACACTCCCTCATCCCCAACGACGGCACCGGCAGCTTCCCCTCCGGACACACCACCTTCGCGGTAGCGTTCGCGATCGCCTGCTACTTCCTCGCCCGCCAAACCCGATGGTCAAGACTGACCCTCACCGGCGGCGTCTTCTTCGTCATGGTCGTTGGCCTATCCCGTCTATATATCGGAGCGCACTACCCCAGCGACATCATCGGATCCGTACTCGTGGCCGCAACCACAACCTCCCTCGTCACAATCCTGTGGAACAGGGTCGCCCTATCTGTAGTGGCCCGGATTCCCTTCCTTGATCGGTTTGGCCCACTACCAAAACCTCCGGCCAAACCAAAGCAGTGAGGCACACTCTGCAGGACGGCACAACACGCCGGTCCAGAGCGGGGTCAGCGTCTTGTATCCCATGGGTGGCCTAATCTGCCCAGATGACTTCCCAGTTGGTGAGCTGGGCGCGGAGCACAGCGATCCCGGCCTGCTGGCCCGTTGTGCGCGCGGCGAACCCTCCCAAGTCAAGATCCCTTCGCGGGTCCAGATCGAGCGTGTTCGTGCAGACAGTTGCGAAAAACGACACGCCCACGCCGGCGCGTCGACCTGGTTCTCGTCGATCAATTCCTGCCCGTGACGATAAGAGTCGTGTGGGAAGATGGCACAAAAAAACGAAGCGGAGCAGGTATGAGCACTGGAATTGTGGTCATTGACATTCAGAACGACTACTTCCCCGGGGGTGCATATCCCCTCACCGGGAGTCTGTCGGCCGCGGTCATCGCCCGGGGCGTCCTCGACACGGCCCGCGCCATCGGCACCCCCGTCATCCACTTCCGGCACCTCGCCACCGAACCAGATGCGACATTCTTCGTCCCCGGGACCGTGGGGGCCGAGATCTACCCGCTCCTGGCGCCGGTGGCGACCGAACACCACTTGACCAAAGGCTCCCCGAACGCCTTCATCGGCACCGGACTCGAACAGCTGCTTAGGGACGAGGACATCGACCACCTCGTCATCATGGGCATGATGAGCAGCATGTGCATCGACGCCACCGCCCGGGCCGCGCTCGACCTCGGCTTGATCGTCACCGTCGTGCACGACGCCTGCGCCGCACCCGACTTCGAGTTCCAAGGCACCGAGGTTCCCGGGGCATCCGTCCAGGCCGCCTTCATGGCCGCGCTCCGCGACGCGGGTGCTGAGGTGCTCGCCGCCGCCGACCTCCACCTCGCTCCGCTCTCGGCACACTAACGGCATCCTGCCCGGCCAGGTCGACAACGCGACACGACTCAGAGGCAAGGCCACCGCGTGCGAGGCGCAACCTCAGCGGCAACAAAGCATCGATTCGTGGGCTGAGGAACATGAACGTTCCCAGCCTGCCGAAGACACCGCCGATTCTGACTCTCACTGTCAACCCTGCCCTCGATGTCAGCGCCTCGACGGCCCATGTGGCCAGTGAACACAAATTGCACTGCAGGGTCACCCGCATCGACCCGGACGGCGGCTACCGGAAGGGAACAGGGACATGGGCTGCTTTGGCCCAGTCGAACCGGATGCGTTGACCGCCCGATTCGTTGAGAACATGGGCCTCAAGCTTCATGATGCGATGATCGGCTGTTGCTTGATCGTTTTCGACGATATCGAAGCGATAGGTGTTGGTGTGCTCGGTCACGAGGACCGCTCCGATGCCGGGGAAGATGACGAACATCTGATCTGTGAACAACAGGGTGTGTTCGTAGTGCCGGCGAAGATTCTGACCGAGCAGCGGGAAACTGGGGAGTGATTCCACCGGCCCCACAATGGCTGTCATGGTGATCATGACGTCATCCTCAGCCCCCAAGGTAAGCACCAGATGAACTGTCGGTGGGGATTCGCTGGGAATGCCGATCACCACCGCGACGACCGCGATGATCGCTGTCGAAGTGATGCCATGTATATCGCGGTTGATACGTCCGCCCTTTTCGCACTTTCCGCACTGGCGTTGGCCGCCACGAACGCGTGTAGGCGAACTTGCCGACTACGGGACTGCGACCTACCCTGGGCTACGAAGAAACGGCTCAGGGTGGGCAGAGATTCTCTGCCCACCCTGAGCCGTGACGTGCCGCTGCCGTGTGGAGACTTACTTGACGGCAACCTTGATGAGTGGGCTTCCGACCTGAACGTGGCCGGACGCTGCCTGGTCAATCGAACCGAACTTTTTGGCGTTGGTAACGAGTACCGGGGTCACCAGCGAGTAGCCGGCCGCTTCGATCAGCGCACGGTCGAAGGTCACCAGCGGGGTGCCTGCTTCGACCCTGTCGCCCGCGGCGACCTTGACGTCGAAGCCCTTACCGGCCAGGTTCACGGTGTCGATGCCCACGTGGATGAGCAGTTCGACGCCGCTGTCGAGCAGCAAGCCGAAGGCGTGACCGGTCGGCTGGGCGACGAGGACCTTGCCCGCAGCGGGTGCATATACGGTGTCCCCGGTCGGATCCACTCCGACGCCGGGCCCGACGATCCCCTTACTGAACACGGGGTCAGGAACCTCGTCGAGCGGAACGACGATACCGGCGACGGGCGAACCGATCGTGGCCAGGAGGGTGGCCAGTGCGGTCGCCGAGCCCGTTCTGGCACCAGTTGCGGCATCGGTTCCGGAGACTACCGCGGTAGCGAGGACCGGCGCTGCGATGTGCGAACCGGCTGTGGCCTTCTTGCTCTCCGCGGCTTCGTCGGCGTCGACCTGGGCGGCAACTTCCGCCTTCTGTTCCGGCGTCTGGTAGCCGGAGAGGATCACGAGGATCATCGCGGTGAAGAAGGCTGCAGCGATGGCGATCGTGTACAGCGGGATGTTGTTGAAGGCGGGGATGGTCAACAGCGAGGTGAAGACGAAAGCGCTGGTCTTGACGCCGCCGCCGAGCCCGATGATGACGCCACCGACGAGGCAACCGATGAGCATGCGCGGGTAGATGCGCTTGAAGCGGAGATGGATTCCGTAGAGAGACGGTTCGGAGATGCCGCCGAGGAGACCGGCAGCGAGAGCGCCTGTCGCGGTCTGCTTCATCAAGCGGTCCTTCTCGCGAATGGCGAGGAAGAGCACACCGGCGGTCGCACCGAAGCACGCGAAGTTCCAGGCGCCCATCGGGCCCTGGATGAAGTCAAATCCGAGGGACTGGATGTTGAGCAGCATGATCGCGTTCAGCGGCCAGTGCAGGCCGAGCGGAACCATGAACGGGTAGGCCAGCGGGATGACGACCGCGAAGATGAACGGCGAGAAATCGTTGATCGACTTGAGGAAGTTACCGAGTCCGGCTCCGCCGTACACACCGATCGGGCCGATGAGGAAGGCGGTCAGCGGGATCATGATGAGCATGCTGATGAACGGCACGAAGATCAGCTGGACGCTGGACGGGATGATCTTCTTCAAGAGCACGGTCAGGGCGGCGAGCACTCCGGCCATCAGCAGGGGCGGGAACACCTGCGAGCTGTAGTCGAATACCGTCAACGGCAGTCCGAAGATCTGCACGACGGATGCGTGGCCGCCGAAAACGGACGCCGCACCATCGGTCTTGCCCAGGGCCGTGAAGCCGGGGAGCATGACGACGGCCATGATTCCGAAGCCGACCCAGGGGTCGGCGCCCATCCGCTTGGAGGCGTTGTATGCCACCATCAGCGGCAGGAAGACGAAGACGCCCTGCCACATCAGGTTCACGAACTGCCAGGACGGATCAAGGGTGACGCCGGGCGCGTTCCAGGCCGGGATGACACCGAGGGTCGCCATCAAGGCCATGAATGTAATGAACAGCGACGCGCCCAGCAGCGCACCGAGGATCGGCCGGAACGAGTCCGACAGAACCTCGAAGAACGTGTCGAGCCCGGCGAACTTGCCGCGCGGACCCTTCGCCTTCCCCGCGGCCTTCATGTCAGCGATGGAGTCGCCGCTGCCCCTGTCGCTACCGAGCTTCTTCATCTCGGGTAGCGCCATAATGTCGTTGTAGACGGTCTCGACAGCTCCGCCGATAACAACCTGGTAACGTTCCCCGGTCTGGGGAACAGCACCCAGGACCACCGGGATGGCCTCGACGGCCTTCTGATCGATGCCGGACGCGTCCTTCAATTGGAAACGAAGTCGAGTTGCGCAGTGAGTCAGACCAACTACGTTCCCGGCACCTCCAATACTTTGAACAATGTCTGCAGCAGGTTTCGACGCCACCCTGATCTCCTTACGATATAGATGCGGAACGTGCGAGTTCCACTTAGCTACAGCCCAACGCGAACTTCGTAGTCCGGCCGAGAAGATCGTGGCAACTCCACACCTCATTAGCAATGATAACGGTTTCGCACTCAGCTGCACCGAACTCAATTACTTCCCTAGACCAGACTTGACGTGTAAGAAAACGCCGACGCACCCGACGTGGACTGGACCCTGAGCTCCTCCCGAGCTAGGGCCGTGAAAAAGCGCCCTGACTGACTACGCTCGATGAGACCTATTACGCTGAGGGGAACCTGATGTCAACAATGTGGACAGCCGTGACTCTCCGGACCAACGTCGCCTTGGGGCAGACCTTTATGGTCTTGGTCACACGGGACGAGCACGGTCAGGTACCCGCCGTCCTCGTCAACCTAATCGACACCGCTGGCCACAGACTGCCGGGAATTTGGCTCAACGAAGCTTCTCATCGCACCCGTTACCGGCGCCTGCCAGAGAGCCCCACACTCTAAGGGACGCTGCCGGACGCTGCCGGACGTTGTGTGGCGTTGATTTCGTCGGCGATTGACAAGGGCGTGAGCAGCAGGTCATCGTCGGCGTCGTCGAGGCAGCCCCCGTCGCCGTTTCGCTGGGTTCATGGTTTGGCCAGGTGTCGGTAGATCGTGGGTCGGGTGACTCCGAATTCCTCGGCGATGTGCTGGACGGTGTGGGCTCGTTTGCCGTCGTAGTTTTTCTCTTCATACATCTTGCGCGCCAGTCTGGCCTGGCGGGGTCCGAGCTTGGGTTTCTGCTCGCCGGTCCTCCCTCGGGCCCGGGCCGCGGCCAGCCCGTCACGGGTGCGTTCAGACATTAGGGCGTGTTCGAATTCGGCAATCGAGCCAAGGATCTGGAAAAACATCCGCCCGGTGATGCTGGACGTGTCGATGCCCTGCATCAGCCGTTAGGCGCGCGCCTAACATGTTTCGATCTATTCGAACCTATGTTTTACTGGGTTTATGGGTTCGGATACCGAGCGTCCCGGCAGACCGCGCGCGCAACGATCCGTGCGGGCCGACACACTCCAACAAGTCGAACCCGCCCACGGGGCCGAGTTCCTACCTCGTCCGTTCAGCCTGACTCCCGCCGAGCTGGGCGGACTTCCTGCCACACTGGCCAGCGCACCCACCTCCGTGCGCGCCTGGGTGAGATACCCCGCCATTGCCAGCCGCGTTCATGGCCTGGCCTTGGCGCGGACCCCGCGTGCTGTTTACGTCGAATGGGAGGACGGCGGCATTCACCGCGCCTGGGTCTGGGCGCCGGCCGTCGAGCGCGCAGCAGCGAGCGAGAGCGCCACTCCCCCTCCCCCGCGAGCACAGATGAATGTAATGACGGTGGGAGATACGCGGCCGCTTGTCGAGCTGGTCAATGCCCAGCTGACTCAGCGCGGTGCCGAGTTCACAACTTCCATGGCCCAGCCTGCCGGGCCATTCGGGGCGGTTGTATTTGGATCCATCGAGGACCACGGTGTGCGCCTGGAATTCTTCATCGAACCGGCGGCCAACATGTGCGCGGTCCATCTATCCGACATGACTGCGAAGAAGGTTCTTGCCGACCGGGTTACAGCTCCGACTTTCCCCGAAGCGATCGAAGCTTACCCCTGGGAGGTGGCGCTCGACACGCTCGGAATTTTCGACATCTTCACCACGCCTCGATCCACCGGTGAGGCTCGGAAGTTGACGGCGCGTTAAACCGAGAGTCTCACCGGTGGATCGAGGCTTAGCTGTCGCCATGGACACTGCAACGTTATCTTCTGCTGGGGACAACGCCATTTTCTAGGAGCTGCCGCTTCCCGCACCTCCCGCGGGCACATCCATTCGCGATCTGCCCCACACACATTTCACCGTGTTGCTGGAGCCTGTGCGGCGCCTTGCCCTCGCGACTGGCGTCGACATCGACGGTGACCAGCTCGTCGACGTTGACCGAGGCGATGACTTGCACCTCTGTTAGCGGCCACGAAGAACTGCCCATACACGGCCACGGGCGAGCCCATATACGGCCAACAGCCGATGGCCGTCTGTGGGCAGGCCGTTCGTCGGAGTACCTGACCGAATTGGTCTGCCGCAAATACTGTGAACCGGTCGGAATCCCCTCCCTGTGGTCTCCGTGCAGGCACGTGAATCTCGTAGAACGCTTCTCTCCGGCCCTGTCGCGGTTCCTTGCCGCCACAGGTCACGGGGGCCACTCCGGGACGTATGCGGGCACCTATTCGACGTCGAACCGGCGGCCCGCGGAGCCTGAACCCGATACCGAGCACGACGGGCGTAGACCCGGAATCCGGGGTGTCGCCGCCGACTGAATCGGGCGTTCCCTTTGGCTGCCAGTGGGCAGCTCCAATGGCCAGACGCAGCAAAAACCCGATTCTCTATTGGCCGCGTATGGGCATTTTTCGATGGCCGCCGACACACCTCGACCCGTGCAGCCCATCGGCGGACAGACCGGGGAGGCGGTCTACGCGAAAAACGTTCGCGACCGCGGACATCTCGTCCGGCGACGAGAACCGGTGTGGGGCGACGCGGTGTCCGCCAGACAAGCCAATGCTGACACCTTCGCCTACAACATGATGCCACGCCCCGCAGGCCGGGGAATTCAACCAGTCGAGCAAGCTTTGGCTCGGCCTCGAGGACCATGTCCTCACCTACGCACGCACGAACAAAAACCGCATCAGCGTCTTCACCGCGCTCGTGCTCGCAACTGTTGATCCGATGTACCGCGGCGTCGGGCTCCCGCAATCCTTCTGGAAGTTCGCGGCGTGGACCGCATCGGTGGACAGCTCCACTTGCTTCACGCTGCCGGGTTTGTCCTGGATCGTAGGGTACGCCCTAGTCGCGTTATGTGCCGTCTTTTTCAGGTTCAAATCGTTACTTGCGGTAGTGGATTCAATTGGGTTGGCCGACCTCTTGACGCTTCAGGTTGATCAGCGGGTCTGGATCCTGCAGAACGCCTGTGCCTCTTTCAAGTCCTCGTCGGTCTCATCGATGGCGGTTTCATCGATGATCTTGATCGGTTCGTCCACCCCCGCATCAGCGGCCCGCATCCAATACGCCCAGCACGTTCCAGTGCCGCCGGCGGGGTGTCCGTGCTTTGAGGTGAACCGGATGCCGAGGGGCTGAGTTCCGTCGAAGAGGGTGACAGTATCCCTGAGCCACCCCGCGATCATGGTTGTAATTGCACGATCGTCTCCCGCGAGGTGAGCGACAGTAAGACCTCCATCGATTCCGAGAGTGGTCAGCTCTTCCTCAAGATGCGTGGAGAGCGCGGTCAGAGTGCTGGTTGACGTGATGTCCACCCACCACCCGGGCATGTAGTCGAGTCGATAGATTGCACGGCCCTCGCGCCACGCCTTCGGCAGCCATCTGGCACGCATTGTGCCGCCCTGGTCCCAGTCGGTGACCACCATGGCCCAATAGTCGTCGAGCGAAATACCCATCGCATCGGCGTCTTTCTGCAGAGCGCGCCGACTTCCGTTGATTTCGGTGCGGTAGGGGGCGAGAAGCTCCATAAATGACGTGAGTCGGTCGTCCGTGGAGTAGAGCGTGCGCCCTACAGTGTCGAACCGGCTCCACCCGGCAGGGTCGAGGGAACCGTCAGGTTCGGGCTCTCTTGATACCGGGGAGAGCGCGCCGAACGAAGTGCGAGCAATGCGATAGCTGCCGGGCGCCGGATTGTCGACAAGCTCCAACCCGGAGACGGAACAGACCGTCATTAACCGGAAAAGGTATCGTCGATGATGGCTTGAACAGCGTGGCCAGTTTCTTTGAAACGGTCCTCACGGATAGCGGTTATGGGTGTGTCGTAGTCGAGCCAGGGGTTCGCACCAATGAACCAGGCGCGTGCGACGTGCTCACCTTCAGCTTCGACCAGCTTTGTCCACTGCTCGTAGGCGAACTGGAGCCGCCTCATGGACTCATTCTTCGGAGCGGGACCATCAGCCTTGGCCCAACGGTACGGAAGCTTGTGATCCTTGCTCCCGGATAGAGATGCAACAAGGGTTCCACCCAATGATGCATTCAACCGGCGAGTGATTTCTCGGATGTCGAGCCTGATCGTCCTCGCGTGAGCAGCATTAACATGCGTAGTGACAGCCATTAGCTCCCCAATCATCGGTGGTATTCGAGCAAAGAGTAAAACTTGAATACCACCATCTTTACACTACAAGCTGTGTTTTAGTTAACTATTTATTTACCAACCAAATCTGTGCGTTAACGCCAACTGAAACCAGGGCCACTGTCGTGTGTTCCTAGCGTGCCGTGGTCGCGATGGCTTCGTGTTGTCGAGCCGGCAGGCCGTCGTACTTGAGGCTAGTGAGGTCGAAGTGGCGGACGGTGTGGTCGATCATTGCAGAGGCGATGGTGAGGTCGCCGAAGGCGCCACGGGCCTGCGCGTCCACTGCACGGGTCTCGTCATCCGAGGTAGAAACGGCCGATCGCGTAGAAAACGAAGTCGATGAGGCCAATGCACATGCCCGCGATCGCCAGACCCCGACCACGTGCCCCCGTCCGACGTATGGTCCGGAGCGCACGGCCGCAGAGTGCCGTAGCCAACGCACCGACGAATCCGAAGACGACCAGTCCGACGCAGGCGAGTACGAAACCCCAAATGGCCGTCCTGTTGAATGGCGGACGGGTCCTCTGGACGCCGTCGAGCGCCCACGGATCCACCGGCACAGGTGCAGGTGCAGGCACGTCGTAGTCGTCCCGCGGAACGGGAGGCGGGAAATCTGTAATGGCGAACCCTCTCTTCGAAAGAACCGAGGGCAATCGGCGTCCCCCGACAACGAACTTACTGCCGATCGCGGACCGCCCCGCCTTTTCGGAACTCCGGGGCTGGGGCGACCTGAGCATCATCAGCGGAGGTCCCAGCGGAATTGACCAGCTCACCTTGGTCACCACCGCAATCAAACCCGTCGCCCCGGACCGGACTTCCACTCACCAACGAAGGCCACGCGAGTCCATTGACAGGTTTATCGTGATGTTGGCCAGGTTGAGTCGATCGCCGAATCGATCCGGGTTGAGCCATTCGAGGTCATCTGGGGTGATGCCGAACCGGGCAGCGATTGCATTCTCCGTGTCGTTTGGAGCGATCCGGTAGCTGACGGGCGTGCCGTCAGCTCCAATGGAAACCTGACCTCGCGCGCCCTCGGCGGAGCCATGGTCGGTGACAGTGGGGCCCGCAGGCATGTTGGGAAGGTCCCAGGTGAGTGTGGCGGTCGCGATGACGCTACCCAGGCCGATCGGCGCTCCCGGCGGTGCCGCCCAGATCACGGCTGTGCGCATGAAGCGGGGATCGTTCGTCTCGAAACCACCGTAGTCGACCCCCGGTGTCGAGAAGGCTTGATCGGACACCTGACTGAGCGCGTCGTATCGGTAGTAACTGAAGCCCTGCTGCAGCTCCCACTCGCTTGCCGTGGACGGCAGGGAATTCAGCTCGAGCGAGGCTCCGGCAAGCGGCACAGGTTGCAAGCCGGTCAAGGTGACGTCGAACCCATGGTCCGCGCCGTTCGCCTTGATCTGGATCTTCCCCGTGGTTCCCACGCCACTGAAATCTCCCGTGGCGATTAATGTGCCAGGAGGCAGGTCCGACAAGCCCGGAATCTTTTTCACGGTGTCTTCCTCGGCAATGGCCGTCGGTGCTGGCGTCGCCGCATTGGACACTTCCGAAGAACCAGGATGCACCGCAGGCGCCGTGCAGCCTGTCAGGATCGCCGCGAGCAATGTCGCCACCCCGATTGAGTAGACCGACCGGTGGCCTGTCCGTCTCATTGACGCACTCTAGCCATCGCTGGCGCAGGAACGTCGGAGCCGTCTCGCGGGACTGGCGGTGGGAAATCTGTCATGGCTACCTAGCCCACTGCCATCGCGAGTCGAGCAGTCATACAGATCCCCCCAGGTCCCCCAAGTTTTCCCCACCGGCCCCGCTCTGAGCAGCGGTGATTTGTTGCCCTGCCTGCTCCGTGTGGAGCCCAGCCGCTCCCATTACAATCGCGAGTCGAGCGGTCATTCAGATTCCCCCCAGGTTCCCCACGCGTTCCGACCGGCCCCGCGATGAGCGGACGGACGACCGTCATCGACAAGGCTATGCGAGACGCATCCCGAGCGGAATGTGCCATTGGTCACATTAAACGCGGTTACAGTCCCGGTCAGCTCGACTGCCGTGGCAACTGCGGCGGGGTGCCATCGGGAAGTGGCAAGCTGTGGACATGCCAGTAGCCGAGCCAGCCGAGCGCGCATTCATCCGCGACCGGATTGTCGCGTCCGTTGACGCCACGCTGCGCGCGCAGCAGAGTGTTCTCGTGGACGACGACGTCACCGCGGGGGAAGTTCACGGTCAAGTCCGGGACATCGTCAACGACACCCTGCTCGCCCTCGCCGACGAAGCAGACCGCGGATCGTTCGACCCGACTGCCATCATTGAGCGGGTCGAGGCCGGCCTTGCGTCAGCGAACATTGGCCGTTCCCGGGCAGGCCACGATGTCCACCCCTCAGACAGTCTCTCCGCAGCGAGCGCGTTGTTCGATCTGGCTCTCCCGCACCTCGTTGAGGCGCTGGACGACGTGACGTTTACCGCGCCGACAGCGATCGCCGTCGCACGCGCCTTGCATCACTGCATCATGGCGCGAGTAGCGTCGGCGTCAGTCGGGTACGTGGATGTCCTTCTCGAACGTCTCTCGGTGGCGCAGACAGAAGAGCGGATGCGCGTCTCACGCGAGCTCCATGATCGTGTCGCCCACGGTATCGCAGCGAGCCTCCAACGTGTCACGTTGGGTATCGCAGCCGTACGCACCCGCACCGATGATGGCATCCAGATGTTCACGATGGCTACGGGATTGCTTGAACAAGCGCTCGAGGACACTCGTGAGATCGCCCTCGAGCTCCGGCAGACCGTGGGGAACAACGTCCTTGATGACGCTGTGCGTGATTTCCTGGGCGACGCGGCGTCTGCGGGGTCCACGACAGCGGTCCACACGAAGGGCATACCGCGCCGGATTCCTGCGGGAGTCGGCGAAGAGGTGTTCCTCATCATTCGGGAGGCACTGAGGAACGCGGTCTCACACGCGAATGCGGCACACATCGATGTCACCTTCACCTGGACCGCCCACAACGTCGCAATCGAGATCCACGACGATGGCATCGGATTCGACCCGTTCCACGTGCGCACAGAATCCATGGGACTACTGACCATGCGCGAACGAGCTGACGTCATCGGCGCCGACATGACTATTACGTCGAAAACCGGCGAGGGCACGTCGATCACGCTCACCGTGCCGAGCAGGAACGGTACGCGGTGACAATCGTTGCCCGACGTGTCGTCCTGGTCGACGATCACGCCCTCTTCCGACGTGGGCTCTCTCTGCTCCTGCAGCAGGACGAGCGAATAGCGATCGTCGCGGAAGGTGAATCCGGTGAACAAGCCGTCAGTCTCGCTCTCGAGCACCAGCCCGATGTACTGCTCCTGGACGTGGAGATGGCCGGAGCGTCCGCAGAATCGACCCTGCGGCAGATCGCCCGCCTGGCTCCGGACGTGGCGGTGATCATCCTCACCATGCATCGCGACAGCGTGCTCAGGCAGGAGCTTCTGCGGGCCGGTGCAGCCTCGTACTTCACCAAGGACGTCGCCAGCCAGGACCTCATCGAGGCAATCCTTGCCCCGTCCCGTCCACAGCCCAGGACAGCGGGCAATGAAGAGCCGGCCCGGCCCAACAAATTACTCTCCGACCGAGAGATGCAGGTCCTGCGCATGGTCGGCCAGGCAGCTTCCAACAAGGACATCAGCAGCCGACTCTCAATCGCCGAGGGCACAGTGAAACGGCACACCACGAACATCTACGCCAAACTCGGCGCAACATCCCGAATCGATGCCATTCGAAAGGCAGCACGGCTCGGACTGTTCACGTGAACCAGAAGCCAGACGAGCTAGACCGTTTCCATCGACCTAGGAGTTGTGCGCAGATTGCCCACTAGCGCTGGATGCGTGCCGCTGATCGGGGTCGAAGGAGCTCATTTGCGAACGAAGTACCGCTCGGGGATCTTCCTTCAGTTGGGCTTTCGGCTTTAGCCAGGTCTATTCGACATACGACTCGGGGTGGATGGACGGCTACGGCGGTTGCGACGGCGTCCGAACCGCGGACGACTGCCAGACCGAGGTGCGGACCGCGGCCACCGACTACTTCCCGACGCACCTGACGCCGCTCGAGAACCCGTTCTACCTCGACCTGCCCTTCGACGACCTCAACGACGCCCAGGCGTTCGCGACTCGCGAGCAGGTGGTGCCGTGGGCCGGACAGTCCGCGTACGCGGGTTCGGCGGGCGATAACACCGTCAGCCTCATGAAGAACCGATGGGTCCGCATCCGCTCGAACGGGCACACGTGTTACGGCCAGATCGAGGATGCCGGACCCGGCCAGTACCACGATGCCGCCTACGTGTTCGGATCTGACGATGCGCGCCCGGCGAACAAGAAGTTCAACGGCGCGGGCATGGACGTGTCCCCAGCCCTCAACGGCTGCCTGCGCTTCAGCGACATCAACGGTGAGAACGACACCGTCGACTGGCAGTTCGTCGAGGCCGAAGACGTGCCGCCCGGACCCTGGACGAAGATTGTCACGACGAGCGCCGTGCGCCACTAGTCATTCGACACGACATGCGGCATCCTTATCGTTACTTGGCGCCGCCTGATGTATTTCCGTGACGGAACTCCACCACGTCGTCGTTGCATCGAGGGCAAGCTTGCATGCGGGACCGGACACGACGCACTCACCGTGCCCCCAGGGATGAGCGGCGGGGCGAACAGCCCCTCAGCGGCGAATACCCAAAACCAGTCGAAAGGGACGCTTTACTTCGGCTGGGAATGCCAAGCTCGTAGGGCGTCCTCGACCGCCGGGCGCGCACGAGCGAGCCAGTTTCCGGGGACGCTGTGCAGACGCAGACGTCGGTCCGCGGGACAACTGGACCGTTTGAAAGTTACGCGAGGCACCGCCTGACGACTAGCGAGGACGGTACGGACAACTGCCGCAGAACGACTCTTTGTGTGCGGGATAGCGGTGTTCAACCAGTGTCTCTCTGGTGTCACGGCCACCTAACACGAAAAGGGGCCGCTGCCGGACGAATTGCTAACCGGACATGGTGCCCTCACCGGATTCCGGATAGAACAGGATGACCGGAACTGCATCGTGGACCTGATATGACTTTTGAGTCGTGGGGACCGCCGGTGCGGTAGTACCCTCAACGAAATGGAGATCAGCATGACGGAGATCACTGCACACCACGGATTGTTCAAAGACACTAACCTGCACGTGGACGACACCGGCGGGCCGGGACGCCCTGTAGTCCTAATCCACGGATGGCCGCTCTCGGGTGAAGCATGGAAGGACCAGGTGCTTGCGCTCCAGCAGGCCGGATATCGAGTCATCACCTACGACCGCCGCGGGTTCGGTCGCAGTGACAAACCCGCCCGGGGTTACACCTACGACACCCTGACCGAGGACCTGCACACTCTTCTGGCGCAACTGAACCTGAACGACGTGACCCTGGTCGGGTTCTCCATGGGCGGCGGCGAAGTTGCCCGCTACTTCAGCAAGTACGGCGACCAACGTCTCCGCAGCGTGGTCTTTGCGTCTGCTGTCCCCCCGTACATGATGCAGGGCGATGGCAATCCCGACGGTCCCCTGACGAAGGAAGCCGCCGCAAAGATGACAGCTGACCTGACTCAGGACGAAGACTCGTTCTATGACGGGTTCACACGCGATTTCTTCTCAGTGAACGGTGAGCTGAAGGTCACTGAAGCGCAACGCCAGGAGGCCCTCGCTCTCTGCAGGCAAGCCGATAAAAAGGCCGCGCTTGCTTGTATGGCAACGTTTGGTGGAACTGACTTCCGCGACGATCTGCCCCACGTGACCGTTCCAACACTGGTCCTTCACGGCGACGGGGACGCAGTGGTTCCCTTCGAAGGATCCGGACAACGCACCCACGCCGCACTGCCGGAAAGTGAGCTCTACGTTATCGCCGGTGCACCGCACGGATGTAACGTCAGCCACCCCGACGAATGGAACACCGCCCTCCTCGCCTTCCTCGCAAAATAGCTCTCCTTGTGCGAGGACCTAGTACCCGAGCGCAGGCAGATGGCTTGGTCGCGGCAATTGCAGACGCTGGTCGGGCTATTGTGTGCGCATGTTTGGTTTGACGTTGGAGAAGTTGTTGCTGGTTGGGGTGGTGGCAGTTTTTTTGGTGGGCCCGGAAAAGCTTCCGCATTACGCGGCCATGTTGGGCCGTGTAGTGCGGCAGTTGCGGGTATTGGCGTCCGGGGCATCGGATCGGCTACGGGATGAGATGGGCCCTGACTTCGATGACGTCGACTGGAAGAAGTACGATCCCCGCAAGTATGACCCCCGCCGGATCATCCGTGAGGCACTCCTGGACAGTGACGATGCGCCGCCACACAGCCCCAGCCAGGTGCAGCCCCCCACCGACGATCCGCTCGCTTCGCCAACGGGAGCGGAAGATGTCGTCCAGCAGGAACCCGTGATCACACCGCCAGCGACCGAACCCTCAGGACCCGACATTTCCGGGACAAGCGACGCTCGTTGAGCGCAGGCCGCCGCGTCAGGCGGTGAGCCCTTCCTCGAGGTTTTGGGCACGTTTGGCGGTGCGACGATCGTGAAGGGCGGCGATGCCGTACGCGGTGAAGTAGAGCAGGACCATGGGGATGGCGAGCAGGAACATGGAGATGACATCGGCGGCCGGGGTCGCAATGGCAGTGAACAAGATGATGATGAGCGTTGCGATTCGCCAGGACTTGATGATGGACTGGGCGCTGATCACGCCAGCGAAATTCAGCAGTACCAGGAACACTGGGAGCACGAAAGCGATCCCGATAGCGACGACGAGTTTGAGGACGAAGTCGAAGTAGTTTTGGGCGTTGATGAAAGCCGCGTCTTGGGTGGGTGCGAATCCGGTCATGAGTTCCACGACGTGGGGAAGGACATACCATCCCGCCGCGCAGCCAGCCAGAAACAGGGGAATGGCGGTGAAGAAGAAGGCGAACGTGTACCGCTTTTCTGTGCGAGTGAGGCCGGGCATCAGGAACGCGAAGGTTTGGTAGAGCCAGACTGGGCTGGACACGATCAGGCCGACGTAGACCGATATTTTCAGCTTCAGGTCAAAGGCGGACGTGATGTCGGGGTAGTTGATTTGAGCGTTTCGGTGTTGGGCGTGCACGATGGCATAGATCGGTTCCCTGAGCGCGTCCCAGACGAAGCCGGAGAGTAACCAGCCCACGATGGCGCCGAGCAGAATCCCGGCCGCTGCGAGGAACAGGCGTTTACGTAGTTCCAGAAGATGCTGGCCCAAAGTCATCCGCCCCGCGGGGGCGGGCCGAGACCGGGCGCCCAGGACCACGACGGTTACGGCATCGAAGACGGCCCAGTGGCGCCCGTCTGCTTGGCGGGCTCAATGCGCGGCTCAGGGGTGACAGCTGACGAAACGGGTTTGTCGTCTTCTGGTTCCGTTCTGATTTCGCTTTTGAGAATCTTCATCGACTGACCCAAGCTCCGGGCAAGCCCGGGAAGTTTGGGTGCGCCAAAGAGCAGCAAAATGATCACCAGAATGATCAGGAAATGCCATCCAGTCAAATTGCCCAGCATTATGTGGTGTCCTCCCTGTGACAAAAAATGAGTGAACGCATCGTATACCCCGACATCGACCGGCCCCGGGCAACCGAATAAATACTCCCGCGAACGTCAGGCCGGGACCATGGTGGGTTGCAGCCGGTGCTAGGCCGACCGGCCGAGAGGGCCGACTATTTGATGTTTTCAGTATCTTGAAACTAATTCCTGTGCGAGCCCCTAAGCCGCACTGGCGGAGCGTAATGTTCGCTGGGTCGGAGTCATTCAGGCTGTGATGCGAGGTTGGTCGCACCATGGTGTTTCGGGTGCGGACAGGGGTCCCGGCCCGCCATTGACACACGATGGTTGGAGAAGCGTTCATGTTTGAGCACAAATTCATTACTAACGCGATCAGCAGGAGCGCGGAAAACGCCTTGGACCGGCGCCGTTTTTTCCAGGCAGCGGGAGTCGCCGGATTCGGTGTCGGATCAGCGGTGCTCCTCGCCGGTCAACCCGCCCTTGCCACCGAACGAAAAGATGACGGTGGTGCGCCCAGCGATTCCGCAATTTTGAACTTCGCCCTGAACCTGGAATACCTCGAGGCGGAGTTCTACCTCCAAGCCGTGACAGGTAACGGACTGCCAGATGACATGATCACCGGGCGCGGCCAGCAAGGAGACGTCAGCGGCGGCTACGCCGTGCCCTTCGACACCCCCGCGATCCGTAAGTACGCGCAAGAAATCGCGGCGGACGAGAAATCCCACGTCGCCTTCCTCCGGAGCGCACTCGGTGGCGCCGCAGTGTCCCGGCCCACGCTCAACCTCGATGACAGCTTCACCGCCGCAGCCCTCGCCGCTGGACTGATCGGCCCCGGCGAAACCTTCGACGTGTTCGAGAACGAAGTCAACTTCCTCTTCGGCGCCTTCATCTTCGAAGACGTCGGCGTGACCGCCTACAAAGGCGCCGCACCCCTGATCAGCAACAAAACCTACCTGGAAGCCGCGGCCGGCCTCCTCGCCGTTGAGGCCTACCACGCAGGCATCATCCGAACCACCCTCTACTCTCTCGGCGTGGAGACCCCATCGATCTACCCGACCGTCCAGAAAATCTCCGACGCCCGAGACAGCCTCGACGGGCCCACGGACCTTGACCAAGGCATCGGCACAGCCGACAAGTCCAACCTGGTCCCCACGGACGCGAACGCGCTCGCCTTCAGCCGCACCCCCGGCCAAGTCCTCAACATCGCCTACCTCACCCCCAACAAGGCCACCTCCGGCGGATTCTTCCCCGACGGCGTCAACGGCAAAATCAACACCAGCGGACACTAAACAACGGCCCTCTGCCCGATCCACAGCGGGCAGAGGGCACCCCATCAGCCCGCATAACGATCTCCCATGCCGGGATGACCCATGATGTCGGCACCATGATTTTTGGCACGGCAGTGTTTTCACGAAGGCCGCGCGGAACGGAACCTCGACCAGAATCGTGGGCCGCACCTCTCGAGCCTTCGCTCACGAGCCACGGCCTCTGCAGCCGCATTGAGGCTATCCGCGCCGGGTGGTACCCAAAAGGCCGCCGGGACCGCAGATCAACACGCTGGTCATGGTGATTCCTTTCGGGTCTGGTCGGGTGCGGTGCGCAAAAGGCCGGGCTTTCTTAGATAGGGGTACAGGGCACGTTGGCGAGGCCGTGTTGGGCGTTGGAGCTTTGAGCGCCGCATTCGACGATGTTGCCGAGGATGGGAGTGAGAGCGAATCCGTAGCCGGGGCCGTTGACGTTTGCGGTGTTGTTGCGGAAGATGTTCCCGGTTCCCCACCCGTGGAGAATTTCGTGGGTTTGAAAGCCGTCCTCGGGAGAGTTCGTGCCTGTATTGGAGTCGATGGTCCAATTGTTGCCTTTGACATTTGCCCAGGCAGTGGCCGCAGACTGCACAATCGCCGAACCGTCGAACGTGTTCTGGTTCAGAGTGCCGCCGGTTGTTCCCTCTTTGATGTCGACGCTTTCCGCTGTGGTGCCCGAGATGGTATTCCCGGTGATGACATTGCGGTCGCTGGTATCGGGGGCGCAGTTACTGATGGTGCACCAGTTGCTTTGGGCAGTGCCGACGTAGATGCCTTCACCGAATTTGGGCTTGAAAAGCCCCGTGTCTCTGATCGTGTTGCCGACCAGCGTGTTGTCACTGCTGAAGGCCCTCAGGTGGATGGCTTCATCGCCCACGTGCTCAACGGTCAGATTCTGGAGGACCGTGTTGCTGGTCCCATCCAACATCACTCCCTTCTGCCCGTTGCGGACAGTGAAACCGTCTAGAACCCAGAATGCGGCGTCTTGGAGGTGCAGAACATACCCGTGACGGTCATCACCTCCATCCAGAATGCTGCCCTTGGTTCCGCAGAGGACGATGGGCAATGCGGCGCTGCCTCGCCCGGACGCGGTGAAATTTCCGGCATAGACAGCGGCGGCGAGATGGATGACCGTTCCAGGCTGCGGGTGGTCCAGGGCTTGAGTGAGCTCGGCGGCACTGGTCACGTTCACGGCGGCGGCACTCGTGGGGCACCCCGTGTTCTCGGTGGGCGTGGTGGCAGCCGGGGTGGCGGCGTACTGGCTCGGTTCGGTGGCAACTCCTGGGTTACCTAAGGGAGTGTTCTCTTGGGTGAGCCAGCCGCTGTAGAGGACGGCGAAAACGGCCAACAGGGCAATCGCCAGGACCAAGACCAGAAAGACCGGGGGGTGCTTCACAGCAGCCTCCGGGCCGGAACGGGCGTGTGTTCGATGTTTTTTGTTCCTTCGCCGATGGCAGGATTGCGGGACGGCTGGGCGTGCTCAGGGAACGGGCTGCGGATGCTTCGAAGTTGTAAATGTCGTTTGCGGGTGAAAGCGCTTCCGACGAGAAGCGTGGCAAGGAAGAGCCACACGAAGGTAAGGGGTTGGAACACCCAATTCGTGACTGTTGCAAGCGTGGGCGCTGGATGCCACCCACGGACGTCGTTGTTCCCGACAATACTGTCACCGGCGGACGCGGCAGTCGTTTCGGACCAGATCGCGGTTGACCCGGTCCCCGATACGGTGTTGTCAGTGATGTGAGATTGGCTGGTATCGCCTTGGAGGGCCATACCGTGGTTGGTGATCCCGGCCAGGACATTCGCTGTGACAGACGCAGCAGAATTCCGCAGAGACACGCCCGTGTCCCCGCCGCTGATGGTGTTTCCTGTCACGGTCGATGACGTTCCGGCATCTCGGATTGTGATGGCCCGGCTGCGTTGGTCCTGGAGGGTGTTATTCGTCAGTTGCACGTTCGCTGCGCCGTGATCCACCAGAATGCCGTCCTCGTTTCTAGCGATGGAGGACGCCGTCACTTCCACGTTCTGTCCGCCGCTGATCTCAATGCCGTTTCGCGTGTTGCCCGAAATGGTGCTGTTCACGATTCGGTTTCCCCCATATCCCTGCGTGCCAAGTCCCGCCGGGCCAGGGCCGAGGGCGAGAGGCTGACCGTCAATATTGAAACCGTCACGCCCATTGTTTGATGCGGTATCACCCTGGTAGAGAACATTGCTGCTGGATCGGTCGAGAGAGAAACCGTCGCCGAAGTTGTCTGACGAGGTGGTGTTGCTGATCGTGGTGTCGATCACTGCTTGGTGTAACGCTATGCCGTCGATAAGGCTCCGTGAGATCTGGGTATCGTGAACGCTCATGTTGTGTGCGTTGCTCGCAAAAAGACCATAAGCGTTTCCCGTGACAGTGACATGGTCGATGCTCGCAGAAACGAGGGTGTGTTGCTCCCCCGCTCCGACGGAAATTTTAGCCAGGTCCGCCCCCGCAACCAAAGGGGCACCAGTTGGGATGGGCCCCGTTGCCGGGTTGAGGGAGCCGATCGCGGGATCCAAAATGTTTGACGGGTCCGTTCCCGTGAACGCGAGGCCGCCGGTGTTCCCGCCCCAAAAGCCGAGATTTGCGATGTGTGCGTCGGTGAGTTCGGTGTGTCCACCGATCGCCCGGATGTATGCCCGGCCGTCGCTGGTGATGGTGTCCGGTGTTCCCGAAGCGGGATCCCAGCTGGTGATCGTTGCTGGGTTTGCCGACGTCCCGGACACGGTGAGGGAGCCTCCGAAAGTGACGATCGAGACGAAGGAAGCCGGGTCACTCTTCAGGCGCAGGCTAAGACCTTCGGGAGTGTCTAGCTTCAACGTCGCCCCCGTCAGGACAACCACGTTTTCAGAAAGCAAATACCACCCTTCCGGCTGTCGGACTAGAGTGTCCGGGGCTAGGGCGAGCATGTCTGCCAGCGTGTAAGCGCTGTCCCGCCCGGGTAGGACAAGCGTGAATGTTCCTTGGGTTTGCAGGCGAAACGGACCGACCAGGCTGCGTACTCGGAACGGAGCGAGGGTGGCCATGGCCCTCACATAGACCAGTCGTTTGTTCTCCCCGGTCACCAAGGCCGCCTCCTTGTCCGGGTCGCCCGGATATGAAGCCCCCTCGTGTCCGGGACCCGGGCCAGCAGCGTCACTCCGGGCAAGGCTCGTCGGCACAATTTGTTTACCCGCATTGACTCCGAGGATCCAGGTGGCCGCGATCGCTGAAACTACGACCAAAACCAGAGCGGTCATGACAATAGGCTGGCGGATACTCACAACGCCACCTGCGCCGTGTCGACGTCCCTCTTCAGGCTTCGGTGGTCTTGGCCGTCGCCGCCGATCTGGTCAGCACGCCGAGTCAACCAGCCCTGCCGGTTCATCGTCGCGAACGCGTAGACCTTGATCGGCAGCGCCACCAAAATCACCGCGAATGCGTACAACGGCAACAGCCAAATATCTTTCGGATTCTCGCGAAGGTTGGAAATCCCTCGAATTCCACGCCCCAACAGCAACCACGCAAGCGTGCCCACCACGCCCAACACCGTAAATTGCAGACGCTGGAACAAAAGGTAGTACAAGCTGAGTCCCATGGTTACCGGGGTGACCAGGATCTGGAGCACGGTCACTTTGGTGATGAAGGGGACGTGCCACAGCCATCCTTTGAACACGGCCGTCAAGTAGCAGCGGTAGGAGTTGCGGCTCCACCGCACTCGTTGCTTCACGAACGCGCGAAAACTCGAGGGGAACATTGACAACGCCCGGGCGGAGGACTGATGAACCGTTTTATATCCTGAAGCGAGAACCAGCCATGTCAGGCGCCCGTCATCTCCGGACACGCACCGCCGACCGAAGAAGAACTCATCCTCCAAGTGCTCGAGAACGGGCATGACCGCAGCCCGACGATACACGGCAGTACGGCCAGACACACAGGGCACCGCCCCAGCCCGGCCCATCGCCGGGACGTAGTCGAGATAGCGCAAGTTGACCATCCAGTCAGCGATCCTCCGCCACACGCTCGACTCACGCTGATACACGTTCTGGCGCGTGCCAACCGCACCGACCAGCGGGTCGTCAAAAGGCATTTGCACGTTCTCCAACAACCCGTTACCCCACCACGTGTCCGAGTCCGTCAAAACGAGAATGTCGAAACGAGCCAAACGAATACCGCACCCCAGCGCCGACCTCTTACCCGCATGGTGGAACAGGACCGGGATCAGCCGGGGATCAGCCAACTTCTCGATTCGCTCGAAGGCCTCCAGATCGGCCACATCCAAAACGATGATGATCTCCCCCGGGTTCTGGGCCCTCCAGGAATCCAGACAACTCATCAAAATCTCAACATCCTCGTGAAACGAGGGAACCACAACCGACGTCGACGCCCGAAAGCCCGTGACTATGTGGGCCGCCCGGTGCGACAACACAAACCGGTATGCCCAGAGACCCCACACTATCGTTCCCGCCACGGCCAAGGGAAAATAGGGCGCGACACCGTCCACAACACCAGTGACGACCGACCAATCAAAACCAGCATGGAGATTCTGCACTGCAACCAGTAGTGAAAGCACAAGTCGGGTCCTTTGCTAGACGAATCGCCGGACGAGGGCACCAACACGGGAGACGGAGCGAGTCCTTCAGGCCCCACGACGCCTCGGGCACGTAGTAGGTACCGAGTGTGTGGAAGGACCCACCTCTCCGGTGTCGTCAACACCAGCAGCGCGAACGTATCCGTGCGACCGCTCCCTCACTAGGGCCCCGCCCGAGCAATGTGGTTAACCGCACACTCCGGCGATTCTGATCACCAAAATGAGCCTCACGACCAGGTAAACACTCCACCAAACCCGTCGACACCCCGCTCCAGCCGGGCCAGAACGTGAGAAACCTGTCATTTGCGTTTGTTGGCCCCGGCCATCCAGTCAGGCAACGCTCATGGCGACCGTATTAGCGACCCACTATTTCTGGAAGACGCTTGTCACCCCGGTGACGACCTCGGGATGATTCATCACGTTTCGTGTTCTCTCGACCATCCCGCACATACTGTGGGTAGCAGTTGGGTCGCCCTCGCCGGAACAAGGCTGCGTACAGCCAGCGCGAGGGCAAAGTCATATTCGTCCCGGTCGACGATGAGTGGCGCGAGCTGCCGGCTGTCCTGGACGCGCGGCAGGTAGGACTTCTCGGTCTTGCCACCTGGGCGTCCGTCGTCCGTTTGATTGCCCGCTGGCGCGCTGTCAGGCACGTCGATCCGTTGACTACGCGATCGGACCGAAACGTCCCAGGACAGTCATCTTGCTCAAGGCCCGACGGGCATATCGGTTCCATAGAGCGCTGAACAAGAGGATACCGGCGGGGGCCGAGAGGAATGATCCCACAACGTCAGAGGGGTAGTGCGCTCCCACATACACGCGCGACGCCGCGACGAGGATCGCGACTGTGAGGCCGCCGAGCATGGCGAGGGTTTGCCACTTGGTACCCCGCAACAGAAGTATCAAGGCGATGGCGAGGGATACCGCGGCCGCGGTATGTCCGCTGGGAAAACTCCCGGCCCCGGACTCGTGGAGTAGAGGATGGGACAGCAGGGCAGAATCTGGCCGGTACCGTCCGATCACTGATTTGACCCCTTCAGTGCTCAGCCAGCCCGTCGCGGTGATTGCGCCAACAGCGATGGCACTCACTGGGCTTTTACGCACGACGAGAATAAACAAGGAGATCGCGGCAACCAAGAACACCCCACCCGCGGGGCTGAAAACGGAGTTAAACACCATTGCGACAATGTCAGCGAAAGCACTGTGATCGGCGCTGACCGTTTGATCAATACTGAGCTCAGAGGCCGTGATACCCGGCACGGTCTTCACGGTAAGGCCGAGGGTCAGCAGTACGGCAACGAGAACGAGCGTCCAACCGAACCAGTGACGAGGTAAGGGTAAGACGTACATCCGAGTTCGATGCTCACCGAGCATCGTCGTCGAGGTAACTTTCGTCATGATTTCTCCGGATCCGGCCCGACTACATGCAGACGCACGTGTATTCACTTGATCCTCACGGATGAACTCTCAGAATTCTCTAATATGCCCCCCTGGGTCGGAATCGCTAAGCGGAGCGGGGACTAGTTGCGCTTACGAAACCCTGACCCGAGCTGATGGCCGGCGCCCTCGGCGCGGGAGTGTCCACCGATGCAGCGACTCGCCGCGCGTGCTGTATGGTCGGACCGCTGGCCTCAACGACATCGTCCACAATCTGGCCCATTGCGTCTGAAACCAGTCGCAGCTCTAAACGATTCGTGATCGACACCGCCGTTTTCCGGCGGAGCCGACCACGAACGACAACCATGACAACTACAACCACGACGATTGTCAGAGGGCATTTATGTTGCCAGAGGAGGAGACGGGGAGGTCCACTCGCCGTCGTCGCGCACTCCTGATCACCGTGCTCGCCGTTGGTCTGACGGCTCTTGCCGCGTTCACCTTCGTCCAAACGGCCAGCCGGAGCCCCGCCGGGTCGCCGAGCCCGACCGCTCCCGTCGCTGGGGCCTACCCCTGGCACACCGGAATCATCTCCACGACATTCTGGGTCGGCGAAATCTTCGACCCGAACGCCGCGGACGGCAGCCAGGTCTATTCGACATACGACTCGGGGTGGATGGACGGCTACGGCGGTTGCGACGGCGTCCGAACCGCGGACGACTGCCAGACCGAGGTGCGGACCGCGGCCACCGACTACTTCCCGACGCACCTGACGCCGCTCGAGAACCCGTTCTACCTCGACCTGCCCTTCGACGACCTCAACGACGCCCAGGCGTTCGCGACTCGCGAGCAGGTGGTGCCGTGGGCCGGACAGTCCGCGTACGCGGGTTCGGCGGGCGATAACACCGTCAGCCTCATGAAGAACCGGTGGGTCCGCATCCGCTCGAACGGGCAAACGTGTTACGGCCAGATCGAGGATGCCGGACCCGGCCAGTACCACGATGCCGCCTACGTGTTCGGATCTGACGATGCGCGCCCGGCGAACAAGAAGTTCAACGGCGCGGGCATGGACGTGTCCCCAGCCCTCAACGGCTGCCTGCGCTTCAGCGACATCAACGGTGAGAACGACACCGTCGACTGGCAGTTCGTCGAGGCCGCAGACGTGCCGCCCGGACCCTGGACGAAGATTGTCACGACGAGCGCCGTGCGCCACTAGTCATTCGACACGACATGCGGCATCCTTATCGTTACTTGGCGCCGCCTGATGTATTTCCGTGACGGAACTCCACGACGTCGCCGTCCTGCATGACGTATTCCTTGCCCTCGATACGGGCCTTGCCCTTGGCGCGGGCCTCGGCGATGGAGCCGGCGGCGATCAGGTCGTCGAAGGAGAAGACTTCGGCCTTGATGAAGCCCTTCTGGAAGTCGGTGTGAATCACGCCGGCGGCCTGCGGGGCGGTCCAGCCCTTGTGGATCGTCCACGCGCGGGTCTCCTTCGGGCCTGCTGTCAGGTAGGTCTGCAGGCCGAGGGTGTCGAAGCCGATCCGGGCGAGCTGGTCGAGACCGCTCTCGGCCTGGCCGGTCGAGGCGAGCATCTCCGCGGCGTCGGCCGCGTCGAGCTCGCTGAGCTCCGACTCGAGCTTGGCGTCGAGGAACACGGCGTTCGCCGGGGCGACGAGGGCGGCCAGCACGGCAAGCTTCTCGGCGTCCTGAAGCACGGCCTCGTCGACGTTGAAGACGTAGATGAACGGCTTCGCGGTGAGCAGGCCGAGTTCCCGGATCGGCTCGATGTCGAGCTTCGCGGACGACAGCGGCTGGCCAGCGTCGAGCACGGCCTGCGCCTTGAGCGCGGTCTCGAGCACGATCGGGGGCATCTTGCGGGCCTTGACCTCCTTCTCGAAACGGCTGATGGCCTTCTCGAGGGTCTGCAGGTCGGCGAGGATGAGTTCGGTGTTGATGGTCTCCATGTCGCCGGCCGGGTTCACAGCGCCGTCGACGTGCACAACGTCGGGGTCGGCGAATCCGCGGATGACCTGGGCGATCGCATCCGCTTCACGGATGTTCGCGAGGAACTTGTTGCCGAGGCCTTCGCCCTCGCTCGCGCCGCGCACGATGCCGGCGATGTCGACGAAGGACACCGGTGCCGGGAGCAGGCGTTCGCTGCCGAAGATCGCGGCGAGCGCGGCGAGCCGGGAGTCCGGCAGGTTCACGATCCCCACGTTCGGCTCGATCGTGGCGAACGGGTAGTTCGCCGCGAGCACGTTGTTCTTGGTCAACGCGTTGAAGAGGGTGGATTTGCCGACATTGGGCAGTCCGACGATTGCAATAGTAAGAGCCACGAGAATCCATCGTACCGGGCGGGCCCCGCCGGGCCTGTCGGTGGGCCGTGAGAGCATGAAGGGGTGCCCCTCAATTTCACCGCGATCGACTTTGAAACCGCCAACTCCTCAAGCGCCTCCGCGTGTTCGGTCGGGCTCGTCAAAGTGCGTGACGGACTCGTGACCGACCGGGTCGGCTGGTTCATCCAGCCGGCGCCCGGCCACGACGAGTTCCTGAAGTGGAACATCAAGATCCACGGCATCTACCCGGCGGATGTCTTCGGCGCCCCGACCTGGGCCCAGCAGCTCCCGGCACTGGTCGCCTTCGCCGACGGTGACACCCTCGTGGCCCACAACGCCGGCTTCGATCTCGGCGTCATCAAGACCGCCTCAACCGTCGCCGGACTCCCGGTGCCCGACTTCAGCTACGTGTGCAGCCTGCAAGTCGCCCGCCGCACGTATCACCTTGATTCCTACCGGCTCCCGGTCGCAGCCATGGCGGCGGGCTTCGAGGACTTCGCGCACCACGACGCCCTCGCCGACGCCGAGGCCTGCGCCGCCATCATCATCCACGCGGCAAAGCGGCACGGTGCAGAGACGGTCGAAGACCTGGCCCGGATCACCAAGGTCGCGTTAGGAGCCATCGGACCAATCGCAGTTGCAGCCAAAGCCGCGGTCCACGGGCCGATGGCCCTGAGCTAGCTGCAGAACGAGCTAGTTGCAGAACGAACTAGTTGCAGAACGAGCTAGCAGCAGAACGATTCGAACGGACATCATGGACCCCGAAGACCTGCCACTGAGCCCCTGGCCCCAGAACATGCAGATCAACGTCGAGGAGTGCTGGTCGCCCCTGACCTTCCTGCTCTTCGTGCGCAGCGCCTGGCACCTCGAGATCGACAGCATTCCGCGCCTGGATTCCGAGCCGGACCCGGGTACCTCGCGCCGGCCGGCCGACCTCGACGTCGACGCCGCCGTGCAGCGCTGGCTGGTCGAGTGGCGGCGGGCCTGGACCCACTTCGACGTGGCCGAACCGACCGTGAGCATCCCGGACGAGGAGATCCAGCGCCTTCTGGACACCCTCACCGACGCGGAGCTGTGGGCGGCGACCTCGACCTCGACCTGGCCCTCGGACTTCTGGAACTCCGGCATCGACCAGGAAGCCTATGGAATGTGGCGCACGACGATGCCCGCACCGCTCGGCGCCCTGCCGGAGAACCGGGTCATCCCCGAGCTCGTCACGGCAGGGCAGGGCGGCCTCACGACGATCATCCAGCTGCCGTACCTCGGGTTCTTCGCGCAACGGATCAACCGGGAACACCTCGTCGTGTCGCGGACCACCCGGAACGACCCGGAAATGCTGACTCTCGCGCTCGCGCTCGAAGCCTGACACGCTCCCGGCCCACAGGGTCGCCAGACCGGTGAAACCCTCCTCGGCGGGTTCCCGCCTGCCGCGACGGCAATGTCGGTGGCCACTGGCAGGGTTGAGTCATGGATCCCTCGCTCACCCTCCTTCTCGGCATCGCCCTCGGCGCCGTACTCGGCGCCCTCTGCACGGTCATCGTGCTGCAACGCCGCGCCGTCCGGGCCGGCGCGGCCACGCCCACCGTCGATCCCGCCGTTCTCGAAGCCCGACACCGGGTCGACCTCGCCGAACTGCGGTCCTCCGAGGCCGCCGTCTCGGCCATCCTGCGTGAAGAACTGGCCTCGGTGCAGGCCACGACGGATGCCCTCCGCGAGCAACTCGCCGAGGCGCAGCGCCGGGCACGCGAGTTCGACGAGCGGCACCGTGAGGAGGCCGCCGCCCGCACCGAACGCGAACAGCGGGAGAGCAAGGTCCTGCAGGCCCTGGCCCCGGTTCGGGAAAGCCTGCACGACATGCAGCTGAAGGTCTCCGAACTCGAGGCCCAGCGCAGCCTGCAGCACGGCGAGCTCCGCCAGCAGCTCCGCAGTGCCACCGAATCCGAAGAGCGCCTGCGCAGCACCGCCGAGTCACTGGCTTCTGCTTTGCGCGCCAATAACACCCGCGGAGTCTGGGGCGAGACCCAGCTGCGCAGCGTCGTCGAGGCAGCCGGGCTCATCGAGCGGGTCGATTTCGACGTGCAGTCGAGCATCAGCTCAGACGCGGGGGCCGGCCGGCCCGACATGGTCGTGCACCTGCCGGGAGGAAAGAACATCGCCGTCGACGCCAAGGTGCCGTTCACGGCGTTCCTCGAGGCGAGCCAGATCCCGGCGACGGCCACCGGTGCGGAGGGCGCCCGGCGCACGGCGCTCCTGGGCGCCCACGTGAAGGCAGTGCGCGACCACATCACCGCCCTCGGCAGCAAGGCATACTGGCAGGGCCTCGAGGCCTCCCCCGAGATCGTGATCGCGTTCATCCCGAGCGAGTCGCTCGTGTCGTCCGCTCTCGAGGCCGACCCTTCGATCATGGAGTTCGCCTTCTCCAAGCGCGTCGCGCTCGCCTCCCCTGTGACGCTGTGGTCGGTGCTCAAGACCGTTGCGTTCACCTGGCAACAAGATGTGCTCACCCACGACGCGAAAATGCTCTTCGACCTCAGCCGGGAGCTCTACGCCCGGCTTGCAGTCACCGCCACCCACATCGAGAAGCTGGGGCGCTCCATCGAACGCACCGTCAAGGATTACAACGGTTTCGTCGGTTCGATGGAACGCCAGGTCCTGCCGACGGCGCGCAAGCTCAACGCACTCGACGAGTCCAAGGTGCTCGCCCCGCTGGCGGGCGTCGAGGAGTCCCCGCGGGAACTCGTCGCCTGGGAGCTCGTGACCGAACTGGAAGCTGCAGGACTCGCGGCGGCCGGACTCGAGGCATCAGCCCACCGCGCAGACTGAGCGGGCGCCATACGACAATCGCCGTTCCGGCCGAGTGTCTCCCGGAGAACGGGGCTACTCGGCCGAAACGGCGATTGTTGTATGGGGAGATGCGGGGTGCGGTCAGTGCGAGGTCAGTGCCCGCGGGCTACAGCCACTTGGCGGCGAGGTGGTCGGCTACGACCCGGCGGACGGTGCCGGACTTGCCGCGCATGACGATGCTCTCGGTGCGGATGATCGGACCCTTACGACGCACGCCGTCGACGAGGCCGCCGTCGGTCACGCCGGTAGCGACGAAGAAGGTGTTGTCTCCCGAGACCATGTCGTCGAGGTCGAGCACCTTGTCGACGTCGAGGCCGGCAGCAATGGCCCTGGCGCGTTCGGCGTCGTCCTTGGGGGCGAGTCGGCCCTGCATGAATCCGCCGAGCGCCTTGAGCGCGCACGCCGTCGTGATGCCCTCCGGGCTGCCGCCAATACCGACGCACATGTCGATGCGGGTACCGTAGCGGGCGGCGTTGATGCCGCCGGCGACGTCGCCGTCGGACATGAGACGGGTGCCGGCTCCCGCGCTCCGGATCGCATCGATCAGGCCCTCATGGCGCGGACGGTTGAGTACGGCCACGACCATCTCGCCGATGGGCTTGCCGGTGGCCTGGGACAGGGCGCGCAGGTTGTCCCCGATCGGCTGGTCCAGGTGCACGACGCCGAATCCGGCGGCGCCCGTGACGATCTTGTCCATGTAGAACACCGAGGAGGCATCGAGCATCGTGCCACGGGACGATACGGCGATCACGGAGAGCGCGTTCTGGCGACCCTCGGCCGTGAGGCTCGTACCGTCGATGGGGTCCACGGCGATGTCGCAGGCCGGACCGGTGCCGTTTCCGACGTGCTCGCCGTTGAAGAGCATCGGAGCCTTGTCCTTCTCGCCCTCGCCGATGACGATGACTCCATCGAAGTTGACGGTACCGAGGAAGACTCGCATCGCGTCGACGGCGGCCTTGTCAGCCGCGTTCTTGTCTCCGCGACCGATGAACGGCACCGCGCGAATAGCCGCGGCTTCGGTCGCACGCACCAGCTCCATGGCCAGGTTTCGGTCCGGATGGGTGAAATTGGGGGCGATTTCGGGGCTGTTCACAGATGGTCCTTCCCGGACGAAGAGTGCGGCAGTGGCGAGGCCCAGCTTTGGGCCGGCGCCGGTTTCCCAGCGCTGCCGTTTAAGAGCCTAGCGCCCGCCCAGCGGGAACGGCTGATGTTTCCCGTCCAGCCATCCAGCCGCCGTCGGTAGGATGGGAAGACCGAATCTGTACAACCGAGGAGACGCAGAAACATGCCCATCGCAACCCCAGACCAGTATGCAGAGATGCTCAACAAAGCCAAGACCCAGGGTTTCGCTTACCCGGCGTTCAACGTTGCGTCTTCCCAGAGCATTAATGCCGTCCTGCAGGGCCTGACTGAAGCAGGCTCCGACGGCATCATCCAGGTCACCACCGGTGGCGCCGATTATTTCGCCGGCCACACGGTCAAGAACCGCGCATCCGGTGCGCTCGCCATGGCTCACTTCGTGCAGTCCGTCGCCGACAATTACCCCGTTACCGTGGCCCTGCACACGGACCACTGCCCCAAGGGCGCCCTGGACGACTTCGTCCTCCCGCTCATCGCCGCTTCAGAAGCCGAAGTCAAGGCCGGGCGCAACCCGATCTTCCAGTCGCACATGTGGGACGGTTCCGCCATCCCGCTCGCCGAGAACCTCGTCATCGCGAAGGACATCCTCAAGCGCACCAAGAACATCAACGCGATCCTCGAGGTCGAGATCGGCGCCGTCGGCGGCGAAGAAGACGGTGTCGAGGGCGACATCAACGAGAATCTGTACACGACCCTCGCCGACGCGAGCGCCATGATCGACGCTCTCGGCCTCGGCGAAGACGGCCGCTACATGGCCGCGCTGACCTTCGGCAACGTCCACGGCGTCTACAAGCCCGGCAACGTCAAGCTGCGCCCGGAGCTCCTCAAGGAGATCCAGGACGGCCTCGCCGCCAAGTACGGCACCGGCCCGAAGCCGCTTGACCTCGTCTTCCACGGCGGGTCCGGCTCGACCGCCGACGAGATCGCTGAAGCCGTCGCCAACGGCGTCGTGAAGATGAACATCGACACCGACACTCAGTACGCGTTCACGCGCGCCGTCGCCGGCTACATGCTGAAGAACTACGACGGCGTCCTCAAGATCGACGGAGAAGTCGGCAACAAGAAGCTGTATGACCCGCGCGCCTGGGGCAAGGTCGCCGAGACGGCGATGGCCGCCCGCGTCGTCGAAGCCACCCAGCAGCTCGGTTCCGCTGGACACTCGGAGAGCTGATCCGGAGTAAATTCATCCAATGGGCGAAACATCGGCGTACTCCAGCCACCTGTTCGTGCGGGGAACCCGCAACAACAGCTGGTCCAACATGCTCTCCTTCATTCCTGAAGGATCGAGGGTGCTGGACGTGGGGTGCTCGGCCGGAAATTTCGGTGAAGCCCTGGAACAGATGAATAGCTGCACCGTCGTCGGTGTCGACCTGAACACGGTCGACATCGACGAGGCGCGGGGCAAGATCTCCGAGGCCTACGTGCTCGACGTCAGCGACACGGTCGCCGTCGCCGGACTCGGAACTTTCGACGTCGTCCTGTTCGCCGACGTCCTCGAACACCTGCCAGACCCGCGCGCGACCCTCGTGGCCATTCGCGCCCTGCTGCGGCCCGGCGGAGTCGTGGTCTACTCGATTCCCAACATGGGTCACCTTTCGGTCCGGCTCGACCTGCTCGAAGGCCGGTTCACGTACACGGAGACCGGGCTGCTCGACGAGACCCACCTGCATTTCTACGATGCCTTCGAGATCGAAGACATGTTCACGGCCGCCGGTTACGGCATCCGTGAGGAGGACCCCGTCGTCTCGGAATATCCGAAACGCTGGGTGACGGAACGGCTTGCCGACCTCGGACTCACCGCGGACGAGAAATTCTTCGACCTCCTGAAGGCCACGGAGAGCCACGTCTACCAGTACGTCGGAGTCGCGATCCCCCTGGCCTCCCTGCCGCGGAACACCGCGCGGATCCGTACGCGTACAACACCCCCCGACGAGATCCTCGGATTCGCGAACCGGATCGCCGCCGAGAACGAGGCGCTCAAGAACACGGATGCCGCCCTCGTCGCAGCCGCCCAGGCCCGCCTCGAGGCGGAACTCCTCGCCGCTGACAAAGCAACCGCCCTGGCCGAACGGGACGCCGCGACGGCCGAGCTCGTCGCCACCGCCGCCGCCCGGGATGCCCTGGCCGGCGAAGTAGCCGGTCTCCGGGCGCACCTCACGTACATGAAGACGCACCCCGTCGCCTTCCTCACCCGCAAATTAGTCGAACGGCTCCCCCGTGCCCAGCGAAAACGTCCCTGACAGCCCCCGCCGGGACCCCCGGCCCCAGCCCCGCTACGGGGAGCTGGCCCCTGAAGGCTGGAGCTGGGACCCGGGCGTCACGACACCACGGTCGACCACCGGCGGCCCGAACCCCGCCGTCTCCGCGCCGTTGCTCGGGACCCTGACCGGACCGGCCAAGCCCGCTGTTCCAGCCTGGGACCGGCGGGTGACCCTCGGCCTGCTCGCGCTCGGCCTCGCCGCGACCTTCATGTCGATCGGGGTGCTGGGCGCGCTCCCCGACGCCATCCAGATGCTCTACACCCAGTCCCACCTCGGTACCTACGTGCCGGACTCCTCCGTCGCCGGGCTCGTCACGGCGGGCGGCATCACCGAAGCGATCGTCTGGCTGCTCACCGCCGCCGCGGCGATCCTGCTCATCTCACGCCGCAAGCGGGCGTTCTACGTCCCGGTGATCGGCGCGGTGATCGCGCTCGTGGTGATCTTCGCCTTCATGATGGTCGTCGTGACCACCGACCCGACGCTGATCGACTTCTACAGCCAGCCGTAGGCATCCGCGCGGGCGCACCTGACCGGCGCCCCACGGTGATCGGCGCTACTCGACCCGGGACACGCGCCCGCCGAGGGCCCGTGCGTCGTCGTTGCCCGCGAGGTCCTTGCGCAGTTCCTTCGGGAGCGAGAACAGCAGGTCCTCCTCAGCGGTCTTCACTTCCTGCACGTCGCCGAAGCCGGCGCCGGCCAGGTCGCGCAGGAGTTCGGTCACGAGTTCCTCGGGCACGGATGCCCCGCTCGTCACTCCGACGGTTGCGACGCCGTCGAGCCACTCCTGCTTGACCTCGCTCGCGAAGTCGACCCGGTAGGCGGCGCGGGCGCCGTATTCGAGGGCGACCTCGACGAGGCGCACCGAATTGGACGAGTTCGCCGAACCGACGACGAGCACGAGGTCGGAGGCCTCGGCGATCTTCTTGATCGCCACCTGCCGGTTCTGGGTGGCGTAGCAGATGTCATCGCTCGGCGGATCCTGCAGCAGCGGGAACCGGGCGCGAAGCCGGCTCACGGTCTCCATGGTCTCGTCGACGCTGAGGGTGGTCTGCGACAGCCAGACGACCTTCTCCGGGTTGCGCACCACGATCGTGTCGGCCTCGTCGGGGCTGCCCACGAGGGTCGTGTGCTCCGGGGCCTCCCCTGCCGTGCCCTCGACTTCTTCATGTCCTTCGTGGCCGATCAGCAGGATCTCGAAATCATCGCGGGCGAAGCGCACGGCCTCGCGGTGCACCTTGGTGACGAGCGGGCAGGTCGCGTCGATCGCGCGCAGCCCGCGCGCAGCTGCCGCGCTGACGACGGCCGGAGACACTCCATGGGCGCTGAAGACGAGGTGCGAGCCGCGGGGCACCTCATCGACCTCGTCGACGAAGATGGCGCCCTGCTTCTCGAGTTCGGAGACGACGTGCACGTTGTGCACGATCTGCTTCCGCACGTAGACGGGGGCTCCGTATAGCTCGAGCGCCTTCTCGACGGCGATGACGGCCCGGTCGACACCCGCGCAGTAGCCGCGCGGGGCAGCGAGCAGCACCCGTTTCGGCCCATCCACCGGGGTATCCTTGAGGACGTTGCGTGCCCGGGGAATCCGGGGCATGCCGAGGCCGATAACGCTTGAATCCGAGCTGATAGTCACCGGCTCATTCTATGGGTGCGTGGCTGGACAGGCCGTGGGAGGAACGATTCATGACCGATGCACCACCCACCCTCGAGGCCCCGTGGCCCGTCGCCCTGCTCGCGAACAAGATCCGCGGCTACATCGAGCGGCTCGGCACAGCCTGGGTCGAGGGTGAGATCACCCAGTGGGGCCTCAGTGGCGGCAATGTGTACGGCAAGCTCAAAGACCTCAGCGAGGACGCCACCGTCGGCTTCACCGTGTGGTCGTCCGTCAAGGCCCGGCTGAGCGACGAGTTCAAGCAGGGCGACCGCGTCATCGCCCTGGTCAAACCGAATTACTGGGTCAAGGGCGGCACACTCACCATGCAGGTCTTCGACCTGCGCCACGTCGGCCTCGGCGACATGCTCGAACGCCTCGAGCGTCTCCGCAAGCAGCTCGCGGCCGAAGGCCTCTTCGCGACCTCCCGGAAGAAGCCCCTCCCGTTCCTGCCGCACTGCATCGGCCTCGTCACCGGCAAGGACTCCGACGCCGAGAAGGACGTCATCCGCAACGCCCAGCTGCGCTGGCCCGCCGTCGATTTCCAGCTCGCATACGCGGCCATGCAGGGCGACCGCTCGGTGGCCGAGGTCGTCGCCGCGATCCAGCGCCTCGATGCCGACCCCGACGTCGACGTCATCATCGTCGCCCGCGGCGGCGGCGACTTCCAGAACCTGCTCGGCTTCAGCGACGAACGCGTACTCCGCGCCGCGGCGGCCTGCAACACCCCCCTGGTCAGTGCGATCGGCCACGAGGCAGACCGGCCCCTGCTCGACGAGGTCGCCGACCTCCGGGCCTCCACCCCGACGGATGCCGCCAAGCGCATCGTCCCCGACGTCTCGGACGAACTCAACCGCGTCCAGCAGGCCAGGTCCCGGTTGAGCACCCGGCTGACCGGAATCCTCGCGGCCGAGGTCGACCGGATCGGCCAGCTCCGGTCACGCCCCGTGCTCAGCAGCACGGCCTGGATCGTCGATTCCCGTGCCGAGGACCTCACCCGGTACGTCGCCCGGGGAACGGAGCTTATGGAACGCGTCGTCGAGGCATCCGCCGGCGTCGTCGCGGAGCTCCGCTCGAGGCTCCGAACGCTGTCCCCGCAGGGCACCCTCGATCGCGGATACGCGATCGTGCAGGTGCGGGACGGCCACGTGCTGCGTGCCGCCGCCGATGCTCCGGACGGTACCCGGCTCAGGATCACGCTCGGCACAGGAACCCTCGCGGCCACAGCGGGCCCGCCCGCTGAGTCGACCGCAGACCCGGCTACGGACCCGGCCACCGGGCCGAACACGACAACCAGGACTCAATAGAATGGACGCCATGACCGCTCCCGCCGACATCTCCACCTTGAGCTATGAGCAGGCCAGGGACGAACTCGTCCGGGTCGTGAGCGCCCTCGAACAGGGCTCGTCAACCCTCGAAGAGTCCCTCACCCTCTGGGAACGCGGCGAGGAACTCGCGAGCCGCTGCGAAGAATGGCTGATCGGAGCCAGGGCCCGCCTCGACGCCGCCCGCGCGCGCCAACTGGACTCCGCCTCCCCCTCGACCGGCCCCGGCACCGAATGAGCACCGCGAAGCGCCCGCCCCGGGTCGTCGCCGAGCTCGGCAGGCCTGAGACCGCGCAGGAGACGGCCGACCGCCTCGCGACGAACTCGCGGAACTACCGGTCGCGCAAGACCGTCAACAACCTGGTCCTGTCCCTGCTCGCCACCCTCGGTGCGGTCTTCGTTCTCGTTCTCCTCGTCCCGCGCAGCGACGGGCCCGTCGACCGCACCGTCGATTTCGCCGCCGTCGCGAGCCAGGTGCAGGTCGGGATCGACGCGCCGCTTGTGGTCCCTGAGCTCCCGGATGGCTGGCGGGCGAACGCCGCCCAGTGGCGTCTCGGCGGCACCGACAAGATCCCGTCCTGGTACATCGGCCTGCTGACCCCCCGCAACGAGTTCATCGGCCTCACCCAGGCCATCGGCGCAAACCCGACCTGGATCGGGCAGCAGTTGAAGGACGCCCCCGCAGTCCAGACGCTCACCCTCGTAGGTGTCACCTGGGACGTCTACCGGAATCCCGCAGCCGAGAAGGACCGCGGCAACTTCGAATACGCCCTCGTGACGACCGCAGGGACGAGCAGCTACCTGCTCGTCGGAACGGCGGACGAAGACGAATTCGCGGCGCTCGCGACCGCGATCGCCTCCCAGATCAGTGCCAACGGACAGGCGGTGACCCAGTGACCGGACAGGGCAAAGACGTGCTCATCAGCCAGGCTGCGGCCCCCGGCGACGCCGTGGGCCCGGCAGCGGTGTGGAGCCGGCTGCAGCGCGGCAACCAGCGATTCGTGGACGGCGAGCCGCAGCATCCGCGCCAGGACGTCGACCGGCGCACCGAGCTCGCGACCGCGCAGACTCCGGCCGCTGCCCTCTTCGGGTGCAGCGACTCGCGTCTCGCCGCCGAGATCATCTTCGACATGGGCCTCGGCGACCTTTTCGTCGTACGGAACGCCGGCCAGGTCATCTCCGATTCCGTGCTCGGCTCCCTCGAGTACGCGGTCGCCGTGCTCAAGGTTCCGCTCATCCTCGTGCTCGGCCACGACGGCTGCGGCGCGGTCCAGGCCGCCGTGGACGCGCAGTCGCCCGGCGCGGCTCCCCTGCCCGTGCACATCGGCCGGATCATCGAGAAGATCGTGCCGGCCGTGCACCGGGTGGTCGCGGCGACGGATGCGACGCTGACCGACCCCGGGAGCATCGATGCGCTCATGGTCGGCAGGGAACACCTGCGCGACACCGTGACCGAGCTCCTGGAACAGTCAGAGTTGATCAGCGACGCCGTCGCAGCGGGTACATTGGCTATCGTCGGCGCCAATTACCGACTGCTCGAAGGCCGGGCCGTTCCCGACGTCGTCGTCGGCAACGTCTGATCCCACAGCCCGGGCAGTACCGTCTCCCAATCGAAAGGTCTTACACACAGTGGTGGAAAAAACCGCAGATGCCGGCTACCGAATCGAACACGACACGATGGGCGAGGTGCAGGTTCCCGTCGACGCCCTCTACGGCGCCCAGACTCAGCGGGCCGTTGAGAACTTCCCGATCTCCGGCTCTGTCCTCGAACCCGCGCAGATCTCGGCCCTCGCCCGCATCAAGAAATCCGCCGCCCTCGCGAACGCGCAGCTCGGGGTGCTCGACGGCGCCATCGCCGAGGCGATCGCCGGAGCAGCAGACGAGGTCATCACCGGTCTCTACGACGACCAGTTCCCGATCGACGTCTACCAGACCGGCAGCGGCACCTCCTCGAACATGAACATGAACGAGGTGCTCGCGACCCTCGCCACCCGCACCCTCGGCCGCCCGGTGCACCCGAACGACCACGTCAACGCCTCACAGTCGTCAAACGACGTCTTCCCCACGTCGGTGCACCTTGCCGTCACGAGCGCGCTCATCGACGACCTCATCCCCGGGCTTGACCACCTCGCCGTCGCGCTCGAGGCCAAGTCGGTGCTCTGGGCCGATGCCGTCAAGGCTGGCCGCACCCACCTGATGGACGCGACCCCGGTCACCCTCGGCCAGGAGTTCGGCGGCTACGCCCGCCAGATGCGGCTCGGCATCGAGCGCATCCGCAGCGCCCTCCCCCGCGTCGCCGAGGTGCCCCTGGGCGGCACTGCAGTAGGAACCGGCATCAACACCCCCGCCGGCTTCCCCCAGCTCGTGATCGAGCTCCTGGTCGCCGAGACCGAGCTTCCCGTCACGGAAGCCCGCGACCACTTCGAAGCGCAGGCCAACCGCGACGGCCTCGTGGACGCATCCGGTGCCCTGCGCACCATCGCGGTCAGCCTCACCAAGATCTGCAACGACCTGCGCTGGATGGGCTCCGGCCCCAACACCGGCTTCGGCGAGCTACAGATCCCTGACCTGCAGCCCGGCTCGTCGATCATGCCCGGCAAGGTCAACCCGGTCATCCCCGAGGCCGTGCTGATGGTCTGCTCCCGCGTGATCGGCAACGACGCGACCGTGGCCTGGTCGGGCGCATCCGGCTCCTTCGAGCTCAACGTGGCCATCCCCGTGATGGGCACCGCGTTGCTCGAGTCGATCCGGCTGCTCTCGAACGCGACGCGGGTGCTCGCCGACAAGACCATCGACGGGCTCGAGGCCAACCTCGACCGGGCGAAGGCCCTGGCCGGCTCCTCCCCCGCGATCGTGACGCCGCTCAACCGGGTGATCGGCTACGAGGCCGCGGCGAAGGTCGCCAAGCACGCGGTCGCGCACGGCGTCCCGGTGCGCCAGGCCGTCATCGACCTCGGTTTCGTGGAACGCGGCGAAGTCACGCTTGCCCAGCTCGACACGGCCCTGGACCTGCTCAGCATGACGCGTCCCCCCGCGCGCACCGCCTAGCCCCGAACCAATTCGACGGAGTTTTTGCCCCTGGCGGCTCGAATCGGGCCTCCCACGTGTCTTTTGGGCAAAATCTCCGTCGAATTGGTCAGGTCGGAACGCGGGGTCAGTTCGGGTCGTTGCCCTCGAGCATCTCGGTGACGAGCGCGGCGATTGCACTGCGCTCCGAGCGGGTGAGCGTCATGTGGGCGAACAGCGGATGCCCCTTGAGCGTCTCGATCACGGATGCGACGCCGTCGAAGCGGCCGACCCGGAGATTATCCCGCTGGGCGACGTCGTGGGTGAGGACCACCCGCGAGTTCTGCCCGATGCGACTGAGCACCGTGAGCAGCACGTTGCGCTCGAGGGACTGCGCCTCATCGACGATCACGAACGCGTCGTGCAGCGAACGGCCCCGGATGTGGGTGAGCGGCAGGACCTCGAGGATCCCCCGCTCGAGGACCTCTTCGAGCACGTTCTCGGACACGAGCGCGCCGAGGGTGTCGAATACCGCCTGGGCCCACGGGCTCATCTTCTCGCTCGCGTCACCGGGCAGGTAGCCGAGTTCCTGGCCGCCGACCGCGTAGAGCGGGCGGAACACCATGATCTTGCGATGCTGCTGGCGTTCCAGAACGGCTTCGAGTCCCGCACAGAGCGCGAGCGCCGACTTCCCCGTCCCCGCTCGCCCTCCCAGGGAGAGTATCCCGATCTCAGGGTCGAGCAGCAGGTCGATCGCCAGGCGCTGTTCGGCCGACCGGCCCTTGAGGCCGAACAGGTCCCGGTCGCCGCGCACGAGCCGCATTTCACCCTTGCCGGTGACCCGGCCGAGCGCCGAGCCGCGGTCAGAATGGACCACGAGGCCCGTGTTGATCGGCATGTCCTGCACCAGACGGGTGTTGAGCACCTCGTTGTCGTAGAGTTCGCTGATCTGGTTCGACCCGAGAGTGATCTCGTCCATCCCCGTCCAGCCGGAATCGATCGCGAGCTCGTGTCGGTACTCATCCGCGAGCAGGCCGATCGATGCCGCCTTGACCCGCAATGGCAGATCCTTGGAGACGACCGTGACGGCGAGGCCGTCGTTGGCGAGGTTCATCGCGACCGCGAGGATCCTCGAATCGTTGTCGCCGAGTTGCAGGCCAGAGGGGAGCACCGACATGTTGGAGTGGTTCAGCTCCACACGCAGGCTGCCACCCTCTCCGACCGGGATCGGGAAGTCGAGGCGTTCATGCTTGACACGCAATTCGTCCAGGAGCCGGAGGGCCTGGCGGGCGAAGTACCCGATCTCCGGGTCGTTGCGCTTGGATTCGAGTTCGGCGATCACGACGACCGGCAGCACGATGGCATGCTCGGCGAAGCGGAAGATCGCCTTGGGATCCGACAGGAGGACCGAGGTGTCCAGCACAAAGGTGCGCTCGGTTTGCTTGATGTCGGAAGCCGTCTGGTTCGAACCCTGATAGTCGGTCTGATTAGCGGTCACAACCACTCCCACCCCGTGCCTCGAAAGGCGCGGATTGTGTTGGCGAGCTGGCCACGGGGGTTCTCGAGCCGTACTTATGTGGCCGTCTCGATCAGGCGCCGTACCTGATGGGAATGACGCTACTTACACTCGGTGAATATCGGAAGTGCGACACACACATTGTCACCAGACGTTAATGGGCTCGGCGCCAGGAACTCAGTAAATGGCTGCCGTCGCATACGACGTGAATGCCCCGCGCAGCATGTCAACGGTGTCGACGCTGAGCACGGCGTGGGCGCTGAGTCGCACCCGGCCGTCGCGGGTCGTCGCGGTGATCCCGTGGTTGTGCAGGGCGATCGTGAGCGTGTTGAGCTGGGCGGGATGGGGCTCGAGCACGAGGATCCCGGCCCGCTCGCGTTCGTCCCGCGGCGACACCACGGGTACCGCGTACTCGTCGGCGAGGTCGATCAGTTGCGACACGTTGTCCGCGACCGCGGCATCGATGTTATGAATGCCCGTCACGGCAATCTCCTCGAGAGCCGCGGAGAACCGCGCCTGCGCGATCGCGTCTCCATTGCTGACCCGGAATGCGCGGGCGCTGTGGCTCGGCGGCAGCACCTGGTCCCACGGCTCGTCAACGTCCGTTCCCGCGAAGCCCGAGAACACCGGAACGAGTCGTTCGACCGCACGGTCGCTCAGCGCCAGGAAACCGGTTCCCCAGCCCGAGCGCACCCATTTCTGGCCACCGGATGCGACGACATCCGCCATCTCATAGGCCGCGTCGGTGACACCGAAGCCCTGGATCGCGTCAACGATCAACAGACGGTCGCCGATGACCTGGCGGATTCCGTCGAGGTCCACCCGGAATCCGGTCCGTGCGTCGACGAGGCAGACCGCGACGGCGACCGTCGCCGGCGTCAGCTGCTCGCGGATCTCGCCGGGGGTCACCCTGCCGTGCTCGGTCCCCAGCCAGATCGGGGTCACGACGCGCAGCGCTTCCGCCGCACGCACGGCCGCGAAGGGAACGGTGGGGAAATCGCCGGGCGAGAGCAGCACGCCCCCGGTCAGGCCGAACATGGCCTGCATGATGCCGGTCGTCGTGTTCGGCTCGCAGACGACCTGGTCGGCCCGGAAACCGGTCACGGCGGAGACGGCCTCGCGCATCCGCTCGTCCTGCTGGAAGAGGTGGTCGAGGCTGCCGAAGCGGGCCCGGGACAGGATCTCGGTCTGGCCGAGGCTCTCGGCCACCACCGTCGCCGAGAGCGGTCCGACCCGGCCGTAGTCGAGGTAACCGGGCTCTTCGACGAACCCCGCTGCATAGGCATCGATCTCGGTCATCCGGTCTCCTAGCTTCCGAAGCGGCGCTGGCGTTTGGCGAAGTCGCGCAGGGCGCGCAGGAAGTCGACTTGGCGGAGGTCGGGTCCGAGAGCCTCGACGAAGTAGAACTCGCTGTGGGCGCTCTGCCAGAGCATGAAATCGCTGATCCGCTGCTCACCGGAGGTGCGGATCACGAGATCGGGGTCGGGCTGGCCACCCGTGTAGAGGTGCTGGCCGATGAGTTCGGGAGTGAGCGTCTCGGCGAGGTCCGCGAGGGTGTGACCGTTCTCGAGGTGCGCGGCGACGATGCTGCGCATGGCGTCGGTGATCTCGGTGCGTCCGCCGTAGCCGACCGCGAGATTGATGTGCATTCCCTTCTTGCCCGCGGTGCGGGTCTCGGCGTCGCAGAGCGCAGCGATGAGCGGCGCAGGCAGGCCCTTCTTCGTGCCGACCTGCTGGACCCGCCAGTTGCGCTGGCGCGAGAGCCCTTCGGCGAGCTTGGCGATGATCTTGGTGAGCTCGGAGAGTTCCTCGCTCGGGCGGTTGGTGAGGTTGTCCGAGGAGAGCAGGTAGAGCGTGACCACCGAGATGCCGAGGTCGTCGCACCAGCTGAGGAACTCCCGCATCTTCGCCGCGCCGGCACGGTGGCCGTGTGCGGCGGACTCGAGCCCGAGCTGCCGGGCCCAGCGGCGGTTGCCGTCGATGATCATCGCGACGTGGCGTGGCAGGTTCTCCGGCGTCAGCCCGCGCCGAAGGCGGCGCTCGTACAACCTGTAGAGGATGTCGCGCGCCAAGGGGACCTGCCTCTTCTGCACGTATTTACGCTAGCCCACTCGGGCAGCCCGTGCTTCTTCGGGCATGTTCGCTGTCGTATTCTGGCTGCATGGCCGCAGAGAGCAGCACCGGGGACGACGCAACCGCACGACAGCCGCTGAAGGACCCCGACGACGAGTTCATCCCGCAGCTGCCGCTGCTCGAGTCGGAGGCACCCCGGCCGGAGGATCTCAAACCCACCTGGCGCGGCTGGATCCACGCGGGCACCTTCCCGGTCACCATCGTCGCGGGGATCGTGCTCTTGTCCCTCGCGGAGGGTCCCGCTGCGAAGTGGAGCTGCCTCGTCTTCGTGATCAGCTCCCTGCTCCTGTTCGGCAACTCGGCGCTGTACCACCGCATCAACTGGAAGCCGCGCACGAAACTCGTCTTCAAGCGCATCGACCACGCGAACATCTTCCTGCTGATCGCCGGTTCCTATACGCCGATCACGGTGCTCGCGCTACCGCCGTCGAAGTCCGTGCTCCTGCTCTCCCTCGTCTGGGGTGGCGCACTTCTCGGCATCGCCTTCCGGGTGTTCTGGATCACCGCCCCGCGCTGGCTCTACGTGCCGTTGTACCTGCTCCTCGGCTGGGGCTCACTGATGTTCATCGTCGACTTCTTCCAGGCGAACGCCGCGATGATGACGCTCATCATGATCGGCGGCCTGTGCTACTCGGTCGGCGCCGTCATCTACGCGCTCAAGAAGCCCAACCCGGTTCCCGGGGTCTTCGGGTTCCACGAGATCTTCCACAGCCTGACCGTTATCGCGTTCCTCTGCCACTGGACGGCGATCCTGATCATCGCCACGCATCCGCTCTACCCCTGAGGCTGCTGGGTCTCCCGCGGGGTGGAGGCCTCGCCCGGGCGCTTGTCCGCCTCACCGCGGGCAGCGAGTTCCGCCTGCAGGCGCTCGGCTATCTCCGCGCGATACGTCGTGCGGCGGATGCGGCGGACCAGATCGAAGCCGAGCAGCACGACGGCGACCACAACGAACAGGATCGCCAGGAAGCCGGCGGGGCCCGGCGTGACGGTGTCGGGGTTGAATTCGGGCGGCGGCGTGTTGGCGAGCATGAAGCCCGTTACCGCGTCGGCGAGGTGCGGGAACAGGACGGCGCTCATGCCTCGTCCCGGATACCGGCGAACAGATCTGATTCAGGCATGACCGTTTCAACTTTCGATTCGACGAGCTGGAAGTCCTCGTACGGCCACGCCTCACGGATGAGGTCGTTCGGCCAGAAAAAGAAGCTGCTCGTGGGGGAAACCTGGCTCGCGTGGGCCCGCAACGCCGCGTCCCTCGCGTCGAGGAAGTCTCCGACCGGAACGTGGGTCGTCGCCAGGGCCGGGTAGTTCTTCATCCAGTCGCGGGCCTCCCCGAGCGGCTCGAGCAGGGGGGACTCCGGTTCCTTGACGCTCAGCAGCAGGAAGAGGGCATCGATGCGTTCGAGGTTGAAGATGCGATCGTAGTAGAGCTTGTCGATCTGCCACGGTTCTCCGTCACCCGGGTACCGGGTGGGGTCCGCGGCGGCGCGATACGCGGCCATCGAGACCTCGTGACAGCGGATGTGGTCCGGGTGCGGGTATCCGCCGTTCTCGTCGTAGGTGATCAGGACCTGGGGGCGGAATTCGCGGATGATCCGCACGAGCGGTTCCGCGGAGAACTCGAGGTCGATGGTCGAGAAGGAATTCGGCGGGACCGAACCGTCCTCGTTCATGCCGGAATCCTGGTAGCCGAGCCACCGATGTTCGATGCCGAGGGCCTGCTGCGCCTGGCGCATCTCCCGTCGGCGCAGGCCGGCCATGTCGCGCTCGGCCATCGCCGTGTCGGCGAGGGCGTCGTTGAGGATGCTGCCGCCCTCTCCACCCGTGCAGCTCACGACCATGACCTCGGCGCCACGGCTCCGATAGTACGCATAGCTCGCAGCCCCCTTGCTCGACTCGTCGTCGGGATGGGCATGAACGGCCAGGAGGCGCAGTGTCATCGGACTCCTCAGAAATGGCGGATAACCTAGGGACAAGACTAATCGTTGAACCGTGAGTGTGGAGTCTGAGTGACCGGCAGCAGGAACGTCGACAGCGGTACCCGCAGCGAGGGCACCCTGGATTCCCGGTACGGTCGTGCCCCGAACCGGCGTCTGCGCGACCGTCGGTCCCTCTGGATCACCGCAGGGGCCTTCGCCGTCGTGCTGGTGGGCTGGGTCGTCTGGGTCGGGCTGGGCGCCTCCCAGCCCCTGCTCGAAACCAGGGACATCCGCAACGTCGTTCAGGACGACCGGAACGTGACGGTGACCTTCGAGGCCTCGATTCCGGTGGGGTCACCGGCGAGTTGCGCGGTCGAGGCGCTCAACCAGAGCTTCGCGGTCGTAGGGTGGAAGGTGATCGACCTGCCGCCGAGTGACCAGTATTCACGTACGTTCACGGAGCAGCTACTGACGACCGAGCCCGCCACCACCGGATTGATTTACCGGTGCTGGCTGACCTAGACTGACGTATTCGCCCCGACGTTCTTCGCCGGGGCGAGCGTTGTTTTCCTGCTGCGATCCGCCTGGAATCACGCACACAACACCGCACGATCACGCATATCCGGTACCACACGCATGACTCGAGCATGAGGAGGAGACCCACCCATGACAACTGAAACCACCGTCACCTGGCTGACGCAGGAGGCGTACGACCGCCTCGCCTCCGAGCTGGAGGCCCTGAGCACCGTCGGCCGTATCGAGATCGCGAAGAAGATCGAATCCGCGCGTGAAGAGGGCGACCTCAAGGAAAACTCGGGGTACCACGCGGCGAAGGACGAACAGGGCAAGCAGGAGGCACGCATCCGCACGCTCATCGTGCTGCTCCGCAACGCCGAGGTCGGCCACGCCCCCGAGAGTAAGGGCGTTGTCGAGTCCGGAACCGTGATCACCGCCACCATCGCAGGTGACGAGGAGCGCTTCCTGATCGGCAGCCGCGAGATCGCCGGCGACAGCGACCTCAACGTGTACAGCGAGCAGAGCCCGCTCGGTGCCGCGATCCTCGGCCTCAAGGTCGGATCGAAGACGAGCTACACCACCCCGAACGGCAAGGAAATCGCCGTGGAGATCTTCGCCGTCGAAACCTGGGGCGGCGACTAGCAGCATCCGCGGCAACTGTGGCCGTTATGGACGACTGCGCCCGGTGCACGGGCCGCAGTAGTCCGTAACGGCCACAGTCGTCCCGCGACGCGACCCCTAGTCGATCTGGGGGTCGTAACCGGCCGAGGTGAGTACGTCGACGACGTGCTGGCGGTGGTCGGGGCCGCGGGTCTCGACGCTGACGTTGAGTTCGACCTCGCTGATCTGCAGTCCGACGCCGTGCCGGGTGTGCAAAACCTCGACGACATTGGCGTGCGCTTCGGCGAGCAGCTCGGAGATGCGGGCGAGCTGTCCGGGGCGGTCCGGCAACATGATGCGTAGGGTGAGATACCGACCGGATGCCGCAAGGCCGTGGCTGATGACGCGTTGCATCAGCAGGGGGTCGATGTTGCCCCCGCTGAGGATGGCGACGGTGGAACCATCCGGGGTGACCTTGCCGGCCAGGATCGCTGCGACCGCGACGGCGCCGGCCGGTTCGACGACGAGCTTCGCGCGTTCGAGGAGCACGAGAAGCGCACGGGCGGTGTCGTCCTCTGTGACGGTGACGATCTCGTCGACCACGTCCCTGATGATCTCGAAGTTGAGCAGCCCCGGCTTCGCTACGGCGATGCCGTCGGCGATCGTCGGCAGAATCGGCACCTCGATCGCCTTCCCCGCCTCGATGGAGGGCGGGTAGGCGGCAGCGTTGGCGGCCTGCACGCCGATGATCCGGATCGTGCGGCCGTCGAGGAACGCCTTCTGCTTCAGCGCGCTCGCGACGCCGGAGATGAGTCCGCCGCCGCCGATCGGGACGACTACGGTGTGCAGGTCAGGAACCTGGTCGAGGATCTCGAGGCCCAGTGTTCCCTGGCCGGCGATCACGTCTGCGTGGTCGAACGGCGGGATCAGGATCGCACCGGTCTCCGCGGCGTACGCGGCGGCGGCGAGCAACGGCTCGGCGACCGTGCTGCCCCGGAGGATGACGTGCGCGCCATAGTCCCTGGTGGCCTGGAGCTTGGGCAGGGCGACGCCGACGGGCATGAAGATCGTGGCCTTGATGCCGAGCTCGCGGGCGGCGAACGCCACGCCCTGGGCGTGGTTCCCGGCCGAGGCCGCCACGACACCGTGCTCCTTCTCCTCGTCGGTGAGCTTCGAGAGGCGGTTGTACGCTCCACGGATCTTGTAGGAGCCGGTGCGTTGCAGGTTCTCGCACTTGAGGTGTACCTCGGCGCCCAGGACCGCGCTCAGGTAGCGGGAGCCTTCCATCGGGGTCACGGCGGCGACCTGGGAGACCACGGCGCGGGCGGCTTCGAACTCGGCGAGGCTCGGCCCGACGAGGGACAGGTTGGTCATGGGGTGCCTTCGGTAGTGGTCGTGCTGGACGGATTTCTTCTGGTCCTGGTGAAGCCGGGGCGTTGCGGCACGGTCCGCCACAGCGGCGATCCGGTACCGCGCGGAACGCCATGAAGGTCGGCACGCCAGCTACCGCCCTGAATGTAGTTGATCATGACATTGAGCACGGCCGCGACCGGAACCGCGAAGAGCGCCCCCGGGATCCCGGCGAGCAACGAACCCGCAGCGACGACGAGCACCACGCCGAGCGGATGCACCTTGACCGCCGTTCCCATGATGAGCGGCTGGAGAACGTGCCCTTCGATCTGTTGGACCAGGAGCACGACCCCGAGCATGGCGAGCGCGATCGGCCAGGAGTTGAAGAGCAGAGCGATCACGACGGCGACGGCGCCGGTCGCGACGGCGCCCACGATCGGGATGAAGGAACCGAGGAAGACCAGGACACCGATCGGGATCGCGAGCGGGACGCCGAGCAGGAACGCGCCGAGCCCGATGCCGAGGGCGTCGATCGAGGCGACGAGGATCTGCACCTTTGCGAAATTGCCGAGGGTGGTCCAGCCGGCCTGCCCGGCGCCGTCGATCGCCGCCCGTGCCCGCCTCGGGAAGATCCGCACGATCCACGCCCAGATTCCGGGGCCGTCGATCAGGAGGAAGAGCAGGCTGAAGAGCGTGAGCAGTAGCCCGGTGAGACCGTGGCCGAGCGAGGTGCCGAGCGAGAGTGCGCCGCTCAGGAAGACCTGGCTGTCAGCCTGGATCGCCGCAAGCGCCTGCTGCAGGTAGTCGTTGATCTGCGGTTCCGTGAGGTGCAGCGGTGACGCAAGCAGCAGCGCCTTGAGGTCGCCGTACGAGCCGGCGAGCCGGTCGCTGAGGCCGGAGAGGCCGCCGGCGAGCTGGGTCCCCGCGAGCGTGATCAGGGCGGCAGGGACGAGGAGCGTGGTGAGCACCGCGACGGCGATGGCCAGGCCCTTGGGCCAGCGGTGCCGGACGAGAAAGGAGACGAAGGGCGCCACGATCGAGGAGACCAGCACGGCGATGAGCAGCGGGATGACGATGAGCCGGAGCTGCACGACGACGAACAGGAAGACGGCGATGACGGCGAAGACGGCGAGGAGCCGCCACGACCACGCGCCGGCGAGCCGGATTCCCGCCGGGACGTTCTCATCGACGCCGTTCGGCGGAGCCGAGACGGCGGCGATCGCTGCCGCTCCGGCCCGTTCGCCGGCCGCGGTGCGAGCTCCCGTGCCTGGCCCGCTGCCGGGCTCCCGGCCGATCGGGGCGGCACGTCTGCGCCGCCCGGTGAGGAGTGCACTCCAGCCCGGCCTACCCGCGGATTCCGTCATCGGACCAGTCTAGGCAATCGGAGGCAGTCACTGTCCCCGGTCCTCGCTAGGGTCGAAGAATGGTCCAGTCCCTCTCCCCCGCACTCGCCAGGCGCGTGGCCCTTGCCGCCCAGGGATTCGGGCGTCCCGCCCCGGCCGCCCCGGGCATCCGCCAGTTGGACGCCCTGGTGACGCGCCTCGGCTTGTTGCAGATCGACTCGGTCAACGTCTTCGAGCGCAGCCATTACCTGCCGGCGTTCAGCCGGCTCGGCGGCTACGACAAGGCTCAGCTCGACCGGCTGACCTTCGCTGTCGGCAAGCAGGCCCGCTTTACCGAATATTGGGCGCACGAGGCCTCGTTCGTGCCCCTCGAGAGCTGGCCGCTGTTCGCCTGGCGGATGGACGGTTTCCGCGAGCGGTCGGCGCGGACGCCGGGCGCCTGGTCGCAGGGCAACCGGCCGATGCTCGACTGGCTGCTCGCGGAACTGGCCTCCACGGGCCCGTTGCCGGCGAGTGCGATCGAGCACGACGCGAACAAGCGCAGCGGCCCGTGGTGGGGCTGGTCGGACGTCAAGAGCGGTCTCGAGACGCTGTTCCGCTGGGGCGACGTCGTCACCGCGGGCCGCAGCCGGTTCGAGCGGGTCTACGCGCTGCCTGGGCAGGTTCTTTCCCAGGAGCTGCTGGCCCGCCGGGTGCACCGGGACGATGCCCATCGCGAACTCGTCCGCCGGTCAGCGCGGGCGCACGGCATCGGCACGGCGAAGGACTTCGCCGACTACTTCCGCCTGAAGACTCCGGCGACTCTCGTTGCGATCCGTGAACTCGAGGACGCCGGCGAGCTGATCCCCGTCGTCGTTCCCGGCTGGGGCCCGGGTGGCACGCCCGGTGCCGCCTGGCTGCACCGGGACGCCCGGCTGCCGCGGGCCATGGACGCCGCGGCTGTGCTCTCGCCATTCGACCCCGTGGTCTGGGACCGGGCCAGGGCTCTCCGCCTGTTCGGTTTCCACTACCGCATCGAGATCTACACCCCCGAGCCGAAACGGGTCTTCGGGTACTACTCGCTGCCGATCCTGCTCGGCGACACGCTCGTCGGGCGCGTCGACCTCAAGAACGACCGGCAGGCCGGCGTGCTGCGCGTTCAGGCGGCCTGGGCCGAAGCGGATGCCCCGGCCGACACCGCAGAACGCCTCGCGCCCGTGCTGCGCGCGACCGCCCTCTGGCAAGGGCTCACCGAGATCACGGTCGCGCCGCGGGGCACCCTCGCGCCGGCACTCGCCGCCCTCCTCGCCTGAGGGGCGGGTGGGCGCACTCCCGCGCGCCAACAGCGCCGGTGCGCGCCCGGCACGCCTGGCGCGGAGCGGCGCTGTTGGCGCGCGACGCGCGGTCGGTCGGTCGGTCGGTTGGTCGGTCGGTCGGTCGGTCGGTCGGTCGGTCGGTCGGTCGGTCGGTCGTCAGAACTTATTGCCCATGGCGTGCAGGCGGTCGATCCGGTCCTCGATCGGAGGGTGCGTACTGAACAGCTTCGCCATCATGCCGGGCTTGAGCGGGTTTGCGATCCACAGGTGCGCCATCGACGTGTTCTGCTTCTGCATCGGGCGCCCGTAGGTCTCGAGCTTGGCAAGGGCGCTCGCGAGGGCATCCGGATGCCGCGTCGTCAGCGCGCTCGTGGCATCGGCGAGGTATTCGCGCTGCCGGGAGACGGCAAGCTGCACCATGCTGGCGACGAGCGGTGCCACGATCATCGCGACCAGGCCGAAGACCATCACGACGGGGTTGCCGTTGTTGTTGTTATTGCGACCGAAGAACGCCATCCGCAGGAACATGTCCGAGATGAAGCCGACCGCGACGACGAGGCCGAACACGACCATCGACACCCGGATGTCATAGTTGCGCACGTGCCCGAGTTCGTGGGCCATCACGCCCTCGAGCTCGGAGTCATCCATGATGGCGAGCAGGCCCGTCGTCGCGGCGACGATCGCGTGCTGCGGGTCGCGCCCGGTCGCGAACGCGTTGGGCGCGGGGTCGTTGATGATGTAGATCTCCGGCATCGGCGTGCCGGTCGTGATCGACAGGTTCTCGACGGTGTTCCAGAGCCGCGGATGCTCCGCCTTGCTGTTCACCCGGATGCCACCGCTCATCGCGATCGCCTGGCGCCCGGCCGCGAAGTACTGCACGAGGGCGTAACCCGCGGCGACGACGATCGTGAGGATCAGGATGCCGTAGCCGCCTCGACCGTAGACGGCGTTGGCAATCCAGCCGAGCCCGGCGATGATCGCCAGGAACAGGATGATGATGAAAACGGTGTTGCGCTTGTTCCGCGCGATCGCACTGTACATCTGGGCCCGCCGCTAGAACTGGACGCGAGGCGGCTCCGCGATGGCTGCGGAGTCGGTGACCTCGAAGAAGTCGCGCTGGGTGAATCCGAGGTTCTTCGCGATCAGGTTGTTCGGGAAGACCTGGATCTTCGTGTTGAGCTCCCGCACCCCGCCGTTGTAGAAGCGGCGCGACGCCTGGATCTTGTCCTCGGTGTCGACGAGCTCGGCCTGCAGCTGCAGGTAGTTCTGGCTGGCCTGGAGCTGCGGGTACGCCTCCGCGACCGCGAAGATGCTGCGCAGGGCGGACTGCATGTGGTTCTCGGCGGCCGCGGCATCCGCCGGGGTCGTCGCACTGATCGACTCGGCGCGGGCCTTTGCGACGTTCTCGAAGACCGACTTCTCGTGCGCCGCGTAGCCCTTGACCGTCTCGATGAGGTTCGGGATGAGGTCGGCACGCCGCTTGAGCTGCACGGTGATGTCGCTCCACGCTTCGTCCACCCGCACCTTGAGGGTCACGAGGGAGTTGTACGTCGCCCAGAAGTAGATTCCGACGATGACGACAAGCACAACAACGATGAGTAGCGGGATGAGCCATTCCATGGCAGCGTCTCCTTGTATTTCAGCGGTGCGAGCGAGCGGGCCGCGGCGGCATACGAACAATGCTGCCATCATAACGACGCCGCCTGACACTCTCATCCGCTTCCCACCAGACTCCAAGAAACACCCCCGATCCGTGGTTCTTTCCGGCCGAACCGGCGAATAATCAAAGACATGAGCCATCTTTCTGCGCCCGCGGTCCACGTGACGGACCTGTTCGCCCGCCGGGGCAGGCATCCAGTGCTGCACGGGTTGAGCCTCACGGTGCCCCGCGGCCTCGTCGTGGGCCTGATCGGGCCGAGCGGATGCGGCAAGACGACCCTGATGCGCTCGATCGTCGGCGTCCAGCTCGTGCAGTCCGGGGAGGTCACCGTGCTCGGCCGCCCGGCCGGCTCCGTCTCGCTCCGGAACCGGGTCGGCTATGTCACGCAGGATGCGAGTGTCTACGACGACCTGACCGTGCGGCAGAACCTGAGGTACTTCCGGGCGGTGCTCGGTGCCCCCGCGAGCGACGTCGACCGGGTGATCGACGCGACCGACCTGGGGAAATATGCCGGCCAGCTGGCTGGTTCGCTTTCCGGCGGCCAACGCAGCCGGGTGTCGCTCGCCGGCGCCCTGCTCGGGTCCCCTGAACTGCTCGTGCTCGACGAACCCACCGTCGGCCTCGACCCGGTCCTCCGGGTGGAGCTCTGGGAGCTGTTCCACCGGCTCGCGGCCGGAGGGACGAGCCTGCTCGTATCGAGTCATGCCATGGACGAGGCGAGCCGCTGCGACCGGCTGCTCCTGATGCGCGACGGTGAGATCCTCGCAGACGACACCCCGGCCGGGCTGCTCGCCTCGACCGCGACCGACGACGTCGAGGCGGCGTTCCTGAGCCTGATCCGGCGGCTTCCGTCGCCAGAAGACCCGCATCTCGAAGACCCGTCGCACGACGGCCGGCCGGCCGGGACCGGGCCGACCGGGTTCGACGGTGCGCTGTGAACCTGCGCCGCACGTTCGCAACGGCCGGTCGGGTGCTCGCCCAGATCCGGCACGACCCCCGCACGATCGTGCTGCTCCTCGTCGTCCCGAGCCTGCTGGTCGGGCTGGTGGCCTGGATCTTCTCCGACACGCCCGTGTTCGACAGGATCGGGCCGGCGATGATCGCCCTGTTCCCGTTCATTGTGATGTTCCTCGTGACGAGCATCACGACCCTGAGGGAACGCCGCACCGGCACGCTGGAACGGCTGCTCTCGATGCCGCTCGGCAAGGGCGACTTCATCCTCGGCTACACCCTCGCTTTCGGGCTGCTCGCGGTGCTGCAGTCCGCGGTAGCGGTCGGGTACGCGGTCTGGGTCTGCGGCCTCACGATCGCCGGTTCGGTCTGGCTCCTGCTCGCGGTCGCCGTCGCCGACGCGGTTCTCGGCACGACCTTCGGGCTGCTCGCGAGCGCGTTCGCCCGCACCGAGTTCCAGGTCGTGCAGTTCATGCCCGCGCTCGTGTTCCCGCAGATCCTGCTCGGCGGAATCTTCCTCCCCCGCGACCAGCTTCCGGACGCCCTGCGCATCATCAGCGACTGGCTTCCGCTTTCCCACGCGATCGACGCCCTCCAGGCCGTCGCCTCGAACTCGCAGGACGCCGCATACATCGGCGGCGAACTGCTCATCATCGGGGCGTGGATCGTGGGAGCGGTTGTCGTCGGCTCGATCACGCTCCGCCGTCGCACCCCCTGACCCATCCCCCGTACGGATGCCGGGGGCCGGTCAGCGGGCGGCGAGCACCTTCTGGAGCCAGTGGTACGAGGACTTCGGGGTGCGCTTCCGCTCGGGGTCCGCGAAGTCGACCCGCACCAGGCCGTAACGCTGGGTGTAGCCCGCGGTCCACTCGAAGCCGTCGAGCAGCGACCAGACGAAGGCCCCGCGCAGGCTGACCGCCGCCGCCGGCTTGCCCGGTGCGACGGCGTCGAGTGCGGCGACGAGGTGTTCGGCGAGGTAGTCGATCCTGGCGGGGTCGTCGACGGCGCCGCGGCTGTCGACCTGGTCAGGGAAACTCGCTCCGAGGCTCGTGAGGTACACCGGAGGGAGTGCGTCGCCGTACCGGGTCGCGAGCTCGGCGAGCGCGACGCCGAGGTAGTCGGGCGCGATCGCGCGTGCAGCCCCGGTGACCGTGAACTCCCGGAACGGGAGCACGTGGAACGGGAAGGAGACCACGGGCGCGTTCTCGTCGACCGTGCCGGCGTTCGCGGCGGTCCGCGGCCCGACGCCCGAGCCGGCGGCACCCGGTCCGCCAGGGCCGCCCGCCCGGCTTGCCGGCCCGCGGGAGCCGGGACCGCGGGAGCCGGGGCCGCGCGGACCCGAGCCAGCGCCGGCCTCACCGCGCGCCCCGCCCGCTCCGTTCCCGGAGGGGTCGCCGCCGGCGATCGCGCCGCTCACGACCGGAACAGGCCCTGCCGCGACCCGTGACGGCTGCACGTAGTTGAGACCGTAGAAGTCCAGCGGCTGGTGGATGGTGCGCAGGTCCTCCGGCTCCGTCTCGAGCAGCAGCCGCAGCTCGGTCTCGTAGGGCTCCGGCGGCACCGGGTAGCTCCCGAGGAGAACGGCGTCGGCGAAAACGCGGTTGTGCAGCAGGTCGAAGAGCGCGGCGGCGACTTCGTCTGCCTCCCTGTCGCTCGCCGGCTGCACGGGCGAGTACGCGTTCGCGATTCCGACGCCGCCGCGCACGTCGGCGGCGCGCAGACCCTGAACCGCGAGGCCGTGGCCGAGAAGCTGGTGGTGTGCGGCCGGCAGTGCGGCGAACAGGCGGGCCTCGCCGGGGGCATCCGTGCCGAGTGCGTAGCCGGCGAGCGTCACGGTCGCGGGCTCGTCGAGGGTGACCCAGGCGTCGACCCGATCGCCGAACACGGCCCCGAGCTCGTAGGCGTAGTCCGCGAAGCGCGAGGCGGTGTCCCGGTTCAGCCAGCCGCCGCGCAGGGCGAGCGGCAGGTCACGCTGGTGCAGCGTCGCCATCGGGCGAATGCCGGCCGCGAGCAGCCCGTCGACGAGCCGGTCGTAGAACGCGAGCCCGGTGCGCGCGAGCGCCCCGCGTCCGTCCGGCTGCACCCGGGACCACGCGAACGAGAACCGGTAGGCGTCGACTCCGAGCTCGCCCAGGAGGGTGAGGTCCTCGGGCAGCTTGTTGTAGTGGTCCGCAGAAACGGATGCGTTCGACGCGTCCACGATGCGGCCGGCGGTCGCCGTGAACGGGTCCCAGGTCGACTCGGCGCGCCCGCCGTCGCGGGCGGCGCCCTCGATCTGGAACGCAGAACTCGCGACCCCGATCGTGAAGCCGTCGGGGAGCCGGTCGCCGAGTTCGTTGGCGCGGTGCGGCCAGGCCCGGCCTGCGACCGTGTTGGTGTTGATCGGCTTACTGCTCATCTCGGAGGGCTCTCTGTACTGTGTCGGTCGGGCGCTGTGCGGTCGGGCGGTTCGTGGAGCGGCCGCGGGCCGCGGTCACCAGCCTGTCACGCGCGGCGCGAGAATCCGCACCCCGAGGTCGACCGGCCGGCCGGTTACCGCCCGAGGACCCGTTCGAGGTACCGGTTCGTGAACCGGCGCTCGGGGTCGAGCCTGTCGCGTACGGCGACGAAGTCGTCGAAGTGCGGATAGGTCTCGCGAAGGGATTCGGCATCCCTCGTGTGCATCTTTCCCCAGTGCGGGCGCCCGTCGTGGGAGCGCATGATGGCCTCGACGGCGGTGAAGTACTCGGCCGGTTTCTCCCGGAAGAAGCGATGCACGGCGATGTACCCGGCCTCACGGCCGTAGGCCGTGGAGAGCCACACGTCGTCCGCGGCGGCGGACCGCACCTCGATCGGGAACGAGATCCGCCAACCGGAGCGCTGGATGAGTTCGCGGATCTCGCGCACGGCCGACGGAATCGCGGCGATCGGGAGCGCGTATTCCATCTCGTGAAAACGCACGGCGCGCCGGCTCACGAAAATGCGCGTCGAGGCATCCGTGTATTCCCGCCGGGCCATGAAGCGCTCCGCCACCCGGTTGATTGTCGGAACGGACTCCGGGAGCACGGCCCCGATCGTGCAGAGAGCCCCGAAGACGCCGTTGGCAAGAAGTTCGTCGTCGATCCAGCGGGAGACCGGCGCGAGCGGCGCGCGCCCGGCGGCCGGGTCCAGCCGGGTGTTCGTCTTGGTGAGGGCCTTCTCGGTGTGCGGGAACCAGTAGAACTCGAAGTGGTCGGCGGCGCGGCTGCGCTCGTCGAAGGTGTCGAGTACCTCGCCGAGCGGTTCGGCCTGTTCGACGGCGTGCAGGAGGAAGGCCGGGACGCACTGGATCGTCACGTCGACGAGGATGCCGAGCGCGCCGAGACCGAGGCGGGCGGCGGGGAAGATCTCCGCGTTCTCGGTCTCGCTCACGTGCAGGAGTTCGCCGTCGCCTGTGACGAGGGTGAGGCCGACGATCTGGGTGACGAGTCCGCCGAAGGCCGATCCGGTTCCGTGGGTTCCCGTCGAGGTCGCCCCGGAGATCGTCTGCCGGTCGACGTCTCCCATGTTGGCGAGGGCCAGCCCGTAGGGCGCGAGCAGGCCGCGGATCCGGTGCAGTCGGGTGCCTGCGGCGAGGGTGACACGGCCGGTGGCCGTGTCGACGCCGACGATGCCGGAGAGGTCTGCCAGGTCGAGGAGCACGCCGGGGGCGACGGCGATGCCGGAGAAGCTGTGTCCAGAGCCCACGGCCTTGATCGGCATCCCGGATCTCGCCGCGGCAACGACCGCACGCTGCACGGCCACGACACTCGTGGGCCGCTCGACCCTGGCCGGCCGGACGGACTCGCTGCGCGCCCAGTTCTGCCAGAGAGCACCGGTGTTCGTCACAGGAACGCCTTCCCCTCGCCGCGGTAGGTGGGCAGCATGTCGACGACCCGGCCGTCGTCCACCACTGCGAATTCTGTCACGTGTTCGCTGAGCTCCCCCGACTTGGTGTGCCGCAGCCAGACCCGGTCGCCGACGTCCAGGGCCGCGGCTCCGGGGCCCGCGAGCGGGGTCTGCACCTCACCGGAGGCTTCCCGCGGCACGACGGCGAGCCCGGGCGGCCAGGCGAGGGCCGGCATCCGGTCGGCACCCGGCGGTCCGGATGCGACCCAGCCGCCGCCGAGGAGCGTCGCGGTCACCGAGCTCGGCTTCCGCACCACGGAGAGGGCGAAGGCCGCGGCGGGAGCGGGCGTGAATGCCGAATAGTTGTCGAAGAGGTGCCCGCCGAAGAAGCCGCTGCCCGCGGCGATATCGGTGACCGAGGCATCCGCGTGGGTGCTCTCGAGGGAACCGGTGCCGCCACCGTTCACGAACTCGAGCGGCGCGACCTCGCGCACGGCCGCGACGGCGGCGGCGCGGCGCACGCCGAGCTCGGCGATCGAGTGGCGGCGCACCCATCGGTTCACGATCCCGGTGCTGAGCGCACGGGGGCCGCGACCGGCCGGCCGGTCACCGAGGCCGGCGACCTGCGATTCGTATGCCATCAGGCCGACGAGCGCGAAGCCGGGGCGCGCGACGATGGCCGCCGCGAAGTCCCTGGCCTCCTGAATGGTGTGCACCGGCGAGCGCAGCACGCCGAGGTGCCCGAGCACCGGATTCTTCCAGCCGGCGTCGAGCTCGATGCACAGTCGGATGGTCTCGCGCCGGTGCGGGGGGATCACCGTGTCGATGAGGTCGAGCTGGGCGAGCGAGTCCACCATCAGGGTGACCCGGGAGGCAAGCAGCGCCGAGCGGCCGAGGACCCCGATCGCCCCCCGGTCCACGCTCGGATAGCCGACCACGACGTCGTCCAGGGATTCCGCGAGCCAGAGCGCCTCGGCGAGGGTGTACGCGAGCACGCCCTGGTAGCCGGGCACGGCGAGGATGGCCTCGAGCACGCCGCGGACGCGGATCGACTTCGAGGCGACGCGGATCGGGGTTCCACCGGCGCGTCGCAACATGTCGTGGGTGTTGTGGCGGAGCGCTCCGAGGTGCAGAGCCGCGACGGGCGTGTCGAGATGGCTGGTGGCCTCGGTCAGGGCCGGCCAGTAGCTCTCCGGTCGGAGCCAGGGCGCTCCGGTGGCGGGAACGCGCAAGTCAGGAAGCGTCATGGCGAGATCGGGCCTGTCTCACGGAGGGGCGGCGAATCCGCCTCGTGTCCGTCAGTATGCCCTACGCCCGCGTCCCGCGCCGGATAACAATCCCGCGCGGGATCGTCCCTGTTGCGCGTTGCACGTTGACAATCGGGGAGATGACCCCTGAAATGGAGGCAAGGGGGGACCTATGCATCGCTCACGTTTCGCTTGCGCCGGCCCGCCGCAGGCCCGTCATGGTCGACGGCCGCGGCGGATGCCCATCGCGCTTCGTCATGCCCGGTCACCGATCCGGCTCGTCGCGCCGGTGTTCCTCGTCACTGCGGCGCTTCTGCTCCTGAGCCTCGGCGGTTTCCTGCCGGGCAACCTCGCCCTCGGCGGTTTCCTGGTGGGCACGGATGCCGCCCGCGCCGCGACCTCCCCCGCCCCGCCCCCGAGCGGGCCGGCCGCAACCCCGCTTTCGCCATCCCCCACGATCGACAGTCCACCGGCCCGTACCTTCGTCGGCCGCTCGACCACGACGGTCTCCGGCACCCGCGCAGCAAATCAGGAGATCCAGCTCCTCAACCCGGGTGAGGGCGACCCGCTCTGCATCATCGCAGCCACCCCGTCGACGGACTGGTCCTGCACCGCAAACCTCCCGAGCGGGCAGAACGTCCGCCTGAAGATCGTCGTTACGGGCGATTCGAGCCTCGTCGCCGAAGAGACCATCGACGTGCTCGGTGAACCCGTCGTGACGGGCGGGCCGCTCGGCAATCCGGCGTCGAACGGAACCGTCCGGGGATCCGCGTACCCGGGGGCGTCCGTCGTCGCCTCGGTGTCGACCGGCGAGACCTGCCCGGCGACGGCAGACACGGGCGGGGCGTGGGCATGCACCTTCCCGAACCTGCCGAGCAGCGGCATCCACACCGTGACGGCCGCGCAGCAGACCGGGTTCAGCGCGCCCTCCTGGTCGAACGACAGTGCAGCGCTCAGCATCCGTTTCGACTCCGACCGGCCCGCCGCTCCCGTCCTCTCGTCACCGACCGCCGGCGCGCGGGTGCCCCTGGCGGGGTCGAGCTACACCGGGACGGGTGAGGACGGCGCCACCGTCACCGTGTTCGCCGGCCCGTACTCGCTGTGCACCGTCGCCGTCGCCGCGGGGGCCTGGGCCTGCACCGCGACGGGCACGGTCGCCGCGGGCAACTACCTCGTGATCGCCGCCCAACAGGATGCCGCCGGAAACCAGAGTCAGGGAAGCCCCGGCCTCGGCGTCGACTTCGGTCCCGCACCGGACACGTCTCCCTCAGCCGCCCCTCCATCGTCGTCGTCGTCGCCCTCTTCCGAGGCCGGGAGCAGCTCCCCGACAGCCACTGCTCCGGCGTCGGCGCCCGGCACCCGGTCCGAGAGCGCCACCGCCACCCCGGCACCCACGGCGACCCCGACGGCAGTCGCACCTGCACCACGGGGCGGCGGTTCGTCATCCGGACATGATCCCACCCTCCCCGGCGGCTGGAACGACCCCACCCAGTTCACGAGCGCGGTGCTACCCCCGGGCGCGAACTCTGACTTCTCCTGGCTCGAGGCCGTTCTCTTCGCCATCGGCGCCCTCGTGCTCCTCGTCATTCCCGCCCGTTTGCTGAGCGGCACGATCGTGCGGGCACGGGACGGCCGCCCGCTCTGGAACACCGCCGCCCTCTCCGGCCGCAACCAGGCGAAGGAGGAATTCGACAAGGCCCCCACCGTGATCGTGAACCGCTGGCTCCTCGCGGCCGCCTCGGTCGCCGCTGCCGCGACGCTCACCATGCTCTCCGGAACCGTGTCGAGCCAGCCGGCCTATCTGCGGCTGCTGCTCGCGGTCATGCTCGCCCTGATCGTCGTCAACACGGTCGGAGCCCTCGTGCCGCAGTGGTGGAGCTCCCGGGTGTGTGGCGTGCCGGCATCCGTCACATTCCTGCCGCGGTACCTGCTGCTCGTCGCGGTGACCGCGCTCGGCTCGCGCGTGTTCGAGATCCACCCGGCCCTGCTCTTCGGGCTGCTCGGCAGCGTTGCCGTCTCGAACGGCCACAGCGCGATCCATCGCGGCCAGCTTGCGGCGCTGCGTGCCGGAAGCCTGCTCGCGCTCGCTCTCCTCGGCTGGCTCGCACTGGGGATGCTGCCGACCGGCGCGGATTTCGGGGACCTGCTCGCCGCCGAGGTCGCCAACAGCGTCGTGCTGACCGCGATCGGATCGGCGCTGCTCGTGCTCATCCCGATCGGCAGCACGAGCGGGCGCAGCATCGTCGCCTGGTCGCCGCTCGTCTGGATCGGGTTGACCCTCGCCGCCTTCACGATCATGTTCGCCGTGCTGAACCCCGTCGTCGGGCTGTGGCACGGCGAGGGCAGCGTGACCCTGATGTGGGTCGCCTCTGGTCTCTTCGCGGCCCTCAGCGTCAGCGCCTGGGCCTGGCAGCGCTTCGTGGTCCCTGAGCCCACCCGGTAGGCGACGACGTGTCCTCCGGCTTGGTATCGTCAGACTGTACGCCTCGGAGTCATTGACGTCGGTTCGAATACCGTCCACCTGCTCGTCGTCGACGCCCATGCCGGCGCCCAACCGGTCCCGATGGCTTCCGACAAGGCCGTCCTCCGGTTGATGCGGTATCTCACCCCGGAAGGGGCGATCACCGGGGAGGGCTGCGCGGCCGTGCTGTCCGCGGTGCAGCACGCGGCCGACGTCGCGAGCCGGCACCAGGTCGACGACCTGCTCCCCTTCGCGACCTCCGCCCTCCGCGACGCCACGAACGGCCCGGAACTGCTCGCGACGATCGAGCGGGAGACCGGCATCGCCCTGCAGGTCCTCTCCGGCGAGGACGAGGCTCGCCTCACCTTCCTCGCGGTGCGACGGTGGTACGGCTGGTCGGCTCGGGACATCCTGCTGTTCGACATCGGCGGCGGCTCTCTCGAGATCGCCGCCGGCGCGAACGAGACACCGGCGGTGGCCCTCTCGGTCCCGCTCGGCGCCGGGCGCACGACCGTAGGATTCCTGCACCACGATCCCCCGCTCGCCGAGGAGGTTGCGGCCCTGCGCGCACACGCGGCCGACGTGCTCGCCGAGGCCGTCGCATCCTTCGCCGGACAGCCGGCCCCGCACCACGTCGTCGGCTCGTCCAAGACGATCAGGTCCCTGGCGAAGCTCGCAGGGTATACCTCGGACGGTTTCGGTTCGGGTGAGCGGATGCTGCTCAGCCGCGCCCAGCTTGCGGACTGGGTGCCCCGGCTGGCCCGCATTCCTGCGGACGCCCGCCCCGCCCTGCCCGGCATCACCGCCAACCGCACGTTCCAGATCGTGGCGGGCGGGATCGTGCTCGAGGCAGCGATGGCCGCCCTGAAGGTCGACGAACTCGAGGTCTCGCCCTGGGCCCTCCGCGAGGGCATCATCCTCCGTTACCTCGACCGCCTCGGCTGACCCGCCGCCCGAGTGTGATTGACTCGCCCCATGACCGAAACAGGGCGCGACCGCGTGATGACGGATGCCCGCGCCCGCGGACTCGACATCGACACAAGCTCTCGCTCCCGCACGAGGACGTCGCCCTGGCTGCGACCGGTTACTCCCGCGGCACGATCACCCCGCTCGGCAGCACGACCCCCTGGCCCGTCGTCGCCGACGAACGCCTCCGCGGCAACCGGGTCGCGATGGGCGCGGGCGAGCATGGTTACTCCGCATTCGTCGACGCCGATGCCCTGATCGACGCTTACGGCGCGACGGTCGCCGACATCACCGACCCGCTCAAGCCGCGGGCGTAACCACCCGCGCGTAACCGCCCGCGCAGGCAACGCCCGGCTGCCGGCTACAACTCCGTGCGTTCGATGAGGTCGATCACGGAGATGTTCAGGTAGCGACAGATCCGCTCGAGTTCCTCGACGTAGAACGATTTCTCCCCGGTGAGCCGTCGGCGCAGGATGGCCATCGAGATTCCGGTCGCCGCGGACAGCTCCTTCAGGGTCCGGCCCTGGTACTCCATCTCGCCGCGGATCTCCTCGGCGATCCTGGCGCTTCGGCGCGGCGCATGCTCGAGCATCGGTTCCTCCCGCATCGCACGGTGGCTGGGTGACACAGCGGCTGTCGCGGACATTCAACCGCCATCTGTCGCGCTCCGAAAGAGCCTCCGACCGCGAGCTCACCTGGGACGATACCCCACCGGGTACGCTGGAGTGATCGTTCAAGGGAAGGCACCTGTGTCCAAGGAACCGTCAGCCGCCGAGACCTCGCTGGCCGGGCAACCCGCCCACGGACCGCTGCAGCGCAAGGTCGTCGGCGTGCTCGTCGCGGGCCAGATTCTCGGTGGAATAGGCATGGGGGCGACCCTCTCCCTCGGTGCCCTTCTGGCGGCTCAGCTCTCCGGGTCGAGCTCCTGGTCGGGCATGGCCGCCACGATGAGCACTCTCGGCGCGGCCCTCGTCGCCGTGCCCCTCGCCCGGCTCGCCCAAGCCAGGGGGCGGCGACTTTCCCTTGCGACCGGTTCGCTCGTTGCCGGCGCCGGCGCCGTGCTTGCGATCACCGCGGTCTCCGTCAACGTCTTCGCTCTCCTGCTCCTGGCATTGATGATGCTCGGCGCCGGATCGGCCGCCAACCTGCAGGCCCGATTCGCCGCCACCGACCTGGCGAGCCAGGCCTTCCGGGCCCGCGATCTGTCGATTGTGGTCTGGTCCACGACGATCGGCGCCGTTCTCGGACCGAACCTGTTCGGCCCCGGCGAAGTCGTCGGCGCCTTCCTCGGCCTGCCCCCGATGACGGGTGCCTTCGCGTTCTCCCTGCTCGCCACGGTGGGCGCGGCGATCGTGTACACGGTCGGGCTCCGGCCCGACCCACTGTTGACGGCGCTCAGGTCCCGGGGGACGGATTCCGCCGCGCCTCGCCCACGCGGCGGCCTGGACATCCTGCGCTCCACCCCTTCCGGGCGCTATGCCGTCGCGGTGATCGCCCTGAGCCACGCCACGATGGTCGCCCTGATGTCTATGGCTCCCGTGCACCTGCGCGAGCATGGCGCCACCCTCACCGTCGTGGGGCTCACGATCAGCCTCCACGTCGCCGGCATGTACGCCTTCTCCCCCGTGTTCGGCTGGCTGGCCGACCGGGTAGGACGGATGCCCGTCATCCTCGCCGGCCAGGCCCTGCTGTTGTCGTCGCTCACCCTCTTCTGGCTCACCGGAGACTCGAGCACCGCCATGACCGCCGGCCTGATCCTGCTCGGCCTCGGCTGGTCGGCATCCGTCGTCGCGGGCTCAGCCCTCATCGGCGAGGCGGTCGGGCTGAATGACCGCGCGGCCCTGCAGGGCTTCTCCGACCTGTCGATGAACGCGGCCGGCGCCCTTGGCGGCGCCCTGGCCGGCCTGGTGCTCGGCACCGTCGGCTATTCCGGCCTCGGCCTGGCCACCATGATCCTGGTGGGCGTCGTCGTGGCCTGGTCGATCAACCGGGCCGCCGGCGCCCGACGCACCCTCGCTGCCTGATCATGCCGTGTTTACCGGCTGCTCAGCTCCGATCGCAGTGAGGGATAGCCGACCGCCCAGCTGCCGAGCAGATGCGCCGACTGACGGTCATCAAGAGTCAGGAAGACGCTCGCTCCGAACATGATGTCGCCGACCGCCTCAGGGTCATCTTCGGCGAGCGAACCGGCCAGGTCCCGGCAGGCCGACTGTTCGCGCGCGAAGCCGGCTTCGACGTGCACATCGAAGTACCGGGCCACACTGTCGTCGAAACCGAGCCGCTGGAATCCATCGGAGTACAAGCGGCTGGGAATCGCCGACGTCATCTCGAACGCGGCCAGGTGCCCGACGAGCGCGCCGCGCAGGCGCCGGTTGAGCCCGAACAGGGAGATCGCGTTGAGGGAAGCGAGCGTGACAGCAGGCACCGCGTCGACGGATGCGACGTAGTCTCCCTCAAGCCCCGCCGCCCTCAGGGCATCCGCGAAAAGGACCGAATGCATCCGCTCGACCGGGCCGCCGCCGTATTCACCGGCGAGGATTTCGATGAGTGCGCACTTGGACCGGCCGGCCAGGCGCGGGATCCCCCAGGCGTACGGATCCGCCTCTTTGAGCGCGTAGACCGAGCGGTGGACGAGGAACTCGACGGCCTGCTGCCGGGAGGCCGCGCGCGCCACGTAGAGTGCCAGGCCTGGGTTGTGCTCGTGCTCGGTCAGGGTGAAGAGTGCACGGGCGACGTCGTCGCGGGTCGCCGCGGGAATCGGCGGCTGCGGCGCCGAGGCCCGCAATGCGGCCTCGAAACCGCGCTCGAGGACGACACGTGCGGCCAGGAGGGCGGGATGCCATTCCCACTGGTCGTCGCCCGGCACGACACCGTCGTAGTGCAGGCGGTACAGCAGGAACAGAGTCAGCTGCAGGTCCTCGTCGACCAGGATGTCCGGGACTCGGCCCAGGGCGCCTGCGGCCAGCGCCTCGAACCCGGCCAGGCCGGCCCCTCCAGTTTCGGTGATCCCGAAGAGTGCGCCGAGGAGCCGTTCACTGAGAGGACCGCGAGCAGACACGGTCGCGCGAGCAACGGTGGAGTGGAGCATGGAGCCTCGTTCCAGTACTGCGATTGAGTCGCGCCGGCATGCCGACGTGACGATTCAAACGCCCTCCACCGAGGAGAGGGATGGCAGGCGTGGACTGTTCGCCGGTTCTGGATTGGAAACAGTCACTAGTAAGACGTGACTCGACGTCGAATCGTCACGATCGACGTGAATGTCGGATCCTCGCCGACTCGGCGACCCCTGCGATACAGTCAGGGAATGTTGAGTCGTGTTCCGTTCCGCCGCGATACCCGAGCATGAAGCCAGAAACGGGTGCGCCGTCGCGCGGCCTGGATCCCCGGCGCAGAGGAGTCCTGCAGCGCCGGATCCGCTGGATCGTCGCTATCACGATCAGCTACAACGTGGTCGAGGCCATCATCGCCCTCGCCGCCGGAACCGTCGCCACCTCGGCCGCGCTGATCGGGTTCGGCCTCGATTCCATCGTGGAGGTCCTGTCCGCCGCCGCGATCGCGTGGCAGTTCTCCGCACCCGATCCGGAGAAGCGCGAACGGGTCGCCCTGCGGGTCATCGCTTTCTCGTTCTTCGGGCTCGCCGCCTATGTGAGTGTCGACGCCGCCCTGTCCCTCTTCGGAGTCCGGGAGGCCGTGCACAGCCCGGTCGGCATCGGGCTGGCCATGGCCAGCCTGCTCGTGATGCCGTTCCTGAGCTGGTGGGAACGTCGCACCGGGACGGAACTCGGCTCGGTTTCGGCCGTGGCCGATTCCAAGCAGACCCTGATCTGCGCCTACCTCTCGGCCGCTCTTCTGCTCGGGCTGTTACTGAATACCCTGCTCGGCTGGGCGTGGGCGGACTCGCTCGCGGCGCTGTTCATCGTCGGCTTCGCGGTCCGGGAAGGAATCGAGGCGTGGAAGGGCGACACCTGCGCCGTTCCCGTGGCCGCACTGACCGGCGAACGCACGGTCGATCCCTGCGACTGAGCTCTCTCCGACAGCCGAAGGGACCGGCTCCCCGAGGGGTCCCGGTCCGGGTACTGCGTTCAGTCGAGGTCTTCGACGCCGAGGGCGGGTGCCTGCTCGCGGCGCTTGCTCATCGACGGCGCTGCGAGCGCTGAGATGATCGCGAGAACGGCCACGGCGGCACAGACCCAGAAGCCGATCGTGAAGGCGTCGTCCAGGGGCAGGCCCTGCGAGGTGCCGTGCGACGTGATCAACGCGGCGATCACGGCTGTGCCGATGCTGCTGCCGATGGTGCGCGCAATCGTGTCGACGCTGCTCGCCTCTCCGGTCTGGTGGATCGGCACGCTCTCGATGATCGCGTTGGACATCGCTACGAAGGCCAGGCCGATGCCGGCACCGGTGAGCTGGCCCGACACGACGACCTGCCAGAGTTCGGCGTGGTTGAGTGCGGGAATCACGAATTCGGCGGTCACGAAGAGGGCGCCGAAGACCATCGGCGGCTTCGGGCCGATCTTGCGCACGAGGATGCCGGCGACGGGACCGAAGACCACCATCATGAGCACGGTGGGGAGCAGGAACAGGCCGGCAGAGGACACCGACTCGCCGAAGCCGTAGCCCGTCACGGTCGGCAGCTGGAGCAGCGTCGGCACGAGGACGAAGGTGCCGAACATGGCGAAACCGAAGACGAGTCCCACCACGTTCGCCGTCCACACGCCGCGGATCTTGAACAGGCGCATATCGATCAGGGGTTCCTTCACCCGCAGCTCGACGACGACGAACACGACGAGGGCGAGGGCGCCGAGGATCGCGGAGAGAAGTCCGAGGGTGACCCCGACCTTGTCGTGTGGAAGTTCATCACGCACAATGCCGATCGAGAGCGGCATGACAGTGCCGGCCGCACCCTGCAGCACGCGGGCCACGATCAGCACGCCCAGGTTCGGGGCGAGGGCGGCGAGTACTCTGCCTGCGAGGAGGAGCATCAGGACCAGGATCATGATGCGGCGCTTGCCGACCATGTCGCCGAGACGTCCCAGAATGGGCGTCAGGACGGATGCCGACAGCAGATAGGACGCCATGACCCGCGGCACGCCGGCCATCGAGGCCACTCCCCCGAAGTCCGAGACCCCGGCTGCGACAGCCCCGGCGCCGATCCGGCACCGAGACGCCGGCAACACGCGGCAGTACCTGCTCCAGGCGGCCCGCCCGCGCTTCGCGTATTACGGGTACGCGGCGACGACCAGAAAGCCCTAGTGCTCGCCGCTATCGCTACGTATGTCAATGACATCGACGACGTCGATGCCGCAGCCATCCTCGCGAAATACGCGAGCGAACTGGACCAGACCTACATCTCGTTCTCGGGAGGCACGGACCTGACCGAGCAGAACGACTACGTGCGCATCGACGGTCCCTCGGTGTGGATCGAGTTCTCCATGCAACACGGGATCGTGCTCAGCGGCAACCACCCCCACTCCGTCTGGCGGGACAAGGTCGCCGACTGCGGCGGAACGCAGGAATGACGCCGGTTCCGCCCTCCCCCGCCGTCGCGCCGCGCTCCGGCCTGCGGCGGGGGACCCGACGGATGCGAGGCCTCGCCGGTCGCGCGCTGCTCTCCCTGGTCGGGGCGCTGGCCATAGCCGTACTGTCCGCGCAGCCCGCCTCCGCACACATTCTGCCGACGAGCACGGTGATCCTGGACGTGCACGCCAGTGTGATCGACGCGCACCTGCGGAACCCCCTCGACGACGTCGAAGCCGCCAGCGGTCTCGACCTGGGCACCGGAACGGCCGCCGAGGTCGCCGCTCAGGCGGAGGAACTCCGGACGTACATCCTCGCCCATTTCCACCCCACCTCCCCGTCCGGAGAGGCGTGGTCAGTGACAGTGGATGGGTTCGCCACCGGTTCGACCGAGGAACTCGGAACCGGCGTCTTCGGCTATATCACCGTGACCGCGCACATGGTTCCCCCACCCGGGGCCGACGAGCGCGCCTTCAACCTGGGGTACGACGTGGTCGCGCACCAGGTCGTCACCCACGTGGTCCTCGTGTCGCTCGGCTCAGACTGGTCTGCCGGGACCGGGTCACGTCCCCGCGAGATCGGCACCATCAAGCTCGACACCGTGAGCGGCGACGTGACACCGCTCACCGTCGCCCTCGGCGAAGAAAGCGCCTGGTCGGGTTTCGCGAGCATGGTCGTGCTCGGCATCAGCCACATCCGCGCAACCCTCGCCGACCTCGACCTGTCCGGCGGCCAACTCGCCCTGAGCCTGCTGGGTTTCAATATCGGCATCGAACTCATGCAGCTTGTCGTCGTCGCACTCGTGCTTCCGCCGCTGATCGTGCTCGCCCGCACCAGTGGCTACCGGCCGCTAAGACTCACCGCGGCCACGCTGGCCGGAATCGCGGCCACGGGCTGGCTACTGGCCCGCCTCAGCATACCCAATGCCGTTTCTGACGCCGCTGACGGTCTCACGGGGGCGTCGTTCCTGGTCGTCTGTGCGCTGTGGTTCACCGCGCTGGTCCTCGCAGTCGTGGAGTTCTGGAGGATGCGGAAGCCCGCGGAGTCAGCGTGACAGCCGACACGCCCCGCTCAGATCAGGCCATGGCGGCGGAAGGCGTTCCAGACCCCGTCATCGAGCACGGCGGTGGTGATTTCGTCGGCGTGGGACTTGACCTCGTCGGTGGCATTGCCCATCGCGATGCCGACACCGCACACCTGCAGCATTTCGATGTCGTTGCTGCTGTCGCCGATGCCGATGGCGGATACCGCGTCGAGGCCGAGAACGTCGAGCAGCTTCAGGATCGTGCTGCCCTTGTTCACCCCGCCGAGGGTCACCTCGCCGCTGCCGCGACCCATGTGGGGAATGGTGCCGGTGATGACGTGGAAATCGGCGCCGAGCGCGTTCGAGACGCGATCGAACGCCCGGAGGTCACCGGCCAGGAAGACCGACTTCGCGATGCCGGTGAATGACAGCGGCCGCACGTCCCCGAAAGCCTTCAGGACCGGGTGTTCCTCGGCACCGGTGACGGAGGCGAGGTCGGGCCGGGGATCACCCTTTCGTTCCCTGTCGTCCTCGAGGTAGGTCGCGAACCGCGAGCGCACCCCGGGGCTCGGGTAGAGCTTGTCGTAGGACTGCAGGTAGAAGTCGTAGCCCGCGGTCTCGTAGAACCCGACCATTCGCGCCACCGCCGCTTCGGGCATCGTCCGGGAGATCACGACGTCGTCGCCGACTTCGGCGAACCCGCCGCCGGCGCTGATCGCCCCGTCGAAGCCGATGTCCCGGATCGCCGGGTAGATCTCCACCGACGCTCTCCCTGTGCTGAGGTAGACCAGGTGACCGTTCTTCCGGGCGATGCGCACCGCCTCGATCGACGATGGTGCGATCACCTCGCCGGAGTCGATGAGGGTGCCGTCGACGTCGAGGAAGGCGATGCGGGGGGAAATCATAATCTGCTCCAGACGAGGCTGCCTCCGGGACAGTGCATCCAGGAGGCAGCCGACGGGACGAACCCGTTTGGTTCTACGTTATCGGCTGAGGCTCGCACCATTGGATCGGATGACCTCGGCGTACCAGTCGAACGACTTCTTCTTGAAGCGGTCGAGGGTGCCCGTTCCGTCACCGTTGCGGTCGACGTAGATGAACCCGTACCGTTTGCTCATCTGTGCCGTGCTGGCGCTGACGAGGTCGATGCAGCCCCAGGAGGTGTAGCCCATCACGTCGACGCCGTCGGCGACGGCCTCGCCGACCTGCACGAGGTGATCGTTGAAGTACTCGATGCGGTATTCGTCGATGACGGTCTTCCGGCCGTCGACCGTGACGAGCTCATCCTTCGCTCCGAGACCGTTCTCGACGATGAACAGCGGCTTCTGCCAACGGTCTCAGAACTGGTTCAGCACGATGCGCAGGCCGACCGGGTCGATCTGCCAGCCCCACTCGGATGCCTTCAGCGTCGGGTTGGCGACCCCGGGGAAGATGTTCCCTTCGCCCATGACCCGTTTCGAGTTGTCGACGGTCTCCGCCACGCTCACGTAGTAGCTGAAGGAGACGAAGTCGACGGTGTTCTCCTTGAGCAGCGCCCGGTCGTCGTCGGTGATCACCAGTTCGACGCCCTGGTCGCGCAGGCTCCGCAGGTAGTACCCCGGGTATTCTCCGCGCACGTGGATGTCCGCTCGTAGAATCCGATCAGGTCACGGTTGACCCAACCGTCGTAGGTCTCCGTCAGGTGCAGCGGGGTTTCGTAGTGCGAGATGGTCACCAAAGGTTCGATGCCGTACTTCTCGCACTCGTCGATGACGCGGTCGTAGAACGCGAGGCCCTCCTCATTGGGCTCCGTCTCGTCGCCGAGGGGGAAGATCCTGCTCCAGGCGATCGAGAAGCGGAAGGTCCGGAAGCCCATTTCGGCGAACAGGGCGATGTCCTCGGCATAACGATGGTAGAAATCGATGGCCACCTGCTTGAGGTTGTCGTCCGTGGGGCCCGCGGTGCGCGGCGTCGTGATTCCCTGCGGCATGACGTCCTGGATGGACAGGCCTTTGCCGCCCTCGTTGCATGCACCCTCGATCTGGTTTGCGGCGGTCGCGCCGCCCCAGAGAAAGTCCTGCGGGAATGTGACGGGTGTTGAATCGGTCATTCGTGTACTCCTCTTACTACTTACTGCTGACTACGTCTTGGGCAGATGATCGATGGACGAGCAGCCGAGCCGCTCCTCCACCGGGACGTACAATCCGCCCTCGCTTACTTCGCGGTGGCCAGTTCTTCCTCGGCGATCGCCAGGAAGAGGGGGTCTCCGTGCGCCACCGGGCCTGAGGCGGGTGAGCCGATGGCCGGATAGCTCTTCGGGTTCGTGATGATGACTGGCGTCGTGATGTCGTATCCGGCCGCCTTGATCGCGTTGATGTCGAACTCGAGGAGGAGATCGCCTGCCTTGACCTGCTGGCCCTTCTCCACCTTCGGGGAGAAGTACTTGCCACTGAGCTTGACCGTGTCGATGCCGACGTGGATCAACACGTCCGCTCCATCCGCGTGCTGGAGCCCGATGGCATGCCCAGTGGGGAATGCCGCGACCACGAGTGCGTCGAACGGGGCGTAGAGGGCGCCGACGCAGGGAATGATCGCAACACCCTTGCCGAGGTCGCCGCCGGCGAAGACGGCGTCGGGAACCTCGCTCAGCGCAACGGCGGTGCCGTCGAGCGGGCTCAGCACCTCGAGGTCGGTGCCGTCCACCACTGCGGCGGCCTCGTTGGCCGGATCCTTGAATCCGAGGATCACGGTCAAGCCGAACGGCACGATGATGGCGACGAGTAGGCCCAGAATCAGCATCACGGTGTTTCCGGTACCGAACAGGGCGGGCAGCGCCAGCAGCGAGGGCAACACGAAGGCGTTCGCGGCGACGCCGCCGGCCGAGATCAGGGCTCCACCGAGGACACCACCGACGACACCGAAGACGAACGGCCGCTTGAGCGGCAGGTTCACGCCGTAGATGGCCGGCTCCGTGATACCGGCGAGGAAGCCCGACAGGGTGGCCGGGGCAGCGAGCGACTTCAGGTTCGAGTTGCGGGTGCGCACCCAGACCCCGGCGACGGCTGCAGCCTGTGCCAGCACGGCGGCGAAGAGCGGCGCGGTGATGTAGATCAACCCGGTGCTCTGCAGTTCGGCGGTCATCAGCGGGACGAAGCCCCAGTGCAGACCGAAGATGACGAAGACCTGCCAGAGGCCGCCCATGATGGCTCCACCGAGCCAGGGCACGACCGTGAAGACCCAGCCGATACCGCCGGCCAGTCCCGTGCTGATCAGGTTGGACAGCGGGCCGATGACCAGGAAGGTGAGCGGTACCAGGACGATGACCATGATCATGGGTGTCACGAATCGGCGAATCGCGGCCGGTAGTGCGGCATAGAACAACCGCTCTCCATGACTCTGCAACCACACGATGACGATGATCGGGATGACGCTCGTCACGTAGCTGACCATCGTCACCGGGATGCCGAAGAAGGTGATGTCCGGCACGCCGTTGAGCGCGACGATCGAGGGATACACGAACGAACCGGCGATGGCGAGCGAGGTGAACTGGCTCGCGTTGAAGTACTTCGCCGCGGTGATCGCGAGCGCAAGCGGCAGGAAGTTGATGAAGGCATCCGAGAGTGCGTTCAGGATCGTGTACGTCGTCGTCGTGTTGTCGATCCAGGCGAACGTGACCGCTGCCGCCAGGAAGGCCTTCAGGAGGCCGGTGCCCGCGAGCGCCCACACGAGCGGGGTGAAGATCGCCGAGATCATCGCGATGAAGCGGTTGACGAGGTTGCCCTTCGGGCCGTCCTGGGCGGCCTGGCCACCGGAGGAGGAGGTGCCGCCGAGCTTCGAGATCTTCGTGATCTCGGCGAAGACCTCGGGCACCTCGTTGCCGATGACGACCTGGTACTGACCACCGACCTCGGCCGTCGCGATGACGCCGGGGGTGGCCTTGACCGCCACCTTGTCGACCTTCGCGTCGTCCTTGATGACGAATCTCAGTCGCGTCGCGCAATGCACGAGCGACTGGACGTTTTCTTCGCCGCCCACACCCTTGAGGACCGCAGCTGCGGTCTTGGAGTAGTCCATCGGTCTCATTCACCTTCCGCCGCGACATCGCGACTTCCATGCTCAGGAAGCGATCAACCGGTGTTTTGGGCAAAAAAAAGACCTGAACTCATTCATCGCCATACTGGCGATGCGAATTCAGGTTTTGCCCGCTGATGCGGTAACAATCCGAAAATGCTTCCACGGGGCGTCGTCGCCCTGCGGTCTCAAGGTAGCACACGATCAGGTGGCGGCGCCATCCACCATCTGGTTTGCCAGTCGCTCGACGTGCACGATCACGTACACGAGCTCTTCGTCGGTGAGGTCGGAGCCCGTGGCGGCACTGACGTACGACTTGACGTCGGCGGCGATGGCGTAGGAGCGGGGGTAGCTGTGTTTGGCGAATTCGAAGAAGGACGTGTCCGAGCCGCGCATCATCGACTTCGCCACGAGCCGCTGCAGGAGGAATTGGATGCGCAGGATGAACCGCGCGTAGTCCGGGCTCGCCGTGTCGAGGTGCACGCCGAGGCCGCCCTCGACCGTCGTCACCACGTGCTGCACCCGACGGAAGAGCAGTGCCGAGCAGTGCCGCGGTTCCATTGGGCTCGTCCCTGGTCGCGGTGAGGAGATGCACGATGAGGAACACCGCTTCCTCATCCGGGAGGGCGGTGTCCAGGCTCACGCTGACCGATCGGGCCATTGCCGTCGCGGCGGCGAACTCCTGCGGATGGAGGACGCGCAATTCGGGCATCGACGTCGTGGGGATGCGGATGCCTTTCTGCATCCGTTCGAGCACGAATTGGATGTGGTCGATGATGGCGAGCGGCAATCGGCGACCGAGGCTTCGGCCCAGGGTCCTTTCGGCCTCGTCGACGGCCGTCGTGACGGCTTCGATCACCGGATACGGCACCGAGGCAAGAAGCTGGCGGGCGTGATCGGCATCGCTGCCCTGATCGAGGACGAAGGTCTTCTCGACCTTGGCGGGATCGATCGTGTCGATGGGAAGCAGTTGGAATCCCAGCCCGCGTCCCATCAGCACCCGTTCCTGACCGGACTCGGCACGGGTCGCACCAAGGCCGAGCAGGCGCTCGACTTCTCGCTCGATCGGTTCAGGGTCGTGTGCGGACTACCGGCTGATGAAGGTCAGCGACTGGACCGCATAGCCGACGGCTCCCTGTCGATCGGTGACGGCTACGACCAGTTGATGCGCGCCGTTGGCGAAGTCGTTTCGGAATACCGACCAGGTTCCGTCCGGCCTGACGGTTGTCATCATGGTTTGACCAGACATCCGGATCCGGACAATGGAGCCGGGAGATGCGGTCGACGTTCCGGCGAGGGTGCGCACGGCGTTGTTCGCCGTTGCTACTGCTCCGCCAAGGATTGCAACGACGGCGGCTGAATTGTTCGTGGCGAGCACACGACTGTAAGCACCGGTGTCGCCGGACTGGTCCGCAATCGACTGCACGACGACGTAGTCGCAATCGGCCGCCTGCGCAGGCTGCATGCTCCAGACACCGTACTGGTGGATGGAAGCCGAGAGGCTCTGGCCGCCGACGATGACGACCGCGTCTTCGTTGCCGGAAAGGGCAGCACAGCCCTGAGTGACCACGGGTTCGCTCGTTCCCGCACCGGTCGCCCGGACTGTCAACGTCATGTTCGCGGAGCCGGAGCGGCCTGCAACGTCCAGCACATCAACCTTCACGGTATAGGTCGAGTTCGGCAGGCGGTTGAGTCGGATTCCCCACATGCCGCCGGGCTGGACGAATGCTGTGAGCACTTGGCTGGCAACCGTCACGGTAACCCGGGTGCCCACGGCCGCGCTCGTCGTGCCCTGGATGACCTGGTCAGCGTAGTCCACAATCCAAGTCCCGTCGATCGGGAGAGACGGAACCGCCGGGACCACGTCGACGGTCAATCTCTGCGTGCGCGAACCAACATTTCCGGCGGCATCCGTTGTCGACGCCCTGACGGTGACGACGCCCACGGCGATCTGGCCGAAGGTGACAGCCCAGGTTCCAACGCCGGCGACAACTGCCGTGCGGGTCTGCGCTCCGAGAACCACGGTGACCAGGGTGCCTGCGGGAGCCGTGGTGGTGCCGGAGACGACGGGGCTGTTGTTCGTCGTGGATGCCTTCGCACCGCCATTGATCTTGATCAACCACGCCGTCGAATCGATGGTCAGGGACTGCTTCGCGGTGACCGTGCCTCCCGAAGGAGTGCCCACCGAGGCTACAACGGTGTACAGCCCCTCCGGAACTTTGGCCGCGGTGACGGACCAAGCTGCATTGGCGCGGACGGTGGTGGTCAGGACCTGCTTGCCGAGCGTGACCGTGACGGCCGTCCCAACTGCGGCGGTGGATGTGCCGCTGATCGTCGGGGTGCGGTCGTTGGTGACCAGGCTGCTACCACCCGTAAGGGTGATGGTGACCGACGGAGTCGGAGTAGCCGACGGAGTAGCCGACGGAGTCGGAGTAGCCGACGGAGTCGGAGTAGCCGACGGAGTAGCCGACGGAGTAGCCGACGGAGTAGCCGACGGAGTAGCCGACGGAGTCGGAGTAGGTGTCACGGGCGGTGCGTCGAGGGCTCCGAAAGAATTGTTACTCAGGGTAACGGCTGCTGTGGTGCTCAGCGCTCGACCGTCAACGCTGGTGCCGGCGCCGACCGTGACGGCAGCGGCACTCATGATTGTGCCGACGAAATGCGAGGACGCTCCGAGCGTCACCGCACCGGCGACCTGCCAGAAGATGTGCGAGGACTGCGCTCCGTTGGCGAGCACCATGGTGGTCGACGCAGTCGTGTTCAATGCTGCGCTGGACTTGAGCACGAAGTAGGCATTCGTGTCGTTCTGCGCATCAAAAGTGAGAACACTCGTCATACTGAACGCGGCAACACTGCCGTAAACGCCAGGAGTGATTGTGAGGCCGCCCAAGGCGCCAGGAATCGTGGTGGCCGGGGTGAGCAGCACCGTCGCGTCATAGGCCTTGACGAGAGCGTCATGCGCGGCGACTGCAGCTGCGTCGTTCGAATGAACGCTTCCGCCGACCGTGGCCGTGGCGATTCCGGTCATGTCGACGCCGGGGCTGACCCCCACATTGCCGGGGATAACGCTGGCACCCCCATTCGTCACTGCTTCCCCGGCCAAGACTGAGTAGCTGGAAGCAGCGCCCAGATCGACGGGAACGGTCGTGGTCGAGGCGAACGCCGGTGCTGACGAAAGGCCAAGGATTACGGCGGTCACCGTGATGGTGCCGAGAACACCGTTCAGGGCCCGACGGGACGATTCGAAGGCGACCGGATCAGAGGAGTGGAATTTTGCGCGCAGCATGAGTGCCTTTCACGGCGAGGGATGCCAGACGGGCGGTCTAGACGCTGGTTCACACCTCGCGGCGGCAGGACGCCGACTGCGAAGAGAAAGGAAAGAACAACAAAGGAGAACAAACACGGCTTTGGGAAGGGTGCGGAAGACGACACGTGACTGCGTTCCCACGCTGTGATTGCTGTGCCATATTGCTCAGGCATTAGGACAGTAACACGGGCGCGTGCCCCGTTTGGGGGTCTTCGGGTGATCTTGCGGCAACATTGCGACAACGCGGGTTTTGGTGCGGGCGGCACTGCGCCTGAGGTCTCGGCTTGCCCACGGTAGGAGTGAACGACCTGGCCACCGTGCAGGATGCCTGCAAGAACGTGACGGTCCCGCTGTATTTCCTCGCACGGTCGTCGCGGATCCTCCTGAAACAACCGAGGCAGGTACGATCACGCACCCCATTTCCGGAATACCTGATCCATCGCCGGAGATGTGGGTGATCACCCGAAAACCAGAAGAGTGCCATGTGGCCGCGATGACCGGCGAGCGATCCCCTCGGGGGTGCAGCCTCTCCGACTGACCATTCCATCTCTCGGACGAGTCGATTCCCCGCACGGAACGTCCGACTGATGGCCGTGGGTGCCCTCTGCGGCCACTCACCGATCCAGTCCTCCCCGGCGTTCGCCACGTCGCAGAGCGCTGGGGTCTGGTCAGGGACGGCCACGACCGGAACGCTACCTGCCCCGACCAGCATCGTCGTGCTGTCGACGAGCGCTTCCGATGTTCCTGTCACGTGGACGGGGTCGACGGGAGCGACTAGGTACTTCGTCACTCGAAGCGACGGGACAAACTACGTGCCCGCACGCAACTCGGCTTCGGGGGCCCTGCTCACGACAAACTCGTGTGTCGATCACACGCCGAGTGAGGGCACCTTCACGTATACCGCCGTCGCTGCCTACCGGTCGTGGACCGCCGTCGGAGATCCGAGCAGACCGGTCACGATCACATCCCCCACGCTTGTGGCGTTCGCGGTGGACCCCGTCAACAACTACCGATTGTGTAAGCTCCGTCGAGACATTGAGCATCCGTCAGACATCAGCACTCCAGGGTTTGGCACCCGGTAGGCCTCCGGTCGAAATCCGAGGGAACATAACCAACGATGCCGATGAGCACCTTAATCAACGCCATCACGTTCATTATCGTCGCCCTCGGCAAGGCACACGGTGCTGCAGCAGGGAGTTGCGACGCAAGCGACTACGTGATCGACAAACCGCGCATGCGAGTCGACCGAGTCCTGGCAGCGCACGACACCCTCGAATTCACCGGCGCCGTCATCAGCCTCGTCGACAAATCAGTGAACCAGAACGCGTGTCGGGGCTCCACAATCCGACTGCAATACAACACCACACCTTGACACGGCGCACTCCGCCGATTCGCACGTGATGATCCGGCCAGGCTTCAGGACGGTCGGCGGGCGGACAGCACACAAAACTCGTTGCCCTCCGGGTCCGCGAGGACCACCCAGGACACGTCCCGCTGTCCGACGTCCGCACGAGTCGCCCCGAGACCGAGCAGACGCCCGACCTCGGCGGCCTGGTCGTCCGGGACGAAGTCGAGGTGGAGACGGTTCTTCACGGTCTTTCCCTCGGGCACAACGCCGAACAGCAGGGTCGGGTGCCCACCCTCAGCCGCGGCGAGTTCAAGCTCGTCGTCGCTCTCGCCGACCACGATCCAGCCGAGTGCCTCCTGCCACCATCGCCCGAGCACTTTCGGGTCGCGACAGTCAACGACGACTTCTTCCCAGAACAGCGACATGCCGGACACACTACGCCGGGCCGCGACCCCAGGTCCAGACGCTGAGCATTCCGGGTGCAGCCATAGCGGTACCGCGCTCGGCTCAGGCCGCCAGGTGAAACGTGCTCGCGAAGCGACCGAGGAGGGCCCGGCGACCGCGCAGCACCTCGACGACCCCGGTCTCGATCGCGCGCTTCGGGGCAAGCTCACCGGAAATGAGCCGACGGATGCCCGGCCCAGCGGCGAAGGCGAGGTCGACGGGCCCGTCCCCGCGCGTCACATCGAGGGTGGAGCCGACCACTCGGATCAGAAGCTCGGCATGACCGAACCGCGCTGCATACGCGGTCGCCGGGAGCTGCTCCGCGACCTGCGGCCGAAAGGCGGTCCGGAGGTCCATCGTCATCGCGTCGGGGGTGATCACCTGCTCCTCCCGCGGATCGCCCAGGGACTTGAAGCCCCACGCCCCGAGTGCGAGCACCACGGGCTCGAGCTCACGGCCGTACGGCGTCAGCTCGTAGACGATGACGCGCGAGTGAGGCACCCGTCGGATGATGCCCGCCGCCTGCAGTTCCTTCAGCCGTACGGCCAGGATGTTGCTCGGGATCCGAGCGAGTCCCCCGGCGAGTTCGCCGTAGCGGCGCGGCCCGACGAGCAGGTCGCGGACGATGAGCAGGGTCCAGCGCTCTCCCACAAGCTCCAGGCCTCGCGTGACGCCACCGTATTGACCATAGTCGCGTGCGGCCATCGACCTCAGTCCTGCTGATTCGCGAAGGCTTCGGGGCCTTGAGCGGCTGCTACCGGGTCCATCCAGCCGAACTCGAGGAAGTTGCCGTCGGGGTCGTTCAGCTGGCGCTGGTACATGAAGCCGTAGTCCGACGCCGGTTTGGGCTCAGAGCCTCCAGCGGCGACGCCGTCGGTGACGGCCTTGTCCACCGCCTCGCGACTGTCGAGGAAGATTGCGGTCGACACAGAGGGGTTCACGGCCGGATCTCCGATCGGAAGGTCGGTGAAGGTCTGGAAATACTCGCGGACCAGGATCATGAAGTAGCTGTGGTCTTCCTCGACGACGACGCAGGCTGCGTTGTGGTCCGAGAAGGCCGGGTTGATGGTGAATCCGAGCGCCGTGTAAAACGCTTTCGCGCGCTCCAGGTCGGTCACCGGCAGGTTGACGAACATCGCGGTCATCGTGTCTCCTTGTAGAGGTTTCCATGTAGATTGACGTCATACTTGCAAAAAACAAGTGTGCTGTCAAGACCTCTGTCGAGCCCTTCCGGACGCGTGCGCTCAGCCCGTCCCAGCGCACCCGGGTCTACCGGGGTGGCGGCGTCGTGTCGTAACGTTGGCGATATGACGATCTCGCTCGGATATCAGATTCCTAATTTCACCTATCCGGGCGGCGTCGAGTCGCTGTTCGACACCGTCGCCGCCCAGGCGCGCGAAGCGGAGGCCAGCGGATTCGACACGGTTCTGGTGATGGACCACTTCTATCAGCTGCCCGGCATCGGCACGCCCGATCAGCCGATGATGGAGGCGTACTCGACGCTGGCCGCGCTGGCGGTGTCGACCAGCACCATCCAACTCTCCGCGCTCGTGACCGGCAACACGTACCGCAACCCGACCCTGCTCGCCAAAACCGTCACCACCCTCGACGTGATCAGCCACGGCCGCGCAATCCTCGGCATCGGGGCTGGCTGGTTCGAGCTCGAGCACGAACAGCTCGGTTTCGATTTCGATACCTTCACGGAGCGCTTCGAGAAGCTCGACGAAGCTCTGCAGATCATCCACCCCATGCTGCGCGACGAGCGGCCCGAGGTCACGGGCAAGTGGTACCGGGCGCACGGGGCGATGAACGTGCCACGGTTCCGTGAGAGCATCCCGATCATGCTGGGCGGGCAGGGCGAGCGCAAGACCTTTCGCCTGGCGGCGCGATACGCCGACCACATGAACATCATCTGCGCGATCGACGACCTGCCGCATAAGCTGCGGGTTCTGAAGCAGCGCGCCGAAGAGATCGACCGCGATCCGTCGACGCTGAAGACGAGCTACCTCGCCAGCGCGGTGATCGTCGAGACTCAGGCTGAGGCAGACGCTATTCTGCAGTCGCTGCCCGAGGAACGACGTAGCCGCGCCTTCGTGGGCACGGCGACCACGGTTGCGGAGCGAGTTCAGACCGAGATCCTCGATGCGGGTGTTGACGGTGTCATCGTGAACGCCCCCCTCAACGGCCATGTGCCCGGTGTCGTGACGGCACTCGGCGAGGCACTCGCCCCGCTGGTGCGAGTGCCTCGCTGACCAGCCTGCCGCTGAGGCTCCAGCGATTCATTACAACGGCGTCACCTTGGGAGCCACCAAATAATGACTGACACGACCAGCCAGGCCATCGTGCCCACGAGCCACCCGATTCGGCGCCTCCTCGCCGACTGGACCGTCACCGCGCTCGACGGCCCTGTCCCCCCGGCCGTGCGCCAGCACACAATTCCGGCAACCGTTCCGGGCTCGGTGCACACCGACCTCCTCGCCGCGGGCCTCATCCCCGACCCGTACCTCGACGGCAATGAGCAGTTGCTCGGCTGGATCGGACTCACTGACTGGCGATACACTATGACCTTCGTCTGGCAGCCGAACGGCAGCACCCAGAGCGAGATCGTCTTCGACGGTCTCGACACGATCGCGACGGTTGAACTCAACGGCCACCGGATCGGCGTGACAAGGAATATGCACCGCCGTTACCGATTCGACCTGCGCACCCACCTGCGCGCCGGCCTCAACGAGCTCGCCGTCACGTTCTCCTCTCCGATCCGGGCGGCGGATGCCGCCAGCCTCGAACTCGGCTATCGCTCGCACGTGAACCACCACCCGTACAACGCGATCCGCAAGATGGCCTGCAGCTTCGGCTGGGACTGGGGCATCGACACGAGCACATCGGGTATCTGGCGCCCGGTCGCCCTCGAATGCTGGGCGACGGCGCGGTTCGAGTCCGTGCGCCCGATCGCCACCGTGGACACCCTTGTTCGGGCAGACGGGACGGCCCGGCACTCGGGCACGGTAGCACTGCACGTCGAGGTCGCCCGGGCGAGCGATGCAGATCTCATCGTGACGGCATCCATCGGAGGCGTGGCCGGCTCGGCCACTCTGAACGCCGGCCAAACGAGCGCGGTGGTGACACTGCATGTTGCAGAGGTGTCGCTGTGGTGGCCGCGCGGCTATGGCGAGCAGCCGCTCTATGACGTCGACGTGACGCTGCACGGTTCGGGCGCGGACGACGCCGAATCGGGCGAACTCGATTCAGCACATCGGCGAGTAGGCTTCCGCACCGTGTCGTTCGAGACAGAACCGGATGCGACGGGGACACCGTTCACGATCGCCGTCAACGGGCGGCCGGTCTTCGTTCGCGGAGCCAACTGGATCCCCGACGATTCCTTTCCACACCGTGTCGACCGGGCCCGGTACAAGGACCGGATCGAACAGGCCGAATTCGCCAACATCAACCTGCTCCGGGTCTGGGGCGGCGGTATTTTCGAGGCGGACGACTTCTTCGAGCTCTGCGACGAACGCGGCATGCTCACCTGGCAGGATTTCCTGCTGGCGTGCGCCGCCTATGCCGAAGAGGCGCCCCTGTCCGGCGAGATCGAAGCGGAGGCGCGCGACAACGTGGCCAGGCTGGCGTCGCACCCGTCGCTGATCGTGTTCAACGGCAACAACGAGAACCTTTGGGGCCACGAGGAGTGGAACTGGAAGAAGAGACTGGATGGCAAGACCTGGGGCGCGGGCTACTACTACGAGCTCTTCCCGCGCATCGTGGCCGAACTGGCGCCGCACATCGGATACACGCCGGGAAGCCCGTTCAACCCGGGCGGCACCGACGGTCTCGGCCGTGACGGAACACTCACGCCGAACGATCCGGACAACGGCACGATGCACATCTGGGACCTGTGGAACCAACGCGACTACCCCGCATACCGTGAGTACACGCCCCGCTTCGTGGCCGAGTTCGGCTGGCAGGGCCCACCGACCTGGTCGACCATGCGCGCATCGATCAGCGACTCCCCGCTCACTCCCGAGTCCCCCGGCATGCTGGTGCACCAGAAGGCGATGGAGGGCAACGTGAAGCTCACCGACGGCCTGCTTGCCCACTACCCGTTGCCCGACGACATCGACGACTGGCACTGGGCGATGTCACTCAACCAGGCCAACGCCATCGGCACCGCCATCGAACACTTCCGTTCCCTGCACCCACACTGCATGGGCAGCATCGTCTGGCAGCTCAACGACTGCTGGCCGGTCACGTCCTGGGCGGCCGTCGACGGCTATGGGCGACCCAAGCCGCTGCTCTACGCGATCCGCCACGCGTACGCCGACAGGCTGGTGACCATTCAACCGCGCGCCGGAGGAACGCTGGCCGTGGTCATCGTCAACGACGAGGCTTCACCGTGGTCGGGCGAGCTCATCGTCCGACGCCTCACAGACGCGGGAATCGTGCTCGCCGAGCACGCGGAACAGGTCACCCTGCCCGCGCGGTCCACGGTGACCGTGCCGCTGCCCGCATCCGTCTCCACGACAACGGATGCGGCAGCGGAACTCCTCAGGGCCGAGCTCACCGGGGTGCGTGGCCACTGGTTCTTCGCCGAGCCCCGCGATACCCGGCTCGGAGCCCCATTAATGTCATCGTCGCTCGAACAGGTCGCAGACGGCTATCGCCTCACGGTGACGGCCGCAACACTCACCCGCGATCTTGCCGTTTTGGTGGACAAGGTGGACCCGGCCGCGCGGGTCGACGACATGCTGATCACGCTGCTCCCGGGTGAGAGTGCGGTGTTCAGCGTCCGCTCCGAGGTCGAGCTCGACTGTGCGACCCTGACCGCACCGACGGTGCTGCGCAGCGCGAACCAGCTTGTGCGGCCGTGATCCCGCCGACGAGGAGGACTGCCGCCGTGCAGCAATCCGTTCTGAGTGAGCCCGTCTGCCCCATGACTTGGGGATGGACCGGCATTCGCGGAAGCTGGACCACGCCGGAAGCCGCGGACCGATGCGGCTGATGCGGGACCACGGCACGAACTGGGCAACACTCGCCTACGCGGCCAGTGTGCACAGGAGCCCCGAGCGGACCCTCCAGAGCGACGAACTTCCACGGAATCAGGCGGACGTTCGGTGCCGGATGATGGTGCCCCCGCTGGGACTCGAACCCAGACTGTGACGATTTTAAGTCGTCTGCCTCTGCCATTGGGCTACGGGGGCGCGTCCGAGTACATCCGGGCTGAGAGAACTCAGTCCGAACGGACTCCGACGCTTCAAGCGTAGGTGCTGCCGGAGCAGCCGCTTACTTGGCGGGCGTGGTCGCCTCGGTCGCGGCATCCGTTGCCACGGTCGCAGGCGCGGCGGCGGGAGCCTTGACCGGCGTCTTGCGCGGCGCGCGGGGCGCCGTGACCTTGGCTGCCGGGGCGGCGGCGGCAGGCGCTGCCGGCACGGTGACCGGTGCAGGCGGCGTGACCGCAGCGGAAGCGGCCTTCGCCGGCGCCGCGGCACCCGCGGCGGGCTTCGGGCGGGAGGCGAACTCGACGAACACGGCGCGCGGGGTCTCGACGGCGGCGAGGGACACAATGTCGCGACCGAGGAAGAAGTTGTTCACCCAGCCCCAGACGACGCGCAGCTTGCGCTCCCAGCTCGGCATGGCGAGGCCGTGGTAGCCGCGGTGCGCGATCCAGGCAAGCGGGCCCTTGATGGCCAGCTTGCCGGACTGGAAGACACCCTGTCCGACACCGAGACCGGCGACGGCCCCGAGGTTCTTGTGGATGTAGTCCTTGGGGCCCTCGCCGCGGAGGACGGCGACGATGTTCTTGGCCATGAGCTTGCCCTGACGCACCGCGTGCTGGGCGTTCGGAACGCAGAAACCGCCGACTCCCCCGCCGCTGAGGTCGGGGACGGCGGTGATGTCGCCGGCGCCCCAGGCGTCTTCGATGATCTCGTCGGCGGTGCCGACGCGGAGGTCGGGGCGCACCTGCAGGCGGCCGCGTTCCTCGATGGGGAGGTCGGTGTGACGCACGATGCCGGGGTTCGCCATCACGCCGGCGGTCCAGACGATCAGGTCGGTCTCGAACTTCTCGCCGGTGGAGAGCTCGACGACGCCGTCGACGGCGCTCGTCAGCTGGGTATTCAGGTGGATCTTCGCACCGCGCTTGTCGAGGTTGTCGATGACCCACAGGCTCGTCGGCACGGACACCTCGGGCATGATCCGGCCCATCGCCTCGACGAGGTGGAACTGGATGTCGTCGAACCCGATCTGCGGGTAGGACCCCAGCAGCGAGGTCGCGAACGAGCGCAGTTCGGCGAAGACCTCGATGCCGGCAAAGCCGCCGCCGATGACGACGAAGGTGAGCAGGCGGTCGCGCTCGGGTCCGGCGGGGAGCAGGGAGGCCTTGTCGAAGTTGGTGAGCACAGTGTCGCGGATGGCGACGGCTTCCTCGATGGTCTTGAGTCCGAGCGCCTGGTCGGCGACCCCGGGGATCGGGAAGGTGCGCGAGACGGCTCCTGCGGTGACGACGACGATGTCGTAGTGGAACTCATACGGCTCGCCGACCGGCGGGGTGATCGTCGCGGTCTTCGACGCGTGGTCGATGTGGGTCACCTTCGCGGTGACGACGTTCGTCTTCGAGAGGTGACGGCGGTGCGCGACCACGGCGTGACGGGCTTCGATCGAGCCGGCGGCAACCTCGGGGAGGAAGGGCTGGTAGGTCATGTACGGGAGGGGGTCGACCATGGTGACCTCGGCCTCGCCTTTTCGCAGCCACTTCTCAAGCTTCCAAGCGGTGTAGAAGCCCGCGTAGCCGCCACCGACAACGAGAATTTTTGGCACGATAAGGGTCCTCCTACATGATGGAATATGCGAAAACTTACCGATTCGATCGATTTCGCTTGAGCCGCCGAAGAGCACCTATGCCGAACAGCGTTACTAGGATAGCAAACCCCAACAGGACGAGAAGCGGAACGGTGATATAGGTCAGGGTCAGCTCGGTCGGCAGCCAGGGACTCGCGGCGGTGTCGGTCGGCAGCGGCGGGTCGCTGCTCGGCACGGCGCGGGCAACGGGTGCGGCCGTCGGTGCTTTCGTCGGGACCGTGTCGATGCGCCGGTGCAGGTGGATCCAGTCCTGGAGCAGGGCCGTCGGTGTCGGAGACGTCGAGGGCGCCACGGACGCGGTGACCGCGGCGGCCGCATCGATCAGGCCGTTGCCGTAGACGGGGCTGGGGACGACGTGGCCGTTCGGGTTGGCGGTCGCGATCACCCGGTTCATCACGTCGGCGGCGTTGAGCTTCGGGTAGGCGGCGCGCACGAGGGCGACGAGGCCGGAGACGATCGGGGCGGAGGCACTCGTGCCGCTCCACTGCACGTACCCGCCGTTCGGCACCACGCCGACGAGTTGTTCGCTCGGGGCGGCGACGGCGATGGTGATGCCCTGTGAGGAGGCGTCGAAGCTCGCGGTCTTGTTGCGGTCGACGCCCCCGACGGTGAGCACGCCGGGGATCGTCGCCGGGGCGCCGACCTCCGTGGTGCCGCTCCCCCGGTTTCCGGCCGCGGCCACGACGACGACGTCATGTTGGAACGCGTACAGGAAGGCGTCGTCCCAGCTCGACGGCCAGTCGAGGGTGTTCCGGGTCAGCGACATGTTGATCACGTCGGCGCCATGGTCGACGGCCCAGCGGATGCCTGCCGCGATCTGGTCGTCGTTGCTGAGCTTTGCGCCGCTGCTCCCGAATGCGACCGACACCGCGAGAATGGACGCCTCGGGTGCGACGCCGATGACTCCTGTCCCGTCCGCGGAACCGCGGCCGGCCATCAGGGATGCGACCAGGGTGCCGTGCTCGCTGCCGTCACCCACCGGGGTCTGGCCGTTGCTCGAGCCCAGGCCCGAGACATCCGTGCCACCGACGACGGCGCCGGCGAGTTCGGGGACGCTCGTGCTCACCCCGGTGTCGATCACGGCGACCGTCACGCCGGCGCCCTTGGTCGTTGCCCAGGCCTGAGTGAAACCGTAGTCGTTGAGCCAGTACTCGAGGTCGCGCACCTGGTCGGCGTGCGCGGGTGCCGCGTCGCCGACGACGGAGGCGCCTCCCAGGACAACGGTCAGAGCCACCGCGAGCGCGGCGCCGAGGCGCCTCTGCAGCAGGGAACGGGTCACGCGTCCGCCGCGGAATAGTCGAGGCACTCGCAGACGGCCGGAGTCCAGGCTGCCCGCGCGAGCGCGAGGTCACCGATCGGGTTGACGCCGGGGCCTGCGGCGAGCGAGTGTGCGGCGAGGGCGTGCAGGCACTTGACCCGGTCGGGCATGCCGCCGGAGGAGATGCCGGCGATCTCGGGTACGTCGCCGAGCATGGCGCGATCGGCGAGGAATCCCGCGTGGGCGCGGCGGTACTGGTCGTGGACGGCCTCATCGTCGGCGAGCAGCTGATTGAACTCGTTCATCACCTGGGTCGCTTCGAGGAAGGAGAGCGCCGCGGTCGCGGCCGGGTGGGTCAGGTAGTAGAGCGTGGGGAACGGCGTGCCGTCGCTCAGCCGGGGCGCGGTGGCGACGACGGTGGGAGCTCCGCACACGCAGCGCGCCGCGATGCCGACGGCGTCGCGGGCCGGGCGGCCGAGCTGTGCGCTGACGATCTTCAGGTCGTCGGCGGTGACGGGCGCGAACGGCGGCCGGGTCACTGGGTGGCCTGGGGGGCGAGGCCGGCGGTCATGACGGAAGCGAACATGGACGATACCCAATCGATGTCGGTGTTCTGGATGGCCGTGGTCGCGGCGGGCGCGGCGGCAGCGGCGGCCGGCAGCGGCAGGTCGTTGATCACGAGGAAGCTCACGTCGCCTGGCAGCACATAGGACAGCCGGGCACGGGCCTGGGTCGTGACGTATGTGCGGTCGTTCCAGCGCTCCCGCTCGGTCTTGAGCTGGTCGACGGTGGTCTGCTGCTTGTTGACGTCCGCGGTGAGCCGGCTGATTTCCTGCTGCTGCTCACCGTAGGTGCGCAGGCCGGGGGCGAGCACGACGACCGCGAGGATGAGGATGCCCATCATCATGAGCGAGAACCCGGACAGGCGCAGGCCGCGAAGCCAGCCGCTCATCGGGGTCTCGTCGAAGCCGAGCGCGACGGGCTGCCGTTCGGTGCGTTTCGCGGCCATGGCAACTCCTTTCGCGGATCCTCGCCGGTTCTCACCGGATAAAAAAACAGAGCCCTCGAAGCGCGGGATTCACCCCGCGCTTCGAGAGCTCCAGTCGAAACTAGGCCTTGAAACGGGGGAAGGCGGAGCGGCCCGCGTACACGGCGGCCTCGCCCAGCTCTTCTTCGATCCTCAGCAGCTGATTGTACTTGGCAACGCGCTCGGAGCGGGCAGGCGCTCCGGTCTTGATCTGGCCGGCATCCGTCGCGACCGCGAGGTCGGCGATGAAGGTGTCTTCGGTCTCACCGGAGCGGTGCGAGATGACGGTCGTGTAGCCGGCGCGCTGCGCGAGGGCAACGGCGTCGAGCGTCTCGGTGAGGGTACCGATCTGGTTGACCTTGACGAGGATCGAGTTGGCCGTGCCGAGGGCCAGGCCCTTGGCGAGACGCTCCGGGTTGGTCACGAACAGGTCGTCTCCGACGATCTGCACGAGGCCGCCGATTTCGGCGGTGAGGTGCACGTAGCCATCCCAGTCGTCTTCCTCGAGCGGGTCTTCGATCGACACGAGCGGGTAGGACTTGACGAGGTCGACGTAGTACGCGGACAGCTCCTGGGCAGAAAGTTCCTTGCCCTCGAAGTGGTAGACGCCGTCCTTGTAGAACTCGGACGCGGCGCAGTCGAGTGCCAGGCCGATGTCCTTGCCGGGCGTGTAGCCGGCGTTGGTGATGGCTTCGACGATGAGGTCGAGTGCGGCACGGTTGCTCGGGAGGTTCGGAGCGAATCCACCCTCGTCGCCGAGGCCGGTGGAGAGGCCCTTCGACTTGAGGAGGGCCTTCAGGGCGTGATACGTCTCGGTGCCCCAGCGGAGGCCCTCGGCGAAGGACTCTGCACCGAGCGGGACAACCATGAATTCCTGGATGTCCACGTCGTTGTCGGCGTGCGAGCCACCGTTGATGATGTTCATCATCGGGACCGGAAGGGTGTGCGCATTCGGGCCACCGAGGTAGCGGAACAGGGGCAGGCCGGCCGAGGTCGCTGCGGCCTTGGCGACGGCCAGGCTCACGCCGAGGATGGCGTTGGCGCCGACGCGGTGCTTGTTCTCGGTGCCGTCGGTTTCGATAAGTACGGCGTCGACGATGCGCTGGTCGGTGGCGTCGAGGTCCTCGACTGCCGGGCCGAGCTCGTCGATAACGGCGTCGACGGCCTTGAGGACGCCCTTGCCGAGGTAACGCGACTTGTCGCCGTCGTGAAGTTCATAAGCTTCGAACGCACCGGTGGATGCGCCCGACGGAACGGCGGCACGGCTGACGGAGCCGTCATCAAGCAATACCTCGACCTCGACGGTCGGGTTGCCTCTGGAGTCGAGAATCTCGCGCGCTACTACTGCCTCAATGAGAGCCACAGCTATCTCCTGTTTCCTGTTATTTCCTAATGGGTGGGGTGTTGGTATGGGGGGAACGTGCAGGAAGACGTCACTGTGTTCCAATCATGTAACAGTCTAGCGACGGAGGCTCCGAGCGCGGGAATCAGCCAGCGAGCGGGCGGAAATCGAGTCCGGCGGCATCCGCTGTTTCATCGGTGACGAAGGCGTACCGCCCGTAGCCCGCCTCGGCGGCACGACCGAGCAGGGCCTTGAGGTTCTTGGTGCGGTGTTCGAGCCGCACGCGCAAGCCCTCGGCGACGAGTGCGGTTTTCAGGGCGACGAGGCGACCGGGGGCCGCGTCCTTCTCGTGAATGAGCACAACGGCGTTCTCGGCGGACGCGCCGGTGCCGCCGAGCAGGTCGACGATGCGTTCGAAGCCGATCGAGAAGCCGCACGCGGGAACGTCGACGCCGAGGAATCGGCCGATCATTCCGTCGTACCGGCCGCCGCCGCCGAGCGAGTAGCCGAGATCGGGGTGCGCGATCTCGAAGATCGTTCCGGTGTAGTAGCCCATGCCGCGCACAAGCGTCGGGTCGAACACAAGGTCGGCGCCGGGGAGCGCGTCGCGGAGGGCGAGCAGGTCGGCGTATGCGGCCCGGTCGAGCCAGGCGGGTGCTGCGGAGGCATCGGGTCCCGTGGCCGAACCGAGCAGGTCCCAGCCTGCGGAGGCGATCGAGCGGAGGGTTTCCGCGATGCCGTCGGTGGGGATGCCGAGGCTGTCGAGTTCGGTGACGACGCCGTCGACGCCGATCTTGTCGAGCTTGTCGATCGTGATCAGGGCCCGCTCGAACAGATCCGCCGGGACCTGCCAGTAAGCGAGCAGGGCGGTGAGGATGCGGCGGTCATTGATGCGCACCGAGCAGCCGGTGAGGCCGAGGGCGTCGAGGGCGGCCATCGTCGCGGTGATGAGCTCGATCTCGGCGAGCGGGCCCGCCTCGCCGATGATGTCGATGTCGCACTGCACGAACTGGCGGTACCGGCCCTTCTGCGGGCGTTCGGCCCGCCAGACGGGGGCGATCTGGATCGCCCGGAACACCGTGGGCAGGGCGGCGCGGTGCGTCGCGTAGAACCGGGCGAGCGGGACGGTGAGGTCGAAGCGGAGGCCGAGGTCGGCGAGGCCGAGCAGGTCGCCGGACTCCGCGGCGGCGAGGGCATCGGCAGGGGCGAGTCCGCGCTTGAGCACCGCGAAGCCGAGCTTCTCGTTGTCGCCGCCGAGGCCGGAGTGCAACCGGGCGGAGTCTTCCATGACGGGGGTCTCGATCTCGTCGAAGCCGTGCGCGGCGAAACTGCGCCGGATCACACCGAGCGCGTGCTCGCGACCGGCCTTCTCAGCGGGGAGGAAGTCGCGCATGCCGCGCGGCGGGGTCACCTGTGTTGCCATGGAATCCATTGTCTCAGGTCGGGCCGGGCGGCCCGGCCCTGTGGCGATTCAGTCGTTGTCGGCGGGGAGCCCGATGATGCCGGCATCCGAGAAGTCGGTCGAGGCATCCGCCGCGCCGTCGAACCCCGCACTGTCGAGCCCCGCACGGTCGAGCTCTGCGCTGTCGAGCTCTGCGGAACGGATCTCGTCCTGGAGCCCGCGCACGGCGGTGCGCAGGGCGCGTTCTGAGTCGAGGCCGCGAGCCTTCGCCGCGGAGACGATCGCGAGCAGCAGCGGGCCGAGCTCGTCCTCGCTCTCGAGCGGGAGCGGGAAGTCGGCGCCGTCCGCATCGAGCAGCCCGATCTTCTGGGCGCGCCCGAGCACCTTGTCCGCCAGGGCGAGAGCGGGCATGCCCTGAGGGATTCCGTCGAGCACACTCGTGCGGCCGGGCTTCTCGGTGGCCTTGAAACCGTCCCACGCCGCGGCGACGTCGTCGGCGGTCGCGAGGTCGAGGTCTCCGAAGACGTGCGGATGCCGGCCCTCGAGTTTCCGGGTGAGGCTCGCGGCGACATCCTGCAGGTCGAAGTCCTCGCCGGCGGTGTGTGCGGCGAGGTCGGCGTGGAAGAGCACCTGGTAGAGCACGTCGCCGAGTTCCTCGAGGAGTTCCTCGCGGCCACCGGCCTCGATCGCCTCGACCAGCTCATGGCTTTCCTCGAGCAGATAGGGCACGAGGGAGGCGTGGGTCTGCTCCATGTCCCAGGGGCAGCCGTCGGGGGCGCGCAGCCGCGCGACCGTCCGGATCAGGACGTCGATCGGGGTGTCGATCGGGCTGGCGTCGGTCACGACTTCCTCCTCGGGTTGGGGTTCTGCGTGGTCGTCGGTGCAGCCTTGGGTGCAGCCTTGGGTGCAGCCTTCGGTGCGGCGCCCGGCGCAGCGGGCTCCTCGACGGGACGGGGGAAGATCGCGGCGAGCAGGGAGCCGGCCCAGGCGATCAGGGCCGCGTCGCCGAGCGGTTCGTCGTTGATCCGCGGCATCGGCACCATGATCGCCCCGGTTGCGACGGTGTACCGCGAGCCGGGGTACATCCGCTTCAGGCGCACCTGCATCGAGTCGGCGAGGTCGGCCGAGGCGACCCGCAGGTTGGAGCCCATCGCGACGACCTCGCTCAGGCCGGCCTGCTGGGAGAGCCAGCGCAGCCGGGAGACCAGGATCAGGTTCTGCACCGGCTGCGGGGGTTCGCCGTAGCGGTCGGTGAGTTCCTCGAGCACGAGGTCGATCTGGTCCCTGGCCGCGGTCGGCGAGCTCGCCGCGGAGAGCTTCTGGTAGGCCTCGAGGCGGAGGCGCTCGCTGTCGACGTAGTCCTCGGGGATGTGCGCGTCGACGGGCAGCTCGAGCCGGAGCTCGGTCTGGCCCTCTGCGACGTCGCCGCGGAAGGCGCTCACCGCCTCGCCGATCATCCGGAGGTAGAGGTCGAAACCGACCCCGGCGATGTGCCCGGCCTGTTCGCCGCCGAGCAGGTTGCCCGCTCCGCGGATCTCGAGGTCTTTGAGGGCGACCTGCATGCCGGCGCCGAGCTCATTGTTCGCCGCGATCGTCGAGAGCCGGTCGTGGGCGATCTCGGTGAGCGGCTTGTTCTCGTCGTAGAGGAAGTACGCGTACGCGCGCTCCCGGCCCCGGCCGACCCTGCCGCGCAGCTGGTGCAGCTGGCTCAGCCCGAACTTGTCCGCCCTGTCGATGATGATGGTGTTCGCGTTGGCGATGTCGAGGCCGGTCTCGATGATCGTGGTCGAGACGAGCACGTCGAACTTGCGCTCCCAGAAGTCGACGACGACCTGTTCGAGCTGCGCCTCGGGCAGCTGCCCGTGTGCGACGGCGATCCGGGCCTCCGGCACGAGTTCGGCGATGTGCGCGGCGATCCGGTTGATGCTCGAGACCCGGTTGTGCACGACGAAGATCTGGCCTTCGCGGAGCAGCTCGCGCCGGATCGCGGCGGCGACCTGCCGGTCGGAGTACGGCCCGACGAAGGTGAGGATCGGGTGCCGGTCCTCCGGCGGGGTCGCGAGGGTCGACATCTCGCGGATGCCCGTGACCGCCATCTCCAGGGTGCGCGGGATCGGCGTCGCGCTCATGGCGAGGATGTCGACGTTGGTCTTGAGCTTCTTGAGGGCGTCCTTGTGCTCGACGCCGAACCGCTGCTCCTCATCGATGATGACGAGGCCGAGGTCCTTGAAGATGATCGACCCGGTCAGGAGGCGGTGGGTGCCGATCACGAGGTCGACGGTGCCGTCGAGGATGCCGGCGACGGTTTCCCGGGATTCCTTCTCAGTCTGGAACCGGCTCAGCGCGCGAATGTGCACCGGGAACCCGGCGAAACGTTCCTGGAAGGTCTCCATGTGCTGGCGCACGAGCAGGGTGGTCGGGACCAGGATCGCGACCTGCTTGCCGTCCTGGATCGCCTTGAACGCGGCGCGCACGGCGACCTCGGTCTTGCCGAAGCCGACGTCGCCGGAGAGGAGCCGGTCCATCGGGATGGGCCGTTCCATGTCGGCCTTGACCTCGTCGATCGTGGTGAGCTGGTCGGGGGTCTCCGCGAACGGGAACGCCTCCTCGAGCTCGCGCTGCCAGGGGGTGTCGGGTCCGAAGGCGTGCCCCTTGCTCGCCATCCGTGCCGAGTAGAGCTTGACGAGCTCGACGGCGATGTCCCGCACCGCGTGCCGGGCCTTCGACTTCGCGCTCGACCAGTCGCTGCCGCCCATCTTGCTGAGCGCGGGCGCCTCGCCGCCGATATACCGGCTGACAAGGTCGAGCTGGTCGGTCGGCACGAAGAGCTTGTCGCCGGGGTGCCCGCGCTTGGACGGCGCGTACTCGAGCACGAGGTACTCGCGCTTGGTCTTGACCGGGTTCCGGCCGCCGCTCGACACCTCGCGCTGGGTCAGTTCGACGAACCGGCCGATGCCGTGGGTCTGGTGCACGACGTGATCGCCGGCCTTCAGCTGCAGCGGGTCGACGACATTCTTGCGCCGGCTCGCGAGCTTCTTCACCTGGCGGGCGTCATAGCCGACCGTGCGGCCGTAGAACTCGGACTCGCTGACGAGAGTGAGCTTCGTCTCTGCAAGCTCGAAACCGTGGTCGACGGATGCCTTCAGCAGGTACGCGATGCCGGGTTCCGGCTCTGACGGCCATTCGGTCACGATCCGGGCCGGGAGTTCGTGCTCGGCGAGCACCGCAGCGGCTCGTTCGACGAGCCCGGCACCCTGGGCGAGTACGCCGACGGTCCAGCCGTCCTTCATCCGGCTGCTGAGGTGCCCGATGGCGCCCTCGACACTGCCTTGGAAGCTGGGGACCGCCTCGCCCTCGACCCTGATGGTGAGGAGCTCATCGATTTCGCGGTGCTCTGGCAGCACCGGGGCATCCGTCGGGGCAGCCTGGAAGGAACTGAAGGTCCACCAGACGTGCGCGGAGGCCGGCGCGCCGGGAGCCGTGTGCGTGACCGATTCGCGCAGCCGGCCGAGGGTGAGGAAGTCGCCGGACTCGAGGTCGATCGGGGCGTCGGCGCCCGCGGTTGCTGCGCTCCAGGCCGCGCCGAGGAACTCCCGGTTTGTCTCGGCGAGGCTGATCGCCCGGCTGGCGACACGTTCGGGCGAGACCACGGCGACGGCGGCTTCGGCGGGGAGGTAGTGCGTGATCGGCACGAGCCGGTCGACGAGGGCGGGCGCGAGGCTCTCCATGCCCTCGACAGGGATGCCCTCCGCGATCTTCGCGAGGAGGCCGGCGAGGCTCGGGAACTCGTGCTGCATCTCGCGGGCGCGCTGCCGCACGGCGGGGCTCAGCAACAGCTCGCGGCTCGGCGGCAGGCTCACCGAGGCGACCGGTTCGGGCAGGGAGCGCTGGTCGGCAACGGAGAAGGCGCGGATCTGTTCGACCTCGTCGCCGAAGAACTCGACCCGGGACGGATGCGGGGCGATCGAGGGGAACACGTCGAGGATGCCGCCGCGCACGGCGAACTCGCCACGGCGGGTCACCATGTCGACGCGGGTGTACGCGAGTTCAACGAGCTGCACGGCGAGCGCGCCCAGGTCGTTGCCGCGGGCGCCAGCTGTGAGCACGACGGGCGCGAAGTCGGTGAGGTTGTCCGCGACGGGCTGCAGGGCTGCGCGCACGGATGCGATCACGATGAGCGGGCGGCGAAGGGCCGGGTCGGTATCCTCCCACTCCCGCATCCGCCGCAGTGCGAAGAGTCGCTTGCCGACGATCTCTGCACTCGGGCTCAGCCGCTCGTGCGGGAGCGTCTCCCAGGCCGGGAAGCCGATGATCTCGGCGTCTTCGGTGAAGCAGTCGAGGTTGTCGTTCAGGTATTCGGACTCTCGGCCGGTCGCGGTGATGACCAGCAGGGCCGGGGCCTTGCCGAGCCGGGCGCGCTGTTCAAGGAGCGCGGCGAGCACGGGCGCCCTGAGGCCTTCGGTGAGCGAGAAGTCGGCGTCGCGGCCCGCGCACGCGAGGGCTCGGTCGAACGTGGAGGCGCGCGAAAGTGTGGCAATTACGCCGTGGAGGGTCACCCGGCAATTCTACGCAGCACCGCCGACAGTTGCCTTTCCGGTCGACAGTCGCCGCTACGCCGGCGATTCTCGACCGGAATGGCGATTCTCGTGGGCGGGACGGTCACTGTCGCGGGCGGATCAGGGCGCGTGGAACTTCTGCTGCGCGGCGGTGACGCCCTCCGCTGCGATCAGCTGGATCGCATCCGCTGCGTCTTCGAGCAGGTTCGGCAGGGTCTCGCGCTCGACCTTGGAGAAGTCGTGCAACACGAAGTCGGCCGGTGCCTGGCGACCGGGCGGGCGGCCCAGGCCGAGGCGGATGCGCACGAAGTCCTTCGTGCCGATGGCAGCGATGATGTCGCGGAGCCCGTTGTGGCCCCCGTGACCGCCGCCGACCTTGATCTTGAGCGTGTCGAACGGCAGGTCCAGCTCGTCGTGCACGACGATCAGGCGATCCGGTTCGAGCGAGTAGAACCGCAGCAGGGCGGCAACCGGACCGCCGGACACGTTCATATAGGTGTTCGGCGTCGCGAGCACGAGCCCGGGGCCTCCGGGGAAACTGCGCCCGGAGGCGACCGTCGCGTTGGTCTTGTGGGTCTTGAAATTCGCCGACAGTCGGTCGGCGAGCACGGCGGTCACCATGTGGCCGACGTTGTGGCGGTTTCCGGCGTAGTCGGGCCCGGGGTTGCCGAGCCCGACTACGAGCCAGAGATTCTCGTCCAGGGAAATCCTCCTTGTTCGACGAGATCAGGTGAAACGTGTGAAGCGGATACTACTCGGCGGGGGCTTCCTCGACAGCGGCCTCGGCGTCGGCGTCAGCGTCAGCGTCGACCGCTTCCTCTTCCTCGGCCTCGGGCAGGTGCACGCTGATGACGACGGCGTCTGCATCGGAGATGAGCACGGAACCGTCGGGAAGGACGATCTCGCCGGCCTTGATCTGGGCGCCCTCGTCGAGGCCCTCGACGTTGACGACGATGTTCTGCGGGATGTTGGTCGCCTCGACCTCGAGCAGCAGGCTCTTGATGTCCAGGTCGATGACGTTGCCGGCGATGATCTCACCGGTCAGGTGCACGGCGACGTCAACCTGAACCTTTTCACCCTTGCGGATGACGATGAGGTCGAGGTGTTCGATGATCTGACGGACCGGGTCCTTCTGGACGTCCTTGACGAGGGTCAGGTGGGTCTCGCCGTTGACCTCGAGCTCGAGCACCGCGTTGGCGCGACGCAGGATCAGGCCGATCTGGTGGGACGGCAGTGCAACGTGCACCGGGTCGGTGCCGTGGCCGTAGATGACGGCCGGGATCTTGCCGAGCACGCGCAGCTTGCGGGCCGCACCCTTGCCGAACTTGGTGCGCAGGTCGGCATCGATCTTGTTGTCGATGACCTTTTTGTCCTTGGCCTCAGCCATGATGTGTCTCCTTGTCAGGCCGCTACGGCCCAGATCAGTTGCGCAGCCGATGGCCGCGCGTATGGGTGCTGGTTCAACTCGAACGCGTGTCGCGTGAGGAAAGGCCGTGAAGCATTTCGCCGCGTCGATAACGGATGCCGAGCGTGCGTCACACGCCTGGCAGCCCTCGCCGAAGTTCAACTGCTAAGCCTAGCGGAGTGTGCGGGAACCGCGCACCAGCATCCGCCCATCCCCGTCGGGCAGGCGCCCAGCCCGACCGACTAACCTTGAACATGGTTCTAGACCAACCATTTTGAAGGAGCGAACGTGACCGAAACCGGTACAGCACAGGCAAATATTGGCGTCGTCGGACTGGCGGTGATGGGCTCGAATCTCGCCCGCAACCTCGCCAGCCGGGAGGGGAACACCGTCGCGGTCTACAATCGCTCGCACGTGCGCACCCAGACCCTCATGACGGAACACCCCGAGGCCGGCTTCGTCGCCTCGGAGACCATCGAGGACTTCGTCGCGTCGCTGAGCCGCCCGCGCACCGCCATCATCATGGTCCAGGCCGGAAAGGGCACGGACGCGGTCATCAGCCAGCTCGCCGAGCTGTTCGAGCCCGGCGACATCATCGTCGACGGCGGCAACGCGGACTTCCACGACACCATCCGCCGCGAAAAGGCGATCAGCGCGACCGGCATCAACTTCGTCGGCGCCGGCATCTCCGGCGGCGAAGAGGGCGCGCTCAAGGGCCCGAGCATCATGCCCGGCGGTTCCGCGCTCGCCTACGAGACCCTCGGCCCGATCCTCGAGTCGATCGCCGCCGTCGTCGACGGCGTGCCGTGCGTCACCCACATCGGCACCGACGGCGCAGGCCATTTCGTCAAGATGGTGCACAACGGCATCGAATACGCCGACATGCAGCTCATCGCCGAGGCGTACGACCTGCTCCGTCATGTGACCGGCCACTCCCCCGCCGCCATCGCCGATGTGTTCACCGAGTGGAACAAAGGCGACCTCGAGAGCTACCTGATCGAGATCACCGCCGAGGTGCTCCGCCAGGTCGACGCCGAGACCGGACTGCCGTTCATCGACATCGTGCTCGACGAGGCCGGCTCCAAGGGAACCGGCGTCTGGACCGTGCAGAACGCGCTCGACCTCGGCGTACCCGTCGCCGGAATCGCGGAGGCCGTGTTCGCACGCGCCGTGTCGAGCCACCCCGAGCAGCGCGGGCCGGTGCGTGCCTCGATCAGCGCCCGCCCCGAGATCGCCGTCGTCGGCCACACCTTCGTCGACGACGTGCGCCAGGCCCTCTACGCCTCGAAGGTCGTCGCGTACGCGCAGGGCTTCGACGAGATCATCGCCGGTGCCGCCAAGTACAACTGGAACATCGACAAGGGCGCCGTCGCCACGATCTGGCGGGGCGGCTGCATCATCCGCGCCCAGTTCCTGAACCGCATCGTGGATGCCTACGCGAACGACCCGTCGATCCCGACCCTGCTCGTCGACCCGTTCTTCGCCGCGGCAGTCGCCTCTGGCGAGTCGGCCTGGCGTCGCGTCGTCTCGACCGCTGCGCTCTCCGGCATCCCGGTTCCCGGCTTCGCCTCGGCCCTGAGCTACTTCGACTCGCTCGCCGCGGAACGCCTGCCCGCCGCCCTCGTGCAGGGCCAGCGCGACTTCTTCGGAGCGCACACCTACAAGCGCGTCGACAAGCCCGGCGTGTTCCACACCCTGTGGTCTGGCGACCGCACCGAAATCGCGACAGAGGCCTCGACCCACTAGTCGCGCCCGGCATCCGTCGCCCCCGTTTCGCGAAAGCGGGTGAATCGTCGTTTTGAGCAATCGATACCGACGATTCACCCGCTTTCGCGTTCCCGGGGCGGCAGGTTTGCGATACTGGACTCCACGATGAACGACGACGACGGCAGCGAGCAGCACGAGCTCCACGAGCACCCCGAGCTCGCCGGGTATGAGCCGCACGACAGCGCGCGCCCGCTGCGCAGCAGGCGGATGCTGCTGGTGATGCGCCTCGCCGTCGTGCTCGGGCTCGTGGCGCTGATCGTGCCGGGGATCCTGACGTCGATGCAGATCGCATCCGTCACGGCCACGAACGCGTGCTCCGTTGCGGTCGCCCGCTACTATCCGCTCGCGGAGGGGTCCACCGCCCGCTTCGACCTGACCGGGCCCGGCGGGTTCGGCTGGCAGTGTTACGCGATCGACGTGCACGAGCGAGAGACCTGGGTGATCGCGCTCGGCCTGATCCCCCGCGCGCCCGGGTTCGGCCCACCGGTCGTGCCGGCCTAGGCATCCGTTGCCCGTGCGCGCCCGGCAGGGTGTCGCGGCGGTTAACGACGGATGCCCCGCTCGGGTGAGCGGGGCATCCGTCGGTCGGGGCAGCGCGGGTTACGCGGCGCCCTCGAACATCGAGGTGACGGATCCCTCGTCGAAGACCTCGTGGATCGCGCGGGCAAGAAGCGGGGCGATCGGCAGAACGGTCAGGGTCGGGAAGCGCTTCTCCGGGGGGATCGGCAGGGTGTCGGTGACGACGACCTCGGTGATCGCCGGGTTCTGCAGCAGCTCGAGCGCGGGGTGGCTGAACACCGCGTGGGTCGCGGCGACGACGACGCCGATCGCTCCGGCGGCACGAAGCGCCTCGGCCGCGAGGACGATGGTGCGGCCGGTGTCGATCATGTCGTCGACGAGCAGGCAGACGCGACCGGAGACCTGGCCGACGATCTCGTGCACGGAAACGCGGTTCGGCACCAGCGGGTCACGGCGCTTGTGGATGATCGCCAGCGGGGCGCCGAGCTTGTCGCTCCAGATGTCGGCGACGCGGACGCGGCCCATGTCGGGCGACACCACGGTCAGCGTTGCGGGGTCTAGCTTCTCCTGGAAGTGCTCGAGCAGCACCGGCATCGCGAAAAGGTGGTCGACGGGGCCGTCGAAAAAGCCCTGGATCTGGGCGGCGTGCAGGTCGATCGACATAATGCGGTCGGCGCCGGCGACCTTGAACAGGTCGGCGACGAGGCGGGCCGATACCGGCTCGCGGCCGCGGCCCTTCTTGTCCTGGCGGGCGTAAGGGTAGAACGGCGCAACAACCGTGATGCGCTTGGCGGAGGCCCGCTTGAGCGCGTCGACCATGATGAGCTGTTCCATCAGCCATTCATTGATCGGGTTGGTGTGCGACTGGATCACGAAGGTGTCGCTGCCGCGCACGCTCTCGTCGAAGCGCGCGTAAATTTCGCCGTTCGCGAAGGTACGTGCGTCGGTGTGTACGAGTTCGGTACCGAGCTCCTTGGCGATGTCCAGTGCCAGTTGCGGGTGTGCTCGCCCCGAAACCAATACAAGTCGTTTCTCGCCGCTGGCATTGATTCCAGGCACCTAGTCTCCGCTCTTAGCCGCGGCTTCCGCCGCGTCGGTTCCCGGGCGGTTGGTCTGAACCCAGCCGTCCATATTGCGTTGTGGGGCCACGGTGAGAGCCAAAGCTCCGGCCGGTACGTCCTTGCGGACGATGGTACCGGCACCGGTGTAAGCCCCGTCCCCAATCCTAACGGGCGCGACGAACACGTTGTGCGACCCGGTGCGCACATGCGACCCCACGACGCTCGGCGATTTGGTCACTCCGTTGTAGTTCGCGAAAATCGTCCCTGCCCCGATGTTGGAGTGCACGCCGACCGTCGCGTCGCCGACGTAGCTCAGGTGCGGCACCTTGCTGCCCTCGCCGATAACGGCGTTCTTGGTCTCGACGAAGGTGCCGATCTTGCCGTCCGCGCCGAGAATCGTCCCTGGCCGCAGGTACGAGAACGGGCCGACGGATGCGCCGGCACCGATCACCGCGAGGGTCGCGTCCGTGCGCTTCACCTCGGCGTTCGCGCCGATCTCGCAGTCCACGAGGGTCGTGTCCGGGCCGACGACGGCGCCGGTCTCGATGACCGTCGCCCCGAGGATCTGGGTGCCCGGCTTGATCGTGACGTCGGGCGCGATCGTCACGGCGAGGTCGATCCAGGTCGTCGCAGGGTCCTGAACGGTCACGCCGGCGAGCTGCCAGCCGCGCACGATGAGCGCATTGAGCTGCCGGGCGGACTCGGCGAGCTGGGCCCGGTCGTTGATGCCGGCGACGAGCCAGGCATCCGCTACCGGAACGGCGCGCACATCGGAGCCGGACTCGCGGAGCAGGCCGATCACGTCGGTGAGGTACTTCTCGCCCTGGACGTTTTCGGTGGTGATGCGGGCGAGCTGCTCACGCAGTTCGGCGATCCCGAAGACGTATACGCCGGCGTTCGTTTCCGTGATCAGGCGTTCCTCGGGGCTGGCGTCTTTCTGTTCCACGATGCGGTCGAAGGCTCCGGCTTCGTCGCGCACGATGCGGCCGTAGCCGGTGGAGTCACTGGGAAAGGCGGACAGAACGGTCGCCGCGACGGCGCGTTCGCGGTGCGCGGTGATGAAGCTCGCGAGGGTCGCCGCGTTCAGGAGGGGAACGTCGCCGCTGACGACGAGCACGTCGCCCTCGAAGTCGGCGGGCAGTGCCTCGATGGCCTGCTCGACGGCACGGCCGGTTCCCGGGACCTCGTCCTGGTCGACGACGATGCTCTCGGGCAGGTCGGCCTCGACGATGTCGACGAGCCGGTCGCGTTCGTGGCGCACGACGGTCACGACGTGCGCGGCGTTCAACGCGGATGCCGTCGCGAGCACGTGGCTGAGGATGGGCAGCCCGGCGAGGGGATGCAGCAGCTTGGGAGTCGCGGATTTCATCCGGGTGCCCTGGCCTGCGGCCAGGACGACGATGGCGAGACGGGAATCGGTCACGGGGTCCTCGTGCTTCTGTATTGCCGGCCGGGAAGACCGGGTGCGGGCGCCACTGGAATGCAGCACTGGTAATGATCTACGGCTCCGCCGCCAGGACTCGAACCTGGACCTAACAGCTCCAAAGGCTGTCGTGCTGCCATTACACCACGGCGGAATTCGCCGGCAATGCCGACCAACGCTGATAAGTCTGCCAGAAGTATCGGCTGCGGCGCGCAGCCGGGCGTGCCGACGACCCGTGCTGTGCAGGCGGATGCCCCGGCTGGCCGGATAATGGGACGATGCCAGGGAATGACGAAGTAGACCGCATCGTGGATGCCTGGCTGCGCGAGCGGCCGGACCTCGATTTCGCCCCGTTGCAGGTGCTCAGCCGGGTGGGCCGCCTCGCCAAGCACCTCGACCGGGCCAGGCGCACCGCGTTCTCCCGCTCCGAACTGGAGTCGTGGGAGTTCGACGTGCTGTCGGCGCTCCGCCGCGAAGGCGCACCGTACGAACTCAGCCCCAAGGCGCTGCTGCAGCAGACGCTCGTGTCGAGCGGAACCATGACCAACCGGATCGACCGGCTCGTCGAGCGCGGCCTCGTCACCCGGCGCACCGACCCCAACGACGGCCGCGGCATCTTCGTCGTGATGAACCCCGACGGGCTGATCCGGGTCGATGCCGCGATCACGCGCCTCGTCGACGCCGAGGCCGAGCTGCTCGCGACGCTCACGGCCAGCGAACGCGAACGCCTCGCCTCCCTGCTCCGCAAGCTCAGCCTCGACTTCGACTGAGCTCGCCCCTCGACTGAGAAGTGCGTCAGAGCACGGACTTGGGGAAGCTCTTCCACGCCGAACGGAACCGGCTCTCGAGGTGCGCACCCCGGAACTGTTCGGTCGCGTGGAGGCGGCCGTACGTGAACGAGTTCTCGTTGTCGATGAAGGCGCGCATGCCGAGGGTGAGCAGCACCCCACGGGCGACGACGCTGTCGTGGTGCTCGCCGAGGATGTCCTGGACCAGTCGGGCGGCGGCCACAAGCCTGGCCGCACGTTTCGGACTCAGGATGAGCGCAGTCTCCGTCGTATACCGCAGGCGCTTGGCGATCTTGCGCACCTCGTGCAAGGCTGCGTCGTGATCGGGTCCCTGCGGCACAGCGCGAGCGGCGCGAACGGCCTTGCGCAGGCGGGCGCCATCACGCTTGACGAGACCCGGCACCACGCTCCGCGCCGGCTTCTTCGCGAGCGCGGTGAACGGCGGCTCCGCGATGAGGGCGTCGAGCGCGTCGAGCAGCCGGAAGTAGCGCGGACTGTCGAGGACGGCGTCCGCCGCCTTCCGCGCCGCGGCGAGGTCGCCCGCGAAGTGCGCGGCCAGGCGCCGCTTGACGTGTCCGACCACGAGCTTCGCCGGCTCGGAAGACAACGACCGGGCGAGGTTGTGGTGCAGCACTTCGTTGTCCCGGGCGGCGCCGAGCACCCGGGCGATCCACTGGAGTTCGTCCCCGAGGGTGTTGGCCAGCCCGTTCGGAAGCAGGTCACGATAGGTCGCCAGCACCGAGCGCATCCGCCGGGTCGCGACCCGCATCTGGTGCACGGCCTCGGCGTCGTCCCGCCGCACGAGCGGGTCCTGGCGGACGAGCACCCGCATCTGGGCGTCGAGGTAGGCAAGCAGCAGTGCCCCTGTCGTGCTCGACTTGCTCGGCGTCGCCGGTGCGGAAGGCAAGTCGGTGGGAATGCGATCCCCAAGGGCGCGGCCGAGTTTCGAGGGATAGCCTGCCCGACGGACTCCCCCGGCGGCGAAGGCGTCCGCGACGGCGTCGAGCAGCTCGGGGGCGCCGTCGACGAGTTCGATCTCCCATTCCCGCCACTCCTGGCGGAGCGGGTCGGCGCCGAGGCGGTCGGCCAGGACGCTGTCGTCGCAGACCTCGGCGAGCACGGCGCCGTTGTCCTCGCGCAGCACGTGCACGATCCGGTGGTTGCGGAGCCGCACGACGGGCACGAGCACCCGGTCGCGCACGAGGACGCGAACCCGCTGCTGCAGGCCGGCCGGCACGAGCTCGGGGTCGCTGCCGAGGGGTTCGTGCACCTCGCGGCGTTCGTCGGGGCCGCGGCCGTCGACCCCGGCGGGGAGCTTCAGGTGCCAGCCGGCGTCGTCACCGCCGGTGCGGCGCCGCAGGGTGATCCGGTGCGCCGCGAGCGTGAGATCGGCCGTGTCGAAGTAGACGGCGTCGAGAAAGTGCTCGACGGGGGCGTCCACCCAGGTCACGCCGGGCAGTTCCTGGAGCGGGGGCAGAACGGATGCCGCGTCGACGTCATATTTGCGTTCAACCTCGGAAAAATCCACGGCATGCATGCCCGACAGTGTACGCCCGGGCCCCTCCCGGCCCGCGCCACATGAGGCTACGCCACGGGCTTGACCGCCTTGACGATGGCGCCGTGCATTTCGGGCGCGACCTCGTGGGTGTATTCGACGCTGATCCCGGTGAATCCTGCCCCGGCCAGGGTATCGAGGTATTCCCGGTGGGAGAGCGCGCCGGCGATACAACCGGCGTAGCTGCCGCGCTCGATGCGGTCCTGTTCGCTGAGGTGGTCCTCCGCGACGACGTCGGAGATCCCGAGCCGCCCGCCGGGCTTGAGGACGCGGAACATCTCCGTGATGACGGCGGTCTTGTCGGCGGAGAGGTTGATCACGCAATTGGAGATGATGACGTCGACGGATGCATCCGGCAGCGGGATCTCCTCGATCCGGCCCTTGATGAATTCGACATTCGTGGCGCCGGCCTTGTTCGCGTTCGCCCTGGCGAGGGACAGCATCTCGTCGGTCATGTCGAGGCCGTATGCAAATCCGGTGGGGCCGACCCGGCGCGCGGAGAGGAGCACGTCGATGCCGCCTCCGGAGCCGAGGTCGAGCACGGTTTCGCCGAAGCGCAGGTCGGCAACGGCCGTCGGGTTGCCGCAGCCGAGACTCGCGAGGAGCGCCTCTTCGGGGATCTCGGTGCTTTCGCCTCCGGTGTAAAGGATCGACCCGAAGACGTTGCCGTTGCCGAGATCGGTCGGCACGCAGCAGGAGCCGGCCTCAGCGGACACGTCCGTGAGCTGGAGTGCCGCCGCGGCGTAGCGCTCCCGGACGAGCTCGGTGATGTCGGCTTTCTGCGTCACGTCGGCCCTGTCATTCATAGTCGTGCCTCCCGTTCTGATACCCGCCCGGTGGCGGATGCTGCGACGACGTCCGAGCGGACGGGCGACGTGGTTCCCTGGTCCGGATAGAGCACGCGCACGAGCACCAGTCCGAGGATGCCGCCCAGGAGTTGGGCGCACATGTAGCCGGGCACGGATCCGGGAGCGATGCCTGCGAACGTGTCCGTGAACATCCGCCCGATGGCGATGGCGGGGTTGGCGAAGCTCGTGGAACTCGTGAAGAAGTAGGCCGAGCCGATGTAGGCGGCGACAGCGGCGGGGGCGAACCGGCCACGGCCAGAGCGGGCGAGGGCGAAGATCACGAGCACCAGACCGGCCGTCGCGACGACCTCGGCGAGAAGGTGCGGTCCCGTCAGGCGATCGGTGCCGCTGAGTGCGACGGCAGGCAGCCCGAACATGGAGTTCGCGAGCACGGCGCCAACGACACAGCCCGCGACCTGGGCGGGCAGGTAGCTCGCGAGGTCGCGCCAGGGGCGAAATCCGAGGTAGACGTCGACGAGCGAGACGACCGGATTGAAATGCGCGCCGCTGAGGGGTGCGAGCACCACGATCAGCACATACAGGCCCAGGGCGGTCGCCGCCGCGTTCTCGAGCAGCTGCAGGCCCACGTCGTTGGGCGATAGGGCGGATGCCGCGATGCCGGATCCGATGACGATCGCGCTGAGCAGGGCGCTGCCGAGGAACTCCGCGAACGCACGCCGTTGCCACGAGGTCGTCGCCTGCGGCATGGCTGTCGATGCGTCACTCATGCGGTCGTCAACAGCCGGGCGACGGAATCCAGGGCGCCGGGCACGAGGGCGAAATGGGCCCAGGTGCCGACCTGCCGACGGCTGAGGAAGCCGGCATCCGTGAGCACTTTCAGGTGGTGCGAGACCGTGGACTGGCTCAGCCCGACCGGCTCGGTCAGGTCGCAGGCGCAGGCCTCCTGGCCTTCCGAAGCGGCCACGATCGAGATCAGCCGCAGCCGCGTCGGGTCGGCGAGGGCCTTCAGCGACCGCGCGAGTCCTGCCGCTTGCGTGGCGGTGATCGGCTCCCGGGTCAGCGGCGCGCAGCATGCGCTGACGTCGGTGAGGGGAAGCAGGGTGGTTGTCGACATGCCACCAGCATAGCGACGTATTGACATAGATCGATATAGCGATTCATACTGGAGTATCGATATAAATCGATATAGCGAGACAAGGAACCCCATGACTGCCATTCGAATCTACGAGCCGGCCCTGTGTTGCGAGTCCGGCGTGTGCGGACCCGACTCCGACGCCTCCCTCGTCACCGTCACGGCCGACGTGCGCCGCCTCAAGGATTTGGGCGCCGACATCGAACGCCACAACCTCGCCACCGATCCGACGGCGTTCACCACCGACGAGACGGTCCGCGGCTTCATGCACACCGTCGGCTCGGAAGGCCTCCCGCTGACCGTCGTCGACGGAGTCACCGTCGCCACCGGGGCCTATCCGAGCCGCGCCGAGTTGCTCGCCCTCGCCGGCCTCGGCGACCCGGCACCGTCCGCACCCGTCCGCACCCAGCTGGGGTTGACTGAGCGCGGTCAGGACGAGAAATCGGGCGGATGCTGCGGCGGCGTCTCAGGCTGCTGCTAAGCCTCCCGATGAAATTCCTCGAAGACCCGCCCCGATTCCTGTTCTTCACCGGCAAGGGCGGGGTCGGCAAGACCTCGGTCGCCTGCGCAACGGCCCTCGACCTCGTCGGCCGCGGCAAGCGCGTGCTCCTGGTCAGCACCGACCCGGCCTCCAATGTGGGCCAGGTCTTCGGGGTGCGGATCGGCAACACGGTCACCCCCCTCGCGAGCGTCCCCGGCCTTTCCGCGCTCGAGATCGATCCGGAACAGGCCGCCGCGGCCTACCGGGAGCGCATCGTCGCGCCCGTGCGCGGCCTGCTGCCGGAGAACGAACTCGCCGGCATCATCGAGGGCCTGTCCGGCTCCTGCACCACGGAGATCGCCTCGTTCGACGAGTTCACCGGCCTGCTCTCCGACGAGTCCGTCTCCGGCCAGTACGACCACATCGTCTTCGACACGGCGCCGACCGGGCACACCATCCGCCTGCTCCAGCTGCCGGGGTCCTGGACCGACTTCCTCGAGGCCGGCAAGGGCGACCCGTCCTGCCTCGGCCCGCTCTCCGGGCTCGACAAGCACCGATCAATGTACGCCGCAGCCGTCGGGGTCCTGACCGACCCGTCGCGCACTCGCCTGGTCCTCGTGGCCCGCGCCCAGGCATCCTCACTCGCGGAAATCGAACGCACCTACCGGGAGCTGAACCAGATCGGGATCGGCGGCGGTTTCGTCGTCGTCAACGGCGTGCTGCCGGAGGCCGCAGGCGAGGAGGACCTCACCCGGGCCGTCCGGGCCCGCGAGCACGCCGCCCTCGCCGATCTCCCCGCCGCCATCTCCGGCCTCCCGCTCGATGTGCTCGAACTCCGGGCCGCCAACATGGTCGGGATCCCCGCGTTGCAGACTCTCTTCGCGGCGAGCGCAGACACCCTCGATGCGGGAGCGACCGGCGAGACGGGCGCCACTCCCGAGTCGGCGGCGTCCCTCGGCGCCCCGCTCGCCGCCCTCGTCGACGCCATCGAGCGCGATGATCACGGGCTCGTGCTCTGCATGGGCAAGGGCGGCGTGGGCAAGACCACGATCGCTGCGGCCATCGCGGTCGCCCTGGCGGGGCGCGGCCACGCCGTTCACCTCACGACGACCGACCCCGCAGCCCACCTCACCGAAACCCTGCACGGCAGCGTTCCCGGGCTCGAGGTGTCACGCATCGATCCGGCCGTGGCCGTCCAGGCCTACCGAGCCCACGTCATGGATACCAAGGGTCGCGGCCTGGATCAGGAGGGTCGCGCCGCCCTCGCCGAGGACCTCCTCTCCCCGTGCACCGAGGAGGTCGCCGTCTTCCAGCAGTTCTCCCGGGTCGTTCACGAGTCCCGCCGGAAATTCGTCGTCGTCGACACCGCGCCGACCGGGCACACGCTGCTCCTGCTGGATGCGACCGGTTCCTACCACCGCGAAATGGCGCGGCAGATCGGCGACTCGCTTCCGTTCACGACACCACTGATGCGCCTGCAGGACCCTGCGCTGACGAAGGTCGTGCTCGTGACCCTCGCCGAGACGACCCCGGTCCTCGAGGCCGACGGCCTGCGGGAGGACCTCGAGCGGGCCGGGATCCGGCCGTGGGCGTGGGTGGTCAACGCTTCCCTGGCCGCGGCCCACCCCACGTCGCCGTTCCTCCGATCCCGGGCCGCACACGAGATCGAACAGATCGACCGGGTGCGCCTCCTGGCGGACCGGATCGCGATCGTCCCCCTCCTGGCCGAGGAGCCCATCGGGCAGCGCCGGCTGACCGCACTGGCCGGCGCTGCGGAACTCGAGGCGCCCAGCCTGCAGCCGGCCGTCTGACCGCCCCGGGCCCGGAGTACAGGGCGAGGTCGGCATCCGCCTGTGTCGGCGGGCTAGACCGCGGCCAGGAGGAGTTCGGCGAGGAGGGCCTCGACGCGCGCCTTGATGTCGTCGCGGATCGGGCGCACCTCGTCGATGCTCTTGCCCTTGGGGTCGACGAGCTCCCAGTCCTCGTAACGCTTGCCGGGGAAGATCGGGCAGACGTCGCCGCAGCCCATGGTGATGACGACGTCGGACTCGCGCACCTGCTCGGTGGTCATCAGTTGCGGAACGGCCTGGGAGATGTCGATGCCCTCTTCGCTCATGGCCTGGATCGCCATCGGATTGATCTGGTCGCCCGGCTCCGAGCCGCCGGAGCGCACCTCGACGGCGCCGCCGGACAGGGCGCGCAGGTAGCCGGCGGCCATCTGCGAGCGACCGGCATTGTGGATGCAGACGAACAAGACGGTGGGCTTCTCAGACACGGGGATTCCTCACTCTCGATGTCCTCAAAGTATAGACGATTGTCTATGCTTTGGGAATCCCCGGCCCCGTTCCAGCCCGGCCCGCACTAACCAATTCGACGGAGTTTTTGCCCAAAACACGCCCAAACAGCCCGCTAACGTGCCAGAAACGCAAAATCTCCGTCGAATTGGTTAGGGGCAGGGGCTAGCCGAAGCGGCCGTTGACGTAGTCGGCGGTGCGGCTGTCGATCGGATTGCCGAACATCGCGTCGGTCGGCCCGTGCTCCACGATGCCGCCAGGGGTGCCCTGGGCGGCAAGGAAGAACGCGCAGTTCTGCGAGACGCGCTGGGCCTGTTGCATGTTGTGGGTCACGATCACGATCGTGACCTCGTGGGCGAGCTCGAGCATGGTCTCCTCGATCACCCGCGTCGAGGTCGGGTCGAGGGCCGAGCAGGGTTCGTCCATCAAGAGGATGCGGGGGGTCACCGCGAGCGACCTGGCGATGCACAGTCGCTGCTGCTGTCCGCCGGAGAGTCCGGAACCGGGGGCGCGCAGCCGGTCGCGCACCTCCTTCCAGAGTCCGGCCTTGGTCAGGCAGCTCTCGACGAGGAAGTCCTTCTCATCGTTGGAGGCGCGCTTGCCGGTGAGGGTGAGCCCGGCGATGACATTGTCGTAGATCGACATGGCCGGGAACGGATTGGGCTTCTGGAACACCATGCCGATGCTCTTGCGGGCGTCGACGAGCTTGCGTTCCGGGTCGTAGATGTCCTCGCCGTCGAGGAGGACTTCACCGGCGAGGCTCGCGGACGGCACGAGCTCGTGCATCCGGTTCAGGATGCGCAGGAACGTGGACTTGCCGCAGCCCGACGGTCCGATCAGGGAGGTGATGATGCCGGCCGGCATGGTGAGGTTCACCCGGTCGAGCACCTGGCGTTCGCCGAACCACGCCGAGACGTTCCGGCCCTCGAGCGTTGCGAGTGGTGCGATCTCGCGCACGGGCGGGCTGAAGCTCGCGTAGACCCCGGCATCGGCGGCTGACGGTCGCTTCAGCCAGGGCGCGCTGAACCCTCCGAGCCGGGGAGGCTTGACCGGCGGGTCGGCCATAACCTCGGGCCGGGCCTCGGTCCTCGCCTGCGCGCGCTGCTTGCGGTCACGCCGGGCCGGTCCCTTCACCGGCGGCAGCACCTGGGTGAGCTCGTCGTTCTGCACATCGTCGGTCATGACACTCGTTTCATTGGTCTACAGCAGTTTCGGGACTGAAGCAGGTTCGGGACTACAGCAGGTTCGGAAGGAGGCGCACGAGCTGGTCGGCCACGAAGAGCCCCCCGACGGTGACAACCGGAAGGAAGACGATCCAGGTCTTGCGGATGCCGACCCGGCGGAACGCCCAGACGGCGGCGAGTTCGATGACCAACAGGAACTGCAGGGCGAAGACGAGGGCCCACACCGTGCTGGTGTCGGTGGCGAGTTCCTTGTCCTGCAGGGGCAGGGTCGCGAAGGTGGTCTGGCGCTTGCCGGCGGGCTTCGTCTCGGAGACGAGTTCGGCATCCACGCGCACGACACCGCTCGGCACGTAGGCCGGTCCGCGGGCGCTCTCGAGGATCAGCCGGCTCTTGCCTGCACCGAGGCTTGCGGGAGCCGGATCACCCGCGTAGCGCAGGCCGAGCACCGAGAAGGTCTGCTCGCCCTGGCCGGTGATCACGGTGAACTGCTGGCCGGGGCGCAGTTCCTGCAGCCGGGCGAACGGACCACCGTAGGCCGCGGCGCGGCCCATCAGCACGCTGATGCCGGACTGGCCGGGCAGCGGCGTGTCGCGGCGATGGCCGGGGCCGGCGCGCAGGGTGCCGGAGTCGGTGCCCTCGACGACGATCTCGTGCACGTCGATCGAGGGGATGTCGAGCACGGCCACCGGCGTTCCCGCGGTGAACAGCACCTTGTCCACGGTGCCCTCGCTGACCGGGGCCGTTCCCTGGGCGAGCTCGTACCGGAACGTGTTCGTCAGTTGTTGCTGGGACACGATGTGCTGCAGCTGGCCGAGCACGGTCAGGTTGGCGAGGAACCCGAAGATGAGGATGGCGAGAATCGCCAGGGTCGAGCGGATGACCTGATCACGCTGGGTGAGCACGACCGGCGGCCGAGGGGGCGGCGGGCTGCGCCGCGGCGGCGTCGGGATCTTTGGTGGCTTGGGCGGCTTGCCCTGGCGGCCGCGCTCGGGCGGTGTGCCGGGGAGTCCGCCGCCGCCGCCCAGAGTGCCGGGGCCGGGCGGTGACCAGTCCCGTGGTCCGGCGGACTGTCCCGCGAGAGGGTGGACCGCCTGCATCTCGGAAACGCCGGGCGAAACCAGCGGGACCCAGCCTCGGGGCATTCTCGGCACCTTCGGCACCGTGGGGCGTTGGGGACGACGGGGCAGCCTGGCTGTCGTCATGACGCCACCTCTTCCGCGATTTTGGGGGTGGGCCGCGGTACGAGGAGCACGAAGCGGAGGATGAGGGTCAGCGTGCCGGCGATCGCGAGCGCGATCAGGGCGAAGTAGGGCGGGATGATGCTGAACGAGTCCCGGGTGACGGGCGAGAGTGCCGTGCCGCCGATGTCCGCGGGAGGCGTCATGGTGACGTGGCCTTTGAACCAGGCCCACTGGCCGACGTCCCGAATGGTGGCCGAGACGGTGCGGGTCTCATTGGGGGCGAGGCTGTCGATACTGACCTTGTCGACGATGGCGACGGGGAGGTTGACCGCGTTGTCGAGCCAGAAGCGCAGGCTCGAGGTGATCGGGGCATCCGTGATGTTGCGCATCGTGAAGTCGAGCACCATGGTGCCGCCGCCCGGCCCGGCCTCAGAATCGGTGCGCGTCGTGAGGCCGCTCACGTAGAAGACGCCCGCGATCTTGGTCGGATTCGCGCCGAGCGCCGAGGCCGCGGCGGCGGTGTCCTTGATCGTCGTCTGGGTCACCGCGGGCACGGCCGCGGATTTCACCGGGTTCGTGACGGCCGGGGTCGTCGTCGCCCGGCTCGACGGCCCGACGACACCCACGCTGATGCCCACACCCTTCGGGTCGTCCGTCGCCGCCTGTGCACCCATGGCGAGTCCGGCCAGGCCCGCCACCGGCGCGAACGCGATGAGGGCCACGACCAGAATCAGGCGCGCGTGAGCGGATGTGAGCACAGTCAAGTTAGTCCATTCGAGGTTTCGGCGAGCTGACGGGCGGGTAAACAAGAGGCAAACACAGCAGGAAACCGAGCCTCGCTCATTCCGTGCCGCACGAGCGCGACAGGATCGAGTCGGCGACCGGCCGGCTACTGGGAAACGAGGGTGAGGGAGAGGGTGGACCGGTAGGTGCCGACTGACTTTTCGGGCGGCGCGACGAAAGTGAGGCCGGCGTTCAGCACGGTCGTGCCCACGGTCTGGGCGGGGGCGGCGACGGCGAGGTTCATCGGATACGTCGCCGAACCCGCGGTCTGGGCGGTGACGAGGCTCACCCCGGTGGCGTCGGTGCTGACCAGCTGCGGCGCGAGCCCGAGTTGGGAAGCACCGATCACGCTGCCGTCCGCGGCGTTCACGAAGTCGTCGACATCGGCCGACAGGGTCCAGCCTTCCTGGGTGAGCACCCGGGAGTCGCTGACTGCGAAGCTGCCCAGGACACCGGTGGTCGTCGACCGGTTCGTCACGAGCAGCGGGGCATTGAAGACCGCGACGGCCGCCGATGGCACCACAAGGCTGAGAACCCCGTTGGTGTCGCTCGTCGTCGCAGATCCGATTGTTCCGGCCTCGGTCACGGCGAAGGATGCCGCTACCTGGCTGAACGGGGTATCCGCGGCCGAGGTACCGGTCACCTCGATGGTGTGGCCTCCGGACTCGAGGTCGGAGGGCAGTGTGCCGCTGCCCTCGAAGCCACCGGAACCGTCGGCGTTTCCGCTGATCAGCAGGAAAGGAGTGGAGTGCACCCAGAGCTCGACGTGTGAGAGCGGTTTCAGCCCGTGGATGGTGACGAAGACCGGCGCCGAATCGACTCTGGTGCCGACCGGGAGCACACAGTGAATCTCGACGGGGCCGGTCGGTAGTTTGGCGGCCACGGCCACCGTCAGGGCGACGGCCTCCGTGTCGTCGGCCTGCGCACCCGCTCCGACGCCCACGGATCCCCCCATCGCAAGCAGGGCGACCAGAACACCCCTAAAAACGTACGAACGGATGGGCAGTTGAAGCATGTATTTCCCCGATGGATCCTGATGCGGTGAAGCTGCGGTGCCTGGGTAAAACTGCAGGGTAGTGGAGCGGGTCGTCCGGAGATGCGGTCGTCAGGGTGTCGTGTGGTGAGCGGCGGCGCCGTCCGCGCTGGCGCTCACGAGGGCCTCTTCGCGCGCCTTGCGGCGTGCCTCGGCCTCGGTGTACTCGATCCAGGCTGCGGCACGGGTCGAGTCGCGCTTGCGACTGAGCCGCACGATGAGCCACGTGACGGCCGCGACGAGAAGGAGGATCAGGAAGGCCCACGGCACCACGACGAGGCTCGAGTCGCGTTCCGCGGTCGGCAGGGCTCCTGGGTTGAGTGCGTCGGGGTCGATCGTGCCGGCGAGGGAGACGTGCGGGTTGAGGTAGACCCAGGCGCCGACACCGCTGACGGTGAGCGTCACGGTGCGGGAACTCCCGGGCAGCATCTCCGAGATCTCCTGGTCGGTCAGCCCGGAGAGCGGGATGCCGAAGATGCCCTTGACCTGCGAGACCGTGTTGGCCCCGAGGGACACGTTTCCGGTGTTGGTCAGGCTGACGCGGATCTTGGTGTCGCCGGCGAAGGGGTTGATGCTGCCCTCGTAGCTGGATTCGATGCTGCTGATCGTCAACGCCGGCTGCAAGAGGCCCTTGACCCGCACGTACAGGCGGATGGCGACGCGCCGGTCGACCGAGACCTGTCCGGCCGGAGAGAGGGCCGAGACGACGATGCCGCCGGCGTGGTCACCGGGCTTGGCGTCGGCCGGGGTCTTCACGGTGAATGGGAGCACCTGCTGGGCGCCCGGTTCCAGGGTGACCGAGACGCGTCCGGTGCCGTTTTCGAAGGTGACCCAGCTGCCGGCGTCCTTGGGCGCTTCGCTGCCCTCGAGAAGGGCGAACGTGCCGTCCTCGGCGTTGTAGGCATCCGTGGCGTACACGGTGACGGCCTGGGTGGTCGTTCCGGTGTTCTCGACGAGGTATTCGTCGTTGATGACCTGGCCGGGATCGACCTGGTAGGTGAAACGCGATCGATCCTGGTCGACGCCGCCGTTGGACGAGGGGGCCCCGGCGATGCCGTCGGACCCGTCCGCGGCCCAGGCGCCCGCGACCCCGAGGGTGAGGGTCAGTCCGAGGGTGACCAGCATTCCGGCGGCACCCAGGGCGATGCTGCGGGAGAGGGAGTGGCGGGGAGTCACGATCGACGTTCTCTTTTCTGCGGGATTCTGCGGGCGGAGCTGAAATCTGGGGAGGGGGGGTAAAGCGGACTGCGGGGTGGTGCCGTGGAAAGGGAGGGACGGCGCGGGCGCCGCCCCTCCCCCTTTACTCGGGTTCTGCTACTACTTCGAGACGACCGTGAGGGTCAGCGTCGATGTGTAGGTGCCGGCCGCCTTCTCCTGCGGTGCGACGAAGGTCAGGCCGGCGTTGAGAACGCTGTCGCCGACCGTGTTGGCTGCCGCGCCGGAGGCGAAGGCGGCCGGGTAAGACGCCGAACCGGCGACCTGGGCTGCGGCGGCGGTGACGCCGGTCGCGGTGGTGCCGGCAACGGTGACCGACGGGGCGAGGCCGAGCTGAACCTTGCTGATGGTGCTGGCGACATTCGTTGAGTTGACGAAGTCAAGAACGTTCGCGGACAGGTCCCAGCCATTACGGGAGACGACGCGGCCGTCGTTGACCGTGACAGCACCGAGGGTACCGACCGTGGTCGACTTGTTGTTCACCAGCGACGGAGCGGAGAACGTCGCCGCGGCGCCGGCCGGAACCGTGAGGGCGAGTGCGCCGTTGGTGGCGTTCGCGGTGGTCGGCGCGAGAGCAATGTTGCCAACCGTTGCAGAAGAGGTGGGAGGAGTTGTAACGGGGGGCGGCGTGACGACGACGTCGGTCGTGGCGGCGGCCGTGAAGGCACCGGTGACAGGCGTGACCGAGATCGAGCGGAAGAATGCGGAGGTCACCGCGACGCCGTTGAGGTTGGTGCACGCCAGGCCGAGGCTGTAGTTTCCACCGGCAGCCTTGGCTGCACCCTGGGCACCGTTGATGAGGGAGGACGGCGTCAGGAACGGGTCAAGCACGTTCAGGCTGGCACCGTTGAAGCCGAGGGGAGCGTACGCCTTCCAGGTGCCGGGAACGGTCTCCGTGCCGGGTGCAGCAAGGAAGGCAAAGATTCCGGTCGTACCAACCGGGCAAGCGAACTGGCCGTTGATGTCACCCTGTGCGGAGGAACCGATGAGGTCGTCGGTCCAGCCGAGCGACACGCCATCAGCCAGCTGTGCGGCGTTGGTGTCGTAGAGGTAGACCGGAGCGGCAGAGCCGTTGGTCTGAACGGCAGCCGAGGCGACCATGGAGGCGCCGGCAACGAGTGCGAGGGAAACGACGCCGACGGCGGCGAAACGGATCTTGTTGTTGAGCTTCATGATTTTTCTATACCTTTTCTGGAAGTAGGTCGGGCTACTTGGAGATGCGGACAGCGGTGGTGGTGGAGGGGGCAAGGATGCCGAACTTCTTCTTCAGCGAACCGGCCTTGGAGGCAAAGGTGGTCTGCGAGTTGGTCAGGCTGGTGCCCTTGGTCGGGTCGAGCAGGGCGGCCAGCTGGGAGTCGTAGGCAGCGTTGGTCGGGTCGACGCGCGCGTACTGCACGACGAGGTAGGTGTCGCGACCCCAGACAGAGTCGTTGTAGTAGGCCTGGTTCGGAACCATGGCGGCTCCGGTGCCCGTGACGGCAGGGGTGCCGGCAACGAGCGAGCCGATGACCGTGGTGGCCTTGAGCTTCGGGAAGCTGGCGCCGGTGTTCATGGCGACCCAGCGGGAGACCGACATGGGCATGATCGAGTTGACGGCGAGCGTCGACGCGTCATGCTCCTGGCCGAACGTAACGCAACTGCCGATGGTCGCGTCGGTGAGGCCGATCTTGGACATGAAGTCCTTACGCGTGCCGGAGCCGGCCTGCGGGAGGATGGGGGTGATCGTGGCGGTGCCGAGGGTACGGACCGAGCAGGTGTAGAGGCTCAGCATGGTGGGGGCGTCGATGGTGTCAAGAGCGTCGGTGGAGGCGCTGTCGTAGGCGTAAGCGATGGCGTCGCGGCCGAAGGGAACCTGGATCAGGCTTCCCGCGGCATCCACGGTGCCAGAGCCCGAGGAGCGCGCGATGTCGACCTGGCCGGGGATGGCAACGACCGGAGCGCCGGCCGTTCCGGACGTGTACGTGGCGACGCCGTCGATGGACCGGAGGAGAGCCGTGCGGCCATCGCCTGAACCGTTCGGACGTCCGAAGCGGATGCCGCTCGGGCGGGTGGTGATGTAGGCCGTGCCGGTCGCGTCGAACGATCCGACGGTCGCGCCGCCAAGGGTCGTTGAGCGAACCGAGGATCCGGAAAGCGAGGAGCCGTTGGCCAGCGCGCTGACGACGTCCTCCAGGGTGTCCGATCCGACGGCGACGTAGCTGTTGGAAACGGGCTCGGCGTTTGCCGGCGTCGCGATGGCGAAACCGGTGAGGGCGACGCCGACGGTCGCGCAGAGCGCAATTGCCTTCTTCGAAATCACTGTGATGATGCCTTTCGGGTGTACTGCATGAGACGAACCCGGGCGGGAACGTCTTTCCTGATGTCTGTTCCCGGGCCGAAACCCGGATTCTGGACGTCAAGCTGTGCGCGCATCAGGATCGTCTCCGGATGCGCGAGATCAGGGGGACTCCGCCGGCTGCGAGCAGCCCGGAGAGGAAGCCGGCAGGGATGGCTGCCGGAATAGGGCCGATGACAGGATCGGCGGGGGTGGGCTTGCCGACGAGAGGGCCGGCGGCCGCACCTGTCGCTGCCGGGTCGGTGGCCGCGGTGCCGGAAACGGCGGCGGCGACAGCGGCGACGGCCGCAGTTCCGCTGCCGGCATTCGGGTTGACGTACGCCGCGGCCGGGGCGGCCACACTCGACGCGACGGTCGCGGACGGAGTGGGGGTCGGGGTCGCCGTGACGATCGGGCTGATGCCCTTTTCGATCGCCGTCGCGGCGGCGAGGGCCTGGGCGACCCAGCTGGCCGGAATCGACGCGTAGCCCTCGGGAAGCTGGCCGATCGCACTTCCGGGAACCTGACCGGCAGCGACAGCGTAGCGGATCATGTTGGCGTAAATGCCACGGGCGGCGGAATCAGTCTGCAGCGGGTTGAGCGCGGCGTAGACCGGCATGGTCATCGGGTACGCCGACGCCGCCGCCTTCGCACTCGCGCTCATGGGGTCGTACTCGAGCACCGCCTTGTTCGCGGTCGTCGGCGTCATTGCCGCGGCCGCCGCGAGCAGCGACGACGAGTTCGCCGCGACGAAGGTTCCGGCCGAGTTCCGCAGCGACGCCGTCACGGTCTGGTAGCGGGCTGCCGACGCTGTTGTCGTGAGGCCGAGTACCCGCTGGGTCCCGACGAGGTTACGTACGCTCTTGCCCCATTTCGGGGGCACAGTATTCGGGCTCCAGTCGCCGAGCTCCTGGCCGTCACCGCGAAGGGTCAGGTAGGCGGCAGTCTCGAAGTCGGTGGTATACGGACGCCACGTCACCAGGTTCACTTCGGTCTGGCCGTCGGTGGTCGCAGCCCGGGCGAGAGGATCGGCCTTGGGGAAGTTCGTGCGGGGCACAGTCATCGCTGTGCCGGACGGATTCACGGCCGAGTTCGTCGAGTACCACGGGTTGACCTTCATCCCCCACTTGTCCGCGTCACCGTTCAGGAACGCGACGGCATCCGGATCGGAGAGGACGTAGCGCCAGAGCTGGAGAGCCTCGTCCGAACGGCCCGAGGTCAGGAGCAGGTCGCCCAGGGAGGGACCTGTCAGGTCCTGGTATTGCCACTCGGCGTCATTCACCGCGAGGAAGTCCTTGTCCACGGTGAGGTTTCTGGCGTTGTGGTTTGTCTTGTCCGCCGCATCCGGATTCTTGGTGAAGAACGCGAGCGACTCGGACGTGGCAGGGGCGCCCGTCGGCAGCGAATCCAAGTACGAGTTTGTCAGAAGCTTGGCTACCAGTCGGGGTGTGAGGTTCATCGTCGTGAACGGCTCGGTGTTCTTGTCCTTGTACGCCTGCGGTACGGCGCCGACGGGTTTCACCCGACGGTCGATCGAGAACGACACGGCGAGCCCGGACAGGGCGATGGGCGCGTATTGAACGGGGTCGGCTTTCGTCGTTTGCAACGCCCGCGAGGTCAGGGCGAGGGGGCTCGGGGTCTTCTGGCTCGCCGCGGCGAGGGAGTCGTCCTCGTTGCCCGTGCTGAGCACGAAGGACGAGCCGGTCGCGCCGGTGCAGAGATTGGGCTGCCAGGAGGCGATCGCGGCAGAGACGAGTTCGCTGCCCGAGAGCTGCTTCTCCGCCGAGCCGATGGAACAACGCAAGCCGATGGGCTTGAAATCGAGCTTGACGGCGACGCTGTGCTCCCAGGCGTCCCAGAACAGTCCCGACGTTTTGACGAAGGCTTCACCCACGTCCTTGGTGCCACGCGGGATCACGACAAGCCAGCAGGACTTCCCCTTGACGGTGCCGTCAGTGGCCGTGACCGGCATACCGCAGCCGAGGCCGGGAGACTGCATCGCGGTCTGCACCTCGAACTTGACCGACCCGGCGCCGGTGTCGCTCGACCCCACCCAAGGCACTTCGTTGGTCGTGTACTGGGTGTAGAACTCGTTCGTGGCGAGGTCTACGCCGACGATTCCAGACGGAAGGGTGACACCCTTCTCGGTCGGGTTTCCGGTCGCCGTCTGAACAAGACCGGTGAGCGGATCGAGAACATGCTGGGTGAGCACGCCTTGCGGGTTCTTGAAAACCGAGGCGATGGTGCCACCGGTTGAAGCACGATAGGGGATCGCCGTGGAGCCCGAAAGGAGGCCAAGTGGTGCCGTGGTGTATTGGGCATCGTTTGAATTGACAGAGTCCGCATTGACGACCGAGTCACGTGTCGACGCCGGTTTACCAGGGAACCCGCCATACTGGCAGGTCGTTCGGTCTGGGTGCCCAGAATTATCCGGATCGTCACCCCAGCACTGGGCAATCTGCAGGAAATTCTGGCCGCCGTTGGTGTTATCTGGCCGAACCGACTTGCCGCCGGCACCGGTCCAGTTCACGACGATGCCCTGAGAGACGAGGTCTTTCGTCTGCGAAACCGTCACCTTGAGGTCGGGAAAGGGCGCCGTCGCGATGTCGAGGTCGTACCCCGTGGCGGCCACGGTGACCGCGCTCGAGGTGTCAGCGGATGCCGCCGGCGGGGTGATCGAGGCGAGCATCGACACGCCGATGCCGACGAACACTCCCACGACGATGCCGCTCGCTCCCGCGCGGGTCCAGACCGAGTCGGTGGACAGCATCAGGCGCTTCATTTGGTGCCCGCTTTCGCGCCGCGCGGTTTGAGCCTGCGCCACAGCACCGGGGGCAGCACGGCAGAGCCGACCAGGAGCGCCCCGGCGAAGAGCATGATCGACTGCTGCGCGCCCCAGCCGTTGTCCGCCAGGGTGAAGGGTGAGGCAACGGCCGTACCGGCGACTCCGGTCCCGCTGGTGCCACTCCCGCCCGAGACGAGCGCACCGTTCTCGTCATAGACGGGGGCCGCTGCGGCTGGCGCCGTACCCGCCGCCCCGGCGCCAGCCGCCGTTCCGGCAGACGCCGCAGCCGCAGCCGCGGGGTCGCCGTTCGCTGCCGCCCCGCCGGTGCCCGTGCCGGAGGTCGGAGTGTCGTCCGTCGCTCCCGCCGTGCCGGTGACGCACTGGCTCGTGCCGACCTTGTCACACGCGGCAGGTTGGAGGGCGGTGACGGCGAGCTGGTTGCTGGACGGCGAGTCGCCGGCCTTGAAGGTGGGGTTGTTGCAGTTGTTGATGTCAACGCCGGAGACGTCGGCTCCCGGCACGCGCTTGATCTGCTCGAAGCCCGCGAGCACGAGGTTCATCGGGAGCGGCGAGTAGCCCAGGGCCGCCGCTTGCTGCTGGCCCTCGCAGAGCATGTAGTTCGCGAACGCGCCGAGGGTGAGGCCCTTCTTCGCGGTGAAGACGCCGCCGACCTCGGTCGGCACGATCATGTACGAGTAGCTCGACAGCGGGTACGTGCGTGGGTCGGGGTTGTTGTAGACGCCGTCGAGGATCTGGGTGAGGTAGTCGGGGCTCGTGACCGGGACATCCGTCTTGATTTTTGCCTGTAGCAGGGCGACAGCGACGGAGTTCGCAGTCGGCTCGACGTAGTATCCGGCGGTGTTCAGAACCTTGGCGACCGGGAAGCCGGCCTTGAGCGCGTAGGAGTATTCGACGTAAGTGATGGCACCTTCGCCATAGTCCTGGGCGACATACCCGGCGACGCCGGCGGAACCGCTCTGGGCCTTCGCGTTGCCGTAGGTGGGGTACTGGGAAGTGAGGCCACAGGACGCCGGCTTGCCGACCTTCACGCAGAAGGCACCCCAGAGGGAGTTGTACTGCTTGGACATCCAGAGGCTGAACTGGGCGGTCGAGCCCGAGCCGTCCGACCGGACGACGGGCACGATGCCCTTGTCCGGCATGGCGAGGCCGGGGTTGTCCGTCTGGATCGCCGGGTCGTTCCACTTGGTGATGACGCCGGTGAAGATCTTCGTCACGACCTCTCCGCTGAGGCGCAGGTTCGATACCCGCACGCCGCCGATCTTGAGGTTGTACATGAACGACGTGCCACCGGCGACGATCGGCATATACGCGTAGCCGCGACTCGGAACCTCGGGCGCCGAACCGTCTTCGGGAGCGGTCTGGAACGGGATCTCGCTGACGGCGAAATCGACGTTGCCGGCCACGAAATCCCGGCGGCCCGCGGAGGAGCCGACGCCGGAATAGTTGACGGTCATGCCGTAGTTCGAGGCCACGTTCTTGCGCCACTGGTCGAGGGCGTTCTGGGACCAGGTCGAGCCGGTTCCGGTGATGGGGTCGTAGGAAACGGCCTGGGCAGACAGCGTTCCGGACAGACCCAGAATCACCACGACGGCGAGGACGAAGAGGGCGCGGATCGCACGGATCCAACGGGGCTGCGGCGTCACGAAGACGGCTCCTTTGTGCTGAGGTCGATCTTCGGCGCTGGGCTGCTGGAGTCGTTCGGTGGTGCCGTCGGCGGCGGCCAGGCCCCCGAGGTGTTCGCCTCGAGGAGGATGCGGCGATCGGCTGCAACGGTGATCCGCTTGAGGTCGCGGCCGGATGCCGCGACGACCCGCTGCTGCTGGGTACGGGACAGGTCGCCCGGCCCCTTGCCACCGATGAGGCGGGCGATCGCGAACAGGGCGAGCACGAGCAGGATCAGCACGGCCGCCGCCCCGAAACCACGGGCGATCATGTTGGGCTCGGGGGACTTGACGAAGTCGAAGACCTGCAACGGCAACGAGATCATCGGTCCCTCGAAGGGGTTGAGGTTGACGACGGCAGTGACTCCGGACGTGAGCAACACCGGGCTGGTCTCGCCGATGCCGCGGGCGGTGCCGAGGATGACGGCGGTCGCGAGCCCGGGGCGGGCGGTCGGCAGCACGACGTGCCAGACCGTGCGCCAGCGCGTGGACCCGAGCGCGTACGCGGCTTCGCGCAGGTTTCCCGCGACGAGACGGAGGACGATGTCGGAGGCGCGGATCACGATCGGGAGCATCATCACCGTGATGGCCATCGAGGCGGCGAACCCGCTTCTCTGGTGGGTGATCAGCACGATGATCGCCGAGTAGACGAAGAGGCCGGCGACGATCGAGGGGAGCGCGGTCATCGCGTCCGAGATGGTGCGCACGAAGCGGGCGAACTTGCCGCCGACCTCGTTGAGGAACAGTGCCGTGAGGATGCCGAGCGGAACCGTGACGATGAGCGCCATCGTGATCTGCATCAGGGTGCCGAGGATGGCGTGGAAGATTCCGCCGAGCTCGAGGCCGTCGAGCGGGCCGGCGAGCTCCATGCTGTCGGTGAAGAAGTTGAGGTGCGGCAGCGCTTCCTTGCCGCGCACGAGGGTGTACGCGACAACGAAGACGAGGGCGCCGAAGAGCAGCACGCCGGCACTCGAGAGCACCACCGACATGACCCGGTCCTTGACCTCCTGCCAGTCGCTCTTCAGGCTGACGAGCAGGGCGTAGAAGCCGATGAAGGCGATGAACGCCACGATCACGAAGCCGACATAGCCGGAGAGCGGGCCGAACCAGCCGAACAGCAGCACGGCGACGGCCACGCCGGCCGCTGCCGCGCCGAGGATGTTGAACTGGTCGTCGACCCGGGCGGCGCGCATCCGGCGGCGCGGGCCGATCTCGATGCCGACCGAGGAGGGGATGGTCGTGGTGTGCCGGACCGCTGCGGCCTGCAGTTCGAGTTCGGCCTCGAGCTCGACGGCGGTCTCGGTCATCACGAGGGTCGAGGGGCCGGCGGAGGCCGCGGGATCCGTCGCGTAGGTCGTGTGCGCGCTGGTCATCAGTCGCTCTCCGCCCCGGAGCGGGACCGCGCCACGATCGACGAGGCCGTGAAGTTGATCACGAGGGTGATCAGGAACAGCACGAGGCCGGCGGCCATCAGCGCCGAGAGGCCGAAGGAGCTCGATTCGCCGTAGCGGAGCGCGATGAGCGCCGACACCGAGTTCGTGCCGGTCTTGAGCACCTCCCAGTTGATCGTGAAGATCGGGGAGATGATCATGTAGACGGCGATGGTCTCGCCGAGGGCGCGGCCGAGGCCGAGCATGGTGCCGCCGATGATGCCACCGCGGCCGAAGGGCAGCACCACGGACGTGATCATGCCCCACCGGGTCGAGCCGAGCGCGAAAGCCGCCTCGCGTTCACCGATCGGCGCCTGGGAGAAGGCTTCGCGCATCACCGAGGTCTGGGTGGGCACGACCATGAGGCCGACCACGATTCCGGCGATGAAGGCCGAGGAGGTGAAGGCGCTTGCCTCGGTGAGGGCCTGGCCCGTCGCATCCGTCACGCTGAAGAACGGGATCCAGCCGAAGTAGGTGGAGATCCAGGTAGCGACCGGGATGACGTTCGCCTGGAGGAAGAACACCCCCCAGAGACCGAACACCACGCTCGGAACGGCGGCCATCAGGTCGACGAGGGTGACGAGCGTGGACTTGAGTCGCCCCTGGGCGACCTCGGAGATGAGCAGCGCCGTGCCGAGGGCGAGGGGCACCGCGACGCACATTGCGATCACGGCGATCGTGATGGTGCCGAAGAGAACGGATGCGATACCGAACTTCTTCGTTTCCGGCGACCAGTCCTGCTCGAAGAGGAAGTTGAACCCAGCGACCCCGAGGGCGTCGCCGGCGCGCAGTGAGAGGAAGACACCGACCGCGAGCATGATCAGCACGGTGATCGTGCCCGCGCTGAACGCGACCGAGCGGAACACCGAGTCGGAGATCGACGGGCGGGAGACCAGGGAGCGCCGCGGCCGGGAGTCGGGGTTCGACGGGTCGAAAACGGCCGGGTCTGTCCCGAAGGCGTCGCCCAGGGGCGAGTCGCCCAGGGGCGAGTCGCCCAGGGGCGGCGAGACGAGGCTCGAAATCGGCATGGCTGTCCTTGGAAAAGACTCGGGAGGGGGTGAACGCACGGGTGGGGGTAACGCGTCCGAAACATATGTTCGGGGCGGTTGGTGAACGATTGGCGTCGATTTCTCAACCGAGATATGGACGCCGCGTGGAGAGTTGTGGCGGTCGATTCGGGCGCCGTCAGCCCCCGGCCGTCTGCGTCGGAGCGGGGGTCGGTGTCGGGCCCGGCGGGGGCGTCGACGTGGCGGTGGGGGTGGCCGATGGCTCGGGTACCGCGGACAGGGTGAGGGTGATGGAGGTGCCGAGGCGCAGGGTTTTCTGACCAGACGGGGCGACCGCGATCACGGTTCCCGGCGTCGCGGCGGGGTCGGGCCTCGAGTCGGTGAGGACCAGGAATCCCGCGTTCTCGAGGGCGGCGATCGCCTCGGCCTTGCTGAGACCGACGGTGTCCGGAACCGTGTTCGAGCCGGAGGCCACGGTGAGGTCGACCGGGTCTCCCGGGTTCAGGAAGGTTCCGGCCACCGGGCTGACGCCGAGCACCGTGTCGAGGGGGCGCCCCGAGTCCTGGAGTGTGAGTGCGCCGAGGCGGAGCCCGAGAGCGGCGAGCGCGGCCCGTGCCCCGTCGAGGGTCATCACGGAGACCTCCGGCACCCGGATGGTCTTCGGCGCCGCCGTGGCGTGGGCGGTGATCATCGGCCCGGCGGTGGCGCTCGCGGGCGCGGGCGTGCTGCTCGTGACGGCCACCGACGTCGGCGCCGCGCCGCCGGCAGCGAGGACCCAGGCGAAGACTCCCCCGATCACGAGGATCATCGAGACGGCCCAGAGCCCGCCGCCGCGACGGCGGCTGCGGCCGCTGCGCACCCAGGCCGGGTTATCCGGCGGGACGACGACGGCGGCGGATGCCGTGCCCGCGCGGGCGTTTCCGGTCGCGTGCACGATCGTGGCCGGGGCGGGAACGGCGGCCGGGACCGGGTGCGGAACAGGCACAGGATCCGGGACCGGGACCGCACCGAGCACCATCGTGCGCTCGGCGAGCTCCGCGAGGTCGCCCGGCCGGAACAGTCCCGTGGTGTCGTCCGAGGGCAAGACGCGACCGCCGCCGGGCAGGGCCACCTCGGGCGGGGCCGCGGCGCGACCCGGCACTCCCCCGGCCCCAATGCGGTCCAGGGCCGCGTCGACGGCCGCGCCCATCGCCGCGGCGGAGGGGAACCGGGCGTCCGGGTCCTTGAGGAGCGCCTTGACGACGAGCCGGTCGACACTCCGCGGGATGCCGGAGTGCTGCACCGACGGCACCGGCGGCGGCGACTGCACGTGGGCGCGCATCACCGCGGCGACGGAATCCCGGACGAACGGCGGCCGTGCGGTGAGCGCGAAGTACAACACCCCGCCGAGCTGGTACACGTCGCCGCGTTCGTCGACGGCGTCGCCCCGCGCCTGCTCCGGCGACATGTAGTTCACGCTCCCGAGCACGCTCTGCACGGCCGGGATTTCCTGCGTTGTCGCATCGGGTGCGCTGCGGAGGACGTCGGTGCCGAGGGCGGGGCGACCTGCGGCATCCGCGAGGCCGAAGTCGAGCAGGCGCACTCCGGCGATGCCGACGTGACCGGCCGGGTCCGGGTCGACCATGATGTTGGCCGGGGAGACGTCGCGGTGGACCAGGCCGATGTCGTGCGCGGCCTCGAGGGCGCGCAGCACCGCGGACGCGACGGTGAGCGCCTGCCCGACGGGCAGCGCCCCGCGATGCTCGACGTACTCGGCGAGGCTGATCCCCGGCGCGCGGTCGAGCGCGATCCAGGCCTGCGGCTCCTCGGCGTTCGCGCCTGCGTCTGCGTCTGCGCTTGTGCCGGTGCCGGTGCCGGCGGTCCCGGCGCCGGGACCCCGGCCGTGACCGGTGTGGTGCACGCCGACGCCGAGCACCGCGACGATGTTCGGGTGCCGCAATACGGCCGCGCCCCTGGCCTCCGCAAAGAACGCTTCCCTGGCCCGGTCGGAGCGGGACAGGTGCGGGTGCAGGATCTTGAGGGCGATCTCGGTGACGGCCCCCTCCCCTGCCTGCGTGTCCACGGCGGAGAAAACGGATGCCGACCCGCCCGTCCCGAGGAGTTCGCCGAGCCGGTAGCGGCCCGAGATCAGCCCTTCGCCAGCGCCTCCGGTGCGCCGGCCTGCCGGCGCACCGGAGGCATCCGTCGTCTCAGCGGGATCGATCGCCCCTGTCACGCCAGTGCTACTTCGCCCGGGCGGCGTAGGTGTTCGCGTACCCGGCCACGGCGGTGACATAGGAGTCGACGTGGTTGTATCCGAAGATGGCCGCGCGCCAGCGGTCGGGCAGCGCGAGGTCGCCGTAGTTGCACAGGTAGCGCCCGGCCGCGAGGGCGGCGTCGTCGATCTGCTGCGGGTCGTTGACACCGTCCCGGTTACCGTCGGCGCCCCAGCGCTGCCAGGTCGCGGGGATGAACTGCAGCGGGCCGACCGCACGGTCCCACGCCGCACTGCCATCCCAGGCGCCGCCGTCGGTGTCGCTCATCGCTGCGAAGTCAGAGCCGTCGAGGGCCGGACCGAAGATGCCGGGCCGGGCGGTACCGTCGGTACCGAGCGCCGAGCCCGCGTGGGTGCCGTGCCCGGACTCGATGTTGCCGAGGCCGGCGAGGGTGCTCCAGCCGAGTCGGCAGCCGGGCTGTTCGGCGGCGAGGGCGAGCGCGGCACCCGCATAGCCGAGCATGGCCCGCCGCGGGATGCCGGTGGCCGCAGCCACGCGGGCAGCCCAGTCCGCATCCACGAGCGCAGCGTTCCCGGTGAGCAGCGCGGTTTCCCCGCTCGACGCGAGGGACGAGCCCGCGCCGGCGCCAGCGGCAGACTGGTCGGCCGCCGGAGCGAGAGTCGCGGGAGTCGCGGGTGTCACGGTCACGGTCGCTGTGGCATCCGCTGCCGTGGGAACGGAGGGAACAGCGTCGGCGGCCACGGCCGCCACGCTCGCCCGGATGCCCTCCGGTGCGGTGAAGCCGGGTACGAGCCAGCCGAAGACGACCCAGCAGAGCAGCCCGGCGGTCGCTGCGGCACCGATCCAGCCGCGCAGGCCGCGCAGCCGTGTGCCGCTCACCACGCCTGGGCCCGTTCGGCCTCGCTGAGCACCCGGCTGCCCCGACGGCCGGCCTCGGTCGCGTGGCGGGCGTCTTCGGCGACGAGCGCGACGCGGAAGGCTTCGATCGTGCCGGCGGCGGCTTCCCGGCTCGCGGAGGCGGCGCCGTACCAGCGTCCCGCCGTCATCACGATGCGTTCACCGATGGTGACCACCCAGCCATGGGTACCGCCCGACGGCCCGGTGACGACGGTCGCGACCATCGCGTCGCACTGGTCCTTGAGTTCGAGGACGTGCGCCCGCGCGCCGGCGAACGAGCCGTAGACCGAGGAGCTGCGGCCGAGCTCGCGGCTGTTCGAGGCGAGCAGCCGCCAGATGCCGGAGTGGCCGGAGTCGGCGACGGTGGCGAGGCCACGGGAGCGATCCCGGCCCTCGGCCACCCGGTCGGTCGTTCCGGTGCGGGCGAGTTCGCCGGTTCGGGCGAGTCCGCTGACGCGGGCGACGTCGCCGCCGCGGGCACCGGACTGAACGCTCTCCCGGAAGGCGACCCAGCCCTGCAGGCGCGGGTCCGCGTTGGAGCGGAAGGCCGAGAAGACCACACTTGGGCGGGGCGACACAGCGACTCCAACGGCCTGAACCAAACAGCGACGGGTGCAGTCAAGACTGTGTGCCGGCTCGGGTGGGCCGGCCCCGGCAATACTGTGCTGGCCTCAGGTGTCCGGCCCGGGAGTGTCACCTTGCCGGGGGGTGAACGGAAGCTGTCCGCCCCGGCAACAGTTTCGAGAAGACCTAGCGGCGAAATGCCTTTCGCGCCAGCGTGTTCCCGAGGTACTGCACTAACTGAACGAGCACGATGATCAGCAGCACGGCAGCCCAGGTCACGATCGGGTTGAACTGGCGGTACCCGTAGAGCAGGGCGAAGTTACCGAGGCCGCCGCCACCGACGTACCCGGCGACCGCCGACATGTCAACGAGCGCGACGAAGATGAACGTGTAGCCGAGGATCAGCGGACCGAGCGCCTCGGGCAGGAGCACGGTGAAGATGATCCGGGCCGTTCCGGCTCCCACGCTGCGGGCGGCCTCGATCACGCCGGGCGTCACGGTGAGCAGGTTCTGCTCGACGATACGGCCCATCGCGAAGGATGCCGCGAGCGAGATCGTGAAGATGATCGCGTTATTGCCGATTCCGGTTCCGACCACGAGCCGGGCGAGTGGCTGCGCGGCGGCGAGGAAAATGATGAACGGGATGGGCCGCACGAAGTTGACCAGCAGGTTCAGCACCACGAACACGGGTTTGTTGGCGAGCAGGCTGCCGCCGCGGGTCAGGTACAGGCCGAGGCCGACGATGAGGCCGCCGAGGCCGCCGAAGAACAGGGTGAGGCCGACGATGTAGAGCGTTTCCCCCGCGGCCTTCCAGAGCTGGGGCAGCAGTTCGATGAGGGATTCCATCAGCGCACCTCCGTGACGGTCGTGAGTGTTCTGATCCGATCGAGGACCGCATCGATGCGGTCGTCGGCGCTGCCGGCGGACGCCGTGCGGGCATCCGCCGCCGTGACGTCGCTGAGCGCGAGGGTGAGGTGCCCGAAGGAGCGGCCCTGCACCTCGTTGATGCCGCCGAAGACGACCTCGAAGGTGATGCCGGCGCGAGCCAGTTCGCCGAAGACGCGGGCCTGGTCGACCGTGTTGTCGCGGAAGGCGAGGGACACGATCCGCCCGGGGTGGCGTCTGCGCAGCATGGCGAGCTCGTCAACGTTCGGGATGCCCTTGACGACGGTCGAGACGAACCTGGCGGATGCCGGCTGCTGCGGGTTCGAGAACACATCGAACACGTCACCGCGTTCGATGACCCGGCCCTGGTCCATCACCGCGACCTTGCTCGCGATGGTCTGGATCACGTCCATCTCGTGGGTGATCACGATGATCGTCACACCGAATTCCCGGTTGACCCGGGTCAGCAGGTCGAGCACCTCGTGGGTCGTCTCGGGGTCGAGGGCGCTCGTGGCTTCGTCGGCGAGGAGGATGGCGGGCTGGCTCGCGAGGGCGCGGGCGATGCCGACGCGCTGCTTCTGGCCGCCGGAGAGCTGGTCGGGGTAGGCGCGCGCCTTGTCGGCAAGGCCGACGAAGTCGAGCATCTCGGCGACCCGCTTGACGCGTTCGGCCTTGGGCCGGTGCGCCACCTCGAGCGGATACGACACGTTGGCCGCGACGCTGCGCGAGCCGAGCAGGTTGAACTGCTGGAAGATCATGCCGATGCCGAGGCGTACGCTGCGGAGCTCGCGCTCGGGCAGGCCGGCGATGTCCCGTCCGTTGATCAGGATCTCTCCGGACGTTGACCGTTCGAGCGCGTTCACGAGGCGCACGAGGGTGCTCTTGCCGGCTCCCGAGTAGCCGATGATCCCGTAGACGTCGCCGGCCTCGACGGCCAGGCTGACGTCATCGATCGCGACGACGTCGCTGCCGCCCTTTTCGTGGGGTGGGTAGATCTTGCTGACACCGCGCAATTCGACGATCGGCATTCAACTCTCCTGGAATTCTCTGGTTTCACACCGGATGCCCGCCTCGCGAGTGCGAAGCGGGCATCCGGGCAACCGGGGGCGACTACTTCTTGTTGGCCTTGGTGTCCGCGACGACCGTGGCGAGTGAGGAGACCAGGTCGGCGACCGGGGTCTTCACGAGAACACCGGAGCCGCCGGAGACGGCGAGCACGCCGTCCTGCACGGCCTGGGTGTCCTGATAGATCTGGACGAGCTTCTGGTAGGTCGCGTTGTCCTTGTCCGCGGCGCGGGCGACGAACACGTTGACGTAGGGAATGGCGGTCGGGTCGGCCGGGTCGTCCTTGGCGAGGGCGTCGGTGAACTTGAGTCCGGCCTTCTCGACGAAGTCGTTGTTGATGATCGCCCCGGCGACGTCAGGAAGCGAGGTCGCGGTGAGCGAAGCCTCGAGCGCGGTGACGGTGACCTTGGAGGCGGACGTGTCGATGTCGTCGAGGGTCGAGAAGATCGAGCCGCCGTCCTTGAGCGTGATGAGCTTGGCCGACTGGAGCACGAGGAGCGCGCGGGCCAGGTTGCTCGCGTCGTTCGGCACCGCGATGGCGTCGCCCTTCTGGATCTCGCTGACCTTCTTGTACTTCGTCGAGTACAGGCCGAGGGGGTAGATCGCCGTCGAGCCGATCGGGGTGAGGTCCGCGTTGCTCGCCGTGTTGTACTGCGCGAGGTAGACGAGGTGCTGGAACTGGTTGAGGTCGATCTCACCCGCGGTCAGCGCGGGGTTCGGCTGGTCGTATGCGGAGAAGTCGACGATCTCGACCTTGATTCCCGCATCGGCAGCGGCCTTCGTGTAGACGGCCCAGTACGGGTCGCTCGCGCCGACGACGCCGATCTTGACGGTCTTGTCGCTGCCGGCATCCGCCGTGCCCCCGGCGCACCCGGCGAGCAGGGCGAGGAGCGGGACGGTCGCGAGAGCCGCGAGCAAGCGCTTGGACAGAATTGACTTTTTCACGTGGTGAATCCCCTTGGGTGTGCTGCGGGTGAGAGCCGCGAGTGCTGATCGCGTCCGGGCCCCGGCAATCGAGGGCACAGCAAAGCCACGGCACGAAGGGGTGGGAGTCTGTGCCGCTGCATCGCGAGGCACACCTTCAGGTTAACAAAGGATGCTGCGCCGCGCACGCCGCTGCGTAACACGCGGTCACAGCATCCGCGGTTTTAACCCTCGATCAGCGTCGAAAGTTCGAGCCAGCGAGTTTCGAAGCTCGAGATGGAGGATTCGAGACCCTGCAGCTCGGTGCCGAGCTCGCCGAGGCCTGCGTAGTCGTTCTGGTCGTGGCTGACCATGCTCTGGTTCAACACCACGATCCGGGACTTCTGCTTCGCGACCTTGCGCTCGATGGAGGCGAGCTCCTTCTGCGCGTTGCGGAGCTCGGCGCCGCCGATGGCCAGGTTCCTGGCCGGCCTGCCGCCGGAGGTGTTCGAGGCGTTCGCCTCGGCGGGCTTGTCGGAGTCGTTGATCTGCTGCTTGCGCATCTCGAGGTACTGGTCGACGCCGCCGGGCAGGTGGCGGAAGCCGCCCTCGGTGACCGCGTACTGGTTGTCAGTGACGCGTTCGATCAGGTAGCGGTCGTGCGAGACGACAAGCAGAGTGCCGGGGAAGGAGTCGAGCAGGTCCTCCATGGCCGCGAGCATGTCGGTGTCCAGGTCGTTGGTGGGCTCGTCGAGGATGAGCACGTTCGGCTCGTCGAGCACGATCAGCAGCAGCTGCAGGCGGCGCTTCTGGCCACCGGAGAGGTCCTTGACCTGGGTGACGAGCTGGGCGCTCATGAAGCCCATCCGCTCGAGCATCTGGCCAGGGGTGATCTCCTTGCCTCCGGCGATGTAGCTCGTCTTCTGGCGGCCGATGACCTCGCTGACCCGGTCGTTCTGGATGCCCTCGAGCTCGAAGAGCTGCTGGGTGAGCACGGCGACCTTGATGGTCTTGCCGCGCTTGACGTGGCCGCTCGTCGGCTGGAGGGTGCCGGCGACGAGGTTCAGCAGCGTGGACTTGCCCGCGCCGTTGACGCCCATGATGCCGGTGCGCTCCCCGGGGGCGATCCGCCAGGTGATGTCCTTCAGCACGTGCTTGTCCTCGAAGTCCACCGAGACGTCGATGAGGTCGACGACGTCCTTGCCGAGGCGCTGCATCGCCATCGACTGCATCGTGACGGTGTCGCGGGGCGGCGGCTCGTTCTCGATGAGCTCGTTGGCCGCGTCGATGCGGAACTTGGGCTTGGCGGTGCGGGCGGGGGCTCCGCGGCGGAGCCAGGCGAGCTCCTTCTTCATCAGGTTCTGGCGCTTCGACTCTGTCGCGGCACTCATCCGGTCGCGTTCGACGCGCTGCAGGATGTACGCGGCATAGCCGCCCTCGAAGGGTTCGATCAGGCGGTCGTGCACCTCCCAGGTCTGGTTGCAGACCTCGTCGAGGAACCACCGGTCGTGGGTCACGACCACGAGGCCGCCAGAGTTCGTCGCCCAGCGGTTGCGGAGGTGCCCGGCGAGCCAGGTGATGCCCTCGACGTCGAGGTGGTTGGTGGGCTCATCGAGGAAGATCACGTCGTGGTCGCCGATCAGCACGGCGGCGAGGGCGACCCGGCGGCGCTGGCCACCGGAAAGGTCATCGACGAGGGCGTCCCAGGGGATGTCGCGCACGAGTCCGCCGATGACGTCGCGGACCTTGGCGTCCCCGGCCCAGAGGTGCTCGTCCATGGTGCCGACGACGGTGCGGCCGACAGTCTGGCCTGAGGCGAGGGCGTCGGACTGGTCGAGCACGCCGATCGTGACGCCGCGGCGGCGGGTGACGCGGCCGGAGTCGGGTTCGATGCGTCCGGCGAGGAGGCTCAGCAGGGTGGACTTGCCGTCACCGTTGCGCCCCACGACTCCGATGCGGTCGCCCTCGTTGAGTCCGACGGTGACGGAGTCGAAGATGACGCGGGTGGGGTATTCAAGGTGCAGGGACTCGGCCCCGAGCAAATGTGCCATAGCTTACAACTTTACCGTGCGCGGCTGGGAGCCCGGCGCGCAGGTCGGGGCAGGCGGATGCCGCGGCTCAGTCGTGGACGAGACGGGCGCCGTGGACCGGGCCCGTCGCCCGCACCACGTGCAGGCGGGAGGCGCTCAACGCGACCTGGAGCTCGAGCGCGCTGTCGGCATCCGCCACGAGGAACGCGACCGTGGGGCCGGACCCGGAGACGATGCCGGCGAGGGCGCCGTTCTCCTCGCCGAGCTCGATGACCTTGCCGAGACCCGGGGCGAGGTGCAGCGCCGGGGCCTGGAGGTCGTTGTGCAGAGACTCGGCGAGCATCCGGGCATCGCCGGCGCGCAGGGCCTGGAGCACGTTGGCGTCGACCGTCGGCTGCGCCTGCGCCGGGAAGATGTCCTGGGCATGGCGCTCACGGTGGCGGTCGAGTTCCTGGTACACGCCCGGAGTGGACATGCCGAAGTCGGCCAGGGCGAGCACCCAGTGGAACTGGCCCTTGGCGAGCGCGGGGCTCAACTGGTCGCCGCGGCCGGTGCCGACGGCCGTGCCGCCCGTGAACGCGAAGGGGACGTCGGCGCCGAGCGTCGCGGCGATGGCGAGCAGTTCCTCGCGGGTCGCCTCGGTGCCCCAGAGGGCGTCGCACGCGAGCAGGGTCGCGGCGGCATCGGCGGATCCGCCGCCCATCCCCCCGGCGATCGGCACGTTCTTCTCGAGCAACAGGCGCACTCCGCCGCGGTAGCCGGACCTGCGGGCGAGGGCGCGAGCGGCCCGGATGGCGAGGTTGCTGCCATCGGTAGCCAGGCCGGAGGTATCGATCGAGCCGGTGAATTCGCAGGAGAAGTCGTCGGCGGGATAGGCGCGCACGTCTTCGCTGAGCGACACGGCCTGGTAGGCGGTCGCGACTTCGTGGTAGCCGTCTTCGAGCACGGCGCCGACCTTCAGGAAGACGTTGATCTTGCCCGGCGCCCGCGCGTGCACAACGTGAGATGTGGCCGCGTTGGTCATGGTTCTAACCTAGCTCAGCGGCGCGGGCCCCTCGTGCGCGGTGTCAGGACGGGTCGGCGGCGTTCCAGGCTCGCGCGATGGCGAGGAAGGCGTCGACGGCGAGCTGCTCGCCACGCTCGGTGGGGTCGATGCCCGCGGCTTCGAGGATCGCGGTCGCCGTTGCCGAGTCGCCGAGCACGGTGGAGAGCGACTGGCGGAGCATCTTGCGGCGCTGCTGGAAGGCGCCGTCGACGAGCGCGAACGTCGCGAGGCGCAGGTCCTCGCTCTCGAGCGGGCTCTCGCGGCGCTGGAACGCTATCAGGATCGAGTCGACGTTCGGTACCGGCCAGAACACCTGGCGGCTGACCTTGCCCGCGGTGCGGAAGGCCCCGTACCAGGCGGCCTTGACGCTCGGGCTGCCGTAGACCTTTGAGCCGGGGGGCGCGGCGAGCCGTTCGCCGACCTCGGCCTGCACCATCACGACGCCGGCGCGGATCGACGGGAAGTGCTCGAGCATGTGCAGCAGCACCGGCACCGAGACGTTGTAAGGCAGGTTGGCGACGAGCCGGGTCGGCTCCCCCGGCAGGTCGGTGATCTTGAGGGCGTCGGCGCGCAGCACGACGAGCGGCGCGTCCTGGTGCATCAGCTCGACGGTGAGCGGGAGCTGCTCGGCGAGCCGGTCGTCGATCTCGACGGCGACGACGCGCGCGCCGGTCTCGAGCAGACCGAGGGTGAGCGAGCCGAGGCCGGGTCCGACCTCGACGACGGTGTCCTCGGGGGTGATCGCGGCGACCTTGACGATGCGGCGGACGGTGTTGCCGTCGATCACGAAGTTCTGGCCGAGCTTCTTGGTCGGGTTGACGCCGAGCATCTCGGCAAGGTCGCGGATCTCGGCCGGCCCGAGCAGTGAACGGGCGACGGGCGCAGCGGATGCCGTGGGCTCGGCGGGCAGGGCGGCATCCGTGGCCGGGGTCGCCGGGACGTTCTCGGCGTCGCTCACTGGAGTCCCCCGAGGCTGACGGTCGGCGCGGTCGGCGCCGGCACGACGGGTTCGGCGTCCCAGCGCCCGTAGACGCGTTCGGTCGTGGTGGAGATCTGGGCGGCCAGCATGGCGACATCCGTTTCGAGGTGGTTGGCCATCGCGCGCAGGGTGTGCGGCAGGAGGTACGGCGCGTTCGGGCGGCCGCGGAAGGGCGTGGGGGTGAGGAAGGGGGCGTCCGTCTCGACGAGCAGCAGCTCGCGGGGAGCAGCTGCGAGGGCCGCGCGGAGCGTGCCGGCGTTCTTGAACGTGACGTTGCCGGCGAACGAGAGGTACCAGCCGTGTTCTGCGCAGATCGCGGCCATCTCGGCGTCCCCGGAGAAGCAGTGGAAGACCGTGCGCTCGGGGGCGCCGACCCGCAGCAGGGTCGCGATGACCTCGGCGTGCGCGTTGCGGTCGTGGATCTGCAGGGCGAGGCCGTTCTGCTTGGCGATCTCGATGTGCGCCTCGAAGCTGCGGTACTGGGCGGCTAGGCCCTCCGGCCCGGTGCGGAAGAAGTCGAGCCCGGTCTCGCCGATCGCGACGACCCGCGGGCGCCCGGCGAGCTCGTTGATCTCGGCGAGGGCGTCGTCGAGCGTGCCGGCCTGCTCGTAGTCCGGGGCCTCGTTCGGGTGGATCGCGACGGCCGCGAGCATGCGTGGCTCGCTCGCGGCGGCCTCGGCCGACCAGCGGGAGGTCTCCCGGTCGCCACCGACCTGGATCACGCCGTGCACGCCCACGCCCACGGCCCGGTCGAGTTGTTCGGCGAGGCTGAGCGGATGCTCGCCGTCGCTGATCTCGAGGTGGGTGTGGTTGTCGTACACCGGCACGGGGAGCGGCTCCGGCGGGGCCGGGTAGCTCAGGTCGCGGCCGGCGGTCTGCTCACGCTGGCGGACGGGTTCGTTAGCCAACCGTCGCCTCGATGCGCGGGAACAGCGCCTCGAGCGGGGAGACGTGGGTGCCGCCGGTCCACTCCCACGCGCGGTCGATGCGCTGGTTGGTGACGAGACCCTCGCCGCCGAGGGCGGACCAGAGCTTGGCGCACGCCTCGGGCACGACCGGGGAGAGCAGCACGGCGAGGGTGCCGAGGCCGCGCACGGCGGTGAACAGCACGGCGTCGAGCCGGTCGCGGTCGGCGGGGTCCTTGGCGAGGCCCCACGGCTCCTGGGTCGTGATGTAGCCGTTGAGCTCGTCGACGAGTTCCCAGACGGATGCGATCGCCTCGTGGATCGCGAGGCGGGAGATGGCCTCGCCCGCGGCATCCGTCACCCGGATCTCGGTGCCCCGGATGGCCGCGTCCGCCTCGGTGAAGGCCGTTGTGACCGGGATCTCACCGTCGCAGTAGCGCACGACCATGGCGATGACGCGGGAGGCGAGGTTGCCGAAGCCGTTGGCGAGCTCGGACTGGTACCGGGCGGAGAGGTCCTCCCAGGAGAACGAGCCGTCCTGGCCGAAGCTGATGGCGCGCATGAAGTAGTACCGGAACGCGTCGGAGCCGAAGGTGTCGGTGATCTGGCTCGGGGCGATGCCGGTGAGCTTGGACTTGCTCATCTTCTCGCCGCCGACGAGCAGCCAGCCGTGGCCGAAGACCCGGCGCGGCACCGGAAGCCCGGCGGCCATCAGCATGGCGGGCCAGATCACGGCGTGGAACCGGAGGATGTCCTTGCCGACGATGTGCGTGGCCGGCCAGAGCCTGCTGAAGCGCTCGTCGTCCTGGCCGTAGCCGGCGGCGGTGATGTAGTTGAGCAGCGCGTCGAACCAGACGTAGACGACATGGCTGTCGTCCCAGGGCACCTTGATGCCCCAGTCGAAGCTCGAGCGGGAGATCGACAGGTCGGAGAGGCCCTGCTTCACGAAGGAGATGACCTCGTTGCGGGCGCTCTCGGGCTGGACGAAGTCGGGGTCTTCCTCGTAGAGGGCGAGCAGGCGCTCGGCGAAGGTGCTCATCCGGAAGAAGTAGTTCTTCTCGTGCAACAGCTCGACCGGGAGGGAGTGGATGGCGCAGACCTGCTGGCCGATGAACTCGCCGGTGCCCTCGATCAGGTCGCTCGGCTGCTTGTATTCCTCGCAGCCGACGCAGTAGAAGCCCTCATACTCGCCCGTGTAGATGTGGCCGGCGTCGTAGAGGTGCTGCAGGAACTTCTGTGCGTTGACCTCGTGGCGCTCGTCGGTCGTGCGGATGAAGTCGTCGTTGCGAATGTCGACGGTCTTGAGCAGCGGCTTCCACGCGGTCTCGACGAGGCGGTCGGCCCATTCCTTCGGGGTGACGCCGTTCGCGGTCGCGGTGCGCAGGATCTTCTGGCCGTGCTCGTCGGTACCGGTGAGCAGCCAGGCGTCCTCGCCGGCCTGCCGGTGCCAGCGCGCGAGGAGGTCTGCGGCCACTTCCGTGTACGCGTGACCGATGTGGGGCACATCATTCACATAGAAAATGGGCGTGGTGATGTAAAAGGATGCTCCGGCGGACATGCCCCCAGTCTATTGGGAGCAACGGATGCCCCGGGCCGGGTTACGTCCCGCCTCGGTTCGGGTCAGAACGGCAGGGGCGGATGCTGCGGCGCGGCCGGTGCACGCGCCCCCGGCTTCTGCGCGAGGGCGGCCTCGTAGAGGTCGCGCTTGCCGAGACCGGACACCGCGGACACGTCTGCGGCGGCCTCCTTGAGCCGGGCGCCGGCCGCGACCTGGGCGAGCACCTCCGCGACCCCGGTCGCGAGGTCGAGCACGCGCTTCTCGGCCCCGGCGACGACGATCGCGATCTCGCCCTTGACGCCCGCTGCCGCCCACTTGGCCAGTTCGGCGGCCGTGCCGCGCTTGACCTCCTCGAAGAACTTGGTGAGCTCGCGGCAGACCACGACGCGGCGGTCGGCACCGAGCACCTCGGCGAGGTCGATGAGGGAGACGGCGAGCCGGTTCGGCGATTCGAAGAAGACCATGGTGCGGCGTTCGTCGGCCACCTCGCGGAGTGCAGACATCCGGTCGCCGTGCTTGCGGGGCAGGAAGCCCTCGAAGGTGAACCGGTCGGTCGGCAGCCCGGAGACGGCGAGGGCGGTGAGCACTGCGGACGGGCCGGGCAGCACGGTGACCGTGACGCCGGCGGCGACGGCGGCGTCGACGAGGTGGAAGCCGGGGTCGGACACGGTCGGCATGCCGGCGTCGCTCAGCACGAGCAGGTCGGTGTCCCGGGCCAGCTCGACGAGCTCAGCCGCCTTCACCCGTTCGTTGTGGTCGTGCAGGCTGATCAGCTGCGGACGGTTCTCGATCCCGAGGGCCTTGAGCAGGTGCACGGTGACGCGGGTGTCCTCCGCCGCGATGACCGTGGCGGTCGTGAGCGCCTCGACCAGCCGTCGCGAGACGTCGCCGAGGTTTCCAATCGGGGTGGCAGCGAGGATGATCATCCCCCCAGTCTCGCAGTCCGCGCGTAACCACCGCTCACTACGATGGTCAGCGTGCTCCTCATACGCCGCTGGTTCCCGTGGGCCGGCCCCCTGTTCGTGGTCGTCGTGGCCGCCGTTCTCCGCCTCTGGAACCTCGGCTCCCCGCACGCGCTCGTCTTCGACGAGACCTTCTACGTCAAGGATGCCTGGAGCCTCTTCAACAACGGCTACGAGTCCACCTGGCCGGACAAGGCTGACGAGATCTTCGCAAACGGCAACACGAACATCTTCACCGACGTCGGATCGTTCGTCGTGCATCCGCCGCTCGGGAAGTGGCTGATCTCGCTCGGGATGGCCGCGTTCGGTCCGGAGAGCAGTTGGGGCTGGCGCATCGTGACCGCCCTGATCGGCATTCTCGCGGTCGTTCTGCTGATGCTCATCATCAAGAAGCTGTTCGGCTCGACACTGCTCGCGGTCATCGGCGGGTTGCTGTTCGCGATCGACGGCAACGCGATCGTGATGAGCCGGGTGGCGCTGCTCGACAACTACGTGATGTTCTTCGCGCTGCTCGGGTTCGGGGCGATCCTGCTCGACCGGGAGTGGCACGCGACCCGCCTCGCCGCCTGGATGGCGAAACGGGCGGAGACCGGCGAATGGCCCGGCTGGGGGCCCGCGATATGGTTCCGGCCGTGGCTCCTCGCCGCGGGCCTCGCCTTCGGGTTGACCATGAGCGTCAAGTGGTCCGGCCTCTACTTTCTCGCCGCGTTCGGCGTCTACGTCGTGGTCGTGGACGCCCTCGCCCGCCGGCGGGCCGGCATCCCGTTCTGGGCGAGCGGTGCCATCCTCAAGCAGGGTCCGATCAGCTTCCTGCTGTTGGTGCCGATCGCGATCGCGACCTTCCTCACCTCGTGGACAGGCTGGTTCGTCACCAGGGGCGGGTTCTACCGAACCTGGGCAGACTCCCCCGAGACAGCCTGGACCGGGGCCTTCGCCTGGGTGCCGCATTCCCTGCAGAGTTTCTGGCACTACCAGATCGCCGCGTACACTTATCACGTCGGCCTCGTCACGCCGCACCCGTACCAGTCGAACCCGCTGACCTGGCTGTTCATGGTGCGCCCGACGAGCATGTACTACCAGTCATCGGCGGCCGGCGAGGGCGCCTGCAGCTTCTCGACCTGCTCAGAGGCGATCACCGAGATCGCCAACCCGCTGATCTGGTGGGCCGGGACCGCCGCGGTGCTCTACCTCGTCTATCGCCTCGCCCGGTACCGAGAGTGGCGGGTTGGTCTGATCCTGATGGGCATGGTCGCCGGGTACCTGCCCTGGCTGATGTACACCGGCCGCACGGTCTTCCAGTTCTATTCGGTCGCTTTCGAGCCGTACCTGATCTTCGCGCTCACGTTCGTGATCGGTCTCGTGCTCGGACTCGCACCGGGAACCCCAGAGGTCGGGATCGGGGTCGCCCAGGAGCTCACGAGCACCGAACCGCCCACGGATGCCGTGACGCGCGAATCAGACCGGACCGTCGGCATCCGCGTGCTGATCGGCTACCTCGTGGCTGCCGTGCTGGTCAGCGCCTTCTTCTACCCGCTCTGGACGGGAATGCTGATCTCGTTCTCGTTCTGGCAGATGCATATTTGGCTACCGAGCTGGCGATAGCCGCGCCCGGATCCCCGAAATTCCAGTCGAATGAGACCCTGCGGTTTCGTGCCGTTTCGGCGATTTGAGCCCTCTTCATATGCCGTTTGGGCCATATAGCGACTGGGAAACGGTTGTGAATCCGACCCGCGGACCGGGGGTGCGCCCGTAGGATACTTCTATCTGCACCACGAGTGATTGCTCCAGAACCGACTGAGAAGTCCAGATCCAAACCAAAGGCCTCATGTCGGAAGCATCCGTCGCACCCACGGTGCGCATCGTCAAGACCCGTCGGGGTGGCGACTCGAAGAATCCCACCACCGAGTACTCCTCGCTGCTGCACACTGTGCGCAACCTGGGCCTCCTGAAGCGCGCGACCGGGTTCTACTGGTTCGTCTTCGGCATGCTCATCCTCGCAACTGCGGGTCTCGGCACCGGTTTCGTGCTCCTTGGCCACAGCTGGTACCAGCTGATCATCGCCGGCGTGCTCGGCATCATCCTCACCCAGTTCGCCTTCCTCGCCCACGAGGCCTCGCACCGGCAGGTGTTCGAGTCTGGGCCCGCCAATGACAAGGCCGGCCGCATCCTCGCGAACCTGTTCGTCGGCATCAGCTACGCCTGGTGGATGAACAAGCACAGCCGCCACCACGCCAACCCGAACGTCATCGGCAAAGACCCCGACATCGACCCCGACTTCATCGTCTTCCGCGAGGAGGACGCCGCGAAGGTGTCCTGGCTCGGCTCGTTCGTCACGCGCAAGCAGGGTTACCTGTTCTTCCCGCTCCTGATGGCAGAGGGCTTCAACCTGCACGTCCAGGGCTTCCGCACGGTCTTCGGCCGCGGCAAGGTCGACAAGCGCTGGCTCGAGATCAGCATGCTCACGACCCGTATCGTGCTCTACGTCGCCGTGATCTTCTACTTCCTGCCGCTCGGGATGGCCTTCGCCTTCATCGGAGTGCAGCTCGCCGTCTTCGGGGTCTACATGGGCGCATCCTTCGCCCCGAACCACAAGGGGATGCCGCAGCTCCCCCACGACAGCAAGGTCGACTTCCTGCGCCGCCAGGTCCTGACCTCGCGCAACATCCGCGGCGGCACCTTCATGGACACCTTCATGGGCGGCCTGAACTACCAGGTCGAGCACCACCTGTTCCCGAACATGGCCCGCCCGCACCTGCGGAAGGCGCAGGAGATCACCAAGGAATACTGCCAGTCGCACAACATCCTCTACACGGAGACGGGCCTGTTCCAGTCGTATGGGATCGTCATCGAGTACCTGAACACGGTCGGCCTCGCCGCCCGCGATCCGTTCGACTGCCCCATGGTCGCGCGGTTCCACCACCGCTAGACCGCTTCTGCTTCGAACCGTCACGCTCCGCCGGGCCCTGTGCCCGCCCGGACCGTGGCGGTTCCGTCGTTAACCGCCGCCGCCGCGCGCACCAATAGCGCTGCTTCGCGCCAAGTGCGCGGCTTCGCGCGCCACCTGCGCCGCTGCGCGCCAGGCGTGTGTGGAGCGCAGCGGCGCAGTTGGCGCGCGAACGACTCGGGGCGCGGACGACGTCGGAGTAGGCTCGAATCCATGTGGCTGCCGGGCGTGCTCGTCGCGGTCGCCGCCGCACTCCTTGCCGGGCTCGTGCACGCCCTCGTCCCCGGGATCCCGCTTCTCACGGCCGCCGTGGTGTTCGGAATCGTCGCCGGCCAGCTGCCGGTGGCGCGCCGGCAGCTCACCGGAGTGCTCGCGCCGGGCCTCTCTGTAGCCTCCAAGCGCATCATGCGCCTCGGAATCGTGCTGCTCGGCCTCAAGCTCAGCCTCGTCGACATCCTCGGCCTCGGCTGGCTGACCATCGCGACGACCGTCGCCATCGTCGTTCTCACCTTCTTCGGCACGCTGTGGTTCGGCCGCAGGATCGGCCTGCCCGGGCAGCAGCCCCTGCTGATCGCGACCGGATTCTCGGTCTGCGGCGCGTCCGCGATCGGCGCCATGAGTGCCGTCGTGCACGCAGACGATGACGACACCGCCACACCGATCGCCCTCGTCACCCTCTGCGGGACCCTCGCGATCGCGGTCCTGCCCGCCCTGTGGCATCCGCTCGGCCTGGACGCCCTGCAGTACGGACAGTGGGTCGGCGCCAGCGTGCACGATGTCGGCCAGGTCGTCGCCACCGCGCAGGTCGCCGGGCCGGCCGCCCTCGCCGTGGCGATCGTCGTCAAGCTCACCCGGGTGCTCCTGCTCGCGCCGATCGTCGCCGGGGTGTCCCTGCAGGAGCGCCGCAGAGACGGCAGCGGGGCAGCCTCGACCTCGAGTGCGATGCCCCTGCGCACCGGCACCCTCGCTGCGGTGTCCACGGATGCCTCGACGCGGCATCCCCCGATCGTTCCGCTTTTCGTCCTGGGCTTTCTGGCTGCCGTGATGCTCCGCACCCTCGTGCCGTTGCCCGAGGGCGTGCTCCTCGTCGCTGACACCCTGCAGACCTATTTCCTGGCGACCGCGCTCTTCGGGCTCGGCGCGGCGGTGCAGCTCGGGGTGCTCGTGCGCACCGGCGGGCGCGCACTCACCGTCGGCCTCGGTTCATGGGCGCTCATTGCGGCCCTCGCCTACGGCGCCGTCCTGCTCGCCTGACCGGTCGCCTGCCGCGGGGCGCGCACCACGGGCCGCGGTCGCGCGCCCGTTGCGCCGCTTCGCGCCAGGCATGCCTGGCGCGAAGCGGCGCACGTGGCGCGGCGCGCGTTGGTCAGCCGCGGGCGAGCCAGCCGCCGGGGCCAGCGTTGGGCGTTCGGGACAGGGCGAAGCGGGGCGGCGCGGCCGCGGCATCCGTGGCCAGGTCCGCGAGGATCCGCCCGACCGTCGGCGTGAACTTGAACCCGTGCCCGCTGAAGCCCGCGCCGACGGTGACCGGTCCGACCCTGTCGAGCACGAAGTCCTCGTCGGCCGTGGTTGTGTAGGTGCAACTGACCGGCTCGAGGACGTCGGCGTCGGCACCCGGCAACCACTCGCTCACGTAGCGCTGCAGGGCCGCGAGTTGCACGGGCTCGGGCAGGAAGCTGCGCCGGTCCGGATCGGTGACCGGACCGACACCGTGCCAGCCGGCCTTGATCCCCTCTCCCGGGGTGCGCATGCCGTAGACCGGGGAGTACCAGTAGCTGTACCGCGGGTCCGTGGTGTCGCGGGCGTGGTTGAAGCCGGGCCAGTCCTGGGCCGCCGCGTCGCGCTGGGCGAAGTGCGCCGGCTGCTCCTGGGTCACCCGAAGTCGCGGCAACGCGATTGCCCCGGTGAGCAGCCCGGTCGTCCAGGCCCCGACCGTGACGACCACACGGCGGGCCTCGATCGTGCCGGTCTCCGTCGTCACGCGCACCCGGTCGTCCCCGAGCACGTCGACCCGCGGCACCCGCACGCCGTGCCGGATCTCGGCCCCCGCCGCAGCCGCGGCCGCCTGCAGTGCCGCCACCGCAGCATCCGCGTTGATGCGCCCGGCGTCCGGGTTGTGCAGCACCCGGCCGTCGAAGCGGATGCCCGGCCAACGCTCCCCCGCCGCCTCCGGAGTGAGGAACTCGGCTCCGAGCCCCGCTGAGCGGAGCGCCTCGGCGACGGAGTCGAACGCCGGGTTCGGCCCGTGATTGACCACGCCGACCTGGTCGAAGACCGCGGCCCCCGACTCGGACTCGAGCTCGCGCCAGAGCGACACGGCCTCCGCGAGCATGCCGACGTAGGTGGGATCGGCGTACGCGGTGTTGAAGTTGCGCGATGCGCCGTGCGAGGCGCCGTTCTTGTGGCCCGGCTCGAAGCGCTCGAGGAGGAGCACGGGGTGTCCGCGCCGCGCGAGCTGCCACGCCGTCGCCGAGCCCATCGCCCCGCCGCCGATCACGACGGTGTCGACGCGCTCGACAGGCGCCATACGTGCAGCTGATCCGGAGTCCATGCGCCCATCCTGCCAGCCCCCGATGCCCGTCCCCGCCCCAACGAGTCGTCCGGCGTCACGGACCGGCGACCGCGCGCCCCCGGACGCGGGCCGCCGACGCGCATACGATGGACGGATGTCCGCGTATGTCTCGGCCCTCGATCTGTTCTCCATCGGGATCGGCCCCTCCAGCTCCCACACGGTCGGCCCGATGCGGGCCGCCCGCGCCTTCGCCGCCCACCTCACCGAAAGCGGCCGGCTCGGCGAGGTCACCCGGGTGAGCTGCTCGCTCTACGGTTCGCTCGGCTCGACCGGCCTCGGCCACGGCACCCCGGACGCCGTCCTCGCCGGCCTCACCGGCTTGCACCCGGAGACCTGCGACCCTGCCGCCGTCCACGGATCGTGGGCCGACCTGGACGAGGGCGCAACGCTGCTCCTCGCCGGCCGCCACACGATCGCTGTCGAGCGCGGCGACATCCGCTTCGAAGCCCGCACCCGGCTGCCCGGCCACCCCAACGCGCTCACCCTGCAGGCGTGGTCGGCGACGGATGCCTTCCCCCTGTTCGAAGAGACCTGGTATTCGATCGGAGGCGGCTTCATCCGGCGCGAGGGCGACCCACTGGTTCCGCGGACGACCTCTCCCCGGCCGATGGACTACGACTCGAGCGCCGAACTGCTCGCACTCTGCGATGCGCGCGGGGTCGACATCGCCGCGATCGCCCGCGAGAACGAAGAGTCCATCCACGGGGCCGAAGCCCTCGACGCCGGGCTCGACGCGATCTGGGACGCGATGCACATCTGCGTCGAGGCCGGATTGGCTACGGCCGGCACCCTGCCCGGGGGCCTCAAGGTCAAGCGCCGTGCCGCCGCCATTCGCATGCAGCTCGAGGAATATGAGCTGCTGCCCCTTCGCGAACGGGACACCTCGACCGAGTGGCTGCACGCCTTCGCCCTCGCGGTCAACGAGGAGAACGCCTCCGGAGGCCGCGTCGTCACGGCCCCGACCAACGGTGCGGCGGGAATCATCCCGGCCGTCGGGCACTACTACCTGCGGTTCGTCCCCGGGGCGAACGCCGAGGGCATCCGCCGCTACCTGCTCACGGCGGCCGCGATCGGTTCCCTCGTGAAAGCCAACGCCTCCATTTCCGGCGCAGAAGGCGGCTGCCAGGCCGAGGTCGGATCCGCGTGCGCGATGGCCTCCGGAGCACTCTGCGCGGTGCTCGGCGGCACCCCGCGCCAGGTCGAGAACGCCGCCGAGATCGCGATGGAGCACCACCTCGGGCTCACCTGCGACCCCGTCGGCGGCCTCGTGCAGGTGCCGTGCATCGAGCGCAACGCGATCGCGTCGTCGACGGCGGTCTCCGCTGCCCGCCTCGCACTGCACGGCGACGGCACCCACCTCGTCTCCCTCGACACCGTCATCGAGACCATGCGCCAGACCGGCCTCGACATGATGACGAAGTACAAGGAAACGAGCGAGGGCGGTCTCGCCGTCAACGTGATCGAATGTTGACCCGACCAGCCTAAACTGGGCTGGCACACGCGATACGGATGTCGGGCGCAGCCCTTTCGTTCCCCTGTCGCGCCGCATACATCGCGTTCACGGCATTCCGGGGGTCTCATGCGTATTCGGTCGTCCCAGCACTCGTTCCGAGCCGCGGGCCCATCCACCGCGATCCTGGTCTCCGGGATCCTCGTTCTCGGCCTGGCCGGGTGCGCGGCGGCTCCGGCGCCGACGGTCGTCACGGCCACCGTCGTCGTCACCCAGACACCGACTCCCACGCCGACGCCGACGCCCACGCCAACCCCGACGCCCGTGGATGTGCCGCTCATCCCCAACCCGCCGAAGGGATCGGCACCCACGACGACCCCGAACGCTGGCGCAATCCCCGTCGCGCCGATTCCGGAGGGGCCTGCGACCGATCTGGGCGCGACAGCAGGCGCCGAGGGATCCGCCGCGTCGAACGGCGCCGGCGCACTCCAGACCTACACGGTCGTCGAGGGCGACGACTTCTTCGCGATCGCGCAACGCTTCGACGTGCCCGTGCAACAGCTCCTCCGGATGAATCCGTCGGTGCCCGGCCTCGGCGAGGACATCTACATCAACGACGTCATCAACCTCGACTGGACCACGAAGCGCTAGCCACACCGCATTCCCGGCGCACGCGCATCAGATTCCCCGCGGATCGCTCCACAGCCCGCACGCGCCTGCCCGGCAGCTTCGTCCGGCAGGGTTGAACCGGCGACGATCCCCGGTCGCCGGGAGGCTGGGAAACGGCACCTCTCGTTCAGTCAATCCGCACCCCTCGTTCATCTCGGTGAACGAGAGTACAACCAGTCCCAACGTGTTGGGGCGCTGAAGCCGACCGGCATCGGTCGGACCGAAAGAACGTGATGCGCGGGCGAGCACACGGTTGCCCGGTCCGGCCGGGGCCGGTCGCTTGCTTTAAGCGGGCGTCCACCGCGCCGAGCGCGGATATTCCGCCGCTGCGCGGGTGGTCGACCACGCGCGGAACGGCGCAAAACCAGCGCTCGACGTCGACGCTCGACCGGCCGGCGAGCGGATGCCGCTAGCGGGTCTGGCGGAAGATCCGCTCGATGATCCCGACCACGCGCAGCGAGTCCTCCGGGTCGACGGGAGCGGGCGCGCCGCGCAGCAGCGCGTCGGCGAGTCCCCGGTAGAAGGCCGCGTAGTCGCCGGGTTCCGTGGGCACCGCGTGCTGGGCGCCGTCGAGCCCGAGCATGCCCCAGGCCGACTCGTGCTCGATACCGAAACCGGCATCCGTCGGAAGAGCACCGGCGGCAAGGGTGGCCTCCTGGCCGTCGAGGCCCCACTTCGTGTACCCCGATTCAGAGCCGAGCACGTGGAAACGCGGCCCGACCTGGGCGGCGGTCCCGTTCATCCACAGGTGCGAACGCACCCCGGAACCGTGGTGGAGCGACACGAAGGTGTCGTCGTCGGCGTTCCCGCCGGGCACGCGGGTCGCGATCTCGGCGTAGATGTCGTCGACCGGCCCGAAGAGCTGCAGGGCCTGGTCGATCAGGTGCGCGCCGAGGTCGAAGAGAATCCCCCCGCCCTCACGGATGCCGGCGCTCGCCTTCCATGCCTTGGCCGACGGTGTCGGGCGCCAGAACTCGAACCGCGACTCGAAGTGCCGCACCTCGCCGAGGGCGCCCTCGGCGATGAGCGCCTTCAGGGTCAGGAAGTCGCCGTCCCAGCGCCGGTTCTGGAAGACGGTGAGAAGCAAGCCGAGGCTTTTGGCCTTCTCGATGAGACCCTGGCCCGCGATGCTCGTGGGGGCGAACGGCTTGTCGATGACGACGGCGAGGCCCGCGTCGAGCGCGGCATGGGCGAGTTCGACGTGGCTGGCCGGAGGGGAGCCGATCACGACGAGGTCGAGGTCGTCCGCGGCGGCGAGGAGCTCGTCCACGGTGTGCATCAGGCGCACACCCGGATAGGTCTCTGCCGCCTGCTGCCGCCGTACCGGGTCGCCCGTGACGATCGCGTCGAGGGAGAATTCGGGGTTCGCGGCGAGGAACGGGCTGTGGAACACCCTCCCGGAGAGGCCGAAGCCGATCACGGCGGATCGGATCGGACGGGCGATGTTGTCGGCTGCACTCATGCTTCCACGCTACTCCGTGGGGCACCGGCCGCCCGCAGCCACCGCGCTCGACACAGCTCCAGGTACGGGTCTGCACCAGGCATTGGCCGGCGTCAGAGCCGGTTGACCGCCGTGACCCGGACGTGCACGGCACCGAGTTCGTCCGATTCGGCGAGGTCGACCGTCGCGCTGATCCCCCAGTCGTGATCGCCAGCCGGGTCGTCGAAGATCTGCCGAACGGTCCAGGTGGTCGCGCCCTCGTCGAGGATCAGCATGCCGGAGCCGCGCGCGTTGGCGCCGGTGAGGACCTCGTCGTGTTCGGCGAAGTATCCGTCCATGGCGTCTCCCCAGGCATCCGCCGTGAAGCCGTGCTCGCGGTCGAGTTCGCCGAGCGCGTCGTAGTTCTCGAGCGCCGCGAGCTGAACGCGCCGGAACAACTCGTTGCGCACGAGGATCCGGAAGGCGCGCACGTTCGTGGTGAGCCGGCGCGGGGGCGGCGGCAGCACGGACACGGCGCCCTGCTCGTGCGTTTCGAGGTCGGGGTGGATGAGCTCCTCCCACTCGTCGAGGAGGCTCGAGTCGACCTGGCGCACGAGTTCGCCGAGCCACTCGATCAGGTCGAGCAGGTCCTCGGTCTTGGCCTCGTCCGGGATGGTCTGCCGCGCGGCCCGGTAGGCGTCGGACAGGTAGCGCAGCACGACGCCCTCTGAGCGCGCGAGCTTGTAGAACGCGATGAACTCACCGAACGACATCGCCCGTTCGTACATGTCGCGCACGACCGTCTTGGGGCTGAGCTCGAAGTCCGCGATCCAGGGCTGCGACTCCTTGTAGGTCGTGAAGGTGTAGGTCAGCAGCTCCTCGAGGGGCTTCGGCCAGGTGATCTCCTCGAGCAGCGCCATCCGCTCGTCGTACTCAATGCCCTCCCGCTTCATCGCGTTGACAGCTTCGCCGCGGGCCGCGAACTGCTGGCCCATCAGCACCGGGCGCGGGTCGTCGAGGGTCGCCTCGACGATCGACATCATGTCGAGCGCGTAGGTCGGCGACTCCGGGTCGAGCAGGTCGAACGCGGCAAGCGCGAACGGCGAGAGCGGCTGGTTGAGAGCGAAGTTCGGCTGCAGGTCGACGGTCAGGCGGATGTCCCCGCTCGCGCTCTGCTCGACGATCCCGGCCGCGCGCAGCGTCTTGTAGATGCCGAGGGCACGGCGGGCGTGCGCGAGCTGGCGCTTCCATGGCTCGTGGTTGTCGAACACGAGCTCGTAGACGTGCGCGAAGGCGTCGCCGCCGCGGCCGATCACGTTGATCAGCATCGCAGCGGTCATCTGCATGCTCGAGTGCAGTGTCTCCGGCTCGGCGTTGACGAGGCGCTGGAACGAGGGCTCGCCCCAGGACACGAAGCCCTCCGGCGCCTTCTTGCGGATGATCTTGCGCTTCTTCTTGGGGTCGTCTCCGGCCTTCTCGATCGCCTTGAGGTTCTCGGTCTCGTGGTCGGGGGCCTGGATCACGACGGTTCCCGCGGTGTCGTACCCGGCCCGGCCGGCGCGCCCGGCGATCTGGTGGAACTCGCGGGCGTTGAGCTGGCGCATCTTGACGCCGTCGTACTTGGTCAGGGCGGTGAACAGCACCGTGCGGATCGGCACGTTGATGCCGACTCCGAGGGTGTCGGTGCCGCAGATCACCCGGAGCAGGCCGCGCTGGGCGAGCTGCTCGACGAGGCGCCGGTACTTCGGCAGCATGCCGGCGTGGTGCACGCCGATGCCCATCCGGATCAACCGCGAGAGGGTCTTGCCAAAGCTCGTCGTGAAGCGGAACTCGCCGATCAGCTCCGCGATCGCTTCCTTCTGCTCCTTGGTTGCGACCTTGACGCTCGAGAGCGCCTGCGCCCGTTCGAGGGCGGCGGCCTGGGAGAAGTGCACGATGTAGACGGGCGCCTGGCCGGTCTTGAGCAGGTCCTCGACGGTCTCGTGCACCGGCGTGGTCTCGTAGTAGTAGTTGAGCGGGACCGGGCGTTCGACGCCCGTGACGACCGCGACCGTGCGGCCGGTGCGGCGGGCGAGGTCGTCGGCGATTTCGGTCACGTCGCCGAGGGTCGCGCTCATCAGGATGAACTGCACCCGGGGCAGCAGCAGGAGCGGCACCTGCCAGGCCCAGCCGCGGTCGGGGTCGCCGTAGAAGTGGAATTCGTCCATCACGACCTGGTCGACCTGAGTGTCCTCGCCGCTGCGGAGGGCGAGGTTCGCGAGGATCTCGGCCGTGCAGCAGATGATCGGGGCGTCCGAGTTGACCGAGGAGTCCCCTGTCATCATCCCGACGTTCTCCGCGCCGAAGATCTCGACGAGGGAGAAGAACTTCTCGCTCACGAGCGCCTTGATCGGCGCGGTGTAGAAGCTGCGTTTGCCCGCGGAGAGCGCGGCGAAGTGCGCTCCGACCGCGACGAGGGACTTCCCGGTCCCGGTCGGAGTACTCAGGATCAGGTTCGCCCCCGAGACAATCTCGATGAGCGCCTCCTCCTGGGCGGGGTAGAGCGAGAGGCCCTGGCCGGTCGCCCACTCTTCGAATGCCGCGAACAGGGCGTCGGGATCGGTGACGGACGGGAGGGCGCTCAGAGTTGCCATGATCCTTCGATCCTGCCCTATCGCGCTGGCCGTTGCCTGCGGAGGGGCGGAGGACGGGCAAGCGACGGGTGGAGACTCTGGCGAAAACACCAGCGAATCGTAAGGAATGTGCGGGCGCGGCCCGGCGCGGCCGCCTTAGGCTGAACGGATGACCGGCCCCGATGCGCGCACGCCCTCCCCTGGTTCCCGCGCGGGCCGGACGTGGACCCGCAGGCCCACCGGGCTTGCGGCCCTCGCCGGGATCGCGGCCGCCCTCGCCGGGCTCGGCGCCGCCGAACTCGCCGCTGCGCTGCTCGCTCCCGCCGGCAGCCCGGTCCTCGCCGTCGGCGCCCTCGTGATCGACCTCGTGCCCGGCTGGGTCAAGGAACTCGTCATCTCCCTCTTCGGCACGAACGACAAGGCGGTGCTGATCGTGGCCCTTGCCCTCGGCGCCGCGGTGCTCGCTGCGGCCGCAGGGGTACTCGAACTCGTGCGCCCGCCGCTCGGGCGCGTGCTCACGGTCGCGGCGGGCGGACTCGCCGTGTTCGCGGTGCTCAGCAGGTCGAGCGCTTCGAGCCTCGACGCCCTTCCCTCCGTCGTCGCGATGGTCGTCGCGGCCGTGCTCCTGACCGTGCTGATCACCCGGCTCCGCGCCGAGACGGCGCCTGCGCCCGCTCACGCCGCAGCGGGGCATACCGCACCGGGCGGCGCACCGGTGGACCGTCGCCGCTTCCTCGCTTACACGGGCGCGAGTGCGGCCATCGGCGCTGTCGCCCTCGTGATCGGCCAGGTCGTGTCCGCCGGCACCCGGGCAGCGGATGCCGCCCGCGCGCTCTTCACCCTGCCAGCGCCTTCCGTCACGGCGCCCGCGATCCCGCCAGCGGCATCCGTCGCCGTTGACGGCATCTCGCCGCTCATCACCGCCAATGCGGACTTCTACCGGATCGACACCGCACTCCAGGTGCCCAGGATCGACCCGAGCACGTGGAGGCTCAAGGTCACCGGAATGGTCGAGAACGAGGTCGAACTGAGCTTCGCGGACCTGCTCGCCCTGCCCCTCGAAGAGAGCACGACAACGCTGATGTGCGTTTCGAACCCGGTCGGCGGCGACCTGATCGGCAACGCGACGTGGCTCGGCTACCCGATCAGGAACCTGCTCGCCCGTGCCGTGCCGACGGCGGGCGCCGACATGGTGCTCTCCCGCAGCCAGGACGGCTGGACCGCGAGCACCCCGCTCGAGGTCCTCACCGACACGGGCCGCAACGCGATCCTCGCGGTCGGCATGAACGGCGTCCCGCTCCCGCTCGAGCACGGCTACCCGGTGCGGATGGTCGTGCCCGGCCTCTACGGCTATGTCTCGGCCACGAAATGGGTCGTCGAAATCAACGTCACCCGGTTCGACCAGCACACCGCGTACTGGACGGACCGCGGCTGGTCCGAGCGGGGCCCGGTCAAGGTGTCCTCCCGGATCGACGTGCCGCGCTCGGGCGCCAGGGCTGGAGCGGGCACCGTCACCGTCGCGGGTGTCGCGTGGGCCCAGCACACCGGCATCCGCGGGGTGGAAGTGCAGGTCGACGGCGGCGCCTGGGCCGAGGCGACCCTCGCCGCGGCGATCTCGACCGACACCTGGCGCCAGTGGACCTGGTCCTGGCCTGCGACGGCCGGTTCGCACACCCTCCGGGTCCGGGCGACGAATGCCGCCGGCCTCGTGCAGACGGATGTCAGGCAAGACGTCATCCCCGACGGTGCGACGGGTCTCGACGAAGTCACCGTCACGATCGCGTAGGGGCCGCAGTTCCCCCGCCACTCGATCGGCCACTCGATCGGCCACTCCGTCCGCCCTCCCCCAGCGTCCGCCCTCCCCCAGCGCCGATTTGAGCACGTTGTGCACCAATGCGCAAGCCCCGAGACAGCCCGGAATACCGGGCGTATTCTCGTCAGAACATTCTGGCTGCCCGTTCCACGCGTAGCCTCAGCGCGAAAGGACCAACCATGCGCACCCACGCCAACTTCACCGCCGCAGAACTCCGTCGCTTCGAGCGTCTTCTCCTCGAAGAACGCCACGACGCCTTCCTGGCCAAGGGCCGCATGGATGAGACACTCTCCGGGGTGCTCGACGCCCGCAACAGCGGAACCGACGACGACGAGCACGACCCCGACGGCCCGACGCTCACGATGGAGTGGTCCCGGATGTCGGGCGTGCACAGTGAACTCGTCGCGAAGTCCGCAGCGATCGACCGCGCGCTCGCCCGAATCCACGAGGGCACCTACGGCCTGTGCGTGCGCCGCGGCGAGCTGATCAGCCGCGAACGGCTCGTGGCCCGTCCGGCCGCGGAACTGTGCATCGACTGCGCCCGCGAGATCGAGGCCGGCGCGCGATAGCAGCACCGGCGAAGAAACCCTGGGCGTTCGTCACGCCGTGACTACCCATCCCACGACGCACAGCACGGCGAGCAGGCCGAGCGCACAGGTCGCGGCGGCGAGCGCCGCGAACGGCCACGCACCACGGGAGGCGAGCGTTGCGGAGTCCCGCAGCTCGGCGTGCACCCGCCGGTAGCGGTAGCGCACGCCGATGTACGCGGCGAGGGCGAGCGCAAGCCCGGCCGCGCCGAAGAACACGGCCACGACACCCACCAGCGGCGCCGCGAACCGCACCCCGGCCGCCACGGCGACGGCGAGCGCGAGCACCGTGCGCTGCCACGCGAGCAGGGTCCGTTCGGGTTGCAGCCCGGGGTCGTACGGATGCTCGGCGTCCTCCGGTGCCTCCGTCACGACCCCGCCCGCCGGCATCCGCTCACCGGAACTGACCGCCGTTCACGAGACTGCGCCCCGTCACAGGACTGCGCCGCTTCACAGAAACAAGCCCGCGAAGATCAGCAGCCCGCCCACGACGATGCCGACGGCGAGAACACCGGACAGCGCGGGGGCCGGCAGCGGCCGGTCCTCGCGGAGGGCGCGTTCGATCCGGCTCCAGTTCAGCCAGGCGTGTACCGGAGCCAGCAGCCCGAGCACCAGGAAAACGACGGCCGATGCGACCCGGAAGTCCCCCCGGATCGGCAGCTCGAGCACCTCGAGGGCGACGCCGACGGCGAGGAGGGCGAGCGAGGTGCGGATCCAGGCGAGGAACGTGCGCTCGTTGGCGAGGCTGAACCGGGGGTCCGGTTCCCGGCCGCGTCCGTAGACCGACCGGGGAAACCGTCCTTCGGGCATCTGCCTAGACCTCGTCGGCGACGGGAGCGGCGAACTGGGAGTTGTAGAGGGCGGAGTACGCGCCCCCGGCGAGCAGCAGTTCCTCGTGTGTGCCGAGCTCGACGATCCGCCCGGACTCCATCACGAGGATGAGGTCGGCGTCCCGGATCGTGGAGAGCCGGTGCGCGATCACGAAGCTCGTGCGGTCGGCTCGGAGCGCGCTCATCGCCTTCTGCACGAGCACCTCGGTGCGGGTGTCGACGGAACTCGTCGCCTCATCGAGGATCAGCACGCTCGGCTTCGCGAGGAACGCCCGTGCGATCGTCAGCAACTGCTTCTCGCCGGCGCTGACGTTGCCGCCCTCGTCGTCGAGCACCGTGTCGTAGCCGTTCGGCAGCGAGTGCACGAACCGGTCGACGTAGGTGGCGCGCGCGGCGGCCTGGATGTCCTCCTCCGAAGCGTCGGGACGGCCGTAGGCGATGTTCTCCCTGATCGTGCCGCCGAACAGCCAGGTGTCCTGCAGGACCATGCCCATCCTGCCGCGCAGGTCGTCCCTGGTCATCTTCGCGATGTCGGTGCCGTCGAGGGTGATCCGGCCGGAGTCCAGCTCGTAGAAGCGCATCATCAGGTTGACCAGGGTCGTCTTGCCCGCCCCGGTCGGCCCGACGATCGCGACCGTCTGGCCCGGTTCCGCGACGAGGTTGATGTGCTCGATGAGCGGCTGGTCGGCCGAGTAGCTGAACGACACGTCCTCGAAGGTGAGCCGGCCGTGGTTGTCCGCCGGGCTCTCAGCGGGCTCGGGGTCTGCGCTCTGCTCTTCGGCGTCGAGCAGGCTGAAGACGCGCTCAGCGGATGCGACGCCGGACTGTAGCAGGTTGGCCATCGACCCGAGCTGCGCGAGCGGCTGGGTGAACTGGCGCGAGTATTGGATGAACGCCTGCACGTCACCGAGCTGCATGGCGCCGGAGGCGACCTGCAGACCGCCGACGACGGCGATGCCGACGTAGACGAGGTTGCCGATGAACGTCATCGCGGGCATGATCAGGCCGCTGATGAACTGGGCGCCGAAGCTCGCGACGTAGAGTTCCTCGTTCTTGGCCGCGAAGCGCTCCTCGACCTCCTTCTGGCGTCCGAACACCTTGACGAGGGCGTGGCCGGTGAAGGTCTCCTCGATCTGGCCGTTGAGCTCGCCGGTGTTGGTCCACTGGCCGACGAACAGCTTCTGCGAGCGCTTCGCGATCAGCATCGTTGTGACGAGGGTGAGCGGGATCGTGACGAGGGCGATCAGGGCCAGGAGCGGCGAGAGCAGGAACATCATCACCATGACGCCCACCACGGTCAGCAAGGAGGTGACGATCTGACTCATCGACTGCTGCAGGCTCTGCGAGACGTTGTCGACGTCGTTCGTCACGCGGCTGAGGAGCTCGCCGCGCTGAACGGTGTCGAAGTACTTGAGCGGAAGCCGGTTGATCTTCGCTTCGATCTCCGCGCGGAGGCGGAACACCGTGCGCTGTACGACGCCGTTGAGCACGTAGGCCTGGATCCAGCTGAACGCCGAGGACAGCACGTAGAGGATCATCGCCCAGAGCAGAACGGTGGAGAGCGCGGCGAAGTCGATGCCGAGGCCCGGGGTCAGGGTCATGCCGCTCAACAGGTCGGCCTTGCCCGTGTCGCCGGAGGCGCGGAGACCCGCGATGACCTGGTCCTGGGTGACCCCGGCCGGGAGCGCCTTCGAGACGATGCCCGCGAAGATCAGGTTGGTGCCCTGGCCGAGGAGGCGCGGGCCGATCACGGAGAAGGTGACGCTGATCACGGCGAGCACGACGACGACCAGGAGCCAGAGCCGTTCCGGCCGGAGTTTGCCCATCAGGCGCTTGGCGGAGGGGCCGAAGTTCATGGCCTTCTCCACGGGCATGCTCATTCCGCCCATGGGGCCGTGTCCGCCGCCGGGGCCGCGTCCGCCTGGCCCGCGGGCCGGTGCTGCCGCCGCGGGGCGGTCGGTCGACTCGCTCATGCTGCTTCCTCCGCTGTGAGCTGTGATGACACGATTTCCTGGTAGGTCATGTTGGTGTCGAGGAGCTCCTCGTGGGTGCCCCGTCCGACGATCCGGCCGTCCTCCAGAACGAGGATCTGGTCGGCGTCGATGATCGTCGACACTCGCTGGGCGACGATGATCATCGTGGCCCCGTCGGTGCCGACCTTGAGCGCCGCCCGGAGCCGGGCATCCGTTGCGAGGTCGAGCGCGGAAAAGGAGTCGTCGAAGATGTAGATCTCCGGCCGTTTGACCAGGGCCCGCGCGATCGCGAGCCGTTGCCGCTGTCCGCCGGAGACGTTGGTGCCGCCCTGGGAGATGGGCGCGTCGAGGCCCTCGGGCATCTCCTCGACGAAGTCCTTTGCCTGCGCGATCGTGAGCGCCTGCCAGAGTTCTGCTTCTGTCGCGTCGGGCTTGCCGTAGAGCAGGTTGCTGCGCACGGTACCGGAGAACAGGTAGGGCTTCTGCGGCACGAGGCCGATGTGGCCCCAGAGCAGGTCGGGGTTGAGCTCGCGCACACCGACGCCGTCGACGAGCACGGTGCCGCTCGTCGCGTCGAAGAGCCGCGGGATGAGGTTGATCAGTGTGGTCTTTCCGGAGCCGGTGCTGCCGATGATCGCGGTCGTCTCGCCGGAACGGGCGAGGAAGCTCACGTTGCTGAGCACGGGCTGCGCGGCGCCGGGGTATTCGAAGCCCACGTCGAGCAGTTCGAGCTCGCCGTGGCCGACGGTGGCGTCGACCGGGTTCTGCGGCGGGCGCACGCTCGACGGGGTGGCGAGCACCTCGCCGATGCGGTCGGCGGAGACGGTCGCACGCGGGATCATCACGGCCATGAAGGTCGCCATCATCACGGCCATCAGGATCTGCATCAGGTAGCTGAGGAACGCGATCAGGGTGCCGACCTGCATCGAGCCGTCCTGGATCCGGAAGGCGCCGAACCAGATCACTGCGACGCTGGACACGTTCAGCACGAGCATCACGATCGGGAACATCAGGGCCATCAGGCGGCCGGCGCGAAGTGCCACGTCGGTGACGTCCTCGTTGGCGACCGCGAAGCGGGCCGTCTCGCGGTCCTCGCGCACGAAGGCGCGAATGACCCGGATGCCGGTCAGCTGTTCCCGGAGGACCCGGTTGACGGTGTCGATCTTGACCTGCATGGTGCGGAACAGGGGAATCATCCGGACGATGATGAGCCCGACGGCGATGAGGAGGACCGGCACGCTCACGGCGATCAGCCAGGACAGCTGCACGTCCTGGCGGATGGCCATGATCACGCCGCCGATCGAGAGGATCGGGGCGGAGACCATCAGGGTCGAGGTCATCAGCACGAGCATCTGCACCTGCTGCACGTCGTTCGTGGAGCGGGTGATCAGCGACGCGGCGCCGAACCGGGTCACCTCCTGCTCGGAGAACTCACCGACCCGGGTGAAGACCGCGCCGCGCAGGTCGCGGCCCAGGGCCATTGCCGACTTCGCGCCGAAGTAGACGGCGATGATCGAACAGATGATCTGCGCCAGGGTGATCAGCAGCATCAGCCCGCCGGTGCGGAGGATATAGCCGGTGTCCCCGGTGGCGACGCCCTGGTCGATGATGTCGGCGTTGAGCGTCGGCAGGTACAGCGAAGCGATCGACTGCGCGAGCTGGAACACCACCACCGCCGTCAACAGCCGCCAGTATGGCCGTAAGTACTTCACGAGTAATTTCCAGAGCATCGGTTCTCCTAGGGCAAAGCGGGGATCAGGGTGGAGTCTGCGGCCGGCGCGGGGGCCGTGCGGGGGCTGGCGACGAGTGGTGAGCCGGGCGCCGTCGGGCCGGGCACCGGGAATCCGTCGATCCCGTGCAGGATGAGCGCGGCGATCTCGGCATCATCGAACTCCGGCCCGTTGCGCACGTGTGGCACAGAAGCGGCGAGGGTCAGCATCCGGATGACCTGCGCAGCTCGGTCGGCCGTCACGGTGAGCCGGTCGAGGTCCGGCGCGAGGATCCTGGCGATGATTTCTGAGAATTCCCGCCGCGAGTCGTCGCTGGGGTGCGGGCCGCGGTGGCCGATCACGGACATCAGGCTGAACACCGTCGTGAACCGGTCCCGCATCAGGGCGACGATCGCGGTGATGCGTTGCTCGAGGGGCAGGGTGGTGTCGATGCCGCGCAGCCGGCGCCGGAACGGCTCGGGGTCGACCTGCCGGGCGACGACGGCATCGATCAGGTCGTCCTTGCTGTCGAAGGCCCGGAAAATGGTGCCCTCTGCGATGCCGGCCCGGTCGGCGATCTGCCGGGTCGTCACGGCGTTCCCGTGCTCGAGCAGCAACGGAAGGGTCGCCTCGATGAGCATCGCCCTCCGGTCCTCGACCGGCAGCGGCTTGGCACGGGGCGGCTTGGTTGACATCCCCCCAGTTTAGATGAGTGAGCGCTCACTCACAAGCGGACGACGGGCGAATTTCTCGTGAACAGCCGTCGGTTTCGGCGAACTGCTTGCACTCTCCGCGAGAGTGAGTGTACAGTCACTCACATGCCAGCCCCCACCGTTCGCCTGTCCACTGCCGAAGCGCGCCGATCCATCGTGATCGACAGCGCGATCGAGGTGTTCGCGCGGACGGGGTACCTCGGCACGCCGCTCGCGGCGATCGCCGAACACGCCCGAATCTCCCCCGCCTACGTCTCCAAACTCTTCCCGAACAAGGAGGCGCTCTTCGTCGCCGCGCTGGACGAATGCTTCGACCGCGCCGGGGCCGCCCTCTCCCGCGGGGCGGACACCGGCGTCGACCGGAGCCCCGACGGCATCCTCTCCGCGATGGGCGGCGCATACGCCGACCTCATCGCCGACAGGTCGCTCCTGATGCTCCAGGTGCACGCGCAGTCCGCCGCCACCGTTCCCGAGATCGGTGCGGCGCTCCGGCGGGGCATCGAATCGATCACGACCCTGGTCCGCTCGCGCTCGGGGGCATCGGACGAAGCGGTGCAGCGCTTCGTCGCCTACGGCCAGCTCTGCCACCTCATCGTCACCACCGGACTCGACGAGGTACCGGCCGAGTGGGCGCGCCTGCTCACGGCCGGCATCCGCCACCCCTGACGCGCTCCCCCTCACCGGGCGCCGCAGCCCGACCCAGCATTCATCTCCCGAACAGCTTTTCTTCTCGCAATCAGTGAGTGATCAGTCACCCAGCGTCAAGTTTCCGACACCGACACCAGGAGAACACCATGACCAACAACATCCGGCCCACCGCGACATCCGCAACGGCCCCCGTTTCACCGAAGTCCTCCGCCACCCTCACCACCGAGATCGTGCTGCCCGGCGTCGTCGAACCGGACGGCTTCCAGATCCGGCGGCGGATGCTGCCGGCACCGTCCCGGGGCCAGGCCCGGGTGCGCGTCGAGGCGAGCGGCATCTCGTTCGCCGAACAGTCGATGCGTCGCGGACGCTACCCCGGCCAGCCCGCGTTCCCGTTCGTTCCCGGCTACGACCTCGTCGGCGTCGTCGAGGCGGTCGGTCCAGGGGTGGATCCCGCCCTCATCGGCGGGCGTGTCGCGGCAGCGACCAAGACCGGCGGCTGGGCGAGCGAAGCGCTCGTGCCTGCCGCAGACCTCGTGCCGGTGCCCGCCGGGCTCGATCCGGCGCTTATCGAGTCGGTCATCGTCAACGGGATCACCGCCTGGCAGATGCTGCACCGGAAAGCACGCGTGAGGAGCGGCCAGACCATCCTCGTGCACGGGGCGAGCGGCGGAGTCGGCACGATCCTCGTGCAGCTCGCCCGCCACGCGGGAATCCGGGTGATCGGCACGGCCGCTCCCCGCCACCACGAGGCCCTCCGCGGCCTCGGGGTCGAGCCGGTCGACTACTCCGGCCCGGACCTCGCCGCTCGCGTCCGCGAGCTCGCCCCCGGCGGCGTCGACGCCGCCTTCGACCACCTCGGCCTCGCGAGCGCCCGGATCTCGAAGAGCCTGCTCGCTCGCTGGGGCACCCTGGTCTCGTACGGCATCGCCTCGGCCCTCAAGGACACCGGGTCGCTCCTGCCGCTCTTCATCGGGCTGCTCGCCCGGCTCACCCTCTGGAACACCCTGCCGGGCGGCCACCGCGCCCTGTTCTACGACTTCTGGGCCGGGCACCGGATCACGCCGGCCGCCCATCGCAGGCACCACAGGGAGGACCTCACCGCGGTCCTCGACTTCGTCGAGCGCGGCATCGTCACCCCGCAGATCGCCGCACGGTTCCCGCTCGTCGAGGCCGCGGCCGCGATGCGGCTCGCGGAGTCGCGCAGCGCTCTCGGCAAGGTGATCCTGATCCCCTGAGCCGCGGCATCCGCCCGCCCTTCGAAACGCAGGACATCCGAGCCAGTGAGGCCACCACAGCCTCAACGGCCCGATTCTCCTGCGTTTCGTGGGGCCCGACGGGCCAGTTACGGATGCCGGGACTCCCCACCAGCCACGGCTCGCCTGGGGTTTTCCCCAGGTCCGAAACCCGCCAGAGGCTCGCGCGGCCGCCGACTACAGTCGAACCATGGACAGCATCCCGACCGCCTTGATCCGTCTCCCCAGCCCCATCGGCCGGCTGGAACTCACCGGCGACGACGTCGGCGTCCTCACGCTCGCCATCGAGCGCGACGGGCACCTGCCGCTCGAAACCCAGCTGGAGCACCCCTCCCCCGTGCTCGAAGAAGCAGCGAAACAGCTCGCCGAGTACTTCGCGGGCACCCGCACCCGTTTCGACCTTCCGCTGCACCTCGCCGACGGCACCGCATTCCAGCGTGCGGTCTGGGCGCGCCTCGACGAGCTCGACTTCGGAACGGTCACGAGTTACGGCGAACTCGGCCTCTCCATCGACCGGCCGGGCTCCGGGCGAGCGATCGGCGGGGCCGTCGGCGCGAACCCGCTGCCGATCCTGATCGGCTGCCACCGCGTGCTCGCGAGCAACGGCCGCATCACCGGCTACAGCGGTGGCAGCGGCATCCCGACCAAGGAGTGGTTGCTCGGCCACGAGGGCATCGAGTACCGTTCGTGACCGACCCGGCGCCTGGGGGCGGCGCGGCGGCACTCCCGGCGATGCCCCCGAGCGACCTCCGCACCGGTGACGACGGAGTCGTACGCTGCGCGTGGGCGAACGGCGACCCGGAGTACCGCCGGTACCACGACGAGGAGTGGGGTCGCCCCCTTCGCGACGATGAGAGGCTCTTCGAGAAGCTCTGCCTCGAGGGGTTCCAGGCTGGCCTCTCCTGGATCACCATCCTGCGTCGCCGGCCGGCCTTCCGGTCGGCATTCCACGGCTTCGACGTCGACCGGGTCGCGGCCATGACCGAGGCCAACGTCGAGCGACTCCTCGACAACGCCGCCATCATCCGGCACCGCGGCAAGATCGAGGCCGCGATCGGCAACGCCAGGGTCACCCAGAACCTCGGCGAGAGCCTCAGCGACCTGATCTGGAGCTTCGCACCTCCAGCGCGTGCTGCCCGGCCGCGGCAACTCGGCGACGTCCCGGCGATCACCCCGGAGTCGATGGCGCTCAGCAAGGAGCTCCGCACTCGCGGCTACCGTTTCGTCGGCCCGACGACGATGTACGCGCTGATGCAGTCCGCTGGCCTCGTCGACGACCACATCGCCGGCTGCCACCGCGCCCCCTGACCCAGCGCCCCTTGGCGTCGCGTCCGCCGGGCGCCGCGGGGGCCACGGTCCGCGGACCCGCGCTGGCTCATCCGCTTCACGCACCAAAAGCGCCGCTTCGCGCCCGGCATGCCTGGCTCGAAGCGGCGCAAGTGGCGCGCGACGGCCGCCGAGGCGAAGGGGCGGCGGTGAGGCGGTCAGCGGGCGGCGGGAAGAAGGCCGAGGGCGCGCACGTGGTCGCGTTCCTCGATGAGTTCGGCGACGGATGCGTCGATCCGGGTCCGGGAGAAGGCGTTCAGTTCGAGGCCCTGCACGATCTGCCACTGGCCGTCGACCGAACGCACCGGGAAGGAGCAGACCAGGCCCTCCGGCACCCCGTATGAGCCGTCGGAGACGATCGCGGCGGATGTCCAGCGCGCGCCGGTGCCGTGCACCCAGTCGTAGACGTGGTCGATCGTCGCCTCTGCTGCCGACCCCGCTGAGGAGGCGCCGCGCGCGGTGATGATCTCGTAGCCGCGCTTCTCCACCCGCGGAATGAAGGTTCCGGCGAGCCAGTCCTCGTCGACGAGCTCGCGAACCGGTCGTCCCGCCGCCGTCGCGTGGAAGACGTCCGGATATTGCGTCGCAGAGTGGTTACCCCAGATGGCGAAGCCGTCGATCTCGGAGACGTGCACCCCGAGGCGCACCGCGAGCTGGGCGACGCCGCGGTTGTGGTCGAGCCGGGTCAGCGCGGTGAAGCGCTCGGCGGGAATGTCCGGGGCGAACGCGGCGACGACGAGCGCGTTCGTGTTGGCCGGGTTGCCCACGACGAGTACGCGAACGTCGGATGCCGCCCCCGCGTTGATGGCGGTGCCGTGCGGCCCGAAGATGCGGCCGTTCCCCTCGAGAAGCGCCACGCGTTCCTCACCGATGCCGCGCGGACGGGAACCTACGAGGAGGGCGACGTTCACCCCGTCGAAGGCGCGCTTGGGCTCATCCGTCACAATCACGTCCCGCAACAGCGGAAAGGCGCAGTCCTCGAGTTCGAGGGCCGTCCCCGCCGCGGCGGCGAGCCCGGCCGGGATTTCGAGGAGCCGGAGGTTGACCGGGGTCGTCGGGCCGAACATCTGGCCGGATGCGATCCGGAAGAGCAGCGCGTAGCCGATCTGGCCGCCGGCGCCGGTTACGGTGACATTCATCGTTGGAGTGGACACGCTGCCAGCATACGGCCGGGCGCCGGGGTTCGTCAGGCGAGGGCCCTGGCCAGCGGCGCATCGTCCAGGAGCTCGAGCGAGGCGGGACCCGCCGCACGCACGATGAAGCCGGCGCCGGGAGCCCAGTCCAGCAGGTCATCGACCGTCGCGAGCTCGGGAGCGCTCCGCATGAGGGCGCGGGTGAACCGGCCCTTCGCGGTCTTATTGAAGTGGTTGAGGGCGCGCACGTGCCCGTCGGGGGTCTCCATCACGACGCGGAGCACGACCGAGCCGGCCCGGGCCGGTGCTGCACCGAGGGCGACGTAACCCGCGGAGCGGAGGTCGAGCACGAGGCCGGGCTCCCTGGCGAGCAATGCCGCGATTCGCGGCCCCCAGTGCTGCTTCAGCACGAGTCCGGGCAGCCGGCTCGTCGTCGACAGCCGGTAGGCGGGAATCGGATCGAGGGCGCCGATCGGACCGAACAGTGCCGAGTGGACCAGCACGTGGGCCGCGGCCCAGTCGCGGTCGGCGAGGGTCAGGGTCGGGGCGTCGAGCGCGTCGTAGAGCACCCCGGTGTACCGGTCGAGGGCAGCCATCGTCGGAGCGGTTGTGAGCGCCCGGTTGTGGGCGACCTCGCCGGCCTGGGTGCGACCGAGCTTGAGGGCGGCCATCATCGCCTCAGGGTGCCGGGCTAGTGAGCGCAGCTCACGCACGAGTACCCGCCGCTGAGCGTTCAGCGACGGGTACCTGAGGTGGTTCAGATCGAGCGGTTCGCCGGTACCGCCTGTGCGTTTCGTCTCGGACGGCGGCAGCAGGAGCAGCACGGCTAGATCGACACGGCTAGACGAGCCCCGCTTTGCGCGCGACGATCGTGACCTGGTTGTTGGCGACAGACAGGAAGCCGTCCTCCGCCTGCGCGACGATCTTCTCGCCGCCGGGCAGTGTCAGGCGCACTTCGCCGCTCGCCAGGATGGCGAGCAACGGCTCGTGGCCAGGCAGGATGCCGATCTGGCCTTCGACGGTGCGCGCGACGACCATGGTCGCCTCGCCGGACCAGACTTCCTGGTCGGCAGAGACGACGCTGACGGTGAGCGGGGCTCCTGCCATGGCTAGTCGTTCTCCTTCTGGATTTTCGCCCACTTCTCTTCGACGTCGGAGATGCCACCGACGTTGAAGAATGCCTGCTCGGCGACGTGGTCGAAGTCACCATTGGCGATCGCGGTGAAGGATTCGATGGTGTCCTTGAGCGGCACTGTCGAGCCCTCGACGCCGGTGAACTTCTTCGCCATGTAGGTGTTCTGCGAGAGGAACTGCTGGATGCGACGGGCCCGCGAAACGGTGACCTTGTCTTCCTCGGAGAGCTCGTCAACACCGAGGATCGCGATGATCTCCTGGAGTTCCTTGTTCTTCTGGAGGATCGCCTTGACGCGGACGGCCGTGTTGTAGTGGTCGGCGCCCAGATAACGGGGGTCGAGGATACGGCTGGTCGAGGTGAGCGGGTCGACGGCCGGGTAGAGGCCCTTCGACGCGATCTCGCGGGACAGCTCGGTCGTGGCGTCGAGGTGGGCGAAGGTCGTCGCCGGTGCCGGGTCGGTGTAGTCGTCAGCGGGCACGTAGATGGCCTGCAGCGACGTGATCGAGTGGCCACGGGTCGAGGTGATGCGCTCCTGGAGGATGCCCATCTCGTCGGCGAGGGTCGGCTGGTAGCCCACGGCGCTCGGCATGCGGCCCAGCAGGGTCGACACCTCGGAGCCGGCCTGGGTGAAGCGGAAGATGTTGTCGATGAAGAGCAACACGTCCTGCTTGGCGACGTCACGGAAGTACTCGGCCATTGTCAGCGCGGAGAGGGCGACGCGGAGACGCGTTCCCGGCGGCTCGTCCATCTGGCCGAACACGAGGGCGGTCTTGTCGAAGACTCCGGCCTCTTCCATTTCTTTGATGAGGTCGTTGCCCTCACGGGTGCGCTCGCCGACTCCGGCGAACACCGAGACACCACCGTGGTCCTGCGCGACGCGCTGGATCATTTCCTGGATCAGGACGGTCTTGCCAACGCCGGCTCCACCGAAGAGGCCGATCTTGCCGCCGAGGACGTACGGCGTGAGCAGGTCGATGACCTTGATGCCGGTCTCGAACAGCTGGGTCTTCGCCTCGAGCTGGTCGAAGGGCGGCGGCTTGCGGTGGATGGGCCAGCGCTCGGTGATCTCGATCTTCTCGCCGGGCTCGGCGTTGAGCACCTCACCGATGGCGTTGAAGACGCGGCCCTTGGTGACCTCGCCGACCGGAACCATGATGGGAGCTCCGGTGTCACGGACCTCCTGGCCGCGGACAAGGCCGTCGGTCGGGTTCAGCGCGATCGCGCGGATCAGGTCGTCTCCGAGGTGCAGGGCGACCTCGAGGGTGATCTCTGTGGAGACGTCACCGATGACGATGGTCGTCTTCAGTGCGTTGTACATGCCCGGGATCGAGTCGTGCGCGAACTCGATGTCGACGACCGGGCCCGTGACGCGGGCGATCCGGCCGACGGCAACGGTCGGGGCCGGCGCGTGGACTGGCGCGGTTGCGATGTCAGTCATTGCTCTCTCTTCTCTGGTTTAGTTCTTGGCGGATGAGAGCGCATCGGCCCCACCCACGATCTCGGAAATCTGCGAGGTGATCTCGGTCTGCCTCGCATTGTTGGACAGCCGGGTGAAGGTCGTGATCAACTTGTCGGCGTTGTCGGCGGCCGACTGCATCGCCTTCTGGCGTGCGGCGTGCTCGGCGGCGGCCGACTGGAGCATTGCGTTGAACACGCGACTCTCGATGTACACCGGCAGGAGCGCGTCAAGCACCGTTTCGACGTCCGGCTCGAATTCGTAGAGCGGCAGGATCTGCCCGTCTCCGGGCTCCTCCACTCCCTCGACGACCTCGAGTGGAAGCAGGCGGACGACCTGGGGCACCTGGGTGACCATGCTCACGAAGCGGTTGAACACCACGTGAATCTCGTCGACGCCACCGTCTTCGGCATCGCGAAGGAAGGTCTCGAGCAATGACTCGCTGATCTCACGCGCGATCTCGAACTGCGGCTGGTCGGTGCCGCCGGTCCAGACCCGCTCTGACGCACGACGGCGGAAACCGAAGTAGGCCACGGCCTTGCGTCCGACGAGGAAGTAGACGACGTCCTTGCCCTGGCTACGCAGCAGTTCGCTGAGTGACTCCGCCTCGCGCAGCACCTGGGAACTGAATGCTCCCGCGAGGCCACGGTCCGACGTGAAGATGACGACCGCGGCGCGCTCGATCTTCTCCGGTTCAGTGGTCAGAACGTGCGCGACGTTGGAATACGTCGCGACGGCCGAGACCGCCCGGGTGATCGACTGCGAATACGGAGTCGAGGCCGAAACCCTCGCCCTCGCCTTCTGAATGCGCGAGGCCGAAATCAACTCCATGGCCCGAGTGATCTTCTTCATCGTCTGGGCAGACTTGATCTTCTGCCGGTAGACCCGAAGTTGCGCTCCCATGTGTCTCCTGTGCTTCCTTCTCAGTGAATAGTGGTTGTCTCAGCGCGCGGATTAGCGGCGGTGCTTGACAATCTTTTCCTGGTTCACGTCGTCGGCGGTGATCGCTTCGAACTGTTCCTTGCCGACGGAGGCGAGCGCCTTGCCCTCACCGGTCTGGAATTCGCGCTTGAAGACGCTGACCTCACGCTCGAGGATCTCAACGGTCTCATCGCTCAGCACGTTCGTGTCGCGCAGCGTCTTCAACACCTCGGTGTTGCGTCCGAGGTGGTCGAGGAGGCCACGCTCGAAACGGAGCACGTCCTCGACGGGAACCTCGTCGAACTTGCCGGTCGTGCCGGCCCAGATCGAGACGACCTGGTCCTCGACCGGATACGGCGAGTACTGCGGCTGCTTGAGCAGCTCGGTCAGGCGGGCGCCTCGGGCGAGCTGGCGACGGCTGGCGGCGTCGAGGTCAGATGCGAACATCGCGAAGGCTTCGAGCGAGCGGTACTGCGCCAGCTCGAGCTTCAGCGTTCCGGAGACCTTCTTGATCGACTTGACCTGCGCATCGCCACCGACGCGCGAGACCGAGATGCCCACGTCGACCGCCGGACGCTGGTTGGCGTTGAAGAGGTCGGACTGCAGGAAGATCTGGCCGTCGGTGATCGAGATCACGTTTGTCGGGATGTACGCCGACACGTCGTTCGCCTTGGTTTCGATGATCGGCAGGCCGGTCATCGAACCCGCGCCGAGCGCGTCGGACAGCTTGGCGCAACGCTCGAGCAGACGGGAGTGCAGGTAGAACACGTCTCCGGGGTACGCTTCGCGTCCCGGCGGACGACGCAGCAGCAGCGAAACGGCGCGGTAGGCCTCCGCCTGCTTGGACAGGTCGTCGAAGATGATGAGAACATGCTTGCCCGCGTACATCCAGTGCTGGCCGATTGCCGAGCCGGTATACGGTGCGAGGTACTTGAAGCCTGCCGGGTCGGAGGCCGGGGAGGCGACGATGGTGGTGTACTCCATCACGCCGGCGTCCTCGAGCGCGCCCTTGACGGCGGCGATCGTGGAGCCCTTCTGCCCGATGGCGACGTAGATGCAGCGAACCTGCTTGTTCACGTCTCCCGAGGCCCAGTTGGCCTTCTGGTTGATGATGGTGTCGATCGCGATAGCGGTCTTGCCGGTCTGGCGGTCACCGATGATGAGCTGACGCTGGCCGCGGCCGATCGGGATCATCGCGTCGATCGCCTTGATACCGGTCTGCATCGGCTCGTGCACGGACTTGCGGTCCATGACGCCGGGCGCCTGCAATTCGAGGGCACGACGCCCTTCGCTCTCAATCGGGCCGAGGCCGTCGATCGGGGCGCCGAGCGGGTCGACCACGCGACCGAGGTAGCCGTCGCCGACGGGAACGGAGAGCACCTCTCCGGTGCGGTGCACCTCCATGCCTTCGACGATGCCGGCGAACTCGCCGAGCACGACAACACCGATCTCGTCTTCGTCGAGGTTCTGGGCGAGGCCCAGGGTGCCATCGGCGAATTTGATGAGTTCGTTGGCCATCACGCTGGGCAGGCCCTCGACGTGGGCGATACCGTCGCCGGCTGTCGTGACGTAGCCGACCTCCGCGGTCGCGGTCTTGCTCGGCTCGTAGGACTTGACGAAGTCCTGGAGAGCATCGCGGATCTCATCGGGGCTGATCGTTAGTTCTGCCATCATCTTCCCTTTCCCGTACGGCTGTACAGGTTCTGTCTTGAACGAAGCGTTGCCGCTCGTGGTTTTTCTGTTCCGTCTGACCAGAGGTCAGCCGGCAAGCTGGAGTCGCAAATCCTTGAGGCGGGTGGCGATGGTGCCGTCGATGACGTCGTCACCGATCTGAACGCGGACACCGCCGACAAGCGAGCGGTCAATGACCTGGTTGATCGTCAGCGTGCGCCCGTATCGTGCCGTGAGGCTGGTGCGCAAGCGCTCCAGCTGTGCGGAACTCAGCAGCTCGGCCGTCGAGACGGTCGCAATCGCGGTGCCGGCCTCGTCCGCGACGATTGTCGCGGAGAAACGCAGGAGTGCACCGATGCGGCGGCCACGGGGCTGCTGCACGAGGTGGCGCACGATCACGAGGGTCTGCTCCGAAACCTTGCCGGTGAGCAGGGAATCGACAAGCCCGACCTTGGCGCTGACCGCGCCGAGCTTCGAGGCCAGCGCCAGTTCGAGTTCACCGTTCGACGCGACGGCCGTTCCGAATTCGAACAATTCCGCTTCCACGGCACCCGCGACCGGGGCAGAGGCCGCAACGGCCCGCAGTCCCAGTTCTTCGATGCCGGCGAGCAGGTCGGAGTGACTCGACCAGCGCGCGGCAGCCACCGACTGGAGCAGGTCCAGTGCCGTGGGGGTCAATTTCGCCGAGAACACCGCGGCGACGAGTGCCGCCTTGGCTGCGGCATCCGCTGCAGGATCGACCAGGGCAGACAGGAGCTGCGCGGAGTCGCCGATCACACGGCCGGAGTCGAGCAGGCCTTCGCCCGTTGCGAGATCGGTCGTTCGGCCGTGGGCGGCGAGAACCGCCCTCGTTGAGGCCAAAGCTTCCCTGGTGGCGCTTCCCATTACTTAGCTGCTTTCTCCGAGGCCTCGAGGTCGGCCAGGAAACGGTCGACGATGGCACTCGCCTTCGCGTCGTCCGTCAGGCTTTCGCCGATGACACCGGACGCGAGGTCGATGGCCAGGGTGCCGACTTCGGCACGGAGGGACAGGACTGCCGCCTGACGTTCCGCTTCGATCTGGGCCTTGGCACTCGCGGTGATGCGGGCCGCCTCAGCGCCGGCCTGCTCCTTGAGCTCGGAGATGATCTTCTGGCCGTCTGCACGGGCCACGTCGCGGATCTTGCCTGCTTCGGCACGGGCGTCGGCGAGCTGGGCCGTGTACTGCTCGAGCGCGGCCTCTGCCTTGCGCTGGGCGTCATCCGCCTTGGCGATGTTGCCCTCGATGGCCTCAGCACGGTCGTCGAGCATCTTCTGCATCCTCGGAAGGATGAGCTTCCAGAAGAAGAACAGAATCACGACGAAGCACACCGCGGACCAAATAATGTCCGGCAACTCGGGGATGAGCGGGTTCTTCGTCTCTTCCGCGGCGGCTGCGATTACTGCGTGAAGCATCATGCCTCCTAACTAGAGAGAAAAGAGGACTACTGGCCGGTGGTGAAGATGAAGTACGTTGCGATACCGATGAACGCGAGTGCCTCGGTGAAGGCGATGCCGATGTACATCAGGACCTGGAGCTGGCCGGCCAGTTCGGGCTGGCGAGCAACGCCCTCGATGGTCTTGCCGACGACGATACCCACGCCGATTGCCGGGCCGATTGCGGCGAGGCCGTAACCGACAGTGGCGATGTTTCCTGAGATTGCCGCGAGAACGGTAGTTGCGTCCACGTTTGTTTCCTTCCGTTGTGACGAATACAGCGAGTGCCGGATTCGAGGTTAGTGTTCTTCAGCCACCGCGAGCTGGATGTAAACGGCGGTGAGCAGGGCGAAAATATACGCCTGGAGCACGGCGATCAGAACCTCGAAGAGGGTGAACCCGAGTCCGAAGACGAGGGTGCCTGCACCGAAGAGTTTGAAGGCTCCGTCGGCCGTGAAGAAGAAGAACTGGGTCGCCGTGAAGAACAGCACCAGCAGCAGGTGGCCGACGATCATGTTCATCAGCAGTCGCAGGGTCAGCGTGACCGGGCGGACGAGGAAGGTCGAGATGAACTCGATCGGCGTCACGATGATGTAGAGCGCCTTCGGCACACCGGGCGGGAAGAGGGAATTCCGGACGAAGTTGCCCGGGTTCTTCTTGAGGCCGGCGTAGATGAAGGTGCAGTAGGAGATGACTGCCAGTAGCAGCGGAACGCCGATCACCGAGGTGCCCGCGATGTTGAGGAGCGGGATCGGTCCGGTGAGGTTCATGAACAACACGAGGAAGAAGATCGTCGTGAGGAGAGGCAGGAAACGCTTGCCCTCCTTCTTGCCGAGGATGCTTTCCGCGATGCTGACCCTGGCGAAGTCGAGACCCATCTCCACGAGGCTCTGCAGCCGGGTGGGTACGACCTTCATTCGGCGCGTTCCGAGCCAGAAGAGCAGGATGAGGGCGGCCATCGCAATGAAGCGGATGAGCATGAGCCGGTTGATCTCGAATGGCGTCCCCACGAAGAAGATGCCCTCGGGGAAGAACTCATTGATGGATGGGCCATGGAAGCTACCGTCGTCAGTAGCCAACGGGAGCATCAGGTTTACGGCGGTTTCTAGCAGCGCTTTCTCCTGGTTCGGGGCGGGGAGCTCTGCTCTCGCGAAGACGAAAAGTGGGTCGGATCGTCGAGCACGACAAAAGCAGCGCTGCGGGGCGAACCGGTCATTACCTTACCAAGAAACCCACCTCGGTCCGAATCCTGCGGGTGAACATTCATCGTTTGTCCGAGTCCGGGCTTCGGGAGAGATCGCTGACATAGGGAACGCGGCTCTTGCGGATGACCACCACGTCGACGATGAGGGAACCGATCACGCCGGCGATGATACTCAGGAACAGCACGACCGGCTGCACCCAGGGCTGCCCCTTGAGCAGCACGACGAGCACGAGGAACACCACGAACTTGAGGAGCCAGCCGCCCAGCACTATACCGAAGAAGGCGCCGATGGCCGCGGCGGTTCCGGCGAAACGGTTGGCGATCAGGATGCTGCCTGCCGTGATCCCCATGAACACGACGGACATCCCGGTGCCGATCAGGGCGCTCAGCACGCCGATGCCGCCGGCGGCGAGCCCGCCGGCGATCATCCCGACCACGGCGATGCCGCCGGCGAGGTAACCGCCGTAGACGAGGATGCTGCGGAACACCCGATTGGACTGCGGCTGAAGGGATCCGGCTGGCTGGACGGCGCTCATACGTGCTCCTCGGCTTGCGTCGATGCCTCGTCGAGGCGATCGAGCTTCACAATGTCATGGGGAAGGGTGGCTGGGTGGGCGAGCTGGGTGGCCGCTTCGATCTTCTTGGAGCGGCTGAGCGGCGCCAGGGTCACGATCGTGCAGGCGACCAGGGCGCAGACCAGGAAGAGCGTCGCCCACCAGGTCTGCACGCCGAAGTAGACGGGCAACACGAAATAGAGCAGGCATCCGACGGCTACGGCAGCCGTCCACCCGTAGAAGATCAAGACGGCGTGCAGGTGCGAATGCCCCATGTCGAGAAGCCGGTGGTGAAGGTGCTTCCGGTCGGCGCTGAACGGGGACTTGCCCGCGCGCACCCGCCGGAACACGGCGAGTGCGAAATCGAGCAGCGGGATGATCAGGATCGCGAACGGCAACAGGATGGGGATGAACGCGGGAAAGAGTTGGGACCGGTTCACCGCGGTCGGGTCGACCTGGCCGGTGATCGCGATCGCCGAGGTCGCCATCAGGAGGCCGACGAGCATGGAGCCGGAGTCGCCCATGAAGATCTTGGCGGGACGCCAGTTGAGCGGCAGGAAGCCGATGCAGGCCCCCACGAGGATCGCGGCGATTACCGAGGCGAGGTTGAAGTAGTTGCTCGGGGAGGTGTCCCGGACGAGCAGGTAGCTGTAGATGAAGAAGACGCCGTTGGCGATGAGGGCGACCCCGGCGACGAGGCCGTCGAGGCCGTCGATGAAGTTGATCATGTTCATCACGAGCACGATCACGAAGACGGTGATCAGGATCGACATCCACGACGAGCCGACGGTGAGCCCGCCGATCGGGAGGGAGAGCACCTGGACGCCCTGCCAGGCGACGAGGCCTGCCGCGATGAACTGGCCGGCGAGCTTGGTCATCCAGTCGAGGTCCCAGAGGTCGTCCGCGACGCCGAGCAGCACGATCATCAGGGCGGCGCCGACGATGGCGAGGATCTGCTCAGGGTCGGAGAAGACCAGGCGGAGCGGCGCGAACTGGGCCGAGATGAGGTAGGCGACCCCGAAGGCCGCGACAACGCCGAAGAAGATGGCGACTCCGCCGAGCCGGGGGGTGGGTCGGGTGTGCACATCCCGCAGGCGGATCTTCGGATAGATCTTGTAGCGGTGGCTGACCTTGAGCACGACCCAGGAGAGGACGGCCGTGACAACAGCCGAGACGATGGCCAGCAGGACGAATACGGTCATGGCTAGCCCGCGACATCCGTTTCGGGCGAATCGCCGGTCGCGTCTTCGCGGGCGGATGCTGCGGGCACCTCGTCCTGCGGGGTCGCGGCGACGGGGGCGATGAAGCCTTCCGGCGCGAGCGCGTCGCCGACGACGGCCGCGAGGGCCTCCCGGGAGATCACGCCCTTCCGCACGATCACGAGCTTGCCGCCATTGGTGTCGAAGCCGGTCGCATCGATGATCGTCGAGGAGGTGTCGCCGGCCCGGTCGCCGATCGGCTCATAGCCGGTGCCGGCCGCTCCCCCGTCGAGGTAGACCTCGACGCTCTCGCCGAGCATTTCGGCGGCGGTCGCCGCGTCGACCGCGGACGGCAGGCCGCTCGTGTTCGCACTCGAGACGGCGAGGGGGCCGGTGTCGGCGAGGAGGTCGAGGGCGATCGGGTTGCTCGGCATCCGCAGGGCGACGGTGCCGCGGGTGTCGCCGAGGTCCCAGACCAGGGAAGGCTGGGCGTTGAGCACGACGGTCAGCCCGCCGGGCCAGAATTCCGCGACGAGCGCCCGCACGGGCTGAGGAATATTGACCGCGAGCGCGTCGAGGGTGCCGATGCCCGGAATCAGCACGGGCGGCGGCGACTGCCGGCCGCGGCCCTTCGCGTCGAGCAGGCGTTGCACGGCCTCGGGGCTGAACGCGTCGGCGGCGAGGCCGTAGACGGTGTCGGTGGGGATGACGACGAGCGCGCCGCGAGCGATCGCCGAGCGTGCCAGTCTCATGCCGGTTGCGTAGTCTGAGACAACCGTGCAGTCGTAGATGCGTGTCATTGCGCCCAATTCTAGTGCAGGGGTGTTTCCCGAGGCTGGGAACGCGTTCCGCCCCGGCTGAGGTGTCGCATATCGAGGTTCGCAGCGCCGGTGAATGTCGATCTGCGACACCTCGGCGCACGGGGAGCGGTCAGGGCGTGGGGCGGATCGCCGTGGTCGCCCGGTCGCGGGTGGTGTAGTCGCGGTGGGTCGCGGTCGCGCGCCACCCGTCGCCGGTCAGCAGGGCACGGATGTCGCCGCCCTGCAGTTCGCCATGCTCGATCACGAGCACTCCGCCGGGGCGCAGCAGGCGCAGGGCCGTCTGCGAGACGTGCCGGACGACGTCGAGGCCGTCCGCCCCGCCGAAGAGGGCGTGCGCGGGATCGAAGAGACGCACCTCGGGGTCGCGCGGCACGGCATCCGCCGGTATATAGGGAGGGTTCGAGATCAGGACGGCGACGGTCCCGTCGAGCTCGGCGAGGATGCCCGTATCCGCGAGGTCGCCGAAGACGAGGGTCGCATTGGCCGCGTTCACCGCCGTGAAGTTGCGGGTAGTCCAGGCGAAGGCCTCCGGCGAGTTCTCGACGGCCCAGATCCGCGCGTTCGGCACTTCGACGGCGAGGGAGAGCGCGATCGCGCCGCTCCCGGTGCCGAGGTCGACGCCGATCGGGTCCGGGTCGGGCACGGTGCGGAGGGCGTCGATCGCGAACTGGGCCACCTGCTCGGTCTCGGGGCGGGGTACGAAGACGCCGGGACCGACGAGGAGTTCGAGCGACCGGAACGGGGCTCGCCCGGTGATGTGCTGCAGCGGTTCGCGCAGGGCGCGGCGAGAGACGAGGACGTCGATCGCGGCGGCATCCGCCGACGTGATGCCGGTGCGGAGGATGACGGCGGCCTGCACCTCGCCGCGGCTCCGGCCGAGTACGTGGCCGATCAGGAGGTCGGCGTCGACCTCGGGGTCGGCGATGCCGGCGGCGGCGAGGATGTCGATGGTGCGGGCCCGGATCGTGTCCACCGCGCCCGGGACCGCCTCGCCCGCGTCGGGGGCGGAAAAAGTGCCGGGTATGGAATGGTCGTCGTCTTCAGTTGTCACACCTTGGAATGTAACGTAATGAAGCGCGCTCTCCCAATGCCGGAGCCGTAGGCTGGGCGAGGTTCCCGATCCGAATGACCCGATGACCCGACCGAAAGGCACTGCGATGACCGCACGCATCTACTCCGACATCACCAAGGCAGTTGGAGGGACACCGCTGGTCAAGCTCAACCACCTCACGGCGGGCCTCGACGCGACCGTGCTCGTCAAGCTCGAGTTCTACAACCCTTCCGCGAGCGTCAAGGACCGGATCGGCGTCGCGATCGTCGACGCCGCAGAGGCCTCCGGTGAACTCCTGCCCGGCGGCACCATCGTCGAGGGCACGAGCGGCAACACCGGCATCGCGCTCGCGCTGGTCGGAGCGGCCCGCGGCTACAAGATCATCCTGGCGATGCCGGAGACCATGAGCAAGGAACGCCGCGTCCTGCTTCGCGCCTATGGCGCCGAGATCGTGCTGACCCCGGGGGCCGCCGGCATGCGCGGCGCCGTCGAGAAGGCCGAAGAGATCGTCGCGAACACGCCCGGTGCGATTCTCGCCCGTCAGTTCGACAACCCCGCCAACCCGGCGATCCACTTCGCGACGACCGGCGTCGAGATCTGGGACGACACCGAAGGCGCCGTCGACATCTTCGTCGCGGGCATCGGCACCGGCGGCACCATCACGGGCGCCGGAAGGCTGCTCAAGGAACGCAAGCCCTCCGTGCACATCGTCGGCGTCGAGCCGATCGACTCCCCGATCCTCACCGGCGGCAAGCCGGGTCCGCACAAGATCCAGGGCATCGGCGCGAACTTCATCCCGTCCGTTCTCGACACCGACCTCTACGATGAGGTGACCGATGTCACCCTCGCCGATTCCCTCACCACCGCTCGCGCACTCGCGACCGACGAGGGAATCCTTTCCGGAATCTCGGGCGGCTCCGCCGTCTGGGCCGCCATCGAGCAGGCGAAGAAGCCGGAGAACGCAGGCAAGACCATCGTCGCCATCCTCCCGAGCTTCGGAGAGCGTTACATCTCCACCGTGCTTTACGAGGACCTGCTGGACTAGCAAGAACGGGAACAACTGAAAACCGACATGGGAGTCATTTCACGCATCCGTGAGGACATGGCGATGGCGCGCGCCCACGACCCGGCAGCCCGCAGCAACGTGGAGGTCTTCCTCGCGTACAGCGGGTTGCACGCCGTGTGGTCGTACCGCATCGCGCACCGGATGTGGGTGGCCGGGTTCCACCTGCCCGCCCGGCTGGTCTCCCAGTTCACCCGGTTCCTCACCGGGATCGAGATCCACCCCGGCGCCCGGGTCGGGCGCCGGTTGTTCATCGACCACGGCATGGGCGTCGTGATCGGGGAAACCGCCGATGTGGGCGACGACGTGATGCTGTATCACGGCGTCACTCTCGGCGGGAAGACCCGGCACGGCGTCGTCCGCGGTGAGAAGCGGCATCCCACCCTCGGCGACGGCGTCACGATCGGCGCGGGCGCGAAGGTGCTCGGCCCGATCACGATCGGCGCCTGGAGCACTATCGGCGCGAACGCCGTCGTCACGAGGGACGCCCCGCCGAAGTCCCTGCTGCTCGGCATCCCCGCGACGATCCAGCCGGTGCGCACGCAGACGATCGAGGGCGCGCGCGGTCTCCCGGTCTCCGACGAGGACTAGCCGGCCCGCGGCATCCGCTGCCGCCGCCCAGAGTCACCAAAAATGCCCAGAATCGCCGTTCGACCGGCGATTCTGGGCATCTTCTGAGACACTCGGGCGCGAAACCAGTTAGTCGTGGTCCCCGATTTCGGCGAGGCGGGTGGCCTCGTCCGCGAGGATGCAGGACTCGATGACGGCGTCGAGGGCGCCGTTCATCACGGTGTCGAGGTTGTACGCCTTGTAGCCGGTGCGGTGGTCGGCGATACGGTTCTCCGGGAAGTTGTACGTGCGGATGCGCTCTGACCGGTCCATCGTGCGGATCTGGCCCTTGCGGACCAGGGACGCGGCCGCGTCGATCTCTTCCTGCTGCCGGGCGAGGACGCGGGCGCGCAGGACGCGCATCCCGGCTTCCTTGTTCTGCAGCTGGCTCTTCTCGTTCTGCATCGCGACGACGATTCCGGTCGGAAGGTGGGTGATGCGCACAGCGGAGTCCGTCGTGTTGACGGACTGGCCGCCGGGGCCGCTCGACCGGTAGACGTCGATCTTGAGGTCGTTGTGGTTGATCTCGACCTCTTCCGGCTCATCGACCTCTGGAAAGACGAGCACGCCCGCCGCAGAGGTGTGGATGCGTCCCTGCGACTCGGTCGCCGGCACCCGCTGGACGCGGTGCACGCCGCCCTCGTACTTGAGGTGAGCCCAGACGCCCTCAGCGGGGTCGTTCGTGTTGCTCTTGATCGCGAGCTGGATGTCCTTGATGCCGCCGAGGTCACTCGTGGTCTGCTCGATGATCTCGGTTTTCCACTTTTTCGACTCGGCGTAGTGCAGGTACATCCGGAGCAGGTCGGCGGCGAACAGTGCGGACTCCGCACCGCCCTCCCCCATCTTGATCTCCATGATCACGTCGCGGGCGTCGAGCTCATCGCGTGGGATCAGCAGGCGGCGCAGCTTCGCGGAGGTGTCCTCGAGCTGGACCTCGAGCCCGGGGATCTCCTCTGCGAAGGAGGAGTCCTCCTCCGCGAGCTCACGGGCGGCGCCGAGGTTCTCGCCGATCTCTTTCCACTCGTTCCAGGCCGCGATGATGCGGCTCAGCTCGGCGTAGCGCCGGTTGACCTTCTTCGAACGGGCCGGGTTGGAGTGCAACTCCGGGTCGGCCAGTTCAGACTGCAGCTCGTCGAATTCGGCCTGCAGAGTCAGAACAGACTCGAACATTACTTGTCCTTGTCTGACCCGTTCAGGGACGGCATCGACTTCTGGACCTGCATGAGGAACTCCACGTTGGAGGACGTCTCCTTGAGGCGGCCGAGGACGACCTCGAGTGCCTGCTGCTGGTCGAGTCCGGCAAGCGCACGACGCAGCTTCCAGGTGACCTTGACCTCGTCCGAGCTCATCAGCATTTCTTCACGACGGGTGCCGGATGCGTTCACATCGACCGCCGGGAAGATCCGCTTGTCGGCGAGCTGGCGGGAAAGGCGCAGCTCCATGTTGCCTGTGCCCTTGAACTCCTCGAAAATGACCTCGTCCATCTTGGAGCCGGTCTCGACGAGCGCGGACGCGAGAATGGTGAGCGAGCCACCGTTCTCGATGTTGCGCGCGGCGCCGAAGAAGCGCTTGGGCGGGTACAGGGCGGATGCGTCGACTCCACCGGAGAGGATCCGGCCGGACGGCGGCGCGGTCAGGTTGTACGCCCGGCCGAGTCGCGTGATCGAGTCGAGGAGCACGACGACGTCGTGTCCGAGTTCCACGAGGCGCTTGGCGCGCTCGATGGCGAGCTCGGCGACCGTGGTGTGGTCCTCGGCCGGGCGGTCGAAGGTGGATGCGATGACCTCACCCTTGACCGTGCGCTGCATGTCGGTGACCTCTTCCGGCCGCTCGTCGACCAGCACGACCATGAGGTGGACCTCGGGGTTGTTGGTGGCGATGGCGTTCGCGATCTGCTGCATGACGATGGTCTTGCCGGCCTTGGGCGGCGCGACGATGAGGCCGCGCTGGCCCTTCCCGATCGGGGCGACGAGGTCGATGATGCGCTGGGTGAGCTTGCCGGGCTCGGTCTCGAGGCGGAGACGCTCCTGCGGGTACAGCGGGGTAAGCTTCTGGAACTCGACGCGGTTGGCGGCTTCCTCGACGGACAGGCCGTTGATCGAGTCGACCTTGACGATCGCGTTGTACTTCTGGCGGCCGTTCTGGTCTCCCTCGTGCGGCTGGCGGATGGAGCCGACGACGGCGTCACCCTTCCGCAGGTTGTACTTCTTGACCTGGCCGAGGGAGACGTACACGTCGCTCGCACCGGGCAGGTAGCCGGAGGTGCGCACGAACGCGTAATTGTCGAGGACGTCGAGGATGCCGGCGACGGGGATCAGCACGTCGTCGTCGTTCAGCTCGGGCTCGAAGTCGTCGCCGGCGTTGACGCCGCGGCGCTTGCGGTCACGGAACCGGTTACGGTTGCTGCGGCTGTTCAGGTCGTCGTCCTGGCCACGGTCCTGCTGGTTGCGGTCCTGCTGGCCGCGCTCCTGCTGCTGGGCCTGACGGTCCTGGTTGCGTTCCTGGTTGCGCTCCTGCTGGGCCTGGCGGTCCTGCTGGTTGCGGTCCTGCTGCGCCTGGCGGTCCTGGTTGCGGTCCTGCTGGGACTGGTTGTTCCGGTCCTGCTGTCCCGCGTTGTTGCGGTCCTGATTGCGGTCCTGGTTGTCCTGGCCTCGCTCGGCGTTCTGGTTCTGCTGGTTCTGGTTGCGGTTCGACTGGCGGCCGTTCTGCTGGCGGGAGTTGTCGTCCTGCTCGCCGCTCGTCTGGTTCTGGTTGCCGCCCCGGTTGCGGTTGCGGTTGCGACCCTGGCGCGGCTGTTCGACCTGCTCGGTGGACTCGTCGGAGTCCGTGTCGGCGGTGACCGTCTCGGCGGTGACCGTCTCGGCGTCCGCCGTGCGGTTGCCGGCGAAGTGGTCGACGGGCGCCTCGGCGGAGGCCTCGTCGGTCGTGGCTGCCTCATCGGTCGCGACGGGGATGCCCGCCGTGCCCTGTGCGAGTTCGTCGTTCAGGGCGTCGATGCGGCTGCGCGCGTCGATGCTGTTGCGGGCGGAACCATTGCGTCCGTTGCCGCGGGCGCTGCTGCGGCGCGAGCGGCCGGTGGTGACGGGGGCCTCGGTGACCTCGGCGGTCTCGGTGTCGGTCGCTGCGGCATCCGTCGTGGCGGAAGACGCGGGCGCTTCGCTGACGGGAACCTCGACGACGGGAGCCTCGACGACGGGAGCTTCCGCGGACGGCACCTCGGTGGGGGCCTCGGTCGCTGCTGCCTCCGCGGCGGCCTTGACCGACACGGACGTGGCGCGCTTGCGCGCCTGGCGGACCGGCTTCTCGGCGGCGACAGGGGCCTCCGTGGTTCCGGTGCCACCAGCGTAGGTGGTGGGGGCCGTGGTGCGACGGGTCGTCGCGGCGGCGTCCGGGAGGATGAGGCCGATGCCGAGGTCGCCGTCAGCGTTGACGTGCGCGGCGGCGGGGGCAGCGGTCGCGGTGGTCGCGCGGCGCGGCGCACGCTTGCGCGGCGGGGCTTCGACGAGAGTCGCGGTCACGGCTGCTGCTGCGGCCGGCTCGGAAACGACCGGCTCGGTCGCTGCGAAGGCGGGGATTTCGAGCTCGGGGCTCACGGTGTCGCCACCGGCCTGGACGGCGGTGATGGCGGCGACGAGCTCGCCCTTGCGGAGCTTGGAGGAGCCGGGGATGCCCAGTTCGAGCGCGAGAGCCTGAAGCTCTGCGACACGGAGGGTTCCCAGGCGGGATGAGTCCGCGGCACTTGCGCGGAGGTTGACGTCAGTCACGAAAATTTGTCCTTTCCCCCGGCACGAACGTTTACGAAAACCGGGGAAGCTGTGGCAACGTCGGAGGCGCTGCGGGTGGTTCAATCCCACAGAAAGTGGATTGAAGTGAACACACACAGCCACGCACAGATGTCGCGATAGCAGTGAGTTACGGGAAATGCACCATCGAAAGGAACCGGTCGTTAGGCGATTTCTTCGGGTACGCCATCGACTCTAGCAGAGCATTCCGAGAACGGATGCCGCGCATCCCCGGCCGCGGCACCCCCCGTTCGCGCGCTTCAGGTCAGGCGGCGGCTGCCGTGTCCGTGCGGGTGACGGTCGCGCCCTGGAAGTCCACGGCGAGCATGAGTGCCTGCCAGGGGGTCTCCGAGTTCGCGGCGACGAGCTCCGCGGCGACGAGGCGCTGGCCGGGGTCGCTCGCGAGCACGAGGATCGACGGGCCGGCTCCGGAGACGACGGCCGCGAAGCCGTGGTCCCTGAGCAGGGTGATCAGCCGGTTGGTCTCGGGCATCGCGGCGGCACGGTAGCTCTGGTGCAGCTTGTCCTCTGTCGCGGCGAGCAGCAGCTCCGGGCTCTGAATGAGCGCGGCGATGAGCAGCGCGGAGCGGGACAAGTTGAAGACGGCGTCCTCGTGCGGCACGGTCTCGGGCTGGAGGCTGCGGGCGAGCGCGGTCGACATGGCCTGTTCCGGCACGAACACGAGCGGCTTCACGCCGCGGTGCACCATCAGCTTCTTGTGCCGGGGGCCCTCAGGGGTCGTCCAGGCGATCGTGAGGCCGCCGAAGAGCGCGGGCGCGACGTTGTCCGGGTGCCCCTCCATCTCGGTGGCGAGGGTGAGCAGTGCTTCCGAGTCGATGTCCACGATTCCCTCGAGCAGGCCCTTGGCTGCCATGATCCCGGAGACGATCGCCGCCCCAGAGGATCCCATGCCGCGGCCGTGCGGGATCTTGTTGTGGGCGACGAGAGCGAGGCCCGGCATCCGCTGCCCATAGGCGGCGAAGGTGTGCGCGATGGCCTGCACGACGAGGTTCGTCTCGTCGGTCGGCACCACGCCCGCGCCGACGCCCTGCACGTCGACGAACACGCCGGGTTCCTCGCGCACGCTCACGTCGAGGCGGTCGTAGTAGGAGAGGGCGAGGCCGAGGGTGTCGAAGCCGGGGCCGAGGTTCGCGGTCGTCGCGGGCACCTGGACGGTCACCGAACGGCCGGCGAGGAGGGAGGGACCGGACACGGCTTCGGCCAGGGTCACTTCTTGACCAGACCGAGGACGCTGGCGATTTCGGCGGTGTCGACGGGCACGACTGTCGGCGTGATCTCGGCGCCGTCCGCGGTGCGGAGCGCCCACTGGGGGTCCTTGAGGCCGTGGCCGGTGACCGTGAGCACGACCGTCGCGCCGGCCGGGATGAGCCCGGCTTCGGCACGCTCGAGGAGACCGGCGACGCTGATCGCAGAGGCGGGTTCGACGAAGATGCCGACCTCTGCGGAGAGGATGCGGTAAGCCTCGAGGATCTTGGCGTCGCTGATCGCGCCGAAGTAGCCGTTCGTGAGCTTCTGCGCCGCGAGGGCGAGGTCCCAGGACGCCGGGTTGCCGATACGGATGGCGCTCGCGATGGTCTCGGGGTGGTCGACGCGGTGGCCGAGCACGATCGGGGCGCTGCCTGCGGCCTGGAAGCCGAACATGCGCGGGAGCTTCGTGGTCGCGCCGCGCTCGAGTTCTTCGGTGTAGCCGCGGGTGTACGCGGTGTAGTTTCCGGCGTTTCCGACGGGGACGATGTGGATGTCCGGCGCGTCTTCGAGCACCTCGACAACCTCGAAGGCCGCCGTCTTCTGGCCCTCGATGCGGTCGGGGTTGACCGAGTTGACGAGGTGCACCGGGTAGTTCGCCGAGAGGTCGCGGGCGATGTCGAGGCAGTCGTCGAAGTTGCCCTGCACCTGCAGGAGCTGCGCGTTGTGCGCGATGGCCTGGCTGAGCTTGCCGAGGGCGATCTTGCCCTCCGGCACGAGCACGACCGCGAGGATGCCGGCGTGGGTCGCGTATGCGGCTGCCGACGCAGAGGTGTTGCCGGTCGAGGCGCAGATGACGGCCTTAGCGCCGTCTTCGACGGCCTTCGAGATCGCCATCGTCATGCCACGGTCCTTGAAGGAGCCGGTCGGGTTCATGCCCTCGTACTTGATCCAGACCTTCGCGCCGGTGCGCTTCGACAGCGCGGGGGCGGGAATCAACGGCGTGCCGCCCTCGCCGAGCGTGATGATCGGGGTCGCGTCGGTGATGTTCAGGCGGTCGGCGTATTCACGCAGCACACCCCGCCACTGACGGGACTGGGTCTTCACGGCCTGCGTGGACTCTCGTTCGCTGGACATCAGGCTCCTTCAACTCTCAAAACGGATGCGACGGTGGTGACAAATCTGTTGGCGGCGAGGTCGGTCACGGTGGCGGCGAGCGCCGCCTCCGTCGCCTCGTGGGTTCCGATCACAAGGGTAGCCGTGGACGGGACGGCCGCGTGACTGGACGTCAGGGGACGTGCGGGGGTCATCGACTGCTCGACGAGGGCCAGCGAGACGCCTCGCTCGCTGAACACCCCGGCCAGGGTCGCGAGCACGCCCGGCTCGTCAGTGACCTCGAGGGTGACCGCGTAGCGGGTCGTGATGCTGCCGATGTCGAAAACGGGCAGGTCGGCGTGGATCGACGCCGCGACTCCGGGGCCGCCGGCGATGTGGCGGCGGGCGAGGGAGACAAGGTCGCCGAGCACTGCGGACGCGGTCTCGACTCCCCCGGCGCCCGCCCCGTAGAACATCAGGCTGCCGGCGGATTCGGCCTCGACGAAGACGGCGTTGTTCGCACCGTGCACGGCCGCGAGCGGGTGGCTGCGCGGCACCATCGCGGGATATACCCGGGCGGAGACGCCGGCCTGGCCGGTCGCGGCATCCGTGATGCGTTCGCAGATGGCGAGGAGCTTGACGACGTAGCCGGCCTTGCGGGCGGACTCGATCTGCGCGGGCGTGACCTCGGTGATGCCTTCGCGGTAGACGGATGCGAGCGGCACGTGGGTGTGGAAGGCGAGGCTCGCGAGAATGGCCGCCTTCTGCGCCGCGTCGTAGCCGCCGATGTCCGCGGTCGGGTCGGCTTCGGCGTAGCCGAGCTCTGTCGCGGTGGCGAGGGCTTCCTCGAGGCTGTCTCCGTCGGTGTCCATCCGGTCGAGGATGAAGTTCGTGGTGCCGTTGACGATGCCGAGGATGCGGTTGATCTGGTCGCCGCCGAGGCTGTCGCGCAAGGGCCGCAGGATCGGGATGGCGCCGGCGACGGCGGCCTCGTAGTTGAGCTGGGCGCCGACCTGGTCTGCGACGGCGAAGAGTTCTGGCCCGTGGGTCGCGAGGAGCGCCTTGTTCGCGGTGACGACATCCGCCCCGGAGTTCATCGCCATCAGGATGTAGCTGCGGGCCGGTTCGATGCCGCCGAGCAGTTCGATGACGACGTCCGCGCCGAGGATGAGGGATTCGGCGTCGGTCGTGAAGAGCTCGTGCGGCAGGTCGACGGTGCGTTCGGCGTTGACGTCGCGCACGAGGATGCCGACGAGTTCGAGGCCGGCGCCGACCCGGTTGGCGAATTCCTCGCTCTGCTCGAGCAGCAGCCGAGCGACCTGGGCGCCGACGTTGCCGCCGCCCAGGAGGGCGACGCGCAGGTTGCGGTATTCGATCATCGGATGGCTTCCTTAGGTTGATCGGTGCCTGCGGGGGCCGCGACGACGGCGGTGATCCCGGTGTCGCGGGCGAGCAGGTCGGCGATCGTCTCGCCGCGGACGAGCAGCCGGGCGGCGCCGTCCAGCACGGCGACGACCGGCGGGCGGCCGAGGTAGTTGTAGTTGCTCGCGAGGGAGTAGCAGTAGGCACCAGTCGCGGCGACGGCGAGAAGGTCGCCGGGCCCGACGTCGCCGGGCAGGTAGTCGGCGTCGACGACGATGTCGCCGCTCTCGCAGTGCTTGCCCGCGACGCGTACGAGCACGGGCTCGGCGGTGCTCGTGCGGCCCGCGAGCCGCACAGAGTAGTCCGCACCATAGAGGGCTGGCCGGGCGTTGTCGCTCATGCCGCCGTCGATGCTCACGTAGAGCCGGGTCGCGCCGGACACGTCGACGGCCTTGGTGGTGCCGACCTCGTACAGGGTGATGCCCGCCGGACCGATGATGGAGCGGCCGGGCTCGAAGGCGACGACGGGCACCGGGATGCCGCGCGCGGCACACTCTGCCGCGACGATGTCGGCCAGGCGGGCGGCGAGTTCGTGGATCGGGGTGGGCGTGTCCGCATCGGTGTACGCGATGCCGAAGCCGCCGCCGAGATTGAGCTCGGGAACCGGGCCGCCGGCGAGGAGCGCGGCGTGCACGGCCAGCAGGCGGGAGGCGGACTCTGCGAACCCGTCGGCCCCGAAGATCTGCGAACCGATGTGGCAGTGCAGGCTGATGAAGCGCAGGGCCGGCTCCGCGCGGATCAGGCCGACGAGGCGCGGCGCATCCTCGAGCGTGACGCCGAACTTCTGGTCCTCGTGCGCGGTGGCGAGGAACTCGTGGGTGTGCGCGTGCACGCCGCTGTTGACCCGGAGCCGCACGTTCTGCACGATGCCGTGCCGAGCCGCTGCGGCGGCGACACGGGAGATCTCGACGGTCGAGTCGATCACGATCGTGCCGACGCCGGTGGCACAGGCCTCGTCGATCTCGGCGAGGGACTTGTTGTTGCCGTGGAAGCCGAGGCGGGCGCCGGGCGCGCCGGCCGCGAGGGCGACGGCGAGTTCCCCGCCGCTGCAGACGTCGATGTTGAGTCCCTCGGCGAGCATCCAGCGGGCGACCTCGCTCGACAGGAAGGCCTTACCTGCGTAGTAGACCTTGACCGTGGTGCCGATGCGGGAGAATTCGGCTTCGAAGGCGAAACGGAGGGCGGATGCTCGGGCGCGGGCATCCGCTTCGTCGATGACGTAGAGCGGGGTGCCGAACCGGGCGGCCAGGTCAGGCGCGGAGACGCCGCCGATGACGAGGTCGCCGGCGGGCGCGCGGTGCATGGTCGCGGGCCAGAGGCCGGCGGAGAGCGCGTTGGCGTCTCCGGGCAGGACGAGCCAGTCGGGGGCGAGCGGGTTGGTGGCCACGGGTGAAAACCTCACGGGAAAGTCGAGTGGGTGTCTCACTGAGTGGCGAGCGAACCCGGATTGGTCCCTGAAGCCAGTGAAGATTCCGCCGGTATGACAGCGAACCTGCACCGATTCTAGCGAGCAAGGGGTGCGCGCGCCGAATCAGCCGGCGGAGCAGGTGCCGAGGGTGGTCAGCGACTGCGCGGTGAGCATCAGGGTGCTCGACTCCAGCGTAATGCGCGCCCGCCCCGGTGTGACGTCGACGCCGGCCAGGTTGACGCCCTCGGGGAGGTACCCGGCGACGCACACGCGGACCGGCTGCTGGCCGAGCACGAGCGGCAGAATCGCCGTCGCGTCGAGGCTGCCCGCCCCCGTGGTGATCGTCGCATTGCTCGGCGTGAAGAGCAGCGAGTCGGCCGCAGCGGTCGGGGTGGCGGTGGCCTGGTAGCCGATGTCCAGGCCGAAGACGCTCACGCTGCCCTCGTACTGCACGGTGCCGTCGCCGAGCACGAGGTTGGCTGCGGGCGCCCCCTTCGGCAGGGCCGCTGCGAGCAGGGTGTTGAGCGCAGCCTGGTCGAGGTCGACTGTTCCGCGCACGTCGCCGACCTGGTTGGCCTGGTCGACGGGCACGTCGGTCGCGACGAGGTGCACGGATGCCGGCACGCCGTTCACCGTGAGGGTGGGAGCGACCAGGGTGACCCGGTCGAAGCTCCCCATCAGGTACTGCGCGATCACGGACAGGCCGCCGATCGAGACGGACACGACGCCCGTGACCGAATCGGGCAAGTGCGCCGCGATCTCGGCCTTCGCCCGGTTCTCGGCGTAATTGCGCACGCCGGCATCGGCGATGAAGAAGGCGGCGACGAGGGCGAGCACCACGATCGTCGCGATGATGAAACCGCTCAGGCCACGGCGCCTGCGCGTTGCGGCTCCCCTGCCCGTTGCGGCCTCCCGGTCCAGTGCCCCGTCCCGGTCCACGGTCACATCCGCTCGGGTGCAGCCACGCCGAGGAGGCCGAGGCCATTGCGGATGACCTGGCCGGTCGCGTCGTTGAGCCAGAGGCGCGTGCGGTGCAGTTCCGTGACGGGCTCGTCGCCGAGGGGGATCACCCGGCAGTTGTCGTACCAGCGGTGGTAGTAGCCGGCGACTTCTTCGATGTACCGGGCGATGCGGTGCGGCTCGCGCAGTTCGGCGGCGAGCGCGACCATGCGCGGGTATTCCTGGAGCACGCCGAGCAGGGCGGACTCGCTGTCGTGCACGAGCAGTTCCGGGGCGAAGTCGGTACGCTCGACGCCCGCTGCTGCGGCGTTGCGGGCGACGGAGCAGGTGCGCGCGTGGGCGTACTGCACGTAGAAGACCGGGTTCTCGTTGCTGTGCTTGCCGAGGAGGTCGAGGTCGATGTCGAGCGCGGTGTCGCTCGAGGAGCGCACGAGCGAGTAGCGGCCGGCGTCGACGCCGACGGCGTCGACGAGGTCGTCAAGGGTCACGATCGTGCCGGCGCGCTTGGACATCCGCAGCGGTTCGCCGTCCTTGAGCAGGTTGACCATCTGGCCGATGAGGATCTGCAGGTTGACCCCGGGAACATCACCGAAGGCCTCGACCATGGCCATCATGCGGCCGACATAGCCGTGGTGGTCTGCACCGAGCATGATCAGGTTCTGGTCGAAGCCGCGCTCGCGCTTGTCGAGGTAGTAGCCGAGGTCGCCGGAGATATAGGCCGGTTCACCGTTCGAGCGGATGATGACCCGGTCACGGTCATCACCGAAGGTCGTCGTGCGAAGCCAGATAGCGCCATCCGCTTCGAAGATGTGGCCGAGGCCGCGCAGGCGCTCGATGGCCCGGTTGACCGCGCCGGACTCATGCAGCGAGTCCTCGTGGAAGTAGACGTCGAAATCGACGCCGAAGCCGTGCAGCTTCTCCTTGATCTCGGTGAACATCAGGTCGACGCCGATCGAGCGGAAGACTTCCTGCTGTTCCTCGCGGGGCAGGTCGGCGATCGGGGTTGTTCCGTCGTACTTGGCGACGACCTGGTCGGCGATGTCGCCGATGTACGCTCCGCCGTAGCCGTCCTCGGGGGTGTGCTCGCCGAGGTAGGCGGCGAGCACGCTGCGGGCGAAACGGTCGATCTGCGAACCGTGGTCGTTGAAGTAGTACTCACGCGTGACATCCGCGCCCTCCGCCTGAAGCACCCGGGCGAGGCTGTCGCCCACGGCAGCCCAGCGCACCCCGCCCATGTGGATGGGGCCGGTGGGGTTGGCCGAGACGAACTCGAGGTTGATCTTGATTCCGTCGTAGAGGTGGCCGGTGCCGTATGCGGGGCCGGCTTCGACGATAGTCTTCGCGAGCGCACCGGCGGATGCCGCTTCGAGGCGGATGTTGATGAAGCCGGGGCCGGCGATTTCGACGGAGGCCACGTCGGGCAGCGCCTCAAGCCCTGCTGCGAGTTCGGCGGCAACCTCGCGCGGCTTGTAGCCGAGCGGCTTGGCGATCTTCATCGCGATGCTCGAGGCCCAGTCGCCGTGGTCGCGGTTGCGCGGGCGTTCGAGGGTGACGTCGCCGGCGTTGGCCAGGACGGGGTCGAGCCCACCGGTGTCGATGCCTTCTGCGCGTCGGCGCTCACCCAACTGCTGGATCAGGGCGAACAGGGATTCGGAAAGCTCGGCGGGGGTCACGGAAACCAAGCTTACCGGCCCGGTTTCGCGGACCTCGCTTGGTAAGGTCAACCCGTGACTCTCTTCGATTCGCCCGCCTCCCCGTTCGCCCGACGCCTGCGCGCCGGAGTCTTCCTCTGCGTCGGCGCGCTGAGTCTCATCGGCCTGTCTGGCTGCGCGGCGGATGTCGCGCCCTCGGCCTCCGGTTCGGCGAGCGCCCCCGCGACCGGGGGTTCTTCTTCGTCAGCGAGCGCATCGGCCGCCGCGACGGCAACACCGACGCCCACGCCGACCCCGGCAGGAACCGCTGTCGCGAAGGCGTGCACCGATCTGCTCACCCTGGACGACGTCTACGCGTTCAACCCGAACTACGGCACCGACCCCTCCTACAAGCCGACATCCGCATCGGCCAAGACCGCGGCCTCTTTCCAGGGACTCACCTGCGGCCTGCTCAACCAGTCGAGCGACGGCACAATCGAAATCTCTCTCACCCAGCCCAACGCACAGCTCATGACGCAGCAGCAGGACAAGGCCGTCGCGTCTTCGAAGATCGTCCCGACCTACGGCACTCCCCCGACCGCCCAGGGTTTCTTCGCCGTGACCAACGGGATCGGCGAGGCTCAGGTCTTCACCGACACGTACTGGCTCACGATCAGCTCATCGAACTTCCTGGAACCCGGCGACGCCGAGTCCCTCGTCTCCGCGGCCCTCGGCCACCTGAAGTAGCTCGACCAGCCCAGCCCTGCCCCTGAGGAATTCGACGGAGTTTTTGGGTTCCGGGTACGTGAGAGGGCGTTTTCGGCCCTGAGACCCAAAGTCCGACGAATTCGCCGGGCAAGCGGATGCCGGGCGCGGCGATGCGCGTCGGCTCCGCGCATCCGCCGCCCTGACGCGCGGCCTGTGACACCCGCCATGCTCAGTGGCGCTGAGATTGCCCGGTTCCGCCGACATGTCCCGGCCTACGGCGCCATCTCGGCGCGAACGGGCAATCTCGGCGCCCGACCGACATCCGACTGCCGGCAAAACACCCGCGCTGGATGGCCGCGGCACTCCCGGCAAGGTGCCTATGCGAACACCGGCCGCCCGGATGCTGGTAACCTAATGTTTTCCCTGGCCCCCATAGCTCAGGGGATAGAGCACTGCCCTCCGGAGGCAGGGGCGGCAGTTCGAATCTGCCTGGGGGCACACCAATAAATTCCTGATCAGAAGCTAGTTCTTCTCAGGAGATTTCAGCCCAGAACCGCTCGTGGCAACAGTTTGGCAACACTTTTTTGACTCTCGACCTGATCGAAGGCCGTCAAAATGGCCCGAAATGCGTCCCGAGGTTGCAGAATCGCCACGCACTCATGTCGGCAACGGTCGTACTGAGGCACTCGTCTTGATCCCGATGTGCGTTCACGTCAAACGCGGTCTGGGTCGATCGCCCTCGACAGTAGGCTCAAGCCATGATTCGCCTGCGTAAGACGCGTTGGAAGATCGCCTACATCCTTATCGGGGTGATCGCGCTGGCCGCAATCGAAATTGCGATCCAGCCGTTGATGTTCCCGAATCCGATGTCTGCCGTGGTCGCAAACTCGCTGACTGTCCTGCTCTATTTCGGAGGTGTGCGATCCTTCCGCGGAGTGGGCGAACCCATAGAACCACCCCGCGCCTGGTGGAGGATGACTTCCCGGCCACGAGCCGGATACATCATTGGATCGCTCCTCGTACTGAGCTCCGCCAATGGTGTGCTCGTTGCGATCACTGGGCCACCGGAATTGATATTCAACGTCGCGATCAGCGTAATGGTCGACGCATCACTGGCGTTCTTGTACTTCAGGTCCTCGACCCGGCTCCGAAAAGCGCCACCGCGCACTGTGCAAGAAGTGCCGCGCTGGAAGCCCCTCAAGAGCTAGCTGTATTGAGCCGACACCTCGATGCCGGTTTCGGGATCGAGCGGCTTTGGAAGTCATACGATCAACTTATGGTCGACGAGCGTTCAACTTCCACGGTTCCTGCCGGTTGGTACAACGACGGCACTGGTACCGGCACGATCCGATGGTGGGATGGCTCAGCATGGACGAACAACGTCCAGCCCGCTCCCGACGCGCCGGCACCGCAACCATCCACACCGCACGGTTTCGGCTTTGCCGTGATCGACTTCGAAACCACCGGCCTCTTCCCCGGCGGCCACGACCGCGTCGCGGAAGTAGCCGTCGTCCACGTCGCTCCAGACGGCACGATTGAGGGCCGCTGGGACACCCTGATCAACCCCGAGCGCGACCTCGGCCCGCAACACATCCATGAAATCCAAGCCCGAGACGTGCTGTCGGCGCCCACCTTTCGGGACGCCGCGCCTGAGCTCATTGCACTGCTGTCCGGTCGCGTCCTCGTCGCGCACAACGCGAACTTCGACACCCGATTCCTGGACGCAGAACTGACCCGGCTGGAGTATGACCCAGGCGTGACGATCTCTGCAATCTGCACCATGGTGCTTGCCACCGACATAATCCCCGGCGCCGGGTGGTCACTCGCGGATTGCTGCGACCACTTCGACATCGACCTGACCGGCGCCCACCGCGCTTCGGTCGACGCCCTCGCTACCGCTTCCTTGCTGTCCGCGTACATGCAGGCGACTCCGGACTGGGCCTTGTGGGCGGACGCTGTCGGCAAGGCGGCCGCCGCACCCTGGCAGCCCATGGCCCCATCCGGTGTCCCGTGGAAACCTCGACCGGAAGCGGATGCGCCCAGCATCCATTTCTTGGAACGCATCACCAACCGTCTGCCAGCGCATGACGGACCTGTTGACGAGACCGCCTATCTCGCTCTTCTCGATAGGTGTCTTCTCGACCGTCTCATCTCGGAACATGAATCTGAGGATCTAGTTCGTGCCGCTGTGCAACTTGGTCTCGGTCGCGAGGACTGTGAGCGTCTGAACCTGCATTACTTCAGCAGCCTCGCCCAGGTGGCCTGGGCCGACAGCGTCATTACCGCTGAGGAGTCCGCCGACTTGCACGCTGTCGCCCACCTGCTTCACCTTCCCGACTCGGTCCTCTATGAAGCTCTCGACGCGCCACAGATCGCGACTGCACCGGGTCCGGCTGCCACCGGAACGATCAACGCAGAAGAATTCCATTTGCTCGCAGGCGACGTGATCGTCCTCACCGGCGATATGCGCCGATCCCGAGAGGCCTGGACCATCGACCTTCAAGCACGCGGGTACATTGCCGGAGGATGCATCTCCAAGAAGGTGAAACTCGTCGCCGCCGCCGATCCCGACTCCCTGTCCGGCAAAGCACGGAAGGCTCGCGACTACGGCATCACCATCGTCAGCGAAGAGGGGCTCGCTCGCCTACTGGGCTGACCCGATCGTTGCAGTGAACGTGAGCTCGACGGCTTCTGTCACCTCAGTAAGCGATCGAGAGTCCGAGCTTCCTGCCCGAGTTCAAGGACGTGATCAGAATTCTGTTTCGGGTGGCTGCCGTGGATCCCCGATCACCTCGGTATTCAGCGACGCGATGCTCTTCTGGATGATGAGTTGATCGAGCGCCGACGAAACGGCATCCAGATCGCTGTCGAAGAGATCTGAGTACACGTCGAGGGTCACCGCGGCGGATGCGTGTCCGAGCATCCGCTGCACCGCCTTCACGTTCGCCCCGGCGCTGATGGCCAGGCTCGCTGCCGTGTGCCGCAGTTCGTGAGGGGCCAGCCCGGCGATGCCGACCTGCTCGGCGGCAGCGTCGAGCCAGCCCCGGCGGAACACCCTCCCGCGCAGCCAGCCACCCCTGGCTGCAGCGAAGACTGGGTCGCCGCCCTGCCGACCGCTCACGAGCACGCGAAGGTCCGCGAGGATCGACGCGGGCACCGGGATCGAGCGGGCCTCGTAGTCCTTGGGCTGGCCTTCGATCTGCAATCCGTCGATCTCGACCACGGTGTGCTGCACCTCGAGCCGGCCACGCACGAAGTCGATGTCCTGCACCCGCAACCCGGAGGCCTCGCCCCAGCGCAGCCCGCAGTAGGCGAGCACCTTCACGAGCAGCCCATAGCCGTTGGACTGCCCGAGATACATGCCTCGCCCGATCGCGTCGACCGCCGCAGATAGGTCCCGCACCTGCTCATGCGTCAGGTAGCGCTTGGATGCCTTGTGCACCTTCGGCAGGTTGAGGCCGTGCGCCGGATTGGACGCGAGCCTGCCGTCTTTGACGGCCATCTGCAGGCTTCCGGACAGCACGTTGACGATCTTGCGCACGCTCGCCGGTCCCTGCGTCCTGGACAGCCCACTCGCCCAAGCCTGCACAGCCTGATGGTTGAGCGCGCCGAGTGGATAATTGCCCAGCTGCGGCCGGATGTGCCGAACGACAATGCCGCGCGCCCGCTCCCTCGACGTGGCGCGCCAGTCCGAGCGGCTGTCCATCCACAGGTCGAGCCACTCCCCCACGAGCACCCGTGCTTTCGAGGGATCGACGTAGGCTCCGCGGCTCTTGTTGACCTCGATGTTCGCGAGGAAGAGTTCCGCATCACGCTTGGTGCGGAAGCCACGCTTCTGCGTCTGGATATGGTCCGGCCGGCGATAGAGTACTCGATACCGTTTGCCTGAAGCCACTTGATAGGCGGTGATGCTTCCCACGATCCAGCTCCTGTCCGAGTCGATGTCGAGGACATCCTCCCCCGAACGACCGACACCCGACGGAATCGATCGACCGCCGGACGGAGGTCGAATCGTCAACCGGTGTGCGTCGTTGCGATGATCGTGAGTATCCACTGGCCTCCCCAACACCCCTGTTTCATCTGCGGTCTCGACAAACTGCCAGCGCTCCCTTGCTCGTCTCAGCGCCCTTCTTCAGAGTTCTCCTCAGCCGTCTATCTCGCACTTTTCGCCTCCACTCCTGCCTTCTCGTCTTCATCCATATCTTTCTCTTTCTCTCTTCTTTTCTTCTCCCCTCCCCTATCCTCATTTTCCATTTTCATTTCCCTGATCAGCCACCACACCTTTACTTCCCAACCCCCCACACAATGCCGTTGGGTGTGGGGGGTTGGGAAGCGAGCGCAGCGAGGGTGTGGTGGCTGATCAGGGAAATAACCTCTCAAACCATTCGTTTGCCTATTCGCTCTCAACGAATAGCCAAACGAATACCCAAACGAACAGGTCTCTGGTCAGCAACGCGCCCGACCAGTTACACTGGTATATCTACTTAGATATAGTGGGGAGAGGCCGGTGATTGAATGAGCGCATCAGTTCTGCTCCGCGCATCGCGCCAGCGCCGCGGCATCAGCCAGGCCGATCTCGCCGCCCGCGCCCTCACGAGCCAGCCCGACGTGTCATCGATCGAGAGCGGCCGCAGAGTCCCCACCGTCGACACCCTGGAACGTCTGCTGCAGCAAACCGGCCACCGTCTCGTCGCTGTCCCGGGCGTCGGGCCGGATGCTGTCCAGACCGCCGATCGAATCGCGAGCGCTCTCCGCGGGTCGGGGCGAGATGCCGCTTTGCGTGCCTTCCTCGACTACTCCGACCAGCTCGCGCGCGTGGCCGGAGCCGATCGGGTCATTCTGACTTTCGTCGAGCCAGCCTCGACCGGGTCCGCTGCGTGGGATGCCGCCCTGGCCGCCGTCGCTGAGCACTGGCTCAGCAAGGGAAAGTTGCCCAAGGCGCACTGGATTAACGATCCGAAACGGTTTCTTCCCAGCCCGCAGTCACCTCAGCTGGGCGAGTACGACCTCGAGCCCGACCCGACCAACGTGCCGCTGGCGTTCCTGCGTCGTAACGTGCTCCTTGAACGAGAAACGCTGGCCAGCGTCTGATGGCCGGCCCACTCGATCTCCATGACCTCGTTTCGGGCCTTCGTGAGGTCGTGACGCGAGCGCGTAAGACCGGCATCCGTGACGTGTCTATCCGGATCGTCGGTGGAGCCGCGCTCCGGATCGCCTACTTCGAACGTGCGACTACCGCCGACATTGATGCCCAGATCCAACCGCTAGACCAGCTCGAGCCCATCATCAGGCAGATCGCGAGCGAACGGGATTGGCCGGCCGATTGGCTCAATGACAAAGCGACCATATTCATCCCACGCTGGGGGCGCTCAGTCGAATGGGAAGCGCTCTTCGACGACGAGAACGTGTCCATCTGGATTGCACCCATCGAAGCTCTGCTGGCGATGAAGCTCAACGCCGCGCGGCCCGGTCGCGACACCGAAGACATCGTTCACCTCCTCGTCCTAAACGACATCCACACGGTCGCCGCCGCAGAGCAGCTCTTCGAAGATTTCTATCCAGGAGACGCTCTGACCGAACGCGCCGTCCTGCTCCTCGAACGCATTTTCGCCAAGGGCCTTCCAAAACGACCATCAACTCCACCACGCCCCGATTTTTCCTGATGAATACCTTTGTTTGTGGCAACAAAATGGCAACACTTGAGGGAAAAACAGCCTGATTGAGACCGATACGGTGTGATCATAATGTGCCGTCAATCAGGACTTTCCCCAAATCAGCAAGGCGGCGAAACGGCCAAATTCGCTCTCCGGAGGCAGGGGCGGCAGTTCGAATCTGCCTGGGGGCACACTGTCGCGTGACACGCTAGTTCGGACTTTTGCCACCTAGTTCGGACGAACCGGCCGACACGATTGATAAGAGTCATGCCGCTGCCCTGCGTAGCCGCGGTGCCAATGCGGGCCTCAGCCTGTTGCGGTTGACGCACCCGAGCGAGATTTCTCTACGGACAGGTCAAACGCGACAGTTCTGCACGGGCGGACGGCGCAGTCCAGTCTCCGCGGGATCGTTCCCGTTGGAGGTTGTGTTTTGTCAACTTTAAACCGGCCATTTGAGCGCTAATTAACCTGCCATTGTGGCGCGGTTTCCGGCCATTTGATCAGGTGGTCAGAACGGCTGGTTTGTGGGGTCGGTTTCGTCGCCGTCATCGGCGGGGACGGCGGTGTTTTCGGTGGTCCATCCGGCGTCGGGATCGGCGAAGTCGTCTGGCCAGGGGGCTGGTCGGCCGTTGTCGTCCCACCAGCCTGTCTCGTGGTCGGCTGGCGCGTGGGGGCGCTCTGGTTGGGTGTGATCCTTCATGAAGAAGTCCTGACTGCTGAGGGTGCGTGCGGTGGTTGGCGGGACCGTCGTGGGTCGCGTTCCGGGGTGGCCGGCCTGGTGGCGGGTCATTTCATGAGGGCGTGTTTGACTCGGTAGGACTCGCCGCGGAACTGCAGGAGCCGGCCGTGGTGGACGATGCGGTCGATGACGGCGGCGGCCATGTTGTCGTCGCCGAACACGGTTCCCCAGCGGGAGAACTCAAGGTTTGTCGTGATGATCAGGCTTCGTTTTTCATAACCGTCGGCGATGACCTGGAACAAGAGCCGGGCGCCGTCGGTATCGATCGGCAAATACCCCAGTTCGTCAATGACGACGAGCCGGTTTCTCGCGATCGAGGCAAGTTCCCGATCGAGACGCCCTTCATCCTTGGCGCGGCGCAGCTGCATGACCAACGACGACGTCGTGAAGAAGCGGGCCGGAATACCTTGGCGGCAGGCGGCCGCGACCAACGCAGAGGCAAGGTGGGTTTTGCCGGTTCCGACGTCGCCATAGAGGACGAGGTCCTCGGCCTGGTTGATGAACTCCAGCGACGTCAGCGCTTCCCGGCCGTAGTCCTCGGGGAATTTGACGTTGGTGTAGTCAAACCCCGTCAAGGACTTCAGCGCCGGCAGTCGGGCGGCGCTCAGCAGCCGTTGGCGGCGTGATTCCTGTCGGGATTCGCGCTCGGCCAGAAGCATCCCGTGCAGGTACTCGCGTTGTTTCGGGGTGCCCTTCTCTGCCCATTCGGCCAGCACCGTGCCAGTCAAGGAAGACTGTCGGCCGGTCTCGATGATGTCCTGGACTGTGACGAGGGTCATGCGATTTCTCCCGTCGCGGTGTTGACGGCCGAGAAGATGTCGGTGGTGAAGATGTCATAGACGCTCAAATCCACGTTCTCGACTGCCGGTGTGGTGCCGTCGGCGAGGCGCCGGGCGAGCATGCCTAGTGCGGCGGTGTCGGGGGCGTCTCCGCGCTGGATGAGCATGTCGGCAGCGCCAATCGCGGCGTTGAAACCAGCCGATCCTGAGGCAGCATCGACGGCGCTCAGGAGCCGGCGCCGGTTGGTGGCCGTGGCCGTGTCGAGCCAGTCCCGCACCGGCTCGGGGACGAGGGCTCGCAGCTGAGAGTGGCCCCAGGCGCCGGGTTTAGTCACCAGCAACGGCAGCAGGGCCGCGGGTTCGAAGATGGTCTCGGCCTGCACTCCGAAGGCCCGCGGGAAAGACCGCACCGGCGTGGAATGCTCGTCGAGGATCTCGACGACATCGTGCCGCAACCCAACGGTGAGGGTGCGGCTGTGGAAGGAAGACCCGGCCGCGTAGGTGTTCCCGTCAATGAGTAGGTTCCCCTTCTTATCGGCCGTGCGGTTTTCATAACGCACCGGGTCAAACCCGACGCCGGGCAACACCAGAGACGCCGCGACGTCCTGGGCGAAGAGCTCGCCGATGGGCAGGCCCTTGCGGTAGTGCACGGTCGAAGCCAACGCGAGGCACCTGGCCAGCAACACCTCGTTGAGGCCCTGCAGTGTGGCCGCTTCGGGCTCGGGGACCATCAGGTTGCGGCGGAGGAACCCGACCGCGTTTTCCACGTTCCCCTTCTCATGACCGGAGTACGGATTGCAGTACCGAGATTCGGACCGGTAGTGCATCTTGAATGCACCGAACAGCTTCGTCTCGACGACCTTGGTGCCGACCCGCCGCCCGATGCCAGTGGCGTTATCAAAGACCAGATGCCGAGGCGCAGCGCCAATGTGGTCGAACACGGTGCGCAGGCCATGGCAGACGCACTCGGCCGTTTCACCCCGGTAGGCCTGCACGAAACGCATGTTCGAGAACGGGAACGTGACGACGAAGATGTGCAGGATTTGCCGGACCCCGGCGATGATGGCCTCGGCCTGGCCGAAATCGACCTGCGCGGTCCCCGCCGGCCAGACCAGTTCTGTGAAACCTTCCCCGGCGTGCCGGTGCTGGGCATTCCACTTCCTGACGAAGCGTTGCACCGGGGAATAACTGCCGGTGTAGGTCTCCTCGGCGACGAGGCGGTCAAAGACCCGTTGGGCGGTGTGGCGTTGCTTGCGCGGCCGGCGCTGGTCCTCGCCTAACCACAGCTCAATCGTGTCTTCGAACCCGGTCAACACCGACCCGGCGGGCCGGGGAACGAGAGCTGGTGGCTTCGGTGAGTAGTCGTGTTGCCGGGTGTATTTCACTACCGCGTCGCGGCTGACTCCGAGCCGGCGGGCGATTTCACGGCCCGCAATTCCTTGGGAGTCGAGTGATCTGATATTTTCTTGCACGGACATGGGTACCGTCATCTGCTTCCTAGTTCCTTCCGGCGCGACCGCTTGGCAGTAGACACGTCGAATGGAACCTATCGGGGGGTGGCGGGCCCCTGTCTCCAACACGCTGGAGAGGGCCCCGGCCACCGGGTGATCTCAAACTCTGCGCATTCCCCAAATCCAACGTCGTGGAGGGGGATTGCCTGGCCTGATTTTTACCGCTCTTTTGGCAGGAAACCAGCCGCTAACTTGGCCGGTTTCCTGTGCCGAAACGGCCTACAAAGAGTTGATCACACACATGGAGGTCCCGCTTGCGGGCATGTCGCGTTATGGCATGCCGAGTGGGTTGTCACACGCTCGCGGGGAGGGCGGCCCCTGTGATGTCCAGCACGTCGAGTACCTGCACGGTTGGTTCAGTACTTGGACGGTGTCCACCGAAAGCCGCATCCACAGCAGCGTGGATTCGCTGGTCAAATGCCTGGGGGCAGGCTTCCTCGGACTCCCATACGTCGATATAGCGAAGCCCGCCATCCTCGCGGCGGACGCAGAGGTGAAGGATCGACCCCGCAACCGGCTCAGCGCCGAGGTTGTCCATGATTCGGCGGTATCCCGCTGTGTCAATGGGAACGTCTTGAATGAATGCATAGACCATATCGACCCACTCCTTATTTGGTCCGAACTACAATCGGATGAATATGCACTACTGTGATCCTCATGACGACCGATGTCAATGCTCCGCGAAAATATCGCTCGACGAAGCGAGCCATGCAAGCCAAAACCACACGTCTTCAGCTCCTCTCGGCAGCGTGGACCCTTTTTACCGAACGCGGATACGTGGCAACAACGGTGGCGCAAATCGCGCACGCGGCGGGAACGTCCGTGGATACGCTGTACGAAGCTGTCGGCCGAAAGCCGGTACTGCTTCGCCAGGTCGTGGAGTCAGCGATATCTGGTAGCGATGAGACCATTCCCGCCGAACGGCGCGACTATGTGCAACGGATCCGAGAAACGCCGGATGCCGCGACGAAGTTCCAGATCTACGCAGCTGCGATCGCCGCCATGAGCCCAAGAACCGCGCCCATCTTCCTGGCACTGCGGGACGCTGCGCGAACCGACCCGGACTGCGCCGCCCTCCACGAAGAAATATCGACCCGACGCGCAACCAACATGCTTCTCTTCGCAGCCGACTTGCGCCTGACCGGGGCTCTTCGCCCCGACCTATCGGATGAAGTCATCGGCGACATCGTGTGGGCCACTGCCGGAGCAGAGCACTACACCCAGCTCGTGGACTCCCGAGGATGGAGCGCCGAGCGTTTCGGCGACTATCTCTACGAAATGTGGTCCCGACTGTTCCTGGCCTCACCGGGCACTCACCTTGATCAAGGCCGCGTGCCGGGCCCACCCTAACGCCGTTGGTCCTCCAGAAATGCGTTGCGGGCCCGCCGGAGCGCCGCTCTTCGCTCAGACACGTCTTGGGGCTTCGCGCCGACCTCGTGCATTGAGCATTTGAGACGAACCTTCTCGTGACCGCTGGGCCGGCACGCAAAGCCGCCCAGTAAAATTTCCCCATATGACCTGCCCTTGGACTAACCGCACCTCGGCAGACTTTCCGTCGGGTCCAGCTCGGCCGTCACGTGTGTCCGAACTTGGTCGGCAAAGGCGCACTCGTCCTTCATCGCAACTTCCGCAGGATTCCGCGAGTCCGACTCCGGCAATTTGTCCGAACTGGACTGTCACGCGACACGCACCAATAAAATCTTGATCAGAGGCTAGTTCCTCGCGGGAGATTTCAGCCCAGAATCACTCGTGGCAACATTTTGGCAACACTTTTCTGAGTGCTGACCTGATCGAAAGCCCTCAAAACGGCCCGAAATACGACCCAGTTTCGTTGGGTCGCTCGGCGCGACGGCGCAACACCAGTTTGTGTCGGTCCCGGTACGACGTGGGCCCTTCCAGCGCGAGAGTGACCAGCGGCGGGTCCAGCGCCAGCACGATCTGACGAACTGTGGAGTAGCTCGGCGTCGGATACCCCTGCTGCTGCGCCTCACCGGCGGTGAGCCGGTTTAGCGTTGCCAGGCTCGGGCTGGGTCTGGTCAAGGCGAGACGTTCGATAAACGCCACCGCTTCCGGGGCGCTGCGTCGCACGCCCTTGTCGGCCCGCGGATGCGCGTCCAGTCCGTCGATCCCGCGCCTGCGGTACAGGAAATGACAGCGTTGCAGGGTTCGCTCGCTGATCCCGGCGTCCCTGGCGAGGGCTGCGAGAGGGACTTGATCCTCAACATGAAGTCGAAGGATCCGCCACCGGTCTTGTCCGTCTATCACACCTGGCTACATCGCTGAACTCGCGCGTGCCGCGTCGGCCACCATCTGGTGACGGTAAAAGGTCGCGCGGCTCCACACCACGAGGCGTGCGGCATCCTCAGCGGTGCGCCCCTTCGCCCTGGCCTCCCGAGCCAGGGCCAGCTTGTCGGCGATCACGACCGGGTCCGACAGCGGATGCCCGAACCGGGTACCGTTCTGACGAGCCGCAGCGATACCGGCCGTGACCCGTTCGACGATCAGCTCACGCTCATACTCTGCGAGAGTGGCCAGCATGTTCAGCATCAACCGCCCCGTCGACGTCGCCGGGTCGATGCCGTCCGAGATCGACCTGACATTGATTCCTCGTTCGCGCAGCAAGGCGACCGTGTTCAGCACGTCCATCAGCGAACGAACCAACCGATCGACTCGCCACACCACGACCGTGTCACCGGACTCCGCATACTCCAGCAGCTTCTTTATCCCCGGCCGGTCGATCGCTGTTCTGCTGCCCGATGGGACATCGGCAAACACGTCTCGTTTTTGGACTCCTGCGATGAGCAACGCGTCCAGTTGCAACTGCGCGTCCTGACTCGACGTACTCACCCGCGTCTACCCCAGTTATCTCACGACGCCCATTCTGACTCATAAAACCCGGCCCCGCAGCAGAATGAGACGAAACACGGCAAGACAACTTTCCAAGACACTACGCCTGGCGGAATGCTGCGATGTTCGACGAACTTTCCAGGACACGGGCTGATGTCTCAGAAAGCTGTACTTTATTGAGACAATGGTCCAGCCGGGTGCGCGGGTCCAGTGGTGCTCGGTTTGCTGCTCATGATCGACCTGAAATCATGGGTGTCAGTTCGGCTCGAGGTCCGGAAATAGACTGCGAGCATGGTCAAAAACGCACTCCGTCGACGCCTTCCTTTAGTGGCCGTCGGAATCGCCGTGGTGCTGTGGTCGACGAGCTTCGGAATCAGCAGCGAGGTCTTGAAGACGGCGTCACCAGCCGCGCTCTCGGTCGGCCGGTTCGCGATCGGCCTGATCGTCCTCGTCCCCCTCGCCGCACGTCGGCCACTGTTCGTGCGTACCCTCCGAGACCCGCGTACGATTCTGCTCGGGCTCCTCGGTGTTGCGATATATTACTCGTTGACCAACGTCGGTCTTGAGTTCACTACTCCCGGCACGGCCGCTCTCAGCAACGCGGCGCTTCCCGCGCTGACCGCCCTGCTGGGTCTGTTCATTCTGAAGGAGCGCCTGGCTCCCCGCACGATCGTCGGACTAGTGCTCGCGACCGCCGGCGTCGTCATCGTGGCGGGTGCTGGCCTCACCTTGGACATCGGCGTGCTGCTCTGCCTCATCGGCTTGACGAGCTACGCACTCTATACAGTGCTTCTCCGCAAGGGTGTACCCGCCGAGCCCCAACAATGGGCGGCCGTCGGTCGACGGGCGACCGGGGCCGTTGATCCGCTCGTGCTAGCGACGGCGACCGCCATGTGGGGTACGGCCATCATGCTCCCCTGGCTCGTCGCAGAGATGGCGGCCGGCGCGGCCGCCATCCCGAGCGGATGGGGAGGTCTCGGCGGTCTGCTGGTCCTCGGTGTCGTAATCACCGCACCGACTCTCGTGCTATTCAACTACGGCGCCGAACGCCTTCCCGCCGCAGCCACCGGCGCGCTCACCGCAGCAATTCCGGCACTCGGCTACCTCTTCGCCCTCTTACTTGGCGAACCATTCGACGCGATCACCGCACTCGGCGGCGCAGTCGCGCTCGTCGGCGTCGCCATCGCCTCGGTCACAGTTCCCTCGACCGACTCGAGTCCGGCCGGTTCGGGCTTACCCTCACACGAGGACGTCGCCGCCGGCCCTTCGGCACGCGACTGATCAGAGAGCAGGGCACTCGACAGGAGCGCAGTGCGCCACCAAACAGTCATCAACGCCGCCACAAAGGGATGACAGAACGCCGCCACTTTGCGATCAACTCCACGAGTCGACCCATCCGCGAAGGCCAGATTCAACGGTGAAGTAGATCTGCCCCCAATAGTGGCCAGTGTCTCGGTGGCAGTGTGATGCCGCGTCGCGAAACCTTAGGGACATAAAACGTCTCACGACCAAGACCCATGCCTCCTCAAAATCGGCGGAAACTGGCGGCCCAGCGAGTCTCATAACGACGTTGCATAACCGCCTGCTTGAATTGACGTACTCACAGTAGCTATGAGACACCAGGAGACAATGGTGAAGATGATCGGATACGCGCGCGTATCGACGCTATCAATCCGCCGACCGGCAAGAGGCCGACCTTCTGGCCGCAAGTATCCGGCGCGATGACCTTTACATAGGCAGCGGCGTTTCCGGCGCTCAAGCCTCGCGGCCGAATTTCGATCGCGCGCTCGATGCACTCGAGGCCGGCGATAGTCTCGTCATCACGACTCTGGACCGGCTGGGGAGATCGACGCAGAATATGCTCGCATTTGCTGAAGAGCTCCGGCGCCGCTGCGCCGGCCTCCGCGTGCTGAACCTTGGCGGCGGCAACGTCGACACAGCGACTCCCATGGGCTCGATGCTCTTCACGATCATGGCTGCACTCGGTCAGATGGAACATGAAATAAGGCGAGAGCGCGTAGTCGACTCGATCGCCAAGCGCCGAGACGCCGGTCAGGATCTTGGCTGAAGTGCATCGCCTCGCCGCAGCCGGCGAACGCCAAGCCCGGGCCTCACTCCGAGCGCTCAGGGCTCAGTTGCCGTGTGCTTCGATTGAAACTGGCTGCCATTCGTTCCACGTCGCCAGGCGCGATTCGTAGTCCTTCGTCGCGATGTCGAGAGGCGCCGTGCCGAAAAAGATGCGCAGTGGCGGCTTCACCGCATCGACGACCTTCAGGATCGCGCCTCTAGTGGCCGTGGGGTCACCGGGGTTGTTCGCAGAGGGACGACTCGCCGCAGCCTTGCGGACATCGGCGTACTCAACCATCTGCTCGCTGCGCGAGGCTGACGGGCCCGACCAATCGGTCGAGAAGCCACCGGGTTCCACGAGCGTCACGTTGATACCGAAACCCGCGATCTCTTGTGAGAGTGACTGCGAAAAGCCCTCGAGTGCCCACTTCGAGGCGTGGTAGGCCCCGACGGTTGGGAAGGCGCTGATGCCACCGATGCTCGATACCTGGATGATGTGACCCGAACCCTGTTCACGCATGATTGGAAGTGCCGCCTGTGTGATCCACAACGCTCCGAACAGGTTCGTCTCGAGTTGTGCTCGGACCTCGTCCTCGGTCAGCTCTTCAATCATGCCGAAATGACCGTACCCAGCATTATTGACGACGATATCGAGCCGGCCGAAGTGTTCGGCCGCCTTCTGGACGGCCGCGAAGTCCGCATCCCTGTCCGTGACGTCGAGCCGGATCGGCAGGAAAGTTTCGCCGTACTTCTCAACGAGGGCGTCCAGAGTTTCCAGCTTTCGTGCGGTGCCCGCGACGTTGTCCCCGCGCTCCAGCGCTGCTTCTGTCCACTCACGGCCAAAGCCCTTGGACGCGCCAGTAATGAACCAGGTCTTGCTCATGGGTGTTTTCCTTTCGATGACGTACGTGCACAGATAATATCCGGAAGGCAAAACCTTCCCGAATGCACAGGGTGTGAGGCTCTCGCGCCTTGACTAGGTCAGCGCGGTGCTCCGGAAGAGATGCAATCGGCTGACGCCCCAGATGATTGCAGCGAACACGACAGTGGCAACAGCGATGGCCACAGCGTAGAGCGCGACGACACCGTAGCCTTGTGCAGGGTTCAGGAACGGGTATGGCACCCATCCATCAGTTGCTCCCCGGATGAGGACGACGATGATCCACACGATTGGGTAGATGAGCGCGACCCATAGTTTGTTCCACGAGAGGGGACTGCGGTCGCTGAAAATCACCCAATCCAGGGCTGCGTAGAGGGGCAGAATCACGTGGAGAACGGTGTTAGCCCATGCAAGGGAGACGCCCCCTTCGAGACCGGACAGCAGAACGTTGTAGACCACCCCGGTAATGACTATGTAGGTTGTCGCACATCCGCGCGCCAATACCAACCATCGCGACTGGCGTTTCCCGGAGAAGGACACGAGGGCGGCGATCAGGAGAACGCTGACCAAAATGATGTTGCTTTGCATAGTGAAGAACCCGAAAAAGTTGAACGGGTTGATCGTCGCGCGAGTGGCTGTGTCGAAGAACGTCGACACGATCGCCACCAGGCCCAGGAATGCGACAGTGAGCCGAAGTGCAGGTACAAGATATCTCATCTTTCGCCTTTGATCAGGGGTGCAGGTGTCAGGAAATCTGTGACGTGCTTGAATCCTAGAGGTCACGCCCGCCCGCACACGGAGCTCTCCGTCGTGGCGGCCAGCTACCGGACCGGTCATTTGGGATTTTGCCGCCGACGACGAGAGTCCCGTCCGGCGCGAAGAAACGGCGGCCAGACGAGGGTTCCGTTTCGGATGGGATCTGCGTCTGTGAACATTCCGGCGTAAAGTACCACCGATTTATGCCCGCGTGCGCATCGATGTATCCACCCGCTCGTCGACGAGGGTGTGCAGGCCAGTTTCTGCTACCAAACCCATTGGGTCCAAGCTTCAGCTGTCGCTTCGGCTGGTTAGTTTCCGATGAGGGTCTACCCAATGCCGTATGCGCCGGCGACGCACATAATTGCGGTAGCGGTCCAGCCCATGGTTGCGGCGAGCTTACCGTTTCGGTATTTGCCCATTACGGTGCTGTCGCGGGAGATGAGCATCATCACGATCAGGAACGGGCCGGCGGCGATGCCGTTCACGATCGCGGAGAGCACGAGGAGGGCGATGGCGAGGTACATCACGCAAACCATTTAGCGCTCGTCCGCCGTTTGACGGAGGGCGAAGATCAGGCCCCGATGATGCCCACCCTTCTTTGATCGTCGTGCGTGACGATCGTCCAATGAGTGAGAAAAGCGGTCCCGGCCCGCGCGCTGCTGGTCCGAGCGCCAGGCCGAGACCGCACTGAAGCCGACGACCTCGAGGACACGGTCAAGGACACACCCCTTGAGGGGGCCACTCGCCTCAAACCCGGGGTGCTACGTTCAAATCAGGTGGCTTTCAGCTGCCGGCGAGACGGGCGTGAACGTCAATCGCACAAGGCACACCCGCCGTGAGACGGGGTCGCAAAGGCACGGGACCCTCGGGCCAGCCGGCCTACCGAATGGTTAGGACCTACACGAGATGAGCTTCCCCTTCTTCCGATCCGCCAGACCCACCGCCCCAGAGGCGCACGAAGAGCCCCAACCCGTCCTTCCTGAAGACTCGACGAAACCCAAAACCAAGATTCTCTGGTTTGGTTCCGCCCCGGCAGTCCCCCGGCCGATCAACACAATCACAAAAGAGCATCATGATCGCCGGCCGATTGCAGACCCGCACCTCTGAGGACATCGAGGTCCGCGCTTTGTCTGGTTGCGAGTGGAGAGTCATCGACCGCCGCATCGCCAGAAACAGTGCTCTCTGCCTGGTTGGCTTCATCAAAGCACGGCCACTATGAGGTCATGGAATTCCTTGACCCGGTTGAGCGCACTGCCTTCCCGAGTCTGGACGGAGCAATAACACCCGGTGAAACACGACGAAATACTCCCGCGAGGCGGTCAATCGGCTGCCAAACTGGCACAAGGAATCTCCAATCTGCCGTTATGGCAACATCGTTTGGGCAAGGCAGCGTGTACTTTTTTCACCTATCAGCGCTGAGCGTCCCGAAATTTCAAAGGAGAGATTTGTGACCGAAGAAAGCCCAACCAAGAACCGTGGTCTGGAAGTCCGTTCCATCGACTACGTGCCCAAAAACGAGCGGCACGGCAAGGTCTGGCACATCGGGCCGCTCTGGTTCATGTGCAACGCACAGATCGCGACCCTCGCGATCGGAGTCGTAAGTTTCGCCGCCGGCGGAAACCTGGTCTGGTCGCTCATCGCGATCACCATCGGGCTGGTCATCGGCACCGTCTTCATGGCGGCACACTCATCGCAGGGCCCGAAGCTCGGTCTGCCGCAAATGATCCAGTCGCGACCGCAGTTCGGCTACGTTGGCGCCCTCCTCGTGTGGCTCTTCGCCTTCCTCCAGTACGCCGGTTTCAACGTGTTCAACACGGTCCTCGCAGGCAACGCGATCAGCGGAGCGCTCCATTCCGACCCGGTCGTCTCTCCATTCTGGTTCTGGGCGGTCACCATCGTCGGCGCCGTCGTCGCCCTCTTCGGCTACGACCTCATCCACAAGATGGAGCGCTACCTCACGTACGTGACGGTCGTCGTCCTGGCACTCCTGACCTTCTCGGCGCTCGTCAATCTGCACCTGCCCGCCGGGGCCTTCGATCTCGGCGATTTCAATCCAGTCGCATTCTTCTCCCAGCTGGGCGTCGTCGCCGGGTACCAGATCTCCTGGGCAATCTACGTCTCCGACTACTCGCGCTACCTGCCCGCCGAAACGCCCAGTCGCAGTACCTTCCGCTGGACGTTCTGGGGCAGCGCCATCGGCGGCGCCTGGCTGATCTTCCTCGGCGCGTACCTCGCCGCGGCCGTCACGGACTTCGACGCCGGCGATCCGATCACCGCCATCCAGGGCGTGGCCGATAGCCTCTTTCCCGGCTTCGGCACGATCGCGCTGCTCGTGATCGCTCTTGGCCTGGTCGCGGTCATCGTGCTGAACATGTACGGCGGATCCCTCACCCTCATCTCCTCGATCGACAGCATCCGCAAGGTGAGACCGACCGTAACCGTTCGAATCGTCACCGTCGCGATCACCGCCGGCATCTCCGGCGTCCTTTCGCTCTATGCCTCGAGCAACTTTGCGGTCTTCTTCGCGGACTTCCTCCTGCTCGTCTTGTACTTCTTCATCCCGTGGACGGCGATCAACCTCACCGACTACTTCATCGTGCGGAAGGGCCACTACGCGATCACGGAGATCTTCAAACCCAATGGCATCTACGGCCGTTGGGGCTGGGCGGGCATCACCGCTTACCTGGTCGCGTTTGCGTGCATGACCCCGTTCTTTGACATCTCGGGCTTCTACGTCGGGTTCGTTTCGCAGGCGATGGGCGGCGTCGACCTCGCGCTCTTCGTCGGCCTGCCGATCGGTGCGCTGCTCTACTGGCTGTTCACCAGGAACCTGGACGTCGCGGCCGAACGGCAACTCGCCGACGAGCAGGCCGACGCTCTCGAGCTCGCCTCGCAGGAGCAGGAAGACCTCGCGGGCGCTCTCATCGACTAGGGCCTGACGGGGTGAAACGGCCGGGCCTGTGACCTCCCTGGTCACCGGCCCGGCCCTTTCACGAATGATCACCTCCGGCCGCGATACGGAGCAACACAACGCACGTCGGCCACGAGACAAGGAGTAAGACATGATCCGCATTGCGTGTCGACAGCTGGCACCGGTCATTCCCGACCTGGCCGGCAACGTCGAACGATCCGTGGCCGCCGTGCGCGAATCGGTGGCGGCAGGCGCCCGACTGGTCGTGCTGCCCGAACTGGTCACCACGGGCTACATGTTCTCCTCGCAGGAGGAGGCCCGGTCCGTCGCCGTGACGACGGACCATCCCGTGTTCGCGCAGTGGGCACTAGCGGTGGCCGGCGTCGACGGCGTCGTCGTCGGCGGCTTCGCCGAACTCGGTGCCGACGGCCTCGTCTACAACAGCCTCGCCGTCGTCGACGGCTCCGGCGTCCTGGGGAGCTACCGCAAGACTCACCTGTGGGATAGGGAGAAGCTCGTCTTCACGCCCGGCTCGGCCGTCCCCCCTGTCGTGGACACCCCGCTCGGCCGGCTTGGCGTCCTCATCTGTTACGACCTGGAGTTCCCCGAGATGACCCGCAGCCTGGCTCTGCGCGGGGCCGAGCTGATCGTCGTGCCCACCAATTGGCCGCGGGAAACCGTACCAGAGGGCGAGCGAGTCCCAGAGGTCACGGTCGCCATGGCTGCCGCGTATACCAACCATGTCGGCGTCGTCTGCTGCGACCGCAGCGGCATCGAGCGCGGCCAGGACTGGAACGAGGCGAGCTCCATCATCAACGAGCACGGCTGGGTCGTCGCCACCGCCGACGCGTCGGGGATCGCGATGGCCGACCTGGATCTGCTCCGGTCCCGGGACAAGACCATCACGCCGTTGTGCGATGCGTTCGGCGACCGGAGGCCGGAGCTCTATAGCGAGGTCGTCGCACCCCGGTAGACCACCGCCCGGTCGGCTCGGCGATGGTGAACGGCGTCGGTCAGCGGCGGTGGTACGCCGCGAGCAAGGCCCAGAGCTCCGCCCGCCCGGAGAAGGCATCGAGATCCAATTCCAGGATGGCCGCCAGCCGCTGGACCCGGGCGCGCAAGCCGTGGCGGTGAACCCCAAGCGCCCGGGAGGCAGGCCCCCAAAGCGCGTTGTGTTCCAGCCAGACCCATCCACAATTCAGCAGGTCGCGGCCGTCAGCTTCGCGCAATACCGGGGCGAGGCGGGCAAGTGCCCGGCGTGCGACATCGCCGCGGTCGAGCAGGCCGAGGACGCCCTCGGTATTGCGGTCGGAATGGACTGCCCCCTTGGTGCCGGATCGGAGGGCATGTGCGAGGGCGCGCGTGGCCTGGTCCAGCCCAGATCGGAATTCTGCGTAGACAGCGGGCGCGGAAACGCCCGCTCGCACCCCGACGGAATCGACGAGCTCGCTGATGCGTGACTGGTCGGATGCCGACACGATGAACACGAACTGGTCGCCTGCGCGGGCGAAGAAGACCCTTCCCTCACCATCCTGGACCGTGCGCTGGAACGACGCCTCGAGAGCGGAGTTAGCGGAGGAACCGACATCGCATGTCACCACCAGGACGGGCTCTGAGGGGAGGGGCTCGGAGACCGCGGCCATCACCTGGTCGGCCGCGTCCGCGTGGCCGGAGACGAGAAGGTGCAACATTTGCTCTCGGATGATGTGCACGCTCCGGTCTGCGGCGTCGTGCTGCTCCAGGGACACCGCCACGAGAGCCAGAGCGGCGGTGACCACCGACTGTGCCGCGGCGTCGAGTACGTCGACGTCGGCCACGGCGAGTGCCCCTCGGATGGCGTTCCGCGAGCCCAGGGTCTGGATGACGGCGTGCCGTTCGCCAAGTCGAACGGCCACGCTTGACCGACGCCCAGAGTTCAGCAGACGCGCCACCTCCGCAACGAGCTCGGCGCTCTGGTGGCTTCCGAGGCTGCCCAACGGGTGCACGGAGGTGACGTTCCCGCCGGAGTCGAACATCACCACCCTGCATTCGAGTTGGCGGGCCAGCTCAGCGAGTACGTTGTGCACTCCCCCGGAACCCAGCGCCGAAAGGGACAAGGACTGTTGCGCCTTGAGCGCCCAGTCATCGCGTGCACTAGCCTCCCGCACGAGCATGTCCGCCGCCCACCGGATGATCGCGATGAACGGGGTTCGGTACGGCACCTCCACGAGCGGAAGTCCGGCCCCAGCGCAGGCGGCGACCAGATACGGCGGAGTGCCCGAGCGGACGACTTCGGTGCCGAAGCCAAGCGCCCTGACCCCGTTCGCAGTCAACCTCCGCACGTAGTCGACGAAAATGCCGGACGAAGCGCCCACCATGAACTGGGTGCCCGTCGTCAGCAGCATCTGGTCGTCGGACAGGAAGGGCGTGGGATCGAGGAGATCCGTGCTCGAGATCCACTGGATCGGCTCGTCGATACTCCCCTCCGCGGTCACGATCGTGACCCCGAGGCTCTGGCGTTGCAGCAGCTGGCGCACGGTGGGAGGCATGAATGCCAAGGCTAGTCCAGAACGTGGCAAGCTCGCCCGGCAGCCCGGCGGAGACGGGCAGCCGCAGGCCCGCATCAAGGTTGCTCGCCGGTCGATCACAGGGGCATCGATTCGTCGACGCCGTCAGGGCACATGCTCCAGACCCCACCGATCTCGTTAGCGACTGAGGAACGCCAGATATTGATCGAGCGCACGAACGCAGGCATCCACGACCGCTCAAGAATCGTCCAGGGCACTCCCCCAGCCTGGCGACACGTTTCGTTTCTCGAGGTCGACTGCACGGATCTCACCGTGAACGCGCGCCTCGTGCAGGCCAGTGTGAATGCTCCGCTCTCCGAAGTCGCCTGCACGCCGCGACTGAGCTTCTGCGGAGATTTCGGACAGCGGACCTGGTGGTTTCTTCTACGCTGCCAGGGCTGGCTGTTGATAACCATGGTGGACTTCGTTGGGTCTGCGGTAGCCGAGCGCTGAGTGCCGGCGTCGGCTGTTCTAGAAGCCCTCGATGTAGCGGATGACGTCGCTGCGCGCTAGGGTTTTTGTCGCGTACGCGGTGCGGTAGACGCATTCGTTCTTCAGCATCGAGAAGAACGATTCGGCCATGCTGTTGTCCCATTACACGCCCGTGCGGCCCATCGAGGACCGCATCCCGAGCCTGGTCACCAGGGCCCGGAATTCGGCGGACGTGTACACGGCGGATTCAACCGGTCGTCGCAACACCGGTGCTTGCGGACAACAGTAGCTCGTTCATCGCTTCGGCTGGCGTCTTGAATCCGAGCGTCTTGCGGGGGCGTTCGTTCAGGGTCTTGGCGACGGCGTCGAGATCGTCCAGGGCGTAGCGGGTGAAGTCGGTGCCTTTGGGGAAGTACTGGCGCAGCAGCCCGTTGGTGTTCTCGTTACTGGGCCGCTGCCAAGGCGAGTGGGGATCGGCGAAGTAGATCGGCAGCCCGGTCTGGATGCGGAGTCTGGCGTGTTGGGCCATCTCGGCGCCCTGGTCCCAAGTCAATGACTTGCGCAGGGTCTCGGGCAGGCCGGTGATGGTTCGGGCGATCGCATCACAGACGGCGTCGGCGCCGTGTCCGGCTGTCGCGGGCCCGTTCTTGATCTGTGCGCCGATCATCTTGTGCTCGTCCATCGGGGGCAGGTGCAACAGCATCGTGAACCTCGTGGTGCGTTCGACGAGAGTCCCGATCGAGACCCCGCCTAGTCCGAGGATCAGGTCCCCTTCCCAGTGTCCGGGAACGGCCCTGTCGTTGGCTTCTGCGGGCCGGGCGGCGATCATGACTTCCTCTGACAGGAAGCTCTTGCCTCGTTTTGCGCGGGCCCGCGGCACTCGCAACGCCCGACCAGTGCGTAAGGCCGTGGTCAGCTCGCGGCGCAGCGCTCCACGACTCTCGATGTAGAGGGCCTGGTAGATCGCCTCATGCGAGATTCTCATGCTCCTATCGTCGGGGAAATCGACCTTAAGCCGACCTGCGATCTGCTCCGGGCTCCACGCTGTGGACCAGCGGCGATCCTGTCGGGGCCCATGTCGACGCCCGTTCCACGCCCCGATCCCGGGAGCTGCAGCGGGCGTGCCATCAGCGCGCTTCACTGTTCCATCCAACCGGGACTGAACGTAATCGCGCAACAGTGGGCTACCCGCGAGCTTGGCCATCTTGGGCCGGCGGGCACGCCGGTCGGAGTGCCACTGGGCGCTCGTGGCACGGTATTCAGCCTTGCCGCCGCGCGAGGCCGCGTTGCGTCGTAGCTCGCGGGAGATCGTCGACGGGGACCGGCCCAACGCCTGTGCAATCTGTCGAACACCAAGATTCTGTGCTCGCAGGATCGCGATCTCCTCACGCTCGACGAAGGTCAAGAACCTTCCTGACAGCGGTGCCTTGCTGAGGTCTCGCATCCCACCAGCGTGACGGAAGAAACGTGTCCCGACTGGCGCCGACACGCCGGCCCGCTCACCAGCATCCTCGCTCGAGACACCCTGCCCAACGAGGTCCCAGAAATTCTGCCGGTGCTCCCGGCGCCACCCCGGCGGCCGGCCCGGCGACCGCATCGGCTCCCGCCCGAGTTGCGTGGCCATCCAATCCTTCGGACGTCCCATAAACCACCTCCATAATCGAGGTGTTGCTTCCACCGGTTGAATCTGCCCACGCTGCCGCGGTCGGAATGCCAGATCGCGTCCGGCTCGATCCGGGTCGTCACGGCCGCGTTTCGGAGGGCGTCGGCGACGAGTTCGGTGCGCATCTGATCGGCGAGGGACCAGCCGACGACTTTCTTGGAGTAGCAGTCGATGACGGTCACGAGGTAGATGAAGCCCTGCCAGGTGTGGATGTAGATGATGTCGCCGACGAGCTACACCCCTGACCGGTCGGCGGTGAAGTCTCGTTTCACGAGGTCGGGCATGTTCGCTGCGGCTTCGGTGCTTGATGAGCCAGTTGCGGAGAGTTCCGGGGCCGACGCCATACGCGGTCGCGACGTCCTTGATCGATTTGGACGTAGTAATCACCTCGCGACACAACTCGTCTGTGAACTCCTGAGATAATCGCCAACGCGATGCGGTCATGCTGATCTCTGCTTTCAGCCGCTGCTTCTGGACCTGCCCCTGGTCGCGCATCTCGCGGGGATGCTCGCCGGCTACGCCGTGACCGTCATGGTTCTTTTGATGTCCCGAACACCGGCACTGGAACGCGGCCTGGGTGCCGACCGGATGGCACGCTGGCACGGCCGCCTCGGCGGCGCGAGCGTCCTGCTGTTGGTCGTCCAGGCCGTTGCCGCAACCCCTGGCTGGGCTGAAGCGCAGGCGATCAGCCCGTGGCAGGCAACCGTTCACGTCCTGGACATACCCGGCCTGGTCGCCGCGACGGTCTCCACCTGCCTCTTCATCACGATAGGACTCGTTTCGATGCGAGCAGCGCGACACCGAATGCGCTACGAAACCTGGCACACCATCCACGTCCTCACCTATCTCGCCATCGCCCTCTCCTTCTCCCACGAACTCGCCGGAGCCGACCTCGCCGGCAGTTCGAAGAGGACGACTTCGGCGGAGCGATCGACATCCGGTCGGTGTACGGGTTACATCTGTGACCCGCTCTTCCCTGACGGATGCTCCGCGTGCTGAAGTCGAGTCACGGTGCTGATCATCGTTCTCATGCTCGCACGAGGCGGAATACAACGGGCGTTCAGGGGGCCGACGAGACCGCAGGGTCCGGGATCGATCCGGTTCAGTAGCATGAAACGCATGTCCATCAAGCTTGAGA